>NZ_CP136704.1:0-2982500 GCF_032924845.1 Tritonibacter scottomollicae
GGGTTGCGGCTCATTGGGTCTAACCTTAGAACCCCCTCTACCGGCGGCGCTGAGGCGCTACGGTGACAGACTGGACGGGGCGGCGGCGACGCAGGAACGGATGGTTTTGACGGGTCGGAAAGACGATTTGGCGCTCAGGGAAGACTGAGGCACTTCGGAGATTGATTAGGCGGTGGCGCTCTTAGTTTTGCGCGACGGTCTGCTTTTGGGCTCTGAGTGTTTGCTCTTTGACATTGTTGGATGACTGAAGAGATATGTGGGCGGTTTGGTTCATTTCGATGGATCAACGTCTGTATATCAACGCTACTAGGACGCAAGTTCGATGATGTAGTGTCAGCTTCACTGTCTTGTTCGGCTTTCTGTACCTTTGGTACTGAAGCACGAAAGACAGAGAATAATTGGTTGCAATTCTGGTTCCTAGCCGGGTCAGATCGCAGGTTACTTGGACCCCCGTGTTCGAGTGATTTTGTTAAAGCAACCAGTGATGTGCAGAGGTTCGAACGTCAAGGATAGCAACGCAAGTTGCTTTCAACTTGAGAGTTTGATCCTGGCTCAGAACGAACGCTGGCGGCAGGCCTAACACATGCAAGTCGAGCGCTCTCTTCGGAGGGAGCGGCGGACGGGTTAGTAACGCGTGGGAACGTGCCCTTCTCTAAGGAATAGCCACTGGAAACGGTGAGTAATACCTTATACGCCCTTCGGGGGAAAGATTTATCGGAGAAGGATCGGCCCGCGTTAGATTAGATAGTTGGTGGGGTAACGGCCTACCAAGTCTACGATCTATAGCTGGTTTTAGAGGATGATCAGCAACACTGGGACTGAGACACGGCCCAAACTCCTACGGGAGGCAGCAGTGGGGAATCTTGGACAATGGGCGCAAGCCTGATCCAGCCATGCCGCGTGAGTGATGAAGGCCTTAGGGTCGTAAAGCTCTTTCGCCTGTGAAGATAATGACTGTAGCAGGTAAAGAAACCCCGGCTAACTCCGTGCCAGCAGCCGCGGTAATACGGAGGGGGTTAGCGTTGTTCGGAATTACTGGGCGTAAAGCGCGCGTAGGCGGACTGGAAAGTTGGGGGTGAAATCCCAGGGCTCAACCCTGGAACTGCCTCCAAAACTATCAGTCTAGAGTTCGAGAGAGGTGAGTGGAATTCCGAGTGTAGAGGTGAAATTCGTAGATATTCGGAGGAACACCAGTGGCGAAGGCGGCTCACTGGCTCGATACTGACGCTGAGGTGCGAAAGTGTGGGGAGCAAACAGGATTAGATACCCTGGTAGTCCACACCGTAAACGATGAATGCCAGTCGTCGGGTAGCATGCTATTCGGTGACACACCTAACGGATTAAGCATTCCGCCTGGGGAGTACGGTCGCAAGATTAAAACTCAAAGGAATTGACGGGGGCCCGCACAAGCGGTGGAGCATGTGGTTTAATTCGAAGCAACGCGCAGAACCTTACCAACCCTTGACATCCTAGGACCGCCAGAGAGATTTGGCTTTCACTTCGGTGACCTAGTGACAGGTGCTGCATGGCTGTCGTCAGCTCGTGTCGTGAGATGTTCGGTTAAGTCCGGCAACGAGCGCAACCCACATCCTTAGTTGCCAGCAGTTCGGCTGGGCACTCTAGGGAAACTGCCCGTGATAAGCGGGAGGAAGGTGTGGATGACGTCAAGTCCTCATGGCCCTTACGGGTTGGGCTACACACGTGCTACAATGGCAGTGACAATGGGTTAATCCCAAAAAACTGTCTCAGTTCGGATTGGGGTCTGCAACTCGACCCCATGAAGTCGGAATCGCTAGTAATCGCGTAACAGCATGACGCGGTGAATACGTTCCCGGGCCTTGTACACACCGCCCGTCACACCATGGGAGTTGGTTCTACCCGACGACGCTGCGCTAACCCTTCGGGGAGGCAGGCGGCCACGGTAGGATCAGCGACTGGGGTGAAGTCGTAACAAGGTAGCCGTAGGGGAACCTGCGGCTGGATCACCTCCTTTCTAAGGATGTTCCTGGCAGCTTTGAGTGCTTGCACTCAAGTTCGTGGAACACTTAGCAGAAGATCAGCAAACAAAGCTGGTCACATCAGGACCGAGCCGTCCTCATATCTCTTCAGAAAATGTCAGGACCTTACCAACTGGTTAGGTTCAGCAAGGGGCCTTAGCTCAGCTGGGAGAGCGCCTGATTTGCATTCAGGAGGTCAGGAGTTCGATCCTCCTAGGCTCCACCACTTTGCAAACGGCCCTAACAAGAATGGGTCGGTAGCTCAGGTGGTTAGAGCGCACGCCTGATAAGCGTGAGGTCGGAGGTTCAAGTCCTCCTCGACCCACCATTCTTCATCCAAATAATCAAAGAGTTCGATTAGACCTTTGAGACACCTCAGCGCAGGTGGTTCAAACGTCCAATCGGACACTGCGGCAATCATATGATTGCCTTGATATCGTTTAGAGAGAAAAATCAACAACACTGTTGGTCCTCCCGAGTGTGGGAACGACCTCAGATAGGTGAAGCGAGCTTGCTCGTGGACAGCACCGGATCCGTCATGTTTCCTCAGACGCCCGGATGTATGCCTGCCTGAAACGACAGTAGTTGTCCAAGTCAAGTACACTAACCCGCATGATCTACCCGATCATGCATTGTTCTTCTCTTCGCCTGAGATCGACATCACAGGCACTGAAGGGAAGAGCGGGAAAGTATGCTTTTTGGTTCAGAAACAGAGACCTGGCTACTTACCAGCTGTCAGGTCACGATAGCCGCATGGCTGTCTCTTTCTGGATCAGATCAAGCGCGAGAAGGGCGTTTGGTGGATGCCTTGGCAGTAAGAGGCGATGAAGGACGTGATACTCTGCGATAAGTCATGGTGAGCCGAGAATAGGCTTTGACCCATGAATTTCCGAATGGGGCAACCCACCTGAAAGTTTGATATAATAGCGACTTCGGTTGCTGCTTATATCCGGCTTAATCAGGTACTTATAGACTGAATACATAGGTTTATAAGAGCAAACCCGGGGAACTGAAACATCTAAGTACCCGGAGGAAAGGACATCAATAGAGACTCTGTTAGTAGCGGCGAGCGAACGCGGACCAGCCGAGCCTGATGAGTGACCAGAACATGTTGGGAAGCATGGCCATAGCGGGTGACAGCCCCGTATGGGAAGCTCTGAAGGACGTATTAAGTAGGGCGGAACACGTGAAATTCTGTCTGAAGATCGGGGGACCACCCCCGAAGGCTAAGTACTCCTTACTGACCGATAGCGAACCAGTACCGTGAGGGAAAGGTGAAAAGCACCCCGACGAGGGGAGTGAAACAGTACCTGAAACCGAACGCCTACAATCAGTTGGAGGCCCCTTGAGGGCTGACAGCGTACCTTTTGTATAATGGGTCATCGACTTGGTCTCACGAGCAAGCTTAAGCCGTTAGGTGTAGGCGCAGCGAAAGCGAGTCTTAATAGGGCGAATGAGTTCGTGGGATCAGACCCGAAACCGAGTGATCTAGGCATGACCAGGATGAAGGTGCGGTAACACGCACTGGAGGTCCGAACCCACACCTGTTGAAAAAGGTCGGGATGAGTTGTGCCTAGGGGTGAAAGGCCAATCAAACTCGGAGATAGCTGGTTCTCTGCGAAATCTATTTAGGTAGAGCGTCATCCGAATACCCCGGGGGGTAGAGCACTGGATGGGTAATGGGGCCCCACAGGCTTACTGATCCTAACCAAACTCCGAATACCCGGGAGTACTAGATGGCAGACACACTGCGGATGCTAACGTCCGTAGTGGAGAGGGAAACAACCCTGACCTCCGGCTAAGGCCCCTAATTCATGGCTAAGTGGGAAAGCAGGTGGGATGTCCAAAACAACCAGGAAGTTGGCTTAGAAGCAGCCATCTTTTAAAGATAGCGTAACAGCTCACTGGTCTAAATAAGACGTCCTGCGGCGAAGATGTAACGGGGCTCAAGCCATGAGCCGAAGCCGAGGATGCACATAGTGCATGGTAGCAGAGCGTAGTGTGACATAGTTCCATGCGTCCTTACCTTCTTTCGGGAAGGATTGGACGCAAGGAGCTTTCGATGAAGCGGGCGCGTGAGCGATCCCGTGGAGAGATCACTAGCGAGAATGATGACATGAGTAGCGACAAAGAGTGTGAGAGACACTCTCGCCGAAAGTCCAAGGGTTCCTGCTTAAAGCTAATCTGAGCAGGGTAAGCCGGCCCCTAAGCCGAGGCCGAAAGGCGTAGGCGATGGGAACTAGGTTAATATTCCTAGGCCAGGAGGATGTGACGGATTGCGAAGGTAGTTTGCCCTTATCGGATTGGGCGGGCTGCTAAGTAGTCCCTGGAAATAGCCCTCCATCAGACCGTACCCTAAACCGACACAGGTGGACTGGTAGAGAATACCAAGGCGCTTGAGAGAACGATGTTGAAGGAACTCGGCAAAATACCTCCGTAAGTTCGCGAGAAGGAGGCCCGGGTCCTACGCAAGTGGAATCCGGGGGCACAAACCAGGGGGTGGCGACTGTTTATTAAAAACACAGGGCTCTGCGAAGTCGCAAGACGACGTATAGGGTCTGACGCCTGCCCGGTGCCTGAAGGTTAAAAGGAGGGGTGAGAGCTCCGAATTGAAGCCCAGGTAAACGGCGGCCGTAACTATAACGGTCCTAAGGTAGCGAAATTCCTTGTCGGGTAAGTTCCGACCTGCACGAATGGCGTAACGACTTCCCCGCTGTCTCCAACATCGACTCAGCGAAATTGAATTGCCTGTCAAGATGCAGGCTTCCCGCGGTTAGACGGAAAGACCCCGTGCACCTTTACTACAGCTTCGCACTGGCATCAGGATTGTGATGTGCAGGATAGGTGGTAGGCATTGAAGCAGGAACGCTAGTTCCTGTGGAGCCATCCTTGAGATACCACCCTTCGCACTCTTGATGTCTAACCGCGGTCCATTATCTGGATCCGGGACCCTGCGTGGCGGGTAGTTTGACTGGGGCGGTCGCCTCCTAAAGCGTAACGGAGGCGCGCGAAGGTTGGCTCAGAGCGGTCGGAAATCGCTCGTTGAGTGCAATGGCAAAAGCCAGCCTGACTGCGAGACTGACAAGTCGAGCAGAGACGAAAGTCGGCCATAGTGATCCGGTGGTCCCGAGTGGAAGGGCCATCGCTCAACGGATAAAAGGTACGCCGGGGATAACAGGCTGATACTGCCCAAGAGTCCATATCGACGGCAGTGTTTGGCACCTCGATGTCGGCTCATCTCATCCTGGGGCTGGAGCAGGTCCCAAGGGTACGGCTGTTCGCCGTTTAAAGAGGTACGTGAGCTGGGTTTAGAACGTCGTGAGACAGTTCGGTCCCTATCTGCCGTGGGTGTAGGATACTTGAGAGGAGTTGCCCCTAGTACGAGAGGACCGGGGTGAACGAACCACTGGTGGACCAGTTATCGTGCCAACGGTAGTGCTGGGTAGCTATGTTCGGAAAGGATAACCGCTGAAGGCATCTAAGCGGGAAGCCCCCCTCAAAACAAGGTATCCCTGAGGGCCGTGGAAGACCACCACGTCAATAGGCCGGAGATGTAAGTGCAGCAATGCATTCAGTTGACCGGTACTAATCGCCCGATTGGCTTGATCTGATCCAGTAAAAGACAGCCACACCAAAAACGCATACACAAAACTTGGACAACTCGTTGACCTCCTAAAAACAAGGTCAAAACGTTGATTTGCTAGACAAAAAAAGTCTAGCGGGGTTCTTATTCGGTTTGGTGGCCAAAGCACAAGCGAAACACCCGGTCCCTTCCCGAACCCGGAAGTTAAGCGCTGTTGCGCCGATGGTACTGCATCTTAAGGTGTGGGAGAGTAGGGCACCGCCAAACCTAATAAGAACCCCAATACTCTCAAAACGAAAACAAAAAAAACAAACACCGCGGGATGGAGCAGCCAGGTAGCTCGTCAGGCTCATAACCTGAAGGTCGTAGGTTCAAATCCTACTCCCGCAACCAATACTAATTCTCTAACAATATCAGCACCTTCCAGCCGCGCCTCAACAGAGTGCGCGGTTGCTGGCGTTTGGATGACCGCTTCAGACCCCATCGCCACCCGCAACAGCGCCGCAAGATCCCCCTCCAACTCGATCTCCACGCCCGTGCTCCCCGCAGCCGGCATCAGTACGATCCGATCCACCAAAGCCCGCAGCGCCTCCTTGGCTGCAGGCATCTCTGCGCTTCTCCCCAGACCCGCAATCAATGCCGCGACCCGCTCGCGGTAGGTCACCGCCATCGACGGATGAATCAGGATCGGGTCCGGGGCAGGGGAGGCGGAAAGCCTGCGCTCGAGCTGCTGCCTTTGCTGATCCAGCTCGATCATCCGGTCTTTGACCTGCTCCGCCGGAACACCTGCGATAATCGCGTCCACCAGCTTTTGGTGATCGCGTTTGGTCTGGGCGAGGCTGCGTTCAGGGTCTCTCTCGCGCCCTCGGCCTCCCGGCGCAGCCGGTTGCGTTCGTCGGCATAAGTCTCGCAAAAGACCGCCAGTGCCTCTGGATCCATCAGGTGATTGGTCAGGGCGTTCAGGACCCGCGCTTCCAGATCCGTCTGGGCGATGGTGCGCATATTGGCGCAGACCGCTTTGCCCTTATTGCGCGCGGAGGAACAGCCGAAGGCCGATTTGGAGACTTTGGCGATGCCGCCACCGCCACCCGTTCGCGGTAGGTCACCGCCATCGACGGATGGATCAGGATCGGATCCGGGGCAGGGGAGGCGGAAAGCCTGCGCTCGAGCTGCTGCCGTTGCTGATCCAGCTCGATCATCCGGTCTTTGACCTGCTCCGCCGGCACACCTGCGATGATCGCATCCACCAGCTTTTGGTGATCGCGTTTGGTCTGGGTGAGGCTGCGTTCTAGGGTCTCTCTCGCGTCCTCAGCCTCCCGGCGCAGCCGGTTGCGTTCTTCTGCATAGGTCTCGCAAAAGATCGCAAGTGCGTCTGGATCCATCAGGTGATGGGTCAGGGCGTTCAGGACCCGCGCTTCCAGATCCGTCTGGGCGATGGTGCGCATATCCCCCTCGCGAACAGGTAAGTTGTAAGTCTAGGGCTCAGCCTGGGATTGCAACTTGCCTAGTGAGTACAAGTCTCACAAAATCAAAAAAAGTATATCGGGATTTTCTTCGTCTTCGCGGAGACTCGGATCAGAGAAATAGATCCGAGCAGTAAGATGACCGTACAGCCCCAGTTTACCCAAGCCCAGCCTGTCAATCTGAAAAAGCCACCCATCGTTCTGCGGTTCTCTGGGCTTTGGCCTCATACGCTGCGCCGGTTTAGGTTCCAAGATGAACGCCGCGGTGGGGATCTGGGGCATGTTGATTTGGGCCGCACAAAGGCCAACGAGATTCTTGTTGGTGGTGAGAATTGGGATCAGGTCATCCGTGATGAAATTGTACAGATGGCCGACCTGCGAAGGCGCGAATGCGGCCTTGTCGCAGAGGTCCAGTCGCTGGAACAACATCGCGCCCAAGAGGCAGCGGCATGTATTACCGCCCAATCTGCGCGCCAGGTGGAAGAGCAGAAACTGGAAGACGCGGTAACGCAGGTGCAGCTGAAAGTCGCGGAAGCGGAGATCATCTCAGAGGCCGTTGAAGCTGGTTTGGAGCTGGTTGCTGAGGGCGCGCTGCTTTGGCAGGAAGAAGCGACGGATCGGAAAGCGGGCTTGGTTTGGGGAGCGGCGGCACCGAAAACGGGTGACCTGCGGGCGGAAAAGCGGAAGCAAATCCATCCTGCGATAGGAATGATCACGCGAATTGCGCAATTGGTCGCACGTACCGTCAAACGAGCTCTGGCCAAAGAACGCCAAAAGTTGCAGGACGATACGGAATATGTCCGTGGCCTGCGAGAGCAGTGGGAGCCAGAGGCTCAGGCTCGTCTTGCGCAGATCTCGCAGGGGACAGATGCGGGGCCTTCGTAAAGATGCGGCGGACAGCAGACCTTCGCTGCCGACGCTAAGGTTTCGTTCCAGACAGGCAAAAGCGGCCATTCAGGCCCTGACCGAACGAAACCCACATGCTGCGCTGCGCACCAACGTCAGCAAAGCGGACAAAGCGTGCATTCGCTGCAAGTGCGCCAGTGACAGCTTTTGGGCGGCTGGCCAAAACCAATGATTTCGACGCTGCAAAGACTCATGATGTACGGTGCGGGTTGATGGCTACTTCTTTCGTGCGCTTACGACGAAATGGGTCAGCGCATAAAAAAAGCGGCCTTGGGCAGCCAATGTCTTTTGCTCCGCCAGCCACGCCGCGGCTTCCTCGGCGGGAACGTGGCTATTGTCGACAGCATATCGGGCCATCAATTGCATCATCATCGTCGCAAGCCCGTCCGGCTTCAGCTCGTGATCACATGTCGTTAGTGGAGCGACACCCTCGACGATAAAGCCTGCGTCTCGCGCGATAGACGGCAAAATTGCCGGAACGTCGCGTTGTGTGAAATGCTGATCCCAAGACGCGATCATGCGGTCCATACGATCCTTCTCGTCGCTGAACCACACCAGACTGTCGAGATGAATGTCGCCGATCACAAGTCTGCCGCCGGGTTTCAGCACTCGGCTAGCTTCAGCGATTGCTCCGGGGATGTCGTCAAGATACTCGAAGACCTGAACCGAGACAGCCTTGTCCATCGTTCCGGTCTCAATTGGCAAACTATTGGCGGTGCCCGTCAGGATTTCAACACAGTCAAACGTCCTACACCGCTCTTTGGCCGGGCCGAGCATGTCGCGACTGGGATCAACTCCGATTACCTTGCCCTCTGATCCAACCGCTCTGGCAAGTTCTAATGTCAGCAAGCCATTCCCGCAGCCAATGTCGACAATTGTTTCGCCCGCTGCGGGACGAAGAGCGTCGAATGACGCTTGTCGTCTGCGCGTGATATCTGCACCTTGATAGACGATATCCAGAAGCCGCGTCGTTTCCTCGTCAAACCTCAGCATTGGGCACCCGGCGACAAATACACATGGGCTTTTGCTCTATCTATCTTCGGGAACAACTGCATCAACTTCGATCTCGACCAACCATTCCGGGTTAACGAACCTCGTGACCGCCATGATCGTATCGACTGGACGGGCATCGACGCAGTATTTCTTTCGCGCCTCAATGGCCTCCTTCCAGTCATCGATATCCGTCAGAATGACCCGCGTTCTCACAATGTCATGAAGACCAGACCCCGCCTGTTCGAGAGCGGCCTTGATGATTTCAAAGCACTGGGTGGTCTGGGCGAATACATCTCCGACCCCAACTGTCTTGCCCTGAGCATCTACAGGCGCGGTTCCCCCTACCGCAATGAAAGGACCAACACGAACCGCGCGACTGAAGCCAACGACTTCCTCCATGGGATTTCCGTTTGATATGAGCTGGCGCATTTGGTGAGCTTCCTCCCTACTGGAAAGCATACACGCATCTGATCAATCGTGACAAAGTTTTCGGAATTGCGGACATTCCTGCATCGTGCAGCGAAATCGGAAAGTCGGACGTCTGCAGTGCGGACAAAGCCGACATCCTCGTTTCCAGCGGGTGTTTGTGGACGTGCGCGATTGTGACTAATCAGTAGGAACTAAGTTGACTGCAACTTCTCTCGAAAGAGAATTTCGACATTGTGCCCATCCGGATCATGCACGAACGCAGCGTAGTAGCCTGGTGCATAGTGGTCACGATAACCCGGCTTACCGTTGCAAATGCCGCCTCCAGCAATTGCGCCACTATAGGCCTTTTGAACGGAGTCTTTGTTTAACGCCTTGAAACAAATATGAAGCTTAGGGTGGGTAGGCTCGCCCCTGGTTATCAAGAATTGAACGATACCCTGCATTTCTATGCCTAATTCGCCGACATCCTCATCCAAGAACGCGACACGCGCGCCAATCGCTTCAAAAATGGGAACATAGAACTGATGAGCAGCTGAGAAATCGCTTACGGAATACTCGACATGATCAAACACATGGTGCTCCAAAGGTAAATATCGCCACCTCAACCAATGGTAGGCGCAGGCACATTAATGGTCAACATGGGCTCACTGCCGACATTGAAGGCACGAAGCCGCGTTTGAGAGCTTGAATGTCAGGTTCCGCGAAGTTGAGGCGCGGTTTGTGCATGTGCGGCAACAACAACCAACCTCACTTCGCACCGGTCACTTTGGGCTGACTGGGGGCATCTAGTAGCCGGCGCAAGCATCTGCCATGCCAAGATCTGGGTGCCGCATCGCCGCAAGGCGGCTCTGAGTCCAATCTTCATGATGCTGCGCCAATCATGAAAGTCTGCTATCGTGAACTTGATTGCATTAAGGGGAACCTTTTTTGATGGCCGATCCTTTTCAGGACGTAGACGCAGCGGGCGAGGAATTCATTGCAGCATTCGCTGACTCGATGGATGCCAGACAATCCGACCCCAAAATGGAGAGCATCGTTGCATCGTACCTTTCGAAATTAAAATTTGCGGAAGGCAGCCTCACCGTCGAGGTCGGGGCTGGTGCCGGTGCTGTTACCAGGCGGATTGCAGCGAAGGCCGAGCCTGAACAGGTCATGGCCTTCGAACCATCCTCTGGCTTTGTTAGGGAGGCCAGAGAGCGCGCGAAACAGCACACCAATGTAACCTTTGAAGTCGCGGACGGGACTGCATTGCCACTTGATGACCATTCGGTTTGCAACCTCATAATGCATACCGTCCTGACTCATGTGGTGGACCCCGTTCCGCTTCTTCAAGAAGCGCGGCGTGTTCTTAAATCGGATGGTTGTCTTGTGGTGTGCGATGCGGACTTTTCAAAAGCTAGCCTGAGCAACAGCGCGAACGATCCGCTCGACGCATGCGCACGCGCCTTCGTCAACGAGTTTGTGACTGACCCACATATCGTCGCGAAAATGCGTTCTTTGATGACAGCGACCGATTTTGAAGTGACCGATTTTGATGTCCAAAGCCGAACAGTTGCGGACAATGAACAAATGCTGCCCTGGGTCGAAGAAACTGCAAAGCGGATGCTTGAGCGGGGCGAGATCGGTGAGGAGCTGTTTTGCGGCCTTGTCGCTGAGTACAAGCGCCGGGCAGCAGCCGGAACGCTTTACGGTCATCAGGTATTTGCGACTGCCATTGCCAAGCTAAGTTAGTGCCCCTTAAAGTCCGTATGTTTCGGTACCGACGGCTTGAAAACAGGGCAGCGGACATTTTCTCCAATCCTACGACAGTCAACTTCGTCCTTGTCCGCAGTGTGTGAGTTCAGAGGCGCCGCAATGAACGGTAGCGACGCCCGGTATCAGGCATTCGTACCTCACACAGAGGATGGCCGAGAAGAGCCCAACCTACTGAATGCTGCGTCATACTCAGATGTCGCCTTCGGTGACATACCTTTCAGGTAGGCGTCGGTTCCTGCTATTGTGTGGGTCAGGAGGGATGTTTCTATGAGTAGAATTGCATTCGAAATGCGGGACCAGATGGATGACATGTCGGAAGCCGATTTCAAAGACACCATGGGCTTGAGCAAATCTGAATTCCGCGACTACCTAAAAACGGCTGCAGACCAAGAGGACAACTGTCTTGCACAAGAGGGCGAACCTGCACCCAATTTTGCCGCTCACACTCTGAACGCCGAAGGAAGTATCTCTTCCGGACTTCTGGACCTTTCCGATCTTCGTGGCGCACCTGTCTCGCTGATATTTGGGTGTTACACATGCCCGGTTTTCCGTCGCCAATCAGATAGGATGAAGCAACTGATTAAACACTACGATGGACGGGTTCAGTTTGTGTTTGTCTATGTGTTGGAGGCGCATCCAACAGATGGATGGAACACTGAATCAAACAGAGCGGCCGGAGTAATGTATGCCCAGACCATCAATTTGGAGGACCGTGCCAAAGTAGCCAATAACTGGCGAAGCGCATACGAATTCGAGAATCCGGTTGTTCTTGATTGGCCAGACAATCGAATAAACGCGGATTATGCTGGAGAACCAGAACGGCTTTATGTGCTGGACGGTGACGGCATCGTGACATTCAAATCGGAACAGGGGCCATACTATGATAACCATCTCGAGGACTGGGCCGCCGCTCTAGAAAAAGTCGTCCTCTCAAATTAGGCAAACTTACATCCGCGAAATCCCTGGGTCTCAATATTCAGAGGCGGCCAATTTGCCTTACAACCCGGAACCAGCGGTACGACCAACTCGCAAGGCCGTTTCGTCCGCTGACCGACGATCAAGCCGCCGAAATGCTGTGCGATGCACGAACGGCTGGTCTGGTGAAGCTGCACTGCGGCAAAGGCTTCACTGGTGAGCGGCGGCAGTGGGCCGTCATCAGACTATTCGTTCCAAATATCTTTCTTGCTCTTCGTACTCTATCTGTATCCATTCATCAG
This sequence comes from Tritonibacter scottomollicae, assembly GCF_032924845.1. Taxonomy (NCBI): domain Bacteria; kingdom Pseudomonadati; phylum Pseudomonadota; class Alphaproteobacteria; order Rhodobacterales; family Paracoccaceae; genus Tritonibacter; species Tritonibacter scottomollicae. The sequence continues at coordinate 12,344 of NZ_CP136704.1, forward strand.
CGCCCTTGAATGAGGGATAAGCAGTGTTTCTCTTGGGGCCGATCGCGCGGATGAGCAAAGCCTCAAGATCACCGATCGTAGTGTTGGTGTCATCGGTTAAGTCCTCTGGAGGCTGACCCAATTTCAATATTCCGCTTTTAATGTTCGCCTGACCTATAGGGCGAAAGCCGAACCACGAAAATCGGTCCCACTTCCCAGATAAGTGATCATCCAAATGATCTTTGAGGCGTTTCCCTAAACCCTGAGATCTCGTCAGGCCGACATACGATGGTCCGTACTCATCGTAGAGGATGTAGATCCCTTGCTGAAATCGAAAGTCGGTAATTTGAATTGTACCACGATTGGCTCCCTTCCTGCCAAGAAGGCGGAAGCTATCCCTAAATCCTTGGCCGGGATTCCAATCAATCTCACTTTCTCGCTGCTTTCAGTCGTAACTTACTGGGCGAATCTACGATCACAATACCTAATCACCCAGACTGGGTGAATGTCGGGTTAGGCAAGGCTGCGTTGCAGCATCTCGACCTCAATCTAAGGTCGGCTCCGGGCCGGTCGCTTCGGTCGAGTGGGCTGCCAGCGAGCAATGCTTCGCTGCGCCATGGTCGGACGTCCGTGAAGCGCAGATAGCGCCCTTTGCAAAGTCTGGGTGTCTGCCATCTGGGCGATGCTTCCTCGCTGCAAGAGCAATGGAAGGAGCAGACCTTCGCCGCAGGTGCAGCTTGAAAGCTTCATTGAACGGCAGGGGTGCGGGACGGAACTAACCTTGGAGTTCTTCAAGGAGGCGTCGGGAGCAGAGGCTCAAGTTGAGTGCTGGACCAATTTAATTCTAGCTTGTCTTCGACGTCCTCAACCTCAAAAAACAACCCGATAAAACATAGATCAGAATAGTGTCGTGAGGGAGTGCAGCTGTCTAAACTAAAAGTTTGGACAGACAATTCTAACCCTAAATGTCACATCCCGGAAAGCAATACGGTCTGCTTCAGGATCTTTCAGAGCGGGTGCGCTTTTTGCGGGCATCTTTGGCTTCTTGCTCTGCTTCCAGTTTTGCCTCACGCGTGGCGCGCGCTGCGTTCCGGCGAGCTTTTTGAATGAGAGGTCCCGGCGATGCCTGACAGTGCCAGAGAAAGGGGATATACCAAATCCAAGACAAGAAAAAGGCTAGAGGAAACCCGAGAAGGGCGAAGGCCATTGGCCAACGTTCCTGTATCCCGACCGAAGTATAAACATATGGCCCTTGTACGAGAACGCCATAGGCCCAGACCGCACCAACCAAAAGCCGTATAGTATTGATCAAGTAATTTTCCCATCGAGAAAATGGAACAAAAAGACTTGAAGTCCAAGGTGGGGATACGCTGATGCCGCGCTTGGTTAAACGCAATAATCCAAAGTCCACAGCTACAGTAACGCTACTTTCTGGGGTGAGGCGGCGAATGATTAAGAAGTTCACCACAAGTGATCCGCCCGCACAAAGAGCGAAAACTGAAGCGATGAGTGGCGTCATTCGCTCCGCGTACATAATGGTAAGAACAAAAATAGACATCAAAAATAGGCCCATGCATGCTATTGGCAAGGCAACTATCTGACGTAAAATTGCATTTGGAAAGAGCCGCTCGGCACAGGAAGCGAGAACAAAGAAAATAATAGCGCACGCTGGTATAATCCTCGCAGGATCACTCGCATAAATAAAGAATGGGATGCAGAAGCCGGGATAACCAACCGTCAGGCTCAAGACGTATCGTCCGAGGTCAGAAGTCGCTTGATACTCTACGATTGTGCTGCAGTCCGCAGAATTTTTGTCTGATACAGTTTTAGACAGCATTGCGAGCACCAAGGATTGAATTCCAGACATTGGCTAAACTATTGAATATCGCTCGCCCAACGAAACGGATGAAGTTCGCCAGTTTGTCTCTTAGTTGATAGATGTCCACCGCAATTGTCATAGCGACGGATAGTGCAAATGCTGCGCCAGCAATGATGATCCCGCCGACAACAAATGGTACGCTGGCGAAGAAAATTCCCGCCATGCACACTGCCAGAAAGGTTGCGAAAGCCGTCGTCACTACGACGATTGTCAGTCGCGAGATCAGATTCGCCCAATCTTCTTGCTCTGCCTCCCACCAGCTTTTGATTTCCACCAAACATGCGAAGGCAAGAAAGACTCGATTGATACGGCCGGCAAAGGCTCCTTTGACAGTGCTCCAGATGCCACGCTGCGTGTCGCGGGCAACAGCATCGATTACTCGAAACCCTTCCATGGGATATCTACTACGGGTCAGATGCGCGCGCAGCGTGGCCCTTCCTGCGAACACCACATGCTTTTGACCGTTTCGGACCTTGATCTCATATTCTGTAGACATGACTTCGCGTAGGAACGTTCGATGCATTCGAATCCATTCTTCAAAGCTCGGCGGGGTGCGGAGGTAACGCCGCGCTGTACGCCCGCTTATCGAGTTCATGAATGCCTGATTTAGATCAGCTGCGGCAGATCCCAAATCAGCAATCGTTCCTGCTCCAGTATGCAGTGCTTCAGTAACTACAGAAGATCTAAAGGTGTCATCGAACCTGCCAGACTCGATATAAGCATCCCAGTCCACTTCGAACGCTTCGGCGAGGCAATCGGCAAGGGAAACTTCTTGTGCAGGTGTTAAGTCTTCTTTGAGGCCGGGACCGTTTGGCATATTGGCCGCCAAACAGCCCTCTTTCAGGGCGATGATGAAAATTCCCTCCCCTTCAGGCTGTTCACGGCGTGCTTGTTCGGCTTCTAGAATAGAGCGGTATCGCTCAGTTTTCTGCGATAAGATATCGCTACTACGCCCTGTCAGTTCAAACTCGTGAGCCGCCATTTTCAAACGGTTGTCCAGTCTTCCAGTCTCGCGGATCAGCTCCGAAGTGTGCAAAATGGGGAAGTCTGTGAAATTATAGGCAAAGTTCATCTTTCGATAGGCAGACAGCAAATTTCGATGCTGTGCGGGATCCACTTGCGCCAATGCTTGTACTTCAGGCGAATTGATAAATGTACTTTCCCTAAAGACTGTCAAAGCCTCCGCGCCGTTGGGGTGGTAGGGGACCGCGGGGATTTCTGGTGGGGCCTCGTCAGGAATCCCGATCGCGCTCTTGAGTTGCTCTGGCATGCCGACCGGGAACTCACCAAGATCGGGAATCACCGTCATCGTCTCATTGCCGATATTAAACTCGAGCTGGTTCACCGTGCCTTGCGCAGAGTTCTCCAGCTGGAAGACTCGCCGTACAGGTAGTGTTTGGGTGTCCTTGCCGTTGACGATGCCGGAAAATTGAAGCTTGCCTTGCGTTTCGGTGCTCATATCGGCAAGGAATAAGTTACCCTGCTGGCAGGTAAGACAATCTTGGTCTGCATTAATTTGGTCAGAGAAATTCATACGCTATCCTTGGTGGTTAGCTAAACTAATATAGAGCCCATCTAACGTCTGGGGAGGCGATTATGCAACCCAACCATGTCCCGAACGAAGGTTCAATCTGGATCATCGACTGCTCGATACAGAGTGCGCGGGAAAATACCGCTGTCGTGGTCGCGTCACGTCCAAGTGAGGCTTTGGACGTACTTCGGCGGTGGTGCGCTACTCAGAGTATTGCAGTTGGCACCATTCAACTGACGAGACCGCCCGTTGCTCTGAGGGACTGGCTGCAAACTGGCTACGGTAATTGGGACCTTCTTGCGGTCCTGTCGGAGTTGCATCCCCAAGATCCTGTGCGTCTCGCTTATGTTGAGCCGCCGGTTCACAAGAGTCCGCAAATAGCTAGCGCAGTCCATATTGATCCACCGATTGAGGCGGGGTTTCTCGATGCGCAGTTTGGAATCCATCCCAAAAAAACGGCTCCGGATGCTGTTCATTCTACTCTATGGGGAAGCTCTTCCGGCTGCTTTGTCGTGCTTGACGCCGCGCGTGAGCAGAACTTGCCTGAGCGCCTTGCGGATTCAGGATTGCGCCATACCTGCTTGTTTGAGGGGCAGGCTTCTGAAGATCTCGGAGCCGCAGCGCCATGGCTGGTGGAACTTGCTTCTGAAACGGCTTTAGTGCGCGAACTGTTCACGCGCACGCCTAATGAGTTCGCTGCGGAGCGTGGTTTGACGGGACTATTTCTCTGCTCTGACAATGATCTGACGGAAGTGAAAGCACACCTGCGTCAATTTATTCGTCTTAAAGACGAAGCGGGCAACTGGGTCTATTTCCGGTTTTGGGAAGGGCTATACCTGTTCGGTTTGTTTGAAGCGCTGACCCGAGGAGAGCTTGCCGAGTTCGGACGGCTATTCGTGTCTCGCCAAGCCATGATCGCTTCCTTTAGCTTTATGGATTCGAGTGGGAGCTGGCATGTAGCCCGTTTGAGTGCGCCTCGCGAGGCTTTGCCCGTTACCGAGGGAAACTCTGCATTGATTGTGACGGAGCAACTTCGGCAGATTTTCCGGTCTCAGCGTGAGCGGAGATTTGTACGTCGGCTTCGTTTGCATTTGAACGAAATCCTAAGCACTGAAACCACGAGTTTGACCTTTTTGACCGAAGCTGAGGTAATCAATCTAGTGCGCGAGGCACGCCAATGTGGATTGACCTTAGAGAGGTCTGTAGCCGATTACGCTCAAGCTCGGATGATGACACCGCAGGGGTTCGCGCGGGCGCCTTGGTTCGCTGCATTGCAACGAAAAAACCTTCATCAGCTCGATTTCGCGCAAGCTGTTCTGGAGCACTGCGGCGCCGCTTGCTGAATGGCAGCTTTCGGGAAACCCTTTGCGCATGCGGCAGAGATTTCGCTGCACCTCGGATGAATGTCGTGGTTGGGCTGACTCCGGACCTCATTGGACTTGGAGCAAGTGAGGTCTCGCACTCTCCCCTCCTGTTGGGATGGAACAGTGACCAATGCGCGCTCCCGCAATCAAAAATATACTGAAATATCAATTCACTAGCGCCCCATGTGGCGCTTCTTGCGTTTCCGCCTCGAGGTCCGTGGAAGCACTGTGGAAGCAAACGAGGCGTTTTGGCAGTGTAAGTGTGTCCGGGGAAAGGGGAACTCTGGCTGTTAGCTGATTTGTGCAATAGCGCCCCGCGCATCCTGGAAACTGGCAACGACAGCTTCCGCTTCAAAGCAAGCTCGGAGGCTGCAAAGAAAACAGGGAAGGAGACCAAAACATTGACCGCGTTATAAACTAGGACGCATAACTGAGGGTGAATCAAATCTCGGTGAAAATACCGGTTCAGCTCTCAGTGACAATCAACAGGGTCAGAGTTTCGTCGAGGGGCTCAGGCTTGCACGCGGTCGAATTAGTTCTTATGCGTCGGACGATGTGGTTTGATTTTGAGGCCACTAGTTGAGACATTTCAGAAAGTTGCATTATGACCGAGCTCCAAATGTTAATTGGCGAAGTGCCAACAGATGCGACGCCTGTTGACCCCGGTATTATCTCTCGCTGGCAGGGGCGGTTGCCGGAGCTTTTATTGGATGTTTGGCGAAGCTATGGATTTACTTCGTTGGCTATGGGGCGCTTGCACCTAGTCGATCCAGAGCCGTTTGAACCGCTTATGTCGTATGTTTTTGGTGGTGATCGCGATCTAAAGGATGACACGCATACCATCGCTTTTGGGAACTTTGGCGAGCTGATCGTTTGGTCCGAGCGACATGGCTGGGGCATGATGTCACCGGTTTTGTCATCGCTCGATATGCGCAATCTTACCGAAGCAAAGCCCATGCCAGCAGAGCTGCAGATCGAGAATTATGTTCTCCAAGCCACCCCTGAAGTGTTTGAACGCTATGACGCTCAAGGCAAGCCCATGCATGACCGGATCAAGGCAGCACTCGGGCCCCTGCCGCCCGGAGGTCTCTACGCGACGAAATACGTAACTCGCGACCGCAACGAAGAACTGTTCGTAGAAAACTATGAGATTACCAGTGCGTTTGAGTGGTTGCAGGAGTTTTATTCCTCACACCAGATCACCTTAGTTGATTGGATGAGAGATGATCCGATGGTGCGTAAGATCAAGCAACGCTAAATCAGCGCTGGGGCGCTCAGACAATGCGATTTTCCGCGCAAGGATTGCAACAGCGCCCTCACGGTGCGAACGTGTCGACAGCAGCAACCCCTTTTCATCGAAGTACTTTTATGAAGCAAATGCCAAGAGTTACCAAACGTATTGCCCTGTTATTTCTCTTGGCCTGCGGTGTTGTTGTCGCCTTGCTGATGTCTCGAATGGGTGTCGGGAAGATGAAGCCCGGGTCACTGACGCTTGGCTTTGGCGGCTTCATTGCATCGCCAGTTTATGTTGACTATTTCAGTCTTGAAGGAGCCATACGCCCCATCAATCGCGATTTTCTCGCATCCGGTGGCGTTGATATTCAGTTGGATCGAACGGGAAGCGGAAGTCGCATTTTGAATTTGCCGACAGATCTCGGTCGTGATGGGGAATGGACGGTTTCAGTGCAATGGGTGGAGCTTCCGACAGACAAGGCTTGGAGCGCGACCATTTCTTTCGATCCGCATGACCTGACCTATTCCGGTGGATCCTACGTATTGCTCGTGATGTTCGGGCCAAACGGAGAGTTGCTGATCGGGTCGGATGAGGCGCGGCCGGAGCTATCTGCACATCATGATATCGCGCATATCTGTGGAACACGCGTGCCAGAGGCGGATCATGCATGGCGCCTGGAAACCGGCTATTTTCCTCAGATGCCAATAATAATGAACTATTACGAAGAGCATCGTCACGAGGCTAAAACGCCCCCGTATTGCCCGGAACCGAGTGAATAATATGAGCTTAGGTGACATTGACAAAGCGGCACAAGCCGCGTCCTCAGACGCAGGGTTGCAAGGTGAGACCGGCAACCTGGCACAAACTTGTCCCAAAACGGTTTTGGAAGTTGGCGTGTTCTTCGACGGCACGCTCAACAACCTTTACAATGTTGAGGATGGCAGCAGGGAGGACGGTAGTTATCAGGCGTCCAAATCCAATCCGGCGTTGCTCTACGAGCTATATAAAGACCGAAGAGATTATGACGAGGAAAACGCCTGCGGAGGGATCGCGCGTGCCTTTCGATCTACGTATGTCGAGGGACCGGGATCAACTGCCGGCGCTGCGGACGATGGCACAGGGTACGCTCTCGGAATGGGGGAAACGGGCGTTGCAGCGCGTGTCAGTAGAGGGTTTAGTGAAGTGCTGCGCTTCGTCAACCTTATGGGGGGAGCGCCCTATCTGAGCGAAGTGAAACTGGATGTTTTTGGTTTTTCGCGCGGGGCTGCCGCTGCGAGGTATTTCGTCAACTGCATCAGAGACGGGCAAATGTCCCTTGATGTCGGCCGTGGTCAGAGAATACCGCTTCTGAAATGGCCCGAAGATCTGAAGGTCAGCATTCGGTTCCTCGGGATCTTCGATACCGTGGCGGCTATCGGCCTCGCCACGAACGACGACAATGGCGAGGTGAACGTCCATCTGAAGACAGCGCAGGCTACGAACAGGATCTATCATCTGACGGCTGGTGATGAGTATCGCAAGAACTTTCGTCTAAACAAGAATACACCCGGCGGTGGGGACACGTTTGAGCTCCCCGGGGCGCATTCGGATGTCGGTGGGGGATATGCAGGGTCAGGTGACGTTGCGCCGCTGGAGGATGAAGAGACACGGTTCTTCTACGATAAAAACAAAGCAGAAGCCGCTCGAGCTGCTGCCCAGAATGCCGATCTGGCGCCGGGCGCTAATGCGGAACGCGAAGCGCAGTTTATCAAAGAAGGCTGGATGACCGGCGATGAGAGAGAAGGCGGCGTGATGCGAACCTTTTCGGATATCACTGAACGCACCGTGACGGTCCAGTATGGGTTGAAGAGCTTTACACGTAAGACCTATACCTACCAAGAACAGGTGGCTCTGAACAGGCCATGGGTCCAGCTTGGCCTGTCCCGTGTCGCACTTCATATGATGTACGAGGCGGCGGTCGCAGAAGTGGATGGCGCGTTTATTGAGCTGCCACCGGAGAATGAAGAGTACCAAATCCCTCAAGGGTTGAGCGCCTATGAACACGCGATCCGTGGCGGGTCTCTCTCCGGGGCAGCACGGTCAGAGGTGCTGCGCAACTACGGCCATGTCTCTATGAAAGATGGTGGTGTTTTCAGCAGCGATTATTGGGGCCATGAAGCTGAACCCAACCACATGAGAGTCGAGTACGATAACGTTCCGGGAAAAGCGATCTAAGGCCTAAGACTAGATATCCTCCAGCGCTGCAATGCGCTGCTCTAAACGGCGCATTTTTTCCGTCTCACCAAGAGGTTGCTCCAGAATTTTCCGAAGCGCTCCGGCGTGATCCATGGCTTCGAAAGCACCGGACACATGCAGGTCCCAAGCAGCAAAGCGAAACGCATGCTTGCGCTGTCGGATTCCGAACTCCCATGCCCGCCCGACAGAACGTTGCACCGCATAATCTAGGCCGCGTTCCGGTTCCGGGGTGCACGCGTCGGGAAAAGTAGAGCGCATCAGACTGACCATTTCCGCTAGTTCCTGCCGCGTTCGATGACTGCGCAGGGCGACAAGTTCCTGATCGTTCAGATTAAACGGTGCCGTCGCGCGATATCCCTCAGTTCGCCCCGGTTCAGAAAGGTTCATGGCTTCGACACACAATCCATCGCGATCTGGATCGGGGATCAAAAACGCGTCGATCTGACCTGCTTCACGCGGAAGAAACCAGCGTTTGCGCCGGTTTGGTTCGGTTAACGCGGCAAAATAAGCGCGGGCAGACCCAGCCTCCCAGAAGCGAAAGAAGAACGCTTGATCCCCGATCTCGACCCGAAGGAAACGTCGCAAATGCTTGCGCAGGGCAGTGAGTTCCAGTTCGCATGCGATCAACAGGCCCGGACGCTTTGGCCAAATTGCGCGCGGGTTGTCCGTTGGGTCAGTAAAATCTCGCAGCAATCGGTCGGATGGCGAAACCTGCACTAGATAAGGCGCGACATCACGTAGTTCATGTGCAGTTTGGCCTTGGAACAGAGAACTATACGGCACTCCCTCAGCCTCCAGACGCTCCGGCAGGCCAGGCAAACAAGTCGCATCAAGAACTAGGAATAGACCTGAATAAGCCCGCACCGTCTCCACGAGTGCATCACGTGCGATGAATTTTTTTGAAGACATGACAATCTGAAATCTCAATTTGTTTCTTTACCTAAAGGTAGATCTGGAGTGGTGACAACGGCCTTTCGCCAATTTCTGCAGTTCAGCAAAGTTCAGCTTTTGAGTTGTACTTGTCGACTAGGTGTTTGATCCTGCGGCTTGATGGTCGATCCGTTCTCCGGTTTGGGAGGCGGCATTATGGGAATAGCTCGTCACGGGAACGTCATGACCACACATGACGGCAGAGCTGCAATACAGTGATCGCAAGCTTCGCTAACGTATGCACCGAGCGCCGCACGAACCATGAGGTGCGACCGATCTGGATTTCCGCTGTCGGGGAAATACCCCAAATGCTTCGCACTCGCAGCGCCCTGTGCGAATGGGCTGTCTCCGGACCTCTCTGGAGTTAGAGCAAGTGAGGTCTGGCACTATTGTCCCCTGATGGAATGAAACTGTGACAAATGCGAGCTCCCGCAACCATCGTTTCCGACAAAGCCCTCGCAAAACGCGGGGGCTTTGTTGCATCCAGACCTCCCAAACGCAGAATACTCGCAAGTTCCCCAATAAGTTCAATGGTATGGCCATTGCGTGCTGCCGTGTCCGGCACCATCCGAACCTCTGAAATCAACGCCCTCAGTGCTTCCGCCGCTTCCCGCTTGACCTCCGGCGCGTTCAGAGAGCGAGCGAGATCTTCAATCAACTCCCGGTACCGGGTCGACAGGCTGGGGTGCAGCCGCAGGGCAGCTGCGATTCGCGTCGATGCATATGGATGAAGAAACCCTGCACATCCACTTTGTGGTGGTTGTGTGGGCTGAAAAACCTTCCACCAACCGTGGTCATCAGGTTCTACTGCAACCATCTGAAAATCCGCTGCTCCGGAATTATGAGTTGGCCTAGGATATGGCGGGTGCCGCTTTTGCGAAGATTGGGATCACTCGTGGGGAGCGCCGTGCCGAGGCCCGACGCCGGGCGCGGGCCGAGGACAAACCTCTTTCGGGCAGACGGCGGCACGTGCCGCCGTCTGAGTGGTGCGCCGAAGAGCGCCGCAAGGCGCAGGAAGAGAAGAAGCGCCTCCTCGGCGCGGCCGAGGAGGCGGCGAAGGCGACCGTCGAGGACGGTCGGGACCTTGCCAAGGCTGCGGTGAAGAAATCGCGCAAGCGCGCCATAAAAGAGGCGCAGGCCCGCAAAAAGCGGGCTGCGCAAGAAACTGCAGAAGCGATCCGGCTCCGCGATGCGGCCGAGAAGGAAGCGCTGCAGTTTGAAAAAGCGGCTGCCGCCGCATCTTCTCGGAAAATGGGGATTGAGGCCGAGGTCGGGGCGTTGGAGCCGTTGGTAAAGGGGTATGAGGAGAGGGCAGAAAAAGCTCTTGAAAAGTTCCAGGCGAAGGTTGCGGAGCGAAAGGTGGAAGAAGAAAAGTTGGCGCGGATCAATCGCGAAGCGGAGGAGGGAAAGAAAGGGTTGGCCGATCTGCGAAGGCGCGAATGCGGCCTTGTCGCAGAGGTCCAGTCGCTGGAACAACATCGCGCCCAAGAGGCAGCGGCATGTACTACCGCCCAATCTGCGCGCCAGGTGGAAGAGCAGAAACTGGAAGACGCGGTAACGCAGGTGCAGCTGAAAGTCGCGGAAGCGGAGATCATCTCAGAGGCCGTTGAAGCTGGTTTGGAGCTGGTTGCTGAGGGCGCGCTGCTTTGGCAGGAAGAAGCGACGGATCGGAAAGCGGGCTTGGTTTGGGGAGCGGCGGCACCGAAAACGGGTGACCTGCGGGCGGAAAAGCGGAAGCAAATCCATCCTGCGATGGGAATGGTCACGCGAATTGCGCAACTGGTCGCACGTACCGTCAAACGAGTTCTCGCCAAACAGCGCCAAAAGTTGCAGGACGATGCGGAATATGTCCGTGGCCTGCGAGAGCAGTGGGAGCCAGAGGCTCAGGCTCGTCTGGCGCAGATCTCTCAGGGGACAGATGCGGGGCCCTCGTAAAAATGGGCGGACAGCCCACATTCGACGATCTGCAGCGAGGAGCTAAGAAACCGCCGAAGCGGACCTTCAACACCGCGAAGCAGGGTTGGTCCTGTTTCGGGAACACACCTGAATACTGGGCCCTCCGTAGGTGTTTGATCTAAGGACTTGCATAATTGTGAATGACCATCCATATAGTGCGTCATGACACGTACCGGCCGCCCCCGCTCCTTTGACGAAACAACCGCGCTAAAGGCGGCGATGACCGCTTTCTGGGCGGGCGGATACAATGGCACCACCTATCGCGATCTGGAACAGGCCACCGGCCTCAGGCGGCAGAGCCTTACCTATGCGTTTGGCGAGAAGCCGGATTTGTTCCGGCGTGCGCTGGCGCTATATATCGACCAACGCGTCCGCAAGGCCACCGAACTACTCGCACGCGAGGCGCCGCTGAAGGACAATTTGAACGCCCTTTTGCAAGCCTGGGAGGCGGATGCGTCTTCCGGCAACGGGCGCGGATGTCTGTTGGTGCGCTCCACGGCAGAGGTCGGGCGCGATCCGCATATGACCACTGAGATATGCCGTGGGGACAACTTGCTGCTGCAGGCGCTCACGCAGGCCTTTCACCGCGCGCAGGCCAGTGGCGAGGTGACCTCAACCACACCGCCAGAGGCGCTGGCTCGGCTCGTGATTTCGGCTGGCAACGGCGCCATGATGCAGGCGGTGGCGCGCCAAAAACCGGAGATATCCCGCACCGCGCATGACGCTCTGTTGTCGCTCATCATCTAGCGCATGATGCATCTGTCTTGCGACAAGGTTCCTTCTTTGTCGGCAATTTATGTCTGCACATCCATAATCCATCAGATCCCGGCTCCGATAGATTGCCATCCCCAAACTCGCCGGATTGGAGTTCAAAATGACCGTTTTCACCCACCACTCGATCGAGAGCGCACCCGAGGCCGCGAAACCGCTGATGGAACAGGCGGTTAAGGAATACGGTATGCTGCCAGGCCTCTATCAGGTGATGTCCTCGTCGCCGGAGCTGCTGGAGAGTTATTTCAAGCTGCATGAACTGTTCGAGCGCACCGCACTCTCGGTCACCGAGCGCAATATCGTGTGGCTGACGATCAACGTCGAGCACGCCTGCCATTACTGCGTTCCCGCACATACCGCGATTGCCAAAATGCAAGGCGTCGATGACGAGATCGTCGCCGCCTTGCGAGAGGAGCGACCGCTTGCCGATGCGCGCCTCGAAGCGCTGCGCCAGTTTACGCTGATCCTCGTGCGCGAACGCGGCAACGCGCCAAAAGCGGCTGTGGATACCTTCTTGGCCGCCGGGTTCGAACCCCGTGCGATACTCGATATCCTTGTTGGTTTGGCGCAGAAGGTCCTGTCGAACTACACTAACCACCTCGCGGAAACGCCGGTCGACGCGCCGTTCCAGGCTTTCGCATGGGAAAGGATCTCTGTCGCAGCGGAATAAGTCGGATCACCATCGTCCACCGGGCCTCGCGCAGCAGCGCGGGGCCAATCTCACATCAAGCCAAGGAGCTTCCCGCATGCTGCTCGACACCCCAATTTGCAACTTCGGATGGAAGGCACCGGACTTTACACTGGGCGACCCCGAAGGCCGCGCTTTCACGATGTCCGAATATCTCGGCGAAAAGGGCCTGCTGGTCGCCTTTCTATGCAATCATTGCCCCTATGTTCAGGCGATTGCCGACCGACTGGCAGAAGACGCCAATACCTTGCTCGATGAGGGCATAGGAGTGCTTGCCGTGATGTCTAACGACTACCACGCCGTGCCGATAGACCGCCCGGCCTACATGCAACGCTTTGCGGCCGAAGCGGGCTGGCGCTTCCCCTATCTCGTAGATGAACATCAAACAGTCGGGCAGGCTTGGGGCGCGGTATGCACGCCAGACTTCTTTGGCCTGAACGCCGATGGCGGGCTGCAATATCGCGGCCGTCTGGACAATGCCCGCCTTGATGCGTCCGCAGACCGAACCCGCGAGCTGGTGGATGCCATGCGGCAGATCGCCAGGACGGGTCAAGGACCGAAGCAGCAGATGCCTTCGATGGGCTGCTCGATCAAATGGCGTAATTCGGGCTTCTAACGCGCCGTCTGAACGCGGGCTGGCGTCTGGCCCGCTCCCGATCCACCCTTCGCGTCGAGGCCAAGCTGAACCAGAGACCGGGCGTGCCGGCCCGCATCCCTTGCTGACTTGCAGGAAGGTCCCGCGTTGCTGACCTCGGATCGCGACTGAGGTGCGCAGACGCAGCCAACGGCAGCTTTGGCTGGCCGCATTGCAGTAATCGGCATCGGGGATGAAGGTCGGCTCAGGGCCGGTCGCTTCGGTCGAGTGGGCTGCCGGCGAGCCATGCTTCGCTGCGCCCTGGTCGGACGTCCGCGAAGCGCAATAGCGACCTTTGCAAAGTCGCGGCGCGTCGCCTGCACTATGATCAAGGACGGCCCATTCCTGCCGTTGGCCGATACCTAGCAATGCTGCGATGCGGCCGTCGAACCTGCCACTCGCTGCGACTGCCAAAAACAAGAGGGACGCGGATTCACAGTTCGCGGACAAACGGTGCATTCGCTGCGGCTGCGCCAAGGTCTGCTTCACCGATAGACAATAAGAACCCCACGTGTCATTAAAGGCGCATGAAAACCTTGGTTCAGAACTTTGGTCGTCAGGGCCAAAAACGAATTACCTTCCCGGTCTGAAAACCGGGCCGGGCTAACTCGTATTTGAACGTCAACTGCGCACGCCGCGCTGAACAAGGTTATTCATATGTCCTCGACAACGCCAACTCTGCACCTGTTGTGCGGAAAAATTGCTTCTGGAAAATCCACTCTGACTGCCCAACTTAGTCGCACGGCGGGAACTATTGTGATTGCTGAAGATGAATGGCTGAATGGTCTTTATTCTGAAGAAATGTCGTCGATTTCGGACTACATGCGGTGCATGTCAAAGTTTCGCGAGGTCATGGGACCACACGTCGTCTCATTGCTACATGAGGGAATTTCAGTCGTTTTGGACTTCCAAGCAAACACGATTGCTTCGCGTGATTGGATGCGGGACATCTTGGAACAGACGAAGGCTGCACACAAACTTCACGTTTTAGATGTCCCTGACGAAGTCTGTATCGCGCGGCTTCATGTTCGCAATGCTCAAGGCGATCATCCATTTGCGGCAACAGAAGAGCAATTCCGACAAATTTCGAAATACTTCGTCGCTCCTTCACCTGAGGAAGGTTTCAATGTGGTGATGCATCACGTTGACACGAAACTCTGAGTTAACCGGACCTTCATTGATGGTGCGGCATCCGGTAATGTGGGCTCACTGCCGACCTTCGCTGCGCGGCAGGGGCAAGCGCCTGATCGCCCCGCGCTGCATCGCTTCCGGCCCACAGCCGACCTTGGCTAGACCATCTAAGACTGCGATGCAGCTTCCCCAGACCAGACGCTGGGGGTTTCGGTGCTGCACTGTGACTCGTCCAAGGTTTACGCCGCCGAATTTGCTGCCGAGTACCACAGAGCTGTACCATAGCATTGCCCCAAACCTGATGAGCCAAACGCTCTCTTAGCTTAATCCACCTTTGGCCCCAAAGAGCTTTGACGCCGGACGCGATTACAGGCCACCGCAATCAGCCTTATTTCCCCCAGGGGCAGAGTGCCTCGACCTGTCGGCGACCAAGCTTATTCAACGTTTCTATGTTATCCAAATAAATCTTCTCTGGGTCCGCAACGTGCGCGAGGGTTTTGGTCATCTGGTCTTGACGCAGAAGATGTATGGTTGGATAGGGCGAGCGATTGGTGAAATGGCTTAGATCGTCCGGTGCCACACCGTCAAATCGGTACTGAGGATGAAAGGATGCCAGTTGCACATCCTCTGTCAGCTCTGCTTGCTCCAAGAGTTGCTGAAACCAATCGAGTAAGTCGAGGTAATCATCGAACTCTTCTAGACCTTGGGTAAACATTAGCAGGCTGGTAGCGATGTCATTTTCGTTGGTCACGAGTAGGCGCTGTAGTTCCGTCAAAAAAAACCGCTTTAGATGTGCATCGGTCGTGGCGTCACATATGGCATAGTGGACTTGGTCTCGGGATATGACGCTCGAGGAAAATGGGCACAGATTTAATCCCACCACCATGTGTTCAAGCCAACGACGTGTGTTTTTCACCACGTCTTGATGAGGTGTCGATAATGTCTTTGGTTCGCGCTTTTTGATGTAATGGATCCCTTCATGTTTGAGACTTTATGCACGTTCTGCCCATGGTTCCTAATTGCTTACGAAAGCGAAACCCATCGAAACGGTGCAGTCACTACCGTCTATCGTGTCATGCCATCCTGCGCCATAGCCGAGAACGGCCCATTGCGGCCATTGACCGGGTCCTGCTTCCGCTGCGACGCAGCCCTTCATTTCGGACCTTCGCTGCGGGCGCGAAATCAAGGCGGAGGCGAACTAGGTGGTGTGCGGACTTTGCTTCCGTTCGCTTTCCCGAACCGAAGGTCTGCTTCACTCGAATTCAGATGCAATCCAATCAACGATCCGCTTGATGCGCGTCTGGCCCAAATGGTCCTTTGACCATGAGATATAGAGCCCATCATCAGAGGGATCGGGATCGACCCAAACCACCACCAGTTTCTTTGACCGAAGATCATTCTCCACCATGTAGGTCGGCGCGATTGCAACGCCGTGACCACCGATAGCAGCATCGAGAGCCAAGGCAGATCGGTCGAAGTTGAGTAGCTTGTGCGTGTCTCCATACCCGGTTTCATGGATCAGTTTTTCCCACCGCCGGTGCGCATCCTGAAGGAGCGGCAGCGTCAGCAATGTCTCCAGCCCCATTGGCCAATCCGGTCGCAGGAAATCGGGACTGCATACGGCAATCAGACTGATGTCCGTCAAGCGGCGCGATGCGTGAGCGATATTCGTGTCATGCGCTTTACCAGGCCAGATTGCGATCTCGCTCCGGCCCAGACTGCGCGCCAGAACCTGCTCGTGGACCTGTGTAGCAAGGGACGCGTTCGGAAACTTGGCCGCGAAAGCGTCCATCCGGGGCATCAGCCACTTCGTTGCAGTGGAAGAACCAAGGTGTAGCGTGATGCGATTACCGTCCTCACCGATACTCACAAAAGCAGTGTCGAGGATCGCCAAAGCGTTTTCCATCGCCGCATGACAGCGCTCACCTTCCGGGGTCAGCGAGACACCGCGTGCGCCACGCACAAGAAGAACTACCCCCAGCTCGATTTCGAGCTGCTTGATCCGCTGAGAGACCGCGCCACGCGATAGATTCAGATCCTCAGCCGCGCGTTGCAGGTTCCCGTGCGATGCGACGACAGAGAATACCCGGAGCGCGTTCAGGTTCACATTCTTCATTCAAAACCTTGGAGCCGATAGTTTTTCTAAACGCTGATGGAATTATCCTGCTTTGTCAACTTGGTGCATGCGGCCGATACAAGTGGGCAAGCAGCATTCTGCAATAGTTACTAGAGACCAAGCAATGAGCCAGACAATCCGACCAGCGACCCCCGACGACATGCCGCGCGTGGTCGAACTCCTTATGCTGGATGCGCAGGAACGCCATGCAGAGGATGCCATCCTCTGGAAGATGTCAGATGACGCGCCCGCGCAGATCGAGAAGGCGTTGACATTTGCGCTGACGGCCGAGCAACAACCCTTTCGACAGTTCTGGCATGTCGCAGACGATGGGGGGCAGATCACAGGTGTCATTCATGCGATGATGCTGCCGGTCCCCCCAATCTATGCAGGCCTGTTCGGCGAGCCAGGGCTGATCCTGCCCGACTCTTTTGTGGCAACCGATGCACCAAGCGGGACTCTAGAAGGCCTGTTGGCCGCAGCAGAGGACGCCCTTCATGAAGCCGGTGCCCGGATCAAACTGGCATCCTACGTGGTGGGCGAAGGCTGGCGAACCGCGTTTGAGACAAGCGGTTATGAGCCTCTGACGCTTTATCTGTCACGTAATGGCCTTGGCGATCAGGGAATGCCCGACGGTGTTCGAAAAGCGACGGAGGACAATATTCGAGGTATCGTTGCGCGCAGCGCCGAGAACCGTCAGGTTCTTTTTGGCATCGATCCGTTCTGGGAAACCCATCCCGAAGCTGATGCACGGTTTTCAGCTTGGATGACGCGGTGTCTAACGCTCCGAGATCGAGACATGATAGTTCTGGGACCGTCCGAGGACTTGCAAGGATACATCATCGCACAGCCCGCCTCACGGATGCACTTTCCCCCTGCCCACGACATCACGGGGACGGGTGTGATTGACGACTACTACCACTCTGAGCTGGCCAACCCGGAAGCTATCGACCACGGCGGGGAAGCTGCGAGCGCGCTATTGCGAGCCGCTGAGGCGGCATTCGCCAACCGTGGGATAGGAGCTGCCTTTGTCGTCTGTCCGGCGGGTTGGGCTTCCAAGATTGAATTGCTGGAGTGTGCTGGTTACGAGACCGCGATGGTCTGGTCTATCAAGCGATAGCAATCCGCAAAGCAGCCATTCGAGCAGTCTGCAGCATCTGACATCATGGGATCTTCGCGGCCATCGGAGGCGGCGCAGCATTCCAGCATCACCCGGCCGGAGGGGCCATCAAGGACGGCCCTTACCTTCCTTTCGAACATAGCTTCATGCCGCAGCGCCGCGTCCCGAAACCAGCCGTTTGCGAATAGGGGACAACTCGGCGAAACGCTAGAGCTGATGTTCTACTACGTCAAATGCGGCAATGACGTCACGCTGGAGTTCGGTGATATGGATGAGACGTTCTACAACAGCATGGGGTCCATGTTTGGCTCGATAATGAAGAAATTATCCATGCAAGCCGACTTGGAACTGACAGCAACTTGGTTGGACCGGCTGGAGAACAAATATCAACGCGTTGCGGATACCGGCTGGGGCTATGGCGACGAACTTGGTGGCTACCTTGAAGACCTCAGGTCTTCGCAAAAATAGTTCCTATTCGGTCCGGTCAGCGCGGAAGCAACAGTATCCGCTCAGTACGACACAGATTTCTCCACCGCATGGATTCGCGGCTGCGTCGAATGTCCGGAACGACGGGCCGCGGCGCAGGATCGGAGTCGGTGGCAGATGTCCGCTTAGGGCCGTTCGCGCCCTTAGTTTGCCGGTCAGGCTAAGACTTTGCAAATGTCGCTGTCTGCGCATAGCCGACCTTGGTGCGCGGTGCAGTATGTGGGTTTCGGTTGCGAGGGCTTGAATGGCCGCTTTTGCCTTTTTGGCATTGCACCTTCGCAGGAGCAGCTAAGCTCGGATCTCCGCCCGAAAGTGAGCATGGCAAAGTCGGAGCGGCCAGCAAGCCCAAGGGTTTGACGGAACTTAGCGGTCACTCGCCACGGTGACCGGCGCCGCAATGCAGCTTCGCCAAACCGGCCATTTGTCCATGGCGCAGCATTTTCGAAGGGTGAAAGGTCGGCGGTGCGGGACTTTTCTGACTTTCCTACAAATCGAACAAATGTCTTAATTTCGTCGAACACTTTGCTCTAGCTACTCTTTGCCAGAGCTATCCGTTACAAGCGAAGCGGTCATGATATCGCTCAAAGTGCGCGCTATACAGGCACCGGAGTGCGGTGCGGTCGCGAAAAGTGAAGGACGCATCGCGCTGAACGATCTTGGGGCGCCCTGCATTTCGTGTGACACGGTGAAGATGCGCAGAAAATCGGCATAAGGGTCCGTGCCGTCGTTGCGGGGGAGATAGTTCAGACGCCCTTCGCGCTGACTGGCTTCATAGATTGTATCGCCTTCCTTGATCGTTTCCAGAACCACGATGGTATCGAGCGTTTCGGGGTCTATCGCTGTGGGATCTTTGGACAGAATAACCAGATCGGCAAGTTTACCGACCTCTAGCGATCCTTTGCTACCCTCTTCGAAATGCTGATACGCGGGCCAAATCGTAAGGGATTTGAGTGCCGTCAACACATCGACCCGCTGCGCCGGACCGATGATGTCGTTTGAGCGCGACCGACGGGTCACGGTGGCATCAAGAATGCGCATACTGTCGGGAAAAGCCACAGGCGCATCATGGTGACTTGAAAACATCATGCCACGTTCGCGAACCCATCCGGTGGGCGAGATGTTATCCGCTGCCACGGGACCAACCGTGCGATCACGGTGCCAATCGCCCCAATAGAAAGTGTGCATGGGAAACAAGGACGGGAAAACATCCAGTCGGTTATAGGCATCCACCTGATCTTCGCGCATGAACTGCCCGTGGATCAGAACCGGGCGTCGGTCGGCTTGCCCGTGCGTTTGCGTCGCGGTGTCGATGGCGCCGATCAAAATATCCGACGCGCCCTCACCATTGGCGTGTACAAGGATTTGAATGTTGTTTTCGAACGCCCAGTCGATGGCGTCAAAGACTTGGTTATTCGATGCCGATGCATAGCCTGCATAGTCCGCCCGAAATCCTTCGGGTGGGTTGTAGTATGGGCGGTCGCGCAGCGCGGTGAAGCCCTGCGGCGAGCCGTCGATGGTCAGCTTTGCGCCCCCGACGCGGAAACGGTCTGTATAGTTGCGGGAGTGGTTCGCCCGAATATAGTCGCGGTCCACCAACACATCTGGATAGGTCACCACATCTATGTCCAGCCCTTCCTCGGTGGCGACCGTCTGCATCAGGTTAGCCACAGCGGGGATCGAACGCCCTTCCTGTGCTGTGGTGTATCCGAAAGAGGAGATCAATTCGACGCCAGCGCGGAAAATCGCGCGGTTGGCCTGTTCATCCAGCCCACCGAGCAAGCCGCCAATCACAACAGTTGCCGCGTTCTCTTCCAGCACGCCGTTGGGTTCAGAGCTGCCTTCGCGCCGCCGGATCACACCGCCGGCGGGGTCTGGCGTGTCAGCAGTAATGCCCGCCAGTTCCAGCGCCTTGGAGTTCGCCACGCCAAGGTGACCGGACTGGTGAACGACATAGACCGGTATGTCGGTTGAGACAGCGTCAAGTTCGTCCCGCGTCGGGTGACGCTGCTCGGCAAGCTGTGCGTCGTCATAGCCGAAGCCAAGGATCAGACCTGCGGCACCGACACGCTTGGGTTGGGCTTCGGCAAAGTCGCGCAGCACCTGCTGTAACGTGGGGATGTCATTCACCGTGCCGTCGGGTGCGGGCAGCATGTTGGCCGACAGCGCCTGTATGCCGATCATGAATACATGGCCGTGGGCGTCCACGAAACCGGGGATCATGGTGCGGCCTGCCAGATCAATGATCTCAGTCTCAGGGCCCTGAAGGGCCGTTACGTCGTCCGCGTCACCAACGCCGATAATCTTACCGTCTTTTTCTGCCAACGCTTCAGCGCGCATCGCGTCATCGTTCATGGTCAGGATTGGGCCGCCCAGCCAAATGCGGTCGGCAATCAGACTGCGTTCCTCAACAGAGGCATGTTGCTCTCGAAAATACGCCCAAGCGTCAACCTCACTGCCGTCGGCGAGGGTGCAAATCCCGCGTTGGCCACCGGTATCCTCTACGAGGAAATATGACCCACCTTGTTCAGTGCAAAATTTAGCGGCAGGGTTGGAGAGCTCCAAAGCGGTTGCATTGCTTGTGAAACAGGCCACGATCAAACTGGCTATAACTGAGACGTAACGGAGCATAATGGAGAACCCATCTATTTAAGTGATCTGCGCAGTAACGTTGGCGCGTTGAGTTCCGCCAGTCGGGCCGTTCTAAGGCCCCGGGGAAAATCGAAAACACTCCTGCACTATCGGGAAGGTTGCAATCACCTGTCAAGCGTCGCAGTGGACATTGGCGTCGACATGCGCGTCAGTCCAAGTAGGCTCGAAGTCGCCCCCGGATGCAACGCAGCATCATGTGATATGATGTCTCGTCAACGTCGGGTTGTCGATGAAGGAGGGCGTGGTGGATCGGAGCATCCATCATGCAAACCCCCAACTTACCCGCCATTCGCGCGCTGCGTCCTGCTTGGAACAAAGGCCGGATCGTTGGCCAGAAGAGGCCACTGAAGCCCAAACACGTCTGGGCGATCAGGGTGCGGCTGGAGCTGGCCGAGAACCCTCGCGATCTGGCCCTCTTCAATCTTGCCATCGACAGCAAGCTGCGCGGCTGCGATCTGGTCAAGATGAAGGTGGTCGATGTCATGGCGTCAGGCCAAATTAAGGACCGCGCGTCGGTTCTGCAGAGTAAGACGCAGAAACCGGTCCGCTTCGAACTATCTGAAGGCACGCGAGCTTCGCTCGTAAGGTGGATGCGGGAGCCGCTCATGGTCGGCTCCGAGTATCTTTGGCCCGGGCGTTTTCACGAACGGCTTCACATATCGACCCGCCAATACGCGCGTATTGTCCGTGAGTGGGTGACATCCATCGGTCTGGAGGCCAGCGCCTACGGCACGCACTCGATGAGACGAACGAAGGTGACCCAAATCTACAAAAAGACGGGCAACCTGCGGGCAGTCCAGCTGTTATTGGGCCATACCAAGATGGACAGCACCGTCAGATACCTTGGCGTCGAGCTTGAAGATGCGCTGGCTATCGCCGAAGCTATAGAAATCTAAAGGCATGGGCCGCCGTAACGGACGGCCCTTAGCTGCTGCTCAAACGTACATTCATGCAGCGTTGCGGCTTCAGCAAAGCGACCGTGCATTATATTGATGGCATCCCAGCCCCTCATCGTGAGACTGGCGGAGAGCTCTAGTTTCCGGCGCTCCAGCATTGGGAACTCGAGCAAAGGCTAAAGAGTATCCAGCGCCGCCTGATCACGATCTGGGCGCGGGGTGTGCGCCATGCTCGCAAGATCACCTGCCAATCGGCTGAGGTGGCTGTGCCATACAACGTGTTTGGCCAAATACTCGCCGTCATCCACGTCCTCACGCCACCGCCGAGGCCTGCATGACGACCCAATCGAAGAAAACCGAACAAAAGTCGCCCGACGGATTTGTCTTACAGACGCCCAAATTGATCGAACTTGGTGAAAAACGTGAACGCCATGGCTAAGAGGCCGCTACAACGACCACTCGCACAGCCGGTCAGACCGTCAGCCTTGAAGATGGTCGCCAAATCCATCACCGTGCGTCGGAACCGACGTAACTCTGGAGGTATCAGTTAAAGCTTATCCGTGCATGCTGCATTTCAGCCCTGCCGGATGATGGAACAAGGCCTTTTTTCAAGGAATTCACATGCTACACATTCCGCAAGCACAGACCCGAGCCACGATCACCCCCATGGTGGCGTCGGTTAATCAAGATATTGATATTACTGACTATACAACGGCGAAATTGGCGGAGAGGTTTCAGGCCCTGGGTCTGGCGAACACCGCGATCCGCGGGGTCGCAGCGGCCATCGTTGATGCCGGGGACGCCCCGCTATCCTATGCACACCCGGTCCTGTCAGGTAGCGATGACACGCGGCTGAAGCTGCGCCTGCGCTGCGCGATTGACGAGTTAAACGCCGCATCACCGCTTTTGCCCGGCGAAACGCTGATCCAGGATCGCTTCGCCTTTCTGACCCGGGATTGGGACGTGTTTCCGGCTGGCACGGTCTTCGTCGACCGCCAGACGTCACAGGCGCGCCTGCTGTATGCGTTCCGCAATGTTGTGGTCGATGCCCAAAGCGGCGATTTGCGGTTCGACAGCCCGGCGGCGGCGACACTCAGCGCCGAGGAACTGGGCCTGCACCATGTCGCCGGGATCACGGTACTGGCCGCTGCCACCCTGCCGCAGAGCATTGCCGTGGACGTGGCCAAGAAACTGGCTGACCAAATGGCCAAGGACGCGCTCAAGGGCATTACCGGCAACCTGACCCAGCTTGCGGGCGGGGTGATTGCGGGCGCGATTGCCGGGGCGATCATCAACACGATTTTGGATGCGCTGTTTCCCTCGGACAAGAAATCAACGGTGGATGCCTATTTCGAGGGCATGCAGAAGCTGATGCAGCAGGAGCTGAAACAGCAGACAATCGACGAGATCGCCGGCACCTTCGTGTCGCTGCGCAACGAGATGACCAATGTCTATGCCCCCGCGCGGTTGCAATCCGACCTGAGCGTGCAGCAGGATCGTAAGAACCTGTTCGATTATCATCTGCACGATTATTCCAACACGTTTTTTCAGGGCACCAACGGAATGCTGGGCACGCTGATGGACGAAAAACACCAGCTGGCCTGTTTCCCGGTGTTCTTGCTGGGGGCGGGGATGCACCTCGCAATCCTGCAGGAGATCGCCAATGTCGACCCGACCAACACGGACGAAAAATTCGACCCTCTTAAATCCAGCTATGGCGTGCCCAAGACCGGGTCGGTCGCCAAATACGCCAAGCAATATGCCGATCACGCTGATGACGTTTGGAAGAAAATCCGCGAAAAACGGAAAAGCCGGGTGAAATACGGGGTCGAGACCTGGGCCGTGTACCGGCACTGGTATCACAAGGGCTATTACGCTGACGAGGCGATTGACCCCGACAAGCACCTGAACCTGATCAAGTACGAATACACCAACGACAAGGATGGCAAACCCATTCCGGTGCCCGGCAAGAGCGAGGCGGATGTGAAGGCGGCCATGGCGAAATATCAGGAAAAGGTACTGCAAGAGCTGGAAGACGGCCTGCCGGACCGCACATCCATCGTGTCTGGTTGGCGAGGCCTGATCGACCAGCCTCTGAACACCAATACCGGCAGCTAGGGTAGCACATACCTGTCCAAAATAATCTGTTGTCTCAGACATCGCAGTGTCTGACGTCAGCGCCTGCGCTGCGTCGCAGCTTCCTCGAACCGGTCCTTGGCGGCAACGCGCAGCATGATCTGGCATGCCAAGGTCCGCAGTGCGCGCAGCGATCATCGGTGTGGAGTGCAGCTAAGGTCGGCTATCCGCCCGGACTGCCGGATCAGCTACGCTGCGAGCGTCGACCAGATAGTGTCCGCTAATGGGATGTACCGGCTGCTTCACCCAGCAGGTTAGGCTGAGCCTATTTCACCTGCAGATAGGAGAAGTAGCATGGCGAAGACAGATTTTGACGAGTTGATGTCGATTGGAATCGATATCGGCAAAGATACGTTCCACCTTGTTGGCTTTGACCACGATGGGCAGCGTGTCCTGCGCAAACAGATCAAGCGATTGGCGTTGGTAGCAACATTCGAGAAGATGCCGCACTGTATTGTCGGCATGGAGGCGTGTTTGAGCGCCCATTTTGTCAGCCGCACATTACGGCAGGTGGGGTTCGAACCTCGGATTATTCCTGCGATTTATGTGAAACCTTTCACCAAGGGTCAGAAGAATGACTACAACGATGCAGAAGCTATTGCCGAGGCGGCGCTTCGGCCCAACTTGCAAACCGTTTCCGAGAAGAGCCAGGAGCAGCTTGATCTACAAGCTCTACATCGCGTCCGGTCGTGGCTTGTGTCTCGCCGGACAGCGACCATCAATCAGATCCGCGCCTTCTTGATTGAACAGAGCATCACTGTTCGCAAAGGTCTGCGCGCTTTGAGGAACTCGTTCGAGGCGATCCTCGCAGAGCGTAAAGGCGAGATATCGCCGCGAATGCGCTCGATTTTGATCGGCCTTTACGGCGATTGGGTGTGGATGGACGACCGCATCGACAAGATGTCGGCAGAGATCGAAGAAATTAGTCGAACCGAAGAGAACTGCGTCAACGTCATGTCGGTGCCGGGCATTGGCCCGATGATCTCGACGGCGATGGTTGCAGTGATCGGTGAAGGAGAAGCGTTTGATCGCGGGCGCGACTTTGCGGCGTGGGTGGGTTTGGTCCCCAGGCAATACAGCACCGGAGGACGAACGGTCCTTGGACGCATATCGAAGCGCGGCAGCAGGTATCTGAGGATGCTGTTCGTTCAAGCGGCGAAGATCATCATGATGCGACCGCATCGTTGGCCGGACTTCAGCTTCGGTGCTTGGCTGGCACGAGCTTGCGAACGCATGCATCGCAACAAGGCCGCCGTCGTCCTCGCAAACAAGTTGGCGCGGATGGCCTGGAGCATTCTGAGACACAAAACGGTGTTTGATGCGCCGAGAGATGAGGTTGCCATCGGCATTTAGCGTCCCAAGGCAATCCAAAAGAGTTCGCGATAGATCGAAAGCATGGAACGGAAATAATACGCCCCCAGAATCTGACAGCCCGAATGGTCATAGTCGACCTGTCCGCTAATGAGATCACGGCGCGTGCGTAACCCCAACAAGGCCACGACCCGCGTGTCGACCAACAGGCCGGATACATATCTGCGACTTCCGAGAACATGCCAGAAATCATTTGCGAATAGCAGCCGGTAAATACATTGGGCTGGGTGCAGCCATTTTTGCTAAGGGCTAAAGAGGTCATTTCACACTTCTCGTTTGCACGTGAACTAAACCGCCGCTGAAAGGGTGGGTAGGTTGCGACGGTTGCCTGCTGTCGCCTCCGGCACCATCCGAACCTCTGAAATCAGACCCCGAAGGGCTTCTGTCGCTTCTCGTTTGACGTCGGGCGCGTTCGGAGAGCGAGCGAGATCTTCAATCAGCTCGCGGTACCGGGTCGACAGGCTGGGGTGCAGCCGCAGGACAGGGGGCTCCGGGCTCTCCGCCAAGACCGACTGCAGTCTCGACTGTTCCGCTTCCAGTTCGGTCATCTTCGCCTTCATCGAGGCATGGTACATGCCGTCTTCAATGGCCTTGAGGATGCCAGCTATCTTGGTCTCGATTTGAATGAGCGCCTTCGCTGCCTTCTGCCGGTCCTGCGCCGCGCCGGCCGCAGATGCATTGAAGGCTTTGCGATACTCTTCCGTAAATTGCTCGAGCAGATCTGGGGAAAGAAGCCGGTGCGTTAACCCGGACAGGACCCGATCTTCGACATCGTCCCGTTCGATGGTCGCGCGATTGGTGCAGATCGCGCCTCCCTTGTTGCGGGCCGCCGCGCAGCCATAGCGGGTTTTCGTCGCGGGCGGCCTAACGATTTGCTAAGCGAACATCTTGTTGGTGGAAGTTTCCTGTGTGGGTCATGCTCAGAACGGATTGCTCCCGACTAGCCTAATCTGGATCCAATAGAACGATACTTTGGCTGCAGGCCATTTGCAGCGCGTCCATTACGAATTCGCACGAACTATTAATTGAGTCTGATGCTTGAATTTTGGGAACAGTCAATAAAACTGCCTGCGAATTAGGCGACTGTTCTGCGGCGCAGCAATATCCACCACCTGAGGGCTTGTAAGCTAACCGACTAAGAATTGACCTAAAGGTAGCTTCGGCAAAGAACGCTACGGACGGGACAATCTTGCAGGATCCACCCCGCCCGCAGCTACAGCAAACGCTGTGCGTCAAGACTTGGTCCTTTAGGCGTCTTCGTCAAGGATGGCCAGCCATGCCGCACGCCCAACGGGGATTACCTCATGAACATTATGACTAAATACTCACTCGGTGTGACTGCCGCATTCTTTATCGCAGGATCAGTCGCGGCACAGGATTGCGCTGATCCAATTAAGGTCGGCGTGCTGCACTCGCTGTCCGGCACTATGGCCATTTCGGAAACTACGCTGAAAGACACAATGGAATTGCTGATTGCGCAGCAGAACGAAGCGGGCGGCCTGTTGGGCTGCGAGATCGAGGCGGTCGTTGTTGACCCTGCCTCTGACTGGCCCTTGTTCGCTGAAAAGGCACGGGAACTGCTGACTGTGTCCGACGTGGACGTGATCTTCGGGTCATGGACGTCAGTTTCGCGCAAATCCGCGCTGCCCGTTCTGGAAGAACTCAACGGCTTGATGTTCTACCCTGTTCAATATGAAGGCGAAGAATCCTCGCGCAATGTGTTCTACACGGGTGCGGCCCCCAACCAGCAGGCCATTCCCGCAACCGATTATTTCCGGGAGGAACTGGGGGTCGAGAAATTCGCTTTGCTCGGCACGGATTATGTCTACCCCAGAACCACCAACAACATCCTTGAACAATACCTGATCGACGCAGGCATTCCCGAGGAAAACATCTTCGTCAACTACACGCCGTTCGGGCATTCCGACTGGTCCACGATTGTGGCGGATGTGGTTGAGCTGGGCGCAGATGGCAGCCAAGTGGGTGTGATCTCGACGATCAACGGCGATGCCAACATCGGCTTCTACAAGGAACTGGCCTCTGCGGGCATCTCTGCCGATGACATTCCTGTCGTGGCCTTCTCGGTGGGTGAAGAAGAACTCTCCGGTCTGGATACTTCGGACCTCGTCGGGCACCTCGCCGCTTGGAACTATTTCCAATCCGCCGAATCCGAAGCCAACGACGAATGGGTTGCCGCATGGAAAGAGACCATGGGCGAAGAGCGCGTGACCAACGACCCGATGGAGGCCCACTACATTGGCTTCAACATGTGGGTGAACGCCGTCGAAGAGGCCGGAACCACCGATGTCGACGCAGTGCGCGAGGCGATGTACGGGCAGGAGTTCCCGAACCTGACAGGCGGCACGGCGGTCATGCTGCCCAACCACCACCTCGCCAAGCCCGTGCTGATCGGTGAGATCACGGCAGACGGCCAGTTCGATATCATCAGCCAGACCGAAGAAGTCCCCGGCGATGCATGGACAGACTTCCTGCCTGAATCCGCTGTCCTCACCTCGGATTGGAAAGACCTCGGCTGTGGTATGTACAACACCGAGACCGAGACCTGCGTTCAGCTGACCTCGAACTACTGATCTCCTCACCGCCCCGGACATTTTGGTGTTCGGGGCGGCCCTTGAAGACCGTCACCGAAAGTTATCCATGATCCGTGTATTGCTCAGTCTCGTCTGGCTTGTGGTCACTGTTGGCTTGGCCGCGGCGCAGGATCTGCAATCGGTATTGCAGACCCACGCCGAAGAGGTCGCCTCGCCGTCACGCAATTCCGTCAGCGTGGTGCTGGATGACCTGGCAGACCTCGGGTCGCCGCAGGTGTCCGTTTTTCTGGAACAATGGGCCGAAAGAAACGTCTGGCAGGATGACGCGACCAGCCTGTTCTATATCGGCGCGGAGGACGGCGACGCGATTGCCCTGACCGATCTGGACAGCGGCGAACAATCGACTGCTGCGTCTGACGGATACACTCAGATACGGCCGAACGGCGGTGTGCGCCGTGTTATCGGATCTGCGCTGGTGCAATTTCAGCTGACGGACCCGGACCCCGACCGGCGCCGGTCCGCGCTTGAAAGCATCGGCAGGCGGGCGGATGCCAGCCAGTTGCCCTTGCTCGAAGCCTCGCTTGAGGGCGAGGCGAACCCTGACATCCGTGCCCGCAAGGTGCAGTTGATCAATTTCCTGATCGCGCGTTTTGGGGAGGACACGGTCGACCGTGTCGTCGCGATTGAAAGCCTGTCGTCCGACACATCTGTCGAAGCGCGCGCGGTTCTGAGCCAGATCCTGTCCACGTCCACTGACGTCACCGACGGCGAGCCGAGCGGCAATATCGCCCGCGTCCTCGATCCTTCGACTGATCCTGCGGCCTTCTACTCTGAACTCGTCGAGGCTGATTTGGCCCCGCCCTTGGTTTCGCCCGGTGACATAAGGGCCGCGCTTGAGGCCAATATCGTCGATGGCCGCGTCGGGGGCGTGCCGATCGCGCAGCTTGGCACCGACGTCTTGCGTGTCCAGGCCTACGCCGCGCTGGCCGCAGACGGCCTCGTCCCGCCACTTGTCACGCAGGCAGACGTGGCCGCAACGCTGTCGAGTTTCACGTTCTATGAAGACTACGACGAACCCGACCCCACCATCACTGACGCCGCCCGCGCCACGCTCGACACAGTAGAGACACGTGTGGGGCTTGAGCAGACGTTCGACCTCACACTCGACGGGCTGTCGCTGGCGTCAATCTATTTCCTGGCAGCGATTGGGCTGGCGATTACGTTTGGCCAAATGGGTGTCATCAACATGGCCCACGGCGAATTCATCATGATGGGGGCGTACACCGGCTATGTCGTGCAGCTTTTCGTTCCCGATTACACGATTTCCCTGATGATTTCCCTGCCGCTGGCCTTTGCGGTGACCTTTGGGGCAGGGGTCGCCATGGAACGTCTCGTGATCCGGCACCTTTATCACCGCCCGCTCGAGACCTTGCTCGCGACCTTCGGCATCTCGATCGCGCTCCAGCAGATCGCCAAGAACATCTTCGGGACGCAGGCCCGCCCGCTGACATCGCCCGAATGGCTGGGCGGAGCGCTGGTGATCTCGGACGTGATCCAGATCAGCTACATCCGCATTGCGATTTTCGTGTTGGCAATCGTATTCCTGTGTTTTCTGCTGTTTATCCTCAAACGCACGCGGCTTGGCTTGGAAGTGCGTGCCGTGACACAGAACCCGGGCATGGCCGCCTCTATGGGCATCAACCCGGACCGCATCAACATGATGACCTTCGGGCTCGGCTCCGGCATTGCGGGGGTCGCGGGGGTCGGCATTGGCCTTTATGCACAAGTCACATCCGAGATGGGTGCAAACTATATCGTACAGAGCTTTATGACGGTCGTTGTCGGTGGCGTCGGGTCGGTCTTTGGCACTTTGGCGGGGGCGGGCTTGATCGGGTTCCTGCAAAAAGGGATCGAGTGGTTGAATCCGTCCAACACGCTGGCCGCGCAGACCTACATGATCCTGTTCATCATCCTGTTCATTCAGTTCCGACCCAAGGGCATCGTCGCTCCAAAGGGCCGGGCGGCAGCGGATTGATCCCATGAGCCAAACACCCCCCCCTCGCAAATCCTTCATCGTGCGCAACCCATCGGTGCTTTACTTTCTGGCCGCTCTTGCGCTGTTCACTGTCTTCGTCGCAGTGATGTCCGAAGCCACGGGTGCGGGCCTTATCTCGACCTCCTTCGTCAAGACACTTGGCAAGACGCTGTGCTTTTGCCTCATCGCGATCGCGATGGACGTGGTGTGGGGGTATTGCGGGATCCTGTCCTTGGGCCACTTCGCGTTCTTTGGCATCGGCGGCTACGCTATCGGGATGTGGTTGATGTATGCCCGAACCGAACTGATCGTTGCACAAAGCCTCGCGGGGCAGGTCATTCCTCCGACCCAGCAAGAAGTCACCGATGCGATCGGCAAACAGATCTTTGGCGTCGTAGGATCGTCAGACTTCCCTGCCATCTGGATGTTTGCCGACAGCCTGTTCATGCAGCTCGCTATTGTAGTGTTGGTTCCGGGGCTGCTGGCGTTGGTGTTTGGCTGGCTTGCCTTTCGAAGCCGTGTCACGGGCGTTTACCTGTCGATCCTCACGCAGGCCATGACATTGGCGCTGGCGCTTTACCTGTTCCAGAACGACAGCGGATTGCGGGGCAACAACGGACTGTCAGGCTTGCAGAACATTCCGGGCTTTGCCGACAGCGGACAGGATGTGATCTCACTCGTTTTCTTTCTTGCCTCCGCGGCAGCACTCGCCTTGGGGTATGTGGTGTTTGCTTGGATCACCGACAGCAAGCTGGGCAATATCATTCAAGCCATCCGCGATGATGAGTCCCGCGTTCGCTTTCTGGGCTATCACGTCGAGAGCTATAAACTGTTCGTCTTCACGATTACGGCGATCGTCGCAGGTATTGCAGGCGCGCTTTATTACCCGCAAGCAGGGATCATCAACCCCGCCGAAGTTGCTCCGATCGCGTCTATTTACCTCGCCGTTTGGGTCGCCATTGGCGGGCGCGGTCGGCTGTATGGCGCGGTGATCGGTGCGGCGTTGGTGTCATTGCTCTCCAGTTGGTTCACGGGCGGCGGAGCACCGGATATCGACCTGGGCTTCTACAAGATACAGTGGGTCGATTGGTGGCTGGTGCTGCTGGGCGTGACGTTCGCGCTGGTCACACTGTTTGCCCCCAAGGGCATCGGCGGGCTGTTTGACAAATTGGTGCGAAAATCATGAGTACACTTCTCGAAATGTCGGGGATCTCCAAGAATTTTGATGGGTTTCAGGCCATCACAAACCTGAGCCTTCAAATCGGTGAACCTGAACTGCGCGCGGTGATAGGGCCAAACGGGGCGGGCAAAACCACCTTCATGGACATCATCACGGGCAAGACAAAACCGGACGAAGGGCGCATCCTGTTCGGGGATGACAGCCGCTCGCTCATCGGGATGTCCGAAAGCGAAATCGCCAGCTTGGGTATTGGGCGTAAGTTTCAGAAACCGACCGTTTTCGAAGCCCAGACCGTGCGCGAAAACCTGGCAATGGCCCTTAAAAACCCCCGCGATGTTTTCTCGGTCCTGCTTTATCGCAAGACGTCTAAGGGCGCCGAGCGGATTGAAGAAATTGCTGATGAGATTAACCTGACAGACCAGCTGACCCGCCCCGCCGGCGAGCTGAGCCACGGGCAGAAGCAATGGCTTGAGATCGGAATGCTTCTGGCCCAGTCGCCGCGTCTGCTGTTGGTCGATGAACCCGCCGCCGGCATGACGGCCCATGAACGTGAACACACGACCGATATCCTCAAGAAAGCGGCCCAAACCCGCGCAGTGATCGTGGTCGAGCATGACATGGAGTTCGTTCGGCGGCTGAATTGCAAGGTCACCGTATTGCACGAAGGGTCGGTACTGGCCGAGGGGTCGTTGGATCACGTGACAAAGAACAAGACGGTCGTAGATGTCTATTTGGGGCGCACCGATGCTGGCGATTGAAGATCTGAACCTGAAATACGGACAGTCCCAAATCCTGACCGGGATCACGCTGACCGCGCCTGTCGGTCAGGTCACCTGCGTGACGGGGACCAACGGGGTTGGTAAAACAAGCCTTATGAAGGCTATCGCGGGGCGGCATCCGTTCTCGGGTGGGTCGATCACATTGGATGGCACGGCGATTCCGCCAGGACGTGCCGCCGTGGCCGCTAAGTCAGGCGTTGGATACGTGCCGCAGGGCCGCGAGATCTTTCCATTGATGACCGTCGAGGAGAACCTTGAAACAGGTTTCGCCTGCCTGCCAAAATCCGACCGCACCATTCCCGATGATATCTATGACCTCTTCCCCGTTTTGGCGGAGATGAAATCCCGCCGCGGTGGAGATTTGTCCGGCGGCCAGCAACAGCAGCTTTCTATTGCGCGCGCGCTTATCGCACGCCCCAAAGTTCTGTTGCTGGACGAACCAACCGAGGGCATTCAACCCAATATTGTCCAAATGATTGGCCGCACTATCCAGCTGCTCCGAGATAGGGGCAATCTGGCAATCATCCTTGTCGAACAGAATTTTGAGTTTGCCTACCTCAACTCTGACCATTTCCACATCATGCAGCGTGGACAGGTCGTGGACTCCGTTCCAAAGTCGCACGCCAAGAGAGAAGACCTGCTGAAGGCGCTTGCACTCTAGCAGCGATTCACCAAAGCGAACTTGAAATTCAGATTGCAGTATTCGCAGCTTGCCGCAGAAGCGCTCTGCCCAGTTTCGACGATATTCATCGTTTCATCCGTCATTAGCACTTGGCTAACTGGGAGAAGTGCCACCCGTCCAACAATGGTCGACTTAAGCCGGTAGCATCGGTTGTCTGTTAGGCTCTGGACCCATTAATTTGGTTGCCGTTTGCGGGCGATCTTGATTCAAGCTCCCAAACGTTAGGGGGCGCGATGAGCAACCTTTTCTGGCTGATTGACGATCAAATGGCCCGGCTTCGACCGTACTTTCCGAAGAGCCATGGCAAGCTACGCGTTGATGACAAGCGTGTCCTGAATGGCATTATCTTTATTAACCGCAGTGGCTTGCGTTGGAGCGACGCACCAAAGGAATACCGTCCGCCCAAGACGCTTTACAACCGCTGGAAGCGGTGGGGCGACATGGGCGTGTTTGCTCGGATCATGGTGGGGCTTGCTTCGGAGGGAACAGATCGGAAGACGGTCATGAACGACGCGACTTACCTCAAGGCGCACCGCACGGCCTCCAGCCTGCGGTTGAAAAAGGGGGGCGTGGTCGGCTGATCGGGCGTACGAAAGCCCCAACAGAACGCCTATATCGAGCGCTACAACCGCACCGTTCGTGGCGAATGGCTAGGCCAATATATCTTTGAAACCATTGAGGAGGCACAGGACCAGGCAACTGAATGGCTCTGGACTTACAACAACGAGCGACCCAACATGGGGGCGCTGTTGCACAAATCAGCTAACAGCCAGAGTTCCCCTTTCCCCGGACACACTTACGGGATGGTGACGTCCAAGGCCTTTTGGCGACGCGACAGGGTGCTGAAGTTAGGCACGGACCAGCCAAGGCCGGACAGTTCCAGCAGGCTTGCAACGAACCCTGTCGCCTGGCGGAGTGGCAGCCCGAGGAGGATCTTCAGGGTCAGGCAGGCCTGGATCGCGGCGTCGCTATAGGACTGCTGGCGTCCGCGCCGCCCGGACGGCACCGCCTCCCACTGCATAGAGGGATCGAACCAGACGGTCAGCGAACCGCGCTGCCTCAGCGCCTGATTGTAGCTCTTTCAGTTGGTCGTCTTGTATGTCGTCTTCGGAGGTCTGCTCATGCTGCACAGCTAGCATGCTGGATCCACGAGATGAATCCCCAGGGATTTGCGCAACAACGCCCAACATGGGCATCGGCGGCATGACACCCGCCATGAAACTAAAAACAGCCGCATGAATTCTACGGCTGAGCCCCATTAAAAATGGGGGATTACCCCGTGACGCCTTGACAGAAAAGGGCATTAAGCCCTGCATCCTAGGACGGAAGTCGCACGACAAACCTATCAAATACGACAAGCGGAGATACAAGAGGCGCAGTCGGATCGAGATCATGTTCGGCATGCTCAAAGACTGGCGGCGTGTCGCAACCCGATATGACAGGTGCCCGAAAGTCTCCCTCTCCGCAATCGCGCTCGCAGCAATCGTCTTGTTCTGGCTTTAAAACAATGAGTCTGGAGCCTAGTGTCCGAATTCTAGGGGGCAGCTGAGAAGACGCCATGCGTCGTGAGCCGCCCCTTGCCGGTCCCTCATTTATAACGAACGTACGCGGTTCACCTGACACTTGCTACGTCCACAACGCGCGATCCTGTTCTTCCCAGGCGTGAATCCAATCCCAACCTCCAAGAGCATGGATGAGGGGTTGGAGGAAATCTTCATAGTCGTGCCAACGTCCCAGACCCTTCCTGTTCACTCCCTGCCGGACCTGCGCCACCGACGCCGTCTTGACCATGATTGGTGATGCCTCTGGGTTAAAAACGTTTTCTTCCAGGGGGAGTTCCAAGAACGCCAAGATCTCCCTCAGTTGCATCTCAGAGTTGTCGATAATTTCCCGATAGGACTGCATCCGGAAGCTGCAACCCAACTTGCTCTTCATGTCATCTGCGGACTTTTCAGATTGTAGAATGTAGTGAGCAATGCGTTCCTGAGACTTGGTGAACTCATTTGTATTGCCAGCGAAATTATTCGACAGGAGGGAAAGCCCGACGTCTAAGGGGTGCCTTTTCATATAGACAAATCGAGCCTCAGGCATGGCCTGTGCGGCGAAGCCAAGTTCGAATATGTTTCGTGGCATCTTATCAATGATCCACGGCTTTAACTCCGTGAGGAAATTTGAGATCCCCTTCAGATAAAGAGTTCTGGCCTTTTCTCTGTTCAGCTCAGACAGGTTTTCACACCAGGTCCAGTTGGCTTCACTTCCACCACATTCGTCTCGAATATGAGCCTTTGCAACCTGCAAGGCAGTGCTTTCGCCAACAGTGGCAACTGCCGAATGCGAGGCCAACATCGTCTCAAGGAGTGTTGTACCGCTTCTGGGGACACCGGTGATAAACAGTGGGCGTGATTTCTGCCTGTTTGAAGCTGGAACTTGCAACGAACTCGCCTTGAAGGTCTCTACTTGGCTCTCCACCAAAGCCTCCAAGGCTGCCGAGTCGTAACCCATTGCGATACAGTCCTTCGAGGCTTGAAAGAACTCCATTGCTTGCGCGAAATCACCTTCTCGGCTGGC
This sequence comes from Tritonibacter scottomollicae, assembly GCF_032924845.1. Taxonomy (NCBI): domain Bacteria; kingdom Pseudomonadati; phylum Pseudomonadota; class Alphaproteobacteria; order Rhodobacterales; family Paracoccaceae; genus Tritonibacter; species Tritonibacter scottomollicae. Next base: position 47,246 of record NZ_CP136704.1, read on the forward strand.
GATGCTTCCGAGAGTGTTAAGCGCGGATTCTCGGTCTTTCTCCGGTGTTTTCCGCGCTTTAGCTGCGCGCTTCAGCCGATTGACTTGTGGGCTTTCAGGGGGGAGCGGGTCAACGACATGCAGGGCGCAAATGAGAGCAACCTCGTCTGGTTTCACCTGAAGGGCTGCTTCAAATGCCTGCTTCGCGGCTGACTTCTCTCCCAACGAAAGCATTCGACTGCCACGGCGGCTGAGCAGGGTCACATCATAGGGGTCCTGCTCCAAGAGCCACTGTAGGATCATCATTGACTGTTCGGTGCGACGCATCTCCCAATAACAATCTGAGGTTAGCTTGAGCCACTGCTTGTCTTCCGGAGTTTCCTTTAAGCGTTGGGTCAACAAGACCAAGGCGTGCTGTAGCTGTCCTTCGTTTATGAGGTTGCGACAAACCTCGATGGTAGCTCCCGTCTTGGCTTTGCCTTTTTGGAAACGCGCGTTCACGACGTCAATTCCTTTCTTTCTGCCCAAATTTCTCAAGGCCTCCATCCAATATGCTCTCCGCAATGTTCTCTCGTTTTGCCGAACGAGAAGGGGCGTCTAAGCTTAGGTTTGAATATGAAAATTTTCACAATGCAATTGTGCTGGGATGTATTTAAACTCTCGACCTCAACTTGGCTGCATACAATGAAGCTCCCTGCGCCTTTAGGCACCGGACTTAAATGAAAGGTACTCGGGATTCCTTTGATTTTGGTTAAAATGCACGAAATCATTCGCATTATTCAACGTTCGGAATGCGCGGGACAGGATGAGTTTATGCGTTGGGCCAACCTGATTGCGCCGGTCTAGTCAAGGAGGCCGCTAGGCCGACGCGAGATCTTGTTTAGGAACTAAAGCGGCAGAGATCGGAAGTTTGCCGTTGCCGCATCGCTACGAGGTTGCAGACTTCAGGCCTCAGACCGCGAGTTTCCAAATGTCGCGATTATGCTGGGGGTGTTGCACAAATCGGAAAGAGGGCTTCACTTGGGATCAGGATGCATCGATCTCGGCCACGCTGCGTGATTCACGTTTCGAAAAACGGAGCGGTGATTATGAGCGACCTTTTTCTGACTGGCCGACGAGCAGATGGCACGCCTGGAGCCTTTCTTTCCGACGTCTCATGGCAAGCCTCGAGTTGATGACAAGCGTGTTTGAGAGGGATTATCTTTATCAACCGCAATGGGTTAAGGTGGCGCGATGCTCCTGCCGCCTATGGCCCCCACAGTTGAAGGGGACCGTCGCCCCGGAAACGCTCTACAGCCACTGGAAGCGCTGGAGTGAGAAAGGTGCTTTCGCTCGGATGATGGTGCGTCTGGCCGCCAATCACAGAGAGCAGAAGACCGTGATGATCGAGGCGACGTATCTGAAAGCCCATCGGACATCCACCAGTATGGCCGTTAAGTAAGAAGGATCAATTCCCCGACGAACGGGGGCGTGGACGCCTGATCGGCTGGACCAAGGGCGGCATGAACACCAAGCTGCACGCCATCTGCGACAGTAAAGGCCGCCCGCTCAACTTCTTCGTGACCGCTGGACAGGTCAGCGATGATATTGGCGCACGAGCTCCGCTCAGTGGTCTGACAAAGGTCGACTGGTTGCTTGAAGATCATGGCCACGACGCTGGCTGGTTCATAGAAGCATTGAAAAACAAAAGGATACGCGCCTGTGTACCTGGCCGAAAGAAACGCAAGACGCCAGTCAAATCTGATAAGCGCCGGTACAAACGGCGCAATCAGATCGCAATCATGTTCGGCAGGCTCAAGGATTGGCGGCGTGTGGCGACCCGCTACGATCAATGCCCAAAGGTTCTCCTTTCGGCGATCGCCCTCACAGCTCTCGTCATCTATTGGTTATGAAGCCTGGCGTGGTGAAATCTGCACCTGTCTTGCAAGTGATAAGTTCGCGGGCCAGCAAAGAGATCCTCTGGAGCGGCTTGTCCACACCCTAATGGCGTACGTCCGGTGTCCGTTGTTCGAAGCTACCATTTGAACGAGACAACTTGCCCGCAGATACGGTCAAGCCCGCCACTTGGGCCTCGGCGGGAGAGCTTGATCGCTTGGGTTCGAGGGCTTCCCGTTGCAACTTTAGAATGCTGATGGAAACCCGACAAAAGTACTCTTGTATGTGCGGGAAGAAGCTTGTACCCGATTTCCGATAAAATAACTCAAGTAAGAGATCGCTTCGATGAACAACGCTTACTCCCTTGCATTTTCAATCGCTTTGGCGATGTCAGCGACTGCCGTTCAGGCGCAGACGGAATATCCCTTGGTGATCGATAACTGCGGCCAGTCGGTTACCTTCGAAGAGGCGCCGCAGAACGCCGTGGCCCTAGGTCAGAATAGCGCCGAAATCATGCTGTTGCTGGGCCTGGAAGACAAGATGGCCGCCACCGCCTTCTGGCCTAATTCTGTGCTTCCCGAACTGGCCGAGGCCAACGAGAAGATCGAAGTGCTGACAGTGGAATTCCCGACGCTGGAAGCCGTGTTTTCGACGCAACCCGACTTCGTAGCCGCCATGCTCACCACCCTGCTTGGTCCCGATAGCAAAGTCGCCAAACGGTCGGATTTCGAAGAGCTGGGCATTCCGACATACCTGTCGCCAAGCGCCTGTTCCACAACGCTGGACGCGAACGATGCCTACGGATCGCGTGTTGAACTCTGGAGCATGGACCTGCTTTACAAGGAGATTGAGGACCTCTCGCGGATCTTCGACGTCGCTGACCGCGGGCAAGTACTGATCCAGGATTTCAAATCGCGCGAAGCGGCGCTGCGCGAACAATTCGCAGAGACGGAGGGCCTGACCTTCCTGTTCTGGTTCTCCAGCCCGTCGCCCGCCGATGACGCCTATCTTGGCGGTGGCAATGGCCCGTCGGGCTACATCGCGGACATCCTTGGCGGCTCCAACGCCATCGTGACAAAGGCGGACTGGCCCGCCGTGGGGTGGGAAAGCATCATAGCTGCTGACCCGACAGTCTTTGTCGCGGCGCAGGTGGATCGCAACCGTTGGGATCTGGACACCGCCGAGAACAAAGTCGACTTCCTGACTTCGGCCGCCGCCGTCAGCCAGATGGATGCGGTCAGAAACGGTCGGATCGTTGTCATGAACGGCGCTGCGATGAACCCCAGCATTCGCACCCTTTACGGTGCCGAGCAGGTGGCAGATCAACTGAAGGCGCTTGATCTACCGTGATGGCCTATGACACATCAGAGGGCGGTGCCGCGCGGCTCGTCCTCTTCCTTTGCCTGTCCCTGATCGTCCTGATATTCGCCGTCGCCGCCGCGACGGCGATTGGCGATTATAACATACCCTTGCGGACGGTCTTCCTGTCCGTGACCAACGAAGTGGGCCTGACCAGCGCTGGGATCGCGCCTATCGAACAAAGCGTGGTTTGGAATCTGCGCTTAAGTCGCGCGCTGGTCGCGGCGCTGGCGGGGGCCGGGCTAGCGATCTGCGGGGCGATCCTACAGGCGCTCCTGCGCAACACGCTGGCCGAGCCTTTCGTGCTTGGCGTGTCTGCGGGCGCCTCGACCGGGGCGGTCTGTGTCATCGTGCTGGGCATTGGCGCGGGCGGCCTTTCACTTTCGCTTGGGGCCTTTGGTGGGGCCTTCGCTGCCTTTGCGCTGGTGGCGCTGCTGTCCAACGGCGCGACGAGCGGGCCGAACCACACGATCCTCGCGGGGGTCGCGGCTTCGCAGCTCTTCAACGCGTTGACCTCCTACATTGTGACAACTTCGGGCAATGCACAGCAGGCGCGGGACGTGATGTTCTGGCTGCTGGGCAGCTTCGGCGGAGTGCGATGGCCGGATTTCCAGCTTCTGATCGGAGTCGTGATCGCCAGCCTTGCCATCTGCATCTGGATGGCGAGGTCGCTGGACGCCTTCACCTTCGGTGACGAAGACGCGGCGGCGCTCGGCGTGCCAGTGGCCCGTATACGCCTCGTGCTGTTCGCCGTGACCGCGCTTCTGACCGCGACCATCGTCAGCATGGTCGGTGCGATCGGCTTCGTGGGACTCGTGGTGCCGCATGCGGCGCGCTATTTGGTGGGCCCACTGCACATGCGGCTGCTGCCGGCCAGCGCCATGATCGGCGCGGTTTTCATGGTGATAGCAGACATTACCTCGCGCTTGATCGCTACACAGCAGACAGTGCCCATCGGGGTCGTCACCGCGCTGGTCGGCGTCCCGTTTTTCGCCATTATCCTCTACCGCGCGAGGCCGCAGACATGAGCGTTGTTGCTAAAAACCTGATATGGGGCGTGAAGCGCCGTACCATCGTGTCGGACGTGTCGCTGACGGTTGCGCCGGGGGAAACCTTGGGGCTGATCGGCCCCAACGGATCGGGCAAGTCGTCCCTGTTGCGGCTATTGGCGGGTTTGAAACGCCCCATGTCTGGCCAAGTCGAGATCAACGGGCAGGACATTGCGCAGGTCCCGCGCAAGGCGTTGTCACGACAGGTTGCCTTTGTCCAGCAAAGCGTGGCCACCGACACGAATGTCACCGTAGCGGATGTCGTGCGGCTTGGCCGGACCCCGCACCGGTCTGCCCTTGCAGGCTGGTCCGAGGGGGATGAGGCCGCAGTGGCCCATGCGCTGGATCGTGTCGATATGGCGTCGCGTAGGAAACAGGCGTGGCAGACCTTGTCGGGGGGCGAGCGCCAGCGCGTGCATATCGCCCGCGCTCTTGCGCAGTCCCCGCAGGTGATGTTCCTCGACGAGCCGACGAACCATCTTGATATTCACCACCAGATCGAGATCCTGCGCATGGTTCGCGATCTGGATCTGACCAGCGTCGTCGCACTGCACGATCTCAACCTTGCTGCCATGTTCTGCAACCGGATCGTAGTGCTGGAGGCCGGAGCTGTCCGGGCCTGTGGCACGCCCGAAGAGGTCTTGACGCAAAAGACCCTTCGCGAAGTGTTCCGCGTCACAGCCCAGATCGTCGGAATGCCGGGGGCCGACCGCCCGCATATCAGGTTCAGCCCGGAATGAGGCAGGCGGCATCGAAGGCGGCATCACTTGTCACGATGAGGTAAACACCGGTGTTGAGATCCAGTTGGAGCCCCTGGAAAACCGCAGCAGCATGCAATCATCGAGGCATTCAACGCTAGCCTATAGGATGAGCTTCTCAATCAAGAATTGTTCGATACCCTGGACGATGCCCGCCGCAAGCTGGTGCTGTGGCGCTACGATTCTGACAACCCCAGGTCGCACTCTTCGCGGGGTAATAAAACGCACAGGTAAGCGCAGCATGCGCTTGAGAAATTTGTGCTCCTCGCCCGCCACGCTTGCCCAGCCCGAAGCCGGCGACTACCAAAATCAAACCCGCAGTCTCGGGTTATGAGCGAGGGGCCAGCGGGGGACACGTCTCGCGCCACCTGCGCGTCGGTCAGCCAGAAGAGGTGGCTCAACTCACCGCTCTCTTCTTGAAACCGTGAACCACGCGCTCTTGCGGAAATCAATGCATCCTGAACCTAGAATAAAGGGCCCCTCCCATCGCGGGAAGGACCCTTTCATTTCTATTCGCCATCACCAATGTGCTGCAGCGAGTGGGGCAGTATTACCCTTGATTGTAGGATTGTCCCTCAGCGGTGTTACCAATGCCCGGCTCCAACACGTCGGAGAGCTCGGCTTCGTCAATTTCAGCCATGTCCGCGACACCGTCTTTGTTCACGTCGACTTCCTCGAAGACCTTCTTGGTAAGCGATGGGTACTCTTCCTTCAGTTCAGAGAAGGTCAGTGCACCTGCCTCGTCCACACCATTCGGAGATGGGTCATAGGTGCCGTTGTCCGGTGCAACGCTCAACTCTTCGTTCAGGACACCCGACTGCTCGGCTTCGTCAACCTCTGCCATATCGGCCACGCCGTCTTTGTTCACGTCTACCTGCTCAAAGACTTTGCGGTCGAGCGCGGGATAAGACTCTTTCATTTCCTTGAAGGTCTGGGCGTCCGCTGTGTTGAGATCAGCCATTGCCGGAACAGCCATCAGGGCGGAGATCGCGGCCGTGGTCAGTGCAAAACGTTTCATAGTGTTGTCCTCCTTTTCAGGATCGCAGTGTTTCGTTAGAGGCTTGTGCCTCCGTTGCAAGCCATCAACACGCCACATCCAATGTTGTTCCTGACAATCTTGTTTCAGTGAAGAAGACGTGATCGGACCGCCTATATCTCACTCTCGTGGACACCGCACAGATGTCTGGCCACACACTCCAAATGCTCCCGGATCGTCCTATCTTCGCAAGAGCTGCAATTGACTAATCTGATGGGACCGCGTCGTGGCATCGGTCGACAGATGCGGTTTCCGCAATGGATTGTCAGCTCCCGAAGGTGGATCTGTGTTTGCATATGCGCAGGTTTCGCAATCCGGCGGCTTCGCCGACCTTGGGCCTAAACGCGACTTAATCAATGGCGGCTGACTGGGCATGAAGGTTGTGGCTGGGGTGATCATGGCCATGAGCCATTACCTGCACGACCGTACCGGCGGGGCGATGCCAACTTGACACTGGAGTACGAGCGGGAGTGCCGGACAGGCATTCAGATCGCAAACCACATTTTTGGGGATGCTCGTATTTGCGAGGGCCCCGTCAGGCCATGAACTTGAAGTCATGAGGTGCAACACCGGAAACGGTGCCGCCGAAACACTTGCCATGAAGGCTCAATCACACCATTCAGGGATTTGTGGAAAAGCAAGACCATCATATCCCCGCATCATTGCACGCACTTGGCTGGACAACCGCCTTGCAAAGTCAACTTGGCCTTGAAGACGCAGGTCTTGAGCCGATGCGGGTCTCCGCGGTGCATCGGTCGAAGATGACGGCTGTCTCTGTTGATGGGCAGGCCAAACTGAGCCTGCCTGCGGCGATGACAACTGCAGATTTCGCCGTGGGGGATTGGGTTCTGGCCGATCCTCACAGTTATCAACTTTCCCGCCGACTGGACCGCCACTCGCTGCTGCAACGTCAGACCGTCGGGGCGCGGCAGCTGCAACTGATCGCGGCGAATGTGGATACAGTATTTATCGTCACGTCCTGTAATGACGACTTCAATCCTGCCCGCCTGGAGCGCTACCTGGCTTTGACCAACGAAGCAGGAACTGGCGCTGTGATTGTGTTGACCAAAGTGGATCAGACGCCTGATGCGGCAAAATTCCAGCGCGAGGCCGCGGCGTTGCAGCGGGGATTGCCAGTGGTCTCGATCAACGGAAAGTCACAGGATGCGATTGCTGCCCTCGCGCCTTGGTGCGGCGCGGGACAGACCGTGGCGCTGATCGGATCGTCTGGCGTGGGCAAATCAACGCTGCTAAATACTCTGGCCCAGAAATCCAAAGATGAGGCGCAAGCCACCGGGGGCATCCGCGCAGATGACGCAAAAGGACGGCATACCACCACGTCCCGTTCCCTGCACACCATCGAAGGTGGTGCTTGGGTGATCGACACGCCCGGAATGCGCACCTTGCATGTAAGCGATCTATCAGCCGGTCTCGATGAGCTTTTTGCCGAGATCACGGAGCTGGCTCCCGATTGCCGATTTCGCGATTGCACGCACAAGCATGAACCCGGTTGCGCGGTGCAGTCCGCGGTCGCCGCTGGGACGCTAGATCCCGCGCGTCTCGCGCGGTGGAGTAAGTTGAGGGATGAAAACGAACAGAACACGCCCGTTGTGACGGGCGCGCGCGGGAACAAGAAAATGTCAGTGCGGGGTCGACGGCGCTGAGCCGGACTAAGCCAACTCTATCCGCACCGAGAGCGCCGCTCGTTGCTGGACGCGCAACCGGCCCTTGGCGGTCGCTCAACTCAAGGCGGCATGCTGCACTGATGTCCGTTAAAGAGGGGGGGGTGGCTCCTGCTCCACTTGCGTCGCGCTGCGCCATAGTGCGGATGCCTGCAATGGATATGAAGGCTCATGTCGAACGTGGCAAGTCGGACGACATGGACGCAGAAGTAATCTTTGAGGCGTGACGCGCCCAACGATGCGTTTCGTGGCGATCAGGACTGAGGAACAGCAGGGCGTTCTGTTCTTCCACCGCGCCGTGATCTGATCGTGCGGCAACGGACCCAGCTCAGCAACATGCTGCGCGGCCTGTTAGGCGAGTTTGGCATCGTGATTGCCCGAGGGATTGGGAGCGCCGTGAAATTTGCAAAGTCGGTACTTCACGGCGATTGGCCAAGCATTCCTGAAGTCGCCATGGATGTCCTAACGAACCTGTGCGATCAGATGGTTGCTCTGCACTTGCGCATTATCTCGTACGATAAACGCATTCTGCTTGAAGGCCGGAAAGACCCAAAGGTCATGCTGCTACGAACTCTTTCTGAGGTCGGCCCTGCGACCGCCTCGGCCACTGTTACGACAGCGAGCCGACGGGCATCAGTTCCGCGTTGGGCGCGAATTTGCGGCCTGGCTGGAGCTAAAACCCATAAGTCGGTCCAGCGGCGGCAATGAAGGTCTGGAGCGCATCTCCAAGATTAAAGATCGATACCACAGGCGTCTTCTGGTCACCGGCATGCCTGCCAGATTGAACCCGATGAAGGACAAACCAGACCGCCCGCATCATCTGGGCGGTTCTAACCCGCATTGAAAGGAACCGGCTTCACACTGCGTAGTCGCTGAGAAAAGAACACCTGTGACGCAAGACCATTGAGATAGTGGAGCAATGTCAACCCGCCCGCCGAGACTCCCCGCCGAAGGTCAGGGACACGTCGTTGTCCGCGAAGCGATTTGGGACTAGGTCAGCGGACCTCATCGGGGCCAGCGGCTGTCTGCGCTGCACACACAGACATGCGGCTAACCTGAAAGCTAACTCAGAAGTTCGCGGGCAATGATGGTTCGCTGTATTTCCGAGGAGCCTTCGTAAATCCTGAAAATCCGCAAGTCGCGCAAGTAGCGTTCCAGCGGAAAGTCGCGGGTGTAGCCGTAGCCGCCGTGGATCTGCAGCGCCCGGTCTGCGATGCGCCAGGCGGCCTCGCTGGCGTATAGCTTGGCAAAGGCCGAATCTGAGGAATACCGCTCGCCGGTGCCGCGCTTGCGTGCGGCTTGAAGGCCCAAGGCCCGCGCGGCAGCCAGTTCAGTGGCACTGTCGGCCAACATCCACTGCAGCCCTTGGAAACTGCTGATCGGCCGTCCGCCGACCTCGCGTTCTTTGGCATAGGACACGGCCGCATCCAGCGCGGCGCGCGCGATGCCGGTGGCCTGTGCGGCGACTTCGATACGGCCGTTGTCCAGCACCTTCATTGCGGTGCGGAACCCGGTGCCTTCGTCGCCCAGCCGGTTTTCCGCGGGCACATGGCAGTCAAACGAGATCGGGAACACATGACCGCCGCGCAGGCCCATGGTTTCCTCGTGCTTGCCGATGTCGACACCATCAGTCTTGCCCGGTTCCACTACAAAGGCGCTGACCCCGCGAGCGCCTGCCTCGTTGTCAGTCTTGGCATAGACCACGATGAAATCGGCCTCGCCCGCGTTGGAGATGAAGCATTTAGAGCCCTTCAGCCGGTAGCCGTCGCCGTCCCGGGTGGCGGTGCTGCGCATGTCCGCAGGGTTGGAGCCAGCCATCGGTTCTGTCAGAGCAAAAGCGCCAAGTGCCTCACCCGCTGCGGCGGCTGGCAGGACGCGCTGTTTGAGCACCTCATCCGCACCCAGAAGCAGTGAATCCGTCGCCAGCAAATGGGCCGTCAGCATCGAGGCGGTAGAACCGCAGGCCCCCGCGATAGCCTCCACCGCGCAATAAAGTGCAGGCCCGGACAAACCGATGCCGCCATACATTTCGGGCAGGTTCATGCCCATAATTCCCATTTCTGCCAGTGCTGCGCGGTGCAGGGTTGCAAATTGGGACTTTGCATCGATTGCCGCAGCGGCAGGTGCCAGAACCTCGCTGGAAAACCGTTCGATCTGGGTGGTGACGGCCTGTTCTTCGCTGTTCAGATCAACGCTCATCGGGGCTCTCCCTGTTTTGCCAAAGCTGTTGCAGTATGTTCTGGGTGTGGGCGCCTAAAGCGGGCGCTGACTGGCGCTTGCCACGGGGCGCACCGCTGAAATGCACCGGCTGCTCCGGCACCGTGAGCGTGCCAAGGGCAGGGTGCTCTACCGCCGAAGCCAGCCCGCGCGCCTGCGCTTGCGGCGAGCCCCAGGCCTCGGGCACCGAACACAGCGCCGCGGCTGGAATGCTTGCGCCTGACAGAACCGCCACTGCGTCCTGGGCACTAAGGTCGGCGGCCCAGCTTTCGATATGCTGCGCCAACGCAGGTTCGTTCTGCTGCCGTAAGGCATCGCTGGCAAAGCGTGGGTCGTCCGCCAACTCCGGCGCGTCGATGGCTGCTGCGAAGCGCGCAAACAGCCGGTCGTTCAGCACCGCGACGGTGAAGCTACCATCCCCGGCCGGATAGGTGCCGAAGGGGGCCGATAGGGCATGTTTGCTGCCCGTCCGCCTTGGCGTCTCGCCCGCCATCAGCGCGCGGCAGGCGGCCACCGGCATCATCGAGACAAGCGAGTCATAAAGCGCCAGATCAACATGCCGCCCGCTGCCGCTGCGTTCCCGGTCAAACAGCGCCACCATTGCTCCGAAGGCCGCGAACATGCCGCCTGCAACGTCGGCAAAGGCATCTCCCGCCATCATCGGCGGGCCGTCCTCAGCGCCGGTCATATCCATCAGCCCGCTCATCGCCTGGATGATGATGTCATAGGCCGGCAGCAACCGGTTCGGGCCTGTCTGGCCGAACCCGGACACAGAAACATAGACCAGCCGGGGACAGGCCGCACACAGTTTGTCCGCACCCAGCCCGAACCGCTCCATCACGCCGGGGCGGAAGTTTTCGACCAGCACGTCGCACTCTTCCGCCAGCGCCAATGCAGCCGCAGTCCCGTCCTCGGATTTCAGATCCAGAACGATGGATTTCTTGCCCCGGTTCACCGATTGGAACAGCAGGCTTTCGCCGTCCCTGAACGGGCCAATGTGGCGGTAGTCATCGCCCGCGGGCGGCTCCACCTTGATCACCTCCGCCCCGAGGTCGGCCATCAGCGCAGTGCAGTAGGGCCCTGCCAGAACTCGGGAAAAGTCCAGAACGCGGACCCCTTCTAGCGGCCTGCGGCCTGCTGTTTTCTCGTCGTCGAACATGCACCCACCATCAATTGCTTACTGGAAGGTAGCTTCAGATTGGATATATGTAGAAATACAGGATGCATATGATGGGTATACCCAATTGAATATACCATTGAACTTCCGACAGATTGAAATCCTGCTGGCGGTAGCGGACACCGGCAGCACCGCCGCGGCGAGCCGCGCGCTGAACACGTCTCAGCCTTCGGTTTCGCTGGCCATTGCCCGCTGTGAGGAAGTGTTCGGGCAAAAGCTGTTTATCCGCATTCCCGGGCGTGGGATGGAGCTGACCCCCGTCGGGCAGCACAAGGTCGCACAGCTGCGGGAATTGGAGAAACAGGCGCGCTGGGTTCTGAGTGGCGGTGAGGGTACGCCGGAATTCTTGAATCTGGGGGTGTTTTCAACCCTCGGACCACGCTATGCGCCGCAGCTGGTGCGCCGCTTTCTGGACGCCCGTCCCGACGCCGAAGTCCGTATCCTTGAAGGCGACCTGCAAACACTGTTCGACTGGCTCAGTGAAGGTCGGATTGACATGGCGCTGCTCTACGACTTTGGTATTCCGTCCGATTTTGTCATCACGCCTCTGATGGCAGCGAAACCCTACGCCCTGCTGCCGCAGGGGCACAGGCTAGCACAACAGCCCAGCGTTCGCGCCGAAGATCTGGCGCAGGAGCCGGTCATCCTAATGAACTTGCCTCACAGCCGCGGCTATTTCCTGTCTCTGTTGCAGAATGCAAGTGCTCCGGTGCGGGTGGCCCACGAAACCGGCTCGATCGAAATGTTGCGGACAATGGTAGCCAACGGGTTTGGTGTTGGCCTGCTGGCGACCGACCTGCCAGACGCCCCGTGCTATGATGGCAGTGCAGTGATCCGGGTTCCCCTCGCCGGGCGCCCGCCGCAGCATCAGATAGCCCTTGCCCATCGCGGCGCGGCGCTCAAACGGCCAATCACCCAAGCGTTTATCGCATTTGCCGAAACCTTTTTCAGCCCATCGCCTTGCCCGCCAGATGACCCCCGGCGAGAATAGAGGTGGTCGCGGGGATTTGGAGCAGTTGCTGAGCTTTAGCACCTGAGGGCGACGCGACCCTATATGACGAAACGAAAGCGCTGTTCAGCGGAGTTCAAGGCGAAGATGACACTGAAAGCCGTCCGCGAGGAACTGACCGCGGCCGAGCTGGCCAACAAGTGCAACATACACCCGGCGAACATGGCCATCGAGGGCATGGCGTCGGCGTTCGACGACGCCTCATTGGCTGAGCCGCAGATTTCCGAGAAGAACTCCAAAAAGCTCTAAGCCAAGATCGGCCAGTTGGTGGTGGAACGGGATGCTTCGCAGCGCTTTCGCGGCCCCACCGGGGTCACGGTCGCTGGATCGACAACCGTATAATCGAGCGGGCCTGGCGATCACTGAAGTACGAATGCATCTACCCGAACGCCCTCGAAACCGGTTCCGAGGCCCGCAACGGGATCGGCAGGTGGACTGCTTATTACAACGAAATACGCCTGCACTCATCACACGGGCGGCTGATCCCGGCTGAAGTCTATGATAGTCAGGCCATGAACCTGAAAGTCGCCGCCTGCCATGAAACCCATCCTATAGCTTTGATCGGCGGCAGACCGGTCGAATATCCGGGATCACCTCTAAACACGAACTCAACTTGCTGGAAATCACATGAATCGACATACTTGATCATGAGCTTCCATGATGGGCGGGTGATCAAGATTGAGACCCTTGATCATCCGCACCGACACCGATCTGTACCGGAGACAGTTTTCTTTTCGCCGTAAGGATGGGCCGGAAAGCTCGATGCGATGTGCAGCGATCGTCAGCCGATCAAGTATTGCATCCGCAATCGTTGGATTGTCGATGAAGGCGTGCCAGTTCTCGACGGGGAGTTGGCCGCAAACGATAGTGGCGGGCTCACCGATGCGGTCATCCAGAAGTTCCAGAAGATCATGCTTGCCAGTGGACTTCAGCTTGCTGACGCCAAAGTCGTCGAAGATCAGCAGGTCTGTCCGTTTGTACTTTGCCCGCAAGGGTGGCGCTGCCCTTCGAGACGGATAAGCTCGAAATCTTCGGGCATACGGGACAGGGTACCACGTCCGGAGCCGGATCGAGGCAAAGATGCGCTGCTTAAAGGCATTCGGCGAGCGCATTGCCGTAAGAGCTCCCGACCGCCAAACCGCCGAAACCCACATCCGCATTGAACTCATCAACCGCTTCAACGCACTCGGCACGGCCGAGATCACCCGCGTCGCCGAAGTTCGGAGGGAAAAGTGGTAGTCAGGCCTCAAAAGGGAGTTCTGCAACGATGCCAACTGAATTGCTTTGCGTGAAATCACTTGACTGAAGCAACCCCGTTACCGAAGCCCTGATGCTAGGGGGCGGATTGAGGTCGATCATTCGGCTCTTTGCAGCCAATCCAGCGTGTGAAGCACTCCTCTCAATTCTGCCAGTCCACGCAGGCGCCCAATGTAGGGATAGCCCGGTGTGCTGTCGACGCGTTGATCATAGGCTAGCATATGGCCATGGTCCGGCCGGAATGGTAATTTGCGCCCCTGTGCAGACTCCGCAGCCAGCGCTGCCTTACATACTGCGACCATATCGACGTTGCCGAGCAGATGCGGAGCTTCGTGAAAGCTGATGCCATCCTCTTCGCGCAGCGTGGCGCGCAGGTGGAGGAAATTCACGTGCTCCCCGAAGTGTCTCAGCATGGCCGGTAGATCGTTGTCCGCACGCACGCCCAACGACCCGGTGCAGAACGTAAGGCCGTTTGCGGGGCTTTCTACCATGTGGACGACGTGGTCTAGATCCTCTGCGGTCGAGGCTACGCGCGGCAGACCAAAAATGGGAAAAGGCGGATCGTCTGGATGGATACCCAGCCGCACGCCCACCTCTTCTGCCACCGGCACCACACGTTGAAGAAAGGCGGCCAGATTAGCCCGCAGTCGCGTCGCATCAATGTCGGCGTAAAGAGCAAGATGCGACCGGAAACTGTCAAGGTCAAAGCTCTCTTCAGCGCCGGGAAGGCCAGCTATGATGGTGCGCGTAAGTGCCTCGCATTCCGGTTTAGTCATCTTCGCAAACCGGTCAGCTGCGTGTGTTACGATTTCCGGCCTGTGGTCCGCATCGGCGCCGTCCCGGGCGAGGATATGAATATCAAACACCGCCGCATCCACTGCGTCGTAACGCAGGCACAACGCACCATCAGAGAGGGGATACGTCAGGTCTGTTCGGGTCCAATCCAACAGCGGCATGAAATTGTAACACACTGTTCCAATGCCACAGGCTGCGAGGTTTCGTATGGACTGCGCCCAGGCGTCCGCCTTGTCTTCCCACCCCGGCGCCGCGCGTTTGATGTCTTCGTGGACGGGCACGCTTTCGACCACATCCCAAGTGAGGCCCGCCGCGGCGATCATGTCACGGTGCGCGGCAATCTGCTCGACTGGCCAGACGGTGCCGTTGGGCAGAGAGTGCAGGGCCGTCACAATACCAGTGGCCCCGGCCTGACGGATATCGGCCAGCGTTACGGGGTCATTCGGGCCAAACCAGCGCCAGGTTTCGATCATGCGATCCTCGTGTTCTTATCGTTAGGAGCGCGCCTACTTGCTAAAGGCGCTTTGGCAGTCTCCGGCCTCAGGTCGGCGCGGAAATAGATTGAAAGAGGTAGCCGTCGAAGGCCGGGTCATCGACATCAGACAGTTCCATCAATGTTTCCCGGACATGGGCAAGGTGTTGCCACATGGCAGCCCGCGCACCGTCGCGATCTTTGGTACGCAGGGCGGTCAGGATCTGTTGATGGTCTTCGAGCCAGTTCTGGCGGTACCCGGCATCAAAGATACGGTCGTGCAGTTTGGCCCACATCGGGCTCTGGTCCCGTTTGCGCCACAACTCATCGACCATGTCCACCAGTACCGAATTCTGCGTTGCCTCAGCAATCAGCCGGTGAAAAAGCTCGTCGCCGGAGTGATCCGTGCTGCCGGCCTCAATATCGGCGCGCTCCATCTCCAGCGCTTCGCGCATCCGCGTGATGTCGTTCTTCGTGACCATCTCGGCGGCAAAGGCGGCAATGGAGCTTTCTAGAAGCTGGCGCGCCTGCAGCAACTCAAATGGGCCGATATCGTCACGCTCAGGCGGGGCCTTTGTTGCAGAGGGCGTGGCCAGATAGATACCAGAGCCCTTGCGAACCTCGACCAGCCCATCAATTTCCAGCATAATCAATGCCTCACGTACCAACGACCGCGACACTGACAGCCGTTCGGAGAGCTGCCGTTCCGGGGGCAAGCGGTCGCCAACGGCAAACCCTTCTTCCCGGATCACACCCCGCAAGGCCTGTGCCACGTCCTGATAGCGCCGGTATTGGGTCATGCTGTCTCCTCGGGGGCTAATGGTGGTTGATGCTCAACTGCCGCGCGTTCGGCATAATAGGCGGCCAACCGATGGAATGCAGGTTTTTTGGTCGCCTTGTCACCGGCGATCAGTCCCTTGCGGTTCCAGCCGCGCTGAAAGATGCCCTGTCGCCGCTCCACTCGAAAATCATAGAGGATCCAAGGCGACATGCCCTTCACATAATCCAGCGCACGGAGTGTCGCGATCTGTTTGGCGTAAACCTCATCCTGATAGGCGAGGCTGAATAGTCCGCGTTCTGGTCCATGTTCGGTGCTGTCGCCGTCCGCGCCGGTTTCAGAGATGACCACGGGGCGGTCAGGCGCAGAATTGCGGCCAATCTCACCCAGTTCGTCAAAGTTCTCTTCGTACCAGCCATAGTATTCATTCAAGCCAATGACATCGATATGTTCAGCCAGCCGGTCCTCGATCTTTAGCTTTGCGTGGTTCACGAGGCAGGCGGCAGACGTCAGGCGGGTCGGGTCTTCAGCCTTGGCAAGATCTGCAAGCCCGCGCATGAAATCAAGCCGTGCATCGGTGTCAGGATTTTCGTTGCCCACCGACCAGATGATCACGCTGGCGCGGTTCCGGTCGCGGCGAATGAGTTCGCGCAACTGGTTCTCAGCATCCCGCCGAGTTGCGGGGTTGGAAAAGTCGATCGCCCAGTAGACCGGAACCTCCTCCCAGAGCATCAAGCCCATCTCATCAGCAATCTCGGCTGCTCTTTCGTGATGTGGGTAATGGGCAAGGCGCAGGAAATTACATCCCAGTTCCTTGGCGTGGGCAAACCGGCGACGGATGTCGGTCTCGCTTGTGACCTTTCCTTGCGTTGCATCGTCTTCATGCACGGAAATGCCTCGTAGAAAGAGAGGTTTGCCGTTTAGCAGGATCTCGGTTCCCTCGCGAGAGATGCTGCGGAACCCAACCCGATCTTGTACTTGATCCTCACCTGCGGTCAGCGACACGTCATAGAGCTTGGGATTGTCCGGCGACCACAGTTCGGGTGAGGCGGCAAGCGTCACATCACCCTTTCCTGCGATCAAGGGCAGCTCCGTGTCGATACCCAGCTCGGGAATCGAAAACCGCGCTGAGGCGCACGCGCCATCAACTGCGACCGAGACGCGGATCGCATTCCCCTCAAGGCGAACAAACAGATCGCGGATCACAACGGACGGTAGATCATACAGCGTGACCTCGCGATAGACGCCACCATAGTTGAACCAGTCGGTGTTTCGCATCGGCACACGGTCCCGCGTGCGCGTGTTGTTGACGCAGAGCATCAGCCAATTTTGCCCCGGCTTCAGGGCCTCGGTCAATTCCACGCAAAATGGCGTGGAGCCCCCGTAGTGGTTCCCGAGAAAAGCACCGTTCAAAAACACTTTACAATCATACTGCGCCGCACCGATGCGTAGCACCTGCCGGCGCCCCGGCACAGGGTCGTGCGTCAGCGGACGCGTATACCAGGCAGAGCCTTCAAAGAAGTACCACTTCTCTTTTTGCATCTGCCAGCAGGAGGGCACAGGCACCGTTTCGCCCATGTAGGGGTCATAATCCCAAGGTTCGATTCGATCCTCTGGGGCTTCTGGCGTCATGGCGAACCATTTTTGCCGCAGGCCGGTATCCAGAAGGTCGACGCAGAAGTTCCAATCCCCATCCAAAGACTGCCCTTGGCGGCCTCGGGTGAATATCAGCGTGTCGGCGTTGAGGTTTTGCGTATTGAAAGGACGGTCGTAATCCTCGTCATGCAAAGCTTGCAGCGCATTATCTGCGAGTTCGGAACGTTCGAGCATGGTGCCTGTGCCTGTCGCTTATTGGGCCGCTTTGATGCGGTCGATCAGATCAGCAAGGTGCTCGGACTTTGCCGCTACTTCCTCGTGCATTGGCAGGACAGCCTCAGCGAAAGGCGCCTTGTCGACCATGTGGACGTTGACGTTCAGCGTGGCTTTCGCTTCATCAATCGCCGCGTCAGAGGCTGCGTTCCACGCCTCGCGGTGCGCGGCCATGGAGTCGAGCGCAGCAGTCTGCAGGGCCTTTTGCTGATCAGCAGTCATACCGTCCCATGCGCAGTTGGAGATCACAACGACCGAGGGGATCATGGTGTGCTCATCCAAAGAAAAGTCGCTGACAACTTCGCCGTGGCGTGCGGTGGTCAGGGCGGTTGGGTTGTTTTCTGCCGCGTCCACGACGCCTTGCTGCAGGGCGCTATATAGCTCACCCCAAGAAATCGGTGTCGGGTTGCCGCCCAAAAGTTCGACCATGCGAATGGCGGAGGGGCTCGGCTGAACGCGCACTTTTACGCCCTGCAGGTCTGCCGGGGACATGATTGGCTTCTGCGCATAAAAGGAGCGCGCACCCTCGGTATAGAACGCGACCCCGCGAAACCCTTGATCGACAGAGGAACTCAGGATGTCCTGGCCAATGTCGCTGGTGATTACCGTGTTGAAATGCTCTTCGGACGAGAAGATGTAAGGCAGATTGAGCGCAGAATAGCTTTCCTCGAATGCCTCGAGTTCGGACGCATTGGAGCGTGCCATCTCCAGAGCGCAGTTTTGGACCAGTTCCATCGATTCCCGCTGAGTGCCGAGCTGGGCATTGGGGAAGATCTGGATCTTGATTTCGCCATCGGTCAGCTCGGCCACGCGGTCTGCCATGATCTGCATGGAGATGTGGACCGGATGATCCGGCGGATTATTGTGGTTAAGTTTCAATGTGGTCGCGCCTGCAGCGCCGACCGATGCGGCCAGTGCCAGCGCAGACAATGCGGCGGTAAACGTCTTGGTCATGGTCTCTCCTCCCAAGTGTTTCGGTCTGACCGGCAATTGGTCAACCAATACTCCGGAAATCTTCCCTAAAGCCAGCAATCAGTCAACCAAAACTTCGAAATTGGTCGTAATACTTGAGGCAAACTACGTCTTGAGCACAAATTGGTTGACCAATCGGCTGGTCTGAGCAAGGGTCCTCGGCAAGAGTGAAGGACCGGAGAGAGGGAGGAGCCTATGACTCGGATCGAACAAACCCGCAAATGTGGCAAGGGTCATTCATGAGAGCGTGGGTCGACATGCTCCTCAAAACGGTCATTACAACGATATTTGTGGTGCTCGTGGCCTGCGTGAGCTGGCAGGTCATCAGTCGTTACGTGTTGGGTACGCCCAGCACGGTAACCGATGAATTGGCACGGTTTCTCTTTATGTGGCTGGCCCTGATCGGAGGGGCCTACACGTTAGGTTTGCGCCGACACTTGGCGATTGACCTTCTAACCCAGCAATTGTCGGGACGAGCACGGACCGTGAGCGAGGCCTTCGTCCTGTTCGCCATTGCTGGCTTTGCAGCTTTCGTCATGATCCGGGGTGGCAGTCAGCTTGTCCTCAAGACGATGGCCTCTGGTCAGGTCACACCAGCGCTGCAGTTGCCTATGGGGCTGGTCTACGGTGCGATCCCCTTCGCGGGCGCGATCATCTTGTTTTACTGCGCGATCTTCGCGTTCGAGCTGTGGCGTGACGGCCCTTCTACGCCGGAGCTGGGCGAGACGGCCCCGCTCGGCGGACCACTGGATTAAGGCGGCGCGACATGACGACAGCTATTTTTCTTCTCTTTGGCAGCTTTGCCGTGCTGATGGCACTCGGTGTGCCGATTGCGTTTGCGATTGGTATCGCGACCACCGCGACGTTCTTGTTGTTTATGGGGGTGGACCAATCCCTGTTTATCGTCGCACAGCAAATGGCGTCGGGGCTGGACAGCTTTACGCTTCTTGCTATTCCGTTCTTTATCTTGGCAGGGAACATTATGAACCGCGGCGGGATCGCCATGCGGTTGATCAACTTCGCCAAGGTGCTGGGCGGTCGGCTTCCAGGCGCGCTGGCCCATTGCAATGTGATTGCCAATATGATGTTCGGATCCATTTCCGGATCCGCCGTGGCCTCTGCAGCGGCGGTGGGCGGCGTGATGGCGCCCTTGCAAAAGAAAGAGGGCTACGACCCTGCTTTCTCCGCCGCGGTCAATATTGCATCCTGTCCGACAGGCCTGCTGATACCGCCCTCAGCAACGTTGATCGTCTACTCCTTGATCACCGGCGGAACATCCATCGCTGCTTTGTTCGTCGCGGGATATTTGCCCGGCATCTTGATGGGCTTGGGATTGATGATCGTGGCTGGCGTGATCGCTAAGCGGCGCGGCTATCCCGTTGCGCCCCGTCCAGCCCTCAGTGAGGTCATGGTGGCCGCTCGCGATGCAGTCTTGCCTTTAGGCCTGGTCGTGATCGTGATGGGCGGCATCATCTCTGGTGTCTTCACGGCAACCGAGGCCTCGGCTGCAGCCGTACTCTACACTCTGGTTTTGGCACTGGTCTGGTACCGCGAAATCACGATAAAGGATCTGCCTGCAATCCTGATAGAAAGTGCGGTCACCACTTCGGTCGTGCTGTTAATGATCGGCGCGTCCATCGCGATGAGCCGGGCCATGGCCTTCGGTGGCATTCCCTTTGCGATCTCGGATTTCTTGCTGGGCCTGTCTGACAACCCGATCGCCATTCTCCTGGCGATAAACGTGGCGCTGCTCGTTGTCGGAACCTTTATGGACATGACACCGGCGCTCTTAATCTTCACGCCAATTTTCATGCCAGTTGTCAAAGGTCTTGGCATGGACCCTGTGCATTTTGGCATCGTGATGACGCTAAACCTCTGCATTGGTATCTGCACGCCGCCTGTTGGGTCCGCCCTGTTTGTGGGGTGCTCCGTCGGCGGCACCTCTATTGCCAAGGTGATCCGTCCACTTCTGCCCTTTTATGCGGTGTTGTTCGGTCTGTTGATGCTGGTCACTTATGTGCCTGATATCAGCCTCTTCCTGCCGCGTCTTCTATTGGGATATCAGTAATGAAGTGCCTTAAAACTTGGGCTTTGGAGGCGAAAACCGCCACCGGTGTGACCCTGCGCGTCGAAGGTCGCCACCTGCTGCATCTTTGCGTGCTGGAGGAAAATAGGTTTCGCGTGTCCCTGCAAAAAGACGCAGCGTGGCGTTTGGGGCGGACATGGACTGTGGCGCCGGCTGGAGATGCCCCATGGGGGGGACGCGGCCGCGACGACACATCCGGCTTTGCCTGTCCCTCTCCCCAGATCTCGCAGAGCGAGACGGAACTCGTATTGTCGACCGAGACGATGCGGCTTCGTCTTTTGACGCCGCTGCAAATGGTTTGGGAAGCTAAGGTGGATGGAGCATGGGAAGTCTTTGCCGAGGATCGCCCAACCGGCGGCATTCACCTAGGCCTGCGTGATCATGCCCACGCGCATTTCCTATCCCGACACCCGCAAGAACCGGTATTCGGGCTTGGCGAAAAGACAGGGCCGCTCAACCGTGCTGGTCAACGTTACGAAATGCGCAACTTAGATGCGATGGGGTATGATGCAGAGCGCACCGATCCGCTCTATAAGCACGTGCCTTTCACTCTGACCCGGACCCAGAGCGCCGGGTGCTGGTCTATTTTCTACGACAATCTGGCCGGTTGTTGGTTCGATCTTGGCAATGAATTGGACAATTACCATGCCCCTTATCGTGCCTATCGTGCCGAGGACGGCGATCTCGATTTTTATATGACATGGGCGCCTGAGTTGCTCGACTTGGTCAAACAGCAAGAGCAATTGACCGGCGGCACCGCATTTCCGCCACGCTGGAGCCTGGGCTACTCCGGGTCGACAATGTCCTATACAGATGCGTCGGATGCACAGGTGCAGCTGGAAGGTTTCCTGACAAAAATTGCCGAGCATCGCATCCCTTGCGACAGTTTTCAGATGTCGTCGGGCTACACCTCGATCGGGACGAAGCGGTACGTCTTTCACTGGAATGATGAAAAAATGCCCGACCCCGAGGCAATGGCGGCAAAATTCGCTGATAAGGGGGTGCATCTCATCGCCAACATCAAACCTTGCCTGTTGCAGGAGCATCCGCGCTACGCCGAGGTGGCGGATGCAGGGCTGTTCGTGCGCGCGAGCGCTGAAACAGATGCAAACTGCGGACCAGAACGTTCAGTCTTTTGGGACGACGAAGGCTCGCATCTCGACTTCACCAACCAGGCGACTGTGGACTGGTGGAAGCAGAATGTCGACGAGGCGTTGTTGCAACGCGGCATAGGTTCAACTTGGAACGACAACAACGAATATGAAATTTGGGATCGACACGCTCAATGTGCGGGTTTCGGCGAGGCAATCGACATTTCGTTGATGCGCCCCGTGATGCCCATCCTGATGACACGCGCGTCGATGGAGGCGCAGGAAGCCCATTCCCCGGAGCAGCGGCCCTATCTCATCAGCCGATCAGGCGCGCCGGGATTGCAGCGCTACGCCCAGACCTGGAGTGGGGACAATCGCACAGATTGGAAGACCTTGCGCTGGAACCAGCGGATGGGCCTTGGGATGAGTGTGTCCGGCTTTTACAACATCGGCCATGACGTCGGCGGCTTCTCCGGGCCACGACCGGAACCGGAACTGTTCGTACGTTGGGTTCAAAACGGTATATTCCATCCGCGCTTTACCATCCATTCATGGAATGATGACGCCACAGTGAATGAACCCTGGATGTATCCTGAGGTGACGGATCATATCCGCGCGGCGATAGAATTGCGGTACCAGCTTCTGCCTTATCTCTACACCTGCCTGTGGCAGGCGTCAGAGCGCAGTGAGCCGATGCTACGGCCTTTGTTCCTTGATTTCGGCGCGGATAGTCAAACCTGGGTGGAGAGCGATAGCTTCCTTCTCGGGCGGGATCTTTTGGTGGCAACAGTCCTCGACAAGGGTGTCGAGGCCCGCTCCGTCTATTTGCCGCGACATCCCGGGGGCTGGTGGGATTTCCACACTGGCCTGTGGCACGAAGGCGGCCAATGGCTGACAGTTCCTGTCACCTTGGACACCATTCCCTTGTTCGTCCGCGGCGGCGCCGTGATCCCGATGGGGCAGGGCGCAAATCGCGCAGCGCCCGAGGCAGAGACCGCACGTCTGTTGGCTGTCTTCCCTGCTCAAGGGGACGAGGAAACCACCAGTCTTCTTTATGAGGACGACGGTGTGACAAAGGCGAGCAAGTGGTGCCTGTCCCATCTCGTCTTGCACAGCACCCATAACCACATCAGCCTGACTACCAGAAGGGAGGGCGACGGCGCGCCGGTGTTGCCGGAGGCACAGGTGGTCCTGCCGGCTGGTGAACGACGCATTTTGAAGACGGACACGAGGATCGATTTATGACCAGCGCCCTCATTCCTTGCCCCTACGAAAGAACGTTTCTGAAACCACGCATCCTGCATATTGGCTTTGGTGCCTTTGCCCGCGCCCATCCGATGGTTTTTCTCCACCATGGTCTTGTGGCCGAGGGTGGTGATTGGGGCGTGGTCGCCGCACGGCTGAATTCCGGTGTTGAAGCTCTGGATGGGTTGGATGAGGTGCAGGGCCAGTATCACGTCGCCGAAGCGGATAGCGACACCATAAAACTGCGCGAAATCGGAGTCCTGTGCGGCACCTGTCATCCCGCCCGCGATGGGGAGGATGCAATCCCCGCGTTGATCGCGACTCCAGACATGTCGGTGATCCTATTGACCATTACCGAAAAAGGATACTGCACAAAAGAAGGCCAGCTCGATCTGGAGCACGCGGCCATTCAGGCTGAGTTGGCAGGCGGGGCGCCCACAACTGCCATCGGTGTGTTGGTTGCAGGCCTCCAGTGCCGACGCGCAGCGGGACTGGGCGGGGTCACCATCTTGTCTTGTGACAACCAGCCGGATAACGGCGCGCTCACCCGCGCCGCTGTGCTGGGGTTTGCGGAGGCGTTGGATCGAAATCTCGCTGAATGGATCAGGACCCACGTTCGGTTCCCTTCGTCGATGGTGGACCGGATCGTGCCTGCCATGACCGATGACAGCCATGCCGTGGTCACATCCGCTCTTGGTCGTGCCGACCCGAATGCGATTCTGTGCGAACCCTTCAGGCAATGGGTGATTGAAGATGACTTTGCCAATGGACGCCCCCCCTTCGCAGAGGGTGGAGCTATGCTGGTTGCAGACGTTCAGCCGTTTGAGGAAATGAAACTTAGACTGCTCAATGGTGCGCACACCACCTTGGCTTGGCTGGGGCAGTTGCTGGGATATCAGACAGTGGCAGACTGCATGGCCGACAAGGAGCTGCGCGCATTAGTACGCCACCTGATGCTGGCCGAACAGGCCGCAACACTGCGTCCGCTTGAAGGTATTGACCTCGCAGCCTATGCGGATGAGTTGCTAAAGCGGTTTGAAAACACCCGGCTCCGGCACAGACTGGATCAGATCGCCAGCGACAGCAGCCAGAAGATGCCGCAACGCCTGTTCACCCCGATAGCTGCCAACCTTGAAGCCAAACGTGATTGGTCGGTCTCGGCCGTGGCGGTGGCCGCTTGGATCATAGGGTTGCGTAGCCTGACTCCTGTTCCGGATCCACGACAAGATGACCTGCGTTGGGCCGCCCTTGGCGATGATCCAGTCGCCGGGGTTCTGTCGCTGCCGTCCTTGGTTCCAGACGCCCTGCGCGCGCGAGCAGAGTTCCAAACCACAATCAGCGCGGCATTTGACCGTTTGCAGGGCGGGGCAAAGTCGGCTGTGACAACCATCGCAAAGGAATTGGGCGTATGACGGGTTTCCTCCAACAAGATTTTTTACTCGACACTGCGACCGCACGACGATTGTTCCACGAGGTCGCGACAGATCTGCCGATTGTGGATTATCATAATCACCTCCCGCCGGCTGAAATCTCCGGTGATCGCACATGGGAAAATCTGGGTGAGATGTGGCTCGCCCATGACCACTATAAGTGGCGCGTCATGCGATGGGCTGGCATTGACGAGGCTCGGGTGACAGGCGCTGCAACCTGGCGCGAAAAATTCGACGCCTTTGCGGAGGCGATGCCCCGCGCCGTGCTGAACCCGGTTCATCATTGGTCACATCTGGAACTTTGGCGCTACTTCGATCTGAACGGCACAGTGCTGTCGCCCGCAACCGCCGATAACGTTTGGGAAGCGGCCAATGCGCAGCTCGGAGAAAAAGGATATTCCGCGCAAAGCCTCTTGCGAAAAATGAACGTTGAGTTGGTCGGCACGACAGATGACCCGCTTGATACCCTGGAGCACCATGCCGCGATGGCAGGCTCAGACATCCGGGTGGTTCCGACCTTCCGCCCCGACAAATCCGTGCAGATAGAGGCGCCTGGTTTCGCCGCCTACATCGACAGCCTGGAGGCGCTCACGCATCCGATCCGCTCCTTTGATGATCTGGTCGCGGCTCTTTTCCTGAGGCTGGATCATTTCGTGCAGCACGGGTGCAGGGCAGCCGATCATGGGATCAATCACTTGGATGCCGCTGATATCCTTGGTGCCTTCGATTTGGACGCGGCGCTGAAGGCCGCCCGACAGGGGCAACCCGTCACGCCGGAACAGGCGGCGGGCCACCGCGCAGCGCTCTTTGACGCCCTTGGACGGGCCTATGCCGCACGAGGGTTGGTGATGCAGTGCCACATGAACGTTGTTCGCAACGGTGCGTCCAGGCTGCTGCATGGGATCGGGCCAGACGCAGGCGGGGATAGCATGCGCGACACCGATATGGCCGGTCCGCTTAACACTCTGCTGGATCGGCTGGATCGCGACGGGAAACTACCGCGCATGGTGCTTTATGGCCTAGATCCCTCCCGCAATCCTATCCTTGCCGCAACAGCGGGTACGTTTCAGGACGGTTCGGTTCCCGGTAAGATACAGGCTGGGGCCGCCTGGTGGTTCAATGACACGCTGGACGGGATGGAAGCGCAGATGCGTACCCTGGCCCAGGTCGGTCTTCTGTCGACATTCCTTGGAATGTTGACCGACAGCCGCTCCTTCCTGTCCTTTCCGCGGCATGAGTACTTCCGCCGCTTGCTGTGTGGCATGATTGGCCGCTGGGCCGAGACGGGCCATTTGCCGGATGACGCGGACCTGCTCGACCGGCTGGTGCGCGACATCTGCTACAACAACGCCAAGTCCTGGTTTCTGGAGCCGCAATGACACGAATTGTCGTTATCGGAGAATGCATGGTTGAAATGGCCCCCGTTGACGGCGGGCTCTATCGCATGGGGTTTGCAGGCGACACCTTCAACATGGCATGGCACCTGAGGTACCTGCTGGGCCCAGCTCATAGCGTCGACTATCTGAGCGCGGTGGGAGACGATAGCACATCGCAGGCCATGTTGGACTTCATCCAATCGCAGGGAGTGGGTATCGCGCACATTCGCCAGATTTCAGGAGCCTCTCCCGGCTTATACCTGATCCGACAGGAAAACGGTGATCGAGCCTTTAACTATTGGAGAGAAACATCCGCTGCGCGACAGCTCGCCGATGATCCAGCAGCCTTGGCGCGGGCCTTGCAAGGGGCCGATCTGGTCTGCCTGTCCGGCATTACCTTGGCCATTCTATCGCCAACGGCCCGCGAAACACTTTGGTCTGCAATTGCCGCATCAGGTGCGCAGGTTGCATTCGATCCCAATATCCGACCAAAATTGTGGAGCAGCCAAGAAGACTGTCGCGCAGTTTTGACGGATGCGGCGATGCGATCAGATGTGATCTTGCCGAGCTTTGACGACGATGCTGCGCTGTTTGGGGATGCCACGCCTCAAGCAACTGTGGCGCGTTATACACGCCTCGGGGCAGGGGAGGTGGTGGTAAAAGACGCAGCGCGTCCTGCGCTCTATTCCAGCTCAAAAGGCACTTTGGGTGTCGCTGCCAAAAGATTGGCAGTGCCCGTTGTTGATGCGACTGGCGCGGGTGATGCCTTTAACGCGGCATGGCTGGCGGCTCGCCTGGAAGGCGCCGCACCCAAAGAGGCCTTGATTGCCGCGCACAAACATGCCGCGCGCGTCTTGCAAGTGCCCGGAGCGTTGCTGGTTGTGGAACGTTGCGCATCATTGGCCAAATCAACACCCAAAGCCTAGGGTCAGGATGCAATGATTTCGGCCACGCTGCTTGATTCATGTTCCGGAAAACGGAGCGGTGAATATGAGCGACCTTTTCTGGCTTGCCGACGAACAGATGGCACGTCTGGAACCTTTCTTTCCGAAATCTCATGGCAAACCTCGAGTTGATTGATCAGCCCCACCTAAGTGGTCCCATTGGATTGTCAGTGCATGATCGACCTTTGGTCCATCTGGACGATGGTTTCCGGGGCCGGTGGGCGGTAGCCCAGAGCACTGTGTGGTCGTTTCGTGTTGTAGTGTTTCCTCCATTCTTGGATAAGGATTTGGGCTTTGCCCAGGGTGTAGAAGATCTCGCCATACAAGAATTCATCGCGGAACCGTGCATCGAATTTTTCGAAATACCCGTTCTCTCAAGGGGACCCTGGCTCGATGTAAGCCGTCTTTGCACCGACAGCTTTGATCCAATCCTGGACCGCTTGAGCGGCGAACTCCGAGCCGTCGCCCATTGGGCTCGAACCAATGGCGCCCTCAATGGGCAACTCTGACCAAATGTAAGCGGTGTATCCGCCCCGGAAATTGACTGGCCCGCAAAATTATTTTTTCTGGCAGGCATGCATCAGACCAACATTTCACTCAATGGCTGACTAGGCGATTCCCCATGCCGCAGACGTACCTCTAGGCGGCTTCAATAGCTCCGGAATGACCGAGTTTTCTCTATGCAAACACGTCCCTTCCAGGCGCCGCCTTAGGCGCGTGGCCGCCTAGCATCGCCGGACCTCCTGGCCGCCGCTTGAAGGTCCGGCAGCTTTCCATATAACCCGCGCCATGGCTGCAAAGATATTTTCGATGGAGGCGCGGGAGGACGGCGGTGCCCGGCTCGCGCTCAAGTACAAGCACGCCGGCCGCAGCGGCATCCAGCGTATTTCCTGCGATCTGCCGCAGGCCGGCCTTTTGCAGCTGGTGCTCTTTGCCGAAGCGCTCAGCCTGCGCAGGCGTTTCGGTAATCCCATTACATCGGACGTGTCGCTCGATGGGCTTGAGATGTCCTATGACCCGGCGCAGCGGGAGCTCCATGTCGAGCGGCAGGCCGGTTATTCCAGACAGACTGCGTGCATGCCAGTTGAGGTTTTTCTCTCTGAGATGGCAGGCATGACCGACATTTGCATTGCTTGGGCCGAGGCGTCAAAACACGGGCTCGCCCTGAAGCGCCTGCTGTTCGAATGCGCGGCACCGGCTGAACTTGAAAGGCTGCTAGGGCAAGACGAGGCCGATCTGGCCATGCACCAATTGCGGGAGATCGCTTTTCTTCTGCTGGTACAGGAAACCTCCGCCCGCGGGTCTGCGCTGGCCCGCCAATTGCGCGGGAAGAAATCGCAGGACCAAGCCCAGGAGGCGGTCAGCGGATTTGTTCTGGAGCTTGCGGCCGAACTCGTCCCAGTTACTGCCTAAGACTGGCCTGATGGGCGCAGGGCACCACGGATTTAGGCATGAAGACTGTCGCCCCCCATCGGGAGACCGTCCAGACACGGCTTTGGGTCGGAACCCCGCTTGGGGTTCCGGCTGTGTGAGAATGCGTCACCGCCCCGATTGGGGGCGGTGATAGCCTGTCAGTCGTCGATCCGGCCGACAGGGCAGTGCCAGGGCATCAGCTGGCCATAGTCCAACTCACCGCGGTTGCGCTCGATTTCCTGCACTACCCAGTTCAGGTAGCTGCGGGGGTTGACCTTGTTCAGGCGCGCGCTTTCGATGAGCGAATAGTAGGTTGCCCAGACTTCAGCCGCCTCATGGTTCCCGGCGAAAAGCGAGTTCTTCTTCGTCAGAGCGATGCCGCGGATGCAGCGTTCGACTGCGTTGTTATCGATCTCAAGCCGGCCATCGAACACGAACCGCTGCAGCCCGTCAAAGGCGTTGAGCGTGTAGTTGATGGCCGTTTTCAGTTTCCCGGTGGCGTCATCCTGATGTTTCGTCAGGATGGCTTTGAGCTCGGTCAGGATGGGCAGAGTTTTCTCGAGGCGCAACTGTTCCCGCTCCTTCGGGGGCAGGCCTTTGGCTGCCTTTTCGACGGCATACACTTTGCGGTACATCTGCACGACCTTGGCAGCCAGCTTGCTCTTGGTTGCCAGATGGGCTTCGAAGAACTTGCGCCGTGCATGGGCATTGCAGCGCACCGGCATCAATCCGTCATTCTCCCGGCTCTCTTTGAAAAGACAGTTGTAACCCGAGTAGCCATCAGTCTGCAGGAAACGGATCGACGCGCCGGAAAGCAATTCCTCTGCAACAGCGCCGGCGCGGGAATGGGCATAGTGGTACACCACAGCCGGCCGGGCCTCGGAATTCCAATCGCGTTCATCGCGGTTGATCACCCAGAAATACCCGGTATCGCACTTTCCCTTTCCAGGAGCCTGAACCTTCACCGGAGTTCTCATCCATTTGGGCGGTATGACCAGCAAGCACATGCGCATGAAGCTCTTCTTGGACCGGCACCAGGTGTTTGGCCAAATGGGCAACAACCTTGTCGATCGTTTGGCGGGCCAAATTGATGTTGGCGCTCCTGAACCGCCGCTCCAGCCGATAGGGCGGGATATGCTCGAAGAACTTCTGGCACGCGGCTTCGGCTGCGAACCCTGGCTCCATGCCGCGTCCCTTCATGATGTAGTTTTTCGACTTTGCGGCCACGGGTTTGTTCTCCTTGCAAATCCCGCGGTTGCACGCGCAGGTGTGATATACGTCTTTCACCAGAACCACATGCTCCGGCACGATCCGGAAGCTCCCGGCACGTTCCTCACGCTTGATCGACTTGAGATCATGCCCGCATGTGCCGCAGCTCATATCGTCGGGGAAATGATCAACGGTGATGACCTTGATATCCTTGGGTACTTTGCGTGCGCGCTTACCCTTGGGTTTTTCCTTCGGTTCATCGTCAAGGTCATCGTCAAGCGCGAGGCCAAGGTCCTCTTCCGCGGGATCGCCGAGGTCTTTTTCCGAGCTCTGCCCGAAATGCTCCTGGCGCAGCACCGCCAATTGCTCCGTCACCCGGCGCAGATCGCTCTTGAGCGCAGAGATCCGCCGTTTTGCAGACTGGACTTCGCCTTCTGTCTCGGAGAACAGCGACAGAATGCTGCTGATCCGTGTGCCGATCTCAACCGTGGCTTCCTCAGGGCTGCTGGGAAGCTGGCGAACAGCGCTGAGAACGCCGTCGCAAAGAAGGCCAATAGGGCTCAGCTCGCCAGCATCCGTCTCTTGCTGACCCGGCAGCCAGCCGGGCTCTTGGATGGTCATTGCAAATTTTCCTCATGGGGTATCGGCCTCCGCCCGCCAACCGGACGCAGGGAGTCACACACCGGAGCTGCGCGAAGCTGGCCCGGCTGAGGCACCATTCCGTGACGAAAGGCAAAGACAGTCCGTCCCGCCCTGCCGTTTGCGGTCAGGGCCGGTTCGCTCATCTTTCCATTTCGGGAAGTGTGCCTATTGAGTGAGGAAGGCCGTCACCCACGCAGAAGCCTTGCGACGGATCGCAGGATTTGCTAAGGGACCAGTGTCAACGCTGGCGGGTTTCGGTCTGCCTCGAACGATCACGCCGGAATGCGCCAACATTCCGGTGTTTTCGTTTCTAAAGAAGTTCAGGTCTTCATTCCGGTCTCTCCTTCTCCTGATCTTCGCGGCGAGGCTGTTTACACCGGTTCGCGCGAAGATGGAATAATTTCACTTAAATCAATGCCTTGTGCGAAAATGGGACTGCAGTTTCGATAGTCTCAGAGAACGCACCCGCTGCACACGAAGACATTGTGCTTCGCTGCAATTCCCCCACAATTTACAGGTCTTGGCTCTCCCTCGCTGCTGTGCAGGAAACTTGCGAAAACGGCTCCACAGCGGATGCCGCCTTCACAAAGTTTCCGTTTGTACAATGACCAAGGAGCTTCTGGCCCCCAAGTTTCCCAGATCGGCGGCCGTTTTTCGGCAGACGATTCGAGAGGTAATAAGCTGTCAGAGGAACCGTACGGCTGAACGTGCCCTCACGCTGATCCTGGATGGATCAGCGTATGTGTCCGCAGGCGGCGAGGGTGATATGAGAGATATTGTTCAGCATCATGGGCGGAGATTACCCAGCTGCTGCTGCGAAGAGCAATCCGAGCAGTGTGGCGGAAGCTCTTGTGCGCACAAAATGTGATAATTATGCAACTAATAGCATTTTTCTGAATATGGATTTCAATCAAATGGTTGCAGAATCCCCTTCCTATAAAGCCCATAGGGCTGTTAGCTAGGAAGGGGCCGACGGCGAACCGCCCCAACTGGGCGGCAATTTGCGCTACCTCCTCTTGGCTAGCCGTCCAGAAAAACGTCACCATTCTCCGATTTCTATTGACGGGTCTTGGGCAGCTTCATTCGAAATGAACGATTTCAGGAATTGACTGCTTCAATCAATTCGTAGTGCCGCCGAAACTGGGCTGAGGGACCTTGCTGCCGTTCCCAGCACCGGTTTGGTTTCCGCTGCGTCTACGCCGACCCTACGAGAATGTGCGGAAAGTGAAAGTTCACTGTGACGAGGAGGAACAGCTGGTTTGAAGCTGTAAGGTGTAAGACCGTTTTCTATATCGAACACCAAATGGTGCGGGCGCATCTTCGAACCGCTTTTTTTTGTGCCATAAGATATTTTACAGAGACAGCACGTAATCGTGACGATCTACCCCCGTGACCGTTTGATGTTCCTATCATAGCGGGCCAGTCTCGTCGCCCTCCAACTGCTCGAGCAAACTGCGATAGAGCTCGGCATCGATCTGAGGATTAGTTTCACGGGCAAGCCATTCGTCGGCTAAGCCGGCGATGGCCCGAAAGCGCGGATAGAAGTCGCGCCTTCTATCGGAATCCAGATCGTCTATCGCGCGTCTGGCGTGCTTCGACAAGCGATGCGGAATCCAGACGTCGCCGCGCGCGTTGATAATCGCTAGGAGCCATCGATGCGAGAATGCACTTGTGTCGCCGCCCCTGCTGCCCGATTTGCTACGATGATATTTTTGTAACTTCAACGCTACAACGAGGCGCATATCCTTCGCAGTGAGGAATGACATCAGAGCCGACCGACTGACGAAAATTCGAGAGCCGGCCTCTCGCCAAGCGTGCTCGCCGCGCCCACCCTCCGCGCCCCAAGCCTCAGCGTAGAATGCCTGCGAATTTTCGATCCGCCACTTCCGGACAATTGGATCGCCTGGTTTTACACCCAAGACCTGACAGGTGGCCTCTGTCGGGAACGGCCTGTCGAGAGCGGAGGTGCAAGCGTAGGGATCGTGGCGATCGAGTTGCAGGTGCGTGTTAGGCGTTTGGGCCACCCATAGGGTAACACTGTGCCCTTGCTGGCCGAATTGGCGTGTGATCTCGTCTTCATCGTCTGGCAACCACCGAAAGAAGGGCTCATCAGAAAGCAAAGCCATTACGGTCGATCGGGCATCGCCCGCCTTCGCCACGACGCTCCGCAGGGTAAGCGTCGTGTCTCGGCCCATCGACCACCGGCCTGCGGCCGGAATCCAGTCGGCTGCGACTTTTCCATCCCGGAAGCCCAGTATCGGGGCGAGTAGGCGAGCATCTTCGCCAACGGCGCTTCGATCAGCACCGCCATCTGGCATAGGGACGTCCGCTTCCTCGGGCAGATCGATTGGAAACGGGTCAGTCAAGTCAGCAAGCCACAATCCGTCGCCGCGCGACAGACTGTATTCGCTCAGGAACGCGGCCCAGGCATCCCCATCCCAATGTTCACCGACGACCGTGCGCTCGGCCAAAAACTCACCCGCAGTGAGCATGAGGGCATGCCAGCCGAGGTAGCCGCCGTAAAGATCGCGATCGGGGACATACCCCGACGACCAGGCTTCTCCATGTCCACTGCTACGCGGGCATTCGTGCATAGCACGCACGGAAGCGTCCCACACACGAACCCAGCGCCAGATGCGATCTTCGACCTCCCAGCCAAGACTTCCGAAGACGCGACACAGAGGGGCGACCTGATATTTGTTGAAGTCATAATCCAAGTGGAACACGTCGTCCGGGCGGGGCGAAGTATCCGGGCGCGAAGCGTAAAGGGGGTCGACATAGCTGGTTCGTGGCGCATGCGGATACGGCGAAACGTTTGTGAATGCGACCGCGTCTAAAAGGGTTGCTGCTTCAGCAGGGGCTAGCGCTGCAGCGATGGCTCTAAGGGCATCCTTTGCGAAAGAACGCATGACGACGTGGGGGAAGTCACTCGAGTCGACCACTCGCTCAAAAAAAGCTCTGTGCCGCAGCAAGGAGCCAGGGGAATCCTTGGCGATCCTCGAAAGTGCGATCAGCAACCAAAGCTGAGAATGCATGACATAGAAGGGAAATTTTGCGTCGGTGAAGGGAGACCCACTCCCATTGTCAAAGCCCTCGATAAGCTTGGCGATGATGTCGAAACGCTCAATCTCAGCCATGCGGCGCACGGCATGTGCGGCGCGCCATCGCATTGCAGCAACAGGGTGCCCTAGTCGCGCCCATAGAAGGCCCGCGACTAGGTCCGCCTCGTCGTTGGGTGCCGAGAAAACCTTATCCCATGGACCGTCGCCGACCTCATTTGGCAACTTCTCAGCGCTTATCGCGAGAAAACGGTTGATGCCATCGGCAATCGCCTCGTCGCTGACATTCGCGGCAAGTCGCGCGGCCATCGCCAGCCAACCATTGCCGCCAAGGTTTACTGCATCGCTGCGCAGCCCCGCAACGACATGCTCGACCAGAGCGCTCCGGTCGGCCAAGAAGAACCGCTCGAGGCCTCGCCAACTGCCCCACGCGTCCGCGCTGGAGCTGGCGAGTTCCGAAGCATGCTTCGAAGCCAACCGCCGTCCGAGCTCCGGCAGGCAATCGCGCATGGCCGGGGATGCTGTGCTCCAAACTTCCAAGTGGTCTCCTAGAGATCTGAGCTTCTCAGGTAGCGACGCCGCGCTGGATTCAACCACAGCGCGGAGAAATACGAGACGTTCGACTGGTGTGGCCACTCTCTTTGCGAGAGCGAGCAATGTGCGATCCGGCCAACGGCGCCCGGTCTGATCGACTGCTTCGCTGAGTACTTGGCGGTCGATCTCGTCCGGATCGCTAAGATCGAGAGAGACTAAATGGGAATCCATTAAAGTCAGCTCCGGAGCTGGCGTCCAGGGAGTGTCGTCTTTCGGAGCGCGCCGAGATAGCAGCCCTTCGACTCGCACACGGGCTGCGGACGTTTCAGGCAGATACTCGCTGGCGAGGCGAGCTAGGGCTTCGATCGTATCGTGCGCCGGCACCAATTGGTCGTTCCGGTCAATCTCTACGAGGAGAAGGCCAAAAAACCATTCGTGGCGTTCCGCAGGAAGCTGTGTCATCGCCTCTCCGGCAAAATCCGAGATTCTCCAGGTCCAAGCCTCTCTCGGCGCAGCGAGCCCGAAGAGCGTCGCTGCCGTTTCCGCTGAAAGCTTCGACTGCCGAACTAGGACGGTCAGCACGGGGCCGAGCGGCATACCGAGACTGGCAACGGCGCGATCGTCGAGCCGGTTGATCATCGCCAGCGTTGCACGCCCTGCTATAGGCACCATACTTTCGGCGTATTCGATCCACGGAAAACGATCGCCCTCTCCTTGGTTTAGTTCGAAAACGCGAGCGAGGGTATGCGACGCTTCGGGCGAGAGCTCGGCTCCCTTGTAGTGAGCCGTAAGCTCGAGTAAGTGGTTCGCGCGGTCGAAATCGTCGGACCCGATAGCCTCGGCGAGATCAAGCGCACGGCGAAAGTATGCGCCAGCCTCCTCGGTGCTGACCCGCCATACGGCGCGTGCGAGGCGGCCGTAGGCCGCGACCCGCGAACCGACGTCTGTATCGAGTTGGATCTTTGTCTCGACGTGTGCGGCGAGAACGAGCGCTGCGTCGTGACAGTTGGTGAAGCGCGAGAGCCGGGTCACGTAGTCGGTGAGTTCAGACGTGAACAGTCCTGGCGCGCCTGCTAGCCAATCGACCATTTGCTTCGCGAGAGAAGCGTCGAATGCTCCCAGCGCGTCGGCCAAGTAGAAGATACCTCGAAAGCCAGTTCGAGCGAGATAGGCTTTGCCGTCCCGGTACGGATAATTTGATGCTTTCTTAACGTCTTCAACGAGCCGGTTGAACGCCTTCGCAAGCATCGAGGAACGCGTCTTTCCAAGTGGTGGGCGAATGACGTTGGCGAGGTCCTGCGCGTAAGGCAACAACGGCTTGATGCGGCTGCTGAGCGCGCGAGAATATTCGGAGCGCCTCTCGCCATTCAGACTATCGCGGCGCCGTCCGGGCCGTCGGCGAGCTTCGAATTTCGGCTCCGCCAGCTTTTGTTCCAAGGCTCGAGAGAACGCCGCCGGTCCACGTGTTCGCGAACTTTTCGGCACTAACTCGATCAACTCGGTCGGGACGATATCGAGTAGCTGGACGGGGCGGCCGCTTAAGGCCGATCGCACGCCGGCGGCAAATACCGCAACGTCGATCGCCCGACCGCCATCGAAATAGCTTGAGTAGACGTGGATCGATGGAGCTTTCAGTCCAGCGCCGTCGAGGATTGACGAGCCTTCGCGCTTGAGCCCGAGCGCGATAGCCCGGGCGGATGCCTGAACATTCGCAATGGCCAAACCATCATGGTCACCGGCGGAAGCTGGAGCAGCTGCCATTTCCGCAATCAGCTTTGTTTCCCAAGCCTCGTCCCGGTCTCCGAATTGAAGCGCAGCAGCAAAGAGGGCGCGGGACGGGTGTCTACACCGCGCTAGGCGGGCATGGACGCGCGAGCTTGGAGGATGAAGGGAGAGCGTGTGGCGCTCCAGCAGATCAAACAGTTCTCTGAACTTGGCGTAGGCCGATCCATCGTCGCGACGCGTAAAAAACTGAGCGATCCTTACGTCGTTACCCGCTAACATTTCTACATAGGCAAAGCCGATGTCGTCCCACTGGCGCGATGCACTCGTTTTTCTGAAACGAGTATTACCGTTCGAGTGTGCCGCCCAATTGTGCCAGTCGATAGCGCGGCGGGCGTGCCGACGGGCTTCATCGAAGTCGCCGGCGAATGAGTTGGCTAACGCAAGCGCCGCATGCTTGCCGCCCGGCCAGCCCACGAAGGTCGCGGCTAGCCTGCGCAGTGCCTCGGGATCGCCAGACACCGCCGCAAGGTCGGGATGCTCGTATAGAAATCGATCTGACCGCTCATGGCCGGCTGCGACCAGCGAAGCCTCCAGCAGCAGGCGGAACAGATCGTCCCTGCGCCCCGCGTCATTTGTCAGCGCAATCGCCGCGGTGATACGGGCGAGCCTAATGTCTCGGCCGCTGACTTGCGACGCGCTGGCTGGAATACGCGTATCGAAGGCCAACGCGATGAGTTGGTCCGTATTGCGAAGTGACGTCAGCAACGCCGGCAGGGCCCTCGCCGCGTAATTCGAAGATACCTGGCGCTCTTGCAGGGCCGAGATCACACGTTCGCGGCCGGCTTGGTCGTTTCCGTAAGTCTTCCGGATGAGCGTTTCGGTTGGCTCATCGCGGAACATCAGCCCGTGCGGTGTCCGCTCAAGTAGAGGTGCCAGGTCAGCAGCGAAACTCTCAACCTGCTCGGCGATCAAGCCGTGAGCAGCAGCCAACTCTTCGATCGGCACGGGCGGCGCGAGCAATGCTAAGCCCGTCAGCAGGAGATCGATGTCAGGATCTGCCGTACCGCGCATACGAGCCGTTTCACGGGCGTCGTCCAACCTCTTGCGCAAGAGTTCGTCAAGCAGATCGCCCGGTTCGATTGGCGAGTCCGGAAAGGAAATCGGGTCGAAAGGGCGACCAGCGGCGATAAGGTTGTCGAGGCAGCGGGGATTACGTCCCGAGCGCATCAGTAGCGCAGCGATTTCATCTTGGGAGCAATCCGGTGCTCTGCTCGCGATCAAGCTACGCGCCTCTGCGTCGGTGAACAACGGGATGGCGAACTCTCTATGTGAGTTGCCGCCGGTTGCGAGAGAACGTCGTTCAGTGCGGCACGAAGCGATTATCCGGATGCCATCAATGGGGTTTGTGCTCAAACTACGTATGAGCAGGTGGGCGAAGGATTGCGTCGCCGTATCTTGTGCGGCCAATCCTGCGTGATCGACAGCGTCTAGCACGAGTGATATTTGTGCTTCCTGCTGCGTATTGCGCGCCGAAGCCACCGCTTGTTCGAGGCGCCGACGAAATGCCTTCAAAAGGGCGGTGATGTCGGTAACGGGTAGAAAGATGTCGCAAAGGCCATCTCCTGCTAGCAAGTTGGCAAGGTGGACCAATGTGCGCTCGGGAAGATGGCGATTATCCGAAGGGTCGCGCCAGCGGCCGGCGCCGAAACCGTCGAATAGGACCACCGGCCCGTCGACCCTAAGCTGCTCGGCCAAGCCCTGCATCAAAACTGTCTTGCCCATTCCCCCAGCCGCATGGATGACAAGAGGTAATCCAGGCTCGCGCGCCACTACCAGAAGATCGCTCATGACCCGGCGTTCGACAACGTCTCCGACGTCGGGAAAGGCGTCCGGGGTCGGATACAGCCTCTCTTCGTGCTCGATCTCCAGCTCTGCCAAGACCGCGATCCGATCGACGTGTTTGTCAGTGTCGCTGCCCGGGCCAGCTTTGATTCTGATCAGATTCCGCAGTTTGAGCAGACGCTTTTCCGCATCCGGATCGCCAGGCTCGCTCCACGCGGCAAGAGTAGATGATATCGCGCGTTCGGCATCGACCAAGCTACCTTTGCTACCAATTAACTCCAGCCTATTAAGCAATTCGGCTTGCGGATGAGGGTATGCGCGCAGGGCTTCAATGATCTGGCTCGCTTGCCGGGCGACGTCGCCCTTGGACTGCGAGCCGGTGATCAGGTCCGAAATCGCCGACCGAAGACTTTCGTGAATTGGACGGTTCGTTGCGAACTCATACCTGACCACCTCCTTGACGTGACGTTCCCCGTGGGTGGCGCATAGCTCGGTATCCGAGACCGCAAACTTTTTCAGTGTCCCAGCGAGGTCCGCTGCCCTTACCGCCTTATTGGCACTGGCAATGGAGTACTTGAACTGAACGATCGCCACGCGGTGCGAGTGGGCGACATCGGTGCCGCCGTGATACCGGACCAAGTCGGCAATTTCGACGGCACCTGTTCCCAACTCCCGCTCGTCCTTCTCATCGAACCCTTCAAGGGTGATACTCAGAAGGTCTGTCGATGGCGAAAGCAGTTCAAGCGCCGTCCTCGCCGCCCAAGCTTCATGAAAGGCATGCCCAGCCTTCGAAGCTCGGACTTTGTCGATCGCTATCGGCGCCTTAGGCGCCTCCTCGCTGTCATCAGTTTTCGGCTTATCTGCCAACTTAATCGTCCCATCCGCGAGTGCATACCTCACGACTAACTTGCTAGCATGCGCCGCACTAGCGTGCATATTCCAATATTGCCTAACCGCGAGCATCGAATCCAAGTGTTCCCAGATTGCGGGAAGCATTAATCCTCACAATGTAACCGACCGGTTGATACCACTGGTTATGCCTGTGGCACCCAATTCCATGGAAGAAGCTCGTCGATCCGATTGATCTTGTGATCGTGGATGCGGTCCAGCACGTCGGCCAGCCAGGCCTGCGGATCGATGCCACTCATCTTCGCGGTCTCGACGAGCGTCATGGCGCGGGCAAGGGTTTCCCCGCCGTGTCCAGCCCCATTGCTATGGGCCAGTTCGAAGTAGAGTTTCGGGCACTGGCAGGCGCATGTTGAGGGCTTGATGCGGGCGGGTGTGGTTCTATTGCTTGAGCCAGCAATCAATTACGATCTGCGCCTGTTTGGTTGTTTTGAACCATTCAACATTAAGTACCTCGCGGCGGAGCGTTCCATTGAAACGTTCGTTGTATCCGTTCTCCCAAGGTGATCCCGGATAAATCCGGATCGGGTTCACGCCGACCTTCTCCAGCCAGCTCTGGGTCGCCTGAGAGGCATCTGCCAACACAGTATTCAGTTGAGCTTTGGTGCAATTATCTACTAGGGTCAGGACCCATTGATTTTCGGTTGGCTGCGTGATTCACCGCATCAAAAATGGGCGGTGACGATGTCTGATCTTTTCTGGTTGAGCGATGCGCAGATGGCGCGTCTTGAGCGCTTCTTTCCCAAGTCTCACGGCAAGCCGCGAGTTGATGACCGGCGGGTCCTAAGTGGCATTATCTTCATCAATCGCAATGGCTTGCGGTGGCGTGATGCACCGAAGGAATACGGCCCACACAAAACGTTGTACAACCGCTGGAAGCGGTGGAGCGATAAGGGCATTTTCGCACAAATGCTGGTCGGTCTGGCCGCAGATCATCGCGAAGAACAAACTGTCATGATCGATGCGACGTATCTCAAAGCGCACCGTACGGCTTCCAGCCTACGGGCGAAAAAAGGGGACCTGGAGACAAGCGCGGGCGGGTGATCGGTCGCACAAAAGGCGGGATGAACACGAAGCTGCATGCGATCTGCGACAGCCGTGGTCGCCCGCTCAACTTGTTCATCACTGCCGGCCAAGTCAGCGATTACGTCGGAGCACGGGCTCTGTGCAGCAGCCTGCCGACGGTCGGATGGCTGCTGGGCGACCGGGGCTATGACGCTGACTGGTTCAGAGAAGCGTTGGAAGACAAGGGGATAAAGGCGTGCATCCCTGGGCGCAAACAGCGTAAAACCCCTGTCAAGTACGATAAGCGCCGTTACAAACGCCGCAACCAGATCGAGATCATGTTCGGCAGGCTGAAAGACTGGAGAAGGGTCGCAACACGATACGACAGATCACCAACAGTGTTCCTGTCAGCTATCGCTCTCGCCGCTCTCGTCATCTTCTGGCTATGAAGGATAACGAGTCCTGACCCTAGCGAAGTTTGGCTCGGTGGCAAAGGCTCGGTGCGGGCGGTTTGTCTTCATTGTCTCGGGTGGCGGGAGCGACGGCTTTGCCCCACATCTCGGTCACACGATGCCGGTTTCACGCTTCACCCACGACGAGGGGCAGCTTTTGGGTGCGTCACCGCGGCGAAGATCTTGAGCTGATCTGGCGACAGGGAAAATTTGCAAAAGGTGCTTTCTGCGCATTGCTACCCTCGAACCAAACGAATGCGTCCCGGGCAACTACAACTTGGAATTTCAGTACCACGCAGAAGCCCTAAGGGGTCAATGCCAGACAGGTTGACGCTCCAGGTCTTCAGCACGCTGGATCAACCGGGATGCAATCCGAAGATCGACGCGCATCCCATGTTGGCAAGCGTGATCAACCGCTTCGTTAACAGATTGGACAGCGATGTCCGAGAGATGCCGCTTAGCGCCTTCCTGCCGCACAAATTCACTCAGCTCCGCGGGTGTGAGCTCGCGTAACCTGACAGGCGGGCATCTGCTGAGAAGCGGTTCGGGCAACAGGCGGCAATTGTTGGACGTCAGCACCCAGGCCACCCAGCTCATGTCGAACTTCACCTGATAGTAAGGGCAATTCCAGCGTTTGGCGGTCATGGGTTCGAGCAACGGCAAGAGGGCCTCAGCCAGACCAAATGTATGGCCTTTGTTGGAAGTAGCTTTCCCGGCCTTCTCCACTTCGTCCACAACAAGAACCGGGTTTGCTACGCGCGCCTGCAGAATTGTTTCCAGCAGGCGCCCTGGATGCGCATTTCCCCAGCCGCGCTGCGACCCGACAATGCCGAACGACGCGTTCTCGCTGGTAGCTTCGACAACGGCCGTCGGGACTGCGAGAAGCTTCCCGAGGCGCCGCGCCCAGTGACTTTTACCGATTCCGGGCGGCCCATCCAGCAGCATGGGCGGCAGCCGCAGGCCCGGCCACCCTTCGCGCACAGACCGGCGCATCGCATGCCACACGATTTCCGTCGCCGGCCCCATCCAGGGCATCTCCCCATGCAGTTCAGCTGCCAGTTCATCAGCTTGGTGTTCAGTAGCGATCGCAGCCAGCCTGACGCCATCCCGCAGCACAGCGAGCCGCTCCCTGTGCTCCCGGGCAAGATGTCCCATGCCAGAAGTGGCTTTCCGGCGCTCGATAAGAAGAGCAACACGGCGTTTAATCCGCGCTCTTTCCTGTTCGCTGGGGCTG
The DNA here is from genome assembly GCF_032924845.1 of Tritonibacter scottomollicae. Classification (NCBI taxonomy): domain Bacteria; kingdom Pseudomonadati; phylum Pseudomonadota; class Alphaproteobacteria; order Rhodobacterales; family Paracoccaceae; genus Tritonibacter; species Tritonibacter scottomollicae. Next base: position 87,723 of record NZ_CP136704.1, read on the forward strand.
GTGGAGTGACGGCGCCTTGCAGCGCTTTCACAGCTGTCTGCTTGCTCTGCACCAGCGCTGGTATCTGGCAGCTCCCGGCTTCGCAGGTCGCGCAGGTGCTGCACGAACCGTTTCTCCAGAGTGTAGGTGGTGTCATCCGGGTTGAAAAACCGGGCTTCGATGAAGGGGATGCGGGACATCAGGGTAAGGCCTATGGCAAATTGGGCTGTTGGCCGGGAGCACTCCGGCCGCTCAACAAGGAACTGACTGTTGGATTTACAGAAATACGGGCTTGCGGCTGTTTGATGCTGCCACCTGGGTCCAATCGACCCCTTCGAAAAGGGCGTCGAACTGAACTTTGCTCAAAGTGACAGGCCCCGCTTGCGGTTTCGGCCAGGTGAAACGCTTGCCGGACAACCGTTTCATGATCAGCACAAGGCCTGAACCATCCCAGACCAGAATCTTCAACCGGTCGGCGCGCCGGGAACGAAAAACGTAAATCGCCCCGGAATAAGGATCGAGCTCAAAGCTGTTAGCCACACAAGCGGCAAGCCCGTCCATACCCTTGCGGAAGTCGACCGGCTCCGAGGCAAGGTAAATCCGGAAGTTGCTGGCAGGAGAAATCATTGTGCTGCCCTCACTGCCCGCAACACTTCCACCAGGTGGTCGGCAGGATAGCCAGGGGGTATCTCGATGGCAGCCGCTCCGATACTGATCCGGCAGGAGGTGCTGCTTGCAGCCTCATGGTCTTTCTCGTGAGGAGACTCGGCCAGCCGCTGGGCCGCCGGAGCAACGACCTCGACAAAAGCTGGGCTCATCCCGGAAGCGCGGGCCTTCTTAACCCAGAGAGCGACCAGAGATTTGTTGGCGCCAATCTCCTCAGCTGTCTCGCGGATTCCGGCTCCAGCCAGGATCTTTTGAACAGCCTTAGCACGGAGCGCGTCAGGCCATTTTCGCCGCCCGGATGAGGAAACGGGGATCGTGAACCCCCACACCTTCACCTCTTCCGGCATCATTCCATCCAGCATCACCACCTCCTTTCTTCAGGTGGTGCCAGTATCTCAAACCCCTTATTTTATTGAAACATGGGGTCTTTGCACCGCTTACGACCAAATGTACAATGGCACCCCGCGCAGGATGAACAGGTCACTCAGCCCCTCTCGTCGCCACAGCCTTTCGACGCGCTTGTCGTTCACATGCCAACCAGCATCTCTCAGCACGAACACGATCAATGCAGGCGCGGCGACGAGCGGGACGTAGAAGTTTCCCTTTGCAGCCTCAGCCAAGATCAACTTGTCCAGCGTCAGATCAAATATCGCTCTTCTTAGTCTTTCGTTCTCTTTCTGAAGACGGTTCAGTTCTTTTAGTTGCTCAGTGCCCATTCCGCCGTACTTTTTCTTCCAGCGGTCATACGTTTGTTCAGTCACGCCAATCTGCCTGATCGCGTTCAGGCGCGGCATTCCTTGACCCGTTAGAAACTCAACCTGCCGTAACTTCGTGACAATCTCTTCGGGCTTCGGCCGCTTGTTTGCCACGTGTTTCCTCCGTCTTGCTAAACATAGCGGAGGACCAATTCAGTGGGGGAGGAGCACCATGAGAGGGGATCTGCAGGTTCAGCGGCCCCGCGCCGCCGCGATAGGGGGTGCTCACGTTCAGCGTCTTTTGGCGGCGACACAGCGTGCTGAAGTCTGGCACGGTCCAATCGGTCCAAGAGGCTCTGCACGAACCCCGTTCGCCAGTGGGTTCGAACCCGTGGCGCATTCACCGGCTTACTCTGCCTCGGCGACATGCCGAACAGCACTTTCAGGGTCAGACAGGTTCGGAGCGCGGCATCGCTGAAGCTCCGTTGGCCACCGCGTGTCCCGCACGGAGGAGTGTATCCACTCCATGTCGGGATCAACCTTGATCGACAACGATCCTCGCTGTATCGGGCTGTTATTGTACGACGACCAGTTCGTGGTCTTGTACTTCGTAGGGGACCAACTGCTCATGTCGCCCAGCTACCACGCTGAATTCACGCTATGAATCCCTCTCGCGAATTGCGCAACAAGGCCGCGCCACCCTATAGTCAAGCAGCACGGCCGAACAACTTCTCAATGCCCTTGTGGCCTTTTTCTAGCCCGTCGCTCACGCGGCGTCCGACGTTGTGCAATCTTGCGACCAAGAGCCCCGAGCCACCTCCGATAGGCCAGCGGTGATCGAGAAATACGACATCAGGTCCGACAGTTTCTCGGCATCCCGGCTGAGCAACTGGCCAGCGGCGCTGGTTTCCTCCACCATGGCTGCGTTTTGCTGCGTCACCTGATCGAGTTGCGAGACCGCGATATTGGCCTCACCCAACCCGGTGGCCTGTTCGCTGGTGGAATCTGCGATGGCGCTCATCAGTTTGGAGATATGCGTCACCCGATCAGTGATGCTCTTCAGCGCTTCGCCCGTGCGGGCCACCAGATCCACCCCGGTGTTCACCTGCTCCGTGCTCTTGGAAATCAGCGTCTTGATTTCGCGGGCCGCATCCGTCGTCTTCTGTGCCAGCCCGCGCACCTCGGAGGCGACAACCGCAAATCCGCGCCCGGCTTCACCCGCTCGCGCGGCTTCCACGCCCGCATTCAGGGCCAACAGATTGGTCTGAAACGCAATGTCGTCGATGACTGCGATGATCTGCTCGATCTGGGTCGAGCTTGCCTCGATGTCCTGCATCGCCTGTACGGCGTTCTCCACAACCTTGCCGCTTTGCGTCGCCTCATTCTTGGCCTCGACCGTCGTGGTCTCCGCATCGCGGGACCCTTCGGCCGCCGACCGGACGCTGGCCGTCAGCTCCTCGAGCGCCGCCGCGGTCTGTTCCAGGGTAGCTGCCTGGCTTTCGGTGCGCTGCGACAGGTCGTCTGAGGCCTGGCTCACTTCTGCTGAGCCGTTCCTGATCGATTCCGCGACTGCCACCACATCCTGAACCGTGGTGCTGAGCGTATGCGCAGTGCTGTTGAAGTCTTCCTTCAGCTGCGTGTAGCCCTCGGTCAGCTCTTCGTTGATGCGATAGGACAGGTTGCCTCGCGACAGCTCTGCCAGCCCGGTACCGATGGCGCCCACCGCAGCGGTCTGCTTCGCTTGGTTTTCCGCCCGTTCTTCTTCTGCAAGGCGGGACATGTCTTCCTTTTCGACCAGACCATCGCGAAACACTGTCAGCGCCCTGGCGATCCGCGCGATCTCGTCGCTGGATCGGTCGAAGCCGCGAACAGGTTTCATGTCGCCCTGGGACAGGCGCTCTGTGGTGGCGATGATCGCGTTGAGCGGGCGCACGATCAGCATATGATTCAGGAACAACGCCATGAAAAGGAAAGCAATCGCCGCCAGGCCGAGCAATTCGAGGCTGCGCTTGACCGAAGTAGCATCCTTGGCGATGGCCACTGCCTGCTCTGTCATGCTGGTTTGGCTTGTTGCACCGCGCATGCTAGCTTCTCCTGCAATCAGAAGCACCGCATTCACGGTCGCATTGGCTGCCTGCTCGGAGGCAGCGTCCGCATTCAGCGATTGCACGCGGAAGGACACAAGCCCTTGGTCCGGATCCGCCAGTGCTACCAGCGCGTCGATGGTGGCTGCCAGTTGGCCGTCGGCAAAATCCCGATACCCCGATAATTGCTGCGCCGCCGCCTGCATGGCTGTTGCCGCTACATTTGCCTGATCAACATTCTGCGCGCTGACAACCTTCAAGGCGGCGCTTTGCAATCCGCTGAGCCAGGAACTGATTTCGAGAAGGGTGTTCATATAGGCAACTTCATTGTCCAGCAGGCCCTGGATTGCATCGCGGTTGCCAGTCGAGGCGTCATCGGCCGCGATGGTCAGCTCGAACACCATGTCGTCCACTGCAAGGGCGAGAACGGCATCAGCCGATTGCCGCACGGACAAGACGCTGCTGCGATCCACTTGCCCGCCTTCGAGCGCGGCCTCGATGGCGCCGGCGAGCGTGTCGGCATTCACCTGCATGTCCTGCGCAACTGTTGGGTCGATCTCTACCAGTGCCAGCGTATCGATCGCATCCGCCAGACGGTTGCGCGATGACAGCGCAAGATCTGACAGAATCGACCGTGTCGCGCTGTCTTCGGTACTCGCGAGCGCCAAGGCAACGCCGGACAAAAGGTTCACCTCGGAACGGACTTCCAGCAGGGTCTGCAATGCCGTGAACTTGTTCTCCACAAGATCCAGCATCGTTTCCTCGATCGAGGTGATCGTGTCCTCACCCTGCATGGCAATGTCGAAATAGGCCCCATCCGCGATCTCGGTCAGATCGACCTGCAGCGCGGCCACAAGTGCCTGTAGGTCCTGCGTCATGGCGGCCACGTCGGCATTGGTCTCAAACGATGTCCCGCGTGCCGCGATCAGGCTCTGGATTGTGTCGTCGACTGCGGCGCGTTCCGCCTCAAAATGCGCCGCGACGTCCTCTGGCAGGGTGGCGATAACGGTGTCGAGCGACTGCATCGACGTCTCAACCAGCCCTCTGGCATGCGTAAGCTCATCGACGTCATTCGACATCAGAACCGCCAGCATCGCATCCTTGGTTGAGGCCGACGCCATCACCAGTTCGTTGCTGCGGGTCAATTGCGGCAGATCCCGTCCTGTCATGTCACTCATGCCTGATGACACACGGTCAAACGACTGGTAGCTCACGAAGCCCGCCGTGCCGACGGTCACTGCAATCAGCAGGAGAAGAAACGTGATTTTGCCGCGAATGCTCGAAAGAATATTCAGACGGCGCAGTGTTTTGCGTGCGAGTGATCGAAACATGAGACTACCTGTTGGAGAGGATGTGCGCCTGCTCCTGCCCGTTAACCGGGCAGGAACCCTTCAGATCGGTGGGACAGCCGTCGGCACCTTGCTGTCGATCAGGATTCTTCGGCTGGCGAGATAGGCTCGAAGCCTCCGTCTGCAGTGATCCGGGTCATGAACACATCGTCCATCCCCTGATTGTCGTCGGACCCAAACGTCATGGTCACACCACCAAGATCGACTGTGGTCAGCGTAGAAAGCGCTTGCAGATAGCTTTCGCGCGTCAGCTCCTTGCCCGCAGCTTCCAGCCCTTCGATGGCGAGACGCCCAACGATATAGCCTTCAAGCGACACGAACCCTGGCTTGGCAGAGGCATCCGCAGCTGCCAGCGCCTTTGTGTACTGGGCCACAATCGGCACCGACGCGTCCCATGGGAGCGGCACGACCTGGCTGATGATGACGCCTTCACCGGCATCCCCCAGCTCTTGTGCCAGGGCATCAGAGCCGACAAAGGAAATATTGACGAAGGTTGCATCGATTTTCATCTTCCGGGACAGCTTGATGAATTCCGCAACCGGCTTGTAGGCGCCGACCATAACCACCGCATCTGGCTTGGCCTTGCGGATCGACAGCAGCGCCTTTTTCACCGCAGTCGTGTTGCGGGTATACGTGCCTTCCGCGGCAAGGGTCATGTTGCGCTTTTCCAGTGCGGCGTTGACACCGGCCAGGCCGACACGGCCGAACCCGTCATCCTGATAGAGGATGGCAATGGATTCCATGCCCTGCTGATCGACCAGATAATCGATCCAGGCCTCGGTTTCCGCATGATAGGTGGCGCGCACGTTGAAGATGTTGCCGTGACTGGCATCGCGCAGGAACCCGGCGCCGGTGAACGGGCCGATGAAGGGCATGTTTGCGGCTGATGCGATCGGCTGCGTCGCTGAAGTGGTCGGTGTGCCGACCGGCCCGATCAGCCCGATGTGATTGTTTTCGTCCACCACGGTCTTGACCAGGGCAGCAGAGCGATCCGGTTCGTACCCGTCGTCCATTGCGTCGAGCTGCACGGTGCGACCATGCACACCACCCGCAGCATTGACTTCTTCGAATGCGGCGGTGATCCCCAGCCGCATGCCGGTGCCAAGTGCGGCTGCCGGTCCTTCGAATGCGGCGACCTGAGCAAATGTGACGCTGTCGTCGGTGATCCCCTGTTCGGCTGCCGCAAAATGCGGAAATGCCATCAATAGGGTCGCGAACAGTGGTTTGGTGAAATTCATGTTGGTTACTCCGAGGCACTGAGTGGACATTTACGGTAGTCTGACGACCGCTCGGTTTAGAAAAAGATAACTTCGGAAAATCAAATATACTGCTTTGAATGCATTCACGAAACACAGCTGAATATTCAGCGTCTTATCCTAGCCTGACGCGCAATTTGCCATCGGTCCGTTATCGGAGATTTTGCGAAACTAGAGCTGATGCGACCTGGTCGAGGTGATTCGCACGCCTCGTTTTTATCGTGATCTGAAATCAGCAGGGTCGGTTTAGGCATTTGGACAAGATGGCGTCATAGTCGCCCTGCGCGCGCAATCCCGACAGTGCATTCCCAAGCACTTCTCGAAAAACTGGTTTGACAGATGGCTCAGGTTGACCGCGTTCGTGCGCGACTGATGACGATGACAGGGGGAGGCGCAGTTGTCAGCCTGACGCTGCCGCGCAAACAGCCGAAAGCCACATCCGCCCATTGCCCTCCGCACCGCCGAAATCGTTTCCGTCGCGTGACGTCAGTCGGGAAAGGGGAGCTCACGCCTCAGATGCCTGTTCTGCAATGACGCCGTTCGGGTGCCTGACCTCGTGCATTCATCACCTATGGCAGGTGAAAGACTTCCCGTGCGGAAGCCCACCACTCTCCTTCTGCCCGGCTCTGCAAAGGGGCCTGCATCGGGCCACACAGAGCCCACCACTCGCGCGTGACCGGATCGGCTGCGATTGCTGCATTGTCTGCTTGAAAGTCGCTACCGGTGTACTCCCAGTAGCTGAACATCAACATTTCCGGTTCGCGCAGGAAGATCGAGTAATTCGTTATGTTGGAGGCACGCAGCCGCTCAAGTACGTCGGGCCAGACATCCGCATGCAGGCGAATATATTCCGCCTGATGTTCAGGTTTGAGGCCAATGATATGTGCCATACGCTGCATATGGGACTCCTAGGTGAGCGTGTAGATACGGGTGGCGGTGTCGGCAAAAAGGCTGCGGCGCGCGTCCTGCGAGAGATCGGCGGCGAGTTGCTGCGCGACTGTCAGCCAGTCGGGGTAGCGTCCTTCCAATTCCAGAACTGGCCAGTCGCTGCCCCACATCAGTCGCTGTGGCCCGAAATGTTGCAGAACATGGTCGAACACCGGACGGAGCGCCTGGGCAGACCAACCGGGGCCGAATTCATTGGCCAGACCGGACAGCTTGCACGAAACCTGCGGATGCGCGGCGAGCGCTGCGATCCCTGCGCGCCAGTCAGAGCCGGGATCGCAGTTCTCAAAGGTAGGTTTGGCGCAATGGTCGAGGATGAGCGGCAGTTGCGGCAGGCGGTGCGCGAGCGTGTCGATCACGTCGAAATGGCGCGGAGTGATCAACACATCCATGCGCAATCCGGCAGCGGCGACCGCCTTCAGCCCCGCCAGCACATCGGCGCGCAAGACCCAGTCGGTCTCAGCAATATCCTGCAACATCGGGCGGATACCTTTGAGCAATGGATGCGACAGGCGTGCAAGCTGGGCCGGGACATCACCTGTGAGGTCAACCCAACCCACGACACCTCTGACCAGCGGGGTTTGATCGGCAAGCGCGAGGAGAAATTCAGTCTCTGCCAGAGTTGGTGCTGCCTGAACCGCAATCGTCCCGCTGATGCCACTTGTGGCCGCTAATGGGGCCAGATCCGGTGGTAGAATGTCCCGCCGAATTGCGGCGACGCTGTCGTCCATCCAGGAATAGTCGCCGCGGTCGATCCGCCAGAAGTGCTGATGTGCGTCGATAATCACGGTTTTTCCTTGCATGAAGAAATGTTCTAAATAATAACAAACCAAAATGGGAGGGACGTCAATGTCAAATCCAACTGTTGTCCAGTTTGGAACCAGCCGCTTTTTGCAGGCGCATGCTGATCTGTTTCTGTCCGAATCCATGCCCGACGCGCGCCCCGTCACCGTGGTGCAAAGCAGCGGCGATGCACAGAGGGCTGCACGGTTGCAGGCGCTGGCCGAGGGCTATGAGGTGCGTATCCGCGGGCTGCGGCAGGGACGGCCGGTTGAAGAGACCTGCCGGGTGACATCCATCGCGCGAGGCCTGATCTTTGGCCCGGATCTGGCGGAGGTGCAGCGCCTCGTGGCAGAAGAGGCGGACATGATCCTGTCCAATACTGGCGATGCGGGTTTTGGTCCCCAGGTGGCGGATGCGGGGCGGTGCCTCGATCCGGCGATGTCCTACCCGGCCAAGCTGGCGTATTTGTTGCGGGCACGGTTCGAACAGGGCGGGCGCGCGGTGCAGGTGCTGCCGACGGAACTGCTGCGCGGTAATGGCACGGCCCTGCGCGATTTGGTGCTTGCTGCGGCTGAAGGCATGGACCGTGATTATCGCGATTGGTTGCGCGCCGAAGTGGTCTGGGTCAATTCGCTGGTGGATCGCATCGTGTCTGAGCCGCTCTACCCGGCCGGGGCGATCGCGGAGCCTTATGCGCTTTGGGCGATCGAGGCGCAACCGGGACTGCGGCTTCCCTGCCAGCATCCGGCGGTGCAAGTGGTGCCGGACCTCGGGGTGATTGAGCGGCGCAAGCTTTTTGTGCTGAACCTTGGTCATAGTTGGATGGTGGCGGAGTGGCTGGCGCGCGGCAGGCGTGACGCGGAGCATGTGCGCGAGGTGATGGCGGACCCGGACTGGGCCGCGCGTTTACGGACGGTTTTTGCAGAAGAGGTGCTTCCAGGCTTTGTCGCTGCGGGCGAGGGCGCGGGGCTGGAGGACTATATCGAGACCACGCTGGAGCGGTTTTCCAACCCTTTTCTGGATCATCGACTGGCGGATATTGCCCAAAATCATGCGCAAAAGCTGGAGCGCCGGATCGCGGCCTTCCTAGGCTGGGCAGAAGCGAATGGCGACGGGCGTGCGAAACCGCGGCTCAGGGCCGCATTGCAGGGAGAAATCGGATGAAAACGCGATACGTGGGCCGGACGGGTCTGGCCGTTAGTGAATTGTCTTTTGGCTGCGCCAGCATCGGAAACCTCTATCGCGAGGTGAGCGAGGCGGATGCGGACGCGGTGCTTGCCTGCGCCTGGGCAGCGGGCATCCGGTATTTCGATACAGCACCGCATTACGGGCGCGGCCTGTCCGAGCAACGGCTGGGTCGCTTTCTGAAATCCTGTCCTGAGGCCACAATCTCGACCAAGGTGGGGCGGGTGTTGTCCCCGGCGCGCGCGCCGATTGCGGAGGTGGACGGCTTTGTAAACCCGGCGCAGAATGACGTGCGCTATGATTACTCCGGCGATGGTATCGAAGAGAGCTTTGAACAGAGTTGCATGCGGTTGGGCCGCAGTCGGATCGATATCCTCTATGTGCATGATATCGGCGAATATACACACGGGGTTGAGGGCAATATACCACACCGAGAGGCGTTTCTCGGCTCGGGGTATGAGCGGCTGGTACGGTTGAAGGAGCAGGGAAAAATTCGGGCCTTCGGGCTCGGGGTTAATGAGTGCGAGGTGTGTCTGGATGTGATGCGAAATGGCGGCCCTCTGGATGTGATCCTGCTCGCGGGGCGGCTCACGTTGCTGGACCGTGCGGCAGAGGCGGAGCTGGTTCCGGAATGTCGCGCCGCGGGCACCAGTCTGGTGCTGGGGGGCATCTTCAATTCCGGTATTCTGGCCACTGGGCCGGTGCCGGGGGCGACCTATGATTATGGCCCGGCCCCGGAGGTGGTCATGGATAGGGTGAGGGCGCTTGAGGCGAGGGCCGCAGATTTTGGTGTGCCGCTGGCGACGGCGGCGCTGCAGTTCGCGATCCGCCATCCGGCGGTGGCGTCGGTGCTCCTTGGGACTGCCAAACCAGCCTCCCTGCAGCGCAATCTGGAGGCATTGGCGGCCCCGGTTCCAGCCGGATTGGACGCGGCTTTCGCCTGAGACGGTTCAGCCCAAATCGTGATGGCGCAGCGATGACAGGAGCGTTGTTTTTGATGTACGCAAGTGCCGCTGCGCTGCAAGGCGGGCAGCCTCGGCGTCGCGTGCCTCCAGGGCGTCGATGATCGCAATATGTTCGTCAATCGCGGCGGCGTTTCGGTCCTTCTCCTCGGTTTTGTCCCACATGTAGTGGTAGTGGAAAATCAGCGATATGACCTTTTGGAACTCAGCAATGAAGCGGTTCCTAACCACCGAGTTGATGGCGAGGTGAAAGCGCTCGTCGAGTTTTGAGAATTCGTGGAAGTCGGTATCTATGGCGTTCTTGAGGGCCAGATGGTCTTGGCGCAGCTGAGCGAGGGCGGCCCAAACCGGATGGTCGACCGGTACTTCTGCCACCTGGGTTACGGCGTTCAGTTCCAGCACGGAGCGAAAATCTGACAGCTCGATTGCAAAATCCTTGGTGAAACCAAGAAGCATCCAGCCGCCTTGCGGACGGCGCGACACAAGGCCGAAGCGGCTGAGCCCGGCAAGAAATTCCTTCAGGTCATGCTGGGCAACGCCGAAGGTGCGGGACAGTTCCGCGACGGAGAGCGGCGTATTGGCAGGCACGTCAAAGCGCAGCACCCAGTCGAGGAACCGCTGTTCCAGATCGTTCTTGTCCGATGGCGTCTCCGGCACCGCGATCCTGTCCTCGGCCAGGGGCGCGCGCAGGAGGTGCTTGTCGCGCCCCTGCCAGGAGATCAGCCCCAGTTCCTCCATTCGCGCAAGACAGCGGCGGATGACTGTCCTGCTTACACCCGCGATCTCGGCCAGGCTCGTCTCCGATGGGATCGGTGCCTTGGGGGGCAGGGTCTCGCAATAGGCGAGGATGCGATTATAGGCTTCTCGGTATCTGGTGTCGCTGCGTGCCATCTGATTGCCCTTCCTCGGTGCCGCCAGAGCGGCGGCACTTGTATTTGTACGTTATTATAAAAAACAATTGACAAGAATCAACCGAGTTCTGTCTATGTATTAAATAATTAAACGCAAGACTGCGAAAGGGAGGCGTATGTCACAAGCTATCAAACCCGCGTCCAAGCGGGCCTCGACCCCGCTTGCGAGCGTGATGCCGGATGCGGCGAAGATTCACCGCCTCTCAGCTTTACTGACGCTTTTGATGTTGATCGCCGGCTTTTCTCTCGCGAGCCAAGCGTTCTTTTCCGTGAACAATGCGCTGACCATTTTGTTGCAGACGTCGGTGATCGGACTTCTGGGTATTGGCATGACCCTGGTGATTATCACCGGGGGCATCGATCTGTCGGTGGGGTCGGTTCTGGCACTTTCTGGGGTCGGCACTGCCATGGCGGTGAAGGCCGGGGTGCCGGTGGGGCTGGCCATGGGCTTGGGCGTCGCGATCGGTGCCGCCTGTGGAGCGGTGAATGGTCTCGTCGTGACGCGGGCTAAAATTCCACCCTTCGTGGCGACCCTTGGGATGATGCTGATGGCGCGTGGGCTGGCACTCCAACTGACCGGAGCCGCTCCGATCTCGCAGCTGGGCGAAGCCTTTGGCCGACTGGGCAACGGAGCGCTGTTTCGCATGGTGGAGATGCAACCCAACGGTTTCCCCAAGGTCATTTTTCCCGGCATCCCTTATCCCGCGATCCTGCTGCTGGTGGTGGCGGTGGGGGCAACCTACCTGCTGCGTCGCCGCAGTATCGGTCGTCATATCTATGCGACCGGCTCCAACGAGGAAGCGGCGCGGCTCTCGGGGGTGCGGGTCAATCAGACCAAGCTTTATGCCTATGTGATGTCCGGTGCTCTGGCCGGTCTGGCGGGCAATGTGCTGATGTCGCGGCTCGTGACCGCGCAGCCGAGCGAGGGTGTGATGTATGAACTTGACGCCATCGCGGCGGCTGTCATCGGCGGCGCTTCGCTTTCGGGCGGCGTGGGCACCGTATCGGGCACGATGATCGGAGCCTTCATCATCGGCATCCTGCGCAACGGGCTCAATATGGCGGGGGTCTCCGCGTTTATCCAGCAAATCGTGATCGGTGCCGTGGTGATCGGCGCGGTCTGGATCGACCAGATGCGCAACCGGCGCTGAGGGTCAACACCGAGGTTCGACCCCAACCGGGAGGAGGGGTCTGACAGAATAAGAAGAAGAAAAGACAACCAATATCTCAATAGAGGAGGAATGAGATGCGGTCCTTTAAACTTGGAATGCTGGCGTCGGCGATGGCCCTGTCCGCGGGTCTTGCACAGGCCGGTGAAATCGCGGTGATCGTGAAGACCACCAGCTCCAACTTCTGGCAGAACGTGAACAAGGGCGCGGAGGCGGCGATTGCGGGCCAGTCCGAGCACACGTTCAGCTTTGACGGTCCGGCGACCGAAAGTGCTGTCGCCGATCAGGTGAACCTGGTCGAGAACGCCATCAATCGCGGGGTTGCGGGTGTTGTGCTGGCACCCTCGGACCCGGAAGCCCTGGCCCCGGCGGTGAAACGCGCCTTTGAGAGCGCCATTCCAGTGGTCATCATCGACAGCGCCCTGACGGAGGGCGCGAAGGGCACCTACCAGTCGTTTCTGTCCACCGACAATTGCGCCGCGGGTGAAGAAGTGGCCAAGCGCATGATCGCCGAGGCGGGCACCGAGGGCAAAGTGGCGGTGATGTCCTATGTCGCCGGGGTTGGGTCGGAAATCGGCCGGGTCGGCTGTTTCTCCGATTACCTCAAGGCCAATTCCAGCTTGGAGATCGTCGGCCCCTATTACTCGCAGAGCCAGATGGCGCTGGCGCTGAACCAGACCACCGACATTCTGGCCTCAAACCCGGATCTGGTCGGAATCTTTGGCGCAAATGAACCCACTGCCGTGGGTATGGGGCGGGCCATCCAACAGGCGGGCAAGGCCGGTCAGCTGGTCGCACTCGGCTTTGATGGCAACGAGGATCTGCAGCAGTTCGTGCGTGAGGGGCTGATGGAGGCAACCGCGGTGCAGGGCTCTTTCGCCATGGGTGACATGGGCGTGACGGCTGTGATGGACATCCTCTCTGGTGCAACGGTCGAGCCCTTCATCAACACCGGCGTGGTGCTCGTCGATCAGGAGAACATCGACTCCGACAAGGCTAAAAACGTCCTTTACTGAGCGCGTTTTTCCGGGGGGCACTGGCGTGCCCCTCGGTTCAAGACCTCCAGACTACTCCGGCAGAAAGGCAGAACATGTCGCAAACCCCCTTGGTAGAGATGATCGGTATCGAAAAGCACTTTGGCGGGGTGCGGGCAGTGGATCATGTCTCGCTTGATCTCCATCCCGGCGAGGTGGTCGGCGTGTTGGGCCACAATGGTGCCGGCAAATCCTGTTTGATGCGTATTCTGGCCGGTGCGATGATCCCCAGTGCGGGTGAGATCCGGATCAATGGCACGGCAGTCACCTTTGACGACCCCAACGATGCCCGTGCGGCGGGGATCGAGACGATTTACCAGACGTTGGCGCTGGCCGATCATCTGGATGCGCCCGCGAACCTGTTTCTGGGCCGTGAGCTGAAGACGCGGTTTGGCAATCTAGACGATGCGCGAATGCTGGAGGAAAGCCGCAAGGTCCTGGCACGGCTCAACCCGAACTTCAAGAACCTCACCGATCCGGTTTCCTCGCTGTCGGGTGGTCAACGGCAGGTGATCGCGATTGCGCGGGCGATCTATTTCGACACCAAGGTGCTTATCATGGACGAGCCCACGGCGGCACTGGGGCCGTCGGAGACCGCGATGGTTGCGGATCTCATCCGGCAATTGCAGGCGGAGGGCATCGGCATCCTTTTGGTCAGCCACGACATGCATGACGTCTTTGACCTCTGTAACCGCGTGGTGGTGATGAACAAAGGCCGCCTGGTGGGGGCCCATGGCATCGACGAGGTGAGCAAAGACGATGTGCTAAGTCTGATCGTGAAGGGCGAATTGCCCGCTGACTGGTCCGCTCGAAATCTGGAGGCGGTGCAATGAAGGATCATGTTCAAAATGAGATGGCCTGCGGCGTTTGCGTGAAGCCCGGCACCTTTGAGCTGGAGACACGCCCACGCCCCGAAGTCGCCCCCGAGGGCCATCGGCTGGTTGATATCGCCGCGATCGGCATTTGCGGCACCGACTATCATATATTCGAGGGCAAGCACCCTTTTCTGAACTATCCGCGCGTGATCGGCCATGAGCTCTCGGGGCATTTGGTGGACGGGCCGGATGCGGGCCAATTGGTGGTGGTGAATCCCTATCTCTCCTGCGGGAAATGCCGGGCCTGCCGACGTGGTAAACCGAACTGCTGCAGCGATATCGCGGTTCTGGGGGTCCATACCGACGGCGGCATGTGTTCCCGGATTGCGGTGCCGGAGGGCAACCTCTACCCCGCCGAGGGGCTGACGCCGGTCGAGGCGGCAATGGTGGAGTTCCTCGCCATCGGGGCACATGCGGTGGCGCGCTCGGACTGCGGGGCAGGGGATCGGGTGATGGTCACAGGCGCCGGGCCGATCGGGCTGGGCACTGCACTCTTTGCGCGTATTGCCGGAGCCGAAGTGCATCTGATGGACCTCAGCGCCAAGCGCCTGACGGCGGCAGCGGAGCTGTTCGATTTCACCGCTGTCCATCAGCCCGGCGACGAGATCCTGTGCGGGGATCTGGCCGAAGGTTTTGACGTGGTTTTTGACGCGACCGGCAATGCGGGCGCGATTGAGGCGGGCTTTGCCCTGGTGGCGCATGGTGGCGTCACGGTTCTGGTCAGCGTGGTGAAGGAGAACATCACCTTTGCCGATTCCGAGTTCCACAAACGCGAGAGCCAGATCATCGGCAGCCGCAATGCGCTGCGCGGCGATTTCGACCGGGTGATCGAGGCAATCCGCAGCGGCGCAGTCCCGACCCAACAGATCGCTTCCGCCGTGTTGCCGCTGTCGGAGCTTCCGTCGCAATTTGCCAACCTTGCCGGGGATCGCGACCATGTGATCAAGGTGTTGGTGACGCCGTGAAAGTCAGTGATATGACCAACCAACCCTTTGCGCTTTGTCTGCATGAGGCCGACAACGTGCTTGTTGCCCTGCGAGCGGTGCCGGCAGGGGCCACGCTGCCCGGCGGCCTCACCGCGCAAGAGCCGATCCCGGCGGGCCACAAGATCGCCCTGCGCGACGTCGCGGCAGGGGAGATGATCCTGAAGTATGGCCAGATCATCGGCACAACCACTGCTGCGATCCCCGCAGGGGCTCATGTGCATGTGCAAAACCTCGGCATGGGGGATCACAAGCAGGACTATGGCTTTGGGCAAGCGGCGCACCCCTTGCCTGTTCTGAAGCAAGAGGCCGTGTTCCAAGGCTATCATCGCCCTTCGGGACGGGTCGGGACACGGAACTATCTCGGCATACTGACCTCGGTCAATTGCGCAGGCTCGGTGGCGCGGTTCATCGCGGATGCGGCAGAGCGCTCAGACCTGCTGGCGGCGTTTCCCAATGTCGATGGCATCGTGCCGATCGTGCATGGGTCGGGCTGCGGCATGTCGGGCAAGGGTGAGGGCTATGACACCCTGTTCCGCACCCTCGCCGGTTATGGCCACAGCGCCAATTTCGGGGCGATCCTCATGGTCGGCCTTGGTTGCGAGGTGATGCAGATCCCCGACCTCATCGACCGCAAGGCGCTGCAGGACAGCGCCCGGTTCCGCTATATGACGATCCAGCATGAGGGCGGCACGCGGGCCACTGTGGGCAAGGGTCTTGGGCTGCTGCGCGAACTTGCAGCAGAGGCGAACAAGGCGACACGCACGCCTGCGTCCGCGCGCCACTTGGTTCTGGGGATGCAATGTGGTGGTTCGGATGGCTACTCGGGGATCACCGCGAACCCTGCGCTTGGGGTGGCCTCCGACCTGCTGGTGCGCCATGGGGGCACCTCGATCCTGTCGGAAACCTCCGAGATCTACGGTGCCGAGCATCTGCTGACCCGCCGTGCCGTGGACGAGGGGACGGGCCGCAAACTGATTGACCTCATCAATTGGTGGGAGGACTACACCGCCCGCAACTTTGGCGAGATGGACAACAATCCATCGCCGGGCAACAAACGCGGCGGGCTGACCACGATCCTGGAAAAATCGCTCGGTGCCGTGGCCAAAGGCGGCAGCGCGCCACTCTCTGGGGTCTATAAATTCGCTGAACCCATTGATCGGGCGGGCTTTGTTTTCATGGACAGCCCCGGCTACGACCCCTGTTCCGTGACGGGGCAGACCGCATCTGGAGCTAATCTGATCGCCTTTACCACCGGTCGTGGCAGCGTGTCTGGCTACCAGCCGGTGCCTGCGATCAAGATTGCCTCAAACCCCGACCTTTGGCGGCGTATGCAGATGGATATGGATGTGAACTGCGGCGATATCCTCGATGGGGTCAGCCTGCAGGATAAGGGGCAGGAGATCTTTGATCTGATGCTGCGGGTTGCCTCGGGCGAAGAAACCAAGAGCGAAGCGCAGGGGTTTGGTGCGGTGGAATTCGTGCCCTGGCAAATCGGCGCGGTGATGTGAGTACGGCGCGAAGGAGGAAGAACCATGACCATTGATCTGACCGGAAAGCGGGTGCTGATCACCGCGGCGGCGCAAGGCATCGGACGCGCCAGTGCCGAAGCTTTTGTGCGGGCGGGGGCCAGCGTGCTTGCGACCGATATAAATGCAGCGGGGCTTCAGGGGCTTATGGACTGCGACACGGCGCGGCTGGATGTGCTCGATACAGCATCGGTTGCCGAGGTTTGCGCGGCGGCAGGACCGGTAGATATCTTGTTCAATTGTGCGGGTATCGTACACGGGGGGACCGTGCTGGAGTGCCGCGAGGAAGAACTGGACTTCGCCTATGACCTGAACGTCAAGGCGATGGTGCGGATGGTACGGGCAGTGCTGCCAGGCATGCTGGAACGCAAATCGGGTGCAATCCTCAACATGTCCTCGGTGGCGTCTTCGGTGAAAGGGGTGCCGAACCGCTTTGTCTATTCCACCACCAAGGCGGCGGTACTGGGCCTGACTAAGGCGATTGCCGCCGACTACGTGGCTGACGGCATTCGCTGCAATGCGATCTGCCCGGGCACCGTGCAATCGCCCTCGCTCGACGAGCGGCTGGCGGCGACGGGCGATTATGACGCGGCCCGTGCGGCTTTTGTCGCGCGCCAGCCGATGGGCCGCATCGCCGAAGCTGAAGAGGTCGCCGACCTCGCCGTCTATCTGGCCGGTGCGACCTATACCACTGGGCAGGCTTGCTGCGTCGATGGCGGCTGGACCCTTTGACCAAACACCCTGATGACATCAAAAGCCTGAGGACTGACACGACATGAAATTGCTGCGCTATGGTGCCCCCGGTGCCGAGAAACCGGGATTGTTGCACCGGGACGGAACCCTTCGCGATCTCTCAGATCTGATCGACGATCTCTCTGGGGCGGCGCTCTCGCCCGAGAGCCTCGCCGGACTGGCCGAAGTGGATGCGGACTCGCTGCCGGTGGTCGAAGACAACCCGCGTCTTGGCCCGCCGATCGCAGGTACGGGAAAATTCATCTGCATCGGTCTCAACTACGCCGATCACGCCGCCGAGAGTGGGTTGGACGTGCCGCCGGAGCCGGTGATTTTCATGAAGGCGAGTTCTGCCATTTGCGGGCCGAATGACCCCATTGTCATCCCGCGCGGTTCCACCAAGACGGATTGGGAAGTGGAGCTGGCGGTGATCATCGGCAAGCCCGCAAAATATGTCAGCGAAGCCGAGGCGATGGACTACGTGGCGGGGTATGCGATCACCAACGACGTCTCCGAACGCGCTTTTCAGACCGAGCGGGCTGGGCAATGGACTAAGGGCAAGAGCTGCGACAATTTCGGCCAGATCGGCCCTTGGCTGGTGACACAGGATGAAGTGCCCGATCCGCAATCTCTTGCCATGTGGCTCAAGGTGAATGGCGAGACGATGCAGGACGGCTCCTCCAGCACCATGGTCTACGGCGTGGCGCATCTGGTGCATTACCTCAGCCAGTTCATGACGCTTCATCCAGGAGACGTGATCTCCACTGGCACGCCCCCGGGCGTCGGCCTTGGCATGACGCCGCCGCGCTACCTGAAGGCAGGTGACGTGGTAGAGCTGGGCATTGCAGGTCTTGGACTGCAACGCCAGGACGTGATTGCCGACCAATGACGCAAGCGGAGCGCCTCGATGTTCTGTGCCTCGGTGAGGCGATGGGGGAGATCGCCTTTTCTCCCGCTGGAGTGCCGCAAGTCGCAGTGGGGGGTGATACCTTCAACACTGCCATCTATCTGGCGCGGGCGGGGCTGCAGGTAGGCTTTGCCAGTGCGGTGGGAGAAGATCCGTTTGGCGATCTGATCCAGCGCAGCCTGCGCGAAAATGACGTATCCGACAGGTTGTTGCGACGCGTCCCGGGGGCGGTGACGGGGCTCTATGCGATCTCCAACGATGCCAGCGGCGAGCGCAGTTTCTCTTATTGGCGCGAGACATCGGCAGCGCGGCAGTGCTTTGCCGCACCTTCTCAGATGTGGATGGAAGGGCTGGGCGAGACATCGCTGCTCTATTTCTCCGGGATCAGTCTTTTTGCATTTCAAGCGGATCTGGACAGGTTTTTTGCCAGCCTGTCCGCTCTGCGCGCCGCCGGGCTGAAGATCGCGTTTGATGGTAATTTTCGACCTCGGCTCTGGCCGGGGGACAAGGCGCGTACACAGGAGATTTTCCGCACTGCGATAGCTCTGAGTGACATCTACCTGCCCACATATGAGGATGAGGCCCTGCTCTGGGGGGATCAATCGGCAGCAAATTGTTGCGCACGCCTGTCTGAAATGGGGCCCAAGACCATCGTCGTGAAGGATGGGGCAAACGGATGCCTGATCTGGGCGCAAGATCAGCTCAATACGGTGCCGGTACCCGCGCAGGTGTCGGTCGTGGACACAACTGCTGCCGGAGACAGCTTCAATGCGGCGTTTCTGGCTGGCCTTCACCAAGGGCAGCCCGCCACCGAAGCGGCTCTGGCCGGGCATCGGCTGGCCGGTCAGGTGATCGGGTATCGCGGCGCGATCCTGCCAGCCTGAGTTGCGCTATGGGGCGCCGTCGCTGGCTCTGTTGTCAACTCACATGCAGGTTGCCACGCTCAGGTCGATTTTAAGTGCGGGGATCAAGCTATGAGTGACTTCTAAGGGCCGCATTTCTCTGGCGAGGTCATGCTGTGTGCGGCTCGCTGGTATTGCCGGTGCGGACTTAGCTACCGCGATCTGAAGCCATGACGGCGGAGCGCGGTGTGCGTGTCGATCATCCGACCATTTACCCCTGGGTGCAACGCTACGCCCCCGAGATGGAGCGGCGGATGCGCTGGCAGTGGCGGCCGCCGATGCCGGATCACTGGCGCGTTAGCAAAACCTATTCAAGCTGCGAGGCAAGTAGACGTTTCTGTACCGGGCTGTCGAGAAGCTGGGGAATGCGATGGATCATTATCTGTCACGGACCAGCACTGCGAAGGCCGCGGAAATGCTTCCTCGGCAATGCCACCGCGCTTGTGAAGCTTAGGGGAAAGCATCCAGAACCAACACCGACAAGTCCGGGTGCCATACCCAGGCGGTACGCGAATTAAAGAAAAATGGGCAAGTGTCTCAAGGATATCGAACACCGCCAGGTCAGATACCTGAATAGTGTGATCGAGGCCAGTCACGGAAAGCTTAAGCAGATGATCGAAGCGGTGCGTGGCTTCAAAATGATAAAGACGGCTTATTTGACCATCAGGAGTTTTGAGGTGATGCGGGGCAGCGAAAAGGCTAGGAGTGCGTATTCAACCTAATACGCGATCCCGTTGGCGAATAACGCATGATTGAGCGTGCTTTTGGCGCTGGACGCTGTGTCATGACCGAAGCCATTGGCAATGCTTGAAGCCTGTCTTGCAGTATAAGTCCTTCGAACCGAAGGCGTTTGCGTCCTAAAACCATGTTTGCAACAGAGCCGTCGATTGCAACAACCTGACAATCCCGTCTGAAGAGCTTCGCGTAATTGAAAAGCAGACTTTGCCAGTATGCCGAGGGTATTGGTCTGCCCCCATCGGGTGGTTCGGTTTGATTGTTAGTGCATCGTGGGCCTTTGATCCAGCGGAACGGTGCTTTCGGGCGCGGGTGGGCGATAGCCCAATGCGCTGTGCGGCCTGACCGTTGATCGGTATGACCAATTCGTCCAAATGCCATGTGTCGGCCGCGGCTGGCCGGTCTCGCCTGCTAAAACTGGCGAAGAGACCGCAAAAACGGTTGATCCATCATACAGCGCAGCCGTGTCGGGGCAGCGGAGCTTGGGTTGCTCTCGGGGCTTGAAGCGCCAGCGTTCGTTTCTGGTTCCGACGATTTCGCAATGGTGGGTGAGGTGATCGAGGAGCGCTGTGGTCATCTTTGCGTTCCCGTTTGCTGCGCCGAATGCATGTCTGGGCGAAGCTCACGGCGAGGTGGGATTTTTCGGTCCCTGCGCCGCCGATCTACACGACGTTACGTTGAGGCTCAAGGAACTCGCCGGAGGCCAGATCGCGCACCAGCGGTTAGTTGACAGGCGTGTCCACGAAGTCGAGCTCGTCGATCTCATTTGCGAGAGGGAGCTTGGCAATTGTCGTCTGGTATTTGATCGACCGAGCCTGCTTCTCGCTGATCTCGGCGTTCAGAAAGTCACCGACGATCTGTTGCGGTTGGTGCTGCCGCATCATCCCTTTGGTGATGATCTCATCTTAGGCGGCCGTCATGCCGTAGAGCTTCGGCGGGCCCATCGCGTCCAGCACCTGTAATCTTTTCACGGTTGGGTCTGGATCATCTGCCGGTCTTGCCAGGCTTGCGCTGCACTTGCCTGATCTCGGGCGGCAATTCCCAGTCCTTGAACGGCGCCCCGTTCCTGAGGGCACTGGGCTTGCGGGCCAGCACCGGTGTGTTGTGCCGCGGGTCGTCGACGGCGTTGTCGCGGCCGAAGGCGCGTGCGTGGTGCCTCACGATCTTGCCGTCCTGCCAGAACTCGACGCGCTCGGCATAGTCGCGGATGTCGACTGCACGACCGACGGCGCGACCATCGACCGAGTATCGGTTCCTGTCGAACCGGACGAGGCAGGTCTTCGCGTCCGATGCTGGCACGGCATGAAAGCCGTAGAAGGGGTCGACGCAAGGCACCAGGCTCGGGCGCTCGGCTTGGAACACCTCCCAGGTCGCGCGCCCCCGAAGCTCTGGCATCCAAGCTGTTGTTCATGCCGGTGCGCAAGACGCACACCGGCACATTGGGAGATATGTTTGGCAAGAAGGGTCAGGCCTGTTCAGCGCGAATAGTGCTGACCTGCCGCCCCTCCAAACCCCAGTTTTCAAGCGGGACTTCGTCGATGACGACACATGTGGTGGCCGGACTCTTGCCAAGAACGATGGCAAGAAGATCCGTCACCCCCTTCACCAGTTGTTTCTTTTCTTCGGTCGAGGGGCCGGTCCCATTTGGGCCGCCCTCTTGGGTTACCTTGATGTTCACATAGGGCATTTTGTCAGTCCTTTCTTTCCACAAACGAGAACACTTTGGTGAGAACGCGCCAGTCTTGATCTGTGTGGATGATCGTCAATAGGTCTTGGTAATTACGACCCATCATCGTCATGCGGGCCTCTACCATGCCGATGCGTGTGCCTTTGAAGGTGATCCGTTCGATGACCTCATCCCGGGCGTCGCCACGGGAGGCGGGCGGCGTGCGGGCATCGATCCGTGTCATATAGGCGTCGAGCCCCATGTGCTCATAGGTGCCCTCTGTTCCGTTTACGTAGGCGAGGTCAGGGTGGAAGACAGTTCGCAAAATGTCGCTGTTTGAGTGATAAAGCCCCTCGAAATAGCGCGTCATGAGGTCTTGGACCTCAGCGTCATAGGATCCGCTCATCCTGCAATACCCCGCTGATCCGAAGGGGGCGTTGCAATGAGAGTAATTTTGCGAACGGCTTCTGTGCATGCGCTGGTGCGACCGCGATCCGGGAATTGGGAATAGAGTGTCATACGATGTTCCATATTGGCGTCTCCATTGATCTAGCAATGAGAGTCACCGAAAGATAACATCGAGTTTTCATGTATTTGATCTGAAAAGTAGATCAATTGAACAAGTTGCGAGCCGAGGGGGGGGGCAACCCGACCGATACGCGAACGGGGTTCGGGAAGGCCGGGCTTACAGAGCCTCCTTCACGGTTATTGTCGTTGCAATCTGACTGCGCCTAGAAAGCAAGAATGGGCCAGCCTCAACAAAGAGCGCCCGTGCTTTAGGTGGTCAGCTGTCTTGGATCGCCTCGCGTCCCAGAGCGTTCCAAATCCGCGACATGACCTGTCCCATCGGGTGATCCCGGCGTCTGATCGCAAAGATCTCCGTGTGGCGCGGAGGATGGCCCTCGATCACCAGAGGAACCAATTCTCCTGATCTGAGTTCATCGAGGATTAAATGCTCCGGTATCCCGCCCCACCCAAGACCTGCCGTGATGATGGACTTCTTGGCTTGAAAATCCGAGACCGTCCAACGTTGGCCACCCAAAAGCAGGTCGCGGCTCTGTTCATAGTCATTACCGCCAGTCCCTGACACAACAACCTGAGTGTAGGCCTGCATCTCACGGCGCGACTTGACCCGTGACGGGTCGGCCGCCGAAAATGCCGGGCTGGCGACGGGGCGGATAGTGATGGTTCCAACCGGACGCGTTTCGACTTCATCGATTGGCACGCCATCGAGCCCGGCGATGATAAGATGGGCCTCACCATTCATGAGACGCGCGAGCGGACCGCCCATCATCTCGGTCACCAGCTTGATATGCGTTGCAGGGAAGGCGCGCCCCACTTCTCCGAGAAGGTTCAGAATCGGATCAAGCGACATCGTTGCCGTGATCGCGATCGAAACCAAAGGCTCCTGTTCACTTCGCAGCCCGGCAGCCACGGTTTTCAAGCCATTAACCTGCTCCAGGACTCGCGTCACCTCGCGATAATAGACCTCGCCTTCCGGTGACAATCTGGGCCGATAGGCGTCCCGCGAGAAGAGGTCGAACCCCAATTCGTCCTCGAGTTTCTTGATTTGATGGCTCACCGCGGATTGCGCCTTGTTCATCCGATCCGCCGCTCCTCGGAATGTTCCGGAGGCGACAATCGCGTCGAGTGCTATGAGCTGATCCAATGTCATGGCGAGCCTTTATGATCTCATAAAACGATCATTGTCATGAGAACTCAATATTATCAATCGCTGATCTCTGCCGACATAAGCAAGCGGGACATCCCAACAGGAACGGGATGCACCTCCGTTCCGAAATCTTGGTGTCGCATTCAGGGCAATCCAGCCAGCTCGGTCGGCGCCACTCAAAAGGAGAAAGCAATGGTGAAGATCGCAATCGTCTACCACAGCGGCTATGGCCACACGGCGGTGCAGGCCAAAGCGGTGTATCGCGGTGCGAGTGAGGTTGCCGGGGCACAGATCACTTTGATCCCGGTCGAAGAGCGCGCGCAAAACTGGGAGGTTATCGACGACGCCGATGCAATCGTCTTTGGCTCCCCCACATATTTCGGCAGTGCCTCCGCGCAGTTCAAATCTTTCCTGGATGAGACCTCAGGTCGATGGCTCGAAGGGCGCTGGGTCAATAAACTGGCTGCAGGGTTCACTAACTCGGCGGGCATGAGCGGCGACAAGCTCGCAACGCTTCAACAGATCAACCACTTCGCCATGCAACATGGCATGGTCTGGGTTGGTCTGGGCTTGCCGCCTGGAAACAACACCAGCACAGGCTCTCCCGAAGATCTCAATCGCCTCGGTGGGTTCTTGGGTGCGATGTCGCAGGCGGATGCCGATGTGTCAGCCAAAGTTGCGCCGGCAGGCTCTGATCTCAGAACCGCAGAATACCTTGGCCGCCGGGTCGCCGAAATCGCGCACCTCTGGCAGTCTGGTCGAGCGTCCCAAGCAGTGGCCAGCTGAGCAAGACCCATTCCGCCGCCATTTCTAGATTACGACACAGGCAGCCGTTGAACCGCACCTTCCGAGGCCCAGACTTACGGGCCTCGGCCCCCTAAATCCTTGGTCTGGCGCAGCGCATTCAACGCGTTCGAAGCAACGCAGATCGTCTTGCGGCAGGCTCAGCTACGTCTTGGTCACCCGCATGTCCATTGAAGACCAGACCCTGCGCTATGATCTCAGGATCGCACTCGACGCCAGCATTGTGCCATAGCACGTTGGGACGAAGCGCCGTATGGCCAGACGCGCGTGATCACTTCGGCAGAAGCGCCCGCAGGCTGGCAAGTGTGTCGGCCTCCGATGCCGGTTTGTCGTCGCGAATGCGGCTGATGCGTGGAAAGCGCATGGCGACCCCTGATTTGTGCCGGGTGGAGCGGTTGAGCCCCTCGAAGGCGACCTCGACCACCTTGATCGGTTCCACCGCGCGGACCGGGCCGAAGCGGTCGGTGGTGTGGCTGCGCACGAAGCGATCCAGATCCTTGAGTTCGGCATCCGTGAACCCGAAATACGCTTTTCCGACCGGCACCAGCGCCTCCCCATCCCAAACGCCGAAGGTAAAGTCGGAGTAGTAGCCCGAGCGCTTGCCGTGCCCGCGCTGCGCATAGAGTAATACCGCGTCGATCAGCATCGGATCACGCTTCCACTTGAACCATGGTCCCTTGATCCGCCCCGCCTGATAAGGGCTGCTTTTTCGTTTCAACATGACCCCTTCGATCACCTGATCGGGCGGGTCAGCGCGCAGATCCGCCAGCGCCTCCCAGCTGTCGAATGCCAGCAGCGGCGACAGATCAAGGCGGGGGTGAGCGTGTCGCGCCACCAAGGCCTCCAGCGCCGCGCGGCGGGTGGTGAAGGGCGCACCGCGGAGATCTTCGCCATCCGCCACCAGCAGGTCATAGGCCCGCAGAGCTGCCGGGTGGCTGGCCCGCATCTTTGCCGAAACCTGCTTGCGCCCAAGCCGTTTTTGCAGGTCGCCGAAGGGCGCAACCGCGTCGCCGCGCCGGATCAGCAATTCGCCGTCCAGCGCCGCCGCGTCGGGCAGCGCTTCCAACACATCGGGAAACGCGGTCGAGATATCCTCGCCAGTGCGGGAATAAAGCCGCTGCACCCCGCCATCACTCACCGCTTGCACGCGGATGCCATCCCATTTCCATTCAGCGGCGAAATCATCGGGGTCAAGTGCGCGCAGCGCGTCCAGATCAGTCGCGGTGGACAGCATCACCGGGCGGAACGGCGCCAGCGCGGCACTTTCGGGTTTAGGGCCGCCCGTCGCCCAGGCGAACAGCGGCTCAAAGGGCGGAGTCAGCCCGTGCCAGATCTCTTCGACCTCGGTGACCTCGATATCGCCGAACTCGGCCAGCGCAAGCCGCGCCAGCCGCCCCGAAACCCCGACACGCAGCCCACCTGTCGCAAGCTTCAGGTAGGCGTATCGCGACGAGGGGCCGAGCGCGTCCAACCGTGCGGCGATCACCCCGGGCAGATCGGCTTTGGCGGTCTCTCTCAGCTCCGCCACCACGTCGGGCAGCGGCAGGTCCCCGTCCTGTTGGCCGGGCCAGATTAAAGCGATGGTTTCAGCCAGATCGCCGACGAACTCGTAAGAAAGCCGAAACAGCTCCGCGTCGACCCGTTCGGCCACCAGAGCCCGCAGCAGCGACGGCGTGACCTTGCGCAGATCCAAGTCGCCGGTCAGTGCCGCCAGCGCATAGCCGCGCGCCGGGTCGGGCGCCCGGGCGAAGTAATCCACCAGAATCTGGAGCTTACCGCTGCGTTGCGGCGTGAATGCGAGCCGTTCAAGGAGGTGGGCGAAGTCACGCATCTAGTCGGCCTCGTCTTCATAGCCGATCAGCCGCAGCGGTCGGGCGGTGCGGCCGGTCATCTCGCACCAGCGGATCACAGCGTCTTCGCGCCCATGAGTGACCCAGGTTTCTTCTGGGTTCAGCTCCGTGATCGTGCGGGTCAGATCGGGCCAGTCCACATGGTCAGAGATGATCAGCGGCAGCTCCACGCCCCTCTGGCGTGCCCGTGCCCGCACCTGCATCCAGCCACTTGCGAAACAGATCACCGGATCGGGGAAGCGCTGTGCCCAAGTTGAGGCAAAGGCCGAGGGCGGGCCAATCACGATGCTACCTTTGAAATCCGCCTTGCTGCCCCGCGCGACGGTGGCTGGGCGCAGATCGCCCAAGGGCACGCCCTGCGCGATATGGTAATCGCACAGCTGTTGGAGGGCGCCGTGGATGTAGATCGGCGCGTCCCACCCGGCCTGTCGTAGCCCCATGATGACCCGTTGCGCCTTACCCAAGGCATAGGCACCGACCAGATGTGCGCGGTCCGGAAAGGCCCGCACCGACGCCAGCAACCGGGCGATTTCATCAGCCATAGGCGGGTGGCGAAACACTGGCAGGCCGAAGGTCGCTTCGGTGACGAAGATGTCGCAGGGGACGGGTTCAAACGACGCGCAGGACGGGTTTGCCTCGCGCGCGTAG
The DNA here is from genome assembly GCF_032924845.1 of Tritonibacter scottomollicae. Classification (NCBI taxonomy): domain Bacteria; kingdom Pseudomonadati; phylum Pseudomonadota; class Alphaproteobacteria; order Rhodobacterales; family Paracoccaceae; genus Tritonibacter; species Tritonibacter scottomollicae. The sequence goes on from NZ_CP136704.1 coordinate 114,044, forward strand.
TCGCCGGAAACAACTGCCACCGCGCCCTGCTGCTCAATCCGGATCTGGGCCGAGCCCAGAACATGCCCGGCAGGGTGGAAGGACACTGAGGCGTCGCCGACTTGCGTCACGCCTTGCGCCACCTGCCGCGCCTCGGCAAAGCTCTCTCCATAGCGGATCGACATGATATCAAGGGTCTGCGCCGTCGCCATAACCGCGCCGTGTCCCGCGCGGGCATGGTCCGCATGGCCATGGGTGATCAGAGCGCGGGGCACTGGTTTGATCGGGTCGACATAGAAATCTCCCGAGGGGCAATAAAGCCCCTCGGGTCGATTTGTAAGGATCTCCGCTGGGTTCAAAACGTCACGGTGACATGGCGCCCCATGTCAGGTTGCGTGTCGGTCAGGTTGGCCTTCAGTGTTTCATATAGAAAAACCATGCCGCTTTTCGGGCTCAGCCACAGCTCGGAGGTTTTCGGCGTCATCCGGGTCAGCACCAGATCGGGGTCGTCCTTGCCTTCTTCAAACCAGGACGCGGCGACGAAATTCCAAACCTCGGCCAGTTTCTCGCGATCTTCCGACAGCTCCAGCGTGCCGTTGAGAACGCCATGCAGTCCCGCATCTGTATCACAAATGGCAAAGCGGATTTCTTTGCCAGCTTTTGCGGCTTCGGCCGCGTCGGTGCCGCGGGCCGTCAGGAACCAGATGCAGCCATCCTCGGGTGCGCAGTTTGGCGACATGGGAATAAGACGGCCATTCACCTCCATCAGACCGGCACGCACTTTGGCGAGGCGATCCCAGAATTCTTGTGTGTCAGTCATGAGGTTTCCTCTTCATTAAAGCTTGCTACGCCTCAACGCTCCGCGCGCCCATTCGTTCCCTTGCGAGTTCTGCAGCATGGCTCAGATCAGCCGCCAGTTCGGCGCGCATCTCCGCGCCCGGTGATCGTGCGCGCAGGATCGCTGCGGGATGCCAGGTGATGAGGACGTCACCGCCACGGATCGCCGGTTCCAGCGTGCCACGTCGCGACGTCAGCGCCGCGTGATGCCCGGTCAGTGCAAATGCGGCGCTCGCGCCGAGCGCGACGGTAAGCCGGGGCCGGATCAGCCGTCGTTCCTGGTCCAGCCACCAGCGGCAATGGTCTATCTCGCCGCGCGTCGGGCTTTCGTGCAGCCGCTGCTTGCCCCGCTGCGTAAACTTGAAGTGTTTCACGGCGTTGGTCAGATAAGAGGGCGGGCATCCGGCCTCTGTCATCGCGGCGCGCAAGAGCTGGCCAGCCGGGCCGACAAAGGGCAGGGCTTTCTGGTCCTCGTGATCTCCCGGTGCTTCGCCGACGATCATCAGGGGTGCATCGGCGGGCCCTTCGCCCCAGACCATCCGCCGCGGCGCGCAAAGGTCGCATCGTGTACACGTCTCGGCCCCCGCACGCGCCTGATCTAGCGTTGCAGGCATTGCTGCGATCCGCGCCGCGCGTTTCGGCGGCTCTGTCGGCAGCGCGTCCCGCATCCGCTGCACGCGCGCTTCGGCGTCTTGCAGCATGGCCGGGATCGCGCGGGTCTCGGGGAGGTTTTTCCAGTACTTCACCGGCATTTCGGATTTCATCGCGCCAATCTTTACCCGCGCCGGGTTGAATATATTGGTGAAATACGTCGTCCAGAGTGCCTCTGACGCGTCCTCCGGCAGATCCGGGCGCGGCCCCGGGAGGTCAAAACCAAGCTGGCCGTCTGAAAACCGCGCGGTGCCGAACGGCGTCGCAATCAGCCAGTCCATATCGGCGAAGCGGCGGGCGAAGAAGGGAGCAGCGGCCTCTACGATACGGTGGTCTGGCTCGAACCACGCGGCGAAGCGGCGGCGCGCGCCGCCCGTGGACAATTCGCGGAACCGGACGAAGGCGTGCATCTTGTGAATGTCGCGCCCCACGGCCTTTGCCAGCCGGTCAAGGCGACGGGTCAGAGGATCGGCGGGGTTCCCTAGCGCGCGCCGGTCCTTTTGATGCCGCCAAAGCGCCTGATACAGCAGGGCGGGCGCCTCCGGGTCGGTATGGCAGATGACGCTGCCTGAAAGCTGAACAAAGCTCTTGGGCACGCGAAGATCGCGCGGGCCGTCCGCAGCGGGAATGGGTTCACCGCCAAAGAGCGTGCCGCCCTGCCAGTCGACCTCCTCCGGGGCAATCCTGTGGCTGGCGAGACGCCGGGCGGCCTCGCGCCACGCCTTTGCGCGTCCCAGAACGGGCAGGTCGACCTGGATCATGCGAACAGGCTGAGCTGCACGGGCGGTGGCGCATAGCGTGCGCGCAGTCCGGCGCTGTCGGTCAACGCGCCGGGCGACCAGTCGGGCAGCGTGATGAACGGCTCGGCCTGTTTCACCCGCGCGCCGATGCGGATCAGATCCGCGTAGCGCAGCGGCCCGGAACGCCGCGCGGCAATGATGCGTTGCACGGTGCGTGTTCCAAATCCGGGAACGCGCAACAACAGCTCACGCGGCGCGCGCGCCACATCCACGGGAAACTGTGCGCGGTGCGCCAGGGCCCAGGCGAGCTTCGGGTCGATCTCCAGATCGAGGTTTCCGCCTTTGGTGGAGGATGTGATCTCCGCCGCATCAAAACCGTAAAACCGCATCAGCCAATCGGCCTGATAAAGCCGGTGTTCCCGGATCAACGGCGGTCGGATCAGCGGCAGCATTGCGGAGCTGTCGGGGATCGGAGAAAAGGCCGAATAATAGACCCGCTTGAGCTTGTAGCCCTGATAAAGCCGTGTGGACGTGCCCAGAATATCGCAGTCAGAGGTGCCATCGGCCCCGACGATCATCTGAGTCGACTGCCCAGCAGGGGCAAAACGCGCAGGCCGCTTGCCGCGATGGCTGGCCACTTTGCTGGCGGCGCGTGTTTCGCGCACATGGCTCATGGCGGCGCGGATGCCTTTGGGCTGTTTCTGCGGCGCAAGCCTGGCGACGCTGTCGTCTTTGGGTAGTTCCACGTTGATCGACAGGCGATCGGCGTAGCGTCCGGCCGCTGTGATCAACTCGGGCGACGCCTCGGGAATCGTCTTGAGGTGGATGTAGCCCTTAAAACCGTGATCCTCGCGCAGCATCCGCGCAATGCGGACCATATCTGCCATCGTGTCATCCGGACTGCGAATAATGCCCGACGACAGAAACAGCCCCTCGATGTAGTTGCGCCGATAAAACTCCAACGTCAGCGTCACGACCTCTTCGGGGGTGAAACGCGCCCGTTCCACCCTGCTCGAGACGCGGTTGACGCAGTAAACGCAGTCATAGATGCAGAAGTTGGTCATCAGGATCTTCAGGAGGCTGATGCAGCGCCCGTCTGGCGTGTAGGCGTGGCAGATCCCGCTGCCCCCGGCACTGCCTATCCCGCCGGCGCGAGAATCCCGTCGCGTGGTCCCGGAACTCGCGCAGGAGGCATCGTACTTCGCAGCATCCGACAGGATTGCGAGCTTATCTTGGAGTGTGCGCTTCATGAGAACATATATAGAACACAGGTGGGTGTCGTGCAAGCCTTGCCGCTGTCAGCGCAGCAGATCGGTATCGTTTGATCCTTCGATTGGCACCTGCATTTGCTCTTCAAGATCGTCCTCGGCGCTGAGGTCGTCGTCCATCTCCGATCGGCCCTCCTTGGGAGCGGGTTCGGGCACTGGGGCGGGTCCCGAGCCCTGTTGCAGCGGGATGCCTTCGGGAAAGATGATCTCCCGCGCTTCATCGGGCATGGAAATGCCGGCATCCATCAGCGTTTGCTTGATCTGCCGGACCAGCGCGCTGCGCAGCTTGAGCGGTGAAATCTGCGCCCCGTCGAACCAGTAGTAGATCTTTACGTTCACGGTTGAAGCGCCAAGCGTGTCGGCCAGCACCATCGGCTCGGGGTGCTTCAGCACGCCCGGTTCGGCACTGAGCACGGCATCGACGATCCGCTGCACATCGCTGATCGCCGCGTCATATCCGATGCCCAGATCCAGCTCTCCGCGGCGGCGGGGCACCGCGGTTATATTCTCTATGATCGACTTGAAGACGGTCGCATTGGGGATCTGGATGTGGTTGCCTTCTACTGACACCAGCACCGTGCTGCGCGTGTTCATGCTGTGAACGACGCCGGACTGCCCGGCCACGTTGATGATATCGCCCCGCGCAAAGGGCTGGCGCAGGCTGAGCAACAGCGAGGCGAGGAAATTCTCGGCAATGTCTCGGAACGCAAAGCCGATGACGATCCCCAGCACCCCGGCGCCGCCGACTACCGATAGCGCCAGCTGGGTCAATCCCGCGATTTGAAGCACGAGGTAGAGCCCCAGCAACAGCACCGGAAGCGCGCCGAGCCGTGCCAGGATGTCTGCGATGAACGGCGACCGCGTGCGCCCGCGCAGCGACCAGCTCAATATGTGGCGCACCAGACGCGCGGCGAACCACGCCAGCGGCAGGATCAGCAGGGCCAGCGCGATGGAGGGCAGCGCCCCTAGCAGCTGATCTTTGAGCACGCGCACCTCGCGCACGGCAGGGTCGATGGTCAGTTCGACTGCGTGTTCCACCTCGATCCTGTTGACCACGGCGACAACCCCCGTGGTCTTGGCAGCCAGATCGCGCGCCCAGGTCTTGCGCTCCGTCGTCGTCGTGGTCCCGTCCAGAAAAGCGATACTGTCATTCACACGCACTGATGCGTCCGAATACCAGCCTGTGGCATCGAGGATTTGCGCGATCCGCTCCGCGATGCGCCCATCCGCAAGTCCCGGCTCTATATCCACCGCCTGATCGGTAGAGGTCACCTCGACCTCCGTGTCATCCGGGGTCTGGGCCAGCGCGGGCGCGGCCGTTAAAAGCAATAGGATCAGAAGGGTGCGCATGGCGGCCTCGGTCTGGATAGGTGCGGAGTTTGGGCCAAGCGGCGCCTGATGCAAATGGGGGCGAAGGTGCCGACATAGGCCCGGAACAAGCTTTGCAGCATCAGGCGCGGTTTGCCATGCTTTTATTCTCTGCGCCGTCTTGTGTCGTGCCTGTGGTGGCTCAAACCCCTTTTGAGCCGCCGAGAGATTTTCTGGCCCACTCAGCCGTCACATCGCCAAAACAGTCGACGAGGGAATTTGTTGCCCACCTTTGACCTTCGGTCGTGCGGCCGAGTACGGAGAGCCCATCCGTCACCGGTTTCAATCCGCAGTCGACCTTTAGGTGTCCAGCGCGGATCAGGCCGCGCACCAAGGGATCGGTGATATCGTCGGGCGACGGTCCGGGAAGAACGCAATCTATCATCGCGTCGGCGAGGATCTGATCATTCAACCGCCACCCGCCACGCTCCAATGAGATCGCCGGATCCTCCGCAACGGTCAGGCGGACCAGGGCCTTGTGGATCAGGGCCCGAAGCAGGCGGGCGCTGCGCACGGGCGGGCCGTAGGAATAGCGCTTGAGCCCGTTTTCAAAGGCGACCAGCGCGGAACGGGTTGCGCAACTGCCGTCACACGCTGCGAACGGGCCCCGCACATCCTGTTGCAGTTTTCGCCAAATCTGCCCGACGGCATAGCCAACCGAAGGCGCGCGCTGTCCCTCCGCCATCGAGAGGCCGGTCTCGAGCGCGGACACCGGGTCATCGCGCTCCTGCGCGCCCGGCGCGTCGCGCTCCGCGGCGAGCCAGGGCTGGGGGTCGGTGTTGGTGACGCGCGCGATGATCGGCGCAAGGGCGTCGGTCAGGCATTGGACCGCGGCATCCGGCGAAAGCGTCAGTGCCCGCGTCACCGCGCTGATCACCGCGCGCCGCTCGGTCGGGGACGGATCAAAGAGGGCGTCGATATCGGCATTGGCCGGCTTCGGCATCGGAGGCATCCCGTCAAGCGAGAACGGCACGATCAGATCCGGTTCCCGCCCCGAGGCGCGATAGCTGTCGCCATCCATGGTGCCGCCTTGCCCGAGCGTGAGCAGGGCGATCACATCCAGCGCCGAGAGTGCGAGTCCACGCAGCGCCGCGACCCGCCCGCGCCAATCCACGGAGCGGATCGACGTTGTGGGGTAGGCGTCGATAAAGGTCAGCTTCTGCGCGGCGGCATGCGCGCTCCAGCGGGCGGCCTGCGCGTCTTGCGTCACCGGGGGTTGGCCTTGCGTCAGCAGCAGGTTGTCAAACGGCCCTCGATCATCAACGATCCAGCCGCGATCATAATGCGCCGACACGGCGGTGGCGGGGACATGTTCGACCTGTGATTGCAGTCTCTGCCAGCGCTCCGTGAGGTAGCGGCCTACCTCAGCCCTTGGAGGGTAGGCCTCGGACGTGCCTCCCAACCAATCGGCAAAGCGCGGCGCACCAAGATCAAGCTCGCGAACCGGCAGGTTCAAGAGGCACTCGGGGGCTTCGTCTGGACGAAAATTTGGTCCTACGCCCGGGTAAGGGCCCGGCTCGAAGATGCAGATGCGTAGTCCCGGAACAACCTCCAGCGCCGCCTCGGCGGCGGCCAGGCCCCTGGGACCGAGCCCGATGATTGCTAGCTTTTTCAAAGACACGAGAGGCGGCGTAGCTCAGCCACAGTGGAAAGTAAAGCGCGCGGTTTTCTGGACTTGCGTCGAAAAAGTGCCGGGGTCGTAGGGCATGATCGCGTTCAAGGAGATAAGCGATGTCAGGGAAACGGGCGGAAGAATTCAAGCGTGATGCAGGTCGCATGGACAGCCAGCGCCCGAATAAAACGCAACCTCGTAATACACGCCTTGCCAATGGCGCTAAACCTGCGCCAGCCAGGCCACTAGGCAGCATTCACCACAGGGATCGTGGATCGCAATATTGCTCACAAGACTATCAATAGATCCTGCGCATGCATCACTTCGAGACAAGTCCAATCTCGTCCTGCGCCAGAATTGCGTTTCAGGACCGACCCGCAGAACTACCCGAAGCGATGGAACCATGACGGAACGGATGATGATCAGCTCTATTGCGGGAGCTCTTTCGACTAAGGTATCATACTTTGATGTAGCTCGGCACTGCGGAAGGAACGAGGTGGCCGGGATTAACCTATGATAAGATCCGGAATGACCAAAAAAATTGAAAGCTGCCTTGTCAGCCGCCTGTCCCGCTTCGTTGACCTGACCGAGCGTGAACGTGCCTTCATTGCTGAAATGGAGAAGGATGAACGACCTTGCCATAAAGGTAGAACGGTCATCAGTGTGGGTGACCGGTCGGATGGCGTGACCATTCTCAAGTCCGGCTGGGCTATCGTGAGGTCTGACAGCACCGACGGCCGAAGCCAGATATTGAGAATTTACTTGCCCGGCGAAGTGATGGGGCTTGCTGAGATCGGATCGTCACGTGCCAGTCATCGGGTGGTCATGCAGACCGACGGGGTCATATGTCCATTCCCCCGAAACGGTTTAGCGCCGCTCTTCTCGGATCATCCGCGGCTTGGGGCGCTTCTGACTGCGGTCGGCAGTCTTGATCAGATCGCGCTACGGCACCATGCCAGCAGTCTTGCATCAATGGATGCAACTCGAAAGCTCAAGTTTTGGCTGCTGCAACTGAGATCACGTCTTGAAATCGCGAACGTCGGTTTGGGCAACCGCTTGCAAGTGCCCCTCAGCCAGGCCGAGATAGGACAGGCCGTCGGCCTGACATCCATCTACGTAAACAAGCTGCTGCGCAGGTTTGTCGAAAACGGCGAAATCGAAATCGAGCGTCCTTACTTGCGTCTGCTGGATCGCGAGAGATGGGAAAAAGACTGTGAGTACGTTAATCCATTCGTCGATATGGATACGTCTTGGTTTCCACAGCCCGACCCCGTGGGGCGCGATGCGACTGCGCCCGCAAAATTGGCCGAGCCGGAGTTAGAACCAGACTAGAGCTTCCCGGTTGACGCCACCAGGTGCGAGCGCGGTCATCGTGCGGTCGCCATCATGGGACGCATCGAGACAAGCCTTCAGTTCAATCATGTCGCTGTCCAACTCCAGGCGCTCGGCGAAAGCCGCAAGGCATCCGTACCCTGTAATCGCATAGTCGATCAGCCACTGATACCGCGTGATGATCATTGCATCGCGCGTTGCTTCCTTGCCGAAGCTATCTTTGATCGCATGCGCTTGTGCCTCTACGACTAGCCCTTCCATTCCCTTGCAGTGCTCCCCCTCGGTGGTCTCGTCGCGCTCACTTGAGATTTTCGCGATGGCCCCAATTCCTCTCTGGATGCCTTCGGCTCCGGCATTCAGGGCCTTCATCAAAGTCACCCATTCCATTCCGCCGTGCCTAAGTCTCGAAATCCTAAACCAGTTTAGTATGTGCGCTCCGCACGCAGCGCATTGATTGCGTAACGTAGTTCAAGGTGGCCGCACATGCCCCTTGGAGGATCCTATCAATGCACAACGTCTTTTACGTCATCGGACTGATTGTCGTCGTTCTGGCTGTGATCAGTGTTTTGTTCTGATCCATTCACCGCAGGATAGACGCTCTTGGATCTTCACCGGTTCGTCGTCGGCGTCATCGGTCGGTTCATTGCCGACCTTCTCTGTGGCGACAAGGAATTCATGCTGATCCACCTCGTTTCTCTTGGCGCGATGTCGACGGGGATGGCCAGCGGATGACGTGACAGGGCTCGTAGGCATGGCACGCGATCACGCGCCCGGCAGCAAGATGCCAAACCGTTCGTGATCCGTGAACGAATATATCAGAAGAAGGCAAAAGTGATTTCAATGACCAAACCAGAAGCTATCTCCGAGTTGCAGGATCACTCGGCGTTTCTTGCCGGAACCCACGATTTCCAGACAGATATCGAATTGCTGGCAGGCAGTGATTTTGTCGCGACAATTCTTGAGACCGTCATGCTCGCGACGAACATGCGCTTTGCGGGGGTTGCCCGTGTGACAGCCGACAGATGGGTCGCCTGTCGCACAATCGACGAGATCAACTTCGGTCTCGCCGAAGGCGATGAGATCCCAATAGATTCAACCTTTTGCCAAAATGTCCGGGACACATCCGAGATGGTCATCTTCAACGATGTCGCTACGGATCCAAAGTACCAAGGCCATCCCATTGCAGCGGCCTTAGGCATCACGAGCACTGCATCCGTGCCAATCTATCGAAGTGACCGAAGCTTTTTTGGCACCCTCTGCGTGATCGACACGGAACCGAAAGACGTCAAGAGCCCCCGCGCCGTGGCGATGCTGCGGATGTTTGCAGATCTCATCGGAAGCAGTCTGGAAACCGAGGAAAGACTGGAAGCGCAAGAGCAACTGATCGAGCACGAACGCAATCTGGTCCAGATTCAGGAAGAGTTCGTGGCGATACTCGGCCACGATCTGCGAAACCCGGTTGCCGCGCTGGGTGCGGGCCTCCGACAGCTGGACAAGGAGCCAGTGACAAGCCGGGGGCGAGAACTTCTGGTTCTGATGCGTGCATCACTGCACCGTATGAACGAGCTGATTGACAACATGATGCTGCATGCGAAATCCCGCCTCGGCAGCGGTATTGCCGTGACGGCCGTGCCAGATGCACCGTTGTCGGAAGCACTACAACATGTGGTGGAGGAAATCCGTTTCACCACCCCAGAACGAGAAATCCTTCTGACCGTAGACCTGTCGAAGCCGGTCAGCTGCGACCCGGATCGGATCGGGCAAGCGGTGTCGAACCTGATTTCGAACGCGATCACGCACGGCGCCCCTGGATCACCAGTTCAGGTTTCGGTCAGAAGCTGCGACAAAGAGATCTACATAGAAGTGGAGAATGAGGGAGATCCGATCCCGCCGGAGCTTCAGAAAAACCTGTTTCAGCCGTTCCGTCGCGGGAATGAAACAAGCGAGGGGCTCGGACTCGGTCTGCACATTGCATCGTCGATCGCCAAGGCCCATAGCGGGCGTCTCTCCGTATCGAGCGAGGGCAGCACGACCTGTTTCCGGCTTGAGCTGCCGAAACTCAACGTTTCGTAGCTCCATACAAGCTCTGCGGTCAGACACTCCGATCACTCTTATTGTCATGCAAATCGCCAGTTAGGCAGAGCTGAATGTCCACTCTCGAGAAGTCGTTCGCTCTTGCACCAGATGCTTCGCTGCGCCTTGCATGAATGTCGAGTTTGGGCTGGCCGCAGTTAACTTGCGACCGACATCAAATGCGATGTCGCTGCAATCAAGCTGCCGCACCGCCGCAAATCGGCTTGGAGCCCAGAGTGCAGGTGTTGCAAGATGCGACAATGGCGCCTTTGACGGCATGTGGGTGTGCGGAGTGGATTTTCGCACTCCGCACGCGTTTTCAAAATCCCTCAACCACGATTTTGCCTTTGGCTTGGCCAGTTTCAACCAAGCGGTGTGCTTCGCGCATATTGGTGGCGTTGATTGGCGACATCCGTTTTGACACGGTTGTCTTGATCTTTCCCGCGTCGATTTGATCGGCGACATATGACAGCAGTTTGTGCTGCTCGACCATGTCGTGGGTCTGGTGCATCGATCTGGCGAACATGAACTCCCAATGGAAGCTTGCCGCCTTCATCTTCATCCCACCCATCGGCATCGGCAGATCAGTATCGTCAATCGAGACAATGCCACCTTGCGGGCGGATCAGCTCGACGGCCGTCTCCCAATGGCGCATGTCGTTGAAGATTGCGATATGATCGACATGCTGAATCCCCAAGGCACGGATCTGCGCCACCATATCTTCGCGGTGATTTACCACATGATCCGCACCGAGTTCCTGCACCCAGGCAGAGGTTTCGGGGCGTGAGGCTGTGGCAAGGACCTTCAGGCCAGCCTGTTTGGCAAGCTGAATACCGATGGAGCCAACACCACCACCGGCACCGATGATCAGGATTGATTGGCCACTATCAGCGCCGTCGCGATCAATGCCGAGGCGATCAAAGAACGCTTCATAGGCGGTGATCGTGGTCAGCGGCAATGCCGCAGCCTCGGCGTGGGACAGGGATGCCGGCCTGCGCCCGACGATACGCTCATCGACAAGATGGAATTCAGCGTTGGTGCCGGAGCGGGTGATGTCGCCCGCATAATAAACCTCATCGCCGGGCTTGAAGAGCGTCACCTCAGAGCCGACAGCCTCGACCACGCCGGACGCGTCATACCCGATGATACGCGCTTGATCCTCGACCTTGTCCTTTGGTGCCCGCACCTTTGTATCAACCGGGTTAACGGCTACGGCCTTGACGGCGACAAGAATGTCGTGGCCTTTGGGTTCTGGTTTGTCGACCTCCAGGTCAAGGAATGCGTTGGCATCCTCGACTGGCAGGTAGTGGGTGAAACCTACGGCTTTCATGTGAAATCTCCTTGAGGGTTGGGGTTAAGCTGCGACCGAAACGGAAGGGGATTTCCATTCCTGCCAGATGATGAAGAGCAGTCCGATTGAGGGGACGATGATGGCGGCGAAGGGAATGTATCCCGGTCCCCATGCGCTATCGACCACGACGCCGCCGATAATCCCGCCCAGGGCGTTGGCGATATTGAAGGCCGATATGTTCGCCGTCGCGGCCAGCTCGGGGGCATCGCCGCCGTGTTTCATGACGCGCATCTGCATGGGCGGCACGTTGGCAAAGGACACCACGCCAAAGACAAAGGAGGCGGCAACGAACAGATAGGGTTGCGACGCCACCAAGCCGACGACGATCAGGGCTGCACTCATTGCGAGGGGCCATCCGATCAGCGACGCGCTCAGGTTCTTGTCAGCGGTTTTGCCGCCAAGCGTGTTGCCCAAAACCAGGCCCAGGCCGACGATGACAAGGATCCATGTCAGGGAGGCTCGCTCAAACCCTGCAACCTGCTCGGCGATCGGGGCGATATATCCGTAAAACGTCATGAAACCGACCCACCCCAATGTTGTGATGAGCAAGCTGGCCAGCAGTTGCGGATTACGGAACGCGCCGATCTGTGAACGAACAGATTTGGGTTCTTCAGCACCCTGCGGCGGGATGGCAATCGCAATTGCGGCAGTGGCGATTGCCCCTAGCGCGGCGACAACAATGAAGGTGGCGTTCCAGCCGAAAATATTGCCGATCCATGCTCCACCGGGAACGCCAAGCACATTCGCCAGCGTCAGGCCCGCGAACATTTGACCAACCGCCTGGCCCTCCATGTTCTTGGCGACCAGTCGCGTCGCAACCACCGCTCCGATGCCGTAGAATGGTCCCTGTGTCAGACCAGCCATGACGCGGCTGATCATCAGGGTGGTGTAGTCAGCCGAAAATGCGGTGATCAGGTTGGAGACCACGAACAATGCCATCAGCCCGATCAGCACAACCCGCTTGCGGTAGCGCGCCAGCCATAGGGTCAGGATCGGACCACCAATGACGATGGCCAAGGCATAAGCAGTGATCAAATGTCCCGCTTGCCCCTCTGAAATGTTCAGGCTTTCGGCAACCTGTGTAAGAATACCGGCAATCACAAACTCTGCGGTGCCAATGGCGAAAGCTGCGAGGGTCAAAATCCAGACCTGCAGCGGCATTTTTGATTTTAGTGACATGGCTTCGGTCCTATCCGGGACGGATTTGTTCAGTTGATGAGTGCGCCACCATCGATGTCGATGACGGCACCGGTGACAAAGGCGTTGTCGATGGCGAAGAGATAGCCTCGGGCGAGGTCTTCCGGCGCACCGGCCTTACCTGCAGGAAGTGATCTGGCAGCACGGTCGAGCATCGTTTGCCGCGCCTCCGCATCCATACCTGCATGGGCTTCGGTATCGGTCAGGCCGGGGCTGATCACGTTCACGCGAATGGGTGCCAGTTCCTTGGCGAGAATCTTGGCGACGGCCTCGATCCCCGCATTCATCGCTGTTTTCACGTAGGTCCCCGGCACTGTCCGCCGGGCAAGGAATCCAGATGTCAGCGTGATCGACCCACCGGGGCGGATGTGTTTGGCAGCAGCTCCGGCTGTGGCGATGGCGCCCCAGAACTTGGCGTCAAACGCCTGTTTGGCGGCATCAATAGACACATCTGTCACCGCACCACCCGGCGCCGCTGATCCTGCAGTAAACACCACATGGTCGACCGGGCTTTGAGCTTCGAAATAGGCAGCAACTGCGGCTTGGTCCGTCACGTCCAGACCGGTCGACCGGCTTGCGGTCGCAACCGATCCCGGGCGCAGCGCAAGCGCACTGGCGACGGCTTTCCCGATCCCGGAGGTGCCACCGATGACGATGGTTTTGGTGTCGTTTGTAAAGGTCATTGGATCTGCTCCTGTGGCTCTGGAATGGGGTCATGAAAGACGGCCTCGATCAGCGGGCCCGATGGGGTTCGCAAGAACAGTCGCCGCTCGCCCCGTTCGGCGAGATCCATCTTTGAATAGGGGATATTCAGCGCTTCCAGCTTGGCGCGGAACGCGCTGTAATCGTCGAGGTGGATCCCCACATGGTCGTAAGCCTCTGCCGCGCTATCAATGCCATAGCCCCGCGCGCCAATCAGGTGCACGATGGGCTTGTCGCGTGCATAGAGCCAATGCCCCGGAATGCGCTGGATCGCCTGTGGACGTTCGCGTTCTTCAAGCTCGTCAAAAACCTCAAGAAAGAAAGACCTGGTCCCGGGCAGATCGCGAGTGCGGATTGTGATGTGGTCAAGGTGCATGATGACCTCCTTTCGTTGGTCACGATCTACAGCTTGTCCATTCGCTGAATAATTGGGTAATATTCAAAATTATAATTCGGTAATTCCGTACAATGTGGGGCGATCATGCTTATCGAAAATCTCAGGCTCTTCCTCTTGATCGTTGAAAAGGGCGGGCTCGCCGCTGCCGGGCGCGAGATCGGCCTTTCCCCGGCGACGGTCACTGACAGGCTTGCGGCGCTTGAAACCTATTACGGCGCACGTTTGCTGACGCGAACGACCCGCTCGATCAGCCTGACAGATGAAGGTCGAGAGCTCATGATCGGAGCGCGACGTATATTGGCGGAAGCCGAAGAGACCGAGGCCCGGATAAAGCTGGGTGTCGAGAAGATTTCAGGAAGGATCCACATGAGCGCGCCGAGCGATCTGGGCCGCAATCAGATTGTACCGTTGCTTGATCGCTTCATGGAGCAGAACCCCGAAATCACAATCGACCTGACGCTCAGCGATGGCTATGTCGATCTGGTCGGGCAGGGCATCGACCTGGCCTTACGATTTGGCGAGCTTGCCGACAGCAGCATGAAATCGCGCAAACTCGGCGTGAATCGCCGCCTTGTCTGTGCGGCTCCAGATTATCTGAAGCTGAACGGGACGCCCAGTCATCCGGATGATCTGGCGCATCACAACTGCCTCATCATGAGGTTCGGTGCCATTACGGATCAGGATTGGATCTTTACGGTCAATGGCGAAAAGCGCGCCTGCCGGGTCTATGGCAATCGTATTGCCAATGACGGTGGTCTCATTCGCGCATGGTGCCTCAATGGCTACGGAGTGGCCCTGAAGTCAGAATGGGATGTCCGAGATGATCTGCAGGCAGGCAGGCTTGTCGAGTTGCTTGAAGCGTTTGCAGTCGAGCCGAGTGCGCTGCAAATGGTCTACCCCGCTGGCGCCGTACAGCCGCGACGGGTGCGTGCCTTGATGGATTATCTGTCAAAGGCGCTTCAGTAACGGTTGGAAAGCGAGGCAGACTTCAGATCAATCCGCGGCGCATGCAGTCTGGGATCGCCGCCAGATCCATAGTGGCGTTGGCGGCCGTTTTCCATTCTGGCTCTTTCTGGGTGCGCAAATGAGCAACGGTGTTTCTCAGCCCTTGGAACTGCTGGTCACGCCCGCGTGGACAGGCTTTTCCTGATTGATATCCCATTCTTCTCGATATCTCGCCCGAGTTTTTTGCGGACCCATTCATTCGAAGCAAAATGACGCGGCATAACCCGTTGACTATGTGCGCCTTTATAGAGATCTTCGGGAAAACCCGCCCCCGATCTACGGGTGTGACATATCCGGAGACGAGCAGATGACCATAAAGCACCTTGTGACCCACTCAGGCGGGTTCCATGCGGATGAACTCCTGTCTTCGGTCATTCTGACCCGGTTGTTTCCAGATGCGAAGCTGGTGCGGTCACGGGATGCGACGTGGATTGCGCCAGCCGAAGACCGGATCATCTTTGATGTCGGGCGCGCATATGATCCTGACAAGCAGATTTTTGACCACCACCAGCGACCCAATCCGCTCCGTGAGGACAATGCCTCGCCCTACAGTTCTTTCGGCTTGATCTGGAAGCATTTCGGACGTGATTATCTGCGCGCGATGGAGGTGCCGGAGAGTGACGTGGACGACATTCATCATCGCTTCGATCAGAGCTTTGTCCTCCCGGTGGATCTCCTGGACAATGGCGCATTGGAACCGTCAGTTGCAGGACCGCTGTCGGGGATGACGCTGCCCGTTTTGCTTGAGACGCTGAAACCGGTGTTCGACGACAGAAGCCCCGATGCAAATGACCGCGCCTTTGCAGATGCTCTGGGCGTTGCGCGTGCATTTGTTGAGGCCTCGGTCCGTGGCAAGGCCTCCAAGAATCGGGCCGAAACGATGGTGACGCAGTCGATCAAGGAGGCCGGCGACTCGCCAATTTTGGAACTGCCGATGGGAATGCCGTTCCGGTCGGCTGTTGAAAAGACGGGCGCTGATCATCTGTTGTTCGTCATTCACCCGCGCGACGGAGACTGGGCGCTGACGACCATCCGGAAGAGTGGCGATACCTTCGAAAGCCGTGCTGACCTGCCAGAAGCTTGGGCGGGACTGACTGATGCGGCTCTGGAACACGCCTGCGGTGTTGAGGGGGCAAAGTTCTGCCACAACGCCCGCTTTGTCGCGGTGGCGGCAAACCGGGATGCGATCCTGCGGATGGCAGAGTTGGCGGTTGCAGAACTCTCCTGATTTCGAGCGGATTGCGCCTCTGTGATACTGGCAGATCAGGTGCCGCGCTTTGCGACTGGCGAGGCTGCGCAGTCAGGTGCCGTCTCAATCTGCTGTTCCTGAAAAAGACCTCGGAAGCTAAAAAAGCGAGATCAACCAACCGCTTATCGCGCCGATTACGGCGATGTAGGCCCGCGTGCAGTTTGCGTGGGTGATACCCTGCGGACCATACCGACAAAGGTGCGGGTCTGGCGGAACGCTCAGGTTGAGCGCGTTGAACGACGGGCGAGAGGTTTGACTTCGCGCGACGGAGTTGTTACCGCACATGTGAACCGTTGGGGTGCCTCGTCGAGGCTGAGAGATGCGCAAGCGTTAACCCATCGAACCTGATCCGGGCAATTCCGGCGGAGGGAACGGTCTTCTGATATGCAGACAGTTTCTATGCCCGGTGCCCTTTTGTCGTAAGGAGCATCGCTATGGCGCATATCGCTTTGACCATTGCCGGGTCTGACAGTGGCGGCGGGGCCGGCATTCAGGCGGATCTGAAAACCATGTCTGCGCTTGGGGTCTACGGGGCCAGTGTGATCACCGCCATCACCGCGCAAAACACGCAGGCCGTGACGGGTGTGCATGGTATTCCGCTGGACATGATCACCGCGCAGATCGACGCGGTGCTGAGTGATCTGGATGTGGGCGCGATCAAAATCGGCATGCTGGCAACGCCAGAGATCATCGACTGTGTCGCCCGGGCCATCGCAGACTTTGACGGCGCGGTTGTGCTTGACCCGGTGATGATTGCCAAATCCGGCGATGCGCTCTTGGCGCCAGAAGCGGTGTCCACGCTGTGCCGCGTGCTTCTGCCACGTGCGCGGATCATCACCCCGAACCTGCCCGAAGCGGCCTGCCTGCTGGACCGTCCCACCGCCACATCCGCGCAGGATATGGTCGAACAGGGCCGCGCCCTCTGTGCGTTGGGGGCGCAGGCGGTTCTGATGAAGGGCGGTCATGCCGAGGGCGAAATCTGCGAGGACATCCTGATTGAGGCTGGCGCGGAGATTGCGCGCTTCAGCGCAGCGCGTCAGCACACCAAGAACACTCATGGCACCGGCTGCACCCTGTCGTCTGCCATTGCGGCCGGGCTGGCCAAGGGGCTGTCACTGGACGCGGCGGTGTCAGAGGCGCACGGCTATCTGCAAGGCGCTATTGCAGCGGCGGATGATCTGCAGATCGGTCACGGCCATGGTCCGGTTCACCATTTCCACAGGTTCTGGCCCGCATGACAGTTTACTCCGTCATAGGGGCCGGGGTGGCCGGTCTGGCCGTGGCCTCGGAACTGGTCGCGCGTGGCGCCACCGTACAGGTGTTTGACCCGTCCGGTCCGCCCGGTGCGCACGGCTGTTCCTGGTGGGCGGGTGGCATGCTCGCGCCGTGGTGTGAGTATGAAAACGCCGAAGAGCCGGTTTTGCGACTGGGGCAGGACGCAATCCGCTGGTGGCAGACACGCACCGAGGTCACCCATCGTGGCACTTTGGTTGTTGCGGGGCGGCGGGATCTGCCGGATTTGCGCCGCTTTGCCCGCCGGACCGAAGGGTTTCAGGAGGTCGGTGCGCAGATCGCCACGCTGGAGCCTGATTTGCCAGGCTATGGGCAGGGATTGTTCTTCGAAGCTGAGGCGCATCTCGACCCGCGCAGGGCATTGATGGACCTCTACACCGGCCTGATCGACAGCGGCGTGACCTTCCACAAAACGATGGCGCCTGCATCGCTGGACAATGCCATCGACTGCCGCGGTCTGCATGCACGCGATGTGCTGACTGACCTGCGCGGCGTGAAGGGCGAGATGCTGGTGATCCGCTGCCCCGATGTCAGCCTGACGCGCCCGGTGCGGCTGCTGCATCCGCGTATGCCGCTTTACATCGTACCGCGCGGCGATGGCGTCTACATGCTGGGCGCCACCATGATCGAGAGCGAGGACAGCAGCCGTATCACGGCACGGTCCATGTTGGAATTGCTCAGCGCGGCCTATGCGCTGAACCCGGCGTTTGGCGAGGCCGAAGTGCTGGAAATCGGTGTCGATCTGCGCCCGGCCTTTGCCGACAACCTGCCGCGCATCCGCAGGCGGGCGGGCAGGATCTACGCCAATGGCTTGTATCGGCACGGTTATCTTCTCGCGCCGGCATTGGCGTGCGGTGTGGCTGATCTCGCCCTGAACAACACACATTCGGAGATGGTCGATGAAGATCGTACTTAATGGTGATCCCCTCGAAGTCGCCGCGCTGACGCTTTCCGACCTGTTGCAGGAGCGGGAGGTGTCGGGGCGCGTCGCGACGGCGGTGAATGAAGAGTTCGTACCCGCATCGTTGCGCGGATCTTGCCACTTGAAAGACGGCGACCGGGTCGAGGTCGTCGCCCCCATGCAAGGAGGCTGAGGATGAAGACGTTTTACGGCACTGCACTGCCCAATCCGCTGATGCTTGGCACGGCGCAATACCCCAGTCCAGCCATACTGGAACAGGCCTTCCGCCAGAGCGACGCCGGGGTGGCGACCGTCTCGTTGCGCCGCGAAGGGGCAGGGGGCGCAGGCGCGGCCTTCTGGCAGATGATACAGGATCTTGGCGTTTTGATCCTGCCCAACACGGCGGGCTGTCATACGGTGAAGGAGGCCGTCACCACCGCCCATATGGCGCGGGAAGTGTTCGACACCAAATGGATCAAGCTGGAGCTGATTGGCCATACAGACAGTTTGCAGCCGGATGTCTTCCAGTTGGTCGAGGCGGCAAAAATCCTGACCGAGGACGGGTTTGAGGTCTTTCCCTACACCACAGAGGACCTGATCGTCGCCGAACGCCTGCTGGCGGCGGGCTGCGAGGTGTTGATGCCCTGGGGCGCGCCGATCGGGTCGGGCCGGGGGCTGAACAACCCCTATGCGCTGCGCGCCATGCGGGCCGAGTTTCCCGAGGTGCCGCTTGTGGTCGATGCAGGCGTTGGTCTGCCGAGCCACGCCGCGCATGCGATGGAACTGGGCTTTGATGCGGTGCTGCTGAACACCGCTGTTGCCCGCGCGGGGGACCCGATTGCGATGGCGCAGGCCATGATAGGCGCGGTGCGGGCAGGCCAGTTGGCCCATGACGCGGACCCGATCGAGGCGCGCGATATGGCTGAGGCTTCTACCCCCGTGATCGGAAAGGCATTCCTCACATGACACTGGATCGTTTCTACCCGATTTTCGACCATTCGGACTGGCTGCGCCGGATGCTGCCGCTGGGCGTCAAGCTGGTGCAACTGCGCATGAAGGACTTGCCAGAAGAGTCCGTGCGCACGCAGATTGCGCTGTCGCGGGATCTGTGCCGGGAGCATGGCGCGGTCTTGGTGATCAACGATCACTGGCAGGCGGCCATCGACCTGGGCTGCGACTGGGTGCATCTGGGGCAGGAGGATCTGGACGATGCCGACCTCTCCGCGATCCGCAAGGCCGGGCTGAAGCTGGGCGTCTCGACCCATGATGATGACGAGCTGGAGCGTGTGCTGGCGATGGAGCCTGACTACGTCGCCCTTGGTCCGGTCTATCCGACGATCCTCAAGAAGATGAAATGGCACCAGCAGGGCTTGCCGCGGGTCACCGAATGGAAGGCGCGCGTGGGACAGACCCCACTGGTAGGCATCGGCGGCATGTCGGTTGAGCGTGCCGCAGGGGTGCTCGAGGCGGGCGCGGATATCGTATCAGTAGTGACGGATATCACCCTGAATGCAGAGCCTGAGTCCCGCGTGCGCCAGTGGATCGAGGCAACGCGATGAACCGCTATGCGCGTCAGATGATCCTCCCCGAGGTCGGCACCGCCGGGCAGGCGCGTCTTGCCCAGGCGCGGGTGCTGGTGATCGGCGCCGGTGGCCTGGCAGCGCCGGTGCTGCCCTTGCTGGCAGGGGCTGGCGTGGGGCATATCACCTTGGTGGATGGCGACAGGGTGAGCCTGTCAAACCTGCACCGTCAGACCCTGTTTGCCGAGGCCGACTGTGGCCAGCCCAAGGCAGAGGTGGCCGCGCAGCGTTGTCGTTCGCTGAACAGCGAAATCACCGTCGCGGCGGTGACGCAGGCCCTGACCCCGGCGACCGCGCCTGCTTATGTGGCCAATGCGGATCTGGTTCTGGATTGTGCCGACAGCTATGCGGTGAGCTACCTGCTCAGCGATATCTGCCGGGCGGCGACGGTGCCGCTCCTCAGTGCATCGGTGCTGGGGCTGGGCGGCTATGTCGGCGGCTTCTGCGGGGGGGCGCCTTCGCTGCGCGCGGTGTTCCCGGACGCGCCCGACAGCGGCGCCAGCTGCGAGACGGCGGGCGTACTTGGCCCGGTCGTCGGCATGATCGGGGCCATGCAAGCGCAGATGGCGCTGACTGTGCTGCTGGAGCTCTCACCGTCGCCCCTGGGACAGGTGGTGCAGTTCGACGCGCAAGGGTTTCGCGCCTCGAGCTTCCGCTTTGATGGCGTGCCAGAGCCGGACGGCCTCTTTGCCTTTGTGGCCGCGACAGAGCTTTGTGACAACGATCACATCATCGAGCTGCGTGCCGATGGCGCAGCATTGCATCCGGCAGCACGGCGATTGGCCGGCGATGACATTGCGCAGCACCTGCCGCCAACCACAGACACCCGTCTGGCGCTGTGTTGTGCAACCGGGCTGCGGGCCTGGCGCGCAGCTGAACAGATCAGAGACATCTGGCCCGGCGAGATCGTTCTCGTCGCGGCCTCCGCATCCTGAGACACAGGTCCACGACAAAAGAAGGACATCTTTTTTATGAAACATTTCATTGCTGCTCTCGCGCTCATGGCCGCGACCCCTGCCATGGCAGCTGACAAGATGACGTTGCTGCTGGACTGGTTTGTGAACCCCGACCACGGGCCGATCATCATCGCGCAGGAAAACGGCTATTTCGCGGATGAAGGCCTGGAGGTCGAGGTCGTTGCGCCCGCTGACCCCTCGGCGCCACCGCGTCTGGTCGCTGCCGGTCAGGCAGATCTGGCGGTGTCATATCAGCCGCAGCTGCATCTGCAGATCCACGAAGGGTTGCCGCTGAAACGTGTCGGAACGCTGGTTGCGACCCCGCTGAACTGCCTGTTGGTGCTGAAGGATGGTCCCATTCAGGAACTCGCGGATCTGAAGGGCAAGAAGATCGGCTTCTCCGTCGCGGGTGTCGAAGAGGCGGTGTTGCAGGCGATGCTGGGCCAGCACGGGGTGACGCCGGATGATATCGAGATGATCAACGTGAATTTCTCGCTGTCGCCCTCGCTGATGTCGGGGCAGGTCGACGCGGTGATCGGCGCGTTCCGTAACTTCGAGCTGAACCAGATGGAAATCGAAGGTGTCGAAGGGCGCTGTTTCTATGTCGAAGAAGAGGGCGTGCCCGCCTATGATGAACTGATCTATGTCGCCAACCCGGACCGCATGGACGCAGACAAGGTCGAGCGTTTTCTCGCCGCGACCGAGAAGGCAACGCAGTATATCGTCAACAACCCGGAGAAAAGCTGGGAGATCTTCGCCGCGACGTCGACCGAATTGCAGGACGAGCTGAACGCACGTGCCTGGACAGATACGCTGCCACGCTTCGCCCTGCGTCCGGCGGGGTTTGACGCGGGCCGCTATGCCCGGTTCGAGGCCTTCCTGAAGGACAGCGGCATGATCGACAGTCTGAACCCGGTGGATGCGATCAGCATCGACGTGACCGCACAATGAGCGGCGGATACGGGCACTCCTTTGCGCTGATGCGCGCGCAGGCTGAAGGGCCGTGGCAGGACTATACCCGCCACGGTTTTGTCGAAGGGTTGAAAGACGGCAGCCTGCCGCGCGAGGCATTCCTGCACTATTTGCGTCAGGACTACGTGTTTCTGACCCATTTCTCCCGCGCCTGGGCGCTGGCGGTGGTGAAGTCCGAAACCCATGCCGAAATGCTGGCCGCCGTGGGCACGGTCAACGCTCTGGTGGCCGAGGAAATGCAGCTGCATATCGGTATCTGCGAGGCAGAAGGGATCTCTCAGGACGCGCTGTTTGCGACGGCGGAGCGGGCGGAGAACCTGGCCTATACGCGCTTTGTGCTTGAGGCAGGCTACAGCGGCGATCTGCTGGATCTTCTTGCGGCACTGGCGCCCTGCGTCATGGGCTATGGCGAGATCGGCACGCGCCTTGCCGCCGAGGCCACATCCGACACCTATGCGGATTGGATCAACACCTATGCGGGCGCCGACTATCAGGAGGCCTGCGCGGCGGTGGGCGTCTTGATGGACACCGCGCTTACACGGCGTCTGGGCGTGGAGTTCACCACATCGCCCCGCTGGGCGCGGCTGTGCCAGACCTTCCGCACAGCAACCGAGCTTGAAGTCGGCTTCTGGCAGATGGGCCTGACCCCATGACGCCTGCGCCCGGTGTGACGATCTCGGGGGAGGCGAGTCTTGGTGGCGCGCAGCTTTTTGCACCACTCACGCTGACCCTGGCGGCCGGGCAATGGACCTGCCTGCTGGGCGGGTCTGGTGTTGGTAAATCCACCGTGCTGCGGTTGATCTCGGGGCTGGCGACCGAGGCGACGTTTGAGGGCGACATTACCGCGACGGACACTGCGCCGGTGGCGCATCGGGTGGCCTATATGGCGCAGGATGATCTGCTGCTGCCCTGGGCCAGCGTGTCTGAGAATATCCAGCTCGGGGCGCGCCTGCGGTCAGAGGCGCCCGACCGCGCGCGACTGGCGCGCATCTTGGCCCGCGTGGGGCTTGTGGAGCATGTGGACAAGAAACCCGCTGAACTGTCCGGAGGTCAGCGTCAGCGGGTGGCGTTGGCCCGCACCTTGATGGAAGACAAGCCCGTCATATTGCTGGACGAGCCGTTTTCCGCACTGGACGCCCAGACACGCGCCGCAATGCAGGATCTCGCGGTCGAGGTGCTGGCGCATAAAACCGTGCTGATCGTGACACATGACCCGGCCGAGGCCGCGCGTCTGGGGCATGCCATTCTTGTGATGACGCCCGAGGGGCTGACCTCGCATCCCCCGCCGGATGGTGCCATTCCCCGCCCGGTGGATGATCTGGGCACGCTTGAATGTCAGGCGTCCCTGCTGCGCCTGCTGAGGTCGACCGTTTCATGAAGTATGCTCCGGTCGTTGCAGCGACATTGTTTGCGCTACTGGTCTGGCAAATCATCGTCAGCGCCACCGGCCTGCCGAAGTTTATCCTGCCGGGTCCGATGCTGGTGGCGGAAACATGGTGGGACAATCGCGCCATTATTGCCGAACACACCCTGACCACCGCGCTGGAGGTTCTGATCGGTCTGGCGATCGGGACCGCGCTTGGCATCGCGACGGCCATTCATTTGGCCAGCTCACGCATGGCGCGGGTGCTGATACAGCCCATTCTGGTGTTCACGCAGGCCTTGCCGGTGTTTGCGCTGGCACCGATCCTGACGCTATGGCTGGGTTTTGGCCTGTGGTCCAAGGTCGCGATGGCGGTGCTGATCATCTATTTTCCCATCACCGCGTCGTTCTTTGACGGCCTGATGCGTACGCCGCAGGGCTATCTCGATCTTGCGCGCACGATGCAGGCCAGCCCGTCGCGCATTCTGTGGAATATCCGCATTCCTGCCGCTTTGCCATCTCTGGCCTCGGGCGTGCGCCTTGCGGCGGTCTATGCCCCGATCGGCGCGGTCATCGGCGAATGGGTGGGGGCCTCGCGCGGGCTGGGCTATCTGATGTTGCTGGCGAATGGGCGTGCCAAGACGGATCTGATGTTCGCCGCGATGCTGACGCTTGGCGTGCTTTCGGTGCTGCTGCATCTCGGGGTGGCGCGATTGACCCGCAACCTTGGGAAACACGGCGCGTAGCAGCTGCAGGCGCGCTGGATCGACCATGGTCTCGACGCAAAATGAACGATCAGGGTTGCCTTTGCCCCGCCGCTCCGGTCACACCCTTGCCTGAGTATCATCAAAGACATTGGGGGTCCCATGACCAAACTTGCCCACAGCATGATCCGCGTTTTGAACGAGGAGACGTCCGTTGCCTTCTACAAGGCC
This sequence comes from Tritonibacter scottomollicae, assembly GCF_032924845.1. NCBI lineage: Bacteria > Pseudomonadati > Pseudomonadota > Alphaproteobacteria > Rhodobacterales > Paracoccaceae > Tritonibacter > Tritonibacter scottomollicae. The sequence continues at coordinate 137,805 of NZ_CP136704.1, forward strand.
GCCTTTGCGATGGAGATCGCGGATCGGCTCGATTTTGACGACTTCACGCTGATCTACATGACCGCCCCCGAAGGTGCCTTCGAGCTGGAACTGACCGTCAACAAATCCCGCACAGAGCCTTACGATCTGGGTGATGGCTATGGCCATATCGCATTGGTGGTTGCGGATCTGGAAGCGGCCCGCGCCCGGGTCGAAGCCGCAGGTGGGGCGCCGCGCGATATCGTCGATTTCCGCCCCGGCGGTGAACGCGTGGCGCGGTTCTTCTTTGTCGCCGACCCGGATGGCTATCAGATCGAAGTGATCGAGCAGGGCGGCCGCTTCCGCTAATCCTCCGTTACCCAATGCGGCCGGAGCGGATTTCGAACGGGGACTGTCCGAAGCGCAGGCGGAACTTCTTGGAGAAATGGCTCGGCGAGGAAAACCCCGTGGCCATGGCCACTTCGGTGATCGGCATCTCGCTCTGCAGCAGCAGGTTGCGGGCCCGGTCCAGGCGCAGCTCGTCGTAGAACCGCTTGGGCGGCAGGCCCACATAGCGCAGGAACAGCCGTTCCACCTGCCGTTGCGAGATGCCGACCAGTTCGGAAAAACGCTGCATCGGCAGCGGGTATTCGACATTGTCATCCATCGCTCGGATGATCCGGCGCAGGCGCGGGTGGGTCACATGGGCAAAATGGGGCGAGATGTCAGAGGTCAGCGCCTGCAGCCGGTGCTGCTGGGTATAACTCAGCTCATCCGCCACCTGATCGGCCAGTTCGCTCCCCAGCAGGCTGCGGATGAAACACAGCGCCAGATCGATCGCGGCGGTGCCCGCAGCGCAGGAAAAACTGTCGTGCTCATAGACAAAGGCGGAGCGTGCCAGCACCACCTGCGGATAGCGCTCGGCAAAGCTGCTCTGGTGGCGCCAATGGGTGGTGGCGGTTTTACCGTTCAACAGCCCCGCCATCGCCAGCACCTCCGCGCCGCGATCCAGCCCGCCGCAGCGCACCCCGTGGCGCATGGCGCTGCGCAAGCCGCGCGTGACCGCATCCAGTGTGGCGCGCGGAATGTCGGGCGTGCCGCAGAGCAGCAGCAGATCGCCGCGCCGCAGATCCCGGAGGCTGCCCGCAACCGGTAGGGCAAGGCCTGAGGATGAAGTCACCGGCGCCCCGTCCAGCGTGATGCAGAGACTGCTCAGGGGCTGCGCACGGCACAGCCGGTTGGCCAGTGCCAGCGTGTCCAGAAGGCCACTGACCGACAGCAGCGAATGCCCGGGCAGCAGCATCAGCACAAAACGCTGCACAGGCGCGCTGACCGGGCCGGCCGGGGCAGGCGCCGCGGGGGCGGCGGTCTCTTCCTCAGACATGTGCAGCGGTTTGTCCTGCAACATCGGTCAATCTCCGGTCAGTGGGCTCCGGTCACGGGGGGGGCGGTCAGGGGGGCAGGGGTGGCTCAGGGCTCCCCCGCGCCGATCTCCTCGCGGCGGCGGATCACATAGGCGTCGAGCGCCTCGGCCACGCCCGGGTCCAGCGCGGGTTCCTCGTATTCGCGCAGGGCCTGCTGCCACAGCTCGGTTGCGCGGGTCAGCGCGTCCTTGGCACCGGCGGCCTCCCAGCTCTCGTAGTTGGTCCAGTCCGACAGCAACGGGCGGTAAAAGGCGGTCTCGTAACGCTCCATCGTATGCGCTGCGCCAAAGAAATGGCCGCCGGTGGGCACCGATTTGATCGCCTCCAGCCCAAGCTCATCCTCGCCGAAGCTGATCGGCTTCATGAATTCCTTCATGTTCTGGATGATCTCCACATCGAGGATGAATTTCTCCATCGAGGCGGTCAGCCCCCCTTCGAGCCAGCCCGCCGCGTGGTAGATCAGGTTGGCCCCGCCCATGGTGGCCCCCCAGGTGGACATCATCGTCTCATAGGCGGCCTGCAGGTCGACGCAGTTGGAGGCATTGGCGTTCGAGGTCCGGTAGGGCACCCGGTAGCGCCGCGCCAGCTGACCGGCGATGATATTGGCCTTGGTGTTCTCAGGCGTGCCAAAGGCCGGCGCGCCGGAGCGCATGTCGACGTTCGACGTGAACGCCCCATAAAGCACCGGCGTGCCCGGGTTCACCAGTTGCGTCAGCACCACGCCAAACAGCGCCTCGGCATTCTGTTGCGCCATGGCGGCGGGCAAGGTCACCGGGGTCATCGCCCCCATCAGGGTGAACGGCGTGATGCTGACAGGCTGGCCATGTTCGGCCATTGCCATCAGCCCATCGGTCATCGCCTCGTCCAGCAGCCGTGGCGAGTTCACCGAGATCACCGTGACCACGCCGGGCACCTCGCGCATCTCCTCGATCGAGATGCCGCGGCTGATCGCCATCATGTTGATGCCGTCCAGTGCCCGCCCGCGCCCGATGGCGGTGCAGTGAAATGTCAGATCCGAGAGGGTGAGATTGGCCAGATAGGTGTCCAGGTGGCGGGTGTTGGCGGGTAGTTCCATCGGGGCCACCACCTGATTGCCGATGATGTTGACCGCGTTGAAGTGATGCGCCAGACGGATGAAATTGCAGTAATCCTCGTGGTTTCCTGGCCGCCTGCCGTTGATCATGTCGTGGGTGTTGGGCGGGCCGGCGACAAGGCCGAAGTTCATTGCACTGCCGCCCATGGTGATGCGTTTCTCGGGGTTGCGCGCCACCATGTCAAAGCTCTGCGGCACGGTTTCCAGCGCCTGTGCGACGATACTCTCGTCGATGCGGATGGTCATCTCGTCCCGGTCCACGATGGCGCCCGCACGTTCAAACAGATCCATCACTGTCTCGCTCATCACCCGGATCCCGGCCTCCGACAGCACCCGCATGGAGGTCCGGTGGATCTGTTCGAGCTGCTCTTCGGTGACCACCTTCAGCGGTGTGTAGGGCAGGTGGGTCTGGCTCCACGGGAGCTGCTCGATCTTGTTTCCCGCACGTGCAGACATGCCGCCGCGTCCGCCTCGTCGTCCTGATCTGGCCATCTGGTCCAAGGTCCTTCATGTGCTGTTTCGCGCAAGCCTAACCAGCGGCGCGGCGCTTGACACATGGACAATCCGGCCCCTATGACCTCATGAAACCGAGGTCATGAGCCGTCGATGACGTGACTTGTATGCGGGAAAGGACGACGATGCAGGATCTGCCGCCGCTGAATTATCTGCGCTCCTTCGAGGCCGCGGCCCGGATGCTCAGCTTTACCGAGGCGGCGCGGGAGCTGCACCTGACCCAGGCCGCCGTCAGCGGCCACATCCGCGCGCTGGAGCAGTATATCGGCGGGCCGCTGTTCGTGCGCCATCCGCGCTCCCTGACGTTGACCTCGCTTGGCAACGCCTATCTGCCGGGGGTGCAGCAGGCCTTGCAGCAGGTGCAGCAGGCGACTCACGCGATCCTGCGGCGGCGTGGCGTGGAGCGGGTGGTGATCTCCTGCCCGGTGAGCCTGGTGGATCACTGGCTGGCGGATCTGGTGGCCCGGTTCGGCGTGCAGCATCCCGGCGCAGCGGTCACCATCCATGGCCGCGTCTGGGTGGATGAGCCGCCGGAGATTGCCGACATCATCCTGACCAACGTGTACAAAGAGGCGCTGGATCGCGCCAGCCTGCCGCTGTGGCAGGACCAGATGGTGGCGGTCTGCGCACCGGGGTACCTGACGCAGATCGGCGGGATCGACGCGCCGGAGGATCTGCTGCGGGCGCGCTTGATCCACAGCCTTGGGCGCACAGAAGTGTGGTTGCAGGTGTTCCAGCGCCTCGGTCTGCCGGTCGCTACCGCGGATCCGGGGGCGGAGGGCGCGTGTCAGGCGAATACCTTCGGCTCGGTCATTGCGCTGGCCGAGGCCGGGCATGGGGTGGCGGTGGTGCCGGGCGTCTTCGCCCGCGCCGGGTTGGACGCGGGGCGGCTGGCGGCGCCGCTGGGGCAGGTGGGCCCGTGCCCCTGGGTCTGCACCATTTCCGACAGCAGCCTGTTGACCTCGGACGCGGCGCGGGCGCTGCACCAGTTCATCCGCACAGAGGCCACCGCGCATCCGCCTGTTCTGGACGGATAATCCCACCGCCCCTTGCCAAGCCGGGCGGGCGCATGGTCTGTCTGCCTGCAAAGAGACAACAGACGAGATCCCGCATGATACTGGACCAGAGCCCCACCCATTCCACCCATGACGCCGAAGCCGATGACCGCAACGATCACATCAAGATCTATGTGAACGGCGCGATCGTGCCCAAGGAGGAGGCCACGGTCTCGGTCTATGACTCCGGTTTCATGCTGGGTGATGGCATGTGGGAAGGGATGCGCCTGTATGACGGTGAGTGGGCGTTCTTCGACGCACATATGGACCGGCTGTTCAACTCACTGAAGTCGGTGTCGCTGGAGATCGACATGGGGCCGGAGGACATCCGCGACATCCTCGACCGGACTGCTGCGGCCAATGGCATGACCGGTGACGCCCATTGCCGGTTGATGATCACACGCGGGCGGAAGGCAAAGCCGTTCCAGCATCCAGCCCTGTCGAAATGGGGCCCGACCGTGGTCGCCATCGTGGAGCATTCCAAACCGGCCGAAAGTCTCTCGGCCCATGGCATTCGCTTGGCGACCGTGCCGCAGGTGCGTGGGCTGCCGATGAGCCAGGACGCCAAATATAACAGTCATTCCAAGCTGAACTGCGTGATCGCCTGCCTGCAGGCCGAACAGGCGGGGGCGGACGAGGGGCTGATGCTCGATCCGCATGGGTTTGTGAACACCACCAATGCCTGCAATTTCTTCATCGTGCGGCGGGGCGAGGTTTGGACCTCGACCGGCGATTACTGCATGAACGGGGTCACCCGGCAGAATGTGATCGACCTGTGCCGCGCAAACGACATCCCGGTGTTTGAGAAGAACTTTTCGCTCTATGAGGCCTATGGCGCCGATGAGGCCTTCCTGACCGGCACCTTTGGCGCGCAGACGCCGGTGGCCCTGATCGACGGTAAGGAGATCGGTGACGGCGCGCGTCCGGTGACGGCCCGCATTCGCACGCTCTACAAGGATCTTGTGGCAAAAACCGTGGCCGCGCAGAAAGCGGCGCGCTCATCGGGCTGAGGTCCTCCTAATGCTGTGTTGGCCGAGTTGGCAGGGGCCGCGGCCGCATGCTGGATAGGTCATGCGAGGAAATGGTCAACCCTGCCGGCCGCCTGCGGGAAAGGCGACAGAGGCCAAAACGTGAAGCGACCGCCCATGTGTGACACGGGCGGTCGCTTAGTAAGGTCAACTTGAGGTCGCGTTCTTATCCAGTGTGATGGGACCGCGACCGGGTTTCTGACGCTTGGCGTTGCACGCTGTCGTCGTCGCGTTCGCTGACCTGAAACTGGCGGGCGTTCAGCGCCAGTGTGTTGGCTTCGTCGCGCAGGCGCTGGGTTGCGGCAGAGGTTTCTTCGAACATTGCAGCGTTCTGCTGTGTAACCTGGTCCAGTTGATCGGCTGCCGAGGTGATTTCCGACAGGCCGGTCGATTGTTCACGGGCTGCTTCGGCCAATGCGCTCACGGTTTCGTTGATGGCGCTGATATGTTCGTTGATCTCGTCCAGCGCCGTGCCGGAGTCGCGCGCCAGAGCAACGCCCGTTTCTACCTCACGGTTGGCATTGCCGATGAGGTCTGCAATCTCGCGAGCCGCATCCGATGACTTGCCCGCCAGTGCACGCACTTCGCCCGCAACCACCGCAAAGCCACGTCCTGCTTCACCTGCCCGTGCGGCCTCGACCCCTGCATTCAGGGCCAACAGGCTGGTCTGAAAGGAGATGTCATCGATCAGCGACGTAATGCTGGAAATCTTGGCAGAGCTTTCCTCGATGCCACGCATGGCCTCGATCGTCTTGCGGACAACTTGTGCGCCACGCTCGGTGCGCTCGCTGGCCTGTTGCACACGTTCAGAGGCCGCACGGCTTTCTTCGGCGGAGTTCCTGACCGAAGCTGAGAGTTCCGTGAGCGCTGCCGAGGTTTCCTCGAGCGATGCCGCCTGCGTTTCGGTGCGCATGCCCAATTCGCGCGAGGAGCTGTCGAGGGCTTCACTCTCGCTCTCGATCCGCTCGACGCCGATCACCAGCTTGCGCATCAGATCTGAGATCTGTGTAACCGTGGCGTTGAAGTCTTCAGCCACCTGGCGGAATTCCTCGGGCATGGCGTCATCAACCCGAACGGTCAGATCGCCCTCGGCAAATTTGGCCAGTCGCTGGCTCAGGATCGCAACCACGCGCTGTCGCTCTTCGTCCTTGAGCTGCGCCTCTGCTTCCAATGCGGCTTGCATCTGCAAGCCATCGCGGAAATTGGCAACCGCATGGGCCATCTGGCCGATTTCGCTGCGGTCCGAGAGGCCGGGTACATCGGATTCGAGATCTCCGTCGGCCATGGTCGCCATACGTTCCTTGAGCGCATTGAGGGGCGGCAGCATGCTGCGGATGATCAGCAATGACACCCCGATCAGGACCGCCAGAGCCACGCCAAGCCCGGCCAGAGCGCGCATACGCATCCGTGCGATGTCTGCCTCAATGTCATTTACATAGGCACCGGTACCCAGATACCAATCCCAAGGTTCGTAGTACTGAGCATAGGTCAGCTTTGGTTCGACCTTTTTGGTCGCCGGGTTCTCGAAATAGATGGTGGAGACGGAACGTCCCTCAGAATCCATGCTGCCGAGAATCGCCTCGAAAATCTTGTTGCCATGCACATCCTTCAGATTGCGTTGGCTTTCGCCGCCGACCCATTGCGGACGGAACGGGTGGACGGAATAGACGATGTCGCTGTCGAAGGCGTAGATGTAGCCATTGTCGCCAAAACGCAGGTCGTTCAGAATCTGATAGACGGCATCTTTTGCCTCTTCCAGCGTCATTTCTCCGGCTTCTACGCGATTGCTGTAGGCCTCGATATGGCTGAGGCCGACGTCCGTGATGTGACGCAGCTCTTCTGTCCTGAGGTCGTAGGCCGCCTCGGATGCGTGGTTAAGCGTGAAGAAAGTCAAACTTGCAGCTGCAATGAGTGCAAGCGCCACGAGGGCGTAAATCCGGTTGGATAAACCGTAAAATGCGGCGGGCATGGTGGTAGGCCTTGCGTGTTTTCGATTGCTCCCAGTTTCGGACAAAATTGCTAACGGCTGATTTACATGGAAGGTCTGACACACATGTGATTGGCCGATATTCGTATTTTGCAAGCCGACTGATCCGCGGGCCTAAAAAAGGCAACGCCCGGACTGTGCCGGGCGTTGCGTGTTATTGACGTTTTCAAAACCGGCTTAGCCGATGATGCCGTTCAGCGTTGCCGACGGGCGCATCACTTGGGCCTTTTTCTCGACCGATGGGTGGTAGTAGCCACCGATATCGCCCGGCTTGCCCTGTGCGGCGGCCAGTTCCGACAAGATCGCGCCCTCGCTGGCTGCCAGCGCACCGGCAATCGGTTTGAAGTGCTCTGCCAGCTCGGCGTCATCACCCTGTGCTGCGAGCGCTTCGGCCCAGTAGCGGGCGAACCAGTAATGGCTGTCGCGGTTGTCAGGCTGGCCGACCTTGCGATCCGGAGATTTGTTATTGTCCAGAACGCCTTGGGTCGCGACCTCTGCCGCAGCGCCCAGCACGCCCGCCTTGGCGTTGCCCTTCAGGTCGGCGAGGAACTTCAGGCTTTCACCCAGCGCGCAGAACTCGCCCATGGAGTCCCAGCGCAGGTGGTTTTCCTCCACCAGTTGCTGCACGTGCTTGGGCGCGGAGCCCCCGGCGCCGGTCTCGAACAGGCCGCCACCGTTCATCAGCTTCACGATCGACAGCATCTTGGCCGAGGTGCCCAGCTCGAGGATCGGGAACAGGTCGGTCAGGTAGTCGCGCAGCACGTTGCCGGTGATGGCGATGCTGTCCTTGCCCGCGGTGATGGTGTCCAGCGACTGACGGGTCGCTTCGCGCGGCGCCAGGATCAGGAACTTGTCGGCCACACCTGCGGCCTCCAGTGCGGGCTGCACGTATTTGATCAGCTCGGCGTCATGGGCACGGTTGGCATCGAGCCAGAAGATCGCCTCGGAGCCGGTCAGGCGCTGACGGTCCAGCGCCAGCTGGATCCAGTTCTCGATCGGAGCCTGTTTCACGGTGCATGCGCGCCAGATGTCTCCGGCCTCTACATCATGTGAATGCAGCGTGTCGCCATTGGCCAGAACGATGCGGATGCTGCCGTCTGCAGGGGCCTCAAACGTCGTCGGGTGCGAGCCGTATTCCTCGGCTTTCTGCGCCATCAGGCCGACGTTGGCGACGGAGCCTGCGGTGGTCACGTCAAGCGCGCCATTGGCTTTGAAGTAGTTGATGGTCTCGTCATAGACGGTGGCATAGCAATTGTCAGGGATGACGCAGTTGGTGTCGCCCTTTTCGTTCTGGCTGTTCCAGCCCTTGCCGCCAGCACGGATCACGGCGGGCATGGAGGCGTCGATGATCACATCGGACGGCACATGCAGGTTGGTGATGCCGCGGTCAGAGTCGACCATATACATCTCGGGGCGCTCGGCGCGCAGGGCCTCGATGGCCGCGGTGATCTCGGCATTGCCCTTCACGCGTTCCAGCAGGTCGCCGAGGCCAGCGTTTGCATTGACGCCCAGCGCCTTAAGCTCCTCGCCATATTTGTCGAACACCGGCTTCAGCCAGGCTTTGACCGCGTAGCCAAAGATGATCGGGTCGGAGACCTTCATCATGGTGGCCTTCATGTGCAGCGAGAACATGGTGCCGTCGGACTTGGTGTCCTCGATGGCGCCTTCAAGGAAGGTGGAGAGCGCCTTGACGGACATGAAGGTCGCATCCGTAACGGTGCCAGCCGCCAGCGGCCAGCCGTCTTTCAACACGGTGACCGTCCCGTCTTTGGCGACAAACTCAATCTTTGCATCCCCGGCCTGATCGGCGGTTAGGGTGGCGGATTTCTCGTTTGCGTAGAAATCATTGCCGGGCATCGACGACACTTTGGTTTTGCTGTCGGAGACCCATTTGCCCATCGAATGCGGGTTGTTCTGGGCGTAGGTCTTCACCGGCTTGGCGGCGCGACGGTCGGAATTGCCTTCGCGCAGCACCGGGTTCACGGCAGAGCCCTTGATGCTATCGTAGCGCGCACGGACTTCTTTTTCCGCATCGGTGGCGGGCTCGTAGGGGTAATTGGGCAACGCATAGCCCTGCGCCTGCAGTTCTTCGACTGCGGCGACCAGCTGGGGTTCAGAGGCCGAGATGTTCGGCAGTTTGATGACGTTGGCATCCGGCGTCTTCACCAACTCGCCCAGCGCGGCGAGATCATCGCTCTGGCGCTGGTCTTCGGTGAGGTGATCCGGGAAGGTCGCGAGAATGCGCGCGGCCAGCGAGATGTCCTTGGTGCCCACGGTTACACCGGCGGCATCCGCAAACTTGCGGATGATCGGCAGGAAGGACGCCGAGGCCAGCTCGGGCGCTTCGTCTACGATGGTATACAAAATGTCCGGCGTTGAGTTTTCTGCCATGTTCCACAACCTTTCTGCGAATACGGAAGTTGTTTTGTCGTCGTCTCTGCGGCACTTGGGCCGCGTCACCTGGGGGCCGTCCGGGGCAGCGGACCAGCGGTCGGTCCCGGACATGCATCATGTTTACACGCCTCTCCTAGACCAGAGGACCGCGCAAGGCAATTGTCTCGATGCGCAAACGCGGCTTTGTTGCCGAGAGTTTTCTGGTTTTGACCCGGCATGCATAAATTTCCCCACCTGATCGGGTGGCTTTGGCGGTCGGGCTGTTTGTCTATGCATTCAATCTGCGGTATGATTAATCTTTGTTAAGGTGAGTTGGGTTACGTTGTGTCATCGATGCGGATCGGGCGTGTGGGGCGAAGGACGCGCTAGACCTCCTGGAAATCTCCAGTCGGATATTGACCGTGTATTTGTCGATGGGTGGGAACGTTCCTGTTTCAGCTGCGCCCTTTTGGAGAGAAAGATGACGCGGACGACGGCGGCAGGGCATCTGTTAATCTACGCGCCGGTCCCGGTTTATCGGGACGGGACGTCGCTTTATATCGAGCGACAGGCCGTCAACGGTCTGCGTCTGTGGTCTGAGCACTTCGGCCGTGTCACCATCGTCATGCCAGAGAAAACCGCGCCGCGTCCCCAAGGGTGGATGCTGATGTCCGAGGCGCTGGAGCCCCTGCCAAAGGTGCGCGTCGTGACCGTGCCCTCCGCATACGGCGCGCAGCGATTTTTATATGCGTTGCCCCGCCAGCGGCGTCGTCTGCGCAAGCTGATCGCCGAGGCGGACTATCTCAGCTTTGCCATCGGAGGGCTGTTTGGCGACTGGGGCGCGGTCTGTGCTGTCGAAGCCCTGAGTCTGCGTCGCGCCTTTGCGATCTGGACGGACCGGGTAGAGTCGGACGTGCTGCGCCAGACACGCGAATGGGGTGGCTGGAAACAACAGTTGAAATCGCGCCTCTATCGACGCCCGATGGCCTGGCTGGAGCGCGCGTTGATCTCGCGCGCGGACCTCGGCCTGTTTCACGGTCGCGAAACCTTTGACGCCTATGCCGCTTTCAGTCGTAACCCGCAGCTGGTTCACGATATTCATATTTCCGGCACTGAACACATCAGTCCCGCAGCCCTGCAGACCAAACTGTCGCAACTAGAACAGCGTCCGCTGCGAATCGTCTATGCTGGGCGCGCCGAAGGGATGAAGGGGCCGGAGGACTGGATCGATGTCCTGGAGCGTCTGGCTGCGCTTGGCATTTCGTTTGAGGCTGAATGGCTCGGCGCGGGGAGCTGCCTTCAAATGATGCGTGACCGAGTGCGCCGCGCTGGGCTGTCCGACAACGTGCGCCTGCCGGGCTTTGTCGAAGATCATGCAGAGGTGCGGTCGCGTCTCCAGAGGGCGGATGTCTTCCTCTTTTGTCACAAGACCGCCGAGTCGCCGCGATGCCTGATCGAGGCGCTGACCGGCGCAACTCCGATCATTGGCTACGAGGGGGCTTATGCGCAGGACCTGGTCGCGGATCATGGCGGCGGGGTCTTGGTACCACGGGGCGATGCGGCGGCGCTGGCCGCCGTGCTGGCGGATCTCAGCACCAAACGCGAGGGTCTTGCCCGGCTGATGCAGAATGCGCTGGCGGATGCAGCGCCTTACACGGACGAAAAAGTGTTCGCGCATCGCTGCCAGCTGATCCGGCGCTATCTCGCACCGGTGGTCCGACCTCCCTCCGACAAAGGGCCCAGCGGCAGGGCGCTAGGGGCGGTTACCGGGAACTGAACGGCGCGCTGAATTGCGCGGGGTCATTCGCGCAGCTCATCGGGGCCTACGCCCCAGAGCTTATCCTTGAGCGCCCAGCCGCTATGGCCACCGGCAGAAATCTCGCACCATTTCGGCTCGCAGGCTCCCAGTTGCGCCACAACACCCAGCTCAAACGCCGCCATGACCGGCGCGTTTTCCTCGGGGCGGGCGCGGACGCGCAGCATGTCTTCTTCGACCAGAACCGTGCGAATGCCGGACAGCAAGGCGTAGTGGACCCAGCCACCGGCGCCATCCCGGTCGCGCACCCGGCGCCAGTGTCCGTATTCGGCGATGATCTCCAGCGGCATGCTGCGCCGTTTGAACACCCAGTCGATCCGGTGCGTCAGAGAAGGTCCGCGCCGCACATTACCCTCTGCGGCCTTCATGGACACAAAGCGCGGCAGTGGCAGGTTGGTCACTGGCCCGCGTTTCTGGACGGTGGCTTCCTGTGCGGCCACACCGATATCACCCGCCATCGCGATTGCGACAAGCAAGACTGCGCCCAGCCCACGCAGTGTCAGGCCTCCGGCACTGGAGGCCCGTCCGCGTCTCTGTGTTCGATTGGTTTTCTGCACGGCCTCGATGCCCATCATTGTCCCGGGCGCCTTGTTTTTATGTCCTCAGAGCCCGCTGATCCTGCAGCATCACATACCGCAACGCAAGCGCGGGCGGAAGGGTGCTTGTGCCCGCAATTATCTTGCTCCACGATGCCATGGAACAGAACGACTTGCATAGCCGAGGGAGTAGGCACGTGCCCAGAGAACGCCTGAGTGTTGTTGTTACGCGACGCTTGCCAGAGTCGGTGGAAACCCGCCTGAGCGAATTGTTCGATGTGCGGTTGCGCAGCGACGACACCCCGATGAGCCGCGCCGAGCTGGCCGCAGCGATGAAAGAGGCCGATGTGCTGGTGCCCACGGTCACCGACACCATCGACGCCGCCCTTCTGGGGCAGGCGGGCGGGCAGCTGCGGCTGATCGCCAATTATGGGGCAGGGGTGGACAACATTGATGTCGCCACCGCCCGGCAGCGCGGCATTCTGGTCTCCAACACGCCCGGCGTGCTGACCGATGACACCGCCGACATGACCATGGCGCTGATCATGGCCGTGGTGCGCCGCATCCCTGAAGGTCTCGCCATCATGCAGAAGGGCGATTGGGAGGGCTGGTCCCCCACTGCGATGCTTGGCGGGCGGCTGGCGGGGCGGCGTCTCGGCATTCTCGGCATGGGCCGCATCGGTCAGGCGGTGGCGCGTCGTGCGCGCGCCTTCGGAATGCAGATCCACTACAACAACCGCCGACGCCTGCGCCCCGAGGTGGAAGAGGATCTGGAAGCCACCTGGTGGGAAAGCCTCGATCAGATGGTGGCCCGGATGGATGTGATCTCGATCCATTGCCCCTCGACGCCCTCCACCTTTCACCTGATGAACGCGCGGCGGCTGAAGCTGTTGAAACCCGACACGGTGATCGTCAACACCTCGCGCGGGGAGGTGATCGACGAGAACGCCCTGACGCGAGGCCTGCGCGCGGGTGAAATCGCGGGCTGTGGCCTCGACGTCTATGAGCACGGCACCACCATCAACCCACGTCTGCGCGAGCTGCCCAATGTGGTGCTGCTGCCGCATATGGGGTCTGCGACCCTCGAAGGGCGGATCGAGATGGGCGAAAAGGTTCTGTTGAACATCAAGACATTTGAAGACGGGCATCGCCCACCAGATCAGGTGGTGCCCTCCATGCTTTAAGCCCGGTTTGCGGGCAGTGGGAGGATAAGATGAGAACATATTTCTGGACCGGGGCCATATTGGCCCTGGCGAGTGCCGCGTCTGCGCAGCAGGCAGCGGATGCCGTGGCGCCAGAAGCCGGCACCATCGGCGCCGAATTTGCCGGTTTGGCCCTGTCGGATGTTGCGTCTGCATCCTTGGCGGCCCGGAATGCCGGTGAGGTTGTGCTGGCAGACGACTGGATGGTCGCCGCCGCCAACCCGCTTGCGGTCGAAGCCGGGGCGCGCATCCTGCGGGATGGGGGAACCGCAGCGGATGCCATGATTGCAGTGCAAACCGTGCTCGGGCTAGTGGAGCCGCAGTCCTCGGGATTGGGGGGCGGCGCATTTCTTGTCTATTATGATGCCTCAACAGGTGCGCTGAGCACGCTGGACGGGCGTGAAACCGCGCCCCTAGCGGCCACGCCACGCCTGTTTCAGGATCAAAACGGTGAACCCTTGGGGTTCTACGATGCGGTGGTCGGTGGACGTTCTGTCGGCACGCCGGGCACGCCGGCATTGCTGGAAGAGGCGCATCGCAAATGGGGCAAGGCCAATTGGGGCGGGTTGTTCACCGATGCCATCCGACTTGCCGAGTTGGGGTTTGCGGTCTCGCCGCGCATGGCGGGCTCCATCGCCAATGATGCCGAGCGGCTTGGCCGTTTTCCGGCAACCGCCGACTATTTCCTGCCAGAGGGCAAGCCGCTGGAGGCTGGCACGGTGATCACCAACCAGCCCTATGCCGATGTGCTGCGTGCAATGGCGTTCGAGGGCACAAGCGCCTTCTACACTGGACCCGTGGCGGCAGATATCGTGCGCACCGTACAGAACGCGGCAGGCAATCCCGGGGTGCTGTCCGAGGTCGACTTGGCGCTCTATCAGGTCAAGGAACGCCCTGCAGTCTGCGCCAACTATCGCGCGTTCGAGGCCTGTGGCATGGGGCCGCCGTCCTCCGGGGCGCTGACCGTGGGGCAGATCCTTGGCATGTTGGGGCAGTATGATCTGGCGGCGCTGGGCGCGGAGAGCCCCGAAAGCTGGCGCCTGATCGGGGATGCCTCGCGGCTCGCCTTTGCGGATCGTGGCCGCTACATGGCCGACAGCGATTATGTCCCGATGCCAACCAAAGGGCTGGTGGCTGACGACTATCTGGCCAAGCGCGCAAAGCTGCTGGAGGGCGATAAGGCGCTGGAAGGCGTGGCACCGGGTCATCCGGCCTTCGATCACGCGCTGAATTGGGCCGATGACGAAAGCATCGAGTTCCCCTCGACCTCGCATATCTCCATCGTCGACCAATATGGCAATGTGCTGTCGATGACGACGACGATCGAGAATGGCTTTGGCTCCCGGCTGATGACCAACGGGTTTTTGCTGAACAATGAGTTGACGGATTTCTCCTTTCGCAGTCACAGCGATGGCGTGCCCATCGCCAACCGACTGGAACCGGGCAAGCGCCCGCGCTCATCGATGGCACCAACCATCGTCATGCAGGATGGCAAGCCGGTGCTGGCGATCGGATCGCCCGGTGGCAGCCGCATCATCGGATATGTGGCCACTGCAATCGTTGCCTGGGCGGACTGGGGCATGACGGTGCAGGAAGCCGTGTCGCTGCCTCATGCGGTGAATCGCTTTGGTACCTATGATCTGGAAGAGGGCACCGAGGCTGAGGCGCTTGGGGACGCGCTGACCGCGATGGGCTATGAGGTCAACCTGCGGGATCTGAACTCCGGTCTGCATGCGATCGAGATCACCACCGATGGTCTTGAAGGGGCGGCAGACCCGCGACGCGAAGGCATCGCGCTGGGTCAATAGCGACACGCGCCTGCTGTGCAGGGGTGCCTCCGCCAGCGCCCGTTGCCCGGAACGTTGGAGAGATTGGAAAACTGAAGGGACGCCGCACCACTGGCGTCCCTTCCTCTTTGCGTGAATATGCGCGCGCATGCAGCGAGATCCTCTCATCGTCGATGTGGCAGTGCGCGTCGGTCTTGTGGCGCGCGCGCTGTCGACATAGTCTTGCGCCCAAGTGACCGTTAACAAGGCAAGCGTTTGGGCGAGCCAAGGACGGAAAGACAGTTCTGGGAGGACATCACGCATGGTTCAGGCCACCACTTTGCCCCGCAATGAGGGCGGTATCAAAGCCGCGGTTGAGGCGCTATCCGCCCGGTTCGGCGACCGGCTGCAGACCGGGCAGGCCCTGCGCGAACAACACGGCCACACCACCACCTGGATCGAGAATCAGGCCCCGGACGCCGTGGTTTTTCCCACCTCGACGGATGAGGTCTCTGAGATCGTGACCACTTGCGCCGAATTTGGCGTGCCGGTCATTCCCTTTGGCACCGGCACCTCGCTGGAGGGCCATGTCAACGCGCCTGCCGGGGGCATCTGTGTCGACATGATGCGGATGGACCAGATCCGCGCGGTGCATGCCGAAGACCTCGACGTGGTGGTCCAGCCCGGTGTCACCCGCGAACAGCTCAACACCTATCTGCGCGACCAGGGGCTGTTCTTCCCGATCGACCCCGGCGCCAATGCCTCGCTCGGCGGCATGGTCGCCACCCGCGCCTCCGGCACCAACGCGGTGCGCTACGGCACCATGAAGGACAATGTCCTCAGTCTCGAGGCGGTGATGGCCGATGGCACGGTGATCCGCACGGCGTCGCGGGCGAAGAAATCCTCCGCCGGCTATGACATGACGCGGCTGCTGGTGGGCTCCGAGGGCACCCTGGGGCTGATTACCGAGATCACCCTGCGGCTGCAGGGCATACCGGAGGCGATCCGCTCGGCGCGCTGTTCCTTCCACACCGTCGATGATGCCTGTCGCGCGGTGATGATGGTGATCCAGTATGGCATCCCGGTCGCCCGCATCGAGATGCTCGACGAGATGAGCGTGCGCGCCGCCAACCAGCATTCGGGCCTCGACCTGCCGGAGGGACCGCTGCTGCTGCTGGAATTCCACGGCTCGGACGCGGGCGTGGTGGAGCAGGCCGATACCTTTGCCCAGATCGCCGAGGAGTTTGGCGGTTTCGACATCGCCGCCACCTCCACCGCCGAGGAACGCAACAAGCTCTGGCAGGCGCGCCACGATATGTACTGGGCCTGCCTGAACCTGCGCCCCGGCGCTAAGGGGATCTCCACCGATGTCTGCGTGCCGATCTCGCGGCTGGCGGAATGCGTCTCCACCGCCCGCGCCAAGGCCGAAGAGTTGGGATTGATCGCACCGATGGTGGGGCATGTGGGCGACGGCAACTTCCACGCGCTGCTGCTGATCGACATGGAGAACGCCGAAGAGCGCGCCAAGGCCGATGAATATGTCGGCTGGCTCAACGATCTGGCGATCTCGATGGAGGGCACCTGTACCGGTGAGCATGGCATCGGGCAGGGCAAACGACCCTACCTGCGGCGCGAGCTGGGCGAGACGACCCGGTTCATGGCGGCGGTGAAAGCAGCGATGGATCCCGATAATATCCTCAATCCCGGCAAGATCCTGACCGACGCCTGACGGCGCCCGCGACTTTACCGTCTGCTGTCAAATTTCTGCCCCATCTTTCCGTCATTCTGGCGCGGAAGATGGGGGTTGGAGCTGGCAAGCAGGCCGGTAAGGGAAAGCATGTTTATCATCAGGCGACTTCATGGATTGTTTCGGTTTTATTCCTTCATTCTCCTGTGTGGACTGGTGATGGTCGGGGTCGATTACGACATGCAGGCCAAGGCGGTGGGGAAATCGTTTGGCGACTACGCACCAGACGCCTATCTGCGGACGCTGCAGTGGCGTCTCGGTGGTCCGGAGCAAGCCCGGCGGATGGCAGCCGCGGGCGCCATCCCTGACCCTGAGGCCGAAGTCACCTCTCCGCTGGATGTCGCGTTTCAGGCCTTGCGGGGTCTTAGCGTGGCAAAGGCCCATCTGATGGGGCAGGATATCGACGTCGATGAGGTTGCCCTGCTGCCTCCGCCCGCTGTTGCGCCGTCAGAGCCACCCTCAACAGTTGTTGCTCCAGTGGTTCAGGTGGAAGACAGCGATGCTGCGCGTCCCTGCGTGCGCCGGGGCAATGTGCTCAGCTGCTGACCTGAAATCAGATGGCAAGCAAAACCGATTTTCGTATTGGTTCGTTGACCCGGCGGATTACCGAGTTCCGCTTTCAAGTGGTCGTCACCCGACGGGCGGATCGGCACTGCTCGGAGGGCTATGGCCGACGGGCGAAGCTGGCACCAAGCGGTCACTCAGTCCAAGCGCAGCTAAGGTCGGCTTGGAGCCCAGTCCAACAGATGCTGCGAGAGGAGTTAATGACGGCTATTGCGGTATCGCATTTTGGGCAACAACACACTACGTATTAGCTCGATAGATAGGCATGTACGGATTTAGCACTTCGAGAGGATCACTTCATGAAAACGTTGGAAGGTGGATGTCTCTGTGGACATATCCGGTTTCGCACGACTGGGCTTCCTGAATTTCCTCACACGTGTTCATGCCGAATGTGCCAACGTCACACTGGCGCACTTACTGCAACATGGGTTGAGTTTCCGGCAGAAGCCGTTGAATGGATTGGTCTAGGCGGCAGGCCAGCCCTTTTTCGATCATCAGAGAAGTCGTCTCGGGCCTTTTGCTCGACTTGCGGCGGTTCGATTGGAGCTATTGACGATGAACCGGTTGTTGCGTTGCTCACCGGAGTTTTCGACAAACCTCATCTTAAAGTACTCAAACCGGAGACGCACTCGTACAAGGGATCGCGGCCAAAGTGGTGGCACCCGGATGTCGGCCCGTAGCCGCAAAAGGCACAGCGGTCGTTCATCTTTCATCATCGAAAGGCAGCAAAGTCCGCTCAGCTGACCTTGACCTCCGGTCTCAGTGCCAATTTGGTGTGCTGGCGAGGCGAACGGCGGGTGAGAGCCCTCCTTACCGATTTTCTGCACTGCGGTTAATGCCTGCTATCACGGCGAAGGCAATAACGTTCAACAACCACTTGGGTTTTGAAAGGGGCTTCTGGAAGCATTAAACAAGGACGTTTGCGGGCATTCCAAGAACGAGGGTTTATTGCCCCGTCCGCAGGTGAAACAGTACAGTGCCGTGCTGCAAGCCGTCCATGCGGCTTGCAGAGGTCGCCATCTTCCCTTAGCGATGCGTCTCGTCTGACGAGGCGCTCACCACTTATTTTTCTGTTGAATTGATCGGAACATTTTGTGCCGGGATCTGTCGTGCGTTTTGCGTTCGGCTAAGGTAGACGAATTAAAGCGCTCCTCAGCAGCCAACTTACGCCACCGTGCCAATCTGGACATGTCGATCTCACCCTGATCCTGTGCCTGCCGAATGGCACATCCTGGCTCCACCTCGTGTCGGCAATCCTTGAACCGACATTGACCTGCCAAAGCGACCAAATCATCAAACACTTCAGCAATCCCCGCTTCAACATCCGTCAATTGAAGTTCCCGCATGCCTGGCGTGTCCAGCACAGCGCAGCCACCGGTCGTAAAGTGCAACTGGCGTCGTGTTGTTGTATGGCGACCTTTACTATCATCTTCCCGAATGGCTGCAGTCTCCACAACACCGCCTTGCAAAAGGGCATTTACCAGCGTTGACTTTCCAACCCCAGACGACCCAAGAAACGCAACGGTCTGGCTCAGTGCGCACCACGAAGATAGTTTGGCTATTGGTTCATCGCTCAAGGCATTCAGGGGCACAACCGGGACGCGGTTCGAAATTGCGCTTGCCGCTTCGACATAGGGCGCATGATCTTCGCACACATCGGCTTTGGTGAGCAAAATAACCGGCGTAACCTCCGCGTCGAATGCCAATGCGACATAGCGCTCTAGCCGTGCAATGTTAAAATCCCTGTTGCACGATGACACGATAAAAACGGTATCCACATTGGCTGCTATCAGCTGGCGCTTGCGGTCTTTTCCTGGGGCTCGTCGTTCAAACGCACTGCTGCGGTGCAAGAGCCTGCTGTTCGTTGGTTCGTGCGCATCAAAGAGAAGCCAGTCCCCAACGGTCGCATCAAGCCCGGGCGGTATCATTGTATCGATTTCATCACCCAAGAGATGTAAACCGGTTCTGTGAACTTCGATCACTCGGGCGGGAGGTGTGCGGATGAGGTCTTCGATACTGGATTGCTGACTGAAAAATGGCTTCCAGCCCAACCTTTCCAAGACCAGGGATTCACGTTCGGGAATCTGTTGTGACGCCGCAGGCGGCATAAATTGCGAGTAGTCTCGTGTCATTGTGGTGAACTCTCATGTTCAACGTCCAAGGCAATGCCTGGTCTGCAAAAGTGTGCGTAAACTAGGATGCAAAAAACCATCACTCGCAACCTTGCCAGGCAGCGCGTTCGTTTGGACTAATTTTGCATCGGGAGGGCGTTATGCCTCCCCACTTTAACAGGTCATCAAACCTCCAAGAGTTTGTAGCTGTATATGCGGCAACGGTTCTTTTAGCAAGCATTGCCACGTGTGGGGGACAGTAGATACGCGCGGATGTTGCGCTCTATGCGAGCTGTAACCGCGTTCATTCTGCCGTTCAAAGATCAACGTTTTTTGAACGGTTTGCCAGACCGGACACTGGCGAAGCCGCAGCGAAAGTAACCTTCGTCCGCATTGTGTGAGTTCGCGACCTGCGTAGCGAAGGACCGCTATGCAGGTTCGTGTCTAAGGCCGTGGATCCGCTTTGGGCTGGCCTGCGTCATCTAGCCGCAGGCGCCAGGTGCAGAATCGCTGCAACCCTGCTGCCGCATCGCCGCAAGCCGGCTTGGAGCCCATTGCGCCTGATGCTGCGCGGTGTGCGAGTGGCGGCTTGTTGGATTGGACCGACTGTCATTCAGAGAAACTTCCGCACCTGATCGAGCACAGCATCAGGGTTTTCGAGCTGCGGCAGATGCCCGACCCCCGGCATGGTCGTGAACTCGGCATCCGGCATCAGATCGTGAAGAGATCGCCCGCGTTCGAGGGGAATCCAGGGATCATCCTCACCCCAGACGATTTTTGTTGGACAGCGAACTGCGCCGAACTGTGGCTCAACTTCAGCCGTATATTTCTCGTCCGCCTGTGCGAACTGACGATAGAAGCTCGAAGCGCCGTCCTCCGTCAGCCAAGGTGCGACTAGGTTTTTCAGATCTTCTGCTGGTATGTCATTAACGAGCGCACCTTCGATGTAAGCAGTGACCAGCGCGCGATGAATGTGTGCAGGCAGCCCCTGAAAGGCGTCGACATGTTGCCCCATATGGTCAAAAAAATCTGACCCCCAGGGGCGCATTGCAACGACGTTCATGAGAACATATTTCTCGAAATCACACCCATGCAGCAGATGGGCGCGCAATGTCGTTGCGCCGCCAAAATCATGCGCAACGACGTGCGGACGCGTTAGCCCCCAATGACCCAGCATTTCAGCGAAGACTTCACCTTGAACATCGAGCGATGTGCGTTGTTCGGCGCTTTTGGCCGATTGGCCGTAGCCGGGCATATCGTACCAATGGACGCGAAAATCCTTCGCCAGATTGGGGATCACGCGATGCCACGAGAATGATGACCAGGGCCATCCGTGGGCCAGCACGAGGTTCGGTCCTTCGCCGATCCGCCCTGCCGCGACTCTGCCCGCAGCCGTCTCATAGGTTTCATGCAAGCTCCAACCCGTCATTCCGATCTCCATTCTTACCATCAAAAAGATATTGATGGTAAGATACCCACCTGCTTCACACTGTCAAATCCGTGTTTTAAGGTGAGATATGGGTATGTTGGATCAAACCGTCTGGATTGAAGATGACCTCATCGGGGGGCATCCTGTCTTGGATTTTCTAAATACCGCTGGCGGTCGCACAAAGCTGCGCGATGTGGAGCGGCTGACCGACTTTCCGACCTTTCTTGAATGGGCCGTTGTGGCCGATGTCTTGTCCGAGCAGGAGGCCCGCGACCTGCTTGCGCGTGAGCAGAACGACGCTGACGCGGCGCAAGCTGTCTTGGCAGACACACGGCGTTTTCGCGAAGCACTGCACGCCCTCCTGATGGCTGAACAAGCGGATCTGGAATGGCCCGAGCCTGAACGCACTCAGGTTATAGACGCCATTCGCCAAGCACTTTGGAACGCGCATCTTGAAAGCGACGGAGATACGTACAGATGGGCAACTTCAGCCCAACAATCTAATCTGGAGCTACCCAAAGTAAGGATCGTCCTGTTGCTTGAAGCACTGCTTCGGAGCGATGATCTTGCACGAATGCGGAACTGCGAGCGCTGCTCTTGGCTGTTTATTGATCGGGGGCGGGGACGTGCGCGTCGTTGGTGCAGCATGGCCGCGTGCGGTAGCAGAGCCAAGTCGGCGAAATACTACCGTCGTAAGACGACGAAATCCAAGTAGCCGACATTGGCGCATGTGTAGCGAAATGGGACTTTGTACGGCGGTCCTGCCACTCAGGAGAGCTGCGGCGAAGGTCGGCGGTGAGCCCTTCTCAGACCCCGTAGATGCCGAAACTGACGATTGGAGTGCGCCGCTGGCGGCTAAAGAGTATGCATTCTAAGCTGCCTGGGCAGCCTGATCATGCGCAATGAAGGAGAGCATCGTGACAGCATACATCATTGGCCAGATGGAGATTCACAGTCGGGATTGGATGGATGAATACTTTGCGAAGATTCCTGACCTGGTGAAACGTCACAACGGGGCTTTCAAGGTCCGTGGCGGCAAGCCGGAGCAACTTGAAGGGGAGGGCAAGATGCCTGATGCTGCTTTCGTCATCGAGTTTCCAGACCGCAGTCATGCTACATCATTCTGGAATTCCGACGAGTTCCAGTCTCTTGCGGTTCTGCGACGCACTGGCTCCACACTGAACGCAATCCTCACTGATGCGGTGGAGTGATCGCGTTTCGGCTTTGTCCGCACTGCCGACGCCGACCTATACCGCACCTTGGGACCGGTCTGGGGCAAAACTGTTTCGCTATTGCTTGGCGCGGGCCGTTGACAAGATTCGCAAGATCCGTCCGGTGGCGTCGGCACGGTACGGCACGCGACACAGAGCCCGCGCGCGCAACATCCTGTCGCGGTTAGCCTGCACTGATATCATCCGAAACATAAGCCGAAGTCGGTTTTATCATTTTTTGCGTCGGACTGATTTCGCGTCCGTGCTGAACTCTGCGTCATAAACAATACAATCGTGAATCAGAGAACTCGGAGAGCGGGCTCATGAAAACCCAAGTCAAAGCACTTGTTGTCGGTGGTGGTGCCATCGGGACCTCGATCGCATATCACCTGGCCAAGGCCGGTTGGGACGACGTCATGCTCATCGAGCGTGACGAGCTGACCTCCGGCTCCACCTGGCACGCAGCCGGCCTGTTGCCGCTGTTCAACATGTCCTATGCGACAACCCATATCCACAAATACTCGGTCGATTTCTACAAGACCCTGGAGGCTGAAACCGGCCTCAACGCGGGCTTTGCGGTCGTCGGCAACCTGCGCATGGCGCAGACGCAGGAGCGCATGGACGAATACATGCTCTATGCCTCCACCGCGGAGACCTGTGGCGTGAACTACGAATGGCTGACCCCGGATGAGATCAAGGAACGCTGGCCGCTGATCGAGACCTCCGACCTGAAGGGCGCGATCTACCACACCGAGGACGGCTATATTAACCCCGCCGACGTGACCCAGGCGATGGCCAAGGGCGCGCGCCAGCACGGCGCAGAGATCGTGCGCAAGCTGCAGGCCGATGCTTTCCATTGGACCGGCACCCATTGGGAAGTCACCTGCACCAAGATGGTGGAAAAGGGCGGCAACCTTGTGGAGAGCGACGAGCAGGTGGTGATCACCGCCGAGCATGTCGTCACCGCCTCCGGCAACCACGCGCAGCGCACTGCCAAGATGCTGGGCATCAAGATGCCCGCCGTCCCGGTCGAGCACCAGTTCATCGTCACCGATGTGGACCCGGCGCTGCAGGCGTTCCGTGACGAGGGCAACCCGGAGCATCCGGTGATCCGCGACGCCGACGCACAATCCTATGTGCGCGAAGAGCGTGGCGGCTGGATCCTCGGCGTTTACGAAAAACACGCGCCGGCCTGCTTTGAATATGGCGTTCCGGACAGCTTCCGCGCCGATCTGTTCCCGCTGGCGCTGGAGCGCATCGAAGACCAGTATATGGCGATGATCCACCGCATGCCCTCCAGCGAGGAATGCGGCCTGAAGGACGACTTCAACGGCCCGATCTGCTACACGCCGGACGGCAACCCGCTGGTTGGCCCCGCACCGGGCCTGCGCAACATGTGGCTGGCAGAGGGCTTCTCCTTCGGCATCACCGCTGCGGGCGGCACAGGGTATTACCTGGCGCAGATGATGGTGGAGGGCGAGGCCGAGATCGACATGGCGTCGCTCGACCCGAAACGCTACTCCTCCAACTGGATGACCACCGAGTTTGCGGCGCGCAAGAACGAGGAAGCTTACGACCACGTCTACATCCTGCACCACCCGGACGAGGAACGCCCGGCGGCCCGCCCGCTGCGCACCGCGCCCGCATTTGATCGTCAAAAAGCCCGCGGCGCACAATTCGGCTGGGTCAACGGCTGGGAACGCCCGAACTACTTCGGCCCCGTGGATGCGCCGGACAGCTTCGACCATGACGCCCGCAGCTTCCGACGTGGCGGCTGGTGGCAGCATGCCGTGGATGAGGCCAAGTCGATCCGCGAGGGTGTCGGCCTGATCGACGCGACCGCCTTCACCAAGCATATCGTCAAGGGTCCCGGCGCGACGGCTTTCCTCGACTGGTTCACCTGCAACAAGCTGCCGAAAGTGGGCCGCATCAACCTGACCTATGCGCTGACCGTGGCGGGCACCACCCGCACCGAGTACACCATCGTCCGCCTCAAGGATGACGAGTACTACCTGGTCTCCGCCGGGGCATGGACCGAGTATGATGCCGACTATCTGAAGAAGGCGATTGCCGACAAGGAAGCCGACTTCGGCCGGATCGAGCTGCAGGACGTGACCACCCAATGGGGCGTCTTTGCCATCGCCGGTCCGAAGTCCCGTGACGTCCTCAAGGAGGTCATCCGCGACGCCGATCCGGAAACCGCCCTGTCGAACAAGCGCTTCCCGTGGCTGTCTGCTCGTCAGATCGAACTGGGCATGTGTCCGGTCAACGCGATCCGCGTGGCCTATACCGGAGAGCTGGGCTGGGAACTTCACCACCCGATGGAGATGCAGAACTACCTGTTCGATCTGCTTGAAAAGGCCGGCGAGAAGCATGGTATGAAGCTGGTCGGGGCCCGCGCTCAGAACTGGCTGCGTCAGGAGAAATCCTACCGCGCCTTTGGCAACGAGCTGGGCCGTGACGCGACCCCGCTGGAGGCCGACCTGCCGCGCTTTGTCGACCTGAACAAAGAGTTCTTCGGCAAGGACAAGCTGGAAGAGACCGGCGTGCGCGTCAAATGCTGCACCCTGCTGATCGACGGTCCGGCGGATGCCGATCCGTGGGGGCACGAGGCGCTTTATGCCGAGGATGGCACCCGGGTGGGGCGTCTGACCTCCGGCGGCTACTCGGTTGCGTTCGAGAAATCCATCGGCATGGGCTACGTCAAGCCCGAGCAGGCGGTCGAAGGCACCAAGCTGAAGGTCAAGATGCAGGACAAGCTCTGGGATGCGGTTGTCACCTGCGACAGCCCCTATGATCCGAAGAACGAAACTATCCGCAAGGACGGCTGATCCCCTCCGACACTGTGCGCCGCCTCTCGAAAGTGATGCGGCGACACCACCATAGAGAAGCGCTCCGACTTGGTCGGAGCGCTTTTCGCTTGGTCAGCGCCTGAAATCGCGGGATATTGTGTCAGTTACGGCGGCGCTCGGGAGTGAGGCCGCCTGAGGTTAAAGAGACAGTGATAACGAGTAGACTTCTAGCCGTCTTTGGGGACATTCCGGCACATCGCCTCGACTGTGCCACCCGCATGTTCTGTGTCCTGCTTTTGCTCGGGCTTGCCGTAAAAAGTGCGGTGCTGGCACATTGGGTGCTTGTTGGTTTTCTGATCGCACTTGCCGGTATCATCTTTGTCAATCTGCTGGCCTTGTGGCGGCACAGCGCGGCGCGTGTGCCGCTCTCTGTGTTGGTGGCGGTTCTCACAGCGACCGTTATTCTGACAACCTTTTATGTCGGTATATCTGGTGCGATCTGGATGTTTCCGGTGTTGGTGGGGCTGCGCTTTGCTGCGTCCCCGGCGCAATATCAGCCCGCGCGGCTGGTGCTTATCGTGATGGTGCCGCTGGTGGTGCTGTATCATGGGGATGCCGGGAATGCTGGGCGCCTGCTGGCGGCGGCTTTGATTTCCTCCGCCTATCTTTGGCTCGCCGAAGGGGAGATGGTGTCCCTGCGCGCAAAACTGGACCGTGATGAGGGGCGCGATCCCCTGACCCGGGCCTTTTCCCGCGCCAGTCTTGAACAGGACCGGGAGATGATATCGCGACTCGCGCCGGTCGGGCTGGTGGTGATCCGGCTGGATGGGGTGATGGCGCTGCGCAACCAGGGGCAGGACCGTCAGGCAGACAAGTTGATAGCCTCTGTGGCCAGAGAGATCATACCGATCCTCAGCACCCGAGAGCGGCTCTATCGCCTTGGCAACAGTGAATTTATGATCGGGCTGGCTGGCTGGCGCGCTTTTGAGAGTTACGAGCTGGGGCAGCATATCTGCAGGTCAGTACAGCCGACGCTGCCCGAGGGCGTGAACGCACAGAGCGGTGCCGCTGAGGTGCATGACCCGGAGGAGTTCGAAAGCGCCCTGGCCCGTGCTATGGCCGGATTGGATACAGCGCCAACCGGCGTAGCTCCGTTTTCACCCGAGGTGCTCTGACATTCGTCCTCTGGCAGGCTTTCATCTCTCGCGACCCGACAGGGATTGCGTTCAATGGGAGAGATCGGCGTCGGAGATGATCCCGTCTTTATCCCGATCAAGGCTATGTGCAAGCCGTGCGGAATGATGATTGTATTCCCTGCGTGAAATGAAGCCATCGGCATCCGTATCCGCAAAGGTGAAAGCATCAATCCGGCCGGGGCTGGCGTTTTGCGCCTGATAGCTCTGACCCATCTGCGCGTAGCGCGCTTGCGCAGCCCGCAGCGATGCGTCGAACTCATCGGGGCTGATCTTGTCGTCGCCGTTCAGGTCAATCTCGTTAAACTGGAGGTTGCGCAATGCAATGGCCTCATCCACCAACACGACCCCGTCGCCATCAAAATCGAGACTGCGCAGGAAACTCGGATCAGCCAGCGCCGAAGACGCGGCAACCGTTGCTGCAATCAGTGAGGTTGCGAGCACACGCCCGACAATACAGACCGCGGCAGGGGCGGCGATAGGGCGGGGACGTTGCAACATCGGAGAGACCTTGTTCTTCTTCTATCGTAGAAATAGGCGCTCAGTTGACGGTTTTGGAGAGGGCGGTGTTACAAAAACTTTATATTTGTGCACATCTCATGTGCGCGACAAGATCAAGCACAGGTTGTTCGCGGGCATCTCCACCTGCTTTGTCAGCTGAAGCCCTACCGCCGCGGCCCATGTCGTGATGTCATCCACGTCCTTGTAGCCGATCTCCGGGTCGTGGGTGCTGAGGGCGGCGTGGAAATTGCGATCACCCTCGCTGACCAGCTGACCGTCGCGCGTAAAAGGGCCGTAGATCACCATCCGCCCGCCCGGCGCCAGCGCCGTAGAGGCTTCGCCCAGCAGGGTGCGGACCTCATCGGCGCTGACCAGATGTAACAGATTGGCCAGCAGGATCAGATCAAACGGGCCGATCAGCGCGCCCCAGCCGGATGATGTGGCATCCAGCGCCGCCGCCAGTTCCACGTTTTGCACCTCTGCGTCGGTCACATGGGCGTCGATACTGGCGCGGCGGCTCGGATCGATGTCGCTGGGCTGCCAGTTGAGGCCGGGCAGGGCGCGGGCATAGCCGACCACATGCTGACCGGTGCCGCTGGCGATCTCCAATGCGCGACCCGTGGCGGGGGCATGCTGTTCCACCACCGCCAGAAGCGGCGCGAGATTGCGTGCGGCAGCAGGGGCAAAGAGTTTGCCGCCGGCGGTTTCCTCGGCCACTGAGGCCTGTCCGGGTACGGATCGAAACGGCATCAGGTGAACCTCTCGGGGCTGAGGGCGGCAACCATGTCGGCGTCAATTTCCGGCGTGCGACCCGCCACCAGATCGCGCAGCAGCCGGGCCGAGGCCGGGGCACTCTGGAACCCGTAGCCGCCTTGTCCGGCATACCACCAGAAACCGCTCTGCCGTGGATCCGCGCCAAACACCGGCACCCCGTCGGGGGCAAAGCTGCGCAGCCCGGCCCAGCTGGTTTCCAACCGGGTCACGGGGGTGGTGACCATCTCTTCGTAGCGGGCAAGCCCTTCGGCCAGAACCATGTCGTCGGCCCAGGCATCCTGCGGCGGCACCGGCTCGGCATCGGCGGGCGAGACCAGCAACTTGCCGGCCTGCGGTTTGGCATACCACGCCTCGTGCACGCCCATCAGCATCGGCCAGTCGCTGACGTCATGCCCCCCGGGCGCCGGCAGTTGCGCGATTGATCGGCGTCTCGGCTGGATGCCCACTGGCGCCACCCCGGCCATCTCGGCGATGATATCGGCCCAGGCACCGGCGGCATTGACGATCTGGCGCGCCTCGAAGCTGTCGCTGCGGGTCTCCACCCGCCAGCCCGCGTCCAGCCGGGTGATCGCTGTGACCTCCTGCCGGGTGCGGGTCTCGCCGCCGCGCTGGCGCAGTAGCTTGGTCCAGTCGCCCATCAGCCGGTCCGTGTCGATATCGGTGGCGGTCTCATGGGCGGCGGCAAAGGCCACGCTGTCGGGGTTCAGGATCGGCACCCGCGCCAGCGCTTCGCTCACCGGGATTTCCTGCAGGTCCAGCTCGGCCAGATCTGCCTCAAAGCCCGCGCGCTGGTCCGCACGCGCCACCAGCATCAGCCCGCGCGGACTGAGATAGCTGTCGCGCGCCGCGCCGGGCGTGACAAAAAACGCGCGACTGGCCTGCGACAGCGCCTTGATCGGACCAGGGCCGTAGTCCTCCTCGAACATTGCCGCCGACCGTCCCGACGCATGAAACCCCAGCGCGTCCTCACGCTCCAGCAGCAGCACGGAGCCCAGTTCGGCCAGATGCGCCGCCGCGCCAATCCCGGCCACGCCGCCGCCAATGACAAGGAAATCGATCATGCTTCCTCCAGCCGGTCGGTTGCCGGCGCCGGGCGGGGGCTGAGCGCTGCGATGCGGGCATAAAGCTCCGGCGACATCTCGAACTGCGTCGCCGCCAGCGAGGGCGCCAACTGCGCGGCGGAGCGCGCCGACAGGATTGGCGCAGGGCGTGCCGGGTGACCGGCGGCCCAGGCCACGGCCAGCGTGGCGGCGTCAATGTCCAGTTCCTCGGCAATTTCCAGCAGATCACGCGCCGACTGATGCATCCAGTCCTGGCCGTAGCGCGCGGCGTAGCGTTTGTCCTCACTCAGCCGCCCAGAGCCGCCGCGGGCGTATTTGCCGGTCAACAGCCCGCCGCCCAGTGGCGAGTAGGGCACCGGCAGGATGTTCTGGTCGGCGCACATCGGCAGGAGTTCTACCTCCGCCTGGCGCTTCACCAGCGAATACATCGGCTGCAGCACGTCGATCTGCAGACCGAGCCGTGCGGCCAGCGCCACCGCCTTCATCACCTGCCAGGCGGCGAAGTTCGACAGGCCCACGTGACGGATCAGCCCCTGCTGCTTCAGTTCGGCGAAACAGGTCAGCGTGTCCTCCAGCGGCGTGTCGGGATCAAATCGGTGCAGATAGAGCAGGTCCACCCCGTCGAGGTTCAGCCGTTGCCGACTTTGGTCGAATTGCGCCCGCATGTTGGCGGCGCTGGCACCGCCGGTGATGCCCACCTTGGTTGCCACATAAAGCGCCTCGCGCTCCGGGGCGATCAGCTTGCCGAGGATCTCTTCGCTGGCGCCCTCGGTGTAGACCCAGGCGGTGTCGAAGTGGCGCAGGCCGGACGCGCGGCAGGCGGCGAACATCTCGGCCGAGGCCTGCGCGTCGGCGCGACCGCCGAACTGCATGCAACCAAAGGCAAAACGGCCAATATCGTGACCGTCGAGAGTGGTGAGCGGGGGGCGAGATGTCTGTGTCATGCGGCGGAGAGTGGCACGCAGATGGGCCGAGGGCAACGGTGCGATGCCCAGGGCTTTCACATTCCAGCGCAGCAACGTGAATGGATGTTTCAGCCCATTGCCGCTACATCGAGATCATGTTTGACGCCAAGATACGCCCGCTCATTGATCCGGTCCTGAATGCGCAGGGGGCCCGCCTTGCCGCGCTTGGGGTGACGGCCAATCAGATCACCCTGCTTGGGCTGGCGCTGGGGCTGCTGTCGGCGGCGCTGATCGCCTGCGGGGCTGTGGGCTGGGCGCTGCTGCCGCTGCTGGCCTCGCGGCTTGCGGATGGGCTCGACGGGGCGGTGGCGCGGGCAGGCAGGCCGAGCGATTTTGGCGGTTATCTCGATATCGTCTGCGATTTTGTCTTCTACGGCGCGGTGCCGCTGGCCTTTGTGGCGCTGGCGCCTGCGGCCAACGGGCTGGCGGGAGCCTTCCTGCTGTGCAGTTTCTATGCGAATGGGGCGAGCTTCCTCGGCTATGCGGTGCTGGCGGAAAAGCGCGAGATGAAAACCCGGGCGCGCGGGGTGAAGACGCTTTATTTCACCGGCGGGCTGCTGGAGGGGGCGGAGACCATCGGTTTCTTCGTGCTGCTGTGTTGCCTGCCGGGATCCTTTGTGCCGCTGGCCTATGCATTTGGCACGCTCTGTTTCCTCACCGCGCTGTCGCGTGTGCTGCTTGCGGCCAAGGTGTTCGGCGACTGAGGCGCATTGATCGCAAGAGGTGCGAGGGCGGGGCGTGGCTCCCGCCGCCTCGGGTCCTCTGTCCCTTTGGGATCAGAGCCTCCCTCGGCGTTGGGCCGGGCAGCCAGCCCGGGGAACCCGGGCTGGCTGCCGCCGCGCGTGCCCCGGAGGGGCGCGCGCGGCCACGCCCGTTGGGCGTGAAGAGGCGCGGCTGCTCCTATGGGGGAGGAGCCGCGCACGGGCAAGCCAATTGTTTTCACCAGCTTAATACCTGTTGCGCCGGTCCCAGATCTATGCGCGCGCAGATGGCGCAACGGGCATAAAAAGTATCAGCATCAGTGCCCCATTGTTTCGTGCGTGAAACATAAGGTCAGCAGTACTGACTTGCTTGGCCGAGGACGTGCTGGGGGGCAGCCACCGTTGGTATCGCTTGTATGCAGATCGTTGATCCGGTCCGCAGGTGCCGTTTGTTCTCTCCCGAGACAAGAAAAGACCCGCCCCAAAGGGCGGGTCTCTCCAGATCGCGATCACGAAATGCTTACTCCGGGATGGAGCCTTCGATGCCTTCGACATAGAAGTTCATGCCAGCCAGCGTGCCGTCATCTGCAATCTCACCCTCGGCGAGGAAGTCGGAACCGTCCTGCTTTTTCAGCGGGCCGGTGAAGGGGTGGTATTCACCCGAGGCCATCGCCTCCTTCAGCGCCAGCGCTTCGGCTTTCACCTCGGCCGGAACTGCATCGGTGATCTCGCCGATGCCGACCATGCCGGGGCCGATGCCGTCCCAAGTGTCCACAGAGGTCCAGGTGCCATCCATCACGGCCTTGGTGCGCGCGATGTAGTAGGGCGCCCAGTCGTCAATGATCGAGGACACGCGCGGGAAGGGCGCATATTCCGCCATGTCAGACGCCTGACCAAAGGTGACCACATTGCCCGCCGCCTGCGCTGCGGCCTGCGGTGCGGTGGAGTCGGTGTGCTGCAGGATCACGTCCGCGCCCTGTTCGATCAGCACTTTTGCGGCGTCGGCTTCCTTGGCCGGGTCAAACCAAGTGAAGGCCCAGACGATCTTGAACTCGACGTCCGGGTTGACCTTCTTGGCGTGGATATAGGCGGAGTTGATGCCGCGGATCACTTCCGGGATCGGGTAGGAGCCGATGTAGCCGACGATGTTGCTCTCGGTCATATGGCCCGCGATGGTGCCCTGTACGGCGCGCCCCTCGTAAAACCGCGCGGAATAGGTCGAGACGTTCTCGGCGCGCTTGTAGCCGGTGGCGTGCTCGAACTTCACATCCGGGAATTTCTTGGCGACGTTGATGGTGGGATCCATGTAGCCAAAGGAGGTGGTGAAGATCAGGTCCGC
The DNA here is from genome assembly GCF_032924845.1 of Tritonibacter scottomollicae. Classification (NCBI taxonomy): domain Bacteria; kingdom Pseudomonadati; phylum Pseudomonadota; class Alphaproteobacteria; order Rhodobacterales; family Paracoccaceae; genus Tritonibacter; species Tritonibacter scottomollicae. The sequence goes on from NZ_CP136704.1 coordinate 168,944, forward strand.
GCCCTGCAGGGCCATCTGGGTGATCACGCGCTCGGCGTCGGGGCCTTCTGCGACGTTTTCCACATAGACGGTTTCGACCTTGTCGCCGAATTCTTCGACCACGGCCTTACGGGCCTGATCGTGTTCATAGGTCCAGCCGCCATCGCCGACGGGGCCGACGTAGACAAAGCCGACCTTGGTCTTGTCCTGGGCCAGCGCGCCACCGGCGGCCAGACCCAGCGCAACAGCAGCGCCGGTAAGAAGTTTGGTGAGTTTCATGAGATGGGTTCCCCCTGGTTGGTTCTAATGTTGTGACCCGCCCCGGTTCGCCCCGAAGCTGGATTTTGGTGTGCTCGCCCGCGCCGCAATGCGCCCCGGACGAGGAGACGCCCCCCGAAATCAACGAGAGGCGTGGAAACTCCGGCCGAGCGACGCGGGCGCGCTGCTTTTGTCGGCGGACAGGATGACGAGCACCAGAATGGTGATCAGATAGGGTGACATTGCCAGATACTCCACCGGAATGGCAACGCCCGCCGCCTGCAGATTGAGCTGAACCACGGTGACGCCGCCAAAAAGATAGGCGCCGAGCAACGCACGCCAGGGTTTCCAGCTGGCAAAGACCACCAGCGCCAGGGCGATCCAGCCGATACCGGCCGTCATGCCTTCGGTCCACTGCGGCACCCGGATCAGGCTGATGTAGGCGCCGCCAAGCCCGGCGCAGGCGCCGCCGAACAGGATCGCCAGGGTGCGGATCTTGACCACCTTGTAGCCCAGCGCATGTGCGGCCTCGTGATTTTCGCCCACCGCGCGCAGGATCAGCCCGGCCCGCGTAAACTTCAGCACCGCCCAGACGGCGGCGGTGAGCGCGATGCCGAAGTAGAGCACCACGTCATGGGAGAACAGGATACGGCCCAAGATCGGCAGATCCGACAGCAGCGGAAGATCCACTCGTGCCATCTGCGGCGGTTTCACCCCCACATAGCGCTGCCCCATCAGCGCCGAAAGCCCCAGCCCAAACAGGGTCAGCGCCAGACCAGAGGCGACCTGATTGGCCAGCGCCAACTGCGTCAGCCCCGCAAACAGCAGCGATAGCGCCGCGCCCGCAACGGCGGCGGCGACAAACCCCATGAGCGGCGAGCCAGTCTCCACCGCCGCGGCAAAGCCCGCGATAGCGCCCACGATCATCATGCCCTCGACCCCGAGGTTCAGGACACCGGATTTTTCCACCACCAGCTCGCCGATCGCGGCCAGCAACAAGGGCGTGGCCGCAACCATCAGTGAGGCGATGAGAAGGACCGGGTTAATTGCAGACAGATCCATCACGCGACCTCCGGCTTGCCAATTGAGATGCGAAAGTTGGTCAGCATGTCCAGCGCCAGAAGAAAGAACAGCAACATCCCCTGAAACACCTGGATGGCCGCCGAGGGCAGGCCCAGATTGCCCTGCGCAATGTCGCCGCCAATATAGGTCAGCGCCATCAGCCCCCCGGCGAGCAGGATGCCCACCGGATGCAGGCGGCCCAGAAAGGCCACGATGATCGCGGTAAAGCCGTAGCCGACGTTGAAATCGATCGAGACCTGACCCGAGGGGCCGGAGACTTCGAACATGCCGGCAAGCCCGGCCAGCGCGCCCGAGGCACCCAGACAGAACAGCACCAGCCGTGCCGGCTTCACCCCGGCAAACCGCGCCGCCCTCGGCGCCTCGCCGGTCAGGCGGATGTGGTAGCCCAGCATGTGCCGGTTCAGAAGCACGTAGGAGAAGATCACCGCGATCAGCGCCGCCACCACGCCCCAATGCATGCCGGTCCCGGCGATCAGCTCGGCGTTATGGGCACTGTCGTATTGCTGCAGGTTGCGCGAGCCGGGAAAGCCAAACCCTTCGGGATTCTTCATCAATCCCAATGACATGGAGGCCAGAAATTGCTCCGCCACATAGACCAGCATCAGCGACACAAGGATCTCGTTGGTGCCGAACCGCGTCTTCAGAACCGCCGGGATCATCGCCCAGGCCCAGCCGCCAAAGGCGCCGGCCAGGATCATCAACGGAAAGATGATCCAGCTCTCCATCGGGTAGAAGGCCAGCCCCACCCCCGCGCCGGTCAGCGCGCCGATGATGTATTGTCCTTCGGCGCCGATGTTCCAGATCCCGGCGCGGAACCCCAGTGACAGGCCGATGGCGATCAGCACCAGCGGCGCCCCTTTCACCAGAAGCTGCGGGCGGTAGTAAAACGCAAACTCGCCAAACAGCGGTTCCCAGAAAATCGTGCGGATCGCCTCCACCGGAGGCTTGCCGAGGGCGGCAAACAACAGCCCCCCCATCAGCATGGTCGCCAGCACCGCCATCAGCGGTGTCGCCAGCGACCAGGCGCGCGACGGCTGCGGTCTTTTCTCTAACCGGATCATCCCTATTGTCCCTCTTGGCCGGAAATTCGTGCTCCGGTCCTTTTCATCTTTTCCCAAATACCTCCGCCGGAGGCTTCTACCCCTGGCGCCATGCCCCCATGATGGCCGACAGAGGCGCTACACATGCGCCACTTCCATGCCATGGGCGCCACCCATCATCAGGCCGATCTCGTCTACCGTCAGCTCCGCCGTAGGGCGGGGGGCGGACAGGCGGCCTTCGTTGAGGGCGGCAAAATTGTCCGAAATCTCCATCAGCTCGTCGAGATCCTGGCTGATACAGATCACCGCCGCGCCATTGGCGGCCAGATCCAGCAGCGCCTGGCGGATCGCTGCCGCCGCTGCCGCATCGACACCCCAGGTCGGCTGGTTCACCACCAGCACTTCGGGCCGTTGCAACACCTCGCGGCCAATGACGAACTTCTGCAGGTTGCCGCCCGACAGCGACCGGGCCGCATTCTCCGGCCCCGGCGTGCGCACGTCAAAACCCTTGATGATCCGTTCGGCAAAGCTCCGGGTGGCGCCCCACTTCAGAAACCCGTTGTTATCCAGCCCCTCGCGCACCGACCCGGTCAAAAGCGCATTCTCGGTCAGGCTCATGTCGGGTGCCGCCGCATGGCCAAGCCGCTCTTCAGGCGCGGTCAGAACCCCGAGGCCACGCCGCGCGGTAGGCCCCATATGGCCAATGGGCTTGCCGTCGAACTTCACCGCATCGCGGGCGCAGGTCACCTCGCCGGACATCACCGACAGCAGCTCGTCCTGGCCGTTGCCCGCCACCCCGCCGATGCCGAGGATCTCGCCCCGGCGCACCGCCAGATGCACTTTCTTCAGCGCGGTGCCAAAGGCCGAGGGCGCAGGCACCGACAGGCCGGTGATATCCAGCGCCACCTCGCCAAACGCCTTGGCGCTGCGCTCCGGTGTCTTCAGCGCCGTGCCCACCATCAGCTCCGCCATGTCGCGGGCCGAGGTGTCGGCGGGGGTGCATTCGCCCACGTTCTTGCCCAGCCTCAGGATGGTCGCGTGATCGCACAGCGTGCGGATTTCCTCCAGCTTGTGGCTGATGTAGAGGATCGAGGTGCCCTCGCTTTTCAGCTTCTTCAGGGTCTCGAACAGGATCTCCACCTCCTGCGGGGTCAGCACCGAGGTCGGCTCGTCCATGATCAGCAGCTTGGGATCCTGCAACAGGCAGCGGATGATCTCCACCCGCTGACGCTCGCCGGCGGACAGATCGCCGACGGTGCGGAAGGGATCAAGCGGCAGGCCATAGGCCTCTGATACTTCGCGGATACGGGCGGCCAGATCGCGCAGGGCGGGCGGCTTCTCCATCCCCAGCGCGATATTCTCGGCCACGTTGAGCGCGTCAAACAGCGAGAAATGCTGGAACACCATGGCGATGCCGTCGGCCCGCGCCTGGCGCGGCTCGGCGGGCTCATAGGGCGCGCCGCGCAGGATCATTCGACCACTGTCGGGTTTCACCAGACCATAGATCATCTTCACCAGCGTCGATTTTCCGGCACCATTTTCGCCGAGGAGCGCATGCACCTCGCCCTCGCCGATTGCAAAGGAGACGGAATCATTGGCCACAACGCCGGGGTAGGCCTTGGTGAGACCTTCGAGGGTCAATAGGGGGGGCGTGCTCACGCGCTGTGCTCCTTGTTCAGCTCGGTATTCCGGTCCGCGCGCCGTGACAGCGCCATGAGTTCTGCGGCCACGCCGATGGCGATGGCCTGAGGGTGTTTGCCCAGTTCGGGCAGGCCGATCGGGCAGGTAAGGCGGGCAATCTGTTCCTGCGAATGCCCCAGGTCCGACAGACGCGCCCGAAACCGCGCCCATTTGGTTTTTGAGCCGATCAGCCCGGCAAAGCCGAAGCCATGTCCCAGCAGGCCGTGGCATAGCGCCAGATCCAGCTGATGGGAATAGGTCAGGATCAGATGCTGGGCGTTCGGAGCCGCATGCGGCACGAGCCGCTCAGGGGCGCGCTCGGGCAGGGAGGTGACGCCGGCGGGAATACTGTCGGGAAACTTCTCCGCGCTCACATCCACCCATGTGATATCCAGATCCGGCAAGGGAGCCAGCACCTCTGCCAGGGCCCGGCCCACATGACCGGCACCCCAGATCCACAGCGATTGGCTGGGGCGATGCACCGGTTCCACCATCCAGCCCTGCAGCAGCTGTGCCTCGGGGCGTTGGCCCTGGTTGCGGGCGGCATTGAGCAGACGGCTCACAGCCAGCGGTTGCGATCCCGGAGCGGTCGCGCGGACCACAACGTCCTGATCCGGATCGGGCAGGTCTGCGGAAGTGTAGACTTCGCTCAGCAGGGTGACGGAACCGCCACAGCATTGCCCCAGATCCGGCCCCAGCGCATGGGTGCTGAGGCGGCGGGGCATGTTCTGGCCGCGCGCCAGTTCCGCCGCCTCGTATTCCAGTGCGCCGCCGCCGATGGTCCCCGATTGCCCGCCATCCCAGACCAGCATCGCCGCGCCCACCTCGCGGGGGGAGGAGCCCTTCACCTGAGCCACCACGACGCGGGTGACGCGGGCATGGGCTGCGACCGCGTCCCTCAGGGCCTCCAGATCAAACGCCATTCTGCACCTGTCCGATCGCGCGCCAGATCTCCTCTGCCGTGGCCGGCGCATTGAGATGCGGATAGGCCGCGCCATAAGCGCCAACCGCATCCGACAGCGCCAGCCAGGCGGAAATCCCCAGCATGAAAGGCGGCTCGCCCACCGCCTTGGAGCGATAAATGGTCTCTTCCCGGTTAGGCGCATCATAAAGCGCCACATTGAACACATCGGGACGGTCCGAGCAGGCGGGGATCTTGTAGGTGGAGGGCGCATGGGTCCGCAATTGCCCGGTGCCGTCCCAGACCAGTTCTTCGGTGGTGAGCCAGCCGACCCCCTGCACATAGGCCCCTTCGACCTGACCGATATCCAGCGCCGGGTTCAACGAGGCCCCTGCATCATGCAGGATATCGCAGCGCAGGATGCGGTTCTCGCCCGTCAGACGATCCACCACAACCTCGGTCACCGCAGCGCCATAGGCAAAGTAGAAAAACGGTCGCCCCTGGCCCTTGATCCGGTCCCACTCCAGCGAGGGCGTCTTGTAATACCCCGTAGCCGACAGGCTGACACGCCCGGTGTAGCACAGCATCGCAGCCGCCTCGAAGGAGATCTCCTCCGCGCCGATGCGCACAATGTCGCCCTCAAAGACCACCGCCGATGCGGGCTGTTGATAGGTCTGCGCCAAATGCGCCGCCATGCGGTCGCGAATGGTGTCACAGGCGGCCTTCACCGCCATCCCGTTGAGGTCCGATCCGGAGGAGGCCGCCGTGGCGGAGGTATTGGGCACCTTGGCGGTATCGGTTGCGGTGATCTTCACCCGCTCCAGACCAACCCCAAACCGCGCGGCCGCCACCTGCGCCACCTTCTGGAACAGCCCCTGTCCCATCTCGGTGCCACCGTGATTGAGATGGATCGAGCCATCCTGGTAGACATGCACCAGCGCACCGGCCTGGTTGAGATGGGTCAGGGTGAAGGAAATCCCGAATTTCACTGGCGAAAAGGCAATCCCGCGCTTCAGCCGGTCATTGCCTGCGTTCCAGTCCGCAATCTCTGCCCGCCGCGCCGTATAATCGGAAGTCTCCAGCAACTGTGCCGTCATTTCATGCAGCTCAAAGTCCGTCACCTCCATGCCGTAGGGGGTGCTATTGTCCTTCATCTTTTCAGAAATATCTCGGGGGGAGGCCGCAGGCCGGGGGGCAGAGCCCCCGTTATCCGTAGCAGTGGCAGATCCCCCGGCTGCAGGCGCATCATAATAATTCCGCAGCCGCAGCGCGACCGGATCCAGACCCAACACATGCGCGGCGTGATCCATCACCCGCTCGATGCCAACCATGCCCTGCGGGCCACCAAAGCCGCGATAGGCGGTGGCGCTTTGCAGGTTGGTTTTTAGCCTATGGCTCTCGATGCGGATGGCTGGGATGGCATAGGCATTGTCGGCATGCAACATGGCCCGGTCGGCGACCGGCAGCGACAGATCCTGCGCCCAGCCACAATTCACCAGATGGGTGAATTCAATACCCGCAATCCGCCCCTCGGCATCAAACCCGGCCCGGTAGGAGATGCGAAACGCGTGGCGTTTGCCGGTGATGGTCATGTCATCATCGCGGTCATAGCGCATCTTGCAGGTCTTGCCGGTGTGCCGCGCCGCTACAGCGCAAGACACGGCCAGCGCGTTGCCCTGGCTTTCCTTGCCGCCGAAACCACCGCCCATGCGGCGGGTCTCCACCCTGACGCTGTGCATCGGCAGGCCGATGGCCTCGGCCACCTTGTGCTGGATCTCGGTCGGGTGCTGGGTGGAGGAGTTGACGATCATGCCGCCATCCTCCTGAGGCATCGCCAGCGCGGCTTGCCCTTCGAGGTAGAAATGTTCCTGTCCGCCGAGCTCGAACGTGTCCTCGATGACATGTCGCGCGGCGTCGATGGCGACCGCGGCATCGCCTTTCTGATAGATGCGCGGGCCGTCTTCGAACCGGCTGTTTGCGGCCAGCGCCGTCTCCAGTGTCAGCAGCGCCTCTTCCTCGGCATACTCAACATCGCCCTTGCGCGCGGCGACGCGAGCGGCGCGATGCGAGGTGGCCACCACCAGAAACACCGGCTGACCGAGGTAATGCACCTCCCCGGCAGCCAACAGCGGTTCGTCATGCAGCGACGGCGAGACGTCATTGTCGAACGGCAGATCGTCGGCGGTCAGCACCGCAACCACGCCTTTGCTGGCACGCACCGCATCGAGGTCCATGGCGGTGATCCGGCCCTTGGCAATCTGCGACAGGCCAAAGGCCAGATGCAGCGTGCCTTTTGGCGTCGGGATGTCATCCACATAGCGCGCTTGACCGGTCACATGCAGGGCGGCGGCGTCATGGGGCAGGGGGTGTGCAACGCTCATTGGCTCACCTCCAGCACATGGGCGGGGGCGCCATTCAGATCGGTGAAGTAGCGCATCAACATGTTGCGGGCAGTCTCCTGCCGGTAGCTGGCAGAGGCGCGCATGTCGCTCATTGGGGTGAAATCGGTATCAAGGGCCGCCTGTGCCGCCTGGATCGTTGCCGCAGTCCAAGGCTGGCCGATCAGCGCCGCCTCCACATGAGCAGCGCGTTTCGGGATGCCGGCCATGCCGCCAAAGGCGATCACTGCGGCTGTGACGCTGCCGTTCACCACCGTGACGTTGAAGGCGCCAAGCACGGCAGAGATGTCCTGATCGAAGCGTTTGGAGAGTTTGTAGACCCGCAAGGCATCGGGCTGGCGGGCAAAGCTGACTGCTTCGACAAATTCTCCCAGGGCGCGGTCTTGCTTGCCATAATCGACAAAGAAATCCTGCAGCGGTAGGGTGCGGCGCGCCTCGCCTTTTCGCAGGTGCAGGTTTGCACGCAAGGCGATCAGCGCGGGCGGGTTGTCCCCGATGGGGGAGCCATTGGCGATATTGCCGCCGATGGTCGCCGCCGCGCGCACCTGCTGGCTGGCGTAACGGCGGATCATCTCGGCGTAGGAGGGATGCAGCGGCGCGAGGGCCTCCCGCACCCGGTTCATGTCGGCCATGGCGCCAATGTGGACTTCGCTGTCGGTCACGGTGATCTGTTTCAGGTCGGTGCAGCCGTCGAGAAAGATCACGTCGTCAAGATCGCGCAGCTGTTTGGTGACCCAGAGGCCCACATCGGTCGCCCCGGCGATCAGCGTTGCCTTGGGGCGGGCCGCATAGGCTGTGGCCAGCGCGTCCGAGGAAGTGGGGCGCAGGGTGTTTGACGGCGCAGCTGCTGTTGCGGGGGGCTCTGCCCCCCGGTCTGCGACCTCCCCCCGAGATATTTCTGAAAAGATGAAGGACCTGTCCGCTGCGATCCAGTCCGGAACGGGGGCGGCCTGTGCGGCCTCGGCGGCGCGGATGATCGGCGCGTATCCGGTGCAGCGGCAGAGGTTGCCGGCCAGCTGGTCGTCGTGGTCGGTGGCGCCATTTGTATGAGCGGTGACCATCGACATGATGAAACCCGGGGTGCAGAAGCCGCATTGGCTGCCGTGCTGGTCCACCATCGCCTGCTGCACCGGGTGCATAACACCGTCGGGGCTTGCCGCGCCCTCGACCGTGCGGATGGATTTGCCCTGCAGCTGCGGCAGGAACAGGATGCAGGCGTTCAGCGCCCTGACGCCGTCCTGATCGGTGACCATGACCGTGCAGGCGCCGCAATCGCCTTCGTTGCAGCCTTCCTTGGTGCCGGTGAGGCCGCGGTCGTCGCGCAACCAGTCGAGAAGCGTGGTGGTCGGCTCGGTGTCTGGAAGCGAGACCTCTTCACCATTGAGATGAAAGGTGATCGTCATCTTGAAAGCCAGTCGCGTTACCCTGTTGCCCCATGCTGCGCGGCCTTCGATGCGACGTAGAAGGGGGCGCGGGGTTGTGTCCTATTGTCACGTTCAGCTTGTGAGGGCCGGAACGCCAAAGCAAGACCTAATGCCGGGCCCAAACCGGCAATGGAACCTCGTTGGCGCGTTCGGCGTATGGCAAGCATTGCGCGACTACCTTTTGATTTGTAACAATTTTGCGCAAGCGATGCTATGGCAGAACGTGCTTTGAGACGTAGGAGTTTCAAAAAAATCCATAGAATGGATGAACATCTTTTAAGCGGGCCGTCCAGGTGTCTGCAAAGGTGTAAAACCCCATGCTGGCGTTCGAAGCGTCATTTCAATCGGTCTGAATGTCCGTAAGGGACATGCAAGGACCGGGGGCGGGCCTTCGGATGACTGCTATCTTCCTCTCTTCAAGGCAGACACACACCTTAACATGCGCAGGGCGCCAGCGATGTTTTTGCTTGCTGAACCTTTATATTTCGATAAAACGCGAAATATGGAAAAAGAGATTCCCCTTCGCCTCGCCGTCCTTGGCCACCCGCAACGCCTTTCGGTGTTGCGGCTGCTGATGCGCCGGTATCCAGATCGTGTTCCCGCAGGTGAGATCAGCGCGGCACTGGATGTGAAATCCAGTACATTGTCGTCATATCTTTCTGCTTTAATGCAGGTCGGGCTGGTGACCAAAGCCCGTGAGGGGACCTGGCTGTACTATCGCGCCAACGTCCCCGCCATGACGGAGACGCTGAATGCGCTGGTTGTCGACTGCTGCCGGGGACGCCCTGAATTGTGTCTTCCGTTCCAAACAGACCCGCGATCGGAGATCGAACGCATGACTGAACAGACTTATAATGTCCTTTTTATCTGCACCGGAAATTCTGCCCGCTCCATCTTTGCGGAAACGCTTTTGCGCAGTGAGGGGGGGGACCGTTTCAACGTCTATTCGGCTGGAACAAGACCATATTCAGAGTTGAACCCCGTTGCGCTCGACGTGCTGCGTGCCAAGGGGCATGAAACGGCCAACCTGCGCGCCAAGAATGTCAGCGAATTCATCGGCGACACCGCTCCCAAGTTCGATTTTGTCTTTACGGTGTGCGACCAGGCCGCGAACGAGGAATGTCCCGCGTGGGACGGCCAGCCCATTTCGGGCCATTGGGGCATGCCGGACCCGGTGAAGGCCGAAGGAAGCCAGGCCGAACAGAGCCTCGCGTTTCAGCAGGCATACGGCACCCTGAAGAACCGCATTCGCGCCTTTGCCGCGCTGCCCTTTGCCGAACTGGACCGGGTTTCGCTGCAACGTGCGGTGGATGACATTGGCCAGTCGAACTGTGCTGAGCCTGAACCCCTGACCATATAGATCGAGGATACATCATGACCGTTTACGCATTGAACGGCCTTGGCCGGATGGGCAAGCTGGCCCTGAAGCCGCTGCTGGAGAGCGGTGCCGAAATTGCCTGGATCAACGACGCGGTGGGGGATGCGCAGATGCATGCGCATCTGCTGAAATTCGACTCCGTGCATGGCCGTTGGCAGGCGGAGATTTCGTCTGACGCCGACAGCATCACCATTGATGGCACCCGGCTTCCCGTCCACGCCAGGCGCCGCATCGAGGATCTGCCGCTGGCCGGCGTTGATGTGGTGATCGACTGCACCGGCGTCTTCAAGAGCGAGGCCAAGCTGGCGCCCTATTTCGAGGCCGGTGTGAAAAAAGTCGTAGTGTCCGCCCCGGTCAAGGACGGCGAGACCGCCAATATCGTCTATGGCGTCAATGATGATGTCTACGACGCCGCGCGCCACCGCATCGTGACCGCTGCCAGCTGCACCACCAACTGCCTTGCGCCGGTGGTGAAGGTCCTGCACGAGAATATCGGCATCAAACACGGCTCGATCACCACGATCCATGATGTGACCAACACCCAGACCATTGTTGACCGACCCGCCAAGGATCTGCGGCGCGCGCGCTCGGCGCTGACCAATCTGATCCCGACCACCACCGGCTCGGCCACCGCGATCACGCTGATCTACCCGGAACTCACCGGCAAGCTGAACGGTCACGCGGTGCGGGTGCCGCTGCTCAATGCTTCGATCACCGATTGCGTCTTTGAAGTGGCGCGCGAGACCACTGCCGAAGAGGTCAACGCCCTGTTCAAACAGGCTGCCGAGGGCGCGCTCTCGGGCATTCTCGGGTATGAAGAACGGCCGCTGGTCTCGTCTGATTACACCAACGACACACGCTCGTCGATCGTGGATGCGCCCTCGACCATGGTGGTCAACGGCACCCAGGTGAAGATCTACGCCTGGTACGACAACGAGATGGGCTATGCCCACCGGCTGGTGGATGTGGCCAAGATGGTGGGTGACAACCTGTGACCTCCGCGCCCGCGCAAAACGGCCTGGCCGCCTATATGGCGGTGACGGCGGCCTATTGGGCCTTCATGCTGACCGATGGCGCCCTCAGGATGCTAGTGCTGCTGCATTTTCACACCCTGGGTTTCAGCCCGGTGCAGCTGGCCTATCTCTTTGTTCTTTATGAGATCGCGGGCATGGTCACCAACCTGTCAGCGGGCTGGATCGCCGCGCGGTTTGGCCTTACCTCGACGCTTTATGCCGGGCTTGGGTTGCAGGTGGTGGCGCTGGTGGCGTTGACGCAGCTTGATCCCGACTGGCAGATCGCCACCTCGGTTGCCTTTGTGATGCTGGTGCAGGGTCTGTCCGGTGTGGCCAAGGATCTGGCCAAGATGGCGTCGAAATCCGCCGTCAAACTGCTGGCCCCAAAGGACGGCGACGGGCTGTTCCGCTGGGTTGCGGTGCTGACTGGGTCGAAGAATGCGGTCAAGGGTCTTGGCTTCCTGCTGGGGGCTGCACTGCTGGCGCTGGCGGGGTTTACCTGGGCGACCCTTGGCATGGCCGTCATCCTCGGGCTGATCCTGATCGCGGTGCTGATCGCCATGCCCGCAGGCCTGCCCACCGGGCGCAAGGGCGCAAAATTCTCCGAGGTCTTCTCCAAATCCCGCAATATCAACTGGCTGTCGGCGGCGCGGGTGGTCCTGTTTGGCGCGCGTGACGTCTGGTTCGTGGTTGGCATCCCGGTCTATTTCTACGCCGTCCTGTCGGATGGCACAGAAGACGGCAACCGCGCCGCTTTCTTCCTGATCGGCAGCTTCATGGCGATCTGGATCATCTGCTACGGCGCGATCCAGGCCGCGGCTCCCCGCATCCTGCGGGCGCCATCGCGCAGCGAGGCCGAGTTGATCGCCGCCGCCCGTCGCTGGGCCGGCATGCTGGCGGTGGTGCCTGCGGTGCTGACCGGCGCGGTGCTTGTTGCAGCCGGACCGGCCCTGTGGCTGACGGTCACACTGGTGATAGGACTGCTGGTCTTTGGCGCTTTGTTTGCGGTGAACTCCGCGCTGCATTCCTATCTGATCCTCGCCTTCTCCAAGGATGAGCGGGTGACGATGGATGTCGGATTTTATTACATGGCCAACGCGGGTGGGCGGCTTCTGGGCACGGTTCTGTCGGGCCTGACCTATCAACTGGGCGGCGTTGCGGCCTGTCTTGGCACTGCTGCGGTGATGATCGCGCTGAGCGCGCTGGCCGCCGGTCGCCTCTCCTCCGCCCCTTCAGCCCCCGAGAAAGTTGCCGCATGAATATTTTTGAGCGTTACCTGAGCCTCTGGGTCGCCCTGGCCATGATCGCGGGCATCCTGCTGGGCAGCACCGCGCCGGGGCTGGTCGATCTGGTCGCGCGCGCCGAGGTGGCCAGTGTCAATCTGGTGGTCGCGGTGCTGATCTGGGCGATGGTCTACCCGATGATGATCGGTGTGAACCCCAACAGCCTCAGGGATGTGGCCCGCCAGCTCAAGGGGCTCGCCATCACGCTGGTGGTCAACTGGCTGATCAAACCCTTCACCATGGCCGCGCTTGGGGTGTTGTTCTTCGAGGTGGTCTTTGCCCCCTTCCTGCAGCCCGCAGACGCGCAGCAATATATCGCCGGGCTGATCCTGCTGGGGGCCGCGCCCTGCACCGCGATGGTCTTTGTCTGGTCGCAGCTGACCAAGGGCGACGAGAGCTATACCCTGCTGCAGGTCTCGGTGAATGATCTGATCATGGTGGTGGCCTTTGCCCCGATCGTGGCGTTCCTGCTGGGGGTCACCGACATCGTTGTACCCTGGAGCACGCTGGTTCTGTCGGCAGTGCTGTTTGTGCTGCTGCCGCTGCTGGCCGGTCTCTGGACCCGCAGCCGGCTTGGAGACGAGGCGCGCATCGACGCCTTCCTGGCCCGGATCAAGCCGCTCTCCGTCATCGGCCTGATTGCGACCGTGGTGATCCTCTTTGGCCTGCAGGGGCAGGTGATCCTTGATCGCCCCGTGGTGATCGCGATGATCGCGGTGCCGATCCTGATCCAGAGCTATGGCATCTTCTTTCTCGCCTATGGTGCGGCCTATGCGCTGCGCGTCCCGCATCGCATCGCGGCTCCTTGCGCGCTGATTGGCACGTCGAACTTCTTCGAGCTGGCCGTGGCGGTGGCGATCAGCCTGTTTGGCCTCCACTCCGGCGCCGCGCTGGCCACGGTGGTCGGGGTGCTGGTCGAGGTTCCGGTGATGCTGACGCTGGTGGCCTTTGCCAATCGCACGCGGGCACGGTTCGCGACAGGTGACACATCCTGACGGGAGGGGGGCGCACGATGCTGGTTTCGGCAGGTGCGCATCCTGCTGCATCCGTGTAGTATGGTGCCATCAACACGGGTGTTGATTTACCTTCCAGCTCTCTTAACTGTGTGTGCATGACCCCTCCTTCGATGCCTTTTCCGCTTTCCAGAGGTCGCGCCCATGAGGTGTGCGGCGCTGCTGCGTTCTCCTTCGCATTTGGGCTGGCCGCCCGTCTTGGCGGGCAGAGCCTTTGGATCCGCGAATCCTGGGAGACGGGCAAGATCAACCCGGATGGGATTGCGGACTTTATCGATCCTGCCGACCTCCTGCTGTGCCATGCGGACAGTCAGAGAGAGGTTCTGGCCGTCGCCGAAGAGGCCTTGCGCTCGGGGGCGGTGACGCTTGTCGTGATGACGCTGAGCAAGCCCTTGGGCCTGACCGAAGGGCGGCGTTTGCAGTTGGCGGCGCGTGACGGAAACGCTGTCGGGCTGGCCCTTATTCCCGAAGGGATGGGCAGCAATGCTGCGGAAACCAGATGGCGGTGCGATCCGGTTTTTGACTCCCGGGACTCGACTCTTTTGAAGTGGGAGCTTATCAAGAACAAATCGGGAACGTTAGGTGTCTGGTATGTTCGATGGGATGCAGCGTCGCGTCGTTTCGCTATGGTTTCCCCGGCTGGCAAGTGACCGGGCATTGCGGTCGAGGCCGATTCAGGGGCCGTTCGTCCTCACGCTCAAACAGAAGAATGCAAACCGGGTCTATTGCCTGAATGCAGAGGCTGAACGCCAAGGTTTGCACGCGGGCATGCCTTACTCCGATGCGCGTGCCTTCTGCCCGGATCTGCGCAGCCGGGTGGCGGACCCGCAGGAGGATTTGCGATTTCTGCATGTGCTGCGCCGTTGGGCCACGCAGTATTGTCCCTGGGTGGGGCTGGAGGATGCAGAAGGCCTGGTGCTGGATGTGACCGGGTCGGTGCATCTCTTTGGGGGCGAAGAGGCCCTGCTGGCGGAGATGTGCGGGAAGCTTCAACGCGCAGGGTTTGAGGTGCGGGCCGGTCTCGGCGATACGCGCGGCGCGGCCTGGGCACTGGCGCATTATGGGGCAGGGGTGGCGCCGACCGGCGATATGCTGCGTGCAATAGGGGCGTTGCCCGTTGCGGCACTACGGTTGGAGGCGCGCGAAACGGTTGCCCTGCAACGATTGGGGCTGCGCCGGGTGTCCGATCTGGCTGCGGCCGCGCGTGCGCCACTGACGCGCCGGTTTGGTCCGGGGGTGCTGCGGCGCCTTGATCAGGCCCTGGGGGCACAGCCGGAAGACATCTCGCCACTGGCGGAGGCGCCACACTATGGCGTCCGCATCACCCTGCCGGAGCCTATCGGATTGGTCGATGACGTGATGGCCGGAACACGGCGCCTGCTGGAGCAACTCTGTCACAAGCTCAAGGCGCAGGAGGTCGGTGCCCGCATCCTCTGTCTGACGCTGGATCGTGTGGATCATGACAGCCAGCAGGTCGAATTGCGGCTTGCCCGCCCCCTGCATGATCCGGGGCGTATTCTGCCGCTGTTCGAACGCGGTGTCAGCGACATCGATGCGGGGTTTGGCATCGAGCGCCTGCGCCTTGAGGCGACGCGGGTCGAGGATGTGCATGCAACCCAAATGAACCATGTCTCAGCCGGGCCTAAGGACCAGTTGGAGGATTTGATCACGCGGATCGGCACGCGCATCGGCCTGGATAACATTCAAAGGTTTCTCCCGGCCGACAGCCATATCCCGGAGCGCAGTTTCACACTTTCATCTGCAGCCTATTGCGAACCTCAAAGTGGCTGGGCCCCCGCCCGACCGCGCCCGTTGCTGTTGTTCGCTCCGGAGCCGATCTCTGGCAGTGGCCCGCATCCGCCGCAACGGTTTCGCTGGCGACGGATGGCGCTGACCACGGGGCGGGCCATTGGTCCTGAACGCATTTGTCCCGAATGGTGGCTGGAAGATGAAAACTGGCGCAGCGGGCTGCGGGATTACTGGCGTGTCGAAACGCAGCAGGGGCGGCGGCTGTGGCTCTTTCACACGCCGCAGGCACCGGGATGGTTTGTGCAGGGGGAGTTCACATGAGCGAAGTCAATCGCACGCCCCGCCCCGTTGAGACGTTTGACCGGACCATGCGGGGGGGGCATTCGGAGAGCCCCGGTTATGCAGAACTGTGTGTGACCAGCAATTTCACCTTTCTGACAGGTGCCTCACACCCCGAAGAGCTGGTGGCACGCGCGGCGGAATTGCGGCTGGCGGCCCTGGCCATCACGGATCGAAATTCCCTGGCGGGTGTGGTGCGGGCCTGGAGCGCCCTGAAGGCGCTGCGGCGCGAGGCAGCAGAGGCTGTTCAAATCAGATCGCAACACCGTATCGACCCGTCCTCCCGGCAAGAGGTCGGTGTTGCGACGCCAATTGAAAAGCCGGATGTGCCCACCCTGCCCAAGCTGATTGTCGGCTGCCGGCTGGTGTTGCGCGACAGCTCCGTGGATTGGGTCGCCTTGCCCCGCGATCACGCGGCCTATACGCGGCTGACCCGCCTTTTGACACTGGGCAAGCGGCGGGCGCCCAAGGGGGCGTGCCATCTGGACAGCAAGGATCTGTTGGCATCCTGCCGGGGGATGATCCTGATTGCCCTGCCACAGGCGGGGTTGAGAGAGGCCATTGCCGATATTCAGAAGATGCGGCAGACGTTTTCGCATCACGTCTTTCTGGGGGCGGTTCCGCGCTATGATGGCAGCGATCAGGCCTATCTGGCCCGCTGCGCAGAGGTGGCGCAGAAGACCTGCGCGCCGATGGTGGCGGTGGGGGATGTGCTCTTGCACAGGGCCAGTCGCAGGCAGCTGGCCGATGTGCTGACCTGCATGCGCGAGCATCTCACCATCGACGAGATTGGCAGCCGGGCGCTGCCGAATGCGGAACGCCGGTTGAAGGCGGGCGCGGATATGGCGCGGCTGTTTCGCGACTATCCGGCCGCCCTGCGCCGCACGTTGGAGATCATGGACAAATGCAGCTTTGATCTGGGCGAACTCTCCTATGATTACCCCCATGAGGTGGTCGGGCAGGAAACCCCGCAGGACCGGTTGGCGCGCCTCGCCCAAGACGGGCTGGCCTGGCGCTATCCTGAGGGGCCGTCCGAGCGGGCGATAAACCTGTTGCAAAAGGAACTGGCCCTGGTCGGGGATCTGGGGTTCGCGGCTTATTTCCTGACCGTGCATGACATCGTTCAATTTGCGAAGTCACAGGATATTCTGTGTCAGGGGCGCGGCTCTGCGGCCAATTCGATTCTGTGCTATCTCCTTGGCATCACCGACGTCAGCCCGGATATGATCACCATGGTGTTTGAGCGCTTTGTCTCGAAACACCGGGGCGAGCCGCCGGATATCGACGTGGATTTCGAACATGAGCGTCGCGAAGAGGTGATCCAGTGGATCTATGACAAATATGGCCGGGATCATGCCGGTCTATGCGCCACGGTGATCCATTTTCGATCCCGCGCCGCGATCCGCGAGGTCGGCAAGGTCATGGGATTGTCGCAGGATGTGACGGCGGGATTGTCCGGGCAGATCTGGGGCATGAGCAACGGCGGTGTCGATCCCAAACGTATGCAGGAACTTGGTCTCAACCTTGAAGATCGCCGTCTGATGCAGACCATTCGCCTGATCGGTGAAATCATCGGCTTCCCAAGACATCTGTCGCAGCATGTCGGTGGCTTTGTGATCACCCGGGGGCGGCTGGACGAACTGTCGCCGATCGAAAACGCCGCGATGGAGGACCGAACTGTCATCGAATGGGATAAGGACGACATCGACGCGCTTGGCATTCTGAAGGTCGATGTGCTCTCGCTCGGCATGCTGACCTGCGTGCGCAAGGCCTTTGAACTGCTGCGGGTACACGAGGGGCGGGAGATGTCCATCGGGGAGGTGCCGCAGGATGATACGCCCACATATGACATGTTGTGCCGGGCGGATGCGGTGGGCGTCTTTCAGGTGGAAAGCCGGGCTCAGATGAATTTCCTGCCGCGGATGAGGCCGCGCGAATTTTATGATCTGGTGATCGAGGTGGCCATCGTGCGCCCGGGGCCCATTCAGGGGAATATGGTCAAACCCTATATCCGCCGTCGGCATGGTCTGGAGCAGCCGGAACCCTTTGGGCCGGACCTTGAGAACGTGACGAAACGCACATTGGGGGTGCCGCTGTTTCAGGAACAGGCCATGCAGATCGCGGTTGTCGGTGCCGGTTTCACGGCCGAAGAGGCGGATCACCTGCGCCGGTCTCTTGCCTCGTTCCGGCGGATGGGAACCATCGGCACGTTTCGGGATAAGTTCATCGCCGGCATGTTGGAGAATGGCTATGCCCAGGACGTCGCGGAGCGGTGTTTTTCTCAGATCGAGGGCTTTGCGGATTATGGTTTTCCCGAAAGCCATGCCGCTGCCTTTGCCATGCTGGCCTATGTGTCAGCCTGGCTGAAATGCCATTATCCGGCGATCTTTGCCTGTGCCTTGCTGAACTCACAGCCCATGGGATTTTATGCTCCGGCACAGATCGTGCGGGATGCGCGTGAGCACGGGGTGGAGATCCGTCCGATCTGCGTGAATGCGTCGAAATGGGACAATGCGCTGGAACGCCGTGCGGATGGCAGTCTGGCCCTGCGGTTGGGGTTTCGCCAGATCAAGGGGTTCAAGAAGGAGGAGGCCGGCCTGATCGTCGCTGCGCGCGGCAACGGTTATCCCGATCCCGAAGCGCTCTGGCTGCGCGCGGGGCTGCGGCCCGAGGTGCTGACACGGCTGGCCGAAGCGGATGCATTCGCCGATATGGGACTGACCCGCAGGGATGCCCTGTGGCAGGTCAAAGCCATTCGCAGCCCCAGCCCTTTGCCGCTGTTCAACGATCCGATCGACGGCGAAAGCATTCGCGAGCCGGAGGTGGAGTTGCCGGTGATGCATCTGGGAGAGGAGGTGGTCGAAGACTACGTCGCCACCCGGATGACATTGCGCGCCCACCCGATGGAGTTGCTGCGCCCCTCCATTCCGGAACTGGTGCCCCATGCGGCGCTGCAGACCGTGCCAGCGGGGCGCCACACGGTGTGTGGCCTGGTGATCACGCGCCAACGTCCGGGGACGGCCTCGGGGGTTATTTTCCTGACATTGGAAGATGAAACCGGCGTCAGCAATGTGGTCGTCTGGCCAAAGGTCTATGAGCGGTTTCGGCGGATTGTGATGGGGGGGCGGCTGCTGAAAGTGCGGGGCTACCTGCAGCGCGAGGGGATCATCGTGCATCTGATCGCCCAGGAGATCGCCGATATGTCCTACAAGCTCGCAGAGCTTGGCCATCCGCTGGAGGATGCGGTCGGCATAACGCAACCTCAGGCGGATGATGCGCCGCGCAAACAGAACACCGGCCCCAGCGCACGGCACCCGAGAGAGCAGGCCAAACGGTTGTTCCCAAGTCGGGACTTTCATTAAGGGCGGGCGGCGGCCGGGGGTATCATGCACCAAGGTCGCGCGACATCCCGATATGGCCCCGGCACGGCGACCGTTGTCGGTGAACCGGAATTCCCAAGCGCGCTTTCAGCAGCGCAGCCAGTCCTCGGCGAAGCGCACAACCTCGGTTCCGGCCAGCTTTTGCACGCGGTCCAGCTCTGCGATCAGCCCAGAGCGCCGCTGTTTGCCCATCGCGATGCCAGCCTCCGGCCAGAAGGCACGCACCTGCAACACCTCGCCACTGCGCTTGCAGTCGATCCGGCCGATCAGGCGATCCCCCTGCAGAACCGGAAACACGTAATATCCGTAGCGCCGCTTGGCCTCGGGGACGAAAATCTCGATCCGGTAGTGAAATCCGAACAGGCGCTCGGCGCGGGCGCGATCACGCAGCGCCGGGTCAAAGGGCGACAGGAGGCGCACGCGTGTCGATGGGCTGGGCAGCTCAGCGGCCTGCGCAAGCAGAGCCTGCGTTGTATAACTCCGGCGGCAGGTGCCATCGGCCTGTTCGATGTCGGCCTCGACGATCTGCCCCGAAGCCAATGCCGCAGCGCACCAGTGTTTGGCCTCGGCGCGGGTCACGATGTCGAAGAAGGCCGCCAATTCCCCACTGGTGCCAAAGCCAAGCCGGTCGAGGGCGGCGGACATGGCCCAATCGACGATCTCGGCCTCTGAATGTCGTGCGTTCAAGGTTTCAGCAGGGATGACCCGTTCGCTGAGGTCGTAAAATTTGCGAAAGCCCACACGGTGACAAATGGCCAACCTGCCGGATCGCCAGAGGAACTCCAGCGCGGTCTTGGAGGGGTGCCAGTCCCACCACCCGGATGAGCCCTTCTTTTCACCGTCTCCGACATCCTTGGAGCAGGTCGGACCATGGTCGGAGATATGGCGCAGAACTGTGTCGATCTCGGAGGTCCAGCCGGGGCGGCGCCCGTCCTGCCAGCGTCGCTGCATGCGCGCTTCATCGCGGGCGAATTTCAGGCGCCACTGCGGGTAGAACTGCATCGGAATAGCCGCCGCGTCATGGGTCCAGTGCTCGAAGGCCGAGCGATCATTTGCAACCAGACGCTCCAATGCGCGCGGGCGATACTGGCCGCGTCGAGACCAGAGGATGAGGTCATGCGCGCGGGCGAGCGTGTTGACGCTGTCGATCTGGACAAAGCCCAGATCATCAAGGACTTGGTCGAGATCCGCGCCTTTCCCGGTGCCGGATCTCTGTTGCAGCAACAGATGTCGGTCCAAAAACAGGCGACGGGCGGTTTGATTGTCGAGAAAAAAGGAGCGTGTCATCGGGGAACCATAGCGCGGCGTGGCTCCGCTGACAGGTGAAAACGGGCAAGCGCCCGCAATGCGGGCGCTTGCATGTCATTTTGCAGAACGTGGCCCGCGGCGACGCATCGCGATCCCAAAGGAAAACGCCAACATCAGTGCGGTGAAGGCATAGATCGCCAGAGCGATCGGACTTTGCAGGAGGATATTGAAATCGCCGCCGGAGATCGACAGGGCACGTCGCAGATTGTTTTCCATATCTGCCCCCAGCAAAAGGCCCAGCACCACCGGAACCAGGGAGATATCGAACTTGCGCAGCGCATATCCAAGCAGGCCAAAACCGATCATCACAAACAGGTCAAAGGTCGAATGGCTGATCGAATAGATGCCAATAAAGCTGACCATCACCACAACCGGCATCAGGAACCATTGGGGCAGCGACAGCAGGCGGGTGAATATGCCCACCATTGGAATGTTCAGAAGCAGCAGTACGACATTGGCGAGATAGAGCGCTGCAATCAGCCCCCAGACAAGGTCGGGCTGGCGTTCAAACAGCAGCGGACCCGGCTGGATGTTGAGTGAGACCAAAAGCGCCAGCATCACGGCGGTCGTGCCGCTGCCAGGGACACCCAGTGTCAGCATCGGAATAAGAGCGCCACCGGAGGCTGCGTTGTTGCCGGCTTCGGGTGCGGCGATGCCGCGGGGGTCACCGGTTCCGAATGTGCCGTTCTTGTCGTTCAGCTGCTTCTCCGTGCTATAGGACACAAATGCGCCGAGTGATGCGCCTGCGCCAGGAAGGACGCCGCAGACAAAGCCGATCAAGGCGCCTCGGATCGATGCGCCAAAGCCCTCGAATACCTCACGCAATCGCGGCAGCGTCCGACCAAGTTTGACCGGCCCTGCTCCGGAGAGGGCATGGCTTTCGAAATACATGATGATTTCACTGACCGCGAACAGGCCAACGATGGCGACGATCGGATCAAAGCCGTCGTAAAGATGGAACGACCCAAAGGTGAAGCGGGCGGTGCCGGTTCCGGGGTCCAGACCAACGCTGGCCAGCAGAAGGCCGATCATGGCCGCCAGCAGCGTCTTGAACGGGTTCACGCCAGTGACCCCACCAATGGTGGCAAAGGCCATGACGTAGAGCGCAAAATAGTCGGCCGGGCCAAAATGGATTGCGGCCTTGGCCAGCAGTGGTGCGAAGAAGGTCAGTCCCAGTGTGGCAACCGTTGCGCCGACGAATGAGGCCACGGCGGAAATGCCAAGCGCCTTTGCCGCCTGACCACGCCGGGCCATGGGATAGCCATCCAGCGTGGTCATGATTGCAGGTTCGTCACCGGGGATATTCAGCATGATGGAACTGATCCGCCCGCCGTACATGCAGCCGTAATAGATGCAGGACAGCATGATCAGCGCGGAGCTGGGTTCGAGTTTCATGGCAAAGGCGACGGGGATCAGGATCGCCACGCCATTAACCGGGCCAAGCCCGGGCAGCGCGCCAATCAGTGTACCGGCGAAACAGCCGAACACCGCCAGCGCGAGGTTGAGCGGCGTCACCGCGACGGCGATGCCGCCGATGAGGGAATTCAGGATGTCCATGCAGTCTCGCTAGCCGAAGGTGGCAGGGGCAAGGGGCAAGGGCAGCCCCAGCAGGTTGTCGAAAATCAAATAGAGCGATACGCCGACCGCAACGCCGGTCACTCCGGCCTTTTTGGGCTCTGCCCCAAACAGCAGCGCGAGGCACGCGGTTCCAAGCATGGTCGACAGCGGGAAACCCAATGGCTCCAGCAGAAGAACATAGCCGACAAGAACGGCAAGCGTGAAGGCCTGCCGGATAAAGGCCGGCAGCGGTTGTGCGTCGGGATTGGGGTCAGGGCGCAGGATCAGCCCGAGGCTGAGAAGGGCCGCCGCAGCGGCCACCATCTGCGGAAACAACGCCGGGCCCAGGGGATCCCCGAAACCGGCCTTGTAGTCGCGCGCGACCCAGACGGCCGAGACCGAGACCATAAAGATCACGGCCCCGGCAATGCGGTCGATCATTGGATGACCCCGATGCTGCGCGAGATGTCTTCCATCTGCTTGGCTTGCTCTGCGACATAGGCTTCGAAGGCCTCACCGCCACGCCACACAGTAATGAGACCATTCGCCTCGGCGGCCTCTTTCCACTCGGCGGTGTCAAAGAGTGACTTCAGTTCCTCGACCCAGGCCTGATATTCCGCGTCCGAGACATCGCCGCCGGTATAGAACCCACGCCAGTTGTATCCGGTTACGTCATAGCCCTGCGCCTTGGCCGTCGGTGCATCCGGAAAGGCCGGGATGGGGTCGTCGGACAGGGCCGCAATGATCCTGATGTCGCCGGATTCCACAAAGCCCGCAATCTCACCAAGGTCCGTGGACACCGCGCCGACCTGACCGCCGAGCATCTGTGTCACCGCAGGGCTGCCGCCGTCAAACTGTACCCAGCGAATTGCCTTATAGGCGTCATCGTCCATGCCCGCTTCATCGGCGAGCATCAGAAGGCGGATGTGATCCCAGCCACCGGCGCCGGAAGATCCTGCCACAGGCACTGACGTTGGATCGGCCTTGAGGGTATTGAGCAGGTCATCGACGGTTTCATATTCCGAATCTGCGGGGACCACGATCACGCCAACATCCGTGCCGAGCATGCCGACCCAGCGCATCACGTCGATACCACCCGGATACTTGCCCTGGGCGATCTGAGTGACGCCAACGGTCGAAGTTGCAACCAGAACGTCGCCGTCATCCGCACGCTTGCCTGCGACGTTGGCAAAGGCGACGGCACCCACACCGCCGGGCATGTTGGTGACCTGAACGGAGCCCTCTTCAAGACCCAGTTCGGTAAGCAGGCGACCGACAGTGCGGCAGGTGAAATCCCAACCGCCCCCGGGATCGGCAGGGGCAATACACTCTGCCGCGCTCGCAGTAATTGCGCTCGTGGCGGTTAGGCCGGTGGCGAGTATCGCGCCGGCGAGTAGTTTGCGTGTATAGGACATGGTTCCTCCCTTAAGTCCTCGGCCCAAAGGCCATTTTCCCGGAACTCCCACTCCGGGATCGTCTTGCTACGCGTCCGTATCGTTCCGCGCCTGTGCGCTGGTCTGATCCACGACGCCGCGCGTGCCGAGAAAGCGGCGCGCGCCCTCCACGGCCGCCAGAATCTGGTCCCGCACCGCCTGGGTGTGCAACCGGATCTTGCGGGCCGCCTCGTCCTCGTCGCCCGCGGCAACCAGATCGAGGATTTCGCTGTGTTCCTTGAATGCCGCGTCGCGTTGCGTCTTGTCGCTGGCCAGTAGCCAGCGCAGTCGCAACGCGCGACCGACCGCTGCATGGACCGCATCGCGCAGGAACGGGTTGCCGGACAACGCCGCCAGCTCCACATGCACGTCGAGCCCGGAGGCCATCCAGTCCTCGACCTCGAAGTCGGTGCGCCCGCGCTCGACGGTGCGGCGCAGCGCGTCGAGGTCTTCGGGACGGGCGCGCCGACATGCGAGGCGCACGGCGGTGTCTTCCAGCTCTTCACGGAATTCGAAGAGATCGTGGATTTCCTGCAGGTCGATCGGCGCGATCATGTATCCGCGCCGTGGGTCACGGACGATCAGTCCTTCGCCGATCAGGGCTGCCAGAGCAGCGCGGATTGGGGTGCGGGACATGCCGTAGCGCTCTTCCAGGGCGCGTTCCGATACAGGTTCTCCGGGGGCAAAGGCCATCGACAGGATATCCCGACGGATTTCCTGAAGTGCGCGTTCCGTGCGCGGCAGCTCCTCTTTGCCTGTCACCTTGTCGCTCGTCATGGTCCGCATTGACCCTCCTTGCACTAATGGTATACCAACGCGGTCGACCACATCAACAGCTTTTGGAGGAGAGCTCATGACCGAGGTTCCGCTAGACGGGTTTCCCGAGCGCGTGCGCATTGTGGACGTGGGCGCCCGTGATGGGCTGCAGGCCTGGCCAGACCCGGTGTCCACTGATGTGAAGATCGAATTGATCAACACACTGATTGCTGCCGGCGTGCCGCAGTTGGAGGTGACGTCCTTTGTCGCGCCGCGCGCCGTGCCCAATATGGCGGATGCACGTGAGGTCATGGCAGGAATTGACCGCAGCCGGGGTGCAGAGATGACGGCGTTGGTGCCGAACGCGCGCGGTGCCGAACGCGCGATTGAGGCGGGCGTCGATGCGATGGTGGTGTTTCTGTCTGCTTCGGAAAGCCACAATCAGGCCAATGTGAATTGCAGCCGCGACAAGTCGCTGGCCGCAGCGGCGGAGATCGCTCGTATGGGGCAGGATGCGGATGTGCCGGTTTATGGTGCCATTGCCACCGCGTTTGGCTGCCCCTTTGAGGGCAATGTCGCGATCAAGGATATTGTGCAGGTGGCGAAGTCCTATGGCGACTGCGGTATCGCGCAGCTTACCCTCGGCGACACAACCGGCATGGCAACGCCTCGACTGGTGCAGGAGCGGTGCCGGACTTTGGCGACCGAGGTGCCTGCGGCGGATATCGCATTGCATTTCCACAATACGCGCGGTGTGGGGCTGGCCTGCGCCTACGCCGGACTGCAGGAAGGGATCACCCGGTTTGAGGCAAGTATCGCCGGGATCGGCGGTTGTCCATTTGCACCCGGCGCAACCGGCAACATCTGTACAGAAGATCTGGTCTACATGCTGCAGGAGAGCGGCGTGGCGACCGGCATAAATCTCGATGCGCTGATTGAGGTCGCGCGACGCACCGAGAAGGCGCTTGGACAGACTTTGCCGGGGCAGGTCATGAAGGCCGGTCCACGGTTGCGCAGATACGAGCGCGAGGATGTCCGGTCCTCAAGTGGGAGCCGCGCATGATCTCTGGGAATGAGATGAAGCCGCCGCTGGATGGCATTCGCGTCGTCGACCTGACCCGCGTGCTGTCCGGACCATTCTGCTCCATGTTGCTGGGCGACATGGGGGCCGAGGTCATCAAAATCGAAAGCCCGGCGGGGGATCCGGTGCGCGGGCAGGGGCATCACAAGAACGGGTTCTCGTGGTATTTTGCGAGCTTTAACCGCAACAAGAAGTCCGTGGTGCTCGATCTCTATTCCGATGAAGGACGCGACACTCTGGCCCAACTGCTTGAGACTGCGGATGTGTTGCTGGAGAATTTTCGCCCCGGTGTTCTTGCGCGCATGGGGTTCCCGCAAGATCGTCTCGACAGCATAAATCCGCGCCTTATCGTTGCCAGCGTCAATGGATTTGGCTCGACTGGCCCCTATACGGATCGTCCCGCCTTTGATTTTATTGCGCAGGCCATGAGCGGCTTCATGAGCGTCAATGGTCCCGCAGGAGAGCCGCCGCTTCGCGCCGCGCAGCCCGTAACGGACCTCGTGGCGGGGTTGTACACCGCGTTTGGGATCGCATCGGCGCTGCACGGGCGCAACCGCGACGGGGTGGGGCAGGCTGTTGAGACCTCGATGGTGAACGGCGTCTTGAGCATGATGGCCTATCTGGCGTCAGAGCATTTCGTCACCGGAGAAAACCCGCAGCGCACCGGCAATGACCATCCGCTTGTGGCGCCCTACGGGCTCTATAATACGGCTGACGGGCAAATCGCTATTGCGGCATCTAATGATCAGATATTGCGTCGATTGCTGGGTGAAATCGGCTTGCCGAACCTGCTGGACGATCCGCGCTTTGCCAGCAATGATGCGCGTTTTTCGCGGCGCGCGGAGTTGCACGACATTCTCGATGCGGCGCTGGCCACGGATACGCGCGAAAACTGGATTGCCCGATTGAATCGCGCCGGCGTGCCGACTGGGAAGGTCCAGACCCTCAAGGATGTATTTGAGGACCCGCAGATTCAGGCGCAGGAGATGGCTATCGATGTGCCACACGGTGACCGAGGCGACGTCCGGATGCTGGGCTTTCCGGTGAAATTGTCGCGCACCCCCTGCGAGGTGCGCCTGCCAGCCCCGGAATTAGGCGAACATACCGAGGAGGTTCTGGCTTCATTGCGCAGGCACGCGTCAGGATAACCCGCCAATAGGGTGAAGTCCCTAGCGCGCCTCTCAAATCACAAGCCGCCGTGGTTCTGTGAGAAACCCACACAGGCAGGACATGAAGCGCGCGGCATCGGCCCCGTTGATCACCCTGTGGTCGTAGCTCAGATCCAGCGGGGCCTTGAGCACCGGCTTGAAGGCTTCGCCATCCCATTCGGGGACCATCTGCGCCCGGGTAATGCCGAGGATCGCCAGCTCCGGCGGGTTGACGATCGGGGTAAACGCCGAGCCACCGATTCCGCCGAGGTTCGAGATACTCATCGAGGCGCCGCCCATCTCATCGGGGGCAATCTTGCGCGACTGCGCCCGAGCGGCCAGATCCGTGATTTCACCTGAAATTTGAAACAGGCCTTTTCTGTCCGCATCCCGAATGACCGGAACCATCAACCCACGGGCCGTGTCCACGGCAATTCCGATGTGAACATAGTCTTTGAGGATCAGAATCTTGCCGTCTGCGCTGAGCGAGGCGTTGAACGTGGGGAATTCCCGCAGGCTGCGCGCCAGCGCCATGACGTGAAAGGCCAGCGCTGTCAGCTTGATGCCACGGGCCTGCGCGTCCGGTTTCCAGCTCTGGCGCAGCGCCTCGATCTCCGTCATATCCGCCTGATCGTGATGCGTGACCTGCGGGATCAGCGCATTGGCGGCACCAAGATTACCTGCAGCCACCTGAGCGAACCGGCTGAGCGGCTCTTCTGTCACGGGCCCATAGGCGCTGTGGTCGACCTGCCAATACTGGGCGTTCTGAGCGGCGCCCGCGTCCGGCGCGCGTGCCGTCGCGGTCAGATCCTCGTGGCCGATGGTGGTGCGGCCCAGATCCTGTGCCAACTGCGCCAGGTCTATGCCCTTGTTCAACGCAGATGCGCGGACCGATGGGGAAGCGATGATATCCGACATATGTGCCTCCTTACCAACTGGCCGAAATATATTGGGTTTCCATGAACTCAAGCATGCCTTCATGGCCGCCCTCGCGGCCCAGTCCCGACTGTTTCACACCACCGAAAGGGGCGGCGGGATCACTGACGAGCCCACGGTTGAGGCCGATCATGCCGTATTCCAGACGTTCGCACAGCTGCAGCGCGCGCTTCATGTCGCGGCTGAAAACATAAGCGACCAGCCCGTATTCCGTAGCATTGGCCCGGGTGATCGCGTCGTCTTCATCTTGGAAGGTCTGTATCGCGGCAACCGGGCCAAAGATCTCGTCATGCACGCAATCAGCGGTTTCCGGCACGTTCGACAGCACCGTGGGCGGGTAGAAATACCCCTTGCCCGCCGGGATGTCGCCGCCGCATTCCAGTCTGGCACCCTTGGCGAGCGCGTCCTGTACGAAGCCCGCCACCTTGTCTCTTGTGTCGGCATTGACCAACGGGCCCACGTCGACCGACGGATCGCTGCCATCGCCGACTTTCAGTTCCGACATGGCCGCGCTGAGGCGACGGGTGTAGTCTGCCGCCACGCTGTCATGCACGTAGATGCGGTTGGCGGCGGTGCAGGCCTCGCCGAGGTTGCGCATCTTGGCCAGCATGGTGCCGGCCACCGCCTCCTCGATATCGGCGTCGTGACAGACAATCAGGGGCGCGTTGCCGCCCAGTTCCATCGCGGGTTTCAGGACCTGATCGGCGGCGGAATGCAGCAGCTTGCGCCCCACTCCGGTGGAGCCGGTAAAGGACACGACGCGGACGCGGGGATCATGCAGCATGTGGTCGACCAACGCGCCGGTGCGCCGCGAGGGCAGCACGTTCACTAGGCCCGGCGGCACTCCGGCCTCTTCCAGCAGCGGCATCAGCGCCAGCATGGTCAGCGGGGTTTCCGAGGCAGGTTTGATAATGACACCACAGCCAGCCGCCAGCGCAGGCGCAATCTTGCGGGTGCCCATGGCGGCGGGGTAATTCCACGGGGTGATCAGCACCGCGAGGCCTGCAGGTTTGTGCTGCACCATGATCCGCGCGCCGGAGGCAGGCGCATGGGTCAAAATCCCGTCTGCCCGAACGGCCTCTTCCGCAAACCAGCGGAAGAACTCGGCCGCATAGGTCGCCTCGCCCATGGCATCGGCCCCGGCCTTGCCATTTTCCAGCGTGATCAGATGGGCAAATGTTTCCAGCCGTGCTGTCATCAGCTCCCAGGCCTTGCGCAGCACTTCGGAGCGTTGCCGCGGCGTGCGGGCGGCCCAGTCCTTCATCGCGGTTTCTGCGGCATCCAGCGCGGCGTTTGCATCGGCGATTTCTGCCGAGGCGACGGAGGCCAGAACAGTTTCGGTCGCCGGGTTCACCACGTCAAAGCGCGCGCCCTCGGCGCCAGGGTGCCAGCGGCCGTTTATATAGAGATCCGTGTGGTCCATGTCATACTCCATGGGTCATCAAAATGGGGTCAAAGCAGGTGGCGGAGCGGCTGCTCCAGTCGGCCTGCCGTCTCGGACAGAAGGGTGACCGCCGCGGGTCCGGAGAGCTGTTCGGCGCTGCATTCCAAGGTGAGGGAAAGCCCCTCTCCACAGGTTGTCAGGGTCAGGACCGGGGCATGTTCGGGCCCGATGGCGACGGTCGTGATCCGCGCTTGCCGCAAGTCGCGCAAAATCAGGTCGGGGGAGGGGGCTTCACCGTCATGCGGCGTGACGCCACCCAATGCGCCGCGCGGTACGTGAAAATGACGCAGATCGCCCGGTTGTTCGACCGCGACCACCGCGTCATCACGTTCCAGGCCGGCGCCCGCCAGCCCGGCAAGCAGCGCTCTGGGGTCGCCGATATCTGCATGCTCTGCCGCCCAGTTGGTGAAGGCCGCAAGGTCCACAGACGTCAATTCCGCGGTCAGGCGGCGGGCGGGCTGTGACGCCTGTGCCTGCATCGCCTGTGCCTGTGTCGGCAATGCCTTCAGCACCTCCAGATCGCGCACATGATAGGGCTGCGGATGTCCCGCCTGCACCAAATGCTCCAGATCCAGCCCCTGTTCGCGCGCCAGTCTGCGCGCTTTGGGGGAGGCCAGAATGCACCCGTCAGAACGGGGCGTTCCCGTTGCTGCCGCATTGGAGCGGCGCTCCGGCTCGGGCTTGGGCGGCGGGCTTGGTTTGCTGTTCGTGTCTTCCGCCGCAGGCGGCGTGTTGTCATCGACCGTGTGTGTGGCATGGCGCCGGACCACAGGTGTGTCCGGGGGCGTGGCGGAAATGACGGCGATGGTATCCCCGACGGGCACATCCTCGCCCGCCTCGGCCAGTTGTGCGGCGATATAGCCTTCAAAGCCGGCAGGCACCTCAACCGTGCTCTTGTCGGTTTCCACCTCGAACAGAATATCATCCGCTGCCACGGCCTCTCCCGGGGTCTTGTGCCATGCCACCAGTTGCCCGGTGTCTTGCGCCATGCCCAGTGTCGGCATGATGACGCTGTTGCCCTCGGGCAAGGCATCCGCCGGGGATGGCGCGTTGTCTGACGGCGCAGGGGAGGGGGAGGCGCTGTCGCCGGGGGCGTCCGCGATCCGGGCGATGACATCTCCGACCGGGACATCATCGCCTGCGGCGGCGGCCACATCGGTCAGGTAGCCCGGTTCCTGTGCTTCGACCTCCATCGTGGCCTTGTCGGTCTCCACCTCGAACAGCACGTCGCCCGCGGCAACCGCATCGCCCGATGCCTTGTGCCAGGCGACGATGCGTCCGGTGTCCTGCGCCATGCCGAGCGCGGGCATGATGACGTCAAGCGGCATGGATCATCTCCCCGGCGCAGAGTTTGCGGGCCTGCTCTGCCACGGCCTCGGGTGTCGGGACGGTCAGATCCTCCAATGCGGGCGAGAAGGGGACGGGCACATCCATCGCCCCCATCCGCAGCGCGGGCGCGTCGAGGTGATAAAACGCCTTTTCGTTGATGCGGCTGGCAATCTCTCCGGTGACGCCATAGCTCTGATGCCCCTCATCCACCACGATCACGCGGCTTGTTTTCTTGGCCGAGGCCACCAGGGTCGCCTCATCCAGCGGCACGATGGTGCGCGGGTCGATCACCTCTGCGGAAATGCCCTCTGCAGCGAGGAGTTCGGCCGCCTTTTCGCAGACCTGCACCATGGAGGAGGTGCCGATCAGGGTGATGTCGCGCCCTTCGCGTTTGACGTTGGCCGCGCCAAAGGGGATCAGCAGATCGCCGCCTTCGGGCACCTCGGCCTTGTCGTTGTACATCAGCTTGTCTTCGAAAATCACCACCGGGTTGTCGTCGCGGATGGCGGTTTTCATCAGCCCCTTTGCCTCCAGCGCCGAGGAGGGCATTGCGACCTTCAGCCCCGGAATATGGGCGACCAGCGCGTGCAGGGACTGGCTGTGTTGCGCGGCAGAGCGGCGGGTGGCGCCAAGGTTCGTGCGCAAGACCAAAGGCACATTCAGCTTGCCACCAGACATGTAGTGGGTCTTGGCCGCCTGATTGCAGAGCTGGTCCATGACCAGAAACAGGAAGTCGCCGAACATCAGGTCCACCACCGGGCGGCTTCCGGTCATGGCGGCCCCGACGGCGATGCCCATGAACCCGGGTTCGGCGATCGGCGTGTCGACAACGCGCGCGGTGCCGAATTCCTCGACCAGTCCGGACAGGACCTTGAACGGCGTTCCGGCTTCGGCGACATCCTCGCCGATGATGAACACGCTTTCGTCACGGCGCATTTCTTCGGCCAAAGCCTCGTTTACCGCCTGTGACAGGGTAATCTCTCGCATCATTTCCTCCTCAGGCCAGCGCGTGGGGGACGTCGGTGTAGACATGCATGTCGACCTCCGCGCCATCGGGGTAAGGCGCATCAAGCGCGTAGGTGACGGCCTCTTCGGCATCTTTGCGCACGGCTGCGTTCAGCGCCTCGATCTCGTCCTCGGTGGCGATCCCTTCGTCCACAAGCCAGGCCCGGAACCGCACGATGGGGTCGCGATTGTCTTTCCAGTCGCGTTCCTCATCCTTGGAGCGGTAGTATTCGCGATTGATGTCGCCGACATGGTGCCCGTGGTAGCGGTAGGTCATCAGCTCCATGAAAAACGGACCCTCGCCCTTGCGCGCACGCTCCACCAGCTGCTGGGTCAGTGTATTGACCGCCAGCACGTCCTGACCGTCCACCTGATGCGCCTCGATGCCAAAGGCCTCGGCGCGGGCCGTGATGGAGCCGGCGGCGATTTCATCGGTCTTGGTGTATTCCGAGTAGCCGTTGTTTTCGCAGGCATAGATCACCGGCAGGTTCCACAGGGCGGCCATATTCATGACCTCGTACATCAATCCCTGGGCGGTCGCGCCATCACCGAAAAAGCACACGGCCACGTCGTCGCGCCCGGCCAGTTTGGCGCTGAAGGCGGCTCCGGTCGCAATGCCCATGGATCCCCCGACGATCGCATTGGCGCCGAGGTTGCCGTTGGACTGATCTGCGATATGCATCGAGCCGCCCTTGCCGCGGCAGTAGCCTTCTTCCTTGCCCAGCAGCTCGCAGAACATCTCTTTGAAGGCGGCGCCCTTGGCGACGCAATGGCCATGGCCGCGGTGGGTGGAGGTGATCTTGTCGCTGACCTTCAGGGCCTCGCAGATGCCCACGGCGACGGCTTCTTCGCCCGAATACATATGCGTCAGCCCCGGCATCTTGGCCGAGAGGTACAGCTGGTTGGCGTTGTCCTCGAAGGTGCGGATACGGACCATCTGGCGGTACATGCGCAGATAATCCTCTGAATTTGTTTGGGTCTGTTTGGCAGAACTCATGGTTGTGTCTCCGGTCAAAAAATCCCGGCCCCGCAGTGATCGGGGCCGGGCAGGCGGGGAGGTGTCTCAGTACCTGTTGGCGATCGGCAGATCCTGCGCCGGGAACAGCGAAATCACCTCGCAGCCGGTGTCGGTCACCACCACTTCTTCCTCGATCCGCGCGGCAGAATAGCCGTCGGCGGCGGGGCAGTAGGTCTCCAGCGCAAAGACCATGCCGGTCTTGATTTCCATCGGGTTATCAAGGCTGACGGCGCGGCTGATGATGGGGCGTTCGTGCAGCGCCAATCCCAGACCATGGCCGAATTGCAAGCCAAATGCCGACAGTTCATCCGGAAAGCCGAACTCCTCGGCCTTGGGCCAGAGCTTGGCCACCTGATCGGTCGTCACGCCGGGTTTGATCGCCTGGATCGAGGCGTCGATCCATTCACGCGCCTTCACGTAGGCATCGCGCTGGGCGGGGGTGGAGGTGCCGATGTTAAAAGTCCGGTAGTAGCAGGTCCGATAGCCCTGATAGGATTGCAGGATATCGAAAAAGGCCTGGTCGCCGGGCCGGAACAGCCGGTCGGTGAAGTTATGCGGGTGCGGGTTGCAGCGCTCGCCGGAAATGGCGTTGATCGCCTCCACATCGTCCGAGCCCATTTCGTAGAGGAGCTTGTTGGACATGGCGACAATGTCGTTTTCGCGGATGCCGGGTTTCAGCTCCTCGTAGATCATATGGTAGACACCATCGACCATGGAGGCGGCCTGCGTCAGCAACTGGATCTCATCCCAGTTCTTGATCTCGCGCGCCGACAGCATGATCTGCTGACCATCGACCACGTTCAAGCCCGCTTCTTTCAAGGCGTGGAACATCGCGGTTTCAGCATAGTCGACGCCAACCGGCATGCCCTTCATGCCCGCATCTTCGATCAGACCTGCGATTTCCTCGGCATATTTGCGCATCAGTCCGAACGACGGCGGGATGGTGCCCCGCATGCCCACCACACCGGCGCGGCAATGATCGGGCACCAGCCAGTCGGAGTATTTTTTGTGGTGGACCGCAGCGGAGCCGAAATCCCAGACATAAGGCGCATCATCGCCGGTCAGCAGGCAGAACCGGCACATCTTGTCCCGCTCCCATTCGCCGATCTTAGTCGAGGAGACGTAGCGGATGTTGTTGACATCAAACAGCAAAAGCGTGCCGCAGTGGCTGTTCTTCAGCGCCTCGCGGGTGCGGCTCAGACGGTAGCGGCGCAAACGGTCGTGATCGACGCGGCGTTCAAAATCGACGTTGGTGTGGCCCCAGGCGGGCAGACGTCCCTCCCATTGCCAATGTGGGTCGAGATCCTGCGGGGTCAGCACGTTCGGGGTCAGGGCGCGGGACATAGGTTCCTCCTTCAGGTCGGGGAGTGCCCCGCCTGTTGTTCTTTGAATTCTGATATTTGTCGTAGGTCAGGCGGGTTACTGGATGCACCAGCCGCCATCTATGTGGATCATCTGGCCGGTCATGTAGTCGCTGTCGTCAGAGGCGAGGAAAGACGCGGTGCCGGTGATGTCATCGGGGTAGGAGACGCGTTTGATTTGCAGCGCATCGCGGACGATGTCGTCATAGGCCTGACCTTCGCGTTCCTTGAACCCGATATCGACCAGATCCTTGTCGAGTTGCTCCCAGAGCGGCGTCACCACCACGCCGGGGGCGTAGCCGTTGACGGTGATTTTGTGCTCTGCAAGACCAATCGCCCCACAATGCGTCAGCGCCAGACAGCCGTATTTCGAGGTGCAGTAAACAGTCACATCCACCAGCGGTTTGCGCGAGGCAATGCTGCCCACGTTGATGAGCTTGTAGGGATGATCCTCCATCGGCCCCTGCGCGATCATCTGGCGCGCAGTTTCCTGCATCCCCAGCCACATCGCCTTGGTGTTGACGTTCATGATCATGTCCCAGTTGTCTTCATCAATATCCATGAAGAACCGGGGCTTGTTGAGGCCAGCATTGAACAGACCGATGTTAATGGACCCAAAGGCGTCAACGGTGGCAGCCACAGCGGCGGCGTTGTCCTCGCGCTTGGTCACATCCATTTTGACCGCAATCGCCTTGCCGTTGCCAGCGCTGTTGATCTGGTTCGCCATCGCCTGCGCTTCATCGCCATCAAGGTCGCCGATGCAGACATTGGCCCCCTGCGCGGCAAAGGCTTCGGCGTTGGCAGCCCCCATGCCGCGGGCGGCACCGGTGATCAGGATATTCTTGCCGTTCAGGCGATTGGGGTCCATGGGTTTCTCCTCCTCATGTCACGTAAATTTGTCCGAGCGCAGCATGCCTTCGGCCCGGGACTGGGCGCGGCGCAGGGTTTCGCGCGGGGTCTGGATGCCGCGCAGCATGTCGTGGAATTCCTCGCCGCAGATCTGGATCATCCGGTTGATCCCCGGCATCGGCGGGCGCGGCCAGAATTGCAGCTCGTCACGCCAGGACATCGCATCCACCGCCTCGAAGATGGGCGAGATCCGCCGCACTTCGGGATCTGCGCCCACGGAATAGCGCGGGTTGGTGCGGCTGCCATTCTGCACGTAAAGCTTCTGTGCTTCCGGTGAGGTGAAAACCAGCAGGGCCTCCACCGCGGCCGGCACCCGTTCGGGGGGCAGATTGGCCGGAATGCCCATCACATAGCCTCCAACCGGGGCGACCGGCGTTGCATCTGCGCCGCAGGGGTGTGGCAGGTACCCGGTCTGTCCATGCGCAGGCGAGGAGCTGTCGAGTTCGAAATAGGGGGCAAGCAGGGTGTAGCCATAGGCCATCGCCACCTTGCCCGCCGCGTAGGGGCGCACCCGCTCGTACCAGGACATCGACAGGATGTCGGGTGGCGAATACTGCAGCATCTCCAGCAGATACTCTGTTGCCAGCAAACCGGCAGGTGTGTCTATGGTGGGACGCAGGTCGCCATCCAGCAGCCCGGAGGTGTCAAAGCCGCCAGCGATCGCCGGCAGGTCGAGAACAGGCTGACCAAAATCTGCCAGCGTCATCAGCACGGTGTGGCCAAGCGCCGTCCCACGCGCCGCGTTCCAGGCTATGCCATATCGGCCCTGTTGTGGCTCATGCAGGACCTTGGCCGCATTCAGCAGCGCGTCCGTCGAGGCGGGCGGTTCCAGCCCAGCCTCGGCAAAGAGATCGCGGCGATAGAACAGCAATTCTGGTGTTGTCTGGGCGGGCACGCCGTAGGGACGACCGCCGCAATGGGCCGCGTTCCAGCCCGCGGTGTGGAAATCCGCTGGGTCGAGACGGGCGATATCCATCACGTCGTCCAGCGGCATCAGCACATTCCGCGCGGCAAAGCTGCCAACCCAGGGCAGATCCACGGCGATGATATCGTACCGGCTGGCCTTGCGCTCTGCATTGCGCAGCGCTTCCTCGCGCAGGCGGTCGATGGAAAAGGCGCGTTGGTGGATCTGAGTGCCGATCACCTGTTCGAACTGGCGCTTCAGATTGTCCATCACCATGAAGGTGGGGTCGCCGTGCACCAGAACCCGCAGACCTCCGGAGGCCTTCAGCGGTTCGGCCAGAACCTGTAGCGGCGGGATCGACTGCGCCGCAAGATAGGAGCCGCCGAAGTAATAATCGGTGGTGTCCTGTGACGCGCCGCCGCGACCGAACCGGGCATCTCCGATGCGGCGCAGGCGTCCTGACAGGCGCATCCACTGGTCAAGCAGCGCCTCGCTTGGATGCATGGAAAAGCTTTTGCCGGTCTTGGTCCGTGGGCGCCGCTCTACCAAACCTGCGTCTGTCATCTCCTTCAGGCGACGGGTTGCGGTGGCATAGGGAACCCGCGCGGCGCCGATCAGCGAGGTCGGGGTGATGACCTTGCCTTCGAGGTGCCCACGCACGAGATGCAGCGCCATCCGATAGAACGGATTTGGCGCAAACAGCTCTATGGTGTCCTCAAGCTCATCAGCGAAATCATCCAGAAACGACATCATCTGGAGCATTTCGGTTTTGGCCTGGGGCGTTACCATGTTGCCCTCGCTATGTCCGCGCATCATGTTCATGAGATGCGTTTGAACCTTTCTCTCGGAGGTCACTCCCGGCGGGGGAAACATATCCGGATTGGATGAATCATTGTCTGGCATTGCGCCGCTCCTTTGCAGGATGTTCAGTTTGGTCACTGGGTGGGATCGCGAATAAATCCATTATGGATATAAAATAATCCATTATGGATAAAATTCCGGGCACGCAGCTTTGCGGCACGCGGCATTCTTTGAGGCAGCCGCCGGTACTGGCGGGCCATGCTGACCGAACGGGAGGAGTTCGCCGGTATGGGACGAAACAGGGGAATATCTGGGAGGAGACCCGTAATGAAACTTAACAGTACTCTCGCTTCGGCCACCGCCGTTCTGGCACTGACGGCCGCCGGTGGTGTCGCCGCGGATACGATGAAGATCGGTATCACGCAGAACAACGTGGGTGTGGACAGCTATCAGACCACCTATGAAAAGGCCTTTATCGCGGCGGCGGAGGCCAATCCGGATATCGAAACAGTGGTGCTGGATGCCGGCGGTGATGTGGCGCGTCAGATCGCCCAGATGGAAGATCTGATCCAGCAAGAGGTCGATTCCATCATCATTTGGCCCACCAACGGTGAGGCGGTGATCCCGGCAGTACGCAAGGCGCATAACGCCGATATCCCGGTGATCGTGACCAATTCCAACATCGCGGAACAGGGATTTGATTTCGTCGCGTCTTTCTCTGGACCGGACAATATCACCCAAGGGTCCCGCTCGGCAGAGATCATGTGCGACAAGTTCAAGGCAAGCGGCATCGAGGATGAGGCTCGCATCGTGCAGATTTCCGGTCAACCGGGCTACACCACGGCGATCGAACGCGCCAAGGGGTTTGAGGACCGTCTGCCGGAGGTTTGCCCCAACGTGACCCTGGTCGAGACACAGCCCGGTGACTGGAACCGTGAGAAATCACAAAAGGTGATGGAGGCCTTCCTCGTCAAATATGACGATATCGATGGTGTCTATTCCGGCGATGACAACATGGGCGTGGGCGCTCTGAATGCTGCCAAGGCGGCGGGGCGCGACGGTATCATCTTTGTGGGCGCCACCAACTTCTCGGTTGGGTATGAGGCGATGGAGCGGGGCGAATACTGGGGGTCGATCTACCAGTCTCCGGTCGATGACGCCGAAGCGGCCCTGCAGACTGCGGTTGATGTGCTCAGCGGCAAAGACGTGCCGTTCCTGAACTACTTCGATACGCCGAAGATCACCCAGGACAACATGGGCGAGTTCGACAAGCCGGTGTTCTGATCCCGGCTGCCATCGGGCGCGTGCCTGTGCGGCCTGCGCCCGATGCGCCATGCGAGACTTCACGACCACAACAGATTGGACATGAATCATGGGCCGTATGACCGGGCGTTCCTGTATTGTGACAGGCGCGGCGCAGGGGATCGGACGCGCCATTGGCGAAGCACTTCTGGATGAGGGCGCAGACGTCTGTTTTGCCGACATCAACGGCACCCTGGCCACCAAGGTGGCAGAGGCAAACCAGTCCCGCGCGTCAGACCACGGCGGGCGGGTGACTTGGGCCGAAGTTGACGTGACCAACCGCCAGCACGTGCGCGAGATGATCGCAAAGACCGTGGAGGCCTTTGGCAAGCTGGACGTAAAGTTCAACAACGCCGGTGTGAACCGACCGATGAACTTTCTGGATGTGACCGAGGACAATTGGCATTTCATTATGAACGTCAACGGCTTGGGCTGCCTGATCGGAATGCAGGAGGCTGCCAAGCAGATGATCGCCCAGGGGACAGGCGGCAAGATCGTGAACACCGCCTCCATCGCCAGCCGTCAGGGTTTTGACAATGTGGCGCCCTACTGCGCCTCCAAATGGGGTGTGGTGGCGCTGGTTCAGTCCGGAGCGCGGGACCTGGCGAAGCATGACATCACCGTCACCGGCTTTGCCCCCGGCGTGGTGGCGACGGAAATGTGGGAGCAGGTGGATCAGGACCTGATGCAGATCGGAGCCGCGGATCGCCCCGGTCAGGCGATGGAAGAGTTTTCGGCCACCATCCTGCGTGGCCGCGTGGCACGCCCCGAAGACATCACCGGGACAACGACATTCCTGGCATCAAAGGACAGCGACTACATGACTGGCCAGATCGTGATGATCGATGGCGGCATGACGCTGGTATGAGACAGAACCAGCGGGTGAGGGAGGAACAAATGCCGCCAACTGCGGAACACAAGGCAAGCCCGTCCGGTCGGACCGAGAGCTGGTTTGCCAGATTGAATATCACCGGTCTTCTTGCGCGGCAGGGCATCCTGGTGGCGTTCGTCATTTTCATGATCGGATTTACCGTCGCAAACGAGCGCTTTCTCGACCCGGACAACGTGATGGGGGTGATCCGCTCTTCGGCGATCCTCGGCGTCATGGCGCTTGGCGTGACGTTTGTGGTGATCAGCGGCAATCTCGACCTGTCTGTCGGGTCGATGATGTCCTTCTCCACCATCGTGGTGCTGGACCTGCACGACAAGATCGGCCCGGCGTTGGCGATCCCGGCGATGTTCGCCATGACGCTTTGCCTTGGGGCGTTGATCGGGTTTCTTGTCGGCTATCTCAGGCTGAACTCCCTGATTGTGACCCTTGGCATGCTGTCGGCCATTCATGGCC
Source organism: Tritonibacter scottomollicae (assembly GCF_032924845.1). Classification (NCBI taxonomy): domain Bacteria; kingdom Pseudomonadati; phylum Pseudomonadota; class Alphaproteobacteria; order Rhodobacterales; family Paracoccaceae; genus Tritonibacter; species Tritonibacter scottomollicae. Next base: position 207,500 of record NZ_CP136704.1, read on the forward strand.
TGACGCTGACCTACTCGGGCGGCAAGAACATGGACATCGCCGACAAGGAGGGCACGTGGTTCGGCGTGTTCGGGCAGGGAGATGCCATGGGCATACCGATCCCGATCCTGCTGTTCGTTCTGCTCGCCGCACTCCTCGGCGCGGTGCTGTCAAAGACGCCCTTTGGGCGCAAGGTCTATGCCGTGGGCGGCAATGGCGTGGCCGCGACCTTTTCCGGCATTCGGCGGGCGCGACTGGTGTTCTGCTGCTATCTGATCTCGTCCTTTTGCGTGGCAACGGCCGGGCTCATTCAGGCCAGTCGCTCGCTGGGCAGCCAGAACACCGTCGGGCAGGGGCTGGAGCTGGAGGTTCTGGCGGCGGTCATCCTTGGTGGAGCCTCCCTGATGGGGGGCGCGGGTACGATCTTCAAAACCGTGATCGGCGTGCTGATCCTAGGCTTCATCCAGAACGGTCTGCTGCTGGTTGGGTTGCAGTTCTACGTTCAATACGTCGTCACATGGATCATCATCATCCTTGCCGTCTGGCTCGACATTGCGGCCAAGCGGGGCAAGCTTTGGTCCCCCATCGCGTAACGGAGGTTTGCACATGGCACCTGGCACACTCAGCACTTTCCTGAAGCGTGGCGCGATCTGGGGGTTCATCCTGTTCGAGCTGGTCTTCTTCACCATCGCCGGAGAGTTTCTGTCGCTCAGCGACAAGGCCTTCATGGATCTGGACAACATGTTGTTGTTGTTCAAGCAATCCGCCCCCATCGGCATTATCGCCATGGGCATGACGATCATCATGATCAACGGCAATATCGACCTTTCGGTTGGCGCGATCTACGCCATCAGCGCGATTGTCCTGTTGGGCAGTATGACATGGCCGATGTTTGCCGGGCTGGGCGACTGGGTGATCCCGCTGTCCTGGGCGCTGGCGCTTCTGACCGGGGCCATGCTGGGCGCGCTCAATGGTCTTATCGTGTGGAAAACCGGCGTGGATGCCTTCATCGTGACGCTTGGGTCGATGCTGGGCTATCGCGGTCTGGTGTTCATGTACAATGGCGAGCAGCCAACCTCGCATCTGAACTGGACGCTTGTGGATTTTGCCGAAGCGCAGTTCCTGGGACTGCACACCCCGACCTGGTTCCTGTTGGCGGCGACCGCAGCGATCTGGTTCCTGATGAACCGAACCGTGCATGGCCGCAACGCCTATGCGATCGGCAACAACCGTGAGGCGGCCGTCAATGCCGGGATCAGGGTTGGGCCTCATATGATGATAAACTTCGTCATCATCGGGTTTCTTGCCGCCCTGTCGGCAGTCGTCTTCTATTCCGAAAGCGGCTCTGTAAACCCCAACGATGGTGAGTTGTATGAGCTCTGGGTGATCACTGCGGTGGTGCTTGGCGGTACCAAGCTGACCGGCGGCGCGGGGTCGATCCTGTCCACTTTTGGTGGGGTGTTGGCGATCCAGCTGCTGCGCAAGGGGCTGGCCCATATCGGTGCTGACACGTCTACCGTGAACCTGGTGATCGGTTTGATCCTTGTGGCCGTCCTGTTTCTGGACCGTCAGTTGAACATCAAGGGCAAAGAGGAATTGAGACTATGAGCGAGCAAACTCCCGCGCTGCGCCTGGAAGGGATCGTAAAGACATTTCCGGGCGTGCGTGCCCTCGACAATGTGTCCTTCAGCGTGATGCCCGGAGAGGTGCACGCCCTGATGGGGGAAAATGGCGCTGGGAAATCCACCCTGATGAAGGTGCTCGGCGGTATTCATCAACCAGATGCCGGACAGATTATCGTCGGCGAACAGCCGGTGGTCATGGCGCTGCCCCTCGAGGCCAAGGCAAAGGGGATTGTGTTTATCCACCAGGAGCTGAGCCTCGCTGGCGAGCTGTCAGTTGCCGAGAATATCTATCTGGGAGAGCTGCCACGCAAGCGTCTGGGGTTGGTGGACTGGGCCACGCTCTACGCGCAGACGGACGCCATCCTTGAGCGCCTGAAGGTCGGCTTTGATGCGCGCACGCGTGTCGGCGACCTGTCGATTGCCAACCAGCAGATGGTGGAGATCGCCCGCGCGCTGACGGTAGATGCCAAGGCGGTGATTTTCGACGAGCCCACCGCCTCGCTCACCGATGCGGAGAAAGTGGTGCTCTTCGACGTGATCGCCAGCCTGCAGGCGCAGGGGGTTGGGATCATCTATATCTCTCACCGGATGGAGGAGATCTTCAAGATTACGGATCGCATCAGCGTGCTGCGCGACGGCCAGTTTCGCGGAACCCTCAAGACGGCTGAGACCACCGAAGAAGACGTCACCCAGCTGATGATCGGGCGCAAGCTGGACCTGTCGAGAGCCGCCAGCGATCATGAATTGGGCGACGTGGCATTGGAGGTGCGGGACCTCAGCTGCGGCAAGCTGTTCAATGACGCCAGTTTCACTGTGCGCTATGGCGAGGTGGTGGGGTTCTACGGTCTGATCGGGGCTGGTCGCACGGAGATCGCCGAAACGCTATTCGGTCTGCGGGATCCATCTGGCGGTCACATATTGCTCGACGGTCAGGAAACACGGATCCAATCGCCTGCCGATGCAATTTCCAAAGGGATTTCTCTGGTGCCTGAGGATCGCAAGGAACAGGGGCTGGTGTTGGGCATGAACTGCCGCGACAACATGACGTTGCCGCAGGTGGACGACCTCAAGGCCGGCCCTTTTGTTGCCGAAGGGGCAGAGATCGCGATCTTTGATCAATACCGCGACAAGCTTGATATCCGTACACCCGGATGGCGCCAGATTGTCGGTAACCTGTCTGGCGGCAACCAGCAGAAGATCGTGATTGGAAAGTGGTTGTCTATGCGTCCGAAGGTGCTGATCGTGGATGAGCCGACGCGTGGGATCGATGTTGGGTCCAAATCCGAAATTCACAATCTGATCCGTGAGCTGGCGGCACAGGGCTATGCGGTGATCGTGATCAGCTCGGAAATGCCCGAGGTGTTGCATGTTTCCGACCGGATCATCGCCATGTATGGCGGGCGGATCACCCGCACCTTTGGGGCAGATGAGGTCACCGAAGACAGCCTGATTCAGGCGATCTCGGGGATTTCGCACGCCGCGGAGCCGCAACCGCAGGCGAGTTGAGCGCTACGGGATCTCATCAGGCAAGGCTGGACGGATGCCCTCGCGTCCGTCTGGCCATCACGGGCCGCGCCCAGGTCGGCGCTGGCAACGATGCGATCAACGGCTGGCCGCATGGCTTGTGTTCCAATGCGGCGCCTTGGTGTTCTCGATCTGGCAACGCAAGTGTCGCGAAAGTCGTCTTGTCTGCATCACCGATCTCAGTGCACAGTTGGCCTGACCAACAGCCGAGATCGTCATGCCCTCACATCCCCTTCAGGATCCCCTGTTGCCTGCCACGCGGACCTTGTTCGCGCATGAGCCCGCTTTGGTGCAACTCTTCGGGTACGACCCGGAGCGCATCGAGACCCTGCCGGAGCTGATTGCGGCGGTGCTTGCTGCATGCCTGCCCGAGGGGGCGCCACGGGATCAACTGCGGGCCACTGCGATTGAGGTTCTGCACGATCAGCCGCAGGTGCTCGACCTTATTCTGGATGATCTGCTTGCAACCACCGCGCGGGACGAGGCACCCGGCGGGGCTGCTCAGGTTCTGCATTTTGCCCATGGGTTTCATGCGCTGATGTCCTATCGTCTGACGCGCGCGCTTTGGCTGGCGGGGCGAGAGACGCTTGCCCTGGCAGTGAAAGGCCAGTTTTCGCGCGCGCTGAGTGTCGAGATCTGGCCCCAGGCACAGATCGGGCGGGGGGTCTGGCTCGATCACGGGCTGGGTATCGTCATCGGTCAGACGGCTGTCATCGAAGACGATGTTTGCCTGTGGCATGGGGTGACACTGGGATCGAATTTTGTCGATATGGGCGAGGCTCGACACCCTATTCTGCGTCGTGGCGCGGTTGTAGGGGCAGGGGCGCTTGTGCTTGGCCCGGTGGAGGTCGGAGCGGGTGCAACGGTTGCAGCGGGCGCTATCGTGACGCGTCATGTCCCCGCCGGCCATCTGGTGACCGGGCCGCGCGGCACAGACCGTGGCGCGGGGCGGTTTGGCGGGTTTGCGGCGCTCAAGGATATAAAGCGGGGGATGCGATGACTGGACTTGGAATAGATCACCCGCTGGTGTGCGTGAACGACATTGTTCAGGCGCGCGAGACCTATCGGTCGCTTGGATTCCTGATGAAGCCACCGGGCCAGCACCCCTGGGGCACGTCCACCGCATTGGTGATCTTTCGCAATCAGCTATTGGAGCTGGTCGGGGTGCAGGATGAAGCCCTGTTGGACAGCTATCCGGCGGGCACGTTCTGTTTTGGCCGTCATATTCAGCAGTGGCTCTCAGATCGCGAAGGCGTGCCCCTCTCCGCGTTGCATTCAACAGATGCTGCTGCGGATGAGGCCGCTGTGGTCGGGCGCGGCGGAACCTGCGAGGGCACGGTCGAGTTCGGCCGGGATGTGCGGCGCGAGGACGGGACGGCGGATCGAACGAAGACCACGCTCAAGATCTTTACCCGCGAGGGGCTGCCCCGGTTGAGCATGTTTGCCTGCCAGCAGCATCGCCGGGATCTGATCGAGTTTCCCGAGTGGATGAACCACCCCAACAGCGCGTTTGGCTTTGCGTCTGCCACCATCCTCGCCGAGCCTGGGGATCAGCCCGCTGTGCGCGATTGGCTGTCGACCCTGCATGGCGCCACTGCGGTGCGCGACACCGATTGGGGATTTGAAGTGACCACTGGCAATGGCAACTGGCGCGTGGTCAGTCGTGCGTCGGCGACCGCTGTATTCGGGCCCTTGCCTGATGATCTGGCGCCGGATGGGACGCCTTCGGTGATCTCGCTCGATATCAAATGCACTGCGCTTGCAAATCTGCGCCCGTTCCTTGCGGCGGGCGGTTTTGCCTACCGAGACATCGCTGAGACAGTGGTGCTGACCGAACCTGCGCGGTTGGGCGGCATCTTGCTGAGCTTTTGTGAAACACCCAAGACCTGAGAGACACTTATGTTCGACAACAGCCATATCGACGATGCCATCGCCTGGCGTCACGACCTGCATCGCCATCCCGAACTTGGATTTGAGGAACATCGCACCTCCGACATGATTGCCGGGCTGCTGACGGAGTGGGGGTGGCGGGTGCATCGTGGCCTCGCGGGCACTGGCGTTGTGGCGCAATTGGGGCAGGGCGCTCCTGTCATTGGCCTGCGGGCCGACATCGACGCGCTGCCGATGGACGAGGCAACAGGGCTGCCTTATGCCTCAGCCACGCCGGGCAAGATGCACGCCTGCGGACATGATGGGCATACTGCGATGCTGCTGCTTGCGGCGCGCCAGATCGCGCAGGAGGGCGTCACCACGGGGACGGTCACGCTGATTTTCCAGCCCGCCGAAGAGAATGACGGCGGCGCGCGGGTGATGGTCGAACAGGGCTTGTTTCGCGAGTTTCCGGTGGATCGGGTGTTCGGCATCCACAACTGGCCGGGCCTTGCACCGGGGCGGATGGTCGCGCGTGATGACAAGATGATGGCGGCCTTTGCGGTCTTTGAGATCGATATTTCTGGGCGCGGCGGGCATGGCGCCATGCCTGAGCAGTCTGACGGGGTGATCGCGGCTGCGGCGGCCATGGCGGGTGCGTTGCAGGAAATCCCGGCCCGTGCGCTGCCGCCGCTGGAACCGGGGGTGGTGTCGGTGACGCAGATCCACTCCGGTTCGGCCTGGAACGTATGTCCGGATCGGGCTGTCCTGCGCGGCACCGCGCGTTGGTTTGACGCAGCAGCCGGCGACATGATCGAAGAGCGTCTGCAATGTATCGCCAGGGCGAGCGCCGAAGCACAGGGGTGTACGGCGCAGGTGGATTACCAACGACGCTATCCCGCGACGATAAACGCCGCGCCCGAGGCCGCAATCGCGCGCGAGGTGGCGACCGGGATGGGGCTTGATACCACATTGGCCGCCCCCAGCATGGCGTCTGAGGATTTCGCCTTCATGCTGAACGAGGTGCCCGGCGCATATCTCTGGCTGGGGGCCGCGCGCGACGGCGAGAACCCGGGCCTGCATTCGGCAAAGTTTGATTTCAACGATGCCGTGCTACCGGTCGGAGCCGAATACTGGGTGCGATTGGCCCGTCACTGCCTGGCCGCGTGATGGATGCGTTTGAGACGAAGTTCCTGCGCGAGTTTCTCGTGGTCGCGCATGAAGGCTCGATCCGGCGTGCGGCGGAGCGGCTCAACGTCGTCCCCTCCGCGATTTCGCGCAAGATCGCAGAAGCCGAAGCGCGGTTGGGTGTGCCCCTGTTCGAGCGCAGCTCCAAGGGGGTGAAACTCACCGAAGCCGGGGAGTTGATGCGAGAGCATGCGCAGCATGTGCGGGATGAACAAACCTACCTTCTGGATCAGATCGGCCACTACCAGGACGGGCGTAGCCAGATCGTGCGGATTGCCACCGGTGAGGGGTTCGCGTCGGATCTGATGGAGAACGGATTGCTCGCATTGACGCGAGACCATCCGCATTTGCGCTTTATCATCGACCACGCCGGGACGGATGAGTTGCAGCGCCGGGTGATCGAGGGGCAGTGCGATATCGGCATCGCCTATAACCCGCTGATGACCGAGGCGACGAGGTCACTTGCCCATTCCCGGCAATCGCTCTGTGGACTTGTGCCCAGCCACTCGCCGCTTGCCGGGCGCAGCAGTGTGACCCTCGCCGAGATGCTGGAGCAGCCGGTGGCGATGCTGAATGCGGGCTACGCGATCCGGCATCTGGTGGGGCAGGCTGCCGCCGACCGTGGCCTTGCGTTGCGCGTGCAGGTTGAGACCGCGTCAATCTCGCTCCTGTTGCGTTATGTCTGTGCCGGGGTCGGGGTGAGTTTCCTGCCGCGCTTTTCTGCAACCAATCAGGCGGAACGCGGAGATCTGGCGATCCTCGACATCGAAGAGACATCTTTGCAGCAGGTCAGCACACATCTCATGGTGCGCGCCCGGCGCCGCCTGCCGAAGTCTGTCGCTCTGGTCGCCAGTTTCCTGTCCGAGCATATGTTGGCATTCCGCGACTAGTGTTGCCCTGACAGCAACGCATCGTGCCCGAATGGACTACTTCCTGTGATCGCCCTCCTTGGGCTTTGTTCGGTCGAACAGCCCCGAATTGGGCGTCATTCGACGGGATAGAGCACAAGATGGCAGCGAAGAGCAGCAAGACGGCAGGCGTGATCGGACTGGGGGCGATGGGCTTTGGTATGGCCTCTAGCCTGGTGGAGGCAGGCTACGATGTGGTTGGCTATGATCCGGCCGAGGTGGCGTGCAAGCGGGCCGAGGACGCCGGTATCACAGCGGTTCCCTGCACCGATGCAGTGTTCTTTGCAGCCGATGTGATCGTGCTGTCGCTGCCGACGGCTCAGCACGTCGAGACGGTTGTTGCCGCGGCTGAAGAGACGGCCCTGCTGAGCAAAGGCGCTGCGCCAAAGGTAATTATTGATACGTCCACATCCGAGGCTGCGGTCAGCCGGGAGCTATCTGCACGGCTTGCGGCCAAAGGGCATGGTTTCCTTGATGCACCGGTCAGCGGCGGTCCTGCTGGTGCGGCCTCCGGTCAGCTCTCGGTGATGCTGGGGGGGGACGCGCAATGGGTCGCCGTGGCGATGCCCGCCTTGGAGGCGATGGCCGCCAAGATCATCCATGTGGGGCCGAGCGGGGCGGGCAATGTCGCCAAGCTGGTGAACAACATGCTGGTCGCCAATCACATGGTAACCACCTTGGAAGCACTGCGTCTGGGCGAAGCCGCCGGAGTGGACGCGGAAGAGATGCTCAAGGTGATCAATTCAGCCACCGGACGCAGTGCCATCTCGGAAATTCATGTCCCAACATGGGTGCTGCCCAGGAGTTTCGACAGCGGGTTTTCGACGGGGTTGATGCGCAAGGATCTGCGCTTGGCACGCGAACTGGCCGCCGAGGCCGGCGTTGCTACCCCAATCGCGGATCTCGCCGCAGCCCTATGGGCACAAGAGAATTCCGATCTGAGTGATGCGGATGATTTCATGCTGATGGGCGACCCAAAAGTGGATCGTCTGAGCCGGAAGGAGAAAGACTGATGACCGACGCTGTTGTTGATACCGCGCGCCGTGTCGCGCAATTGCTGACCGAACTGACGGGCTCTGCGGATGTGCAATCCTATGTGGGCGGCGAATTGGTGCCGGGCACCGGCGCTGACCTGGAGCTGACAGATCCCGCAACCGGGCAGGTTTTTGCCCGCTATCGTGATGCAGGGGCCGAGGTCGTGGGGCGGGCTGCCACCGCGGCGAAGGCGGCGCAGAAGGAGTGGTACGCAAAGACCGCTTCGGAACGTGGCCGGATCCTGTTCGAGATTGGACGCCAGATCCGCGCCCATGCGGTTCTGTTGTCGGAGCTGGAGGCGCTCTCATCCGGGCGCCCGATCCGTGACACCGGCGGCGAACCGGCACGTATGGCGGAGATGTTCGAATATTATGCGGGCTGGTGTGACAAGATCACGGGCGACGTGATCCCGGTGCCCTCGACCCATTTGAACTACACGCGTCAGGAACCGCTTGGAGTGGTTGCCCAGATCACCCCCTGGAACGCGCCGCTGTTCACATGCTGCTGGCAGGTTGCGCCTGCGATCTGTGCCGGCAATGGCGTGGTGATCAAACCCTCGGAGCTGACACCGCTGACCTCGATCGTCGTTGGGGTCCTGTGTGAAAAGGCCGGTGTGCCAAAGGGGCTGGTGAATGTGATCGCAGGCAACGGGCCAGGGTCAGGGCAGGCGATGATCGACAATCCGGAAACCGCATTGGTGGTGTTTGTGGGCTCGGCAGAGGCTGGCAGCCAGATCGCAGGAGCGGCAGCCAGACGCCTCATTCCGTCGGTGTTGGAACTGGGCGGGAAATCCGCAAATATCGTCTTTGGCGATGCTGACATCGACCGTGCGGTGGTCGGCGCGCAGGCCGCGATCTTTGCGTCATGCGGACAAAGCTGCGTTGCGGGATCGCGCCTTCTGGTGCATCGCTCGGTGCAGGCCGAAGTGGTCGACAAGCTGGCCACGGCTGCTGCGCGCATTCCGGTGGGCGTTCCGATGGACCCGCTCACCCAGGTTGGCCCCGTCAACAATCTGCGCCAATGGTCAAAGGTCGACAGCATGGTGCAGGAGGCGGTGGCGCAGGGCGCGCAGATCGCCAGCGGCGGTGCCAAACCCGAAGCGCTGGCTCAGAGCGGTGGATATTTTTACGCCCCAACCGTGCTGGATGCCGTCACCCCGTCGATGACCATCGCCAGCGAAGAGGTGTTCGGACCCGTGGTTTCCGTGCTGCCCTTCGACGACGAGGAAGAGGCGATAACCCTTGCCAATGCCACGCCCTACGGGCTTGCCGGGGCCGTCTGGACCCGTGATGTCGGACGTGCACATCGGGTGGCGGCAGAGGTCCGGGCCGGAACATTCTGGATCAACAGCTACAAGACGATCAACGTCATGTCGCCGTTTGGTGGCTTTGGCCGCTCCGGCTACGGCCGGTCGTCGGGGCGCGAGGCCTTGGCTGCCTACACGCAGACAAAATCGGTTTGGGTCGAAACGGCGGAAAATCCCGTGCAGGGGTTCGGCTACGCACCGGGCTGAGATCTACGGAATGGGGGCGGTGAGCACATCGGTCCCATTGCAAATCCCAATCGCCCTCGTCAGAAGGGCGCAAATGGAACCAACGGAAGGTAAAATCCATGGATATCAAGGACATCCTGTTTGACTGGCGGCTGCATCTGAGCGCCGTGGTCATCACCGTGATCGCCGAGGCGATCGGGGTTATCAAGGTGCCGATCGGGATCGGCGCGATCTTGTTGTTGCCGCTGCTCTATGCGTTTGTTCTGGGCCTGTTGATCAACCCCAATGTTGTGCGCAGCGCCAAAGTGTGGATCAAGGACCGGGACGTGAGTGCCGCTTCGCCGATGATCGTCATCGCGATCATGCCCTTTATCGCAAAGTTTGGCACAATCATCGGCCCATCGATGTCGACCATCATCGACGCAGGCCCGGCGCTGATCCTGCAGGAGCTGGGCAATCTGGCTACCGTGGTGCTGGCCTTTCCTGTTGCGGTGCTTGTGCTGGGCATGGGGCGCGAGTCCATCGGCGCGTGTTTCTCCGTTGCGCGGGAGCCCAACATTGCAATCATCGCGGATAAATATGGCCTGAAGAGCCAGGAAGGTGCGGGCGTCATGGGCGTCTATGTCATCGGCACGCTCTTTGGCACGTTCATCTTTGCGATTCTGGCGTCGATCCTTGCGACGACCGGAATGTTCTCGATCGACGCACTGGCGATGGCATGTGGTATCGGCTCCGGATCCATGATGGCCGCATGTTCTGGCGCCTTGGTGAGCGCGGTGCCCGAAATGAAGGATCAGATCCTTGCACTGGCCGGCGCCAGCAACGTGCGACCTATGCAACAGGCATGTATCTGTGCGTCTTCGTGGCGCTTCCGGTGACGGAGAAACTCTATGACTGGCTGGGCCGCAAGGACGCACCGGCCTCGGCGGCAGGAGAATAATCATGAGCGATACGCAATCCTTCGAAGACCCAACCACCGAGGCAAAGCTGGGCCTGGGCACGCATGCGGCAGCTTTGATCGTCGTCAGCATTGTCGCGCTGGTCGGCAACACGGTGGCGACCGAGAACACCGTTCCGCAGGGGCTGCTCGGGCTGATCGTCCTCTGGGTGATCTGCATGGTCGGGCTGCTGCTGACCGAGTTTGTCCCGTTCAAACTGCCCTCCGTGGCGTGGATATCGCTCGTCGGTATCGTGGCCACCTTGCCCTGGACGCCGGGCAGCGCCTGGGTGCTGGACAAAGTCGGTCACGTGAACTTCCTGACCCTTGCAACGCCCTGTCTGGCCTACGCCGGTATCGCCATCGCCAAGCGCGAGATCGAGATCGCCAAGACATCGGGCTGGAAGATCGCCGTGGTTGCGGTGCTGGTCATGACCGGTACCTATGTCGGGTCTGCCATCGTGGCACAGATGTTCCTGTAAGACGCAGCGCAAAGCAAATGCTCTGAGCCAGATAGCTCCGTCCGACCTGATCGGGCGGAGCTTTTCGTTTTCAAAACGCGCACACGGCTTTTGGGGGATGCTGTCATCTGCGGCCCGCGCCCGAGGGTTCCAAAGGCAGCACACTCCGGCACGGGGAGGGAAGCTCTGAGGGAGCGCAAAATGAGGCCCATCAGAGGGGTAAAGAGCAGAGAGTAAAAGCCGCCATCCGGTGTCCGGTGGCGGCTTTCTTGGTTCAGAAATCCCAGTCTTCGTCCTCGGTCGCCTCGGCCTTGCCAATCACGTAGCTGGAGCCCGAGCCGGAGAAGAAGTCGTGGTTCTCGTCCGAGCCCGGAGACAGGGCCGCCATGATCGCGGGGTTCACGCGGCAGCTCTCATCGGGAAACAACGCCTCGAAGCCGAGGTTCTGCAGCGCCTTGTTGGCATTGTAATGGAGGAAGTTCTTCACGTCCTCGGTCAGCCCCAACCCGTCATAGAGCTGCTCGGTGTAGCGCGCTTCAATGTCATAAAGGTCGAACAGCAGCGCGAAGGCGAAATCCTTGATCTCTTTGCGCTCTGCCTCGCTCACCCGCTCCAGCCCGCGCTGGAACTTGTAGCCGATGTAATAGCCGTGGATCGCTTCGTCGCGAATGATCAGGCGGATCAGGTCCGCGGTATTGGTCAGACGCGCGCGGCTGGACCAGTGCATCGGCAGATAGAAGCCCGAATAGAACAGGAAACTCTCCAGGAACACGCTGGCGACCTTCTTGCGCAGCGGCGAGGCGGTGGCGTCATATTCATCAAGGATCAGCCGCGACTTCGCCTGCAGGTGCTCGTTCTCAGCCGACCAGCGGAAGGCCTCATCGACCTCGGTGGTCTGGCACAGGGTGGAAAACACAGAGGAGTAAGAGCGCGCATGCACCGCTTCCATGAAAGCGATGTTGCTCAGTACCGATTCCTCATGCGGAGTGATTGCATCCTGCATCAGGGTCGGCGCGCCAACCGCGTTCTGGATGGTGTCCAACAGGGTAAGGCCGGTGAAAACCCGGATGGTCAGGGTCTGCTCATCCGGGGTCAGCTGCGACCACGACTGAATGTCATTGGACAGCGGCACCTTCTCCGGCAGCCAGAAGTTCACTGTCAGGCGGTTCCAGATCTCCAGATCCTTGTCGTCCTGCAGACGGTTCCAATTGATCGCCTTGGGCACGGCACGGGGTTGGGTCATGTCTTTCATATACTCGATCTCAGCAGCTAGGGGCCGCGCCCCTTCATCTTTTTCAAAATACCTCGGGGGAGGCCACGTATGTGGCCGGGGGCAGAGCCCCCAATCCCAACCTCAGGTTACAGCGAACAGGACACGCAGCCCTCGACCTCGGTGCCTTCCAGCGCCTGCTGGCGCAGACGGATGTAGTAGATCGTCTTGATCCCTTTCTTCCACGCGTAGATCTGCGCGCGGTTGATGTCTCTGGTCGAGGCCTCCGCGGGGAAGAACAGGGTCAGCGACAGCCCCTGATCGACGTGCTGCGTTGCCGCCGCATAGGTGTCGATGATCGCCTCGGGGCCGATGTCATAGGCATCGCGGTAATACTCAAGGTTCTCGTTGGTCATATAGGGCGCGGGATAGTAGACGCGGCCGATCTTGCCTTCCTTGCGGATCTCGATCTTGGCGGTGATCGGGTGGATCGAGGAGGTGGCATAGTTGATATAGCTGATCGACCCGGTGGGCGGCACCGCCTGCAGGTTGCGGTTGTAAAGTCCGTGCTCCTTCACCTTGTCGCACAGGACGGACCAGTCCTCGCGGCTCGGCACATTGATGCCGGCGCCCTCGAACAGTTCGCGCACGCGGTCGGTCTCCGGCAGCCAGTCCCGGTCGACGTATTTGGCAAAGAAGCTGCCATCGGCATAGGTCGAGTCCTCAAAGCCCTTGAACCGTGTGCCTTTTTCTTGTGCCAGCGTGTTGGAGGCACTGAGAGCGTGAAATAACACGGTGCAGAAGTAGATATTGGTGAAGTCGATACCCTCAGCTGAGCCGTAATGGATGCGCTCGCGGGCGAGGTAGCCATGCAGGTTCATCTGGCCAAGACCGATGGCATGGCCTTCGTCATTGCCCTTGCGGATCGAGGGAACACTATCGATGGCGGACATTTCCGACACCGCATTCAATGCCCGGATCGCGGTGCCGACGGTGCTCGCCAGATCGCCGCCATCCATGGCGCGGGCGATGTTCATGGAGCCGAGATTGCAGGAAATATCGGTGCCCATCTGCGCGTAAGAGAGGTCATCGGTGAACTCGGACGCGGTGTTCACTTGCAGGATCTCGGAGCAGAGGTTGGACATCGAAATCCGACCGGCGATCGGGTTGGCCGAATTCACCGTGTCCTCAAACATGATGTAGGGGTAGCCGGATTCGAACTGGATCTCGGCAATGGTCTGGAAGAAGGCGCGGGCGTTGATCTTCTTCTTGCGGATCTGCGGGTTGTCCACCATCTCGTGATATTTCTCGGTGACCGAGATTTCCGAGAAGGCTTTGCCATACACCTTTTCCACGTCGTGGGGCGAGAACAGATACATGTCCTCGTTCTTCTTGGCGAGCTGGAAGGTGATGTCGGGAATGACCACGCCAAGGCTCAGTGTCTTGATGCGGATCTTCTCATCGGCGTTTTCGCGCTTGGTGTCGAGGAAACGCAGGATATCCGGGTGGTGGGCGTTCAGATAGACCGCACCTGCGCCCTGCCGTGCGCCCAGCTGGTTGGCGTAGGAGAAGCTGTCTTCCAGCAGTTTCATCACCGGGATCACCCCGGAAGACTGGTTCTCGATCCCCTTGATCGGGGCGCCATGCTCGCGAATGTTGGTCAGCATCAGGGCCACGCCACCGCCGCGTTTGCTGAGCTGCAGGGCGGAGTTGATGCCGCGCCCGATGCTTTCCATGTTGTCTTCCAGCCGCAACAGGAAGCAGGAGACGAACTCGCCCCGCGCCGTCTTGCCGGCATTCAGAAAGGTCGGCGTGGCAGGCTGGAACCGGCCGTCGATGATCTCGCCCATCAGCTGCATCGCCAGCGCTGCGTCACCCCGCGCCAGCGTCAGCGCATTCATCACCACCCGGTCCTCGTAACGCTCCAGATAGCGCTGCCCATCGCGGGTCTTCAGCGTGTAGGAGGTGTAGTATTTGAACGCCCCCAGAAAGCTCGGGAACCGGAATTTCTTGGCAAAGGCCGCGTCCCAGATCTGGTGGAGGAAACTGCGCTCGTATTGATCAAGCACAGCCGCTTCATAGAAGCCTTCCTTGACCAGATAGGACAGCTTTTCCTCCAGCGAATGAAAGAAAACGGTGTTCTGGTTCACATGCTGCAGGAAATACTGCCGTGCCGCCATGCGGTCGGCGTCAAACTGGATCTTCCCCTCATCATCATAGAGGTTCAGCATCGCGTTCAGGGCATGATAGTCGAGATCGGCGGTTACGCTTGCGTCAAGCATGTCTGGCTCTCCTGTGCTGCCCAGAACCGGGCAAGGCCCGCGCGGATGCGGGTAATGTCTGTTTCGGTTCCCGCCAGTTCAAAGCGGTAGAGAACGGGGACGCTGCACTTGCGTGCGATGACCTCACCGGCAAGGGCAAAGGTCGCACCAAAGTTGCGGTTGCCTCCCGCGATCACGCCCCGCAGGAGGGCGCGATTGCGTGTGTTGTTCAAAAGCCGAATGACCGGCTTGGGCACTGCGCCGCGCCCTTCGCCGTCGGCGAAGGTCGGAGACACCAGTACAAAGGGCGCGTCCAGCTCAGGCGGCGGCCCTGCCTGCGGCAGCCGCAGAGCCTCCAGCCCGAGGCGCTCCACCAATCGGGCCGTGTTGCCCGATCGTGAAGAGAAAAAGACGAGCCCGGCCATCCGATCAGCGCCGGATCAGGCCAGACGGCCGATCAGGTCGGGGCGAAACCCGGCCCAGTGCTCTTGTCCGGCGACAACCACAGGGGCCTGACGGTAACCAAGGCCCTGTACCATTTCCATTGCGGCAGCATCTTCGGTCAGATCGATCACGTCGAAAGAAATTCCCTTCGCCTCGAGTGCGCGGGTGGTGGCGGTGCATTGCACACAGGCGGGTTTGGAATAGACGGTGATGCTCATCAGCAAAGGGTCCCTCAGGTTTTGTCTGCTTGGACGAAAGGGGACACGGAACCCGGCGCCGAAACAGCACCGTGTCACGCGTCCGGGCCCTCCGCCGCGGTCGTCGTTGTCTGCTTTGGCAGGTCTCCTGGCTTCACGGCTCAAATGCCCAATCCCGCCTTCCCAATGCGTCTTGCGCATCAGTGGCCCAGGGTGGACTTGCCGCTTACAGTTGCGGGGGCAGCGTCGGTTTTTCACCGATTTCCCTCATTGCTTGCGAGTCGCCTCACAAGAACCAAAGCAACACGATATTGATGCAGATCCAGCAAATGGTCAATATATGGTGTATGGTTTCTTCAGGGAAGTTTTCCACAGAGGCATGTGGATAGCTGCGCGCTAGTCGTCTTGGTGCCGGTTTTGATCGTGTTGTGGGCGGCCGTCGAGCGCAGGAAGCCAGCTTTCACGCCGCTGCACCCATAGTTCATACTCTGGCGCAAACATGTCCGGCTTATCCAAGGCGCCAAGATGCACTTCTATCTCATCGCCGCTTTTGGCGAAAACGGAGGACCCACATGTAGGGCAGAAGTACCGCTCCTGATAGTGGCGCAGATCACCGCTGACGGTCACGTTTTGCTGCAAAAATACTGCGGCGCAGTAAAAGACCGCACCATGATGCTTGCGGCAGTCGAGACAGTGGCACATGCCAACGCGCATCGGCGGTCCGACTGCTGTGATCCGGACACTTCCACACAGGCAGCCCCCTGTCTCCGTCGTCATCTTGCGCCTCCACATCTCGCGTGCACGACAGTTTAGCATGTCACGTCGGTGTGATGAAAGGTTCTCATGGTGACAGGTTCGCTGGCGGCGGGCCGACGGGCCGGGCGGTGTTCCGTTCGGGAAAGCTCGGAGAACGCCATTTATTGTGCCGCCAGTACATCAGCCCGACGCTGTATGCACCGTCGCACCCTGGCAGAGCCCGTAAATCCCCTCCGGCGTTCTTGTCTCTTGCCGACGGCATCCCTCATCGCGAGGGTCTGGGCGCTGGCAGGTATGCAGGCGGATGTCGTCATGCCCAAGGCTGCGCAATTCAGCGCATTTGAACCTCCGGAAGACCTCCATGTTCAATTTTGGTTTAGAGAAACTCGGTACTAGGATATGCTCGGTTAGATGTTGCCCCCGGCATACTGCGGTAGGTGCTCTCCTGCACAAAGGGACAAACGCGTGAAACGACTGCAAGTGAACGAACTCTATGCCATATTGGATGCTATAGGCATGGCGGTAATCGTTTTGGAAGTCGGTGACGACCAGATCCCCCGATATATCGCGATCAACAAACGGTCGCGGGAAATCGCACAGCTTCCCGAAAGCGGCTGGTTCGGGAAATCCGCTTTGGAGATATTTGGCGGCTCCACTGGTGCACGTGCCCTTGCAGTGCAGCAGAATGTGGTGCGGACGGCCAAGGCCACGACATATGAGATAAATTTGCCTGCCGTTCTGGGGACGCAGTATATTCGTAACACGATGACCCCGGTTTTTGACGAAGTGGGGAAGCTTACTCATCTGGTGGGGTCCGTCGAAGACATCACCTCTGAACGTGAACGCGATGTTGCTTTGGAACTCACGCGGGTCGCCAAAGAGAAGGCGGAGCAAGCGAACAAGGCCAAGGAGAGATTTCTTGCCAATATGAGTCACGAAATCAGAACCCCAATGAATGGGATTCTGGGAATTTGTGAGTTGCTGCAAGAAACGGAGTTGGATCAGGAGCAGTCGCTCTTTGCGAATACAATTTTCAATTCTGCAAATGCATTGCTTAAGATCGTCAATGATGTTTTGGATTTTTCACAGATAAGATCTGAAAAAATCGAACTGCAGCCCGAATTGTTCTCACTTCGTAACTTAGTTGAAGACGTCGCGGTGCTCTTGTCGGCCAAGGCGGCATATAAGGGGTTGGACTTTCGGGTGAACTACTCCGAGGATGTGTCATCCATATTTTTTGGGGATGTCACCAAAATTCGGCAAGTGTTGCTGAACCTGATAGGAAACGCGATCAAGTTCACCGATGAGGGATATGTTTCGATCACGATTTCCGAGACCCCGCAGGCACTGACATGCCCGCTTTGCGTTGAGGTTTCGGACACGGGATGCGGAATTGAAGAGCGCAAACTTCATAGCATATTCTCTGCCTTTGAGCAGGCGGATGGTTCGCCAAAAACGCGCACGGAAGGCACGGGACTTGGGCTCGCGATTTCCAAAGCACTTGTCGAGCGCATGGGCGGCGAGATCACGGTCAAATCGAAGTTTGGCGAAGGGTCTACCTTTACAGTTCGGCTTGATTTGACGCCTGGGTCTTTGAGCGACGACGGGGCTCTCGCTGAAGAGGCAGCGGCCTCATCCGCTCTGCTTGCAGCAAAGACAAACACTGATCCGGTTGCCCTGGCAGAAGAGGCGCGGGAAGAGCTGCGCGGAATGAGAATACTCGTGGCTGAGGATAATAAGACAAATCAGCTGGTCGTGGAAAAAATGCTGAGGAACTCCGGTGCCGATCTCCATTTTTCGGAAAATGGCGCCTTGGCATTCGAGGCCTATCTTGCTGGCCAATACGATTTGATACTGATGGATCTTTCAATGCCTGTCATGGGCGGCTTGGAAACCGTTCAAAAAATCAGACAGCATGAAGACGCAACCGGGCAAACGAAGAGCAAGATTATCGCTCTGACGGCAAACGTTCAGAAAAGCGATGTCAAAGCCTGTAGCGAAATTGGAATGAATGGCTTCTTGTCGAAGCCGTTTAGAAAGCATGAGTTGCTCGCCTGCCTTCATGCCTTGGCGGAAGATGCTACTCTGATCTCGTGAGTGTCAAAGAGGGGGTGGAGCCGGCGCGGCGGAGTATCCCCACGTCCGCCGCGCCTCGCTCTTTTGTCATTCGCACCATGAAGCTTGCGACAGACGCAAGCGACGCCGCATCCGCATCGATCTTCTTCTCCAAACGTCCGGGGTACATCTTGCCCTGTGATGTCGCTCGATCACCGCAGGGACGGGACGGCGCGAGGATATAGATTGAGGTGTCTATACGGGCCTCAATGCGCTTTCCTGCGGGGCGATAGGCTGATCGAAAACCAAATGCCAACGCGCTGTTCGTCGCTCCAAATGCTGCCTCTGGGGCAGGGGGCGAAGAAGATCTGCGTGTGGCTGAGGTGGAAGAATGCCCCGTGACGAGGGGCGCGCCTGAAGGCTGATCGGGCTCGACATGTCAGGCGACGGTCTGTCAAATTTTAACGAATAGGCCAGCTCTCGAAACGGCGCGAACTGCTTTGATTGTGGCAAAAGTGACAGATTCTCACCCATCAAGCCCTGATTTTATGAAGATATTACCCTCACATCAGGAGACAATCCGAGGGGATCGGCGCTGAATTCACTACAATTTGTTTTGAATTGCAGTACGTTAGGTTCAATTTGTCCAAATTGTTAACCTTTTCGCCTGTAATCGCTGGCATTTCTGCGATCCTTAACGCCATCTGACCTGAGGTGTTAAGGTATGTTAAGACTGACACAATCAATCCACGTTTTGGTCCAAGGCCAACAGGGGCCAGCCATATTCCAGCCGCACGCCTGAACGAGTGTGAAGAGGTGGGAAAATGGAGTGGAACAATGAGACTGATGCTTGCGATGCTCGCTGCATGCCTGTCTATCGGTGTGTCCGAATCTGCTATGGCAATCGAACGTCGGGCCAGCAGCCTGCCGGGATGGGAAGCCGTGGGGCGGCTGAATATAGCCGGGAAATACATGTGCACCGGTACACTTATTGCGTCAAACTTGGTGCTGACGGCGGCGCATTGCGTCTATGACGCACAGACCGGACGGCGGGTGAACCCGCGCGGCATCCGTTTTGAAGCCGGGCTTGATGGCACTCGGGTCAAGGCCGCGCGTTCGGTCAGCAAGGCGGTCGTGCACCCCGGTTATCGGTTCCGGGCTGGTGGAAATGCGCAACTGGGCAGTGATATCGCGGTCTTGCGGCTGTCCAATCCGATCAGTCGCAACGACATTCGCCCGTTCTCCATGTCCGCCCGTGCGGACCGCGGGGCAAACGTCGATGTCCTATCCTACAGCTACTCGAACGCCACACGTGCCAACAGAGAGCAGAACTGCCAAGTGCTGTCTCGTCGCACCCGAACCCTGGTGATGTCCTGCAAGGTCGATTTCGGCGCATCCGGCGCGCCGGTGCTGGAAATCCGACCGGGGCAGGCGCCCAAGATCGTGTCGGTCATTTCGTCCAAAGCAGCCATGGGGCACCGTCGGGTGTCGATCGGCACCGCTCTTGACCGCACGCTGCGGACAATGATGCAAAACGCGATCTGATCTTGCTCTCGGGTCCAACGCCACCACCGGATGCGATACGCCAGAATGGCTGTCTGCTCCGTCCGGATCTAGAGCGCACAGGACCAGCAGCTTGACGTGTTTCAGGTCACGTCGGTTACAAAGCTAAGAAGATCAGGGCTCTCGAAACGCTTCACGTGACTTGTAGAGCGGTTTGAGCAAGTAGCTGAGGATGGTCTTGGAGCCGGTCTGCAGCTCCGCAGTTGCCCGCATCCCCGGACGAATTTCGATTTGCTGCTGACGCGCCGTGAGACTGGAGCGATCCACCTTTACGGTGACGCGGTAGTAGGGGGGGGCACGGGGATCGCGTTCATCCTCGAACGTATCCGCCGAGACGATATCGACCTTACCCCGCAGTGAACCATAGATGGTGTAGTCATAGGCCGTGAGCTTTATGGTCACATCCTGCCCGCGCTGCACATTGGCGATGTCCTCAGGCTTAACCCGCGCTTCCACGAACAGCTCTTCGCCGAGCGGAATGATCTCCAGAATCTCGTCCCCGGGGCGCACCACGCCACCGATCGTGGTCACGGCCAGACTGTTGACGATCCCCGCCATGGGCGATGTGATGACGGTCCGTTGAAGCTGATCCCGCGCCAGACGCTGTTCTTGTCGCAGGGAGGTCAGCTGACGCAGGGTGTCGGAGTATTCTTCCGCAAGCTCCAGCTCTGACTGCGTTCCAATCTCATCGAATTTCGCCTGCGCGTCGCTGACTTTCTTCTTGGCTTCGTTGACTTCAAGCAGGGCGACGATCTTCTGCTCATGCAGGGACCGCAGGTTCGAGAGTTCGTTCTTCAGCTGCAGAAGTATCTCTTCGGCGCTGTTGCGGCGGCTGTCGAAATCGCCTTGTCGCGCCTTGAGCAATGCACGTTCCGAGGCGAGGATGGAGGGGGAGCGCTCGGCCAATGTTTCGGGGACATCGAACGAATAGGCGCGCTCGATCTCCGCCTCGAGCCGGTATTGCTTGATCTCCAGCGCGTCGATCTGGTCCTGCAGATCATCCGAGGCCGCGCGGAATTTGGTGTCCTGAAGCTTTGCCAGCACCTGGCCGGCCTCAACGGTGTCACCCTGACGGACGTGGAGTTCTGCAAGGATGCCGCCTTCGAGGTTCTGCACGATCTGAGAGCGGGAGGAGGAGACGATCTGCCCGTCTGCGCGCACGATCTCGTCGACGGATGCAAACCCGGCCCAGGTCACGAACAGCACCAGCACCAGCGCCACCAGCTTGATGATGCGGCTGGCCCCATGCGTGCCTTCCAGAATATCCATGTCTGCTGCGATACTCATGACGCTTTGCTCCCGCCGTTCAGATGCGCCAGAACCTCGTCTCGCGGCCCGTCGACGACCATGCGCCCGGCCTGCAGGATCAGTGTGCGGTTGGTCAGGGACAGGATCGGCATGCGATGGGTCGCGATAATTGCGGTGCGATTGCCGAGCCAGCCGTCCAGCCGGCTCACCAGCGTCCGCTCCAGCGTCTGGTCAAGCGCCGCTGTGGGTTCGTCCAGCAAGACAACCGAAGGGTTCTGCAGGTGCAAGCGTGCCCAGCCCACGGCTTGACGTTGGCCGATGGACAGCCCCGCGCCACCGTCGCCGATTTGCAGGTCCAGACCGCGCGGGTGGGTCTGCACGAAGGGGGCGAGGCCCGCGAATTCCAGCGCTTCCATCACACGTTCATCGCTATGTGTCAGCAGGGACAGGTTCAGGTTGTCCCGCAACGTACCGGCAAAGAGCTTTACCTCCTGGCCGAGATACCCGATGTGGCGGCGCAGATCGCGTGGTTCGATCTGGCTCATGTCGGTGCCATCGATCATCACGCGGCCCCGTTCCGGAGTGTATAGACCGGCGAGCAGCTTCAGCAGTGTCGATTTACCCGAACCATTGACGCCCAGAATTGCAATGCGTTGGCCCGGCGTGGTGGCGACCGCGGGCACATCGACGGTTGGCGCGCCATCGGGATCGTAGCGAAACACCACCTCGCGCAGCTCAAACCGGCCTTCGATGGTTTCACGGCGCAGATAGGCACGGCCCTTTTCGCGCTCCTGCGGAGCGGTGGCGATCACGTCGAGCGCATCAAGCGCGGCGCGCACATTGCTCCAGCGCGCCAGTGTGCCGGCAAACTGCGTCAGCGGCGCCAGCGTGCGGCTGGTCAGAATGCCGGTGGCAATGATGGTGCCGACGGTGAATTCGCCCGCAAACACCATATAGGTGCCGAGGATCACGGCGCAGATATAGGTGGCCTGCTGCACGCCCTGGCTCCAGTAGGTGAGGGCGCTGGACAGCTTGCGCTGCCCGTTGGAGGCCTGCGAGGACAGAAGGTTCAGCTCGTCCCAGAGCCGCAGGATGCGTTCCTCGCCGCGCTGGGTCTTGATGGTTTCCATCTCGCTGACCACTTCCTGAAGCAGCCGTCCGCTCTTGGCAGAGGCCCCCTGTGCCTGACGGGTCATCGCCAGCATCTTCTTCTGGATGAAGTAGCCGGGCAGCAGCATCAGCACGCCGCCGATGATGATCACATAGACCACCGGGCCGCCGATCGAGGCCACCAGCAGCAGGAAGACGGCGATGAAGGGCACATCCGCCAGCGTCGACAGGGTGGAGGAGGTAAAGAACTCCCGCACCGAGGAAAAATCGCGCATCGCGGCAAACAGACCGGAGGGGGGCAGGGGGCTCTGGTCCATGCGCAGGCCGATGACGCGGCGCATCAGCTTGTGCTGCACCGCCATGTCGACCTGACGCCCTGCGGCATCGGTGATGCGGGCGCGGGCGAGCTTCAGCACACCTTCCATGGTGATCGCCATCAGGGCGCCGATCGCCAGCACCCAGAGTGTCGCCTGCGATTGATGCGGCACCACGCGGTCATAGACCTGCAGCGAGAACAACGCGACCGCAACGGCCAGCACATTGGCCACCAGAGAGCCGAGCATGATCTCCCCCATCTGGCGGCGATATTTCGGAAACTCACCCCAGAACCAATGCGAGGTATCCAGCTGCGGCGTGTGCCGCTGTGCCAGCTGCGAGAGCGTGGCGCGGGTGGTTAGGATCTGCCCGGTAAAGTAGGGCATGAAATCCTGCATCGGCACTTCGGCGCGATTGTCGGGGCAGGAGGTATCGTAAATGGTGACGCCTGCCTTGCCCTGCGACAGGACCAGAACCGGTTGCCCGCCCTGCATGATGGCGATGCCGGGCCAGTGGCGCGGCGTCGGGCGTTTCACCTGCTGCACGCGCGCCTTGAGGCCTGCGGTGATCAGCGCGCTCATCATCGCCTCGGGGCGCAGAGAGGCCGGCCCGCTGGTCTGCAGATGCTCGATCATGTCCTGCGGGGCAAGCGTGCACCCGCGCAGTGCGGCAAGGCGGCACATCAGGTGCGCCCGCGCCTTCAGGCGGGCGTGATGGGCGGCTTCGTCGTCTTGGCTGCTGCTGGGAGCCACCGGCGTCGGTTCAACTGCTGCGACGACCTCATCCTGGCCCTTTGCTTCGGCTGCGTCCGGTTCAGGGGCGGAGGGGAGATTGGGCAGCGGTTGGTTCGCATCAAATGCAGACGGGGCCGGTGCGGCAGCGGCGTCTGGTTGCGCAGCCGGGGGCGGGGGGCTGGCGGTTTTGTCGTCTTGGCCCGCGACTGGCGCGGGCGCTGTGACCGGCGAGATCATCGAGATCTTCACCGGTGCCTTTTTGCCTTTGTCGCTGCCTTTGCGTTGTTTGGAGGTCAGACCACCGGAGATCGATGACAGCTTCAGCCCGCGTTTGGCGGGCTTTTGCGCAGGCTCATTCTGGCTATGGCTGTCTCGATCCGTCAAATCTTGTCCCCATCCGCCAACAGACCCAGTGACGCGGCGAGCGCGAGCTGGATCATCACAACTTCATATTTTGCGTCGATATAGGCCTGTTCCCGCTTCACTAGTTCTTCGTAGATCGGGATGACGTCCATCACCGGACGTTGCCCGGCCTCGAACTGTGCCTTGAACAGGTTGTAGGTTTCGCGGCTGGCGCGTGACAGCGACAGCGCCTCACGTTCCTGCCGGCGATAGGAGGCAAGGCGCTGGATCTCACGGCTGTAGTCACGCCGTGCGTTCTCTTCCGCCTCACCGATGCGGCGCAGGGCCGCCTGTTTGGACGCCTCTACCGCCTTCAGCGCGGCTGGAGTCCCCAGACCAAGCGGTTCCGCAAGGTTCAGCAGCAATCCGCCGCCGCTGCCCTCACTGCCGACCTGACCGGAGGCCGACACCTGCGGCAGCAGCCCGGCGCGCTCCATCTTGGCTTGCTCGATGGTGCGGGTGGCTTCGGATTTCGCCTTGAGAACGCTGAGATAGCTGCTGCCATCGGGGGGCAGGCTGAGGTTCAAACGCTGTGGCGAGGCCTCAAACGTGCGGCCTGTCATGGCCTCAAGCTCGGCGCGCGCGGTGCGGGCCGCATCATTTGCGGTGGCCATGCTGGACTGCACGCCGCTGATCTTGGATTGAACCAC
Organism: Tritonibacter scottomollicae; assembly: GCF_032924845.1. Classification (NCBI taxonomy): domain Bacteria; kingdom Pseudomonadati; phylum Pseudomonadota; class Alphaproteobacteria; order Rhodobacterales; family Paracoccaceae; genus Tritonibacter; species Tritonibacter scottomollicae. The sequence goes on from NZ_CP136704.1 coordinate 231,463, forward strand.
ACTGAGGTCGGAGCGATCAGACACACCGCCGTTCACACGCCCAACAACCACCCGTTCGAAATCGCGCATGGTGCGGATGGCGCGATGGGCATAGGCGGCCTTCTCGTCGCCGCGCAGCCCCGACACATAGAGCGACAGCGCGGTTTTGACCCGGTCGTTCATATCCGCAGAGAGGGTGACGGCGGCAACCTCCACATCGGCGGCGGCAAAGGCGCGTTCGGCCTTGCGACGTCCATTGTCGAAGAGCACTTGTTCCAACAGCATGCTGGCCACCATCTCGCCCAGATCATTGAGGCTGACGCTGGGGCGCAGGGAGGGGAGCCAGTTCTTGGATTTGGCTTCTGCCCGCAGTTTGGCGCTGATCAGTGCAGATTCCGACGCGCGTGCCGAGGCGGACAGGGACGCGCTTGCGACCGTGTCATAGCTGCTGCCGGGCTCCAGCAGCGACTGGCGCTGCATCAACGCTGTGATGACTTCGGACTGTGGTGCGTCTTCGGCCTGCGCAAAGTTGCTTTGCAGCGCCGTAGTGTCCTGATCTGCGGGGGTGAGGCCTGGAATTGGCAACCCACACGCCGTCAGGCTGCACAACAGTGCAACGGCAGAAATGCGTCTTGCCAGAGCCATAAAATTCCCTCGTGCCTCAGATGGTCCCGTGGTTGATCCACGGGTTATCGCTGTGTTGCCGCCACCCCGTGAACCTTCGCAAAGGGGAGGGGCGGCAACAGGCGTTTTTAGATAACGACGTTCACATCGTCTTCGACCAGCAGGCGGGTGTCGCCATCCCCGATCGTGTAGACATCGAAGGTCTCGCCATCCACGGTCTCGGTGCCAGCGGCGACTCCTCCGGTGAGGGTGACGGTATGAGGATTGTCATCATCATTGAGACCGACGTTGTCATCCCCGCGGACCACCAGAGTATCCGAGTTCGAGGACATGTTGTTGATCATCTCTTCGGTCAGCGTGACGTTGGCGCCGTTGCCGTTATCCTCGAACACAAGGTCTAGCGTATCGATATTGTGCTCGCCAACCGAATTCAGCAGGTCGGAACTGACGGATTGCTGGTCGATCACCAGTACCGAAGATCGGTTGCCTGCGTCATCGGTTTCCTGAATGACCAGATTGGTGCCATCTGGAATTGGGTCGTCGAAGACGATTGAAGGGAGCCCAGTGGGCGAGGTGTCGGGGGCGCCCTGAATTACTGATGATGAACCATTGTCATCGATCCTATAGACGGATAGCTCTTCCGTTTCCTCGGATACGGTGACACTGTAGGCTAATCCGTCTTCGATATATCCACCACGATGATCCGGCGTGTCGACGTCGGTGTCGATTCTGAAGTTCAGGGGGATATCGTCGACGTTACCAGCCGAGTCCTCCGCGTAGATCGTCCCATTTACCTCACGAGATTCGGTGCCGAGGTCGTCACCATCAAGCGTGAGGCTCCAGTTGCCGTCGTCGTCCACGGAGGCCGGGTAGTCGGTGCCGTCGATTTCCACCGTGACGGTGGAACCTTCTTCGACCGTACCCGCCAATGTAAAGCCAGCGGCGAGTTCGTCGATGTTCACCACATCGTCCGAGGTCTGAAGCGTCTCGGACTCATAGTTTTCCACCACGGTGTCGAGTTCCACCGTGTCGCTGTCGCTTTCGGTGTTGCCGAGGTCATCGCTGATCGAAGCGGTGACATCCAGGTTTCCAGTGCCCTCGGGTATGTCGTTTGCGCTCACAACAAGGGACCAGTTTTCGTCGGCGTCGGCGATGACGGTGTCGCTGAACCCGCCGAGCGTTACCGTGACGGTTTCACCGGCGGTTGCGGTGCCCGTGATGGTGACACCATCGGCACGCTCGTCGTGGTTGATGATGTCATCACCCTCGATCGGTGCTTCGTCGAGCTGCACAAACCCGGCATCGGTATCCACTTCGATGGTGGATGTCGCCGTTGCAGTGTTGCCGACCGCATCGGTGGATGTGACCGAGATATCGGCATCATATTCACCGTCGGGCAGGGATCCTGCCTCGTAGGTTACGGACCAGGTGCCATCCCCATTCGCGGTCGTGGTGCGGGTCACGCCCTCGACAGTGACCTCGACCGACGCGCCGGCTTCGGCGGTGCCAGTGATCGCGACGCCGGCGGCGGCTTCAGCGGCGGTGATGATATCGTCGCCCCCGGAAAGGCCGGTGTCGATGGTGACGGCGGTTTCGGTATCCACTTCCAGCACATCGGAGGAGGTGGTGCTGTTGCCGTGCGGGTCGGTGGTGACGATGGTGATGCCGGTCTCGTATTCACCAGTTGCGATTTCGCCCGGTGTGAATGTCACGGTCCAGGTGCCATCCTCCGCCACTGTTGTGGTCTGAGTGGCGCCTGCAATTTCCAGGCTCACGGTCGCCCCGGCCTCACCGGTGCCGGTGATCACCGTGCCGCTGGCCTGTTCGTCGCCGTCAACCACGTCGCCGACAGACTGGGTGCCTTCGGTGATGACGACGGTGGGAGGCTCGCTGTCGATGTCGATGGTGGGACCGTCGAGATCGTCGTAGGTGGTGCCATCGGGGGCCACAACATCCACGACCGTCTCATAAACGCCATCATCGGGAAGATCGTCGGTCGGGACATTCACAGACCAGGTGCCATCGTCATTGACGGTGGTGGTCACGACCACATCGCCGATGGTGACTTCCACGTCTGATCCGGTTTCGCCGGTGCCGGAAATGGTTACGCCGTCCGGGTCGCCTTCTGGCACGTCATAGGTGCCGTCTGCATCATTCACGGTCGGAATGATCGCGCCGGTGCCATCGTCGCCGCCACCGCCGCCGCCGTCCCCATCGCCGCCACCACCTGCGCCTGCAATGACTGCGGCGCCAGCTGCTGCGGCGCCCAGACCGCCGAGGCCGCCAAGCAGCGGTGCGGCAAGCGGTGCCACAACGGGTTCAATACGGTCAACGTCAAGAAAGACCATATCGTCGTAGGCGCTCCATTTCCCTGACAGATCAAGGGGTTCGTAGCTTGCGAACAACATTCCATCGGCCTTGTCCTCGAGGACAACTTCGATGAAATCACCTTCATCGCTCAGGAACAGGTTCTTCGGACCAGTTGCGGCTGTGTTGTAGAAACCGTCCAGTTCCACGATGGTGCCGTCTGACAAGGTGATGTGGAGATCGTTCCCGCGGCGGGCGTAGCTCTCAACATCAGTCGGGTCGAGGTTGAGCGAGATATCTTTCGCGCCAGTTGTGGAAATTACAGATGGAGACCCTTCTGCAGAGGTTCCATGCTGATTGGTGCCCGACGGATTGCGGGCAATAAATGCAACGGTGCTCATGCTAAACTGCTCACTTTATACTTTGCGCGTCGACGTAAAGGTCTCGCGCTGCCTGTTTCAGTTGCCTGTATGTGTCTGCCACGTGCCGTCTTTGCGGCTTTGTTGGGGCCAATATGCATTCCAATTTGCTGACCTGTCCAGACCAAGATTAGGTGACTTCGCCCTGTTTGCCTGCCTAGCGTGCCTCAAATACCTCACTTTTTTGGCCGGGCGGGCCGGTTCATACTCATGTCTGCAGCAATGGTACGAAAAATGGTTAATATCCCATTAACCAACATTGAGATGGCGCCGGAGTCTGGTGTTTTGCGCAGTCTGAGAGGGTGCGAGCCGGAGCGATGCTGGCGATTTCTGGCCGCTTTGCACCCGGTTTTGACAGGATCTGTCGCCGAGTTGTGATGCAAAGTTACGGACCATTTCACGAGTGTTAATAGAAAATATACCAAACTTCGTTATGATGAATGGCATATCTAGTGTATGATATAGGTAAATAAATCCGACGCTGTAGCCCTTGGCCCAGACGGAAACCCCTCTACAGTCATATGTATGGAGGGACGCCTGGCCAAGATCACGGTCAAGAGCGCCGAGCAGACTCAAAATAACAACGATAAACGCGGACACCTCAACGGCCCTCGTCAGGCCACTCTGTTCGCGTGCGATCCCGAAGCCCAGGAGGACGGGTAACGACGTTAACCAGGAGGCGAGACCCCGATGAATAAAGTTGCAGAGCTTTTTGCAGAGGCCTATGGCCAGACGCGCGAGCAGGAAATGTCTTTGCAGGACTATCTCACGGCCTGTCGCGACGACCCCAGCATGTACGCCAATGTGGCGGAACGCATGCTGAAGGCGATCGGCGAAGAGGAACTGGTTGACACCTCAAAGGACTCCCGACTGGGGCCGATCTTCCAGAACCGGACGATCAAACGCTACGCCGCCTTCAAGGATTTCTACGGCATGGAGGACACGGTCGAACGGATCGTGGGCTATTTCCGCCATGCGGCCCAGGGGCTGGAGGAGCGCAAGCAGATCCTCTATCTGCTGGGACCGGTCGGCGGCGGCAAGTCATCGCTGGCGGAGCGGCTGAAGCGGCTGGTCGAGGATGAGCCGATCTATGTGCTGAAGGCGGGCGATGACATTTCGCCGATCTTCGAAAGCCCGCTGGGTCTGTTTGATCCGCTGCGCATGGGGCCGATCCTGCAAGAGGAATACGGCATTGCCACCCATCGGCTGCCGGGGCTGATGTCGCCCTGGGCGGTACAGCGGTTGGATGAATTCGAAGGCGATATCAACAAGTTCTCGGTGGTGAAACTGCACCCCTCCCGCCTGCGCCGCATCTGTGTCGCCAAGGTGGAACCGGGCGACGAGAACAATCAGGACATCTCCACCCTCGTCGGCAAGGTCGACATCCGCCAGCTGGAACACTTCAGCCAGGACAACCCCGATGCCTACAGTTTTTCCGGCGGTCTCAACCGGGCCACCCAAGGGGTGCTGGAATTCGTCGAGATGTTCAAGGCGCCGATCAAGATGCTGCACCCCCTGCTGACTGCAACGCAGGAGGGCAACTACATGGGGACCGAGAGCTTCGGCGCGATCCCCTTCAATGGGCTGATCCTGGCGCATTCGAACGAGAGCGAATGGCAGACCTTCAAGAACAACAAGAACAACGAGGCCTTCATCGACCGGGTGTCGATCGTAAAAGTGCCCTATTGCCTGCGGGTCTCAGACGAGGCGCAAATCTATGAAAAGCTGATAGAATTTTCGGAACTGCGCGAGGCACCCTGCGCGCCGGAGACGCTGAAGATCCTCAGCCGCTTTTCGGTGCTGACCCGGCTGAAGCCGCATGAAAACTCCAACCTCTACTCCAAGATGCGGGTCTACGATGGCGAGAGCCTGAAGGACACCGATCCCAAGGCCAAGACGGTGCAGGAATACCAGGACCGCGCCGGCGTTGACGAAGGCATGAACGGGGTTTCCACCCGCTTTGCCTTCAAGGTGCTGTCCTCGGTGTTCAACTACGACACCAAGGAGGTCGCCGCCGATCCCGTCCACCTGATGTACGTGCTCGAAGGTATGATCAAGCGCGAGCAATTCCCGCAAGAGGTCGAACAGAAGTATCTGGAGTTCATCAAGACCGAACTGGCACCGCGCTACGAAGAGTTCATCGGCAACGAGATCCAGAAGGCCTATCTGGAGAGCTATACGGAATACGGTCAGAACGTCTTTGACCGCTATATCTCCTACGCCGATGCCTGGATCGAGGAACAGGACTACAAGGACCCTGATACCGGCCAGCTCTATGACCGCGAGGTTCTAGATGCGGAGCTGTCGAAGATCGAGAAACCGGTCGGCATCGCCAACCCGAAGGATTTCCGCAACGAGGTGGTCAAGTTTGCCCTGCGGCATCGGGCCAACACCGGTTCGAACCCGGCGTGGAACTCCTACGAGAAACTGCGCGACGTGATCGAAAAGCACATGTTCTCCCAGGTGGAAGAGCTGCTGCCAGTGATATCCTTCGGGTCCAAAAAGGACAGTCAAACCGAAGGCAAACACCAGGAGTTCGTCGAACGCATGCGCGAGCATGGCTACACCGACAGGCAGGTCCGACGCCTCGTCGAATGGTACATGCGAGTGAACAAGGCGGGCTAACAGGCGGGAGGTGTCTATATGCACCACTTCATCGACAGGCGCGCAAATCCAAAGGGCAAAAGCTTGGGGAACCGGCAACGGTTCCTCAGACGCGCGCGAGAGAATATCAAGGAACGCGTCGACCGTTCGGTGCGGGAAAAATCCATCGGCAAGGGCGAAAGCGTTCCGGAAAACGGCGAGAAAATCACCATTCCTGCCAAGGGGTTGAAGGAGCCGCGGCTCTATCACGGTCCCGGTGGCAATCGCCGCCATGTATTGCCTGGCAACAAGGAGTTTGTGGTCGGCGACACGATCGACCGACCACAGGGCGGCGCGGGTCAAGGCGGGCGCAAGGCCTCTGAGGACGGCGAGGGAGACGACGAGTTTTCCTTCACCCTGACGCGGGACGAATACCTTGAAATCCTGTTCGACGGGCTGGAATTGCCGGATCTGGTGGAAAAGGCCACGGTGGAGACCGAAACCATCGGCACCCGCCGCGCCGGGCTGACCACCGCGGGCACCCCCAACAACCTCAATCTGGTGCGCACCATGCGCAACTCCTTGGGGCGTCGCATAGCGCTGCAGCGCCCGTCCACCAAGTCCCAGCGCGAGCTGGAGGCGCAGGTGGCCGAGTTGGAGGAGCTGGACGCACGCTCGCCCAGCCAGGAGGATCTGCTGGCGGAGCTGAAGCTCAAGCTCGACGGCATCCGGCGCAAACGCCGGGTGGTGGGTTATATCGACCCGCTGGATCTGCGCTATGACACCTTCGTGCCGGAAAAGATCCGCAACTCCCGCGCCGTGGTCTTCTGCCTGATGGATGTTTCGGGTTCCATGCAGGAACGCGAAAAGGACCTGGCCAAACGGTTCTTCCTGTTGCTGCATCTGTTCCTGACGCGCGGGTATGAGCACACAGAGATCGTCTTTGTGCGCCACACCCATTACGCGCAGGAGGTCGATGAGGAGACGTTCTTTTATGCGCGTGAGACCGGCGGCACCATCGTCTCCACCGCGCTGGAGAAGATGAAGGAGATCATCGACGAACGCTATCCGCCGGACGAGTGGAACATCTACGGCGCCCAGGCCTCGGACGGGGAGAATTTCGGCAATGACTCCGTGCGTTGCCGCAAGATCCTGACCGAGCAACTGCTGCCGGTCTGCCAGTTCTACGCCTATGTGGAGATCGTCGAGGAGTCAGCGCAGATGCTGTTGGACAACAACGAGGCGGGCGAGGACCTCTGGCAGAACTACCGGCAGGTCAAGGGGGAGGTCGCCCATTTCGAGATGCAGCGCGTCTCTGAACCCGGCCACATCTATCCGATCTTCCGGGAGTTCTTCCTGCCCAAGGTGAAAGGCTGATCCACATGCAGACTGCAAAATCCACCGCCACACCGCTTTTCACCGGGCCGGAGTGGACGTTCGAGCTGTTGGAAAAAGCCCGCGACGCCATCGAGAAGATCGCGCTCGAGGATCTGGGGCTGGACGTCTACCCGAACCAGATCGAGATCATCTCGGCCGAGCAGATGCTGGATGCCTATTCCTGCGTCGGCCTGCCGTTGATGTATCACCACTGGTCCTTCGGCAAGCATTTCGCCCGTGACGAGGCGCTCTATCGCACCGGGCGGCAGGGGCTGGCCTATGAGATCGTCATCAACTCCAACCCCTGCATTAGCTACAATATGGAAGAAAACACCATGGCGATGCAGACGCTGGTGATGGCGCATGCGGCCTTTGGGCATAACCACTTCTTCAAGAACAATTATCTGTTCCAGCAATGGACCGATGCGGATGGCATCCAGGATTACCTGGCCTTTGCCAAGAACTACATCGCCGCCTGCGAGGAGCGGTATGGCTACGATGCGGTCGAGGAAATACTGGACGCGGCCCACGCGCTGCAATCTCAGGGCGTGTTTCGATACGGTCGCCCGCCCAAGCCCACAATCGAGGAACGTCGCGCGATGCAGCAATTGCGCGAGGCCTATGAGAAGGGGCAAAGCGCGCTTGATATCTGGACGGATGCGACACTGGGGCTGAAACGTGACATGGATGCGCCGGACGAGGATCTGGATCACAGCGAGCGGCGCAAGCGGATGAACCTGCCGCAGGAGAACATCCTCTACTTCCTTGAAAAACACAGCCCCGTTCTGGAGCCCTGGCAACGTGAGATTCTGCGCATCGTGCGGATGCTGGCGCAGTATTTTTACCCGCAGAAGCAGACCAAGGTGATGAATGAAGGCTGTGCGACGTTCGTGCATTACTACATCGTCAACAAGCTCTATGATCAGGGGCTGATCACCCAAGGCGCGCTGATGGAGATCATGCACAGCCACACCAATGTGGTGATGCAGCCGGAATATGACGACCCGCGCTACTCCGGCATCAACCCTTATGCGCTGGGCTTTGCGATGATGCAGGACATTCGCCGCATCTGCGAGGACCCCACGGATGAGGATCGAGAGTGGTTTCCGGACATTGCCGGTGATCCGGACTGGCGCGGCGTGCTGCGCAATGCCTGGTCGAACTACCGGGACGAAAGCTTCATCCAGCAGTTCCTGTCGCCGCATCTCATGCGCAAGTTCAAGCTGTTCACCCTGACCGATGATGAAACCCATCCGCAGCTGGTGATCAGCCAGATCCACAATCGTGCAGGGTACAAGACGATCCGCCGCGATCTCGCCAAGCAATATGACCTTGCCTACATCGAGCCGGATATCCAGGTGAGCGATGCGGATCTGAAGGGCGACAGAACGCTGAAGCTTACCCATACAGTGCGCGAGAATATCCAACTGGCCGAGGACGGTCGGGACGAGGTTCTGAAACACCTGCGGCGGCTTTGGGGGTATGATGTGACACTCTCAACCGTCACGACGGCGAGTGGCTGACGATTGGACAGGCGCCTTGGGCGCGCGCAGGCAGATCACGGATCTGGACGGGGGCTGACATCAAGACGCTCCATGCCCCGAAGTCCTAAAAAACGCGGGCCCCGCCAGAGGTCCGCGTTTTGTCATTTTACACCAGAAGGTCGGGCGATCAGAATTCCACCACAGCCCGGATGGACTTGCCTTCGTGCATCAGCTCGAAGCCTTCGTTGATCTGGTCCAGCGTCAGCTTGTGCGTGATCATCGGGTCGATCTCGATCTTGCCGTCCATGTACCAATCCACGATCTTCGGCACGTCTGTGCGACCGGCTGCGCCGCCAAAGGCGGTGCCGCGCCAGGACCGGCCGGTGACCAGCTGGAACGGACGGGTGGAGATCTCGGCTCCGGCAGGGGCGACGCCGATGATGATGCTCTCACCCCAGCCCTTGTGCGCGGCCTCCAGCGCGGTGCGCATCACGTTGACGTTGCCTGTGGCGTCGAAGGTGTAGTCGGCACCGCCGCCGGTCAGCTCGACCAGATGCGCCACCAGATCGCCGCTCACCTCGGAGGGGTTCACAAAATCGGTCATGCCGAATTTCTCTGCCATCTCGACTTTGCCGGGGTTGAGGTCGACGCCGACAATCTGATCCGCACCGGCCAGGCGCAGGCCCTGGATCACGTTGAGGCCGATGCCACCAAGGCCGAACACGATGGCGGTGGAGCCGATTTCCACCTTGGCGGTGTTGATGACTGCACCAATGCCTGTGGTGACGCCGCAACCGATGTAGCAGACCTTGTCAAAGGGCGCGTCATTCCGGATTTTCGCCAGCGCGATTTCCGGCACCACAGTGTGGTTGGCGAAGGTCGAGCAGCCCATGTAGTGGTGGATCGGCGTGCCGTCCTCCAGCGAGAAGCGGGTGGTGCCGTCGGGCAAGAGACCCTGACCTTGGGTAGAGCGGATCGCCTGACACAGGTTGGTCTTGGGGTTGAGACAGTAGTCACACTCGCGGCATTCGGGGGTGTAGAGCGGGATCACGTGGTCGCCGGGCTTCAGGCTTTTGACACCTTCGCCCACTTCGACCACCACACCGGCGCCCTCATGGCCGAGGATCGCCGGGAAGATGCCTTCGGGGTCATCGCCGGAGCGGGTGAATTCATCCGTGTGGCACAGGCCGGTGGCCTTGATCTCCACCAGAACCTCGCCCGCCTTGGGGCCTTCGAGGTTCACATCCATGATTTCGAGCGGTTTGCCGGGGGCGAGGGCAACTGCGGCGCGGGTTTTGATCATCACTTTGTCCTTCTTTTCAGACTTTTCAGACCGTTACGCCTGTATGGCGAGGCCCGCAAGGGCAGGCGGTTCGCAAAGGGTATCGGCGCGGGGACCGCAAGAGCGGCCGTGTTCTTCGGGGCCATCGGGACCAGCACATGCCATCTCAGGGGTACATCACGCCACGGGGCGCGCGCAACTGCCGAAAGCCCGTGCCGCAGATCGAAAGGCGTCTCCTCCGTCTATAGCGGTGACATGAGGGCGGGAAGGCGCTCAAAACCGACAGAAGTGTTCTTTCCTGCGTCACTGCGCAGGGCTTTGCTCAAGTTTCCGTGGATTGGCTTGAGATTGCCGCCCGTCAGGTCCATCTTGTGACAAACCAGCAGCCCTCTTTCGGAGCGGCGGGACGGGACTTTGGGAGGCGGAAAGACATGAATATCGGCGATGTTGCGGCCAGGTCGGGACTTCCGGCCAAGACGATCCGCTACTACGAGGACATCGGCTTGATCCGCCCCAACCGCAGCGCCAATGGCTACCGCTGTTTCGAAGAGCGCGACCTGCACAAGCTGGCCTTTCTCGGCCGTGCGCGGGCATTGGGGTTCTCGATCGAAGATTGTCGGATGCTTCTGGGGCTCTATGAGGACGACAGCCGCGCCAGCGCGGATGTGAAGCAGCTTGCGCAGGCGCATCTGACCAAGATCGAAGCGAAGATCGCCGATCTGGAAGCGATGCGCGCCACGCTGAGCGAGCTGATCACCTGCTGTGCGGGGGACAACCGTCCCGACTGCCCGATTCTGAAGGATCTTTCCGGCAGCTGCGAAGACGCGGGCTGACACGTCTTGCCCGCTGTTCGGCACATCGCGACCGTTTGAGATTGCGGAGGGGAGGCTCCGCCCGTTGAAGACGCGCGTCGCGCGCATCTCCGCCCGTTGGGCCGGGCGCCGCGCCCATAGGGGCGTGGCGCGGTCGCGCAATGTCGATGGCTTTGGTGGCTTCGCTGCGGGCAGGATCAGAGTTGCGCGGGCCAGATCGGGTTTGACCAGGCCCGTTTGCCCGCCGCGTCAATGACTGTCACGCGCAGCCAGGGGCTGTGAGTCATTCGGCCAAGCGCGATGGTGGCATCGGTCAGGCTGTCTCCGGTGACCACGTCAGACGCGTTATTATGCGCTTGTACGATCACCTGCGATGCGGCGGAACAGGACACGCGCACGCGATCCCCTTCATACCAAATGCCGTGGATCTCCGGTCCTTGCGAGGAGTAGAACTGTCCGGATTTAAGCGCAGTCAGAAGATCACCCGGTGTGTTGGCCTTTGCCTTGACCATCACCCAACCGCCAAAGGCGTCCGGCCCCTTGAAGTGGGAGTCATCGGTTGCGATCAGCGTGAGTGCGCGCCCCTCGGACAGCAGCAGGTCCAGGATCGGCATGCCGGTGCCGCGATCCGCAAGGGTGTGGGAGCCATGGTTGTAGACCTCCACCGCATGCGCGGCCGAGATGCTGCGTGCATCCTCTTCGGTCAGGCCTGACCACTGCGGGTGGGCAATGGCGACAAATGCTCCCGCCTGGCGAGCCCGTTCGGCGATTTCCGGTCCACTTTCCTGATCTGCAACCGGGCGGAAGTCGGGGGAGTTGGAGGGGGCGAAATCTGCGGGCACGCCAACGGCGAGCAGATGCCACAATTCGCCGTTTTTTTGCGCTCCGGAGTGCATCTCGATCCCCAGGAGCGTGGTGAAATCATCGTCGCGAAAGGCGCTTGTATCGGTGATCGGATAGCCCCATCGCCCGACGAAGTGGTCGGTGAGCGAGATGAAGTCATAGCCTTGTGCCTTGTATCGCCGGCAGACCTCGGCGGGGGGCAGGGCGCCGTCCGACATGTCTGAATGCGTGTGCAGGTTGCCACGGAAGAAGGAACCGGGGGCATCAAAGGGTGCTAGGAGCATGATTGGGCTCATTTGATAGGAACAATGTTCGGCTGCCCTAGCGTGGTTCTGCAACAGCCGTGTGACCGTGCGTCCGCAGGACAGCGGCGCGTTCTATGTCGCAGGGAAGGGGGCTGGTCGTTGAGGGGCCTCTGGCGCTTGGACGCCGAGAGCAGAGGGTGGTGCAGTCTTGAGGTGGCAGGCTCGTATTCAGGTGCTGTTGGCGGCGGCAAGGCGGTTGAGGGACAGGGACGCTCAATTCCATCTGCACAGCCGCAATATCCGGCCCGCGATTAATTTCTCTGTCGGAGTGGACCGTGGAACTGGGGGCGGTGTAGTTGGATTGCAATATCTCTGAATTAGAGTGGCGATAATATAGGTTTTCAGAGGGTTGCCCCGATCATCTTTGGATCAATTAACATCGACAGAGGCGTAGGGCGCGTCAATGCTGTGGTGCTCGCAAGAGCCAATTCCTCATTGTTTGCGGGGTCTTGGGGCTGTGCTGCAATATACCGCCTTGGTTGTGCGTCATGCGGTCGCCCCAGTGCTTGTGCACAAAAGCCGCCATGTGATTTGCCGTGCGGCGGTCATCGAGGAGCGATTCTGTCATTGCTTTGGTCTTGGCTATGGGGAACGACACCAAAATCCTGCGCCAACGCGTACGTCTTGAGCATCAATGCAATGATCTGCTGCGCTATCCTGGTTTGGCGCTTCGGCGCATTGGCGGGCCTGAGGCTACTCATGTTAGTATTGGTTAATTTGGCGCGTTTGTTCGCGTAGGAAGCTTAAACTGTCATTAGCATGTCGAATGACATGTTTTGCAAGCACTTAACGCCCAATGTTAATTTTTTGAGTATTGCAAGGTTTGAATTTTAAAAACTACCTATGGTTGCTTTTGATTGTTTTGTTAACATTCAAAATGCATCATTAATCATTCCTTAATGCGTTGAAGTTGCTTGGGTTTGTTTGTTGGATTTTTTTGTTTGTTGATTCCGCGTTTTGCTGCTTTAATGGTGGGAGTGAAGTTGTTGCCACAAGATTTTTTTTGCGTTTTTGAGGTGGTGGCATGGTTAACTTGTATGGTGAGGGTATTCGATGGATTTAGTGTTGAAGGTGCGTCAGTACGGAGCATTTGGTGTTTATAAACCTGATGGCGAGCCTATTCAGCTGGGCGCGAAGCATCAGGCGCTGCTGGCGCTTTTGATTACCGCCGAGGAAGGGGTGCGGACCCGAGCCTTCCTTGAACACACCCTGTGGAGTTTTGCCCAGCCGGAGCAGGCCAAGGCAAGTTTGCGCACTGCCTTATCGACCTTGCGAAAGCATATCGGCCCCTCGGCGTCATCTGCATTGATGGCAAACAGAGAGCGCGTCACCTTGGATCTCCGTATGATCGAAATCGAGGCGGACACCACGCGCGGCGCATTCATGGAAGGCTTCGAGCTGCCGCATGAACATGTGTTTGCCGAATGGCTCTCGGAAATGCGTTCGCAAACCGCCAGTGCCGCGCCGGCACCGCTTGATCCGCCCTGGGCGCCGAGGGATCGTAGCCGCGTGGTTCTGGATGAGTTGTTGCCCTCGATCGCTGTGTTGCCCTTTGTTCAGCGCTCGCCCGGTGGGTCAACCGCGCCGCTTGGTGCAATCCTGTCTGAGGAGTTGTCGAGACAACTGTCGCGGAGCCAAGCCTTCTCTGTAACGTCTTACATGGCATCGCGGCAATTCAGCCTCGATGATGTGCGACCGGCCGAAGTGTCCTCCGTTGCGGGGGTGAGTTATCTGGTGTCCGGGTCGGTATTTATCAACGGACATGATTTTATTGCCCAGATTGACCTGCATGACTCGCATCGGGAAAAGGTGATCTGGTCGCGTGAGTTTCGCGGCACGCTCTCCGATCTTTTGATGGGGCAGAGCGGCCCGCTGCGCGACGCCACCAGCCAGATCGGACAAACCGTTGTGGGCGAGGCCGTGCGCCTGGTCAGCTTCCGCCCGCTCTCCAATCTGGCAAATCACACGCTGCTGATGGCGTCGATCGTGATGATGCAGAGCAAACATGTCGATCAGTTTGAGAAGTCCAACGAAATCCTCGATACGCTGATGGAGCGTGAAATGCACCATCCTGTGGTGCTGACCTGGGCCGGGATCTGGCAGGTCATGCGCGTGCAGAAGGGGCTGTCCGCGGATCGTAGGAAAAGGACGTTGATGGCGGAAAACCTTGCCAACGCCGCCCTGGCGCAAGATCCGGCATTTTCCCTTGCACATACGTTGAAGGGGATGATCTCCAGCTACCTGACGTTCGAGTTCGACAGCGCGCAGTATTCTTACGACAAGGCGTTGCAGGACAATCCAAATGAGGCGCTGGCGCTCTTGCTGAAAGGGGCGACGCGGGCGATGCAAAACCATCCCGACGAGGGCATGCGCCTCACCGAGGCGGCGCGCAAGCTGACTCCACTGGGGCCGCAGCGCTACTACTTTAACTCGCTGGCCGCCTCGGTGAGCCTGGCTGCGCGGGACTACGATCGGGCGATCGAGTTGGCGGATCAGTCTCTGCAGGAAAATGACAGTTATCCCTCGACGTTGCGCACGAAGGCCATTGCGCTGCAGATGTCGGGGCGGGGCGACGAAGCCCGCGATGTTGTCGAGTCTCTGATGCGGGTGACCCCGGATTTCAGTCTGTCCCGTTACATGCAGGAACACGCCGCCGCCTTTACGCCGTCTGGGCCGGATTGGGCCAGCGCGTTGCGCGAGGCGGGTGTACCGGAGTAGTTCAGTCTCGGGTGGATGCCAGAACCAGCCACTGCAATTTGGGGGGAGCCTACGGGCTCTCTTTCTTATGTGCGGAGCGCTCTCGGGCGCAGTGAGGTTCGGGTCGTTTGCCCTCGGATAGTACGCTGTTTTATTTCAGAAATTTGATGAAATTTCGCGCGTCGGGACTTTTTTGTGAAAAACCACTTGCAGCCCTCCGAAACTCTCATTAGAAGGCCCCACACAGACAGTGTTGGGATGTAGCCAAGTGGTAAGGCAACTGTTTTTGGTACAGTGTACCGTAGGTTCGAATCCTACCATCCCAGCCACCAACTCCTGAACATCGCAGCAAGACCGTTGCCGAGACCCGGTGACCGGAATACCCCCGTTTAGTGCCCCAGCTGGTTTGAGCACCCCCGAAGCACCCGCTATAACGTTATACGGGTGGCGTGGGTTGCCCCTCCCGAGATGCGGGAGAGGCGGGTTAGCTGTTTTTCGGTCGGGATTTGGGCATGGCCTCAGGCTATAGCAGCCTCCAGTCCACCCCGTTCGCCCGCCGCTCCAGTTCATCTCTGAAGTTATCTCCTCGGTCTCCTATGTCTAAATGCCGAGGCTGTTGATTGTCACTGAGAACTGACCCGGTAGCCCCATAAATTGTCACTGAGAATTGACCGATGTGAACACACTTCCCCGACGGTTTTGGTTGGGGGGATTTGGAGTGATCGACATGGGATTTTTGAGTGTCATCAGACGCTGGGCATTGCGTGACAAAATGCCGATACGCGAGATCGCCCGGCGGACGGGTTTGTTTCGGAATACTATCAAGAAGTATCTGCGCGAAGGCGCGGTTGAGCCGAAGTTCAAGACGCCCAAGCGTCCAAGCAAATTGGACCCATATACGGATCGGTTGTCCGCTTGGCTTTTGATCCAGACGCGGAAGTCACGCAAAGAGCGGCGGACAGTGAAGCAAATGCATGCTGATCTGGTAAAGCTGGGATATGATGGCTCCTATGAGCGCGTCGCGGCTTTTGCCCGGGCATGGCGTGACGATCGCCATCGAGCGGAACAGACAACGGGGCGCGGCACCTACGTGCCTTTGGTGTTCCAGCCCGGTGAAGCCTTCCAGTTCGATTGGAGCGAGGATTGGGCCACTATCGGCGGCGAGCCCGTCAAGCTTCAGGTTGCCCATATCAAGCTATCGCATAGCCGGGCGTTTCTGGTCCGGGCATACCCGCTTCAAACGCACGAGATGCTGTTTGATGCGCACTGGCATGCATTCCGTGTTTTTGGTGGGGTGCCTGGCCGGGGATCTACGACAATATGAAGACGGCCGTAGACCGCGTTGGCAAAGGCAAACAGCGCGATATCAATGCGCGCTTCAAAGCTATGGCCAGCCACTATGTCTTTGAGCCTGAGTTTTGCAATCCCGCTGCGGGTTGGGAGAAAGGCCAGGTCGAGAAGAACGTGCAAGATGCGCGCAACCGTATGTGGCAGGTCATGCCGGTCTTTGCCGATTTGGAAGAACTGAACCAGTGGCTCGAAGATCGCTGCATCGCGCTTTGGGATGAGACACCACACAAGGCCCTACCAGGGTCCATCGCTGATGCGTGGGAGGCTGAGAAGCCGGTGCTGATGGCGCTGCCGCCCGCCTTTGATGGCTTCATCGAACACAGCAAGCGCGTGTCACCCACATGCCTGATCACATTCGAACGCAACCGCTACAGTGTGCCCGCCAGCTTTGCGAACCGCCGTGTCATTTTGCATGTCTATCCCGAACGGTTGGTCGTGGTCGCTGAAGGGCAAACGGTTTGCAAGCATGCGCGGATCATCGAGCGGTCTCATCGCAAGCCCGGCAAAGTCATCTATGACTGGCGCCACTATCTCGCTGTTATCCAACGCTACCTACCACACGAAGGTCGCCCGCTTCCCCGCATACAAGGACCTGACGGGCTTCGATTTTGCATCAAGTGAGATCAACGAAGCGACAGTGCGCCAGCTACACCGATGCGAGTTTATCGAAGCGGCCGAAAATGTCGTTTTGATCGGCGGCCCCGGAACGGGCAAGAGCCACACAGCCACGGCAATCGGCGTCCAAGCCATCGAACATCACCGGCGTAAGGTGCGCTTCTTCTAGACCGTGGAATTGGTCAACGCGCTGGAGCAGGAGAAGGCGCTCGGAAAGGCAGGCAAACTCGCTGAGATGCTGACGAAGGTCGACTTGGTCATCTTGGACGAACTCGGCTACCTGCCGTTCAGTTCATCTGGCGGGGCGCTGCTCTTCCATCTGCTCAGCAAGCTCTACGAGCGCACCAGCGTCATCATCACCACAAACCTCAGCTTCTCAGAATGGGCGCAGGTCTTCGGGGATGCAAAAATGACAACCGCGCTCCTCGATAGGCTGACACACCGCTGCCACATCCTCGAAACCGGAAACGATAGCTACCGCTTCAAGGCCAGCGCTGAGGCTGCAACGAAAAAACGAAAGGAGGCCAAAACATTGACCGCGTCATAAACCACGATGCATAACTGAGGGTGGGTCAAATCTCGGTGAAAATACCGGGTCAGTTCTCAGTGACAATCAAAAACGTTGCAGGCCGACACGTGATGCGGGGGGCGTTTTGTGCTGGGATTTGCGGCCGTATGCGAGGTTCCACTCGCGCGGCTCTGCACAGGGCTCAATGTGTCTCATTCGCCACATCTGATTGTGTTGGGACAATTTAGGGCTACGCGCGGGCTGAACCGGCATGCTAGCAACACAATGTGTTCAAGCCAAGGTAGAAGGAGGCACGACGTGACCATTGTACGCATACAGTTGCGCCTCATCGCCGGACGGATCGCTGGCTCATTTGCTGGCGCCCTCGCGCGGGGCCCACAGACACTCTGCTAACGCAGGTGCTGTTCGATATTCGGCTTGCTTGAGCTGAACGCAATTTCCACTTCATGACAGACCGCATGTCTCACGCCAACTTGGCCGTGTTTGATGCCCATTCTTCTGCAACCATGGTCGCGATTTCGCGCCTTTGATTGCGATGGCCTGGCTGTATCCGCTGTGTTTCGGCGCATTCGGGGACGGGGTCTGTCCAACCATCAACTTATTGATCAAAGGACCGCCCGTATTGGGTGGAATACAACATGACACCGATTGGACCTGACTTGATGTCCCCGAACCCAAGTGCCAGCCCGGCGCTTGCCCGCCTCGTTGTAGAGGAGCATTTCCGGTCTCTCAGCCTGATGCGCCGGATGGGGTTGGCCTTGCGGCTGGTCGCGCTGCGTCGCGCGCCGCCGGCCGGTACGCTGGGGGCGGGCCTGAGCGACCATATCCGCAACGATATCGGCTTGCCCAGTGGATATGAGCGCGTCGAGCCGCCGCACTGGTATCCACCCCCTCTTTACTGAGCGCACCCCTGCCGGGCATCACGGTGTCTGGCAGGGGACACAATGTGGTGCAGAGATAGTGACCCCGCCGCATGCGTCTTTACCTTGACGTAATGGGGCGAGGCTGTTGTCTGGCCCTGTCCGTTTGGGACATCGAAAGGATCCCGCAGATGCGGCTGTTTGCCCTTACATGCCTTGTCATGATCGCCTTTGCCGCAAATTCCATCCTGGGTCGCTGGGCGATCGGGTCGGAGTATATGGATGCAACCGGGTTTGGATTGCTGCGTCTGGCATCCGGAGCGGCGGCGCTGTGGCTGATGTGCGCGGTGCAAGGCCAGCGCCCGGCCGAGGATCGCTGGCGCTCGATTGCGGGCGGCGCAGCCCTTACACTCTATATGATTGGCTTTTCCGTGGCATATGCCGCCTTGGATGCAGGGCTTGGGGCGCTGATCCTGTTCGGCGTGGTGCAGGTGTCGATGTTCGGTTGGGGGATTGCGCGACGCCAGCCTGTGGCGGGCCTGCAGATCATCGGCGCCGTGATCGCACTTGCGGGGCTGGCCTATGTGGTCTGGCCCGGCGGTGACGTGCGGGCGCCGCTCTGGGCAGTTGTCTGCATGGGGGCCGGGGGGCTTGGCTGGGGGATCTACAGCCTGCTGGGCCGGGGCGCGTCGTCGCCATTGGCAGCCAGTGCGGTGAATTTTTTGCTGGCGACGGGAATGATCCTGCCGGCCCTGTGGTTTCTCGGCGGCGGCACTGTGGTCACGGCATTCGGATGCCTTCTGGCGGTGATCTCAGGTGCGGTGACCTCCGGGATGGGCTATGCGCTATGGTACCGGGTGCTGCCCCAGATTCCGGGTCCGGTGGCCGCCACGGTCCAGCTGAGCGTGCCGGTCATCGCCATTCTGGCAGGCGCGGTAATTCTGGGAGAGCCCATAGGCGCGCGGTTGACCCTTGGCGCGCTTGTCGTGCTGGGGGGCATCGCGGTGGTGACCCTCTGTGCTCCGCGCAAGAGCCCCCTGCGCTGAACAGACTGAGGGCTTCCACGAAGCCGGTGCAGGGCTTATGTGCTGATCTATGCTTCGTATACATTTCATCCTGATCTTGATCCTCTCGGCACTCTCTGCCCGCGCGCAGGAGGCGGAGACGCAAAAGGGCTGCGTCATCCTCCTGCATGGTCTGGCGCGCACGGAAACCTCCTTTTTGCTTATGGAGGAAGCGCTGAGCCAGCGTGGCTATGAGGTGGTGCGCCCAGGCTACCCCTCGACCGAGCACACGGTGGAGCGGCTGGCGGATGCGCTATTGCCGCGCGCCTTTGACGCCTGCACCCAGACCCCCGTACATCTTGTGACCCACTCCATGGGCGGCATTCTTGTGCGCCACTGGCTGTCGCACACGCGCCCCGTCACATTGGGGCGCGTGGTCATGCTCGCGCCGCCAAACCAGGGCAGCGAACTGGTGGACGAAATGGGAGATTGGGCGGTTTTTGATCTGCTGCACGGACCGGCGGGGCAGGAACTCGGCACCGGGCCTGACAGCCTGCCCAGACGTCTGCCGCCAGTCGACTACCCGGTGGGTGTGATTGCCGGCAATCAGTCCCTGAACCCGGTGTTCTCGAGCATTCTTCCGGGCGATGACGATGGCAAGGTGTCTGTCGCCAGTACGCGGGTGGAGGGGATGGCATCCCAGTTGATCCTGCCGGTGACGCATACCTACATGATGAACAATCCGCGTGTGATCGCGCAGGTGGTGCAGTTCCTGGAGACGGGTCGCTTTGAGCCTTCGCTTGGGTGGCTTGATGGGGTATTGGGCCGGGACTGGGATGGTGGTCTGAACGGAGTGGACTAGGACATGGGGACGGATGGAACGGTGGCGCTGCGGCTGGTGGGCGCAGACGTGTTGCATGACACCGGGCTGGAGCGCCGCGGTGTCTTGAGCCTCGCCGAGGGGCTGGTGCAGGACATATCGGACGCGCGCGAGGTCGATCTCACAGGCTATCGCATTCTGCCCGGCATCATCGATCTGCACGGCGACGGGTTCGAGCGCCATGTCGCCCCGCGCCGGGGCGCGATGAAGCAGATGGGCGAGGGGATCCGCGCCACCGAAGCGGAGCTGGCAGCCAATGGCATCACCACCGGCGTGCTGGCGCAGTTTTTCTCCTGGGAGGGCGGGCTGCGTGGCCCGGACTTTGCCGCGCAGGTTTTTGCCGGCCTCGCCGAGGTGGCCGATCAGCTGGTCACCGACCTGATCCCGCAGCTGCGATTTGAAATCCACCAACTCGATGCCTACTCCGACCTTCCGGCGCGCATCGCCGACTGGGGTGTGCCTTACGTGGTGTTCAACGATCACCTGCCGCATGATCGACTGGCCGAGGGCAAGAAGCCGCCACGGCTGACCGGGCAGGCGCTGAAAGCCGGGCGGAACCCGGAAAAACACTTTGAAATGCTGCTTGAGCTACACGCCCGCCGCGCCGAGGTGCCCGCTGCGCTGGATGCGCTCTGTGACACTCTGCGTGCGCAGGGGGTGCGCCTCGGCAGTCATGACGATCAGACAGAGGCAGATCGTGGTTGCTGGCGGGCGCGTGGCGCAAGGATCTCGGAGTTTCCCGAAACGGCAGAAGCGGCCGAGGCCGCGCGTACCTCAGGCGATCACATCATTCTCGGCGCGCCAAATGTGGTGCGCGGTGGCAGCCACAAGGGCAATGCGTCGGCGATCGAGTTGATCGCCATGGGGCTCTGTGACGCGCTGGCCTCCGACTACCACTATCCCAGCCCGCGGCGTGCGGCGTTGATGCTCGCAAAAACCGGTGTGTTGGCCCTGGAACAGGCATGGGCGTTGCTGGCAAGCGGACCTGCCCATGTGCTCGGACTTTCGGATCGCGGCGTGCTCTCGGCTGGAAAGCGTGCGGACCTAGTGATCCTGAATGAGGCCGATCAGGTCGCGGCCACCCTGTCTGGCGGTCGTGTCAGCTATATGAGCGGCGCCATCGCGGCCCGTTTCCTCGGCTGAGGTGAGCCGGGGTTTGCTTCATCTTTTCTGAAATACCTCGGGGGTTTGGGGGCAGAGCCCCCATTCCTGCCACACCGCTTTCGCCTGCGGCGGGCGGGGGAGCGCCGCGCGTCAGGCCCGATGGGCCCTCCTTGCGGCGCGGTCATCCGGGCCTTGGGCCCGAATGACACATGTGGCGCGGGTGTCAGTAACCTTCGCGACCTTCGGTATGGTTGACGCGATTGAAATGACCCATCTTTCGGCCCGGCTTGACCTCGGCCTTGCCATAGAGATGGAGCGCGCAATCTGGATCGCGGGCGAGGTCGGCGATGCGTTCCACATCCTCACCGATCAGGTTCTCCATCACGACATCCGCATAGCGCGCGCCATTGCCGATGGTCCACCCGGTGATGGCGCGGATGTGCTGCTCGAACTGGTCTATCGTGCAGCCTTCCTGGGTCCAGTGGCCGGAGTTATGCACCCGCGGTGCGATTTCATTCACCACCAGCCCGTGACCTGTCACAAAAATCTCCACGCCCAGCACGCCGACATAATCCAGTGCGTTCAGGATCTTGCCCGCCATCAACACCGCATCCATGCTCTGGTTGGTGTTGAGGTTTGCAGGCACCGTGGTGGTGCTCAGAACGCCCTCCAAGTGCACATTCTCGCCCGGGTCATAACAGGCCACCTTGCCATTGAGGCTGCGCGCGGCGATCACTGAGACCTCATGGCTGAACGGCACGAACCCTTCCAGCACCGCCGGGGCACCCTGCATGGCGGCCAGCGCCGCAGGGGCTTCGCTCAGGTCGATGATGCGCATCTGGCCCTTGCCGTCATAGCCGAAGCGGCGGGTCTTCAGGATCGACGGCGTGCCGACCTGCTCCAGTGCCACCTCCAAATCGGCGGCATCATTCACTTCGGCAAAGGGCGCGGTGGCCAGCCCGAGATCCTGCAGGAAGGTCTTTTCTGTCAGCCGGTCCTGCGAGACTCGCAGCGCCTCGCGGTTCGGTCGGATGGGTTTCAGCGCCTCTAGGATGTCGAGGGCAGAGGTGGGAATGTTCTCAAACTCGTAGGTGATCACATCGACGGTCTCGGCAAAGGCGCGCAGGGCGGCCTCGTCCTCGTAGCCGGCGGTGGTCACCTTGTCCGCCACATGGCCTGCGGGCGGATTGGCAGAGGGCTCAAAGATATGGGTGGTGAAGCCAAGGCGGGAGGCCGCAACCGACAGCATGCGGCCCAGCTGGCCGCCGCCGAGAATGCCGATTACGGCGCCGGGTTCGAGGATTTGGTCGAGATCAGTCATCGGTAGGCTCCTCGGGAATGGAAGCGGCAAGGGCGTCGCGCCAGGCATCGAGCCGGGCGGCAAGGGCGGCATCGCCGGTGGCGAGTATTCCGGCGGCCATCAGGCCCGCATTGGCGGCCCCGGCAGCGCCGATCGCCATGGTTGCCACTGGAAAGCCCTTGGGCATCTGCACAATGGAATAGAGGCTGTCGACACCAGAGAGCGCGCGCGTCTGCACTGGCACGCCAACCACCGGCACACGGGTCTTGGAGGCCATCATGCCCGGCAAATGCGCAGCGCCGCCGGCGCCGGCGATGATCACATGCAGCCCGCGGTCAGCGGCGGTCTTGCCGTAGTCCCACAGCCGGTCCGGCGTGCGGTGAGCGGAGACGATGCGTGTCTCATAGGCCACGCCCAGCTCGTCCAGGATGTTGGCTGCTTCCTTCATCGTGGGCCAGTCGGACTGGCTCCCCATGATGATCCCTACTTTGATGTCGGCCATGTCTCGCCTCTACAGTGGAAGGAGCGCGCACCTTAGCGAAATCACCTGAAATGGCAATGCGCTGCGGCAGCTGATTTGCTGCATCTGCAAGATGGGCGTCGCAGGGGCGCCGGGGCGGGCACTGAGAGGGGGCATCCTTGCATCGAACCGCAGCCGGCAGCCTTGAGGGGTGCGCGCTGACCTGATGCATGAAATCTGCGTACCCCAACCTGATGCGACGCAGAGATCGCGGTATGTTGATCTTGCAGCAAGTATGGGCGTAAGCCGTCGCTTGCGGGGCATGCCGCGCAGAAGACGAAGGGACCCAGCCATGATCCTCAATGCCGCCATTGTGTTGGTCAGCGCGCTTGTCGGGGCTGTCCTGATGCTGCCCAGGGTCGCAGGGGCGCGGATCTGGCGGGCGACGGTGACCCCGCTGGCGTCGATCATCGGCAGCGGGTTCCTGGTACTGGGACCGATCCTCGACACGCACTTCGGCATCTGGGCTCCGGCCGTCATGGCCGCACTCTGCGGGGTGGCTTATGCCTATGGCGCTGCCGTGCGCTACAATATCGCATGGCTCGACGGGACGGGAATACGCGACCAGCTGGATCTGCGGCTGGAACAGCTCGGCTCGCTGGCTCTGGCTTTTGCCTACTTCGTCTCGGTCGCCTACTACCTGAACCTTCTCGGCGCATTTGCCGTCAGCCTCACGGATCTGGGGCCGGAGCAGGGCCGGGTGGTCACCTCTGGCGTGTTCCTGCTGATCCTGCTTGTGGGCTGGACGCGGGGCTTCGGCGCGCTGGAGCGTCTGGAGGAGGTCTCGGTTGGCGTGAAGCTGGCCATTATCGCCGGGCTTCTGTTCGCGCTGGGTTGGCGTTTTGTCACGCAGGCGACGACAGGTGCGTTGGTCCTGCACATGCCCGACATCGTGGGATGGCAGGCGGTCACGCTGGTCTTTGGCCTGCTGGTCACGGTGCAGGGGTTCGAGATCTCGCGCTACATGGGCGCGGAGTATGACGCGGGCACGCGTATCCGGTCGATGCGCTACGCCCAATGGCTCTCATCGGCGATCTACATGCTCTATATCCTGTTTCTGACCTTTCTCTATCTGCCGGGGCAGGGCGAGCTGAGCGAGACATCGATCATTGCCTTTACCGCGTTGGTGGCCCCGATCTTGCCGATTCTGTTGATCGCGGCGGCCCTGAGCGCGCAATTCTCTGCTGCCGTGGCTGATACCGGGGGGGCGGGCGGATTGGTCGCAGAAGTCAGCGGCGGTCGGGTTCCAGCCCGCGCGGTCTATGCGCTGCTGGCCGGGGCAGGGCTGACGATGACATGGGGCATGAGCGTGTTTGAAATCATCACATACGCCTCGCGGGCCTTTGCCTTCTACTACGCGCTGCAGTCGATGCTGGCAGCCCGCCGCGCCTATGCGGCGGACGATGGGCGGCGGGTGGCCCTGTTCGCTGCGTTGTCGGCGCTGGGCATAGCGATCATGGTGTTTGGTGCGAGCGTGGAATAGGCGCGCGCTATCGGCAGGTCATTCGGGATAAGCCGCCGGGCAGTTCTGTCAGTGACACGGCCTGTGGTGTGCCGGGACCTGGCGTCGGGACTTGGCCTCAGGCGATGATATCCGGCAGAAGACGGTCTTCGATCAGCGAGATCTTGTCCTTCAGCACCAGCTTCTGCTTCTTGAGGCGGCGGATGGTCAGCGGATCAGCTGTTGGTTTCTCCTCGAGCGCCTGAATGGCCTCATCGAGGTCTCTGTGCTCCCTGCGAAAGACTTCAAGCTCCACCCGGAGGACGTCTTCGGTTGCCATCGACAGATTGGACCGCTCGTTCATTTGCGACTCTTGTTAAGGACAGTGAAACAATAACCACATTAGGCTCTCTGTGATCGCAGTGCTAGGGGCGACTGCGCATGGAAAGACGAACCTAGGACTTGTGAAACGGCAGATACATCCCATATCCTATAACATATCGGTTGCCATATTGGGACCGGAAGAAAACGTCGCTTTCGAATTAAGGACGAAAATACAGTGTCGAAACTTACCTTGGGTTCATACCCGCATATGCTGGGCTTCGAGCAGCTGGAACGCCTGCTGGAGCGTTCTGCCAAATCCGGCAATGAAGGCTATCCCCCTTATAATATCGAACAAACTTCGGACGACTCCTACCGGATCACCTTGGCGGTGGCCGGTTTCGCCGAAGCTGATCTGGCGATCACGGTCGAGGATCGGCAGTTGGTGATTCGAGGGCGTCAGAGTGATGATTCCGATGGGCGGATCTTCTTGCACCGGGGCATCGCCGCCCGCCAGTTCCAGCGCATGTTCGTGCTGGCCGATGGTGTAGAGGTGGGCGAGGCCGTGATGGAAAACGGCCTGCTTCATGTGGACTTGACCCGATCACGACCCGAGACAGTTGTACAAACGATCAATATCAAAAAGGGGTAAATCATGCAGACACCTGTAGAGATGGCTGAGACGGGCGGACGCACCGTTTACGTGAAGACGGTCGCCGTTACTGATCTGCCCAAGGATGTTCAGGCCTCTGTGCCCGGACGCAAACAGCTTTATGCGGTCCATGATGAGGCCGGCGAACAGCTTGCCCTGGTGGCCGACCGCAAGATGGCCTTTGTGCTGGCGCGCCAGCACGACTATGCGCCCGTAGCGGTTCACTGACCCTTTTGCGATGACGCCCGCCGGGCAAACGGCGCACTAAAAATGACAGACGTGACCCCGCATCTTGAGCAAAGGTGCGGGGTCTTTTACTTTTGGTATCAGTGATGTGGAGGGCTCACCCGGCGTCTCGATTCTACAATTGCGCGGTGATTTGCATCCGCCCATTCGATCAGGACAGCCAAGGGCTCCATTATCGAACGTCCCAGATCAGTCAGCGCATATTCTACCCGTGGCGGCACCTCCGGATAGAGCGTGCGCAGAACGAGCCCATCCTGCTCCAGCCGTTTGAGTGTCTTTGACAGCATCTGCTTTGACACATCCCCGATCTCGCGCATCAGCTCGTTGAACCGCAGCGTCTTTTCCGCCAGTGCTTCCAGCACCAGCAGGCTCCATTGATCGCCGATCCGGTCAAGGACATCCCGGATGGGGCAGGGTTGGTCAAAGGTAAAGGGCTCAGTGCTCATGTGATCGGTCCTGTGAAAGCTGGGGGAGGTCACTGAGCAGTGACCTAGTCACCATATGGTGACTTCTTGTGCGGCCCGCCCGGCGCTCCTAGCTACCGGTGTGTAGGCGAGAATTGGTCTGTCCTACATACCGGTCGTCGGCGCGTGGGAGAACCCAATAGTGAACACCCCAAAGGCTGATACCCCAGCTTTCGACCGTGCCTTCCCCTGAAAAACGCGACCTCTACGCCGATGCCCGGACACAGAGCCGCATCGGGCCGTAGCGCTATTGCATGATAACAATGATGGAGCACCACATGCAGATCCATACCTTCAAATCCACTCTGATGGCCCTCGCCATTGCCACCGTCCCTGCCTCCGCAATGGCACAGGATGCAGCGCGGGATCTGGCAGCGGAAGAGGCCAACCGCAAGCTGGTGGTCACGTTCTATGACCAGTTCTTCAATGCGCATGAGACAGAAGAGGCAGCCACGGTCGTCGCCGAGGATTACATTCAGCACAATCCCGGCGTGCCGGATGGCAAAGAACCCTTTGTGTCATTCTTTACCGGGTACTTCGCTGAAAACCCGGAATCGCAGGCCCGCATCGTGCGCAGCGCAACCGATGGCGATCTTGTCTGGCTGCATGTGCAGTCGACCAATGGCGGCGCGGATCTCGGCGAGGCGGTTGTCGACATCTTTCGGGTCGAAGACGGCATGATTGTGGAGCATTGGGACGTGATTCAGGCCGTTCCAAGCGAAGCGGCCAACGACAACACCATGTTCTGACGAGACAGGCAGCGAGAGCCGGCAGGGGCAGCACCGTCAGCCGGCTCTCAGTATCGAGCCGCGATGCTGCGGTCTCACCGGGGCGGCTGGCGTCAGAAGCGGGTGATGACCGTCGCGCCGATCGATTGAAATTTATCCATGTTCACCAGGGCGGCGGGCGCTTCATCGAGGCTGATCTGATCGCCGATCAGCCGCTCAGGCGCGAGCTTGCCGGACTGGATCATGTCCAGCATCGCGCCATAGCGATGCGCCTGCATGCCGTGCGAGCCGAGGATTTCCAGTTCGTTGCCAATGACCTTGGCCATGGGCACCTGCGGCGCGGTATGATCGCCCAACATCAGGCCCACCTGGATATGCTTCCCTCTTGGGCGCAGGTTCTGGATCGAGTTGAAGCAGGTCACCGGGTGCCCCAGCGCATCCATCGACACATGTGCCCCGCCGCGCGTCATGTCGATCACCGCGTCAGCCACATTGGCAGAGGTGGCCCCGTTGACGGTTGCCACGGCCCCAAGTGACCGGGCCAGCGCCAGCTTCTGGTCGTCTATGTCGATGGCGATCACATTTGCGCCCACCGCATTGGCGATCATCACCGCCGACAGCCCGACGCCGCCGCATCCGTGCACCGCAACCCATTGTCCGGCCCCGGCCTTGCCCTGATCGACCACGGCCCGAAACGCGGTTGCAAACCGGCAGCCAAGGCTGGCTGCGGTGGCGAAGTCCATGCTTTCGGGCAGCGCGACAAGGTTCAGGTCCGCCTGATGGATGCCGACATATTGGGCAAAGGACCCCCAATGGGTGAACCCCGGTTGTTCCTGATTGTGGCAGACCTGTTGATGGCCGGCATGACACTCGGAACAGGATCCGCAACCGGAGATGAAGGGAACCGTGACGCGGTCTCCGACGTGCCAGTTGGTGACGTCCTTGCCCACGGCCTCGATCACCCCGGCCAGCTCGTGTCCGGGCACATGCGGCAGGTCGATGTCGCTGTCATGCCCCATCCAGCCATGCCAATCGCTGCGGCATACCCCGGTGGCCTCAACCTTGATGACGACGCCATGGCGCGCGGGCGTCGGGTCCGCCACCGTTGCGACTTTGGGGGCTTGCCTGAATTTCTCGAACAGGACGGCTTTCATCGCAGGGATCCTTCTTGAGTAGATGCGCTGAGGCCAATCTACCTCAAAGTTAAGAAATGGCCTTGCTTTTCTTGATGGGTGTGGCGGATTTCATGGGGTAATCTGCCCTGATTTCAGCGGTTGAGAGGGGATTCTGCTCAATGGATCGAATTGACAATGTGAACGCAGATCTACTGGATCTGCTTCAAACCGATGGCCGCATGAGCAACGCCAAACTGGCCGAGCATCTGTCGATGAGCGAAACCCCTTGCTGGCGACGTCTCAAGCGTCTTGAGGAAAGCGGTATCATCGAGGGCTATCAGGCCAATCTCAATCGGCGGAAGCTGGGGCTCGGGGTGATGGCCTTTGTGCAGTTGAGCTGCTCGGAGCACGACCCGGACGCCACGGCGGAATTCCAGCGCATCATCGAAAACACGCCCAGCATTCTGGCCTGTCACAATACCACCGGAGCCGATGATTTCCTGCTGATCGTGGTGGCGCGCGACCTCGACGATTACAGCGTGTTTGTCGACACGACGCTGCGCCGCCTACCGGGTGTGACGAGCATTCGCTCAAACCTGTCGCTGCGAGAGATGAAGTCGTCGAACAGGCTGCCGATCCGGCCTGGCTGATCGCCCGCCCGCAGTTTCAGGCGTAGGTTCGGTCTGAGAAGGGCGTTGTTTCCAGGCGTTCAATCAGGCTCTGCAGCAGCTTGTCCTCGGCGCGGTTGCGTACCGTGGCAGGGTTCCAGATCAGGTAGACATCGACCTCGGGCAGATCTTCGAGGGGCGGCACCTGCCACAGCAGCCCGTCGCGCAGATCTCGTGCCACCACATGTTTGGGCAGGGGACCGATGCCCAGACCGGACATGATCATCCGGCGCACTTCTTCCAGGTTTTCCGACACGCCGGTCACTTGCGGCGCAAGAGCGGCCCGCGCGCGCAGCAGGGTGACGTCCTGCAGCGCATCCTGCAGGCGGTCGTTGTCAAACACCACCGCCCCGTGGCCCTTGAGGTCATCCAGCGTCAGATCCTCACGCCCGAACAGCGGGTGGCGCGGGCCGCAAAACAGGCCGAAGACCTCGCGATACATCGGAATATAGCGCAGGTTCGGGTCCTGGTTGCGGACCAACGCAAGGGCAAAACTCACGCGTTTTGCGGCCACGGCGGCAATGGCATCCATGCTGGTGATCACATCGATCGACAGGCTGGCCTGTGGGTGGGCGGCATAGAAATCGCCGATCACCTCGTCGAACAGCGGGCAGATCACGTGGCTGGCGACCGCAATCCGCACATGGCCGCTGATGTCCGGTGTGACGTCGCGCATCAAGGTGGCCAACCGCAGGATGGAGCCGTTGATGTTCACCGCCTCGCCATAGAGCAGCTGACCGGCCTCGGTCAGCGCAAAGCGACCGGGGGAGCGGTCAATCAACCGTTGCCCAAGACGGTCTTCCAGTTTTTTAAGCGCAACCGAGACGCTGGGCTGTTTCAAGCGCAGGCGCTCTGCCGCTTCGGTGATGGAACCGCTTTCGGCCAGCACAACAAATGTGCGCAGAAGGTTCCAGTTCATTTCCCGTGCGAGGCGTTCAGGATCAATATGTGGAGCGCGTGCTATCATGGATGACCTCGTGGCGAGAGGGAAGTTGTTTTGAAATCAACGGCATAGATTGATCTTGTCCGTGCTGTGTGCATCAAGGCATCTTTGCTCTCAGCATGGCATAGATTGTAACTATGTCTAGTTTATCAATTATCTATTTGATCTATTCGGTCAGTCTCCGCACCTTTCCTGTCAATCGGCGGGGATCCCCGGCGCATCGTCAGAAGCGGCTTCAGCCGACAGATGGGCCATTCGCGGGATCCTTTTCGCCACAACAACAGGGAATGGAGTTTTTCTCATGCGTAAGTCACTATGGACCACTGCCGCGACGGCGGCTGCTTTCACCCTGTCGCTGGGTGCGGCGGAGGCTGCCGATATGCGGCTCAAACTCGCGGGTGTTGTCCCGGTTGAACACTTCGGCAATGACATCCTGAAGCAGATCGAAGCGGATATCGAAGGCGCCGATGTGGGCCTTTCAGTCACGTTGTTTGAGGCGGGGCAGCTTGGCTCCGGCGAAGAGCTGTTCGAGGATGCCGCGCGCGGCAATGTCGATCTGGTGCATTCGGTGATCTATGCCCACCGCGATCCGGTGTTGGAGATCAATTCCTTGCCTTATCTGGTGTCGAGCTTTGACGAGATGGAGAACATCTATCTGAACAAGGACAGTGCCTTTAACGAGATCTTCGGCGAACGGCTTGAAGGGCTGGGGCTGAAGCTGCTGGCTAACGCACCCGAAGGGTTTATCGGCGTGGTTGCGGAAAGCCTGCCCGAAAACGCAACCACCGTGGGCGACAAGGGCGTCAACATCCGCGTTTGGTCCAGTCAGGTGATCAAGAACACCGTGGAGGCCATGGGCTTTAACGCCACCACGATGAACTGGGGAGAGGTCTTCCCGGCGATCCAGTCCGGCGTGGTCGATGGCGCGATCTGCTGCACCGCGCAGCTGGCCTACAGCGCCTTTGCGACCTCGGATGTGGGCAAGTATTTCATCCCCTACGGCGCGGTTGTCGAGAACACCACCTATTATGCCTCCATGGAGACATGGGAAGAGATGAACGACGAACAGCGCGCAGCCGTGCAGGCCGCGTTTGACAAGGCCGCACAGAGCTATTTTGCCGAGGCCAAGGCCAATGAAGCGGGCTACATCGATAAGCTCAAGGAAACCGGCTACGAGGTGGTTGAGGTCTCTGACGCCGAGCGCAGCGCTATTGCCGAAACCGTGCGCAAGGACGTCTGGCCGGGTATCGCAGAGATCGTCGGTCAGGATGTGATCGACCGGTTGATGGCCCCCACGAACTGATCTCCTAAACGTCAAACTGCTGTCAGCAGGCCCCGGAATGCGGGGCCTGTGTGTCCCTATGATCTCTTGACGGTGAGCGCGCCATGAAAGACCTGAGCCAGGATTTGCCGCCGGGGCTGGCCAAGCTGGTCCGCACTCTGCTGCGACTTCAAACCATCTACATCTGCTTTGGCTGTATCGCCATGGCGCTGACCTTTTTCCTCGTGGTGGTGTTCCGATATGGCTTTAACGCCGATCTGTTCGCCTATGAGGAATGGCTGCTCATCATCTGCTTTTGGCTCTATTTTATCGCCGCCGCCATGGGCACATGGGAGGGCGCGCATGTGAACGCCGACCTTCTGGATTTCGTGATCGTTGACCCCGCAAAACGCCGCGCCCGCGCGATCCTAATCACCGGGATCGAACTTTTGGTGACCTCGGTGCTGTTTTACTGGGCCACGGTCATGATGATCGAGGAGATCGGGGATTATCCGCGCTATCAGACCACCATCGCCTTGCAGATCCCGTTCTTTGTGCCGCGTGCGGCGATCTTTGTCGGCTTTGGTCTGATGGGGTTCTACAGCGCGCTGCGGCTTTTTGTTTTCCTGAAACTTCCGGCTGCGCGCTTCGCCGTGCCCGCCGACAGTGATAGCGCACGCGGAGCCTGAGCCCATGATTATCCTCGGCAGTCTGTTCATTCTCTGCGTGTTGCTTCTGATCGGGGTCAGCGTGCCTTTGTCCTTCGGCGGCGTGCTGGTCTTTATCGGCGTCTTTGGCGGTCATGACGTGACCGGGTTCATGCCAACCGGGCATTGGAAGATGAACTCCATCGTCCTGCTCGCGATCCCGCTGTTCATCCTGGCCGGCGCCATTATGGAGCGGGGGCGTATCGCCGCACCGCTGGTCTCTGTGGCGGAGCTTCTGGTGGGGCGTCTCCACGGTGGGCTGAGTGCGGCGGCGGTGTTTGCCAGCGGCATTTTCGGGTCGATCTCCGGCTCGGCAGCGGCAACGCTCACTTGCATCGGGTCGATCATGATGCCGCATCTGAAGGCGGCAAACTACCCGCGTGGCCCGGCAGCGGCGCTCATTGTGGCGGCCTGTCCACTGGGGCTGCTGATCCCGCCATCCTCGTCGCAGATCCTATACGCTTGGGTCGCGCAGCAATCGGTGCTCAAATGTTTCCTGTCGACCGTGGTGCCGGGGCTGATCCTCATTACGCTTCTGTGCATCGTGAACTATGTGCTGATGCGCAAGGCGGACCTGAAACTGCTGGAACGCCCCGCAAGCTACCCGCAGGAATTTGTGCGGCGCGGGGGGCGGGCCTTTCCGGCGCTGTTGATGCCGATCATCATCCTGGGTGGCATTTACGGCGGCATCATGACCCCGACCGAGGCCGCAGGCGTGGCGGTGATCTATGCCATTCCCGTCGGCCTGTTCATCTATCGCGGCCTCACGCCGCAGAACATCTGGCCGACCCTGCGCTATGCGGGCACCACCATTGGCGTGGTGATGCTGATGGTCTTTGTGGTGGTGATCGTCAGCCGGTTCCTGGTGTTCGAGGACATCCCCGGCATGGCGAAGGATCTGATCTTTTCGATCTCGGACAACCCGATCGTGATCCTGCTGATGGTCAATCTGGTGATGATCCTCATCGGCATGCTGATGGATGACATCTCGGGGCTGTTGCTGTCGGCGCCGCTCTTGTTGCCCATCGTGCAGAGTGCCGGCATGGACCCGGTGCATTTTGCCGCTGTCCTTGGCGTCAATCTCGGCATGGCCAATATCACGCCGCCCACGGCACCGCTGTTGTATTTGGGCGCCAAGGTCACCGACACGCCGGTCAGCGAGATGTTGAAGCCCACCTTCATCATGATCGCATTTGCATGGTTGCCGACGCTGCTGATCACCACCTTTGTGCCGCAAGTGGCGCTGTGGTTGCCCAATTTTGTCTTTGGCTGAGGCCTGAGGAGACCGACATGAAAGCGATCTATGATCCCCGCCAGCGCGCCCATAATCCCAGCCAGTTCATGGCCTATGGGGTGATGAAGCCAAACCCCGAACAGCCCGAACGCACCGAGATCCTGCGCACCGGGGCCGAGGCCGCCGGCTGTGCATTTACCGCCCCAGATGACGCAGGCCTTGGCCCCATCGCCGCACTGCATTCGCCGGAATACCTGACGTTTCTACAAACGATCCATGCCCGCTGGAGCGAGGTTGAGGGCGCAGGTCCGGAGGTGATTTCCCACATCAAGCCCGGTGATCGCCGCGACAGCTATCCGCGCTCCGCGCTGGGGCAGGCGGGCTATCATCAGGCCGATACCTCCTGTCCGATCAATGCCGCGACATGGGGCTCTGCCTATTGGTCGGCGCAGACCGCGATCACCGCCGCCGATCTGGTCGCGAATGGCGAACACGCGGCCTACGCGCTGTGCCGCCCGCCGGGGCATCATGCCTTTGGCGATATGGCGGGGGGCTTTTGTTTCCTCAACAACTCCGGCATCGCGGCGCAGCTGTTGCGGGATCGGGGCCTCAGACCAGCGATTTTGGATGTGGACGTGCATCACGGCAATGGCACGCAGGGACTGTTTTATGATCGCGACGATGTTCTGACGCTTTCGATCCATGCTGATCCGGCAGACTTCTACCCGTTCTTCTGGGGCCACAGTTCTGAACGCGGCGAGGGCCGGGGGCGGGGCTATAACCTCAACCTGCCGCTGCCGCGCGGCACCGATGATGCGCCGTTCCTGGCCGCGCTTCAGACCTGCCTTGACCGGGTGCAGGCCTTTGGCGCGGATGTGCTGGTCATTGCGCTGGGCCTTGATGCCTCCAAGGACGATCCGTTTCAGGGCTTTCAGGTCACCGGCGACGGGTTTGCCCGCATTGGCGAGACGATCGCCCGCGCCGGGCTTCCGACGCTTTTTGTGCAGGAGGGCGGTTACATTTCCGACAGTCTCGGCCATAACCTCACCCGTGTGCTTGGCGGATTTACATCTGCCGCGCGCTGACAAATTTCCTTTTAATCCTCAAACCATAGAGAGCTTTCATGAGCGATATCACCTACGCCCACACCACCCAACGCATGAGCCAGATCGTCACCCATGGCGACACCATCTACCTCGCCGGTCAAGTCGGCACCGCCGGGGCCAGCGTCACCCAGCAGACGCAGGACTGCCTCGACAAGGTCGACGCGCTGCTGGCGGAGGCCGGGTCTTCCAAGGAACGCGTCTTGCAAGCCACCATCTGGCTCGCCGACATGGGCGATTTTGCCGAGATGAACGCCGTGTGGGACGCATGGGTGCCCGAGGGCCGTGCGCCTGCGCGTGCCTGCGGTGAATCCAAACTCGCCACGCCCGAGTTCACCGTCGAGATCCTGATCATCGCCGCCAAAGGCTGATCGCGGCGGGCAGGTTGCCCGACCCATGACACCAATGCGTAGACCCGCTGAACATGGCGGGCCTGCGTGGAATTCTTTGCCTGCAGGAGCCCTCTCTCATGTCCGAAATTCTGGTTCTTGGTGGCGGAATGGTGGGCATTGCAACCGCGCTGGAGTTGCAGGCCCGCGGCCACGCGGTCACGGTTGTCGACCGCAAACCGCCGGGGCAGGAGACAAGCTATGGCAATGCGGGCCTTATTCAGGCCGAGGCAGCAGAACCTTATGCCATGCCCCGCGCGCTGCCAGAGATCCTTGATATCCTTTTGGGGCGCAGCAACGATGTGGTGTGGTCGCCGCGCGGCGTGCTGAGCCAGCTGCCCGCGCTTTGGCAGTACTATCGCTCTTCGCATCCCCGACGGCATCAGGTTCTGTCGCAGCCCAATGCGCAGCTCATCCGCAGCGCCTGCGCCGATCACGACCGCTGGATCAAACTGGCAGGCGCGCAGGATCTGATGGCGCAGGATGGCTACCTTTCGGTGTTTCAGGAGGCAGCAGAGTTCGAGGCCATGGCCCGCGACCTCGACCGGCTGCGGCAGGCCTATGATATCGACACCGCCACCCTCAGCGGCTCGCAGGTGTGCGAGGCCGAGCCAGTGTTTCGCACCCCGCCTGCTGGGGCCATCCACTGGAAAGAGGTCTGGAGCTGCGCCGCCCCGGGCGAATTGGTCACCCGCTACGCGGAGCTGTTCCAGAGGCAAGGCGGACAGATCCGGGTCGGCGATGCCAGCACGTTACGTCGTGTCGGCCACGCATGGGAGGTGCAGGCAGATGCGGAGCGGATCACCGGCGAACACGCCGTCATTGCGCTTGGGCCGTGGACACCGCCGCTCTTGGCTGAGCTGGGCTACCGGGTGCGGATGATCATGAAACATGGCGCGCACCGCATGTATGCCGGGACTCCAACGCTGCGCCGCCCGGTCTTTGATGCCCGCCACGGGGTGGTGCTCTGCAGTATGAAGGGCGGCTTGCGGATGACGTGCGGCGTGGCGCTGGAGGCCTCGGGCCGGGTGCCGGATGTGCGCCAGCTTGATCGCGCGGCGGAGGGACTGCCCGCCTACATGGACCTCGGTGCGGCAGAGCCGGGGCCGATCTGGCGTGGCACACGCCCCTTTTTGCCGGATATGCTGCCGATGATTGGTGCCGCCCCCCGGCATGACCGTCTCTGGTTTCATTTTGGCCACGGACATCAAGGCTTTACGCTTGGCCCCACCACAGCACGTCATCTTGCCAATCTGATCGAAGGCGGTAACCGGGCGGCAGTTGCGGCACTCCTGCCAGAAAACCGCCCGGCTGTTTTGTCGTGATGGCGCCACGTTGTCATGGCGCCAGGATGTAACCTCTGATCAGGCGCGCAGGCGGTCGCCCTTCGGGTCAAACGGGGGCTCCGAAAGGATCACCGCCTTGTGTGGGCGGCCCAACACCATCACCTCGACCTCGTCGCCCGCTTTTGCACCCTTCACATAGCCAAGCGCCAGCGACATGCCGACAGTGTAGCCATAGGTGCCGGAGGTCACCCGGCCGATGCCGACACCGTCCTTGAAGATCGGCTCACCACCTGTGGCATCGGCGTTGGAGGCGCTGACATCCGTCTCATTCAGATGAAGCAGTACCAGTTCCTCGCGCGCGGGCGTGGCCAGAGCGGCCTCGGCGGCGGCTTTGTTGAGGAAGTCCTTCTGCATCTTGCACAGCCGGTCCAGGCCGACCTCCTGCGGGAAGTATTCGGGGCTGTATTCCCGGCTCCAGGAGCCATAGCCTTTTTCGATGCGCATCGACATCAGGGCCCGGCCACCGACGGGGCCTGCGCCGACGTCGCGCCCGGCCTCGATCAACGTCATGTAAAGCTTTTGCTGGTCTTCTGTGGCGCAGTGCAACTCCCAGCCGAGGTCCCCGGTGAAAGACACCCGCAGCGCCGACACATTGATCCCGTCCAGCATCAGCCGCTTGCTGCGCATGAAGGGGAAATCCTCGGTGGCCAGCGACTCGTTGGTCATGCGCTGGAGCATCTCGCGCGAGCGTGGCCCGGCCACGTTGAAGCCGCAGACCTCCTGGGTCCGGCTCTCAAACGATGTGCCCGCGGGCAGGGGGACCGCGCCGAAGAACCGCTTGTGATAGCGTTCCGCCATGCCGGAGCCGATGATCCAGAACTCGTCTTCGGCGGTGCGGGTGACGGTGAAATCCCCGGCAATGCCGCCGCGTTTTGAAATCAGCGGCGTCAGGCAGGAGCGACCGACGGATTTCGGCATGGTGTTGGCAAAGACTGCGTTCAGCCAGTCTTCGGCACCGGGGCCCTTGCAGATGTATTTGGCAAAGTTCGAGATGTCGATGATGCCCGCGCGCTCGCGCAGCATCTTGCATTCCGCGCCCACCGGCGCCCACCAGTTCTGCCGGGTGAAGCCATTGGTGTCCTCGGTGCCGGGCTGATCGGCAAACCACAAGGGGTGCTCCCACCCGGCGTTGAGGCCAAAGACCGCGCCCATTTCGCGCTGCATCTCGTAGATCGGGCGGGTGCGGGCCGGGCGGCCGGCGCTGCGTTCCTCGTTCGGGAAGTGGATCGCGAAACGGTGCGCATACTGATCCTGCACGCGGGCCTTGGTGAACTCCTTGGTGGCCCAGTCGTCAAACCGCGCCACGTCCCAGGCGAACATGTCGTATTGGGTCTCGCCCTCGATCATCCACTGCGCCGCCATCAGCCCCATGCCGCCGGATTGCGAGAAGCCGGGGATGATGCCGTTGCAGCAGAAATAGCCCTGCATTTCCGGCACCGGGCCGAACAGAACGTTTGAATCCGGCGACCAGATCATCGGCCCGTTGATGACGCGCTTGATGCCTGCTTCGCCCACCAGCGGCAGGCGCTCGATGGCGTTCATCATGTTCTCTTCGATGCGCTCCAGATCATCCGGGAACAGGTCATGGGCAAAATCGAGCGGCGTGCCCTCTTCGGCCCAGAACTTCATGTTCTTCTCATAGGCACCGACCAGCAGCCCGTTGCCTTCCTGACGCAGGTAGTATTCGCCGTCGCGATCCGACACCGAGGGCAGGCGGCGGTCCATGTCGGCGACTTCCTTGATGGTCTCGGTGACGAAATACTGGTGCTCGGTGGGCTGCAAGGGCAGGTCCAGACCGGCCAGTTTGGCAACTTCGCGCCCCCAGAGGCCGGCGGCATTCACCACCCAGTCGGTGCGAATGTCGCCCTTGGGGGTCTTCACGATCCAGCTGCCGTCCTTCTGCTGTTCAGTGGCGGTGACGGGGGTGAAGCGATGGATTTCTGCGCCGCGTTGGCGGGCGCCGGTGGCATAGGCCTGTGTCACGCCCGAGGGGTCGACGTTGCCGCCATCGGGTTCATACATCACGCAGCGGATGCCGTCGTAATTCACCAGCGGATTGAGTTCCTGCGCTTCGGCGATGGAGATCTCGTAGAAGTTCATGCCGTAGAGCTTGGCCTTGGCGGCCTGCAGACGCAGCTGGTGCTCGCGCGCTTCGGTCTGCGCCAGGTAGAGCGAGCCGGGCTGGAACACGCCGCAGCCCTGTCCTGTCTCTGCTTCCAGCTCTTTATACAGCGTCATCGTGTAGTGCTGAATGCGGGAAATATTGGTGCTGTCGTGCAGCCCATGGATATTGGCCGCCGCGTGCCAGGTGGAGCCGGAGGTCAGCTCGTCCCGCTCCAGAAGGACCACGTCGGACCAGCCGAGCTTGGTCAGGTGGTAGAGGATGGAGCATCCGATGACCCCGCCGCCGATCACGACGGCTTTGGCTTCTGTACGCATGATATTGGTGCTTTCACTGTGCTGGTGGTGAAGGTTGGCTTGCGGATCAGTGTTCCACTGCGGTTGGCTGTGGGGCAACGTCGAAAATTCTCATCCCCGCATGAGGTGAAGTAAACCGAAGGCGCGCGGTCATTCCGCCGCCAGAGTGAGGGCCGGCCTCTGCGGCAAGGCATGGTCGCGCAGGGCCGCATTGGCGCGGCTGCGTTGCGGGTTAGCGCGGTCGGCGGAGGGGCTGCGCCCATAGGTGCGCCGGTAGATCGCGTTGAAGGCGCTGGCGGTCTCGTAGCCAACCGAAAAGGCGACCTCCGACAGCGGGGTCTCGGTGTGCAACACCTTCTGGCGCGCCGCATCGAGCCGCAGCTGGCGGTAGTATGCGCCCGGCGTGGTGGCCATCTCCTGCTTGAAGATCCGTTCGAACTGCCGCAGCGACAGGCCCACCAGATCGGCAGCGTCCTGGATCAGCACCCGGTCCTCCAGATGGTCGGCAAAGAACTGCACCGCCTCGCGGATCGGGCGCGGCAGCATGTCCCTTGTCTGGTTGCGCGAATGGCCGGGCAGCAATTGCGGCGCCCCCTCGCTGCGCTGGGTGGCATGCTGGAACCGGCAGGCGACCTCCACGGCGATCTCAGCGCTGGTGTGCTGGGCGATCAGCGCCAGCATGTATTCAAACACCGCCGCCGCGCCGCTGATGCTGATGCGGCCCCGGTCCTCGCAGAACAGGGTGGGGCAGACCTCCAGCCGGGGAAAGCCTTCGCGCACCGCGTCGGCATAGGTGAAATGGACGCTGCAGCGCACACCGTCGAACAGGCCGGAGCGCGCCAGTGCAAAGATGGCGCCATTCACCGCGCCGACCTTGCCGCCCTGCCGCAGCAGGCGGCGCAAGGTGGCGTTGCTGGCGGCGGGCTGGGCAAAACCGCCGTCGGCCGCCGCAAAGGTCAGCAGCACATCGCTGCGCGCCACGGTTGCCAATGCGCCCGCCGGGGTCAGGCTTAGCCCGCTGCTGGACACCACCGCGCCGCCATCCTCGCTGACGGTTTGCCAGTCGAGGGCCGGAGTGCCGTTGATGTCTTCGGCCACCCGCAGCGCATCGATCGCCAGCGACAGCGGCGCCAGTGGAAATCCGGGCAGGCAGAGAAAGGTGATGGTCATCGGGGAGGCTCCCAAACTCGGGTGGAGAGACCGTATCACTCCAGGGGCCAGGCGCGGCCATAGGCCACCAGCCTGCGGTTCAATTCATGGGCGCGCGCCACTCCGGCTTCGAGCGCAAAGACGAAGGCCTGCGTCAGGAAGAAACAGGTCGCGTCCACATCGCCCTCCACCTCCTTGCTGTCGGCGGCGATGGCGTAGAGGTCGACGAGCCGTTCAAGATCATGCTGCGCATGGGCGGCGAGGATGGCCGCATGCAGGGCTGCGGCCTCCTCGGGGCGGATCGTGGCCCAGATTTCGGATGTCCACTCCTGCGTCATGTGGCGCGGCCCGTCTCGATCTGCGTGGCAACCCAATGGTGGAAGTTATGCGTCGGCCCGTCCATTGCAGGCGAGAAGCGCCCACCGTCGAACATCGGTCCGTGACGGCCCTTCTGCATGCCCTCAACGACAAAGATGTCTTCCTCGAACACCGTCTTCCACAGCTGCGCGTTCTGGTGGCGCATATGGTCGAGACCGGCGGTCTGCTCGCCGGATTTGGCGTAGTAGATCTCGATATGCTCCACCGTGTTTTCGCAGTCCTTCGGCTCCAGCACGATGGCGAACGTATGGTCCCGCTGCACGCCCAGCAGCACGTTGGGATAGACCGCCACATATTCGCCGCCGGTGTCCCATTTGTCGCTCAGGTCGTCGAAGTCCGGAAACACCTCGCCCTCGGCGCCCTGCATCTGGCGATAGACCAGCGTGCCCTGACCGGAATACTTGCCGCGGGACTCGATGTTGTAGTGATCCTCCAGCCGGGAATAGCTGTTGAGCCCCGGATGCACCCAGGGCAGGTGGTAGCTTTCGCAGTAGTTCTCCACCGCCAGTTTCCAGTTGGTCTTCACCTCGAGCTGGAACGAGCTGTCGATGCCGCCGTGATAGAGCGGCTTGTCGAATTCCTGCCAGCGTTCGATCAGATCGGCGTGGACTTCCTCGAAGGGTGCGGCGTTGCCGTCGATATTGACGAAGATCACGTCCTGCCAGACATGGCTGCGGAAGGTGATCAGGCCCAGCTCGTCCATCTTGACGTCTTCATGGGTGTTCTGACCCACGCCGCCCACATGCGGGGCCGCCCGCAGCTTGCCCTTCAGGCTGTAGCACCAGCTGTGATAGGGGCAGCGGATGGTGCCGCGGATGTTCTTGGGTTCGTCCACCAGGACCATGCCCCGGTGGCGGCAGGTGTTCTGATAGACATGCACCGCCCCGTCCTGATCGCGCACCAGCAAGAGCGGCACGCCGAGGAAATCCACCGGCTTGGCGTCGCCGGCCTCGGGGATGTCCTTGCCAAAACCGATACCGGACCAATTGGCAAACAGCACCGACTGGCGTTCCTCGGCAAAGACCACCGGGTCGATATAATGGGCGTTGGGCAGACCGTTGGCCCGGTTGACCGAGGTCATCACGGACTCGAGCGAACTTGGCTTGTTCATCACACTCTCCTGCAGACTGAAGTTGAGAGAGCATGTGGCCGAGGTCAAATTCGCTCAATATCGGAAAACCTCACTCACAGGTTAGCTGGGTTCATCCGTGATCTCTCGGGCCGTGGCAATGATCCAGTCGCGCAGCATCAGCGCATTGGGCGTCAGCTCCTCTTCCGGTTTGCAGATCAGATAGAATTTTTGCGGGGCGGACAGCACATGCGGCGTCACAGTACGCAGGTCTCCCCGGTTCAGCAGGGGGGAGATCAGCTGTTCCCACCCCAGTGTCAGACCGGCGCCGTCCTGAGCGGCCTGCAGCGCGATGGAGTAGTTGTTGACCCGAATGCCGGAGGCCACCGGACCCTTGTAGCCCAGCTGGCGGAACCAGTCGTGCCATTTGGTCCAGCTGATGTCATCGCCTTCGAGATGGATCAGCCGTTGGCGTGCCAGAACCTCCAGATCCGCGTCGGCCAGCTCCTCGGCCCGCTCCGGAGAGGTCACTGGCAGCAACCGGTCGCGGTAGAGGGGATATTGGTCAAGCCTCGGATCCCGTTCCCGCCCATACCAGATGTAGAGATCCATATCCGCCGAGGTGGTAAAAGCCCGATCCCGCACCACCTGGTTGATGTTGATCTCGGGGTGGTCACGCCAGAACCGTATGACAGCGGGCGACAACCACAGCGAGGCCATCGCGGTGGTCGAACCGACAGTTACCACGCCAGAAGATCCGTGATCGCGGATGGCCTGCAGGCATTGGGACATGCGGGTGAAGGAGGCCGCCAGCGTATCATAAAGCGTCTGTCCCGGTGGCGTCAGTTCCACCCCGCGATGCTTGCGCCTGAACAGGGTCACGCCCAGTTCGCCTTCCAGCGCCTTGACCTGATGGCTGACCGCGCCCGGTGTGACCGAAAGCTCTTCGGCGGCCTTCTTGAAACTCAGGTTTCGCGCCGCCGCCTCGAAGGCGGTGAGCGTTGTCAGCGGCGGCAAATCATAGTGGCGGCGAGACATGGGCGGCGCTCGTAGCTTGAATGAAAGTCACGCGAGTATGGGCGTTCATGCGAGGCTTGACGAGTGGGCTTCCCGACAAATGGCCAGTCACATCCGACATTTGGGTCTGGTGTTTCGGCTTGACCGCTGGCAGTCATACGGCATGACAAACGCGCAGCCCACATCGCCGCCACAGGGGCAGACATCGGATTGGCCACAGGTGGCCACTGCCGGTTTCGACGGTCTTGTCGTGCGGTTTGCCGACACCCTCAGCGAACCCGCCAACCGCGCGGCGCTGGCCTTTCGCGTCGCGGTCGAACGCGCAGGTTGGTCAGCGGTGCAGGAAACCTCGACCTCGCTGGTGTCCACCTATCTGCGGTTTGACCCGCTCGGCACCGCCCACGCCGAGATGATGCAGCAGGTCAAGACCCTGTTGGCGTCGCGCGACTGGTACGATGCCGCGCTGCCCGAGGGGCGCAAGCTGTGGCGCGTGCCGACCGTGTTCGGAACCGATCTGGCTCCGCAGCTGGCGGAGGCCGCAGAGCGTGCGGGGCTCACGGTCGAGGAAGCCGTACGACAGATCGCCGAAACACAGCTGCGGGTGCAAACCATCGGCTTTGCGCCCGGGCAGCCCTATCTGGGCGAATTGCCCCCGGCCTTTGATATCCCGCGCCAGACCGACCTGACACCGCAGGTGCCAGAGGGGGCGGTTGTGGTGGCGATCCGCCAGATCGTGCTGTTTTCCGTCACCACGCCGACGGGGTGGCGCCACATCGGTCAGACCCGGTTCCGGTTGTTTCGCCCGGATGCGCCCGAACCCTTCGTGCTCCGCCCCGGGGACGAGGTGCGGTTTGAGCCGATTTCGCCAGAGACATACGCAGCGCTTGAGCGTGACGGCCCTGATGGCGGCGCGACCTGCGAGGTGCTGTCATGACCCGCACGCTGA
Source organism: Tritonibacter scottomollicae (assembly GCF_032924845.1). NCBI lineage: Bacteria > Pseudomonadati > Pseudomonadota > Alphaproteobacteria > Rhodobacterales > Paracoccaceae > Tritonibacter > Tritonibacter scottomollicae. The sequence goes on from NZ_CP136704.1 coordinate 273,932, forward strand.
CACTTCATCGCGCCGGGCCGGGGCTGAGCCTGCAGGACCTTGGACGCAGTGGCTACCTGGCCTTCGGGCTGTCTCGGGGCGGAGCGGCGGACAGGCTGGCAGTTTTCGAAGGGGCGGCATTGCTGGGACAAGCCCCGGATCTGGCCGCGATCGAGATGGCGGGCATGGGCGGCGTCTTTGAGGTGTCACAAGACACCCGCATTGCCCTGACCGGCGCCCCGATGCGCGCCGCGCTTGATGACGGGACATCCCTGCGCTGGAACGCCAGTCACTTGCTTCTTGCCGGGGCGCAGCTGACCATCGGCGCGGTGCAGGCCGGATCCTATGGCTACCTGCACCTCGGCGGCGGTATCGCGACAGAGTGCCGCCTTGGCGCGCGCAGCACCCATCTGGCCTCCGGTCTTGGTGCGCTATTGCAGGATGGCGACACCCTCCCGATCGGTCATGACACGGACGGTGTGGTCAACCTCGCACTTGAGCCGGAGCCGCGTCTGGAGGGCGGCACCCTGCGTATGGTGCCCAGCCTGCAGACGGATCTTTTTGGCGCGACAGAGCTGGCGCGGTTTCAGGATGTGACATTCACCCGCGACACCCGCGCCAATCGCATGGGGGTGCGGCTCGTGCCTGACGGAGACGGTTTTGCCCTCGACGGCGGTCTCAGCGTGCTGTCGGAGGTGATCGCTCCCGGTGATATTCAAGTCACCGGTGACGGAACGCCTTATGTCCTGATGAGCGAGTGTCAGACCACCGGCGGCTATCCACGCATCGGCTCCGTGCTGCCGTCGGATCTGCCGCGCGCGGCGCAGGCCCAGGCCGGTGCGCGCTTCAGCTTCACGCTTGTGTCGCTGGAGGAGGCGGTTGAGCTGGAACGCCGCGCGGCCGAGGATCTGAAACGCCTGCCTGCACGGCTGCACCCCTTGCTGCGCGACCCGGCCAGCATGCGCGACCTGTTGTCTTATCAACTGGTCAGTGGCGCGACAGCGGGCCGCGACCTCGACGATGCGCTCTGACAGCGAAGATGCGCACAGACACTGAAACTGCCAAGGAGGGCCATGCCCGATGACACTGACCGTCGATCTGAACGCCGACATGGGAGAGAGCTTCGGCCCCTGGGTGATGGGGCGCGATGCAGAGGTGCTCGATGTGGTCACCTCCGCCAATGTGGCCTGCGGTGTGCACGCCGGGGACTGGGATGTGATGGCTCAAACCATGGCGGCGGCAGCGGCGCGCGGCGTTGGCATTGGCGCGCATCCGGGCTTTCCCGACCTTCAGGGCTTTGGCCGCCGCAAGATGCATTTGCCACACGCTAGCCTGGCGCATCTGGTGCAATATCAGGTGGGCGCAGCGCAAGCGATGGCGCGGGCCGCGGGCACTGAGGTGCGGCACCTGAAACTGCATGGTGCGATGGCAAATATGGCATCGGCCGATCGGGACATGGCACTGGCGTGCTACGAGGCGGCGCTGGCGGTCGCGCCGGACATCATCATCATGGTGATGGCGGGCACTCAGCAGCAGGCCGCAGCCGAGGCGCTGGGCTGCAATGTGGCCTGCGAGATATTTGCGGATCGCGCCTATAATGCAGATGCCACCCTGGTTGACCGCTCGCAGCCCGGTGCGGTGATCCACGACGCGGATTTGGCAGGGCAGCGGATCACGCGGATGGTCAAGGATGGCGCGATTCACGCTGAGGACGGCAGCCGCATACCAGCGCGGATCGACACGATTTGCCTGCATGGCGACACGCCCGAGGCGCTGGACATTGCCCGAAGCGTGCGCAGCAAACTCGAAGAGGCAGGGATCACCTTGCGCAGCTTTGCCGGGGCACCGCTCTGACCCTTTGGGATCTCGCGATCCATTGTACAATTATGCAGCCGGCAAAGGTGCCGAGGCCTGCCGCCTTCCATCCGATAGCCAACCAACAGGATACCGGGTCAGACCAAGCGAATGAACCGCGTGGTCTGTGTGTTCAGGCCTCGCAGGCCGTGACCCAGGCGCGGGTTCTGGCCTCGGGGTCTTCGGCGCTCTGAATGTCGGTGGACACGGCGACGCAGTCAGCACCTGCTGCAAACACCGCGTGCAAGCGCTCGATCACCAGCCCGCCGGAGACGACAAGCGGCACATCGCCAAAGGTCTGTTTCCAGCGTTTCAGTTGTTCAAGCGGCTGATTTCCTTCGAATGCTCGCGAGAGCGCGCGTAGATCCAGCGCCACATAAGCCGGGGACCGCGTCAGGGCGTGCTTCAGTTCCGTGTCATCGCCGACGTCCACCCCATACCGTATCCCTGCGCGGTGAAGGGCGTCCGTATCAGCCTCCGCCAGATCCTGTTGCGTCAGATGTACAAAGTCACAGTTCAGATCGAGTGCTGCCTGCCAATGCCGGTGGATCACCAGCTGCGCGTCGTGAACCGCGCAGAAATCCCGTGCGCGGGCGATCTGGCGGCGAACTTCGGCCTCTGGTTGCCCCTCGATCCTCAGCTGCACCAGATCCGCACCCTGCGGCACCAGCAACTCCACCCGGCCCACATGCCCGACAATCAGATAGAGCCCTTCTATCCTGCGCTCTCCGCAAAGCCCGCTCTGGGCATTAAGGCCGCGGAAGTGCCGTGCCTGAACCGCGCGGGTCATGTCTCGGCCTCACTCGGTTCTGATGTCGCGTCCGCCACCGGCACATAAAGCGCGCCGCCCTCGCGGAACTTCGCCGCCATTGCCTCGAACCCCTCTTTCTGGGCCTCGGCGCGGATGTCATGGCTGATCCGCATGGAGCAGAACTTCGGCCCGCACATCGAACAGAAATGCGCCACCTTATGCGCCTCTTTCGGCAGGGTCTCATCGTGGAAGCTCTGTGCGGTCTCCGGGTCCAGCGACAGGTTGAACTGATCCTCCCAGCGGAACTCGAACCGGGCGCGTGAGAGCGCATCATCGCGCCGCTGCGCGCCGGGCAGCCCCTTGGCGAGATCGGCAGCATGGGCGGCGATCTTATAGGTGATGACGCCGGTTTTCACGTCGTCGCGGTCCGGCAGGCCCAGATGTTCCTTGGGCGTCACGTAACACAGCATCGCGCAGCCAAACCAGCCGATCATCGCCGCGCCAATCCCAGACGTGATGTGGTCGTAGCCCGGCGCAATATCCGTCGTGAGCGGCCCCAGCGTGTAAAACGGCGCCTCGTGGCAGCACTCCAGCTGCTTGTCCATGTTCTCCTTGATCTTGTGCATGGCCACATGGCCCGGCCCTTCGATCATCACCTGGCAATCCTTGGCCCAGGCGATCTTGGTCAGCTCGCCAAGCGTTTCCAGTTCGGCAAATTGCGCTTCGTCATTGGCATCGGCAATCGAGCCGGGACGCAGCCCATCGCCCAATGAAAACGAGACATCATAGCGGCGGCAGATATCGCAGATCTCCTCGAAATGCTCGTACAGGAAGCTCTCCTTGTGATGATGCAGGCACCATTTGGCCATGATCGACCCACCGCGCGACACGATCCCGGTGACGCGTTCCACGGTCATCGGCACCATATGCAGCCGCACGCCCGCGTGGATGGTGAAATAGTCGACTCCCTGTTCCGCCTGTTCGATCAGCGTGTCGCGGAACACCTCCCAGGTCAGATCTTCGGCAATGCCATTGACCTTCTCCAGCGCCTGATAGATCGGCACGGTGCCGATGGGCACGGGGCTGTTACGGATGATCCATTCGCGGGTGTTGTGAATATTGCGGCCCGTGGACAGGTCCATCACCGTGTCCGCGCCCCAGCGGATCGCCCAGACCAGCTTGTCCACCTCTTCCTCCATCGAGGAGGTCACGGCGGAGGTGCCCATATTGGCGTTGATCTTTACCTTGAAATTGCGGCCGATGATCATCGGCTCCAGCTCCGGGTGGTTGATATTGGCGGGGATGATGGCGCGTCCTGCGGCGATCTCTGCACGCACGAATTCCGGCGTCACATAGTCTGGGATATTGGCCCCGAAATCCTCCCCATCGCGGCTGCCATGGCAGGGCGACAGCTCACGCAGCTGGTTCTCGCGGATGGCGATATACTCCATCTCCGGCGTGATAAGACCGGCGCGGGCATAGGCCAGCTGCGTCGGGGCGGCATCGCCCTTGCCCCGCAGGGGCGCGGTCCGCACCGGGAACTCCGGCACCAGCCGATCACCTGCGACAAAGCCGTTGTCCGCAGGGGTAACATCGCGGCCCTGATAGTCTTCCACGTCGCCCCGGGCCTTGATCCACGCGGCGCGCACCGGCGCGAGACCATTGCGAATATCGGTGAGGATTTCGGGGTCCGTATAGGCCCCGGAACTGTCATAGACCGGCAGCGGCGCCTCGCCTGCGGTCGGGTGGGTGGCAATTTCGCGCATCGGCACGCGGATGTCTGCATGCATCTCGCCTGCCACATAGATCTTGCGCGACGCAGGCAATGCGCCCGTCGTGACCTTTGGGGTGATCTTGGGGTTGGGGACGTTCATCTTGGTGCTCCTCGAGTCCATTCTCAAAAAGACACCAATTGAGCCGGGCCGGAGGAAAACGGGGCAGGGGGTACAGATCCCGCCGTGTCAGAGCAGAGGCTCCCACCTGTACCGGGCGGGGCGCGACTGTCCTAGCTTCCTACGCCAGTATCAACTGGGTCAGGTTCTAAGGGTCGCGTCACCGGGATTTCTCCCTGTCTGCCTCTCAGTCCCCTCGGCGGGACTCCCCTGCGTAGCCCTAGGGGTAGGGGAGGGCACAGCGTGTCGTCAAGGAGTTTCTCTCTGCCGGGGTGGCATCCATCACAGGCGCACCTATCGCGCAAAACGTGCTTTCACCAAAGCTGAGCGGCGGAAAACTGTGCTGAAATTCAAATGCCTGCGCGCTTGCGACTCATTTCATATATTATCTATAAAATAAAAATTCATCCACGGCGTGTGCCGTTCCACCTATTCCAGCGAGGTTTTCCATGCTCGATACGCCCCCTATCCGTACCAACTGGACCCGGGAAGAGGCAGAGGAGATCTACGCCCAGCCCTTCATGGATCTGCTGTTTCAGGCCCAGAGCCTGCACCGGCAGATGTTTGATCCCAACGCGGTGCAGAAATCGCGCCTGCTGTCGATCAAGACCGGTGGCTGCGCCGAGGATTGCGCCTATTGCTCGCAATCCGCCCGCAATGGCGCGCAGCTGCCAGCTTCAAAACTGATCGAGGTGCAGCGGGTGATTGCCGAGGCCAGGAAGGCCCGCGATGCCGGCGCCACCCGCTACTGCATGGGCGCGGCCTGGCGCGGGCCCAAGGCCCGCGACATGGCGCAGCTGGAGGCGATGATCGAAGGCGTCAAGGCGCTGGGGATGGAGACCTGCATGACCCTGGGCATGCTGGAACAGGATCAGGTACTGCGCTTGCGGGATGCGGGTCTGGACTACTACAATCACAACATCGACACTTCGGAACGCTACTACCCAGAGGTCATCACCACCCGCAGCTTTGCCGACCGCATCGACACGTTGGCCCGGGTGCGCGAGGCCGGGATCAACGTCTGCTCCGGTGGCATCCTCGGCATGGGCGAAGAACACGGCGACCGGATCGACATGCTGCTGAGCCTTGCGACCCTGCCGGAACATCCCCAATCGGTGCCGATCAACATGCTGATTCCGATGGCGGATACGCCACTGGCAGACACACCCCCGCTCGATCCGATCGAATTTGTCCGCACCATTGCGCTGGCCCGCATCCTGATGCCCCGCGCGCATGTGCGGCTCTCGGCCGGGCGCACCGAGATGAGCGATGAGCTGCAGGCGATGTGTATCTTTGCCGGGGCCAACTCGATCTTCATGGGCGATACGCTCCTGACTGCCGACAACCCCGAGGAAGACGCGGACGAGGCGCTGTTTGACCGGCTGGGTTTGCGCGCGATGGCGGCGGGCAGTCACGGCACGCGTTAGGGGGGCTGTGATGGGCGGCTGCGACATCAGCCCCGCCCCACGGCCACTGGCGGGGCGGGCGTTTCCGCGCTATCCTGCGTGTCGCGCAGACGATATGCAAAGGACGATCCCATGCAGCTTGCCTATGTAATGACCGCCGAACGCGGCGCCACCGACCGCCTGCTGACCGCACTTGCGGAACGGCTGGCGGAAAAGGGCATCCGCACCGCCGGCATCGTGCAAACCAACACCGAATGCTACGACAACAAACTCTGTGACATGGATGTGCGTGTCCTGCCGGAGGGCGAGACCATCCGCATTTCGCAATCTCTGGGCGAGGGCGCCCGTGGCTGCCGTCTCAACCCGGACGCGCTGGAGCGGGCTGTCGGCCTTGTGACGGCGGCGCTTGACAGCACGCCTGCGCCGCAGGTTCTGATCGTCAATAAATTCGGCAAGCATGAGGCGGACGGGCGTGGCATGCGCCCCATCATCGGCGAAGCGCTGGCCATGGGGCTGCCCGTCGTCTCCGGCGTCAACCGGATGAATGTCGCAGCCTTTGAAGGCTTTGCCGAAGGCACGGCAACAGAGGCGGAACCGGACCTCGACGCGCTGGTCGCCTGGGTCGAGGCGGCAGTGTCGGAACCCGCCTGAAGGGCCCAGCTTATGAACCCGCCTGTCAGGGGGATTGCCTTCATCTTTTTATAAATATCTCGGGGTCCGGGGCAGCGCCCCGGCGACCGCCCCGCCGCGAAAAAAAACAGGGGCCGCGGGCGGGCAACGCACCGCCTGTAGGGCGCGCGAATATCATCTGTGCTGATCGAGAATTGGGGCCGAATGTACAAACGGCGAGCCACCATTCATCCTCGCAACACATTGATATCATGTTTGAAAGAGGAGAAATGGTGGGCGACCCTGGAATCGAACCAGGCGTGCGTCTCCGCGAGGGAGTTACAGTCCCCTGCCACACCTTGCGGCCTGTCGCCCACTGTTAGAAGCATGTTGCACCTAACGTGGAGGCGTGATTACTAGCGCACCAAACGGGCGTCAACCGGAAAAGCGCAACTTTTTTCCGCCGCCTCGAAATTTGTTTTCCGGAGCAAGCCATGAACAAGAAACCCAGCAAGAAACCCGCATGGGTGGTGGACAAGGAAAAGGCCAAGAAAGCCGCCTCGGCAGAAACTGTCTGGCTGTTTGGTCTGCACGCGGTGCGCGACGCACTGCTGAACCCAAAACGTGAAAAGCTGCAGCTTGTGGTGACCCTGAACGCCCAGAACAAGCTGGAAGAGGCCATCGCCGCCTCCGGCATCACACCCGAAGTGGTCGAGCCGCGCAAATTCTCGGTGCCGATCGATCCCGGCTCGGTGCATCAGGGCGCAGCACTGGAAGTGAAGCCTCTGAACTGGGGCGGGCTTGAGGACAATTGCATCGGCGCTGAAATCCCCCGGGTGCTGCTCCTGGACCGGGTGACCGATCCCCATAACGTCGGCGCCATCTTGCGCTCGGCCGAAGTGCTGGGCGCCTCGGCGGTGATCGGCACCCGCCATCATTCCGCACCGGAGACCGGCGCGCTGGCCAAAACAGCCTCGGGCGCGTTGGAACGCCAGCCCTACCTGCGCATGCGCAACCTCTCCGACAGTATCGTCGCGCTGCAGCAAATGGGCTATCTGGTGCTGGGCCTCGATGGTGAGGCCGAGGAAACCATCGAAGACGCGGTTGCCGGCCGCACCTCCGACCCGATCGCCCTGGTGCTGGGCGCCGAGGGGCCGGGCCTGCGTCAAAAGACCAAGGAAACGGTCGACAAGCTGGTCAAGATCGACGCAGCTGGCGGTTTTGGCTCGCTCAATGTTTCAAATGCGGCGGCGCTCTCCCTATATGCCTCCCTGAAGGGATAAACCCAAAGGAGAACCGGCATCGCACATAAAAGCATCCCCGGCGGAAAGATCGTCAGCTGTTGCTATTGCGGCGTGCAGTCGGCCTTTGTGCCGGACAAAACCTTGCACGCGCTGGTCTGCGGCACCTGTGGCGCGCCGCTCTCCGCCCAGAAGCAACGTCCACTGGCCGATCATAAGGGCGCCAAGCTGCCAAAGGTCGCCAAACCGCATAAGGCCAAGTCATCCAAAAAGTCGAAATCCGGCGATTGGACGGTGATGGCGGCAGAGCTGGCGACCGCCAAGCTGATGAAAAAGCGAAAGAAGAAGAAAAAGAAATCGTCGTGGAAAAAGGTCTTTGATGTGATCGAGGACATCTTTGACTGACGCATTCAAAATGGTCTGTGACCTCCGGGCTGCACTTGTGCTCAACTCTCGTCACGAGATGTTCAATTTCCCGTTTCGCACCTTTTCTGCTCGCGCCGGTGCGGGCATTCTGCCGCTGAACGGTATCTGGACGGAGATCTGACTTGCTGCACCTGCGCCTGAAACACGCCCTCACCGGGTTCGGTTTTGCGATCTTTGTTGGGACGGCCTTGACCCTTTCTCCCGCGTCGCGGGCGCAGGCGGATACGATCTATATCTCGATGCAGGACGGCATCGCCATCGGCGGGTATGATCCTGTCTCGTTTCACACAGCGGATCAGCCGAAAAAGGGAGCGCAGGATCACGCGCTTATGTGGAAAGGTGCGGTCTGGCTGTTTCACACCGCGCATAACCAATCCCGGTTCGAGGCCAACCCACGCGCCTATGCGCCGAAGTTCGGCGGGCACTGCGCCTATGGTATCGCGCGCGGTCGGGTCTTCGACGGCAATCCGATGACATGGGAAATTGTCGATGGGCATCTGTATCTCTTTCACACGCCGCGGGTCGAAGCGTTGTGGATGGCGGAGCGGACCCACATGATCCAGACCGCACATCAGGCCTGGCCGGACGTGTTGGATACGGATTAGAGGTCTGCAGGCGTCCTGAATCGTATAATCTGCAGTCATCAAGCCTGTGTCATATTCACAAAATTGAGATTGCCTCTTTTATTTCGGCTCAACAGCACCAGTTTTAATGACAGACTGCGGCCTTGGAACCGTCGCAGATCTTTTTCACTGTCCCTCGTTCCACACCTCGCGCCCGAAGATTCTTCGGGCGCTTTTTTCATGCAGCTTCAGCAGGGTCGGGCTTCGGGCTTGCATAGGGCGCGCGGCTTGCGCACAGTCAGCCCATGTATACCGATGCACGTCTCAAGGACATTCTGACCCGCACCAAGGTGATTGCCGTGGTCGGCGTGTCTCTCAATCCGGTCCGCCCCAGCTACTACGTGGCGCGCTACCTGTCGCTCAAGGGCTATCGTGTGATCCCGGTGAACCCAGGTCACGCGGGCAAGATGCTGTTTGGCGAGACCGTTCAGGCCTCGCTGTCGGACATCGAAGGGGAGGTCGACATGGTCGATATTTTCCGCCGCCCCGAGGCGGTGCCTGCCATCGTGGAGGAGGCCTTGACGGTGTTTGCGGACCTGCAGACCATCTGGATGCAGATCGGCGTGGAGCATGCCGAGGCGGCAGCCCAGGCAGAGGCGCGGGGGGTGACGGTGATCCAGAACCGCTGCCCCAAGATTGAATACCAGCGCCTGTTCGGCGAGCTACGCCAGGGCGGCTTTGCCACCGGTATCATTTCCTCCAAACTCTGAAGTCTCGCGCAGAGCAGTGGGCAGTACCGCCGCAGTGCCGACGCATCGGCATCAAGGTGGGGCTCCCGCCCGTCGGGCGCGCATGAGACATGCGCTGCGCCGGTTGGGCCGGGCGCCTTGCCTGACGGCAAGGCGCGGGGTCTGTGCCGCAGGTGTGAGCGCGCGCTGGCAGGTCACCGGGTCGTTTGCAGAGGGGGAGGAAGGTGCTGGGGAGGCGCTTCAGGGGCAGGTCTGCCCTGAAGCGCCTGTGCAATTCTACTGGGCAAAAGCCCGCCTCAAGGGTGAACCGCGCGTGCCGCGCGGCCGCTTCAGCGGCCCTTGACCCGGGATTGTGCCCGGGACGGTATGTATCGAGGTGCGGGGTCGCGGCTCAGGTTTTGGGGCGGGCTGCCTTCTCGGCGACGCCGCTCAGGCCCTGCCGGTCGGCCAGCACCTGCAGCACGTCGTCCAGTGCCACATCGCGCGCCGCCAGCATCACCAGGAAATGATAGAGCACATCTGCGCCCTCAGACGCGAGCCCTGCCTTGTCGTCCTTCACCGCCTCTATGATGGCCTCGATGGCTTCCTCGCCGAATTTCTCCGCACATTTCTCCGGCCCTTTGGACAGGAGTTTTGCGGTCCAGCTGGTGTCTGGATCGCTGCCCTTGCGCGACAGAATGGTCTGTTCGAGGTCATGCAGCAGGGTCATTGAAGCCTCATCGGGATGCCATTGGCGATCATGTGTTGCTTGGCTTCCTGCACAGTATATTCGCCAAAGTGGAAGATCGACGCGGCCAGCACCGCGCTGGCGCCCCCTTTGGTCACACCGTCAACGAGGTGATCCAGATTGCCGACACCGCCGGAGGCGATCACTGGCACATCCACCGCATCGGAAATCGCGCGCGTCATCTCGAGGTTGAAACCCGATTTGGTGCCGTCGCGATCCATTGAGGTCAGCAGGATCTCGCCCGCGCCCTTGGCGGTCACAAGACGGGCAAACTCCACCGCGTCGATGCCGGTTTCGCGGCGTCCGCCATGGGTGAAGATCTCCCATTTGCCGGGGGCGACCGATTTGGCGTCGATGGCGCAGACGATGCACTGGCTGCCGAACTGGTCGGCGGCCTCGCGGATCACATCCGGGTTGGCGACGGCGGCAGAGTTGAACGACACCTTGTCGGCACCCGCCAACAGCAGCGCGCGCACGTCGTCCTTGGTTCGCACCCCGCCCCCCACCGTCAGCGGCACAAAGCATTGTTCGGCGGTGCGGCGCACCATGTCGAACATGGTGCCGCGGTTTTCATGGGTGGCGTGGATGTCGAGAAAGCAGATCTCGTCAGCGCCGGCGGCATCATAGGCGCGCGCAGCCTCCACCGGATCACCGGCATCGCGCAGGCCGACAAAGTTCACGCCCTTGACCACACGGCCATCGGCGACATCGAGACAGGGAATGAGACGGGTCTTCAGCATGCGGGTCTTATGGACCGGAACGGGCAGCGGGAAAAGAGGGCAATGCGGCGTGTAGGGCTGGTCCTTGCCGATTTTGGCGATTGACGGCCTTGTGGCTGGTGTGTGCCGGCAGGGCGAGGCAAGATCTGTGCCGATCTGAACCATACTCGTGAAGCAGGAGATTTCGATGAAAACCATTTTGACCGCCGCCGCGCTCTGCGTGATGACGGCGCTGCCGGCTCTGGCAGGCCTTGTTAAGGTTGAGAGCCGCCATTCGGTCGATGCGACGATCAATGCCTTGGAGACCGCTTTGGATGAGGCCGGTGCAACAGTGTTTGCCCGTGTGGATCACGCCAAGGGCGCGTCTGACATCGGTGCAGAGCTGCCCGACTCGCAGATCCTGATTTTCGGCAATCCGAAGATCGGCACCCCGGCGATGCAGGCTGACATGCGTGCGGGCCTGTTCCTGCCGCTCAAGGCGCTGGCCTATGAGGATGCGGAGGGCAAGGTCTGGCTCACCTATGAGGATCCGGTGATGATGTTCAAGGGTCTGGATATCAAACCGAGCGCTGAGTTCATCGCGGTGATGACCGGCGCGCTGCAGAAACTCTCCACCGCTGCGACGCAATAGAGCAGTGAGGGCAGTGCCCATCGTGCCCGATGACACAGGGTTCGATGGGTGCCGCGATTTACGGGGCTGACGGCGTCTCTATCCGTTGCTTGGAGAGGCCGTGGTCCGGGTCCCCGCGCGTGCGATCCGGCGCATGGCATCGCGCACGATCAGGATATGAAACGGCATGACCACCATCAGGTAGACCCGCCCGATCCAATTGTTGCGATGCACCCATGTGGCCATGTGGATGCGCCCATCCTCGCGCCGCACGCAAATGCGGAAATTCAGGTGGCTGTCGTCGGTGCCAAGGATCAGCTCCTGCGCGTCCTCATGGGTGATAGGAAAGATCGCCCCTTCACCCGTGTTGCTGACATCGGTCTTCAACCCGAGGGGCCGCACGATACGATTGCGCAGGGCAAGCAGGGTGCCAGCCCATTTGGGCATGCTCAGGCCAATATCGGCGGCGTCTCGCGCTGACAGGCTGCTCTGCACAGCGTAGCCATCGATAAAGTCTTCAGGCTGCACGCTCTGCCACAGGGCGGAGGCACGGGGCAGGGGGCGCATTTCGATTTTTGACATAAGGTTGGTCTCCTCTGGTTGCAGCGTCTCAGCTAAATGCGCCGCAAGCCAGAGGGCGTGATGCCGCAGATCACGTGTTGAAGAGCAGAGGCGCCCCGGCGCAGACGCCAAGGGCAACAGCTTTTCAACACGTGATCGCGGGGCCGATTGTGGTGGCAGGGGGGGGATCAGCCCTTCATAACCGCCAGCGCCTCGGCAAGATCAATCGCGCCGTCGTAAAGCGCGCGACCGGAGATGGCACCGTTCAGCGGTGCACCACAGGACTTGAGCGCGCGCAGATCGTCGAGCGATGACACCCCGCCCGAGGCGATCACCGGGATCGAGACCGCATTGGCCAGCGCTGCCGTTGCATCGATGTTGGGGCCTTTCATCGCCCCGTCCCGCATGATGTCGGTGTAGATGATGGCTGCAACGCCTGCATCCTCAAAGGACCGTGCCAGATCGGTGACCTCAACGTCGGTTTCCTCCGCCCAGCCTTTGGTCGCGACCTTGCCATTGCGGGCATCTATGCCGACCGCAACCTTGCCGGGGAAGGCGCGCGCCGCCTCGCGGACCAGATCCGGGTTTTCCACCGCAACGGTGCCTAGGATCACCCGCGCCAGCCCCTTGTCCAGCCAACGCTCGATGGTGGCCATGTCGCGGATGCCGCCGCCCAGCTGTGCGGGCACCTGTGTCTGTTTCAGGATTTCTTCGACCGGCGCGGCGTTGACGGGTTCGCCCGCAAAGGCGCCGTTCAGATCGACCAGATGCAGCCATTCACAGCCTGCCGCCACGAACTCCAGCGCCTGCGCGGCGGGATTGTCGTTGAACACGGTGGTCTTGTCCATGTCACCGTGCAGAAGCCGCACGGCCTGGCCGTCCTTGAGGTCGATTGCAGGGTAGAGGATCATCGGCTGCGCCCTTTTGGTCATGCTTGAATGCGTCGGCTGCCCTTTTGCCCAAGCTCACGGTGAATTGCAACGCGCCTGCGTGGGTCGGGCGTGCGACCGCACCCGGATAGGGCGACCCAAGGTCAGTCTTGCCTGCATGCGGCGCTGTCGGTCAGACTTCTGCCAGAATAGGGAGGACACAACCATGAAACAGATGATTGCAACCCTTGCGGTTTCACTTGGCCTGGCCGGTGCCGCGCTTGCCGCTGATCCGGCGGAGGGGACGTGGAAGACCCAGCCGGATGATGGATCCTACGCGCATGTGGCAATAGCCCCCTGCGGCAGCGCTGTCTGCGGCACGATTGCGCGGACGTTCAATGACAGCGGCGAGTATAAATCACCCAATCTCGGCAAGACGCTGGTGATCGACATGGTGCCCCAGGGCGGCGGCGCTTACGAAGGGCAGGTCTGGCGGCCGTCCAACAACAAGATCTACATCGGCAAGATGGATCTGAACGGCGACAGCCTGCGCCTGCGAGGCTGCGTCGCGGGCGGGTTGATCTGCTCCAAGCAGACCTGGACACGGGTGAAGTAAGACCCCTAAGGTGGCGCGTTCAGAACAGCCCCATCTGCACCGGGATCGGCACGAAGCCCCGCTTCACCTGCCGGTCCCGCGTATTCTCGAAGAGATCCTGCGCCTCATTCAGGGAGCTGCAATAGTTGCGCCGCTCCTGCCCGCCGGGCTGACCGATCGGACCTGAGGCCTGCACCACACACCAGTCGCCGAATAGCGTCTGTGTCAGGCTCAGCACCAGATAGCGGTGCTGCCCGTCCCGGTGGCTGAATTTTTCAAAGCGCAAGTACAACGTAAAACGGGCCTGACCGTTGAAGGTGGTCAGGCCCGTATGCCTTGTTGCTATGCCTATGTCCATTGCTCACGTGGCTGTCGGGGACCGAGGATGCAGGACGGATGCGGGGGCGATCAAACGGCGCCGGTATACTCGCCGCGCGCCGGGTAGTTGTTGGCGATGGCAAAATCCAGTGCCGACACCAGTTCGGAGAAATGAGGCCGGACAAACGGCATCGTCTGAACCGAGCCATAGTAGAGCGTTTGTTCCGGTGACACCATGAACAGGCCCGGCTCGGAGAACAGGGCGGGCTCTTCCAGGCCGATGGAGGTCATGCCACGCGAAGTGGAGATATAGAGCCCCCAGTCCTTGGCCACATTCAGCGGTAGATCATAGGCAAAGCGCAGGTTTTTGGCCTCGATCTTTTCCGCCATCAGGCGGGTGCGTTCTTCGCCGTCAGAGCTGATGGCGATGCAGTTGACACCACGCTCGGCAAAATCGGCCGCGCGCTTTTCGAACTCTTTCAGGTAATTGGCGCAGATCGGGCAGTGCAGGCCGCGATAAAAGCAGATGACGGTGCCGCGCTCTGAGGTTTCGGTCGAGAGGTCGAAGTGACCGCCGCCCAACAGGGGCAGGGACAGGGCAGGGGTCTTCTGGCGGGGGATCAACATGAGGCAGTCCTGTGTGTAAGTGAGGTGATGGAGGCCGTCGAAAGGCTGAAACCTATATCGCAGAAGTTGAGGCTTGATAATTCCGAAAAACCTGACACAGTTGCCGAAGTCTTGCCAAATAGTCTTGTAGAGGATGCCATGGATCGGCTTTCCAGCCTCATCTCTCGATTTCGTATGCGGGTGAATATCGCCTCTCCGTCTGAGGCGAATCTCCTGGTGCTGGCATCACCCGAAGGGGCGGCGGAGACGGTGCTGTTCTGCGCACAGGCACCGTTGCTCCCGCCGCGGGACGGTGTGTGCCTCGCGCTGCGTGTGGAATGGGCCGGGTCACATAATCCGCTGATTTCCGCGCTTCCCGCCCGGGTGGAGGTCAGATTGGCGCAGACTCCGCAGCTCGCCGCGCTTCTGACGTTGATGCGTCAGGAAGTTGAGTGCCACAGATGCGGCGCAGAATCCGTGTTGAGCAGTCTTGGTCAGGCGTTCATGGTGCGTCTGCTGCGCCATCTGATCGAGGCGGGCACGGCGGAGCCTGGGCTTTTGGCCGGGCTGTCGGACCTGCGCCTCGCGCGGGCCATTGTGTCGATGCACGACCATCCGGGGCGCTTGTGGACGACACAGGATCTGGCAACCGAAGCCGGGCTGTCAGTGTCCCGATTTTCCGAATTGTTCGCGGCCCAGGTCGGAGAAACCCCGATGGGGTATCTGCGCCGCTGGCGGTTGACCCTCGCCCGGCAGGATTTGATCCGCGGTGATCGGGTGGAGGCGGTGGCGAGGCGCTACGCCTATGAATCGCCCGAAGGGTTCACACGCGCTTTTCGCAAGGCCTACGGCGTCGCACCAGTCTCCCTCAGGCATAGCGCCGCCTGAGGGAGGGATGCGTTTGGCCCTCCTGCGTCGTGTTTTGCAAAACAGGGGCTGGCGTGTGGCGGTCCACGTCTGTGTGTGACGTGATGGCCAAACGCCGCGCGCCCGCCCCTCGATGGGGCGGGCGCGCGGGCCTGCCGGTGGCGCGCATGCGGCCAGGGGCCCCATGCGCGCGCCGCCCTTACGGGCGGCAGGCGTCCAGATCAGAGCGGGGTGTCAGGGGGTCCAGGTGAGGAAGTTGCCGATCATCCTGAGGCCCACATGCTGGCTCTTCTCCGGGTGAAACTGCATGCCGAGCATGGTGTCGCGCCCGATCACCGCTGTGACATCGCCGGCGTAATCCACATGCGCCAAACGTTCAGCGGGATTGGCGACGCGGAAATGATAGCTGTGCACGAAATAACAGTGATCGCCCGTGGAAACGCCATCAAACACCGGGTGGGGGTGGTCGATCACCAGATCGTTCCAGCCCATATGCGGCACTTTCAGGCGCGCGTCTTCAGGCGTGATCTTAACCACGTCGCCGCCGACCCAGCCCAGGCCCGGCGTCTCGGAATATTCGTGACCCGTCGTGGCCATCAACTGCATGCCGACACAGATCCCGAGGAAGGGGCGGCCCTTCACCTCTACGGCTTCGACCATCGCGTCATAAATGCCTTTGTGGCCGCGCAGCTCCGTTGCGCAGGCGGGAAAGGCACCGTCGCCCGGCAGCACCAGCCGGTCGGCGCGCGCCACCACGTCGGCATCGGACGTCACCACCACCTCGCCGGCGCCGACCTCGGCCGCCATGCGCTGAAACGCTTTTTCGGCGGAGTGCAGGTTACCGGATTCATAGTCGATGATGGCGGTCAGCATAGGAAGACGTCCTCATTGTCATGCGCCCCTGAAGTGGCGGGAAACCGCGCGAGGGTCAAGAGGCGCAGGGGATCACGTGGTGCCCGATGTTCCCAGCGCATTCAACAAGCCGAGTATCTGGTCAAACAGCCCGTCTTCCAGCGGCCCCCCCGGCGCGCCGAATTCGCCCGCCAGGCTCAGCATGGTGAAGCCGTGGATCAGCGACCAGACCTGCAGCTCGATCACCCGGGCAGTGGTGCCCTCGGGGACAAAGGGCGCGCAGACCTCACGCAGGATCTGATAGGCGTCTGCGTCTTCGCGCGCGCCACCGGGCACCAGCCCCGCCAGCCCCCGGTCGCCAAAGATCACCCGCAGGATGCCGCCATGATCGACGCCAAACTGCAGATATCCCCGGCAAATCGACTTGAGTTGCCCGCGCGCGCTTTGGTCACCCTGCGCGCGCGCCTCGCGCATGTAGTTGGAAAAGATCCGAAACCCTTCAGCCGCAATCGCCGCCTTCAGCCCCGCAAGCCCGTCGAAATGATGCGCCGGAGCGGCATGGGAGACACCGGCCCGCGCGGCGCATTTGCGCAAGGTCAGCGCCTCTATCCCGCCCTCTTCCAAGAGGTCGATCCCGGCGCGCACCAAGGTGTTGCGCAGGTTTTTCGGCTGGGCGTGGGAGGAGGGGGGTGAGGCCGTCATGAAGGCAGGATCGATGAGGAGCTTGACGGTGTCAAGTTTGATCTCTACTTTACAGTGTCAAGTTGACCGTAGAGGAGTCAAAGCATGACACGTCACTTCTGGACCGGGCGCCGCCTCGCATGGGGGCTTGGCACACTCTGGGTGCTGTCTGTTCTGATTGCGCTGGGGTCGCTGCGGTTCCTCGTGGCGGAGATTTCACTGGTGATGCCGGCGATGGTGCATCACCTGCTGGCGCATCCGGTGGTGCTGTACCTGCATATCGGGCTGGCGCCAGTGGCTTTGGGGCTGTTGCCGGTGCAGTTTTCGCACCGATTGCGTGGCAGACGTCCGGGCCTGCACCGATGGGGTGGTCGGCTCTATGCACTGTGCGTTCTGATGTCCGGGCTTGCCAGCCTGTGGCTGGCGTATACCACTGCCGAAGGCGTGGTGGCGGGGCTTGGTTTTGCGCTGCTGGCGGTGGTCTGGCTGGCAACTACGGCGATGGCGGTGATCGCCGCCCTGCAACGGAGGTTTGCCCGGCACAGGGCCTGGATGATCCGCTCTGCGGCCCTGACGCTGGCAGCGGTGACATTGCGGCTTTATCTGCCCATCGGCATGACGACTGTGGGGTTTGAGGCCAGTTACCCTGTGATCGCATGGATCTGCTGGGTGCCAAATCTATTGGCGGCAGAGTGGCTGCTGCGCCGTGAGGCGCACGACGCCGTGCCTGCGGGGTGAACGGTACACCAACGCAAGTAGTCAGAACGAAAAGGCCCGGGCTGTGCCGGGCCTTCGCATCAGAAAACACACTGTGAGCGCTCAGAGCGCGCCTTTGGTGGAGGGAACCGCATCTGCCTTGCGCGGGTCGACCTCAACCGCGGTGCGAAGCGCACGGGCCACGGCCTTGAATGCGGCCTCGGCGATGTGGTGGCTGTTCACCCCGTGGATCTGGTCGATGTGCAGCGTGATGCCGCCATGAGTCGCAAGCGCCTGAAAGAACTCGCGCACCAGTTCGGTGTCGAAATTACCGATCTTCTGGGTCGGCAGCTCCACATTCCACACGAGGAAGGGGCGGGCTGAGAGATCCAGCGCGGCGCGCACCTGTGCGTCATCCATCGGCAAGTGGCACTCGCCGTAGCGGTTGATACCTTTTTTGTCGCCAAGCGCCTGCACCAGCGCCTGACCCAGCGCGATGCCGGTATCCTCGACGGTGTGGTGATCGTCGATATGGTAGTCGCCCTTGGCGCGGATGGTCATGTCGATCAGCGAGTGGCGCGACAGCTGGTCCAGCATGTGGTCAAAAAAGCCAACGCCGGTCTGATTGTCATATGTGCCGCTGCCGTCGAGGTTGACGGAAACGGAGATCTCCGTCTCGGCGGTGGAGCGGGAAACCTGGGCTGTGCGCATGGTGAAATCCTCAATCTGTTGCCATGGCTTATAGGGGGTGCGGTGGTGAGGGCTCAAGAGCTGTTGCAGTAAATGCTTGGCCAGCGAGGCTGGGTTTGCCGGGATTGCCCTTTGCCGCGCTGCGTGCGAGGTTGCCGGGCAACCAGACCTGACAGAAGCTGAGGCGAGATATGTCCACCTGCGTCTTTATCCAGATCCGCTGCAAACCCGGCACCACCTATAAGGTGGCCGAGGATATTGCGCTGCATGAGATCCACTCGGAGCTTTATTCCACCAGCGGGGAATATGACCTGCTGATGAAGCTCTACATCCCCTCGGGCGAGGATGTGGGCAAATATATCAATGACCACCTGTTGCAGATCCCCAATATCGAGCGGTCGCTGACGACGATGACGTTCAAGGTCTTCTGAGGGTTTCCAAAAGGAGCGCCTTGCGGCGCGCAGCTTGCGCTTTTCCTTGTGGGAAAAGCCCGATGCGAGGCGCTGCCTCGCGCTCCGAGATATTTTTGAAAAGATGAAAAGGCGCCCCGATTTCTGGAGCGCCTTTTGTTTTGGGTCAGCTGTCCAGGAGGCCTTCGGATCTTAAGGTTTCATAGGCGGTGTCGACGCCAGCCTTGGTGCGTTTGAGCATCTCGTCGACCTGCGCCTTGGTGATGATCAGCGGCGGGCAGAAGGCCAGCGCGTTTCCAGCCACAGCGCGCAGGATCAGGCCTGCGTCCTGGCAGGCTTTGACTGCCAAAGCACCGCCTTTGCCGCCGGCAATTGTTGCGCCGGTGGTCTTGTTGGAGACCAGTTCGAGCGCCGCGATCAGGCCTTTGCCGCGCACCTCACCCACCAGCGGGTGATCGGTGAAGATCTCGCGCAGCTGCTCTTGCATATAGGCGCCCACTTCGGCGGCGTGGTCAAAGATCTTGTCGCGTTCGTAGATTTCCAGCGTTTTCAGCGCGGCGGCACAGGCGGCGGGGTGGCCGGAGTAGGTATAGCCGTGGCCAAAGACGCCGACCTCATTGGTCTGATCCACCATCGCCTTATACATCCAGCCAGGAATGACGGAGGCGGAGATCGGGAAATAGGCCGAGGACAGCTGTTTGGCGAAGGTCATCAGGTCCGGTTTGATCCCCATGGTGGTGCAGCCGAAATCCGCGCCTGTGCGACCAAAGCCACAGATGACCTCATCCGCCCAGATCAGGATGTCATGTTTGCGCAGGAGCGCCTGCAGCCCCTCGTAGTAGCCTTCGGGGGGGACGATCACGCCGGAGGCTCCGGTGATCGGCTCCACGATCATCGCGGCGATGGTGTCGGGGTCTTCGGCGAGGATCTGGTCTTCGAGGTTTTGCAGGATGCGTTCGACAAACTGCGCCTCGGTCTCATTGCCCTGACGGCCGGTGTAGTAATGCGGCGCATCGGCGCGCAGGATCGACAGTGCCTCAAGGGGGGCGTCGAAATGGGCGAGGTTGGCGGGCAGGGAGGTCAGCGAGCCCGCCGCCACCGTCACGCCATGGTAGCCGCGCTCGCGGGTGATGATCTTGCGCTTCTCCGGCTTGCCGATGGCGTTGAAGTAATAGCGCAGCATCTTGTAGTGGCTGTCATTGGCATCCGAGCCGGAGTTGCCAAAGAAGAAATAGGCGTCCTCCACCGGCACCATCGCCTTGAGCGTCTCGGCCAGCTGCATCACCGGCGCGTGGGTCTTGCCGCCGAATGTGTGCTGGAAGGGCAGGCGGTTCAGCTGGTCGGTGATCGCCTCCACCACCTCGGTGTTGGAATAGCCCAGCGAGGTACACCACAGGCCCGCGAGACCTTCGATGTATTCCTTGCCGGTGTCGTCATAGACGTAGATCCCCTCACCATGGGTGATGCAGAGCTGCTCCGTCGCGGTGAAATTCGTCGTCGGGTAGATCACGCTCGCCATCTGGCCAATCCTTTGCTGTCACAGGTTGGGACAAGGATTGGCGCGCATTTGAGAGTCAGTCAAAGGATTTTGATCAAAAATCACAAGCGCCTGTTCTGAAAAGCGAAAAGCCGCATCTGATGATGCGGCCTTTTCGGTTCCAAATGGAGCGGGCGAGGCGATTCGAACGCCCGACCCTAACCTTGGCAAGGTTATGCTCTACCCCTGAGCTACGCCCGCGCTGCCATTTGGTGAGCCGGGGTTTAGGCAATCCCGCCAAAGGCTGCAAGCGGAAAATTTGCGCATCACAGCAAAAACTTCTGTGTGTCGTCAGGGGCGGAGGATGCGGAATGAGGCGCCAGAAAAGCGAAAGGCCACATCCGAAGATGTGGCCTTTTCGATTTCAAATGGAGCGGGCGAGGCGATTCGAACGCCCGACCCTAACCTTGGCAAGGTTATGCTCTACCCCTGAGCTACGCCCGCGCTACCATTCGGTGAGCCGTGATTTAGGCAATCCTGCCGTAGGCTGCAAGGGAAAAATGCGAATTGGGTGAATTTGTTGGCAAGGCTCTGCATCTTGGCGCTGAGCGCAGGATGCCGCCAGACGACAAAAGCGAAAGGCCGCATCCGAAGATGCGGCCTTTTCGGTTCCGAATGGAGCGGGCGAGGCGATTCGAACGCCCGACCCTAACCTTGGCAAGGTTATGCTCTACCCCTGAGCTACGCCCGCTTACCTATTCGGTGAGCGGGATTTAAGAAATCTCGGCAGGGGCTGCAAGCAGAAAATGCGAGGCGGGGCTATTTCGCCGTCTCCCGTCTTTAAGGGCCGGGATTTTGGCTGCAGCAAAAAGGTTCCATGCAGATTTGCAGGGGCGCGCGCGAGTGGCGGGATTATGCAGAGGGGAGGCTGGGAAAACGGCAGTTTTTTACCGGCTTTATGGTCGCTCGCACGCAGTTGGGGCACAGAGGTTGTGGTGACATTCATGGAGCCCATGTTCTCCACACAGCGAAAGGCTGCAATAAATGGAGACAACATCATGAAGCGCATCATCCTCGCATCTACCCTGTCGATCTCGGCCTCCGCAGCGGTGGCTGGCAATCTGGACGAGCCGGTTGTCGAGCCTGCACCAGCCGCCCCGGCCCCTGTGGTCACGGCTGCGCCGGACACCGATTGGACCGGCTTTTACGGCGGTCTGCAATACGGACAGGGCGAAGCGGACCTGTCGCAGGGCGGCGCCTCTGCATCCGAAGATTTTGACGCCCTTGGTATTCACGGCGGCTATAACCATGACTTCGGCCGCTATGTGGTCGGCGGTGAGCTGATGTATGACGACATCAGCGGCGACAATGGCGGCGACGGCGATATGACCTCGCTGCGTGCCCGCGCCGGCATGGATCTCGGACGGTTCATGCCATATGTGACCGCAGGCGTGTCGCATCTGTCGCTCGCCTCGGGCGGTGCCGATATTTCCGAGAACGCGTTCACCTATGGTGTGGGTGCGGAATACCTCGTCAGCGAGCGGTTCAGCGTCGGTCTTGAGTACACCAAGAGCGACTTCAGCGATATTCCGGCGGGCGAACTCGACACCGACAAGGTGCAGTTGCGCGCCTCCTACCGGTTCTAATCGACCGCAGCACCGATCCGGTGTGGGTCGGTGTGCGTAGCGGCATAAAAGAAGAGGGGCGGTCTCTGACCGCCCCTCTTTGCATTCTGGATCCGTGTTTGGCGTCTGAACGCCGACGCGCGGCCTTACTCCAGCTCGACCAGCAGATCCTTGGCGTCGATCTGGCCACCGGGCTGGACGTGTACGGCCTTCACCACCGCGTCGCGCTCGGCATGCAGGCCGGTTTCCATCTTCATCGCCTCGATGGTCAGCAACAGGTCGCCGTCTTTCACCTTCTGGCCTGGTTGCACCCCGATGGAGGCCACAACCCCCGGCATCGGCGCGCCGATGTGATCCGCGTTGCCAACCTCGGCCTTGGGGCGGGCGGCGGTGGAGGATTTCACCAGACGGTTCGGCACGCGAATGACGCGGGGCTGGCCGTTCAGTTCAAAGAACACCTTCACTTCACCCTGTTCATCGGTCTCGCCGATGGCCTGCAGGCGAATTTCCAGCTTCTTGCCCGGATCGATCTCGGCGGTGATCTCGTCGCCGGGCTCCATGCCGTAAAAGAAGGTCTGCGTCGGCAGAGCACGGACCGGACCGTATTGGCGGTGGCGGCCCATGTAATCCAGGAAGACCTTGGGATACATCAGATAGCCATTGAGATCCTCGTCATCGACGGTGAGGCCTTCCAGCTCCTTCGAGAGATCCGCGCGGGTGCTTTCGATGTCGACAGGCTCCAGATGGGCACCGGGGCGTTCGGTGTTCGGGGCCTCGCCCTTCAGCACCTTCTTGACGATGCCGTCGGGGAACCCGCCCGGAGGCTGGCCGAGGTTGCCGCGCATCATGTCCACCACCGAGTTGGGGAAGGAGACGTCGGATTTCGGATCTTCGACCTGGCTGCGGGTCAGGCCCTGAGAGACCATCATCAGCGCCATGTCACCCACCACCTTGGACGAAGGCGTCACCTTGACGATATCGCCGAACATCTGGTTCACATCGGCATAGGTCTGGGCGACCTCGTGCCAGCGCTCCTCCAGGCCAAGGCTGCGCGCCTGTGCCTTGAGGTTGGTGAACTGGCCGCCGGGCATCTCATGCAGATAAACCTCGGAGGCCGGCGCCATCAGGCCGCTCTCGAACGCTGCATATTGCGCGCGCACGTTTTCCCAGTATTCCGAGATTTCTCGGATGTTGCCGATGTCCAGACCGGTGTCGCGGTCGGTGTTCTTCAGTGCCTCGACGATCGACCCCAGACAGGGCTGCGAGGTGCCGCCAGAGAAGGCATCCATTGCCGCATCCACCGCATCCACACCTGCATCCGCCGCCGCCAGAATGGTCGCGCCCGCAATGCCGGAGGTGTCATGGGTGTGGAAGTGGATCGGCAGGCCGACCTCTTCCTTCAGCGCCTTGATGAGCAGCTTGGCAGAGGCCGGTTTCAACAGCCCCGCCATGTCCTTCAGGCCCAGCACATGGGCGCCCGCCGCTTCCAATTCCTTGGCCATGCCGACGTAGTATTTCACGTCATATTTGGCGCGCTCGGGATCAAGGATATCGCCGGTGTAGCAGATGGTGCCTTCGCAGATCTTGCCGCTCTCCACCACGGCGTCCATGGCGACGCGCATGTTCTCGACCCAATTGAGGCTGTCAAACACGCGGAAGACGTCGATACCCTTGGCGGCTTCTTTCACGAAGAACTGCACCACATTGTCGGGGTAGTTGGTGTAGCCCACCCCGTTGGAGGCGCGCAGCAGCATCTGGGTCATCAGGTTCGGCATCGCCTCGCGCAGGTCGCGCAGACGCTGCCACGGGCATTCCTGCAAGAAACGATAGGCCACATCGAACGTGGCCCCGCCCCAGCACTCGACCGAGAACAGCTGGCTGAGGTTTTGCGCATAGGCAGGCGCCACCTTGATCATGTCATGGCTGCGCATGCGGGTGGCCAGCAGGGACTGGTGGCCGTCGCGCATGGTGGTGTCCGTGAGCAGCAACTGCCGCTGCGCCGTCATCCAGTCCGCGACGGCCTTGGCGCCCTTCTGCTCCAGAAGGTTGCGGGCACCATAAGGGGTGTTGCCCTTGTCGACCTTGGGCGCGCGCGGCTCCTTCAGGTCGGGGTGCGGCGCGGCGCGGCCTTCGGTTTCCGGGTGACCGTTGACGGAGATATCCGCGATATAGGTCAGCACCTTGGTGCCGCGGTCGCGGCGCTTGGCAAAGTGGAACAGCTCCGGCGTCTCGTCGATGAACTTGGTGGTGTACTCATTCGACAGGAAGGTCGGATGCTTCAGCAGGTTCTCGACAAAGGCGATGTTGGTGCTGACACCGCGCACCCGGAATTCACGCAGCGCGCGGTCCATACGGGCGATCGCTTTTTCCGGCGTCGGCGCCTTGGCCGTCACCTTGGTCAGCAGGCTGTCATAGTACCGCGTGATCACGCCGCCCGCATAGGCGGTGCCGCCATCCAGACGGATGCCCATGCCGGTGGCAGAGCGATAGGCCGTGATGCGGCCATAATCGGGGATGAAGTTGTTGAGCGGATCCTCGGTGGTTACGCGGGTCTGCAGCGCGTGACCGTTGAGGGTGATCTCGTCCTGGCTGGCCTTGCCGGTCGCCTCTGCCAGCGTCTTGCCCTCGGCAATCAGGATCTGTGCCTGCACGATGTCGATGCCGGTGACTTCTTCGGTGACGGTGTGTTCCACCTGCACCCGCGGGTTCACCTCGATGAAGTAGAACTTCTCCGTCTCCATATCCATCAGGAATTCGACGGTACCGGCGCATTCATAGTTCACATGTTGGCAGATCTTGCGGCCCAGATCGCAGATCTCGGTCCGTTGCGCATCCGTCAGATAGGGCGCGGGCGCGCGTTCCACGACCTTCTGGTTGCGGCGCTGCACGGAGCAGTCGCGCTCAAACAGGTGGTAGATTTCGCCGTGCTTGTCACCGAGTATCTGCACCTCGACGTGACGGGCGCGGGTGATCATTTTCTCGAGATACCCTTCGCCATTGCCGAATGCGGCTTCGGCCTCGCGGCGACCTTCCAGAACCTTCTCTTCCAGCTCATCCTCGGAGTGGATCGGACGCATGCCGCGTCCGCCGCCACCCCAGGAGGCCTTCAGCATCAGGGGATAGCCGACCTCAGCCGCTTCCTTGCGGATCGCGTCCATGTCGGTGCCCAGCACCTCGGTGGCAGGAATGACCGGCACACCGGCCTCTACGGCCACGCGACGGGCGCTGGCCTTGTCGCCCAAGGCGCGCATGGTTTCGGCCTTGGGGCCGATGAAGGTGATGCCATTGCGTGCGCAGGCATCCACAAAATCGGGGTTTTCCGACAAGAGGCCATAGCCCGGGTGGATCGCATCAGCACCGCATTCCTTGGCGACGCGAATGATCTCGTCGATGGAGAGATAGGCCGCGACAGGGCCGAGGCCCTCGCCGATGCGATAGGCTTCATCCGCCTTGAAGCGGTGCAGGCCCAGTTTGTCCTCCTCCGCATAGACGGCGACGGTGCGTTTGCCCATTTCGTTGGCGGCGCGCATCACACGGATGGCGATCTCACCACGGTTGGCAATCAGGATTTTGTTGAACTCAGTCATCTTTCCCCCGAGGTCTTTATGGGTTGGGCAAGTGGTGAAGGCTGTATGACACGCGGACCATTTGGTCCTCTGGGTGTCTGCGGCATGATTGCGCTCACTTGCGCCCCTTTTCTTGAATTCCGGCAGGTGGGCGTGCCGAAATGCGAAATTGAAGCCGAGAACTCCCGGCTTTTGCCGCCACGGCAGGCCGTTTGGGAAGGCGGGCTGGCGATGTTGTACCGAGCGATCGCGCTTGGTGCACGCATTTTTTTGCACTGCAGCATTTTGAGGGTCGCCTTTCGAGCGTTAACCACTCTTTCGGATAGGACTTCTATTCGAGCGTATTTCGGATAAATTTTAATCAACATCGACGGATCAGTCAGAAGCGATCCTCCAGACCACCGCAAAGCAAGGTCACACGCTCAACGAAACGAAGGACTCAACAGATGCATCGCTTCATTTATGCCAGCACCGCTTCCCGTGACCTTACCGCGCAGCAGATCGCGGACATTGCGGGGGCCTGTCACCGGAACAACCGGCGCGCGGGTCTGACGGGGCTGCTGGTGGTGCATCAGGGCCGGTTCCTGCATATCCTCGAAGGCGACGAAGCCGCAATTCGCCGCCGTGCGCAGATGATCCAGGACGATCCGCGACACCGGGATTTCGAGGTGATCGAAGCCTGCGAGATCCAGATGCGCGCCTTTGACGACTGGACTTTCGTGCATGAGACACCCGCAGCACTGCCGCTCCTTGGCAACGAAAGGGTGAAACCATTGCGTGATCTAATGCCGATCAACAGCCCGTTTCGCGGCAATGATCTTGCGGTCCGTCACAAGGTTCGTGATTTTCTGGCCAGCTTCAAACAGCTTCTGGCAGCGTAGGCCAAAAGAAATTTTACCACCAGTCTGACCCGGGGGGGAACGGCGGGGGATGGCGCGGTCCTTGGGCGAGGATCGCGCCTTTTCTGTAGTTTGGGCGCAGTCAGTCCAGGTTCAAGCGCTTCAGATCGCGTGCTGATTTCAAATCGGAAATGCCCAATTGTCCCATGTTTGCAGCCAGATCCTTGGTCAGCATGTCGGTCAGATGCGCAGGTCCGCGTGCGCCCAATGCGGCAAGCGCATAGTGCCATGCGCGCCCCATCATCACGAAATCTGCGCCAAGCGCCATGGCGCGCAGGATATCCAGTCCGCCCTCGATCCCGCTGTCGAGGATCAGCGGCAGCGGTGTGGCTGCCCGGATTTCCTCCAGAACCTCGATCGGCGCGGGGGCCGCATCGAACTGGCGTCCCGCGTGGTTGGAGATCCAGATCGCATCAGCGCCCGCAGCCTCCAGCCGGGGGACATCTTGCGCATTCAGCACGCCTTTTACCACCAGCGGCCCGTCCCAATGATCGCGCAACCAGTCAAGATAGTCCCAGTCCGGCGCGGTGCGCAGCAGATAGCCAATATGCGCCGTGGAGGACAGGGCAGAGGCGGCACCCTCAATGTATTTGTCCAGCGTGCGCATGTGGGGCATGCCACCATCGCCCTTGTGTTGCATCGCCATGCCCAGGGCCCAGGTCGGGCGCTGCGCCACCTGCACCAGCAGGCGCGGGGTCAGCCTTGGCGGTTGTGTCAGGCCAGATCTGACCTGACGTTCCCTGCGCGAAGCCACCGGCACATCCACCGTCAGCACAAGCACCTTGAACCCGGCATCGCGCGCACGGGCCAGCATGTCCTTACGGATGGTTTCGTCTTTTGGCGGATAAAGCTGGAACCAGCCGTGCGCGCCCAGATGTGGTGCCAGGTCTTCCGGGCTTTGGCTGGCGACCGTGGACAGGCCATAGGGCAGGTTCGCGGACTTTGCATGGCGCGCGAGATGCCCCTCCGCGTCCGGCCAGACCAGCCCAGACATGCCCACCGGCGCGATGCCAAAAGGCAGGGGCAGGGTGGAGCCGAACAGCTCCGTGCTCAGGTCTACGTCCTGCGGACCGTTCAGTATCGCGGGCATCAACCCGATCCGGTCGAGGCAACGGCGGTTGCGCGCTTGCGATGCCTCCCGCCCGGTGGCGCTGTCGAGATACTCCCAGACAAATCGGGGAAGGCGGCGGCGGGCGTGGGCGCGCAGGTCGTCGAGACCGGGGAAACGTTGATCCAAATTCATGCCGCGCATTCTTTGGCGTCCCGCAGCGGGTGTCCAGTGGAAATGCGCGACCGGTATCGAGTATCCGGGGGGGGGGCGGTTAGGCCGCAAGGCCGCCGGAAAACACAGGCAGCACCTGCCGCATCGGACGGGGCTGGTGGCGCCCGGGGCGCGGCTGGGAAAAATCCCGTGGCGGCAGGTCATTCAGCAGCGCCAGCGCCTCGTGCAAGGTCTCGGCGATATCCTGCGGCAGCGCATCTATGTCGTGATGCTCCATGCCGCTGGCGCAGAGCGGCGCGTCGATCCCGTTCGTGCCCAGCAGCTGCAGGCTATGATGTCGGGGATCAAGCCGAAGACGTTCAAACCGCGCCATGACCTCTGCCTCCGGGCCCTCCAGCATATGGATGAACCGGCCTTCGTGGTAGAGAAGGGCGCCACGCAATCCGCTTGCCTCGTTGCGACGGCGGGATTTTTGCACGATCGCAATGACGGCCTCGTCGGGCATCTGGTGAACGGCCTCGCTTATGTAGATCAGTCTGAACATCAACCCGTCCTCCGTATGTGGCCAAACTCTTCGCTTGAATTCACCCTATCATGCGTGCGGGAACCGCCCCAGCTGTCAGGCGGTTAACGTTTTGGTCAAGCGGTCACGCGACCTATCCAGATGTACAGCGATGCCAACCTGAGGGCTTTATCCAGCGCATTCGGACTGATAAGCGCGGTGGCGGAAAGAGCGGAAGGCGTGCGTTCGGAACATAGCATGAACACACCTCTTCCCGTTATCGCTGAATCACGCTAGGATGAGCCCCATGAGCAGTTTCGACGAAATGGACGCCTTCGAGGGCGCATCGCTATCCGCCCGCGCCATGGCCGCGCGGCCCACGCCCTATATGGACGGGTTGAACCCCGCGCAACGCGAGGCGGTAGAGACATTGGACGGCCCGGTATTGATGCTGGCTGGCGCCGGCACCGGCAAGACCAAGGCGCTGACCACGCGCATCGTGCATCTGCTCAGCACCAACAAGGCGCGCACCAATGAAATCCTCGCGGTGACCTTCACCAACAAGGCCGCCCGCGAGATGAAGGAGCGGGTGGGCCGGATGCTGGGCCAACCGGCCGAGGGCATGCCCTGGCTCGGCACCTTTCACTCCATCTGCGTCAAGCTGCTGCGCCGCCATGCGGAACTGGTGGGGCTGAAATCGAATTTCTCCATTTTGGACACCGACGACCAGATCCGCCTGATGAAGCAGCTCATCCAGGCCGCCGGCATCGACGACAAGCGCTGGCCGGCCCGGATGCTGGCCAACATCATCGACGACTGGAAGAACCGCGCACTGACCCCGGAGAAGGTGCCCGCCAGCGACGCCAGCGCCTACAACTATCGGGGCACCGAATTCTACGCCCAGTATCAGGCCCGCCTGAAGGAGCTGAATGCGGTCGATTTTGGCGATCTGTTGCTGCATGTGGTGGAGATCTTCCAGAACAACCCGGATTTGCTGGCGCAGTATCATCGCTGGTTCCGCTACATCCTGGTGGACGAGTATCAGGATACCAACGTCGCTCAGTATCTCTGGCTGCGACTGCTGGCCTCGGGGCACAAGAACATCTGCTGCGTCGGGGATGACGACCAGTCGATCTACGGCTGGCGCGGTGCCGAGGTGGGCAATATCCTGCGGTTTGAAAAGGATTTTTCTGGCGCCAAGGTGATCCGGCTGGAGCAGAACTACCGCTCCACCGCCCATATTCTGGCGGCGGCATCTGGCGTCATTCGCGGCAATGAGGGGCGTCTGGGCAAGGAGCTGTGGACCGAGGCCGACGGCGGCGAAAAGGTCCGCCTGATCGGTCATTGGGACGGCGAGGAAGAGGCCCGCTGGATCGGCGAGGAAATCGAGGCGATGCAGCGCGGCAGTCGCGGCATCCGCCCCATCGACCTCAACGAGATGGCCATCCTGGTGCGTGCCTCGCATCAGATGCGCGCCTTCGAGGACCGTTTCCTGACCATCGGTCTGCCTTATCGCGTCATCGGCGGCCCGCGTTTCTATGAACGTTTGGAAATCCGTGATGCCATGGCTTATTTCCGTGTGGTGATCTCACCCGACGATGATCTGGCCTTTGAACGCATCGTCAACACGCCCAAACGCGGCCTTGGCGACAAGGCGCAGCAGAAAATGCAGATGATCGCCCGCGAAAACGGCGTGTCCCTGCTGGAGGGCGCCCGGATCGCGGTGGAAGAGGGCCACATCAAGGGCAAGGGCGGCGCGGCCCTGCGCCGTCTGGTCGAGGATATCGCCCGCTGGGGCCGCATGACCCGCGTGGTGGCGCCGCCCCAGGGTCCGGAAGACGCGGTGCTGGAGGCCACCAGCTTTGACGCCTTCACCTCTGGGGAGCCGGAGGTTCCGCATGTGGAACTGGCCGAGATCATCCTGGATGAGAGCGGCTACACCACCATGTGGCAGAACGACAAGACGCCGGAGGCCCCGGGCCGCCTTGAAAACCTCAAGGAACTGGTCAAGGCGCTGGAAAACTTCGAGAACCTGCAGGGCTTCCTCGAACATGTCAGCCTGGTGATGGACAACGACAAGCAGGATGCGGAGCAGAAGGTCTCCATCATGACCCTGCACGCGGCCAAGGGGCTGGAGTTTCCGGCGGTGTTCCTGCCGGGCTGGGAGGACGGCCTGTTTCCCTCGCAGCGCTCGATGGATGAAAGCGGCCTCAAGGGGCTCGAGGAAGAACGTCGCCTGGCCTATGTGGGTATCACCCGGGCCGAGGAGGTCTGCACCATTTCCTTTGCCGGAAACCGCCGGGTGTTTGGCCAATGGCAGTCGCAGCTGCCGTCACGATTCGTCGACGAGCTGCCCGAAGAGCATGTGGAGGTGCTGACGCCACCGGGGCTCTATGGCGGGGGCTACGGCGCGGCGGCGCCGGGCGCGGCGCGTGGTTTTGGTGAGACGGCCAATGAATACGGCCGCTCCACCATCGAGGAGCGGATGGCCAATGCAGATGGCTATAATTCTCCGGGTTGGAAACGCATGCAGGCGCGGGCTGGCGAACATGGGCTGAGCAAACCCCGCGAGAGCAAGACCCAGGTGATCGACCTGACGGCCACCTCTGCCTTCACCATGGGCGAGCGGGTGTTCCACCAGAAGTTCGGCTATGGCGCGGTCATCGGGATCGAGGGTGACAAGCTGGAAGTGGATTTCGAGAAGGCCGGGACCAAGAAAGTGGTAGCTCGCTTTGTTTCGGCCAGCGACGACGTGCCGTTCTGACACTCTATTGACCACTCCAGACAGTCGGATCGCTATTGCGATCCGACTGTCTGTCGGGATCGGATCGCTAAGGCGATCCGACCCGGGCGGCGGGGCCGCAGGGGCATGCGCCCCTGCGGCCCCGCCGCCATCCCCTAATTGCAAATGATGACGCAAAAAATCCGCCGCGGTGTGACCGGGGCGGAGGCGTCTGGATTCACAAATAGGGGGAGAGAATAAGGAAACGGCGGCGCCCAGGGAGGAGGAGGGGGCACCGCCGTTCTGTCAAACACCAGGTTAAAGGGAGGAGGAAACCCGGTGCATCTGATCCCGGCGCGAGGCCGGTATTAGGTGCGGTGGCATCAGGGAGGAGGGAGATGCCACCGCGTAGGACAGGTCCTTAAGGGAGGAGGAGAAAGGACCTGATCTCTTGTGTTCTTACTTATCGCCGTAGGCGGCCTCGATGGCGACGCGCTTCAGCATGGAGCGGTTCAGCCCCAGATCCGCCAGTTCGCGACCGGTCAGAGCGTTCAGCTCATTCAGGGTCTCGCGATACACGCGGTATTGAGCGAACTTTTCACGCGCGCCCTGGATCATTTGCGTCACGCCACCGGTGGTGAAGGGGGTATGTGTATTGATCTGGTTCAGGATCGCCATTGCTTTGTCTCGCTCGTCATCGTCGGGGCCGTGTGCCCGTCTGTCTGTGTGTCTCTGTTGATCCTTAAGATAACCAAATGCTGCAAATGCACAATCCGGGGATTGGTCATTTCTGCTATGCAGCAAGTGCATGGGTATAAGGGATATTTTTCCACGTTTTGCCCAAAGTCTGCGCGACAATATTTCCTTTCGCCACATATCTGGGCAAGAATTTGTCGCCATGCCTGTTAGCGCTGTCAATTTGTCGCTTGGGCCCCGTGCATGCAGCGCATATATCCGGTGAAAGCCCGAAGCGATGGCCCAAAAAGGAGTAGTCCCCATGTCAGTGACCAAGGAAGAGATTCGCGCCGCACTGGAGCGTTTGGAGCTTCCCGACGGTGGCACGTTGGTGTCGCGCGACATGCTGCGCGCCCTCACCATCGAGGGCGGCACCGTGCGGTTCGTGATCGAAGCGCCTTCGCCGCAGATCGCCGGGCAGATGGAACCGCTGCGCCGCGCCGCGCAGGCCTGCGTCGCGGAGCTGTCGGGCGTCGAGGAGGTCTCGGTGGTGCTGACCGCCCATGGTCCGGCACAGGCCGGCCCTCAGAAAGCCGCCCCCAGCCTCAAGCTGGGCGGTCATCCCAAACCGCAGGCCGCACCAATGAAGCCCTCGGGCGTCAAGCGCATCCTCGCCATCGCCTCCGGCAAGGGTGGCGTCGGCAAATCCACCGTCAGCGCCAATCTCGCCGTGGCCCTGGCGCGGCAGGGGCGCAAGGTCGGCCTGCTGGACGCGGATATATACGGTCCCTCGCAGCCGCGCATGATGGGGGTCTCCGGACGCCCCGCCAGCCCGGATGGCACCACGATCGAGCCGCTGCACGCCCATGGGGTCACGGTAATGTCGATCGGCTTCATGGTGGAGGAACGCAAGGCCGTGGTCTGGCGCGGCCCGATGCTGATGGGGGCGCTGCAGCAGATGCTGGGGCAGGTGAACTGGGGCGAGCTGGACGTGCTGATCGTCGATTTGCCACCGGGCACCGGCGATGTGCAGCTCACCCTCTGCACCAAGGCGGAGCTGACGGGGGCCATCGTGGTTTCCACACCGCAGGATGTCGCGTTGCTGGATGCCCGCAAGGCGCTCGACATGTTCGACACGCTCAAGACTCCGGTGCTTGGGCTGATTGAGAACATGTCTTTCTTTACCTGTCCCGATTGCGGCGGCACTCACAACATCTTTGGCAATGGCGGTGTCGCGGCGGAGGCTGAGGCTCTGCGCCTACCGCTGCTTGGCGCACTGCCGATCGACCTTGAAACACGGTTGGCCGGGGACGGTGGCACGCCGATTGCGGCCGGCGATGGGCCGATGGCCGAGGCCTACGCCCGTATCGCAAGCGGGCTTGTCGAGGGCGGCATGGCCTGATCAACGACCTGCCACGCCTCGGGCCAAGTCGGTGCAAGCCTCCGTGGGCAACCACACGGCGGCGATTGATTAGGGCATCTCTCCCTTGGCCTGCAAGACGTCGTCGGAGTTCTTCAGGGCATGGGCTATCGGGTTGCAGCGCGCGTCGTATCAGCGGCGGAAGTCGGCGGGGCGCATATCCGCGAACTGTTGTTCACTCTGGCCCACGCCGACGTTCAAGAGCGGCGGGGCGAACGCATGCATCGTGGCGGGCCCAACGGGCGTGAAGTTCAAGCCGGACTTAAACAAAACCAGCACGCAGATCGGGATGCCACGGGCGGCGGCTGGCTGGACACTGATGTGGGGTCTGCTGGGAGCGGCGGAGTGAACGCCGCAGCGGTTCCGCTCTTCCCACCGCTTCCGGATGAATTTGAGCAATGGGGAGAAGCGCTCAGAGCATTCCCTGAGCTTAAACCCTGCGTTCACGGACTAGATGATGGGGTGGCCTTAGGGCTGGACCGATCCGCTGCAGCCGGCAACGGGGTGGTCCCAATGGCTGCGGCGCGCGCGTTCCTCGATCTGCAGCAGGAGCTTGTAGTGTGAAAGCCACTTGAAGGGGCGTTCAACGCCCCTTCAATCCCATGTCAGACCAAAACCGCGTTGCTGTAAAAAAGTCTGTAAATCACTGTAAAAAAGTCCGTCACGCTACAACAGGCGCTACAGGAATGGGAAACCATGGCCCGGTTCACGGGAAATCATGGGCGGTATGGGAAACCATGGCCCGTTGCCAGGTTTGGTGCAAAACGAATCACATAAATTGGGAAAAGCAGCGGTCGGAGGCGGTATTTTGCATGCCGTGTGTGAACAAGTGGTGAACAAATGCTCCCGCCTGTCATCTGCCTAAAGGAATCGTGGGAAATTAAGGGAAGTTTTTCGTAGGCGCAAGTGTGCCATATATATGGTGTTGATCTGAGGTTTCTGCCCCACATGCAGCCGTATTCGAGTATTTCGGCCTTGCGGGCGACTTTGAAATGCGACTCTGAGCGGCGATTCTCACCCTGCTACCTGTAGAAATCCCTTGCGGGACCATGCATTCCCATTGTATCCCTAATTCATCGGATGAGAACGAAGAGCACGGGGCAACAAACGACCCCAACCTTACAAAACGGCAGGTTTCATACAGGCCTTCGCTTTCATCAATGAAGAGATCCGGCGCGCGAGCGAGCAGACATCCCCCCAGGTGGCGCGCGCAGTCGGACACCCCGCATAGCGGGTCAAGGCGGCGGGTTGATCAGTGGCAGCGGATCAACTCGCCCCTTTTGGTTTTAAGGCCCCGGGTTCAGGACGAAGCCGGGGAAACGCGCGGGACGCGGGAAAGGGCGGCGCAGTGGGTCGCAGGTTCAGAGGCGAGAGCCACCACAAGGTGGACAGCAAGGGGCGGGTGTCTATCCCAGCCTCCTTTCGCCGTGTGCTGGAATCCTCCGACCCGAACTGGCAGCCTGGCGACAGTCCCGAACTGGTGATCGTGTACGGCGACCACCGCCGCCAATACCTCGAGTGCTACACCATGGAGGCCATTGAAGAGGTCGACGCCAAGATCGCGGCGTTGCCCCGTGGCTCTCGCGGGCGCAAGGTCCTTGAGCGTATCTTCAATGGTCAGTCCCTGCCCACCACCGTCGATGAGACCGGTCGCCTTGTGCTGCCGGCCAAACTGCGGCAGAAGATCGACCTCGATAACGAGGCCTTCTTTATCGCATCCGGCGACACCTTTCAGATCTGGAAGCCCGAGACCTATGATGAGGTCGAGATGGCCGAAGCTGAGAAGCTGCTGGACGATCTGCCCGAAGACTTCGATCCCCTTGAATTCCTAGACGGCGCCGGAGGCGCGTAACTCATGTCGGACCGCCCCGCTGCTTCTTCCGGTCCCCATATCCCCGTCCTGCTGAAGCCGCTGCTGGCGGCTGTGGCGCCGGTCCGGGGGCGCTGGCTCGATGGCACCTTCGGGGCCGGGGGCTATACCAAGGGTCTGCTGGCCGCCGGGGCCGATCAGGTCATCGGCGTCGACCGCGACCCGCTGGCCTTCGAGATGGCGCAACCCTGGGCGGCGGACTACGGCGACAAGCTGGTGCTGCAGCAGGGGGTCTTCTCCCGCATGGATGACTACGCGCAGGATCTGGACGGCGTTGTGCTGGACCTTGGTGTCTCCTCTATGCAGCTTGACCTGGCCGAGCGGGGGTTTTCCTTCATGAAGGACGGCCCGCTCGATATGCGCATGTCGCAGGACGGCCCCTCTGCCGCGGATCTGGTGGCAGAGCTCACCGAGGTGCAACTTGCGGATATCATTTACAATTTCGGCGAGGAACGTGCCTCGCGCCGGATCGCCAAGGCCATCGTGCGCGAGCGCGCCATTGAGCCGATCACCACCACCCTGCGCCTGACCGAGATCATTGAGAGCTGCCTGCCGCGCCCCAAGCCCGGCCAGTCGCATCCCGCCACACGCAGCTTTCAGGCGCTGCGCATCGCGGTGAACGGCGAATATGAGGAGCTGATGGGCGGTTTGCTGGCTGCCGAACGGGCGCTGAAACCCGGTGGCCTCTTGGCGGTGGTGACTTTCCATTCGGTCGAGGATCGCATGGTCAAACGCTTCTTCCAGCACCGCGCCAACAAGACCGGCAATGCCAACCGCTACGCCCCCGCACTTGAAGAGCTGCCAAGCCAGTTCGAGCTGGTCACCCGCAAGGCCGTTGGTCCCGATGACGAGGAGCTGGCGCAGAACCCTAGGTCGCGCTCAGCCCTGTTGCGTGTGGGGCGCCGCACGGATGCGGCCCCGACCGAAATCACCGCCCGCGAACTGAGCATGCCGCAGTTGAAAGAGACGCGCTGATGAGAACCCTTGCCTATATTCTGACGATCCTCGCGGTCTTTGGTCTGGCATTCTGGGCCTACCGCGAGAATTACGCCACGCAACAGGTGCTGAAAGAAACCCGCGGCCTGCGCAGCAATATTGCCGCGGCCCAGGTGCGTCTCAGCGTGTTGCGGGCGGAATGGGCCTATCTCAACCGCCCGGATCGGCTGCGCAATCTTGCCGAGCTGAACTTTGACAGCCTCGGTCTGGTGCCGCTGCGTCCGGATCAGTTTGGCCGCGTCGACGAAGTGTCCTTTCCGCCCTCCGGTCTGGTGATCGAAGAGGGCGTTGAAGTGTCCGCCTATGGGCAGGAGGACGACCAATGATCCGCACGCCCCTGCGTCCCTTGGCCCGTGTGCTGCCCGCCCGAGCGCGCGGCGAGAACCCGGACCTGATCGAGCGCGAGAATCTCGCGCAGCGCCACAGCGAGATGGAGGTGCGCGCGCGCACCCGTGCCGAGGGCCGGCTGCTGGTGTTGGCGGCGTTCTTTGTCTGTGCCTATGTGGCGATCGGCGGGCGTATGGCGTTTATGGCAACCTCCGAGCCGTCAGAGCCGGTGGCCTCCGTGGGGGGCAGCGCGATTGCCAATCAGCGGGCCGATATCGTGGACCGTGATGGCCGCATCCTGGCGACCAACTTCGAGACCCATTCGCTCTATGCGCAGCCGCCGCAGATGATTGATCCCGTCGCCGCCGCCGACAAGCTGGTGGCGATCTTCCCCGATCTGGAGCGCGAGCGCCTGCTGAAGGATTTCACGGGTAAGCGCAAGTTCCTGTGGATCAAGAAGAAAATCAGCCCGGAACAGCTTCAGGCCGTGCATGATATCGGTGATCCGGGGTTGATGTTCGGGCCGCGTGAAATGCGCCTGTATCCCAACGGCCAACTGGCGTCCCATGTGCTGGGCGGTGCGTCCTTCGGCAAGGAGGGCGTGAGCGCGGCCGAGGTGATCGGTGTCGCGGGGGTTGAAAAACAATTCGACGACTACCTGCGCGACCCGGCCAATGCGGGTAAGCCGCTGGAGTTGAGCCTCGATCTGTCGGTGCAGGACGCCTCCGAAGAGGTGCTCTATGGCGGCATGAAGCTGATGAACGCCAAGGGGGCGACTTCGATCCTGATGGACGTGCACACCGGCGAGGTGATCTCGGTCGCAAGCCTGCCGGATTTCGACCCCAACGAACGGCCCCGGCCGCCAACCTCCGGTTTCGACCCGTCGCAAAGCCCGCTGTTCAACCGCTCGGTTCAGGGGGTCTATGAGCTGGGCTCCACCTTCAAGATCTTCACCGCTGCGCAGGCGATGGAGCTGGATCTGGTGACGCCGGACACGGTCATCGACATTCGTGGCCCCCTGCGCTGGGGCAAGTTCTCGATCAAAGATTTCAGCAACTACGGCAAGGAGTTGACGGTTTCCCGTATCATCGAGAAATCGTCCAACATCGGCACGGCGCGCATGGCCCAGCAGATCGGGGCCGAGCGTCAGCGGGCGTTCCTCGACCGGCTCGGCATGTTGAAGCCGACCCCGTTCGAGATCGTCGAGGCCTCCGGTGGTCAGCCGCTGTTGCCCAAGAACTGGTCGGAACTGTCAACAATGACCATTTCCTACGGTCACGGTATTTCCACCACCCCGATGCATCTTGCGGCGGGCTACGCGGCGATCGCCAATGGCGGGCGCTATGTGGCGCCAACGATCCTGAAGCAGACTGGCCCTCAGATGGGTGAGCGTATCGTGAGTGAAGAGGTGGCAAAGGCGTCACTGGACATGCTGCGTCTGGTCGTCAGCAACGGCACAGCCTCCATGGCTGAGGTGAAGGGCTACAGCGTGGGTGGGAAAACCGGCTCCGCTGACAAGCCAAAGCCGATGGGCGGCTATTACAAGGACAAGGTGATCGCGACCTTTGCGGCTGTCTTTCCCACCGATGAGCCGAAGTATGTGTTGGTGGTGACGCTCGATGAACCTGAAATCATCGCCCATGGCGAGGATCGTCGCACCGCAGGTTGGACTGCGGCACCGGTCGCCGGAGAGATGATTGCACGGCTGGCGCCGCTGCTTGGCCTCAGACCGCAGATTGAACCCGCCCATATCTCTGGTGTAACCCTCACCTCAAACTAACATGTGGGGACACCATGAACGACAAACCAGCGCTTAAGCTCAGCCAGTTGGGGCTGACCGCACGTGGCGGTATCGATCCGGTGATTTCCGGGCTGGCGGTGGACAGCCGTGATGTGCGGCAAGGCTTTGTTTTTGCGGCCCTGCCGGGCACCCGTGTGCATGGGGCCGAATTTGTCCCGCAGGTTCTGGAGCAGGGCGCGGTTGCGATTCTGACCGATGCCTATGGTGCAGAGACCGCAGCGGCGGCGATTGCGGCCGCCGGGGCCGCGCTGGTGGTCACAGAAGACCCACGGCAGGCCCTGTCGGGCGCAGCAGCGCTGTGGTTCGGCGGACAACCGCCGGTCGCGGTGGCGGTGACCGGCACCAACGGCAAGACCTCGGTGGCCACCTTCCTGCGCATGATCTGGACGGAACTCGGCCATCAGGCGGTGAACCTTGGCACCACCGGGATCGAGGGGGCATGGACCCATCCGCTCGCCCATACCACGCCGGAGCCGATCACGCTTCACCGTGCCCTCGCGGCGGCGGCAGAGGCGGGTGTCACCCATGTGGCGATGGAGGCGTCTTCGCACGGGTTGGATCAGCGCCGCCTGGACGGCGTGCAGCTTCTGGCCGGGGGCTTTACCAACTTCACGCAGGATCATCTCGACTATCACGAAACCTTCGAGGCCTATTTCGCCGCCAAGGCCGGTTTGTTTCGCCGTGTCATGTCGGAAGATGACGTGGCCGTTATCAACATGTCTGACCCGCGCGGTGCGGAGATGCGGGCCATTGCAGCTGCACGCGGCCAGGAGGTGATCTCGGTCGGTCGTGGGCTCGGGGATCTTGCGCTGATGGGCATGCGGGTGGATGCAACCGGGCAGGATATCCGCTTCACCTGGCATGACCGCCCCTTTGCCAAGCGGCTCAACCTGATCGGCGGCTTCCAGGCGGAGAACATTCTGGTTGCGGCGGGGCTTGCCATTGCCAGCGGCGAGGTGCCGGAGCAGGTGTTTGACACACTGCCGCATCTCAGCACAGTGCGGGGCCGGATGGAGCTGGCCGCGACGCGTGATAATGGCGCGACGGTTTTTGTCGATTACGCCCATACGCCCGATGCGGTGGCCACCGCGATCAAGGCCTTGCGCCCGCATGTGCTGGGACGTCTTGTGGCCATTGTTGGTGCGGGCGGCGACCGGGACGCGACCAAGCGCCCCCTGATGGGGCAGGCGGCGCATGACCACGCGGATGCGGTGATCGTCACCGACGACAACCCCCGCTCGGAAGATCCCGAAGCGATCCGCGCTGCCGTCATGGGCGGAGCGCCAAATGCCTTGAACGTGGGTGACCGGGCCGAGGCGATCCTGCGCGGGGTCGACATGCTGGAGCCGGGTGACGCGCTGCTGATTTGTGGCAAGGGCCATGAGAGCGGCCAGACCATTGGCAACGACGTGTTGCCCTTTGACGATGTGGAGCAGGCCAGCATGGCCGTCGCCGCGCTGGATGGGAGGCTGGCATGAGCCTTTGGACCGCACAGGAGGCCGCCGCCGCAACGGGCGGGCAGGCCATAACCGACTGGCGCGTCGACGGGATTTCCATCGACACCCGTAGCCTGCAACCGGGCGATCTGTTCGTGGCGCTCACTGCGGCGCGGGACGGGCATGACTTCGTGGCGCAGGCGCTGGAAAAGGGGGCGGGGGCCGCATTGGTGTCGCGCATTCCAGAAGGGGTGGCAGCTGATGCGCCGCTCTTGGTTGTGGAGGACGTACAGGCCGGGCTTGAGGCATTGGGACGGGCCGGGCGGGCCCGGACGCAGGCCCGCGTGGTTGCGGTTACGGGGTCTGTCGGCAAGACCTCGACCAAGGAAATGCTGGCCGCGATGCTGGCGCCGCAGGGCCGCACCCATGCCGCTGTGGCGAGTTTCAACAACCACTGGGGCGTGCCGCTGACACTGGCGCGGATGCCTGCCGATACGGAATTTGCGGTGATCGAGGTCGGTATGAACCACCCCGGCGAGATCGCGCCACTGGCCCTGCAGGCACGTCCGCATGTGGCCATGGTGACCACCGTCGCCGCCGTGCATCTGGAAGCGTTTGAGGATGTGGCCGGCATCGCCCGCGAGAAGGCGGCCATCCTTGAGGGGCTGGAGCCCGGCGGGGTTGCGGTGCTGAACGCCGACCTCGACGAAAGCCCGGTGCTGGGTGAGGTGGCCGTGGCCAAGGGTTGCGAGACCCGCTGGTTTGGACGCAGCGCGTCGGACTATGCGCTCTACGCCGTGGATCTGGACGGTGATGTCACCCGCGCCTCCTATCGCTTTGAAGGGCGTGAGATCAGTGCAGAGATCCAGTCGCTTGGTGCGCATTTTGCCATGAACGCCATTGGCGCGCTTGCGGCGGTCACAGCACTTGGTGCGGACCTCGATCTGGCGCTGGCCGGGCTGGCGGGCTGGTCGCCGGTCAAGGGGCGCGGCGCGCGCTTCACTGTCGATGTACCCGACGGCACCGTCACCGTGCTGGACGACGCCTATAACGCCAACCCCACCTCGGTCACGGCGGCGCTGACGGTGCTGGCTGCGACCAAGGGCGAGGGGCGCAGGATCGCCTTTCTGGGCGATATGGGCGAATTGGGCGACGAGGCCGCGACGCTACATGCGCAGCTGGCCGCGTTTCCGGCGATGGACAATATTGATACCGTTCACTGTATCGGACCGTTGATGGCAGCGCTGCATGCGGCCCTGCCCGAGGCCAAACGGGGCCTGCGGGTCGAGACCAGCGCCGAGGCGGTGGCAGCCCTCAACGGGGAAATCCGCGGCGGCGATGTGGTCTTGGCCAAGGGCTCTCTCTACATGCAGATGGCGCGCGTGGTTGACGCGATCCGGGAAATCGGTCAAGGCAACGCACCTTCATGACACATCAACTTGCACCACTCAGAACAGGAACCGCTCTGGTATGCTTTACTGGCTGACCGCCCTGTCGGACGGGGGGGACTTTTTCAACCTCTTCCGCTACATCACCTTCCGCGCTGGCGGAGCTTTCCTGACCGCGCTGATCTTTGGCTTCGTGTTTGGCAAACCGCTGATCAACGTGCTGCGCCGCCGGCAAGGCAAGGGGCAGCCGATCCGCGACGACGGGCCGGAGGGGCATCTGGCCAAGGCCGGCACCCCCACCATGGGCGGCTTGCTGATCGTGGGGGCGCTGTTGTTCTCGACCCTCGTCTGGGCGCGCTGGGACAACCCGTTTGTCTGGTTGGTGCTGTTTGTGACCATGTCGTTCGGCCTGATCGGGTTTGCGGATGACTATGCCAAGGTCTCCAAGCAGAACACCAAGGGCGTGCCGGGCAAGGTGCGGTTGGCGCTGGGGTTTGCGATCGCGATCATTGCGGCGCTTTGGGCCAGCTGGAGCCATCCGGTTGAGCTGCAGAACCAGCTTGCTCTGCCGGTGTTCAAGGACACGCTGGTCAACCTCGGGCTGCTCTATGTGCCATTCTGCATCTGCGTCATCGTCGGCGCGGCCAACGCGGTGAACCTGACGGATGGTCTGGATGGTCTGGCGATCATGCCGGTGATGGTCGCGGCGGGCACGCTGGGCATTATCGCCTATGCGGTGGGGCGTGTCGATTTTACTGAATATCTGGATGTGCACTATGTGCCGGGCACCGGTGAAATCCTGATCTTTACCGCGGCGCTGTTTGGCGGCGGGCTGGGGTTTCTGTGGTACAACGCGCCACCGGCTGCTGTGTTCATGGGCGACACCGGCTCTCTCGCGCTGGGTGGGGCCCTTGGTGCGATCGCTGTGGCGACCAAACACGAACTGGTGCTGGCCATCGTGGGTGGGCTGTTCGTGGTCGAGGCGCTTTCGGTGATCGTGCAGGTGCTCTACTTCAAGCGCACCGGCAAGCGGGTGTTCCTGATGGCGCCGATCCATCACCACTACGAGAAAAAGGGCTGGGCAGAGCCGACCATCGTGATCCGCTTCTGGATCATCTCGCTGATCCTGGCGTTGATCGGACTGGCAACACTGAAGGTCCGCTGAGGCCCAAGCGAAAGGGCAGCGCCCTCCCGTGGGGAGGGTCGGGCGCTGTCCGACCTCTCGGTCGAACGGGGGGGCAACCAATCCACCTTTGGCACCCGACCTGCTGGCGGGGCGCTCAAGCGTTACTCTGAGATATGTCACACCGCGTTGGGGAAGCCTTGCGCGGTTTCGTCGTTAAGAAAGGCGGCGCCGCCGGAGGGGCGGAGCATTGGCTGGCCTGTTTTAAGGGCCAAATCCAGTGAGGCCTCGGGTGGATCCGCCCTGCACCCAATGAGGGGGTGGTCTCGGGACGGGCCGAACTCCTGTGGGTCTTTGATGTCGCGACGCATCAAGACTAGCACGCTGGCATGAAGGTGGCGTCAGCAGGGCGCGCGCGAGGATGGCAACGGTTCGGTCCGACCGAGAGGTCGGACAGCGCCTGACCTTCCCCCCGGGAAGGCGCTTCACGCCTCCCCAAGGTCAGGCACTGTCCGGGTGCTCAAGCCCGCTTGCATTCCCGCCGCGCTCCGGTGCAGTGTCGCGCCGAACAGAGATGTCAGAAGAGGTGCGGCATGATCCCGGTTAAAGGTGTCACAGGGCAGAAGATTGCGGTCTTGGGGCTGGGCCGGTCGGGCCTCGCCACGGCGCGGGCGCTGCGCGAAGGCGGCGCGGAGGCGATCTGCTGGGACGACAACCCCGCCGCGCGGGACGCCGCCGAAGGTGAGGGCTTTGCCTGCCGCGAGCTGACCAGACAGGATGCGTTTGACGATATCGCGGCCCTGATCGTGTCGCCGGGTATTCCGCATCTCTACCCCAAGCCAAACCCGGTGGTGCGCGCCGCCTTGATTGCGGGCGTGCCGGTGGACAACGATATCGGGCTGTTCTTCCGCTCTGTTGCCTCGGGCGAATGGGACGAGTTTGTCACCATGCCCAAGGTGATCGCGATCACCGGATCCAACGGCAAATCCACCACGGTGGCGCTCTTGAATCATATCCTCGAACACGTGGGCCGCGACAGTCAGATGGCGGGCAACATCGGCCGTGGGGTGCTGGACATCGACCCGCCGGGCGATGGCGGCGTGGTGGTGCTGGAGCTGTCCTCCTACCAGACGGATCTGGCGCGGGCGCTGACGCCGGATGTGGCGGTCTTTACCAATCTGACGCCGGATCACCTGGACCGTCACGCCGGCATGGGCGGCTATTTTGCGGCCAAGCGACGGCTGTTCGCCGAAGGTGGTCCCGACCGCGCGGTCATCGGCGTTGACGAGGACGAGGGGCTGTTCCTGGCCGGGCAGCTGAGCGAGGGCAATGGCGATGACCGGGTGATCCGGGTGTCGTCAGGGCAGAAGCTGTCGGGCGGCGCGGGCTGGACGGTTTTTGCCCGCAAGGGCTTCCTGTCGGAATATCGCAAGGGGCGGCAGGCAGGATCGATCGACCTGCGTGACATTCCCGGCCTGCCCGGAGCGCACAACCATCAGAACGCATGTGCGGCCTATGCCGCAGCGCGCACCCTGGGCCTGGCGCCCCGGGTGATCGAGGCGGCGATGCGCACATATCCCGGTCTGCCACACCGCAGTCAGCGGGTGGCCGAGGTGGATGGGGTGTCTTATGTGAATGACAGCAAGGCCACCAATGTCGACAGCGCGGCCAAGGCGCTAAGTGCCTTCAAGAAGATCCGCTGGATCTGCGGCGGGCTGGAGAAGGAAGGCGGGCTGGAGGGCCTCAAAGGCGCGAGCGACGAGGTGGTCAAAGCCTATGTGATCGGCCGCGAGGCGGCGCAGTTCGCCATGCAGCTGGACGTGGAAGCCGAGGTTTGCACCACCATGGCGCAAGCGGTGGCGCGGGCGGTGGCGGATGCAGAGCCGGGCGAAACCGTGCTGCTGGCTCCGGCGGCGGCAAGTTTCGACCAATACGACAGCTTTGAGAAGCGCGGCGAGGATTTCATCGCCGAAGTCACGGCCCGATTGCAACTCTGAGGTCTGAGGCTGCCCGG
The DNA here is from genome assembly GCF_032924845.1 of Tritonibacter scottomollicae. Lineage (NCBI taxonomy): Bacteria > Pseudomonadati > Pseudomonadota > Alphaproteobacteria > Rhodobacterales > Paracoccaceae > Tritonibacter > Tritonibacter scottomollicae. The sequence goes on from NZ_CP136704.1 coordinate 317,666, forward strand.
ACCTGCTGGCGCGACCTTGGTCACAGGCCGAGGTCGCGTAGCATGTGGTCGGACATATGCGACAGCTCGCGGCGGGCGTGGCGGTGCAGGTCGTGCTGACTCGGGCCGCGTTTGTGTGTGGGGCGGGTAAAAAACCTGCTGATGGCGACCCAAAGGCTCAGCTGTGCGATCATGGTGGTCATGGCAGTCTTCCTTGCGTGATGTCCCTTAGATGTGTGCTTTTCAGGGGCAAATGACCAATTGAAACTCAAGGGGGTTGGTATAAGCTGCCTTAATGGATAAAGCGAAATCCCCCCTGCCACCCCTGCCTGCGGTGCGCGCCTTTGAGGCGGCGGCCCGGTTGAGCAGTTTCAGCCGCGCCGCGGAAGAGCTTGCGATGACGCAGGCGGCGGTCAGCTATCAGATCAAGCTGCTTGAGGATCGCGCCGGTCAGCCCCTGTTTCGGCGCCTGCCGCGTGGCGTGGTGCCAACAGCGGCGGGCAAGGCGCTGCAGCTGCAGGTTGGTGAGGCGCTGGACATGGTGCGGCGCGGCTGGGCAGAGGTGCGCGGTGGCGGTGGGCAGGAGCTGGTGATCAGCGCCATTGCCAGTTTCGCGGCCTTCATTCTGGGCCCGCGACTGGGTCTGTTTCAGGTCGCCCATCCCGGCATCACCACGCGGGTCGAGGTCAATCACCGTTACGTCGATCTGGAGGCAGGCGAGGCCAGCGTGGCCATTCGTGTCGGACATGGCAGCTGGCCCGGGTTGGCTGCGGACCTGCTGTTTCGCTCCAGCTATACGCCGTTACTGACCCCGGCCCTGATGGAGACCTATGGCCCGATCACGCAGCCAGAAGATCTGCTGGGGGTGCCCTTGGTGGATGCGGCTGATCCGGCCTGGGGGATGTGGTTCCGGGCGGCCGGTGTCGACTATGTTCCACAGGCAGAACGGCACAGTCTGGGCACTCAGGTGCTGGAGGTGCAGGCGGCCTTGGCGGGGCATGGGGCCTGCCTGCTGACCCCGGCCTATGCCAGCGGCATGATCGCCAGCGGCGCGTTGGTGCAACCGTTTGATCAGGTGACGGAGGATGATATCTCGGTGTGGCTGGCCTACCCGGAAGCGCGTCGCGCGGACCCTGCGGTTGCCGCCTTTCGCAACTGGCTGCTGGCCGAGGTTGCGGATTTCGACAGCAACTGAGGCGGCGTGGATCGCAGTGCCGGTGTCAGGGCGCGTATCAGGCGCTGGTGGCGATGGCCTGTCCCGCGGCAAAACCGGAGGCCCAGGCCCATTGGAAGTTGTAGCCGCCGAGCCAGCCTGTGACATCCACCGCCTCGCCGATCGCATAGAGGCCGGGCTGGGCCTTGGCCTCCATCGTGCGCGAGGAGAGCGCGTCGGTGTCGATCCCGCCAAGGGTCACTTCGGCAGTGCGGTAGCCCTCGGTTCCTGTCGGTTTCAGGCGCCAGTTGTTCAGCCGGTCGCACAGCGCCTGCAAGGCGGCGTCGGACTGATCTGCAAGGCGTCCCTTTAGGCTGCCATCGGCGGCGAGGTCTTCGACCAGCCGGGCGGGCAGGTGGCGCGCAAGCTCGGTGGTCAGATCCTTGCGCCCGCTTTGCTGACGCTGGTCGCGCAGGGCGCTGAACAGGTCGAAGTCGGGCAGCAGATGCGCGGTGATTTCCTCGCCTTCGTGCCAGTAGCTGGAGATCTGCAGCACCGCCGGGCCCGACAGGCCGCGATGGGTGAACAGCAGCGCCTCGTCAAAGCTGGCGCGCGCGTTCGACAGGCGCGCGGGCAGGGCGACGCCGGCCAGCGGCTTGAACCGGTCCGCGCCAAACGTGAAGGGCACGAGGCCAGGGCGGGTGTCCAGCACCGGCAGGTCGAATTGCTGTGCGATGTCATAGGCCAACCCGGTGGCGCCCATCTTGGGGATTGATTTGCCGCCGGTGGCCAGCACCAGGTTCTGCGCGGTGACGGTGATCGGTTTGCCCTCGCGCTCCAGCCGGACCGTGTATCCACCGGCGCCGTGGCGCACATCCACCACCGAGGTTTGCAGCCACAGATCCGCGCCCGCATCGCGCAGTTCCTTCACCAGCATGGCAACGATTTGGCGGGCCGAGTCATCGCAAAACAGCTGCCCGAGGGTTTTTTCGTGCCAGGCGATGCCGTGGCGGGTGACCAGGTCGATGAAATCCCACTGTGTGTAGCGGGCCATGGCCGATTTGCAGAAATGCGGGTTCTGCGAGATGTAGTTCTCGGGTGTGGCATACATATTGGTGAAGTTGCAGCGCCCGCCGCCGGAGATGCGGATCTTCTCGCCCGGGTTCTTGGCGTGGTCCACCACCAGACAATCGCCGCCCGCATGAGCCGCACACATCATGCCAGCTGCGCCGGCGCCGAGAATCAGGGTCTTGATCTGCATGAGCCGCATCGACCACGAAAGCTGTGTCCGCGCAAGCATCGCCGCTGCGGGCAATTGTGGTCGCTACGGGGCCGAACTGCGGTAATTTCCCGTGTGATCGGGGAGGAAGTGACTGGCCTGCGCAGCGTTATCAGGTTACACTTTATGTAATAAGTCCCGCAAATGGGACATTTTCGAGGCAAAACCGGCGCTGATTTCAGCGCCCAATCAAGGCAGTGAACCCATGACTGAGATGGTCTATGGCGCGCTCCCCGCGCAAGAAGGGGAGCCGATTCTTCCCAAATGGTGGCGAACACTGGACAAGTGGACGATGACCTTTGTGGTCACATTGTTCATTGTCGGGCTTCTGCTGGGCTTGGCGGCCTCGGTGCCGCTGGCGGCCCGCAACGGGTTTGACAATTTCCATTATGTGCAACGTCAGGCCTTCTTTGGCTGTACCGCGCTGGTGGCGATGGTGCTGACCTCGATGATGTCCCCGACACTGGTGCGACGGCTGGCTGTGATCGGATTTGTCTGTGCCTTTGTCGCGATGGCCTTGCTGCCGATCTTCGGCACCGATTTCGGCAAGGGGGCTGTGCGCTGGTACAGCCTTGGGTTTGCCTCGCTGCAACCGTCGGAATTCCTGAAGCCGGGCTTCATCGTGCTGGCCGCCTGGATGATCGCGGCGAGCCATCAGATCTATGGCCCGCCGGGCACCTTGCTGTCCTTTGGGCTGTGTCTGTCGGTGGTGATGCTGCTGGTGATGCAGCCGGACTTTGGTCAGGCCTGTCTGATCCTCTTTGGCTGGGGCGTGATGTATTTCGTCGCCGGGGCGCCGATGCTGCTGCTGGTGGGCATGGCGGCTGTGGTGATTTTTGGCGGCGTTATCGCCTATTCGAACTCCGAACACTTTGCCCGTCGTATTGATGGCTTCCTGAGCCCGGATCTCGACCCGACCACGCAGCTGGGCTATGCCACCAACGCCATTCGCGAGGGCGGCCTGTTTGGTGTTGGCGTCGGTGAGGGGCAGGTGAAATGGTCCCTGCCGGATGCGCATACCGATTTCATTATCGCCGTGGCGGCCGAGGAATACGGGCTTGTGCTCGTGTCGATCATTATCTTCCTCTACGCCATGATCGTCGTGCGGTCGTTGTTCCGCCTGATGCGCGAGCGGGATACATTCATCCGTCTGGCGGGGGCCGGTCTGGCCTGCTCCTTTGGTGTTCAGGCGATGATCAACATGGGGGTTGCGGTGCGGCTTCTGCCCGCGAAAGGCATGACTTTGCCGTTCGTGAGCTATGGTGGCTCCTCCCTGATTGCAGGCGGCATCGCAATGGGTATGCTCTTGGCCTTCACCCGGTCCCGACCTCAGGGCGAAATCGCGGACGCTTTGCGCGGACGTGGGCGCGGATAAGAGAGGTGGGCCGGTCAACGGATAAGAACGCGAAGGCAGGCACGAGATGACACAGAAACTGCTCCTGATGGCGGCGGGCGGCACCGGGGGGCATATGTTCCCCGCGCAGGCGCTGGCAGAGGCGATGTTGCGCAAGGGCTGGCGGGTGAAGCTCTCCACCGATGCGCGCGGCGCGCGCTACACTGGCGGCTTTCCCCATTCGACCGAAATCTCCGAGGTGCCTTCGGCCACATTTGCCCGTGGCGGGCTGCTGGCCAAGGCGCTGGTGGGGCCGAAGATCCTGTCGGGCGTGGCGCAGATGGCACTGGACATGAGGCGCGACCGTCCCGATGCGGTGGTGGGCTTTGGCGGCTACCCGTCGATCCCGGCGCTGGGTGCGGCGACGCTGTTGGGCCTGCCACGGATGATCCACGAACAGAACGGCGTGCTGGGCAAGGTGAACCGCAAGTTCGCCACGCGTGTGGCGCAGGTGGCCTGCGGTGTCTGGCCTACGGACCTGCCGGACGGCGCGCAGGGCGTTCATGTGGGCAATCCGGTTCGCGGCGCGGTGCTGGAACGTCAGGGTGCGCCCTATATTCCGCCCGGGGATTACCCGATGTCGATCCTGGTGATCGGCGGCAGCCAAGGCGCGCGCATCCTGTCCGACGTGGTGCCAGAAGCAATTCTGGCCCTGCCGCCCGAGCTGCGCCAGCATATGCGGATCAGCCACCAGGCGCGCGGCGAGGATGAGGCGCGGGTGGCCAAGGTCTATGCCGACAATGGTATTGATGCCGACGTGCAGCCGTTCTTTACCGATGTGCCGTCGCGCATTTCCGAGGCGCAGCTGGTGATATCGCGCTCGGGCGCGTCGTCGATTGCCGATATTTCCGTCATCGGGCGGCCCTCGATCCTGATCCCGCTGGCCTCGGCCGCTGGCGATCACCAGACCGCCAATGCGCGCGGGCTGGTTGAGGCCGGAGGTGCCATCCGCATCCCCGAAAGCGCCCTTGACAGCAACAGCCTGGCAGAGCAGATCGCCGCTGTTCTGACCCATCCGCAAGGGGCCACCCAGATGGCCAATGCGGCGATGAACGCCGGAATACCCGATGCCACGGATCGTCTCGTGGCGCTTGTTGAACACTTGTCCGAGGAAGCTGCCCCATGACCCCTGCCACCAAACTGCCCGGCGACGTCGGCCCGATCCATTTTGTCGGTATCGGTGGCATCGGCATGTCCGGCATCGCCGAAGTGCTGTTGAACCTTGGCTATGTGGTGCAGGGGTCCGACCTGAAGTCCTCCAAGATCACCCAGCGGCTGGAGACCCTCGGGGCGACCGTGTTTGAGGGCCAGCGGGCTGAGAATCTGGAAAACGCCGAGGTGGTTGTGACTTCCTCCGCGATCAAACCCGGCAATGCCGAACTGGACGAGGCCCGTGCGCGCGGCCTGCCGGTGGTGCGCCGGGCCGAAATGCTGGCGGAACTGATGCGGCTCAAGTCCAACATCGCCATCGGCGGCACCCACGGCAAGACCACCACCACCACTATGATGGCCGAGCTGATGGTCGCGGGGGGCTTTGATCCGACCGTGGTCAACGGCGGCATTATTCATGCCTATGGCTCCAACGCGCGCATGGGGCAGGGCGAGTGGATGGTGGTCGAGGCCGACGAGAGTGACGGCACCTTCAACCGGCTGCCCGCCACCATCGCCGTGGTGACCAATATCGACCCCGAGCATATGGAACACTGGGGCGACTTTGATCGCCTGCGCGACGGGTTTTATGAGTTTGTCTCCAACATCCCCTTCTATGGCCTTGCGGTCTGCTGCACCGACCACGCAGAGGTGCAGGCGCTGGTGGGACGGATTTCGGATCGCCGCGTGGTGACCTATGGCTTCAACGCGCAGGCGGACGTACGTGCGGTGAACCTGACCTACAAAGGCGGGGTGGCGCATTTCGACGTGCTGCTGCAGGCCGAAGGGCAGAAGATCGAAGGTTGCACCCTGCCGATGCCGGGCGATCACAACGTCTCCAACGCGCTGTCGGCAGTGGCGGTGTGTCGTCATCTGGGCATGAAGCTGGATGAGATTCGCACGGCGCTGGCGGCCTTTGGCGGCGTGAACCGGCGCTTCACCAAGGTGGGCGAAGTCGACGGCGTTACCATCATCGACGATTACGGCCACCACCCGGTAGAGATTGCTGCCGTGTTGAAGGCGGCGCGTCAGGCCATCGGCAGTGAGGGTGAGGGCCGTGTTATCGCGGTGCATCAGCCACACCGGTATTCGCGCCTGTCGAGCCTGTTCGATGATTTCTGCGCCTGTTTCAATGACGCCGATGTAGTCGCCATCGCCGAAGTCTTCGCCGCCGGTGAAGACCCCATCGAAGGCGCGGGCCGCGACGATCTGGTGGCGGGGCTGATCCGTCATGGGCACCGTCATGCGCGCGCGATCCTCAACGAAGACGACCTGCTGCGGCTGGTGCGCGAACAAGCCCGCCCCGGCGACATGGTTGTCTGCCTCGGCGCCGGTACGATTTCCGCCTGGGCGAACGGGCTGCCCGAAAGGCTGCAGGGGTGAGGCGGCGCGCACTCCGGGCCGTGGTGGCAGAGGGGAGGGACGCATGATGTCGCTCTCGCTCCTTGCCGCCGTGGTCTGGGTGCTCTGCGCCAGCGTGGTGGCGTTCCTGCCACTGCGCTATCAGCGTCCGCCGGGACTGCTGTTGCTCTTGGTGGCGCCGCTGTTGATCTGGCTGCTGTATCGTGATTTCGGCCTGCTGGCGGCGGGCTTTGGCCTGTTTGCGCTGCTGTCGATGTTTCGCAAGCCGCTCTCCGCCTTGCTGCGTCGCGCTGCTGTTGGGCGCGAGACCGGAGGGCCACGCCCATGAACACCTCCCTGATCCTGGCCTGTCTCTGGGTGGTGCTGGCCAACCTGCTGGCGATGATCCCGTCAAAGGACAACCACTGGTCCCGCGCCTATGTGCTGATTGCCATTGGCATTCCGCTCCTTGGCTATGTGACCTATGAGAACGGCCCCTGGTGGGGGTTGGCGATGCTGGTGGCGGGCATGTCGATCCTGCGCTGGCCGGTGATCTATCTGGTGCGCTGGCTGCGCGGTGTGCGGCGCGGATAGGCGGAGGCCGTCTGGTCTACGGTCCTCGACGCGCGCTATGCGGCGCAGATCCAAAGGCGGCGAAACACGCGCAAACGGCAGGTGGAGTGGGCTCTGGGGTTTTCCTTCGCGCGGGCATGGCCTAAACCCGCGTTGAAACCAGAAGTGAGCCGTGATGACCGATCTTCCAGCCGTGCGCGGGCGCCTGACGCCGAACCGAGACCTCTGTGACCTCACATGGCTGCGTGTGGGCGGGCCTGCGGATTATCTGTTCCAGCCCGCCGATCTACAGGACTTGCAGGATTTCCTGCGGGATCTGCCAGCGGATGTGGAGGTTTTTCCCATGGGGGTGGGGTCGAACCTGATCGTGCGGGATGGTGGTTTGCGGGCGGTGGTGATCCGGCTGGGGCGCGGTTTCAACACGATCAAAGTCGAAGGCGACACCGTGACCGCAGGCGCGGCGGCGCTGGACGGCCATGTGGCGCGCAAGGCCGCAGAGGCGGGTGTCGATCTGACCTTTCTGCGCACCATTCCCGGCAGTATCGGCGGGGCGGTGCGGATGAACGCGGGCTGCTATGGCGCTTATGTAGCGGATGTCTTTGTCTCGGCTCAGGTGGTGTTGCGGGATGGCAGCGTAAAGACCCTGACGGCGGAAGATCTGCAGTTCGAGTATCGCCAGACCGACCTGCCGGAGGGTGCCGTTCTGGTGTCGGCCACCCTGCGCGGACCTGCGGGCGCGCCCGAAGCGCTGGCGGCGCGCATGGAGGAGCAGCTGCGCAAGCGCGACGAAAGCCAGCCCACCAAGGAGCGTTCGGCAGGATCGACATTCCGCAATCCGGCGGGATTTTCCTCGACCGGCAAGGCCGATGACGTGATGGACCTCAAGGCCTGGAAGGTGATCGACAACGCCGGCCTGCGCGGCGCGACCCTTGGCGGGGCACAGATGAGTGAGAAGCATTCCAACTTCATGATTAACACGGGTGGCGCAACCGCCGCAGATTTGGAACAGTTGGGCGAAAATGTGCGAAAAAAGGTTTACGCGGACTCCGGCATTTGGCTAAAGTGGGAAATCATGCGTATAGGCGATCCCAAGCGAGTGTGATCCAGGAAAATTCAGCGATTTCAATAACCTGACCCGGTGCGGCCAATTTGCGTCCCGTCAGGTTTGCGCAAGCGCAGATGCTGAAGTCCCGAACGTGCGGGAAACTTGGTGAACAGCCTTTGTGTTTTGGCCCTGTCACGGGGCGCGCAGGTGTGATGTTGCCATCGGGATGCAGGTCTCATGGTGTTGAAGGCCGAGGTCTTTGCGGGAGCCGGAAAACCGGCACCGGAATAATTATAAAGGGCAACAATGCCCGGTAGAAATTGAGGCAGTGATCGTGGGTGGAGCGAGCAGAACACTCCCGAAGGTTGCGATGTTGATGGGTGGCCCCTCCGCCGAGCGGGAGGTGTCTCTGTCCACGGGGCGTGAATGCGCCGGCGCACTGAGGGGAGAAGGCTACGAGGTGGTCGAGGTCGATGCAGGCCCGGACCTTGTGGCGCAACTGCAGGACATCAAGCCGGATGTGGTTTTCAACGCGCTGCATGGCCGTTGGGGCGAGGACGGCTGTGTGCAGGGCATTCTGGAATGGATGCGCATTCCCTATACGCACTCCGGTGTGCTGGCCTCGGCGCTGGCGATGGACAAGGAACGCTCCAAGGCGACCTATCGCACCGCCGGTCTGCCGGTGGTGGACAGCGTGATCGCCGCCAAGGACGAGGTGATGGCGCGCCATGTGATCGCGCCGCCCTATGTGGTGAAGCCCAACAATGAAGGCTCCTCTGTCGGGATCTATATCGTGCATGAGGCGGCCAACAGCCCGCCGCAGCTGTCCCAGGAAATGCCCGCGCAGGTGATGGTGGAGACCTATGCGCCGGGGCGTGAGTTGACGGTCACGGTGATGGGCGAGCGGGCGCTTTGCGTGACGGATATCATCACCGATGGCTGGTATGACTACGAGGCGAAATATGCCGACGGTGGCTCGCGCCACGTGTTGCCCGCCGAGGTTCCCGAAGAGATCACCCAGCTGTGTCTCGATTATGCGATCCGCGCGCATGACGTGCTGGGCTGCCGGGGCCTGTCGCGCACCGATTTCCGCTGGGATGAGGCGCGTGGCACCGACGGGCTGATCCTGCTTGAAACCAACACGCAGCCGGGCATGACGCCAACCTCGCTGACACCTGAGCAGGCGCAGCATTGCGGTCTGAGCTTTGGCCAGCTGTGTGCCTGGCTGGTGGAGGATGCGTCATGCGAGCGCTGACATCACGCAGGTCCAAAGCACATGCGGCCGAGAACAAGGCCGATCCGGCGCCGTCGCGTCTGAAGTATCGTGTTCAGCGCTGGATGCTGACGCCGGGTATCCGCATGGGGCTGCGCGTGGGCCTTCCGGTCTGCGCGATACTGGCTGCTGCCGGGGGCTACCTGGCGAGCGAAGCGCGGCGCGACCATCTGGTTGGACTTTATACCGAGGCCCGCGCGGCCTTTGAGACGCGGCCTGAGTTCATGGTCAACGTGATGGCCATCGACGGCGCAGGGGAGAGCGTGGCGACGGACATCCGCGAGGTGACCTCGCTGGATCTGCCGCTCAGTTCCTTTGATCTGGACCTTGCGGCCATTCGCGATCTGATCGTCGGGCTGGACCCGGTGAAAACCGCAGCCGTGCGCATCCGTCCGGGCGGCATTCTGCAGGTGGATGTGGTGGAGCGTCAGCCCGCCATCGTCTGGCGCAGCCGCGACGGGCTGGCTCTGCTGGATGAAACGGGCGCTTTTGTTGCCGAGCTGGGCCAGCGCGGGTTGCATCCCAACCTGCCATTGATTGCGGGCAGGGGCGCGGACCGGGCTGCCGTGGAGGCGCTGAAGCTGTTCGCAGCTGCGCGTCCCCTGGGGGAACGCCTGCGCGGCATTGTTCGTGTGGGGGAGCGGCGCTGGGATGTGGTGCTGGACCGTGGCCAACGCATTCAGTTGCCGGTTGAACGCCCGGTTGCGGCGTTGGAGCGTGTGATCGCTGTCAGCGAAGTGAAGGACCTATTGGAACGGGATGTGGCGATCGTGGACTTGCGCCTGCCGACCCGTCTGACCGTGCGGATGAACGCGCCAGCCGTTGAGGACTGGTGGCGCATTCGCCAATTGAACGAGAGCTCTTATTGATATGACAGACCTGTATCAATCCCAACGTGCGATGCGGCAGATGCGCCGCCAGGCCATGCAGCGCGGTGTGGTGGCCATTCTGGATGTGGGCAGTTCCAAGATCTCCTGTCTGGTGCTGCGGTTCGATGGTATCGGACGGCTGAGCGAGGACAATTCCATCGGCTCGCTGGCCGGTCAGTCGGGATTTCGCGTCATCGGCGCTGCAACGACGCGGTCGCGCGGTGTGCAGTTCGGCGAGATTTCCGCCATGCAGGAAACCGAACGGGCCATCCGCACCGCCGTGCAGGCGGCGCAGAAGATGGCCGAGGTGCGGGTGGACCACGTGATTGCCTGTTTCGCCGGTGCGACGCCGCGCTCTTACGGGCTGGACGCCACGGTGGAGCTGGAAGGCCAGGAGGTCACGGAAAACGAGATCGCCCGCGTTCTGGCCGCCTGCGAGGTGCCGGAATATGGCGCCGGACGTGAGGTGCTGCATGCGCAGCCGGTGAATTTCGCGCTTGATAACCGTTCCGGTCTTGAGGACCCGCGCGGCCAAATGGGGCAGGCACTGTCGGTCGACATGCATATGCTGACGGTAGAGGCCGCCACGATCCAGAACCTGGTGCGCTGCGTGCAGCGCTGCGATCTGGAACTGGCCGGGATTGCCTCTTCGGCCTATGTCTCTGGCGTCTCGGCGCTGGTAGAGGACGAACAGGAGCTGGGCGCGGCCTGCGTCGACATGGGCGGCGGAACCACCTCGATCTCTGTCTTCATGAAGAAGCACATGATCTATGCCGATGCGGTGCGCATGGGCGGCGACCATATCACCAGCGATATCTCGATGGGGCTGGGGGTGCCGGTGGCCACCGCTGAGCGGATCAAGACCATGTCCGGCGGCGTGCATGCCACGGGCGCGGATGACCGCGACATGATCGACATCGGTGGCGAGACCGGCGACTGGGAGCGCGACCGCCGCACCGTCAGCCGGGCGGAGCTGATCGGCATCATGCGCCCCCGGGTCGAGGAAATCCTGGAGGAGGTGCGGGTGCGGCTGGATGCAGCCGGGTTCGACCATCTGCCGAGCCAGCAGATCGTGCTGACCGGGGGCTCCAGTCAGATCCTCGGACTGGACGGTCTGGCGAGCCGCATTCTGGGCCAGCAGGTGCGTCTGGGTCGCCCGATGCGGGTGCATGGCCTGCCGCAGGCGGTGACCGGACCGGGATTCGCCTCCGCCGTCGGCATGTGCCTGTTCGCGGCTCATCCGCAGGACGAATGGTGGGATTTCGACGCGCCGGTGGACCGGATGGCGGGCGGATCGATGCGCCGCGTCGTGCGTTGGTTCAAAGACAACTGGTAATGCGCGCGGCGCTCGGCAAAGCTTTGCCGATCTGCGCCGTTTCGCGGGATCTTATCCACCGGTTACCCACAGTTTTTCCACATACCCCGTGACAGGGGTCTTCACTTGCGTTAAAAATCGTCCCAATACGCTGAAATCAGCGATGTGCGAGGCCGAGCAGGGGTTCGCAATCATATCAAGATCGGTCTGGCGTGCCTGTTCTGGCAGGCGCGGAGAGATTGTGTTTATGTATCGACCCTCTGCATACCACCATATTTCGCCTGAATGGCGATATTCGGCAAAGTCCCCCACCATTTGGCCCATATTTTGTGGGTGAATGCGCTTTTGGGGATGACGAGACTCCTGCATCGCGATAGGATTAAGGCAGAAGAGTGACAATCGACGCCCTTGCGGGAGGGCTAAAACACAGGCGGAAAAAGCATGACCCTGAACCTTTCGATGCCCGGACAAGAAGAGCTGAGCCCCAAGATCACCGTATTCGGTGTCGGCGGCGCGGGCGGCAATGCCGTCAACAATATGATCGCCAAAGAGCTCGAGGGTGTGGATTTTGTTGTGGCCAACACCGACGCGCAAGCGTTGCAGCAGAACGCGGCCAAGAGCCGGGTGCAGCTGGGTGTGAAAGTGACCGAAGGTCTGGGTGCCGGCGCGCGTGCCTCGGTCGGGTCCGCCGCTGCGGAAGAGAGCATCGAACAGATCGTGGATCACCTTGCGGGTGCGCACATGTGCTTTATCACCGCTGGCATGGGTGGCGGCACCGGCACCGGTGCGGCACCGATCATCGCGCAGGCCGCGCGTGAGCTTGGCGTGTTGACCGTTGGCGTCGTGACCAAACCCTTCCAGTTCGAAGGTGCCAAGCGGATGCGCCAGGCCGAGGAGGGTGTAGAAAACCTCCAGAAGGTCGTGGACACGCTGATCATCATTCCGAACCAGAACCTGTTCCGTCTGGCCAATGAAAAGACCACCTTCACCGAAGCGTTCTCGCTTGCGGATGACGTCCTGTATCAGGGTGTGAAGGGTGTGACCGATCTGATGGTCCGTCCGGGTCTCATCAACCTCGACTTTGCGGACGTGCGCGCCGTGATGGACGAGATGGGTAAGGCGATGATGGGCACCGGCGAGGCCGAAGGCGAAGATCGCGCCATCCAGGCCGCCGAGAAAGCCATAGCGAACCCGCTGCTGGACGAAATCTCCCTGCGCGGCGCCAAGGGTGTTCTGATCAACATCACCGGCGCGCATGACCTGACCCTGTTCGAACTGGACGAAGCGGCAAACCGCATCCGCGAAGAGGTCGATCCGGACGCCAACATCATCGTCGGCTCCACGCTGGACACGGCGATGGAAGGCAAGATGCGCGTCTCCGTGGTTGCAACCGGTATCGATGCCACCGAAGACGTCCATGACGTTCCGGTACCGCGCCGTCCGATGTCCGCGCCACTGACCAAGACCGTCAGCGTCGAGGACAACCGTCGCGCGCCGCTGGAACTGAAAGAGCCTATGGAAGCCGCTCCGGCTGTCGCAGCAGATGCGGCCACCGGGCAGGAGCCTTCGCTGTTTTCCGAGTTTGACAATGACCGTGCGGCAGCCCAGGCGCAGAACGACGAGCTGATCGAAGACGTGAACGAGAGCGCCGACGCCAATGACGGCCTGCCGCCGCCGGCATACCGCCCGCAGCCGCAAGTGCAGCCGCAACAGGTGCAGCAACAACGTGTCGCTCAGCAGCCTGCGCCGCAGCAGCACCAGCAGATGGCTCAGCCGCAACCTGCACAGCAACAGCCTGCCACGACCCAGGCCGAGGGCTTTGTCGCGCCGCGCGCTCCGGCTCCGGGTGCTCCTTCGCAGGATGCCATCGTGCGTCTGCGCGAGGCGGCGCAACGTCATCAGAGCGGCCAGCAGAAGGCTCCGCAGCATCAGCAGCAACCTGCCGCAGCGCAGCAGCAGCGCCCGGCTACGGATCCGCAGGAGCAGCGCCGGTTTGGCCTGAACTCCCTGATCAACCGGATGACCGGCCACCCGCAGGAAACCACGCAGAACCGTCCGCAGGCCGCGCAACGGACGCAACCGAGCATGCAGTCCGCGCAGCCGCAACAGGCCGAGCAGCCGCATGATGAAGATCAGGAACGCATCGAAATTCCCGCATTCCTGCGTCGTCAAGCCAACTAATTACTCACGGAAAACGATGAAAAGGCCGCCAGTTGGCGGCCTTTTTTATTTTAAATACAGTGGCTTAACATGGCCGTGGCGGTGTTCTGCCGAACTGTAATATTCATGTTTCATTTGGTTGCAAAGATTGAGTTGAGGCGCATGCATGGAGCGCTTAGGTGTACCGGCGAGATGGTCAGTGCGACCCGAACAACCCATGAGGCACCCTGTGCAGAACACGCTCAAAGCAGCAGTTACGTTTGACGGCATCGGCCTGCACTCCGGCAAGCCGGCCAAGATGGTCGTGCTTCCCGCTGCAGCGCAGCATGGTGTGACCTTCAAACGGACCGACATTGCCCTGGGCAACACAGTCATCCCGGCGCGCTGGGATATGGTGGAGCGCACGGCGCTTTGCACGCGTCTGGTGAATGCTGCCGGTGTTTCCGTCTCCACTGTCGAACACATCATGGCGGCGCTGGCCGGTTGTGGTGTGCACAACGCGCGGGTGGAGATCGACGGACCGGAAGTGCCGATCATGGACGGGTCGTCCGCTCAGTTCGTGCGTGAAATCATGGCCACCGGCATTCAGCGCCTGCACGCGCCAGTGCGCGCCTGGAAAGTGCTCAAGCCGGTGATGGTCGAAACGAAGGACGCACGGGCAACCCTGCTGCCGTGTGACCGCCTGAAGATTTCCTTTGATATCGAATTCGCCGAAGAGGGCATCGGCCATCAGAGCCGTGAACTGGACCTGCGCAACGGCACCTTCGCGCGCGAGCTGTGCGACAGCCGCACGTTTTGCCGCCGCGTCGATGTCGAGGAGATGCAGGCCAATGGTCTGGCTCTGGGCGGCGTGCCGGGTGAAAATGCCGTGGTGTTCGACGGTCCTGTCGTGCATGCGGGATCAGGTCTGCGCCATTCGGATGAACCTGTGCGCCACAAGATGCTCGACGCGCTTGGCGATCTGGCGCTGGCCGGTCTGCCGATCTTCGGCCACTACGTGGGCGAGCGTGCGGGCCATTCGATGACCAACACCCTGTTGCGCGCCTTGTTCAACGAGCCCGGCGCGGTTGCCGAGGTCACCTGTGATCCGGTCATGACTGCACGTTTGCCGGGGCAGGGGCTGGTCTGGTCCGAAATCCCCGCTCAGGTGCGCCGCGTCGCCTAAGCGTGCCACGCATGTCTTTACAATCGCATTAACGGTCGGCCTGTCGCCGGCCGTTTTTCTATGTGTGGGGGCTTCTGTAGGGATCACCGGATTTCAGGCGGATTGCGTGGGTGCAGTGCGGCATGCAGACTTGACCCTCGCAAGCTTTCTCTGCCAATTGAACGGGAGCAGCGTGAAAGGCGTTTTGCACATCATATGAATGTGCTAGACCGTGGCGACGCCGGGCGTCATGTTTGACATGGACAGTCCGGGCCGCGCCAGTGCGCAGGCAGAGGATGCGACCTGCGGGTTGTAGAACAAGACGGTGAAGTGAGGCAGGAATGATCGGCATCAGGGCAGCAGCCAAAGGGATCGGAGCGGTCGCACTGATGGCGACTCTCGCCGCATGTGGCGGTGCAGATGGCGACGCCCGGCAATCTTCTCAGAACCTGGAAGTTTATACTCCGGAACAGATCTATGAGCGCGGTGAGTTTGAGCTGGCGCGTGATCGCGAAGGGGATGCAGCCTATTATTTCTCCGAGGTTGAGCGTCTTTACCCCTATTCCGAATGGGCGAAGCAGTCGCTGATCATGCAGGCCTTCACCTACCATCAGGCCGAGGACTACGAGAACAGCCGCTCGGCGGCGCAGCGCTACATTGATTTCTACCCAACGGAAGAAGATGCAGCATATGCGCAGTATCTGCTGGCCCTGAGCTACTATGACCAGATTGACGAAGTGGGCCGCGATCAAGGGCTGACCTTCCAGGCGCTGCAATCGCTGCGGACCGTGATCGAGGTCTATCCTGACAGCGAATATGCCACCTCTGCGATCTTGAAATTCGACCTCGCCTTTGACCACCTGGCGGGCAAGGAGATGGAAATCGGGCGGTATTACCTGAAGCGTCAGCACTATACTGCGGCGATCAACCGGTTCCGCGTCGTGGTCGAGGACTTCCAGACCACATCACACACGGCCGAGGCGCTGCATCGTCTGGTCGAATCTTATCTATCGCTGGGCCTTACGGATGAGGCACAGTCTGCGGGGGCCATCCTCGGCCATAACTTCCGTTCGACCGAGTGGTATGAGGACAGTTTCAAGCTGCTGACATCGCAGGGGCTGAAGCTGAAGGATCGCGGCAACAACTGGCTTGCCAAGATCTATCGTCAAACGGTCAAGGGCGATTGGCTCTGACGGCATTTACGGGGCATCTTGATGCTGCGCGCGCTTGATATTCGCGACTTACTGATCATCGACCATCTGGAGCTTACGTTCCAGTCAGGTCTCAATGTTCTGACCGGCGAAACCGGGGCAGGCAAATCGATTCTGCTCGATTCACTGGGCTTTGTTCTCGGCTGGCGGGGGCGTGCTGCGCTGGTGCGTCAGGGTGCGGATCAAGGCGAGGTGGTGGCGGAATTTGATCTGCCCGAGGGCCATGCTGCCCGTGCCGTGCTGGAAGAGGCGGGGCTGCCTGTCTCGGACAGTCTGCTGCTGCGCCGGGTGAACACCGCTGACGGTCGCAAGACGGCCTGGGTCAATGACCGGCGCTGCTCGGGCGAGGTGCTGCGGGCGCTGTCGGACACTTTGCTGGAATTACACGGACAACATGATGACCGAGGGCTGCTGAACCCGCGTGGCCACCGGGCCATGCTGGATGAGTTCGCCGGTGTCGACGCCTTGGTCGGCGAGGTCCGCACAGCCTGGACCGCGACGGCAAAGGCGCGCAAACGGGTCGAGGAAACCCGCGCAGCACTTGAGGCGGTGCGGGCGGAAGAGGAATTCCTGCGCCATTCTGTGGGCGAGCTTGACCAGTTGAACCCGGAGCCGGGCGAGGATGAGAGCCTCGATGCGCGTCGTCGTCAGATGCAGGCGGCTGAACGTATTCGCGGCGATATCGCCCGTGCGCATAGCCTGCTGTCCGAGGGGGCCGAGGGCACCATGGGCGAAGCACAGCGCTGGCTGGAGGCGGTGGCCGGAGATGCGGGCGAGGCGCTGGACGCGCCGCTGGCAGCCCTGAGCCGCGCGATGATAGAGCTGGGCGAGGCGCAGGACGGTGTGGAACGCGTCCTCGAGGGGCTGGAGTTCAATCCCGGCGATCTTGAGGATTGCGAGGAGCGTCTGTTTGCGATCCGCGCTCTGGCGCGCAAGCATAATGTGCAGCCCGATGATCTGGCCGACTACGCCGATGTGCTGCGTGAAAAGTTGCAGGCGCTGGACGCAGGCGATCAGAACCTGGCCGATCAGGAACTGGCGCTGAAATCGGCAGAGGCAACCTATGCCACGGCAGCAGATCGGCTGTCGGCCAAGCGCCGGGACAGCGCCGCGACGCTGGATGCAGCCGTGATGGCGGAGCTGGCGCCACTGAAAATGGAACGCGCGGTGTTTGAGACCCTCATCACCCCGGCCGAGGCAGGACCAGAAGGCGTGGATGCGGTGGCCTTTACCGTGGCGACCAACCCCGGTGCGCCTGCGGGACCGCTGAACAAGATCGCGTCGGGCGGTGAGCTGAGCCGCTTCCTGCTGGCGCTGAAGGTCTGCCTGCGCGGTGAGGATTCGGCCAAGACGCTGATTTTTGACGAGATCGACCGCGGCGTGGGCGGCGCCACGGCAGATGCGGTTGGCCGCCGCCTCAAGGCGCTGGCCGATGGCAGTCAGGTGCTGGTGGTGACCCATTCGCCACAGGTTGCCGCACAGGGCGCCCATCACTGGCGGGTGCAGAAGTCCGTAGAGGATGGCGTAACCCTGTCACAGGTGGTGCCCCTGAGCGCTGATGACCGCGTGGATGAGATCGCCCGCATGGTGTCGGGCGACAGGATCACACCGGAGGCACGGGCCGCCGCCAAGGCTCTTTTGCAAGGCGATTAAAGATTTACCGCACGGATAGAACTGTTTGCTAAAGTTATTGGGTCCCGCGCGACTGATTTATCGGTGAATTGATCGGAGAACCCCAATGCCGCGATTGCAAAGCACGGCCCTGTCCTCATATCTCGCCCAGACACGGGCGACGCTGAAGGACGCACGGCGTGTGCTGCTGCATCGCGGACCGAGCCAGCTGCAGTTCTGGCTGATCGCATTGGTGATTGGTGTGCTTGCCGGTTTTGCCGCCCTGTTCTTCCGCAAGGGGATCACGGCGCTGCAGGGCGCTGTCTACGGTGCCGAAGACCTTGACTACCTTCATAGTTTTGCGGCGACCTTGCCCTGGTATCTGCTGTTGCTCGTGCCGGTAATGGGCGGGCTTGCGGTGGGGGTGATCCTGCATCGGTTCACGCCGGATGGTCGCGTGCGCTCTGTTGCCGATGTCATCGAGGGCGCCGCGCTGCGCGACGGGCGGGTGGAAATCCGCGAAGGTCTTGCATCGGCCTGCGCCTCCTTTCTGACGCTCTCCACCGGGGGGTCCTCCGGACGGGAGGGGCCGGTGGTCCATATCGCCGGTATGATCTCCACCTGGGTGAGCGACCGTATTCGTGCTGATGGGGTCACGGGGCGGGATTTGCTGGGCTGTGCGGTGGCTGCAGCGGTTTCAGCCAGCTTCAACGCGCCGATCGCCGGGGCCCTGTTTGCCATGGAGGTGGTGCTGCGGCACTTCTCGGTCAACACCTTTGCGCCCATCGTGGTGGCCTCGGTGGCGGGCACGGTGATCAACCGGCTGGAATACGGCGATGTGACAGAATTCGTGCTGACCACGCCCGGCGCGCTGCAGTTCTATGTTGAGCTGCCCGCATTTCTGATCCTCGGGGTGATTTGCGGCGTGGTGGCCGTGCTGCTGATGCATTCGATCTTTCTGGCAGACCGGCTGGGAACGGCGGTGCAGAGTGCGCTTGGCGTGCCGCGTTGGCTGCGCCCTGCGGCGGCGGGTTTCCTGCTTGGGCTCATTGCGATCTGGTTTCCCCATATTATCGGGGTTGGTTACGAAACCACCGTTCTGGCGCTGTCGGGCCAGCTGCTGTTGAGCCAGGCGATCCTCTTTACCATCGTGAAGGCTGCGGCAGTGTCCATCACCATGGGCGGACGCATGGGCGGCGGCGTGTTCTCTCCGTCGCTGATGGTGGGCGCGTTGACCGGGCTGGCCTTCGGGATCATCGCCACCGCCACGCTGCCCGATGTCTCCGGGACACATACGCTCTATGCGTTTGCCGGAATGGGGGCAGTGGCCGCAGCGGTTCTGGGCGCGCCGATTTCCACCACGCTGATCGTGTTTGAGCTGACAGGTGACTGGCAGATCGGTTTGGCTGTGATGGTCTCCGTTTCCATGTCCACGGCGCTGGCCTCGCGTCTGGTGGATCGGTCTTTCTTCCTGACCCAGCTGGAAAAACGCAACCTGCGCTGTTCGGCGGGCCCTCAGGCCTATCTGCTTGGCACCCTGCTGGTGGGCAAGGTGATGCGGCCGCTGTCGGCATCCGACCCGGAGAGCGCGCAGGCGCTGATGGATGAAGGCATTGCAATCAGCCCCCTGGCGACGCTTGAGGCGGCGCTGCCGATCTTTGACCGGGCAGGGGTGGAGTTCATCCCGGTGGTGGACGAAGAGGAGCGGTCAGAAGAGACCGGAGAGCCGCAGCTGACGCTGATCGGGGTGATCCATCATCTGGACGCGCTGAAGGCCTATAACCGGGCGCTGGTGGCGATTTCCGCAGAAGAGCATCGCTGACGTGGCAATTCGGGTCTGACGCGGCGATCGCGCAATGGCCCTTTACTTTGACATTCGGGCACATGCTCATCGGTACATTCCAAGCGGCTCGGTGCCGCGCATTTGAATGTCGGCGATGCCAAAGCGGTGTCAATACGCAAGCAGGGTTCAGGGATGGAACAGGCCGCTGAGGTGAGTGCGGTTCTGTTGCGGTTCGTGCGCGGCGGACATGACCACGCGACCCTGCATGTCAATTTCTCATAATAAATTTTCGCAAACGCAGCGTCAAATTTCGCTGATATGCAATAAGCCAATTCTAGGTTTGAACCCGTCCGCATTTTATACTTGATAACAAAGGTTAATCCGGGCACTTAATATTACTAAAAGATTAACAATGGCAGGCATCGGGTGGACGAAAATAATGCGTGCTTGGGCAGATGACCTCGCAGAGGTCGCGTCCTTCGGGACAACCAAAGAGCAGGAAAATGAGCGGGCGGCACTAACCGCCCTCATAGACTATGTTGTTGAAACAACTTGCGATTCCCAGTCTAGCATTGGGAGGGACGGGGCCGATGACCTGCGTCGAAGTCTGAGCGCAGCGGTGCTTTCAGCGTAAGTCTCGGACCATCTCAACTGTGGTCAGATCATGCATTCCGCGAATGTGTCTCCGGAAACGGGGGGGGCAGAACTGCGGTCTGCGACCTGCTGTTTTATTCACGAAAATGGAATGCGGAGCGTCCGGGGACTGAGAAAACCCAGGAGTGTTGCAAAAAAGCCGGACGCAATTGCCCGGCTTTCTATATCCTGTTTCTTGTGAATTGGTATGGTTTGCACCACTCCAATTTCAATCACAGTATCAGTCTATTGAGGGGGATCTCTGCGATTTCAGACCTGTTCAACTTTGACAGAGTCGAGATGCAGGAACGCGAGATGACCTTTGATCTCGGTCACGGCCTCCAGTGGGGCCTCATAGCTCCAGACCGCGTTTTCGGTCACGGAGGATTTGTTGACGATGGAATAGTAGCTCGCGTCGCCCTTGTGCGGGCAATGGGTTGTCTTGTCGGATTTGTCGAGGAAGGCCATGGCGATATCTTCCCTGGGGAAGTAGATCACCGGGGCCAGATCGCCCTCGCTCAGTTCCAGTGCGTTCGAGGTCTCGCCCAGAACGGCGCCGCCCGAACGGACAACCCATCTGCCTGTCGCTTTGCGGATCGTGATCTTGCTCATCGGGTTCCCCCTCCTTCTAGCTTTGGTAAGGCTTCTGCCCGGTCAATGTAACAGTCGAATATCAGAGCGGCGCACAGGCCGTCTCCAACCACTTGGCCGCAGTTGCGCTGAGGCGCGGTGCGATGTTGCGGTATACGTCTGCGTGATAGCTGTTGAGCCAGTCGCGCTCACCCGTTGACAGCATCTCGGGCACCACCAATCGGTGGTCGATGGGCGCAAAGGTCAATGTGCGCCACGCGTGCATCTTGCGGTCTGCGTCGCTGGTGTCAAGGGGGGCAGCGTCCTCGACCACCAGGAGATTTTCGATCCGGATGCCAAAGGCGCCCTCGCGGTAGTAGCCGGGCTCGTTCGACAGGATCATGCCGGGCTCCAGCGGCACGGTATTGAGCCGCGACAGCCCCTGCGGGCCCTCATGCACGCTGAGATAGGCGCCGACGCCATGGCCTAGCCCATGGTTGAAGTCCTGACCGGCCATCCACAGAGGCAGGCGGCCGATCGCCTCCAGCTCGCGCCCTGACCGCCCCTCGGGCCAGCGCAGGCGGGAGATCGCGATCATGCCCTGCAGCACGCGGGTGAAGGCTTCGGCCTCGTCGCGCCCCGGGGTGCCGATGGCGATGGTACGGGTGATGTCGGTGGTGCCGTCGAGATACTGCCCACCGCTGTCCAGCACCAGCAGGTGGCCGTCCTGCAGCGTCGTGTTGGTCTCCTCGGTGACCCGGTAGTGCATCACCGCGCCATTGGGGCCGGTGCCGGAGATGGTCTCGAAACTGATGTCGCGCAAGCTCGGATCGGCAGCGCGGAAGCCTTCGAGGGTTTTGACCACGTCGATCTCGGTGATGCTGCCGGGGGGCTGCGCGTCGAGCCAGGCGAGGGTTTCCACCACGGCGGCGCCATCACGCAGATGGGCGGCGGCGCTGCCGGCGATCTCGGCGGCGTTCTTGCGCGCCTTGGGCAGAGCGCAGGGATCGCCGGTCATGGCCATGCGTCCCTCGAGGAGGTTGGCAAGCGCTTGCGGCAGGCTGCGCTCGTCCACCGCGACCTGTCCGTTGAGGCCCGCGACCGCATCGGAAAACCTGTCCGGCGCGTGGCAGGTGACATGGGCACCGAGGTCGAGGCCGCCGAGTTTTTGCGCCTCCATGAAGAGGTCCACACACCCGTCGCTGTGCAGGATGGCAAAGCCATGCGCCACCGGGTTGCGCGGGATGTCGGCGCCGCGGATGTTCAAGAGCCACATGATGCTGTCGGGCAGGGTGATGACGGCGGCGGACTGGCCGCCCTTGCGCAGGCCTTCGGCCAGCCGCGCGGCTTTGGCGGCGGCGCTTTCGCCGGCAATGTCCTCGGGGTGCGCGGTGGCGGGCTGCATCGGCGGCGCAGGCTGGTTGTCCCAGATGCGATCCACCAGATTATCCGTCTCCACCAGCGTGATGCCACTGCCCTTGAGGCGTGTCGTCAGTTCGCGGATTTCGCGCGCGGCGTGCAGCCAGGGGTCATAGGCGAGTGTGCCGCCCTCGGGCAGCTGTTCCACCAGCCAGTCGCCCAGCGTGACCTCGGGCCAGGGCACGGGGGTATAGACATCGGCCACCTGCCGCTTCACCTGGGTGCGGTAGCGCCCGTCGATGAAGACGCCGGCACTGTCACGCAGCGCGGCGCAGAAGCCCGCAGAGCCGGTAAAGCCGGTGAGCCACGACAGGCGTTCGTCGCGCGGGGCGACATATTCGCCCTGATGGGCATCGGCGCGGGGGATCAGGAAGCCGTCATAGCCGTCTTTCTCCAGCTCCGCGCGCAGGGCGGCAAGCCGGTCCGGGCCTTGCTCGGGGCGTGCGGTGACGTCGAAGGTCTGGAACATCTCTCTCTCCTGAATGCGGAGCCCGGACCCGAAAGGCGGGCAGCAGGCAAGAATGTGGGGCATCGGTGCTGCCGCTGCGGCGGCCGGGTTACGGCGCGCGGTGACCGGGAGTTGTTTTGTTACAGATCACGCCTGCGCAGACAAGCCCATGTGACGTGATGACTGTGGAGCGTCGGGGGGGGGGCTCCCGCCCGTTGCCCAGCCTCCCTTGCAGGACCCCGGGCGCCCGTTGGGCCGGGCGCCGCGCCTCCCGAGGGGAGGCGCGGCGCGGTTGCGCCTTGATTGGGCCGAAGCGCGACGGTCGCATGGGCGTGCGGGCGCCGCCCGCCGCAGGCGGATGCGATGTCAGCTGACCTTGCGCATGCCCATAACGCGGGCACGGGCGCGCGGGTCGCTGTCAAACAGCGCGGCCAGCTGTTCGGTCATGGCACCGGCCAGCTGCTCCACATCGGTGATCGTCACCGCACGGTCATAATAGCGGGTCACGTCATGGCCGATGCCGATCGCCAGCAGTTCCACCTGCTTTTTCTTCTCCACCATGGCGATCACGTCGCGCAGGTGTTTCTCAAGATAGTTGGCCGGGTTCACCGAGAGCGTGGAATCATCCACCGGCGCGCCATCGGAGATCACCATGAGGATCTTGCGCGCCTCGGGACGGCCCGCCATGCGGCGATGGGCCCATTCCAGTGCCTCGCCGTCGATGTTCTCCTTCAGGAGGCCTTCCTTCATCATCAGACCAAGGTTCGGGCGCACCCGGCGCCAGGGCGCATCGGCGCTCTTGTAGATGATGTGGCGCAGGTCGTTCAGACGCCCGGGCAGCTGCGGGCGACCGTCGTTGAGCCAAGCCTCGCGCGACAAGCCGCCTTTCCAGGCTTTGGTGGTGAAGCCGAGGATTTCCACCTTGACGTTACAGCGCTCCAGCGTGCGGGCCAGAACGTCGGCGCAGATCGCGGCGATGGAGATCGGGCGACCGCGCATCGAGCCGGAGTTGTCCAGCAGCAGCGTCACCACGGTATCGCGGAATTCGGTGTCCTTCTCGACCTTGAACGACAGGGGCGTCGTGGGGTTGGCCACCACGCGCGCCAGTCGGCCCGCGTCCAGAACGCCTTCTTCCTTGTCGAACTCCCAGGAGCGGTTCTGCTGTGCCTGCAGGCGCCGCTGCAGCTTGTTGGCGAGACGCGAGACCGCGCCTTTCAGCGGCTCCAGCTGCTGGTCGAGATAGGCGCGCAGCCGTTCCAGCTCCTGCGGTTCGGCGAGGTCTTCGGCGGCGATTTCCTCGTCATGGGTGTCCAGGAAGACCCGGTAATCCGGGTCGGCGTCCGAGACCGGCTGCGGTGCGGGCGGCTCCAGCGGCGCTTCGCCGTCGGGCATCTCGGTCTCGTCGGTGACCTCTTCCTCGGCCATGTCGTCGGCGGAGACCTGCGCCTGGCTTTCGTCCTGTTGCTGCTCCTGCGCCTGCTCGGGGGAGGCGTCGGCCTCTTCCTCGTCGCTGTCGTCCTGACCGGAGCTGTCAGGCTGTTCCTCTTCCTCGGCGGTCTCTTCCGACTCGTCGTTCATCTCGTCATCGAGATCATCCGGGTCGTCGCCCAGCTGGTCACCATAGCCGAGATCGGAAATCACCCGCCGGGCGAATTTGGCAAAGGCGGCCTGATCGGCAATGGTCTCATCGAGGTTTTCCAGCGTCTCGCCCGCTTGCGCCTCGATGAAACCGCGCCACAGGTCCATCACGTTGGCCGCGGCCTCGGGCAGAGGTCTGCCGGTGGCGAGGTGGCGGATCAGGTAGCCGGCGGAGACTGCCAGTGGCGCCTCGGAAGCGGAGGTCACCTGATCGTAGCCGCGCCGCAGCGCTTCGGTCTTGATCTTGACGTCGATGTTGGAGGCGGTGCCGGGCATGTCGCGGGCGCCCACGGCCTCGCAACGGGCGCTTTCCATCGCGTCATAGAGTTCGCGCGCCATGTCGCCGGAGGGGGCATAGCGGCTGGCGACGCTCTCGTCATGATACTTGCGGCGCAGGGCGAGTGCGTCGGCGGTGCCACGGGCCAGCAGTACTTCCTCGCGGGTCATCCGGCGCGAGACCTGCGGCAGGCGCATGGTGTCGCCGCTCATGCCCGAGGGGTCGACCGAGTAGTTCACCGTCAGTTCGGTGTCATCGGCCATCACCTTGGTGGCCTCGGCGAGGGCCTTCTTGAACGGATCTGCCGGGTTGTCGTTTGGTTTGCTCATGAACCGGTGCTCCTACGGGGCAAGCATTCGTCCTTTGCGCGGCGCTGTCCAGTCATTTGAAAAATGACCGTCCCCGCCCCGCCGGGGGCGGGGTGCCGAGGCCCCCGTCGAGGGGGCCTCGGCACCGGTCGGACGGCGAAGCCGTCCGATCCCCGCTCCTTAGCCGAGGCTGACGTTTGCAGCACTTTCGGGCAGTTCTTCGTCAAAGCAGCGCTGATAGAACTCCGCCACGGTCTGGCGTTCCAACTCGTCGCATTTGTTGAGGAAGGACAGGCGGAAGGCATAGCCTACGTCGCGGAAGATCTCGGCGTTCTGGGCCCAGTTGATCACCGTCCGCGGCGACATCACGGTGGAGAGGTCGCCGTTCATGAAGGCGGTGCGGGTCAGGTCGGCAACCGTCACCATGCGGGCGATCTGCTGACGGCCCTCGGCGGTGTTGTAATGCGGCGCCTTCGACAGCACGATCGCGGTTTCCGCATCATGGCTGAGGTAGTTCAGCGTTGCCACCAGCGACCAGCGGTCCATCTGGGCCTGGTTGATCTGCTGAGTGCCGTGATAGAGTCCGGTGGTGTCGCCGAGGCCCACGGTATTGGCGGTGGCAAACAGGCGGAAGAACGGGTTCGGCGTGATGATCTCGTTCTGATCGAGGAGCGTCAGCTTGCCGTCATGTTCCAGCACCCGCTGGATCACGAACATCACGTCGGCGCGGCCGGCGTCATATTCGTCGAACACGATCGCCACCGGGTTGCGCAGGGCCCAGGGCAGGATGCCCTCGTGGAACTCGGTGACCTGCTTGCCGTCGCGCAGCTTGATCGCGTCCTTGCCGATGAGGTCGATCCGGGAGATGTGGCTGTCGAGGTTGACCCGCACGGAGGGCCAGTTCAGGCGCGCGGCGACCTGTTCGATATGGGTGGATTTGCCGGTGCCGTGGTAGCCCTGGATCATCACACGGCGGTTGTGGCTGAAGCCTGCAAGGATCGCCAGCGTGGTGTCGGGGTCGAACTTGTAGGTCGAATCCATGGCCGGCACCCGGTCGGAGCCCGCAGCGAAGCCCTTTACCGTCATGTCGGTGTCGATGCCAAAGACCTCGCGGACCGAGATCGTCTCGGTGGGTTTTGCGTTCATGTCCTGCAGGCCGTTGGTCATAGGTGTCAGTCCTTGTCTTGTCAGTCTCGGCGCGGGCGTGGTGGCGTCTGTCAGGCGGCCCGTCGGTCAATCTCGGGATGCGTCTTGCGCACAATCGCAGGATTGGTGCCTGAAGATGCCGGGGAGGGCAAGGGAAACTCGTGTGTCGATACGCCAGAGCCGCAATGGTGAGCGGTTTTATCGCGGGCGCGGTCGCCTGCAGGCGCAAAGCTGGCATAAAAAGGCCCTGCACGCGGTGGACGCGGCAGGGCCAATCTGTCCCGGGATATGGCGCCTGGACGCGTCGCCTCTGAAAGGGCCTCAGAGGAAGGGCCTCAGAGCGCGGCACGCAGGCGCTCCAGGCTGCGTTCGTCAACAAAGCGCGGTGTTGAGCGCATGTAGTCGGCAAAGGCCTGGCCGTAGCCTTTCATCAGCCAGCGCTCCTCGTTCAGCACAAACAGGAAATAGAGCGCAAACAGCACCAGCGCCAGCGCGACGGTCAGCCAGGAGCCGGTGGTGATGCCGAGGCCGATGGTCGCCAGCACCGAGGTCACATACTGCGGGTTGCGGGAATATTCATACATGCCGCCGGTGACCAGCCCGCCGCTGTCGCAATAGGTGTTGTCCAGCCCCAGAAAGCGGTAGCCCCAGAGGGTGATGCCAAAGGCCACCACCATGACGGGCAGGCCCACCACATAGCGCAGCCAGTGGCCCCAGCCGTTGACGCCGATTTCGGCAAGCGCAAACACCACGGTGGCGCCGCAGAAGATCCGGAACAGGCCAAAGGCCAGGTGGTGGCGCCAGCCCTCAGAAGCGGGCCAGAGGCCGAGGTCGGGCCGCTTCAGGCTGTAACCGAGATGGGCGGCCAGGGCGAGGGCGGCCCCGGCGGCGATGAGGAGGGCGATGTCATGCAAGGTCAGGACAAGGTCGTACATGGCGGCAATTGATCCCTTTCTGGAGGTCTGGACGTCTGCTCTGAACGGTCGGTCCGGAACGTGGATCCGGTGGGCCGGGCGCACACCCGGTTGACGCCTCGCGTAGCAATTCAATGTAACAGAAAAGTGGTGCCGACCTGCGTGTCAGGCGGTTCAAACCGTGTCACGCCTGCGCGATTTTCCCAAAAAGAAACCGCCCGAACGCTGGGGGCGCCGGGCGGTCTGGGCAATCGGATGTGGCACCGGCAGGGCGCAGCGCGGGGAGGGCGCGGCGCGTAGCCTACTTGAAGCTGCGGCTGTCCTTAACCTGATCCCAGGCCCACATGACCTCCTGCAGCTGTTCTTCCTGGCTGCGGTCGCCGCCGTTCATGTCCGGGTGCAGCACCTTGATGAGCTTCTTGTAGGCCTTGCGAATCTCGGCCTTTGTCCAGTCATCCTTGGCCTCGAGGATCTCCAGCGCGCGGCGTTCGGGCGGCGGCAGGCGGCGGCCTGCGGCCTGGCCGTTCTTGCCGGGGTTCTGTGTCGCGTTTGCGCCGAGCACCTGATGCGGGTCCTCGATGCCGAGGCGGGCCCAAGCACGCGCCTCGGGATCGCCCAGCGGCTTGGTGGTGCGTTCCCACACCTTGTCCTTGGAGGCCTGTGCGTTCAGCTCGGCCTCGGTGGTGCCTTCGAAGAAATTCCATTTCTGGTTGTACTCGCGCACATGCTGCTGGCAGAACCAGAAAAAATCGTCGAGAACATCGGGGGCCTTGGGGGCACGGAACTTGCCGGCTTCCTCGCACCCCTCATGATCGCAGAGACGCACGGAGGTTTCGGAGGCGCCAGACATGCTGCGCCGCCCCCGCGGATTTTTCTTCTTCGCGGAGCGGATCGACATATCGAATCCAAAGGGATCGGATTTGGTCATGCGGGAGCACCTTCTAGACGCATCTGTTCGACTCGGAGGCAGCAGTTTAGTCTAACGGTCGAGAGATAAAAGGGGGGCGGGCACAGTTTTATGAACTACAGACGGAGTGACGCAGACATGAGCGTAAGAGACGAGATCGAAACGAGCCTGCGAGCCGCCTTTGACCCCAGAGAGCTGGAGGTCGAAGATGACAGTGACAGTCATGTGGGTCACGCAGGGCATGACGGCAAGGGGGAAAGCCATTTCAATGTCAAAATCAGGTCCGCGGCCTTCGAGGGCATGAGCCGCGTCGCGCAGCATCGCGCGGTGCACAAGGCTATGGGCGACACTGTTCCACGCATTCATGCGCTGGCCCTAGATATCGGGTCCTGACGGTCCTGACATTGACACGATCAACGCGTCCCCGGTCACCGCATGGTGACCGGGGAACAGGGATCAGACCACTGAAGCGAGGAGCCTCACTCGTCCGGTTTGCCCCGACTGGCCCGTGCCTTCAGCGCGGCGGTGAGGCCGGAGACCGGGCTCAATTCTTCCACCCCATCATCGGAGACCATGCGCCGGGCACCGGGGCCCGGCACGGGAATCGCTTCTGGCGGGGCCTCTGGGTCGCCGGCAGTGGCAGTCAGCGGCGCTGGCGCGGCTGCAGGCTGGGCGGATGGCGCAGCGACGCGCTCGGTTTCCGCGATCAGTTCTGCATTCGGCTCGGGGGCCGCGGCTTCGGAGGGTGTGGTTGCGGCGACAACGGGCTGTGCCGCGGTCGCGGGCGTCGGCTCTGTGGTTGCAAGCGTTGGAGACGTATGGCTCGCGGCGGCCAGCGCCCGGCGGAACACCAACAGGTTACGCCAGGTGGTCTTGGTGCCGGTCAGCCCGGAGCGTTCCTCGCTGGGCAGCATTTCGGCGCGCTGGTACTCCCAGCCCTCTGCCGCCATTTCGTTCAGCACGCCCTCAATTCCATTGGCAAAGCGGGCCTCTGGCGTTTTCACGCCGCGCGCCTTCTTGCCACGGTTGGGGGCGGGGACGACCTTGTACTCGTAGTTCTGCATCAATTGTTCCTGTGCGGCCCACGCCTGCAATCTAGCAGCATTGCGGGGCAGAGAGAAAGAAGATCAAAGGCAGATGTCACTTTTGCGTGGCGGCGGCACGGGCTGCCAGCTTCAGGCACATCTGCGTCGCCAGCGACATATCCTGAACCGAGATCCACTCCAAGGGGCCATGAATGCATTGCATGCCGGTAAAGACATTCGGCGTAGGTGTGCCGAATTCGGTCAGGCGGGAGCCGTCGGTGCCACCGCGGATCGGCACCGAGACCGGGTCCAGCCCGAGATCGCGGCAGGCGTCGCGGGCCAGCTCCACCGGGGTCATGTCCTGTTCCAGCCAGTAGCGCATGTTGCGGTATTGCGGTGTGATCTCGCAGGTGATCTCGGCCCTCGGTTCCGTGGCGGCGACCGCGGCACAGACCTGACGCAGCAGCGCGCCCTTGGCCTCCAGCCCGTCACGTTCGAAGTCGCGCAGGATGAAGCGGATCTCCATCTCGGAGGAGCCGCCCAGCATGTCGGTGGCGTGGATGAAGCCGTCGCGCGCATCTGTGGTCTCCGGCGTCATGGTGGCCTGCGGCAGGGTCTGGACGATCTTTGCGGCGAGGTGGATGGCGTTGACCATCTTTTCCTTGGCAAAGCCGGGGTGGATCGACACGCCGGTGATTTTCACCACAGCGCGGTCGGCAGAAAAGCTCTCATATTCGATCTCGCCCACTTTGCCACCGTCGAGCGTATAGGCAAAATCTGCCCCCAGGTCCTGTTCCAGCTGTGGCTGCACGCCACGGCCGATTTCCTCATCCGGGGTGAAGGCGATGCGGATCGGCGGGCGGGGGGCATCGGGGTTTTGCAGCAGATGTTCGGCCATGGTCATGATGATGGCGACGCCGGCCTTGTCATCTGCACCCAGCAGCGTGGTGCCGGAGGCGGTGATCAGGTCGTGGCCGATCTTTTCGGCCAGATAGGGGTGGTCGGCGGGGGAGAGCACCAGGTCGGGGTCGTCCGGAAAGCTGATGTCGCCGCCGTTGTAGCCTTTGATGACGCGGGGTTTGACGCCGGCCGCGTTGAACTGCGGTGCGGTGTCCACATGGGCGAGGAAACCCACGGTGGGGGCGTCCGTTGTGCCGGGTATGGTGGCGAGCACAGCGCCGTAGCCGGTGAGAGTGACGTCCTGGGCGCCTATCGCGGTCAGCTCGTCCCGCAGGAGGTTCAGCATGTCGAACTGGATTTCGGTGCTGGGCGCGGTGGGGGAGTTTTCGTCGCTCTGGCTGTCGATGGCGGCGTAGCGGGTCAGGCGGGATTCGAGGACGGCGTTGAAGGCGTTGGACATCGGGGTGGCTCCTGCTGTTGGCGGCAAGATCGCGGAGGGGCGCGGGGAGGTCAAGCGCCCTTGCCGTGAAGCGTGCGCCGGGGCAGGGTGCATGGATTGGACGCGGTGGATTTTGGGCAGGCAATGGTTCAGGTTGAAGCGGTTAGGGATCGCGAGAGTTTTGAGGCGTGGCTGGAGACGCTGTCAGAGGATCGGCGAAAAACGAGCGCCGTGGCTCTCGCGTCGCGCGCGGCACTGAGAGGTTTGCCCGCCAACCTGATGAGTTTTGTGAGTGCGCCGCAGAACGAGACTGGTGCTTCAAGTCTGTATCTATTTCGCATGCTCTTGGCATCGATTGTGTTTGCCAGAACCTCGTCGGACAAAGCCAAGCTCGCCGCGTATTCAGCTTGTGTGGACGCGCCCCTCGACACGGCAGAGGTCTGCGCAGGTCGCACGGCCTATGCAGACGGTCTGGCGTCTAGCGCAGCTGCTGTCGACGCTGTGTTTCTGAAAGACACAACTGCAACGGCTGCTGCCCGGACGAGCCTGCATTCGGATTTGGCCAAGCTGAAGAATGACGCCGAGATCCTTGAAGCTCCATTGTGGGATAGCGCGCCCAACACAGAACGGCAAGAAAGGGCATGGGATGTGATCCGCGACAGAATGAAGACCCATACCGGCTTCGGTTTCTGGATTCGGTGGTACGATGGCATTCTCGCGGGGCGCTCACTGACACAAGACTGGCAGAGCCACTGGCAGTTAATGCACGACATTGCTCTGATAGCGCCTGAAGATTGGAATAGCGGGGCAGATCGTGTGGCGGAAGTGATTGACTTGATTTCCCAGAAACACGCGTTGAAACGCGATGCTGCGGTGATCAAACGGGCGTTGGAGAATGAGATCTTCAATGCGGAAACGCTTGGTCTGCATCGGGACAACCTGCCGGATGATCTGCCGCCCTCGCGCGTTGTTCAGTACCGGGCGCAGTTGCGAGAGGTGCAGGAGGAGTTGGAGGCGGTGGAGGCCGCGTTGGAGCCTCCAGTCCCGGATGCGGAGGTTTTGGAAGAGGCCACATGGCGGCTGCATGCGGCTTGGGAGAGGTTCAAAGCAATTTGCACCGCGATAGGAATTGCAACGGCTTTGGGCGGCTCGATTTATCTACAAGGCGCGATTGATCAAGCTGGGGCGCGTAGTATGGACTGGCTCCTTGATGAAGGCGCACCGTCTCTCATCCAGTCCTTGCGAAGCGTTTCTCCCACGCCTTCGCCAGCGGCCCAAGCATCAAGAAATGCGCGTGGTGAGCGGGTCCCGGATAAACGGTGAGGGCAGCGACCGACCTCGGGTGGGAGCGAAGCGCCCTCCCATATTGCTGGAAGCAAATCATAGATTTGACGGGGAGGTCGGGCGCTGCCCGGCGGTGCCGCCGGGCCTGTGGTTGGATCGAGGCGGTGCGCAAGGAAAAAGGCGCCCCGAAACGGAGCGCCCTTGGTTTCGATCTGTCCCCGAGCCTCAGCCCAGTTTCTTGGCAACCAGCTCGTTCACCGCCTTGGGGTTGGCCTTGCCGCCGGTGGCTTTCATCACCTGACCGACGAACCAGCCCGCGAGTTTCGGGTTCTGTTTCGCCTTTTCCACCTGTGCGGGGTTGGCGGCGATGATCTCGTCCAGGGCGGACTCGATGGCGCCGGTATCCGTCACCTGCTTCATGCCGCGCTCTTCGACGATCTGCGCCGGGTCGCCGCCTTCGGTATAGACGATCTCGAACAGATCCTTGGCGATCTTGCCGGAGATGGCGTCCGAGGCGATGAGGTCGATCACGCCACCGAGTTGCGCCGGGGAGACCGGGCTGTCGGTGATGTCCTTGTCATCCTTCTTCAGTCGACCGAAGAGTTCGTTGATAACCCAGTTTGCAGACAGCTTGCCGCTGCGTCCCTCGGCCACGGCGTCGAAGTAATTGGCGCTCTCCAAGTCTGCGGTCAGCACCGAGGCATCGTAGTCAGTGAGGCCGAAGTCCTTGATGAAACGCGCTTTCTTTTCGTCCGGCAGCTCGGGCAGGTTGGCTTTGATACCGTCCACCCAATCCTGTTCGATCTCCAGCGGCAGCAGGTCGGGGTCGGGGAAGTAGCGGTAGTCATGCGCCTCTTCCTTGGAGCGCATCGAGCGCGTCTCGCCCTTGTCGGGATCATAAAGCCGGGTTTCCTGATCCACAGTGCCGCCACCTTCGACGATGGCGATTTGCCGGCGGGCCTCGACCTCGATCGCCTGCTGGATAAAGCGCATGGAGTTCATGTTCTTGATCTCGCAGCGGGTGCCGAGATGGGAGAAGTCCTGCGTTTCCTGATATTTTTCATACTGACCGGCGCGGCAGATGGAGACGTTCACATCGGCGCGCAGGTTGCCGTTTTGCATGTTGCCGTCGCAGGTGCCCAAGTAGCGCAGGATCTGGCGCAGCTTGACGATATAGGCGGCGGCCTCTTCCGGGCCACGAATGTCAGGGCGCGAGACGATCTCCATCAGGCAGACGCCGGTACGGTTCAGGTCCACAAAGGACATCGACGGGTCCATGTCGTGGATCGACTTGCCGGCGTCCTGCTCCATGTGGATGCGCTCAATCCGCACTGTGCGCGCGGTGCCGTCGCCCAGTTCCACCAGCACTTCGCCTTCACCCACGATAGGGTGATAGAGCTGCGAGATCTGATAGCCCTGCGGCAGATCGGGGTAGAAGTAGTTCTTGCGGTCAAAGGCGGACCAGAGGTTGATGTCGGCCTTCAGGCCCAACCCGGTGCGCACGGCCTGTTCGACGCAGTAGTCGTTGATGACGGGCAGCATGCCGGGCATGGCCGCATCCACAAAGGCGACGTTGGAGTTCGGCTCGGCGCCAAACTGGGTGGAGGCACCGGAAAACAGCTTCGCATTGGAGCTGACCTGGGCATGCACCTCCATGCCGATGACCAGTTCCCAGTCATGCTTGGCGCCCGCGATCACCTTGGGCTTGGGGAGTTCATATGTCAGGTCGAGCATGTGCAGCCCTTTTTTGATTGATCCATCTGTTCCCTCGCGTTCTAGGCGGGCGCGGGCAGAGGGGCAAGGGGGCAATGGTCCAAACCGTCGTCCACTGTGGCCTGCGAGGGGCCGCTGGTGGTGCAATGCCCTCTTGGCGGGCGTCGCGCGCGTCGGTATGACGGATGTCCCGGCGCGTCGTCGTGCCGCGAGAATTCTGACAGGAGGCCGTTCCTTGGACACCACGCCCGAGACCCATGTGCGCATTGCCCAGACGATTGCAGGCGAGATCAACGCCAGCGCCAAACAAGTCAGCGCCGCGGTGGCGCTGCTGGACGAAGGGGCGACCGTGCCCTTCGTTGCGCGCTACCGCAAGGAAGCCACGGGCGGGCTGGATGACACCCAGCTGCGGACGCTGAATGAACGGCTGGACTACCTGCGCGAGATGGAAAAGCGCCGCGCGGCGATCCTCGAGTCGATCCGGTCGCAGGACAAGCTGAGTGATGATCTGGCGCGCGCCATCGCCAAGGCGGAGACCAAGGCGCAGCTGGAAGACATCTATCTGCCCTACAAGCCCAAGCGTCGCACCAAGGCGATGATCGCGCGGGAGAACGGGCTGGAGCCGCTGCTGGAGGCCATTCTTGCGGATCGCAACGCCGATCCCGAAGCGCTGGCGGCGGGCTACCTGTCAGAGGCGGTGCCGGGCAGCAAGGACGCGCTGAACGGTGCGCGTGACATCCTGACCGAGCGGTTGACGGAAAACGCCGATCTGCTGGGCCGCCTGCGCGGGTATATGCAAAGCGAGGCGGTGCTGACCGCCAAGCTGGTTGAGGGACAAGAGCAGGCGGGGGCGAAATTCTCCGACTATTTCGATCATTCCGAGGCCTGGAAAAACGTGCCCTCGCACCGGGCGCTGGCGATGCTGCGGGGATCGAACGAAGGCGTGCTGACGCTGGACATCGCCCCGCCGGGCGAAGAGGGCGTGACCCGCGCCGAGGAAATGGTCGCCGCCGTCCTGGATGTGCGCGGCAGCGCGCCGGGTGACAAATGGCTGCGCAAGGTGGCGGGCTGGTGCTGGCGGGTGAAGCTGTCGCTGTCGATGATGCTGGAGCTGATGGGCGATCTGCGGGGCCGCGCACAGGACGAGGCGATCCAGGTTTTTGCCCGTAACCTCAAGGACCTGCTGTTTGCCGCGCCGGCCGGTGCGCGACCGACTCTCGGGCTGGATCCGGGCATTCGCACCGGCGTCAAGGCGGCGGTGGTTGACGCCACCGGCAAGGTGGTGGCCACCGAGACCCTGTACCCGTTTCAGCCGAAGAACGATCTGCGCGGGGCGCAGGTCTCCATCCTGAAGCTGATCGCGGAGCACGGCGTCGAGCTGATCGCCATCGGCAATGGCACCGCCAGCCGCGAGACCGAGCGCATGGTGGCGGAGGTCATCAAGAACCTGCCCGCAAAGGTGACGACCCCGACCAAGGTGGTGGTCTCCGAAGCGGGGGCCTCGGTCTACTCGGCCTCCGAGCTGGCGGCGCGGGAGTTCCCGGATCTGGACGTCAGCTTGCGCGGGGCAGTGTCGATCGCCCGCCGCCTGCAGGATCCGCTGGCGGAACTGGTCAAGATCGAACCCAGGAGCATCGGCGTGGGGCAATACCAACACGATGTGGACCAGCACAAACTCTCCAAATCGCTGGAGGCAGTCATCGAGGATGTGGTGAACGCGGTGGGCGTCGACCTCAACATGGCCTCGGCGCCGCTCTTGGCGCATGTCTCGGGCCTTGGTCCCGGTTTGGCCGAAGCCATTGTGGCCCATCGCGACATCAACGGGGCCTTTGCCACCCGCAAGGAGCTGCTGAAAGTCGCGCGCCTCGGTCCCAAGGCGTTTGAGCAATGCGCGGGGTTCCTGCGTATCCAGAGCGGCAAGGAGCCGCTGGACGCCTCCGCCGTGCACCCCGAAAGCTATGACGTGGCGCGCAAGATCGTCGCCGCCTGCGGGCGTGACATCCGCCAGATCATGGGCGACGACAGCGCCCTCAAGGGCGTGCGGGCAGAAGAGTTCGTCGCCGGGGATGTCGGGCTGCCGACGGTGCGCGACATCTTTGCCGAGCTGGAAAAACCGGGCCGCGACCCGCGTCCGAGTTTCGTGACAGCAAGTTTTACCGATGGGGTGGAGCAGATCACCGACCTCAAACCCGGCATGGTGCTGGAAGGCACGGTGACCAATGTCGCGGCCTTCGGGGCCTTTGTCGACGTCGGCGTGCATCAGGACGGGTTGGTGCATGTCAGCCAGCTGGCGGATAAATTCGTCAAGGATCCGCATGAGGTGGTCAAGACCGGTCAGGTGGTGAAGGTCACCGTGGTCGAGGTGGATGTGCCCAGAAAGCGCATTGGCCTGACCATGAAGAAGGACGGCGGTGCCTCGGCACGGGAGGAGCGCAACGCACGTGGCCCGGCCAAGAGCGACAGCAAGGGCGGCCCCAGGGGGCGCGGTGCGCAAGCGCCACGGGGCAAGATGTCCGCGGCACCAAAGGGCAGCAAGCCGGGCAATGACACCGGGGCGCTGGGCGCGGCCCTGATGGACGCGTTCAAGAAGAAATGAAGCGACAGAGGGGGCCCGGCGCCCCCTCTTTTACATTCAGTCGAAGATCCCGGAGCTGAGGGGGCAAGGCCTCGGCCCCTTAGCCGGCCATCACCTCTGGTCCATCGGGGGTGAACACCACCCGGTGGCCAGCCTCGATCTCGTCCCGGAACAGATCGGCAATGGCGCGCAGGGCATCCTTGCGGCCCCGCTCGGCAAATTGCCGGACAGAACGCACCTGGGCATCATTGTCGAACCCCGCCGCCGCATGGGCCCAGATCATCGGATGCAGCTCGCGCAGGTGATTGCGGATCAGCCAATGGGCGGCCTCGGCGATCTCGGCGCGCACCTGTGCGGCTGCTGGCGGGGTGTCCTGTCCGGGTTTCAGCGCAATGCTGCAATAGGCCGACAGCAGGTTGATGCGCTCCTGACTGGGAGCGCGGGCCACGATATCGGCCACCCCGTCCAGAAAGAACGCCACATCCACCCCGAGACAGGCCGCATCGGAGCGGGCCAGCGCGTCGAAATAGACCCACGTGTAACCGGCCGCCCCCCAGTGGTCCTGCACCTGGGCCGCGACACGGCGGGCCTCCAGCTCCAGCGCCGAGAGGCCGCTTGGGCCCTGTTCGGCCAGATGGGTGCCCAAGGCGCGCAGGTGGCGCGGATTGAGCGGATCAAGCCGGATCAGACCGATATAGTCATCAGCGATCTGGCGCAGGTCGGAGCCGGTGTCACCACAATAGAGCGCGCAGCGCGCGGCAGCTACGAAGGGGCGCGCGGCATCAGGTACTTGCGACAGGAGCGCGGTGGCGCGGCTCTGATGAGCCTCGGCGCGGCTGGTCAGCGAGGCCCGTGCCCGGTGGTGCGGCTTGCGGGCGAGGGTGCGGCGGCAGGCCCAGGCAATATCCAGATGCGTCAGCGCCACCATCGTCGACAACAGCGGCGCGCGGGCCTGTTCCAGCCGCACCCGTTCCAGCGACATGATACCATCCAGCGTGACTCGTTCGGTCAGGGCCAGACCTTCGTTCAGCGCGTGCTCAACAGCATTCACCACATCGGCGCGGGCGCCATAGGCGATGAGGTCCGCCATGGGCGCCCCGCCGGGGGTCGCCTCGCGCGCGGCATCGGCGGCGGCGATGCGCTGTTCCAGCGCCTCCCAGCGCTCCTGTCGGGCGAAGAACCGGCCTTCGGCGATGGCGGCATCGGCGGCCTCGTCCTCGGCATTGGTGGCAAGCACCGGGATCGACAGCACGTCTTCCAGGCTTAGGGGGGCGGCATGATCCGGCGCAGCATCGCCCTTGCGGGACATCGGCATGGAGCGCGGCAGGGATAGCCCGCCGGACGACCGCAGCGGCGGTACGTGGTTTGAGATCAGGCGCAGCGCCTTCTTCAAGCCGTCTTTTGCCGGAAGAGCAGAGAGTGGCATCAGGTGGTCCCGGAGTTGTTCAGCAGTCTTTGGTCTGTCTCCGAGTGTCGGCAAGGTTTGGGGCGCAATCATGGCAATGAAAGGGTGTTCGGCGGATGAATTTCGACAGGGCGCCGAGGAATGGCGGCAAAAGCGCGGCATTCTGCCGAATGCGCGCGAGAACTGCGCGAAATTCGGCTGATTGATGCAGCTCAGAGAACAGTAAAATGCTGTCTTTTAACGACGATAGACCGTTTGGCCAGCGCCTCCTCCAGCGCCTGCGCCTTTGGCGTGACTTCGGCCGGAATGCGGTGATGGGTGCCGATCTTGGTATGCACAGTGGCCCGGATGGAGAAATCCCAGCGGGTGACCAGCATCACATGGTCGATCTCGTGCAGCGCAATGTCGGCGGTGCTGCGCGCGGCCTGCCAGCGCAGGTGGTCATCCGTCAGTTCCAGCCAGGCGGCGGGGTTGCGCCATAGCTCCCAAAGGGCGGGCAGCACCGGCAGGGCCAGCAGTACCACGATCCAGCCGCGCGCCTGAAATACCGCCCAGAGTGCGATGAGCGCACAGAGCCAGGCGGCCAGCACGAGCAGGGCGGCGACAGAGCGCGCGTACCGTGTGAAACGGAACGCGCCGGGGGCGCCGGGATCAGGCATCGAGGATGCGGCTCACCATCTCATTGGTGTCGCGGCTGAGGCCCGAAGTCGATTTGATGCGCTCCAGCTCGGCCAGCATCAAGGCCTGCCGGGCGTCGTCATAGCGCTTCCAGGTCTGGAAGGCGGTGCACATGCGCGCGGTGGTCTGCGGGTTCAGCGCGTCCAGCGCGATCAACTGATCGGCCAGCAGGCGATAGCCGCTGCCATCCGCCTGATGGAAGCCTGCGTGGTTCATCGACAGCGCCCCCATCACCGCGCGGAACCGGTTGGGGTTCTTGATGGTAAACAGCCGGTGCTTGGTCAGTTCCGCCGCCACAGTGGGCGCGCGTTCAGGACGGGCCGTGGCGACCTGCAGGGCAAACCACTTGTCCATCACCAGCCGGTCGTCTTGCCATTGTTCGAAGAAGGCCCGGCTCTGGCTCTCGCCCTTCTCAGCCTTCAACAGGCAGGCCAGCGCGGTGTTCTGCACCGTCATGTTGTCGGCCTCTTCGTATTGCCGCGCCGCCGCCTCGCCGCCGTCGATGCGGGTCAAAAGGCCGAGCAGGCGACCGTTGAGGGCGCGCGAACCGGCGCCGATGGCATCGGGCTGATAGGGGCCGTCGACCAATGTGGCGGCAAACAGGCGCGGCAGGCTGTCGGAGAGGCTCTGTGCCAGGGTTTGGGCGAAGGTTTCTGCCGCGTCATGGATCGCATCCGGGTCCGGGGTGACGCCCTGATCCGCCAGCGCCTGGGCGATCTCGCTCTCGCTGGGCGGGGATAGCACGAGGGCGCGGAAGGCCGGATCAAGCGTGTCGTCGCGGACCAGCGTTTTCAGCGCCTCCAGATAGGCCGCATCCGGGCTGGCGCCGTCCTTTACCATGGCGATGCGCGAGGCCTTGGCCAGTTCGCGCCCCGCTTCCCAGCGGGTGAAGGGGTCGGTGTCATGGGCCAGCAGGAAGGCACGTTCCTGCGCCGAGGTTTCGCGATCAAGGATCACCGGCGCGGAGAAATCGCGCAGGATCGACGGCACCGGCTGGGCGTCGAGCCCCTCAAAGGAGAAACTCTGCTCCGCCTGCGTCATCTCCAGCACCGTGGTCGGGACCAGCTCCGCGCCCTCGGCGCTCAGCAGGCCAACGGCGATGGGGATCACCTTGGGGTCCTTGTGGTCCTGACCCGGCGTCGGCGGGGTGCTCTGGCGGAAGGTCAGCGTATAGGTGCCATCGGCGAATGTCTCCGAGACCTTGAGGCGCGGGGTGCCGGCCTGGCTGTACCAGGTTTTGAACTGCTGCAGATCGCGGCCGGTGCTGTCCTCAAAAACCTTGATCCAGTCCTCGATGGTGCAGGCCTGACCGTCGTGACGGTCGAAATAGAGATCCACCGCGGTGTAGTAGGCCGCATCGCCAACCAGTCGTTTCAGCATGCCGATCACCTCGGCGCCCTTCTCGTAGACGGTGGCGGTGTAGAAGTTGTTGATCTCCTGAAAGGACTCGGGTCGCACCGGGTGGGCGAGGGGGCCGTTGTCCTCGGGGAACTGACGGGCGCGCAGGTCGATGGCATCCTCGATCCGCTTCACCGGGGCGGAGCGCATGTCGGCGGTGAACTGCGCGTCGCGATAAACCGTCAGACCCTCTTTGAGGCAGAGCTGGAACCAGTCGCGGCAGGTGATCCGGTTGCCGGTCCAGTTGTGAAAATACTCATGGGCGATAATCGCCTCAATTCTCTCAAAATTGGAATCAGTTGAGGTCTCAGGGCTGGCGAGGACGCAGGAAGAGTTGAAAATGTTCAAGCCCTTGTTCTCCATCGCGCCCATGTTGAAGTCATCCACGGCGACGATATTGAACACGTCGAGGTCGTATTCGCGGCCATAGACTTCCTCGTCCCAAGCCATCGACTTCTTCAGCGCGTTCATGCCGAAATCGCATTTGTGCTCATCGCCCGGACGCACCCAGATGTTGAGTAGAACCTCCTTGCCGGACCGGGTGGTGAAGCGGTCGGGATGGTTGACCAGATCGCCCGCCACCAGTGCAAAGAGGTAGGCCGGTTTGGGCCAGGGATCGTGCCATTCGGCAAAACCGCCACCAGTATCCACCGGGTTGCCGTTCGACAGCATCACCTTTTCGTCGCCCTCGATGCGCACGCTGAAGGTGGACATCACGTCGGGGCGGTCGGGGTAGTAGGTGATCTTGCGAAAGCCCTCGGCCTCGCATTGGGTGCAATACATGCCGTTGGACATATAGAGCCCTTCGAGCGCGGTATTGGCCTGTGGGTTGATCTCCACCTCGGCTCCCCAGACGAAGGGCTGGTCCGGCACATCGCAGGTGAGGCCGCTGGCAGTGAGCTCGGGCGTGACCTCGGCGCCGTCGATGCGGGCGGAGATCAGCGACAGCTGCTCGCCATGCAGAAAAAATGTTCGATCCGCGGCATCTGGTTTCGGGGTGAAATGGATCTTTGACAGCACCCGCGTGGTGTCCGGAGCGAGGCGAAAGATCAGCTCAACGCTGTCCACGTCAAAACCGAATGGCGTGTAATCTTTCAGGTAAAAGGTCTCGGGCTGCGTGGCTGGAGCGGCATCGTTCATAAAAGCATCCTTCGAGAAATTTTGGAACCTGCGCGGCGGACGCGCGTTTGTCTACCAAGACCTATGCAAGAGAGGGCAGGCGGGCAAGCGCCCTTCGTGCTCTCGCTATGAAAGGAGAAGCTCATGGCTGAAGCTGATACACCAATGACCACCCAGCGTGAGGTCCGTGAACGCAAGCGCGGGCTATATTGGCTGATCGCGGCACTTGTTCTGCTCGTGCTCTGCTTTGCCGTCTTTGGCTTGGCTTATGACTTCGCTGAGGAGGGTGCCGCGACGCTGGGCGATGATAGCAGCGCTGTCGTTTCCGGAGAGGCCGAAGCCGTCGATGTCGACGGGGAATAGTCCCCGGCCGAGAGGCGCTTCCGCCGAGAAATACCCTAAACGCATATACCCGGAGGCCACATGTCCGCACCTGACACCAACATCGAAAAAGAAGAGAAGCGCCACAAACCCAGCCTGATTGCCATTCGCGTCTCCATCGTCGTTGTATTGGTGATGCTTGGGGTTTTCCTGCTGTCCGTCGCCAACAATGCGTCTGATGAGGAGGTGGCCACCGATGAGGTTCCCTCGCTGACGGATGAGCAGGTCGGGGTGAGCGACTAAGGTTTGTTGAGCGCGAATATATAGAACAAGCGGTTCAGGTGCAGCCCGTCATCGACAAGGGCAGGGTAGACGTGTGCGGTCGTTGAAAGATGCAGCGGCCCTCGGCATTGCATCGCGCTCTCGTCCCTCGGTGGTTGCTGGAAATTTTGAGCACTTTATTGGAAAACAAGAAGATGCGTTTGCATTTCCAGTTTGCCGGTTTTGTTGCCGATGCGAAACTTTTCCCGTATCACACGGCATGCAATCGTGTACCGCCAAGAGGGGTGAACTATGAGCCGGATCGAACGGAATGGACTTCAGGTGGCCTCCACACTGGCGGCCTTTGTTGAAGAAAGCGCCCTTCCGGGCACAGGGATCAGCGCCGACGCGTTCTGGGACGGGCTGTCCGGTCTGGTGAACGGAATGGGCGATGAGAACCGCGCACTTCTGGCCAAACGTGAGTCCATTCAGGGTCAGATTGACGCTTGGCATCTTGAGCGGCGCGGTCAGCCCCATGACGCGGCGGCCTACAAGAGTTTTCTCGAAGAGATCGGCTATCTGGTGCCTGAGGGCGCGGATTTTGAGGTGGACACCACCAATGTCGATCCTGAGATCGCGCATATTCCCGGCCCTCAGCTGGTGGTGCCGATCACCAATGCGCGCTTTGCGCTGAACGCGGCGAATGCCCGTTGGGGCAGCCTCTACGATGCGCTTTATGGCACTGATGCCATGGGCGACCTGCCGACCGGCAAAGGGTATGATGCCGCGCGCGGTGCACGGGTGATTGCCTGGGGTCGCAGCTTCCTGGATGAGATTTTCCCGCTGGCCGAGGGATCATGGAGTGACGTGGCCGCGCTGGCGGTCAAAGACGGACAGTTTGTGCCTGCACTGCGGGACGCTGCAAAATTCGCCGGCTTTGCCGGCGACGCGGCTACACCCTCACGCGTTTTCCTGAAAAACAATGGTTTGCACCTGATCCTTGAAGTGGACCGCTCCGGCAATATCGGCGCTGTGGACACTGCTGGGATCAATGACATCACGTTCGAGTCGGCGCTGTCCACGATCATGGACTGCGAAGATTCCGTGGCCTGTGTTGATGCCGAAGACAAGGTGACGGCCTATGCCAACTGGCTTGGCCTGATGAGACGTGACCTGGCCGAAGAGGTCTCCAAGGGCGGCAAGAGCTTTACCCGCGTGCTGAACGGCGATGTGGACTACACAACTCCCGCAGGCGAGGCGGCATCCCTGAAGGGGCGCTCGCTCCTGCTGGTGCGCAACGTGGGCCACCTGATGACCAACCCGGCGGTGCTGGACAGCGAGGGCCGCGAGGCGGGCGAGGGGTTCCTTGATGCCATGATCACCGTGCTGATCGCAATGCACGACCTGAAAGCAGAGGGCGGCAACTCGCTGCATGGCTCTGTCTATGTGGTCAAGCCGAAGATGCACGGGCCGGAGGAAGTCGCCTTTGCGGTGAAGATCTTTGATCATGTCGAGGACGCGCTGGGCCTGCCGCGCAACACCGTCAAGATCGGCATCATGGACGAGGAGCGCCGCACCTCGGTGAACCTCAAGGAATGTATCCGCGCCGCAAAATCGCGTGTGGCCTTTATCAACACCGGGTTCCTTGACCGCACGGGGGATGAGATTCACACCTCGATGGAGGCCGGCCCGATGCTCATAAAGGGCGAGATGAAGGGCACCGCCTGGATCGCCTCCTACGAGGATCGCAATGTCGATATCGGGCTGGCCTGTGGTCTCAAGGGGCGCGCGCAGATCGGCAAGGGCATGTGGGCCATGCCGGATCGTATGGGCGAGATGCTGGAGGCGAAAGTCGGCCATCCGCAGTCCGGTGCGACCTGCGCCTGGGTGCCATCGCCCACCGCCGCGACCCTGCACGCAACCCACTACCACCGTGTCGATGTGCATGCCCGTCAGGACGCGCTGAAGGCGGCGGGCGCCCGTGGCACGCTGGCTGATCTGCTGACTATTCCAGTTATGGACGGCCAGAACCTGTCAGATATCGAGATCGCGCGCGAGATCGAGAACAATGCGCAAGGCATCCTTGGCTATGTCGTGCGCTGGGTCGATCAGGGCGTTGGCTGCTCCAAGGTGCCGGACATCAACGACGTGGGCCTGATGGAAGACCGCGCCACCTGCCGGATCTCCAGCCAGGCGCTGGCAAACTGGCTACACCATGGCGTTGTGTCCGAGGAACAGGTGATGGCTGCGATGCAGAAGATGGCCGCCGTGGTTGACGGGCAGAATGCGTCTGATCCGACCTACCACGCGATGGCGCCGGGGTTCGACGGTGTCGCGTTTCAGGCCGCCTGTGATCTGGTGTTCAAAGGTCGTGTGCAGCCCTCAGGCTATACCGAACCAGTGCTGCATGCGCGGCGTCTGGAGTTGAAAGCACAAGGCTAAGTCGCCTGCTTGTTTGATTTTGAATGTCCGGTTGAGCCGTATGGCGGACCTGAACAAAAAGCCGGGGGCGCACCCCGGCTTTTCTTTTGGGTACGCGCGCGCCGCTCTCTCGGTGCTATCTGTCGTTGCGTATCTTTCATTCAGAGGTGTGCCGACTGAGTGTGTCCGATTTATCAACGATTTGCGTACACCATGCGCACAGCGCGCGCAGAATACGTCAGCGAAGACGCAGATGCGGTCATGTGCGTCAGTGAACAGAGCTTTGCGCCATTGGCGGACTTGCGCCAAAATCGAAAGGCGCTTTAGGGTGATGGGCAGCGTCTGATTTCATGAACAAACCTGAACTGGAGACCTCTATCGTGCGCCCCAAAGTCGGCATTATCGGCAATTCCTACCTGATGAATGATCAATATCCGACCCATGCGGGGGGGACGATGAACTCGGATGCGGTGGCCAATGTTTCTGGCTGTCTGCCGCTGCTGATCCCGACCGATCCGCGCTACGTGAGCGTTGAGGAGCTTCTGGAGAGTTTTGACGGTTTCCTGCTCACCGGTGGGCGCCCCAACGTGCACCCGGAGGAATACGGCGAGGATCCGACGGAGGCGCATGGGGATTTCGACCGGGCGCGGGATGCGATTACGCTGCCGCTGGTGCGGGCCTGCGTGGAGCGCGGGCAGCCGTTTCTAGGGATCTGTCGCGGCTTTCAGGAGGTGAATGTTGCGCTTGGCGGGACGCTCTATCCGGAAATTCGCGATTTGCCGGGGCGGTCCAACCACCGGATGCCCCCCGATGG
Organism: Tritonibacter scottomollicae; assembly: GCF_032924845.1. Taxonomy (NCBI): domain Bacteria; kingdom Pseudomonadati; phylum Pseudomonadota; class Alphaproteobacteria; order Rhodobacterales; family Paracoccaceae; genus Tritonibacter; species Tritonibacter scottomollicae. The sequence goes on from NZ_CP136704.1 coordinate 361,557, forward strand.
CACGATCGAAGAGAAATTCGCACTGCGCCATCCGGTGACGCTGACCGAGGGCGGCCTGTTCCACCAGCTGTTCGGTGCGACCGAAGTGATGACCAATACGTTGCATGGGCAGGGCATCAAGACGGCTGGCGCGCGTATCGTCATCGACGGTCAGGCGCAGGACGGCACGCCGGAGGCGATTTACGTCAAGGACGCGCCGGGGTTCACGCTCGCGGTGCAATGGCACCCGGAGTATCGCGCTGGCGAAGACCCGGTGTCGAGGCCGCTGTTCGAGGCCTTTGGCACCGCAGCGCGATCCTGGTTGGCGGGGGTGAGACCGGCCCCCTGCAGCTCTCGGCCTGAAGCTGCCGGGGTTGGCAGCGAGGCTCTGCCTCGCGCTCCGAGATATTTATGAAAAGATGAAAACAGGGCGGTGCGCTCTGCATCTGGCCCGGGGTTATCTTCAGGACAAGGGAGCGGGGACCAATCTCCGATGCGCTGGCGCCACTTAGATCTGTCCGCCGGCGATCTCGATGGCCTGGCCGCAGACCGACTCCGACCCTGGCCCACAGAGCCATAGGGCGGCGGCTGCGACCTCTTCCGGGGCGATCAGTCGTTTGTGGCGGTTCGACTTCACCATCATCTGCAGCGCCGCGTCGGGGTCTATTCCGGCACGGTCGGCGATGGAGGCGGTATTGCGCGCTACGATCGGGGTGTCCACATATCCCGGGCAGAGGGCGTTGAAGGTGAACGGTGTGCCAAGGTAATCCTCGCTCAGCGACCGGGTCAGACCGATCAGCCCGTGTTTGCTGGCGCTGTAGCAGGGCGCGCCCTTCAGCCCCCGGACGCCGGCGATGGAGGAAATGGTGAGCACACGTCCCCAATCCGTCTGGTGCATCGATTTCATGCATTCGCGAATGGTCAGAAAGGCGCCGTCCAGATTGGTGGCCATCATGTCGCGCCAGAACTGCAGGCTCATTTTGTGCAACGCCTTGCCTTCGGCCACGCCGGCATTGGCGACGCAGATCTGAATCGGCCCGCGCGCCGCAACCGCAGCGGCCACCCGGGTGCGCACATCCTCTTCGTCGCGTACATCCATCGTCATTGCGTGCAGCCCTGCGGTGGCGACCTCCTCGAGCACCTGTTGGCGCCGTCCGGTGATGGTGACCTGCGCGCCTTCGGCGGCGAGCGCCCGCGCAATGGCAAGACCGATCCCGGTGCCGCCGCCGGTGACAAGCGCGTGTTTTCCAGAAATGCTCATGACGAAGTCCTCCCTTGATGACTGAGCCTATCCCGAGCCTGCGCCAGGGCAAGCACGCCGTCCCGTCATAATGTTGTGCCGGATTGGACAATCTGGCAGTTTGCGGGGTGAAATTGGCGCGAACAGAGGTTGAATTGTCGCAATGGGCGAGAATTCTGAGGAGGATGCTTTTCATTCTCGCGCACATCTGTTGCTTTGAGCGCGAGCGTCCGGTGTCCAGTGACTGGTAGGTTCCATGCAAGACGCGGAACTGCCTGATATCCCATGGACTTGCCGCGACGCAGCGAAAAGCTTGCGCAATAATATTGCGCCGTGTATGTAGGGTATTTGCGAAACGTGCGCAACCGGTCGAGGTGATCGGTGCAGACAGGGGGAAGACTGGTGAAAATAGGCACACCAAAAGAGATAGCTGAGGGCGAGGCACGCGTTGCAATGACGCCTGCGTCGGCTCTGGATCTTCAGAAACTGGGGTTTGAATGCTGTATCGAGGCCGGGGCCGGACAGGCGGCGGGCTTTACCGATGCAGCCTATTCCGAGGCCGGCGTTGAGGTGGTCAAGACCGCCGCCGCGCTGTGGAAAACAGCCGACATCATCGCCAAGGTGCGGCAGCCAAACGAGACCGAGCTGAAGCGATTGACCAAGGCAAAAACGCTGATCTCCTTCTTCAATCCGGGCGGCAATGAGGATGGGCTTGAGCTGGCCAAATCCAAGGGCGCCACGGTGATCGCCATGGAAATGGTGCCGCGGATCTCCCGCGCGCAGAAGATGGACGCGTTGAGTTCGATGGCCAATATCGCCGGCTATCGCGCGGTGATCGAGGCAGGCAACAACTTTGATCGCTTCTTCACTGGCCAGATTACCGCGGCGGGCAAGGTGCCCCCGGCCAAGGTGCTGGTGGTGGGCGCGGGCGTGGCGGGGCTGGCTGCCATCGGCACGTCCACCAGCCTCGGCGCTGTGACCTATGCCTTTGACGTGCGCCCCGAAGTGGCGGAGCAGGTCGAGTCCATGGGCGCGGAATTTGTCTACCTCGATTTTGAGGAAGAACAGCAGGATGGCGCGGCCACCGGCGGCTATGCCGCTGTGTCGAGCCCGGAGTTCCGCGAGGCCCAGCTGGCGAAGTTCCGTGAGCTGGCACCTGAGGTCGATATCGTCATCACCACCGCGCTGATCCCCAACCGCGAGGCGCCCAAGCTGTGGCTGGCCGATATGGTCGCCGCGATGAAGCGTGGCTCGGTCATTGTGGACCTTGCGGCAGAGCGCGGCGGCAATGTCGAGGGCACCGTTCGGGATGAGAAGATCATCACCGACAATGGTGTGACCATCGTCGGCTACACCGATTTCCCCAGCCGGATGGCGAGCCAGTCCTCCAGCCTCTATGCCACCAACATCCGCCATATGATGACCGACCTGACGCCTGAAAAAGACGGCCAGGTGGTGCATGACATGGAGGATGACGTGATCCGTGGCTCCACCGTGACCCACGCGGGCGAGATCACCTTCCCGCCGCCGCCGCCAAAGGTGCAGGCGATCGCGGCGCAGAAGAAGCCCGAGCCGCCCAAAGAGCTGACGGCAGAGGAAAAACGCGCTCAGGAAGTCGCTGCCTTCAAGCAACAAACCAAGAACCAGGTCACGTTGCTGGCGGTGGGCGCAGCCCTGCTCCTCGGCGTTGGTCTGGTGGCCCCTGCGAGCTTCATGCAGCACTTCATCGTCTTTGTGCTGGCGGTTTTTGTCGGCTTCCAGGTGATCTGGAACGTCTCGCACTCCCTGCACACGCCTTTGATGGCTGTCACAAATGCGATCTCCTCGATCATCATCCTGGGCGCGCTGATGCAGATCGGCTCTGGCTCCTGGCTGGTGATTTTCCTTGCGTCGCTTAGCGTTTTTATGGCCGGAATTAACATCTTCGGCGGCTTCCTCGTGACACGGCGCATGCTCGCCATGTTCCAGAAATCCTGAAGGAGGAGAGATCATGGACTATGGATTCACGACGGCGGCCTATGTGGTCGCGGCGGTTCTCTTTATCCTCAGCCTCGGCGGTCTGTCGGGACAGGAAAGCGCCAAGCGCGCGGTCTGGTACGGCATTGCCGGCATGGGGCTGGCGGTCTTTGCAACCCTGATCGGGCCGGGCTCCGGCCTTTGGTTCCTGTCGTTGGTGCTGATCGGTGCCGGCGGTGTGATCGGCTATATGCTGGCCTCGAAGGTCGAGATGACCCAGATGCCGGAGCTGGTGGCAGGCATGCATGCGCTGGTCGGTCTGGCCGCCGTTCTGGTGGGCTTCAACGCCCATATCGAACTGGGCCGGGTGCTGGCGATGGACGAAGGCACGCGCAAGACGCTGGAAGGCTTTGCCGCGCTGCTGGCCAAGAAGGACAGCGTCGAGATCAACATCCTGCGGGTCGAGGTCTTCCTCGGCGTGTTCATCGGCGCGGTGACCTTCACCGGCTCGGTGATCGCCTATGGCAAGCTGTCGGGCAAGGTGTCGTCGAAGGCGGAGAAGCTGCCGGGCGGGCATATGCTGAACCTTGGCGCTGCGGTGCTGTCGCTCCTGTGCCTGTTCTGGTATCTCGGCTCCGGTGGTTTTGTGCCGTTGGCCCTGATGACGCTGGCCGCACTGTTCATCGGCTATCACCTGATCATGGGCATCGGCGGCGCCGACATGCCGGTGGTGGTTTCCATGCTGAACAGCTACTCCGGCTGGGCGGCGGCGGCGATCGGCTTCTCCTTGGGCAATGACCTCCTGATTGTGGTCGGCGCACTGGTGGGCTCGTCCGGCGCGATCCTCAGCTACATCATGTGCAAGGCGATGAACCGGTCGTTCGTGTCGGTGATCCTGGGCGGCTTTGGCGGCACCACGGGCCCTGCAATGGAGGTCGAGGGCGAGCAGGTGGCGATCGACGCCGACGGCGTTGCCACGGCGCTGGACGAGGCCGACAGCATCGTGATCATCCCCGGCTACGGCATGGCGGTGGCGCAGGCGCAGCAGAATGTGGCGGAGCTCACCCGCCGTCTGCGCGCCAAGGGCAAAAACGTGCGCTTTGCGATCCACCCGGTGGCGGGCCGTCTGCCGGGGCATATGAACGTGCTCTTGGCCGAGGCGAAAGTTCCTTACGACATCGTGCTGGAGATGGACGAAATCAACGACGACTTCCCGGAGACGGATGTGGCCATCGTGATCGGTTCCAACGACATCGTGAACCCTGCCGCACAAGAAGACCCCAACTCTCCGATCGCCGGCATGCCGGTGCTGGAGTGCTGGAAGGCGAAACAGGTGTTTGTCTCCAAACGCGGCCAGGGCACCGGATATTCCGGCATCGAGAACCCGCTGTTCTTCAAGGACAACACCCGCATGTTCTACGGTGACGCAAAACAGTCGCTCAGCACGCTGCTCAACCTGATCAGCTGATCGCAACAAGCTACAAGAGATCAGAGGGCGCCCCGTTTGGAGCGCCCTTTTTGCTTTCATCTTTTCCATAAATATCTCGGGGGAGGCCCGCTCAGGGCCGGGGGCAGCGCCCCCAGCTCCTTTCGCAGAAGAGACCGCCCCCATCACAACACGCGCCAGAGCATCCATGCGGATCTTCGAAAGGCGGGGTCGCTTGATGGCGGTCTGTTCGCCGCAATCAACGATCTCGATGCCGCAAACGATGTGTTCGGGGCGAAAACGTGCTGGTCTGTATACCGTTGCATCCCGCTAACACATTGATTGAGAAGTAAAACTTTACAACACACGCCCGCTTTGGCTAGGATCTGGCAACTAATGCCGGAAGGGTGCCATGGCCGCGATAGAAGATCATCCCCTGCGCTATCAGCTTGTCAACGAGCTGCACGCGCGACCGTTTCCCACCATTGGGGTGCCCGCCACCGTGGCCTATCTGGCGGTGAAACAGCCCAAGGAGGCGGTGCATCGGGACCGGATGGCGGACCTTCAACACCTGAAGGATCTGCTGGATCGCCATGGCGCGCCGCATCCGCAGCCGGGCGCCACACACCACACCGCGCAGCTGGGCCGCCACACCTTGAAGTGGGAGCAGCACACTGAATTTGTCTCCTACACGCTGCATGGCGATGGGGTCAGCGACCGTGTCTTTGATCCGCAGGATTTCGAGCTGTTCCCCCCGGACTGGCTGGCGCAGGCGCCGGGACAGCGCGTGACCTCGGCGCTGATCCGCATCGTGCCGCGACCGGCGCAGGAGCAGATCAAGGACAAGGTGCGCAGCTGGTTTGTGCCCGAAAGTCTCGCCATGGCCTCGGTTCTGGATGACAATGCGATGGTGGCGGGCGATTTCCGCATCGACCCGGCCGGGCATGTGCGCTTTGCGCTTTTTGTCAACGAGGACACCGGCCCGCAGCGGGTGGGGCGGGTGGTGCAGCGGCTTTGTGAGATCGAGACCTATCGCGCCATGTCCATGCTTGGGTTCTCGCGGGCGCGGGGCCTGACGCCGACCATCAGCGCCATGGATGCCTCCCTGTCCGAGATGATGGGTGAGATGACCCGCGGCCATGTTCCGGCGGAGCAGACGCTGACACAGCTCTTGACGATCTCGGCAGAGCTGGAGGCAATGGCGGCGCAATCGGCGTTCCGGTTTGGAGCCACCGGCGCCTATGAGGCACTGGTGAATCAGCGCATCGCCCTGTTGCGGGAAGAGCGGTTTGAGGGCTTCCAGACCATGGCGGAGTTCATGCTGCGCCGGTTCGAACCTGCGATGCGCACGGTGCAATCCACCGAGAAACGGCTGGCGGTGCTGGCGGACAGGGCGCGGCGCGCAGGGGAGCTGCTGCGGACACGGGTGGATGTGGAACGCTCGGCACAGAACCAGGAATTGTTGGAGAGTATGGACCGGCGTGCGGATCTGCAGTTGCGGCTGCAACACACGGTCGAGGGGCTCTCGGTGGTGGCGATCAGCTATTACGCGGTGTCGCTGGCGGCCTATGCGCTCTATCCGCTGGGCAAGGCGCTGGACCTCAGCAAGGGGATGCTCACGGCGATCATCACACCTGTGGTGATCGGGGCGGTGTTCCTGGCGGTGCGGCGCATCCGCAAGAGCCTGCATTGATCGGTGGGGGAGTGGAGAACCAATAGAACAGCCTTGTTCGGGCGAGAGGCCGGACAGCGCCCGACCTTCCCCCCGGGAGGGCGCTTTGCCCCCACCCAGGCTCGGGCGCTGCCCTCTTAAATCAAAAAAGGCCGCCTCATCGGGCGGCCTTTTCTACTTGAGTTGCTGCCTCAGCGGCCCCGGATGCGCGGATCCAGCGCGTCGCGCAGGCCGTCGCCGAGGTAGTTCACCGACAGCACCGTCAGCGAGATCAGGATACCGGGCCAGAGCACGCGCTCCGGGAACAGGGTCATCCGGTCCACGGCGTCATTCAGCAGGCGGCCCCAGGTCGGGAAGTCCGGCGGGAAGCCAAAGCCGAGGAACGACAGCGCCGACTCGGTGATGATCGCGGTCGCAATCCCGAGGGTGGCCGACACCATGATGGGCGACAGCACGTTGGGCAGGATGTGGCGCGAGATGATGTTGCTTGGCTTGGTGCCGATGGAGCGTGCCGCGAGCACGAACTCGCGTTCCTTGATCGCCAGCACATCGCCGCGCACGATCCGCGCGGTCGGCATCCAGGAGGTGATCCCGATCAGGCAGACGATGAGCACGAAGATGCCGCCTTCCGGCCCGATGGACTGCGACAGCGACTCGCGGAACAGCACCGCCGCCACCAGGATCATCGGCAGGAGGGGCAGGGCCAGGAACAGGTCGGTCAACCGCATCAGGAGACCGTCGAGCTTTTTGAAGTAGCCCGCAATCACACCGATGAAGCTGCCGAGGATCAGTGCCAGGATCATCGCGGCCATACCGACCGCGAGGGATACCCGACCCCCGAACATCAGCCGCGCCAGCGTGTCACGACCAAGGTTGTCCGTGCCCAAAGGATAGGCCCAGTCCATCTTGGCCGAGGGATCCCACAGCACGTGATAGATCGGACGCATGTCGCGCAGGGTGATGAAATCCCGGCCCGTGGGCACGAATTTCGCATCGTTCCAGTAAACGAACGGGCCGACAACGACGCCAAGCACGATGCCGAGGAACAGGCAGCCGCCGAACAGTGCGCCACGGTGGGATTTGAACTGGTCCCAGATGTCGCGCCATTGGCTGCGTGGTGGTTTGGACAGCTCGTCCTGCACGCTGGAATGCTGCAGGCTCTGGTCTTTTGCAGCGTCAGTCATAGCGGATCCTCGGGTCGAGAATGCCATAGAGCACATCGGCGATCAGGTTGAACAGCACGATGAGCACGGCAAAGATGAAGGTCAGGGTTTGCACCATGGGCAGGTCGTTGGCCTGAATGGCGCCGATCAGGAGCTGGCCGATGCCGTTCACCTTGAACACCTGTTCGGTGATGATGGCGCCGCCAAAGATCGACGGAACCCCCAGCGCGATCACGGTGACCACAGGGATCATCGAATTGCGCAGAACATGCACCATGACCACGACATATTCGCCCAGACCCTTGGCCCGCGCGGTGCGCACATAGTCCTGGTTGAGGTTGTCGAGCATCGAGGCGCGCATGAAGCGGCTGAGCTGTGCGGTGATCTGCAGCGCCAGCACCATCACCGGCATTACCATCTGCTGCAGCTGCTTCACGAAGGTCTCCCAGCTGGTGACCTCCAGCGTGGTGTCATAGATCGACGGGAACCAGCCCAGCTGGACCGAGAAGATCACGATCACCAGCACGCCGGAAAAGAACGGCGGCACGGAGAAGCCGACCATCGACACGAAGGTGCCGAGCTGGTCGAACCAGCTGTACTGGCGATAGGCCGAATAGATGCCGATCGGCAGCGCGATCAGGATCGCGACGATATAGGCGGTGCCAACGACCATCAGGGTCTGCGGCAGGCGCTGCACCACGATGTCCATCACCGGGGAACGGGTCTGCCAGGAGATCACGCGTAGATCGCCGGCGGAAAAGGAAGTGCCGAAGATATGGTCGATCAGAACCTGGGGTTCGATCCAGAAGAACTGCACGATCCATTTCCAGAACCGGATATGGACGGGCTCGCCAAGGCCGAGGGCCAAGCGCATCTTCTCTTTCACTTCGGGGGGGACGGTCAGGGGAACCTGCGCCATGGGGTCGCCGGGGGCGAGCTCCAGCAGCAGGAAGATCACGAGACTGATGAACAGCAGGGTTGGTACTGCTATGATCAGCCGTCGGATGGTAAAAGTCAGCATCAGCCAGGCGCCTTTGCAAATGGGTTGTCGACAGGTCCGCGTTTGCCTTGCCCTTGCGGGGTGGGGATCGCGTGATGCCGGGCCTCTTAAGTCATGTCCGGCGTGACGACAATGCCGGGCGTCTCAGGAGAACGGGAACGCGAATACCAGCGGGCCCCGGCATGAAAACCGGGGCCCCTGTTGATCGCGGACGAACGTTTATTCGGTGCGGTACCAGTCAGCTGCGTTCCACAGCTCGCTGTCCCACACGTTCAGGTCGACACCACCCAGTGTGTTGGACACACCGGACAGACGGCCACGGTGAACAAGCGGGATCATACCGCCTTTTTCAAACACGATGGTGTTGAGCTTCTGACCGATTTCGATGCGTTTTGCGGCATCTGCGGTCTGGCTCAGCTCTGCATGCAGCGCATCGAACTCTTCATCGCAGAAGCGGGAGATGTTCTCACCCTGCCACTGGGACGCCGGTGTCGGTGCCTTGTCACACAGACCGTTGCCGAAGTAGGACTGCGGGTCGGTGCCGTTGAAGGTGTTGGCGTACATTTCAACGTCAGCATAGAACTTCTGGAAGGTGTCCGGGGAGCCCGGGTCGCCACCGAAGAAGACAGAGCCGTTGACGTTGCGCAGCTCGGTTTCAACACCGATCTGGTTCCACCACTGTTTGATCAGCGCCTGGAAGTCCTGACGTACGGCGTTGGTGGAGGTCTGGTAGAGGATCTCCAGCGGGACACCGTCCTTTTCACGGATGCCGTCACCGTCGGTGTCGACGATACCAGCCTGATCGAGCAGCGCATTTGCACCCTCGATGTCCTGGACGTCACAGCCTTCGGGGGTGATGCCATAGGCTTCCGGTGCCGGAACCCAGGAACAGGACACGCGGCCGGCTTTGCCGTAGCCGATCTCGACCAGCAGCTCACGGTCGATCGCCATGGACAGCGCCTTGTAGACGGCCGGGTCAGACAGGAACGGGTGCGGGCGGATCACAGAACGCTCTTCCGGGCCGAGCTCGGGCGATGGGTTGGTGTTGTTGAGCATGATACGCTCAAGCAGCGGACCAAAGCCTGCAACGGCCTTGCCTTTGCCGCCGGCTTCCATCTGCGCGATGACATCGGGTGCCAGCTGCAGGTTCCATGCGTAGTCAAACTCGCCGGTTTCCATCACCGCACGGCCTGCTGCAGTCGCGTCGCCGCCACCTTTCAGCAGAACTTTTGCGAAGGCAGGTTTCGCCGGGTCGCGGTAGTTCGGGTTTGCCGACAGGGTGATCACGTCGTTGGGCTTGAACTCATCCACAACAAACGGGCCGGTGCCGATCGGGTTGAAGTTCGCTTCGGTACACTCGGGCGCTTTGGCACCGAGGCATTCGCCGAACTGTGCGGCCTGAATGATCGGGCTCTCACCGCCTACGAAGGGACCGTAGGGGTAGGGGGTCGCTTTTTCAAAGGACACCACAACGGTGTGATCGTCCGGGGTTTCAACACCGGTCACGCCTTCGAATTTGGTGACCTGCGCGCAGCCGCCTTCGGGGTGGGTGCAATACTCGTAGGTGAATTTAACGTCGGCAGCCGTCAGATCGGTGCCGTCGGACCACTTGATGCCGGGCTTCAGCTTCCAGGTGATCTGGGTCAGGTCTTCGCTGACGCCACCGTTGTCGACTGTCGGAATTTCCTCGACCAGCCACGGAACCATCTCGCCGGAGGCGTTGAACCGCGCCAGCGGCTCGATCACGAGCGATGCGGCTTCCACGTCCTTGGTGCCGCCGGACAGGAACGGGGTCATGATGGACGGGGCTTGCCAATAGATGATGTTGACCTGACCGTCCGAGCCACGCTCGGCAAAGGCAGCGGGCGCAAATGCGGCAGAGGCCACAGCACCCAGCAATAGGGTTTTCAATGTCATTACACTCTCCTTGTCGGAACCGACATAGTGTTTTTGTTGTAAAGGCAGCGCCTGTTTGAATGGCACAACCCGTGACCGCAAGCGCGGCCAGAAAATTGCGTCCACCTAGGACGTTAGGATGTCACGAAGATCCGCAAGCTGGTGCTGCGGATGAGCGGGTCCGTTGTATCGGACCTGTTTTCTTAACCCCCTGTCGCCTTTGGCGTTCACTGTCGATATCGAACACAGAGTTTTGATAAAATGCAAGACCTGGCCGTCAGGAAAACGATCCGGGGTTTGACGGTCCGCGCCGCATAGGCTTAGATCGCCGCCAAACAGGCACCGCCAAGGTGCCGTCAAAATAGACAGGATGAACGGATGCTCGACCACCCCATTGCACAGATCAAAGGCCTGCGGGTTGAATTCGAAACAAAGGACGGGCCGGTTGTCGGTGTTGAGAATGTTTCGTTTGACATCGCCTCTGGTGAAACTTTGTGCATCGTGGGCGAGTCCGGATCGGGTAAATCTGTCTCGTCGCTCTCTTTGATGCGTCTGGTGGAGTATGGCGGCGGCACCATCGCGGCGGGCGAATTGCTGTTTGATCCGGGCGATGACACGCCTGTCGATCTGGCCAAGGCCGAGGGTAATCTGATGCGCCAGATTTCGCGGCAATCAGATCGGAATGATTTTTCAGGAACCGATGACGGCGCTCAATCCGGTGTTCACGGTGGGCCGCCAGCTGACCGAAGGCCTGCGAATCCACAAGGGGATGAGCAAAAAAGAGGCAGAGGCCCGCGCCATTGAGATTCTGCGCGAGGTGCGCATCCCCGAAGCCGAACGGCGCATGAAACAATACCCGCATGAACTCTCTGGCGGGATGCGCCAGCGCGTGGTGATCGCCATGGCAATGGCGTGCGAGCCACGCTTGCTGATCGCGGATGAGCCGACAACGGCGCTCGACGTGACCATTCAGGCCGAAATCCTCGCCCTGATGGACCGTTTGAAGCGTGAGACCGGCACTGCGGTGATGTTTATCACCCACGATATGGCGGTGGTGGCGCAGATGGCCGACCGCGTGGTCGTCATGTTCCGCGGCAACAAGGTCGAGGAGGGCACCGTCCACGAGATCTTTGAATTGCCCAAGGAAGACTACACCAAGGCGCTGCTGGCTGCGGTGCCGAAGCTGGGCGAGATGCGTGGCAAGGACTATCCTGAGCCGATGAAGCTGATGGGCGTTGAACAGCGCGAGATCGCGCCGATCAAGGGCACCGATGAGGTGTTGCTGAACGTCGAAAACCTGGTCACGCGCTTCCCGGTCAAGGGCGGGCTGCTGCGGCGCACGGTGGCGCAGGTGCATGCGGTCGAGGATGTATCCTTCAAGGTGTTCAAGGGGCAGACCCTGAGCCTGGTGGGCGAATCCGGCTGTGGCAAATCCACCTGCGGTCGCTCGATCCTGCGGTTGGTGGAGCCGAACTCCGGCAAGGTCGAGTTCGAGGGCCGTGATGTCATCGGGCTCAACCAGCATGATCTGCACAAGGCGCGCCTTGATATGCAGATGATCTTTCAGGACCCCTTTGCCTCGCTCAATCCGCAGATGCAGCTGATGGACCAGGTCGCCGAGCCGATGAAGAACTACAAGATCGCGTCGGGGTCGGAGATCCAGGACCGGGTGGCGGCGCTGTTTGACCGGGTGCATCTGCCGCGCAGCTTCATGCGCCGCTTCCCGCACGAGATGTCCGGCGGTCAGCGCCAGCGGATCGCCATTGCCCGCGCGCTGGCGCTCAATCCCAAACTGATCGTCGCGGACGAGGCGGTCTCGGCGCTGGATGTGTCGGTGCAGGCGCAGGTGCTGAACTTGATGATGGAGCTGCAGGCGGATCTGGAGCTGTCCTTCCTCTTCATCAGCCATGACATGGCGGTGGTAGAGCGTGTCAGTCATCAGGTCGGTGTGATGTACCTCGGTCGTCTGGTGGAGATCGGCCCGCGCGCCCGCGTGTTCGAGAACCCGGCCCATGCCTATACCCAGGCGCTGATGAAGGCCGTGCCGATCGCCGATCCCAACAAGCGCAAGACCGAGCAGGATCTGAATTTCAAACCGATCCCGTCGCCGATCCATGACATGAGCTACCAGCCGGAGCCCTCCGATTATGTCGAGATCGAGCCGGGCCATTTCGTGCTGATGACCGATTCCGGGTATTGAGGCATGGTCGACCGTCTGTCCCCGCTGGAGATCATGACGCAGCTGGTCTCCTTTCCAACTGTAAGCAGTGACACCAATCTGCCGCTCGTCGAGTGGACGGCAGACTACCTCAGCTCTCACGGGATTGAACACTACATCTGGATCGACCCGGAACAGCCTGAAAAGGCTGGGCTATATGCGCATGTCGGTCCAAAGATCGACGGCGGCGTGCTGCTGTCGGGGCATACGGATGTGGTGCCGGTTGAGGGGCAGGACTGGACGTCTGATCCTTTTGTGGTGGTGGAGCGGGACGGCAAGTATTTTGGCCGTGGCTGTGTCGACATGAAGGGCTTTGACGCGCTGGCGCTCTGGGCACTGGTGGAGGGGCACTATGCGGACCTGCAGCGCCCGCTCCAGCTTGCCTATACCTTTGACGAGGAAATCGGTTGCACCGGCGCGCCGCCGCTGATTGCTCAGATGCAGAAACATCTGCCCAAGGCGGAGGCCGTTGTTGTAGGCGAGCCGTCGATGCTGAAGGCCGTGACCGGTCACAAGGGCGCATTTGCCATGGCAACCCATGTGCGCGGGTTTGAGGTCCACAGCTCGCTGATGCATCAGGGCGTAAGCGCGGTGATGGAAGCCGCGCGCGTCATCGACTGGGCCAATCACCGCAACACCGAGAACCGTGCCAAGCCGCAGACCGAGGTGGCGGCGATGTTCACGCCGCCCTGGACGACGGTCCATGTCGGTAAGGTGTCTGGCGGCACGGCCCACAACATAACCGCAGGAGATTGCAATTTTTGGATGGATTTCCGGGCGGTTCCGGGTGAAAATCTTGAAGATTGGCAATCCCAGTATGAGGCGGAAATCGCCCGCATCGAGGCAGAGATGCAGGCCGTCAGCCCCCAATCGGGTATCAGTATCGAGAAGGTCTTCAGTGTGCCGGGGCTTGTGCCGGAAACGGATGGTGCTGCGGAAACGCTGGTCCGCACACTCACCGGCGACAACGCGCGCCATGTGGTGAGTTACGGCACAGAGGCCGGTCACTATCAGGTTGCGGGCTATTCTGCTGTTGTCTGTGGCCCCGGTGATATTGCCCAGGCGCATCAGGCGGATGAGTTCATCACGGTGCAGCAGTTTGAGGCGGGCACCCAGTTCATGCGCGATCTGGTCAAGCGCCTCGCGGCCTGACACCGCTGCCTGACACTGTGGCCTGATAGGCTGAATAAACCGAATGTTGTAGACCGTCCTTCGCGCCGCACAGTGCGGTGCGTTTGGGCCGGGATGACCTGCCGTGAAGGGCGCGGTTCGGCCTCCTGCTTTGAGGCGTGGCACCCTTTGGTTCAATTGTGCAACAAGCCTTGCCTTCTGATCCGCCTTGCGGCACTCATTTCGCTAACACGTTAAGGAGAGAGACCATGCCCGTCCGGAATCGCTTTGCCGAGTTGCTGCCCGAAATCACCGCGTGGCGTCATGATTTTCATGAAAACCCAGAGTTGATGTATGACGTTCATCGCACCGCAGGATTGGTGCAGGAACGGCTGACTGGTTTTGGGTGTGATGAGGTGGTGCCGGGCATTGGCAAGACCGGCGTGGTGGGGGTGATCAAGGGCAAGAGCACCGCCTCCGGCAAGGTCATCGCGCTTAGAGCCGACATGGACGCGCTGCCGATCCATGAGGAAACCGGGCTGGACTATGCCTCCAAGACACCGGGCAAGATGCACGCCTGCGGCCACGACGGCCACACCGCGATCCTGCTTGGTGCTGCAAAATACCTCTCTGAGACGCGCAATTTCGACGGCACCGTGGTGCTGTTGTTCCAACCTGCCGAGGAAGGCGGGGCCGGGGGCAAGGCCATGGTCGATGATGGCGTGATGGACCGCTGGGGCGTGCAGGAGGTCTACGGCCTGCACAATATGCCGGGCCTGCCTGTGGGCCATATCGCCACCCGTGTTGGTGGGCTCTTGGCCTCCTCAGATGAGTTCGAGATCGAAGTCACCGGCAAGGGCGGCCATGCCGCCGCGCCGCATGACGCCATCGACACCACGCTGGTGGCCTCGCAAATCGTGGTCTCGCTGCACTCCATCGTGTCGCGCACCGTGAACCCGATCCACCGTGTGGTGCTGACGGTTGGCACCTTTGAGACCGACAGCACCGCCTCCAATGTGATCGCCCATCGTGCCAAGCTGAAGGGCACCGTGCGCACGTTGGATACGGAAAACCGCACATTGGCCGAAGAGCGCGTGCGCCGCGTCGCGGAGGATACCGCGTCGGCCTTTGGGGCCATCGCGAAGGTCACATGGACGCCCGGCTACCCGGTGACAGAAAACACCGCCGAGGAAGTCGCTCACGCGGTCGAGGCTGCACAAGCTGTCACCGACAGCGTTGACCCCGAAACCGCGCCGATCATGCCGTCCGAGGATTTTGCCTACATGCTAGAAGCCCGCCCCGGCGCCTATATCTTCCTCGGGAATGGCGACACTGCGATGTGCCACCACCCGGCCTATCAGTTCGACGACAGCGCCATCCCGCTTGGCTGCAGCTGGTTTGTAGAGCTTTGCGAACGCCGGATGCCTGCAAACTGATTATTTCGGGGTCTGACGTTCAGGCCCCCGGCGACCTGCCTCCCGTGCGCGGGTTGCCATATTTCGATAGACAAGGAGAAAGACCCATGCCCGTTAAGAACCGTTTTGCCGAACTGCAGGCAGAGATCACCACGTGGCGCCGTGATCTGCACGAAAACCCCGAGATCCTGTTTGAAACCCATCGCACCAGCGCGCTGGTGGAGGAAAAGCTCAAGGAATTCGGCTGCGACGAGGTGGTCACGGGCATTGGCCGCACGGGCGTCGTGGGCGTCATCAAGGGCAAATCCGACACGGGGGGCAAGGTCATCGGTCTGCGCGCGGACATGGACGCGCTGCCCATCCACGAGGAAACCGGTCTGGACTATGCCTCCAAGACCGCCAATGCCATGCATGCCTGCGGCCATGATGGTCACACAGCGATGCTCTTGGGCGCGGCGAAATACCTCTCCGAGACCCGCAACTTCGACGGCACCGTGGTGGTGATCTTCCAGCCCGCAGAAGAAGGCGGCGGCGGCGGCAAGGAAATGTGCGACGATGGCATGATGGACCGCTGGGGCATCCAGGAGGTCTACGGCATGCACAACTGGCCGGGCCGTCCGGTGGGCAGCTTTGCCATTCGTCCGGGGGCCTTCTTTGCCGCGACCGACCAGTTCGACATTACCTTCACCGGTATGGGCGGCCATGCCGCGAAACCGCATGAGACCATCGATTCCACCGTGATGGCGGCGCAGGCGGTGCTGGCGCTGCAAACCATCGCGGCGCGGAATGCCGACCCCGTGCATCAGATCGTGGTCTCCGTGACCGCGTTTGAGACCTCCTCCAAGGCCTTCAACGTGATCCCGGAGCGGGTGCAGATCAAAGGCACCGTGCGCACCATGGCGACCGAGATGCGCGACCTTGCCGAAAAGCGGATCAAGGAGATCTGCTCTGGCATCGCGGCCACCTTTGGCGGTGAGACGGATGTAACCTATTATCGTGGCTATCCGGTGATGGTGAACCACGAGGAGCAGACTGAGTTTGCCGCCAAAGTGGCGCGCGACATCTCCGGTCAGTGCGACGAGGCCCCGCTGGTCATGGGCGGCGAAGATTTTGCCTTCATGCTGGAAGAGCGCCCCGGTGCCTATATCCTCGTGGGCAATGGCGACACAGCAGCTGTGCACCACCCGAAATACAACTTCACCGACGAGGCGATCCCGGCTGGCTGCAGCTGGTGGGCTGAAATCGTCGAGCAGCGCATGCCCGCTGCTTGATCACGCACATTGGATCAAACACAAGAAAGGGGGCCGATCTGGCCCCCTTTCACATGGAAAACACTCCTGCCTTGCGCAGACAAAACACGTCTGCTCCATGACGGGGCAGGTTACTTGGTAAAGCTCTGGCCAATAATGGCACAGCGTTCAAAGCCGTCGGGCAGGCTTTCCTCGCACTGGCTCAGGGCTGCAACATCGGCAGCTTTCTGGTCACTGAATCCCCAGGATTGACCAGTTGGCAGCACGGCTGCGGGTTCTGCGCAGTCGATTGTCGCGCTTGCAGGGTAGACCGGCACCGCATAGGATCCGTGGCCGTCGATTTTCGCGGCCCAGTCCACCATGGCTTCCTTCGCGCTGGTGCAGACGCTCGCGTCAACGCGCAGCATGCGCAGGTCCTTGTCGACCATCGGGTTTGCGGATTGAGCAAAGGCCGGGGCGGAAAGTGCGATTGCGGAGCCAAGGGTGATTACGGTGAGAGAAACCTTATTGAACATTTAAACCTCCTGCATCATGACGCGCATGACAGCTGTTACGTCTGTGTTGGCGCCTGACGCGCCGTCTGAGATGGTAACCTCCAACAGGAGCGAAAGTTCCGATAATTTTATAGACCCGGCAGCCTCTGACTGCAGAGTCGTGGCAAAAATCACTTCAAAACAGATAGTTAATGGGCAACTGCGCATATGAAAAATGATGACCCGCGCGAGGGCATGGAATGATCCCCTTCCGCGCCGGTGCGGAGATCAGCAGAACTCTCGCGCACCATGTAAAATCACGGCGGGTCCTTCGCGGGGCAGGCACTCCGCTCTGGTCATAGCTGTGTAAAGCTATTGCTGTAGCAACGCGCGATAGATGGAAATGAGCGTCTCGGCTTCGCGTGCCAGCGTGAAATGCGCGGCGACACGCTGACGCGATGCGGCCGCCCATTGCTCCAGACGTCCATCCGTTGTCAGAACCGCGTCGATGGCCTCTACCATCTGCGCGATATCCCCGGCTTCAATCAGCTTGCCGGTCTTGTCCTGTGCTATCAGCTCTTCAAAGGCGCCGACCCGGGTTGCGACCACGGGCACAGCGCAGGACATCGCCTCCAGTGGTGTAAGGCCGAACCCTTCCCAGCGTTGCGGAGCGACATAGAGGTCAAGTGCCTGATACCATTGTGCAACCTCCCAGACGGGCACTTCCGGCGGGAATAGAAGCCGGTCCTGCATCCCGGCAGCAGCCACGCGCGCGCGCAACTCGCGCTCAAAATCGGCGTGTTTCTCAGTGGCGCGTCCCATGACCACACCGACAGCTTTGGGATGGCTCTTCAGGATTTCGAGCATCGCATCGACAAAGACATCCGTGCCCTTCTGCGCCCGAATGCGGCCGTAACAGCCGATCAAAATGGCGTCTTCCGGCAGGCCGAGGCTGCGCCGCAGCGCGGCCTTGTCAGCGGCGGGGGCAAAGTCGCGCATGTTGATGCCGTGATGGACGACCTGTGCCGGGACCTCGAGATAGGCGGCGCCCTTGGCAGAGGTGGCAATGACCTGATCCATCTTGGAAATCAGCCACTTGGTATAGCCACTGTGCTTGCGCTGCGACGCGGAGGTAAAGAGCAGCTTTAGCTTTTTGCCCAGCAGCTTCTTGAGGAGCAGCCCGCCCAGCATCTCGACGTTGCGCCGGGCATGCCAGACGCGCGCGCCGTGCGGGCCCTTGCGCGGCATGGTCAGAAGCTGGGTTGCCGACAGATGCGGCAGCTCCGCGGGCAGGCCGCTGCCTGCAGTGGCGATTGCGATCTCTTGCGCCTGAAGGGGAACAAGCCTCACGATAGTGGATGTCACACCCGACAGGCGGCGCTTGAAATTGGGTGCAATGACCTCGACCGACTTTGCATCAACCTGCGTCATCAGGTTCTCCTGTTCGAGGCGGCAGCAGCTCAACAAGCGCCGTCACGGTTTGATCCATTTGGTCCGATTGGCGCGCAAGGAACCCGCGCGCCCGGTCGCGGGCCGTGTCTAGGGCATGCGGTTCGTCGAGCCAAGTCCGCACCGCCGTCGCCAGCGTTTCGGCGCTGGTGACTTCTTTTGCGGCGCCGATCCCGATCAGCTCGGCAAAGGATTCGGCAAAGTTATACGCACCGGGCCCGGTGAGGACCGCGCCGCCCGCCTGCATCACCTCAAACGGGTTGTGACCGCCGATGTCGCGCAGCGAGCCGCCCAGAAAGACCAACGGGCATAGCGTGTACCAGATGCCCACCTCGCCCAATGTGTCGGCCAGATAGACCTGCGTGGAGGTGCGGGGCAGGGCATCGCGGCTGCGTCGGATCGAGGTCAGGCCAGCCTCGGCAATCATTGCCTCCAGCTGATCGCCGCGGTTCGGGTGGCGCGGGGCCAGCAACAGCAGCAGGTCGGGATGCTGTGCGAGCAATGCCATATGCGCCGCCAGCACGGTTTCTTCTTCGCCTTCGTGGGTGGAGGAGGCCACCCAGACGGGCCGTGCGCCTATGGCTTCTTTCACCTGCGCCAAAGTATCCTGATCCACTGGCAACGGGTCGGAGAGCGCCTTGAGATTGCTGCCTTCTTTCAGGCGGGCGGGATCAGCGCCCATGGCCCGCAGGTTGACAGCGGTCTTCGCATTCTGCGTTAGCATCAGCGTGAACTGATCGAGCAAGAACTGCGCTGTGGCGTGACGTTTGGTCCAATTGGCGACAGACTTCGGCGACAGACGCGCATTGAGCAACACCAGTGGCACCTCAGCGGCGCGGGCTTGCACCAGCATCTGCGGCCAGAGCTCGCTTTCGACAAAGATGCCGAGGTCAGGTCGCCAATGATCCAGAAACCGCGAAACAGCCGCGCCGGTATCCAGCGGCGGAAACTGGTGGCGGGTGCGCGGTGGCAGTCGTTTGGCGATCAGATCGGCGGAGGTCGGCGTGCCGGAGGTGATCAGAAACTCCAGATCCGGCGCGGCCTCGCCCAGGCGGTGGATCAGGGTCAGCACCGACAGGCTCTCTCCGACCGACGCGGCGTGAAACCACACCAGTCGGCCAGTGGGGCGTGGCAGCGTCGCATGGCCGAGCCGTTCGCGCACGCGCGCCTCTGCCACACCATGCTGACGCAGCTTTCCAGCCACCTTCGACCAGACAAACGGGGCCAGAAGGGTACTGGCGCCGCGGTAGAGGTGATAAAGCAGAGTGGGGCGCACCTGCGATGTGTCGGACATCAGATTGTGCCTTACCCGCCGGTATGGCTCATGTGGCGGGTCATCTGACCATCCACGGTTTGGCGGGAATAGTCGAAGTCATGGCCCTTGGGCTTGAGGTTGATGGCGGCGCGGATGGCCTCTTCCAGCGGGGCTTCTGTGTCGGGGTGGTCGCGTAGTGGGCCGCGCAGGTCGGCCATGTCCTCCTGACCGAGGCACATGTACAATTCGCCGGTACAGGTCAGCCTTACCCGGTTGCAGCTTTCGCAGAAATTATGGCTGAGCGGGGTAATGAAGCCGATCTGCTGGCCGGTTTCCTCCAGCCGCACATAGCGGGCCGGGCCACCGGTGCGTTCGGCCAGATCGGTGACCTGATAGCCGCCCTCATAGGCCTTGCGCACATCCTTCAGCGACCAGTATTGGCCGATGCGGTTTTCATTGCCGATATCGCCCATCGGCATCACCTCGATCCAGGTGAGGTCGATGCCGCGCTCGGCGCACCACTCGGTCATGCTGAACAGCTCGTCCTCGTTGAACCCTTTGAGGGCGACCGCGTTGATCTTGACCCGGAGGCCCGCAGCCTGCGCCGCGTCGATGCCGCGCAGCACCTGCGGCAGGCGACCCCAGCGGGTCACTTCGGCAAATTTCGTCTCATCCAGCGTGTCCAGCGAGACATTGACCCGCCGCACCCCGGCGTCAAACAGCGCCTGCGCGTGTTTCTCCAGCTGCGAGCCATTGGTGGTCAGCGTCAGCTCCTTCAGCGCGCCGCTGTCCAGGTGCCGTGTCATCGACCGGAAGAAGGTCATGATATCCCGGCGCACCAGCGGCTCGCCGCCGGTGATGCGCAGCTTTTCAACGCCAAGTGAGACGAAGGTGGAACACATGCGGTCCAGCTCTTCCAGCGTCAGAAGCTCTTTCTTGGGCAGAAAGGTCATGTTCTCGGACATGCAGTAGACGCAGCGGAAATCGCAGCGGTCGGTGACCGAGACCCGAAGGTAGGTGATCGCGCGTGCGAAAGGATCAATAAGTGGTGCTGTCATACGAACATAGGTAAGGCGGGAAAACGCTCAGGACAATAGCGCCCTGCTCTCGAATGGTGCCATTCTGTCTGGCATCCTTGTCACGGGGCGGTTAGGGTCGCGCCATGACTCGACGTGCGCTCAAATATCTTACCCTGGCCGCTCTGGCCGCCGGCGGTGTGTCCGCGTGTAACGCCCTAGGGGGCGTGCACCTGAATTCTCAAGTAATGCAAGGGCTTGGCTCCGGTGTGCAGATGGAGCCGATGACCCCGGTTTCGCCAGATGCTCCGCCTGCGGTTGAGACCGAAACGCTGTCCTCGTCGAGCGGGAAATCCTGGTCGTCGCCCGCCGCGCGTCAAGACGCTCAGAGTGTTGCGCCTGCTCAGCAGGTCGCGCCGCAAACGCAGGTGGCTGCGGTCAGCCAGCCTGCCGCGCCGGCTGCATCGCCCCAAAGCAACGTACCGGCGCCTGTGGTTGCGTCGGCGCAGTCGTTTGTCGGCCAGAAGACCACCATCGCAGGTTTGGGAGATCCCGGCCGTGACGGTTTGTGGATGGAAACACCGCTGGTCTCTGCGCGTCGCAATGCACGGGTGACGGCTCCAAACGGCAAGTCGGTCGTGGTAACGCTGGAGCCGATCTCGGGTAGCGCGGGTCAGGGCAGCAGATTGTCCATCGACGGGATGCGTGCATTGGGCTTGCCACTGACCGAACTGGTGGAAGTGCGCGTCGGACCGGCCTGAGGCGGGTCCGATACCTCAGATCAGACCCTCATGTCAGGTATTTTGCCGCTTCCTTGCGGGCAAAGGCTTTCATGTCGTCACCATGGGCGTCGAGAAAGGCGCGCGTGCGGGCCGCATCGTGCTTTGACAGATCCCTCAGCCACCAGCCGATAGATTTCTGGATGAACCAGTTGCGGTCCGGCACATATCCTGCCGCCCATGCCAAGACACGTTCGCGCGCCACCAGATCTGCGGGCTTCGGGTTTGCAAGCTTGGCCCATGGCAAGGTGCAGACCAGCGCCGCACGCCGTGTCCACATGTGTTCGGATGATGTCCAGCCCTCGACAACGTCCAGACGCTCCGGGTCGGCTTGCAGGCGTTTCGAGATCGCCGACGCGGCCTGATCCGCGATCGCCCAACTGTCGAACTCCGGCACCCAGCTTTGCAGCAGCGCCCAGACTGGCCCATCGGCGGCGATGCGGGCCTGTGTCAGCAGCTTCGCCGCGGTGATGCGTGCCTCGAAAATATCGCTCGCCCAAAGGGCGGAGGCAAGGTCGACCCGCTCGTCGAGGGTCATCCCCTGTCGCCATTCCCGCGACAGGGTGTTCAGGATCTCATTGCCGACGCCCAGCACCTCGCGGCTCTGTTTGTGGTAGGCAACCATCTGCGCGGCGCGCCCCGGTTCGATTTCGGCCCGCAGCGCGGCAAGCGCGGCCTCCGGCGTCATTCGACTGTCACGGATTTGGCGAGGTTGCGTGGCTGGTCCACGTCGGTGCCCTTCGCGATGGCGGTGAAATAGGCGATTTGCTGTGCCGGAATCGCATAAAGGATTGGGGCCAGCGTATCAGGAACCTTGGGAAGCGTGATCACGTCCGCCGTGCCATCAGCCGCTTCGCGCGCGCCGTCTGCATCGGTGATCAGCACGACACGTCCACCACGGGCCATGACCTCCTGCATGTTGGAGATTGTCTTTTCAAACAAAGCATCCTTCGGAGCCATGACGATGACCGGCACGCTTTCGTCGATCAGCGCGATCGGGCCGTGCTTCAGTTCGCCCGAGGCATAGCCCTCAGCATGAATGTAGCTGAGTTCCTTGAGTTTCAGTGCGCCTTCCAGCGCCAGGGGATAGAGCGCGCCGCGGCCTAGGAAGATTATGTCGCGTGCATTGGCCAAATCGCGGCATGCGGCAGCAATCTGCGCTTCGGAGGCGAGCGACTGGTGGATCAGGCCGGGCAAGGCGTGCAGGTCGTCGGGCATGCCTTCGGGCAGCGGAAGCCCCTTCGCCTTGGCGGCCTTGATCGCCAGCAGCAGCAAGACGGTAAGCTGGCAGGTAAACGCCTTGGTGGACGCCACGGAGATTTCCGGGCCTGCGTGGATCGGCAGAACCACATCGCTTTCGCGCGCGATGGAGCTTTCGGGAACATTCACCAGTCCGGCGATCACATCGGCCTTGTCGCGCATGTAGAGCAGGGCTGCCAGCGTGTCGGCTGTCTCGCCAGACTGGCTGACAAACAGCGCCAATGTGCCCGGGCTGACGGGCGGCTCGCGGTAGCGGAACTCTGATGCGACATCCACCTCGACCGGCAGGCGCGCGATGGTTTCGAACCAGTATTTTGCAACCATGCAGGCATAGTATGCCGTACCACAGGCGACCAGCGAGAGGCGTTCGATCTGCGTGAAGTCCAGCCCGTCGGGCAGGGTGATCGCGTCGTTCTCATCCAGATAGGCCTTCAGGGCGGTGTCCACCGCGACGGGCTGCTCGGCGATTTCCTTGGCCATGAAATGCTTGTGGCCATCCTTGTCGACGCGGGTGTTTTCCAGCTTGATCTGGCGCATCTCGCGGTTGGCGAGGTTGCCTTTTGCATCGGTGATTTCAAGGCTTTGGCGTGTCAGAACGGCAAAGTCGCCTTCTTCCAGATAGGTGATCTGGTCGGTCATCGGAGCAAGGGCAATGGCATCTGAGCCGACGTACATTTCGCCGTCGCCGTGCCCGATTGCCAGGGGCGACCCTTTGCGCGCAGCGACAAGCAGGTCCTCCTCGCCGTCAAACAGGAATGCGAGCGCGAAGGCGCCATCGAGCCGGGCGACCGTCTTGCGTGCGGCCTCGACAGGAGAAGATCCCTCGCGCATGTTGAATTCACACAGCAAGGCCACGGTTTCGGTATCGGTCTCGGTGACAAAGGTAATGCCGTGGCTTGCCAGCTCGGCGCGCAGCTCCTTGAAGTTCTCGATGATGCCGTTGTGAACCACGGCGACCTGGCCTGCGCGATGCGGGTGGGCGTTGGTGACCGTGGGGGCGCCATGCGTGGCCCACCGCGTGTGACCGATGCCGGATTTGCCGGGCAGGGGCTCGTGCACAAGCGCGTCCGAAAGGTTGACGAGCTTGCCCACTGCGCGGCGCCGATCCAAGTGACCGTTATGCAACGTGGCGATGCCGGCGCTGTCATATCCGCGATACTCCAGCCGCTTCAGCGCTTCGACCAAAATGGGCGAGACTTGGTGTGTGCCAAGGACTCCGACAATACCACACATACGCGTTATCCTTTTACCTTCGCGGCCTTCTTTGCGCGCAGCATGTCCATCAGCTTGCGGGCGCGGCCCGGTTTGTTTGTTTGTACGGCACGCGCGATCGCAAGATCGCCGTCCTCGACATTCTTGGTGATCACCGTGCCGGTTGCTGTCATCGCGTCGTTGCCCACCTTGACCGGGGCCACGAGGCAGGTGTTGGAGCCGATAAAGGCGCGCGCGCCGATCTCGGTGCGGTGCTTCATGACGCCGTCGTAGTTGCAGGTGATGGTGCCCGCGCCGATGTTGGTTGCCTCGCCAACCGAGGCGTCGCCGATGTAGCTCAGGTGGTTGACCTTCGCGCCTGCGGCGATTTCTGCATTCTTGATTTCGACGAAATTACCGACATGCGTGTCCTCGGCAAGCTCAGCGCCTGGACGCAGGCGGGCATAGGGACCGACCTTGGCGCCGCGCGACACATGACAGCCCTCGAGATGCGAAAACGCCCGGATCAGGGCGCCGCTCTCGACAGTGACGCCGGGACCGAAGACCACGTTGGGCTCGATCACCGTGTCGCGGCCGACGATGGTGTCGAAGGCGAGGTAAACCGTCTCTGGCGCCATCAGTGTGACGCCGAGGTCCAACAGCTCCGCCCGTGCGCGCGACTGAAATACGGCATCTGCCGTTGCCAGATCGTTGCGTGAATTGACCCCCAGCGTTTCGTCCTCGGGGCAGGAGACTGCAGTGACAGCCAGCCCCTCGGCGCGGGCTAGTTCCACCAGGTCGGTCAGATAATATTCGCCGGAGGCATTGTCGTTGCCGACCTTGTCCAGAAGTCGGAACATCACGTCGGCGTCACAGGCCATCAGGCCAGAATTACAAAAGGTGATCGCGCGTTCTGCGTCAGTCGCGTCCTTGTATTCGACAATCATTTCAAGGCAGTCACCGTCCATCATCAGGCGACCATACCGGGCGGGGTCTGCCGCCTCAAAGCCAAGGATCACCAGGTCGGCACGGCTGCGGGCTGAGACCATGCGTTCGAGCGTGTCCTGTGACACAAACGGGGTATCGCCATAAAGCACGACCACATCGCCCACGAAGCCCTGCAGCGCCTCGCGCGCCTGCTGGACCGCATGCCCGGTGCCAAGCTGTTCTTCCTGCAAGACCACCTGCGCCGTCTCGTCAATCTCTGCCACGGCGGCACGGACCAGCTCGGCCTCGTGACCTGCCACCACCACGTTGCGCTCCGGGTCAAGCGCGCGCCCAGCGGCCATCGCATGTTCCAACATGGAGGCGTGGGCGATCGGGTGCAGGACCTTCGGCAGGTCGGAGTTCATCCTGGTGCCTTTGCCCGCGGCAAGAATGATGAGGGCGGTGCTCATACAGCGATTTCCCTTTGAATTTTAGGTGCCCCCGTTCTATCCGCTAATAGAGGATGCGCAAGGTGCGTGACCATAAACTTCAGTTGCGACTTGCAATATGCGACGGCGAAATCGCGCCGAACGGGGGAATTCCATGCGCACAGTGATCTTTGACCTCGACGGCACGCTGGCCGACACTTCGATCGACCTGTTGGCCGCGGCCAATCACTGCTTTCGCGTGATGGGTCTGGGGGATATGCTTTCGCACCCGGACGACGCCAAGATCGCCCTGCGGGGTGGCAAGCGGATGCTGACCGAGGGGCTGACCCGCGCGGGGCAGTTCAAGGAGGCAACGGTTGAGGAATACTATCCGGTTCTTCTGGAGGCCTATCGTGAGGGGATCGACACGCATACGGTGATGTATCCCGGCGCGATGGACGCCGTCGAGGCCTTGAAGACCGCAGGCTACGGCGTCGGCATTTGCACCAACAAACCCGAAGGTCTGGCCGAGCTGTTGATGCAGCGGCTGGGCGTGCGGGATGCGTTTGCCGCCTTGGTCGGTGCTGACACCTTGTCCGTGCGCAAACCCGACCCCGCCCCCCTGTTCGAGGCCGCCCGACGGTCGGGTGGTGCGCCGGAGCATTGCGTGCTGATTGGCGACAGCGATACGGATCGCAATACCTCGGCCAATGCAGGCGTGCCCTCGGTGCTCGTCACCTTTGGACCTGCAGGCCCCGATATGGCGGCGCTGAACCCTGAGGCATTGCTGCACGACTATGCTGACCTGCCAGAGATTGTCGCCGGATTGATCGGCATCAACCCGGCGCGCTGACGGCGCCGACATCTGCGGGTTATTGCATTAATATGTCCGCGCGCTGAAATTCTGCCTCGTCGGTGCTGAGGTCGTCATAGACCAGCCGCACTTTGATCCGCTCGACGGAACCGAGCTCAAATGCGCGATAGGGCTCGCCATCGCCGCTCTTGATCGCGCCCGGAGAGCCGCCCTCGGTATAGCAATCCGGCATCTGCCAGATTTCGTAAGCGGCGTCGTTGAGCGCCACTTCCATCTGCGCCAGCCCGCAACGCCACGCCCAGAGATGCGTCACATAGACCAGATCCTGGCCGTTGAATTCACGCACGGAGACCCAGTTTCCCTGAGTGGCGGACAGGACCGGCTTAACCTCGGTTGCGGTCAGGAACTTCCCGGTGATGGTTTGCGGCTCTGCCACCATGCCAGAGGTGTCCTGTGCAAGGGCGCCCGCACCAGCGCCGAGCGCCAGGACAAGCGCGGCCGATCTGAGAATGAAATGCATGTCGTAATGTCCTCTTTCAATGGAATGACCATAGGTTACCACATCTCCTAAGGGCTGTACGATGTCACGGAAACCTTCAAATCATCAGGGCAGTCGACGTGACGGTTAATGATACGCCCGTCAGTGTTGGCCATGCGGGGGGCAAGTGAGCCGTGTTCCAAAACGGCGCGCACCCCGCCTATAATGCCACGCGACGAAAGGGTTTGCGCACCACACCCATGGTGAAATTCGTTGATTATCCAACCCGGCACCCATGTCGGTGGTGCGATGCCGCGCTGTGTCATGGGAGTGACTTGCCGCGCGTCACTGGTCAATGGACGACAACACCCTGCCAGTTCCGGCCCTCAACGCTCCGCGCTGCGGCAAAACGATCCGTTTGCAGCTCTTGACCTCGGTGGGGCGGCGGCTCATGACTTTGCCATGACAGAGCATTTTACCGGCAATTTCACCCAGCAAGAGCCCCTCCCGGAGGAGGCCATAACGGCCGCCGTGGAGGTCATGCGTCACGGGCGTATCCACCGCTACAACCTCGCAGGTGCAGAAGCCGGAGAGGTCGCACTGCTGGAGCAGGAGTTTGCGGCGCAGGTGGGGGCGAAATACTGCCTTGCCGTGGCCTCGGGGGGCTACGCGCTGGCCACCGCGTTGCGGGCTGTCGGTGTCGCACATGGCGACAAGGTGCTGACCAATGCCTTCACTCTGGCGCCGGTGCCGGGGGCGATCGCCTCTGTCGGGGCGGAGCCGGTTTACGTGGGCGTGACCGAGGATCTGACCATCGACCTTGCGGATCTGACGGCCAAGGCGGGGCAGGCGCGGGTGCTGATGCTCAGCCATATGCGCGGGCATCTGTGCGACATGGACAGGCTGATGGAGATCTGCGACGCCGCCGGCATCATCGTGATCGAGGATTGCGCCCATACCATGGGGGCGGCCTGGAACGGGGTGCCCTCGGGTCGTCACGGCGCGATCGGTTGCTATTCCTGCCAGACCTACAAGCACGTGAATTCTGGCGAAGGCGGCCTGCTGATCACCGACGACGAGGAGGTGGCAGCCCGCGCCATCATGCTGTCGGGGTCTTATATGCTCTATTCCCGGCATCTGGCTGCACCGGGGCCAGAGGCGTTCGAACGTGTGAAATATGACACCCCCAACATCTCCGGCCGGATGGACAATCTGCGCGCGGCGATTTTGCGCCCACAGCTGCGGGACCTCGATGCGCAGGTCACACGTTGGAACGAACGGTACCGCATGCTGGAGGCAGGGCTGCGCGACACCCCGGGCCTCACGGTGGTCGAGCGGCCCGAGCAGGAGACCTATGTGGGCTCCTCGATCCAGTTTCTGCTGCTTGATTGGGCCCCTGAGGCGGTGCAAGAGGTGTTGACGCGCTGCGGCGCGCGTGGGGTTGAGTTGAAGTGGTTCGGCGTGCCGGAACCCGTCGCCTTCACCTCGCGGTATGACAGTTGGCGCTATGCCCCCGCGCAAAGCTTGCCAGACAGTGACCGCATCCTTGCGGGCATTATTGATATGCGGGTGCCGCTAACCTTCAGCCTTGAGGACTGCGCGTTGATCGCCCGCATCATTCGCGCCGAGGTCGGCGCGATCTGGCAGGCGCAAGGGGCAGACAGCTGACCTGAGGTCACGCTAGACTGCGATCTGCGTGACCGACGGCGGCTCCAGCAGCGCATGTTGGTTTTTCAGCGCCCGCTCAATCAGCCGTTTCTGACGCGCGGTGCGCGGAATGGGCCGGGCAGGGGGCGTCAGAACGCGGCCCATCGCCGCCAGGTCCGGGAACAGATAGCTGATCTCAGCCCGTGCTTCCGGGGTGACTGCAGAAAGCGACCGCTCCGTGACCAGAAAGCTCTCGCTTGGTGCGCCATTGGCATAGACCACCTCATGCGCGTCAAACAGCATGTGAAAATAGGTCACTGGCCCGGCGCCGTCACACAGGCTGACATCCGGATGGTCCAGCAGCCGGGCTGCGGCCACAAACACCTCTGCCTCGCCAAACATCCGCTGCGCAATCCGCGAGCGCACCAGCATGCGATGCTGACGTGAGACATAGAGCGGCTGATGCGGCACCCCGTCTCCCAGCGCGCCGCGCCCGATGCGCACCGGGCGCAATTTCGGGTTCTGCGCAACGTGCTGCCGTGACAGTGGACGCCGCCCCACCCAGCGCAAGGAGCGCAGGCCGCGCGCAGTGACGATCCGGTCGCCGGGACGCAGATCCTCAACGGGGCGTTGGCCGTGTTCGGTTGCAATCAGGGTCCCTGCGCAGAAACACACCATCATCTCGATGTTGTCGACAATGGCGCCAAGGCTGTCATCTGGCCCCAGTTCGGTAAAGCGCAGCGTATAGTCGCCTGCCGCAGGAAACGTGATATCCAGCGAGACCTGGTTGAAGCTGTTGGCGGTGGGCAGGACCGACATCAAAGAGACGACATTGCCCGCATCATCAAGGATCTCGACTTCAAATCCCTCTATGCCTGCATTGGCATTGGAGGCCGTGCGCAGCGCCACATCAAAGGTCAGCTGAGTGGTGATCGGACTGTCGACGCTAAAGCTCTGCTGCATCACAGTCGTCTGGCCGCGATGGCCATCAATCTCCGCCACGCGATTGTTTGATCCGCCTGCGATATAGGACGACTGATTGTACGAGGCTTCGATATCGTTGCCCGTCCAATGCGCCGCACCGGCGTCAAACGTCCCATTCAGGATCAGATTGTGAAGTGGCATCGGCTCTGCCCGCTCTCGTGGTCAATTCATGGTTAATTATCGGCAGTCAATATGTCCCAAATGAGGCGCAGTTTCGGCTTCAAGGCGGGCGTTGGCTGTTTTGGTGCCTTGAGCTGCGCTGAAACATCAGCGTTGACCGATCCGCAGCGCTGTGTCATTTATTGAACAAGTGTTCATTAAATATCGTAACTCGGGAGGAGACGCGCAGATGTTCAACGCAAGCATGACATTCGACCTTGGTGAGGACGTAAACGCGCTGCGCGACATGGTGCATCGCTGGGCGCAGGAACGCGTCAAGCCAATGGCGCAGGAGATCGACCAGACCAATGAGTTCCCCGCCGATCTCTGGAAGGAGATGGGAGAGCTGGGTCTGCTGGGGATTACCGTCGACGAGGAGTTCGGTGGCGCTGGCATGTCCTATCTCGCGCATACTGTCGCGGTAGAGGAAATCGCGCGGGCCTCGGCCTCGGTGTCGCTGTCTTACGGCGCGCACTCAAACCTCTGCGTCAATCAGATCAAGCTGAACGGCAATGCCGAGCAGAAGGCAAAATACCTGCCGCGCTTGGTTTCCGGCGAACATGTCGGTGCGCTGGCGATGTCCGAGGCGGGCGCTGGTTCTGACGTGGTGTCGATGTCCCTGCGGGCTGAAAAGCGCAACGACCGCTATGTGCTCAACGGCAACAAATACTGGATCACCAACGGCCCCGACGCCGACACGCTGGTGGTCTATGCCAAGACCGACCCGGACGCAGGCTCCAAAGGCATGACAGCCTTCCTGATCGAGAAGGAATTCAAGGGGTTTTCGACCTCCAAGCATTTCGACAAGCTCGGGATGCGAGGCTCCAACACCGCCGAGCTGGTGTTTGAGGACGTCGAAGTGCCGTTTGAAAACGTGCTGGGCGAGGAAGGCAAGGGCGTGCGCGTCCTGATGTCCGGACTGGATTACGAGCGCGTGGTGCTGGCGGGCATCGGCACCGGCATCATGGCCTCCTGCATGGATGAGATGATGCCCTATATGGCCGAGCGCAAACAGTTCGGCCAACCGATCGGGAACTTCCAGCTGATGCAGGGCAAGATTGCCGATATGTACACCGCGATGAACTCCGCGCGCGCCTATGTCTATGAGGTCGCCAAGGCCTGCGACAAGGGCACCGTGACCCGGCAGGATGCGGCGGCCTGCTGCCTATACGCGTCCGAAGTGGCGATGACGCAGGCGCATCAGGCGGTGCAGGCCTTTGGCGGGGCCGGCTATCTGAGTGACAACCCGGTCGGTCGGATCTTCCGCGATGCCAAGCTGATGGAAATCGGCGCAGGGACTTCTGAAATTCGCCGCATGCTGATCGGGCGCGAACTGATGACCCATATGAGCTGATGCGGATCGCCTACTGGATCCCGGTCGCGCTGCTGGCGTTGATGCTGGCGGGGATCGGGTTCCGCTATGGGCTGATCCGGCAGGGGATTACAGAGACCGACGTGATCACCCTTTATGCGCAGAAATACCTCGCTGATCATGCGGCTTCGGGCGTGGCTGGCATTGCTCAAACCAGCGATTGCGCGGCGCGACCCGGGTCTGGGATCTGGACGTGGTTGGTGGTCACCTGCCGTCCCGCAAACACTCTCGGTGGCGGGGGTTATAGCTACAGGATCAACTGGTTAGGTGGTCTTGTTGACGCCAACACGCCGAGGCAGGCGGCTCCTCTGCCGCCCGAGACCTGACAGATGCCGGGTCTCAAAGGCGTCAGGCCGGATGGGATGCCGAATAAAAAAAGGCGCCGCACAGAGGCAGCGCCACTTGGACTGAAACGCCGGGCAGGCAAGGCCCACCCGGCATGTGGAAGGGATCAGAAGCGGTGCACGTAGGAGACACCCACAGTGATCGGATCAATCTCTGCGGTGCCGATGGACGCGCCGTTGAGGCTCGCATCGGTGTCGATGTCCATGTAGCGCACGTTCAGGCGCAGCGATCCGCGCTCGGAGATTTTCCAGTCCGCGCCCACGGTTGCGGCGACACCAAAGCTGTTGTCCAGGTCGAGGGTTCCCAATGCGGTCTCTTCGGAGAAGAACGTGGTGTAGTTCACACCAAGACCCACGAAGGGCGTGATCTTGCCATTGGTGGGAATGTGGTAGACCAGCGACAGGGTCGGCGGCAGGTGTTTGGTGGAGCCGATGTTGGTGCCCCCGAGCGCGATGTCATGCTCAAACGGCGACGCGGCCAGCAGCTCGATCCCGAGGTTGTCGCGGATGAAATACTCCGCCGTGAGCGACAGCTGGGTGTCATTATCCACCGTGGCCGCAGCACCGGCGAGCGTGCCATTGTCGGATTTCGGGTTCACGTTGATGATCCCGACGCCAACGGTCCAGTCGCCCTGCGATTGGGCCATGGCGGGGGCGGCGAAGCTCGACGCGGCAACGCCCAGTGCGAGGGCGGAAACCAGAGTTTTCATGGGGGTAATCCCTTCTTCAATCAGTATGCCGCGACAATGCCATCTCTGGTGCAGGACGTCTCTGATCCAGATCAAATTGCGCCCGGCTTTCCCCTTGGAAAGACAGAGAAAAATCGCATAACCGCTATGCGCTACGTGCAGGGTGAAACATGACTATCAAACGCATCATTCCGGGGCTGACAGCGGCGGGCGAATGGGACATTCCGGAGCGGCTCAATATGGCGGCTCAGGTGATGGATCATGCCGCCGATAAGCTGGCGATCATCGACCTTACCTCCGGGACCCGCCGTGATGTGAGTCATGGTGATCTGGCTGTGATGGTCGATGGTCTGGCGCGCGCATTGGTGCAACGTGTCGCCCCCAGTGATCGGGTTGGTGTGCTGCTATCTCAGTCTCCGTGGTGTGCGGCGGCGCATCTGGCGATCTGGAAGATCGGCGCCATCTCGGTGCCGCTGTTCAAACTGTTCCAGCATGACGCATTGGCAAACCGCATTGAGGATGCTGGTGCAAATTACGTGCTGACCAACTCTGAGGGCGCGGCGCAGCTTGGCGATCTGGCTAGGCCTCTGATCGCCGCCGAGATCGGCATTGATGGCGATCCCGTGCCTTTCGCCGACACCACGTCCGAGGACCCGGCGGTCATCATCTACACCTCCGGCACCACCGGCAAACCCAAAG
Source organism: Tritonibacter scottomollicae (assembly GCF_032924845.1). NCBI lineage: Bacteria > Pseudomonadati > Pseudomonadota > Alphaproteobacteria > Rhodobacterales > Paracoccaceae > Tritonibacter > Tritonibacter scottomollicae. The sequence continues at coordinate 393,846 of NZ_CP136704.1, forward strand.
GGGCACTGCACGGGCACCGGATGCTGACCGGGCATCTGCCGGGCGTGTCGATCAGTCACGACCATCTGGGCCAGCCCGGTGATTGTCTCTGGACGCCTGCGGATTGGGCGTGGATCGGTGGGCTGTTTGACGTCGCCATGCCGGGCCTTGCGCTGGGCGTGCCGGTGGTGGCCGCGCGGCTGGATAAGTTCACGCCGGAAACCTGCGCCGAGGTGATCCGCTTGGGCGAGGTCCGCAACGTCTTCTTTCCCCCCACCGCCCTGCGCATGCTGAAAGCGGCGGGGCAGGGGCTTCGGGCCTTGCGCTCTGTTGCCTCCGGTGGAGAGCCCCTGGGCGCGGAGATGCTCGCTTGGGGCCAGCGTCACCTGGGCGTGACCATCAATGAATTCTACGGCCAGACCGAATGCAATATGACGGTGTCCTCCTGTAGCGCAGATTTCCCCGTGCGCCCCGGCTGCATTGGCAAATCGGTGCCGGGGCATGTGGTCGAGGTGATCGACGCAGACGGCCAGCCCACGCGTGAGGAAGGCGATGTGGCGGTGCGCCGTGGTTCTGGGTCCATGATGCTGGAATACTGGAACCGCCCCGACGCCACCGCCGAGAAGTTTCATGGCGACTGGCTGGTGACCGGTGATCGCGGCATCTGGGAGGCGGGCTATCTGCGCTTTGTGGGCCGTGAGGATGACGTGATCACCTCTGCCGGTTACCGCATCGGCCCCTCCGAGATCGAGGATTGCCTGATGACCCACCCGGCCGTTGCCACCGTCGGTGTGGTCGGCAAGCCCGATACCCTGCGCACCGAGATCGTCAAGGCCTATGTGGTGCTGAAACCGGACCACGCCCCGGACGAGCGCGGCTTGCAGGATTATGTCAAAAGCCGCCTTGCCAGCTATTCCTATCCCCGCGAGATCGCCTTTGTTGATGCGTTGCCGATGACGGTCACGGGTAAGGTGATCCGCAAAGAACTGAAACGCCGCGCTGCGGCGGAAGTGGAGGACTGATCCAATGAAACTCCAATCCAAGGCAATGCCTTCCTCCGAGGGCTTCAAGCAAAATACCAGGACGCATCTTGATGCTCTTGACGAGATCGACAAGGCGGCTGATGCCGCGCGCTTTGGCGGCGGCGAGAAATCCCGTGCCCGACATGAGGGCCGGGGCAAGATGCTGCCGCGGCGACGGGTGGCGAACCTGCTTGATCCCGGCTCGCCCTTCCTTGAGGTCGGCGCGACGGCCGCCCATGGCATGTATGATGGCGCAGCCCCGGCGGCAGGCGTCATAGCGGGGATCGGACGCGTCCACGGCCAGGAAGTCATGGTGGTCTGCAACGACGCCACCGTGAAGGGCGGCACCTATTTCCCGATGACGGTGAAAAAACACCTGCGCGCCCAAGAGATTGCCGAGGAAAACAACCTGCCTTGCGTCTATCTTGTGGACAGTGGCGGCGCCAACCTGCCGCAGCAGGATGAGGTCTTTCCCGACCGCGACCACTTTGGCCGCATCTTCTACAATCAGGCGCGGATGTCGGCCAAGGGCATCCCGCAGATCGCCGTGGTCATGGGGTCCTGTACCGCAGGTGGTGCTTACGTTCCGGCGATGTCCGACGTCACCATCATCGTCAAGGAACAGGGCACCATCTTCCTTGCGGGCCCGCCGCTGGTGAAGGCCGCTACGGGCGAGGTCGTCTCTGCCGAGGATCTGGGTGGCGGTGATGTGCATACGCGGCTTTCGGGCGTGGCCGATTACCTGGCTGAGGATGACGCCCATGCGCTGGCTTTGGCGCGGCGCGCGGTCAGCCATCTCAATCGCACCAAACCGCTTGGCGTCAACTGGCAGAGCCCGGAAGAGCCCGCCTATGACCCCGAGGAAATCCTTGGCGTGGTGCCAGGCGATCTGCGCACCCCCTATGACATCCGCGAGGTGATCGCGCGGCTGGTCGATGGCTCCCGCTTTGACGAGTTCAAACCCCGCTTTGGCGAAACGCTGGTCACCGGCTTTGCCCACCTCAAGGGCTGCCCCATCGGCATCATCGCCAACAATGGCGTGCTGTTTTCCGAGGCGGCGCAAAAGGGCGCGCATTTCGTCGAACTCTGCAGCCAGCGCAAGATCCCGCTGGTCTTCCTGCAAAACATCACCGGTTTCATGGTGGGGCGCAGGTATGAGAACGAAGGCATCGCCCGTCACGGTGCCAAGATGGTGACCGCGGTGGCCAGTACCAATGTGCCCAAGATCACCATGCTGGTGGGCGGCTCCTTTGGCGCGGGCAACTACGGCATGGCAGGACGGGCCTATTCGCCCCGGTTCCTTTGGACATGGCCCAACTCGCGCATCTCCGTGATGGGCGGCGAGCAGGCGGCGGGCGTGTTGGCGACTGTGAAACGCGATGCCATCGAACGTCAGGGCGGCAGCTGGAGCGCCGAGGAAGAGGCGCAGTTCAAGCAGCCCACCATCGACATGTTCGCGGAACAGAGCCACCCGCTCTATGCCTCTGCCCGGCTCTGGGATGATGGCATAATCGATCCGCGCAAATCTCGCGATGTGCTGTCGCTCTCTCTCAGCGCCGCCCTGAATGCCCCAATTGAAGACACGCGCTTTGGCGTGTTCCGGATGTGAGGACGAGCAATGTTTGATAAAATTCTGATCGCAAACCGGGGCGAAATTGCCTGCCGTGTTATGGAAACTGCCCGCGCCTTGGGTGTGAAAACCGTGGCAGTCTATTCGGACGCGGACCGCGAAGCGAAGCATGTGGCCATGGCCGACGAGGCCTCCCACATTGGCTATGGACCGGCCCCCGCCGACAGCTATCTGCTGGGCGATGAGATCATCGCCACTGCCGTATCTGACGGCGCGCAGGCGATCCATCCCGGCTATGGGTTCTTGTCGGAAAATCCCGACTTCGTCGACGCGGTCGAGGCGGCGGGCCTTGTGTTCATCGGCCCTTCGGCGGATGCGATCCGCAAGATGGGTCTGAAAGATGCCGCCAAGGCGCTGATGGAGGAGGCAGGTGTGCCTGTCGTGCCGGGCTATCACGGCAAGAACCAGGACCCCGAGCATCTTGCGGGCGCGGCAGAGACCATCGGTTATCCGGTGCTGATCAAGGCGGTCGCAGGCGGTGGCGGCAAGGGCATGCGGCTGGTCGAGACCCCCGCTGATTTTGCCGAGGCGCTGAAGAGCGCGCAGAGTGAGGCAACCACCGCGTTCGGCAACCCGGATGTCTTGATTGAGAAATACATCCAGCAACCGCGCCATATCGAGGTGCAGGTCTTTGGCGACGGCACCAAGGCAGTGCATCTGTTTGAGCGCGACTGTTCGCTTCAGCGTCGCCACCAGAAGGTGATCGAGGAAGCCCCAGCCCCCGGCATGACCGAAGAGATGCGCGAAGCCATGGGGCAGGCGGCGGTGCGCGCGGCAGAGGCGATCGGCTACAAGGGTGCGGGCACGGTGGAATTCATCGTCGATGGTTTAGACGGGCTGCGCACCGATAGGTTCTGGTTCATGGAGATGAACACCCGCTTGCAGGTGGAGCACCCTGTGACCGAGGCCGTCACCGGCGTTGATCTGGTGGAATGGCAGCTGCGCGTCGCAGCAGGGGAGGCTTTGCCAAAGCAACAGCACGAGCTGAGCATCACCGGCCACGCCTTTGAGGCACGCCTTTATGCCGAGGACGTGCCAAAGGGATTTCTGCCCGCGACCGGCGCGCTCACGCATCTGACATTCCCCGACAACTGCCGCGCCGACAGCGGCGTGCGTGCGGGCGACACCATCAGCCCCTGGTATGATCCGATGATTGCCAAGGTGATCGTATACGGGTCGACCCGCGCTGTGGCACTCTCGCGCCTGTCGCAGGCGCTGGAGCAAACGCAGGTGGCGGGCACGGTGACCAACCTGGCTTTTCTGGGCGCGCTGGCCGCGCATGAAGGCTTCGCTGCAGGGGAGGTGGACACGGGCCTGATCGCACGGGATCTGGATCAATTGGTCAGGACGCCAGAGGTCAAGTTCGAACACAAGGCCGCCGCAGGGATGCAGGCGCTTGGTCTGACTGATCCCAATTGGGACGCGGGGTTTGCTCTCTGGTACGATTACTCCGACCTGCGCCGCTCGGTTTCCCTCAGCTACCAGGGCGAGGTCTTTGAGGCGCTGGTCATAGTGGACGGGCCGGACGATCAAATTTGGGAGTTCCCGGGCCACCCCGAGGTTCAGATCTGCGCTTGCAAAATCGCGGGCCACTGGGTCCTCAGTAGCGACCGGCTGCCGTCCATGGCGCAGTCGGGAAACACCATCACTGTGTTCGATGGCTACGGTCATCAGTTCGAGGTCATTGATCCCCTGGACCGCGCCTCGGCTGCCGGAGGCGACATGAACGTGATCGAAGCCCCCATGCCGGGCCTTGTGAAGGCGGTTCTTGTCGAAACAGGTCAGACGGTGAGCGAAGGCGACCGTCTCGCCGTCCTCGAAGCGATGAAGATGGAGCACTCCCTGCTCGCCGCTCGCGACGGTATTGTTGCGGAAGTTCTTGCGAAATCAGGCGATCAGGTGGAGGCTGGAGCAGCGCTGGTCCGACTGGAGGAGGCAGACGAAGCCTGAGCCGGACCAGGCCCCAAACCGGAGGACTAAATGCCATGAAAGACCGCGTCGAAATCTTCGAGGTGGGCCCGCGCGACGGGCTGCAGAACGAAACCCGCGACATCTCTGTCGCGGACAAGGTGGCGCTGGTCGACTGCCTCAGCCGTGCCGGGTTTTCCCGCATCGAGGTGGCGAGCTTTGTCTCTCCGAAATGGGTGCCGCAGATGGCCGGCAGCGCCGAGGTGCTGGCCGGGATTACCAAGGCAAAGGGCGTGCGCTACGCTGCGCTGACCCCGAACATGCGCGGCTACGAGGATGCGCTGGCCGCCCGGGTTGATGAGATCGCGATCTTTGCCTCTGCCTCGGAAGGCTTCTCCAAGGCCAATATCAATGCTTCCATCGCCGAGAGCATCGACCGGTTTGCACCCATTCTGGAGGCCGCGCGCCATATCGACCTGCCGGTGCGGGGCTATGTCTCCTGCGTGACCGACTGCCCCTATGATGGCGCCACCGCGCCGGAAAAGGTGGCCGAGGTGGCCGACAGGCTGTTTTCCATGGGCTGCTATGAGATCTCGCTGGGCGACACCATTGGCAAGGCCACCCCGGACAGCATCGCGCGGATGCTGATCGCGGTGAAGGACGTGGTGCCGGTGACCCGACTGGCCGGGCACTACCATGATACCGGGGGGCGGGCAGTGGACAATATCGACGCCTCGCTGGCGCTGGGCGTGCGCGTGTTCGACGCCGCCGTCGGTGGTCTGGGCGGCTGCCCCTATGCGCCCGGTGCGGCCGGGAATGTTGCCACCGAACTGGTGCACGACCACCTGACCCGGCTGGGCTATGACACCGGGCTCGACAGTGATGTGCTGCAGGAGGCCGCCGCCATGGCGCGCGCCCTGCGACCCGTTGCCGCCGAAGCCTGACACTCACTCCGCAACACACAAGGACCCATAGGCATGTATGACACGCTGGAGCTAAGCTGCGACGACCGCGGTGTGGCGACTTTGACCCTGAACCGTCCCGACAAACACAATGCCATGTCCGGCCAGATGCTGCAGGAATTGCAGGCGGCGGCGCGCGCACTTGCGGCGGACAGGGATGTGCGTGTCGTGGTGCTGACCGGCGCGGGCAAGAGCTTTTGCGCCGGCGGCGACCTTGGGTGGATGCAGGCGCAGATGGATGCAGATGCCGAAACCCGCGCCCGCGAGGCCCGGGTGCTGGCGGAAATGCTCAACCTTCTGAACACCTTGCCGCAGCCGCTGATCGGGCGGCTGCAGGGCAACGCCTTTGGCGGCGGGGTGGGCATGGCCTCGGTCTGTGACGTTGCCATCGGAGCGGACCATTTGAAGATGGGGCTGACGGAAACCAAACTTGGCCTGATCCCTGCCACCATCGGCCCCTATGTGATTGCCCGTATGGGCGAGGCCCGCGCGCGGCGGGTGTTCATGTCGGCACGGTTGTTTGATGCTGCGGAAGCGGTTGAGCTTGGCCTCCTGGCAAAGTCTGTGCCTGCCGACTCACTCGATGCCGCGGTTGAGGCGGAGGTGGTTCCATACCTCAATTGTGCCCCCGGTGCTGTCGCCGAAGCCAAGGCACTGGCCCGCGCCTTGGGTCCAAAGATCGATGAAAGCGCTATTGATTTTACCATTTCCGCCCTCGTGACCCGCTGGGAAAGTCCGGAAGCTCAGGAGGGGATCGGAGCGTTCTTTGAAAAACGCCGCCCCGCCTGGCATGAGAAATAAGGGGTTTCAGCCTCTGGGGCGCAGAAAATTTACGCCTGTTTTCTGCGCCCCGAATAGGAAACTAAAACCATAAGCTTTTGCGAGGTTGTTGCCCGTCTGCGAGACTGGTCAATAAAGCTTTTCACATTAACTTCCCCTTGGTTGACGGTGTTCGGGGACGGGAGTAGTAACGGCCCAAGTCAACACGCCAATTGACGGTTCACGTGCAGAAACTGCCGTGTGCGCGGAAAGGAGCCACTCGTGGAAGAGATGTTGCGGGAATACCTCCCCATACTGGTGTTTTTGGCCGTGGCCATTGGTCTTGGTCTCGTGCTTGTTCTTGCCGCCGTTGTTGTTGCGGTGCGCAATCCTGATCCGGAAAAAGTCAGCGCCTACGAATGCGGCTTCAACGCATTTGATGACGCGCGGATGAAATTCGACGTGCGCTTCTACCTCGTGTCGATCTTGTTCATCATCTTCGATCTGGAGATCGCATTCCTGTTTCCCTGGGCCGTTGGGTTCAAGGACATCAGTGATGCCGGGTTCTGGTCGATGATCGTGTTCCTGGGCGTTTTGACCATCGGCTTTGCCTATGAGTGGAAGAAGGGGGCCCTGGAATGGGAGTGATGACTGGAGCGAACACCGCTGGTGTCGACAAGGAAATGGTCACCCAGGCCCTCAATACGGAACTTCAGGATAAGGGCTTCCTGCTGACCTCCGCCGAAGATATCATCAACTGGGCCCGAACCGGCAGCCTGCACTGGATGACCTTTGGTCTGGCCTGCTGCGCGGTCGAAATGATGCATACCTCGATGCCGCGCTATGACGCCGAACGCTTTGGCATCGCGCCGCGCGCAAGCCCACGTCAGTCGGATGTGATGATCGTTGCAGGCACACTCACCAACAAAATGGCCCCTGCGCTGCGCAAGGTTTACGACCAGATGCCGGAGCCACGCTACGTGATCTCCATGGGCTCCTGCGCCAATGGCGGCGGCTATTACCACTACAGCTATTCCGTCGTGCGCGGCTGTGACCGCATCGTGCCGGTCGATATCTACGTGCCCGGGTGCCCGCCGACCGCTGAGGCGCTGCTTTATGGTTTGATGCAGCTGCAGCGCAAGATCCGCCGCACCGGCACGCTGGTACGCTAAGGGCAGGAGAGACAGATGATCGAAGCACTGCAAGAACTTGGGCACCAGATCGAAGCCAAGCGCCCGGACTGTGTCCTGTCGTGGGACATCTCCCATGGCGAGCTGAACATCGACGTGAAGCCCAGCAATATCACCGGTCTTGTCGAGTTCCTGCGTGTCGACAGCGCCTGCAAGTTCTCCACCTTGGTAGATATCACCGCCGTGGACTACCCCGAGCGGACCAAACGGTTCGACGTGGTCTACCACCTGCTGTCGATGTACCAGAACCAACGCATCCGCCTGCGGGTCGCGATGCTTGAAGAGGACATGTTGCCCTCGATCGTCAATGTGCACCCGTCGGCCAATTGGTTCGAGCGCGAAGTCTTTGACATGTTCGGCATCCTGTTCACCGGTCACCCGGACCTGCGCCGCCTGCTAACGGACTACGGTTTTCGCGGCCATCCGCTGCGCAAGGATTTCCCGACAACCGGCTACACCGAGGTCCGCTATGACGAGGCCCAGAAACGGGTGGTCTACGAGCCTGTGAACCTGGTGCAGGAATACCGCCAGTTTGACTTCATGAGCCCATGGGAGGGTGCCGATTACATCCTGCCCGGCGATGAGAAGGAGGGGGCGAAGTGATGGACGGCTCCAAAGGTTTCGACGACGCCCAGACCGGCGAACAGAAAATCCGCAATTTCAACATCAACTTCGGCCCGCAACACCCGGCCGCGCACGGCGTGTTGCGTCTGGTGCTGGAGCTGGACGGCGAGATCGTGGAACGCTGCGATCCCCACATCGGCCTCTTGCACCGCGGTACCGAAAAGCTGATGGAGAGCCGCACGTATCTGCAGAACCTGCCGTATTTCGACCGCCTCGACTATGTGGCGCCGATGAACCAAGAACACGCATGGTGTCTGGCGATCGAAAAGCTTTGCGGCGTCGAGGTGCCGCGTCGTGCTTCGCTGATCCGGGTGCTCTATTCCGAGATCGGCCGTATCCTGAATCACCTGCTGAACGTGACCACGCAGGCGATGGACGTGGGCGCGCTGACGCCGCCGCTCTGGGGCTTTGAAGAGCGCGAAAAGCTGATGATCTTCTATGAGCGGGCCTGTGGCGCGCGTCTGCACGCGGCCTATTTCCGCCCCGGCGGTGTGCATCAGGACCTGCCCGACGATCTGCTGGATGATATCGATCTCTGGGCGATGGAATTCCCCAAGGTGATGGACGATATCGACGGGCTGCTGACCGAGAACCGGATTTTCAAGCAGCGCAACTGCGACATAGGCGTGGTCACTGAAGAAGAGATCCAGCAATACGGCTTCTCCGGCGTCATGGTGCGCGGGTCCGGCCTGGCCTGGGATTTGCGCCGTGCGCAGCCCTATGAATGCTACGACGAGTTCGACTTCCAGATCCCGGTCGGCAAGAACGGCGATTGCTACGACCGCTACCTGGTCCGCATGGAAGAAATGCGCCAGTCGCTGTCGATCATCCGTCAGGCCATCCAGAAACTGCGCGAAGCCACCGGCGACGTGATGGCGCGCGGCAAGCTGAGCCCGCCCAAGCGGACCGACATGAAGACCTCGATGGAGAGCCTGATCCACCACTTCAAGCTCTATACCGAAGGCTTCCACGTGCCCGCGGGCGAGGTCTATGCCGCCGTCGAGGCGCCCAAGGGCGAATTTGGCGTTTATCTGGTGGCGGACGGCACCAACAAACCCTACCGCGCCAAGCTGCGCGCGCCCGGGTTCCTGCATCTGCAGGCGATGGACCACGTCGCCAAGGGCCACCAGCTGGCGGATGTCGCCGCCATCATCGGCACCATGGATGTCGTCTTCGGGGAGATTGACCGGTGAACTGCGCCAGCTTCTTTCATCTTCTCCAAAATATCCCCGCCGGAGGCATCCGCCGGGGCAACTGTGCCCAAAAGGTGATCTGATGCTGCGTCGTCTCCACTCAGAACAACCCGACAGCTTTGCCTTCACGCCCGCCAACCTGGCCTGGGCCGAAGCGCAAATGACCAAATACCCCGAAGGTCGTCAGGCCTCGGCGGTGATCCCGCTGCTGTGGCGTGCTCAGGAACAGGATGGCTGGATCTCCAAACCGGCGATCGAATATGTCGCCGACATGCTCGGCATGGCTTATATCCGCGTGCTGGAGGTGGCTTCCTTTTACTTCATGTTCCAGCTGCAACCGACGGGATCCGTTGCGCATATCCAGGTCTGCGGCACCACGTCCTGCATGATCTGCGGCGCCGAGGATCTGATCGCGGTCTGCAAGGACAAGATCTCGCCCAAGGCGCATACCATCTCCGAGGATGGCAAATTCTCCTGGGAAGAGGTGGAGTGCCTTGGGTCCTGCACCAATGCGCCGATGGCGCAGATCGGCAAGGACTACTACGAGGATTTGACCGCCGCGAGTTTCACCAAGCTGCTGGATGACCTTGCCGCAGGCAAAGACGTGGTGCCTGGCCCGCAGAACGGTCGCTACGCTGCAGAGCCGAAATCCGGTCTGACCTCGCTGACCGAATATGAGGCTGGCAAGCCGCAGTATAACGCCTCCGCCGAACTGGCGACCGAGCTTGGCGACGGTGTAAAGCGCATTCAGGGCGACGAGGTGCCGTTGCTCACCCCTTGGGTGGGCAAGGATGGCGTGGTCGCTGGTCGCGCTGCGGCAGAGCCCACTCCGGCAGCGCCCGAGCGTCCAAAGCCCGCGGCAAAGCAGGCCGAGGCAGCCAAGAAAGAGGCTGCTCCGAAGAAAAAGGCTCCGGTCAAGAAATCCGATGCCGCGACCCCGGCACAGCCCGAGGCCGCCGCTGCCAAGGTGACAGAGCCCGAGGCGGAAACGGCGGATGCGGTCGAGGAAAAAGCGCCCGAGACGCTGACAACTGCACGTGACGGCGGGGCGGACGACCTCAAACTCCTCAAAGGCGTGGGCCCGAAGCTTGAACAGACGCTGAATGAGCTGGGCTTTTTCCACTTTGACCAGATCGCCAAATGGACCGAGGCCGAGGTGGCCTGGGTCGATGCGCGGCTTAAATTCAAGGGCCGCATCGAGCGTGATGGCTGGATCGAACAAGCCAAGCAACTGGCAGCCGGTGAAGAGACCGAGTTTGCCAAATCGGCCAAGACCGACGGCCGTTACAAAGACAAATCATAATCGCAGATCGCGGCCATGAGGCCGTGCGCTGTGGTCAAGGATGACTGGACCGGATGACGCAGGACGAACAGGACAAGGCTATTGCAGCCAAGGGGCGGCACATCTCGCTGGTGATCGCCGGCACGATGGTGGCCTGGCTGATCCTGTCGCTTCTCATTGGTCCCGCGATTGGCCTGCCGGGCCGGTTTGCGCTGCTGTTCGATTTCGCCGCTCTGGCCGCGATGATCTATGCGGGCGTCAACATCATTCAACTCTGGCGCATGCGTCAGAACAGTCAAAGGTAGGCACACATGCTGAAGGATCAGGACCGGATCTTTACCAACCTTTACGGGATGCACGAACGCACGTTGGCGGGCGCACAAAAGCGTGGCCACTGGGACGGTACGGCGGGCCTCATTGAAAAAGGGCGCGACTGGATCATCCAGACCATGAAGGATTCCGGCCTGCGCGGGCGCGGCGGTGCGGGCTTCCCCACCGGCCTCAAGTGGTCGTTCATGCCCAAGGAAAGCGACGGTCGTCCGGCCTATCTAGTGATCAACGCCGATGAATCCGAACCCGGCACCTGCAAAGACCGCGAAATCATGCGCCACGATCCGCATACGCTGATCGAGGGCGCGCTGATCGCATCTTTCGCGATGAACGCACACACCTGCTACATCTACCTGCGCGGTGAATATATCCGCGAGCGCGAGGCGCTGCAGGCTGCGATTGACGAATGCTATGACAAGGGGCTTCTGGGCAAAGACGCCGCAGGATCTGGCTGGGACTTCGACGTCTTCCTGCACCACGGGGCAGGGGCCTATATCTGCGGCGAGGAAACCGCCCTGATCGAGAGCCTTGAGGGCAAAAAAGGCATGCCGCGCATGAAGCCGCCGTTCCCGGCGGGCGCAGGCCTTTATGGCTGCCCGACCACTGTGAACAACGTCGAATCCATCGCCGTGGTGCCGACCATCCTGCGCCGTGGTGCGGAGTGGTTTGCAGGCTTTGGCCGTCAGAACAACGCGGGCACCAAGCTCTTTGCGATCTCCGGCCACGTCAACAACCCTTGCGTCGTCGAAGAGGCGATGAGCATCTCCTTCGAGGAGCTGATCGAAAAACATTGCGGCGGCATCCGGGGCGGTTGGGACAACCTTCTGGCTGTGATCCCCGGCGGTTCCTCGGTGCCTTGCGTGCGCGGCGAGAAGATGAAAGACGCCATCATGGATTTCGACTACCTGCGTGGCGAGCTGGGCTCCGGCCTTGGCACGGCGGCGGTGATCGTGATGGATAAGCAGACCGACATCGTGAAAGCGATCTGGCGGCTGTCGAAATTCTACAAACACGAGAGCTGTGGCCAGTGTACCCCTTGCCGTGAGGGCACCGGCTGGATGATGCGCGTCATGGACCGTCTGGTGCGTGGCGAGGCGGAGCTCGAAGAAATCGACATGCTCTGGGATGTCACCAAACAAGTTGAAGGCCACACCATCTGTGCTTTGGGTGATGCAGCTGCCTGGCCCATTCAGGGCCTCATTCGCAACTTCCGCGAAGAAATCGAAGATCGCATCAAGGCGCAGAAGACCGGCCGCCGCGGTGCGTTGGCAGCGGAATAACCTGAAGAGATGACTATGACCTCACGTTTCACTCTGACGTTGATACTGGCCGCGTCGGTCGGGCTTGCGGCCTGTGGCGGCAAAACCGGCGAGGATAAGCGCATGCGCTATGACGGCATCGCGTTCCGCACCAGCGCCAAGGCGATCAACAAAAGAGAGACCCTCGCCAATTTCCGCATTGAGGTGCGTGACGCGCTGCAATCCCAGCGTGGCGCGCTTGCGGCGGCTAATCACGAGGCGAAACGCTACTGCATCGAGAATTACGGCACTTCGCGGTTCGATTGGACCAACATCGCGCTGGACGCTGAGGGTAACTACAAGATCCAGCTCGACAAAAGCGATGCGATCTACACGGGAAGCTGCGAAGTCTTGATGCGCAGATCGGCATATCATGGCCGGTTCGGCGGGGCGTTATTGAATAACAGCGCGTCTCACTCCTGTGGTTCGGACAGAACCACAACGGAGTTTGACATGTCTGAAACAATTGCGATTTTGCCTGCGCGCAGGACTGTGATAGGCACCTCTCTTGCGGCGTTGGCGGCGCTGCTTTTGGCCTTTGGTGCCAGCGCGGGCGAGGCGAAACCCTCCTTGCGCGATGTGCAGGAAATCGAGGATCCGCTTTTTGCCGTGGCCGTGGCCAGCGAAGTGTCCGATCAATGTGATCGCCTTGCGCCACGCACGCTCAAGGGGCTCAACCAGCTTTATCAGATCCGCAGCCGCGCCAATGCGCTTGGCTACAGCGATGATGAGATCAAGTCCTACATCAAGTCGGACCAGGAAAAATCCCGAATGCGCGCCAAGGGCGAGCGCCTGCTGCGGCAGGAAGGGGTCAAACTGGACCAGCCAGAAACATTCTGCAGCTACGGGCTGGCGGAAATTGAGAAAAACAGCGCGATCGGCGTGTTACTGAGGGCGAAATAGACCATGTCTGACCTCCGCAAGATCAACATTGACGGAACCGAGATCGAAGTCGAAGGGGCGATGACCCTGATTCAGGCCTGTGAGCAGGCCGGGATCGAGATCCCGCGCTTCTGCTACCACGAGCGTCTCTCGATTGCGGGCAACTGTCGTATGTGCCTTGTGGAGGTCGTCGGCGGCCCGCCCAAGCCTGCCGCCTCTTGTGCGATGCAGGTGCGCGATCTGCGCCCCGGTCCCGAAGGCCAAGCGCCGCAGGTGAAGACCAATTCGCCGATGGTGAAAAAGGCGCGCGAAGGCGTGATGGAGTTCCTGCTGATCAACCACCCGCTCGATTGCCCGATCTGCGATCAGGGCGGTGAATGCGATCTGCAGGATCAGGCGATGGCCTATGGCGTCGACTTCTCCCGCTTCCGCGAGCCGAAGCGCGCTGTAGATGATCTCGACCTCGGCCCGCTGGTCGGCACCGCGATGACCCGCTGCATCTCCTGCACCCGCTGCGTGCGCTTCACCTCCGAGGTGGCCGGCATCAACCAGATGGGCCAGACTGGGCGCGGTGAGGATGCGGAGATCACCTCCTATCTGAACGAGACACTGGATTCGAACCTGCAGGGCAACATCATTGACCTCTGCCCGGTGGGTGCGCTGACGTCGAAACCTTATGCGTTTACCGCGCGTCCATGGGAGCTGACCAAGACCGAGACCATCGACGTGATGGACGCGCTGGGATCGAACATCCGCGTGGACACCAAGGGCCGCGAAGTGATGCGCATCCTGCCGCGCAACCACGATGGCGTGAATGAGGAATGGATCTCCGACAAGACCCGTTTTGTCTGGGACGGCCTGCGTCGCCAACGTCTGGACCGCCCCTATGTGCGCGTCGAGGGCAAGCTGAAGCCCGCCACCTGGCCCGAAGCGCTGGAGGCTGTCGCCACCGCGATGAAGGGCAAGAAGGTCGCAGGTCTGATCGGTGATCTGGTCCCGGTTGAAGCTGGCTATGCGCTGAAAAATCTGATCGAGAGCCTTGATGGCAAGGTGGAATGCCGCACTGATAATGCGCGTCTGCCCATCGGCAACCGCGCCGCATATGTCGGTACCGCCACCATCGAAGACATTGATAACGCCAAGTTTATCGAGCTGATCGGGACCGATCCACGCAATGAAGCTCCGGTGCTGAATGCCCGCATCCGCAAGGCATGGCTGAAGGGCGCGCAAGTGGGGCTTGTCGGCCCTGCGGTGGATCTGACCTATGATTATGCCCATGTGGGCACTGATCGTGCCGCGCTCGAGGGGCTCTTGAACAAAGACTACGGTGCGGTGCTGGATGCGCCTTCTGTGGTGATCGTGGGGCAGGGTGCCCTGCGTGAGGCTGATGGTCTGGCCGTTCTGGCCGCCGCGCAGAAACTCGCGGCAGATACCGGCTCCAAGCTGATGATCCTGCACAGCGCAGCAGCACGCGTGGGTGCTATGGACATCGGGGCTGTCACCGAAGGCGGCGTAGCTGCCGCGATTGACGGTGCAGAGGTGATCTACAACCTCGGGGCTGATGAGGTCGAAATCGATGCAGGCGCGTTTGTGATCTATCAGGGCAGCCATGGCGACCGTGGCGCGCACCGCGCCGACGTGATCCTGCCGGGTGCAGCCTATACCGAGGAAAACGGCCTCTTTGTGAACACCGAAGGCCGTCCGCAGCTTGCCATGCGCGCAAGCTTTGCACCGGGGGAGGCCAAGGAAAACTGGGCCATCCTGCGCGCACTTTCGGCGGAAGTGGATGCAAAACTGCCCTATGATAGCCTCGCGCAACTGCGCAAGGCGCTGATCAAGGACGTCCCGCATCTGGCCAAGGTTGATCGCGTTGTCGAGAATGACGGCGAGGCGTTGCCGGTTGAAAAACTCGGCAAGGCGGATTTCCTGCCCGCGATTCAGGACTTCTACCTGACCAACCCGATTGCGCGCGCGTCGCAGCTGATGGCGGAACTTTCCGCCCAGGCCAAGGCGCGTCGCGAGACGCAGATTGCGGCAGAGTGATCCGCGCGGCGATCATATCGCTTACGGGGCTTGCCCTCATGGCCTGCACGGATGTGTCGGGCGATGAGGTGAGCCGCGCCGCGCCCGATTATCTCGGCGTGGACACCAGCCTCCTCGATGGGGATCTGGTGCAGTTCCATGTGACCATGGATCAACTCGGCGCGCCTGAGGATTTGAACGACTATGCCGATTGCGCGGCCGCACAATATGCGCTGATCCGCGGATATGGCTTTGCGCGTCATGTGCGCACAAAAACGAAACAAGAGTCTGGTATTTGGAAGGCGGATGCTGTCTACACCATCTCGCCAGCCTTACCGCGCGGTTTGCGCACCCTCGACGCTCAGGTCGTGGTGCAGGACTGCAAGGCAAACGGAATACCTACGGTGTGAGGACCCATGGCTGAATTCTTTAACACCCCTGTCGGCATTGCCGTCATCATACTAGCGCAGACCCTTGCGGTCGTCGCCTTTGTTATGATTTCGCTCCTGTTCCTCGTTTACGGGGATCGCAAGATCTGGGCTGCGGTCCAGATGCGGCGCGGCCCCAATGTGGTGGGGGTCTTTGGCCTGCTGCAGACCGTGGCGGATGCGTTGAAATACGTGGTCAAGGAGGTGGTCATCCCGGCCGGCTCCGACCGGGCCGTCTTTATCATGGCGCCCATCACCTCCTTTGTTCTGGCGATGATCGCCTGGGCGGTGATCCCCTTCAGTGACACTTGGGTGCTGTCGGACATCAATGTCGCCATCCTCTATGTCTTCGCGGTCTCCTCGCTCGAGGTTTATGGCGTCATCATGGGCGGCTGGGCATCGAACTCCAAATACCCGTTCCTTGGCAGCTTGCGGTCGGCGGCGCAGATGATTTCCTACGAGGTCTCCATCGGCCTCATCATCATTGGCGTGATCCTGTCGACCGGCAGCATGAACTTCGGCGACATCGTTCGCGCGCAGGACGGCTCGGCCGGGTTGTTCAACTGGTACTGGCTGCCGCATTTCCCGATGGTGTTCCTGTTCTTCATCTCCTGCCTTGCGGAAACCAACCGCCCACCGTTCGACCTGCCCGAAGCAGAATCCGAACTGGTTGCGGGCTATCAGGTGGAATACTCCTCGACGCCGTTCCTCTTGTTCATGGCTGGGGAATATATCGCCATCTTCCTGATGTGCGCGCTCACCTCGCTGCTGTTCTTCGGTGGCTGGCTCTCGCCCATTCCGTTCATCCCCGACAGCCCCTTGTGGATGGTCGCGAAGATGGCGTTCTTCTTCTTCCTCTTCGCAATGGTCAAAGCCATCACCCCGCGTTACCGCTACGACCAGCTGATGCGCTTGGGCTGGAAAGTCTTCCTGCCGTTCTCGCTGGTCTGGGTGGTGTTCGTGGCCTTTGCCGCACGTTTCGATTGGTTCTGGGGGGCATTCGCCCGCTGGAGCACAGGAGGCTGATATGACCCAGATGGATTACACCCGCGCCGCCAAATACTTCTTGCTGCAGGACGTCTGGCAGGGGTTCAAGCTGGGGTTGAAGTATTTCTTCGCCCCCAAAGCGACCCTGAACTACCCGCATGAGAAAGGCCCGCTCAGCCCGCGTTTCCGCGGCGAGCACGCGCTGCGTCGCTACCCGAATGGCGAGGAACGCTGCATTGCCTGCAAGCTCTGCGAGGCGATCTGCCCGGCGCAGGCCATCACCATTGATGCCGAACCGCGCGAGGACGGCAGCCGCCGCACCACGCGCTACGACATCGACATGACCAAATGCATCTACTGCGGTTTCTGTCAGGAAGCCTGCCCGGTGGACGCCATCGTTGAGGGGCCGAACTTCGAGTTCGCAACCGAGACCCGTGAGGAGCTGTTCTACAACAAGGACAAGCTTCTGGCCAATGGTGAGCGCTGGGAAGCAGAGATCGCCCGCAACCTTGAACTGGACGCGCCGTACAGATGACCGAGACGCCGAAAAACCCTTTCGAGGCCATGATGGCCCAGGCGCAGGAGATGGCGAAGGCCCTCAATCCCGCACTTGAGAGTTTCTCTCCCAAAGGGTTTGAGGCGCTCTGGCCGACCATGCCCAAAGAGGTCATGGACATGATGTTCGGCAACACCGTCAACAAGGACGGGCTTGATGCCAAGACCCGGCTGCTGCTGACGCTGGCGGGGCTGACCATGCAGGGCGCGCAGGCGGATACCGCCGTGCGTCAGACCGTGCGCCACGCTCTTGCGGCGGGCGCGAAGAAACAAGAGATCGTTGAAACGATCGGACAGATGTCGGTGTTTGCCGGCATTCCGGCCATGACCCGCGCAATGGATTTGGCGCAGGAGGTCATGGACGACAAAGGGGACGATGAGACATGAGCGTGTTTGCCTTTTACCTCTTCGCCATCAGCGCCATCACTGGCGGGCTGTTCACCGTGGTGAGCCGCCAGCCCGTGCATTCGGTGCTGTGGCTGATCCTGGCGTTTATTTCCTCGGCCGGGCTGTTCGTGCTGCTGGGGGCGGAATTTGTCGCCATGCTGCTGGTCATCGTCTACGTGGGCGCGGTCGCCGTGTTGTTCCTGTTTGTTGTCATGATGCTCGACGTGGATTTCGCCGAGCTGAAGGCCGAGATGGCCCGATACATGCCGCTGGCGCTGCTGATCGGGCTGGTGATCCTGATGCAATTCGTGATTGCCTTCGGCTCCTGGGAGAGCGCGCAGGACGTGGCCGCGAACATCAGCCAGCCGATGCCGGATGGGCGCCACAACACCGAGGCGCTTGGCCTCATCATCTACGACCAATATTTCCTTCTGTTCCAGCTGTCGGGTCTGATCCTGCTGGTCGCCATGATCGGCGCCATCGTTCTGACCCTGCGCCATCGCAAGGATGTGAAACGTCAGGACGTTCTCGCCCAGATGTATCGCGATCCGGCCAAGGCCATGGAACTCAAGGACATCAAACCGGGGCAGGGGCTTTGATCAATGATCGGACTTGAACATTATCTCACCGTGGCGGCGACGCTGTTCGTCATCGGTATCTTCGGGCTCTTCCTGAACCGCAAGAACGTGATCATCCTCTTGATGAGCATCGAACTCATGCTGCTGGCCGTGAACATCAACCTTGTCGCCTTCTCGTCGTTCCTTGGCGATCTGGTGGGGCAGGTGTTCACGCTGTTCGTGCTGACCGTCGCCGCCGCTGAGGCCGCGATTGGCCTTGCGATCCTCGTCTGCTTCTTCCGCAACCGCGGCACCATCGCTGTCGAAGACATCAACGTGATGAAGGGCTAATCCAGATGGAAACCATTCTCCTCTTTGCCCCGCTGGTGGGGGCGGTGATCTGCGGCTTCGGCCACAAGATCATCGGCGAAAAAGCCGCCATGTGGACCGCCACCGGCCTGTTGTTCCTGACGGCGCTCTTGTCGTGGGTCGTCTTCCTGTCGTTTGACGGTGAAACCCGCATCATCGAGATCTTCCGCTGGATCGAGAGCGGCAGCCTGTCGACCTCCTGGGCGATCCGTCTGGACCGGCTGACCGCGATCATGCTGATCGTGATCTCCACCGTGTCGGCGCTCGTGCATCTCTATTCCTTCGGCTATATGGATCACGATCCGCAGTTCAAAGAGGGCGAGAGCTACAAGCCGCGCTTCTTTGCCTATCTGTCGTTCTTCACCTTCGCCATGCTGATGCTGGTGACCTCCAACAACCTTGTGCAGATGTTCTTCGGCTGGGAAGGCGTGGGCGTTGCATCCTACCTTCTGATTGGTTTCTACTACCGCAAGCCCTCTGCCGGTGCGGCAGCGATGAAGGCCTTCATCGTCAACCGTGTGGGGGACTTCGGCTTTTCGCTGGGGATCTTCGCACTGTTCTTCCTCACCGACAGCATCAACCTCGGTACCATTTTCGCGGCGACGCCGGATCTGGCGGAAACCACCGTGTCCTTCCTCTGGAGCGACTGGAACGCGGCCAACCTGATTGCCTTCCTGCTGTTTGTCGGCGCCATGGGCAAATCGGCGCAGCTGATCCTGCACACCTGGCTGCCGGACGCGATGGAAGGCCCGACCCCGGTGTCGGCGCTCATTCACGCCGCGACCATGGTGACCGCAGGTGTCTTCCTCGTGTGCCGCATGTCGCCGCTGATGGAAGTTGCCCCCGAAGCGACCGCCTTTATCACCGTGCTGGGCGCCACCACCGCGTTTTTTGCCGCGACCGTGGGTCTGGTTCAGACCGACATCAAGCGCGTGATCGCCTATTCGACCTGTTCGCAGCTCGGCTACATGTTCGTGGCCGCAGGTGTCGGCATGTACTCGGCAGCGATGTTCCACTTGTTCACCCACGCCTTCTTCAAGGCGATGCTGTTTCTTGGCGCGGGCTCGGTCATCCATGCGATGCACCACGAGCAGGACATGATGAACTATGGCGGTTTGCGTAAAAAGATCCCTTATACATTTGCCGCGATGATGATCGGCACGCTGGCCATCACCGGCGTTGGCATTCCGCTGACCCACATTGGGTTTGCCGGCTTCCTGTCCAAGGATGCGATCATCGAGAGCGCCTATGCGGGCGGCTCCATGTATGGCTTCTGGCTGCTGGTGATCGCCGCCGCGATGACCTCCTTCTACAGCTGGCGCCTGATCTTCCTGACCTTCTACGGCAAGCCGCGCGGCGACAAGCACACCCATGACCACGCGCACGAAAGCCCGATGGTCATGCTGATCCCGCTGGGCGTGCTGGCTCTGGGCGCAGTGTTTTCAGGCATGCTGTGGTACAACTCCTTCTTCGGTCACGCCGACAAGGTTGGCAAATTCTACGGCATTCCGGTGGCAGAAGCCTCTGCCGAGGGTCATGCCGCCGAAGGTGAGGCTGCCGCGCATGGCGCTGATGCAACCGAAGGTCACGGCGAAGAGGCCGCAGCCGCCGGCGAGCATCATTATGTGTTTGCAGGCGAGCCGGGTGAAGGCGCGCTTTACATGGCGCCAGACAACCATGTTCTGGACGATGCCCATGCCGCACCCAAATGGGTGAAGGTCTCGCCCTTCATCGCCATGCTGGGTGGTCTGCTGCTGGCGATCCTGTTCTATATCGTGAACCCGGAATTGCCCAAGCGCCTCGCGCAGCAGCAGCGTCCGCTCTACCTGTTCCTCAAGAACAAGTGGTACTTTGACGAGCTCTACAATGTGGTCTTCGTCAAACCCGCACTGGCGATCGGCAAGTTCTTCTGGAAGAAGGGCGACGGCAAGACCATTGATGGCTTCCTCAACGGGATCGCCATGGGGATCGTGCCCTTCTTCACCCGTCTCGCTGGCCGGGCGCAGTCCGGTTATATCTTCACTTATGCCTTCTATATGGTGCTGGGCATTGCCGCCCTTGTCACCTGGATGTCGATCGGCGGAGGATCGCACTGATGGATAATATTCTCTCCATCGTAACCTTCATTCCCGCGCTGGCGGCTGCCGTCATGGGGCTGCTGATGCGCGGGGACGACGAAGCCGCGCGGCGGAACGCGAAATATGTCGCGCTGATCGCCACCTCGATGACCTTCTTCGTGAGCTTGTTCATCTACTTCGGCTTTGATGCCTCCAACACTGGCTTCCAGTTTGTGGAAGAGCGGGAGTGGATCTTTGGCTTGCAGTACAAGATGGGCGTCGATGGCATTTCGGTGCTTTTCGTGTTGCTGACGACCTTTGTGATGCCGCTGACCATTCTGGCGAGCTGGAATGTCTCCAGCCGGGTCAAGGAATACATGATCGCCTTCCTGGTTCTGGAAACGCTGATGCTCGGCGTGTTCATGGCGCTGGACCTGGTGCTGTTCTACATGTTCTTCGAGGCCGGGCTCATCCCGATGTTCCTGATTATCGGCATCTGGGGGGGCAAGGACCGCATCTACGCCTCGTTCAAATTCTTCCTCTACACCTTCTTTGGCTCCGTGCTGATGCTGGTGGCGATGGTCTACATGTATTCGGATTTCCGCTCTACGGACATCGTAGGCATGCTGAACCACAACTTCTCGGCAGTTGGCTTTGACCTGATGGGCATCCACATTGTCGGCGGCGCACAAACGTTGCTGTTCCTGGCCTTCTTCGCCTCCTTCGCGGTGAAAATGCCGATGTGGCCGGTGCACACCTGGCTGCCGGATGCGCACGTGCAGGCGCCGACCGCTGGCTCGGTCGTGCTGGCGGCGATCCTGTTGAAAATGGGCGGCTACGGCTTCCTGCGCTTCTCCCTGCCGATGTTCCCGGTGGGCTCCGAAGTGATGACCGATGTCGTCCTGTGGATGTCCGCCATCGCCATCGTCTACACTTCGCTGGTTGCGATGGTGCAGGAGGACATGAAGAAGCTGATCGCCTATTCCTCTGTGGCGCATATGGGCTTTGTGACCATGGGCATCTTTACTGCCAACCAGCAGGGGGTCGATGGTGCGATCTTCCAGATGCTCAGCCACGGGTTCATCTCGGCTGCGCTCTTCCTCTGTGTGGGTGTGATCTATGACCGCATGCACACCCGCGACATCGACGCCTATGGCGGTCTGGTGATCCGCATGCCGGCCTTCGCGCTGGTGTTCATGTTCTTCACCATGGGCAACGTCGGCCTGCCGGGCACATCCGGTTTCATCGGCGAGTTCCTGACCCTCGTGGGCGCCTTCCAGGAGAACACATGGGTGGCCTTTGTCGCCACCACCGGCGTGATCTTCTCGGCCTGCTATGCGCTCTGGCTTTATCGCCGGGTGGTCTTTGGCGATCTGATCAAGGAGAGCCTGAAAGCCATCAAGGATATGTCCGCCCGTGAGAAATGGATCTTTGCGCCGCTCATCGCCATGACCCTGCTGCTCGGTGTCTATCCTGCCGTTGTTACCGACGTGATCGGTCCTTCGACCGAAGCGCTCGTTCAATCCGTCAATACGGCCGTCGCCGACGCGGGGGTCCTGTCGGACACCGCCGAAGTCGATGTCGCCGCCACAAATTCCCACTAAGGAGCTGATGAGATGCAAGCTGATCTCTCCGTGATCCTGCCCGAGATCATCCTCGCCGTCTTCTCGATGGCGGCGCTGCTCGTGGCTGTCTACACCGTCAAGGACAAGCTGGCGCCGATGCTCGTGTGGGTAACCGCCGCGCTGATGGTGGTGCTGGGGATCTGGATCGGAACCTCCGGCTCTGGTGCGACCGAGGCCTTCGGCGGCATGTTCGTCGATGATGCCTTCTCGCGCTTTGCCAAGGTGGCGATCCTGTTCTCTGCCGCCGCCGTGATGGTGATGGGGCAGGATTACATGTCAAAACGCGGCATGCTGCGGTTTGAATATCCGATCCTGATCGCGCTCTCGGCCATCGGCATGATGGTCATGGTCTCCGCAGGCGACCTGATGGCGCTTTATATGGGGCTGGAACTGCAATCTCTGGCGCTGTATGTGGTTGCCGCCCTGCGCCGGGACAGCGTGAAGTCCACCGAGGCCGGTCTGAAGTATTTCGTGCTTGGCGCGCTGTCCTCCGGTCTGCTGCTGTACGGCGCGTCGCTGGTCTATGGATTTGCTGGCACCACGCTGTTCTCCGGCATTATCGAGGTCGCCCAGCATGGCGAGGTCACGGTTGGCCTGTTGTTCGGCATCGTCTTCCTGATCTCCGGCATGGCGTTCAAGGTCTCTGCGGTGCCCTTCCACATGTGGACGCCGGACGTTTATGAAGGCGCGCCGACGCCGGTGACAGCCTTCTTTGCTTCGGCTCCGAAGGTTGCAGCGATGGCGCTGTTTGCCCGTGTGCTGCACGATGCCTTTGGATATGCGGTCGAAGACTGGAGCCAAATCATCGCGCTGCTGTCGGTGCTGTCGATGTTCCTCGGCGCGGTTGCGGCGATCGGACAGACTGACCTGAAACGCCTGATGGCCTATTCCTCGATTGCGCATATGGGGTATGCGCTGATCGGCTTGGCAGCGGGCACCGCGCTCGGCATTCAAGCGCTGCTGATCTACATGTCGATCTATGTGGCGATGAACATTGGCACGTTTGCCTTCATCATGATGCTGCATCGCGATGGAAAAGCGGTCACTGATATCAGCGCGTTGAACCAATACGCCAAGCGCGAACCCGGCCGTGCGCTGGGGATGCTGGTGCTGCTGTTCTCGTTGGCTGGTGTGCCGCCGATGCTGGGCTTCTTTGGCAAATTCTTCGTGCTGCGCGCCGCGGTTGAGGCCAACATGACCTGGCTTGCAATCGCGGGTGTGATCGCGTCGGTGATCGGGGCCTACTACTATTTGCGCATCGTGTTCCTGATGTATTTCGGCGCTGACGCCGATGATGTGGAGACCTCGCGCTCTCCGGTGTTGCTGGCCTTTTTCACCGCCGGTGCGGCACTGATGCTGATCGGTGTGATTACCACCTTCGGTGTCGAAGGGGCGGCGGCTGCGGCGGCTGCGATGCTGGTCCGCTGAAGACGACAGGCAATAATTCGTCAAAAGGCCCGGTCCGGTGCGACCGGGCCTTTTGCCTTTTGCTGATGCCAGTGCTAAAGGGGCGCGCATGACAGATTGGCCAATCGGATACGGGCGCCGCGTGCTGGCGGATGTTGACAGCACCCTGGATGAGGCCGCCCGCCTTGCGCCGGAGCTCACCGGCCCGGAATGGATCCTCGCGCTGCGCCAGACGAAGGGGCGCGGACGGCGGGGGCGCGCCTGGACCGACCCCGAGGGAAATTTCGCCGGCACATTGGTCTATCGTCCTGCGGGCAGCCCGGATCAGATCGCCCTGCGCAGCTTTGTCGCCGCGCTGGCGCTTTACGATGCGGTGGAGACGGTCACTGGCCGCACCGCTGGTCTGGCGCTCAAATGGCCCAATGACGTGCTGCTGAATGGTGGCAAGCTGGCCGGCATCCTGTTGGAAAGCTCCGGCGCCGGGGCAGGGGTGGACTATCTCTCAGTCGGGATTGGCGTGAACCTGGCGCAGACCCCGATGAAGGAATGGCTGGAACCGGGTGCGGTCTGGCCAGTGTCGCTGCAATCCGAAACCGGCGTTCGGGTTGACCCGGAGACCTTTCTGTCGGCTTTGGCCCTTGCCTTTGCCCGCCATGAGGAGCAGTTCACTACCTACGGCTTTGCCCCGATCCGCGAGCTGTGGCTGTCACGCGCTGCCAAGCTGGGCGAGGTCATCACCGCACGCACTGCGCGCGAGGAGACATCGGGCACGTTCGAGACCATAGACGACGCGGGCAACCTCGTTCTCACCACCGCCAAGGGGAAGGTCACCATCCCCGCTGCGGATATCTTTTTCTGACGGAGGCGGGGCACATGCTTCTCGCGGTTGACTGCGGCAACACCAACACGGTCTTTGCACTTTGGGATGGCGATCAGATGATCGGCCATTGGCGCACCTCGACCGAATGGCAGCGCACGGCGGATCAGTATTACGTCTGGCTTTCCACGTTGATGTCCCTGCAGGGGGTGAAGGCCAAGATTACCGATGTGATCATTTCCTCCACCGTGCCGCGCGTGGTGTTCAACCTGCGTGTCCTTGCGGATCGGTATTTCAACACCCGCCCGCTGGTGGTGGGCAAGCCCGAATGCGCACTGCCGGTCGGCACGCGCGTGGATGCGGGCACGACCGTGGGACCGGATCGGTTGGTGAACACGGTGGCGGGGTACAAGAAATACGGTGGCGACCTGATTGTCGTCGACTTCGGCACCGCCACGACGTTTGATGTCGTGGCTCGCGACGGCGCCTATGTGGGCGGTGTGATCGCCCCAGGTGTCAACCTCAGCCTCGAGGCGCTGCACCACGCGGCGGCGGCGCTGCCGCATGTGGACATTTCCAAGCCGCAGAAGGTGATCGGCACCAATACCGTGACCTGCATGCAGTCGGGCGTGTTCTGGGGCTATGTCGGGCTGGTGCGCGAGATCTGCACCCAGATCCGCGCCGAGGCCGCCGTGCCGATGAAAGTCATATCTACCGGCGGGCTGGCGCCGCTCTTCCAGCAGACAGCAGATCTATTTGACGCATATGAGGATGACCTGACCATGCAAGGTCTGAGGCTCATCCACGAACACAACAAGGATATCGGTACTCACGTATGAGCAGTGAACGTTTGATCTATCTGCCCCTTGGCGGGGCGGGTGAAATTGGCATGAACGCCTATGTCTACGGCTACGGCGCACCGGGCAAGGAACGCCTGATTCTCGTCGATCTGGGCGTGGCCTTTCCCGACATGGACACCACGCCGGGCGTGGATCTGATCATGCCCGACATCACCTGGCTGGCCGAACGCGCCGACCAGTTGGAGGGCATCTTCATCACCCACGCCCACGAAGACCACATCGGGGCGGTGGCGCATCTTTATAGCCGTCTGAACAACGTGCCGGTTTACGCCCGCGCCTTCACGGCGAATATCGCGCGTCGCAAGATGGAAGAGCAGGGCCACGACCCCGAGAAGGTGGTGACGATCTCGCCCTGGCCGGATGTGGTCAAGCTTGGTCCCTTCTCCATCAGCGCGGTGCCGATCTCCCACTCGATCCCGGAATCCGGTGGTCTGGTCATCGACAGCCCGGCGGGCCGTGTGGTGCATACCGGCGACTTCAAGTTGGACGAGAAGCCGATCGTCGGCGAGGCTTTTGATCCCGACCTCTGGGCCGAGATTTCCAAGGATGGGGTGCAGGCGCTGATCTGCGATTCCACCAATGTGTTCACCCAGCATGCGGGTCGGTCAGAGAGCGATCTGGGCGACAACATCACCCAGCTGGTTGCCGGGGCCTCCGGCATGGTGGCGGCGACCACCTTTGCCTCTAACGTGGCGCGGGTTAAGACCCTTGCCGAGGCTGGCGTCCGCGCGGGCCGCTCCATCGTGTTGTTGGGGCGGGCCATGAACCGGATGATCGAGGCTTCGATCCAGACCGGCGTTCTGACCGATTTTCCGGCCGTGGTGCAGCCGGAAGAAGCCGGGGACATCCCGCGCGAAAACCTGATGCTGATCATCACCGGGTCTCAGGGGGAGCGCCGTGCGGCGTCCGCGCAGCTGGCGCGCGGCAAGTATCGCGGCCTGGAGCTGAAAGAGGGCGATCTGTTCCTGTTCTCCTCCAAGACCATTCCCGGCAACGAGAAGGGTGTGATCTGGGTTATGAACCAGTTCTCCGAGCGCGGTGTGGATGTGGTGGATGATTTCCTCCGGTCTTTATCACGTGTCGGGTCACGCCAACCGGCCGGATCTGGAGCGCATGCATGACATCGTGAAGCCCAAGATCCTGATCCCGATGCACGGCGAGCACCGCCACCTGCGTCAGCACGCCCGTCTGGGCGAGGAGAAGGGCATCGCCTCGACCATCGCCGTCAACGGCATGATGGTGGATCTGACTGGCGATGCGCCCAAGGTGGCGGAATATATCGACACCGGTCGCACTTATCTGGATGGCTCGGTCAAGATCGGCGCCATGGATGGCATCGTGCGGGACCGTATCCGCATGGCGCTGAATGGCCTTGTGGTGGTGACCGCGATCCTCGACGAGGATGACGAGCCGCTCGGGGAACCTTGGGTGGATCTGAAGGGCCTGGCCGAGACCGGCCAGTCCAATGCCGCGCTGGCGGAGATCATGGAAGAGGACCTGAACCAGTTCCTGATGCGCGCCGGCAAGAAGACCCTGAAGGACGACGACAAGCTGGAACAGGAGCTGAAGCGCGTGGCGCGTCAGACCGCCCAATCGGAAATCGGCAAGAAGCCTGAGGTTACGGTGGTCGTCAGCCGCATGCGCTGATGTGGGAGGAGGGGGCGCTGCCCCCTCGTGCCTCTGCGGGGCACTTCACCCCCGAGATATTTTTGAAAAGATGAAGGAGGTATAGGCCTCTGGAACAGAAAACGCCCGGACCGATCAGGTCCGGGCGTTTTTCGTCAGTCGGGCGCGGTCGCGCACGCCACGTCTGGTCGAGTTGAACTCAGGCTGCGCGGGGGCGGCTGAAGATCAGGGCAGGGGCCTTGATCGAGCGGACCAATGCGGAGCCGATTGCGGAAAACATCGCCGCAAAAGCTTCTGCACGCATACGGCGGGCGCGGAGTTCGATTTCTTTCAAGTCGTCGCTCAGGAGCGGGGCAGTTGATCGCAGGTCCATAACATCACCTTGGGTATTCATTTGATGCCCGGTATTTAGTCCATCATCGGCCTGTGCACATCGCATAGCTTGGCAATCCCGCTATGCCGCTGCTGCAACGCGGCGTCGGGGTGACCGGAATAGAAAAACCGCCCGTGCCAAGGGCAGGGCGGTTTTCAGATCAAGGTGTTCGGTCGGATCAGCCGGCGCGACGCTCGTCAAAGCTCAGCGCAATGAAGCTGGGCATATGGTCGCCCATGCCCACGACTTTCTCGTCGCGGCGATCATCCCGACGCCCACGGGAGGATCGGGATTTATTGGGCTTGCTTCCGGTGCCGACATCCTGCTGTGGCCGATCTTGCGACCTTGCAGGTTTTTCCTGGACCGCTTGCACAGGCGCCTGCTGTGGTTGTTCGACTTCTACAACAGGATTGGCTTCGGCGGGGCTAGTGCTGGTGTCGGGCTTTTGGGCGGCAGGCTTGCTGCGGCTGCGACGGGTCGGTTTTGGCTTCGCCGTGTCCGTGGAGTCCTCTGCCGGGGCCGCAGCTTTGCGGGCTGCTGGCTTCACTGGGTTCTCCAGGCGGGTGATCTGCTTTTGCACCAGGCCTTCGACCGCATCCAGCGCTTTCTCGTCGCGCGGAGTGCAGATGGTGATCGCCTTGCCGTCACGTCCGGCGCGGCCGGTGCGGCCGATGCGGTGAACGTAGTCCTCGGCGTGGCCGGGCACGTCAAAGTTGATCACATGGCTCACAGAGGGCACATCCAGACCACGCGCGGCCACATCAGAGGCGATGAGGAACTTCAGCGCGCCTTCGCGGAACCCGTCGAGGGTGCGTGTGCGCTGGCTCTGGTCCAGATCGCCGTGGATCGGCGCTGCGTCATAGCCGTATTTCTTCAGCGACTTGGCCACCATATCGACGTCGGTCTTGCGGTTGCAGAAGATGATGGCGTTCTTGATGCCCTCGCCTTCCTGATCGATCAGTTCGCGCAGGACCCGGCGTTTCTCGGTCGCTTCGCGGTCCTTGCGGGACGCTTTGAACATCACCACAGCCTGTTCGATGGTCTCCGAGGTGCTCGCTTGCCGCGCAATTTCCACCCGCTCGGGGCCAGACAGGAAGGTGTTGGTGATGCGCTCGATCTCCGGCGCCATGGTGGCGGAGAAGAACAGTGTCTGGCGGGTGAAGGGGGTCAGCGAGAAGATGCGTTCGATGTCCGGGATGAAACCCATGTCGAGCATCCGGTCGGCCTCGTCCACCACCATGATTTCGATTCCGGTCAGCAACAGCTTGCCGCGTTCGAAATGGTCCAGCAGGCGGCCCGGAGTGGCGATCAGCACGTCGACGCCACGGTCGATCGCCGCGTCCTGCTCCTTGAAAGACACGCCGCCAATCAGCAGCGCCTTCGTCAGTTTCACGTGTTTGGCGTAGGTGTCGAAGTTCTCGGCAACCTGTGCGGCCAGCTCCCGTGTGGGGCACAGCACCAGCGACCGTGGCATCCGCGCCCGCGCGCGCCCGCGCGCCAGACGGGTGATCATCGGCAGGGTAAAGGAGGCTGTCTTGCCGGTGCCGGTCTGAGCGATCCCGAGGACATCGCGCCCTTCCAGTGCGGCTGGAATGGCACCCGACTGAATCGGGGTCGGATTTTCGTATCCTGCTTCCTCAATCGCTTTGAGGACCTTTGGATTCAGGTTCAGATCGGTGAATTTTGTCATATGCGTCCGTTTTTGCGGACACTGACCTGGCCCGCGCGTGTGTCTCTATGCCGGTATCAGTCGGACCCTTGCCCATGCAGGAGTCCCCGGATGCAGGGCACATAGCAAAATTGCGAGATACGGTCAAATGATCGCGATACCGCGGCGCAGATCTGCGAATGGCCCGAGGGATTTGCAGTATTTCGGGAACATTTCAGCTAAATCGTGTGAAATGTTTCCGGCGGAGCTGTGTCAACGGCAGTTCACGCCGCCGCAACAGCCCTTCTGCGTCCAATTTGGCGCGCAAATCCGGACTGTCGGCGCAGATCTCGTCGAAGAAGGCGCGCAGGCCGGCCTCGCCCCGATCTGATTCGATCTGCGACAGAAGCTGATGCAGGGTGACGCCAGCCGCGGCGCGGGCGCCGGAAGGGCGCAGCTCCGACCGGTAGGAGCCCTTTTGCAGCCGATAGCGATAGTGCTGGAGCCAGTGCGTCCAATCCGTGGCATGCAGATGGCAGAGATCGACGTCCGCCAGCTCTGTCGCGGCGGGGTTTTCCTGCGCGTCCACATAGACATTGTGGATGCGCAGGTCGACGTCGTCGAGGCCGGTGCGGACAAACAGCTTTCCCTGCACATGGCTGATGAATCCCCCCCGCAGGTAGGGCCCAAATTGCGGATAGAGCCGCGCCGCCACCGTGTCCTGCTCGGGGGATTGGGGGATGCGCGCCTTGAAGACGTCCTGGCCACCCGCCAGTGATTCCAGTGGCCGCACGCGGGCGCAGAGCACGTCCGGCGGCAGCGCCCCAAGTTGTGAATGGATCGGGGTTTGCGACCAGAGAAACTCGTCCACATCAATATGGATCAGCCAGTCCAAGTCGCCCGCTTGCCGGCGATAGGCGCGGGTGGAGTTGAGGCTCTGGCGGACCTGATGTTTCTGCGGCACCCGGCCTCGGCGTTTTTGCCAATGGGCGGCATCCGTCTCGATCACCCGGATCTTGGGGTGGGCCTTCAGATGCGGCAGCACCGCGGGGCAGGGGGCATCCAGGTAGAGAAACAGCCGATGCGCGCCCTGTTCCAGATGCCAGGCGCAAAAGTCTAGTATCGCGGGAGCCTCAGCCTTGAGCGTGGCGACGAGGCCCCATTTTGTGGTCACCGATGGGTCCTGCATGTGCCTGCGCCTGTCTTATTTCCTTATCCAACCAAAACGGGCGCCCGGTGAGGGGCGCCCGCGGTCTTAAACCATCATTTCCTTGGTCGAGGAGAGTTTCAAGTCGGGATAGTCCCGCTCCACCCGGTCGATGTCCCATTGCAGCCGCGTCATGTAGACGACGTCACCGTCATTGTCGTGGGCGATGTGCTGCTTGTTGGCAGTGGCGAATTTCTCCACCGCCGCCTTGTCGCCATGCACCCAGCGGGCCGAGGTGAACTGGCTGGCCTCGAAACGCACCGGTAGGCCGTATTCCATTTCGATCCGGCTGGCGAGCACTTCGAATTGCAGCTGGCCAACAACGCCGACGATGAAGCCCGACCCGATCGAGGGTTTGAACACTTTGGCAGCGCCTTCCTCCGCAAACTGCATCAGCGCCTTTTCCAGGTGCTTGGCCTTCATCGGATCGCCCGCGCGGACGCCCTGCAGCAGCTCCGGCGCGAAGGAGGGGATGCCGGTCACCCGCAGGGCCTCGCCCTCGGTCAGCG
The DNA here is from genome assembly GCF_032924845.1 of Tritonibacter scottomollicae. Lineage (NCBI taxonomy): Bacteria > Pseudomonadati > Pseudomonadota > Alphaproteobacteria > Rhodobacterales > Paracoccaceae > Tritonibacter > Tritonibacter scottomollicae. Next base: position 424,339 of record NZ_CP136704.1, read on the forward strand.
TATCGCCGATGCGCAATTGGCCATGATTGGGAATGCCGATGATGTCGCCGCCCCAGGCCTCTTCCGCCAGTTCGCGGTCAGAGGCGAGGAACAGCACCGGGTTGGAGATCGCCATCGGCTTCTTGCTGCGCACATGGGTCAGCTTCATGCCGCGTTTGAAATGCCCCGAGGCGAGACGCACGAAGGCCACCCGGTCGCGGTGCTTTGGGTCCATGTTGGCCTGAACCTTGAAGACAAAGCCCGCGACCTTCTTTTCCTCCGGTGCGATCTTGCGCGGCTCGGCGGACTGGATCTGCGGCTCGGGCCCATAGGCGCCGATGCCGTCCATCAGTTCGCGCACCCCGAAGGAGTTGATCGCGGAGCCGAACCAGATCGGGGTCATATGCCCTTCGAGCACCGCCTGCGGGTCCAGCGCCGGCATCAGCTCACGCGCCATTTCGACCTCTTCCAGCAGTTTTTCCAGAAGATGCGCGGGCACATGCTCGGCCAGTTTCGGGTCGTCCAGACCGTTGATGGAGATGCTCTCGCCGACCTTGTTGCGGTCAGCGCGGTCCATCAGCTCCAGACGGTCGCGCAGAAGATCATAGCAGCCGACGAAATCGCGCCCGACGCCGATCGGCCAGCTGGCCGGGGTGACGTCAATGGCGAGGTTTTCCTGAATCTCGTCGATGATTTCAAAGGTGTCGCGGCTCTCGCGGTCCATCTTGTTACAGAAGGTCAGGATCGGCAGGTCGCGCAGGCGGCAGACCTCGAACAGCTTCTGCGTCTGGCTTTCCACACCTTTGGCGCCGTCGATCACCATCACCGCCGCATCCACCGCTGTGAGCGTGCGATATGTGTCCTCGGAGAAATCCGAGTGGCCGGGAGTGTCGACAAGATTGTAGCGGAAGTTGCCGTAATCAAACGACATCGCCGAGGCCGAGACGGAGATGCCGCGGTCCTTTTCCATCTGCATGAAGTCGGACCGCGTGCGCCGGGCCTCGCCCTTGGCGCGCACCTGACCGGCCATCTGGATGGCGCCACCATAAAGGAGAAACTTCTCGGTCAGCGTGGTCTTGCCCGCATCCGGGTGCGAAATGATCGCAAAGGTGCGGCGCCGCGCGATTTCCGGCGGCAGGTCTGGGCGGTTTTGAGCGGTGTCCAACATGGGGCTGGCCTTAGCCACAAAGCTGGAGCGAGGCAAGGAAAAGCGGTGTTCGCCCGTCCTGAAAGCGCGCGGTGATTAAGCCACTGACCCGAAGGATTATGCGCAGCCTGTGTAATTTGTCGGAACAAATCCAGTGTGGGCACGTTGTCTTCTCGAACACGAAATGAAACGAGAAAGGAGCATCCTCATGCCCAAGGACCAGACCGCCCCCTCGACCGATGATATTGCAGCTCAGATGGAAGTCCTGCGTTCGGACGTCTCCGCACTTACGCGTTCAGTGTCCGATCTTGCCAAGGATCGCGCAGGCAAGGCCCGCGACGCGGCGCAGGATACAGTCCGCGAGCAGACGCAAGCGATGTCTGATGGTGCTGCCCAGATGACGCGTCAGGCCGAAGACGCCGTGCGTGCGCAGCCGCTTGCCGCCACCGCTGTCGCCGCGGGGCTTGGGTTTGCGCTGGGTTACCTGAGCAACCGTCGCTGATCTGATGTTGAGGCTTCTTAGAACCAAGGCCCGGCGCGGTGCGCGCCGGGTTCTGTTTGCAACCTTGTGTGCGATCAGTGCGGCCGTCGGCGCAGGCTTTGCCTCCGCCGCCCTCTACTCCGCGCTTCTGAGCTCTGGCCAGACGCATGCCATCGCGGGGCTGATCCTGTCCTGCCTGTGGTTCGGCTTTTCGGGCGTCTTTCTTCTGCTCAAGGCCGCTGTCGGGGACGAGGCGCATTATCCGCCTGAAACAGCGCAATCCGGGTCTCCGCACGTGGCGCACCCGAATGGACATGCCGCCACCGCACCAACCGTAGCGGATGCGTTTATGGCAGGCATGAGTGAAGGGGCAGGGTTTGCCCGTTCTCAGACGCGCGGCACCGGCTGAAATTGTCGGGCTGCGCGCGCCCGCTTCTGCCTCAGCCCTGTATCTGCCTCAACGCTGCGAGGCGCGTCTCAGCAAGGCCACGGCATCCGGCCGCGTTAGCATTTCGCGTTTGACGTCCAGTCCGTAGTTCGTGCGCGATGCGTGAGGCCTGGACAGCCGAACGTGTCGCTGCCGTACGTCCTCCGGCAGCACCGGCTTTGTCACGGCGTCCACAAACAGGGATTCTGCTGCGATTCCCTCGGCATAGATGATGTAGTGACGATCAAAGAGGATCTGGAAATACTCGACATATCCGCCATCCTGCACCACGACCGTCTCGCCATTGACCAGATCGCGCGCGCGCAGCAGGAGTTCCGCCCTGCCTGTCCCAAGTTGATCTGACCGTTGATATACCATCAGACGGTGATCCGGGCTGACGATCAGGTCGCGCGCATTGTTCAGCGCGCCCTTGCGGATCAGAATCGGAGCCATTTCGCCCACAGCCCGAACCGTTGTGCGTCCAATCCAGGTAATGGTCTGCGCGCCGCTGTCTCGTGTCAGGATCTGGTCGCCGGGGGTCAGCTCTTCGATCAGGCGCTGTTCTCCGGTGCTCATGCTGATCCGGGTGCCACGAGTGAAGGCGACGCAGGTCATCTGTGCCAGACGTTGCCGCACATTGTGTCGGCTTGCATTGACCAGACGATAACCGGTGCAGGGCATGAGCGGAGCCTGCGGTACCAGATAAATCTGCGAAATCAGCCCTTCGTTGTCGACCTCGACCAGAATGAGCGCATCTGTTGCAGCACCACGATCCGGCATCAGTGTCACGACACAATCGAGGAACAATGCCGCATCGGGCGTGCCAAGCGCAGAGCTCCCATGTACTGAAAAGCCGCCATCCACATGCGCTGCGATCTCAAGCCGATCTGTCGTGGCGCCGGCCCCCAGCTCATAGATGTCATCCATGACCAGTTCATCAAGCACGCTGATCGGATCACCGGCATTTGCTCCGATGTCCACGCAGAACTGCTCGGCTTGATAGGCCGGTAGGGACTGTATCGAGATGGCGTCGCGGTTCACGTCGAACCCCCTCTTTAGGTTTGCTCCGTCACGCGGATTGCGCTTTGGTGCGGCCTCACTCTGCGCTTGTTTGAGTGAACACTAGGTTCACACTTGGGCGAGAGGCGGGCAGCTATGAGAAAAAAACGCGGTCCTGACGCCGTTGTCGTCTGGCAATGGGGCGCTCCGACTGGCAGTGTCCGGGCAATTCGCTGCAATACTGGAGAAGACTGTCATGGATCTCGGCATTCACGGAAAGCGCGCATTGGTATGCGCATCGAGCAAAGGGTTAGGTCTGGGCTGTGCAGAAGCATTGGCCGAGGCAGGTGTCGATCTGGTGATGAACGCGCGCGGCACGGATGGGCTGGAAGCATCGGCTCAGCACATCCGTGATCGCTACGGCGTCAAGGTGGAGACCCAGGCAGGCGACGTGAGCAATGCTGATGATCGCGCCGCGCTGATCGCCCGCGCCGCTGGTGTCGATATCCTGGTGACCAACGCGGGCGGCCCGCCGCCGGGTGTCTGGAGCGATTGGGAGCGTGACGATTTCATCCGCGCTCTTGATGCCAATATGCTCAGCCCCATCGCGCTGATGAAGGCGCTGATGCCGACGATGATCGAAGCGGGCTGGGGCCGTGTGGTCAACATCACCTCGCAATCGGTCAAGGCGCCGATCCCGGCTCTGGGCCTGTCGAATGCGGCGCGCACCGGCCTCACCGGCTATGTGGCGGGCACGTCGCGCCAGGTTGCCGCGAAAGGCGTGACCATCAACAACCTGCTGCCCGGTATCCACGCCACCGACCGCGCGGTATCTCTCGACACCGGCGTGGCCGAGGCCAAGGGCATCTCCATGGAGGAGGCGCAGGCGCAGCGCGCGGCCAGCATTCCCACGGGCCGCTATGGCACCCGGCAGGAGTTCGGTGCCGCCTGCGCCTTCCTCTGCTCGCAGCATGCAGGTTTCATTGTCGGCCAGAACATCCTGTTGGATGGCGGCGCCACCAACATGACGATCTGATCGCATGGCCGAGGCGTTCTCGCTGAAGGATCAGCTGTTTAATCTGGAAAAGACCCGCTATCTGGCGGGGCTTTTTTCCGCCGCCGACCCGGCGTTCGATGCGGCCGGTTTCGAGCGTGCCGTGATGGCGCGGTTGCTGGATCTGGAACTCAAGGAGCGGATCAACTGGCTCGCCGCGCAGCTCTCGGCCCATGTGCCGGGCGGACTGGCGCAGGTGGCGCCGGTGATCATGGCGGCGTTGCCACCGCCGTTGGACCCGAGCCTGCGGGATGATGATTTTGGTGACTTCATCTTTGCCCCGATCGGAGAATGGGTGACGGCCCTGACCGAGGAGGAGGCGGATTTGCCTCTGGCGCTCGACCTGCTGGAGGCGATCACGCAGCAATTCTCGATGGAATATGCCATTCGCCCGCTGTTGAAACGCTGGCCGGAACCGGTGCTTGCCCGCGTCACCAAATGGGCCGCGCACGACAGCTATCACGTCCGCCGTCTGGCCAGCGAGGGCACCCGGCCGCGTCTGCCCTGGGGGCTGGCTGTGAACCTGCCGCTGGCGGCGCCGTTGCCGATCCTTGACCGGCTGCACGGCGACCCGACACGTTTTGTCACCCGCTCCGTGGCCAATCACCTCAACGATATCGCCAAGAAGGACCCGCAGCTCGTCATCGACCGGCTGACCGATTGGCAAGGGCAGGGGATTCAGGCGCAGAAAGAACTGGACTGGATCACCTCGCACGCGCTGCGTGGGTTGGTGAAGGCGGGCGATCCACGGGCCTTGCGACTGTTGGGCTATGACCCGGATCTGGCGCTGACCGCGCGGTTGCAACTGCCCGCCAGCGTGCGCATCGGTGACAAGCTCGCGCTGGGGGCTGACCTGCAGGGCGCACAAGGGGCACGGGTGCTTGTGGACTATGCGCTGACCTTTCAGCGCGCCGGTGGCAAGACCTCAACCAAGGTCTTCAAGTGGAAGACCGGCAGCCTTGGCGCGGACGGCCTCAGCCTGCAGAAATCGCATCCGCTGAAGGCGCAGGCCTCCACCTTCACCCTGTTGCCCGGCGCGCATCAGGTGACGCTGATGGTCAATGGGGTGCCGCGCGCCGAGGGCGAGGTGGAGCTCCTTGCCTGAGGCAAGCCGCCTTGATATCAGCGCCCGACGCCCGATGTTGTCACGGGACACAGGAATAAAGGCCCCGCAATGCCCCAGCAGATGACCCAATCCGCGCTGCCGCCCGCTCAGGCCGACGGCCATGAGGTGACGCCCCGGCTGGAAATCCGCAACATCCGCCGCTTCTTCGAGGGGCGCGCGGTGGTGGATGACGTCTCGCTGCGGGTGCTTCCGGGGCAGGTGACCTGTCTGCTCGGCCCTTCCGGCTGTGGTAAATCCACCACCCTGCGCATGGTCGCCGGGGTGGAGATGCAGGACGAGGGCGAGATCTATGTCGATGGCAAGCTGATCTGCGACACGGTGTTCCGCGTGCCGCCGGAGCGGCGCGAGATCGGCCTGATGTTTCAGGACTTTGCCCTGTTTCCGCACCTCAGCGTCGGTGACAACGTGGCCTTTGGCCTGAAAGGACCCAAGGAGCAGAAACGTGCACGGGCGCGCGAGCTTCTGGACCGGGTGGCGCTTGCGCAATACATCGACGATTATCCGCATCAGCTTTCGGGCGGTGAGCAACAGCGGGTGGCCTTGGCACGCGCCTTGGCGCCCAGCCCCAAGATCATGCTGATGGACGAGCCGTTCTCCGGCCTCGACAACCGCCTGCGCGACGGCATCCGTGACGAGACGCTGAGCCTGTTGAAAGAAGAGGACACCGCTGTCCTGCTGGTCACCCATGAACCCGAAGAAGCCATGCGCATGGCGGATGAGATCGCGTTGATGCGCGACGGGCGCATCGTGCAGCAGGGCGCCCCCTATAACGTCTACACCCGCCCGGTGGACAAGGCTGCGGTGGCGTTCTTCTCCGACGTCAACATCCTGCCGGCGCAGGTCAATGGTGCGCTGGCGGAAACCGCCTTCGGCCAGTTTCTCGCCCCCGGCGTGCCGGATGGGACGGATGTTGAGATCGTCTTTCGCCCACAGCACATCCGCATTGATTTCGACCGCAATGGCCGCGGTCCGGAAGCCACCAACAAGGAGGGCGTACCCGCCCGTGGCGTAGTCCAGCGTGCGCGCTTTCTCGGCAACGAGAGCCTGGTGGAGTTCCGCATGGACTTTGACGGCTCGGTGCTGAAGGCGACGGTGCCCAATGTCTTCCTGCCGGCGGAGGGACGCGCGATGTGGCTGACCGTGCCGAGGGATCGGTGTTTCGTCTTTCCACGGTGACCTTCCTCCGTCATGGTGACCTCGAAAATGACGGAGGTCGCGATGCTAGAGAACTATGAGATCCGCCCCCTGACGCGGGATGAAATCGACACCGCCGTGGCCTGGGCCGCGGGCGAAGGCTGGAACCCCGGACTGCAGGACGCGGGCTGTTTCGCGGCGCAGGACCCGCAGGGCTTTTGGGGCGGCTTCCTCGCGGGCGAGATGATCGCCTGCATCTCTGTCGTGACCTATGGCGATGCCTTTGCGTTTCTTGGCTTCTACATCGTTGCGCCGGAGTATCGCGGGCAGGGCTATGGCCGTGCGCTGTGGACAAAGGCGCTGGAACATGCGGGCAATCGCACGGTGGGGCTTGATGGGGTGGTGGACCAGCAGGAAAACTACCGCCGTTCTGGCTTTGCCTTTGCGTGGCGCAACATCCGCTTTGGCGGCGTGCCGCGCGGACGGCTGAAAGTGTCGGACGCCTATACGCTGACCTGGCTTGATACGCCCTCGGCAGAGGTCACTGCGCTGGATGCGCGTGTCTTCCCGGCGCGACGGCCTGAGTTCTGGAAGGCGTGGTTCACCACGCCGGGTCATGTCAGCATTGCGGTGCATTCCGACGGAGAAATGCAGGGGTTCGGCACTCTGCGGCGCTGCCGGAGTGGTGCCAAGATCGGCCCGCTGGTGGCCACCTCCCGCGCGGCAGCCCTGTCTGTGCTGGCGGGCCTGTTGAAGGACTGGCCCGAAGACGAAGAGGTCTTTCTGGACGTGCCGGAGCCCAATGGCTCGGCAATGGCGCTGGCCCGCGATCTGGGGCTGGAGCCGGTGTTCGAGACCGCGCGGATGTATCGGGGCAAGGCCCCGGAAGTGGCGCAAGACATGATCTACGGCGTGACCAGTTTCGAACTTGGGTAGGGTCTCGCCAGTATAAGTGATCCGGGGCGAGGCCAACGGCGCGGGTTATGCGCCCTCCGGTCCCGTCTCATAAGGTGAGTAGTCCTGCAGCCGCTTGCCTGGCTCATCCACGAACAATTCGGGCAATGCCTCGGCGGCCTCGATCAGATCAACCCGGAACACCCGGAAATCGCCACGCGTCTCGCACCAGGCGGTGAGGGTCCAGACCCGGCCCCAATATTCCATATGCAGGGGGCGGATCACCCGCTCGGTCAGGGTGCCGTCGATGCGGCGATAGCGCAGCGCCAGTTTCTGGCGCGCCTTGATCGCGGCGCGCAGGGTCGGCATCTGGGCAAAGCCCCGCGCCACATCGGCAAAAGGATAGACCGCAAATTTCCACGCATCGGCCTCGGCCACGGTCTCGACGGGCAGCACCGCATCGACCTTCGCTGCAAGGCTCTCGGCGGCGGCCTTTAGCTCCGCATCGGCGGCTTCGGCGACGATCGCCATGCCGAGGTTCAGCGCCTCCAGCTCTGCCGGGGTCAGGGTCAGCGGGGGCAGGGTGATCGCCTCGCGCACCATGTAGCCGACGCCGCGCTCGCCCTCCACCGGCACGCCCGAGGCCACCAGCGTATCCATGTCGCGATAGATGGTGCGGGTGGAGACCTCGAGCCGCGCGGCCATGTCCTGCGCGCGGTGCAGCTTGCCATCGCGCAGGATCTGGATCAGTTCGAACAGGCGGTCTGTGCGGCGCATGGGTGGTCAGGCTCTCCGATGAGTTCCCCTGCATCGCCCGCAGCCCCGCCTGCGGTCAAGAGGTGACGGATGTCGGCTTCTACGGGACAAACACATGACCGGCGGCCTCAAGCTGTGCGCGTGCCTGCTGTTCCTGTGCCGATGGCAGCAACAGATGTTCACCGTCGAACGTGCAGCAGACAAAGACGCCGATGCCATTGTCCGACAGCGGTGTGACCAGATCGCGAACAATCCCGACCGCGTCAAAGGCAAAGGGGCCGACGCTGCGCAAGCAACTCCAGCCCCGTTCGGCGATGATATTATCGGGCACGCGGTCCTCCAGACAGATCAGCGTCAGCTCGTCCTCAGCCCGTGCCATGGCCGTAAAGCCCGGCCCGTCAAACCAGTCCGGCAGGGGCGCATCCGGCGCCAGCTGCGCCACCGCATAGCGCCCGGGCAACATGCGCAGGCGTATCTGGTTGGTCCGGCTCTGATCCTTTTGATCTCTATGGCCTGTCATCCGTGGTTCTCCTGTGATGGGGCACGCCGCCTGTGCTGCGGCGTGCCCCTCTGTCGCTAGCAGAGTCCGCGCCCGTTTCTATGGAGTGAATGTGTCGCAGGCCAATGGAACGGGCTATGAGATCACGCCATGGGAGGCGGCAAAGCCTTAGGCACGGTGTCAGGCCGCCGCCATCATCCACAGGCGGGTTTCGTGTCGCAGCGCCACTGTCGCCGGGTCGATCATCCGCATCATGTCGGCGGTGCAGTCTGCTTGTGGGAACTTGGCTGCGGCCTCTCTGGCTGCCGTCATGTCGGACCAGATCACATAGTCCATCCAGCTGCCGTCCTCGCCTTTTGAGAGGCTGCGCGCCACGAACCCCGGCAGTCCGCGCACAAAATCCTCGGTCATTTGGCTTGCGGCCACATAGTCGGCATCGCTGACACCGGGGTTCAGCTTGAAAGTTACCACTTCGATCACGGCATTGCTCATCTGTCGTCTTCCTTGTCTTGACGGTTGCAATGCGCCCGTCCTAAAGCAGGGCAACTGACATAAACCTGTCAGTTGGGTGATCGGCCACGCGAAATAATACGATCAGGTCGGGTTTGGCGGTGCGGATTGCCTATGCCGCGCTTTGCACCGCAGCGCGCAGGGCCTATCACTCGGGACAGGACAACGTATTCTGGCGCCGCCCGCGAACCTCCGCGCGGCGCCCCGCTAAACGAAAGGCACTCCCATGCTCAACAATATCGGCCTTCCCGGCATCCTCCTCATCGCCGTCGTGGTTCTGGTTCTCTTTGGTCGCGGCAAGATTTCCTCGTTGATGGGTGAAGTCGGCAAGGGCATCACCTCCTTCAAGAAAGGCATCAGCGAAGGCTCCAAGGAGCTGGAAGACGACGCCGCCGAAGACGCCAAGGATGTCACCCCGGCAGACGCCGAAAAAGACAAGGTATAATCCTCTATGTTCGATCTTGGCTGGACCGAGCTTCTGATCATCGGCGTTGTGGCCCTGATCGTGGTCGGGCCCAAGGATCTGCCCATGTTGTTCCGCAACGTGGGCCGGTTTGTGGGCAAGGCGCGCGGCATGGCCCGTGAATTCAGCCGCGCGATGGAAGACGCGGCCGAGGAAAGCGGCGTCAGTGACATCAAGAAGAGCTTCAAGACCGCGACCAACCCGATGGGCGCGGCGATGGACAGCGTCAAACAGGCCACCCGTGACCTGACCGACAGCATCGACCCGACGAAATTCGACGCCGACAGCGAGACCGGCAAACTGGCCGCCGAGCGGGCCGAGAGCGCCAAGAAGATCCAGGCCGCAACCGCGCGGGCCGCAGCAGAGCGCAAGGCCAAGGAGGCCGCAGAGGCCATGGCCAAGGCGGAAGAGGCCGAAGCCGCGCTGACACCTGCCGCCGATACCGCCGCCGCGCCCTCGGCGTCTGACAGTGAGACCAAGGCATGAGCCAGACAGACGATCTTGACGATTCCGCAGCGCCGCTGATCGAGCATCTGGCGGAGCTGCGCACCCGGTTGATCCGGGCGGTGATGGCCTTTGCAGTGGGCATCATCCTCGCATTCATCGTGGCAGAGCCGATCCTGCAGTTCCTGGTGCAGCCCATCGAGGCCACCCTGCGCGAGCTGGGCGACCCCTCGCCGACGCTACAATATACCTCGCCGCAGGAATATCTGTTCACCCTGTTCCGCATCTCCATGGTGTTCGGCTTTGCGCTGTCCTTCCCGGTGATCGGCTATCAGCTGTGGCGGTTTGTGGCCCCGGGGCTCTACAAGAACGAAAAGGGCGCCTTTCTGCCGTTCCTGATCGCCTCGCCCTTCATGTTCCTGCTGGGCGCGAGCTTTGCGCAATTTGTGGTGACACCGCTGGCGATGCAGTTCTTCCTCGGGTTTGCCGATGTCAGCTCTATCTTTGCCGGGCTGCTGTCGCAGGCCACCGGCGGCGATGTGCCCGGTGATGTGGCCGTGGTGCCGGAGACCTCCGAAGGGGTGAAGATCACCTTCTTCGGCAAGGTCAACGAGAGCCTTGATATCACGCTGAAATTCATCATGGCCTTTGGCCTGTGCTTCCAGCTGCCCGTGCTGTTGACCCTGATGGGCAAGGCCGGGCTGGTCAGCGCCGAAGGTCTCGGCGCGATGCGCAAATACGCGGTGGTGGCGATTCTGGTGCTGGCCGCCTTGGTGACCCCGCCGGATGTGATCACCCAGATCATCCTGTTTACCGTTGTGTATGGGCTCTATGAGGTGTCGATCTTCCTGGTGCGTCGGGTGGAACGCAAACGCGAGGCGCAATTGCGCGCTGAGGGCTTCTACGATGATGAGGTCGACGGCGAGTGATCCTCGCCGCTCTCCTCCGACCCTGAGATATGAAAAGGCGCGCCCCACGGGGCGCGCTTTTGCGTTGCGGAGGCTGCAGGTCGCGCCCCTTGCCGCTTGGATCGGAACATGGTTTGTCATCGCTCAACTCGCGAAGGAAGGACCACAGAGATGGCACAGGATTTGGATCAGGACGCATTGAGCCGCATTGCAGAGGCGCTGGAGCGCATGGCGCCGGCGCCACTGGCCACCCCGGATTTCGCCGCCGCGTCCGGCTTTGTCTGGCATGTGGGCCCGGACCGGCTGGAGCCGGTGCCGCAAATCAACCGGGTGGAGCTGGACCTCTTGGTGGGGATCGAGCGTTCGCGCGACACGTTGCTTGAGAACACCCGCCGCTTCGCCGCCGGGCACGCGGCCAACAATGCGCTGCTCTGGGGCGCGCGCGGCATGGGGAAATCCTCGCTGGTGAAGGCGATCCACGGCACGCTGGCGTCCGAGTTTGGCGATCTCAAGCTGGTGGAGCTGCAACGCGAGGATCTGCCCTCGGTGGCGCGGTTGCTGAACCATCTGCGCGATGCGCCGCATCGGTTCATCCTTTACTGTGACGACCTGTCGTTCAGCCATGATGACCAGCATTACAAGAGCCTGAAGGCGGTGCTGGATGGCGGCATCGAGGGCCGGCCGGAGAATGTGGTTTTCTACGCCACCTCCAACCGCCGCCACCTGATGCCGCGCGATATGATTGAGAACGAGCGGTCATCGGCGATCAACCCGTCCGAGGCGGTGGAGGAGAAGGTCTCGCTGTCGGATCGCTTTGGTCTGTGGCTGGGCTTCCACCCCTGCAACCAGGACGCCTATCTGGCGATGATCGACGGCTATTGCGCTGCCTATGGCGTGGACGTGGACCCCGAGACCCTGCGCGCCGAGGCGATCGAATGGCAGGCCACTCGTGGTGCCCGCTCGGGCCGGGTGGCCTGGCAGTTCTTCACCGATCTGGCCGGACGGCACGGCGTCACCCTGCGTTGATGGTGAGCTGACCGTGCGGTCAGGCGCACGCCGCAGCCCGGCAGGGCTGCGGCGCTTGGCCCAACGGGTTTGATCGTCGCGGCAGCGGCGGGGGAACCGGGCGGGAGCGCTACGGGAGGGGTACTGATCGGTGATTTGCGGACTGATGGGCTGGGGCGGGGCGCGACATACTCTGGCTGCGCCTTGCGGCCAGTCTCAGAGCGCTTGGCCCATCGGTGAGACATGCCCAACGCGAGGTTCCCGCGTTCGTCGTATAGGTTGGAGAGGCGGGGGACCTCCCGCCCGTCGCCCACGCGCTTGCGCGCCCGGCTCCCGTTGGGCCGGGCGCCGGACCTTGCGGTCCGGCGCGGCGCCTGTCGCCAGCGGCGGATTTACTGCAGGTAGGGCAGAGGGTCGACGCTTTCGAAACCGTCACGCACCTCGAAGTGGACATAGGCCTCGTCTGCGCTGCCACGGAGCTGGGCGATGGATTGACCGCGATTGACGCGGTCGCCCTTCTTGACCTTGATGCCATCCACATTGGCGTAAACCGACAGGAGGTTGCGATCGTGGCGGATCACGATGATCGGGACCTTGTTTGAATCCTCCGTGATTGCGGCAACGGTTCCCGCCTCCGCCGCTTTTACAGGGCTGCCCGGCGCGGCTGAAATGTCGATGCCGTCGTTTTTGCCCTTCGAATAGGCGCGGACGATCTTGCCCGTCACCGGGTACGCCATGGCAGCCTGAGAGGCGCGCGTCGGCTGTTCGACCTTGACCGTCGGCTTGGGATCCGTGCGGGCATCGGCGGCAGGTTTCACCTTTTCATCGGGCAGCGGTTGGGTGGCGCTGGGAGGCGTTGGCGTGCTGCTGCCCTGTCCGGGGGCGGTGACCGAGGTTTCGGTCTCTACGGCCGCGGGAACCGGCGCGTTTGGATCTTTCAGAGGGATCAGCAGGTATTGCCCTTCGCGGATCGCGAAATCGCTGCCAAGGCCATTCCACTCCGCCAGAGACTTCACCGGGATCTGGTAGAGGCGGGCGATGGTATAGGCGGTCTCCCCACGCGTGACCTTGTGGCGGACGGGCTCGGGGCCACCCTGGACGCGCGTCGGCGCCGGTTTGGCCGGTGTGGTCTGCAGCGTGGTGGTGGTGACGGAGCCCGGATTGGGCGAACTTTCCGGCGCATTGTCGATGGCACTGCCAGCCAGCGAGGCAATATCGACTCCACCAGGGGAGCGGTTGCCACCGCGTGCCGAAGTCTCGGGCGCACGGCGCGGCATCACCAGAACCTCACCGCGGCGCAGCTGATCCGCTGTCTCAACGCCATTGAACCGTGCCACTTCCACTGCGGGAAGGCCAACACGTCTCGCCAGATCGGCAACCGTGTCGCCATTGCGCGCCACGGCAACCTGATAGGAGGGGTAGGTGATCAGACCGCGGGTGTCCGGCGCCGGGCGGGTCTCGGTCGCCGTCTGTGCGGCCTTGGTGGTGTTGAACGCGCCGATCTGACCACGCAGGTCATAATCCAGCGGCGCCGTACAGGCGGCGGCCACCAATGTCAGCGGCAGCAGCGCTGCCGGACGCAGGGATCTGGGGCGGAAGACCTTGCTGGGGCGGGTCATGTCTCTTGCTCTCCTCGAATGGTGTCCCCGTTCTGGCGGAGACTTGGACGGCAGCGTTCTGTTTTCATGCCCGGGCCTGTCCGGAAGACCGCTACAGCGCAACGGGGCTGCTGAGGGAATAGGACAGCTCAGGTGTCTTTTCCAAGCCCTTCCAGCAGAGGAACAAAGCGGACCGGGCGCAATTCATCATATTCCAGCCCATTTTCCATCTTACGCACACGAATGAGCGTTTGCACGGCATCAGATTGCCCAACCGGCACCACCATGATGCCGCCGACCTTCAATTGCGCCAGGAGCGGACCGGGCGGGTCTTCGGCGGCGGCGGTCACGATGATTCGATCAAAGGGCGCCTGATCCGGCATGCCATGGCTGCCATCGCCGACCATCGAGGTGATATTGGCAAGCCCGAGCCGCTGGAACACCTGCCGCGCCTCCTGCACCAGCCGGCCATGGCGATCCACGGTATAGACCCGGCGCGCAAGCTTGGCGAGCACGGCGGCCTGATAGCCTGACCCGGTGCCGACTTCGAGCACGGTGTCGCGGGCATTGACCTGCAGGGCCTGGGTCATCAGCCCCACCACGGAGGGCTGAGAAATGGTCTGACCACAGGCGATCGGCAGTGGCACGTCCTCATAAGCCCGTTCGGAAAAGAAGCCGCGCAGGAACAACCCGCGATCTATCGCTTCCATCGCTTCGAGCACCGTCGACTCCGTCACCCCGCGTGAGCGCAGGGCGAATAGAAACTGCATCTTGGTTTCAGCGTCCAGGCCACTCATTCGATCGCCTTCAGGGCCTCCAGCGTGTCATGCGCCGTAAGATCCGCACGCATCGGTGTGACAGAGATGAAGCCCGCAAGGTTCGCCGCCGCGTCGGTGCCGGGTGCGGTGGTGACCTGCTGGTCGCCGCCCTTGACCCAGATGAAGCGCTTGCCGTTGGGCGAGAACTGCTCTTGCGCCGAGAACCGCTTGCCCTCGCGGCAGCCCTGCGTGGTGACGCGGGTGCCTTTGACATCGGAGGCGGCAACCGGGGGGAAGTTGATGTTGTAGAACAGGCCGTAGGGCTGATTGTTTGCAGGCTGTGCGGCCAGCAGCTTGCGGACCACATCGGCACCATGCTGACGCGCGGCTTCGAACGGATTGTCCAGATCGCGGTTCTCACTGCCGAAATACTGCGACAGCGCCATCGCGGGCACGCCTTGCAACGCGCCTTCCATGGCTCCGCCGAGGGTGCCAGAATAAAGCGCGTTTTCGGCGGAGTTGTTACCGCGGTTCACGCCCGACAGCACCAGATCGGGGCGATGGTCCTTCATGACCACATGCAGGGCCGCCAGTACGCAGTCCGCCGGCGATCCTTCGGCGGCGAAACGGCGCGGGCCCAGTTCCGACAGGATGGAGGGATGCGTGTAGCTGATGCAATGGCCAACGCCGGATTGCTCGAAGGCGGGCGCGACGGTCCAGACCTCGCCGTCAGATCCGGCAAGATCGGCGCCTATCGCTTCCAGCACGGCCAGTCCGGGTGCGCTGATGCCGTCGTCGTTGGTGACCAGAATGCGCATTGTGACCCCTTGCGTATATTTTGTATTTTCTGCGGCGTTTTCGTCCGTTTTGGGCTGCTTGCACAGCCCTTCGGGCTGGCCCCTGAATAGGCGGCAGGGGGCGGCAGGGCAAGGTTTTTGCCCGGATTTTCAGCTGGGGAGAGGGGACTGTGTGACCAAATCGCCCGTTTTGTCGCGATCAGGGCATGGGGCCGGGGCGTGGCCCCATGCCCTGAATGTTCTGAGCCGGAAAATCCGACCCCCGGTGACCTCAGTCCGCGAGGATCTGCGGCAGCAGCTCCGCTGCAGCCTCGGTCGGCGAGGTCAGCGCATCACGATCTTCACCGGGGAAGAAACGGGCGCGCAGGGCGGTGGGCATCGGCGGCGGTGTCAGCAGGCGTACGGAGGGTCCGGTGCGCGCCGTTTCCGCCTGCCAGCTGCGGGCAAGCGCGATCTGAGCCGCCTTGGTCGCGCCATAGGCGCCAAAGAACTTTTCGCCCGCGCGTGCATCGTCAAAGAACACGGCGCGACCGGATTGACCCAGAAGCGGGGCGATATAGGGGATCAGCACCGACGGGGCGCTGGCATTGATGTCGACCGATTTCTTCCAGTCCTTGGCTGCAACGTGATGCGCAGGGCTGAGAGGGGCGGCATGAATGGCGCAGTGGAGCCAGAGATCCAGCTTGCCCCAGCGATCAAAGATGCCACGACAGAGGGTCGCCATCGCCTCGGGTACGGTGATGTCCATCGGCGCAAGGGTGGCAGAGCCGCCAGACGCCTTGATGCGGTCGTCCAGCTCTTCGAGCGCGCCCGTGGTCCGGGCGACGGCAATGATGTGATGAGTGGGCGCAAGCGCCTCGGCCAGAGCGGCGCCAAGGCCCCGCGAGGCCCCGGTGATAAGGGCGAGTTTTTCGGTCATGGGCGCCTACATGCTGCGCGGTTGCGCCGGGGTCAAGCCCCGCGACATCTGCGGGGGATCGCTGCGACGAGATGCGCACTCAGTTGGTGAAGATCGGCAACCGCCCGACTTCGCCGCCGCGTTCGATCAACAGCCCCTCGACATCAATGCCGACGATACGCCCGATCGGCAGCCGTTCACCGGTCTTGACCGTTTTGATGCGACCTGAGGCCAGGCGCACCATGCCCTGCATGTCGTTTGGTGTCCCGAACAGGCCAATCAAAGAGAGGTTACGGTCGGGCAGCGCGTTCTTCTCGGTGGCGAGGGCTTCTGCGGTTGCAGTTTGAGAGTTGGCCATGTCGGCTCCAGCACCCGTGCCCGGACCGGCGAACCGGTGACCGAACAGGCGGGAATGTCATATGTGAGTGGTGTGTCGCGTGAGTGTGCGGCGCTGGTATCAGCACGCGTGGACCGGCGGAAGCGGGGGCAGGGGCGCCCCGGCGGTGCGCAGCCGACGCCAGGCGGCTCAATGCGCAGAACAACGCTTGTTCTCAGGCGTCATACACCAGAGAGGCAAGATCGTGCCCATAGGCGTGCAGGAAGACCAGCAGTTCTTCGAGATCGAGACCCAGCTCCTGCATCCGGGCGAGATTATGATTGACCTCGGACACCTGCAGCTCCGGATATTGCCCCTCGGGGCGCATGTGCAGCATGCAGGCCAGCGGGCCGCCGCTCTCGGGCGGGATCTGGTTCGACAGCCACGCGGGTTGGCTGCCCATGCTCTCGCCCTCGCGCAGCTCAAACAGGTCAAGATATTCGTCAAAGACGTCCTCGCTGACACCGGCCCAGGTGCCGAGGATGAACTCCTCGCCGCGCGAATCCGCCAGCGGAATGGCCAGCACCGCACGCAGGAACCGCAGGCTTCCGAAGCGGCAGAAATCCTCGGTCAGCACATCGCCTTCTGAGACAAAGATGGCGGTGTTGTCCTGCACCTGCAAATCCGCCGGCACGATGTCGGGCCGGTCGCAGGAGAGGCTGAGGAGCTGAGCAAAGGTCCCGCCGCAGCAGCGGCACTGACGCGAAGAACTCAGCATACGGGCAAGATGCGCGTCCAAGAAGGCGCCCCTTTCGAAAATCAAATAGAGAAAGGCGCTGACCTGTGCGGGTCAGCGCCATTGGCGGTGTTTGCGCCGCTCCATTACGCCTGTTGAGCGCAAAGTGCAATCGCTGAGCATGGTGCGCCGTGCAGGTCGCAGCCCCTGTTTGGGCTATGACCCGCGATCTACCCGATCAGCTGGCCAGCGTGGCGCCATTCCAGGATTTGCCCGCATCGGGCATGTCCTTGATTTTCTTGCTGACGCGGCTGCTGCCCTCAAGCGTGTTCAGGTAGTCCTCGCTGACTGATCCGGTGACATACTGACCGTCAAAGCAGGAGCAATCGAACTGCTCGATCTCTGAATTGCCTTCCTTGGCGGCCCAGACCAGATCCTCAAGTTTCTGGTAGAACAGGGCGTCGGCGCCCAGTTCCTCGCGAATCTCCTCGAGGTTCAGCCCATTGGCAATCAGCTCGTGTTTCGTCGGCATGTCGATGCCATAGACATTGGGGTGTTTCACCGGCGGCGAGGCGGAAGCGATGTAGACCTTCTTGGCACCAGCCTCGCGGCACATCTGCACGATCTTCTTGATCGTGTTGCCGCGTACGATCGAGTCATCGATCAGCAGGATATTGCGATCCTTCATCTCCAGCGGAATGGCGTTCAGCTTGCGCCGGACCGATTTTTGCCGCTCTTCCTGACCGGGCATGATGAAGGTCCGGCCGACGTAGCGGTTCTTCACCAGCGCCTCGCGGTAACGGATGCCGAGCGAGTTGGAGACCTCCAGCGCAACGGGGCGGGCACTGTCGGGCACCGGGATGACGGCGTCGATATCGAGACCGGAGTCGGCGATCTGCTTTGCCAGCGCTTCGCCCATCCGGATCTGTGTCTTGTAGACTGAAATACCATCCAGCATGGAATCGGGACGTGCCAGGTAGACATATTCGAAAATACAGGGCGTCAGCTTGCCTTCGACCGCCTGGAACTCATGCTTGTTGCCCTCCAGATCCACCAGAATCGCTTCGCCGGGTTTCAGGTCACGCAGTTTCTTGAACCCGTTGATGCCAAAAGCCACGTCTTCGGAGGCAAAGGCATAATCATCCCCGTCGCCTTCTGCATCGCGTTGGGCCACCGACAGCGGGCGGATGCCGTGCGGGTCGCGGAAGGCGAGCATGCCAACACCGGCAATCAGGCAGATCACGGAATAGGCGCCCTGCACGCGCTCCATCGTCATCTTCACCCCGGCAAAGATGTTGCGGATCGGATCGGCGTTGCCGTTGACCTTGATCGCGTCTGCCACCTTGTCGGCCAGCACGTTCAGCAGGATCTCGGAATCCGAGGTGGTGCGCAGGTGGCGGCTGTATTTGCCGGTGACCTTGGCGCGCTGTTGCTCGGTATTGGTGATATTGCCGTTGTGCACCAGATAGATGCCATAAGGCGCGTTCACAAAGAACGGCTGCGCTTCGGCTGCAGAGAGCGACCCGGCAGTGGGGTAGCGCACATGGCCCATGCCAACACGACCCTGCAGGGTTTCGGCATCCTTTGCGCCGAACACATCCTTGACCAGACCGTTGGCTTTGCGTTCGCGGAAGAACCCGTCGCCGTAGGTGACGATGCCTGACGCATCCTGGCCACGGTGCTGAAGCATCAGCAACCCGTCATAGAGTTCCGCAAACACTTGTTCGGTTCTGCTTGCGATGCCCAAGATACCGCACATGGCGAGGCTCCAATATAATCGTTCGTTTTGCTTACAGCCCGGAGGCTGTGGCGACAGAGGCCGCGACGGGAACGTCACAGGCCAAGACCGCGGTGCGATGCGCCGGGTCATGATGTAGAAGGTTTCTCGTGAACGGGAAGGCGGAGCCAGTGGGGCGCAGCGCGGCGTTAACGCGGGCTGCACTGCGGCTGTTGGGTGCCAGAAGGGCAGATCCTGCAACACGCGAGGGGCGGCGCAGGTCAGCTGAGTACCGGGTCAACACAGCGGGTTTGGCTCCGAATCCTGTCGAACAGTGACGGCCCTCACATAGGCTGTCTCGCGGGCAATGTCATCAAAGGATCACAAAGTCGCGCAGATCCGGGCAGGATTTCCGACCTGAGGCGGCCCGTGGCGCGCTGGCGCGCAATCAGGACGTGAAGGGAGGTGTCCGTGGCGGCTGTTCGATCACGCGGCGTAGCGGCCAAACAGCAGGTCGATGGGGTCAAAGGCGGGCAGCGGCGCCGCATCAAGGCCAAGGAATGCGGCATCATCGCCGTCCTCGTCCGAGGTCACTTCGACCGCGATCTCGCATGCGCTGTGATCTTCGCGACCCGCAGCCACGATCTGGCGCGCCTCGGTGAACGACAGCAGGCTGTAGAACCCGTCGTCTTCTGGCTCTCCGGCGTTCAGCACCAGGCCACCTTCGGTCCACAGCAGTTCTTCTTCGGCGCATCCGATGTGGATCCGGGCGAGGCGCTGGGGCAGGGCGGTGCTGATGCCATTGTGGCCGATCAGGGCCACCAGTTTCACGGTCACAACCGGAAGGTCAAAGAGATCGAGAGCAAGATCGCCCGAAACCGCCACAACTGCATCGGAGGGCAGCTCAAGGGCTGCGTCATTGCCAAGTGCGCCGACAGGGACATGCACCATCGCGGTGAGGCGCGGCACGGAATGACGAATGGTCACCACCTCGCGCTGGCCGCCGTCAAAGGTTTGCACCATGTCACCGGGACGCAGGGCACGGGCCTGTTTAAAGCCGCATTCGGTCTCGATCAGGGTGCCCGGCAGCACACCGCCCTGTTGTGGACGGGAGCGGGCGGCGGCCTGATCCTCTGCGTCGTGCAAACGCAGGTCCAGAAGCAGGTCAACCGGCTGATAGTCTGTAAACGCGGTGGTGTGATCCAGCAGCATGTCCAAATGTCCCTTCTGAGAGCGGCGAGGCTTTTTGCCTTCGTTGATCTCAATTGGCCCCCGAATTGGGACAAGAATGGGGCAGGCTTGGGACAGTTTCGGTACCGAAGCGGGTTTGAGGTGCGAAAAACACAGTCATTCCCAAAGGTTAACGGCCTGACTGGTGCAAATTAAGGAGTTGTTAAGGATATTCGCAAGTTTTTCACACAGCCACGGCGGGACGCAGAATCGATTCTTCAAGGGGGAGCAATCGGGCAGTTTCCGCAAAATTCTGTGAATATCCAGGCTCGGGCGCGGGATCGCTCTGCGGATACGCGCCGGCATCGCGCCGCACGAAAAAGGGCGCCCGATGAGGGCGCCCCGTTTTAATCTCGTATGTGTGGGACCGTCAGCCTTCGCAGGACGAGATCAGGTCTTCGTATTTCTGAGTAACCCAGCCAAGCGCTTGCTCGGGGTTCTGTTCCTCGACCTTGCCGATCACCTGGTTGAACACTGCGGCAGAGCGGCTCTCGTCGACCATGGTAAAGCTCTGACCGGTCATCACCACATTATAGACGAAGAAGGCGATCACCACGAGGAGGATGCCGCGCAGGACGCCGAAGAAGAACCCGGCCCCCTGATCAAGCCCCCCCAGTGCCGAGCGCTGGATCAGACCCGCCAGCAGTGGCGTGAAGAAAGAGACGATGATCAATGCGATCGCGAAGACCGCAAAGAACGCCGCGATCAGCGACAATTCGCAACTGTCGGCGATGAACTCACCCACCACAGGGATCTCCGCCATGAGCGGTTCTGCCTGGGGGGCGAACATATAAGCCAGCACACCTGCCGCAACCCATCCGATGATGGCCATGACTTCGCGTACAAAGCCGCGCGCATAGGCGAGTAGTGCCGAAACTACGATGACCAGCGCTACCGCGCCGTCGATAATGGTGAAACCTTCCATGTCCCTCGCCTGTTTGCCCGCGAAAAATACCTTGAGTGGCCTTTTAGCCTGCTCCGAAATATTCGCCAACAAATCCTGTGAGGTCAGAGGCCGGGCGCAGGGTCAGGCCGGGGACGGATACGGATTTGCCGCCACTCGGAGCGATCGACGCCGTGAAACCAAGTTTTTGCGCTTCTTTCAACCGGTTTTCCGTCTGAGGGGCCGGTCTGAGGGCACCGGACAGAGATATTTCGCCAAAAATCACCGTATCGGAGGGAAGTGCGGTGTCCTCACGCGCGCTCAACAGTGCGGCGGCCACTGCAAGGTCGGCTGCGGGTTCGGTGATTTTCATGCCACCAGCGACGTTGAGATAGACGTCGAGCCCGGCAAAAGGAATGCCGCAGCGCGCCTCCAGAACCGCCAGGATCATCGCAAGACGTGAGCTGTCCCAGCCCACCACGGCGCGACGCGGTTGTGAATGGGGCGAGGGCGCCACCAGCGCCTGCATCTCCACCAGAACTGGGCGGGTGCCCTCGATGCCGGCAAAGACCACCGACCCGGGCGAGGGCTGACCGCGTTCCGACAGAAACAGCGCCGAGGGGTTGAGCACCTGCGCCAGCCCGGCGCCGGTCATCTCGAATACGCCGATTTCATCCGCTGGGCCAAAGCGGTTCTTCACTGCCCGCAGGATGCGGAACTGATGACCGCGCTCGCCCTCGAAGTAGAGCACCGTGTCGACCATATGCTCCACCACGCGGGGACCGGCGATCTGGCCCTCCTTGGTGACGTGACCGACCATGACGATGGACACCCCATTTGCCTTGGCGAATGTGGTCAGCTCATGCGCGGCGGCACGCACCTGGCTGACGGAGCCCGGCGCGCTGTCGACATTGTCGGCCCACATGGTCTGGATCGAGTCGATGATTGCCAGCTGCGGCTTTTCCGCCTCCAGCGTGGTCAGGATATCGCGCAGATTGGTTTCCGCCGCCAGTTTCACCGGCGCGTCGGCCAATCCCAACCGTTGCGCCCGCATCCGCACCTGGGCGGAGGCTTCCTCGCCCGAGACATAGATGGTTTTCAGCCCCGCATGGGCAAACTGCGCCGCAGCCTGCAGCAGCAGCGTTGACTTGCCGATGCCGGGATCACCGCCGACGAGGATTGCCGAGGCCTCCACCAGCCCGCCGCCCAGCACCCGGTCCAGCTCCGCGACGCCACAATGGGTGCGCGGAGGCGGGGTTTCCTGGGTGGCCAGATCAGTAAGCGGCACCCGCTTGCCCCGCATCGCGCCGAGAGATTTCTTGGCAGGCCCTGCAGAGGTCAGCCCCTTGTCTTCGGAGATCGAGTTCCATTCGCCACAGCCCTCGCAGCGACCGGACCATTTCGAATAAGAGGCCCCACATGCGGAGCAGGAGAAAGATGTCTTTGCCATGGGGGGAGATGTGGCAGATGTTTCCGATTTGTTCAAGTGGGTGTTGGATGCGTTTTCTGACCGGACATATCCCGAGCGCGGTCTGGGGAGGGCCGGGGGCGAGGCCCCTCCGTCGCATCCGCAAGGGGGCGCTCCCGCCAGTCGGGCGATCATCCAGAGATGATCTGCTCCTGTTGGGCCCGGCGCAGCTGCGCTGCGCGGTGACACCAGCAGCGTGTCGGTTGGCGATGGGCAAGGAAAGGATCTGCTGAGAAGCGGTTCAGGGGCAGGTCTGCCCTGAACGCGCCATCGCCAGTGTAAGGGCACGTCGCCAGCGCCTCAATGATCTGCGACCGCGCGTGCGCGCGGCGGCCCATGGGCCGTCATTGACCCGCCGGCGACGTGCGGCGGATCTGGCGCTCGGTCAGGATCGACAGGATGATGGACGCGAGAATACAGGCGGTGAAAAGATAGAGCCCCCAGGCGGTTTCGATGGTCGCGTAGCCGATGCCCTTTGCCAGAGTGATATAGAGCGCGATGAGGAAGACATCTGCCATGGCGAGTTTTCCGAGTACGGAGAGCGCCGGCAGACTGCGCGCATCCAGCAGGCGGAACTGGACCAGCGCCAGGCCGATGGTTTTGAGGTAAGGGGCGAAGAGTGCAAATGCGGTGACAGTGAGCGCCAGCGCGACATCGCTGCCCCAAAGGCTTTGCAGGCCGGTGATGACGGAGATTTCGCTGAGGCCGAAGATCGGCAGGATTCCTGCCCGCATCAGAGGGGCAAACCAGGCGATGGGATAGAGGATCAGCAAAGCGAGGGTGGCGAGGCGGAGGAGGGGCAAATGCGAGCATCCCTAAATGCAGCGTTTCTCTAAGCTAGATTTGAAAGCGTCCTAGAGGAAGACTGATCCAAAAATGAGGTAGCCTGCAACGCCGCAGAGCAGAAAGCTGCAAATTGCGTGCGCGCGATAGGGGCCAAGAATGGCAACGCGAAGAGCAACAGCTTCCGTTGCAAGGAAAAGCGCAAACGGGATCGCGTATATATGCCACGTGAGAACCTGTCTGACAGCAGGGCTGAAGGAAAGCCCTGTAAACAACAGCACAAAGAAGAAAAATGCAACAAATGGCAAAAGGACAAGGGATGTACCGGACCGGGTTTGAGGATGCCGCTTTCTGAGTTTGACGCCCAACCAGATGGTGCAGCCAGCTGCGATAAATGGGCTGAACAGGACAAGCAACGCGAATGTGCTCACCGCACCGCCTCGATCGGCCCCTCCGCGCTGCCGGAGATGAACTGTTCCACGTAAGGGTCGCCCGAGTTGTCCATCTCCGCCACCGGACCCGTCCAGCGGATCTTGCCGCCGTGCAGCATGGCGACATTGTCGGCGATGGCGCGCACGGAGGTCATGTCGTGGGTGATGGTCATGGCGGTGGCGCCCATCTCCACGACGATCTCACGGATCAGGTCGTTGATGACGCCTGACATGATCGGGTCCAGCCCGGTGGTGGGCTCGTCGAAAAAGATAATCTCCGGCTCGGCGGCAATGGCGCGGGCAAGGCCGACACGTTTTTGCATGCCGCCGGACAGTTCGGCGGGCAGGCGGTCGGCGACATCGGCCTTGAGACCGACACGGCGCAGTTTCTCAATGGCGATCTCGCGGGCCTCGTCCTTGGGGCGCGCGAGGCTACCACGCAGCAGGCGAAAGGCGACATTTTGCCAAACCGGCAGTGAGTCAAACAGCGCGCCGCCTTGGAACAACATGCCGAAGCGAGACAGGAAGGCATCACGATCACCCTGGCCGACGGGCTTACCATCCACCCGGATTTCGCCCGTGTCCGGCTCGATCAGGCCAAGGATGCATTTCAGCGCCACTGATTTGCCGGTGCCGGAACCACCGATGATCACCGTTGAGGACCCCTTTGCCACATCGAGGTCAACACCACGCAGCACCGCGTTGGAGCCAAAGGCCTTGGCGACCTGGCGCATTTCAATCATCGGTTGGGTCATAGCGAGAAAAACACCCCGGTCAGCACAAAGTTGGCGGCGAGGATCAACACGGCGGCGGCCTCGACCGAGCTTTTGGTGGCCTGTCCCACGCCCTGCGCGCCGCGGCCCGACTGCATGCCGTAGTAGCAGCCCATGAGGGCGGCGATGGTGCCGAAGGCCGCGCCCTTGACCAAGCTGGAGACGATATCGCGCAGTTCAAGGAAATCGACGGTGTTTTTCAGATAGGCAGCGGCGTTGAAATCCAGGGTCTCGGTGGCCACCACATAGCCGCCCATGATGCCGATGATGTCACCGACGCCCACCAGCACCGGCACGGTGATCAGGGCTGCCAGCACACGCGGGGCGACGAGGTATTTCATCGGGTTGGTAGAGAGCGTCACCAGCGCGTCGATCTGCTCGGTGACTTTCATGGTAGCGATTTCGGCGGCAATCGACGAGGTCACCCGCGCCGCGATCATCAGGCCCACCAGCACCGGGCCGAGTTCGCGCACCATGCCGATGGCGACGATCTGCGGTACCACGGCCTCGGCGTTGAAACGTGCGCCACCTGCATAGATTTGCAGCGCCAGCGCGCCGCCGGTGAAGATCGCGGTCAGCGCCACCACGGGCAGTGACAGCCACCCGACCTGCAGCAGAGCCAGCAGGAACTCGCGCGGATAAAACGGCGGGCGCATCATGTGGCTGAAGGTCGAGGCGGCAAAGCGGGTGATCCGCCCGAGGGCGGCGAGGCGGCCAAGCGACGTGCGGCCGATCATCCCAAGGGCGGAGGCAGGGGTCATGCGCTGTAGGTCCTCGCATAGCGATTGCCGAGCGAGGTCAGCACCTCGTAGCCGATGGTATCGGCGGCGTTGGCCAGCACATCTACCGTTTGCGCCTCATTCATCAGGCTCAGGTAAGGCGGCACCTCGTTGAGCTCGGTGACGTCGACCGTGATCAGATCCATGGAGATACGGCCCACCACGGGACATGGGGTTGAACCCGCATAGGCCATGATGCCTTGTCGCTGAAAGGCGCGGTGCAGACCGTCGGCGTATCCGGCGGCCAGCGTGGCGATGCGGGTGTCGCGCTGTGCGATCCAGGTGTTGCCGTAGCCGACGCTTTCGCCGGGGGCGAGGTCGCGGGTCTGGATCACCGGCACTTCCAGCTCGACCACCGGCAGCGCGTCACTATAGGGCGCACCGCCATAAAGGCCGATGCCCGGGCGGCAGAGGTCAAAGTGATAATCGCGGCCCAAGAGCAGCCCGCCTGTGGCGGCGAGAGAGCGGGGCAGGTTCAGCCCCTCGGTCATCTCGATGAAGTTCTTCAGCTGATAGGGGTTCATGCCGTGGCCGGGCTCGTCCGAACAGGCGAGATGCGACATCAAGAGGACCGGGTTTTGATCCAGCGCGATATCGCGCACCGCCATCCATTCAGCGGCCTCCATGCCCAGCCGGTTCATGCCGCTGTCGAGCTGCACGCCAAAGGGATGGCCCGGAAGTGCCTCGAAATGGCGCAGCATCTGGTCCAGCGAGTTGAGCATCGGCGTCAGCTGAAAGTCGCGCAGCAGCTTGGCGTCGCCCTCCATATGGCCGGAAAACACCGAGATACCCGGACCGGGGCCGATCGCGCGGCGCAGGGCGATGCCTTCCTCCGCGATGGCGACAAAGAAGTTGCGGGCCCCAGCCTGTGCCAGCGCCTTGCCGACGCGGCCTGCTTCGAGACCATAGCCATTCGCCTTGACCACCGCTGCGGTCTCGCAGCCGGTCTTGGCATCCAGATTGCGCCAGTTGATCGCAAGCGCATCCAGGTTGATTTTCAAACGTGCCGTACTCATGCGTCGTTCATGACATGGAGGCCACCGGGGTCAAGGGGGAAACCGCAGCGGTGTGGCTTTGGGCAGGCTGTTGCGCTGTGTTTGCGGGCGCGGAGGGGGCGCTGCCCCCGGCCCATGGGGCCTCCCCCGAGGTATTTCTGAAAAGCTGAAACGCGTCAGAGGCCCCGGCGCGGCCTTGCGCTCAATAGCCGTCGGGCTGCTGTTGCCAGGATTTGGCAAGATTGCCGAAGCGGGTGAACTGCGCCTCGAACGACAACTCCACCGTGCCGATGGGGCCGTGACGCTGTTTGCCGACGATGACTTCGGCCTTGGCGTGTAGACGCTCCATCGCTTGTTTCCACTCTTCCATCTTGTCGAGTTCGTGATCGCCGGGCTTTTCGCGTTCCTTGTAGTATTCCTCGCGGAACACGAACATCACCACGTCCGCATCCTGTTCGATCGAGCCCGATTCCCGCAGGTCCGAAAGCTGCGGGCGTTTGTCGTCGCGGCTTTCCACCTGACGCGACAGCTGCGAGAGGGCGACCACGGGGATGTTCAGCTCCTTGGCGATGGCTTTCATGCCCATGGAGATCTCGGCAATCTCGTTCACCCGGTTTTCGGCCATGCCGCGGCAGAGCTGCAGATAGTCGATCACCAGAAGGTCAAGCCCATGGGTCCGCTTCAGGCGCCGCGCACGGGCGGCCAACTGCGAGATCGGGATCGCTGGCGTGTCGTCGATGAAGAGCGGGCAGCTTTCCAGATCCTTGGCGGCCTGCACGAAGCGGCGGAACTCCTCTTCGGTCATGTCACCCTGACGGATCTTGTGGCTGGAGATTTCCGAGGCTTCGGCCAGAATCCGGCCTGCCAGCTGCTCAGCCGACATCTCCAGGCTGAAGAAGCCGACAACGCCGCCATCGAGTGCGCCTTCGCTGCCATCCGGTTTCAGCCCGCGTTTATAAGCCTTGGCGACGTTGAAGGCGATGTTGGTCGCCAGCGAGGTTTTCCCCATCGAGGGACGTCCGGCAAGGATCAGCAGGTCCGAGGGGTGCAGGCCACCAAGCTGCTTGTCGAGATCATCCAGCCCGGTGGAGATCCCGGCCATGCCGCCGCCGCGCTGATAGGCCTCGTTGGTGACATTCACCGCCTCGGTCACCGCGCGCAAGAAGGATTTGAAGCCCTGTTCGGTCTGGCCCTGTTCGGCCAGCGAATAGAGCTGCTGTTCCGCCTCGACGATCTGTTCCTTGGGTTCCGAGGCGACATCGACCCGGCGTGCCTTGTCGGCGATGGTCTGGCCGAGGGCAATCAGCTCGCGCCGGATCGCCAGATCATAGATCATCTGCGCATAGTCGCGCACCGCAAAGGCCGAGATCGAGGCCGAGGCCAGTTTGGCCAGATAGGCCGGCCCACCCAGTTCGCGCAGCCCTTGGTCGTCCTCCATGAAGGCCTTGAGCGTCACCGGCGAGGCCAGCGCGTTCTTGGAGATCCGCGCCGCCGCCACCTCGTAGATCCGTGCGTGCACGGGATCGTAGAAATGCGAGGAATTGATGATCGAGGCGACCTTGTCGTAGACGTCATTGTTGGTGAGAATTGCCCCCAGCAACTGCTGTTCCGCCTCGACGGAGTGGGGCAATTCCGATGCCTGTGCTTCACCTGCCGTGCCGCTGGAGTCTCGGTGACGCGGGCGGCTGTGGATCGCCGTTAAAGGAGGTGATCTCGTTCATGTCTGCTCTCTTGTGATAGGCTCGTGTTCTACGCTGGAACCGGACCTGATTTCCATCTGGAAATCCCTGTGGATGAATTGAGGATAACCGCAGAGACGGATGTGGGCAATTTTTCGAAACGTCGGATTCTGCCTCAACAGCTTCTTCATATGGTGTGCGGTTGGGGTGTCAGCCACATGATATGGAAAAGGCCGCTCCGATTCGGGGCGGCCTTTTCCACAGAAATCCGTAGCCTTGGGGGTGAAGTTTTCCTCAGGCTTTCTTGTTTGCGTCCTGCCAGCCGCGCGGATCGCGCAGGAATTTCTCTACTTCATCAAGGGTTTGTGTGCTGAAGCTCGCTTGCGCGCGGGCCTCTGCCAACACGTCCCACCAGGTGCAGAGGTGGTGCAGCTCGACGCCGTGATCTCCCAGCGTCTTGGTGGTTTCGGGGAAGATGTCATAGTAGAAGATCACCGCCGTGTGGCCGCAGGTCGCGCCGGTCTCGCGGATTGCATCCACGAAGGACAGTTTGGAGCCGCCGTCCGTGGTCAGGTCCTCCACCAGCAGCACCCGTTCGCCCTCGCTCATTGCGCCTTCGATGCGGGCATTCTTGCCGTAGCCCTTTGGCTTCTTGCGCACATAGGTCATCGGCAGGGCGAGACGTTCGGCTACCAAGGCGGCAAAGGGGATGCCTGCGGTTTCGCCGCCGGCGATATTGTCAAACGCCTCGAAACCGGCGTTGCGCATCACGGTGACGGCCATGAAATCCATCAATGTAGAGCGGATGCGCGGGAAGGAGATCAGCTTGCGGCAGTCGATGTAGCTCGGCGAGGGCAGGCCGGAGGCAAGCGTGTAGGGCTCATCGGTGTTGAAGTTCACCGCGCCGATTTCCAGCAGCATCCGGGCGGAGAGGCGGGCGATTTCTTCGGGTGAGGGGTAGGAGGAGGGGATCATGGCGTATCCTTCGAGAGCAGAGTGCCAGAGGCGCGGGCGGGAGCCTCCGGCGGGGATATTTATCAAGAAGATGAAATCAGGCGACGGTCCAATGCACCGCAAAGCCGGGATCAAAGACGGTGACCGGGCCGTCCGGCGTGTCGATCTGTTCCGGGAAAGCGACGGGGGCGTCCTGTTTCGTCAGGGTGATCTGGCTGTCGTTTTCCGGCAGGCGATAGAAGGCGGGGCCGTTCTTTGAGGCAAACCCTTCGAGCTGCTCCAGCGCGCCGTCTTCTTCGAACACATGGGCCAGCAGCGCCATGGTGTTGGTGGCGGTGAAACAGCCCGCGCAGCCGCAGGTCTGCAGCTTATTGGCATCCGTGTGCGGCGCCGAGTCGGTGCCCAGGAAGAACCGTGCATCGCCGGAGGTGGCGGCCTGGCGCAGGGCGATGCGGTGCTCTTCGCGCTTGGCGACGGGCAGGCAGTAGTAATGCGGCTTGATCCCGCCCACCAGGATATGATTGCGGTTGATGATCAGGTGATGCGTGGTGATCGTCGCGCCAAGGTCCGTCTCCTGCGAGTGGACGTAATCAACGGCATTCTTGGTGGTGATATGCTCCATCACCACGCGCAGGCCCGGGGTGGCGCGGCGGACCGGGTCCAGAACCCGGTCGATAAACACCGCCTCACGGTCAAAGATGTCGATGTCGTGGTCGGTGACCTCACCGTGGGTGCAAAGCGGCAGGCCGATCTCTGCCATCTTCTCCAGCACCGGGCGCACCTTGTCGAAATTGGTGACACCGGAGGCGGAGTTGGTGGTGGCCCCGGCCGGGTAGAGCTTCACGGCCTTGACCAGACCGGAAGCATGGGCGGCGGCCACATCCTGCGGGTCGGTGTCCTCGGTAAGGTAGAGCGTCATCAGGGGCTCAAACGTCATGCCTTCGGGCAATGCCGCGAGGATACGGTCGCGGTAAGCGGCGGCCTGCGCGCCGGTGACAACCGGCGGCACGAGGTTGGGCATGATGATGGCGCGGCCAAAATGGCGGGCTGTTTCCGGCAGCACCGCGCGCAGCATGTCGCCATCGCGCAGGTGCAGGTGCCAGTCGTCGGGGCGGGTGATCGTCAGGCTCTGGGTCATGGCGCAGGCGTTAGCACAGCGCCATGAGCTTGGGAAGGCGGGTTAATGCCCGCTGTCGGTCTGGGACTTGTCCTGAGGCAGTACCGTGCCGGGGGGCAGGCGGAACTCGCCCTCCGCGCCGCGGCGTTCCAGATCGCGCAGGCGGCGGCGAAAGCGCGGCATCCGGCGGCGATCATTGACGTTTCGACACAGAAGCACGTTCAGATAGGGGCGTTCGAGGTAGTCGAGCCGGTTCAGCACATTGCGCAGATAGACATTATTGTCGCGCCGCGCGCGTGCCAGCCGGTGGAAGGACTGGGCCGTCAGACGTCCGCTGCCCGCCAGGGACATGATCCGATAGAGGATCTCCATCTCGATCAGCCGGGTCTGGATCGCATCACCCATGCAGGGCATGCGCAGGCGGGTCACGTTGGGACGGGCAAACAATGCGGCATGCATCGCGTCCAGTGACTGATAGGGGTCAAAGAGCACAAAGGCCTGATCGGCGGCATCCAGCATATCCGGGGCATAGCCGTAACGGTCCGTGAAGGAGGTGCGGCGCATCTCGACAAAGCGGTCGTCCCATTCGGTCATGCGCGGGTCCAGCGTGGCCTGCGGCTGAATGGCCACCACCGTGGCACCGGGGGCGGCAACGGAAAACGCCGCCGCCGCGTAGCCGCAAGGGCCCGCGCCGTAGAAGACCACATTGTCGAATTCTTCAAAGAAACCATCGTCGATCAATTGATCGAAGAAGCCATAGATGCGGGCTTCGCGGAACCAGGTGTCACCATCGGATATCAGGCACAGATGGGACCAACCCAAATTCTTGACCAGATCAAAACCAAGCGGCTGCGCGGTCTCGGAGAAGCTCTCGATGCCCTGACGGCTCTCGAACGTCACCAGCAGGGTGTTGCCCTGATCAATGAACGTGGCAAAATGGCGATCCCCAAGCGGCTGATACATGCCGTTTTCCTCGGCCATCTCCGCCAGACGCGCCTGCCATTCGGCTGGCTTCAACCCGGAGAGGTCTTGCTCGAGGATATCTGTGTCGTCTTGCATACGCGCCACCTGCCACCCGTTTGTCGGCTTTGTTCACCGACAGAAGTAGGCGCAGATTGAGGCTAAATTTAGAAAAAGCTTGGCCCAATTGTCGACGATTGTTGCCACGCCGGGGGTAAATGATGCTCAGCTGTCGTCCTTGGGGGGAGATTTTCCGCTGTCATTGCTGCCGCCCGCCTGTGCTGCGCGTCGTCCCAACATGGCAAACCCTGCCAGCGTGCGTCCCGTGACCTGGTTGATGGGGCGCGACTGCGGCGTCATCATCAAGCGGCCAAACAGGGCGCGATAGGGTTCCGCGCGCATCAGCTCCATGAAGCGGTCCTTACGCCATTGCACCGCGCGCTCTTGCAGCTTTGACAGTGTTGCGTCCTCCAGGAACATCTCCAGGATGGCGTCGCGGGCCGGGCGGTATCGGCTGATCGAGGTGTCTTCTTCGGTGTTGAAGTTGCGTTCCACCCAGTAGTCGATATCCAGCATATCATCCGAGTGGACCGCGCGACCGCGATCCGCCTTGAGCACATAGCTCTCCATCGCGCCAAGCGGATAGTGGTTGAGCTGCGCCAGCCGGTAATTGTCCTGACCGTAGTTGGAAAACACCCGTTTGGTTTTGAAATCCCCCATCAACTCCCGTCCGACGCAGTCGAACCAGCGATAGTGGTCCAGCGCGTCGTCGTCCTTTACGCTGCGGGGGCGATGGATGCCGATCTTGCGGTAAACGCCGGAGTTGCGAAACAGGGTCTTGAACATCGACGCGCGCCACGGCCAGTGCATCACCGCAGGGGCGGCGCGGGTAAAGCGGTCGGTGACGCGCTCGCCCTGATAGCGGACCTGATCCGCATTGCCGAACAGCCGCCAGGTGAGCGTGATCGCGTCGGCCTGCGGCAGCGCCTCCAACAGATCGCTGATCTGGCCCTTGCCCGCGTGGATGTTGACGAACTCGTCGATATCCAGCGCCATGATCCAGTCGGCTCGTTTGGTCAGCCGGTGCTTGTCGGCACGTTTCATGGCGGTGAATTGGATACCGCCCTTGTCAAAGGGGCCGGTGTTTTCCACATGCGCGAGGTGGCCCAGCTCGTCCAACCGATCCAGCATCGCCACGGTCTGATCGTCGCAATCGTTGGATAAGACGAGGAAATCCGTAAACCCCACCGCCTTGTGATGCGCCAGCCATTCCAGCAGATAGGCAGCCTCGTTGCGGACGGTCAAAACAGCCAGCGTGCGCATCATCAGCTCTCCAGATCCAGCGAGAGCGCCCAGGCCACGCGTTCGGTTGCGGTGATGTCGATCTCCAGCGCCTGACGATAAAGCTCTTCGAACTCCGGCACCTGATGCAGGTCTGCGGCTTTTGCGCGGTGCCAGGCCAACCCGGCCTCATGCAGATCGCGCAGGGTCTTGTCCTCCAGCAGCCGCGCCAGTTCCGCCTGCATCCTCGGCAGGTTGCGCTGAATGGTGATATCGCGGTGGTCGTTCCAGTCCATGCGGATCCAGTAGTTGAGCCCGATCGAGCGATCCACATGCAGCGCCCGGCCGCGCTGGCGTTTGACCAGGAAACTCTCGGCCGAGCGCAGCGCATAGTGGTTCAGTTGCAGCAGGTCATAGCCGATGGATTTCTTGGAGCTGCGCCAGCCGTTGTCCGCCACCTCTTGCGTCATGTCCTGACCGGAGCCATTGACCCATTTCACCTGCGCGCGCTTGTCCTCTTCCAGCTTGTTGGGCCGGTGACAGGAGATTTTCTTATAGGCGCCAATGGGTTTGAACATTGTCTTGAAGCCCCAGACCGTATGCGGCTTGGGGCAGAACTTCGGTGCGCAATGATCGAACTGCGCGATCACCGGACGGTCATTGAGGGTGGTGACGCCATTGTGGCCGAACAACCGCCACGTCATCGCGACATTGGTGGCGTCCGGTACATGGTCAAAGAAATCCGCCAATGTGCCATTGCCGCAGCGCACGTTCATGAACTCATCCACATCGATATGGATCACCCAGTCCGCCTGTTTGATGACCGGCTCTTTCAGCGATTGGTTGAGCGCATATTGCTGGGGGGAGTTGCCCTTCCAGTTGTCGTTGTTGCGGTGCTGCAGGATGCCAAGCGCCTGCAGGCGGTCCAGCAGCTCCGAGGTGCCGTCGCTGCAGCCGTTGGTGTAGATCAGGAAATGATCCACCCCAATCATGCGGTGGTAGGCCACCCATTCGAGGATATAGGGCGCCTCATCCTTCATGCAGCCAACGATGACATTGCCGCTCTGCCCTTTTGGGAGTTTGCGCGGGGCCACCTCCGTATAGGGGGGCATTTGAGCCGTCTCGTCCACCTGACCAAAGCGATCATGCGGTTTGAACGAAGAGCCCTGCAACATTGCGAAGTTCTTCAGTGCCAGTGGGGGCAACAACCGGCGCGCCTTGGCCGAGGGGGCGGCACCCGCTGCGCTGTCCTGCGCCGCGCGAGCGCTCTGGTGCGCCAGAAGATCACCCTCGCGTGCGGCGCGTTCCTCTGCTGTTGCCTTCTCGATCCGGTGCAGGAAGGCCAGCAGGTATTGCGAGGCGCGAAATCCCATTTGCGGGTCGGCTTCCACCCAATCCTCGGTCGAGGCGGCGACCTCGAACACCTCTGGCGACAGGCCCGGATGGGCGGCGCAGAGCCGCGCATTGTCCGCCGCAAAAAACCGCGTCACTGCGCCCAGTCGCGCAGGATCGATGGGCGGGCCGTCCACATGCAGGTCCTGGATCATTTGCCGCCACAGCTTGCGCGGCAGGATGTGATTGCCCTGCGCCAGCAGTTTCAGCAGCAATGCGTTGAACTGTCGCCCGCGCGTCAGCCAGGCGGCAGAGATCGGCGGCGATGGTTTCGCCGGGGCTGCGCGGCCAATCTGCCCTTCGATGTCAAAGGCGGCGCAGATCTCGTCCGTCACCTCGGCACTGTCGAACAGCGCCGCGTCATAGCTGCGAAAGGCCACGGAGCCGGGGCCAAAGACCTCTTCCCAGACCGTCTGCAACGCCTGATAATCCAGCCAGTAGGGCGCGCCCTGGGTTTCCTCGAACTGGCCGGCCTGCGGGTCCACTGGCGGCAGCGTGTCCAGTGCCGCCGCCCACCAGCTGTCTTCCCGCGTCAGTTCCACTTCGCGCGCCAGACCGTTTGCGCGGCCCTCCTGAACCTGCTCGGCAAAGACCTCGGGCAACAGGCGCGCCTGTGCCTCCAGATGCGCAACAATGCGAATGTCGTCCGACAGCGGCGCGAGCAACGCCTTCAACCGCGCCAGTTCGCTCGGGCGCGACAGCTGCGTGCCAAGCTGATAGGCACTCAGGATCAGCGTATGCGGGGCGTGCTTTGCCACATCCGCGCGCAGGGTCTCCATCAGCCCCTCGCGCAGTTCGGCCTGTTTGGCCGCCCCGATAAAGCCCCGGTTGTAGCGCAGCGGATCCACGTGATCCGGATCGGTGACGGCCATGAAAAGGCGGGTGTGGTTCTTTGGGCCTGCAGCACGTGGCACCATCACGCCCCGGCTCATCAAGAGGTCGCGCTTGTCGGCCAGAACCGCCTGCAACCGTTCACTGGCCGCTCTGTGAACACCGATATGCAAGTAGATCCGCATCAGTCCGCGTCTTTCTGTTCTGTCGGTTCCGCACCCGTTTCCGGCGTGTCACGGTCTTCGGGATTGATGTTGGACTGCCCCCACCACGGCAGGTCGCAGCCCAGAAATCGTTCCAGCTTAGATCGCGCATCAGGCGCCGCCACATCAAGCTCCAGATACAGCGGGTCCGTGCGGAACCAATGGGTCAGCGCCTCGTAATGGCCATCGATCCAGATCATTTGCTCGTCGACCTCATGGCCATAGCCCACGGGCAGACCCGGAACCGTCGACAACGGAATGCGCAGTTTGCCAAGGTTGTTCCAGCGCATGATGGACCGCGCCAACTCCTCGGTGGCGCGTCGGGTGGCGATGAAACACAGCTTGGGGTGCAGTTTGCGCAGCGCCAGCAACATGGCATGGTCACATTGCGGCCAGACCGAGGTGCCACCGTAGATAAAGCTCACTTCGGTCAGCGCATCATAGTCTTTCAGCAGGGCCAGCGGGTCGCCGTATTTATACAGCCCCTCATACATCAGCGCCCCGACAAAGACTCGGTCCGCGGGGTCATCCGGGGTCTCGCGTGCCTTGATGCGGTGATCGGCCACGGTATATCCGGCCCGGTCCAGCGCGTGTTTCAACGTGGTGGTGCCGGATTTGGGCAGGCCGAGGTTGATGATGCTCACGGCCACTACAGCAGCCCCAACCGTGTCAGCATGTCCTCTTCCTGCGGGGGCAGGACAGAGGCGCGTTGCAGCTGCGCCCGCATGGCCTGATAGGAGGGCCGGGTCAGCAACTCATCGCGTCGCGCCACGTGCCGTGCGACGCAGTCCGCATGCAGCCGTGCGATCTCGGGGTCGGCTTTCATCTCATCCAGCGCGGTGTGTAGCGCGGGCAGCATGCGCAGGATCGAGCGGTCCTCCCAAACGGGATCATTGCGCTCACGCCAATAGGTGTCGTCAAAGGCGCGGTTCTCGCGGTTCACATCGCCTCTGTCGTTCTTGACCAGATAGCTGTCGAGCGAGCGCAGCGCGTAATGGTTGAGTGTTGCCAATGCGCGCGCGCCCTTGGCCGGGAATTTGCGGATGCGCCGCGGATTGGCGGCGACCAGAAACCGGTGCTGCACCTGCCGCCCACCGCCATCACACCAGCGCGGGCGGGCATCCGCGGCGGTGTTCTTCTTCAGAAATGGGCGATGCGCGCCGTAGTACCCGAGCGGAAAGTCCTTGCGGGTCAGGGTTTTGACCTCGATCGCCGTCTCGCCGCACCAGATGTCTGGATTGTGGCAGCGGGTGAACTGTTCGATCACCGGACGGTCCTCAAAGGCCTCGATGCCGCCGCTGGCAAAGAACTGGAAGCTGAGCGATATGGCCTGCGGATCGTCACAGGCGTCGATCAGCGCCTGGATGCTGTGATCGCCCGCGTGAATGTTGAGGAACTCGTCCACATCCGCGATCCAAAGCCAGTCGGCGTTCTGAACCACGGGGCGATGGGCGCAGTCCTTCAGCGCCTCCATCTGATAGGCGCGCCCCTGTGCCGGGTTGGGCAGATGGGTGACACCGCCGCGCGCGGCCAGCGCGTCCAGCAGCGCATCGGTGCCGTCGGTGCAATCGTTGGAATAAAACAGGAAATCCGTCACGCCGATCAGGCGGTTGTAGGCGATCCATTCCAACAGGAACGGGCCTTCATTCTTGACGCAGGTCACCGCAGTGATGCGCATGTCGCTGTTCCTTCCCCTCGTCCACGCCGCCCGCGTGCCCGGATCTTCTGACGCGTCTGACTTGTTGCACCCGCCGGCGCGTGTCGTCAATCTCCGGCGACGGGGAACTGACGATCTGTTGCAGCCCCTCCGCTTGACGCGCCGCCGCCGGCATGGCCTCTTGGTCGCAAGCAACGGGAGGGGCGACATGACGGAGCAGGGCGGATTTCACTCCATCGACGCGGTGCAGGCACAGCTCGCCGAGGCGGGCTATGTCTGTGGTCGGGCGCTGGCGACGGTGGTGTTCCTGTCTGCGCGGCTGGGCCGGCCACTGTTTCTGGAAGGAGAAGCCGGGGTTGGCAAGACCGAGATCGCCAAGGCTCTGGCCACCGTTACCGACCGCCCCCTGATCCGGCTGCAATGCTACGAAGGGCTGGATGCCGCCAGCGCCGTCTATGAATGGAACTTCGCGGCACAAATGGTGGCGATCCGTACTGCCGAGGCCACCGGCAGCGCCGATCGTCAGGCGCTGCAGGCGGAGCTGTTCTCCGAGGAGTATCTGATCGCCCGCCCGCTGCTGCAGGCGATGCAGCCCGATACGCGCGGCGCGCCGATTTTGCTGATCGACGAGTTGGACCGCACGGATGAACCCTTCGAGGCCTTCCTGCTGGAGGCGCTCTCGGATTTTCAGGTCACCATCCCGGAGCTGGGCACCATCAAGGCACCAGAGCCGCCGACGGTGATCCTGACCTCCAACCGCACTCGCGAGGTGCATGACGCGCTGAAACGGCGCTGCCTCTATCATTGGGTGGACTATCCGGACTTCGACCGCGAACTGGAAATCCTGCACGCCCGCGTCCCGCAGGCCGCCGAGACCCTCAGCCGCGAAGTGGTGGCCTTTGTGCAGGCCCTGCGCACCGAGGATCTGTTCAAGAAACCGGGGGTGGCAGAGACCATCGACTGGGCCAACTGCCTGCTGGCGCTCGACGTGGTCACGCTCAGCCCCGAAGTCATCGCCGACACGCTGGGCGCGATCCTGAAGTATCAGGACGACATTGCAAAACTTCAGGGCTCCGAGGCCAAGCGCCTGCTCGACCAGGCCCGTGCCGCGTTGCCGGAGGGCTGACATGAGCCTTCATCTTTTTGAAAATACCTTGGGGGTGCGGGGGCAAGGCCCCCGTCGGGGCTGATGGCAGACTATGCCCCGCTTACACTGCCGGATCACCCGAAGCTGGTGGCCAATCTCACACATTTCGCCCGCGCCCTGCGCAAGGCGGGGCTGAAGGTCGGCACCGGTCGGGTGATGGGCGCGGTAGAAGCGGTGGCGGCGGCGGGCTTTACCTCGCGGCGGGATTTCTACTGGTGCCTGCATGCCTGTTTCGTGTCGCGCCCCGAAGAGCGCGTGGTATTTGCGCAGGTCTTCCGGCTCTATTGGCGCGACCCGCGCTATCTGGAACATATGATGGCGGCGATGCTGCCAGCGATCCGCGGCGTGCAGCAGGAGCGGGCTGCGAAACCGGCCGAGAAACGCGCTGCCGAGGCACTGCTGCAGGGGCAGCTGCCCGAGGGTCTGCCGGAGGAGTCGCAGGAGCAGGGCACCGAGATCGAAATCGACGCCTCCCTGACGCTGTCGGCTGAGGAACGGCTGAAGACGCTGGATTTCGAGCAGATGAGCACCGCGGAACTGGAACAGACCAAGCGCATGCTGGCCCGCCTCACCCTGCCGGTCAAGCCGATGAAAACGCGCCGCCATCTGCCGGCACCGCTGGGCGCGCGGGCGGATTGGCGGCGCACGATGCGTGGCGCCTGCCGCACTGGCGGCGAGCTGCACCGGATCGCTCTGACGCGCCCCGCGACACGATATCCGAACCTGGTGGTGCTTTGTGACATCTCCGGGTCGATGAGCCAGTACAGCCGTATGGTGCTGCAGTTCCTGCATGCTGTCGCCAATGCGCGCGGCGGCCGCAAGACACAGGGCTGGGCCAATGTGCATGGCTTTACCTTCGGCACCCGCCTCACCAATATCACCCGCCATCTGCGGCAACGCGACGTGGATGCGGCCCTCGCCGCCGCCGGGGCGGAAGCGCAGGACTGGGAGGGCGGCACCCGCATCGGTGATTGCCTGCATGGCTTCAACCGCGACTGGTCGCGCCGGGTGATGGGGCAGGGCGCGGTGGTTCTGCTGGTCACCGACGGGCTCGACCGCGCCGCGCCGGAGGATCTGAGCCGCGAGATGCAGCGCCTGCAGCGCTCCGCCCGCCACCTGATCTGGCTCAACCCGCTGATGCGCTGGGAGGGGTTTGCCCCCCGCGCGCAGGGCATCCGTGCTATGCTGCCGCATGTGGACAGCTTTCGCGCCGGCCACAACATCGCCTCGCTGGAGGCGCTGGCCGACGCGCTCTCCCGCCCCGAGGACAGCGGCGAGAAGGCGCGGCTGATGGCGATGCTGCAGGGCTGAGGTCTTGCGCGAGGCCGCTTTTCCGGGGTGCAGACCGCCCGATGCGGGGTGACAAAACACCAGCAAGTTGGCACGATTTGTTCTTGAATTTCAAACCGTCAGGCGCAAGCATGAGGGACAACAGGCACCGGGATTTTCACCATGACATCTGGCACCGCACAGGCCGACCTCACGATCTTTGACAATGCGCCGGAGCTGGCGCTGCAGTGGCACCGCGAGGGCGTCGGTGCGGTTTTGTGCACGGTGGTGCAGACCTGGGGCTCGGCGCCGCGGCGGACCGGCTCTCAGCTGGTGGTTGCCGGCGATGGCCGGATGGAGGGCTCAGTCTCCGGTGGCTGTGTCGAGGGCGCGGTGATCCTGGAGGCGCAGGCGGCGCTGGAGGCTGGCACCCACAAGCTTCTGGAATTTGGTGTCAGCGATGATGATGCCTTTGCCGTCGGGCTGGCCTGCGGTGGCACCATCAAGGTGCTGCTGGAACCGGTCGGCCATACGCTGAAGACAGAGGTGCTGGAGGCGCTGGTGCTGGCCCGCACCGAACGCCGCCCGCTGGCATATGAGGTGGATTTGACGAGCGGTCAGGGCCATCTGGTCAATATCGCCTCCTACCCCGACCGCATGCGCTTGGACCGCTCCGGTGTCGAGGAGGACGGCACTACATTTGTGGCGGTGCACAACCCGCCGCTGCGGCTGATTGTGGTGGGCGCCGTCCATATCGCCAAGGCGCTGCTGCCGATGGCCCGGATCGCGGGCTATGACCCGGTGCTGATCGAGCCGCGCGCTGCCTTTGGCTCTGCCGAACGCTTCCCGGGTGAGCGCATTCTTGACGATTGGCCGGATGAAGCGGTGGAGAAACTCGGGCTGGATGCCCGCACTGCGCTGGTGCTCTTGACCCATGACCCGAAACTGGATGACCCGGCGCTGATGGCGGCGCTGCGGGGGGAGTGCTTCTATATCGGCGCGCTGGGCTCCAAACGTACTCATGGCCAGCGCCATCAGCGGATGATCGCCGCAGGGTTCATGCAGGACGACATCGCCCGCATTCACGGCCCTGTCGGTCTCGACATCGGCGCGGCCAGCCCGGCGGAAATCGCGGTGTCGATCCTGGCCGAGATGACGGCTGTGCTGCGGGGCAAGGCGGAATGAAGTTCGGCCCGGTGCCGGTCGGGCAGGCCGAGGGCTGCCTGCTTGCCCATTCGCTGCAGGGGGCGGGGCGGCGCATCGCCAAGGGCACTACCCTGACGCCGGAGGACCTGCAGGAACTGCAGCAGGCCGGGCTGACCGAGGTCATCGTGGCCCGGCTCGACCCCGGCGACCTGCATGAGGATGACGCCGCGTTGCGACTCGCGCAGGCAATGGCACCGGATGCCGCGGCGCTGGGCCTGCGCATTTCGGGCGCCGGGGCGGGGCGGGTCAACCTCTATGCGCTTGCGCCCGGCGTTACCCGGGTTGCGGCGGCGCAGGTGGGGGCGATCAACAGTGTCGATCCGATGATCTCTGTCGCCACGGTGCCGGATTATCACCGGGTTGATGCGGCGGGCATGATCGCGACGATCAAGATTATTTCCTACGCCGTGCCGAAGGCAAAGCTGTTGGTGGCGCTGGCGCAGGCGGCCGGGGCGATACGGGTGGTTCTGCCGCACTATGGCTCGGCCACTTTGGTCGAGACCCGCGTCACCGAAGACATGCCGTCCGACAAGGGCCGCGCCGCCATGGCCGGGCGGCTGGACCGGATGGGGCTCTCCCTCAGTCCTCGCGTGGTGGTGCCGCATTGTGCGCCCGAGATCGCCACCGCCCTGCGTGCGGCCCCGGGGGAGGTGCTGTTTGTGCTCACCGGCTCTGCCACCTCGGATCCGGCGGATGTGGCGCCGGAGGCGGTGCGGCTGGCTGGCGGCACGGTCACGCGGTTCGGCATGCCGGTGGATCCGGGCAATCTGCTGTTCCTCGGCCAGTTGGGCAAAAAGCCGGTGATCGGCCTGCCGGGCTGTGCCCGATCACCAGCGCTCAACGGGGCCGATTGGGTGCTGGAACGAGTGGTCTGCGGCATTGACGTGACGTCGGCGGATATTGCCGCCATGGGGGTCGGCGGGCTGTTAAAGGAAATCCCGACCCGGCCGCGGCCGCGGCGGGATGGGGAGTAAACACCGAGGGCCGTGCCTGTCCTTGGGGAGGCGTGAAGCGCCTTCCCGGGGGAGCCAGGCGCTGTCCGGCCTTCCGGCCTGACGAAGTCTGCAAACTCCCCGATTTCTTCCGCCATGCCTTGCCGCATAAAATCCTCGCGCCACGTCCTGACCCGTGGTTAACTGACCTCAGCCAGACAAATGATTTCAAGCTAGGGAGGATTTTATGACGAAGGTCTCCATGACCGTGAACGGCACGCCCATGTCCGGGGATGTCGAAGGTCGCACGTTGCTGGTGTCGTTCCTGCGCGACCAGCAGGGGCTCACCGGCACCCACGTCGGTTGCGATACCAGCCAATGCGGCGCCTGCGTCGTGCATGTGGACGGCAAGGCGGTGAAAGCCTGCACCATGCTGGCGCTCGAGGCCGAGGGGGCAGAGGTCGCCACCATCGAAGGCCAGGCCGCCGCCGACGGCACGCTGAATGCAATCCAGGCGGCGTTTCAGGAACATCACGGGCTTCAATGCGGCTTCTGCACGCCGGGCATGGTGATGTCGGCCGCCGCGCTGCTGAAAGACAACCCAAAACCCTCCGAGGGCGAGATCCGCCACTACCTGGAGGGCAACCTTTGCCGCTGCACTGGCTACCACAATATCGTCAAGGCGATCATGGCGGCCTCCGGTCAGGATGTCTCTGCCATCGCGGCAGAGTAGCACCGGCGAAAACGCGTAACAGCCCGTCCCGGGATGGGCTGCAAGTACCCTGTGACATTCCGACGGACCGTTCGGTCAGGCGTTGATGGGAAGAGGAGCCCGGCTGCGCCGCCACATGACCCGGCCCGTATTTCTGGGAGGAGATTGGATTATGCCCAAGGATATCGACGCCAAGGAGAGCGGCATCGGCGCCGCCAGCAAACGGCGAGAGGACATCAGGTTCCTGTCCGGGACCGGCAATTACACCGACGACATCAACGTAAACGGTCAGGCCTACGTGCATTTCTTGCGCTCGGACGTGGCGCATGGGCGGATCACGTCCCTCGACACTGCGGCGGCGGCGGGGATGCCCGGCGTGCTGCGCGTCTTTACCGGTGCGGATTTCGAAACCGTCGGCGGGCTGCCCTGCGGCTGGCAGGTCACCGACCGCTTTGGCGAGGTGATGCAGGAACCGGCACACCCCGTTCTGGCACAGGGCAAGGTCCGCCATGTGGGCGACCCCATCGCTGCCGTGGTGGCCGCCACAGCCGAACAGGCGCGAGACGCTGCCGAGGCGATCGAGCTGGACATCGAAGACCTGCCCGCCGTGATCGACATGAAGGCGGCACTGGCCGAGGATGCGCCCAAGGTGCATGACGATCTGACCTCCAACCTTTGTTACGACTGGGGTTTTGTGGAGGAAAACAAGGAGGCGGTCGCCAAGGCCTTTGACGACGCCGCCCATGTCACCACGCTGGAGCTGGTCAACAACCGGCTGGTCGCCAACCCGATGGAGCCACGCGTGGCGGTGGGCGATTTCAACCGCGCCACCGGTGAGAGCACGCTTTATACCACCAGCCAGAACCCGCATGTGATCCGGCTCCTGATGGGGGCCTTTGTGCTCGGCATCCCGGAACACAAGCTGCGCGTGGTGGCACCCGATGTGGGCGGCGGATTTGGCTCCAAGATCTTTCACTACGCGGAAGAGGCATTCTGCACCTTTGCCGCCAAGGCGCTCAATCGTGCAGTGAAATGGACCTCCTCGCGGTCCGAGGCCTTCATGTCCGACGCCCATGGCCGCGATCATGTGACCAAAATCGAACTGGCGCTGGACGCGGACAACAATTTCACCGCGCTGCGCACCGACACTCATGCCAATATGGGCGCTTATCTGTCGACCTTTGCGCCCTCGGTGCCCACCTGGCTGCACGGCACGCTGATGGCGGGCAACTACAAGACGCCGCTGATCTACGTGAACGTCAAGGCGGTGTTCACCAATACGGTGCCGGTCGATGCCTATCGCGGCGCGGGGCGGCCCGAAGCGACCTATCAGCTGGAACGCGTCATCGACAAGGCGGCCCGAGAGCTGAACGTCGATCCCATCGCGCTCAGGCGGCAGAACTTCATCACCGAGTTTCCCTATGCCACCCCTGTGGCGGTGGAATATGACACCGGCGATTACGTTGCGACGATGGACAAGCTCGAAGAGATCGCCGACATCAAGGGCTTTGATGGGCGCAGAGCCGAGAGCGAGAAGGCCGGCAAGCTGCGCGGTCTGGGGGTGAACTGCTATATCGAGGCCTGCGGCATCGCGCCGTCGAACCTTGTGGGGCAGCTGGGCGCGCGGGCGGGCCTCTATGAGAGCGCCACGGTGCGGGTCAACGCCACCGGTGGCATCGTGGTGATGACCGGCAGTCACAGCCACGGCCAGGGGCATGAGACGTCTTTCCCGCAGGTGATCTCCGAGATGATCGGCATCCCCGAGGATATGGTGGAGATTGAACATGGCGACACCGCCAATACGCCGATGGGCATGGGCACATATGGCTCGCGCTCCCTCGCGGTGGGCGGCTCGGCGATGGTGAAGGCGACCGAGAAGATCATAAACAAGGCCAAGAAGATCGCCGCCCATCTGATGGAGGCTTCGGATGCGGATGTCGAGCTGAAGGACGGACAGTTCTCTATCGCCGGCACCGACAAATCCGTGGCCTGGGGCGATGTGACCCTGGCGGCCTATGTGCCGCATAACTATCCGCTGGAGGAGATCGAACCGGGGCTGGAGGAGACGGCGTTCTACGACCCGGCGAACTTCACCTATCCGGCGGGGGCCTATGCCTGCGAGGTGGAGGTCGATCCCGATACGGGGAAGGTGACCATCGAACGCTTTGCCGCCGCCGATGACTTTGGCAATGTGGTCAACCCGATGATCGTCGACGGTCAGGTGCATGGCGGTCTCGGACAGGGCATCGGTCAGGCGCTCTTGGAGGGCTGTGTCTATGATGAGGACGGACAGCTGCTGTCGGCGTCGTTCATGGATTACGCCATGCCACGCGCTGATGATGTGCCGTTCTATCAGGTCGATCATTCCTGCCAGACGCCCTGCACCCACAACCCGCTGGGGGTGAAGGGCTGTGGCGAAGCCGGGGCGATCGGCTCGCCGCCGGCAGTGGTCAATGCGGTGGTGGATGCGCTGCGCTCTGCCGGCAAGGATGTGACTCATATCGACATGCCGCTGACCCCCGCGCGGGTCTGGGCGGCCATGCAGGGCTGAAAGATGGGGCGAGGGGCGCTGCCCCTCGCGCTCCCCGAGGTATTTGGAAAAAGATGAAAGCCCCGCGCAGGGGAACTTTCGGAAAGGATGAGCGATGTATGAGTTTGAGTTTGCGCGACCAGCGAGCGTCGCCGAGGCCGTCAAGGCGCTGAGCGAAGAGGATGCGCATGCGCTGGGCGGCGGGCAGACCCTGATTCCGACGCTGAAACAACGGCTTGCGATGCCCTCCACCCTGGTGAGCCTGAGCGGCATTGACGAGATGAAAGGCATCCGCAGCGAAGGCGGACAGCTGGTCATTGGCGGCGCCATGACCCATGCCGACGTGGCAGAGGGCGCGGGGGCCTATCCGGCGTTGGCAGCGCTGGCGGGGCAGATCGGCGATCCGGCGGTTCGGAACCGCGGCACACT
The DNA here is from genome assembly GCF_032924845.1 of Tritonibacter scottomollicae. Taxonomy (NCBI): domain Bacteria; kingdom Pseudomonadati; phylum Pseudomonadota; class Alphaproteobacteria; order Rhodobacterales; family Paracoccaceae; genus Tritonibacter; species Tritonibacter scottomollicae. The sequence continues at coordinate 468,626 of NZ_CP136704.1, forward strand.
GGGCGGCTCGATCGCCAATAATGACCCGGCGGCTTGCTATCCGGCGGCGGTGCTGGGCTCTGGCGCCACCATCGTCACAAATGCCCGCGAGATTGCGGCAGATGACTATTTTCAGAGCATGTTCACCACCGCGCTGGAGGAGGGCGAGATTGTCACCGCTGTGAAGTTCCCGCAGCCTGAGGTGGCAAATTACCAGAAGTTCCTGCAACCGGCCTCGCGCTTTGCGCTGGTGGGCGTGTTTGTGGCGCGCTTTTCGGACGGCGTGCGGGTGGCCGTGACCGGCGCGTCGGAAGAGGGGGTGTTCCGCTGGGGCGCGGCCGAGGCAGCGCTGGCGACGGATTTTTCCGCCGATGCGATCAGCGGGCTGACGGTGGAGGCCGATGGCATGATAGGCGACATTCACGGCACCAAGGCCTATCGTGCCCATCTGGTGGGTGTCATGACCAAACGGGCCGTCGCGGCGGCCAGCTGATCCAGCGACAGGATGTAGACCACCAACAGCAAAAGGCGCCCAGGGCCACCTGTGGCGCCTTTGTCATGCGGTCTCTGAAATTGGACGGTCAGGCGCGCATGAAACCGGCGATTTCGGTCAGCAGGGACTGGGTGCGGTCGGCCAGGCCACGGATTTCCGTGGCGATGACCGCAAAGCCCTTGCCCTGATCCCCAATCCGCGCCGCCTCGATCGAGGCGTTGAAGGCGATCAGGCGGATATTGCGACCCACCGCTTCGGCGTTGCGGACTGCTTCGAGCATGTCGCCGGAGCGTTTGGCCTCGCGGCTGCGTTCGGCGTCGCCGAGATGCTGGACCAAATCCTCGAGGAACCGCGACACCGTTGGCTCCAGCTGCTCCAGACAGAGCTCTGCAACCTTTGGAATTGCGCCGATCCGGGACAATACCGTTCCGGAGCCGGAGGTCACCGCAGCGTGAAGCGGTTCCAGAACGCGGATGCAGGCCTGACGCTGGTCGTCCAATTCGGGAGGGAGCTGATGATTCGCCGCCTCCAGCTGGGCATCGAGCCCTTCCGACAGCATTCCAAAGGCGGTTTCGATGCGTGCGGTCGAGAGTTTCTGCGCCCGGCTGCTGCCCGAAGGTTCGTCGGCATCGGCGGGCTGATGCGATAGCGCCACCAGCGAGAGGGATGCGATGCGGCAGGGGCCGATGGCCATCAACGCGTTGCTCTGAATGTCAGTGAGGCTCATGCGGGTCCGTTCCTATGATGCACGGAGAGAGCCTATGCCATTCCTCTTAAGGCACTGCTAACGATGATCGGTAAGTTTGCGATGGCTCGACGATTTTCGCCTTCATGGAGCATCGCGACAGGGGCCAACGGCAGGCCAAGCGAGACGACGAAGCAAAAAGCCTCCCCGCAGTAATCTGGGGGAGGCTTTATACAGTCACCGGCGTGAAAAGGCCGGAGATTTATTTCGCGGGCAGCGGGCCGATCATCATGATCATCTGACGACCTTCCATCTTCGGCATGTTCTCGACCTTGCCGATTTCCTTGATGTCGCCGGCGACGCGGTGCAGCAGCTCACGACCAAGGTTCTGGTGAGCCATTTCACGACCACGGAACCGCAGGGTGATTTTGACCTTATCGCCATTTTCGAGGAATTTGAAGACGTTGCGCATCTTCACCTCATAGTCGTGGGTGTCCGTGTTGGGACGGAACTTGACCTCTTTGACCTCGATGATCTTCTGCTTCTTGCGCGCTTCGCTTTCGCGTTTCTGCTGTTCATACTTGAACTTGCCGTAGTCCATGATCTTGCAGACGGGCGGGGCGGCGTTGGGTGAAATCTCTACCAGATCCAGACCAGCCTCTTCAGCCATCTGCATCGCCTTGGCAGGATGCACAACACCAACGTTATCGCCATCTGCACCGATCAGGCGGATTTCGGAGGCGCGGATTTTGTCGTTGACGCGCGGGCCGGTATCACGTGTCGGCGGCGCGTTATGAGGTCTGCGAGCTATGGGTTCTATCCTTTGATAATTGCAGAAATTTGAGCCGGGAAACTAAAGGGTGTCTGGCGGTCTTGCAAGCCGGAAACACAGGGCTTTTCACGATTGGCGAGAGTTTTCACGCCAGTCCCGGTCACATTGGCAAAGCATGGCCGAGGGGAGCGTCTGTTGCGACTTCCCCCTTGTTGTAGGCGGCATTCCGTCAGAAGTACATGTGCAATCCGTCCCACATCGGGACGATAGCATCGAAGGACTTTGCCATGAAAATCGCAGGAGTGGGCGCCGCTGTTGGCCTCGTGGTTGTTGCCGGGGCCGTTTGGTATCTGAACCAGCCCGAGGAACCGGTTGTAACAGAAGCACCGACAGAGATTGCAAACGAAGCTGAGCCTGCCACCCCGGTGGAGACCGACAGCGCTGATGAGACCGATGCCACGGCCGAGGTCGAAGAGACGGCAGCCGAAGCGGAAGAAGCTGCCAACGCGGTGGCCGAACAAGCCTCTGACGCGGTTGAGAATGCAGCCGAGGCAGCATCTGAGGCAGCAGCCAACATCAGCGAGGGTGTCGCCGCCACAGCTGAGAGCGCACAGGAGCAGGCTGCCGACGCGGTAGAGGCCGTGCAGGACGGCACCGCAAGCGCCGTTGAGGCTGCACAGGACACCGCGTCTGACGCGGTAGAGGCTGTGCAGGATGGTGCCGCGAGTGCCGTTGAAACCGCACAGGACACCGCATCCGACGCGATCGAGGCCGTGAGCGAAGGGGCTGCTGATCTGGCGTCTGGCGCGCAGGATACCGCAGAGGACTCCGCCGCCGCAGTGCAGGAGACCCTTTCCCCGGACGCGGGCGATGCGCTTGTGGATGAGGGCACCGTGGAGGGTGATGTCGCTGCCGATGCGACTGTGGACGCCGAAACTCCGGCCGCTCTGCTGACCCCGGAAGGGTTCAACTACGACAAGGTTGTCGAGATGATCGACAGCTCCGAGCTGGACCCGCTGAAAAAGACTGCCGTAAAATCGGCGATCACCCAAGCGCGCGACAACCCGGATCTGCTGAAAGCGGCGCTGCAACAGGCGCGCTCTGCTCTGGGCTACTGATCCGCACGTCGGACGACAGCAAAATGAAAACGCCCTCGCGATACTCTCGCGAGGGCGTTTTTGTTTGTCCTGACTGCGCGCCCCAGACGGGGCTGGCAGATCAGTCGAGGAAGGCTTTTTCCACCACGAAATGCGCAGGTTTGGAATTCGCGCCTTCTTCCAGACCATAGGTGTTTTCAAACAGGTCCTTCAGTTCCAGGTTGAACGCAAGGTTGCCGCAGATCATCGCGCGGTCGCTTTCGGGGTTCAGCGGCGGCACGCCGAGATCCTCAAACGCCTCGCCGGAGCGCATCAAATCGGTGATGCGGCCCATCTTGGCGCTCTCTTCACGGGTGGTGGTGGGGTAGTATTTGATCTTCTTCCAGAAGCCTTCGCCGATCACCTCATTCAGCAGTTCATCCGTCTTCAGGCTTTCGATCAGCTCACGGCCATAGGTCAGCTCACCGGCCTCGCGGCAGGTGTGGGTGATGATGATCTCGTCGTAGTCCTCATAGGTCTGCGGCTCGCGCAGCAGCGAGGCAAAGGGCGCAAAGCCGGTGCCGGTGGCAAAGAACCAGATCCGCTTGCCGGGGATCAGCGCGTCATGCACCAAGGTGCCGACGGGTTTCGGGCGCAGGATGATCTCGTCACCGACCTTGATGTGCTGCAGCTTGGAAGTCAGCGGGCCGTCCTGCACCTTGATCGAGTAGAACTCCATTTCCTCGTCCCAGCTCGGCGAGGCGATGGAATAGGCGCGCAGCAAGGGCTTCACCTTGCCGGTCTTGGGGTCGGGATCGTTCATCAGACCGATCATCACGAATTCGCCTGAGCGAAAGCGCAAGGACGCAGGTCGCGTGCAGCGGAAGGAGAACAGCCGGTCCGTCCAGTGTTTGACTTGCGTCACGATCTGGGCGTCGGGCAGGGCGGGTTTTGCCTTTTCAGGCGCAACGGCTTCGGTCACAGGCTCACTCACAGTCTCGGTCACGGCGGCAATCTCGTTCATCATGTCTCTGCCAGCGGGGATAGGCCGGCACCTCTGATTAAGCATTGATCCAGGTCAGGGGAACCCCTCCTGCGGCGATCTTGCGCAGATCCGGCCCGGCATGGGGCATGCGGGGCCGGAAAAAGAGAAGCCTGACGGCGGTGTCTTGGGGGCTGGCTTAGCGCGCGGCGTTGGATTGCGCGCGCAGGCGGGCCTGGTAGTTGTGGCTTTGCCAATTGGCACGGAACAGCCATTCGCCTTCGGGCTGGCGGGTGGCGAGATCGTCGGAAATTTCCACCTCGTCAAAACCCACCCGGCGCACCATGGCATATTGATCCGAGATCACATGGCCCTTGGCACGCAGGCGCCCATCATATCCCATCAGGCGCAGCATGCGCGCAATGGTAAATCCACGCCCGTCGGAAAAGGCCGGGAAGTCAACGCGGATCATATCCACGCCGTCCAGCTGGCCCTTCAGCGATGCCGGGTCGGTGTCAGACGTCAGGTCGAGCACATGTGCGCCCTCAAAGCCGCCGGTCCAGTCGTCATGGGCAAAGCCCGCGTCGGTTACGATAACGCTCATCTCACTCAAGCTCCTGTACGGACGAACTGGCCATCCACCACGTGGATGCCGCATTCTTCCTTGTTCTGGTTGCGCCAGCGACCGGCGCGGGGATCTTCGCCTTCCTTCACCGGGCTGGTGCAGGGGGCACAGCCGATGGAGGGATAGCCCTTGGCCACCAGCGGGTGACGGGGCAGGCGGTTCTCATCCATATAGGCGCGCACGTCCTCGGGCGCCCAATGGGCCAGCGGGTTGATCTTCATCCGTCCCGTTCCGTCCTCGACCTCAAAGAAGTCGAGCGCGGCGCGGGTGCCGGACTGGAACCGCTTGCGTCCGGTGATCCAGCCGTCATAGCCCGCCAGCGCATGTTGCAGCGGCAGTGTCTTGCGCAGGGCGCAGCAGGCATCGGTGTCGGAGAACCGCAGCGCGCCGTAAGGGTCCTTTTCGGCGATGTCATCGGCCTTGATGACACGCACGTTCTTCAGGCCCAGACGCTCGCTCACCTCCTGCTGGTAGACCAGCGTTTCGGTGAACAGCAGTTCGGTGTCGACAAACAGCACCGGCACCATCGGGTCGATCACCGCGGCCATATGCAACAGCACCACCGATTCCGCACCGAAGGAGGAGACCAGGGCGATGTGTCCGGCATCGCGAAGGGCACCCTCCATCACGGAGGTGGCCGAATGGTGCTTGAACCGCGCGTTCAGCGCCGCCACCTGTTCGGCCAGGGCCAACGCGCTGCGCGACGGCGCGGGCTGGCCCTGTATTTCCTGGTCAATGCGGGTCATGGCTCAGGCCACCTTTTTCTCGGAGGCCGGGTAGAGCGCCGCCTTGAAGGGCTCCATGCCGACCCGGCGATAGGTCTGGAGGAATTCCTCCTCCGCGCTATCGCGCTGCTCCAGGTAGGTCGCCACGATGCGTTCCACCGCGGGGACGATCTCGTCATAGGCAAAGCCGGGCCCGGTGCGGGTGCCGATCGCTGCCGTTTCGGTCGCGTCACCGCCAAGGGTGATCTGGTAGTTCTCGACACCGGCGCGATCCAGACCAAGGATGCCGATATGGCCCACATGGTGATGGCCGCAGGCGTTGATGCAGCCAGAGATCTTGATCTGCAGATGGCCCACGTCGTGCTCCATCTTCAGGTCCTCGAACCGGGTGGCGATCTCCTGCGCGACCGGGATCGAGCGGGCGGTGGCCAGGGCGCAGTAATCCATGCCGGGGCAGGCGATGATGTCCGAGATCAGACCGATATTGGCGGTGGCCAGATCGGCGGCCTTCAGACGCGCGTGGATCGCCGGCAGGTCGTTCTTGTGAACATGCGGCAAGATCACGTTCTGCTCATGGCTGATGCGCAGCTCGCCGTAGGCGAACTCTTCGGCGATATCGGCCATCTCGCGCATCTGCTCCGCGGTCGCGTCGCCCGGCGTCGCGCCGTGCTTCTTGGTCGAGATGGTCACGATCGCATGGCCCGGCGCCTTGTGCGCGGCGAGGTTGGTATCGGCCCAGGCGCGGAACACCGGGTCGGAGTCGTAAGCGGCGTCAAAGCCCTCGGTGCCGCCGTCACGGAAGGCAGGCGCGGCAAAGTGGCGCTGGATGTCCTGAAACAGCGCCTGATCGGCACCGCCAAAGGTCGGGCGCACCTGGGCAAAGCGTTCCTCGGTCAGCTCGCGGATCTTCTCCAGACCCAGCTCGTGCACGGTGATCTTGATGCGCGCCTTGTACTTGTTGTCGCGACGGCCCAGCTGGTTCCAGACCGAGATCACGCTCTCGATATAAGGAAGCAGGTCATCGGCGGCGACAAATTCGTTCAGCACTTTGCCGATCATCGGCGTGCGGCCAAGGCCACCGCCGACCAGCACCTGATAGCCGACTTCGCCCTCGTCGTTCTTGACGATCTGCACGGCGAGGTCATGCGCCTTCAGCACCGCGCGGTCGTTGGAAGCACCGGAGACGGCAATCTTGAACTTGCGGCCCATGAACTGGAATTCCGGGTGGTCGGTGGACCACTGCCGGATCAGCTCGGCGATCGGGCGCGGATCCTCGATCTCATCGGCGGCGGCACCGGCGAAATGGTCGGCCGTCACGTTGCGGATGGTGTTGCCGGAGGTCTGAATGGCGTGCAGGTTCACCTCGGCCAGCGCATCAAGCATGTCCGGCACGTCCTTCAGCTTCGGCCAGTTGTACTGGATGTTCTGGCGGGTGGTGAAATGGCCATAGCCCTTGTCCCACTTCGCCGCCAGCAGCGCCAGCGCACGCATCTGGTTCGGGTTCAGCGTGCCATAGGGGATCGCAACCCGCAGCATATAGGCGTGCAGCTGCAGATAGAGACCGTTCATCAGGCGCAGCGGCTTGAACTCATCCTCGGTGAGGGCGCCGTCGATGCGGCGCTCCACCTGAGTGCGGAACTGGCGGTTGCGTTCGGCGAGGAAGGCGGAGTCGAAGTCGTTGTACTTATACATCTGCAGTGGCCTCCAGTTTGGCTTCTTGCTTACCGTGGGCATAGTTCGAGGGGCCGGTGCGCCGGAACTCCTCGCGGAAATGGGTCGGCTCGGGGCCCTGCTCGCCGGGTTTGGCATCGGCGAGATAGGCGCCAACGGCGATCTGCGGCTGGCTCTGGGCTTCCAGCAGACGCAGCTGCGCTTCGGCCTCGTCGGTGATCAACTCGGCTGCCTGCAGCTCGCGGGTCCAGGTGTTGGCGGTGGTCAGGTAGATCACGTCGCCTTCGAGAAGATCATTGGCGGTGACGACTTTGGGGGTGAATGCACGGGCCATCAGGCAAGCTCCATCTGAATTTTGTCGTGGGCGGCAGCGACGGCAACGCGCGGCGCCAGCCCGAGGAAGGTGAGTGCCGGACCAGCAAAGGCGGCGGCGGCCAGATCGGCGGGCAGTGTTTCAAGGGTGGTGGTCAGCACGCGCTGATCGGCGCGGGAGGCGTTCTCCACCACGGTTACGGCCATGTCGCGGTCGGCCCCATGCATCAGCAGGCGGCCCTGCACGAAACGCGCGGACTTCTTGCCCATGTAGACGGCCGCGACCTCACCAGAGCGCGCCAGCTGCGCCCAGTCGTGATCGGCAAAGCCCTTCATGTCGTGCCCGGTCAGAAACCGCACCGAGGAATTGCGCCCCCGCTGGGTCAGGCTCTGACCGATGGCGGCCACGGCGGCAGAGGCGGCGGTGATGCCCGGCAGGATTTGCGCGTCGACGCCGGCGGCCTCGCAGGCGGTGAGTTCCTCGTCGAGGCGGCCAAAGATGGTCGGGTCGCCGGATTTCAGCCGCAGCACCTTGCGGCCGCGTTGGGCGTGATGCACCAGCCGCGCGCAGATGTCTTCCTGCGCCATCGACGGGCCAAAGCCCTCCTTGCCGACGTCCTCGAGAATGGCCCCGTCATGGGCCAGCGCCATGATCTCGGCGCTGACCAGACGATCAAACAGGATCACATCCGCCTCGCGCAGCGCCTTCAGCACCTTGAGGGTCAGTAGATCCGGATCGCCCGGCCCGGAGCCCGCAAAGGCCACCACGCCCGGACACATCACGCCCATGGCTCCCGCGAGGGGCGGCAGGGGGGCGGGGATATGATGGGTGTCGCGCGGCATTGAAGCCTCCGTGCCTGTGTTTGACTTGTGACTAGATATAGGAAATATTCCCACCTGACCGCTACATGCGCGGGAGAATAAGGACACATGTCCCGCTGCTCGGAGGGCCAAGGTCCGGACGTCCTCAACTTGGGAGAAATTTGGAATGACTGTGCGGATCGACGCCACGGACCGGAAAATTCTGGCGGAACTGCAGCGCGATGCAGGCCAATCTCTGGACGAAATTGCCAAGCAAGTGGGCAGTTCCAAGACCCCGGTGTGGAATCGCATCCGTAAATTGCGCGAGGCTGGCGTGGTGGGAAACCAGACCATGATCCTAGATGCCGAGGCGCTGGGGTTCGAGGCCTGTTTCTTCGTGTTGATCCGCACCTCGGAGCATGAGGCCGCGTGGCAGGCGAGTTTTCTCAAGGCCCTGCAGGAACGCCCCGAAGTGCAGGAGGCCCACCGGCTGGCAGGCGATATCGACTATATCCTGAAGGTGCGGGTGAAGAACGCGCGCGCCTATGACAAGTTCTATCAGGCGCTGATCTCCGAGGTGCGGGTGCATAATGTCACCGCGCTGTTGTCGATGGAGGAGATCAAATCCACCACTCACCTGCCGCTGGAGCAGATCCGGGTGGACTGACCCCAGAGTGTATTGGCCGCGCGGCGGACTGACCTTGGCCTGAACTGACCTTTGGGTAGGGCGACGGCGGCCATGGATCTGGCGGCTGTCACCCCCGTTTGCCGATCACAGCGGCGGGCGCAGCATCAGGTGCCGACCGTCGTCCAGCTGCCAGGGTGATGTGGCCTCCACCTGGTCCGTGGACCGAATGCCAATGTCGGCCAGCAGATGAGGCGAGGTCTCCGCCAGTCGCTGCAGTACGTCATGCGGCACCTGCACCCAGGTGTCGTGATCTGCGGGAACAGGCATAGTTTTCCTGATGTGGATAGCGCGCAAAATCCGATCCAGAACCGGCCGCGCCCGTACGGACAGCGGCTGCGCTGCGTCTTTGTTCAGTAAATGCATCATGCCATGACCTCCGTTTCCTGCCTCAGGGATAGGGGGCGAGGGGGCTTGCGCGCAAACCACTTAAATTCCACTATTGGATTAGGAAAACTGACCCATGGTGATGTGATGCGTCTGCCGCCCCTCAATGCCCTGCGCGCCTTCGAGGCCGCCGCCCGCCACGAGGGCTTCATCGACGCGGCGGCGGAGCTGTTTGTGACCCGCGGCGCGATCAGCCGTCAGGTGAAGATCCTGGAGGATCATCTGGGCGTTCAGCTTTTTCATCGTCACACGCGTGGGGTGGCGCTGACCACAGCGGGGCGGCGGCTTTATCCGGTGCTGACACAGGCCTTTGCGATGATGATGCAGGAGGTGGAGCAGATCGCGGCGGATGCGGCAGAGCTGCGGGTGATCTGCCCGCCAACCCTGTCGATCCGCTGGCTGCTGCCACAGCTGGAGCAGTTTCGCGCGGCCCATCCGGAGATCAAGCTGCGGCTGACCACCGATTTCTACAGCAACAAGGGGTTCGAGGCTTCGGAGTATGATCTTGGCATCTCCCTGCAGAACCGCCCCGGACGGCCCGAGGACATCGAGGTGCTGCCCTTGTTCGAGATGATCCTCGCGCCCGCCTGCGCGCCGTCGCTGCTGCCGGGGCTGGCCGAGGGGCCCGAGGCGCTGGCGCAGCACCGCCTGCTGCACGAAAGCCCGCGCCGCCGCGACTGGCCCACATGGGTGCAGCATTTCAGCGTCGAGCAGGTGGATGCGGTCAGCGGCGAGGTGTTTCCCAACCTCGACATGGCCACGCGTGCGGCTGTGATGGGGGCCGGTGTGGTGATGGCGGATCTGGTGCTGTGCCAGGATGAACTGGCGCGCGGTGATCTGGTCCTGCCCTTCCCCGAGATGACCTGCGGCACGCCGGATGGGGCCTATGCGCTGATCGGCGAGCGGCAGAAATGGCACGACCCCAAGGTCGCCGCCTTTCGAGACTGGCTCATGGAGGGGCCGTGCCGGGCGGCGCTTTCGGCTCTGCCGGAGTGACGGAACGCGGGTTGCGGAGAAGGGGGCGCTGCCCCCTCGGCGCGATCGCGCCTCACCCCGAGGTATTTGACAAAAGGTGAAACAGAAGCGCCGCGCCGCGTCAGCGGCGCCGGGCCCAACTGCGCAAGGGGATCTGTGATCCCTGCCGCGTGGGCGGGAGCCCCCACTCACTGTCAGCTACGGGTCACCAGAAGTTGGGTCAGCCCGTGAAAATGGTAGCTGTTGGAAAACACCGGCTCTGCCGCCAGTTTCAGATCCGGACAGCGGGCAAAGAGGATCGGTAGGGCGATCTCCATCTCCATCCGTGCCAGCGGCGCGCCGACGCAGAAATGCAGACCACCGCCAAAGCTCTTGTTCACCTTGGCTGGGCGGGTCGGGTCGAACTGATCGGCTCGCTCCAGCGCCTCCGGGTCGCGGTTGGCGGCCGCCAGCATCAAGGCCACCTGATCGCCGCGCTGGAAGGCATGGCCGAAGATCTCGATCTCCTCATAGGCGTAGCGGGTGAACATATGCAGCGGCGGGTCATAGCGCAGGATTTCCTCCACCAGCCCGCTGATGCCCTCGGGCGCCAGCCACTCGGCCTGCCAACCCTGGTGCAGCATGGTCTTCACCCCGTTGCCCAGCGAATGCACCGTGGCCTCATGCCCGGCGTTCAGCAGCAGGATGCAGGTGCCGATCAGCTCATCCGTGGTGAGGCTCTCGCCGTCCTCTTCCGCCTGGATTAGGCGGGTGATCAGATCCTCGCCCGGGGTGTTGCGGCGCTGCTCGACGTAAACGCGCAGGAAGTCCATGAACTCCTGGCTGGCGCGGGCGGCGGCGTGTTCGGTCTCGGGCGTTTTGGAGGCCTGATACATCGCCACCATCTTGTGCGACCAGTCCAGAAGTTGCTGCGCCATTTCCTCAGGCACTCCCAGCAGCCGGCAGATCGCGATCACCGGAACCTGAGTGCAATAGTCTGTCAGCAGATCGAAGGGCGCGTCCTGCGGAAAGGCGTCGATCAAATCATGACACAGCGTTTCCAGCCCCGGCGCCAGCGCCTTGATCTCGCGGCTGGTGAAGGCGCGCATCACCAGTTTGCGCAGGCGGGTGTGACGCGGGGGCTCCGCATCCAGCATTGAATGCGCCTCCACGGCCAGGAAGGGTGCCAGATGCACCGGCCCATCGCTTGCCATCTCTGCCGGGATCTCGCGGCCGAAGCGGCGGTCGCGCAGCAGCATATGCACCGCGTCATGGCTGAAGGCCGCGGCCATCTTGTAGTCCTGCCAATAGCCGATTTTGCCACTGGCGCGCGCGGCGTCATAGAACGGGTAGGGGTTCTGGACAAAGTCCGGCTCGGTCGGGGATTGGGTCAGTGTCTTCATGGATATAGCTTTTTGCCGAGGTCTCTGGTCTTGGCAAGGGGGGCTTTGCTATTGTGGCGCAATGTTGGACACCCGCCACCCCCGCCTTGCTCTCATTTTCGGCGTCGCCTGTGCCATCGCGGTGCTGTCTGCGGCGGTCTGGTCCTCGGGATATCGTCAGGCGCTGACCGCCCTGGCGGAGCGTAGCGCCTCGGATCTGGCGCTGGCCTCTGATCGGGTCAGCACCCAGTTGCAGATTTTTCGCGAACAGGCGGTGCTGGTGGTGACCCACCCGGCGCTGCGGCGCCTGGATGAACCCGTTGGTCGCCGTGCGGCAGAAGTGTTGTTGCGCGGCGTCGCCGACAAGACCGGGGCGCTGGATGTGTTCTACGCCGATGCCCAGGGCCAGGTGCTGGCGGCGGCAGAAGGGGTGGCGGGGCGCAACGTCTCGGACAAGCGTTATTTCCGCCGCGCCATGCAAGGCGCCATGGGGGCGGAGCCGATGGTGCTGCCCGCTGGCAATCGCAGGGCCTATTTCTTTGCGGCACCTGATTTCGGACCGAGAGGGCAGGTCCGGGGGACCTTGGTGGTTGTGGCCGATATCGAAGTCGTCGAGCAGACGTGGCGCGGCTCATTGCCGGCGGTTTACTTCACCATCGAGGATGGCCGGGTCTTCATGTCGAACCGGTTTGAGCTGCTGTTCTGGCAGCGGGATGATGACAATCCCGGTCTGCGAATGGCCGATGGCGGGGATTTGCCGCTGACCCAGCGGTATGTGGGCACGCATGAGATCTGGCGGCAGGACTGGAGCCCGTATTTGCCAAGCGAGGCGCTGCACTTGGGGATTGACCTCCCGGCGATCGGGATGCGGGGTGAGATCCTTGTCGATGTGACACCAGCGCAGCGCATTGCCCTGCTGCAGACACTGGCGATGGCGGCGGTCTGTTTGGCCTTTGGTACGATCCTGTTCTGGGTGGCGGAGCGTCGCCGCACCCTCGCCGAGACCAATGCGGCGCTGGAGCTGCGGGTCGATACCCGCACTCGCGCCCTCTCCGAGGCGAACCAGTTGCTGCGTCGCGAGGTGCGCGAACGCAGAGAGGCCGAAGCGGCGCTGAAACAGGCGCAGGCGGAGCTGGTGCAGGCTGACAAACTCTCGGCTCTCGGGCAGATGTCGGCGGGCATCAGTCACGAGTTGAACCAGCCTTTGATGGCGATCCAACAGTTTGCCGAAAACGGTCAGGCCTTTGTGGCGCGCGGCAAGGCAGAGCGCGCGGGCGAGAACCTGAACCGCATCGCGCAGATGTCTGCCCGCATGGCGCGGATCATCAAGAACCTGCGCGCCTTTGCCCGCAATGAGAGCGAGCCGGTGGGAAAGGTCGATCTGCTACAGGTGATCAACGCGGCGGTGGAGCTGACCGAAACCCGTCTGCGCGACCATGCCGTCACCCTTGACTGGCACCCGGAGGCGACGGGGCCGATCTTTGCCCGTGGTGGCGAGGTGCGGCTGACGCAGGTCTTTGTGAACCTCATCAACAACGCCACCGACGCGATGATGGAGCTGGCCGATCGCCGCATCACGATTGCCATCGACCCCGGCCCCCGTCTTGCGGTCACGGTGCAGGACATCGGCCCCGGCCTCCATCAGCCCGAAAAGGTGTTTGAGCCGTTCTACACCACCAAGGCGGTTGGCAGCTCCGAAGGCATGGGGTTGGGCTTGTCGATCTCCTACGGGCTGGTGCAAAGCTTCGGTGGCAATATCCGCGGCACCAATACCGCCCGCGGTGCGCTGTTCACTGTTGAACTTGAACATTGGAAAGAGGAAGACGCCGCATGATGCGCCCCCATGCCCGACCCGTGACACGCAAGGTCTTGCTGGTCGATGATGACGCTGCGGTGCGCGAGGCACTGGCGCAGACACTGGAACTGAGCGATCTGGATGCGGTGACGGCGGGGTCTTTTGTGGCGGCAAAGGACCACATCACGCCCGGGTTCGAAGGGGTCATCCTGTCGGACATGCGGATGCCGGGGCGCGACGGGTTTCATCTGCTGGACTTTGCGCAGACGATGGACGCAGAGCTGCCGGTGGTGCTGCTGACCGGCGAGGGCGACATTCCCATGGCGGTCAAGGCGATGTCCGAAGGGGCATTTGATTTCCTTGAAAAACCCTGCGACGCGGCAACGCTGCTGGCGGTGCTGGAACGCGCATTGAAGACCCGCGCGCTGGTGCTGGAGAACCGGCGCCTGCAAACTCAGCTTGAAAGCGGCGATCCGGCCGCGCGCATGTTGATCGGCTCCTCGCCACAGGCACAGGAGTTGCGCGCCCGCATACGGTCGGTGGCCCCGACAGAGGCGGAGGTGCTGGTGTCGGGCCCACCGGGCAGCGGCATTCCCAAGGTCGCCGAAGTGGTGCATCTGATGTCACGCCGGGGGCAGGGGGCCTTTGTTAAACGCCCCGCCGCCGGGCTGACGCCAGAGCTGTTCGAGGAGCTTTGCCGCAGCGCCGAGGGCGGGTCACTGTTTCTTGACGAGCTCTCCGCCATGCCGGACGCGACGCAGTTTGCGGTGCTGGAGCGGCTGGAACAGGGCGCCGAGACGCGCATTATCGGCGGGTCCTCCTCGGATCTGGCCGAGCGTGTGGCTGCGGGCGCGTTCAACGCGGATCTGTACTACCGGCTCGATGTGATGCGTGTGCGCATCCCGGCTCTGGTGGAGCGACGCGACGATATTCCGGTGCTGTTTCGTCACTACGTCGCGCAGGCCGCAGAACAGGCCGGCATTGATACGCCTGAGATCAACCCGGACACGCTGGCCAGCCTCATGGCAATGGACTGGCCGGGCAACGCGCGCTCGCTGATGTCTGCGGCCATGCGCTTTGTCCTTGGCATGCCGGAGGAGGTCTCCAAGGCCGCTGACCTCGGGCTGGCGGAACAGATGGCACAGGTCGAACGCTCGCTGCTGATTGCCGCACTGGGGCGGCAGAACGGCAAGGCCTCTGCCGCCGCCGAGGCGCTGAAGCTGCCGCGCAAGACCTTCTACGACAAACTGGCCCGCTACGGGATTCGGCCCGAAGACTACCGGCGCTAACGGGTGTGCGGTTTTTCGCACAAGGCGCGACTCTCGTTGTGCGAAATCTCGCACAACGACGGTGCCGTAGTCGTGAGTTGCCTTCTGAAAAGATTCTCAAGCATCAGAAAATAAAAGAAAAAGACTGAATTACGGAGGTTTTTTCAATGCTTGCTTGAGCGGATCCCCGCCTTTGCCAATTCTAGCGATCAAGCTCTGGACGCTTGTTCGGAGTCAGAGGAAGAAAATTGATTCTTAGGGAGGATCACCATGAAGTTTCTGACTGCTGCCGCCACCGCAATGGCGCTGACCGTAACCGCTGGCGTTGCTCAGGCGGATGCCTGCGACGATGGCGAAATCGTCGTCAAGTTCAGCCATGTGACCAACACCGACAAACACCCCAAGGGGATCGCGGCGTCTTTGCTGGAGAAGCGGGTGAACGAAGAGATGGACGGCACCATGTGCATCGTCGTCTATCCGAACTCCACGCTTTATGACGACAATAAGGTGCTTGAGGCGATGCTGCAGGGCGACGTGCAACTGGCCGCGCCCTCCCTGTCGAAATTCGAGAAGTTCACCAAACAGTTCCGCCTCTTCGACCTGCCGTTCATGTTCAAGAACATCGATGCCGTGGATGCGTTCCAGGCCTCTGACAACGGTCAGGCGATGCTCGACAGCATGCAGCGCCGTGGCCTGCAGGGTCTTGGCTACTGGCACAATGGCATGAAGCAGATGTCGGCCAACAAGCCGCTGCTGGAGCCCTCCGATGCCGATGGTCTGAAGTTCCGCGTGCAGTCCTCCGACGTGCTGGTCGCCCAGATGGAAGCGATCGGCGGCAGCCCGCAGAAAATGGCCTTCTCCGAGGTTTACGGCGCGCTGCAGCAGGGTGTTGTGGACGGTCAGGAAAACACCTGGTCCAACATCTACGGCAAGAAGTTCTTCGAGGTGCAGGACGGCATCACCGAAACCAACCACGGTGTGCTCGACTATCTGGTTGTGGCTTCGGTTGACTGGCTCGACAGCCTCGATCCGGAAGTGCGTGATCAGTTCATGACCATCATGAATGAAGTCACCGCAACCCGGAACGCAGAGTCCACCCGCGTCAACAACGAAGCCAAAGAGGCCATCGTTGCAGCAGGGGGCGAGGTGCGCCAGCTGTCAGGCGAGCAGCGTCAGGCCTGGGTCGATGTGATGAAGCCGGTCTGGGAACAGTTCTCCGGTGACGTTGGTCAGGACATGATCGACGCCGCACAGGCCATCAACGCCGGCCTCTGATCCCGACTGGGACCTCGCACAAAATCTGTTCGGAGCGCGTGATACATGCGCTCCGTCACCTCCGCGGCGGAGATCATCCAGCCGCAGCTTCTTTTCCGGAAAATTGGGGAGACAACAATGTCGGGGGCACGTTCCGGCCCGTCCGGGTTCATTCATTCACTTGAAGAAACGCTGATCGCCGCCCTGCTCGGCGGCATGACGATCATCACATTTTCCAATGTGGTCGCGCGCTACGTCTTCAATTCAAACATCCTCTGGGCACTGGAAGTCACGGTGTTCCTCTTTGCCTGGCTGGTGCTTTTGGGCGCCTCCTACGCGGTCAAGGTGCATGCGCATCTGGGGGTCGATGCCATCGTCAACATGCTGCCCGCGGGCGCACGTCGCATCGTGGGCCTGATCGCTGCGGCGGTCTGTATCGCCTTCTCGCTACTGATGCTGAAGGGCGCCTATGACTACTGGGCCGTGTTTGCGGATCTGCCGCCCACCTCGGGCCGTTGGTTCCCCACCGGGTTTGATACCTCCGCGCGCAGTCAGAGCTTTTACGAGGTGCAGGATGTGCCGATGCTCGGGTTTCTGCGCTTTCTGGAGGATATGATCAACTACGGCGACTCCTACGAGAAACTGCCCAAGGTGGTTCCCTATCTGGTGTTGCCGCTGTCGATGCTCCTGCTGGTGCTGCGCTTTGTACAGGCGGCGCTGCAGATCCTGCGCGGGCAGGCGGATCGTCTGGTCGCAAGTCACGAAGTCGAAGACGAACTCGAAGCAGTTCGCGCTCAACAGGGAGAGCATGACTGATGGAAGTTGTCCTTCTTTTTACGCTGGTCATCAGCCTGTTGCTGATCGGCGTGCCGATCGCGGTATCGCTCGGCCTGTCCTCCACGCTGTTCCTGCTGATCTATTCCGACAGCTCGCTGGCCTCGGTGGCGGGGACGTTGTTCCAGGCCTTTGAGGGTCATTTCACCCTGCTGGCGATCCCGTTCTTCATTCTGGCCTCCAGCTTCATGACCACGGGCGGCGTGGCGCGGCGGATCATCCGCTTCTCCATCGCCTGCGTCGGTCACCTGCCGGGTGGTCTGGCCATTGCGGGCGTGTTTGCCTGCATGTTGTTCGCGGCGCTGTCTGGCTCCTCTCCGGCCACGGTTGTGGCGATCGGCTCGATCGTGATCGCAGGCATGCGCCAGGTGGGCTATTCCAAGGAATTCGCCGCCGGTGTGATCTGTAACGCCGGGACGCTCGGCATTCTGATCCCGCCCTCCATCGTGATGGTGGTCTATGCGGCAGCGGTCGAGGTCTCGGTGGGGCGGATGTTCCTGGCCGGCGTGATCCCGGGCCTGATGGCGGGTATCATGCTGATGGTGACCATCTACGTGATGGCCAAGGTCAAGAACCTGCCCAAAGGCGACTGGAATGGCTGGGGCGAGGTGTTTCAATCCGCGCGGGATGCGGGCTGGGGCCTGTTCCTGATCGTCATCATTCTGGGCGGTATCTACGGCGGTATCTTCACTCCGACAGAAGCGGCAGCGGTTGCAGCGGTCTACGCGTTCCTGATCGCCTGCTTTGTCTACAAGGACATGGGGCCGCTCTCCAATGGCGAAGGCCAGCCCAAAACATCGCTCCTGAAGATGCCGCAGGCGCTGATCACGGCCTTTGTCCACCCGGACACCAAGCACACGCTGTTTGAGGCGGGCAAGCTGACCGTGACACTGCTCTTCGTGATCGCCAACGCGCTGATCCTGAAACATGTTCTGACCGACGAGCAGGTGCCGCAGCATATCGCCAATGCGATGCTGTCCGCGGGCTTCGGTCCGGTGATGTTCCTGATCGTGGTGAACGTGATCCTGCTGATCGGTGGTCAGTTCATGGAGCCCTCGGGTCTTCTGGTGATCGTCGCGCCGCTGGTGTTCCCGATCGCCATCGAACTGGGCATCGACCCGATCCATCTGGGCATCATCATGGTGGTGAACATGGAAATCGGGATGATCACGCCGCCCGTGGGTCTCAACCTCTTTGTGACCTCCGGCGTGGCGGGCATGCCGATGATGGCCGTGGTGCGCGCAGCCCTGCCGTTCCTTGCCGTGCTCTTCGTGTTCCTGATCATGGTGACCTATATTCCGGCGATATCCACCTTCCTGCCGAATATGATCATGGGACCAGAGATCATAACAAAATAGCCCGACATCGCGTCACTATGATCTGGCTAGCAAAAAAGGCGCCCGGGGAGATCTCTCCTCGGGCGCCTTCTTTTTCGGGTAGCGTGGTCTTGAGTGCGCTGCGGCAAGCATGCACCCCGGCAAGATATCCAAGGTAAAAAAGGGGGCGCGCGCCCCCTTCATCTTCTTCTCAAATATCCCCGCCGGAGGCCGCGCCGCTAGGCGCGTTCCTCAACTGGCGGCCAGTGCGGCGATGATGGGGCCAAAATCAGCCGACTTCAGGCTCGCGCCGCCCACCAATGCGCCGTCCACATTGGCGGTGGCAAAGATATCGGCCGCATTGCCGGGCTTGACCGACCCACCATAGAGCAGCGGAATATTGTCGCCCGCGTCGCCGTAGCGCTGGGTCAGCGCATCGCGCAGGGCGGCGTGCACCTCGGCGATCTGCTCCAGCGTCGGCACCTTGCCGGTACCGATCGCCCAGACCGGCTCATAGGCCACCACGGTGTTGTCGGCGGTGACGCTGTCGGGCAGGGAGCCCGCAAGCTGCATGCAGACCACCTGCAGGGTGGAGCCCGCCTCGCGGTCCTCCAGCGTTTCGCCGACGCAAACCACGGCGATCAGATCTGCTGCATAGGCGGCCTCGGTCTTGGCGCGCACCACCTCGTCGCTCTCGCCATGATCGCTGCGGCGTTCGGAGTGGCCGAGGATCACGTAGCTGGCGCCCGCATCCTTCAGCATCATCGCGCTGGTGTCGCCGGTATGCGCGCCGGAGGCCTCGGCGTGGCAGTCTTGCCCGCCGATGCGGATGCCGCCAGCAATCTCGGCCGCGCGCGAAATCAGCGGCGCGGGCGGGCAGATCAGCACTTCGACGCCCTGTGGCAGATCGCCCGTAGCCAGGGCCTCCAGCTCCATCAGGCTGTCGCCGGTGCCATTCATCTTCCAATTGCCTGCTGCAAGTTTGCGCGCCATGTCGCCCCCTTTCATTGGTTTTCTGTGTCTGAATTGATATTGGTGGTAGCACCGGGCGCGGGAGCGGGCAATCGCGACGCGCGCGGGGCCACAAAAAAGGGCGGCGCGCGGCCACCCTGTTTGCGGCAGCACGCGGCGGCCCTGTCTTATCCGAACAAGGGGAGGAGGTTACTCCCCGCCCACCTTGAAGCTGATCGACTCGCCGCAGCCACAGGCATCGGCGACATTGGGGTTGTTGAACTTGAAGCTCGATTCCAGCAGCGAGGTTTCATAGTCGATCTCGGTGCCGAAGAGGAACATCTGCGCCATCGGCGCGATCAGTACCTTGGCGCCATCCTGCTCTACCACCTCGTCGTTGGGGTCGGGCTGGTCGACATATTCCATGGTATATTCCATGCCCGCGCAGCCGCCCTTCTTGACGCCGATACGCAGACCCGCGTGGCCTGCGCTCGCCATCAGCTTGGAGATCTGCGCAGAGGCGCGGGGGGTGATGGTGACAGCTTGTTTGCCGGGGATACCGAACATGAAAAGGCTCCGTTTGTGTTACCCTGTAACCTAGGTGGCGCAGCGCCTCTCATCAAGGGGCGTCTCATCCATGAAGGAGAACGGGGGCCTGTGATCACGATATTGCGACCACAGGGTTTCGATCACATGAAGCCCAGCTCCAGCCGGGCCTCATCGGACATCATGTCCATGCCCCAGGGCGGCTCCCAGGTCATTTCCACATCAACGCTCTTGACGCCGGCCACGGGCGAGATCGCATCGACGATCCAGCCGGGCATCTCACCGGCCACGGGGCAGCCGGGCGCGGTCAGGGTCATGATGATCTTCACGTCGTTTTCTTCCGAAATTTCAACGGTGTAGATCAGGCCAAGCTCGTAGATATTGACCGGGATTTCCGGGTCATACACGGTGCGGCAGGCTTCGACCACCGGCTCGTAGAGCGGATGGGACACGGAGGAGGGCGCAATAAGTGGCGTGCCCTCAAGCGGTTCGGATGCGTCGGTCATTCAGGACTCTCGATCAGGTTTCTGACTGTTTATATAGGAAATGAAGGCACGGAGGTCCAGTGCCCGAACGCACGCGACCTCCGTGTTCTGGCCCGAAACAGACTGAGGGGCCGCGCTCAGTCGTTGATATCCGTGTCAAAGGTCTTCACTTGGCCTTTGGGCAGGGCGAACAGGCGCCTCAGCATCAGCCACGCCACCAGAGACAGGGCAGCGAAGACCAGCAACAGCAGCGGCAGCGACACGTTCAGTGACATCAGCAAAAGCACGGCCACGCAGACCGCGCCGATGGCGAAGCCGAGGAAGATGAACCCCGGCAGCAGGATCTCGGCAATGCCCAGCACCAGCGCCAGCGCGCCCCAGATCCACCACAGTGACCAGAGCGCGCCCATTACTTGCCCTTCAGCATGTTGAAGGCGTTGCCAAAGGCCTCGATCGCCTGGGCGGGCACGATGATGGTTTGCTTGCCGTCACCATTGCCAAGCGCATTCAACGCCTCGACCTGTTTCAGCGCCACCTGATACTGCGCGGCGGCAAGGCCGTTTTCGGCGATCGCCTTGGCCACGACCTCGGTGGCAAAGGCCTCGGCCTCGGCCTGAATGCGACGCGCCTTGGCGGTCTGTTCTGCGGCATAAAGCTCTGCATCAGCAGAGAGTTCCACCGCCCGTTTCTTGCCCTCGGCCTCTGTCACATGGGCGCGGCGGGCGCGTTCGGCGTTGAGCTGCTGCAGCATCGCATCGCGGGTGGCTTGATCGAGGTTCACATCGAGGATTTCGGCGCGGGTTACTTCGATGCCCCAGTCATCCACGGCGCTTTCGACGCTGCGCTTGATCTCGCCGATCAGCTGCGAGCGGTTGGATTGCACCTCGTCCAGATCCATCTTGCCGATCTCGGCGCGCACGATGCCCGCCACGGTGGTGGAAATCGCCCCATCCACATCACGGATGCGGTAGACGGTCTTTTCCGGCTCCAGGATGCGGTAGAACACCGAGGTGTCGATCTCCACCAGCACGTTGTCGCGGGTGATCGCATCCTGGCTGGCGTTGGGCAGCTGACGTTCGAGGATGGAGACCTTGTGGCGCACCACGTCGAGGAAGGGCACGATGAAGTTGATGCCCGGCCCCAGCACCGCCTTGAGCCGACCAAAGCGTTCGACCACGAATTTCTCCGACTGGGGCACAATGCGCACCCCTTTGAAGATCACGATAATCAGGAAAACGGCCCCGAGGATATACAGCAGACCGCCAGAGAGGGCGTCGATGATCTCTTGTTCGTTCATGGGAAAAATCCGGATGTAAAACAGCGTTGGGCGGCAACGTCCCCCTTGCCCGGTGCCGGGTCAAGGGGAAAGCGCGACCCTCTGTGCCCCCGATTACTCGGCCGCGTTCTCGAGCGCCTTGCGGCTGCGCAGCGGGGTGGGGCGGACGTTGGCCTCGATCTCGTCATGGATCAATGCGGCCATGTCTTTCTTGGAGGTTTTCTCGATCCCCTCCAGCCCGGGCGAGGAATTGACCTCCAGCACCTTGGGCCCGGTTTCCGAGCGCAGCAGGTCGACGCCCGCCACCCCGAGGCCGAAACACTTGGCAGCGCGGATCGCGGTGGAGCGTTCCTCCTTGGTGATGCGGACCGACACGGCGCTGCCGCCCAGATGCAGGTTGGAGCGGAAATCGCCCTCGGCACCGGAGCGTTTCATCGCAGCCACCACCTTGGAGCCCACCACGAAACAGCGGATGTCGACTCCGGCGGCCTCCTTCACAAATTGCTGCACTAGAAAGTTTGCCTTGAGACCGCGAAAGGCGGTGATGACGGATTCAGCGGCCTTCTTGGTCTCCGCCAGCACCACGCCCTTGCCTTGGGTGCTTTCCAAGAGCTTTACGATCAGGGGGGCGCCGCCGACGATGTCGATCAGCGCGTTGGTGTCCTTGGGCGAGGCGGCGAAGGCGGTGGGCGGCATGCCGATCTTGTGGCGTGCCAAGAGCTGATGCGCGTGCAGCTTGTCGCGGCTGGCGGTGATGCCGGCGCTGCCGTTGACGCAATAGGTGCCAATGGTCTCGAACTGCCGCAAGAGCGCGGTGCCATATTGGGTGACCGACGCGCCGATGCGCGGGATCACCGCGTCATAGCGTGGCAGGCGCTTGCCGTCATAGTGGATCTCGGGCGCCAGCGCGTTGATCGACATGTAGCAGCGGGTGGTGTCGATGACCTCGACAGAGTGGCCCCGATTTTCGCCCTCTTCGACCAGACGGCGGGTGGAATAATTGTCCTCGCGGCTCAGCACCGCGATGCGCAGGGCGCGGTTGGGCGCCTTCTTGCGGATCGCCGGGGTGGCATAGACGGAGTAGTCCAGCTCCGGCTGACAATAGCGTTCGGACGGCACGATGGAGATGTTCTCGGTCAGTGCCTGACGGCCCAGCAGCATATGCAGCGCCATGCCGCGCCGGTCGGTCAAAGTCACCTCCACCGGCCAGGTCACGCCGCCGATCTCAAGGTCGGTCTCGATCACATAGCGCAGCTCGCGATCCCCGTTGGAGGAGGTCACCTCGCGCCGATCCTTGATCCTGGCCGAGCAGGGAATGAGCAAGTCATCGCGCCCCGGAATGGGATGTACGGTAAAACGCACCTTGGGCGCATTCTGTGGACCGAAGGTCTCGATATCGGTGGCATGCAGGGCAGAGGTCCGCGCGCCGGTGTCGATCTTGGCGCGCAGGGCGGGCAGGCCGAGCGTCGGCAATCTGACCCATTCCTCCCACCCAAGACGCAGATTCTGGTTCGGGTCATCTGTGGACATGGAGACGTCTCCTTGGCATTAGGGGGGAATCACCGCCTGAGCGGTGTGCAGACTGACGCAGGAACATGAGATGGCAGAGCTTTTCAACTTTGAAATGACAGCAACGGACGGCAAGGCCCGCACAGGTGTAATCCACACACCGCGCGGCGACATCCGCACGCCTGCCTTCATGCCGGTCGGCACCGCTGCCACGGTCAAGGCGATGATGCCCGAAAACGTACGTGCCACCGGGGCCGATATCCTCTTGGGCAATACCTACCATCTGATGCTGCGCCCCACTGCGGAGCGGATCGACCGCTTGGGTGGTTTGCACAAGTTCATGAACTGGGACCGGCCGATCCTGACGGACTCCGGTGGCTTTCAGGTGATGTCGCTGGCAGGGTTGCGCAAGCTGACCGAGAAGGGCGTCACCTTCAAGAGCCACATCGACGGCTCGCGGCATGAGCTGACGCCGGAACGCTCGATGGAGATCCAGCGGCTGTTGGGTTCTGACATCGTGATGTGTTTCGACGAATGCCCCGCACTGCCCGCCGACCGGGATCGCATCGCCGAGAGCATGCGCCTGTCGATGCGATGGGCGGAACGCTCGCGCGAGGCCTTCGGGGATCGTCCGGGCTATGCGCTGTTTGGCATTCAGCAGGGCGGGCTGGAGAAGGATTTTCGCGAGGAAAGCGCCGAGGCGCTCACCAAGGTCGGCTTTGACGGCTACGCGGTCGGCGGCCTCGCGGTGGGCGAGGGCCAGGAGGCCATGTTTGGCTGTCTGGACTACGCGCCCGACATGCTGCCCCAGGACAAACCGCGCTATCTGATGGGGGTGGGCAAGCCCGACGACATCGTGGGCGCGGTGGCGCGTGGCATCGACATGATGGACTGCGTGCTGCCCTCGCGTTCGGGGCGCACCGGACAAGCCTTCACCCGGCACGGTGTGGTTAACATCAAGAACGCCCGCCATCAGGACGACCCGCGTCCGCTGGATGAAAACTGCAGCTGCCCGGCATGCAGCAATTATTCGCGCGCCTATCTGCACCACGTGTTCCGGTCGAACGAGATGATCTCCGGTATGCTTCTGACATGGCACAATTTGCATTACTTTCAGGACATCATGGCAGGCATGCGCGAGTCAATCGCAGCGGGCACATTTGAGGCCTGGCAGAAGAATTTTCACGACAATCGTGCACAAGGCGATATCGAACCCTTGTGACCCGAGCGGGTTTGAACCCGGCCCGCCGCAGGGGTGGGTAGTCGCGCACCTCTTTGTGAACTTCAAATGGCCGCCCTTTCAGGTGGCCTTTTAACATTTTGATATCGTGATATATTTTCTTGCATGTTTGCGGGTCGAAGGGTGCGATCACGCGAGTTTTTGGGGGTCCCAAAACATTCTCATTGCTGGAGGGTTGAAAGGCAGAGGTGGAATGCTCAGCTCTTGTGGGGCAACGTTCCTGTTGCTGGATGCTTTGAGCGAAGGATACTCCCCGTGAGCCAGAAACTGTTTGCCGCAAACACCGCCGGTGCCCTTGAGTTGACCAACCGCGTGGTGATGGCGCCGCTGACGCGCAACCGTGCCGACGACAGCACCGGAGAGGTGCTCGACCGTCACGTCGAATACTATGCCCAACGTGCCAGCGCCGGTCTGATCATCACCGAAGGCAGTCAGATCAGTGCCGAGGCCAAGGGCTATATCCAGACCCCCGGCATCCACACCGCCGCGCAGGCTGCAGCATGGCGCAAGGTCACCGATGCGGTGCATGCCAAGGGCGGCAAGATCGTGATCCAGCTGTGGCATGTGGGGCGGATCACCCATGACTCGCTTCTGCCCGAGGACGTAAAGCCTGTTGGGCCCACCGATCAAGCGGCCGATGCTCAGACCTTCACCCATGCGGGGTTTGAGCCGACCGCGACGCCCGAGGCGCTGACCGTTGCAGGCATCCAACACGTGATCGAAGACTACGTTCAGGCCGCGAAATACGCCAAGGATGCTGGATTTGACGGCGTTGAGCTGCATGCCGCCAATGGCTATTTGCTGGAACAATTCCTCAAGGATGGCGTCAACACCCGCACCGATGCTTATGGCGGATCGGCAGAAAATCGAGCGCGTTTCCTGTTTGAGGTCTTGGACGCATTGGCCACCGTCTGGGAGCCGGGGCGCATTGGCGTGCGTCTCTCACCCTTTGCCAGCTTTAACGATGTCTCTGACAGCGACCCGGTGGCCCACTACACCCCGTTGATCGAGCGGCTGAACACCTACGGGCTGGCCTATCTGCACCTGATCGAAGGCGACACCGGAGGCGCGCGCGAGGGGGATTTTGAAACCCTTCGCCAGCTCTACACCGGGACCTACATGGCCAATAACGGCTATGACCGCGAAACGGCTTTGGCCCGGACCGAAAGCGGCGCGGTGGATCTGGTGGCCTTTGGTCGCCCCTTCATCTCCAACCCGGATCTGGTGGCGCGCCTCAAGGCGGACGCTCCCTTGGCGGAAGGCGATCAAGCGAGTTTTTATGGCGGTGGAGACGAAGGGTTCACCGACTATCCCACACTGGAGCTGCAGGCGGCGCAATAGGCCCAGACTCTGCCCCTCCGTCAGGGTATCAAGACGTGGCAGGCGGGAGGATCCGCCTGCTGCACAACGCCCGCCAAAAGCCTGGAATATCCAAGCCAGGCCTGTCTCGAATGTGCCAAGCGGCATTGATGAGCGGCGTTAGGGCTTTGCTCACCGTTTCACCATTTGCGCCCTTGTGGTCAGGTCATGCTCAGGGCATTCTAAAGGGCAAAGCTTGAGACGCGGCGGTTGAATAACTCGATCAGCCTGACCAAATAAACAATCCGAGTGAGGAGACGACCGCGGTTGCCGATGAAACGGGGCCTGGACGTCTTGCCAAAAAAAAGGACCGAGTATGCAAGAGCCTCTCAATTCCTCCTACCCCGTTCTGCCGCTGCGCGATATCGTGGTCTTCCCCCACATGATCGTGCCGCTGTTCGTGGGTCGGGAGAAGTCGGTGCACGCCCTCGAAGAGGTGATGTCCGATGACAAGCAGATTCTCTTGTCCAGCCAGATCGACCCCTCCGAGGACGATCCGGATCAGGATGGTATCTATCGCACCGGCGTGCTGGCCAATGTGCTGCAGCTGCTGAAACTGCCCGATGGCACCGTGAAGGTGCTGGTCGAGGGGCAGCAGCGTGTGAAGATCACCGAGTTTCTGGACAATGATACCTTCTTCGAGGCACGTGCCGAGGCGCTGGCGGAGATGCCCGGCGATGTGACCACCACCGAGGCGCTGCTGCGGACCGTGGGCGATGAGTTCGAGCGCTATGCCAAAGTGCGCAAGAACATCCCCGAAGAGGCGCTGACTGCCGTGGGCGAGACCACCGAACCGGCGAAACTGGCGGATCTGGTTGCCGGTCACCTTGGTATCGAGGTGGACCGCAAGCAGGAGCTGCTGGAAACCCTGCCAGTCAGCGAGCGGTTGGAGAAGGTCTATGCCCTGATGCAGTCCGAACTGTCGGTGCTGCAGGTCGAGAAGAAGATCAAGACCCGCGTCAAGACGCAGATGGAGAAGACCCAGCGCGAATATTACCTGAATGAGCAGATGAAGGCCATTCAGAAGGAACTGGGCGACGGTGAGGACGGCGCCGGCGAAATCGTTGAGCTGGAAGAAAAGATCGAGGCGACTAAACTGTCGAAAGAGGCCCGCGAAAAGGCCGATGCCGAGATGAAGAAGCTCAAGAACATGTCGCCGATGTCGGCCGAAGCGACCGTCGTGCGCAACTACCTCGACTGGATGCTGTCGATCCCGTGGGGCACAAAATCCCGCGTCAAAAAGGATCTGAACCGCGCGCAGGACATCCTCGACAAGGATCACTATGGCCTTGAAAAGGTTAAAGAGCGTATCGTCGAATATCTCGCGGTGCAGCAGCGCTCGGCCAAGCTCAAGGGCCCGATCCTCTGCCTCGTTGGCCCTCCGGGCGTGGGTAAGACCTCGCTGGGCAAGTCCGTGGCCAAGGCGACGGGCCGTGAGTTCATCCGGATTTCTCTGGGTGGGGTGCGCGACGAGTCCGAGATCCGCGGTCACCGCCGGACCTACATTGGCTCCATGCCGGGCAAGATCATCCAGGCGCTGAAGAAGGCCAAGACCACCAACCCGCTGATTCTCTTGGATGAGATCGACAAGATGGGTCAGGACTTCCGTGGTGATCCGGCCTCGGCGATGCTCGAAGTGCTTGATCCGGAACAGAACGGCACTTTCGTGGACCACTATCTGGAGGTCGAATATGACCTCTCGAACGTGATGTTCCTGACCACCTCGAACAGCTACAACATGCCGGGGCCGCTCTTGGACCGGATGGAGATCATCCCGCTGTCGGGCTACACCGAGGACGAAAAGCGCGAGATCGCCAAGCAGCACCTGATCTCCAAACAGGTGAAGAACCACGGCCTCAAGGCCAAGGAATTCGAACTGTCGGACGATGCGTTGACCGAGATCATTCGCACCTACACCCGCGAGGCCGGTGTGCGGAACCTCGAACGCGAGATTGCCAAGGTGGCCCGCAAGGCGTTGACCTCCATCGTCAAGAAGCAGGCGGAAACGGTGTCGGTGTCCAAGGATAACCTGGATGACTTCCTTGGTGTTGCGAAATATCGCTACGGTCTGGCGGAGCTGGAGGATCAGGTCGGTGTTGTGACCGGGTTGGCCTATACCTCCGTCGGTGGTGAGCTGCTGTCCATCGAGGCGCTGCGCCTGCCGGGCAAGGGCCGGATGAAGACCACCGGCAAGCTGGGTGATGTGATGAAGGAATCGATCGAGGCGGCCAGCTCCTACGTGCGCTCCGTCTCGCCGCGTCTGGGCATCAAGCCGCCGCGCTTTGACAAATGGGACATCCACGTCCACGTGCCTGAAGGGGCCACGCCCAAGGATGGCCCTTCGGCTGGTCTGGCGATGGTGACCTCCATCGTGTCGGTGCTGACGGGTATTCCGGTGCGCAAGGATATCGCGATGACAGGCGAGGTCACCCTGCGGGGCCATGCGCTGGCGATCGGTGGTCTGAAGGAAAAACTTCTGGCGGCGCTGCGCGGTGGGATCAAGACCGTTCTCATCCCCAAGGAGAACGAAAAAGACCTGCCGGAGATTCCGGACAACGTGAAAGAAGGGCTGGAGATCATCCCTGTCGAGAACGTGTCCGAAGTGCTGAAGATCGCTCTGGTGCGCGCACCGGACCCGATCGAGTGGGACGAGGAGGCCGAAGAGGCCGCCGCTGCTGCGGCCGCGCTGAAAGGCGACGACAAGAGCGGCGCCACCGCCCACTGACCGTCGCGTCTGCGGCTTTGAACATCGGGGCGTCCCATCTTGGGGCGCCTTTTTTGCGTTTGGCCTTTTTGCGTCCGGCCTGTCTACGTGTGGTCTGTGCCTGGTTGCGCGATGAGGGTCACTTGGCGACCCAATGCAGCAGATGGCGGCGTCGCCGGGAGGGCAGGCGAGGGGGATCCACGGGGGCCTTTCCCGCGCCTGATCCGGTTAATGAAAGGAGTGAAATCTCCAAGCTAATGAAGCGTGCCTCTGCGCCTCATATTGTGAGCCGGTTATCCATTACATATGCGCCACTGCAGATCGAGCAGGGGTGATATGGGATCTGACTTGGGATCGCGTTGATTTTCAGAGAGGTGACATCAACCTGTGCGTGGGCGTCGCCAAATTGAGGAAACTGCGCGCCATCGTTCCAATGAATGCGGGAAATCGCGCAGTGTTACAAACAGCTCATGACGCGGCCCTATCAGATTATGTGATCGAGTATGTTGCAGGACCAGTTGAGAGCCTTCGCAATGGCTTTGAGGTGGCATCTGAACGCACGCGCCTTAAGGATGTGACCTTACCTTACAGATTATCCGGCACTCTGCCTCTGTTGCCATGGTGGCTAACAGCATCCATTTTGGGAAAGCGGCCCGGTATCTAGGGCGCTCCAATGACGCCATCACCTATCAGATCTACGCAAGGTTCGCAAAGCGCGATAGGCTCTATGAGCCAACGCAAACTTAGCGAGTCTCAGCAAATATTTTGAAAATATGGTGGGTGATAAGAGATTTGAACTCCTGACATCTTCGATGTGAACGAAGCGCTCTACCACTGAGCTAATCACCCGTGAGACAGGGTATTAACGTCAGCTGTCACGCTCTGCAAGAGGGGCCGGCGCAGTTTTTGTCTGCTCGGTCGGTTTTTCGGAGACGGCCTTTTTACGACGCAAGCGACAGACATGCAGACGCCCGTTCGGCGTGTCCTTGCTGCGGGTGACGCGCAGCTTTCCAAGCGGCTCCAGATTGGCCGAACGCTCCGCACTGATCGCCTCTCCCAAAACCGCCAGCATCGCTTCGATTACCGGCTTGGCGTCTCGCTTCTTCACGCCGGTGCGTTCAACTACCTGATCTATCAGTTCTTTCTTGCGCAAATCCAGCACTTCAGACGTTGTGCTCGGCTCCGCCTGACTGGATGGCGTCGATGATGTATCCGCCGCATCCTCTGGTGTGGGCGTCACATCAAGCGCCCCGGTGGGGTGCTGAGTCATAGGTTTGGGGTTTGCCATTGGTCCTGTCTTTCGCTCTGCTCAAGTTGCGCCCGAAGGGCAGACGGTGCCCGGCATTTCTCCGCAGACCGGATATGCCAGATCCATTGAGAGGCAGCCTAACGGTTCTGGCGTGCGAATGCATGTGGAATTCCGAGCGCGCTGCGGATCAAGCACGGGTTCCACGCTCGGGCAGTGCGCTGCGCTGAACCATTGTGCGCAGCGTAAAACTCGACCGGGTGTTGCGGATACCGGGCACACACATCAGGCGATTTTCCAGGAAATCATCAAAGTCACTCAGGCTCGCCGCCACCACCCTGAGCAAAATATCGCGGGTTCCGGTCATCAAGTAGCACTCCATGACCTGATCGAACCGGCGCACGGCGGCCTCGAACTTTTGCAGCGCATCCCGGGATTGCCGCTCCAGTTCCACCGCGACAAAGATGGTGACGGGCAGCCCCAGCTTGGTCTGGTCGACCCGCGCGCCATAGCCCGCAATGACGCCGGTTTTCTCAAGGTTGGCCACCCGCCGGGCGCAGGGCGTTGGCGACAGTCCCACTGCCTCCGACAGATCCGCCATGGTCATGCGTCCGTCCCGCTGCAGTGCGGAAATGATCTTCCGGTCGAGAGCATCCATGATTTTCACTCCTAATTCAGAGAGTTTTGGAGGATTCCTCTAAATACTACAGGAAAACAAACTGCAATTGGAGAATTTCGGCGTCCACCTCAGGATATGGTCGCCCAACAGGCAGGAGGAGCAGCTATGACCATGACCTTGATTCCCAGTTCCACCCACGAGGCAATCCACCGCGTCGAAGATCCCGACAGCGGGCTCCTCGGTCTCATCGCCATCCACTCCACCCAGCTTGGCCCTGCGGCCGGTGGCCTGCGGATGCGACCCTATGAAACCTTCGAGGCCGCGCTGGAGGACGTCTCCCGCCTCTCTGCAGGCATGACCTACAAGAACGCCGCGGCTGGCCTGCCGCTGGGTGGCGGCAAGGCTGTGATCATCGCCGACCCGGCGACGCAGAAAACGCCCGACCTGCTGCGCGCCTTTGGCCGCGCCATCGAGAGCCTGAAGGGGCAGTATTTCACCGCCGAAGACATGGGGGTATCGCCCGAGGACATGTCGGTGATAGGCGAGGAGACGGCCTATGTCGCCGGCCTGCCCGCAGGTGAGTTTGCCAGCGGCGATCCCTCACCGATCACCGCCCGCGGCATCTTCAACGCCATTCGCACCACACATGCCGCCCGTCACGGCAGTTCGGATCTGACCGGTCGCTCCGTCAGCCTGCAGGGGCTTGGCCATGTGGGCTGGCATCTGGCTGGCTTGCTGCGCCAGGCCGGGGCAAATCTGATCGTCACCGATATCGACCCGGTGCGGGTCGCCGCCGCTGTAAAGGCCTTTGACGCCACCCCAGTGGCGCTGGACGCGATCTATGGCGTCGAGGCCGATATCTTTGCCCCCTGCGCCATCGGCGGCATTCTCAACCAGCAAACCATACCGCAGCTCAGGACCTCCATCGTGGCGGGGGGCGCCAACAACCAGCTCGCCACTCCGGAGGATGCCAAGGCACTGCACGCGCGCGGCATTCTCTACGCTCCAGATTTCGTGGCCAATGGCGGTGGCATCATCAATGTCGCCACCGAGATCTTGAAGATCTCGGACCGCAGCCGTTTCGTAGACGAGAAACTCGCAGCACTTGACCAGACGATGATCCGCATCCTGACCGAAGCCAAAGCGCAGAATGTCAGTCCCGATACCGTCGCAGTGGCGACCGTGGATCGCATGATGGCCGCGCCGCAGGCCGCCGAATAACCACATCAGCGGGCAGCAGGCCGACCGCCCCCTTCAGCTTTTCATAAATATCTCGGAGCGCGAGGCAGAGCCTCGCATCCCGTTGCCAATAGAGCGCGCGCCCTGATCGGCGCGCGTTCATCTCTGTGTGGCAGACTGCACGATGTCGCGACATGGCACCGGAGCTGACACCTCCGGACAGGGATGTGCCCCCAGAGACCAGCTTTCAAACAAAGGTGCAGGGGGGGCATCCAGCAGAATGGGCCGCCGGAGCAACGACCTCTGCAAGAGCTGGGTTCTTCGCGGACGTATCGGCCTTCATAACTCAGAGAGCGACCAATGATCTTTTGGCGCCGATCTACTCAGCCGTTTCGCGCATCGCGGCTCCAGCTGGGATCTTTTCAACTGTCTTGGCACGGAGCGCGTCAGGTCAGTTCAGTCGCTCGGATGAGAAAACCGGGATCGTGATCGCGCGCACCTTCACCTCCTTCGGTATCATTCCGTCCACCATCACCACCTTCGTTCTTCATAGGGCGCCAGTATCTCAAACAAAATTATGGAGGGCTGCGGTCTTTGCGCCGTTTACCTTTCAGCAACGGGATGTGTCCTGTTCGTCCGCCTCGGGAAGACATAGAGCTCAGCAGTTGCCGCTTATTCGCTCTCCCTTCGGTTCGCCTTCGTTCGAGCGCATGTGCTTGCTCACACGCCCTCCGTTTCCGCCCTCCAATTCTGCTGGCCGGGTTCGCAGTATGCGCGGTCCCGGCTGGGTCCAATGCGTTTGGGGAAGGTGCGGTGCTTTATCCGTTTTCCTGTCTCGCTCAGCGAGGGCGGGCGGGCAGGGTGCGAGGAAGGCAGTTTGGCTGAACATGAATGAACCTCATGTTGTTGTCGCAGATTATGCATTTGATTGTGGTCGGCGATGTTCGGTATCGAGGCACCTCGATATGATAGGACCGATATGATCAATTTTTCCCTCCCGATCACCGACAGTTTCAAAGCCCTAGACGCCGCCGCCCGAGATCGCATCCTCGTGCTGGATGGTGCCATGGGGACGATGATTCAGACCCTGAACATGACCGAGGAGGATTTTACTGCCAATGGCCACATTCACGGGCCTGGGTGCAGGCACCACCAATCGGACCATCCGCAAAAAGGCAACAACGACCTTCTGGTACTGACCCAGCCCAAGGCGGTGGAGGATATCCAGCTGCAGTTCGCTCTGGCGGGGGCGGATATTCTTGAAACCAACACGTTTTCCTCCACCACCATTGCGCAGGCGGACTATGGGTTGGAGACGGCGGTACATGACCTGAACGTCGCAGGCGCGCAGGTGGCGCGGCGTGCGGCGGATCGGGCGCAAGCCGAGGATGGCCGCCCGCGCTACGTGGCGGGGGCTGTTGGACCAACCAACCGAACCGCCTCTATCAGCCCGGATGTGAATGACCCCGGTTACCGCGCCGTCACCTTCGACGATCTGCGCCGTGCCTATGGTCAGCAGATCGACGGTCTGATCGAGGGTGGATCTGACCTGATCCTGATCGAAACCATCTTTGACACGCTGAACGCCAAGGCGGCGCTGTTTGCCGCGTTTGAGAGCTTTGCTAAGATCGGCCGTCGCCTGCCGCTGATGATTTCGGGCACGATTACCGATGCCTCGGGGCGGACGCTGTCGGGTCAGACCCCGACGGCCTTCTGGCATTCGGTGCGCCACGCGCGCCCCTTCACCGTGGGGTTGAACTGCGCCCTTGGTGCCGATGCCATGCGGCCGCATCTGGCGGAATTGTCGGGCGTTGCCGAAACCATGATCTGCGCCTATCCGAACGCCGGTCTGCCCAATGCCTTTGGTCAATATGACGAGGAACCGGACGACACCGCCAGCAAGGTCGCCGTCTTTGCAAAAGAGGGGCTGGTGAATGTGGTGGGGGGCTGCTGCGGCACCACGCCCGAACATATCCGCGCCATCGCCGAGCAAGTGGCCCCCTATGCGCCGCGCAAACCAAGAGGGACCAACAATGTCTGATCCGCTGCTGCGCCTTTCGGGGCTGGAACCCTTTGTGCTCACCAAGGACATCCCATTCGTCAATGTGGGCGAGCGCACCAATGTCACTGGTTCGGCCAAGTTCCGAAAGCTGATTACCAACCGCGACTATGCCACGGCGCTGGACGTGGCCCGCGATCAGGTGGAGAACGGCGCCCAGATCATCGACGTCAACATGGACGAGGGGCTGATCGACTCCAAACAGGTGATGGTCGACTTCCTCAATCTGGTTGCGGCAGAGCCTGATATCGCCCGCGTGCCGGTGATGATCGACAGCTCCAAATGGGAGGTGATCGAGGCGGGTCTGCAATGTGTGCAGGGCAAGCCGGTGGTCAATTCAATCTCACTGAAGGAAGGCGAGGAGGCGTTTCTGCATCAAGCCAGCCTGTGCCTTGCTTACGGAGCCGCCGTGGTGGTCATGGCCTTTGACGAGACGGGGCAGGCGGACAGTTTTGAACGCAAGACCGAGATCTGCGCCCGCGCCTACCGGATCCTGACCGAGAAGGTGGGCTTTCCCCCCGAGGATATCATCTTTGATCCCAACGTCTTTGCCGTGGCCACCGGGATCGAGGAACACGATAATTACGGCGTCGATTTCATCGAGGCCACGCGCTGGATCCGGGAGAACCTGCCGCATTGCCACATCTCTGGCGGGGTCTCCAACCTGTCGTTCAGCTTTCGTGGCAATGACCCGGTGCGCGAGGCGATGCATGCGGTGTTCCTGTATCACGCCATTCAGGCGGGCATGGACATGGGCATCGTCAACGCGGGTCAACTGGTGGTCTATGACCAGATAGACGCCGATCTGCGCGAGGCCTGTGAGGATGTGGTCCTGAACCGCACCCCGGCCAATGGGGAGAGTGCGACCGAGAACCTTTTGGACATCGCAGAACGCTTCAAGGGCAACAAACGCGAAGAGAAGAAACGCGATCTCGCCTGGCGGGATTGGCCGGTCGAAAAGCGGCTGGAGCATGCGCTGGTCAACGGGATCACCGAATTTGTCGATGAAGACACCGAAGCGGCGCGTGTGGCCGCAGACAAACCGCTCGATGTGATCGAGGGGCCGCTGATGGCGGGCATGAATGTGGTCGGCGACCTGTTTGGCGCCGGCAAGATGTTCCTGCCGCAGGTGGTGAAATCGGCCCGCGTGATGAAGCAGGCGGTTGCAGTCCTGCTGCCCTATATGGAAGCGCAGGACGAAGGGCAGCGCGAAAGCGCCGGGCGCGTGCTGATGGCCACGGTAAAAGGCGATGTGCATGACATCGGCAAGAATATCGTCGGCGTTGTTCTGGCCTGCAACAATTACGAGATCATCGACCTTGGGGTGATGGTGCCGCCGCAAAAGATCCTCGAAGAGGCTAAGGCCCATAATGTCGATATCATCGGCCTGTCCGGCCTGATCACCCCGTCGCTGGACGAGATGGTGCATCTGGCTTCGGAAATGGAGCGGGAGGCGTTCGACGTGCCCCTGCTGATCGGCGGGGCCACGACCTCCAAGGTGCATACTGCCGTCAAGATCGCGCCGAACTATACCAAGAGCCAGGCGATCTATGTCACCGACGCCAGTCGCGCGGTTGGGGTGGTGTCTGCGCTGCTCAGCAAGACGCAGAAGCAGCCCTATATCGACGGCATCCGCACAGAATATTCCGAAGTGACAGAGCGCCACGAACGCGCAGAGCGGGCCAAGCAGCGCCTGCCGCTGGAGGCGGCGCGCGCCAATGCGATGAAGATCGACTGGTCCGACTATTCCGCCACCGCGCCGTCTTTTACCGGCGCGCGCGTGATCGAGGGCTGGGATCTTGCGGAGATCGCCCGCTACATTGACTGGACGCCGTTCTTTCAGACCTGGGAGTTGAAGGGCGTCTATCCGCGTATTCTCGAGCACGAGAAATATGGCGAGGCGGCGCGCAACCTGTTTCAGGACGCACAGGCGATGCTGAAGCAGATCATCGACGAAAACTGGTTCGGCCCGCGCGCGGTTGTGGGGTTCTGGCCCGCCAATGCGGTCGGGGATGACATTCGTCTGTTCCAGAACGATGCGCGCACGGACACGCTGGCCACGCTGCACACGCTGCGCCAGCAGACCTCCAAGCGCAAGGACAGCCCCAATCTGGCGCTTGCGGATTTCGTCGCGCCGGAAGGCACGCCCGATTGGGTTGGTGGCTTTGTGGTTACGGCGGGGCCGGAGGAACTGGCGATTTCCGAGCGCTTTGAGAAAGCCGGAGACGACTATGGTGCGATCATGGTCAAGGCGCTTGCGGATCGGTTTGCAGAGGCCATGGCTGAGATGCTGCACCAGCAGGTGCGGCGCGAGCACTGGGGCTATGCAAAGGATGAGCAGTTTGAGCCGCAGGAGCTGATCGGTGAGCCCTATGATGGCATTCGTCCCGCCCCCGGCTACCCTGCGCAACCGGACCACACGGAGAAGCGGACGCTCTTTGATCTGCTTGATGCGGAGGCGAACACGGGTGTTGAGCTGACCGAAAGCATGGCGATGTGGCCGGGGTCATCGGTGTCCGGGCTCTATCTCGGTCATCCCGAGGCCTATTACTTTGGCGTGGCCAAGGTCGAGCGCGATCAGGTGGCGGATTATGCCGTGCGCAAGGGAATGGATCTGGCCGAAGCGGAACGCTGGTTGTCCCCGATCCTGAACTATCGCCCCACCAGCTCTGCCGCGGTGGCTGCGGAATAACGGTCGGGCCGCCGTCTTGGCGGCCCGGTTGGGGCCGGGGGCGACGCCCAACGTTCGGGCAGCGGGCGCACGCGATCTGTCTAACAGCTCCGGTAGTCTGATGTGACCACCGCTGTTCCCGATCACTGTTCCCTGAAGGCCCGGATCATGCTGTCTGCGACAGGCTTCATCAGATATTGGATGAATGTCCGGTTCTGGGTCTGAATCATGATCTGGGCGGGCATGCCCGGCGTTGGAGTGAAGCCGCGCACACGGTCCAGCTCGCTCGGTGCGACCGAGATACGTGCCACGTAGATTTCCTGCGGCAATTCTTGCGAGCGATCTAGGATCGCATCCGCAGAGACATAGTAGACCTCGCCCTGCAGAATGGGTGTGGTGCGTTGGTTCAGCGCCGTCAGCCTGACGGTCGCGGCCTGACCTTTGCGGACCACATCAATTTCAGTGCGCGGGATCTGGACCTCGATGATCAGCGGTTCGCCGGTGGGCAGGATTTCCAGAATGGCCTTGCCGCTTTCGACGACGCCACCGGCCGTATGATAATGCAGACGAATGACGGTGCCCGAGACCGGCGCGACGATTTCGGTTCGGTTGAGGACGCTCTCAGCCTTGCGGGCCTGTTCGCGGACGCTTTCAAGTTCGGATTGCACCGCCTGCAACTCATCCAGCGCAGCGCTTTGTCGTTCGTTGATGGTCTGCGTGATCTGTGACTCGTAGCGACGCGACAGGGAGGCGGTCTCGTCGACCTCCGACTCCAACCGCCCGATCTGCCCTTTGGCTTCGGCAAGCGCCCGGCGCAGGGTGTTGTATTCGGTCTTTCGCACAAGCCCCTTTTCCAGCAATTGTTCCTTGGCTTCGGAGTCCTCCTCAAGGATCTCCAGCTGCGCACGGGTGGCGATCAGTTGTTTCTCGTAGCCGGACGACCTGTCCCTGAGTGCTTCGATGCTTTGATTGAGCAGGTTTATGTCGTTGCGCAGCTGCTGGGTGGCGGCGTTGAAGACGATCTGCTGCCCATCAAGCATCGCTGCCACATTGAAGTCAGAGCGCAACTGTTCCAGCTTTGGCGGATAGACCAGCGTGTCCTTGCGATTGTATTCGGCAAGGATCCGGGTCTCCATCGCTTCCAGTCGGACTTGCCGCAAGAAAAGCTCTCGTTCGGTCGCAAGGGCAGAGGTTTCATCCAGCAGGACAATGGGTTGTCCTGCGACGACGTTTTCGCCTTCTTCAACGAGAATGGCCTTGATGATGCCGCCTTCGAGATGCTGCACGATCTTGTTGCTGCCGGTGGCAACGAAGCTGCCCTGCGAAATGACGGCAGCGGCCAGAGGCGCCATGAAGGCCCAGAGACCAAACCCGCCAATGCCAAAGACCAAGAGGAAAAGCCCGAAGCTGACGTGTTTTTTGACCGAGCGAGGAACGTCCTCGTACCATTCTGCAGGCGCGACATATGCAGTCATGTCAGACATTGCGCGGCCCTCCATTGCCTTGCGACGGAAGCTTGCCACCCGAGGTGCGTTCCGACAGTTTTTGCAGCACTTGCTGGCGTTCGCCGAACAGAACGATATTGCCATCCGCGAGCAGCATGATCTTGTCCACCACGCTCAGCAGTGAAGGCTTCTGCGTGATCACGACCACCGTGATGCCTGCTTCGCCTGCGTGGCGGATGGCATTGGCCAGAGCCTGGTCGCCGGACGTGTCGAGGTTGGAGTTCGGCTCGTCCAGAACCAGAAAGCGCGGATTGCCAAAGAACGCCCGCGCCAGGGCGATCCGTTGTTTCTGGCCACCGGACAGGGGAGAGCCGTCCGCCGCAACCATGGTTTCATACCCATGGGGCAGGGAAGCGATCATGTCGTGTACATCGGCCAGCAGGGCGGCGCGATGGATATCCTCATCCTTGGCGCCAGCGCGCATCCGGGCGATGTTGTTCTTGATCGATCCGGGAAAGAGCTGCACGTCCTGCGGCAGATAGCCGATGTTCTCGCCCAGCTGGCGCTCGTCCCAATTGCGCAGGTCCATCAGATCAAGCCGCACGTTGCCGGATGTCGGCAGGATCGATCCTACCAGCATCTTGCCCAGTGTCGTCTTGCCCGCGCCGGAGTTGCCGATCACCGCCAGAGAGTCACCGGGATTGAGGCCGAAGGTCAGCCCGTTCAGGATCACCTGCTTGGTGCCGGCGGGAACGAACAGCAGGCGTTCGACGTTCAGGCGTCCTTCGGGTCGGGGCAGGCGGAGCTTTTCGAACTTCTGCACTGAGGACATCATCAGTTTGGACACCCTGTCATAGGCGGCGCGGGATTGCGAAAACCCGTTCCAGCCTTCAATCGACCCTTCGATCGGAGCCAGCGCACGACCGGCGATGATGGATGCGGCGATCACCATGCCACCGGTGATTTCACCTTCCAGCGCAAGAAATGCACCCCAGCCCAGCATGGCAATCTGCGTGAGCAACCGCGCCCCGCGCGACACGGCGGCCCAGACGATGTTGCGGTCCTGTGCAATGACCTGCGCTCGCAGGGAGGCAGCCGTGTCGCGCCCCCACAGGGCAACCGCTTCGGGCACCATTGCCAGAGCGTTGATGATCTGGCTGTTCCGCGACATGGAGTCGAGATGCATATTCGCCCGCGATTGGGCCTGATTGGCCTCGGCAAAGGGCTTTGATGTAACCTTCTGGTTGATCAGCGCGATGATCATGAGCGCAATCGCGGTTCCGATCACAATCATGCCGAGATGTGGATGCACCATGAAGATCGCGAGAATGAACAGGGGGGCAAACGGCACATCCAGAAAGGAGATCAATGTGCCTGACACCAGGAAGGAGCGCAGCAATTGCAGATCCCCAAGCGTTTGATACTGGCGTCCATTGTCATGCAGCGAGGCATGTGCGGCGGCGCTGAGCACGGGAGCACCGAGCAAGACTGCAACCTCGACAGCGGTGCGCATCAGGATGAAGCGTCTCACCGCGTCAAAGATGGCTTGCAGGATCACCGCCCCTGCGATCACCACGGTCAGCATGATGAGCGTGTCGAGGGATCGGCTGGTCAGAACCCGATCCGAGATTTGGAACAGGTAAATCGGAATGGCCAGCACCAGCAGGTTTGTGGCGCAGGTCAGGACCATGACAAAGCCGAGGTTGCGGCGCACGACCTTGCGACCCCTTTGCAGCTGCTGAACAAACTGCTCGGGCCCTGCACGTTTATGGAACTGTGGCGTCGAGCCACCACCGTCGCCCCCGCCATTGCCGGTGTTGGTATTCGCGGGTGGCTTGCCTCCGCCTGATTTGAGGGTCGGGCCGGTGTCGGCCTCGATCTGGACGCCCCCAAGTCCCTTTGGAATGCGTTGGGTGGCCCCCATCTTTTCGGCTTGGTCGCACCGAAGTTCGGGCGTGAGCTTGAGGGGGGGCTGAGTCTCCTGATCGGGAGATGGGGTGCTGGATGTGTTTTGAGTATCTTTTGGTGTAGCGCCGGGGGCATCGCCAGAGCCGGAAAAGGTCTTATCTAACATCATGTCACTCTATTTATCAGGCCAACATTGTTTGCATCATGTCGGGGCTTCCGCTGTTTTCGGGCGGGGTTGCGATGATTTCGATATCGTTGGAGGTCTCTGTGTCCGGGCCGATCATACCGTCGGCCAGAAAGGCCACCGCCTCGGTGGCAAGTGCGGGCAGGGCGACGCCCAGCGGGTCGGAGTCCGTGTCGATCAGATTGGCCTGATAGAGCAGGGCATCGCTGTAGACGTCGCCTTCGACCCGGACTTCGGAGTCGATGCCGTAGACGTCGACGGAGGCCAGGTTGATCGCGGCGTTTGATCCGGTGACCAGATCCACCGAAGCGCCGGTCTGGTCCTCGAAGTTGTCCAACGCGAGGTGGACCTGATCGGAATCCCCCATGACATTGGTCTGCTCCAGCCAGTTCACGGTTGTGAGGTCGCCGGAGATATACAAGACGGTCAGAAGATCATCGCCCTCGAACACAGTGTCATGGGCGACGTCTTCCGTGATGGTAGTGGCTCCGGCGGCAAAGGCCTCGCTCGCGGTCGCGAAATTCGATGTCATCTCACCGTAGCTGTTGACCCCGGTGGTCGAGATGCTTGCGCCATTGAACAGCAGGTTGTCACCGCCGGAAAAGGTGAAGCGGACGTCTGCCGATGAGGTGATGGTGTCGTAGTCCATCATCACATTGGTCTGGCTGATCTGATTGATCGTGATCAGGCTGCCGCCGATCATGATCAGGTCGTAACCGTAGCCAATCTCGGCGAGATCGACCACGTTGGCGATGGTATTGTCGCCCATCACGATATGCGTGTTGCTGCCGGTAAATTGGATATCCGCACGGTCATGGTCCGTCATGAAGCTGAACTGATTGACCCAGTTCACAGTCAGAATATCGCCGTCGATGCGGGTCACAGCCCAGTTTTGAGGCAGGCCGAGGTCCTCTGCCGGGCTGTCGGCTGGCGTTGTCCCGTCCTCGGCAACCGGCGCCGTTGAGGTATAGGACATCATAGCGACATTGAAACTTGCAGAGAGCGATGCCGCCCCATGTCCGTTCAGGGTGACGTGTTCGAACAGAACATTCACCTGACTGATTGAATTCAGCTCGACGACATCCCCCATGACGGAGATCACCGGCGCATCCAGCCAGCCAACTGAAATGGATGCGTCATTGATCATGACATTGCCGCCGGTCACCACGTTGTGCCCTGCGTCGATGTCAAATGGTCCGTCATCTGACGACGATCCGCCCAAACCTTCGAAGGGGTCGGTGTTTTCCAGCGCGTCAGGGTCGTCGTTCCCCTCTGTGGTCCCCTCTGCAGGCGCATCGGTCGATGAGGTCTCGTCCGATCCATCTGCCTCCAGCGCGACGTCCGGATTCTCGTCGCTGAAGTACGCCGGCATGACGTCGTCCAGAATTGGTGTGTCCTCGACCGTTTCACCGTCCATATGGCTGCCGTCCGCGTCGGCACCGTGAAAGACGCTCACCGTTTCGCCAATGCGAGATGCCCCATCTGTGGCACCCATATTTTCATGCAGGGTAATCGCGGCGGTGAGCGTGCTCTGGCTGAAATCCAGCGGGGCATCCGTCGACATCGCCCCAAGCGTTTGGGCAACCAGATAGGATGTGTGCAGTGAGGTCACGTATTCTGACGGATCTACAAAAACGGCCTGAACGTCGTTGAGGTACAATTCGTCGCTATCATCCATCCAGGCCGCCTGAAGCGTAATCGTCGCAACGCTGCCCGGTGGTTCTAGCGTCAGAAGCGGACGACCATTGATGAAGGGCAAGGGCGCCTGGCTCTGCGGCGTATCGGTCTGCTCCGGCACCGGGGCAAAAGGCTGCTGGTAGGGGAGCCCTCTGAAAAAGAGCCCGTAGTCGGCGGGGGCAAAGAAATAGTCCGTCGTCGAGGGGGTATAGTCCACCTCGGGCGTGAAGTCCGTGAGTGTGTATGGGACGTTGAGCGTGACGGCAATGTGGATCAGCTCTTCTGTGTCTGGTTCTGCCGCCTGGATCGCCTTGAATTTGGCATAGACATCGCGCATGCGCGCTTCTTCGACTGCGATGTGGAATACACCGATCATGTGCGCGATGACTTCGGTTGTTTTATCGAACATTTTCTGGCCCCAATTTCTGCGATTGAATGGCCGCTCACCTCGGTATTTTGTTCTGGGCGGATGAAAAATCCGCAGTCGATTCTGGAAAGTTCGAGACAGATCGGGCCCGCAGAGCGGGCCCGATCAATGGTGTGTTTGACTTATGCGCCGTCGCCATCGTCGCCGATGTAGCTGGAGCTGAAGCCCCCGCCGACCACGGTCATGTCAACGGTGTTGCCAAGAACGTTGGCCCCCATCACGATGCTCTGGTTGAACGCCGTGGTGTCGATCTGCGACGCCGCCGAAGCGAAGGATTCGCCGGTCACGAAGCCGTCGTCACCATTGTTCGACCCCCACATTCCGGCATCGCCACCAGCACCACCGGCACCGGTTGTGGCGTTGCCGCCATTGCCGCCGACACCGCCGCCAGCCTGGACGCCACCGACAACCGCCTGGCCACCGAAGCCATCACCGCTGTCGCCGCCCCAGGCATGACCGCCGTAGCCGTCACCGCCGTCACCGGCACCGGCAAGGTTCATACCGCCATTGCCCTGAGCGTTGCTCATCGCAGCAGCCCATGCACCAGCGTCACCGCCGTCACCACCGTTGGCGTTGCCGCCCGCACCGTTGCCCGCGCCACTACCGGCTGCAGAGGCAAGCGATCCGGCGTCGCCACCGTTGCCGCTCTGACCGGATCCGGAACCAAGACCTGCGCCAGTTGCGTCTGCGTCGGAATCTCCGGTGTTGCCACCGTCAGCTCCGGCCAGACCAAGGCCAAGCAGACCCAGACCAGCACCGACTGCGCCGGCATCCCCAGCGTCGCTGCTGTCCGCGCCGGCCCCTGCGGCACCGGTTCCGACACCGATCCCACCGGCATCCCCGGTGTTGCCGCCATCCGCATTGGATCCGGCAACGCCAAGACCAACGCCCAGACCCGCACCGATCGAGGACGCATCACCGCCATCGTCGCTGGTGGCATCTGAATCAGACCCAGCACCACCAATTCCGACACCGAGGCCGATTGCCGCTGCGCTACCGCCAGCTGCACCGGTGCCGCCCTGGGCTGCACCGTTTCCAGCCGCTCCGCTGGCGCCACCGGTTGCGCCGGCTGCACCGCCGATACCGAGACCGCCAAGCGCGCCAGCACCGTTCGCGTTTGCATGACCACCACCGGATCCGCCTGCCGCGCCGGCATCGATGCCGTCATCGGATGTGGCGGAGCCACCACTGGACGTGTTGGTCTGAGTCATGGTGCCGCTGTTGGACACATTGCTCAGGTCATCGTTGTCCTGAAGGTTGTTGGACTGCGCATTGATCGTTCCGGCATCATTGCCGGCACCGTTCAGGGCGTCGTTCAGCATGTTGTCCAGGTCGAGGTCATTGCCGGGATTATAGTCGATGTTGCCATGCGCCATGATGAAGTCACCGGCGTTGGAATGATCGAGATCGATATCGGCAAAGTCATCATCTGTCGGCTCATAGCCACCCAGATCGACATCAACATCCACATCAACGGTTGTGTCGGTGGTGTTGGTGTTGCTGTTGTGGTTGCCATTGGCGTTCAGGTTGCCATTGGCGTTGGCATTGGCGTTGGCATTCCCATTGGAGTTCCCGTTATGGTTGCCATTGGCGTTGCCGTTGGCATTCCCGTTGTGGTTGCCGTTCGCATTTCCATTGCCGTTCAAGTTACCGTTGCCATTGCCATTCATGTTGCCATTCCAGCTTTCACTGGCCTGGTACTGGCCCTGACCTTGGTCTTGATCCTGATCGGAGTGTTGGCCCTGGGCTTGCAGTTGTGCCTGAAGCTCAGCTTGCAGCTGACCTTGGCCCTGACCTTGATCCTGGTCCTGCTCCTGATCCTGAGAGTCGCCCCAGTTGCCGAAAAGGAATGGTGTTTTATTTGACATTGTATTTCTCCGGTAAAGCAATCCCCGGATCGCCGCTCATTTCAAAAGCGATCATCAGGGTGTGCGATTGGTGAGTTGTCATGAAGATGCGGTGCCGCAGGTGAACGAGATGTTCTTCCGCTGGTCCGCGATTGATGTGCTGAAGTGTATTTGGCCCCCCTCTCTTGTTATATGATTTTTCAAAAGCGATGACTTTGAACTGAAAGGGCAAAGGTAATCACGCCGCTATTTTCAGCTTGGTCCCAGCGTGAGGTATAGATCACGCAGGTCTCAGGACGAGACAGACCGAGCATTACGAAAACGCAGCCGCAAAACTACCCATCCATAGGGGTTAGTTTTTGAAGTGAAGCGTTAACCTTTTGTTAATTATTGGCATTTTTGCTATGGCGTGGATAATTTAAGTGCGATGAAACATCGCTGCGCAGCTTTAATGTAGATAATTAGGTTAGGGTGTCCGGAAAAAGGTGTATACGCCCTGATCGGAAGTTCTCATCCTAGAGGCTGTATTTCAAAATACGACACTATGAGCTTGCGGTTGGATCAGGCGCCAATGTCAGGCCGATGGTTTTCGAGAAATGATAGGTGTGTATCAATCTGTCTGATCTTGATCGTCAGGCGCGGCACAACTTTAATGCGATTGCAAGTTTTGATTAAGGCACATGCTGGTTGTGGGGACAGGGGGTGCGTAGTTCGCAGAACCCTTTGAGTGATTCTCTGTTCGGTTGAGAACTTCATGAAGTCTGTGATGTCGTATTGAAAACAGAGTGTTGGAGTGATTTTTTGAACTTGTGAGTGCGCGCGACTTCACAGAGTTCGGGAAGGTCTCGGCGCCTGAAGCACTCAAGTGGATCGACTGGGGTGATGATGCTCTATTTCAGATTTTTAAACCTGAATTCAGACAATTACCCTGACATGAGGTGGGTGTGAAAGACGCCATGAGCGGATCTTTACCGAAAAATACAGACAGTAGATTTAAATTGTGATAATTTTGCTAGGCCATACGTATTTCGGGGGG
This sequence comes from Tritonibacter scottomollicae, assembly GCF_032924845.1. Classification (NCBI taxonomy): domain Bacteria; kingdom Pseudomonadati; phylum Pseudomonadota; class Alphaproteobacteria; order Rhodobacterales; family Paracoccaceae; genus Tritonibacter; species Tritonibacter scottomollicae. Next base: position 512,990 of record NZ_CP136704.1, read on the forward strand.
TTGGGCGCGATTCTTAGATGTTGCGATCAGGGAGATTGTTTCCCTGTTTAATGCGCATGAAACCATCCCGAGCGCTGCTGAGAGATTAAAGAGAGGTGTGGTGGCTCTTGTCTATATGACGGTCTTTGAGTGGTTGCAGTGCGCTACATCCAGGTGGAATGCGACATGACGAGTAAAGAATGTGTACATGAGTTTAGTGGGATCGCATGCTATTTTGTGGGGAATTCGCATGATTTTTCCTCCTCTGCTATTGATCTTGCTACTATTAGTTTCAGCTCAGTAAAGTTTGAACGACTTGAAACGATAGACGAATTGATCGCCCTGAATTTGGAGAGACCTGACCGGGTTCGATCGGTTATTCTAAACCAATCCATGGGCAAAACGCTGGTTGATCAGATGGAGCGCATACAAGAAGCGTTTCCAAGTGCGACAATTGCATTTGCATATCGGCAAGCTGAATTGGCGAAATCGTTCCTGTGCAAGATGCGCGAATTGCATCCGCGCCGACGGGTTGCATTTCTTCCCATGAACCGTGATCTGGACCGTTGGCTTACATTGCTGCGGTTATTGGTTTGCGGAGAAAATTTCGTGCCGGATGAATTGCACGATATTTTTTTTCACGGCAATGACACGGCGTCAACATCTGAAAAAACAGACCACGCCTGTGAGGCGGCGCGTGCCGCTCAAAAAGAAGCACTTGAAGCGCGGACGGCCAAGGCCGTTGGCATCCGATTGACCACCCGGGAGGCTCAGGTGCTGTCCTGTGTCGCGGAGGGGAAGCAGAACAAGCTTATCGCCAATCGGCTCGGCCTGTCCGAACATACGGTCAAGCTGCATATCCATCACGTGATTGCCAAACTTGGGGTAAACAACCGGACAGAGGCTGCGGTCTGGTTCCTCGAAAATCACGGTTCAGACCATCTGGTTCAATGACCGATACCGAGAAGCAACTCAACTTTGACGGGTTCCTGTTGCTTGTCGGCAAACTGAACTATGCATGGACAAATACCGAAAGCCTGCTCATCCATCTGATCGCCGGACTCGCCGGGGTGGACAAGGAGATCGCCACGGTGATCTTCCTGACGCTGAATACCACGCGGGCGCGTATCGACCTGGTGGAGCGGCTTACCAAGCTCGATAAGGTATCCGCGACGGAGCGCGCGCCGATCCTGGCATTGACCGGACGGATCCAGCGACAATCCGCGCTGCGGAACAGGTATAACCACTGCATCTATGCGTTTGACGCCGATGGGGGGAACCCGCATACGATCCTGATGCGGATTGCAGATCGCAGGGATACGCTGAAGATTGGTCAGTCCACGCCGCTCAATGATGCGGCGGCTGAGGATATCGAGGCGGCGATCTCTGAGCTGACTGCCATAAACCTCAATATCTGGAAGGTTATCGCCCAGTTCGACTACCCGAAATAGAGCGCTGCGACAGGCTAACCGTAAGGTGTAACCCTATTGCTAGCTTCACAGAAAAATGCTCTGATTTTACGCTGATACCCTCGATAAATTTCATTTTAGCAGCTTGAAAGCGGCGAAGAAAAGCAATGATAGTCTGCTTTTGTTCCGGTCTAGAGCATCTGCGTAAATCCGCAAATCTGAGCTGCTGATTTCCACCTTGGGGGTGTGCAATGTCAGTATCTTTCTCGCCGTTCCTGATGCGCAGACGGACAGGTCAGGATCTTCGCCGGATTGTTGTGGCGGGGGGAGCTGGGTTTGTTGGAGGGCATCTGTGCCAGCGCCTTGTTCAGGATGGCCATGATGTCATCTGTATCGATAATTTCCAGACCGGGCGGACGTGCAACATCGTGCATTTGCAGGATGAACAGAACTTCACCTGTATTTCTCACGATATCATCGACCCTTTGCCGGATCTTGGCCCGTTGGATGAGATCTACAATCTGGCCTGCGCGGCGTCGCCGAAGAAGTATCAGGTCGACCCGATCCATACCTTCAAGACGAACGTGTTCGGGGCGCTCAATCTGCTGGAGCTGGCCTTGCGCCACGACGCCACGATTTTGCAGTCGTCCACATCCGAAGTGTATGGCGACCCCGAAATTTCGCCGCAGGCCGAAGCCTATCGTGGCAACGTAAACACCATGGGGCCGCGCTCCTGCTACGATGAGGGCAAGCGGGCGGTCGAGACGCTGTTTTACGATTTCCACCACTCACGCGGCGCAAGGACTCGTGTCGCCCGTATTTTTAATACCTATGGGCCGGGTATGTGTCCGGCGGACGGGCGGGTGATTTCCAACTTTGTGACGCAGGCGCTCTCCGGGACTCCGGTTACCGTTTACGGCGATGGCTCCCAAACGCGGTCGTTCTGTTTCATCAGCGATCTTGTCGATGGTCTGATGGCGCTCATGGCGGCTGATGACGAGGAGGTGACCCCCTATAATCTGGGCAATCCCGGCGAGTTCACGATCACCGAGGTGGCGCGGCACATCATCGCTACGCTGGGGTCCAAATCCGCGATCGAATATCTTGATTTACCTGTCGATGATCCCAGACAACGCCGTCCGGATATTACAAAGGCGATGGCGGATCTGCACTGGGCTCCAAAGGTATCTCTTGCGGAGGGTCTGAAAAAGACAGTGCCGTATTTTGCTGCCCATCTCGGCGGACCGGCCACCAGGCTTCTGGTCGCGGAATGACGAGCCTTGGCAATATATGTGTCACCGGCGGCGCCGGGTACATCGGCAGCCACGCGTGCTACGCGCTGGCGCGTGAAGGGCGGGTGCCGCTTGTTGTCGACAACCTTTCGACGGGAAACCGCTCTGCGATCCGCTGGGGACCGCTTGCCGAACTCGACTTGCGCGACACCGCGCAGCTGACCGACGCGCTGGTTGCGCATGAGGTTTCGACCGTCATGCATTTTGCCGCATCTGCCTATGTCGGAGAGTCGGTGTCCGACCCGATGAAGTACTACGACAACAATGTCGGCGGGATGCTGTCCCTGCTGCGGGCCTGCGAGGGCGCGGGGGTGCAGCGCTTTGTATTGTCCAGCAGCTGCGCCACTTATGGCATACCCGATGCAATTCCAGTGAAGGAGTCCACGGCGCAACGGCCGATCAACCCCTATGGCGAAAGCAAGCTGATCTGTGAGCGGATGCTGCGCGATGTCGCGCAGCAGGCCGGGATGTCATTCGCAATACTGCGGTATTTCAATGTGGCGGGGGCCGATGCAAGTGGCGCTCTTGCCGAAGACCATGATCCCGAGACACATCTGGTGCCGCTGACGCTGTTCACGGCGGCGGGCCGGCGGGATCTGCTCACTCTGTTCGGGGCAGATTATGACACGCCTGATGGCACCTGCATCCGGGATTACATCCACGTCAGCGACCTGGTGCAGGGGCATCTTCAGGCCCTTGGCTATCTGGAGGCGCGCAAGGGCAACCTGACCGTGAACCTTGGAAGCGGTCGGGGCGTGTCAAACCTTGAAATCGTGCAGACCGTTGAGCGGATTACCCAATGCCATGTCATAACCCGCATGACTGAGCGTCGCGCAGGGGATCCGCCGGTTCTGGTCGCAGACACGAGCTTTGCCCGGCAGACCCTCGGGTTTGATCCGCAACGGTCTGATATCGATACGATCGTGACAGATGCTGCCCGCAGCTTTGGGATGTTGGAGGTGAAAGATGCGGAATCTGCATGACCTCTCGCGCCAGATCTACCGGGCCCCTGTCCTCAAGGGCGCGCTTCGGGTCAAATATCTGATCCTGTCGCTGCTGTGGCTGTCTGCCGCGGTCTTCTTCTGGCAATGGTGGCTTCAGCCGGTTCATTACACGCAGTGGTTCCTCTACTGGCCTGTGACACTCTGTGTCTTCTGGGTGTTCTTTGTTCAGGCCTATCTGCTGTTCTTCTTTATGCGCGCGCATCACGCCACCGGGCGCGTCGGGGACCTTGGGCCGCACCGCGTTGCCATGGTGGTGACCAAGGCACCGTCGGAACCGTTTGAGATTGTCCGAACCACGCTGATCGCAATGCTGGCACAGGACGTCCCGCATGACACTTGGCTTGCGGATGAGGATCCGGATCAGGTGACCCGGGACTGGTGCGCAGAAAACGGGGTCCAGATTTCAACCCGCAAGGGGGTAGAGGCCTATCACCGCAAGACCTGGCCACGGCGCACCCGCTGCAAGGAAGGCAATCTGGCGTATTTCTATGATCGTTACGGATATGACCGCTATGATTTTGTCTCGCAGCTGGATGCGGATCACGTACCGCAACCCAACTACCTGCGCGAAATCCTGAGGGCCTTTACTGACCCGCAGGTGGGGTATGTGAGCGCGCCGAGCATCTGTTCGCAGAATTCCGGCACAAGCTGGGCGGCGCGCAGTCGTCTGCACAGCGAGGCTGTTTTCCATGGTGTGGTGCAGGCTGGCTATGCAAATGGTCTGGCTCCGATGTGCATTGGGTCGCACTACGCTGTGCGTACGAAAGCGCTGCGTGAGGTTGGTGGATTGGGCCCCGAGCTGGCAGAGGACCATTCAACCTCAATGCTGATGAATGCCGGTGGCTGGAAGGGGATGCACGCGATGGATGCGATCGCCCTTGGCGACGGTCCCGCAACCTTTCTCGATCTGATTGTTCAGGAGTTTCAGTGGTCACGCAGCCTGATGACCATCTTTCTGCAATACACGCCGTCCTATTTCATGCGCCTGTCTGTGCGGCATCGAATTCAGTTCGTGTTCTGTCAGCTTTGCTATCCGCTTCTTGCCGGGTTCATGGCGCTGATGTTCGTCTTTCCCATTCTCGCGCTGCTGTTTGACGTTCGCTATGTCGATGTCACCTTTCCCGCCTTTGTCGGCCATGTCTGGCCCTCGACGATCGCGCTGCTGACGTTGGTGTGGTGCTTACGGTCGGATGGGTTTTTCAGGCCGTATGACGCCAAGGTTCTGGGCTGGGAGAAGCTGGCCTTTGCCTTTGCGCAATGGCCTTGGGTCTTGCTGGGCATTGCGATGGCCGTGCGCGACCGTTTGTTTGGTGGCTTTGTCGACTTTCGGGTCACGCCAAAGGGCAGCGGTGCGGTGTCCGTGCTCCCATGGGCGGTTCTGCTGCCCTATGTGGCGCTGGCCCTGATGTCGCTGCTGCCCGTCCTGTTGATCGAGGAGATCTCGCAGGCGGCCGGATTTTACATTTTCGCGCTGATCAACGCGCTGATCTATACCGTTCTGTTTCTGGTGATCGTGCTCAAACATCTCAGCGAAAACGGGATCAGGTTCTTCTCCTGGCCACTGCGCACCGCGATCCAGTTCGGCTGCGTGCTGCTTCTGTCGGGGTCCATCGTTCTCGGCTTTGGCGAGCGCAGCAATGCGGCGCTGATTGCGCTCACGGACACAGGGGGCGGGATCAAGATCTTCAGGCCGCATTTTCCGGTCTCTGGGGCAGGGCGGAGCACCGCCAACGCTCCAATCATGACCTACGACTCGGACTGGTACATTCAGCTGCTTAACTCTTTTACTTCGCAAAGGACGGGAAAATGAAACGCCTATCGGACTTCAAACGCCAGACCTTCAGAAATCTTGGGGTCGCGGCAACGCTGGTTCTTGCAACGGTCAGTGCACCTGCGGCGCAGACGGTGCCGCCCGGAAGCCTGCCGTTTGGTGTCTACGATCCAAATGGCGACTTCACCGACCTTGCCGGGGTGTCGATCGAACATCTGTTTCTTCCCTGGGAGGACGTCTTGCTGCCAAGCCTCAAGGAAGCGGAGACCTATGCAAAGGAGCGCGACCGCACCCTGCTGGTGACGATCGAGCCCTGGACCTGGTCGCGGGATGAGCGCAATTCACCAAGCGCGCTGCGCAATGGGATCGAGTTTGGTGCCTATGACGAAAAGATGGCTGCCATCTGCACCGCCCTCGGGAGCCTGGACATTCCCATGACGATCCGCTGGGCGCAGGAAATGGACGATGACAGCGGTCAATTCATCTGGGCGGGCTGGGAGCCGGAGCGCTACATTTCCGCATATCGGCGGATGAATGATGTCTGCCGCGGCAGTGCGCCGGACGCAAAGTACATGTGGTCGCCGCTGGGCCGGGAGAACATGGCTGACTATTATCCGGGCGACGATGTTGTCGATGTGGTCGGGCTGTCTGTCTTCAGTTATCAGCCTTGGGAAGGTGAAATCCTGGGCCAGTCACTGAGCTTTGCCGAGATCTTCGGCCCGCGCTATGAGCGTGCGGTTGAATTTGGTAAACCAGTCATGGTGGCCGAGCTGGGCTTTGTCGGTGATGCCGAACATGTCGCCCGCTGGAATGCAGATATCCGCACCATGGGCGACGCATATCCCGAGTTGGCTGCGGTGGTCTATTTCGGACAGCAAGAGGTCTATCCCTGGCCCGACGGGTTTGGCTTACCGAACTGGCGCCAGACGGCACATATCTTGGAGTGATCGCCGGTCAGCTCCAAAGGCTGCCGTCACGCTCTGTGGTCAGCTGACGTGGATTCGCCGAGCCGACGGCGCTGCACCCGACTGCGATGGCCGGTTTCAGACCCGTTTCCGCTGTGCAGTGGCAGTTTTTCGCCTGAGTGATCTTGTGGCCCCTGTGCCTCTTCAGCATGGGGAAGGCACCACCTGAAGTGCGTTTTGTAACGATCTGTTGGTTTTGGATAAATGGAAACTGCGCCGGTATGTCTACCGGCGTTTTTTACTGGACGAAGCTTCAATTCTCTTCTCAAGCCGGTGTGCCCAGAGCGCGCCCAACTCCTGCCATCTTCTTGACCGTTAATAAATTGTTGGCCTAGAAGTGGCACAGGTAAAGAGACCCGCTAGATCAAATGCGGGCTCACAACCCGAGGAGAGCAGTTGTGGTAGTACAGGTTGCACGCCGGTTTCGGCGCGGTTTTTTTGTGTTTGCGTTGGGCGCAACATTGATCGCCGGGAGCGCATTTGACGTTCAGGCGAATGAGGTCAACGCCCCCAAGAATGACCCCACCAAAGTTGTCCTTGCCTCGGGGTCAGGCAGCTATGTTTGCACCCCTGCAGGTTTTGGTAAAAAGTCCCGGTGCTATCGCCGCTGACGCGGTGTCAGAGATCTGTAGCACCGGTTTCCGCCCGTTTTCAGATGCGGGCCTTTTCAACTCGGCCCGAGCGCGTGGTGCGGTCTAGAAAAGCACATGGCGGCGCTTGAGCCGTTGTCGCTATCAGTTTGATATAGTGTCTTTTCTGGTCTCATTTGAGGTGCCAGCAATATACCTGTCACGGCAGGGTGATCGATACGCGAAGCGCTGCGCACTCTGTCGAAGGCAACAATCACACGTGTCATTTTGGCGGCGTGTGCCTGCTGAGACGACTGGCTGTGCCGCCGGCAAAGTGACCGTTTCTCTAGCCTTTTTACGACGCGCTGCGCGGAACCATCAGCTGTTCCTTCAGGCTCATAGGGGCCGCAGGCGGCTCTTCGAAGTTCAAGCCCTTCTCCAAATGGCGCAGATGCTCATCCACCAGCCGGACCAGCTCGTCTACGCTGCCGTTCTGTAGGGCGTCGACAATCCTGTCATGCTCATCCTCCGCGCAGGAAGAGCTGCCAGTGCGGGAGTACAGTCCCAGAATGAGCGTGCTGCGCATCGTGAGTTCCGACAGGAACCGCTCCAGCACAAGATTTCCTGCTATTTGCGCGATACGCATGTGAAACTGACGCGAGGCGCGCAGCTCCGCAGGTTTGTCCCCTGCCTTATGGGCTTGGGCTTCTTCGATGATATTGTCGCGCAGAAATGTGATGTCGCCAGCAGAAGCCTGACCTGCGGCATGCCGTGCAATGGTGCTTTCGATCGCGCGGCGAGCCTGAAATATGTCGCGAGCCTCTTTCGGGGAGGGCGTCATCACAAACGCACCGCGGTTTGGGCGCAGCTCCACAACTTGCTGTGCCGCAAGCGACGCAAGCGCCCGGCGCACATTGGCCCGGTTACAGGCAAACAGATCACTCAACGCCTGCTCGCCCAACTTGGTGCCAGCTGGCAGTCGCTGTTCAGCGATGGCATCGAGAATCGCGTTCACGATCAAATCTTCGGGAGAATCCTTCATCGGGCCCTGAAAAGTTTTTCTTGCACAGAGGCAACTTAAGGACCGGAGGGCTGCATTGCAATGGCATGAGGCGACGGCACGCTTGACTTGTTATCACGGATTGTTAACAAAATATGACAACAAAGGAGGAGCTCATGAAAATTCTCGTCGTCAATCCCAATTCGACCGAGTCGATGACAGGGAAGATCGTCGAAGCGGCCAAGACTGTCGCCGGCCCCGGAGTGACCATTCTGGGCGCCACTGCCCAGGGCGCCCCGGCCAGCATCGAAGGCCATTTCGACGAGGCCATGTCACTGCCCGGTCTGCTGGCGCAGGTTGCCGCGGCCGAAGAACAGGGTGTGGATGGGATCGTGGTTGCCTGTTTCGACGATCCGGGCATCGGTGCCTGTCGCGAACTGGCAACCGGGCCGGTGCTTGGTATTTGCGAGGCTGCGGTAAAGGCGGCCAGCATGCTGGCGACGTCCTTTTCGGTTGTGACCACTTTGCCGCGCGCCGTGCCGGTGATCGAACATCTCGTGCACGGCTACGGGCTTTCGCACCAGTGTCGCCGGGTGCGCTCTGCCGAGATTCCGGTCCTCGCACTGGAAGAAGAGGGCTCTGACGCGCGCGACAAGATCCGTCGTGAAATCCTGCGCGCCATCGAAGAGGACCATTGCGAAGCGGTTGTTCTGGGCTGCGCGGGCATGGCGGACCTGACTGCATGGCTCAGTGAAGAAACCGGCATTCCGGTCATCGATGGGGTCAGTGTTGCCGTCCGAATGGTCGAGGCACTGGCGAGCTGCGGCCTCAAGACCAGCAAAATAAATGCATACGCGAGGCCCAATAAAAAGTGAGCCCAGAATAAACTAGGAATGTCAGGGAGGAAGACATGACCATGAATACAGATCTGGAGGCTGCCGTGGGTGGTGGCACAGACGGACACACAGACGACCATAGCGGCAAGGGGGTCGGGGAGGAGAGCCTGGCGCCGCAGCAGACACGGATCATGGACCCTTGGTCCTACCTGTTTGCCTGGCTTGGCGGTTGCGTGTCGATCGGGACATTTACCATTGGCTCGGGCCTGGTGGGGACATTGAACCTGCTGCAGACCCTCGTCGCGATCGGCATTGGTTGCACGGTCATCGGCGCAGCACTGATGATCAACGGGCAGGCCGGGCATAAGTACGGCATCCCCTTCATGGTGCAGGCGCGGTCTGCATTTGGCTTTTCCGGTACCCGGCTACCAGCGCTGGTGAGGTCCGTGCCAGCCATTGTCTGGTTTGGCTTTCAAAGCTGGATCGGGGCGGGCGCGCTCAATCTCGTGTCTGATACGCTGTTTGGCTATGACAACATCGTGGTGTTCTTCATTGGCTTTCAGCTTCTGCAGATCGGCCTGTCGGTGCTTGGCTTTCACGGTATCAAATGGCTGGAGAACATCGGATCGGTCTTTATCATCGGGTCGCTGGTCTACATGTTCTTCAGCGTGATCAGCAAATACGGCGAGGAAATCTCGGCCAATCTGGTCAATGTCGAAGGCACCTGGGGGGCTCCGTTTTGGGGCGCGACCATGCTGTTCCTGGGCATTTACAGCACCATGATGCTGAATGTGTCCGACTATTCCCGTGAGCTGCGGCGCAATGTCGGCCCGGTTCGACAGATCGCCATCTATGCCAACTCGATCCTGCCCGCGACATTGTTCATGGGGTTGATCGGCCTGATGGTGTCTGGCGCAACCGGCGAAGTGGATCCGATCAAGGTGTTCTCCAGCGCGGTGGACAACAAGCCGCTGCTTGTGATCACGTTGCTGTTCATCGCTTTTGCTCAGGTGACCACAAACATCCTGAACAATGTGGTTCCGCCTGCCTATGCGCTGATGGATATCTTCAAGATCAACTTCAAGACATCGGCAGTTATCGTCGGCCTGCTGGCCTTTGCCACATTTCCCTGGGAACTGGTGAAGGATGAGTTTGCCGCCGGGCTTAGCCTGTTCATCCAGACCTATTCCGCCTTCCTCGGACCGATCTTCGCCATCCTGGTGGTGGATTACTTCATCCTGCGCAAGCAGGAGCTGGATCTGACCAAGCTGTATGACGAGAACGGACCCTACAAGGGCGTCAACTGGGCTGCGGTGATCGCCATGGGGCTTGGGGTTGTCGCTGCGCTGATCTTCTCCGGCATCTCCTGGTACGCCAGCCTGCTGCCTGCCGGCCTGTCATACTACCTGTTGATGAAGCACTGGCCCGCGGCCAAGCGGTTCATGGAGTAGTCACAGTCATGGTGTGACCAAGGAAAAGCCTCGCGTTCAGCGAGGCTTTTCCCATGTGTGAGTGGCCCGTTTGCCGTTCAGTTCGCATGGACACGAAACGCTTTCAGCGACGCGCTGAAGCGAACACCTGCGCGGCTTCGCCGAGGTGGCGCTAGTGCGGCAGACACTCAACCCGGTCGCCACTGTTGGCGTCAAAGGTCAGAATGCGGTTGGGTTCGACAAACAGGTCGATGTCTTGTCCGAGGGTCAGAGGCAGGTCGGCAGGCAGAGTGGCCGTCACACGCGTGTCGTTGAGGGCCACGCTGACAATCTGTTCAGGGCCCGTCAGCTCAACCAGATCGACAGTGCCCGAGAGAGTGATCGCCCCGTCAAATGCTTGGGTTTTCAGGGCTTCGGGACGAATGCCGACAACAACGGGATCGGTGGGGCGGAGGTCCTTTAGGACAGCGGCGCCGCTCGCGATTTCCAGACCGCGTTCCGTCTGTTGCGTCGCGAGGATATTGATCGGCGGAGAGCCCATGAACTCTGCCACGAAGCGCGAGGCTGGTCGGTTATAGATCGCCTCGGGTGTTCCAAGCTGCTCGATGCACCCACCCCGCATGACTGCGATACGCGAGGCCAGTGTCATCGCTTCGATCTGGTCATGGGTCACGTAGACGACGGTGACGCCGAGCATCTGGTGAAGGCGCTTCAATTCGCTGCGCATCTCCAGCCGCAGTTTTGCATCGAGGTTGGACAATGGCTCGTCAAACAGAAACAGCTTTGGCTTGCGGACCAGCGCGCGCCCGATCGCAACCCGCTGCCGCTGCCCGCCGGACAGATCGCCGGGCTTCCGGTCGAGCAGGTGGTCGACCTGCAAGACCTTTGCCGCTTCCAGCACGGCCTTTTCCCGGGTGGAGCGGTCGATGCCGCGCATCTCCAGCCCAAAGCCGATATTACGCGCCACCGAGAGGTTCGGATAAAGCGCGTAGGACTGGAAGACCATCGCAATGTCGCGGTCCTTGGGGTGTACGCCGTTGAGCCTGCGTTCATTGAGGGTGATGTCGCCAGAGGTGGGATCCGAGAGGCCGGAAATCATGCTCAGCAGCGTTGATTTTCCACAGCCCGAAGCACCGAGCAGCACCAGAAACTCGCCGCTTTCCAGATTGAGGTTGATGCCCTTCAGCGTTTCAAGCGTGCCGTAGGATTTGCGGATTTCACGAAGTTCGAGAGTGCTCATGCTGGGACTTCCTGCGGGGAGGTTTCAGAATAGACGCGCGGGTTGGTGGAGATCGCCGTGGAGGCAACGCCAACCGCGGCCGTCAGAGCGATGTCGATCTCTGCGCCTTTGGCCAGCTCGGCCAGGAAGGCTGCGTTGAACACGTCTCCGGCGCCGATGGTGTCCTGAACACGCACCTTTGGGGCGCTGGCGACAAAGGTCTGACCGTGATGTGAGGCGATGGCCCCGCGCGGCCCGCATTTGATCACTGCAATCCCGTCCTGCGGCAGGCGTTGGGCGAGGGCAGCAAGCGCGCCGGATGCGTCATCCTGCCCGGTCAGGTTGGTGGCCTCGATCTCGTTCAGCAGAACGATGGTGCTGCGCGCGACCCAACCCTCGACCGCGTGGCGCACGTCCGTGGTCCACCCCGGCAGGGGCCAGCCGGTGTCCAGCGCAACCTTGACGCCGGCGTCCTGGGCCCGGTCGAACAGAGCGTCATAGTGTTCGGCCAGACGTTCAGTCAGAAAGCACCCGCACAACAGCAATATCCCGCCAGAGAGCGCCGCCCAGTCGAGTTGCGCGTCCACTTGTGGCCAGTCCAGCTCAGGAAGGTGCCCCATGGTGGTGTAGAAAGTGCGTTCCGCATCTGGATGCGTGATGCCCACGGACAGAGTTGTGGGACCGTTTGTTCGACTCCAGTTCAGGGCGCCCGGGCCAAACCCTTTTCGGAGCCAGTCGCCAAAGTGATCGTTGCCGGTATTGGCGGCACATTGGAACGGCACGTTCATGGCCTGCCATGCGAGGGCGGCGTTGCCGGCACTTCCCCCGACGCGCAGGTCGTCATCGGCGCAGAGAACCTCTGTGCCGGGGGTCGGCCAAGGCGCGATAGGGCCAAGGATCAGGTCAACATTCACGTTGCCTACCGTTGCAAGCGGTCGCGTCATCGTCATTCAACCTTTGTTACCTTGGAGCATCGCTGCGGGGTTCCGACGTCGGGTACGCGTGCGGCGGCGAAATCGACCATGAATTTCTGTGCAGCCGACAGGAGGGTGAAACACGCGGCAAGCCCATGGCCCGTTGGGCAAGAGATCATATGTGCGCCATCGACAGGTGGCAGAGCCGAGGCATCAAATATGATCAGCGGGGATTTGCTTTCGCGCACCACAAATTCCGCAAGGTTCGTCACATATGTCGCGGAAGGATCCGCGGCGCGGAACATGACGACCCCGACATCCGGGTGGAGCATCTCGACGGGGCCGTGCCGTAGTTGTCCGCATTCAAGGCTGAAGCAGGGGAGGCGCGACAACTCTGTCAGACCCAGAGCAATGGCCTCGGCCACGCCTTGTTGGTTGCGGCCCGAGGTCACGATGGCGCGGACATTTGCGAAATGGCTGATCGCCTTCTGCATGTCCGGCGCGGTGGCTTGTGACATGGCTGCGATCACCGGCGCGAGATCTGCTCCGAGATGCTGAAGCACCGCGGCATGCAATGCCAGTGTCACGGTGAGGGAGCGGGTTGCGGCAAAGGGAATTTCCGATCCGCCGGCGCCCACGAGGCAGGGGACGATCCCGGCGAGAGAGGAGGCGCCCTCCATTGTCAGACCAAAGGCGTCCTTTGGGGCGTGCCCTTCGGAGAACCAGCGCAGGACCTCGGCGCTTTCGCCGGATTGAGAGGTCACGATCGCCGTCCATCCATCGAGTGGCAATGGGCTGTCCAGCTGCTCCGACAAGGGCAGGGCAACCGCCTCGATGCCAAGCGCGCGGTAACTGGGTTCAAGGGCCCGGCCGACTGCATGAGAGCCCCCCATGCCAAAAAGGATCAGCCGCCCAGTGCGCCGGATTGCCTCGGCGATGTCGACGGCGATGTCGCCCGATTGGGCAATACTATCGCGGCTGTCGGTCATCTGCCGCGCCATTTCAGCGTGTATCGTGGTCATGAAGTCAGATTGGGGTTCAAGTAGGGTTGTCATCCTTTGACACCTCCGTTGGTAAGCCCCGAGATCAGGGAACGTTGCATGAGAATGCCGATCAACACCGGCGGCAGGGCGGCAATGACCCCGGCGGTCGCAATCAGCCCGTAATCGGACACCCGCCCTCCGGCGAGGTCGGCAATGGCGACTGTCAGCGTCTTGGCGTCCTGGTTTGATGTGAACAGCAGCGCGTAGAAGAACTCATCCCACGCCAGCAGAAAGGCAAAGATGGTTGCCGTGGCGATGACTGGCATGGCAAGCGGCAGGATCACGATCCGCAGCATCTGGTCCAGACGTGCCCCGTCGATCGCGGCCGCGCGCTCCAGATCTTTCGGGATCGGGTCGAAGCCGGACTTCAGCAGCCAGGTCACAAAGGGCGCGAGAATGCTGAGATACACAAGCCCCAGCCCAAAGACGTTATTCAGAAGTCCGAATTTCGCCAGAATGAAGTACAGCGGGATGGACAGGGCGACCGGCGGCAGCATGTAGGTCGCGATGATACCACCCAGTACCCAGCCCAGTCTGGGGTTGCGCGACAGGGCCCAGCCCGCCGGGATTGCGACCATGATCGCGGCGATCGTGGCCATGCCGGCGACCTTTATGCTGTTGAACAGAGAGGCCATGAAGGCCTGACCCGCACTGTTGTCAGAGCGATCAAACAATGTCGCATAGCGCGAGATGTCGATCTCGTTCGGCCACCAGCGCAGGGGCTTTGCGGAGAGATCGGCATTGGAGGAAATGCTCATCACGAACAGCCAGGCAAGCGGCATGAGGATGATCAGCGCGACAAGCAGAGCCATCAGGTGGATGAACAGGCGGAACCAGCGGGATTGATGTTCCATCAGCGGGCCTCTCCTGCAAAGCGACGCATGATCATGAGATAGGCCACGGCCAGAACGGTAATGATGAGCGTGATGATCAAGGCAAGTGATGCGCCTGAGCCAACCCGTTGAAAGGCAAATGCCTCCTGATAGACAAGGATCGACAGGCTGCGCGTGGAGTTTGCCGGTCCGCCTCGGGTCATGATCCAGATCAGGTCAAACACCTTGAAGGCCTCGATCGTGCGCAGGACCAGCGCCACCATCAGCGGCCCGATGAGATAAGGCATGATGACGTAGCGAAAGCGTTTCCAGGCGTTGGCGCCGTCGGAAATGGCGGCCGCGCGAATGTCTTTTGGTACGGCCTGCAAGGCGGCCAGTGCGATCAGTGCCACCAGCGGAAAGTTCTTCCAGACATCGGCCACGATCAGTGCGGTCATCGCACTGCTGGGCTCCCCCAGCCACGACCGATAGGCGTCCAGCATGCCGATCTGGGTCAGCAGCGCATTGAGCGCGCCGTATTCGGGGTTGTAGATCAGCCGCCACAGGGTGGCGTTGACCACTGTTGGCAGGGCCCAGGGCAGGATCATGAGGGCCCGCAGGAGCGTGCGGCCGTAGAACCGTTGATTGAGCAGCAGCGCAACCAGAACGCCGAGGACAAGCTCGATCGAAACCGACCAGACGCTGAACCTCATTGTTGCCCAGAACGCGGACTGAAAGTTTCGGCTGGAGACCGTTTTTGTGTAGTTGTCGGCGCCTATGAACTCGCCGCTGGTGCCGGCCAGCCGTGCATCAGTCATCGACAGTCGGATGGTATCAACCAGGGGCCAGCCGATGACTGCAATCATCACCAGCACAAGGGGAAGCATCAACAATAGGGCACGCGGAGACATGCGTTCTGAAAACATAAGATCAGCCTATGGTAGGGGGAAGGGGATCTGGGCAGACCGGAGTGGCAGGGCGCGTCTGGCGCGCCCCGCGATATGCGATCTCAGAGACCGCTGTTGTCTGCAGCACCCTGCAGGGCGTCTTCGGGCGATGCCATGCCCAGAAGCGCTTCTTGAATGCCTTGTTGCAGCGCCATCGACATCTCCTGATAGCGGGGAGTCATCGGGCGCGGGTACATCGCGGCAAGGCTCTTGCTGGCGGCGTCGATCAGCTCTTCCTGACCGGCGGTGACCGCCGTGTCCTCATAGGAGGACTGCCAGATGGGCAGGCTGAGTTTGGCATAGGTGTCCTGCACCGGCTGCGACGTCATGTGGACGATGTAATCCCATGCAAGATCAGGGTTTTCGGAGGTGCTCGGAATACCAAGCCCCATGGAACCGTTCACCGCGGACACGGAGGAAGATCCCTCAACGCCCGGCGCGGGTACAACACCGACGTTGCCTGCGACCTTGCTCTCTTCGGAGGTATTGGCGAGATTATACATGTAGGTCCAGTTGAGCGCGAAGGCCGCGTCTCCGTTCTGGAACACATTGCGGACATCCTCTTCGAGGAATTCCTTGGAATTGGGGTTGGTCAGGCCTGATTTATAGCTGTCGACCATGTAGTGCAGCGCATCAAGGCCACCGCCGGTCTGAAATTCCGGCGCACCCTCCTTCAGGAAGTCGCCGCCGAAGGCACTGAGCAGGGTCGTATAGTCACAAATAGCGGCTTCAGCCTGTGCCCAGCTCCAGACGATCGGATGGTCGACGAGGCCAGCATCCTTGATTGTCTGTGCGTCTTCCTGCAATTCGGCCCAGGTTGCGGGAGGGGTGTCGATCCCGGCCTGTTTCAGCATGTCCTTGTTGTAAAACAGATACTTGGTGTCGAGAATCCAGGGCATGCCGTAGCTCTTGCCGTCGTAGTCCACGGTGGTCCAGGCCCCCGGCAGGATACCGGCTTTCATGTCCTCGGTGATCTTGTCGCTCACGTCGAGCAGGATCCCGTTCTCGGAATATTCCGCAGGCCAGATGACGTCGAACAATACGACATCGTAGCCGCCGCCAGCACCCTGAGACAGCACGGTCTTGTCATGCAGCCCTTCGTAGGGAACAAACTCTAGGTTGATCTTCACGTCCGGATGGGCGCTCTCGAAGCTTGCCGTCATCGCCCGGATATCGTCTTCGCTATAGGCTGCCTGAGCCATAAACAGCGCGTTCAACGTGGTCTCGGCCATTGCGGATGTGCCGCAAAGTGCGGTTGCAGCCATAAGGGCCGCCCGAAGTTTCAAAGTCATTGGTTCACTCCTGTTGATATCACGACGTCGGGCAGGCCCGACCCCTTCCGGTTTTGTTGCGTCCACTGCGCCAAATTACCTGGGCTGACTCATCCGGCTATTAAGTCCAAGTGGTGGACTTAATGCTTGCAGAAGCACTTCGCAGCTGTCAATGTATTTTTGATGAAGCAGCCCGTACCTCAGATTCACGCCATGTTTGGAACGTCTTCAGGCGCCGCTGGTGTCCACAACCGGCGCGTGGTGATCGACGCGATCCGGGTCAATGGTGCCCTGTCGCGGGCAGCCCTGGCGCGGGCGACAAAGCTTGCGAAGCAAACATTGTCCAACATTATCGAAGATCTGGAAAAGGAGGGGTTGGTTGCTGCGCAGGAAGCCGTCCTTGAGGGGCGCGGAAAACCGGCAATTCCTTATGCGCTCGCCCCGTTGGGAGCATTTTCCGTCGGGCTGCAGATCGACAGGCATGTGGCACGATGCGTCATCGTGAACCTTGTCGGTGAGGTCGAGGTCAGGCGTGATGTCGCGGTTTCGACCGGGGACCCGGGGGCGGGAATGATCGAGCTGGCCCAGCTCGTGCAGGGCGCACGCGACGAACTGGAGCAACGCCATCCGAATTCGATGGAGCGGATCGTGGGGCTGGGGGTGGCGATGCCCGGACCATTCGGCCCGCAGGCCGGAGTTTCCACCGAAGAATTCACCATGGCCTTCTGGCAGAAATATCCGTTGGTGGAACGCCTTGAAGCCGCGACGGGATTGTCCGTCAATTTGCAGAACGACGCGGCGGCGGCGGCCATGGCGGAGAAGCTAACCGGCCAGGCCCATGGCAAACAGAATGCGGTGTGCATCTACCTCGGCTACGGGCTTGGCGCGGGCCTGATCATCAACGGAGAAGTCTACAACGGAGAGCGCGGAAATGCAGGTGAGATTGGTATGATCTGCATGAAGCCTGGCCAGTTGACGACTGATATTCTTGAACAGTTGCTCTCTCTGGGCGGCTTTTGCGCGCGATTTGGCGTGAACCATTCTGCGCCGGACATATTTGCGCGGATCACAACCCTGCTGCGGAACAAACATCCGGGCGTTGAAGAGTGGCTCGACCAATCTGCCGGTTATCTCGCCTGGGTTGCCAATATCGTACAGCTCACCTTGGATCCGCAGGCAGTTATCCTGTGCGGCACCGCTCCGAAGGAAATGATCAAGGCGCTTGTCGAACGGACCAATAGCTTGTTGGGACCTGATCGAGAGCGGCAGATCCTGGTTGGTCTCTCGGATCCCTGGACCGTGGCGCTTGGGGCGGCTGCCGAACCGATCAGCCGGAGTTTCGATCCAAAATATGCCGCCTTGCTAAAATCAGGTTGAGCGGCGCGATGCCGTGTAGGCGTGCGCTTTAACTTATGAAGTGTCAGAGTATCATTGCGCATCGCTTCCATGTAGGCGAAGACGCGCGCGTCGCGCGTCGCCCGTCGCGACAAGGAGATCAGACATGACAGAGGTATCGATGTCTGAGGCAGGGGTTGTTGTTGATGCAACCCTTGTTGCCAAGGCATTCGGGATCGCGCCGGACATGGTTCGGCAAGAAATGCGCGACGGCACCATCACCAGTCAGAGCGAGACCGGCGTCGCAGAGGATGCCGGACGCATGCGGGTGACGTTTTATCGTGCGGACCGGGCGTTCCGGCTGGTGATTGCCGAGACTGGGGAGATCCTGTCGCGCGCGACATTTCCGGTGCTCGCCCGTCGCCGTTCCGCACCGCCTGATGTGGGCTAAGTGCTCTGCAATCATTCCCGAAAGGCCTCTGTGTGGTGGTGCAACGGGCGACACCAGGCATCTCGCCCCGCTGAATGACCGAGATGTATCGAGGGCACCCCCTCTGACTAAGGCGCGATAGACATGGCTTTTTTTGGGAGGGAGCCAGAGCAGAGACTGGCGGGTGATCCTGCAAATTGCCGAGAGCATCACGGTCCAAGCGCCGCATATAGATACTGGCGTGATTAGATCAGGCGCCTGTGACCTCTGAATTTTGCGGTCCGTTTTCGGAGGGCTTGTCTTCGAGGGCAAAACCCGCCATGAGGATTTTGTTCTCAGGGCGGGGTGAAATTCCCCACCGGCGGTGACAGCCCGCGAGCGCCTGCCATGTGGCAGGGTCAGCAGATACCGGTGGAATTCCGGAGCCGACGGTTAAAGTCCGGATGGTAGAGAACCAGTCGCAGGTGGCCAGGGCCCCTGTGGCCGGGTACGAAATGCCTTGGGACCATTTGAACAAGACAGGATGGTTCTATGACTGACACACTCAAAATCGCCTTCGTGAAGGCCCGCTGGCACAGCGATATCGTTGATCAATCTCTGGTCGGCTTCAATGCACGTCTGCAGGAGGCGGGACGGGCCGCAGAGGTGGATACCTTTGACGTGCCCGGCGCCTTTGAAATGCCGCTGCTGGCCAAGAAGCTGGGGGCGAGTGGCAAATACGACGCGGTGGTCTGTGCGGCGCTTGTGGTCGATGGCGGTATTTATCGCCATGATTTTGTTGCCGCCAGCGTGGTCGAGGGATTGATGCGCGCGCAGATGGATACCGGAGTGCCGGTGTTCTCCGTGTCGCTGACGCCGCATCATTTCCAGCCGAGCGAAGAGCATCTGGGCTTTTACCACCAGCATTTCGTGAAGAAGGGCGAAGAAGCGGCCAATGCCGTGATGATGATCGCGGATCTGGAGGTCTGAATGTCCGGGGAATTGCCTGCATTTGCGTTTGCTACCGCCGGAGCCATTCGTTTTGGACGGGGAGAGGCACTCCGGGCGGTTCCCGACATGGCCGCGCTGGGCAGCCGCATCCTGTTGGTGACCGGCGCGACTGTGCAGCGGGCGGCATGGCTTGTTTCTGCCTTGCAGAGCGCGGGCTGCGTCGTCACGCTTTGTCCAACGGCGTCGGAGCCGGATGTTGACATGATTGCCGCCGGCGTCGAGCTGGCACGCGCGAAGGGTGCCGAGGCCGTGGTTGCGCTGGGCGGTGGCGCGGCGATCGATGCGGGCAAGGCAATTGCTGCATTGGTGCCGGCGTCCCGGCCATTGATCGACCATCTCGAAGTTGTCGGGCAGGGGCTGCCGCTGGATCACGCGCCATTGCCGTTTGTAGCGATCCCGACCACCGCAGGCACCGGAGCAGAGGTTACGCGCAATGCGGTGATCGCTGTGCCCGAGGTGCAGCGCAAGGTCAGTTTGAGGGATGCACGGATGTTGCCACGCATGGCGGTTGTTGATCCCAGCCTGAGTGACGGCTGTCCGCGCCATGTCACGTTGGCCTCAGGGTTGGATGCAATCACGCAGGTGATCGAGCCCTACATCTGCACACGCGCCAACCCGATGACCGACGCCCTGTGCCGGGCCGCAATTCCGGCCGGGCTGGAGGCACTGCCGCGCCTGATGGTGGGCGAGGACGCCGCAGCGCGGGACGCGATGGCCTGGACTTCGCTGTGTGGCGGGCTGGCGCTGGCGAATGCAGGTCTTGGTGTGGTGCACGGGCTTGCGGGGCCGCTTGGCGGTCTGTCTGACGCAGCGCATGGTGCTATCTGTGGCGCGCTGCTGCCACATGGGCTTGCAGCCAATGCGTCCTATGCGGATGCCGGAACCGCGGCGCGTCTGGATGACATTCGGGGCTGGATTGGGCAGGCGCTGGGCTGTCGCGCTGATGCAGCTTTCGCGTCACTTGCGGAATGGTCGCGCGATCAAGGGGCGCCGGGGCTGGATGCGCTCGGTATTGATACGGAGATGAGGGCAGCGGCGGCCAAGGCGGCGGCATCCTCGTCGTCGATGAAGGCGAACCCGGTGCGTCTCGACGAGGAAGAGCTGATGCGCATCATGGACGCCGCCCGCTGATGAGCACCAGCATGGGGCGCGCCTTTGCCGTGTTGGCTGACGAGGGCGGACGCGAGATGGGTCCGCCCAAAGCATTTCACACCGCGCCATCGGTCTGAGGCCGGGATCGCCTGTGCCATCAGCACTGCGCTCTTTGCAGAGGCTTAGCGCTCTACTGTCGCGTTTTGCTTGTTCTTCTCTGCTGTGGCCTTCATGCGCGCCAAGAGATCCGCCTTTGACGGGCGCTGACCAAATGGGTTCTCCTTGGAGCCTTTGGCATTGTGCTCGGTGTGGCGTGGATTTTTCTTGCCCGTCTTGGGGCCGCCCGACGTCCCATAGTCCATTGTACAGATCACCTTCTGAGGTTGTTTGAAATGTCATGCACGAAATGAGCGCAACACTACAAGCGGAACTTGAACGGACATCGGATCTGGCAGGGCACCGTTTCGGCGCACCGCTCGGCCAAGTAGCCTGACCTCTGGGGAGGGGGCGGCAGGCGCCAAGGCGCCACCAGACGCGGGATCTAGGTCTGGGTTCCGGGGGCGAGCGCTTCTGCGAGGGTGTCGATTTCTTCGGCGGCCCCGAAAAACAGCGGGACACGCGCGTGCAGGCTGTCCGGGGTGCGATCCAGGATCGAGGTCACCCCGTCTGTTGCCTTGCCTCCGGCCTGCTCGATCAGAAACGCGATGGGAAAGGCCTCATAGGCGAGGCGCAGAAAACCGCCCTCATACCCGGCTCGGCTGTCCGCCGGGTACATGAACACGCCGCCCTTGCGCAGAATTCGGTGCAGATCGCCCACGGCGGCGGCAATCCAACGCATGTTGAAGTCGCGACCTCGCGGCCCCTCGCGTCCGGCAAGAAGCGCGTCGATATAGTCCCGCAAGGGCTGCGGCCAACGCCGCAGATTGGAGGCGTTGAACGCGATGGTCGAGGTGGCCGGGGCAATCTTCACATCCGGGCTGTCGACATGGAACACGCCGGTGACCGGATCACATGTGGCGATATGGGTGCCCGATCCGGTGCTGAACCCGAAATCAACGCTGTGACCAAAGGAGACATAGGCCGCGGCCAGGATGTCTCGACCCGACCGTAGCATGCTGTCGTTTGCGTCGAAGATGCAGAACAAAGCGCCCAGAGGTGCGCCAATCCCGATACTGCCAGAGCCGTCAATGGGATCCATCGCAACGTCGAATTGCCCGTCCGCATTCAGGGTGATGACGTCATCGCTCTCTTCTGACAGCACGCGTGCTACGTCGCACTCCTGCAATACCGCCAGGTAGTGATCATGCGCGCCCATATCGAGCGCCTTCTGTTTGTCACCGGACTCGTTCACCCCGACCGTTGCAGTCGGATCGCCCGACAGCCGCCCCTGAGCCAGACGGGTCGCCAAAGGTGCGCTGGCATCCGCGATGACCTCAAGCAGACGCGCGAGTGCGGTGCTTTTAAGAGACGCGTCCGCGCGGTTGGTCAGGAAGCTGGCGAGCGTAGGAGCACAGATCGCACCGTCATCTTTGAGTATCAATGTGTTGGGTGTCATCTCTGTTCTGTCTGTCCTGTGGCGGTTTTTGATATGGCGTCCTGCGCAGGTCGCAGGGGTGGGGCGCGGCATCTGACGGGACCAGCGCTGCGCCCGAGCCAGGGTCTTGGACCACATTCGCCGCGGATGTGCCAGTGTCTCGTGGTGGGATGGGAGGCGGCAGCTCGGAAGGTTCGTTCCGGGCGGTGTCATCGGACCTGGGGGCGGTGGAAGAGGCGAGGCTGCCCGTTTCTGTCTGGACCGTGTAGACCCTTCCCGATATCGAAGCGCAGATTGAGGCGGGTGCCCACGCCAGTGCAATCGGTCAACCGAGACGCGTGCTGCGTATCCTGCTGGCACCAGACCTGCGCTGCGTCCTGTGCAGCCCGGTTCGTAAACTGGTGGGCTGAGACATGAAAGGGAGAGGCATGATGATCGGCACCGAGTGGGCATTCGACAGATATGAGAGCGTCCGGGCGACGCTGCCCGAGGCGGAGTTTCCGTTGACCTCTCGTTCCGGACACGATCTGGGGGATACGGTCGATGATTACGATGCCTATATCCTTGATGCGTTTGGGGTGCTGAACCGGGGCGAAACCGCGATTGAAGGTGCGGTCGAGCGGATGGCAGCGCTGCGGGCGCTGGGCAAGCGTCTGGTCGTGCTTACCAATGCGGCCAGCTACACACGGGCGGAGGTTCTGGCCAAATACCACCGGCTCGGCTTTGATTTTGACGCCTCCGAGGTGGTGTCGAGCCGCGATGTGGCCTTTGCCGCGCTGCCGGAGTTACCCGCGGGGCAGGTCTGGGCCGCTGCTGCTGCCGAGGGGGATGACTTCAGTGATGCCCCCGTCGGTGCGCGGATTGAACATCTGTCTGATGATCCGGATCTGTTGCGCAATGCGGGGGGCTTCTTGCTCCTGTCCTCCGCCCGTTGGAGCGCGGCGGAAACCACCGCACTGACAGAGGCGCTGCTGGACAATCCGAGGCCGCTGATTGTTGCAAACCCCGATCTTGTCGCCCCCCGAGAGGACGGGCTGTCGGTGGAGCCCGGCCTGATCGCCCATGAGATCATCGAGCGTACGGGGGGGCAGGTTGCTTTCTTTGGCAAACCGTTTGGAAACGCTTTTGAAATTGCGCTGGCGCGTCTACCGGGGGTATCGCGGGATCGGGTCGCCATGGTAGGCGATACGCTTCATACAGATGTGTTGGGGGGCGCGGCGGCTGGTATCGGCTCCGTTCTGATCACGGATCACGGTCTGTTCAGCGGTCAGGATGTCGCTCCCTACATCACGAGGTGCGCAATTCGACCGAGCTGGATTGTCGCGACGACCTAGTATCGCAACACTGCCGGGAAATTGGCGTCCCGGGTCGAAACCTGAGGATGGGAGACTGGATTGACGGCATTTTTGATACAGATCGCAGGGGCGGCCGCACTGCTGCTCTGGGCGGTGCGTTTGGTGCGCACCGGGGTGGAGCGGGCCTTTGCCACGCAGTTGCGGCAAGGGTTGCGCCGTGCGTCCGACAACCGGGTGTTGGCCGCTGTGTCAGGGATGCTGTCCGCGATGTTGCTGCAAAGCTCCACTGCCGTTGCGATGTTGGTATCGAATTTTGCCAGCAAGGGCGTTTTGACAGCCGCAGTCGGTGTGGCGATGCTGCTGGGGGCCGACCTCGGGTCGGCTCTTGTGGCGCAGATCCTGTTGGCACGTCCTGGGGTCCTGGTGCCGGCACTTCTGCTGCTTGGGGTGGTCCTGTTCCTGCGCAGCAATCAGCGCAAACTGCGTCAAACAGGCCGTATCCTGATCGGATTGGCACTGATCTTCGTTTCGCTTGATATGCTGCGCACGGCCACAGCGCCGATCATCCAGAGCGAGGGGGCGGTGGCGATCCTCGGCTATCTCGATTCCGATCTGCTTACGGCGTTTCTGCTTGGCGCGGTTTTTGCATGGGTGGTGCATTCCAGCGTGGCGGCGATCCTGCTGTTTGTCACCATGGTCGCGCAGGGCGCCTTGCCGCCAATGGCTGCGATGGCGATGGTGCTGGGCGCCAATCTCGGTGGCGCCATGATCGCCTTTGTGCTGACGCTTGCCGCTGACGTGCGGGCCCGGCGGATCGTGACTGCCAATCTGGTCTTGCGCGGCGGGGGCGCGATTGCCGTGCTGCTCGCTCTCAGCTTTCAGGTGTTTGATCCGGCTTGGCTGGGTCAGGACGCCGCTGTTCAGGTGATGAACCTGCACCTTGCGTTCAATCTTGCGCTCTGCGTTCTGGCGTTGCCCTTCGCCGGGCTGATCGCAAAGCTGAGCGAGCAGATGATGCGAGACCAGAGCACGCAAACCCTTGGTCGTGGGCTTAGCGCATTGGATCAGGCGGCGCTTGAAGATCCGCCGCGCGCGCTGAATTGCGCCGCGAGAGAGCTGCTGAGGATGGGGGAGGTCATCGAGAAGATGCTGGTCGCCGCCATGGGGCTTTACGAAACCTGGGATGACCGGGTGGCGACTGCGATCCAGGAGGATGAAAAGGCGCTGCGGCGTATGCATCTGGATCTAAAGCTTTATCTTGCGGGGATGAACCGTCACAAGCTGGATGACAACGCGGTCAACGGCGCGATCGAGGCGTCCCTTCTGGCGGCCAATCTCGAAGCCGCTGCGGATCAGGTCTCCAGGAAAATGATCGAACTGGCCCGCAAACTGTCCAGCGAGGGAATTTGCTTTTCCAAGAGTGGCAAGCAGGAAATCGGTGATTTCATGGATCGTATTCAGGCCAATGTGCAACTGGCGCTGACAGTCATGATGACACGGAACCCGGACGATGCCCGCGAATTGGTCGCCGAGAAGGAAAGCATCCGCACCGCCGAACAGCGCCTGCAGAGCAAACATCTCTCTCGGCTGCGCGAGGGCGTGAGCGAGAGTATTGAAACCAGCGCCATTCACCAAGAGACGCTGCGTATCTTGAAGCAGGTCAACACGTCTTTCGCCATGGCGGGCTATCCGATCCTCGATGAGTCCGGTGATTTGCTGTCGAGCCGGTTGTCCGCCCAAGAGTGATCCATGCGCTGAAGCGAGGCGCGGGCCGGATATTCACTACAGAACGTGCCGGTCACTTTGAGATGCTAGTGTTCAGTGGTGAAATGCCTCACCACATGCTATCCGAAACGCGCCCTGTTTGGATCAGCTGTTTACGAGGATATGACGATGCGTGACTTTCCAAAGATCTGGTTCCTGCGCCATGGGCAGACCGTCTGGAATGCCGAAGGCCGTGTGCAGGGGCAGCTGGAATTGGATCTGACGGATCTTGGTATTGCACAGGCGCACCAACAGGCGGTGCTGATGGCGCCGATCCTCGCTCAAGACGCGCCGCCCTGCCTGGTTTCGCCACTGCGCCGGGCGCAACAGACCGCAGGGATCGCCCTTGGCGGCCACCGTTTTGTGACGGAGCCGGATCTGGCCGAGGTGCAGGCCGGGCGTTTTGAGGGGCGGACCCGCGCGGAGATCGCAGCAGAGTTCCCCGAGATCGACGCTCGGGTGCAAACCCATCTGGATCTCTTTTGTGCCGCCCCGGACGGCGAGGGCTATGCGCAGTTCTACGGCCGGGTGTTGGGTCTGCTGCGCCGGCTGGAGGCGCCAACCGTGCTTGTGGCGCACGGTTTGTGGGGGCAGGTCTTGCGCGGCATCATCTGCGGTCTGGAGCAGGATGAGATGGCGGCGCTGCCCAATGAGCAGGGCTGTGTTTATGTTCTGGAAAACGGCACGGAAACCGTGCTGCGCTGACGGGTTTCACATTTTCTGCAAAAAGCGGGAAATGCCCTCTTGCACTTCTCGCGCGTATTCACTAAATCCCCGCTCACCGGGTCGTTAGCTCAGTTGGTAGAGCGCTTCGTTTACACCGAAGATGTCGGGAGTTCGAGCCTCTCACGACCCACCATCTTACCTCTTGAAAACAATGAGATTTATCAAATCTCGACACTGATGTACAAAGTGTTCCTTGGTTCTGTGAACCTAGCGGTGTGCCTTCAGGTTCATAAAGTCCAGCACATTTACGGCGTCGGTCATATGTTCCGGCAGGTAGCGACCGTAGGTCGAGAACGTGATTGCTGTGTTGCTGTGGCCTAAAACTTGGCTCACTTTTTCCAACGGCACGCCACTGGCCAGCATCGTTACCGCCGCCGTGTGCCGCAGATCGTGGATCCGGACATGCCCGATCTTTGACCTGGTCACCGCACCTTGAAACCCTTTGCGGATCGACTTGATCTGCCCGCCGGCATATTCGACGACATGTTCTGAGAGGGCGGCTCGATACGCCACATCCAGCGCGGCGCGGGTGCTTGGGTTCATCGGCACGACGGCGCGGCCTTTCCTGGTCTGGGAATCTTCGAGCCTCAGATTGATTGTGCCCCGGTCAAAATCTACACGGTCCCAAGTGAGATCCAGAATCGCGCCAACCCTCCCTGCGGTGCCGAGAAGCAGGATGAGAGCGAGCCTGATGTGAGGTTCAATTGCACCATTTATCAGTGCGCGAGCTTCACCAGCGGAAAGGATGCGCTTGTCTGTCAGGGGTTTGGCAGGGCGCCATATCTTCGGCGCAGTTTCGATCATCCTGGTGTCGCAGGCGAATTTCAGAGCTGACCTAAGGTGGCCGAGTTCGGTGTGGACGGTGCCTTGGCTCTTCCCTGCTGCGCGGCGCAGCGCCTCGTACTCGATGCAGGTCTTTTTCACCACGTTGTCGGGGCGCAGGTGTCCGAAGTGGGGCAGAATTGCTTTCCCGGTCCACTTCATCGTCTCAGCCGTGGGTTTGCCCTCGAGGTCTTCCCGGTAGGCTTCCCAAATTTGCGCAATAGTCGGGTTCTGGGGGCGGCTCGAGAATGTGGCCGCGCGATAGACCTCTATCGCCTCGGATTCTGCTTCCTTTCTGGTGCGTGCCTCAAGTTTACGACGCACTCGCTTTCCGTCCGGCCCCGTCCAGTAGACGCACAAGCCGCCGCGCAATCTTCCAATATTGACGTCTGGCATTCGAATTCCTCTACTTCTTTTTGTGGAATGCGGATCATGCGACCGATGCGGAATCCACGCAACACGCCTCGTTTCACCAGTTGCCGGACGGTTTCGCCGGAGCAGTCCCAGCGTTCGCCGAGCTGGTCGGGAGTGAATGGCTTGGGTTGAATGTCAGGCATCTCTTTTCTCCCGTTTCAGTGTGAGGGGCGTCATGCTGCACCTCGCTCGACTCTCGCCCGTCCAGTGCCCGCCTCGGCGCCCCTCCGGAAGCTTCTTGGGGTGGGTCCATTTGCCAGAGTGTGACATCCAGCGGCGACCAGAGGGGCACAGACACGTGCTGGGCGGGTGCATGACCGCCAGCAGATCCCAACCCTCATTAAGGATACCGTCACGGACCTCACAGATGATGTGTCGATTGGTCCGATCCTCTGCCGGAGCAAGGTCGCAAGACCAGACGTCATGGCCGAGGGCCAGCAAAGCGCGACGCATGATGCCGCTGGTCTCGCAGGCGACCAGTGCTTTAGCCATTGAGGCCACCTCGCGCCAAAGTCGGTGCGGGCGATTGGCCGTTGTGGGGGGCAATCCGGGCGGCCATCGCTGGCGCGGCGAGGCAAGCGCGCAGAGGCGGTCTTGATCCAGCTGCTCAGGGCGCTTTGGCGGGATGTGCCGGTGCTTTGAATGCCCATCAGATCCACCAGCCAGAGCGCCTCGTCGTGGGTCCAAGCATCTGAAATCGGCGCAGTCATGCGCCCGCCAAGGCCCGCGAATTGTTCGGTCCTTTGGTGCATCGGTGTCGCTCTGAGGGTCTCCGACGCGGCATAGAGCGCGAGGGTGTTGATCTCGGTGGATGATGCGCGGGCGGTGGGCAACTTGGAGGACTGATCCGCCCGCGCCAGATCCGCACCGCAGGAGCGGTGCGAAACCTCGGGACAGTCGGCGGCGCGCAATCCTCCAACGCGCCGCGTGTGTTCATTGGTCTCAGAGGGGCGGGGCCCTCGGGATGCGTCCGCCATGGATGCGGAATCTGGAGAGATAGGGTTTGTCATTGCGGGTGCGCCTCGCCTTACGCCGCATGGGGGCCATGCGGGGTGATCTGGCGATCCGCCATGACGCGGCGCACCTTGTGGCCGACACGGTCGAGGATCTGCTCGGTCGGCTCTGGCGTCGGTGCCGGGCGCTCGACCAGGTGCGCAGCCCGCAGGCGCGCCGGGTCAAAGCCCTGACCGCGCGCGGCCTTCAGTGTCGCCCAGGCTGTTGTGAAGAGATGCGGGCTGTCGAGGTGGGCCTCGGGCGAGCCTGCGATCTGCTGCGCGTCCCGCAGCACGGTTTCCAGTCTGTCTTGCATTCAATCCTCCATCGGTTGATGGGCTTAGGTAGATACGGATATTTCGTATTAGTCAACACGTAAATACGAAAATATCGCATATCAATTAGCCATCATGATCTTGCTCTGTTTGCGCAAATGAGTACAAAAGCAGAACAAAAACGGGAATCGAATGTTATACAGGCTAGTCGCTAAGCTGCTCCTGCCGCTTGGAGTGAATTTGAATTGGGTTTTCGCGCCGTTGGTTTGGTGGCGCGTCAGTCGAAGTGCTTCACTATCTCTTGAAGAACGTCGCC
Source organism: Tritonibacter scottomollicae (assembly GCF_032924845.1). Classification (NCBI taxonomy): domain Bacteria; kingdom Pseudomonadati; phylum Pseudomonadota; class Alphaproteobacteria; order Rhodobacterales; family Paracoccaceae; genus Tritonibacter; species Tritonibacter scottomollicae. The sequence goes on from NZ_CP136704.1 coordinate 541,437, forward strand.
GGGAAGCCGAGCAGGGTCTCCACCGAGAATGAAGTTGTAGTCCACTTGGAAGGCACCAAGAAAATAGGTCATCAGGCGCACTGAGGGTGAGCCTGATTGCTCCTGAGAGCGGAAGGTTGTGTACTTGATGCCGGCTTTCGCGGCGAGTTCCTTTTGGGACAGCCCAGTCATTCTGCGAGCCGCTACCAGGCGCTTATGAATGGCTTCCGGTGAGGTGTCGCCGCGAAGGCATCGTTTTTCTATCTCTAGGTAATCCATGCCTATGTACTCGCTGAAGTACGGAAATTTCGCATCAATAAACGAGTGCATCATTGTAAGTGCGAAAATATCGTACTATTGGTGCGTGTATGGATACTCGTGACTTCATCACCGCCCTTGGCGGATACCGCTCTGTTGCGTCCCATCTCGGAAAGGGTGCGACCACCGTGCATACCCACATGCAAGCGGGCAAGCTGCCAGCAGCATGGTATGATGCACTTTGCCGTTTGGCTGGACAAAAAGGCGTCGCGATGCCCCCGCGCAGCCTCTTCACCTTCCTCGCCCTTGGCGAAGGTCAACTCAGAGATACAAAGGGCGCAGCCGCATGAGCCGCCCGCGTCTAACCCTGATCGTGAACAATGATGTGCCATGCGACCAGCCTGGCACGTCAGCAGACCAAGCGTCTTGGTCAAATCAGTTGGATCCATATGCGCTGAAGGTCAGCGCGCCTGACCTTTGGTCGGTCTATTTCCACGCGCGGTTTCACAGCCCGCGGGAGGTGGCGCTGTTCTGCGATGTGTCGTTTCAGACCGCGCTCAACTGGTGGGGCGCGGTCACTGCGCCCGCCAGCCATACCGCCTTGCTGATGATCCTCACCGATCCCGGCGCGGCGGCGTTCTTTCAGGACCAATTGGCGAGGGCCGCATGATGGCGCAGAATTCCTCACCCCGGATCGAGCGGATCGCCTATCAGATCTGGTGGCTGATCCAGGACAGTGCCGGCGAATGCACCCTGCAAGATATGGCGGAGTTTACCGGCGCCTCGATGCGCACCTGCACCCAGATCTGCCGCTATCGCGGCTGGGCCGGGGCCTATCGAAAGATGGCGCAGAGTCCCGCGGCGGAGAGCGGCCCGCGGATGATCGAGGCGCTGGATGGTGAGCTGTCCGCTTTGTTCGGGGAAGCCGCGTGATGTTGAATACAGCAGGTTTGCAGCCGATCTCGACCGATGATTTGCCGGAATATCCGCTGGGGTCCGAGGATCGGCTGGACAGTCATTACTTCATGGCCTGGGAACGGCGGCGCTGGCTCAACTCGGACATGCGCCTCAAGGGCACACCGGAGTGCCGGGCGCTCTTTTTTGATCTGATCAATATCTCTTACGACCAGACACCGGTCGGCACGGTGCCGCAGGATCTGGAGATTCTGGCAAAGCTCTTGCTGGTGGATCCCGGGCACTTTCGGGCGTTGTGCAAGCTGGACTACGGCCCGCTGCACAAATGGACGCCCTGTATTTGCGAGGGCGGCGAGGTGCGGCTGATGCATCCGATGGTGCTGCGCACGCTGACCGAGGCGCTGTCACGCAAGGAGGACAACCGCGCCAAGCATGAGGCGGCCAATGCGGCCAAGCGCTTGCAGCGCTTGCGCTCCACCGTGGCGGGCTATCATGCGGAGCTTGCCAAGAATGACGCCGCCATCCGTTGGATGGATGAATGGCTTGTCCAGGAGGGCTGCGAATACCGCAACGCCACCTGGATCGAACGCGCCATGCAGTCCTGGTCGACACATATGTTTGACCTCGGGCAGGCGCGCTCCGGAACCCACCGAACATTGTCCTGACACTGTCCAAGACTGTCCGGCGGACAGTTCAAGACAGTCTCGGACAGTCTCAGACTGTCCTGCACGACAGGGATAGAGACAGAGACATAACAAAACAGAAGGACAGTCGCCGGACACATTGACGTCGGCGGCTGTGGATAACTCGGGATTGCTGAGAAAAGAGGTGCAGAGATGGATGCAAAGGAACAGGCCGCCGGTGAGGCGCGGGTGCAGGAATTGTTGATCACGCCGCTGGAGGCGCTGGGGCTGGCGCGGCCGTCGACGCTGACCAAGGCGCAGTTTGCGGTGATGCTGGGCGAGTTGCGCCAGAAGCTGGCGTATATGTCGCCGGCGAGCCTCGCGGTGCTGCGGGATTGGGTTGAGGCGCATCCCGGCGGCAAGGACAAGGACCGGTTTCCGATTGGGCTCAAGATCCTGAACAAGGCACGGGAAATCCAGCCGCCGGAGAGCGGGCCATCGCCGCTGATGCTCAAGGTCTTCGGGCATGCGCTGGGGCAGGAGGCGCTGGCTGGAGGCTGGGCTCCGGAGCTGCTGCGCTATTTGAGGGGCGCGCGGGAATGGCCGGGACGCTACACCGTCACCCAGATCCGCAATGAGGCGGATGGCGCGGTGCGCCGGATGGCGGACATCGAAATGCGGGCAGGGCGTGGGGATCACCTGTCGGCCGAGGATGCACGCTTTCGGGTGCGGCGGGCGGAGGCTCTGAAGCAATGTCGTGAGATCGCAGACCAGGCGCAGCGGGGTGCCGCAGCATGAGCGAGCATGTTGTGATCGTGGCACCCGATGGCGTGGCGGATCTGACCCCGATGGCAAAGTTTATGGCGGCGCGCCAACGGCGATTGCAGGCGGAGGAGGAACGCATCCAGGCGGTGAAAGAGCAGGGCTATGTGCCAGAGGTCTGCGGCGATGCCATCCCCGAGGCGCCGGCCCGCGGAGCCATTCGCGTGTTCCAACCGATGAGCCTGTTTCCCGAAGGTGAAAACGACTGGAAAGCCCGCCCCTCGGGCTACCGTGGCCGGTCGGCCATGCAGTGCGCGGATGTGTTTGATGTGATGGCGGCCAAGGCGGCCAGCAACGGTAAGCCCGCGCCTTTCACCCGTGAGCAGGTTGCGGCGGGGCGGTATTATCGGGATCTGGTCGAGCGCCACGCCTGCGCCGGAGCCCGGTGTTCATCTGTCGAGGCGCTCCGCAGCGGCGGTGGTGGTGGCAGTGGTAGCTTCATCGATGCGGTGCTGCGGGATCGCGAAGAGATCGAGCGGATCCAAAGGCGCATCGGTGCTGGCACTGCCATTGCCGTGCGCAAGATCCGCCCGTCCAAGCGGGGTTCGCGGGTGAACATCACGGATCGGCGGCTGGTGGATATGGTGTGCCTGGAGGACAAGCCGATCAGCGCGGTATTGCGGGCGCATGGGTGGAGTGTCCGGGGGCAGACGTCCGGTGCGTTGCGGCAGGCTTTGGCGGAGGTGTTGGAGCGGATGGTTTGGTGAGGGCTGAAATCAGCCCAAAGGCGACATTCGTTTTGCTCCTGCATCCGGTGGCCCTGCCTACTGGCAGGGCGGAAACCAGACATTCGCTGCAAACGCACATATGGATAGCAGAGATTCAAAGAGCGGACATTCTCTGTCGAAACTGGAGCTTGAGCGAGAAGACTGGTGGTCGAACCGTAAGACGCATTGATCATTCTGGTTGTCCCATTTGTTTTGGCGTAGCATTTTCATTACCCAACGCAGGCCCCGTCGAATGCCACTCCGACCAAAACATCGGAAAGTGCGAACCAACAAATGAACGAGCGGAAAATGATCTTTGAAGTTGATGCAAACCAAATAGAAAGACTAGACGCCAACCAGGTCGTGGAACTGCTGCGTCGCCTCGTTCATGCGGAACTCCTCACGTACGGCATTCCACTCCGCTCTGGCAGTGTACCAGCCCAAATATCCATCGCTGATGGTGGCGAAGACGGAAGAGTAGAGTGGTCTGGGGGCCCAAACCAAACAGATTGGTTACCAAGCCGCTACTCAGTGTTTCAAAGCAAGCGCGGTGCAACTTCACCATCGGGGCTAAGGAAAGAAACTTGGACTAAAGCTTCTCAGAAAAGTGAAGATGAAAGAATTTTGAATGAAGCCCTTGTTCAGGCCATTGAGCGAAGCGGAGCGTATATTGTCGTAACGGCAACTGCAGTCGTAGGTACAAAACGAACGGACCGGATCAACGCTATTCGCGATGGCATTAAAGAGGCCGGGCATGACCCGAGCAGGCTTACATCGATAGACATATACGACTGCAACAAGCTTGCAGCATGGACAAACACTCATCCTTCTGTCGCGCTTTGGCTCAACGCCATGTTGCGCGATGTGCATTTGAATGGATTTCAGACCCACGAAGATTGGTCCAAATCGCCCGAAATATCGGAAATTCCTTATCAAATCAGCAAACAGCCTCGATACTTGGCGCAAGGTTCAGAGATAAGACTTTGGAAAAACGATGACCCGAGCGTCGGTGAAGAGAAGGATCTGCAAGGAATTCGTGAATTAATTTTCAAGTTCCTCGGCGACAAGGGTAACGCGCTTCGGGTTTTCGGACCTTCGGGTTTCGGAAAGACGCGTTTTGTGTATGAACTTATAAACGCAGGTCGCGAACCGGATGATGCGTTGGATGCCAACCAAGTCGTTTATTGCAACTATGATGATGTCGGTGATCGACTACTAAATCTCGCGCGCGAGATGGCCGATTCCGGTTCGCGAGCGATTTTGATCGTCGATGATTGCCCCAACCCAATCCACACCAGATTGAGCGAGATCGCGCACCGACAAGGCGCGAAGTGCAATGTCATCACGATTGGTATTGAATCCAAAGCACAATCGATGCGGAAGAACCTTGTCGTGAAGCTCACGCCAGCTTCTGACGAGCATATTGTCGATATCGCTTGTGCTGTTCACGAGCAGGCAAAAGGACGCAACGCTACGCTAGTGCGCGATCTGGCCCAAGGCTTTCCGCGCATGGCAGTCTTTGCCGCACGTGCATTGGAAGACAAAGACTTCGAACTGGGTTCTGTCGAGGCGTTGATTTCTCGCATCGTTTGGGGAGAGCGTGGCGAGGACGCATCCGCGCTTGAAAGCCTCCAGTTCTTGAGCCTGTTTACGCTAGTCGGGGTCGAAGGGGATGTAGGTGGCGAGCTCGAAGAAATTGCCAAATTTGCGGGGCGTAACTCGCAAGCAATTTTCGGCGACTTGGCTTCGTTCGCCGAGACTGGAGTAATACTTAGACAGGGCGACTATGCCGCAGTTCAACCCCTGCCACTTGCTATGAGATTGGCAAATATGTGGTTGGAATCCAAACAGTCGGGTACCCTAGCAGCTTTCTTCCGGACCTTGAGCGAAGATATGAAGCTTCGCATGGTCGGACGCCTAAGGTGGGTATCGTGGTCAGAAAGAGTAAGAGAGTTCGCCCAGGCGCTAATCGTGGAAGCACTTCCTGACCTCGCCTCACTGGATACCGAATTCGGTTCGAAATTGCTTGATCGATTTGTCCATCTTGCACCCGACGCAACTATGGAGCACTTGGAACGACTACTTGATGGGAAATCTATTGATGAACTGAAATCGCTTGAAGCCGGACGACGCCATATCGTTTGGGCTTTGGACAAACTAGTATTTCGGCATCAGACTTTCATCCCAGCCGCTCGTCTTCTGCTTCGTCTTGGTGCCGCAGAAAATGAGGATTGGAGCAACAATGCAACCGGACAGTTCAAAGGCCTGTATCAGCTTCAACTCTCAGGAACGGAGGCAAGTCCGCGAGAAAAGCTCGTTGTTCTGGATGAAGGGCTCTCGCATGAAGATCAGCGCGTTCAAGAAATCTGCCTTTCTGCACTCGATAGAATGCTAGAAAGCGGGCATTTTTCCAGATCAGGTGGTAGTGAGAACATCGGTGCGGATGAAGCGCTCGATGATTGGCATCCTAAGACGTACGGTGAGATTTGGGATTACTATCGCGAAGCTCTGCAACGGTTAGAACTCATTGCTCTTGGCGACCAACAGGAGCATGCAAGAACTGCATTGAACTCAATCGGTTCGCACTTGAGGGGCTTGTTTCATATCCAACCGATGCTGAGCGAAGTTCAAGGTATGATCGCGCGGCTACTTGAGCGCTACCCCCATTGGACCAAACCTCTCATGGGCGTCAACCAATGGCTCTACTTCGACCGAGAAGACGCTCCCGAAGACTATCAGACCACGCTCCGTGCATATTATGACGATTTGTTGCCGAAGACCGATCTAGAGCTTTTGCCAGTCTATAGCTCTGGTTGGGCGATCGACATTCACGACCCGGATGTCTCATACAGTCGCGATGGCGACAACGACTTCAACTATTGTGCGAACAAAGTTGACGAAATCGTTGCACGCAGCCCCGCAGATTCCGAGTACTTTCTTCCAGTGTTAGAGGCTTTTGCGAGTGGAAATTTCCATTCAGCCTGGATCACCGTTGATAAGATTGCCGCCCACGTCGATGACCCGCACGCACTGCTAGAATATCTAAAAAGTTCGAAGCCGCTGCATGGCGATGCGGCGAAGTTTGCTAGTTTGGTAAGTAGCGTCATCGGCGGAGCGAGGCAGAAAAACCGTGACATCGCGCTTGAGTGCCTAAACGACGCTCTGGATGTCGAAGCGCTTGTTCCGCATGCAGTTAACCTGATCGCTGCGGCAGGCTTAGATGACACACTTATGAAGCGCGTGATCGAGCTGCTGAATGAGGGAAAAGTCGAGCCGCGTTCAACTGACGCTATTGCCTTTTCTGATACACTCCAAGGTATTGATACTAGTCTCACCATTGAGTTGCTCAATGTGATGAACGAGGGCGGTAGCACTGGGGCGTGGGCCTCCATCGATTTCATCGGACGAATGTTCTACAAGAACAGCCTCAATCGAGAGCCGTTTGTTGAAGTCGTCAAAGAAGTTGTTACCAATCTCGCGCTATTTGAACGTGTGAATTACTCGAACATGGATTGGTATCACTGGCACGACATTGTCGGGAAGTTACTTGATGGAGGTTTTTCCGAGCAGGCCTTCATTGAAGAGTTATTGGAGTTCATTCTGAGCGTGACCGAAGTTGAGGAGTATAACGTCCAACTCTCATTTGACGATTATGCGCAGAAAATTCTTCGGAAGTTGATTTCGCTCGATCCCGAGCGGGTGTGGCAAAAGTTCCACGAGCGCCTCGATAATGCGGACAGCATGCGAGAGCACCGGCTAAATGGCCTTTTTGAGGCCGGAATAGGAAAACCTGCAAGCGCGGGTGTCCTCAATGATGTTCCAATAGAAATTAGTATCGCTTGGATGCTTGAAAACAAGAAAGAGCGTTTGCCGTTCATGCTTGAGTGGATAGAGCTTTTTTCCGGGGAAGAAGACAGCGGCGAGTGGTCCGCAAAATTTCTCGACTTCACAAACGAGCATATTGATGACACAGACGCATTGGATGCGGTCACTTCCCGAATGACGTCAGGAACCTGGTGGGGGTCATATGCCAATAAACTGGAGGACGAGAGGGAACGGTTGGTTAAACTGAAAGAAGCCTCGTCCAATCCGTTGGTTCAACGCTGGGTGGACAAAACCGTCGCGCGGTTTGATCAGGCAATTGTTGTTGAACGTAGGCGAGGTGCCAATCGAGATGCCGATTTCAAGAAGTAACTTGTCTGAGCAGTGAGTTAGACAGGGATTTGGTTCCCAATCGCGCCCAACCGCGCTCTAAATTCTTCGCTGTGGATGGGCGTGTTATACGCCTATCTGCGATGGCGCTTGGGATACTGGATGTCTGCTCTGCGGATGCTGGGACGCAGCGCGTTATCACACTTCGAATGGCCGGTTTGGGCCGTCAGTCCCTTCTCGCAAAAGCGCGGCGCGGATGGCTGGCCGGTGGATCCGCAGCATCCCGCCAACCGCTGACGCAGCGGGGCGAATGCCCCGGGGGGAGGGTCCGAAGGAATTCCGGAAGCACTGGCAACCGGAGGGGGAGGGTTTTTCTGCGCAAAGTGGAAATTGAATAGAAAAAGCCACATGAACAAGGAGTTGACCGAGATATGCGAGGGCGCAGACCGGCAGAGGAGAAGGTTGTCGCCCTCGCGGAAGAGGGCGCGCCGCTTCACAATCTGGAAGAGCGGGCGCGGATGCGCCTGGAGGAGATCCGGCCCGAGGGGCTGACCGGCGAGCTGCGCTGGACCTTTGACCGGCTGGCGCTGCCGCTGTGTCACCCGACCGTGGATCGGCTGAAGCCCAGCAATGTGATGATGTTCAAACAGCTCTGCAAAGCGGTGTTGCGGTTTGAACGTCTGGAGCTCGAGCTGGAAGAGACCGGCGAGACCTATGAAAGCGAGACGCGCAACGGGGTGCAGATCAAGGCGCGGCCCGAAGTGGCGCAGCTCAATGAGACCTTCCGCCAGATCAGCGGGCTGGCCAATGACTTCGGCATGACGCCGGCGGCGGAGCGGGGCCTGTCGGGGGCGGGCCAGATGGGCTTCAGCTTTCCGGATCCCGATGGGCCCGAGAGCTACCTGACGTGAGCGCATCCCCAAAACGGGTCTCGGCCAGCGAGGATCCGGTGACAGCCTGAGCGCAAGCGGTTGAGGTCGGTGAGGTTGTAGCCGGGCCTTATGTGCGGGCGGCAGCGGATCGGCATCTGCGCGATCTCGTTGAGGGGCCCAAACGCGGGCTCAAATGGGATCTGGCGGAGGCGCTGCGGGCGATCCGCTTCTTTCCGCAGGTGCTGCGGCTCAACGGCGGGCAGTTTGAGGGGCGGCCCTTTGAGCTGCAACCGAGCCAGGCGTTCCGGATCGGGTCGCTCTTTGGCTGGCAAAAATACAGCGCCCAGCACGGGGCTTGGCTCAGGCGGTTCACGCGGTTTTACGATGAGGAAGGCAAGGGCAACGGCAAATCGCCGATGCTGGGCGGTATTGGGCTTTACATGATGGTGGCTGATGGCGAGCCGCGCGCCGAGATCTATGCGGCGGCGGCCAAGAAGGACCAGGCAGGGATCCTGTTCCAGGATACGGTGGCGATGGTGGATCAGTCGCCGGTGCTTAAACGCCGGGTGCAGCAGCAAGGGGAAAACCCCGTCTGGCAGATGACGTACCGGGGGCGCGGGGGGGGCGACAAGCGCAAGTTCAAACCGCTCTCGGCGGAGAAGGCGTAATCCGACCCGCGCCCCCATCGTGCGCTCACCGATGAGGTGCATGCATGCCGTTCAACACAAGCTAGAACACAGCACAGTAGGATCAAAAGAGCTGTTCGTTATTGCCGAACACTGCTTTCCACCAGCCCGACGGCGATCACCTGCATAGAAAATGTTAAGATGAGATCTGCCGCATGTGGCGGGATGTGTCTGCAGGGAGTCTTCGCAAAGGTGCCTTGAGGCGTCGCGATCATATGTGATCCCAGTCCATCTTGCGGCGTCAAAAGAAAGGAAACGCACATGACACCTCAATACAAACGCCTCGATAAAAATGATGCCGCTGTTCTGATGGTCGACCACCAGGCCGGGCTTCTCTCGTTGGTGCGGGATATTGACCCCGACAAGTTCAAGAACAATGTTCTGGCCTTGGCAGACGCCGCAAAGTACTTTGGCCTGCCAACGATCCTCACCACTAGTTTCGAGGACGGCCCCAACGGGCCGCTGGTTCCTGAACTGAAGGAGCTTTTCCCGGACGCCCCTTACATCGCCCGCCCAGGGCAAATCAACGCCTGGGACAACGAGGACTTCGTCGCTGCCGTGAAAGCGACCGGCAAGAAGCAACTGATTGTTGCCGGCGTGGTGACAGAAGTTTGCGTGGCATTCCCGGTCCTGTCAGCGATCGAAGAAGGGTACGACGTCTTTGTCGTGACGGATGCCTCCGGGACATTCAATCAGATCACGCGGGACGCTGCATGGGACCGGATGTCAGCTGCGGGTGCGCAATTGACGTCATGGTTCGGCATGGCCTGCGAACTGCACCGTGACTGGCGCAATGACATCGAAGGATTGGGGGCTTTGTTCTCTAACCACATCCCGGACTACCGCAACCTGATCAGCAGCTACAACGCGACGCCCGTAACCTCATAAACGGGCCGTGGCCCGAGAGCGTGCCAAACAAGCCCTTGGCGGAGAGACAGCAACCGCCAAGGGCAATCTGGTTAAGCACACTCGGCATGGGACTCAGCTTCACCGGCCCGGCAGAGGGATGTGTTCGCTCCGGTCATTCGGTGGTAGATCAAACTGCCCTGTCCCCCATCTTTCCGCTCGCCACTCTTCCTTGGCATGCTGTATCTTCTCCTGGCTTGAGGCAACGAAGTTCCACCAGACATATCTGGGGCCGTTGAGTGTCGCGCCACCCAATGCCATTAGCCGTGCGCCGGCAGGGCCAGCGGCCACCGTGATCTGATCACCTGGGCGGAAGACCATCATTCGGCCCGCTTCAAATTCCTGACCTGCAATCTTCACGCTGCCCTGTGATACGTAAATGCCGCGGTCTTCGTGTTCATCCGGAAGCGGAAAGCGCGCACCGGGTTCAAGGATGACATCCAGATAGAAGGTTTCGGAAAAAAGGGTCGCTGGGGCCGCCTCACCGTATGCTGAACCCAGGATCAACTTGGCACGAACGCCTTCCGACTCGATTTCAGGCAGGCTCTCCTTGCCGTGATGCTCAAACAGGGGATCAATGTCTTCCTTGTCTTCAGGCAGCGCCATCCAAGTCTGGATACCGAACAGCGAGTGCGGCCCGCTGCGAGCCTCGGACGACGTGCGCTCGGAGTGGGTGACCCCCTTTCCGGCGACCATCCAATTCAAAGCGCCGGGTCGAATGACCTGATCGGTGCCCAGGCTGTCGCGGTGGTGGAAGTCTCCTTGATACAGGTAGGTCACCGTGCCCAATCCGATGTGCGGGTGGGGGCGCACGTCTATCCCCGAACCTGTGAGGAATTCTGCGGGCCCCGCCTGATCAAAGAAGATAAACGGTCCAACCATCTGGCGCTTTGGTGCGGGCAGCGCGCGGCGAACTTCAAACCCGCCCAGATCATGCGCTCGAGGAATGATCAGAGTTTCAATGGAGTCGATGTCAACGCCGTCAGGGCATCCAGGGTCAAGTGCGGGATTCCAGCTCATTTCAAACTCCTTTGCGATTGGGTGCAGAATAATGATAGCTCATCGCAGTGGATGCAGAAGCCGCCGGCTGTTCGTTTTAGGCGAAAGCGATGTTCACCCGCGTGCTCTTCACATGGATCTGAACAGGGTTATGCTGAGCAGAACGCTGAATGAGGGGTGCAAATGCCTTCGGGAATTCATCATGTGACAGGCATCACAAAGAACGTTCAGGCCAACGTCGACTTCTACATGGGATTTCTCGGCCTGCACCTTATCAAACAAACTGGCGGGTATGAAGACGCCGAGCAGTTGCACCTGTTTTATGGCGACGTACACGGCGCGCCCGGATCTGTGGTGTCCTTCCTGGTATGGGAAGACGGTGCACCAGGACGGGTTGGGGAGGGGCAGGCTGGCGAGATTGCGTTTGCAGTTCCACTCGACAGCATCGGAGAATGGCTGACACGCGCCTTAGACGTCAGAGTGCCTGTTGAACAGCCCACGCGCGAGTTCGGTGAAACCGTTCTAAGACTGAAAGACCCCGATGGCATCATAGTGAAGCTGGTTGGTACGGATCTGGGGCGAGAACCTCTGCAAACTGGTCAAGTTGCACCCACCCGCCTGCGGGCAGTCACGCTGTTTTCCGGTGATCCTGCGGCAACAGCGGAGTTCGCCGAAAAGTTCGGTTACCGCATGAGCGCGACAGAAGGTCAGATCCAGAGGATGGTGTCCGATACCGATGCGATAGATATCCGTGATACGCGCGGGTTCTTTAGCGGCATTCCCGGCACCGGCGTTCTTGACCACGTGGCCTTCCGCGCACCGGATGCCGCGGCAGTCCGAGAGATGCGGGGGTCGTTGGCGCGTGCTCATGAGCCGACCAATGTTCATGATCGAAAGTACTTTTTGTCGCTATACGCCCGGGATCCGGCTGGTCTCCTATTTGAATACGCAACCGACGCACCTGGATTTGCGGTGGATGAGCCAGCAGGCCATCTGGGAGAAACGTTGCTCATACCCGACCATGACACCGCCCGCGCCGCAGACCTGCGCGCGATGCTGCCACAATTCGCGCAGCCAGGCGAACCAAGGATGCCCAAGCGGTCTCTGCCTTTCGTGCATCGGTTTCGCCATCCCGAAGACCCCGACGGCTCGGTTATGCTCTTGTTGCATGGAACCGGTGGCAATGAAGCGGATTTGATGCCTCTCGCTGCACGCCTCAACCCAAGGGCAACCCTGCTTGGCGTTCGGGGTCGTGCCACCGAAGAGCATGTCACCCGGTTTTTCCGGCGGTTTGATGTGGAAACTTTCGACCAGGAGGATATTCGCGCCGAGGCGCGGGCCTTTGAGGCCTTTCTGCACGCTGCTGTTCAAGGATATGGGCTGGACACCGAAGCGGTTACGGTGCTGGGCTATTCCAACGGCGCAAACTTTGCAGCCTCCGTTATGGCGCTACATCCCGGCTTGATCCGCCGCGCTATACTGCTGCGGGCGATCCCGGTGCTTATAGAGCTGCCCCAGGTGGATCTGTCCTCGGCTCAGGTCTTATTGCTGACCGGCCGCGATGACCCTCTCAGCTCTGAGGCGCCGCGCTTGGCCCAATGGTTGCAGGACAGTGGTGCGGGTGTTGAAAGCGAGGTTGTTGAGGCAGGTCATGAAATTTCACCCGCGGATCTGAACGCGGCACGCGCCTGGCTGACCCGCTAGGGCGGCGGGCGCTGCCCCGCCGCCGCGATCCTGTCCGGAAGTCCTTTACAGACTGCCGAACTTTCCGGACTGAAATTCGGAAATCGCCTGATGGATTTCCTCCTGAGTGTTCATCACAAAGGGCCCATAGGCTGCGACTGGTTCGTCAATCGGCTCACCCGATAGGATCAAGAGCTTGGCACTGGTAGCAGCTTCCAGCCGGACCGCGCCCTTGTTCCCCAGGCGTGCAGTTGCCGGGCCCACTAGGGGGGCGCTGCCATTGATGTTTACTTCGCCGTCGAGCACAACTACCGTAACATTCTGGCCCTCCGGCGGCGCCAACGAAGCCCCCTTGTGCGCGTTCAATCGTAAGTCCCAGACCTCCATCGGCGTGAAGGTGCGCGCAGGCCCGTTGTGGTCGTTGTATTCGCCTGCGATGACCCGCAGCAGCCCGGCATTATCTGCAAGGTCAATACTGGGAATCTCTGCATTCGTGATGCCCTGGTACCCCGGTGTCGCAGATTTATCCTTGGCGGGCAGGTTTACCCAGAGCTGGACCATTTCGAGCGTTCCGCCCCTGCGGGTGAACTCCTGACTGTGGTACTCCTTATGTAGAATGCCGTCTGCTGCGGTCATCCACTGCACATCACCTTCCCGGATCACTCCGCCGCGCCCTGTGGAATCGCCGTGTTCGACCTCGCCCTGATAGACGATTGTGACGGTTTCGAATCCTTTGTGCGGATGCACATCGACACCTCTCGGATGGTCCGCCGGGTTGAAACGATGCGGACCGGCGTAATCCAGCATCAGGAACGGATCATGGCTGTTTTTCCTGCCCATATGCGAAAACAGAGATCGCACTGGAAACCCATCGCCCACCCAATGACCGGGGCCGGTCTTGCTCGTAGATAAGATCTGTCTCATTTCGAAACTCCTTTCTTCACGGGGAAGCCGTGGCTGTCTTTCAATTGGGGGGAGAAGACAGGCATTCAACGCATGACGCGTTCCCGAAAGCAGAACCTGGTGTTCGAAAAACCTCGCTGAGCAATGGCGCAGGTCAAGGTGACTATTCCTTGCGGGTTTGCGGCGGGCCTTCCGGTGAGTGCGCTCTCTTGGGTCTGCCCTCTACGGGCAATTATAGTACTGCGAAGGGCATCAATGAGAACAAGCAACCGAATTTCTATGGACTGAACCGGTGCGGCCAATGCTGGAAGTCAACGTGGTTGCAAGTCGGCGTTCGAAATCACCGAACGATATTATTTCCCGTACTTTCAAATCATGACTATGCTGGTTTTATGCGCTGGAACATAAACGAAATTGAAACCTTCCTCAGTGTGGTGGACACCGGGTCCATCTCGGAGACTGCAACGCGTGGCGGATTGTCAAAATCCGTTATCAGCAAACGTATTAGTGATCTCGAAAAGGCGCTTGGCGTTACTCTGTTTACGCGCCATGCAGGCCGGATCAGAGTGACGGATGCTGCCATTGCACTTGCTGAGAGGGTTCGGCCCGCGTTTAGTGAGCTTGTCATGGCAACGGAGTGGGTTGCGGAGGGTGATCATGGTTTGCAAGGGCGGCTGAGGATCTCGGCGCCGATGAGCTTCGGGATTCGTCACGTTGGACGTATGGCCGCCAAGTTCGCCAGCATGCACCCCAATCTCGATATCGCCATCGAATACGATGATGCAATGGTTGATCTGGCCCGATCTGGTTTTGATGTTGCTATCCGTGTTGGTAGGATGCCCGACAGCACCCTGGTTGTTCGCAAGGTTTGCGAGGACCCTCGAGCGATTGTCGCAAGCCCTGAGTACTTGGAAAAGCATGGCCAGATTAATAGACCAGAGCAGCTCAGGGAGCATGCCGCAATTGGATACCAGAACAAGCGGCTGGGCGAAATCTGGCAGTTTGACAGGCCAGTTGATCCGCCTGTCCCATCCAGAGTCATGACAAACAATGGGGACGCGATGCGCGACATGGCTTTGGAAGGTCTCGGGATAGCGCTTCTTCCCATGTTCATCGTCTATGATGACCTGAAGCATGAACGCCTGGTTCAGGTTCTGCCCGACTTGGCTCCAGATCCGCTACCTGTGCAAGCTGTTTGGCCGCCAGTCAAGCACATGCCCCCGAAACTTCGGCTCTTTATTGATCACTTGGCTCTCTCTTTCGGGCAACGAGCACCTTGGCAGTAGGCGCGCGGTTTCCAAATGATGACCTGTCGCGTCAAAATCAATCCTACAGATGTTGATGTCACGCAGTTTAGGTCGATCCAAGGCAACTGGCCGAGTTCTGTCCCTGAAACTGCAGGGCTTCGTTGTGTTAAGGTTGCGATGTGTATGGATCACTTCCTGGTCAGCAGACTTCCAATAGATACCTATTCACGATTGAACGTCTACTTCGAAGCTTGGCGATGAGCCGAAACGCCCCTAGAGTGTCCACCGTCAGCGGATCGGTCCAATGGATTCATGAGCGGTACGATTGTCGCGATTGGACTGCGAAGCGGTTGACCGATATTCGGGCAGCGCAGACGCAAATTCCTACGTCAGCTGGGCGGGGGAAACCCGCCAGATCTCCCTTGAGCGGACCTTCAGGTTAGCTCGGCCGATCAGGACGGTTGCTGCTCTTGGCACGTATGTCGGAGAAGCGCAGTTAGCGACATTTGCAAAGTCGCGGAACCTGCGAGCCTCGCGCCGGTCCCACGCTGCACGAGCAATGGAGGGAGCAGACGTTCGCCGCAAGTGCAGCCACCAACCATCATCGAGCGGAAGGAATGCGGACAAAGTTTGAATTCGCTGCGGTTGCGCCAATGGCAGCTTCAGCCTACAGGAGGCCTGAAGCGCCTGCACTGTGCTAATTCTCAATTGGTCGAGAAGGCGTTCATCTACTTTTGATCGCTGTAAAGTCGGGTTCCAATACTTCTTTGCTTCGCGGATACCTTGGATCCCATCCTACCCATGGCTCATCAGCAGGTCTCTCCAGTCTCATTTGGATCCTCTTCATGACAAAATCTACTTCATCGAAGTGTGCGCCGGGTGTGTAGTGGTCAATTTTACGCCGACACCACAGCGTATCGAATACAAACGAGCCCCCACAGGCTTCAGGCCTCAATTTATAGATTATGTGACGCGACCTGTGGAAATTCAGGAAACCATCACGGTAATAGATAGCCCATTTATCTTCCATGGATTGGGGGAGCGAACCCCGCTTCAGAAGCGCCCATTCTTGTTGGGACACTGTAACGTCAATTCTCTTTTTTTCAAAACTCTGCCGTCTTGGCCACCTCAGGCATCTAAACACTTAGGTAACCCTCCTTTACGTGGCAGGACACATATCGTGACCGAACAACCTTATTCGCGGTCATTTAAGACCGCAATGGCGTTCCCCGGAGCAGTCATTCATGCACTTTTCAGCATCCGTACTTTTGGGCTCTAAGCGGACATGCGGCGGTGCGGCAGCAAGGTCGCAGCGATTCCGCACCAGGTTCCAGCCGTCAGATGACAGCAGCCAGCCCGAAGGAGACATCCACGCAAGGCACAGCGAGGGCGCTTCTGCAAGCGCGAAAGACTCTCCGCGAGCGGACATTGAACTCGGCCCCAACGACGTCGAACAATCACTCCGATGTGATTGCGCCATCGTGATTTTCCCCACAGGTAGGGATATGCCGCCCTTGATCCTTAAGGCGAGACAGATATGCTCTCGCTCAACTTCAAGGGTTGTGTTTTATGAATGTATTTACTCAGGAGGCCCGGCTTGGGCGTCTGACGACTGTGCTGGGATCCGACGCGCTTGTGCTTTTGCGGATGGATGGCACGGAGGAGCTTTCGGGAGATTTCGAGTGGCGGGTTGAAGCGCTCTCAACCGAGAACACCCTCGATCTCAGCGCTCTACTTGGAACCCATGCCACTGTCGAAATCAATCACGCTCAAGGAGTGCGTGCCTTTGACGGGATCGTCTGCGAAGCGGAGCAACGCGGTGCCTTCGAGAACGGGTTTCGCTATGACCTGACTTTGCGCCCGTGGCTGCATGTGGCCAGCCTGCGGCGCAATATGCGGATCTTCCACAATAAAACCGTCATCGAGATCGTACAAGAGGTGCTCAGCTCTTACGCGGCATTGGGCAACCCTCACCTCGAAGTGCGGGTGATGGATGACTATCCGGTGCTGGAGTACACGGTCCAATATGGCGAGTTGGATGCGGATTTCATCCGCCGCCAGTTGGAGCGCTTTGGCATCACATGGTCCTGGCGACATGAGGCGGGATCACACACGCTCTTGCTCACCGATGCGGCGATCAGCCTGCCTGAAGTTCCGGGATCATCGCGCCCGTATTTCGGTGTCGCCGGATACCACCGGAACGAGGAGGAGCATTTCCGCCATTGGTCCGCGACCGAGCGGATCACCACCGGCGCAGTGCGGCTGACGGAGTATAACTTCAAGATTCCCACATCGGCGCAGGAAGTGGACCAGTTCTCTGATGCGTCTCATCCAAGCGGCGATATCGAAAGTTATGACTGGCCCGGCGATTACCTCAACCAAGGCGAAGGCCGGGGGGTGGTCTCGCGCCGCCTTGAGGCCGAACGCGGTCAGGCCCCGCGCCACCGGGCTGAGGGCGATGTGGTGTCCCTCGGCGCGGGCTGGCGCGTCACGCTGGCTGGGAATGATGTTCCCAATGCGACAGGACGAACATTCGTGTGCCTCAAGGCCACCCATCGGTTCCGGGCTCAGGCCTATGGCTCTGGGAGTGCGGGAGCAGATGACGCGCCCTATGACGGTTCCTATGTGCTGACACCTGATGATGCGCCGTTTCGCCCCGAGCGCCGAACGGTCGGGCCACGTGTGCAGGGACCAGAAACCGCAGTTGTGGTTGGCGAAGGCGAGATCGATTGTGATGAACACGGTCGCATTTTGTGCCGCTTTCACTGGGATCTCGATGGCGCGCACAGCATGCGAGTTCGGGTTAGCCAGAACTGGGCGTCGAAGGGTTGGGGTGGTATGGTCATCCCCCGCATTGGCATGGAGGTCATCGTTGAGCATCTGCGAGGTGATCCAGACAAGCCGATCGTGACTGGCTGTGTGTATAACGGCAGAAACAAGCCGCCTTATGAACTGCCCAAGCATAAGACGCGATCTACGTTTAGGACGGACACGCACAAAGGAGAAGGTTACAACGAGCTGAGGTTTGAGGACGAAAAAGGGCGGGAAGAGATACATCTCCACGCACAACTCGACCACAGCTTGAAAGTACTGAACCATCAAACGAACCGCGTGGATCGAACCAAGGTTGAGAGTATTGGCGCTGCAAGCCTGCGAGAAGTCAGGTTGGTCGATGTCCACAATATAGGCATGGACATGACAGTAAATGTTGGCACCGGGTCGCACGGCGGATTTGTGCGAAAGCCGCTCACGGATAATCCTCAAGGGATTAGGATGGCGGCTTACAACTTCGAACAGTCTTTTCCGGACATGACAGGTCGAGGAACATATTCGCTGACGGCTGCATCTGCTATTGCGCTAACCGCAGGCACCACATTCAACAAGAGCGTCGGAACATCTGCGACGCTGACTTACGGCGAAAACCTATCACAAACGGTGCAACAATCTGTCCGGGAAACGACAGGTAAGAACCACTCTCAGGTCGTAGGAGAGAAGTACCGCCTTGATGCGCACAAAGAAATTCACCTGCGCTGCGGTGCATCGGAACTGATCATGAAAGCGGACGGCACGATCCTGATCAACGGTAAGGATATGACTACAACGCTGACAGGGAACCTGACGGACAAAGCTGCAGGAAGCATCAAAATGAACGCTTCAAAGATTGATCTGAACTGATGTTGTTCAAACGGGAACGCATAATTCTTGTCCTGCTACTTCTCACTCTAGGTGTAGCGGTTTTCTGGTCTTTGGCCGCTAGGTCAGCTGATACAAGGGAAGAAAAGTTGAAAAGCCATGTAACGCTCTATGTGGGCGAACCCTTACTCAGCCAAGGCGGAACGGTCATTGTCGGTTCTGTTCCCATACCAGAAGAAGAGTGGCGCGTGCTGGATGGCCTTAATCTGGCTGACGCGGATGATAACAACGCAAAGCGCGGACAGCTTAACCCGCAGGACCGACTTTTCGGGGCCTACGTCTCTGGTCCGGTTTCGTATGTTGAAATGTATTACCCCGAGGGCGGTACCTTCGGATTCAATCTGGTGCCCGACCCAAAGATCGAAAACCCTGCGCGCCTAGGCACAGAACGAATTCTGGTGGGAAGCGGCGGGTGGATGGACCGTAGCACAGGCGAGCGTCACGTTTGGCCGGATGTCTCGGTGATTCATGTCTCAGGCTCGACAGCAGACAAGGGAAACAGCCGTCTGGTGCGGGTAATGCAGGCAAACATACTAAATACCGGGCCTGACAAGAAGGGTTATGCAGGAGTTTTGGTCTATACGCCGAGTCTGGCACAACTGGAAGAAGGTACATTCGGGGATTATAAATGACTGCCATTACTATCATCACCCGGTCGTTCCACCCAGATGCCAACTTCGGCGCTGGCGGCCTTGGATTTGAAGGCGATGACCGGGGATTTTCATTTGATACAAATGTGACGGCTCGAATTTATCACATCATGCCGATCAACCTTCAAATGGGTACGGTCGAGGAGGTCATATGCGATTCTGACCCCTCTGCAAACGCAATCGCCGATAGAGTGATCAATGAAACTGCCGAGGCGGCGCTCAACCCGACATATCCGTATGGCAACAGAATTCCCGATGCACCAGTGATGGAAAACGACTACTCGCAACCGCGAAAGAAGCCGCGTCACGAGGAAACTTATTCCATCACACGCTACACTGAGGATGGCGACCAGACCGCAAACATATTTCTTAAATACGCGGGTAAGAACTTTGCGTTCTACGGCGCAGACACCGATGTTGGCCACGATGTTCTGGGTGGTCCCTTGTCCAACCCCGAGGCGAATGACACCGGGTCGGGGCGGATTGCTGGTGACTGGATTCCCTACAACGGCGTCGTGCCGGATCTTGACGTTTCTACTCAGATCTACCTCTCAATGGATCGGGGCGAAGGCAAAGCATATGTCCAAGTGAATATTACTGGCGACGGTTTCCCGAACGCCGAGTGCTTTATCCTTGATAGCGCGGGCGGGGTTCTAGGACTGGCGACGCACATCCGGACGGGGACTGCGCTTACGCAACTGCCAGGCGGACGCGCGATCCGCATGTGCCTTACACAGCTTGAGGATATTGACTGGTCAAACACGGACACATTTGGGTCTGATCTAAGTGCTCTCGCTGTTTATGATTATATGTCTTTTAGTACTACCGAAATAGCAGAGGGTCACGTGGGCAGAGAGGGGTTGAACGATGCTCATCTGAGGCGGGATGCAAGCGGTAATATGCTTCGGCAAATTCAGGATCACGTCCCGCTACCAAGCTCGCGTAACTTTGAGTGGCTTTGGGAGTAACAGCGTCTACTCATCGGATTGGGGTTTGTTCTGATTGCAGGCTTAGCGTTGTTGGTCCTTGGGTTCCTGCTATTGCGCAGTTGTTGATGTATGAAGATTAACGGGAGTGGATTTCGAAAATGCCCAAAGCAACTCGACTAGGCGACATCGGCTCCGGTCACGGATGCCACTTTCCTCCGACCCCATCGACCGCAGCCTCTCCCGACGTGTACGTGAACGGCATAGCAGTCGTTCGTCAAGGTGATGCTTATGCAGAACATGGGTGCGGTGTTTGCCCGGCTCCAGCTCACGGGCGGAATTTGTCGGGAGGCTCAGGATCAGTTTTTGTGAACGGGAAACCTGCTGGTCGAGTAGGGGATACAATCTCTTGCGGGGGCGCGGCTGACGCAGGTTCTCCAGATGTTAGCTTTGGCGACTGAAGCATCCAAAGTCTGCGGCCCCGTGTGCGAGCATGCGATTTTAAATATGGGCAAGGTAATGCCATCCGCGGAGAAGGTCAGCTTCGCGTAGTGCTCGTGCAGCATAGGTCTTTCGCGCTGCCTCGGGTTGAGGGGACTTTGCAAAGGTCGCTATCTGCGCTTCGCTGACATTCATGCGAGGCGCAGCATCTTTCCAATCTGTCGAGACAGTCTGAAGGTCCGCTCCTGAGAAACCTTTCGGTTTCCTTCGCGCCTGCAGCATTGGCACCGATCCGCCTCGCGTGAATGTCTTGAAATGGGCTGGCTGGCGTCATCTGGCGGCGGAGACCAGGTGCGGTATCCCAGCAACCCGGTGCCGCGCCGCCGCAGGTCGGCAGTGAGCCCAGTCCGACCGATGCTGCACTATGCACGGATGACCAAATGTTGCGCAAAACTGCCGTTGGCGGCGCAGGTCAACTCAGCTCGTTGATTTTCTGCAGTTGCGGACGAGAAGCGTCACTGTTCCGCTAAGCCGCCATCCAGCGCGAAGGTCATGAAAATTCATTGGCGGCCCATAAGCTTTTGAAAAACCGGCCATTCGTTGAAGGTGCTCCCCTGGATGGTTGCCCTGAGATTTCACGCCGAGCGCAATGCTAGAACGACGTTAGCGCTATGGGGGAAACGAAGCGCGGAACCATCATACCAAGTTCCGAACCCCTTTAGGATATCGTCGTGCAGTGTCGCTCTGTCAGCGGGGGGCATTGCCGCTATGCGGTCGGCAACCGGAGTGGCCATCATCAATCCGTTCACAAATGCGGACCCATCTTCAGCTTCAAGATCAAGAACAACTTTCTCAACGGCGACCTGCCCGAAACCTGCGCCTTCGAATACAGACCGCATCTCATCGGGATCAGGAAAGCCACAAACGGCACGGATCGCTCCGGTTGTTTCTTCGCCAAAATGCCTGCCAAAGGCGGTAACCTGTGCCTGCATTAAAGGATTTTCCTCCAACCCACGCGCCGTGCAAAACACAGCCTGGCCACCTGGCTTTATGACCCGCAAACACTCGGACAGCGCGCCGAGCTTGTCTGGAAAGAATTGAAGGCCTTGCTGACATATGACAACATCAAAACTTTCATCTTCGAAAGGCAGGCGTTGTGCATCTGCCGAATGGAACGTTGCGTCCAGCCCTGTCGAGCGTTCTTTTGCCACTGCTAACATGCCAAGGTTGATGTCACCGCCAGTCGCCGTGACACCGGATTGTGCTGCCAGTCGCGCGACAATGCCTGTTCCGCACGCAAGGTCGAGAAGGCTGTCGCCGGAGGCAAGGCCGGCGCGCACAATTAGGTCGCTGGCCCACGGCGCAAAAATGACGGGTACGAGGTATTCCTCGTATCGTTCGGCCATGTTGCCGCTGAGTTGCCATTCCGTGTTTGTCATGTTCTGCCCCTCTCAGCTCTGAACATTCAAATTTTCTTCGAATTGTCTTTTTGCAGCCATGCATTCTGCCATCAGATGAAGTGAAGGCTGTGTCCTATCTCTGTTGGGTGGCTTCTTCCTGCCAGGCGTCCGCCCTCTGCCGGACTTCATCCGGAATGTCCGCTGCTCTGCGTGTTTCCAGACTCAGCATCACACATTTGAACACTGTTTCAAACGCCGTTGCATCGTCTTCGGACCTTACAAGCCGGTGCCGGAAAGTGATGGATTTGGCACCCATCTCAATGATCGATGTCTCCAGCCGAATTGCATCACCTGCAGACAGCTCGGATCGAAAATCGCTTTCGGCATGTACGACTGCAAACGACAGCCTGCGACCCGAGCGCATATCACTGGCCGTCAACCCCATCTCTGATTGAATGGCGAAAACACCGTCTGAACAGGCGGCAAAGTATCTCGAAACATTCATGTGACCCAGAAAATCACAATCTGCAGGATCAACGACAGAGCGGAAGGAAGTCATCGCAGCCATCCCATAGTTCCTTTCTGTTTTGGCAGACAGTTTTACACGTAGAAACATCATATGTCATGTTGCGTGCCAGACGATCGTTCAAATGATCGATCTCCTGCGAGACCACAAACAATGGAGAAGGCGATGCCATCCATCGATATCCAAGTTCTAGAAGGTGTATTTTCGGCGGAGGAGAAAGCCGAGATCATCCGAAAGGTGACAGACGCATTTGGCGAAGTCGCGGGTCAGACCATCAGGGCCGGGACGTCCGTCCGCGTACATGAAGTGAGCAGCGGTTCGTGGGGTTACGCCGGAAATATCCTGACAACCGAAGATGCTTTGGAGATGCGCGCACGCGATTGAACCGCCGCTTTCCTTACTGCGACGAAGCAAACCAAGGTTGCTGAAGTTGGTCACACAAGATCACGAAGTGGATCTTCCATAGGTAGCGATGTCGCAATGCGCTTAAACCAGCCATTGGGCGGGCAAGACACAATGACTGGTCAGTTGCGCTTCCCTTCCGTTCGACAGTGGTTGGTGGCTGCATCTGCAGCGAAGGTCTGTTCCCTCCATTGCTCGTGCAGCATGGGACCGTTGCCCAGGTGGCAGATCCTGAGACTTTGCAAATGTCGCTAACCTGCGCTTCGCTGCCTCTGGAGCTGACCGCAGCATCAGCCAGGGCCGCCACCGCCTGCTGAACGGCGGCTTTCGGGAAAGCGCTCGCGCTCGCAGCAGCGCCTTCGCTGCACCCTGCATGAATGTCGTGATTGGGCTGCTGGTGTCATCTGGCGTCGGGCACGAGGTGCGGTATCCCTGCAACTCGGTGCTGTGCCGCCGCAAGTCGGCAGTGAGCCCAATCTTCATGATGCTGCGCCAATCATGAAAGTCTGCTATCGTGAACTTGATTGCATAAAGGGGAACCTTTGTTGATGGCCGATCCTTTTCAGGACGTAGACGCAGCGGGCGAGGAATTCATTGCAGCATTCGCTGACTCGATGGATGCCAGACAATCCGACCCCAAAATGGAGAGCATCGTTGCATCGTACCTTTCGAAATTAAAATTTGCGGAAGGCAGCCTCACCGTCGAGGTCGGGGCTGGTGCCGGTGCTGTTACCAGGCGGATTGCAGCGAAGGCCGAGCCTGAACAGGTCATGGCCTTCGAACCATCCTCTGGCTTTGTTAGGGTGGCCAGAGAGCGCGCGAAACAGCACACCAATGTAACCTTTGAAGTCGCGGACGGGACTGCATTGCCACTTGATGACCATTCGGTTTTCAACCTCATAATGCATACCGTCCTGACTCATGTGGTGGACCCCGTTCCGCTTCTTCAAGAAGCGCGGCGTGTTCTTAAATCGGATGGTTGTCTTGTGGTGTGCGATGCGGACTTTTCAAAAGCTAGCCTGAGCAACAGCGCGAACGATCCGCTCGACGCATGCGCACGCGCCTTCGTCAACGAGTTTGTGACTGACCCACATATCGTCGCGAAAATGCGTTCTTTGATGACAGCGACCGATTTTGAAGTGACCGATTTTGATGTCCAAAGCCGAACAATTGCGGACAATGAACAAATGCTGCCCTGGGTCGAAGAAACTTCAAAGCGGATGCTTGAGCGGGGCGAGATCGGTGAGGAGCTGTTTTGCGGCCTTGTCGCTGAGTACAAGCGCCGGGCAGCAGCCGGAACGCTTTACGGTCATCAGGTATTTGCGACCGCCATTGCCAAGCCAAGTTAGTGCCCCTTAAAGTCCATATGTTTCGGTACCAACGGCTTAAGAACAGGGCAGCGGACATTTTCTCCAATCCGACGACAGTCAGCTTCGTCCTTGTCCGCAGTGTGTGAGTTCAGAGGCGCTGCAATGAACGGTAGCGACGCCCTGTATCGGGCATTCGTACCTCACACAGCGGATGGCCGCGAAGAGCCCAACCTACTGAATGCTGCGTCATGCTCAGATGTCGCCTTTGGTGACATACCTTTCAGGTATGCGTCGGTTCCTGCTATTGTGTGGGTCAGGAGGGATGTTTCTATGAGTAGAATTGCATTCGAAATGCGGGACCAGATGGATGACATGTCGGAAGCCGATTTCAAAGACACCATGGGCTTGAGCAAATCTGAATTCCGCGACTACCTAAGAACGGCTGCAGACCAAGAGGACAACTGCCTTGCGCAAGAGGGCGAACCTGCACCCAACTTTGCCGCTCACACTCTGAACGCCGAAGGAAGTATCTCTTCCGGACTTCTGGACCTTTCCGATCTTCGTGGCGCACCTGTCTCGCTGATATTTGGGTGTTACACATGCCCGGTTTTCCGTCGCCAATCAGATAGGATGAAGCAACTGATTAAACACTACGATGGGCGGGTTCAGTTTGTGTTTGTCTATGTGTTGGAGGCGCATCCAACAGATGGATGGAACACTGAATCAAACAGAGCGGCCGGAGTAATGTATGCCCAGACCATCAATTTGGAGGACCGTGCCAAAGTAGCCAATGACTGGCGAAGCGCATACGAATTCGAGAATCCGGTTGTTCTTGATTGGCCTGACAATCGAATAAACGCGGATTATGCTGGAGAACCAGAACGGCTTTATGTGCTGGACGGTGACGGCATCGTGACATTCAAATCGGAACAGGGGCCATACTATGATAACCATCTCGAGGACTGGGCCGCCGCTCTAGAAAAAGTCGTCCTCTCAAATTAGGCAAACTTACATCCGCGAAATCCCTGGGTCTCAATATTCAGAGGCGGCCAATTTGCCTTACAACCCGGAACCAGCGGTACGACCAACTCGCAAGGCCGTTTCGTCCGCTGACCGACGATCAAGCCGCCGAAATGCTGTGCGATGCACGAACGGCTGGTCTGGTGAAGCTGCACTGCGGCAAAGGCTTCACTGGTGAGCGGCGGCAGTGGGCCGTCCTTGCCATCCAGCGCGGCCCTGCGGCCCGGACTTTGCAAAGGTCGCAATCTGCGCCTTGCAGACGATGCCCAAGGCGCAGGTGCAGTAAAACCTAGTTTAGGATGTCGGCGATTGCACCGATCAGGTTCAGCACTTGGTGCGTCTCGCGGTTCACCTCGTAGACATAGTCGCCAGCGCGCACGTAGTACCCGTCGCGCCTCAATCCCCACCGGCTAGGGTCATCGATGCGGATGTAGCCATCCCGAATGTACTCCCCAATTCCATACCGTTTGGCGTGTCCAGGTGGCACACAGGGAACTGCTTTCTTGGCAAGACCTGGCGGGCAGTGCCTGTCTTTCGACTTTACGAAGATGGGGGTCGGTATCTGGTCTTTGCCCCAGGAGTGGTCCTTTGCGTTTGCCATCGACGGGCCCTGCGCAGCCAGGGCAATCGTAAGTATCACTATAGCTGTCTTCATGTTCCGTGCCTTCCTTCATCTGGAGGTTCAGTTAGGCCGAAATAGGGGGGGGCGAACTCACCAAAACGCGCGTCGGCATATAGCCGCGCAAGCGTCGCTTTGATTTTCCAACAGTCAGCAAGCGAAGTCTCAGCGCTTCGCTAACCTTGAAGCAAGGCGCGGCATGCTCAGGGCCAGCTGAGCAGTCTTGTAGGTCCGCTAACGGGAAGCCCTTCGCGCTCGCAGCAGCGTCTTCGTCGCGCCCTGCATGAACGTCGTAAATGGGCTGGCTGATGTCATCTGGCGTCGGGCACGAGGTGCGGTATCCCTGCAACTCGGTGCTGTGCCGCCGCAAGTCGGCAGTGAGCCCTCTTTTACCGATGCTGTGCGATGCAGGAATGTCCGCAATTCCGAAAACTTTGTCACGATTGATCAGATGCGTGTATGCTTTCCAGTAGGGAGGAGGCTCACCAAATGCGCCAGCTCATATCAAACGGAAATCCCATGGAGGAAGTCGTTGGCTTCAGTCGCGCGGTTCGTGTTGGTCCTTTCATTGCGGTAGGGGGAACCGCGCCTGTAGATGCTCAGGGCAAGACAGTTGGGGTCGGAGATGTATTCGCCCAGACCACCCAGTGCTTTGAAATCATCAAGGCCGCTCTCGAACAGGCGGGGTCTGGTCTTCATGACATTGTGAGAACGCGGGTCATTCTGACGGATATCGATGACTGGAAGGAGGCCATTGAGGCGCGAAAGAAATACTGCGTCGATGCCCGTCCAGTCGATACGATCATGGCGGTCACGAGGTTCGTTAACCCGGAATGGTTGGTCGAGATCGAAGTTGATGCAGTTGTTCCCGAAGATAGATAGAGCAAAAGCCCATGTGTATTTGTCGCCGGGTGCACAATGCTGAGGTTTGACGAGGAAACGACGCGGCTTCTGGATATCGTCTATCAAGGTGCAGATATCACGCGCAGACGACAAGCGTCATTCGACGCTCTTCGTCCCGCAGCGGGCGAAACAATTGTCGACATTGGCTGCGGGAATGGCTTGCTGACATTAGAACTTGCCAGAGCGGTTGGATCAGGGGGCAAGGTAATCGGAGTTGATCCCAGTCGCGACATGCTTGGCCCGGCCAAAGAGCGGTGTAGGGCGTTTGACTGTGTTGAAATCCTGACGGGCACCGCCAATAGTTTGCCAATTGAGACCGGAACGATGGACAAGGCTGTCTCGGTTCAGGTCTTCGAGTATCTTGACGACATCCCCGGAGCAATCGCTGAAGCTAGCCGAGTGCTGAAACCCGGTGGCAGACTTGTGATCGGCGACATTCATCTCGACAGTCTGGTGTGGTTCAGCGACGAGAAGGATCGTATGGACCGCATGATCGCGTCTTGGGATCAGCATTTCACACAACGCGACGTTCCGGCAATTTTGCCGTCTATCGCGCGAGACGCAGGCTTTATCGTCGAGGGTGTCGCTCCACTAACGACATGTGATCACGAGCTGAAGCCGGACGGGCTTGCGACGATGATGATGCAATTGATGGCCCGATATGCTGTCGACAATAGCCACGTTCCCGCCGAGGAAGCCGCGGCGTGGCTGGCGGAGCAAAAGACATTGGCTGCCCAAGGCCGCTTTTTCTATGCGCTGACACATTTCGTCGTAAGCGCACGAAAGAAGTAGCCATCAACCCGCACCGTACATCAAGAGTTTTGCAGCGTCGAAATCATTTGTTTTGGCCAGCCGCCGAAAAGCTGTCACTGGCGCACTTGCAGCGAATGCACGCTTTGTCCCGTTCCCTTCCGTTCGACAGTGGTTGGTGGCTGCATCTGCAGCGAAGGTCTGTTCCCGCCATTGCTCGTGCAGCATGGGACCGTTGCCCAGGTGGCAGATCCTGAGACTTTGCAAATGTCGCTACCTGCGCTTTGCTGACATCTGAGCTGAGCGCGGCATCGCCCTGGTCATCGGAGCCGTTCGAAGGTCCGCTCTCAGGGGGTCGTTCGCGCTTGCAGCAAAGGTATCGCTGCACCTTGCATGAATGTCGTATTCGGGCTGACTGCGCCCCTTGCTCTCGCACAAGCGAATGATGTGCTTTTAACTCTGCGCGTCGGGCGGCCTGTGCCAGACTAGAGCTGAGAGCAGATGCCCGTCTCTCTCGAAGCATGTTGGGAAATGGACACTCTCACAACGCTTGATAAGCCCCGCCTTCGTGCGGGGCTTTTTCGTTTCCAGCTGCGCAGTATGCGCGAGGTGCTACGAAGTGTTCCTTGGTTCACTGAACCTGGTTGAACCGAAATTGATTTGAAAAACCGTGATTCCAAGTCCAATGAAAAGAGTGCCTTGGGCCAAAAAACAGTACCTTGGCCTCAAGGTTCTTTGTTTACACCGAAGATGTCGGGAGTTCGAGCCTCTCACGACCCACCACCTTTCCCAGTGTTGTTTTGCACTCTACAAGGTCTGATCTGGTTCATCGAACCTGATCCCCTGCCATTCGCTGGCGTAGCCCATGACCTCGAAGACGTCTCGGTGACGCGCCAGCGCTTGGCGCGCGTCGCTTTGGCATAGGTTGGGCAGAACTGCATACGCGACGGTCGGTTACCATGCGATCTGATCTTTCCTGCGGCAACGGGCGCGAGTAGGGTCGCGCCATGACAGCTTCTCCCCGATTCATTCACCTGCGCACCCACACGGAATACTCTCTGCTAGAGGGGGCCGTGCGGCTGAAAAAACTGCCTGACCTGTGCAAAAGTCACAACATGCCAGCGATTGCGGTCACCGACACCAATTCAATGTTCGCGGCGCTCGAATTCTCGGTGTCGCTATCGGGCGCGGGCATTCAGCCGATCGTCGGCTGTCAAGTCGATCTGACATTCGAGAAGAGCGAGCCGGGCGAGAAGCCGAAGTTACCGGCACCGGTGGTGCTCTTGGCGCAGAGCGAGGAAGGCTATGAGCATCTGATGAAGCTCTCCTCGTGCCTCTATGTCAAAACCGGCGGGCAGTTGCCGCAGGTTTCGATTGAGGAGCTGGAGGCCAACGCGTGCGGGCTGATCTGCCTGACGGGCGGGCCGGACGGGCCGGTGGGCAAGCTGTTGCAACAGGGCCAGCGCCCGGCGGCGGAGGCATTGCTGCAGCGGCTCAAGGTGATGTTCCCGGATCGCCTTTATGTGGAACTGCAGCGCCATCCGGGCGAGGACGGCCAGCCCGAGGCGGAAACCCTGACCGAGCGCGGCCAAGTGGAGATGGCCTATGCCATGGAGCTGCCGCTGGTCGCCACCAATGACGTCTATTTCCCCAAGACCGAGATGTATGAGGCGCATGACGCGCTGATCTGCATCGCCGAGGGGGCCTATGTCGATCAGGCCGAGCCGCGCCGCCGGCTGACCGCGCAGCATTACTTCAAGAGCCAGGAAGAGATGATCGCGCTGTTTGCCGATCTGCCCGAGGCGATCGAGAACACGGTGGAGATCGCGCAGCGCTGCGCCTTCATGACCTATCGCCGTGATCCCATCCTGCCGAAGTTCGCTGATGACGAGGTGGTCGAGCTGCGCCGTCAGGCCAACGAGGGCCTGCAGCAGCGACTGGCAGTGATCCCGCATGCGGTTTCGGTCGAGAAATATCAGGAACGGCTCGATTTCGAGCTGGATATCATCGAGGGCATGGGCTTTCCCGGCTACTTCCTGATCGTTGCCGACTTTATCAAATGGGGCAAGGAACAGGGCATTCCAGTGGGGCCGGGGCGGGGCTCCGGTGCGGGCTCGCTGGTGGCCTATGCGCTGACCGTGACCGACCTTGACCCGCTGCGCTACAGCCTGCTGTTCGAACGCTTCCTCAATCCCGAACGGGTCTCGATGCCCGATTTCGACATCGACTTCTGCATGGATCGCCGCGAGGAGGTGATCAAATACGTGCAGCAGAAATATGGCCGCGACAAGGTGGGGCAGATCATCACCTTTGGTGCGCTGCTGTCCAAGGCGGCGGTGCGCGACATTGGCCGGGTGCTGCAGATGCCCTTTGGCCAGGTGGATCGTCTGTCAAAGATGATCCCGGTCGAGGGCGTCAAGCCCGTGTCGATCGAAAAGGCGCTGCTGGACGAGCCGCGACTGGCGGAAGAGGCCCGCAACGAGCCTGTGGTGAACCGGCTCCTGACCTATGGCCAGCAGGTCGAGGGGCTGTTGCGCAATGCCTCCACCCACGCCGCCGGTGTGGTGATCGGCGACCGGCCGCTGGATGCGCTGGTGCCGCTCTATCAGGATCCGCGCTCCGACATGCCGGCGACCCAGTTCAACATGAAATGGGTGGAGCAGGCCGGCCTGGTGAAGTTCGACTTCCTCGGGCTGAAGACGCTGACCGTGATCCAGAACGCGATGGAGCTGATCTTCAAATCCGGGCGACCGCTGCACATCAATGCCGAGGGCACGCAGCTGTTTGAACCGGCAGAGGGGGCGGAGAACCACATCAACGCCATTCCGCTGGATGATGAGGTCACCTATGACCTCTACTCGCGGGCCAAGACGGTGGCGGTGTTCCAGGTGGAATCCACTGGCATGATGGATGCGCTGAAGCGCATGAAACCCAACTGTATCGAGGACATCGTGGCGCTGGTGGCGCTGTATCGTCCCGGTCCGATGGAGAACATTCCGGTCTATTGCGAGGTCAAGAACGGGCAGCGCAAGATCCAGTCTGTGCACCCGCTGATCGACCATATCCTTGAGGAAACTCAGGGCATCATCGTCTATCAGGAACAGGTGATGCAGATTGCCCAGGTGATGGCGAATTATACGCTTGGCGGCGCCGACCTGCTGCGCCGCGCCATGGGTAAAAAGATCAAGGAGGCGATGGACGCCGAGCGCCCAAAATTCGAAAAGGGCGCGGCGGAGAATGGCGTCGAAAAGAAGAAGGCCTCGGAAGTCTTTGACCTCTTGGAGAAATTCGCCAACTACGGCTTCAACAAATCGCACGCGGCGGCCTATGCGGTGGTGTCCTACCAGACCGCCTGGCTGAAGGCGAACCACGCGGTGGAGTTCATGGCCGGGGTCATGAACTGCGATATCCACCTGACGGAAAAACTGTCGGTCTATTTCGAGGAAGTGAAAAAGGGGCTGAAGCTTCCCTATGCGGCGCCGGACATCAACCGCTCGCTTGCCACCTTCGATGTGGTCGAGGGAGAGCTGATCTATGCGCTGGGTGCGCTGAAGAACGTTGGCGTCGATGCG
The DNA here is from genome assembly GCF_032924845.1 of Tritonibacter scottomollicae. NCBI lineage: Bacteria > Pseudomonadati > Pseudomonadota > Alphaproteobacteria > Rhodobacterales > Paracoccaceae > Tritonibacter > Tritonibacter scottomollicae. The sequence goes on from NZ_CP136704.1 coordinate 572,401, forward strand.
ATGAACCTGATCGTGGAGGCGCGCGGCGACCAACCCTTCGTGACGCTTTATGATTTTGCCCGCCGGGTGGACCTGAAACGGGTCGGTAAACGCCCGTTGGAGATGCTGGCACGGGCCGGGTCCTTTGACGTGCTGGACAGCAACCGCCGCCGGGTGTTCGAGAGCCTTGAAGGTCTGGTGAGCTATTCCGCGGCCATTCAGGAACAGAAGAACTCCAACCAGGTGTCGTTGTTCGGCGAGGCCGGGGACGACTTGCCCGAGCCGCGCATGGCAGGCGTGCCGGATTGGTTGCCAGCTGAACGCCTCTCCGAGGAGTTCAAGGCGGTGGGCTTCTACCTCACCGGGCACCCGCTGGATGACTACATGCCTGCGCTGAAACGCAAGGACGTGATGACGCTGGACGAGGTGATGGCCAAGGCCGAGCGCGGCCCGTTCATGGCCAAGATGGCCGGCGTGGTGGCGGGCCGCCAGGAGCGCAAATCCGCGCGCGGCAATCGCTTTGCCTTTGCGCAGCTATCGGACACCACCGGCGCCTATGAGGTCACCATCTTCTCCGACGTGCTGGAGAAAAGCCGCGATCATCTGGAGACCGGCTCCAAGGTGGTGATCACCGCCGAAGCGACGATGGAGAGCGACCAGCTGAAGTTGCTGATGCGCTCTGCCGGGCCAGTGGACTCCGCGATTGCTGATGCCGGGCGCTCCAGCTTGCGGGTCTATCTGGAAAGCGCGGCGGCAGTGGCGACGGTGGCCACGGTACTGGAGGACGCCAAGAAAGCGGCCAGGAACGCCAGCCCGGGAGAGATCTATGTCTACCTGCAGGACCCGAACCTGCCCGGTGATGTGGAGATGGACCTCGGCCAGATGTTCCCGATCAATCCGCAGATCAAGGGCGCGCTCAAAAGCCTTGAGGGCGTGATGGATGTGGAGGAAATCTGAGGGGGGCGACCCGGCCTATCAGAAACTTGTGACCGCCTGATGGGTCGTGTCTTAATCGGCGACAATCCGGACTATCTTTGAGGTTTGTCGCCGTTCTTTTGATGCGCCGGCGCGGCCTGAGAATCAGTTTTATCTGATCTTTTGCGCTTTGATCTGCCCTTAAAGCCGACGCTGGTCTTTGAATGGCCACACACAAATGCTGCGATCAAGCCGATAGAAGATGCGTTCAATCCGCTGAGGTATTTCAGACCCATTGCTCAGTATGGGTCGCGCCCCAAACCTTGACGGATGCGGATCGAGGCGGAGGCCTCGACCCGAGGCGTTCGTCAGATTAGAGGCCGATCTTGTCGCGGGCCTTCGCAACATCCGACTGGTAGACGTAGCCGCGTCTCAGGCTGCTGTTGGAGTTGGTCATCGGCCACCACTCGGATCCGCCCGGCCAGCGACGATACATCACCCCCCAAGAGTTGATAACATGCTGAATGCAAAGAGGTTCTGAGGCCGAGCTGCCGACGTTCGCACCTTCGGACCAGAACCAGGTGAGGTTCTGGCACAGGGTGCCATCCTGAGAGACGCTCCAAGTTCCTGCGGCCATGCTGTCGCTGTTTTCTGAACACCAGGCGCGCGCTCGTTTGTTTGGGGACAGGTAAATTCCGCCCTGACAGCCCTGTTCCCAGAGGTCGGTCTTGCCTGAGTAGGTGTTGATGACTTTCTGCGCAGATGCCGGACGCGCGTTGCGCGGTTTTGGATCTGCCAAGGCCACCATCGGAAGGCTGGCCATCAGCGAAATGGACAGTAGGGTTTTAACGGAGGGCACCATGGATCTTGTCTCCTTGCGCAGCGGTTTCTGTGATCGAGTTAATTTATCTAAAATCATGGCCAAGTTTCACGCCAGATGACAAGATCAATCGCCGTGCGGTATCGTCAGCCTGGCTCTTGGGGCTGGGCTTGGGCACGGGTCAGACAGGGTCTTGGTCACAGATCAGGAAGCCACGCCCACGGGTGATTTAAGGCCGGGTGGCGGTGGCTCGACCAGCAGCATGTCGCGCCGTCAATAGTGCGGCGGCCGCTCATCCCCGAACACGGCGCCGCCGGTGCCCTCGGCCTCACGCTGGGCCTCGCGCTCCATCAGCATCTGCACGCGGCGTTTCAGCACGTCGATATCCGCCTGCTGGGTGGTCACGATCCCGTTTAACTCGTCCACGGTACGGGTCAGATAGGCGATCTGTTCTTCGAGGTGTTGCATGGCGCGGATCTCCCTGTGTCGGGGCTGATGTAACGCGGGCGCAGGCCGTCGTCCATGGGGCAGGGGCAGGCCCTCGCACCTTGCTGTCAGAGGTCCCTTGGGCTAGACGCTCATCCGAGAGAACCACCCGCAAGGAGGCCACAATGGCCAAAGCCAAGAAGCAGCCCCGTCCCAAGGCGATAACGCCCAAGGGATTCCGTGACTATTTCGGCGAAGAGGTGACCCAGCGCACGCATATGCTGGCCGCCATTGCGGAGGTTTATCATCATTATGGGTTCGATGCGCTGGAATCCTCCGCCGTCGAGACGGTCGAGGCACTTGGCAAGTTCCTGCCCGATGTGGATCGCCCCAACGCCGGTGTCTTTGCCTGGCAGGAGGCTGATGAGAACGACCCAGAGGGCAAGCCGGGCGACTGGATGGCGTTGCGCTATGACCTGACCGCGCCCCTCGCGCGTGTTTATGCGCAGCACCGCAACGAGCTGCCCAACCCCTATCGGCGCTATGCTATGGGGCCCGTTTGGCGCAATGAAAAGCCCGGTCCGGGCCGCTATCGCCAGTTCTATCAATGCGATGCCGATACGGTTGGCACCGCGTCGATGGCGGCGGATGCAGAGATCTGCATGATGCTGTCGGACACGCTGGAACGGGTCGGCATTCCGCGTGGTGACTATTTGGTGCGCGTCAACAACCGCAAAGTGCTGAACGGTGTGCTGGAGGCCATGGGCCTAGCTGAGGACGATCCAAAGCGCGACGACGTGCTGCGCACCATCGACAAGTTCGACAAGGTCGGTGAGACCGGCGTGCGCGAGCTGTTGGGCAAGGGGCGGCTGGATGCCTCTGGCGCCTATATCGATGGCGTGGGGCTTGAACCGCAGCAGGCAGAACCGGTGCTGGCCTTCCTGACATCGAAGGGCGACACCGTGGCCGAGACCATGACCAACCTGCGCGCCGCCGTCGGCGACAGCAAGGTGGGGCAGGAGGGCATTACAGAGCTTGAGCAGATGGGCGCGCTGTTTGCCGCTGCTGGTTATGGCGATGATCGCATCCTGATCGACCCCTCGATCGTGCGCGGGCTTGGCTATTATACCGGCCCGGTGTTCGAGGCGGAGCTGACTTTCGCGATCTTCGATGAGAAGGGCCGCAAACGCCAGTTCGGCTCGGTTGCGGGCGGCGGGCGCTATGACGGGTTGGTCAAACGCTTCACAGGTCAGGAAGTCCCTGCGGTGGGTCTGTCCATCGGGGTTGATCGCCTGCTGGCGGCGCTGCGTGAAAAGGGCCGTCTGTCGGCCACGCCGACCGGCCCGGTGGTGGTCACGGTGATGGATCGCGACCGGATGGCGAATTATCAGTCCATGGTTGCCGAACTGCGCGCTGAGGGCATTCGGGCAGAGGTCTACCTCGGCAATCCGAAGAACTTTGGCAACCAGCTGAAATACGCGGACAAGCGTCATTCGCCGGTGGCGGTGATCGAAGGCGGCGATGAGAAGGAACGCGGTGTGATCCAGATCAAAGATCTGATCCTCGGGGCCAAACTCGCCGAAAGCGCCACCTTGGAAGAGTGGAAAGAACGCCCGAGCCAGTTTGAAGTGCCCCGCACGGAGCTGGTTGCCAAGGTGCGTGACATCCTCGCCAGCCAAGCCACAGATCAGGAGGGCTGACTATGCCCAACCGTTCCCAGATCGAAGCCCGCGCGGCGCTGTTGCGTCAGCGCTTTGAGGTGGCGGGGGGCGTTGTCGTGGACCCGCCCCTGCTGCAAAACGCCAACACGCTGCTCGACCTTTATGGCGAGGACATCCGCGCTCGCGCCTATGTGACCTCGGACGCGCTGCGCGGCGAGCAGATGCTGCGGCCTGACTACACGCTGCCGGTGGTCGAGATGCACATGAAAGGCGGTGCGGAACCCGCGCGCTACACCTACGCTGGCGAAGTGTTCCGCCGGCAGGAGCATGACCCGGATCGCGCCAATGAATTTGTCCAAGTCGGCTATGAGGTCTTCGACCGCACCGATCCGGCGGATGCGGATGCGGAGGTCTTTGCGCTGTTTCACCTGCAGCTACGTGGTCTTGAGCTGCGCGTGGCGACCGGCGACATCGGTATCCTGATGGCGGCGGTCGAAGGGCTCAAAACCACCGAGGTGCGCAAGGCGGCGTTGCGACGTCACATCTGGCGACCACGCCGGTTCCGCGCGCTGCTGGACCGGTTTGCAGGCCGCACACCGATCTCCGAGAGCCGCAAGAAACTGCTGTCGACCTCCGGCCCATTGACCGGCTCTGCGCCGGAAATAGGAAAACGCCGGGCGGCGGAGATCGACACCCGTATCGAGACCCTGCGGGGGGATGCCGCTGCGCCGCCGATCGCTGAGCATGAAATGGCCGCACTCGAAGCCTTGCTGGCGGTGCGCGAAACCATTCCCTATGCGCTGGAGCAAATGCGCGACATCGCGGTGGACCTACCGTCGATCCTGCCGGCGCTGGACCGGCTGGAGGCGCGGGCCTCGGCGCTGCGGGCCCGGGGCATCGATGTCGACCGGCTTGATTTCGAGGCGGCCTATGGGCGCACCTCGATGGAATATTACGACGGGTTTGTCTTTGGCTTTTACGCCGAGCGCCGCCCGGATCTGCCGCCGATCGCCACTGGCGGGCGCTATGACGCGCTGACGCGGCTGTTGGGGCAGGGGGACGAGATCCCGGCTGTGGGCGGCGTGATCCGACCCGATCTGATCCTGACGCTGGAAGGGGAGGCCCGGACATGAGCATCAAGCTGGGCGTGCCGTCCAAGGGACGGCTGATGGAGAAGACCTTCGACTGGTTTGCCAAGCGCGGCATCACCCTGTCGCGGACCGGGTCTGATCGTGAATACGCAGGCGCGGTCGAGGGTGTGGAGGGCGTCGATCTGGTGCTGCTCTCGGCGGGCGAGATTCCGCGCGAACTGGCCGCCGGGCGCATCCACCTCGGGGTGACTGGTACCGACCTGGTGCATGAGAAGCTGCCGCGCTGGGAACAGCAGGTCGAGGAGCTGGAGCCAATGGGCTTTGGTGAAGCGGACCTGATCCTGGCGGTGCCGCAGTTCTGGATCGATGTGGACACGCTGGAGGATCTGGACGCGGTCTCTGCCGCCTTCCGCCGCACCCATGGCCACAGGTTGCGGATTGCCACCAAATATCACCGGCTGATCCGTGAGTTCCTCGCCGATGCTGGGGTTGCGGATTACCAGTTGGTGGACAGCCAGGGCGCCACCGAAGGCACGGTGAAGAACGAGACCGCCGAGATGGTGGCTGATATCACCTCCACCGGCGAGACCCTGCGTGCCAACCACCTGAAGATCCTGTCGGACGGTCTGGTGTTGCGCAGCCAGGCCACCCTGTGGCGCAGCCGGGTGGCTAAATGTTCGCCCGAGGACAAGGCGGTGCTGAAGGCTCTGCTGGATCGTTTCGACGGGTAGGGGGATGCGAGGCTCTGCCTCGCGCTCCGAGATATTTGTGAAAAGATGAAGGGCTGCGTTCTCGCAGTCCTTTTCTTTTGGCACGAAAGTCTAATGGGGGAAGTACGGCAGGTCCGGAGTGGCGGCGTTCAGATCTTGGGCTCAGAGCACCCCAATTTCGGCCAGAGCCTGCGACAGTTCAACAGGCAGGGCCTCTTCCTGGTCGCGCCCCTCGGGCAGGTCTGCCGGGGTGTCCTCGGGTTTCAGGTAGCGCCAGCCCTGAAAGGGGCGCTTGGGGGCGGTGTTGGTGCGGTGCACCTCTGGGGCGAGCACGATGGCGCAGCGGCGGATCTCGTCCTCGCCACGCGCCTCATCCATACGCAGGATACGCTGGCGGCACTGGATCATCCCCTTGATAACCCAGTAGATCGAGCCGCCGTTGAGGATCTCGTCTTCGCGTTTCGGCCACATGCGCGTGACATGGCGCGGCAATCCGTCAGCCCAGCGTTGCGCATAGCTCGCCTGCCAATCCATCAGCCCCTCGACGCTTTCGGTGCCGACCGAAAGCTTCAGGAGGTTTACATGCTTATCCACAGCTTGTCCCCAGAGTCGTCCAGTGTTTCAGCTGCATATAGTAGCTCCCGTAGTGTTGGCGGCAAGGTCTTGTGGTGTATTCGTGAATAAAATGCTAAACTGTCCGGAAATCACCGTTGAGAGCGGGCCTCTCTCGGGCTATCTACACTGCTTGTTTGCACACCGACCGACCACAGGGATTCGCCATATGAGCCGCTTTGCCGCCCCCATCGCCGAGCAGATCTGGGACATGAAATATCGTTTCAAGGATGCTGAGGGCACGCCGATCGACGCCACTGTCGAGGACAGCTGGCGGCGGATTGCCCGCGATCTGGCACGGGCCGAGGCCAAGCCGGACGTGTGGGAGGAGAAATTCTATGCCGCACTTGAGGATTTCCAATATCTGCCCGCAGGACGGATCACCGCCGGGGCTGGTACTGCACGGCAGGTGACATTGTTCAACTGCTTTGTGATGGGCACCGTGCCAGACAGCATGGGCGGCATCTTCGACATGTTGAAAGAGGCGGCCCTGACCATGCAGCAGGGCGGCGGCATCGGCTATGATTTCTCCACCATCCGGCCGCGCGGCGCCGATGTGAAGGGTGTGGCGGCGGATGCGTCCGGACCATTGTCCTTTATGGATGTCTGGGACGCCATGTGCCGTACCATCATGTCGGCGGGCTCGCGCCGCGGGGCGATGATGGCCACCATGCGCTGTGACCACCCGGATATCGAGAGCTTCATCACCGCCAAGTCCGACCCCGCCCGCCTGCGCATGTTCAACATGTCGGTGCTGGTCACCGATCCGTTTATGGATGCGGTGAAGGCCGACGGCCCCTGGGAGCTGACCTTTGGCGGCAAGGTCTATCATACGGTGCAGGCGCGGGATCTGTGGAACAAGATCATGCAGGCGACCTATGATTATGCCGAGCCGGGGGTGATCTTCATCGACCGGATCAACGCCGCCAACAACCTGAACTACGTCGAGCAGATCGCCGCCACCAACCCCTGTGGCGAGCAACCGCTGCCGCCCTATGGCGCCTGTCTGCTGGGCTCGATCAACCTCGCGCGGCTGGTGACCAACCCATTCGACAAGAATGCCGAGCTTGACCCGGAGGGATTGAACGACCTGGTCGCCACCGCCGTGCGGATGATGGACAATGTGGTCGATGTCTCCAAGTTCCCGCTGGAGGCGCAGGCACAGGAAGCGCAGAACAAGCGTCGCATCGGCCTCGGGGTGACTGGCCTCGCGGATGCGCTCCTGATGCTGGGGCTGCGCTATGGCTCCGACGAGGCGGCGCGTCAGACCGAGCGCTGGCTGCACCAGATCGCCCGCGCCGCCTATCTGGCCTCGGTGGACCTCGCGAAGGAAAAAGGCGCCTTTCCGCTGTTCGATGCCGAGGCCTATCTGGCGTCGGGCAACATGATGAACATGGACGATGACGTGCGCGAGGCCATTCGCGAGCACGGCATCCGCAACGCGCTGTTGACGTCGATCGCGCCCACCGGCACCATTAGCCTCTATGCCGGCAATGTCTCCTCGGGGATCGAGCCGGTGTTTGCCTATGCCTACACCCGCAAGGTGCTGCAGAAGGACGGCTCGCGCACCGAAGAGGAAGTGGTGGATTACGCGGTGCAGATGTATCGCGAGAAATTCGGTGATGATGCCGAACTGCCCGACTATTTCGTGAACGCGCAGACATTGGCGCCTGCAGATCACGTGAAGATGCAGGCGGCGGCGCAGAAATGGATCGACAGTTCCATCTCCAAGACCATCAATTGCCCGGAGGATATCGACTTCGAGGCCTTCAAGGACGTCTACATGCAGGCCTGGGATCAGGGCTGCAAGGGCTGCACCACCTATCGTCCCAATGATGTCACCGGTTCTGTCCTGTCGGTCTCCGAAAGCGCCGATACCGCGCCGGGCGAGAGCGTCGATGCGCCGCATGAAAGTGGTCTGGATGGCAATGGCGCTGAAGTGGTCTACATGTCGGAGCCGCTGGACCGGCCGCAGAGCCTAGAAGGCCATACCTACAAGCTCAAGTGGCCTGACAGCGAACACGCGATCTATCTGACCATCAACGATATTCTCATCAACGGTCACCGCCGTCCGTTTGAGGTCTTCATCAACTCAAAGAACATGGAGCACTACGCTTGGACGCTGGCCCTGACCCGGATGATCTCGGCCGTGTTCCGTCGCGGGGGCGATGTGTCCTTTGTGGTCGAGGAGCTGAAGGCCGTGTTTGATCCGCGGGGCGGTGCCTGGATGCAGGGCAAGTACATCCCCTCCATGCTGGCTGCGATCGGTGGCGTGATCGAGACGCATATGATCAAGACGGGCTTTATCGAAGGCGAGGGCATGGGGCTGAAGACCGACCCGACGGCGCAGGTGGTGAACCTGAACCAGCCGCGCGGCAAGGCCTGCCCGAGTTGTGGTCAATATGACATGCAGATGGTTGAGGGCTGCATGACCTGCCGCAGCTGCGGCCATTCTAAGTGCGGGTGATTTATCCGCGGGAGATATTAGTCAGAGAAAGCAAATGAATGCGCAAACGGAAGCATAAGTCTGCGCAAGGGGTGTCAAGGGGGAAACGTATCGCCTGGAGCCCTTAGGCTGATCTCTGACAAACGGTGATAGAGGCGCCGGGGCAGCTGCTCCGGCGCCTTTCCCGTATGGAGGGGGGCGGTTCGTGGCATGAAGCCGCGGATCCGGTGGAGGGCCTTTGTGCCCTCCCTATATGAACCTGAGCATGGCGCAGTGGGGCTGGCTTGCGATTGTGCGACCCTGGACACGAGGTCGCTTGGAAGCGGTGAGAACTCCGATGAAGACCATGAAGCCGACGCAAGCTGCCGCTACGATCTAGAGCCGATATCAGCGCCGGAGAAATTGTCAGGTGCCCGTCACAGCAACGGATGTCTACGCCGACACCATTGCTCGCGTCTGTGGAGACGACGTTGACCTCGACCCGGTCGAACGGGGCCTCATCCACCTCAAGCGCCAGAAGGTGATTTCCGGCTGAAGACTGCTCACCCTTCTCGCCCGCCACCAGCGTGAGCTGAGACCTGAGTGACGCGTCGCGATGGCTTTCTGGGCTAGTGGGTTCAACGCTACCTGCGAAGACACTTAGTGTCGCACCTCTGGGAAGGGAATGGTGGCGTCAAGCGGCCCATAGATACCGCGCACGTCCGACGCAGGAAGGCGATCTGCCCCGGCTCGAAGGGCGGGGAGCCGACATTCTCTGCGTCCTGGATGAACGGCAGCGATGCGCAGATAGTGAGCTTTGCAAAGTCAGGATTTCCACAGGACAGCGTGTTGCATCATTTTGTATGTGCGGCAACTAGAAGGCAGACGTTGGTCAAGACCGTCTTGGTGCAGAGCATTGTTAAGTTGTAAGGTACGATTTCAGATCATCGCCTGAACCAGGCCGGCGTCAGCTGCCAGTCGGGCATCACTCCTTCCAAACATAAACCATATGTCCGTTCTCGTCCTCGGCCTGGCGTTCGATCCTCCTGATGCCTTGCCAGTACCGCCAGAGGCCGGGAAGGTAGTATCCAATCAGAGGCAGGAACACCATGCCAAGCCCAAGCATGCCGGAAACATGCTTACTGAGAGCCGCATCGGCTACGAAATAGGGATCGATCAGCCTCAGGATGATCAACGGCGCGCCACCGCCCAGTGCCATGCCCAGCAACAACAAGCCAGCATAGACATAAAAGACAATCCGCATGAGCCAGTCAAAAAGCAAGAAACCGGTTGCTTTTCTGTAACCCAGTACCGCATCCGGACTCCTTCTTTCGACAATCCTTCCGGGCTCAATCTTGTGGCGCTTGCACAGGTTCACCGCGAGAGCGGCGGTGTCATGTTTCATGAGCCCAACGCCGACACCAGCCCCCAGGGCGAGTAGCTGCGCACACCATATGCCCCATAAAAGACCATCGAATGCCCCGAGATAAGAGGGCGGGAGGGACAAAAATGCCAGAATTAGGAGAGCGAGGCCAGTCAGGCACACACGCACAGCAAGTGAGCGGCGGAATCTCTCTACCCGAGCCAAACCTACATAAGTCGGAAGGAATTGTATCACCGGTAGCCAGAACAGTAACCCAAACACCACTCCGCGCGTCGTTCCTCCGAACAAGGCAAAGAAGGAAACGAGATTTGGCAATATTAGCCACATCAATCCACCGGCGCGAAAATTGGTGACATCATGCGGTGCTTTTGCAGTATCAGGGTTCTTCATCAATATCTCCCCGGTAGCGAAAATCCGCGACCACCAAGCCCTCTGGACCAGGCATCTGCCTGATCAAGCGGATTTGAGCAAAAGAGGGCACACCATCCATTCGGATCGTCGCTGCGCAGGCTTCTTTCAAACTCGTCAAACCAGGAATCGATGAGGCCTTTTCCAGTGACAACGATTTTTTCTACAAACTCAACGACCATAATAGCAGCGATGCGAGCAGCTCTTCCAGTGACTGCAGCAAGTCTTCCGATGACCGCGGCAAAATCATGGAAAAGCTCTTTAAGCCAATTTTTAAAACCTAAGTAATCGTCGAGCTGATCGAGCCCCCAGCCCACGGCTATCGAGGCTCCGACGCCCAGCGTGACGACAAGAGCTACAGGAGCCGCTGCAACGGATGCAGCAATGGTCGCAGCAAAAATCACCCCGGCAAACCCCGCAATCCAGACCTTGATAAAGGTGGCACCAAGCGCGCCTAAAAGATCGCCCCAGTTCTTTTCCGGGTCTTCGCTGGTTATAAAGTCGCCGACATCAAAGGAGGCTGAGATGGCAAAGCCGATGAAATTCCCCTTCGCTGCTGTACGTGCTGCCGAGCCAATACGTTCAAGATGTGTCGGCGCCGCCATGACATCGGCATAGCTGGAGATATAGGTCATCTTGTTGTTGCGCAGCCCATAGGAGATGGCGGTCAGGAATGACCGAGACCGATGCGCGCCTTTGAAAATGATCGCGTGTTTCCCACCCCAGGAAGAGATAGCCTTCACGTAAAATTTCCCCTGGAAAATGATCTCCTTTAGCGCTGCGATGACCTGCCCGCGATTATTCTGACTAACTTGCCTCGCAAAGAGAGCGATATTGCCGGCCTCGTTTGCCGAACTGGCAACTGTGTTCTGAGCCAGCGACGCTGAAAGCCAATTGAGCGACTGGCTTGAAAGTGCGTCAACCGTGTGGTGCCCGGGGCTCACCGCGCCAGGACCGCTTGCCGCTTCTGCAACCATGATCATGTCGATGTCGGTATTGTCCTCCGTCACGCCCTCTGACAGGAACGCCGAAAGATCAGCCTCGTTGCCTTCGGACAAGACTGGGATGCCCCGACCTTGCGTTCCGGTTGGTGTGGGCTCGCGGCGCTTGCCGGCGATGAGGCCAACTTGCACCTCCTCGGGCCGCGTCAACAAGGCTGGATCGATGTTATCCAACAGGCGAGCGTTGACTCCATTGACCGTGAGATCAAGCGGACCACCGCTGCCCGCAACCGTGTTGCCCAGACGTGTTGGCTGGCTGGCCGTCTGGGGCAGGATGCTGCTGGTTTCGCTGCCAACAGTGACCGCAACGGACATGTCCTGACCTGAATGGTTCTCAAGCCAGAGCCGATTGCCTTGGTCACAGGCGCAAGTCGCCTGGTTCGCGGGTTCGGCTGGGTACCGCGACATCATGGATCTTGGGTGCTGATAGGGAGGAAAATCCTGCATATTCAAATCTCGTTCAATGCACTGTGAATAATTGTCTTGCGTTCACGCTCCGAACGCCTTGGATCTGCGAGGGGCTGAAACGTCGCCATCCTCAACACGAAATCAACGCCATATCGCGCCGACAGCATAGTATAACCGGCGATACTGTCCTTCTGTTCAAGCCCGACCCCCGCACAGAATTCAAGTGCGACTTGCACCAATTGCCTTGCCTCTTCCAGTGAGAGCGACCGGGCATAGTCCTGCACGTCGCGCAGCAGATCTTCCGCAAAACGGCGTTTCTGGCGCGATGCCATAGCCTCCATATAATTCGCGCGCAGCAAAAATGGCGAACGCTGCAGGTTCGTGCCTTGGACCGGCGGTTCACGGAGTTTATAAAGCCTAGCACTGGAGCCCGCCAACGTGGCAATTTGATAGCATCCGAGAAGCGCGCGGGCATCATCTTCAGCAAGCAGTGGACGCAGGTCTTCGAGCGTTTCGGGGTCATAGAACCGAAAGAAAAGCCACCGTTCGTCCGTTTCGGTGCGAATCCGTGTCAGGCGGCGGAAATGGCTGGCAACCTGATCGATCCCATGCGTCGTGCGGAGAGCCAACATTGTTGTACGTCCCCAGAGCATCCAGGGCGCGTCGCCTTTGGTGAAGAGGTCGCGCGCAAAAGCTGTTTCTGGCTCAAGCCTTATCAGCCAAGGCGCTACATCGCGAAGTTCAAGGCTGGCGTCACCTTTGAACAGGCACCGGTATTCCAGGCCAGAGGCCTCAATCATGTCGGGTAAATTCGGAACCATTGCTGCATCGAGCAGCGCATAGTAGGCGGATCCCTCGACTGGCTTGAAGTATGGGTCCAGCAGCTCGTCCAAATCCCGTTTGTCACCTGTTCGAAGAGGTTCGATTTCAAAAGGCTTCGTCAGGATAGCCGGTGAATCCGGTGCTTCAGGACCGCCGATTGGTTGACCAGGAAGGACGAGTGCATGTTCAAGGAAACTGACCCGATCTTTGACACAGCAAGCGGCACTCATGCGAATTGCATGCCTGTCGTCTGGGTAACGTTGTTGCCAATGGCTTTCGGCAAGCACAGTCTCGCAAGTTATGGGGCCGAGGCCATGCACTCCCAGCCGTGTCGATATAGATTCCTGCGCGGCCTCAGCATTTGAAGAACGTACACCGGCAACGATCCTGCGGGTCGAGCCGTTCGACATCAGGCAAAAGAAAATTCCTAAATAGAGGTCCATTGAATGGCACTTTCCGTAAAAAACAAAGCGATCTCCCTGCGCCCGGTCGCCTGAGCCATCAAAAGAGGTTCGGCTTGCGCCGGCCATTGCCCTGGAAGCTTCAACCAACTGGAGCTTTGGAAAGCCGATCACCTCTCTGAACTGGCGCCCTTCATGAGGGCAATCGTTAACCTGCACCTAAGGGTTGAGCAGCACGCTATTAACCTCAACTCAGAAGTCAAGCAAGGTACCCTATAGATATGGAGAGCCATGCTGCTTACCGCAGCAACTTCACATTCGTCTTGAAGGCGCGAGGAACGCATCTACCCGGACCGAAGTCGGCTGGGTCGAGCCCCTTCACACTCAGTTTTCGGAGCCTTTTCCGCGATTTTCCGAACTTTAAGAAAGCCGCGCTATAGCATGCCTTCCGGCGGCTCGGCTGGATAATGGCACTCCTTAGAACTGAACGGCTGGCTCTAAGTCCGCTTTCGGGAAATGGGTCAAATTGCTTCGCACTCGCAGCGGAGCAGTCACTGTGCCTTGCACGAATGTCGTGATTGGCGCTGGCTGGCGTCATCTGGCGGCGGAGACCAGGTGCAGTATCCCAGCAACCCGGTGCCGCGCCGCCGCAAGTCGGCAGTGAGCCCATACTTCCAAATGCTGCGCTGAGTTCGAAGGTCAGCTTACATGTGGCTGCGTGTTGACCAGCCAAACAGCTTCCTCTAAAAATACCTTCAACCGAGGAGTGCTCTGCCAATGATCAAATAATTCCCAACTCATTCAGAAGCCGAATGGCTTTTAGGGAAATTATTTATCAGGAGCATCTCATGCATCCCATAATTTATGACGTTGCCGTTTCGCTGGACGGTTTTATCTCCGGCTTGTCTGGAGACATATCGAAATTCGCACCTGAAGGGCCTGTGGTAGACGACTACTTAAAGCGCCTTGAGACCTACAAAACGGCAATCATGGGCCGAAACACCTACGAGTTCGGGTACGATTTTGGCCTTAAACCCGGTCAAAACCCCTATCCACATATGAGGACAGTCGTTTTCTCCGACACTTTGGAGTTACCTGAACAGGCCGAAATCTCAGTTCTTCGCAGTCCTACACCTGAGGCGATTTTGTCATTGGCGCGCAACGCGAGTGGCCCCGTGTATCTTTGCGGAGGTGGCGATTTCGCAGGGTGGATGCTGGACCACGGATTGATCGACCGGCTCATCCTCAAGCGCGCGCCGTGTGTCCTAGGGAGCGGCACACCTCTCTTTGGGGCGTGCGCTCGGCCCATAAGCATGTCTCGGATCAGGACTGAGACATATCAGAATGGGTATCTTCTGGAAGAGTTCGAAGCCTGATCGAGCTCAAGAAGCGGACAGTCTTTCATGAAGTGCGACTGTCCGCTTCGTCCGCACAGCCGACTTTGGGCCGTCGGATTTGCTGCGACAGTTGTCGAAAGGCAGCTTTAGGAAAGCTGCAACGCAGCGTTTGGTTCTTCGGGCAACGGCGGCTCTGGGGCCGTTCGCGTCGGTCGACACCAAGGGGCGGACAGCGGTCTTTCTCTGCAAATGCTCTGTCCTGAACTCGGCATTGCTAAAGCGGCCATTCAAGCGCTCGCAACCGAAACCCACATGCTGCACCGCGCACCAAGGTCGGCTATGCGCAGAAAGCAGCCTTTGCAAACTCAGTCATGTGACATAGCCAGCCGAGGTTTTTTGCTGCGGCGCAGCCCGCCGGTTCTGCCGTTCGTTGCGGCCGCGAGGTTCCGGGGCCGGTGAACCTACACAATGCGGGACGGATGTGCCGTTCACATCCGTGCAGTCTAGCTGACTCCCGAGTTAAATCAGTGGCTTGCTCCTTCAGCCGGGAAGCTCGTCGATCTTTTCGATGGAGGTCAGGTTGTTGTCCCACTTTGCGCGACTGGAATAACAGATGTGCGCGTTGGGTCGTATGTAAATCCGGCTGTCAAGAGAGCCTGCCGGAACCACAAGCAAACCAACCTCAGGCTGCGCAATAGGCAGCTCTGACCCACATTCAGAGCAAAAGCTCTTTGTGTGGCGCGAACCGGAGAGCCGGAACGTCTTGACGCTTTCTTCACCTGATGCCCAGGTGAGTGTTGCAGTGGACGAAAACAAGTTTGCAGAATGGGCCGAACCGCTGTCTTTGCGGCATCGAGAGCAGTGGCACAGGAAAAAGCTCTCGAAAGCTCCCGATATGTGGAATTTCACAGCACCACAAGGGCATTCTCCGGCGATCAGATTGTCAGCCATTCATCCTCCTCTCAACAGGCAAGCCCCTATCGCCAGCCAAATTCATTCTTATTAACCTCATGTAGCCGCTGTTGAATCTCAGTCAAAAGGACTCACTGCCGTCATGCGGCGGCACAGCACCGAGAAACCAGCACCAACCTGCCCCAGGTCAGCAGTGATCGGTTCAAGCCAGCCATCAATGCGCTGTGGAAGTGGGTCGTTCAGAACGTCAGATTGAATCCGAACTGTATCCCATAGCTTTCATAACCGGCCGCGCCGATCCCATCGTAATATGCGTCCACCGCCAAAACCGCCCCATTGGGCAACTGGTAATTTGCCCCAGCCTTTAGGGTCAGGACCCATTGATTTTCGGTTGGCTGCGTGATTCACCGCATCAAAAATGGGCGGTGACGATGTCTGATCTTTTCTGGTTGAGCGATGCGCAGATGGCGCGTCTTGAGCGCTTCTTTCCCAAGTCTCACGGTAAGCCGCGAGTTGATGACCGGCGGGTCCTAAGTGGCATTATCTTCATCAATCGCAATGGCTTGCGGTGGTGTGATGCACCCAATGAATACGGCCCACACAAAACGTTGTACAACCGCTGGAAGCGGTGGAGCGATAAGGGCATTTTCGCACAAATGCTGGTCGGTCTGGCCGCAGATCATCGCGAAGAACAAACTGTCATGATCGATGCGACGTATCTCAAAGCGCACCGTACGGCTTCCAGCCTACGGGCGAAAAAAGGGGGCCTGGAGACAAGCGCGGGCGGGTGATCGGTCGCACTAAAGGCGGGATGAACACGAAGCTACATGCGATCTGCGACAGCCGTGGTCGCCCGCTCAACTTGTTCATCACTGCCGGCCAAGTCAGCGATTACGTCGGAGCACGGGCTCTGTGCAGCAGCCTGCCGACGGTCGGATGGCTGCTGGGTGACCGGGGCTATGACGCTGACTGGTTCAGAGAAGCGTTGGAAGGCAAGGGGATAAAGGCGTGCATCCCTGGCCGCAAACAGCGTAAAACCCCTGTCAAATACGACAAGCGCCGTTACAAACGCCGCAACCAGATCGAGATCATGTTCGGCAGGCTGAAAGACTGGAGAAGGGTCGCAACACGATACGACAGATCACCAACAGTGTTCCTGTCAGCTATCGCTCTCGCCGCTCTCGTCATCTTCTGGCTATGAAGGATAACGAGTCCTGACCCTAGCGAGGCTTGCAAAATTAAAGTACTTCGCACCGGAGAATATGCAGGTTTGAAGTGCATTTGGAAGACCATTGATCTGCCAGTTCGCCACCATAAAGCATAATTACGTCAGATCAGCGGAACCTTACGACGGACACATTGCGTTGATTTAAGTCTGCCCTCAAGCAGAGAAGGTATGCAGACTCTCCGACAACCCTCGTTTTTGGCACAGCAGTAAACCACACCGATTGACGCTGCCAGCCCCCCCCCGTTCAAAACCAGACCAGTTGTCGAAGGTTTCTGGCTCTCTCATGATAGCGGACATCCATGCTTTGTGCAGCATCAGTCGCAATGGGCTCAAACCGGACTTGCGGCGGAGCGGCCACCGGAAACTTGAGCTTTCAAGCTTCAGTCCGGCCAGCGGGATGACCGGTCCGCAGCTCCAACTCGACATTCAGACAAGGCGCAGTGAAGCCTTCGCTGCAAGCGTGAAGGAAATCAGCAGATCTCCCAAGTACGTACATTCAAGACTGCAAGTTCTGCCATAGCAATGCTGCACACCGCTCAGCAAATACGCGACATGCTCGCTTCACTATTCTATATCGCAAAACATCCGAAAGTTGTCAGTCTGTCCAGGGTAACCATCCGCTAGGCTCCTGTTTGGATACAGTGCAACCCGCAATCACGTTGCCTGTGTCATCAATTAGAACCCAGCATCCCTCATTGAATTGAGTCAGATGCTGGGCCCCTATGCTAACCGAGCTGGAGGAACCAATACCGAAGAACTTGGCTCTCCTGAAGGTGCTGTGCACATAGATGAGTATCTCAGTTCCATCGTACGGAGCACTCTCCATTGAGTTTATCTTCAGCGATCCTTTGATCTCAGATATCCATTGTATCAGGTGTCAGGGCAAGATTTTCCAACCCGACTATATTTCAAGAATGCGAATCTCGTCAAATAAAAACAAAAAAACCCCCTCAGGCCTGGTTAATTAACCTAAAGCAGCCGAATTACAGTAAAGTTTTATCGTTTCCATTTTGTTGGCAATTTTGGCGCAGGTTCAGCAATGCCCACACTTGGAGAACTGTAATGTCGACTGCCCTTGGTGCAAACCCAGAATTTCGATCAAATTTCACACAAGATAATTTTGGTGGGAATTTTCTGTTCCATAGGGATACCTTAGACGGTGATCAGTCTTATCGGGAGTTAGTCCAGGATTTGGGGGTGGAAACGGTACGTTTTCCTGGAGGGTCAGTTACTGAAGAGTACTTCGATATCTCGAACCCCAATAGCTCCTCTGGCATAGATCCTGAGAACGGCGAACCGGTGAATCTGATCCCACTCAATGATTGGCTAACCACTGCAGGGGAACTCGGAATATCGACGACCGTTGTCATCCCGACAAGAACTTATCTATCTGAAGCCACTGACGAAAATGGGGACCGAGAACCAGATTTTGAACATGAGGAGCTCTATGGTTTCGTTCGCGATGTCGTACGTGGAGTGCACGGCAACGGTGAAATTGCAGCGTTCGAGATCGGCAACGAGTACTGGGGATCGGGGCAAATGTCATCCGTCGAGTATGGCCGGCTGTCTAGCGAGATGTCTTCGGTTATTGATCAAGCTTTGTCAGACTCTCAAGACATGGGTTTCGACACAGGAGACATAGATGTTGTCGTACAGGCAGGAACTAACTTCGACTTTGCAAGATTGGATAGTTCCTACGACGATTTAGATACACCTGAGGCAGTCTTGAGCGCGTTGTCTGAAGAATACAGTCAAGACTTTAGCGAAGGTTTCACTTTTTCAAGCGGTGAGATCAACTGGTCAAAGATTAACAATGCGCTCATCATGAATGAGTTCGACGATCAGGAAATTGACCAGATCGACGGAGTATCGTCCCATATCTACACAAGAGGCGAACTCAACCCCGAGATGCGTGACTTTTCTACCAGGCTTGTGGAAAGTACGTGGCTTGAGAGGAACGAAGACCTCGACACATATGTCACTGAGTGGAATTTGAAATCCACTCCTTCACTTGACCCTGACACCGACTATGGGTTGCGACAAGCGCATGAAATGCTGGAAATCCTAGAGCAGTTCCCTGAGCATGGTGTCGACACTGCTCACGCTTGGCCTCTACTTCAAAACACTCGAAACGCATTAAGTTCCGGATTCGAACACGATGAGCTCACCGTCGGCGGTGAGATGTTTCGGATGATGGAAGAGAGCTTGCCCGGAAATCGATCCATAGACCTAGTGGGTTCGGAGAACTCAGAAACCGAATACTCTTCCCCTACAATCGATGTGCATGCATTCGGAAACCCAGACGAACTGGTGCTCTTCTTAACTTCGAAATCTGAAGAGGTTACGTCAAACGACTTCGATCTTTCGGGGTTGTTGAGCGGTGGCGAGAACATTTCAGTAACCTACCTCGGAGTTGACGAGGGAGACTCACCCGGTAGTAGAAATGCAAACGCGAACGTTGAAGAGGCGACCTCTGAAGAGATTGAGAACGAAATATTCAATAACGGTATTCTTCACGCCGATCTCGATAGCTTAGAAGTCATGCGCGTGGTGGTCTCTCAACCTACTTGGACTGAAGAGATGGAGGTCTACTGGGAAGCCGTAGGTATAGTCGAAGATGAGGTTGGGGAGATTGACGGGGTCTACGACGCCGAAGCACTCATTGAGTCGTTAACGTCTGGTCCTGGTGATGTACCACCTGTGGATGAGCCATCACCCGAACCAGATGAGGATTTTGATGATGATGGTGGCTTGGGGATCGCTGCAATCGCTTTGGGCTTGCTGCCATTGTTGGCGCTACTGCTCTAGTAGGACTCAATAGGTTCGACGCTACCGCTAACCTCGATCATCGGCTACACCCATAGTCGCTAGATGTGACATGAGTTGCTCAAGGTTCATATTCTCTTCTTCTACTAGCTGTGTGAGCATGGTTGCCAACCATTCTTCCGAAGACCAGCCTCCAGAAGGTATGGTTTCACGACTGCCATCATTGAAGCGTTCAGGAAGATCCCGGCCATCCTCGTAGCGAGAAAGGCCAATCACTCCGCTCGCAGAATAGAACTTATACATCGCAACGGACCCCTTGATTAAACAAGGCTTGCTGATCTTGCGTGCTTCCGATGGGCAGGGAGGCTTCAAGTAGAGCATGAAGCACTGACTGCCGGTCCGCTCTGGCCACGGCATTCGAGAGGTCATGTCGCTTGTCAAAGTCTGTAAGCTGTTCTGATGCGTAAAGAAAAGTGTAAGCGAGCACTTGCTCATAGTTCAGAATAGCCGAGCTTGTAGAACTGGCGGCTTCGGGATCTTGCAGTGTCTCGGACTTTAGTGTGAACAGCGTTCGCCGATCTCGCATTCTGTGAGGAGGGTGCCTACTTCTCTCGGATGTAGGTCTGCTAGATCCCGTCCAAAGAATTTTTCTAAAGAATTTTTTCGCGGTTTCAGAGGCAGTTTTTGCACACATATCAATGTCCCCAGGTCTGTAAGCGCACAGCCTAGGATTTGAGAAACTGGTAAATAAAACAATAACCAATGCCACGCATAAACACGTATTGCGTGGCACGAGTGCGCTATCTATCAGATCACCATTCCAAATACCGATGCCACCGATGGAGTGACTCTACATTTGGGGTGCGTTGTTGTTGGCGGCACCACATATACGCAAGCTTCTTTAATTGTTCCAGATTTTGAATTTTTGTTTTTTTCACGCATTCAATAACCCATCGGCCACTACTTCTGCTAAGTCGATGGAATGCACGAATTCAATAATTTAAATTAATTACATTGTATCTAATTTGGAAACTTAGCTCCTCAGAAACCAGGAATGTTTACCGATAGAGGTGCCTGCAGTCTTCATCAAGCTAACGGCACAAGTTCCATTCCTTCCGGTTAGGAGTAAACAATGAACACATTTCGTAAATTAAAATTTGCACCGATCTTGAGCTTGGCGCTTTTGGCTGCTTGCGGCACACCTCGCTCGCACGGTCTCGATGTTGTTAATCGAGCTAGCACATCTCTCGGGTATCGAGACATATCAAGGCTTCCTGTGGAGACGCCGATGAACGCCTATCTGACGGGCTATAGCTACTGGGACAACACGCCACGCGGTTCGGCCCAGATCGCTCGTCCGGTGATACACCGTTCAGCAGGAGGAGCCGGAACCTATTCCGATCCAGTTACTCTCGCCGTTGGACACGTAAAAAAGGGTGGGCGTAGTATCATGGATTATCCAGCCGGAACTCGCTTCTACATTAAAAGATTGCGAAAGTATGCCATCGTAGAAGATCTTTGCGGAGATGGGCATCGACCGCAGGATGGCCCCTGCCATTCCGGGCACCAAGGACACGATTGGATCGACATCTACGTTGGTGGACGAAGGATGGCAGAGGCTTCTGTCGACGCCTGCATGCGACATATTACCGGTATCCAGCCAGTTATTCTCAACCCGCAGCCTGGGCACCCTGTCGAACCTGGTGAGATTGCTTCAAGCGGATGTAGAAAGTTCTAGTCTCCGAAGTTACTATCTATAACTATGATAGGACTGAGAGCTCATCCACCTGAAGAAAGCGGAAGAGCCCGGAACAAAGTTCCAGGCTCTTGACCGGCGAACGGCTGCAGCGTGGACGAACGCGCTCCGACACTGCATTTAAGTCAGGCGATGCTTAGCTGATCCGGATGCGGTTTCAAATCGATCCGAGGGAATATCCGATGGCCTCTGCCAATTCAGTCTCCTCATAGCCAAAATGGGAGCGTACGACCTCTCAACATCCCTCCACCAGCCGCCTCGATCCGCGCCAACACCGCTTCAATTTGGGGCATCTCCATCAGATAGTGACGGTGGATGACGGCCAGCTGTCGACCTTGGCGGCAGTGCATGTCTGTCGCTGCTGGAGCCTTCGGAGCTTTGGGCCGCGAGGACTCGTCAATTGTTAGTTCATCCAGCGAATGTGTTGAGAGATCATTCATGCTCGGCATGAAAGACGCTGCTTTCGGCAAGTCAAGAGCGTCGACCTTGCGAACTGGGAAATCGCCTTCCCGATGCAAGCTACATCCGGCCCATTGCGGCCGTTCGATTCCCGGCCGAGCGCTGCGGAGCAACTTCACGAGACTGGACATTCTCCAATCGTGCGGCAGTTTCGGAGTATGAAGGTAAGCAGGGCGGGACCCAGCGGCCGATCAGCCTTTCGGTGCCAAATCTTCTAAGAGGACGAACCGTTCCCACAGCAGTTGCATCTCAGAAGAAAAGCCCCCGTTCCTCTCAAAATAGTCGCGGTGATCCTTGCGCCAACCTTCAAGGTCGTCGTTCTCACCTTCCGCAAGTGCCATCGCCTCAGTCACTTCCTCGAATCTGCACTGAACTACTTCTACAGTTTCAATGACAAGCTCCGGTGATCCGTCCCATGCAAGAACGATATCCCGTCGGGGGACGAGGCTCGCCATTCTCGTAGTCACTGAGCGCGCCGCAACTCGCCACTTTTCGGCCTGACCGAACAAGAGAAACGAGGGCACTGCTCAGAGCCGAGCTATCGCCGAACTTGAACGTCACAGCACCGGGAGCGATCCTTCAGGGCTTCGATGGCAGACACTGCTTATTCCTCCGCTTTGATAGCATTGCCGAGCGGCATACCGGTTTCCTGAATGATAGAGAAGAGTGCGAACCGGACATGCGGCAGGATGGCGCTTGGTCACACACCGTCCTTCGCCGCTCACCGGCCCAGAGCCGCCTTCTACCCACCACGCGGCTTCCGCGCCGCAGCTTCACCAGACCGGCCATTCGTCCATGGCGCAGCATTTTCGGAGGACGAAGGTCGGCAAAGCGGACTTAACTGCCGTTGGGACAAGTTAACTAGAGGTCTGCTTTATCAATTTTGCGCATTTCTCGACTTCAGAGTACCAGTTCATCATCCGGTTTGGTTCGTCGCTCATGGGTACTATCGACAAAGCGGGATGAGCCATAATGTACAAGTAAATGCGGCTATAGTGACCGTCTGCTCCGTTTCTGTAATTATTTTCAGCTTGGGCGTAACGTTCTTTTAGCTCGTTGGACAAGGGTGCTAATAATGTCGTCCGGTCTTCTGGATCTAACTTCAAGGCGTCAAAGAACCTGTCGTCTGCACTCTCTAGAGCGGGGATTTTCACGTCGTAATCGTCCAGTATCCGGGGTGCATCTTCGCCGACTTCGTCCAACCAATTCAGTTCGGCGTCAAACACACTCGGGCTCATGTTCCACCCAAGACGCGATGCGCCGCGCTTGACCGCCGTTAAGAAGGCACGGGTGAAGTCCAAACCTTCGAGCATGACTAGGTTGCGCAAACTGGTCCTTGATCCGTTCGAACGGCGCCCGCCACAGAAAGTATTCAATGCACTGATTTCTTTCAGTTCAGCCGGTAATTTCGACCAGACTGCACCGCGCTCTTCTAAGTCCGAGAAGAAAACACCGAAATACCATGATACATCGGCCAGCGAACTTATTTCCTTAACGCAGCTTTCAGGTATCAAGATGGGTATGTCGTCCACAGGCCTAGGTCCTATACTGTTTGCTGAAAGTTCTAACCAAGTGGTTCTTCCGTGGAAATACCCATACCGGACATTCCGCATCTTTGCAGCATCCGGTCAAACTGGGCTCAGAGCCGCCTTGCGGCGATGCGGCACCCAGATCTTGGCATGGCAGATGCTTGCGCCGGCTACTAGATGCCCCCAGTCAGCCCAAAGTGACCGGTGCGAAGTGAGGTTGGTTGTTGTTGCCGCACATGCACAAACCGCGCCTCTACTTCCCGGAACCTGACATTCAAGCTGTCAAACGCGGCTTCGTGCCTTCAATGTCGGCAGTGAGCCCATTCTACCGAATGCTGCGTCCCGTGCGAATGGCAACTTCGTTAGTCAGGTAATTGCATTCTGTTCTCTGCGTCCGTCACGGCACTTTCCGGCATCGAAGGCTGCGGCGGGCGTAACGGTCCTTTGTAGCCACGTCAGAACTATGATCGCCGTGACTGTGATCTGGACCGCTGCGAATACCACCATCGCCGAGCGGAGACCGAGCATATCGGCCAGTGCGCCGCTGGCTATCACGGGAAGTGAGAACCCGAAATACGCATAGGCCAACAGACCCGCCGTCGCCCGCGCCCGGTCGTCCGGCGCACGCAACGAAACTTCCGCCAATGAAGCGAGATAGGTGAAGCCGTAGCTTGCCGCGCTGGTGATGCAGGTGCCGACGAGAACGAATGCAAGAATCTTCAGCCACACACCAGCCAGAAGGACGAGGAAGCCGAGCGGGATCAGAACGAACCCGAGGGCGAGCGCGCGGTCATTGGTCATCCGTCGGGCAATCGGTTGGCAGAGAAACCCCACGAAGATTGCCAAGAAGATGACGAGTCCGGTCCATCCACCGAGGTCGTTCGCGGCAAGCTCCAGCGGAACGACCGCGATGGTCATGCCGGTCGTGGACCAGGCCAGCGCCATTGCGGCCCCGAACATCCATGTCCCGGAAGGAAAGACCGGCAGGCGCAAAAGGGACGCGCTCCGGGGCTTGTCCATTCGGGGCAGTCCGAGGGTAATCACCGCAATGAGCGGAGCCGCCACGAACAGGGCGATGTAGCTGGCAGGCAAGAGTGTCGGCCCCTGCACCCCGAGGCTGATACCGGTCGCCAGAGCGCCGCTGCCAAAGCCGAGCGATGTGGCAGAGGTAACGATAAGGGCGGCATTCTTAGCGCGATTCGAGCCAAGAATTTCCGTCATGTAAGCCGTCCCGGCGGTCGTCGCCAGACCGGTTCCGATCCCTAGCAGGGAGCGCGCGACGACAAGACTTGTCCAGCTTGGCACCTGTACGAGAAGCGCCGTCGCAACGGCGCCGAGGATCAACGCCAGTGCAATCGGAACACGTCGCCCGATCCGGTCCGAAAGCCCGCCGAGCAGCAACAGCGTCGGCATGAGACCCCCAACATAGGCCGCGAACGCGACCGTCACCGCCGTTGCCCCGACATCACTTTCGACCGCATAGGCATCGTAGAGCGGAGCCTGAAGGTTTACGGCGAACGTCACCGTGAACAGACCAAGGGCGAGCAGTGAAACCGGGATCAGTTTGGACATGGAGCGCGAACCTTTAAGATTGACTTGAGTTCGGAATGTCACGAGGTAGTCTGCAGGACAATTTTTCTATTGTACTAGATACAGTGAGAACATGGGAAAAGCCCGATACATACGCCTTGCCGACATGCTCTCGACGGCGATTCAGGAGGGCAAGCTGACTCCGGGCACAAAGCTGCCAACGCACCGCGCGTTTGCGGAACAGTTTAACGTAGCCCTTGCCACGGCGACTCGTGCCTACGGCGAGCTGGAGCGCAGGGGCTTGATCGTCGGCGAAGCCGGGCGTGGCACCTTTGTGCGCGATCTCGGATTACCCCCCACGCTAGGGGTCCGACAGACCGCCAGCGATGGCCTCATTGACCTGGTTTTCAACATGCCGGGGGACGCCGCCGATGCGGATATGTTGCGGGCCGGCCTGCGGCGGCTTGCGGCGGCGGGCGACCTTGAGGCGATGCTGCGTTACCAGCCTCACGGCGGGCGAACGCACGAACGACGGATCATTGCGGCAAGCCTTGCCTCGACCCTTGGTCCTATCGACCCCGAATGCCTTCTGGTCACGTCAGGCGGCCAGCATGGGTTGGCGACCATCGCCCTCGGCCTCTTTCAACGCGGCGAGAGGATCGCAACCGACACCCTGACTTATCCTGGCTTCAAATCCGTTGCGGCGTTGCAGGGCCTCGAAATTGTTCCGGTTGAGGGACGGGGCGGCGTGATGGACCCCGACGATCTGGAACGACAGTGTCGCGCGCGCAAGTTGCGGGCGGTCTATCTGATGCCGACTGTCCACAATCCATTGGGTGCGGTCATGAATGAGGCGACTCGCCTGCGTCTGATCGAAATCGCGCGCACGCACGACCTGTTACTCATCGAAGACGCGGCCTACACGTTTCTGGAGCCAGATCCGCCGCCAAGCCTCATCGCTCTCGCGCCGGAGCGAACGGTCTATGTTGGGGGCTTTTCCAAGAGCCTCGCGACAGGCTTGCGCCTGGGCTACTTGATCGCGGCCGCGACCCACACAGACAGATTGCTTGAAGCGATCAGGGCGACAACCTGGAACGCCCCGGCGCTGATCTCCGGTCTGGTCACGGGCTGGGTGGAGGACGGCACGCTTGCCGGTTCCGAAGAGACCCGGCGGCGGGACGGCGCAGAACGCCAGCGGCTTTGCCGAACCGTTCTTGGTGGATCGTCCGTTCTTTCGCATCGCTACGCAGGCTTCGCTTGGTTGCCTCTCGACAAGGGTGTTCGATCCGAACCCATTGTCACACGCCTGAAGGAGCAGGGCGTTTTGGCGTCAGGAGCAGAGCCATTTGCAACGACTATTGCAGTCCCTCAGGCTTTGCGTCTCGCCTTCGGTGGCGTTCCAAAAGATGAACTGAAGGGTGTTTTCCAGACAGTTCGAGAAGCCGTCGAGGAGGCTTTAATATAGTTGGAAAATTCCGATAGTAGCCCTTCGAGCGAACGCAGCGAAAGCCAGCTCTGTCCGCTCTGCCGACCTTCGCCCCTCGAAAATGCTGCACGATGGACGAATGGCCGGTCTGGTGAAGCTGCGGCGCGGCAGCGGCCTGGCGGGTGGAAGGCAGCTCTGGGCCGGAAGCAGCGGCACTTCCGGCTGAGGTCTCCCACCTGCGCATCAATCAGACTTTCGCTGACGCACGCAGGTCTCGAGGCAAAGTCACCTCGCCGCGGTGTCGTCAGCCGCTTGCGAGAGGAGTGCGTCAAGGAGCCCTGGTTCAAGCCAATTCCGGTCTTCCAGAACCTCTGCATCGACAACGGTCGGCTGGCGCATCAGCTCTTCCAGGCCAGACGCCATGATGCGCGACATGCGGTATCCACCATTGAAACAAACCGCTCTGCACCTCCGCATGAAAAGCGGACGTTCATCGAACGTCGCGGGTTGATTTCGGCTTGAAGGTTGGCTGAGCGGACAAACCGGTCCTATGCAGTTACGGCAATCGATGTTGCAGAAATCGCTTGTATCCGCATCGATAGCTGCACGACGTTGCCATGGTTTCCCCAATCCAGACATTCAAACGGCTATCCGAAAACAGGCGACTTTGGGTGTGTGAAAGTGGAAAGCCGGACACCAACACCTCAAAAACCACCGGTCATTGATTTTATTGCGAAAATAATGGGCAGTCAAAGAGATGGAAGCGAATAACTTCCGACTATTCTGGTGAAGTGGGAAGCTACAGTTGTCATGGGCGCTGTTGCACAAATCAGCTAACAGCCAGAGTTCCGCTTTCCCCGGACACACTTATCCTAGGGCCACGGTGACAGGTATGCCGAGGGCGGTGAAGCGGTTCATGACCGCCCCACGGATCTGAACTTCGGCGACCTGGCGGTCGAAGTCCCGTGACACTAACCTCTGGCCGAGCAGCTTCACGCAGTTCATTTTCGTCTCCACCCTGCTGCGGCGGTGATACCCGCTCCAGTTTCGCCACAGCGCCCGACCCAAGTGCTTCGATGCTCGCAGGATCTCGTTTCGCGCCCGGGCTCCGGCCGTGTCCGGCTTCCAAGGCCTCGCAGTCCGCCTCGGCGGAATGACCGCCGCCGCGCCGCGGGCCGCGATGGCATCATGGCAAGCGCGGGTGTCATTGGCACCGTCGGCGGTGACGGTGGCGATCTCCTCCTCCGCCGGGAGCTGGGCAAGCAGGTCCGGCAGCATCGGCGCGTCGCCGACGTTGCTGGAGGTGACCTCGACCGCCCGGATCTCCAATGTTTCCTCGTCGATCCCGAGGTGGATCTTGCGCCAAACCCTGCGTCGCGAGCCACCCATTGCCCGGCAACATATGCTTGCATGTGTGAGAGGGATGCTTGCGCGTGTGCCACTCGCCTTCACCTTCCACCTTGATGCCGGTACTGTCGACGAGCAGGTGAAGCGCGCCCTTGGAGCCCCGATACGGGATGCTGACGTCCAAGGCCTTTTGGCGACGCGACAGGGTGCTGAAGTTAGGCACGGACCAGCCAAGGCCGGACAGTTCCAGCAGGCTCGCAACTAACCCTGTCGCCTGGCGGAGTGGCAGCCCGAGGAGGACCTTCAGGGTCAGGCAGGCCTGGATCGCGGCGTCGCTATAGGACTGCTGGCGTCCGCGCCGCCCGGACGGTACCGCCTCCCATTGCATCGAGGGGTCGAACCAGACGGTCAGCGATCCGCGCTGCCTCAGCGCCTGATTGTAGCTCTTCCAGTTGGTCGTCTTGTATGTCGTCTTCGGAGGTCTGCTCATGCTGCACAGCTAGCATGCTGGATCCACGAGATGAATCCCTAGGGATTTGCGCAACAACGCCATCCTGACCCTAAGAAGATGGGTGAATGCCGCGCTCCCCAGGCGGCACGTCGGACTTATCATCAGTGTCGTGATCTCGCGCGCCGAAGGCATACCACTGATCTGACATCTGTCAGACATCATCTTCGGTAGTTCCCTGTTTCGCCCCCAGCGTCAGGATAAAGCTGTCGTTGGTTTCGGTGCTGCCGTAGATGTTGTGAAAAATAGGTTACTTGTAAGAAGCCACAGGCTGTGAGAAGAGTGAGGCATTTCAGAAATGCAGTTTGCAGGCGCTATGCAAGATATTGATAGTGATTTTTGGGAAACACTTACTGTTTCAAATTCCGCTACTCCTCTGGTGAAACAGGCGGGGCTACTTGCAGAGACCGTAGTGGCGCCAGAACCATTGGGTGATCAGTTGGGTGTTTTTCCACAGGTTAACATTCCACCCTCGTTTCGAGCCTCCTTATTCGATCCACTCGAAACGAAACGCTTATCCCCCATAAGCAAAGAAGAAGGCCATTCCGGCACAGAGCAGAGTTACGCGCTGCTTGACGGGGCAAAAGCCACCAACCTCGTCGACAGGCTTAACGCATCAGGGCTGGAGTTCCGCTGTTTGTTCAAAGGGCAGGCTGAACAGGAACTGTCAGAAGTTGCGCCATATCTTGTCAGTCTGAGAGAAGACGACAATCTGACACGCACTTTGTTTACTGGACCGAAAGGATGCCACGGTCTCTGGCATTCGGAACCGGGACTATTTCTGCGGTCTCCACTGCCGCTCGAAACGCTCTGGCAACACCTGCGGAGATTCACCCGTGTTCAAAACAGTAGCGGGAAATGGTATTATTTCCGCTACTGGGAACCGGCGGTAGCGCGGAGTTATTTTTCAGACCTCGCCGAACGGCCAGAGACGGTAGCACAATGGTTTTACAGGCGGGCACATCAAGCATTGTCTGCGGTGATCGTGCCATGGAGCACGCCTGAGGGGATCGGGCTTGATATCTTCAGGCCTGCGCAAGGTCTGGTGCAACCCACCCAAATAGATGCACCGTTTAGGCTTGAACCGCAGGACTTTGCATTATTGCAGCGCTCACGGCTCAATGCAGATGTGGACGAAATTGTTGCCCGGGTCGAAATCGATTTTGCGGAGTTGATCCGGCCAGAGGACAAGGAGCAATATCCGCAAACTGCCCGGCGCTGCCTGTCGCGCATGATGGAGTTTGGTTTTCGGCAGAAATCAAATCTCTTGCTGCTTCTGGTTTGGGAACTGGCTTACGGCCCGGACTTCTCCACCATAGATTCCGAGGGGCGCTTAAAGGCTATACTTCTTGCCCCGGGCGGGGAAACCGAGCGCATGCAAGTTCTCAGGGACCAGATTACGGAACTGGCGTAGGCTTACTTCGCTTTCCCGGGTTCGTTCGGATAGACAACCCGTTCAAAGTTTTTGTCGGGGCTCATGCCGATCTTGCCATAATTCGACGAAACATGGCCAAAGTTGCGCAGTATTTCGCGGGTCTGCGCAGGCGGTGGTGTTGGCCCGCCCTGCGCCATTCCTGGGGCCAGAGCTTCGAGTTCAGGGGGGACAGTGTATTCGGCAGCAGTGGCTGGAAAAGCAAGAAGCGGTACACCAGCTTTTTTTGCATCTTCATACATAATGCGCAGCGGGATCCGAGAGAGGCCGGGTTGTACCCAAGGGCGGTCAAGCCGCTCGCCCTCTTCAAAGGTATAGGTCCGCAAACTGCTTCCCAAGACACCATGCGCCCTTTGCATGGTCACAGGCCCGGGTGTGTTTACAAAGCCGCCACGCGGCTCATTGGGGCGAATCCACCCCTCAGACACCCAAAAGGCTTCACGGCTGCTGCGTGCCAATTCGGCAGTCTGGATTGCAGTGGACCGCGCGGTTTCTGCCTGCTCCCGGCTCCCAAAAACTCGGGTTCGGGTGGGGGCAACAACGGTTCTGTCTCCCGGATCACGGTAGCCGCCACCGACATCGGAATGCGCCCCTGGCAGCCTCCGTACCTCTCCGCCGCCTGGCTGGTTGTCGTTCAAGCGGAAATTCTCGCGGTATTCATTCTGCGCGGTCAGGTGGTAGATGCGCTCGCATTGCGCTGATGATACATGCACATTCACAGCGCCGTTGTCGTCATCTTTACCGTCGCCGACGGCTGCGACCGTATCAAAGATACCGATATAGCGAATGCGGACATTGCGGTCTTCCGGCAGCCTGGCCCGCTTTCGGTTGGCATAATAGGCGTCATATTCCACGTAGCCCTGCCGGAAGCAGTTCACGAAATAGCGCGCCGCTGCCGCCCCGCGGCTGAACCCAAAAACATCCAGCACAATTTCCTCGGGTTCTTCCAAAGGTGAAAGTCGATCGATCTCCTTTCCAACGTCCAGGCAGGCCTGATAGACGCGGGCTTCTACCCCTTCAGGCCCCATCCCTGTGGCCGCACCGGTTAATGTGAAGGGGTTATAGTCCCAGCCGCCGGAGGTTGTTCCGATTCCTTCTTTGTAGATGTGAGAAAATTTTGTTTTCGGAGATCCGCAATCAGCCAGTTCTGTCCAGCGGTCGCCAATCTTGTAAATTTCATGTAAAAGCGACACGTTGGAGCGCGCATTACCATAGCTGCCACTGTCACCGCCCTCGATGGAATTCGCCGTGTTGTTCCCGGTTCCATCAAAAAATACGCCGATTTCCAGGGTAACACGCGGGCAGGTTTGCACTGTGTTCCCTGCGGTGCCGCTCATATCCGCAGAAGCAGCTTCGGCGCCTTTCGTTAAGTCCGATGTTGTTGTCATATCTTGCTCTACTTACAGCCTTTTCCGACTCCAGCGGGGCGGTCGTACTCCAGAGTTTCTTTCAATGCCGGCAATGCCAGAGGCTCCAATGTATAATCCTGATCCAGTTCCGGAATCCGTGTGCCGCAAACTCGCCCCACATCGTGGATTAATGTTGAGACCGCTGTTTCCGGGAGCGGGTCCGAAGTAATCAACATCAGCCCGTCCGGGCCAAACACAGGTTTCATTTCTGCAAAATTTGAGGCGCTGCGCTGCAGTTCCAAGACTGGCACTACGATTTCTGCACGGAAAGCCTCATGGGTCAGCAACTCGACCCAGACCGCTTCAATTTGCAGGGTACCATTCGCATCAATATCCCTGGGCAACATGTACCATCCCGAGTGATCATGGGGGCGTCGTAGATCGGCAAGCCCCTGTACGACCTTTTTCCCTTGAAGCGTGTGTCGGCCGTCTACCTTGAACTCTTCAATCACGACCGGGCTTTGCACATAGGTGGAATAGGACATGGCAAGGCCTTCTGGTTTATCCGGGAAGCAAGCGCCTAGAAGCAGGAGGCCAGTTATCCAAATCAAGCGAAGTACTTTCATCATGGCTTAACCCCTGGATTCCACAGTCCTATGGGGCGGATATCAAACTGGCCTGTTGCGATGTCCGCCAGCATGAAGTGCATTCCTGATGCACGCTCACTGATCCAGTCCCTTGCAGGAACCGGGGCCAAGTGATCCAAATCGACAGGATCGCCGAAGGAGATTGCCGGTTGCGTGCCGTAAATCTCTCCAGGACCCAAAGCGCCAAACCTTTCCTTGGCGCGCAGAAACATTGGCTGCCCAGTGTCGTCATCCAGATCCAGTGCGTCGGCCGGCAGGCCCCAAAGAAATTTGAAAAGAGTCTCGTTAGCCTCAATCTTCCAATCCGGGTGGGAGAAGAAAGGCGCGTCTACCAGGCCAAGCTTCATATCAACCAGCACAAGATGATGACGCTCACTCCAAACGATCAGCTTTCCAAATGGCCCATAGGCGATCGCATGGCAATCAGTGACAGGCAAAGTAGCATTACCAGCACCTTTCGGCACGATCCCGCCGAAGTCAGGGTCATGGGCAAACAAAGCAGATATCACCGGCGCGAGTTCTCCTGGCAGGCAATGTTGCAAGCGCTGCGTCTCTAGAATTCCCACGCCATGCGTTGCCCAAAAATCCAGAAGCAAGGCTGGCAGTCGGTCATTGAAGGTCTCCAGGACGTCTTCCGGGATTGGGTTAGCATGGTTGAGCGGGCCGCTTACCTTGAGCATTTCCGCTATCAGTGCTGGGCCTGACAGGCCATCAATTTTACCGTTGAAACGCAATGAATTCCCTAACTTAAGTAGTTGAAATGCAACTCACGCGGCATTCTTATCCAGCTCCACACCTCATTTGAAAGTAGCTGTGTGAAGCTGCAAAAAACGCGGTTTTCGGCTTAACCTTGGTGCCCAGTGTGTTGCTTCATTGAAGCCGTGTTTGATTGCGATCATTAAGCCGCAGCGGTCCGAAACGGGTCTTCTGCAATGAGCATCAATTGCAGGCACGAACCAGTTCCCGTTTTTCTTCCGCGCCTCCATTCTGCAAGTGTTGCAAGCATGGCGAGAATTACATCC
This sequence comes from Tritonibacter scottomollicae, assembly GCF_032924845.1. NCBI lineage: Bacteria > Pseudomonadati > Pseudomonadota > Alphaproteobacteria > Rhodobacterales > Paracoccaceae > Tritonibacter > Tritonibacter scottomollicae. The sequence goes on from NZ_CP136704.1 coordinate 604,712, forward strand.
AGTCATTGCAGGCTTCCAAGCGGGTTCATTGAGGTGCTGGATGCGGTGCGGAGAGCGGGGCCCCTCACGGCATGACCTTGTGGTTTGGCGATCCTGTAGCGATTGTGCCGCCGACAGAGGTGGGAGAGCCGACGTAGGCGATCGGGCGGCCGTCGTCGGTTGACATGGACGACCCGGCGGTGATGACCGCGCCGCAGCTGGTTTTATCGCCGACTCGCGCGACAATGCGACCGTCAACGGTAGCGCTGCCGCCGCTGACGATCTGGCATCGACGGCATTTGGGGCAGGCGTGGGTGTCTCCGATACGGGCTACAGGCTGCATGAGGCGGTCTCCTGTTGCAAGTTTGTGATCCGGCACGCCATCTGCTTCATTCCTTTTGCTTCACGCATTCTTCGACCAGCGGCAGGGCCTCGCGAGCGGCGTTCTGCAGGGTGGGAACCTGAGCGCTGCCGCCACCGCCCATGCTGACCGCACCTTTCAGGTTGATGCTGGCGGCCTCTAGCGTGATCCCGCCTGAATCAATGGTAATCTTGCCGCCCGGTCCCTTGATGGTGAATTTTTCAAATGCCATCAGAGTGTGGCTGCGGGTGTTGTTGGTGATCGACTCGGTCACGTTGAGGGTGGATTTGCCGAACACCGTTTCCTCGTGGTTGCGGCCGATCTGCACCAGATGGTCGGCAAAGATATCCTGTTTGTGTATATTGCCCACCACATGCACATGGTCCTTGCCGTATTCTTCCTGCTGGTTGCGACCGACCTTGTAGAGCACGTCCCGGGCTACTGTTTCGCGCTGGTCGCGGCCCACGGACATGGTTTCATCCTGCCCAACACTTTGGGTGCGGTCGCGACCGATGGCGTTGGCCTCATCGCGACCTATGGTCTTGGAGCGGTCATTCTCGATGACGATTTCCTGATCCTTCTGGCCGTGCATATAGATCTTTTCCTGATCACGCTCGTCCTCGAAGGTCAGCTCATTGAAACCGCCGCCCTTGTGGGTGTCGGTCTTGAACACCGATTTGGTCTTGTGCTCGGGCAGCGGATAGGGCGGCTTGTTGCGTCCGTTGTAGACACAGCCGGTCACCAGCGGTTTGTCCGGGTCGCCCTCCAAGAACTCGACCACCACTTCCATGCCTATACGCGGGATCACCATTCCGCCCCAGCCCTGGCTGGCCCAGTTCTGGCTGACCCGGCAGCGCATGGAGTATGCCTTCTCCAGGTCCCAGTGGAAATGCACTAGAATGCGACCATGCTCGTCGCAATCGATCTCGCCTTCGCCGACCACCACCGCAGTCTGCGGGCCCTGCACCACGGGCACTTGCGTTACCCGCGGCGGCACCATCGGAGCGGTGATTGGCATCAGCCGGTAATCCGCGGTGAAGGGGCGGTCGGGAGAGGTGCTTTCACTATTGGAGCCGTAGCTCTGGCTGACGAATGAGTAACGCGCCCAGAGGCAGAGGTGTTTGGCGCCCTCGCCAGGTACTGCATCGCCCGCCGCCAGCGGCACCACGCCGCCCGGCCGCAGGCCGGTGATGTCGCCGCTGGCGAACTGGCGGGCGTCATGGCCGCGCTCCTCTTCGCAGCGCAGCTGCGCCACCGTCTTGCCGCGGCCCTGATCCAGATAATCACCGGGATAATCATAGGCCTCCAGCTGCCCCTCAGCATAGGCCGCATCGCCCAAGCGGTCGCTCTCCATCGCCGCCATCGGCGTCTTGAAGTTGTAATCAGTGAGGCGGGTTGCGCCTGTCGTCAGCCGTCGCTCGGGCCCCCAGGCCCAGAAATGCTCGCCCTGTACGTCGTGGTTCTGGGCTGCGCCGTGATAGGGCCGGGGCGGGATTTCCGCGTGGTTCAGCACGTCATCTGTCAGCACAAGCGTGTGGCTGCCCTCTGCGTGTCGGATGTGAAATGAGATCCCGAAACGCTCCATCAGGCGGCGGGCGAAGTCCAGGTCGCTTTCGCGGTACTGCACCGTGTATTCCAGCTCCGGGTAGTCGTTGCTGAGAGCAACCTCCAGATGCGGGTTTCCCAGATGGCCGTAGTCCGCCAGCAGCTCCTGCAGAATCTCTACTACGGTTTTGTTATGAAAGATCCGCTGGTTGCGCCGTTTTCCGGCCAGCCAGAACCAAGGCCTAAGGCGCAGATCATATCGCCAGCCGTTCTCGCCCGGGCCTTTCCAGCGGGCCTCGGTGATAATGCCGTCGAACTGCGCCAGGCCCTCGGCCCCGCTGATACTGACGGTGGCATGGGTGCCCAACAGCGCGTCGAAATCAAGATCATCGCGCGGTGCCAGAGCCTCGACTGAATAGTCAAAAAGCCCATTCAACGCCTCGGTGCCGTCAAAGCGCATAAGCGCCAGCGCTTCCAGCCCCAGCACGGTGGAAAGCCGCCCCAGCCGGGAGTCCTGTACAAATGCGTTCATCAATCAAAACCTCTAATGGTTGTGCCAGAGACTACGGGTTTCCACACAAGGGTCAAGAGATCGGCGGGCAGAAGCGAGGGGGAATTCCTAGGTAACTGCGGCAGGAGGGAAATCATAGCTGCAACCGTGTCAGGGTCAGACTACGGGAGTCAAAATTCCGACCGAGCCACCCGTAGCGACTGACGCCGCAAAGTCATACACTCAGCCATTGTGCGAGCTGCATGGCGTTGTTGCGCAAATCCCTGGGGATTCATCTCGTGGATCCAGCATGCTAGCTGTGCAGCATGAGCAGACCTCCGAAGACGACATACAAGACGACCCACTGGAAGAGCTACAATCAGGCGCTGAGGCAGCGCGGTTCGCTGACCGTCTGGTTCGATCCCTCTATGCAGTGGGAGGCGCTGCCGTCCGGGCGGCGCGGACGCCAGCAGTCCTATAGCGACGCCGCGATCCAGCCCTGCCTGACCCTGAAGGTCCTCCTCGGGCTGCCACTCCGCCAGGCGACAGGGTTCGTTGCGAGCCTGCTGGAACTGTCCGGCCTTGGCTGGTCCGTGCCTGACTTCAGCACCCTGTCGCGTCGCCAAAAGGCCTTGGACGTCACCATCCCGTATCGGGGCTCCAAGGGCGCGCTTCACCTGCTCGTCGACAGTACCGGCATCAATGTGGAAGGTGAAGGCGAGTGGCACACGCGCAAGCATCCCTCTCACACATGCAAGCATATGTTGCCGGGCAATGGGTGGCTCGCGACGCAGGGTTGGCGCAAGATCCACCTCGGGATCGACGAGGAAACATTGGAGATCCGGGCGGTCGAGGTCACCTCCAGCAACGTCGGCGACGTGCCGATGCTGCCGGACCTGCTTGCCCAGGTCCCGGCGGAGGAGGAGATCGCCACCGTCACCGCCGACGGTGCCAATGACACTCGCGCTTGCCATGATGCCATCGCGGCCCGCGGCGCGGCGGCGGTCATTCCGCCGAGGCGGACTGCGAGGCCTTGGAAGCCGGACACGGCCGGAGCCCGGGCGCGAAACGAGATCCTGCGAGCATCGAAGCACTTGGGTCGGGCGCTGTGGCGAAACTGGAGCGGGTATCACCGCCGCAGCAGGGTGGAGACGAAAATGAACTGCGTGAAGCTGCTCGGCCAGAGGTTAGTGTCACGGGACTTCGACCGCCAGGTCGCCGAAGTTCAGATCCGTGCGGCGGTCATGAACCGCTTCACCGCCCTCGGCATACCTGTCACCGTGGCCCTAGGATAAGTGTGTTCGGGGAAAGGGGAACTCTGGCTGTTAGCTGATTTGTGCAACAGCGCCGGTCCAGAGCCTAACCTGCTGGGTGAAGCAGCCGGTACATCGCATTACGTACTTTTAAATCGCGTTAGTTCTGACAGTCATCTCATATGTCAACAGAGCCTGAGAACACCGTCTACTTCTATGCGCAAGCAGAGGCCTCGGAGCGGTCGGTACGGCAGGACATTCGGGAATTGCGCGCGTGCAGCGGCTACCCGGAAGCACGCGCCCATGAAGCAAAGTGCTCAACTTCTGCAAAACGCGGATGATCGCTGCGGCTCACCGCCCAAAAAGTTCTGCCAGGCAAACCCACGTCAGACAGGCGCACCAAGTGCCCGGCTGCGACAGCGGCGCGAGCCAACACGCTGGAAGCCAGTACCACGCCTTGACCGGCAAGCGCCGAGTCTATGGCATTGATTTCCTCGGAAAAGTGCTGTGCGATCTCGGGCACCGCAGCCCCGAGCCCGGCTGCGTGAGACCAGCGCTGCCAGCTTGGCGACGCTTCCGCGCCGCAATTCCAGCGGTACTGGATCAGCGGCAGGCGCAAAATACCAGCGTCGTCGTTGATCTGAGACCGGCGCAGCAGTTCCGGCGCGCAGAGCGGGACCAGGCTGTCTTCGAACAGCGGCAGCCAATGGTCTTCTGGCTGCGGCTGGACTGCGTAACGAACCGCAAAGTCGACATCGCTACCGGACAGGTCTACCGGCTGGTTGTCGGCCTCGACCTTCAGGTTCAATCCGGTCTGACTGCGCAACGCGGGCAGGCGCTGCATGAGCCAGAGACTGGCAAACGCGACCGTGACGGAAACCGTCAGCGGGCGGTTCGTCTCCTGCTGCGAAATTCCTGCGATGGCGCTGCTCATGCGGTCGAAACTCTCGCGCAGTACCGGGTATAATGCCGCGCCTTCTGCCGACAGGCGGATTGGGCGCGGGTAGCGGTGGAAGAGTTTCACCTCCAGGATCTCTTCCAGCTGGCGGATCTGGTGGCTGATCGCGGTTGGCGTCAGGTGAAGCTCGGCCGCGGCTCGAGCGAAATGAAGATGCCGCGCGGCGGCTTCAAAAGCACGTAGCGCGTGGAGCGGAGGCAAGCGCCGCATCGGTTCAATCCTTTCCGTTCGGGGTGGAGCTAGGGTGAATTTCATTCACCTTGACCATGAAAAATTCGCTTTCGCCAGAGGCTTGGCCGCTTGGTAGGCACAATGCGCAGTGCATATACTCAGGAGATTGCCCATGCCCACTCTGTTGCGAATTGATGCAAGCGCCCAGCTTGAAGAACGCTCCCTCACACGTCATCTGACCGGGCTGTTCACACAGACCTTTCTGGCGCAAGCACCGGACACGAAAGTGATCACCCGGGATGTCGGCCTGAACCCGATTCCTGCGATCGACCACAAATTCATCCATGCGGCCTTTACCCCGTCCGACGCGCGTGAGCCGTGGATGACCGAGCGTCTGGCGCTGTCCGACGAGTTGGTTGACGAGGTAATCGCGGCGGATATCGTCGTCCTGGGCGCGCCGATGTACAACTACGGAATGCCGACCGCCCTGAAGGGCTGGATCGACCACATCGCGCGGATCGGTCGGACCTTTTCCTTTGACCTGGCCCGCGGCGACACGCCGATCGAGCCGATCCTGTCGGGAAAACGGCTGGTGGTGCTGTCGTCGCGTGGTGAATTCGGGTTTGCCCCCGGTGGGCCGCGCGCGCATCTCAACGCGCTTGACCCGGCTCTGGCGGCCTGTGCGCATTACTTCGGCGTGGCGCAGGCAGATATCGAGACGATTGCGATCGAATATCAGGAATTCAAAGATGCGCGTCACGAGGCGTCGGTTGAAACGGCTGAGGCCCGTACCCGCGACCTGGCCGCGAAACTGGCCGGTGGGGCGGCGCAAGCGGCCTGAAACAACCCTTTGAAACGGTAAAACTAGGTGGCGCGGATTTAAAACCGCGCCACCAATTCGTTTTGCGGTCAGGTTCATTCGGGTTCCCGGTGCAGCTTGACCTCCAGCGCGCTTGGCTCAGCATCTTCGCCATTGATCGGCAGAAGGTCCATCGGGCAGCAGGAAATCACCACCACAGCATCCATTTCAGCGCGGAACAGCACATGATCCCCTTTGGTCGAGACAGGGGGCCGCCACTCCATTGCGCCACCTTCGATGACAGGCGTGTTCATCCAGAGGTTCAGCGGGCAGGGCACCGATGTCGGGCGCAGGCCGATGGCCCGCAGCGCCATGCGCAGGTTGTCTGTGCAATTGTCGTGATACCCCTGATATCCAAGTTGGGCATACCGATGAATATCGCAGGACGCGACAAGCGTGTCGTGAACGCCGGGCGAGCTGTCCTCAACCAGTGTCAGGATCGGGCGCCGCCGGTTGGTCACCAGCGCGTCGCCGGGACGTGGCGAAATGCGACGCAGCGTCGGGCGCAGGTGCTCCATCGACAGATATTCGTTGCAGTCACCTTCGACAAAGGCCCAGAAATCGCCGATCTGGCTGCCGTCGCGGTTGATAACCGACAGCAGCTCTCCCTTCTTTACGCGCATCGCCCGGCCCTGACGGGCGGGAATAGTGTACGTCGTATTGGGGCTGAGGCGGCCATCCTCTGCAAGCGTCTGATGTGCGCTCGGGTTTTCACCGTCGGGCCGTGCGGCATCAAAGGGGGTATCGCGGGTATCCATCTTTATTTCTCCATCAGGACGGGATGCATGTAGGGCGCCGCGGGCTCACGGTGCGGCTGCCAGGCGCCTTCGGCCTCCTGGCTTGCGGCATAGGCGGCGATCTCTTCCAGCGGTGCGAACCAGACATCGCCGCGCGACAGCACCTCTTCGAGCCACTGCTCCACCACCCGCCAGCGGGCCAGCCGCCCGGTCAGGAAGGGGTGCCATATCCCGATCCAGAGCCCGCCAGCCTCGTATTGCGCCTCGAACTCCTCAAAGGAGGCCTCCAGCCCGCGGCGCGGCGACATCACCGGCATCTTGTAGCCGATCTCGTCGAAATGCGCGAAAGGCGGCCAGTCATCGCTGCCCCAATGCACCGGCAGCTCATAAAGAGAGCCGGCTGCGGTATCGATCCGATAGGGCAGGTCGTCGGCCATCATCGAGCTTTCATAGGTCAACCCGTGTTTCACCGCGAGCGACAGCACCTCGGGGGTGACGTTATAGACCGGGGCGCGATAGCCGCGCGGGGTGCTGCCGGTCATCTGCCGGTGAACCGCAAGCGCGCGTTCGAACCAATAGGTCTGCTCCTCGGCGCTCTGTTCGGCGGGGTCTTCGTGCAGGTATCCGTGGTGGCCGATCTCATGGCCGCCGGCAAGGATCGCCTCGACCGTTTCGGGGTATTGTTCCATCACCCAGCCGGGCATGAAAAAGGACTGTTTGAGTCCCAACCGCCGGTAGGTGTCCAGAATACGCGGCACACCGGAATTCGGACCATAGCGGCCCATGCTTATCGGGTAGAGGCGACGGTGCCCGTCCTCCGGACGGGCGATGTGGATCAGGCTGTCGGCATCCACGTCAAACGTGATCGCACAGGCACAGCGGGCACCGTTTGGCCATTTTATCGGATTAAGTATCATGTCAGGGGTTCCTTTTGCATCAGCAGCGTTTCGACCATTGCCGCAGTGGCAAGCAGGGTGCGGTCGCTGTCTGGCGGACCGACCAGCTGCACGCCCACCCAAGCCCCCGCATTCGTTTTCCCGACGGGTAGAGAAATGGCGGGCAAATCCAGCAGGCTCGCAGGCATGGTCAGGCGTAGAGCCGCAGTATTTGTTGCGGCAAAGGTTTTGGGATCTTCCAGCAGCGGCGCCAGGTGCGGGGCTTCGATGGCAACCGTCGGCAGGAGGTAGATGGTACCGGAGGCCCGGACGGTTTCGCGCAACGCTCTGGCACCCTGTTTGACGCGCGTGATCTTGTCCGGGTTCAGACCGGCCGACGCACGCAGCCGCGCGGCGACAAACGGGTCAATGTGATGAGCGTTCTCGGTCTCCAGCAGATGCCCATAGGTTTCGACCGCCTCAATGGCGCCCGGCCAGCCGCCCGCGCGGATCAGCGCCAGCGCCTCATCCAAAGGCGACTGTCTGGTGTGCTCCAACAGGACACCCGCCTGTCCGAGTGCTATCACCGCCTCCTTGCAGCGCTGGGAGATCGGCGCGGAGACATCGCTCGCGTCGAGCACGTCGCTGAGCACCGCAAGGCCGCTGGCGATGTCCGGGTGGGCGTTGTCGCCGGACAGGATCGCATCCAACTCGATGATATCGGCAACCGAGCGGGCAAAGCTGCCGACCGTGTCATAGCTGGGCGCGAGTGGCATCACGCCGCGCATCGGATACCGTCCGCGCGTGGACCGAAAGCCCACCACGCCCTGAAACGCTGCTGGCACCCGGCAGGAGCCCGCAGTATCGGTACCGACCGCGAGGCGGGTGATCCCACGTGCGACAGAGGCCGCAGCCCCCGAGGAGGACCCGCCCGGCACCCGCCCGTCGAGGAGCGGAGTGCCGTGGTGTGGATTGTAGCCGATGCCGGAGAACGCCAGTTCCGATTGATTGGTGACACCGATGCTGACCAGACCGGCCTTGCGGGCGCGCGCTACCACCTCAGCATCCGCTGGGGCAGGGGCCTCGGGGCGCCAGTGGGCGGAACCGGCACGCGGGGTGACATCCTTGATCGCGATCATATCCTTCCAAGAGACCGTGCTCCCATCGAGGGGGCCCAATCTTGCGGTGCGACCATCGCTTTGACGTGCTTCCGCGGGGGCCCGGTCCGGCAAAAGGGACAGAAAAACCTCCCCCTCCCGCCCGGCTCGACGCAGAGCCTCCGTGGTATTGTCGAGAACAGACCTCATGCAGCTCTCACCTTGGGGCCCGGTTCCGACTGTTGCGCACTCTCCAGAAGAAATCCGTCATCGGAGTGCCAGGACGCATAGACCCGCGCGCCGATGCTTGCGTCCAACTGCTCTAGATCCCGCTGTTGAAGCTGCGCCACAAGGCTGTGACCTGACGCGGTTTCAAGATGCAAATTGACGACGGCCCCGGCAAACTCCTCTGATACCAGTGTGCAGGCGATTTCGTTTTCGCCCCAACCCGGCTCAACCGTCACGGAGATCCGGTCCGCCCGTACAGCCAGGTCTGCGGCTGCGCCTTCGGCCAACCCGCTGCTGTGGGAAAGCCGGACTTTGCCGTCGCGTGTGTCCAAGAAGCGCTTGCTGCCCTCGCTGCCCGAAACCTTTCCTTCCAGCAGGCTGATCCCGCCGACAAACTGAGCAACAAATTTGCTGCGCGGTCGCAGAAAGATGTCCTGCGGGCTGCCAATTTGTTCGACTCTGCCGGCGTTCATGATGACAACCCGGTCAGCGAGCGAAAACGCCTCTGAATGGCTGTGGGTGACATAGACAAAGGTGATGCCGAGCTCGCGCTGGAGCTTCTTCAGTTCGCCCTGCATCTTGATTGCCATATGGGCGTCGAGCGCCGAAAGCGGCTCGTCCAAAAGCAGCACTTTGGGTTCCAGCACCAGGCTGCGGGCAAGGGCAACGCGCTGGCGCTGACCGCCTGACAGACGCGCGACATTACGGTCTGCGTAGGTGGTAATGCCCAACCGTTCCAGCCAGTCGTCAGCGCGGCGGCGGCGTTCTGGCCCGGCAACGCCGCGCATCTTCAGTCCGAACTCGACGTTTTCCCGCACGGTCATGAAAGGGAACAGCGCCAGGCTTTGCCAGACCATGGGGGTTTCCCGCTCCCAGACCGGCAGTTGGTCGATCCGGTTGCCTGCAAGGGTGATCTCTCCGCGGTCTGCGGTTTCAAGACCGGCAAGCATGCGCAGGCTTGTGGTCTTGCCACAGCCGGACGGCCCCATGATTGCGATGAACTCCCCTTGCGCAATATCCAGCGAAAATTCTTCGACGGCGATGAAGGTACCATAGGACTTGGCAAGCCCCGCCAGTTTCAGATGTGTGTTGGTCATGATGTCTCCTCCTTGGACATGGCGCCGCCGCTCTGGCGCAGGACCACGGCAAGCGCGATCAGAACCAGCGTCAGGGTGACGGAAAAACTCAATGTGCCTATGACGTGGATGGTGGGGTCGACCTGCCCTTGAAGCGTGGTCAGAACCGCAACGGGAATGGTTTGGTTCAAGCCGCCCGTGAACCAGGAGATCACATATTCGTCGAATGACACGGCAAAGGTGATCAGGAAAGCGGCAAGGATGGCCGGCAACGTATGCGGCAGCACGATGCGGGCGAGCGCGGAATGGGGCAGGGCACCGAGGTTCTGGGCTGCGGTTTCCAGCGTCTCATCCAGTTGCGCCAGACGCAGACGGCAGACCGCCATCGCAAAGGGTGCGGCGATCACGACATGCGCGGCAACCACTGCGGCAAGCGTGCCGGCAATGCCGATGCGGGAGAAGAAGGCCAGCATCGCCAAACCCAGGATGACCAGCGGCACCGTCGGCGGCAGCAAGGCCAGCGCCAGCACGGCTTTCTGGCCAAAGAACCGAAAACGATAGTCCGCATAGGCTGCGGCAAATCCTAGGGCTGTGGCAATCAGCGCGGTGATCCCGGCCACCGTCAGGCTGTTACTGAGGGCCTCTAGCATGGCGCGGTCGGTCAGGACCTGCGCGTACCACTTGGTGCTGAACCCAGACATACTGAGGCTTGGGAAGCGGTCAGCGCTGAAGGAAAACAGGACTGCCGACAGGATCGGTGCGTAGAGCAGCAGGAAAACCAATGCGAGTCCGGCAACCCAGAAGGCTTTTGGCAAGGCGTGTTTCAGATGCGGAGGCATGTCTTATCCTTTCTCGCGATAGGCCCAGAGGACGGTTACAAAGGCGGTGATCAACAGGCTGGCGATCATCAGCAGCGACACGACTGCGGCGCGCGGCCATTGCTGACCGGCCCGAACAAGGTCCGTCACGAGGATCGGCAGGGTTTGGAAGGTGCCGCCGCCCAGATAGGAGGCGCTGACGAACTCCGCGTAGGACAGCAGGAAGGCAAACAGCAGCCCCAGCGTCAGCCCGGGCCGGGCTGCGGGCAGGATGATGCGGAACAGGATGGCTCCGGGACGGGCGCCAAGGTTGGCGGCAGCCGAAATCCCGGTCCGGTCGACATTGGCAAGGGCGATGGTCTGCAGGATCAGGACCACCGGCAGCGCCAGCGTTGCATGGCCGAGAAACAGCGCGAAATAGGTGTTGAGAAGGCTTTCCCCCTTGCCTCCAAACGCCTGAACAACGGAGGAGATCACGCCGCCTTCTGTCAGGAAGACCTGCCAGGAATAGATGCGCACGAGATAGCTTGTGAAAAACGGCGCAATCGCAAGCCCCAGCAGGATCAGCCGCTGGCGCGGGGCAGCGACAAAGGCCATCGCGTAGGAGGCCGGGAAGGCCAGCAGCGAAATCGCGACCGCGCTGGCCATCGACAGACGGTAGCTGCGCCAGAAACTGGCCCAGAGAAAATCGAGGCCAAGAACATACCGCCAGGCCGACAGCGTGGCGTCCGGCGTCAGCCGGTAGTTCACCACGGACCAGAATGAAATCGCCACCAGCAAGCCAAGCGGCACTGCAAAGAACAGCAGCAGCCAGGCAGGCAGCGGCAGGACCCAAAGCGCCTGCCAGGCACGATTAAAGAGAAAGTGGAGCCGGCGCCCCGAAGTACGGGCCGGGAAAGCAGAGGAAGTCATGTCGATATCTCCGATAAGGCTGCGGCCTCGACGATTGCGCCGGGGCCGGACCGGACATCAGGCGTTTTTGTAACGCGTCCAGGCGTCGTTCCAGGTTTCCAGCGATTGCTGTACCGGAAGTTCCCGCAACCGGATGCGCCCGGCGCGGATCTCATCGAGCGCATTGGGTCCGTTCAGCACCATGTTCTGGCGCTGCGCCTCTCCCGGCAGTTCATCATTCAGCCGAGCCCAGCCCGCCCGCGTCGGGATCATCGCCGGATAGGCCTTGAGCGTGGCGGTCTTTATCTGCCCCTCTGGCGACAGCATGTATTGGATGAATGTCCGAGCCAGATCCTGGTTTTCTGATTGCGCACCGATCGACAGCGACTCGGTCCATTGCAGGCCGCCTTCCTCGGGGATGGTCGTGGTGACATCCGCACCATCGCGGGCCAGCACGCCGGTGATCCAGTCGCCGATGCCGGGGATTGCGGAAACCTCGCCCGAACGCAGCGCCGACAGCATCCCGCCGTAATCATAAAAACCGCGCACCTGAGGCCGGAGCGACATCATCGTCTCGGTCAGTTCCGCCCAGTGCGCCTCATCAAGGTCAAACGGCGACGCGTTGCCATTGAGGAGGCTCAACGCGCCCAGGTTGGGTAGATGCCAGTCAAAATGGCCGATGCGTCCCTCGTGTTGCGGACCCCACATGGTGCGATAGCTGCGGGCTTCTGCCTCGCTCATCGCGGCGCGGTTATGGGACAGCCCGAGGAAGCCGAACCGCAGGAAGACCGCATAGGGCTGACCGTCGAACCAGTGGCCGCGGAAATTCTGAAACTCCGGAAAGAAGTCGTCGAACGGGTAGTCCGCAGGCGCTAGCGGCTCAATGAAGCCCGCTTGCTGCAATTGCACGACGTATTCCGCATCCGACAGGATTACATCGTAGGTTCCGGCCGGAGACTGCGCCATTTGAGCAAGCATTTGATCGCCGCCAACATACTCCTTGGCACGGATGCGAACATTGTGCGTTTCTTCGAATGCGCCGATCACATCGGGGTCGGCATGGCCTGCCCATGTGAGCATCGACAAGTCGCGGCGACCCTGTGCGCGCAGGACGGCCGGGGTGGCGATGACGGCCGCGCCCGCAAGCGCCCCCTTGATCAACCGCCGCCTGGTGGTGATAATATTATGTGTCATTTTTCCCTCCCTTTTCATTCCACAAGCTTCAGAAAGAGGAGGCCCAAAAACAAATGACCATTCGTCAGGCCAAGCTGAGTTTTCTTTGCGCAAGTGGGCGACGTCATGCGTAAACTACCGCCGTTAAACGCAATTCGAGCCTTCGAAGCGGTCGCCCGCAGGCTTAGTTTTGCCGAGGCGGCGGAAGAGCTGAGCGTCACCGCCACCGCCATCAGCCACCAGATCAGACATTTGGAAGCCTATCTTGGCTACCAGGTGGTAGAGCGCCGCCCCCGTCAGATCGCCCTCACTCCCGCCGGGCAAGAGTTGTTCCCCAAGCTGCAGACCGCGTTTGATATCTTGGGCGAAGCCTTCGCCATGCTTGACAAGGACGTCGAGCAATCGCTGGTCCGGGTCACAACCACATATGCCTTCGCGGAACGCTGGCTGGTTCCGCGCCTGCCAGAGTTTTTCGAAAAGCACGGCGAGATCAGGGTTGAAGTCGAAACCGATGACGACGTTCTGGACTTGCGGGTTGACCGGCTGGACCTGGCGATCCGATATGGCCCGGAGGCCTCGGTGAATGAGGACGTCGAGGTTTTGTTCTCGGATCGTTACATCCCAGTCAGTCTGGCTGACCGCCCGGAAACTGGCTTGCAGGACAGCCGGTTGCTGGGATTCCGCTGGCGCAACCCGGATATGGGCGGCCCGACCTGGGAAGAATGGTTCAAGGAAGCTGGGGAGCCGTTTCCGTCGGACCGCATTATCCGTTTCAGCGATGAAAGTGCGGCTTTTAACGCGCTGGATCAGGGGCTGGGGCCGCTTTTGTCCAGCAGTGCGTTAGTCGAAAAAGGTCTGCAAACAGGTCGCTACCAGCAAATCCCTGGTCCTGAGCTGCGCGGATTTGCCTATTGCCTTGTGCTCAATCCGCTGTCGCGCAACAAGCACGGCGTTAAGACATTCGCCGATTGGGTTAGGCAAGCTGCCAAACAGATATGAGCCCAATCGTCTCTGCATCGACAGCATTCATCTTTCCAGGTTTCAAATATGCCTAGACACAGATCTGGGCATTTGGCGCACAATCGCGCCCGATAGCAATCAGTTCGCGCACCCCATTGTGCGCTGATCCACATGGTTCAGTAGTGATCAAACAACTTGGACGAGCTTCGAAGAATTTAAGCAATCGTCTGCGCTGGCTCGAACGATTGAATAGAACAGTACCGCTGGCCGTAATCCTATGAACCTAAAAGATATCCACTTGCTGAGATGCAAGCCCTCTGTCGTGATTTCCATGGCGGGAGTCCGTTCCTGCCGGCATATGAACTCCTCAGCTTGCCGCAATGTGCGGCGGTTGGGAGAGCATGCTGCGATGCACGCCGCCGAACTGGCGTTTGTGTCTACCCGAGGTGCGGGACCTCTGACAGCAGCAGGGGGCACGTTGGGTTGCACATCTAGGTCATCGGCGAAGGCGCCGCCCGGCCCACTCGAACCCCGCGGCCCCTAGCTGGGGACCAAGCTGTCAGATGCCAAGCAAAACCGACTTTTGTGTCACATCGCTGACCCAGAGCGCCGCGCTACGTCCGTAGGGCGGGGCAGGGGCCAAGCGGTCGTTCGTGGAAATTGCCTCCAACGGCGGGAACGAGCCCATCTGTATGTACCGGCTGCTGTTCGCAACTGAGATATTTGCGTGGCTAGCGTTAGTCGCTGATATGTATCCGGCATGTTTATCGGCTCGGGGGCCGTGGCCATTTTGGGTTACGCGCGCGCCTTGATCTCATTAGTGACCAGGTCGATGGCGACCATTTGGGCTCTCAGATTCTGGGGGCGTAGTGTCTCCGTTCCATGCTTTTCTCTTTTGCGAACACCTTTGGGGCTTTGGGGACTTCAGATGCCGCCCAAGGCCTCATCTCCTTGAACCGTATACTTCGTTCCGTGGTGCAGAATGCTCCACGCGGTGCGGGCCTTGTTGTTGGTCAATGCGACTGCGGCCTTGTTGTGGGGCATGCGTGCCTTGACGCCTCTCAGCCATGGCCCCAATGCTCAGAGCATCCCAGCGGTGTGGGCGCATCAATATGACATTGGCGGCCTGCACCAAAAGCATCCTGAGGTAGCCGTTGCCGCGCTTGCTGATCCGACCAAGGATTGTCCGCCCTCCGGTGCTGAACTGACGCGGAACGAGGCCGAGCCAGGCCGCAAAATCACGATCTCTGTCGAAGACCTCACCCTTGCCAATGGCAGCCACGATAGCTGTCGAGATCAGTGGACCTATCCCTGGAATGGTCATTATGTTCGTGCTGTTTTCCTCTGACTTACTGATCTCTTCAATCTCTGCCGAGATTGCTTTGATCCTCTCATCGGCGTTGTTGCGCAAATCCCTGGGGATTCATCTCGTGGATCCAGCATGCTAGCTGTGCAGCATGAGCAGACCTCCGAAGACGACATACAAGACGACCAACTGGAAGAGCTACAATCAGGCGCTGAGGCAGCGCGGTTCGCTGACCGTCTGGTTCGATCCCTCTATGCAGTGGGAGGCGGTGCCGTCCGGGCGGCGCGGACGCCAGCAGTCCTATAGCGACGCCGCGATCCAGGCCTGCCTGACCCTGAAGGTCCTCCTCGGGCTGCCACTCCGCCAGGCGACAGGGTTAGTTGCGAGCCTGCTGGAACTGTCCGGCCTTGGCTGGTCCGTGCCTAACTTCAGCACCCTGTCGCGTCGCCAAAAGGCCTTGGACGTCAGCATCCCGTATCGGGGCTCCAAGGGCGCGCTTCACCTGCTCGTCGACAGTACCGGCATCAAGGTGGAAGGTGAAGGCGAGTGGCACACGCGCAAGCATCCCTCTCACACATGCAAGCATATGTTGCCGGGCAATGGGTGGCTCGCGACGCA
This sequence comes from Tritonibacter scottomollicae, assembly GCF_032924845.1. Taxonomy (NCBI): domain Bacteria; kingdom Pseudomonadati; phylum Pseudomonadota; class Alphaproteobacteria; order Rhodobacterales; family Paracoccaceae; genus Tritonibacter; species Tritonibacter scottomollicae. The sequence continues at coordinate 620,107 of NZ_CP136704.1, forward strand.
GGGTTTGGCGCAAGATCCACCTCGGGATCGACGAGGAAACATTGGAGATCCGGGCGGTCGAGGTCACCTCCAGCAACGTCGGCGACGCGCCGATGCTGCCGGACCTGCTTGCCCAGCTCCCGGCGGAGGAGGAGATCGCCACCGTCACCGCCGACGGTGCCAATGACACCCGCGCTTGCCATGATGCCATCGCGGCCCGCGGCGCGGCGGCGGTCATTCCGCCGAGGCGGACTGCGAGGCCTTGGAAGCCGGACACGGCCGGAGCCCGGGCGCGAAACGAGATCCTGCGAGCATCGAAGCACTTGGGTCGGGCGCTGTGGCGAAACTGGAGCGGGTATCACCGCCGCAGCAGGGTGGAGACGAAAATGAACTGCGTGAAGCTGCTCGGCCAGAGGTTAGTGTCACGGGACTTCGACCGCCAGGTCGCCGAAGTTCAGATCCGTGGGGCGGTCATGAACCGCTTCACCGCCCTCGGCATACCTGTCACCGTGGCCCTAGGATAAGTGTGTCCGGGGAAAGCGGAACTCTGGCTGTTAGCTGATTTGTGCAACAGCGCCATCTCTGGGCGAAACACAAACTAAACACAGTTCAATACGCGAATAGAATATCCCTTCAACTTCGCGGCCAATATCAAACAGATTGTGCTGATGCTGCTTGTTGGAATTGCAATCATCTTGCCAGATGCACCGATTGCCATAAGGTAGGATCACCTTCACGATAATAGGAAGGCCGATGGACCCTAAGACTTCGCACGCTGATCGAGTTCTCGAAGCGACACGTTCCGCTTCTGCTGCCGCACGTTCGCAAATCGCGGCGAGCTGGCATCGATCCGTGCAGAAACACGGGTTGGACCCCAACAACCGACGCGCACCGGACAAGATTGAACACGCTGCGTTGCGGGAACGGTTGGAGGTCTACGAGAAGTTCATGATGGTCGCCGCACCGCGATTGGACGCGTTGTATTCGCTCGTCGGGCAATCGGGGTGTGCGGTTCTGATGACGGACACCGAGGGCGTTATCCTCGACCAGCGCATGTCGGATGCTGACACACCTGCCTTTGAAAACTGGGGCCTGAGCGCGGGCGCGAACTGGAGTGAGGAGCGTGAGGGAACCAACGGGATTGGCACCTGCCTGACCGAGCGTCGCCGTGTGATCATTCATCAGGACGAACATTTTCATGCCCGGAACACCGGGATGAGCTGTATTGATGCGCCGATTTTTGACGAGAACGGGCAGATCGTGGCCGCGCTTGATGTGTCCTCGGCGCGGGCGGATCAAACCGAGGCCTTTAATCGACTGATCGGGGCGCAAGTAGCGCAAACCGCCCGCGCGATTGAAGAGGCCAACTTTCGGGCGGCGTTCAGCGCGGCGCGCATTATCGTGGCCGAAAGCAGTGAAGCGGATTCTGCTACGCTGCTGGCCGTGGACAGCCACGACCTTGTCATTGGCGCAACCCGCGAGGCACGCCGCGCGTTTGGATTGGCCGGAACGGGGCCGCTTGCCGCGCGTCCTGCCGCTGATATTTTGGGCCAGGAAGACGGCCCCACAGGGTTCCAGCGCGCTGAACGCGCCGCCGTGGTGCGTGCGCTTGCGCGGGCCGACGGCAACGTGTCACAGGCCGCGCGCCAGCTTGGTGTGGGCCGCGCGACGCTCTATCGGCGCATGAAGCGGCTGGGCTTGCACGAAACCTGACTGAATCTGTCTCAGGGATGAGACACATCCCCCACTCTTTCTGTTGTGCCCTACTGACGGATGCGAAAGCCCTCGTCAGGTTATGCCTCAGCCCAGGTGGAGGGCTTGGGCATTCAGGAGGAAAAAATAATGAAAGATCTTGCACATACTGAGTTTGGGACATACACGTCTCCGTTCAAAACAAAGTATGACAACTTTATCGGCGGCAAATTCGTGCCACCTGTGAACGGACGCTACTTTGAAAACGTGACACCGATTACCGGCGAAAAAATCAACGACATCGCCCGCTCCGATGCCGATGACGTCAATCTGGCATTGGACGCTGCACATGAGGCGAAAGCCGCGTGGGGCGCGACGTCGACAACCGAGCGTGCAAACATTTTGCTGAAGGTCGCAGACGCGATTGAGGACAACCTCGAGCTGCTGGCTCAAGCCGAAACATGGGACAACGGCAAGCCGATCCGCGAAACGATGGCCGCGGACATTCCGCTTGCCGCAGACCATTTCCGCTATTTTGCGAGTGTGCTGCGTGGGCAAGAAGGCTCAATGAGCGAAATTGATGCCGATACTGTGGCCTATCACTACCATGAACCGCTGGGCGTCGTCGGCCAGATCATTCCATGGAACTTCTCAATTCTGATGGCCGCGTGGAAACTCGCGCCAGCACTGGCTGCGGGCAACTGCGTGTTGATGAAACCGGCGGAACAAACACCAGCTGCGATTATGGTCTTGGCAGAGCTGATCAATGACCTGCTTCCGGCGGGTGTGCTGAACATCGTCAACGGTTATGGCGCGGAAGTTGGCGCGGCATTGGCCACGTCAAAGCGTATCGCGAAGATCGCGTTCACAGGGTCCACGGCAACAGGTCGCACTATCATGCAAGCCGCGACCGAGAACTTGATCCCCGTCACGCTTGAGCTGGGCGGCAAAAGCCCCAACGTCTTCTTCTCCGATATCATGCGCGAAGACGATGCGTTCTTTGATAAGGCGATCGAGGGCTTCGTTCTGTTCGCCTTCAATCAGGGCGAAGTTTGCACCTGCCCGTCACGCGCCTTGGTGCAGGAAGACATCTACGAGGCCTTCATGGAGCGCGTCATCGAACGTGTGAAAGCGATCAAGCACGGTGATCCACGTGACCCTGAAACGATGGTTGGCGCCCAAGCCAGTACCGCCCAGCAAGAGAAAATCCTGTCTTACTTCACCATTGGCCGTGAAGAAGGCGCTGAAGTTCTTATTGGCGGTGCAGCTGCGGAGTTTGGTGGCGAATTGTCAGGCGGTAACTACATCCAGCCGACGATTCTTAAAGGCGACAATTCCATGCGCGTCTTTCAGGAAGAAATCTTTGGCCCGGTCGTTTCGGTTACAACCTTCAAGGACGAAGCAGAAGCCTTGGCAATTGCGAACGATACGATGTACGGCCTTGGTGCTGGCGTTTGGTCGCGGGATATGAATATCTGCTACCGTATGGGCCGTGCAATCGAAGCAGGCCGTGTTTGGGTGAATAACTATCACGCTTATCCAGCGCATGCGGCCTTTGGGGGTTACAAACAATCCGGCATCGGACGCGAAAACCACAAGATGATGTTGGACCACTATCAGCAGACCAAGAACATGCTGGTCAGCTACAACCCCAACAAACTTGGGTTCTTCTAGGTTAACGAAGAAGGCTCCCGTGCTTGTGCGCGGGAGCCAACCAAGACCGCGATAATCAAACCAGACATAACCCAAAGGTCTGTGTTCGTCGAAATACCATAGCGATCTCAATACCGCCGACGGCGCCCCAAAAAACTCGTTACCGATTTTCGCTGCATTGCGTGTTTTCGAACGAATTTCGCCGAATACACAGTTACGAGTTGATACCGACTGTTGGACCGAATGAATCAAAAGTCAGCTAGGCTCAGGACCCATTGATTTTCGGTTGGCTGCGTGATTCACCGCATCAAAAATGGGCGGTGACGATGTCTGATCTTTTCTGGTTGAGCGATGCGCAGATGGCGCGTCTTGAGCGCTTCTTTCCCAAGTCTCACGGCAAGCCGCGAGTTGATGACCGGCGGGTCCTAAGTGGCATTATCTTCATCAATCGCAATGGCTTGCGGTGGCGTGATGCACCGAAGGAATACGGCCCACACAAAACGTTGTACAACCGCTGGAAGCGGTGGAGCGATAAGGGCATTTTCGCACAAATGCTGGTCGGTCTGGCCGCAGATCATCGCGAAGAACAAACTGTCATGATCGATGCGACGTATCTCAAAGCGCACCGTACGGCTTCCAGCCTACGGGCGAAAAAGGGGACCTGGAGACAAGCGCGGGCGGGTGATCGGTCGCACAAAAGGCGGGATGAACACGAAGCTGCATGCGATCTGCGACAGCCGTGGTCGCCCGCTCAACTTGTTCATCACTGCCGGCCAAGTCAGCGATTACGTCGGAGCACGGGCTCTGTGCAGCAGCCTGCCGACGGTCGGATGGCTGCTGGGCGACCGGGGCTATGACGCTGACTGGTTCAGAGAAGCGTTGGAAGACAAGGGGATAAAGGCGTGCATCCCTGGGCGCAAACAGCGTAAAACCCCTGTCAAGTACGATAAGCGCCGTTACAAACGCCGCAACCAGATCGAGATCATGTTCGGCAGGCTGAAAGACTGGAGAAGGGTCGCAACACGATACGACAGATCACCAACAGTGTTCCTGGCAGCTATCGCTCTCGCCGCTCTCGTCATCTTCTGGCTATGAAGGATAACGAGTTCCTGACCCTAGGGTCAGGACCCATTGATTTCCTGTTGGCGTCGTGATTCACGGTTCGAAAAAACAAGCGGTGAACATGTCTGATCTTTTCTGGTTGAGCGACGCGCAGATGGCGCGTCTGGAGCCTTTCTTTCCCAAGTCTCACGGCAAGCCAAGGGTGGATGATAGGCGGGTCCTTAGCGGGATTGATCTTCATCAATCGCAATGCCTTACGATGGCGCGATGCTCCCGCGGTCTATGGGCCACACAAGACGCTGTACAACCGTTGGAAACGGTGGAGTGACAAGGGCATTTTCGCCCGGATGATGGTCGGCTTGGCCGCCGAACACTGCGAAGAGAAGACTGTGATGATCGATGCCACGTACCTGAAGGCCCACCGCACAGCGACCAGTTTGGGCGTCAAAAAGGGGGGCGCGGCCGCCTGATTGGTCGGACGAAGGACGGCATGAACACAAAGCTGCACGCTATCTGCGACAGTCAAGGCGGCCCGCTAAACCTGTTCGTGACGGCTGGGCAGGTCAGCGATTACATCGGCGCACGGGCATTATTGAGCAGCTTGCCTGATGTTGATTGGCTTCTCGGAGACCGTGGTTATGATGCCGACTGGTTCAGAGAAGCATTGGAAGGCAAAGGGATACGCGCCTGCATACCGGGTCGAAAGCAGCGAAAGAAAGCCGTCAAATACGACAAGCACCGCTACAAACGTCGCAACCGTATTGAGATCATGTTCGGCAGGCTGAAGGATTGGCGACGCGTGGCGACCCGATATGGCAGGTGCCCAAAGGTATTCCTGTCAGCCATCGCCCTCGCAGCTCTCGTCATTTACTGGCTATGAGTCCTGACCCTAAGGCGATTGGAACTGTAATGAAGTCTGATAAGTAGTCGCGACATTCGAATACTGGGCGGTCGAACTGCTCTTGTTTTAAGCTTTAATTTCCTCATGGTGCTCTTGTGCTTTGGAAGGGCCAGAGCGGTCGTTCGCGCTGCTGAAGAGAATTCACCCTTCGTCCCGCACAGCGAACCCTCGCGTGTCTCGTACCGAAGGCCCGGTTTGGGTGGGGAATGCTTGGCATTCGAGTCGGGATTGCTTGGCGCGGCCTTGCGCCAAGATTTCAGAAAATCCATAGGTTTGTGTCGCTTTCGGATGGCATTCGTCACAACCGATCCCGGCCTTGTCAGTCAGCAAGATTGCCTCGCCACGGGCTAAATCCGGAATGGACAGCCCGGCGTGGCCGCGATCCTCGATGTTGCCAAGCGTGTTGTTGTACCGGTTGTCCTAGCAGTCTCAGCCGACCAGTCGACGTCGTTGCTAGGTCTTCTGTCTCTCTGTCGGGCACGCAGCCCTTCGTTGCTGCGTGCCTGATCTGCTTTGGGTCACGGTCGCTTAGTTCACTAGCTCGCGCAGTGCGGTGATTGTACGTGCAGTGCCTGCCTCCGTCGTCAAAACGCCGGGAGACATCCGAAGGATCTGGCTGCGGTTGTCGACGTAGATCTGCCGTTCAGACAGGGCGGCTACCACACCAGAAGCCTGTATGTGATCGGGCAGGGTGACCATCAGGCTGCCGCCGCGCTGGTCGGGGTCTGACGGGCTGGCCAGCCGTAACCCCATATCCTCCAATCCGGCTTGCAGCAGGGTCGTCAGCGCGCGGTTCTCCTCTGCGATCACGGCGCTGTCCTGTGCCATGCGCCACTGCATCGCAGGCAGGCTCGCGATCGCTGGAACGCTTGATGGTGTGCCACTGTCGAGGCGGCGCGCATCATCGGCAAACGCGAAGGCATCCAACGCCCAAGAGAATGGGTTTTCTTGCGAGAACCAGCCGCGCATTTCAGGTTCGCTGCGCGCCAGGAGGTCTTCGTCCATGTAGATGATACCCGCGCCGGGGGTTCCGCACATCCACTTCAGGCTGGTCGACAGGGCGAAATCTATTTTAGGAGTGGTGACATCATAGGGCAGGAGGCCAGCACCTTGCGTAAGGTCCACCCCGATCAGTGATCCCATGGATCGTCCATGCGCTACGAGCTGTGGAATGTCGAGGCGATGCGAACTTGTCGAACTGATCCAGGTCAGCAGCGCCAGAGCCACATCTTCATCCCATTCCGTCATGATGTCCTCAGCCTCAACCCATTGGCCTCCTTGCCGAAATGGCACGGTGGCGAGGGTGAAACCGAAGCGCTTCGACAGCCCGGTCAGCAGAAAGTGCAGTGACGGAAAGCCATCCTCGGCCACCAGTACTTTCTTGCCACGCAGTGTGCCCTCAGGCAGCGCGCCAATCACGGCCATCAGGCCCGTGGTGACACTTTCGGTTGTAGTGACGGTGCCTTTGGGCGCATGGATCAGCTGGCCCCAAAGGTCGATGAACTGCTGGCGCTTGCCCAGTACATCGCCCCATTGATCGCCGTTTGACGCAGACCAGACATCTGCAAAGTCCGCGAGGCCCGCGGTCATATCGGCGCGCTTACCCTCGTACTGACCGATGGAGTGGTAGAGGAGATAGGCGTCGCCCTTCCCCGTTAGTGTGGACATGGTCGTCTCCGTTCATATTTGCGGCGAAAGGCCTGCGCCCGTTGGTGGCGCGCGAAAGGGGGGCTTTTCAGCGATAGCCCCGCTTGAAATGTTGTTCGAGCCAGCCGGTCAGGCGCACCAGCGGCCACAGGATCGCAACATAGAGCAGCGCTGCCAGAACTAGCGGTGTCGGGTTGGCGAAGAGCGCTTGGGCATCGGTGGCCTGCTTTAGCAGGTCTTCCATCGCCACGACCGAGGCCAGCGAGGTGTCCTTCATGATGGCAACGCCGTATGAAGCCAGTGGCGGGATCATCATGCGAAACGCCTGTGGCAAGACAACTTTGTACATTGTTGTTGCGAAGGACAGGCCAAGCGCATCGCAGGCTTCGAATTGCCCTTTCGGGACCGCTTCGATGCCGGCGCGCACCACCTCGGCTGTATAGGCCGCCAGGACCAGCGCCAGTGCAATGGTCGCGGCCACGAAAGACGAAAATACAATTCCTGCAAAGGGGAGCGCGTAGTAAACAAGTATCAGCACCACTAGGACCGGGATGGCGCGAAAAATATCGATGTAGAACACTGCCAGCAGGCGTAGCCACTTCGGCCCATAGAGCCGCATGAGGCAGACCAGCACGCCGAGCACGCCGCCAAACAGGATCGCTGCCGCGCCAAGGAGAAGCGTGTTCAACATCCCGCGCATCAGAATGGGAAAGGCACGGCGCATAACGTCGAGATTGAAGAAGATGTCGAAGATTTCCATGGTGTGCTCCGATCAGGTCGCGGTCGTGTCGACAGCTGCGCGTGCAGGCGGAAATGGTCACCGCCTGCACGTTCAAGCGAAGCTCAGTCGGCGGAGGTGGGGATCGGCAGCGGCTTCACGGTCACGCTGCCGGCAGCCGGGGCAACGCCAAGCCATTTCTCATAAAGGGAGGCCATTGTTCCGTCTTCTTTCATGGCGGAGATGGCATCGTTGAATGCTTGTAAGTGTTCTGAGTCTTTTGGAAGCATGATCGCAAACTTGTCGCCGGTTGGGATCTCTGCGGACACCTGAAGCATATCCATCTGTGGCTGCGCAAAAGCGTAGCGCAGGCTGACGATGTCGTTTACCGCCGCTTCGATCCGTCCACTGCGCAGGTCGGTCAGCATATTCGCGGTGGTGTCGTAGCTGGAATAAGCGTTGTAGCCCAGTTCATCCTGACGCTCTTTCAGCCAGTTTTCCGGAAAAGACGTGGCGATCGACCCGATGCGCTTTCCCTTGATGTCGTCGATGCTGTTGATGTCTGCATCCTTCTTGGTGCCCACGCCAAGCGCGCCGGAGAAATAGGGCTGCGTGAAGGACTGCGCCTCAAGACGTTCATCGGTGATCGTCAGCGAGGAAATCACGGCATCCACACGGCCCGAGGCTGTCGCCACGAAAAGGGCACGAAAATCGAGGCCGTCGATCTCAGTCGTCGTGCCGAGGCGGGTTGCGATCTCATTGATGATGTCGACTTCGAACCCCTCAAAGTCACCCGCTTCGTTCTTGAATTCCCAAGGCGGGTTCGCCGGGTAGGCTCCGATCTTAAGGGCCTCCTGAGCCATGGTGCTGGCGCCGGAGAACGTAGTCAGCGCCGCAACTGCGAGGCCGGTGAGCAGATTTCGTGTGGATGACATTGTGGTTTCCCTTGTTGAGTGGTGAAGCGCGTTTTCGCGTCTTGTTGTCGATATCGTTGGCATGTTTCGTATACGGATACAAACATTTTGTTTAAGCTTAAAGTTTATATTGGCGCTATAGAAGGGTTAAGTCTAAGGTTGTCTGCAACTTAGGACCGAACTTTAGTATACAGTTAGGGGCGATCATGGCGGACACACCCAAGCGCCACATGAAGGACAAGATTTACGAAACCTATCTGGGGCGTATCCAGCGGGGCGAGATCACATATGATGATCGCCTCGTTGACACCGCGATCGCGGAGGAGTTTCACGTATCGCGGATGCCGGTGCGTGATGCGTTGATGCGCCTGACGCATGAGGGCTACCTGGAAAGCACGACGAGAGGCTTCACCTTGCCCACCCTGCAGTATGACCAGATACTCGACATGTTTGAGTTGCGCCGTCTGCTGGAGCCACGTGCGGCTGCGCTGGCCACAGCCAACCTGACCGAGGCCGACCTGGAAACGCTGACCGAGGCCGTCGCCCGTTCAGAACGAACTCTGGAGACGGGCGATGTCGAGAGTCTTTACGCCGCTTCAGAGGACATTCGCCGCACCTGGATCATGGCAGTGCCGAACGTTGAGCTGCGGGAGACCATTCTGCGCTACATGGCGCAAATTCAGTCTGTCCGGCTGGTGACGCTGCGGGATGAGGAGGCACATCACACGCTGGTCGACCTGCATCGCCAGATGCTGCAGGCTTTTTGCAGTCGCAACGCTGCGCATGTCGAGCTTTTGTTGCTGCGCTATGTCTTTGCCGGGGAGGCCAGCTTCCTGCGCATAAAGGGGGAGGGGCCTCACGGTTGAAGTCAAGCATTGGCCCTTAATGGAGGCTCGACCGCGTTGTTGCACGAGTCTTCCGATGGAGGATTCTACTTGCGAATTCATGTGGTTACACGCGCCGCATGCGCAAGGTCCCTCCCGCCCGTGATCGCACGACGAGCTGGTTTAACAACAGACGCCTGCTTGGCCCAATCGGAAACATCCCGCCAGCACAGGCTGACGGGAACCCGTATGCACAGTTCGACGTGCTTGATATGCGCACATGAAAAGAAGCTAGGCCTCCGACAGGCCCGGGGCGATCCAGTTCGTTTTCTACCCACTATATATAACCCGGGTGCTGGCGGGTTTCGGCTGCTGAGGCTAACAGCCGAAATTAGCGGGTCAGGGCGCTAGCGAAGCCGCATTTCTGTCTTTGCGTCGAATAGGAAGGCATCATCGTCCGAAAAATCGAGGCTGATGGAGGCGCCTTCATCAAGCGCATCTTCGCCACGCGTTTCCACAATGATCTTGGAGCCCTCAGCACAGATCAGGTGATCATAGGCAACCGCGCCCAACCGCTCGCGCAGGTCCAGTGTCGCGGGTCCTCCTGCGCTGACAGTGATTTGCTGAGGGCGCAAACCTACAATGACTTTGGATCCTTCTGGGGGAAGCGTCACAGAGGTGGTGATCTCACGACCGCCAAATGCGTCGACCGCGACCTTGCCACCGCACACCTTGCCTTCGACAAAATTCATGCTGGGAGAGCCGATAAATCCCGCGACGAAGCGATTATCGGGGTTGTTATAGAGGTCCATCGGTTTTCCGACTTGTTCCACCCGGCCCGCGCGTAGGACGACGATTTTATCCGCGAGTGTCATCGCCTCAACCTGATCGTGCGTCACATAGATCATGGTCGCGCCGATCTCCTTGTGCAGGCGGGCGATTTCCACTCGCATATCGACGCGCAGTTCCGCGTCAAGATTGGAGAGTGGTTCGTCAAACAGAAAGACATCGGGCCCACGCACGATTGCGCGGCCAATGGCGACGCGCTGGCGCTGACCGCCAGACAGAGCCTTGGGTTTGCGCTTCAGATATGCGTCAAGTTGCAGGATGCGGGAGGCCTCAGAGACTTTTTCCTTGATTTCCTCTTTGGGATGGCCGGTCATTTTGAGGCCAAACCCCATGTTTTCTTCAACACTCATGTGGGGATAGAGCGCGTAGGACTGGAACACCATTGCGACGCCGCGCTCTGCCGCTTCGACGTTGGTCACGTCTCGACTGCCAATATGGATCTTGCCTGAAGTCGTTTCCTCGAGGCCTGCAACCATGCGCAACAAGGTAGATTTGCCGCAGCCCGACGGTCCGACAAAGACACAGAATTCACCGTCCTCGATGTCGAGGTTCACATCAAAGATGGTTTGTACTTCGCCGTATTTCTTCACGGCATTGGATAGTGTTACGCCTGTCATGGATGTTGTCCTCTCTATGGGCGCCGGTGTTTCCTGGCCCGACGCCACTCCTCCTTCAGGTGGGGAACTGCCAGCTTTCAGCAGCCTCCGCGATCTCGTTTGCGGTCGTAAGCAGCCGTGGCTTCAGCTTGGTGAGCCCTTCCAGCGATTGCCGTTCGGTGGATGAGGTGATGGAAAGCCCGCCCATGACCCGACCCTTGGAAGAAAGGATCGGGGCGGCGATACAAATGATGCCAGGCTCATGCTCTTCGCGGTCAAAGGCGATCCCCTGCGCGCGAATGTTGTCGAGGTCGGCGCGAAAATCGGTCTCCTTACCCAAGGTGTGAGGCGTGTGCTGGAAAAACGCTTGCCGCCGGATGGCATCCTCGCGGGCGTCTTCGTCGAGATGTGCGATCATCGCCTTGCCGACACCGGTACAATAGCCGGGGCCGATTTTGCCCGCCTGGCTGAACATCTCGATCGGGGTGCGGGCGTTGCGCTTGTCCACATACAGCACCTGACCATGATCCAGTTGCGCGAGGTGAATGGTCTCTCCGACTTCGGCCGATAGCGCATCGAGATACGGGCGGGCGACCGGCGCGAGCGAGCTTTGCCGCCATGCTGCGTGCGCGAGCCGCACCAAGCGCAGGCCGGGTGAATAGGTCTGCTGAACTTCATCGAAGCGCAGCATGCCCTGATTCGTCAGCGTCTGGATTAGACGGTAGAGCGTGGCCTTGGGGTGGGGCGAGGCTGCGAGCAATTCTCCAAAGCGCACTGGACGTCCATATTCCGCGACCTGATCCAAAACTTCCAAGGCTTTTCCGACGGTTCCGTCGTTGCCGCGCTGCGGCGCATCCGGCGTTGCCATTGCTGTCCTCCCTTACGTCTCAGGACCCTGGGGTGAAGAGACTGTTGACATTCATAGCTAGAATCTCTCATGGTTTCAATAGTTGGAAACGGGTTCCACTATGTGAGACCGAAGACCGACAGTCAATAAGGGAGGATACCATGAACTTGCTGAAGGGAACGGCCGCAGGACTTGCGATGGTCGTTGGTTTGACCGCGTCTGCTCAGGCCTCGGAGTTGAGCGGGACGCTCAAGATTTTCTCGGATATGTCGAACCCGGCACCACGCGCGGTGATGGAGAAGCTGGCATCTGATTTCGACGCGCTGCATCCGGATCTGTCGGTCGAACTGACCGTGATCGACCGCGAGGCCTATAAGACACAGATCCGTAACTTCCTGACCGCGAATGCGCCGGACGTGGCCAATTGGTATGCGGCAAACCGTATGCGCCCCTATGTGTCGGCCGGTCTGTTCGAGGATGTCTCTGATCTCTGGGCGGAGCCTGCGATTGCTGACAATCTTGCCTCCACCAAGGGCGCGATGACGCTCGATGGGAAGCAGTGGGGCGTGCCGTATACCTACTATCAGTGGGGCGTTTACTACCGCGAAGATATCTATGACGAGCTGGGGCTGGAAGAGCCCAAGGACTGGGAATCCTTCAAGTCGAATTGCCAGAAGATCCTCGACTCGGGCCGCAAGTGCTTCACCATCGGCAGCAAGTTTCTTTGGACCGCTGGTGGCTGGTTTGATTATCTGAACATGCGCACCAATGGATATGACTTCCATATGGCGCTGACCAACGGTGACGTTGAATGGACCGATGATCGTGTGAAGCAGACCTTCGCAAATTGGCGCGAGCTGATCGATATGGGGGCCTTCATTGACAACCATCAGTCCTACAGCTGGCAGGAAGCTCTTCCGTTCATGGTAAATGGGGAGGCCGCGGCCTATCTCATGGGCAACTTTGCGGTGGCGCCACTGCGCGAGGCGGGCCTCAGCGACGAACAGTTGGATTTCTATCAGTTCCCGGTGATCAACCCTGATGTGGAACTGGCCGAAGATGCGCCGACCGATACGTTCCATATCCCGTCAGGCGCACAGAACAAGGAAGCTGCTCGCGAATTCCTGCGCTACGTGGTCTCTGCCGATGTGCAGACCGAGATCAACGCAGGCCCTGCTTTGGGTCAGTTGCCGGTCAATGCATCGTCCTCGGTGGATGCGGACGAAATGCTCAACCAAGGGTTTGAGATGCTGTCCTCCAACAGCCCCGGCGGCATCGCTCAGTTCTTTGACCGCGACGCCCCGGCAGAAATGGCCTCGATCGCGATGGAAGGCTTTCAGGAGTTCATGGTGTTTCCTGACAACCTGGAAGACGTCCTGAACCGTCTCGAGAAGGCCCGTCAGCGGATCTACTGATCGTGAATTTTTGGGCGGGCTCGCTTCCGCCCAAAAAACGCCACGCGATCTCTATGGCCGTTTCGCCGCAATAACTGACGTTTCGCTCACCCAGCCTGCGATCATCCGCAGCGTGGTGCGTGTATCCTGGAGGTGCTCCTTTGGTTGACACAACAACTCCGCTTAACGATGGTGCGCCGGGCTGGATCCGGCGCAACCGTCAGGCACTGGCGCCGGCTCTATTCCTGTTGCCTGGCGTATTGTTCTTCGCGTTCTACGTTATCTTTCCGATTGTGCAGAGCTTTAACCTGTCGTTCTACCGCTGGGATGGCCTCGGAGAGCCGGTCTATGTGGGGGCGGAGAATTATATTGAGCTGATGGATGACCGCGCCTTTGAGGTCTCCATGTGGAACAACCTGAAATGGCTGCTGATGTATCTGCTGGCGATTCCGGCGGGATTGGCGATTGCGCTGTTCCTGAACCAGAACGTTGTCGGTATTCGGCTATACAAATCTCTGTTCTTCTTCCCGTTTGTGATCAGCCAAGTGGTGGTAGGACTGGTGTTCAGCTGGTTTTACGACCCGACGTTTGGCTTGTTGAATCAGATCCTTGGTTTTTTCGGCTTTGGTACGGTCAATGTATTGGGTGATCCGAACCTTGTGACCTACGGTATCATTGTTGCCGGTCTCTGGCCGCAAACGGCCTATTGCATGATCCTCTACCTCACGGGGCTTAATGCGGTGGACCCCGAGCAAGTGGAAGCCGCCCGTCTGGATGGCGCAAAGGGCATGAAGATGCTGTGGTATGTCATCATCCCGCAGCTGCGGCCTGCCACATTCATTGCCTTCGTCGTGACGATCATCGGGGCCTTGCGATCTTTCGATCTGATTTCGATCATGACCAACGGCGGACCGTTTGGATCGTCCCGCGTTCTGTCCTTTTACATGTTTGAAAAAGCCTTGTCAGAATACGGTTTCCGCATGGGCTACGGCGCAGCCATTGCGGTGGTGCTGTTCCTCATCATGCTGTCCTTCATCGCCTACTTCCTGTGGTCGATGTACCAAGAAGAGAAAGGGGGCCGCTGATGTTCCCGCGTCCGATCGAGAAATCCTCTCCCGCCTGGGTCGCCACCTATCAGGCGCTCGTGCCGATGGCGCTGGTACTGTGGCTGTTGCCCCTGATCGCGGTGGCCGTGTTTTCCATCAAGCCGGATGTGGATTTCACCACCGGCAACTATTGGGGCTGGCCCTCCGCGTTCAAAGGCTTTGAGAACTACGGCAAGGTTTTCTTTGCTTCTGACATGCCGCGCTATCTCCTGAATTCGGTGCTGATTACAGTACCGACGGTGATCGGTGCGGTGGCCCTGTCCTGCATGACCGGTTTTGCGCTTGGCGTGTATAAATTCCGCGGCAACCTCTTGTTGTTCTTCATGTTTGTGGCCGGGAATTTTGTGCCGTTTCAAATCCTGATGGTGCCGGTGCGCGATCTGACTCTGGATATGGGGCTTTATAACACCAAGCTTGGACTGGTGCTTTTCCATGTGGCCTTTCAGACCGGTTTTTGTACATTGTTCATGCGCAACTTCATCCGCGCCCTGCCATTTGAGCTGATCGAGGCCGCGCGGGTCGAGGGTGTCGCGGAATGGCGGATTTTCTGGTTTGTCGTGCTGCCGTTGATGAAGCCTGCGATCGCAGCGTTGTCGGTGCTGATCTTCACCTTCATCTGGAACGACTATTTTTGGGCAGTGGTGTTGACCCAGGGCGCCGAGAGCCAGCCGGTTACGGCGGGGATCACCTCGTTTAATGCGCAGTATCGTGCCGCCTATCACCTGATGAGTGCAGGATCGATCGTCGCGGCGCTGCCACCGGTGGCGATGTTTTTCCTGATGCAGCGACACTTCATTGCGGGTCTCACACTTGGTGCGGTGAAATGAGCGCAGGGCTGCAACTTTGGCGGATTGATGCGCCGGGCCAAACGCTGGTGCTGTCATCTGACGGAGGTCTTCCCGGCGGGCTCTACTGGGGGCCTTCGCTGCACCCGGAGACGGATCTGACCGCGCTGGCCCGTGCCTGTGAACAGGAAGTGACGGGGGGGATGATCGATCGTCTGCCACCGCTGTCGTTATGCCCAGAGGCTGCTCTGTCCTTCGAGGGGCAGCCGGGATTGATTGCATATCGCGATGGCGTGCCGCTCTATCCGCGTTTCCGGCTGGAAGAGACAAATGGCCATCGGTTCACCTGTAGGGATCGCAAGCTTGACCTGACTCTGATCATAGACTTCGAGGTGCGGGGCGAGACCATTGCGGCCTCGACGTCGCTGACCGCAGAGCAGGAGATCACACTGCATCATCTCGCAGCGCCGGTTTTACCAGGGCCGCAAATGGGGCAGGAGATCGTGGATTTCTCGGGCCGTTGGATCGGTGAATTTCAAATGGAACGCGCCCCCTGGCGCGCGGGTATCCACAAGCGTGAGGCACGGTCCGGGCGGTCCGGTCATGAGCACCCGCCTTTGGCCTATTTCCCAGAAGCGGGCGCCACCAATACCCAAGGTACCGTCTTTGCCATGCACTATGGCTGGTCCGGCGGACATGTGATGATTGCGGAAGAGCTGCCTTCTGGAAGGCGTCAGATACAGTGGGGTCATGCGTCCGGTGCGCGCCCTGCCGGCACCAGGTTTCGCAGCGCGCCGCTATATCTGGCAGTGTCTCAACGCGGTTTCAACGGATGTGCGACTGCCTTTCAACGCCTGCTGCGCGACCATGTGGTTGTTTGGCCAAAGCCCGATATCCCACGCCCGGTGCATTACAATTGCTGGGAGGCGGTCTATTTCAAGCATGACTTCGGCGTCCTGAGCGAGATCGCAGAGCGGGCGGCCAAGCTGGGCGCGGAACGTTTCGTGCTTGATGATGGGTGGTTCGGGAAACGTGATGACGACACCTCATCGTTGGGCGATTGGGACATCGACCGCCGCAAATGGCCCGAGGGGCTGACGCCACTGATCGACCATGTCGAGCGCCTCGGCATGACCTTCGGCCTGTGGGTCGAGCCGGAGATGGTGAACCTCGACAGCGATCTGGCGCGGGCGCATCCGGACTGGATTCTTGGGCCTATCGATCAGATCGAGGGGCGCCAACAGCGCGTTCTGGACCTGTCGAGAGGCGACGTGCGAGACCACCTGTTCGAGACGCTTTCAACGATCCTGAGCACAAACCGGATCGACTACCTGAAGTGGGATCACAACCGTTTGCTACCCGTCGCTGATGCGGCACAGTCTGAGGGCATTTATACGCTTCTACGAGACCTGCGTACGGCTTTTCCGGAGGTCGAAATCGAGAGCTGTGCCTCAGGTGGCGGGCGGATTGATGCCGGAATTCTGAGCCTCACGCAGCGGGTTTGGCTGTCCGACAGCAACGACGCACTGGAGCGGCTGCGTATCCAGCACGATGCGGCGCTGTTCCTGCCGCTGCCGGTCACAGGTTCGCATGTCGGGCCGCGCCGGTGCCATACGTCGGGGCGGATGATCGACATCCACATGCGCGCCTGGGTCGCGGCGCAGCGACACATGGGGTTCGAGATGGACCCACGCGAATTAACCGAGGTGGAGGCCGACGTTCTCACCCGCGTCACCGCCTGGTGGAAAGACAACCGACATTGGCGGATGGGTGCGGACATCCTGCGCCTCGATAGTGCGGATGACAGCGTCATCGCAGAACAGCAGCAGGCGGCCGACGGCAGTCGATTTGTGGTTTTTGCTGGTAAGGCGCGCACGTCGCATCAGATCATGCCGCGCCCGTTGCGGCTGACTGACCTTGATCCATTCGCGCTTTACCGGATCGATCTCGTGAACCGCGACGAGCTGCACCACCTTTCTCGGGGACGCACGGCACTGAAGGACGGGGCGCTCACACTCAGCGGTCAGATCCTGATGCAACAGGGGCTGACGCTTCCCTGGCAATTCCCTGAAACGATCTGGGTGATCGAAGGAGAAAAACTATGACCAAAGACCGTCGCAGCCGTGGCTGGTACGGCAAGCTGGATAAGGACGGCTTCATTCACCGGTCCTGGATGAAGAACCAGGGCTATCCAGATCATGCCTTTGACGGGCGACCGATCATCGGCATCTGCAATACCTGGTCCGAGCTGACGCCGTGTAACTCTGGCCTGCGTGACCTTGCTGAGGGTGTGAAACGCGGGGTCTGGGAGGCGGGCGGCTTTCCGGTGGAGTTCCCGGTGATGAGCCTGGGCGAAACTCAGATGAAGCCCACGGCCATGCTGTTTCGCAACCTTCTGGCGATGGATGTGGAGGAATCGATCCGCGCATATGGGATCGACGGGGTTGTGCTGCTCGGTGGGTGTGACAAGACCACTCCGGGCCAGCTGATGGGGGCGGCATCGGTCGACCTGCCGTCTATCGTCGTCTCCTCCGGTCCAATGCTGAACGGCAAATACCGCGGTCAGGATATCGGGTCTGGCACTGACGTGTGGAAATTCTCTGAAGCGGTGCGTGCGGGCGAAATGACCCTGAAGGACTTCATGAGCGCGGAGTCGGGCATGAGCCGTTCAAAGGGAGTGTGCATGACCATGGGCACGGCATCGACTATGGCGTCCTTGGTGGAAGCCATGGGCCTATCGCTGCCAACAAACGCCGCACTTCCAGCGGTAGATTCACGTCGCATGGCGCTGGCTCATCTCACGGGGAAACGGATCGTCGAAATGGTCGAGGAAGACCTGAAGCCTTCTGACGTGATGACCAAACAGGCGTTTGAAAACGCCATCCTCGCAAATGCCGCCGTCGGGGGCTCCACCAATGCGGTGGTGCATCTTCTGGCGATGGCGGGTCGGGTTGGCGTGGAGCTGGACCTGAAGGATTTCGAGATCGGGTCCGAGATCCCGTTGCTGGTCAACTGCATGCCCTCGGGCCAATACTTGATGGAAGACTTTTGCTACGCTGGCGGCATGCCCGTGGTGCTGAGGGAATTGCAGGACCAGGGCCATCTGCGCAACGCCAAGACGGTGCTGGGCGGCGATATTGCGGCCTATGCAGACGGGGCTGAGTGCTTCAACGAAGACGTGATCCACCGTTTTGACGCGCCCGTGAAAACCGCTGCCGGCTTGCGGGTGCTGCGCGGCAACCTTGCACCCAACGGCGCGATCGTGAAGCCCTCTGCGGCTTCGGACCATCTGCTGGAACACGAGGGCGAGGCTTATGTGTTTGAGAGCATTGAGGACATGAAGGCCAATATCGACCGCGAGGATTTGCCCGTGACGGCAGAGACCATTCTTGTGCTCAAGGGTTGTGGACCGAAGGGCTATCCGGGGATGCCGGAGGTGGGAAATATGCCGATCCCACGCAAACTGGTGACCCAAGGGGTGAAGGACATGATCCGCGTCTCTGATGCGCGCATGTCCGGCACCGCTTTTGGGACGGTCATTTTGCATGTTTCGCCCGAGGCACAGGCGGGTGGACCGCTGGCACTGGTAAAAACCGGCGACCGGATCAGCGTGTCTGCCTCAAGGGGCGAACTGGAGCTGTTGATCTCAACAGAAGAAATGGAGGCGCGCCGCGCGGCGTGGCGACCGGACGAACCGCACTACACCCGCGGCTATGCGAAACTCTACGTCGATCACGTCCTGCAGGCCGACAGGGGCGCGGATCTGGATTTCCTGGTGGGTAAGGATACTCGGCCCGTGACAAGGGAGAGCCACTGATATGGATCTTAACGCAACTTTCCGTGACCTTGAGGGGGCCTCCGTTTTCATCACTGGCGGCGGTTCTGGTATTGGAGCGGCACTGACCGAAGGCTTTCTGAAACAGGGGGCGAAGGTGGCTTTTGTCGGGCGCTCTGACGCCAGTGAGTTTGTCGAACGGATGGAAAGGGAGACCGGCAACAGACCGCTATTTGTCCAATGTGATATTACCGATATCTCTGCGCTGAAAGCTGCGATTGCACATGCCGCACACGCGCATGGCCCTATCGGCGTGTTGGTCAATAACGCTGCGAATGATCAGCGCCACGCGACACTCGATGTTGACGAGGATTTCTGGGACTGGTCGCAGGCAATCAATCTCAAGGCATACTTTTTCGCCTGCCAGGCGGTGCTGCCGGGGATGCAGCAGCTTGGCGGTGGCGCAATCGTGAATTTCACGTCGATCAGCTACATGATGGGGAACAGTGGATATCCGGCCTATACCACTGCCAATTCCGGTATCAACGGCATGACCAGGAGCCTTGCGCGTGAATTCGGGCCTGACCGCATCCGTGTCAACGCGCTTGCGCCGGGCTGGGTGCTGACCGACAAACAGCTCGACAAATGGGCGACGCCGGAGGCGCTTGCCGCGCATCTTGAGCGCCAGTGCCTGAAAGACCATCTCGCACCCCAGGATATTGTTGAATCGACCTCTTCCTGGCGTCCAAATCCAGTCGCATGATCTCTGGTCAGGCGCTGGTGGTGGATGGTGGCGTTGTGGTGTCAGGATGAGTGATCTGAACCATACTCCGGCTCAATGGGTGGCGGTGGATTGGGGCACC
Organism: Tritonibacter scottomollicae; assembly: GCF_032924845.1. Classification (NCBI taxonomy): domain Bacteria; kingdom Pseudomonadati; phylum Pseudomonadota; class Alphaproteobacteria; order Rhodobacterales; family Paracoccaceae; genus Tritonibacter; species Tritonibacter scottomollicae. The sequence goes on from NZ_CP136704.1 coordinate 639,712, forward strand.
TCGCATCTGCGGCTTTGGCCGATGGGGGCGGATGGGGTGCCGCTTTGCCGCATCGATTCTGACAAAGGCATGTCGCGGCTGACACCCGCTGAGTATGAGCAGACACTTTTGAACTTGCTGGAGCCGTATCTGACCTCGGACGGGGAAGTGACAGTGGTGTGCTGCGGCATGGCGGGCTCACGGCAGGGCTGGGCGGAGGCCCCCTACATGGCAACCCCGTGCAGGCCGCCCTCGTTTGAAACCGCAACACGCGTTGCAACAGGGGACAAGCGTCTTCGCGTGCATATCCTGTCAGGTGTAAAACAATCCGAACCTGCCGACGTGATGCGCGGCGAGGAAACCCAGATCGCCGGCGTCTTTGCGACGCACTCAAAGCTAGACGGGGTCATTTGCCTGCCCGGCACTCATACCAAATGGGTTTCGGTTCAAAAGGGCAGTATCACCGGGTTTTCGACCTTTATGTCGGGTGAGTTGTTCCAACTGGTCAGCGACCATTCCGTGCTACGGCATACGCTGGCGCATGAAGGTTGGGACGATCAAGCCTTCGACGCGGGATGTCGGGATGGCGCTGCCAGGCCAGATCACTTGGCCAACGCGCTCTTTGGTCTGCGGGCTGCAGCTTTGTTGAACGATCTTGATCCGGTCGCGGCACGTGCGCGCGCCTCAGGATATCTGCTCGGCATGGAGGTCGCGGCGATGCGTGACGCCTGGCGGGGGCGTCCGGTTGTGGTCGTGGGCGACAATGCAATCGCGCAGGCCTACGCCACAGCTCTCAAAATAGGGGGCGCGACGGTCGAGATCTTTGAAGCGGAAAAAGCCACGCTGGCCGGTCTCAGTGCCGCCCGCGCTCAAATGAAGTAAGGATAAATCCATGAGCCGCAATATTATTGCCATCCTGCGGGGGCTTACACCCGAGGAAGCATTGCCTGTCACAGACGCGCTTATCGAAGCCGGAATTACGCGCATTGAGGTGCCGCTGAATTCACCCAGTCCTTTCGACAGTATTTCTGCGATGGTGAAACATGCTTCGGGCGGGGCGCTGATCGGGGCCGGGACCGTGCTTGACACGCAATCCGTCGCGCGTCTTCAGGACATTGGTGCGCAGATGGTCGTCTCGCCCGATTGCAACCCAGAGGTCATCGCGGCGAGCAAAGCGGCAGAGATGCTGTCCTTTCCCGGTGTGTTCACCCCGACTGAGGCACTCACCGCACTTCGCGCGGGGGCGGATGGGCTGAAATTCTTCCCCGCTTTCAAACTCGGAGTTGATGGCTTTAGGGCGATCAAGACGATCCTGCCTGCGGGTACCGCGACCTATGCGGTGGGCGGCGTGGGGCCTGAGAATTTTGCCGATTGGAAGGCGGCGGGGATCAGCGGTTTCGGGATCGGGTCAAATCTCTTCCAGCCCGGCATGGCGGTTGCAGAGATCGCAGCCAACGCACGGAAGATGGTTCGTGCCTATGACGAGGCGTTTTCGTGAACGCGTCGGTTTTCAGTGATGTGGCCTGTGCACTCGGAGAGGGACCGCTTTGGCACCCGGAGCGCCAACAGCTTTTTTGGTTCGACATTCTGGGCAAGCGGATGCTCTCGGTCGAGGGGGATGAGACGCGCATCTGGCAGTTTGCCCAATGCGTCTCTGCTGCCGGTTGGGTGGATCATGATACGCTGGTCATCGCCAGCCAAACTGGCCTTTGGCGGTTCGACCTCTTGAGCGAAGAGCGCGTGCTTTTGTGTCCTCTGGAAGCGGATAATCCGACAACACGCTCCAATGATGGGCGCGCGGATCCATGGGGGGGATTTTGGATCGGCACCATGGGCTTTCATGCAGAAAAAGGGGCAGGGGCCATCTATCGCTACTATCGCGGCGAATTGCGCCAACTGGTGTCGGATGTGACCATTTCAAACGCGATCTGCTTCGCGCCTGATCGCTCCTGTGCGTATTATGCCGACACCAATGTGGGCACGATCTTGCGCCAGCCGCTGGCGGTTCAGTCCGGTTGGCCTGAAGGGGAGGCTGAAGTCTACCTTGATTTCAGCGGAGAGGATTTTGGCGCCGATGGCGCGGTCGTGGACGCGGATGGCAACCTCTGGAACGCTCAATGGGGCGCAGGGCGCGTGGCCTGCTACAGCCCTGAAGGGGCCTTGTTGGCATCTGTTTCCGTGCCAACCCCACAGTCCTCCTGCCCGGCCTTTGGTGGGGCGGATCTTTCCACTCTGTATATCACCACAGCAGCCGAGGGACTGGACCGCTCCCCCGCTGGTCAGACCTTCGCTGCGCCGACATCGGTCGTGGGGCAGCGTGAACATCAAGTCATCTTGTGAGACGATCATGAAACGAACCCTTGGCACCTGCTACTACCCCGAACATTGGCCGGAAGAAATCTGGGCTCAGGACGCCGCGCGGATGAAAGAGGCAGGCCTTACGTGGGTCCGCATCGGTGAGTTCTCTTGGTCAAAGATCGAACCTAACCCAGGTGAGCTGCAGTGGGATTGGCTTGATCGCGCGATCGAGACGCTTGGGGCGCAGGGCCTGCAGGTGGTATTGGGAACGCCCACAGCGACGCCGCCACGTTGGATGGCAGATCGCCACCCGGACATGTTCGCCGTGGATGCACAGGGGCAGGTGCGCGGGTTCGGATCACGGCGGCATTACTGCTTCAGTCACAAAGGCTACTTTGCCGAGAGCCAGCGCATCACCCGTCTGATGGCGGAGCGTTACGGCGGCAATCCCTATGTGGCAGCATGGCAGACTGATAACGAATATGGATGCCATGATACGACCATCAGTTATTCCGACGCCGCCAAAGTGGCTTTTCACGACTGGCTGTTTGAGACTTTCGATGGCGACATCAATGCCCTGAACGCGGCTTGGGGCAATGTGTTCTGGTCTATGGAATACCGCAGTTTTTCCGAGATCGGCCTGCCAAACCTGACGGTGACGGAACCTAACCCCGCGCATGTGCTTGCGTTCAAACGCTTCAGTTCGGATCAGGTGGTGGCCTTCAACCGCGCTCAGGTGGACATCATCAAGGCATGCTCTACCGCGCCGATTTCTCATAACTACATGGGGCGGATCACCGATTTTGATCACTTCAAGCTGGGAGAAGATCTGGAAATTGCGACGTGGGACAGCTATCCGCTCGGGTTTCTAGAGGACCGCGTCGGTGCGACGCCCGAAGAACAACGCGCCTATGCACGGCAGGGCGATCCCGATTTCCAGGCGCTGCATCACGATCTCTACCGTGCTGTCGGGCGCGGGCGTTGGTGGGTGATGGAGCAGCAGCCGGGCCCGGTGAACTGGGCCCCCTACAATCCTGCGCCGTTGCCGGGAATGGTGCGACTTTGGACCTGGGAGGCCTTCGCCCATGGGGCTGAGGCGGTTTGTTATTTTCGCTGGCGGCAAGCCCCGTTCGCACAAGAACAGATGCACGCAGGACTTCTGCGCCCCGACAGCGAGGACGCACCTGCCATCGAGGAGGCACGCGACGTGGCGAGTGAGTTGGAAGACGCGCCTGAGGTCCAGTCCGCACAGGCTCAAGTGGCGATCTTGTTTGATTATGACGCCGATTGGGCTTGGTCGACGCAGCCGCATGGCGCTGGGCTCAGCTATTTCCAACTGATCCTCGACCACTATAAAGCGCTTCGGCGGGCCGGTCTTACGATTGATATCCTTCCCGCCAAGGCGCGCGATTTCGCCGGCTATAGGCTGATACTCGCGCCAGGCATGATGCATATGCCAGCGGATTTGAAAGCCTCGCTGGAACAGAGCGATGCCGAAGTCCTTTATGGCCCCCGTAGTGGCGCGCGGGATGATCACTTCAACATCCCGACCAATCCGCTGCCACCTGCGCTTGTCGGGCTTGATGTGACGGTTTCCCGAGTGGAAAGCCTGCGGCCAGATATGCCTGTCGCGCTGAGGAATGGCGGCGCGGTACACTGCTATCTGGAGGTATTGGAAGGGGACGCCGAAGTGATCCTTGTGACTGCGCAGGGCGCTCCGGTAGCGATGCGAATGGGCAGACAGACCTATTGCGGTGGTTGGCTTGATGCGGATGGTCTGGATCAGTTGATCACGATCATTGGCACAGCGGCGGGGCTGGCGTTGCGCAAAATGCCTGAAGGGGTCCGTACCCGCCGCACCGCGACAGAAGAGTTCTGGTTTAACCATAGTGCTGAGCCCGTGCAAACCGAAGTGGGGCTTTTGCCTCCAGCGGGAATGATCAGGTGTAAGTTGTAGACTGCTCCGGCAGACGAATAAGTCGAAGGGATGACTCTGCTCGAGTTTTGACAGGCGCGGCGTGCCGCGAGGCGCTCAAAGAGGATCCAAACGTCAGTTTCGAGTGTTCGGGAAGCAATTGATCGGCGGGGCAGGGCGGTAACACATCCCCTCATCTCTCTGTCGTGCTTCACCTGCGCAGAACAAGGCAGTTCAGCATCGCGAATAATTCTGCCTGCAAAGTGATCATCAATTAACGTCGATGTTGCGGCGATGGACCTTGACGATCTGGCGCGCAACGCCGCGCCGCAATGCTGCCGACTGGTTGGAATGGCCCTGCAGGATCAACGCGATCACCACGCGTTGATTTCAGCCCAAAGGGGCAGATGTGACCCGGCATTGCCATCCGGCAAAGGTACGCCGTCGTTTGGGACGTCGTTATCACTGTTACCTCCTGCCGCTTGAATTCAAACGCCGCGGATACTTTCATGCGCTTGGGAGTACCGTGTGTACAGGTCATACGTTCTTTGGCGCTGACCGGCCTAGGGTCAGGACCCATTGATTTTCGGTTGGCTGCGTGATTCACCGCATCAAAAATGGGCGGTGACGATGTCTGATCTTTTCTGGTTGAGCGATGCGCAGATGGCGCGTCTTGAGCGCTTCTTTCCCAAGTCTCACGGCAAGCCGCGAGTTGATGACCGGCGGGTCCTAAGTGGCATTATCTTCATCAATCGCAATGGCTTGCGGTGGCGTGATGCACCGAAGGAATACGGCCCACACAAAACGTTGTACAACCGCTGGAAGCGGTGGAGCGATAAGGGCATTTTCGCACAAATGCTGGTCGGTCTGGCCGCAGATCATCGCGAAGAACAAACTGTCATGATCGATGCGACGTATCTCAAAGCGCACCGTACGGCTTCCAGCCTACGGGCGAAAAAAGGGGACCTGGAGACAAGCGCGGGCGGGTGATCGGTCGCACAAAAGGCGGGATGAACACGAAGCTGCATGCGATCTGCGACAGCCGTGGTCGCCCGCTCAACTTGTTCATCACTGCCGGCCAAGTCAGCGATTACGTCGGAGCACGGGCTCTGTGCAGCAGCCTGCCGACGGTCGGATGGCTGCTGGGCGACCGGGGCTATGACGCTGACTGGTTCAGAGAAGCGTTGGAAGACAAGGGGATAAAGGCGTGCATCCCTGGGCGCAAACAGCGTAAAACCCCTGTCAAGTACGATAAGCGCCGTTACAAACGCCGCAACCAGATCGAGATCATGTTCGGCAGGCTGAAAGACTGGAGAAGGGTCGCAACACGATACGACAGATCACCAACAGTGTTCCTGTCAGCTATCGCTCTCGCCGCTCTCGTCATCTTCTGGCTATGAAGGATAACGAGTCCTGACCCTAGTATGGTTTGGCAAACTAATCGCGATGCGCAGTGTTCCAGTTGTCTCCGCAGTCGAACGCGGTGTGTCGGTATCATCGTCGCTATTGCAGGTATGATCGGCTGCGAAGGAATCTACTGCGCGTCAAATTGCCAATCACCGTGCTGGTGTACCGCCAAGAGATCGTTTTTCTCCGCCAATGAAGTTGGGGAACGCGCGCAGGTCAGCGGGGCGTTAAGAGTGGATACTTGTCGCAAAAGAGGGCGTTGGCGCGGGTGGGGCAGGCTAGAACCGTCCATGACCGCATTCTGCAAATTGCTAGGACCGTAAGGACGACGTGAATGAAACAGCTTGCCCTTGATGCCGCAGACATTCGTATTCTGAGTGCGCTGCAGAGACACGGCCAGTTGAGCAAAGCAAGACTGGCAGAGATTTGCAGTCTTTCGGCGACGCCCTGCTGGGCACGGCTGACACGGTTGAAAGCTGCCGGGTATATTCGCGGCTATCATGCTGACATCGCATTGGCGCAACTGGCTGATTTCGCCCAAGTGATTGTGACAGTCTCGTTGAGCCGTCACCGGAAGATAGACTTTGATCGTTTCGAGGCCTTCATCAACAGTCGCGACGAGATCATTGACTGCATCGCCACGGGTGGCGGGGTCGACTACATCATGAAGGTGATCACACCCACGCTCTCTGCGTTTCAGGATCTGATGGAAGAGTTTCATGCCGAAGATCTCGGCATTGATCGCTACATGACTCATTTCGCGACGCGGCAGGTGAAGTCAGCCTTGCCCAGTATCGCAAAGCTGGCATCTGCGAACGTCAAAAATAGGCAAGCCGGTCCAATCGGTCCTGTTGGAGGGCAATAAACGGCCTGACCAGTCTGCGAATTGAAAAACTTCAGACCACAGTCGCTGCATCTCTCGGACTATATCTCGGACAGAGTTTGGCAGTTTGTGGTCGGGAGGATCACGGACAAAACGGGAGGGCGTTTCAATGCACGCAGATGATTTTGGTTTCGGCACACAGATCCGCAAATCGCCCTATTTTGACGCAACTGTGCGTTGGGGCGCGCAAGGGTTTTCGGTCTACAATCACATGTATATCCCACGTGATTTCGGGGATCCGGAGCAGAACTTCTGGAACCTCGTGAACGACGCGATCCTGTGTGATGTCGCGGTTGAGCGGCAGGTCGAAATTACCGGTCCGGATGCCGCGCAATTCACCCAGATGCTGACCTGCCGTGACCTGTCCAAGATGGCTGTGGGGCAGTGCAAATACATTCTGATCACAAACGCCGATGGCGGCATCCTGAATGACCCAATCTTGCTGCGCCTCGCTGAAAACCACTTTTGGATTTCGCTGGCCGACAGTGACATTCTGCTGTGGGCGCAAGGGGTTGCGATCAATTCCGGCCTTGATGTCGTGATTGGTGAACCTGATGTCTCGCCGTTGCAATTGCAGGGTCCCATGTCGGGTGAGATCATGAAAGCGCTGTTCGGTGACGAGATTATGGACCTGCGTTACTACTGGCTGCGCGAGGTTGAACTGAACGGCATCCCGCTGGTGGTGTCCCGCACCGGCTGGTCGAGCGAGCTGGGGTATGAGATCTACCTGCGTGACGGCTCCAAGGGTGATCTGCTTTGGGAGACGATCATGGCCGCGGGGCTGGAGTTTGGCCTGAAGCCTGGTCACACGTCGTCCATCCGGCGTATCGAGGGCGGGATGCTGTCCTATCACGCGGATGCAGACATGGGTACCAACCCGTTCGAGCTGGGTTTTGACCGGCTGGTGAACCTTGACATGGAGGCCGACTTTATCGGCAAAGCCGCGCTGCGCCGGATCAAGGAAGAAGGCGTCAGCCGCAAGCAGGTGGGGCTGATCCTCGACGGTGCGCCACTTACCGGGCCGAACACGACCTTCTGGGGGGTGCAGTCCGCCGGTGAGGAAATCGGCAAGGTGACATCCGCGGTCTATTCACCACGTCTGGAGAAGAACATCGCATTGGCCATGGTTGCCGCAGAGCATGCCAACATCGGCGCAGAGGTCGAGGTGGTGACCAATTCCGGCCCCGCCCGTGCGACCATCTGTGAGCGTCCGTTCTATGATCCCAAAAAGCAGATCGCAGCGGCGTAAGGCATCTTCAGAAAAGGCAATTCAAATGTCAGACCTCGCCATTGAGCTGCATTGGCAGCGTGCGGCACCTGTGTTTCAGACAGGGACATATTCCAACGAACATACGGTTCAGTACAACAACCGCTATGACATGCTTGTGGACTCCGCCCCAGACTGGGGCGGAGATCCGGACAACACAAACCCCGAACAGGCGCTGGCTTCGGCGCTGTCCAGTTGCCACATGATGACTTTTCTGGCGCTGGCGGCCAAAGCGGGTTGGCCGGTGGCAAGCTATCACGATTACGCTGAGGCGCATCTGGGCAAAAACCCAAAGGGGCAAATGTCGGTGACCCGGATCGACCTGCATCCTGTGGTGCGTTTCGACACTGGGTTTGCCGTTACCACCGAGGAACTGGCGCAAATGCAGGACCGCGCGCATCGATATTGCTTTATCGCCAATACTTTGGCTGACAGTGTAGAAATCAACATAGTTTGAACCCCGAAAGGAGTATCGTCGTGACCACCTCCGACATCCTGCAGCGTGATCTGGACGCGAGCGGAATTCTACGGCTGACACTGAATGATGTTGGGCGGCGCAATGCACTGTCCGAGGCGATGCTGGCAGAACTTGGCGCGGCCTTTGACGCCGCGGGGGCGGACCAAGCCGTGCGCGTCGTTGTTCTGGCCGCCAACGGTCCTGCGTTTTGTGCCGGTCACGACCTGAAGGAAATGACGGCGGGACGCAGCGCAGACGATGGTGGCAAAGCCTATTTTGCCAAGATCATGTCGATGTGTGCGGGCGTCATGCAGGGCATCGTGAATTGCCCCAAGCCGGTCATCGCCGAAGTCACCGGTGTTGCGACTGCCGCTGGCTGCCAGCTGGTTGCAAGCTGCGATCTGGCGATTGCATCGGATAGCGCATCATTCAGCACGCCCGGCGTGCATATCGGGCTGTTCTGCTCCACCCCGATGGTGGCGCTGTCGCGCAATGTGGCGAACAAACACGCGATGGAGATGTTGCTGACGGGCGATATCACGTCAGCCACGCGGGCGGCGGAGATCGGTCTTGTAAACCACGCCGTTGCGTCAGACGTGTTGCAAGACACGACGATGGAGCTTGCACGCAAGATCGCGTCAAAATCCAGCATGACACTGGCGACCGGAAAACGCGCCTTTTACGCGCAGCGCGACATGTCGCTGTCTGACGCCTATGACTACGCCTCCAGCGTGATGGTCGAAAATATGCTGGCGCAGGACGCGCGCGAAGGTATCAGCGCATTCATTGAAAAGCGCAGCCCCCATTGGCAGGACGCCTGAGACATGAGTGCGAACCCCTACGACACCGACCTGGACCGCAATCCCGCAAACCACCAGCCGCTGACACCGCTGACATTTCTGGAACGGGCAGCGTTGGTCTTTCCGGAACACACAGCGATCGTGCATGGCGCGTTGCGTCGCAGCTATGCGGAGTTTTACGCGCGGTCGCGCCAACTGGCGTCTGCTTTGGCGCAGCAGGCCATCGGGCGTGGGGATACGGTGTCTGCCGTGCTGGCCAATACGCCTGCGATGCTGGAATGCCACTATGGTGTGCCCATGTGCGGCGCAGTTTTGCACTCGGTGAATACGCGCCTTGATGCATCCGTGATCGCGTTTCAGCTGGACCACGCCATGTCGAAAGTGGTCATTGTGGATCGCGAATTCATGCCGCTGGTGCAAGAGGCGCTGGCACTGGCAACAGTGAAGCCGCTGATTATTCAGTACAATGATCCTGAGTTCTCCGAGGCTGAGATCCAAACTGATCTGCAGGACTATGACGCGTTTCTCGCCACGGGTGATCCCGATTTTGACTGGCTGATGCCGCTGGATGAATGGGATGCGATTTCAATCAACTACACCTCAGGCACCACCGGCGACCCGAAGGGTGTGGTCTCGCATCATCGTGGTGCTTACCTCTTGGCACAGGGCAATGCGCTGACCACCTCGATGGCGAAACATGCGGTCTATCTGTGGACCCTGCCCATGTTCCACTGCAACGGCTGGTGTTTCCCCTGGACCCTGTCGGCAATTATCGGAACCCATGTGTGTTTGCGCCAGGTCAGGGCAGAGCCGATCTGGACCGCCCTGGCGGAGGAGGGCGTCACCCATCTCTGCGGCGCACCGATCGTGATGTCTCTGATGATCTCTGCCCCCGAAGCTCAAAAACGCCCTCTCAGCCAGACGGTTCAGGTCTTCACGGCCGCCGCCCCGCCGCCCGAAAAGCTGTTGGCAGATATGAAAACCGCAGGTTTCGACGTGACGCATCTTTATGGGCTGACCGAAACCTACGGACCCGCCGTAGTGAATGACTGGCATCAAGACTGGTCAAACCTGCCTGCGGCGGAACAAGCGGCGCTGAAATCCCGTCAGGGCGTGCGCTATCTGCCGCTCGAAGGTCTTGACGTGCTGATCCCCGAAACCATGCAGCCCGTGCCGCGTGACGGCAAAACCATGGGCGAGGTGATGTTTCGCGGCAACGTCGTGATGAAGGGCTACTTTCGCAATCCTGCAGCCACGCAGGCGGCTTTTGCGGGGGGATGGTTCCATTCCGGTGATCTGGGGGTGCGGCACGCGGATGGCTATATCCAGCTCAAGGATCGCTCCAAGGACATCATCATTTCGGGGGGCGAGAATATTTCGTCGATCGAGGTGGAAGAAGCGCTGTATCGCCATCCTGCGGTTGAGACTGTCGCAGTGGTTGCGATGCCTCATGAAAAATGGGGCGAAACGCCCTGCGCTTTTGTGGAATTGGTCGGCGGTCAAACCGTGGATGCGGCAGTCTTGCGTGCGTGGTGCAAAGAACAGCTGGCGTCCTACAAAGTACCGGGACAGTTCGTGTTCATGCCGATCCCACGCACCTCCACGGGCAAAATCCAGAAGTTTGTCCTGCGCGAACACGCCAAAGAGCTGGCATGACGTGAAACGGCAAGGCAACTGGCTCTCGTATGGCGTCACACTTGCGAGCAGCCTTACAGCATATGGCGGAGAAAAACGTTGATCGTCGGCGGTTTGTCCTACCGTGTGAATTGATATCGGAGGCCGGGCACGCAAGCACCACCAACAACTCCACTATGTGTTGCCCTCGGGCTAAGACAGATCCGCCAAGGCCGCCGCGCTCTAAAGCTCATGAACAATGGGTGGCGTGGTGCAAACGGCCTTGGCGATATCGACCACATGGCGGTGATGGGTCAGGTAAATCGCCTGTCCGCGTCTACCTATGGTTTCCATGACGCGACACGCGGCACTGGTGCGCGCCTCATCGAAGGTTTCAAAAATATCATCGCAGAAAAAGGGAAGTGTCGTGCCTTGAGCGACAAGCTGATCGTGCGCCGCTGCACGCAGTGCCAGATACAGCTGGAACCGCGTGCCCTTTGACATTTCATCCGCCCTTTTGCTGACGCCATTATTGTCAACGGCCAGCAAAACCTCGCTATCCTTGTCGATCTGGGTGCTGAGGGAGGGGTAGGCACCGTGTGTGAGGCTGGAGAAACACTGCTCTGTCGCCGTTAGCATTCCGCTGCGGTGACTGTCACGGTAGCGTCGAATTGCGTCGGAGGCGAGGTGATGACCCAAGGACAACTCAAGATGCTCCACTGCAGCGTCCTCCAACTGAAGTTCCAGCATCGCCTTTTGTTCGACCAGCGTGGCAACCGCGTCGTCGCCCTTGATCGCGGCAAGGGCATGTTCCGCCGTGACCCGCGCTTGGGTTGATCGGGTCAGCTCTTCTTCGGCGTGGGAAAGGTCGGAGCCGTGGCTTTCCAGTGCGGCCTCCAGTGCGGCGACCGAGGTTCGAGAAAGCTCAGCCCGAGCCGCCTCCATATCGGTGGTTTCAAGCTCGGACAGGACTTCGCGGGTGCGCTTTTCAAGCAAGGCGCGGTCTTCGATCACCTTCTGTGCGCGGGTTACGACCTCACGCAGACGATCAACATCCTGCAGCGCGTCAGGCTTCGGGAAGATTGATGCGATCGCCGCGACCTCTTGATCGATGGCATTTTGCGCTTTTGTGTGGGTGTCTTTGTCGGCCTTGGCGGCCGCTATTGCAGTGTCGATTGCCTCGCGCTTCTCCCGCGCCAAGCGCGCGTCTTCCGCGAGTGATTTGAGCGTCGCGTATGTTTCGGCGGCCGTGGTTTGGGCTGGAACATCATGAGCGTGCGCTAAGGTGCTGACTTCCGTGATGAACTGCTTTTGGTCTGCCTGCATTGTTGTGACCCTTCGCGCAGCATTCGCGCGGGTCTTCTCGTACTCGCGCAAGGCGCGCAGCGGTTCCAAAGAGGCCATCAGACGTTCTGGCGAAAGCAGCGCTCCGGCAAGGTCATTGACAAGCGCGCGCCAGGTCCGGTTGGCACTTTCCTTGGCTTTAAGTGCGTCTGCGTGGCGCTCTCTACGACGGCAAAGATCACGTTGCGCCTGTTGCAGTAGGTGCTCGGCCTTTACGCGCATCTCTGCTTGTTTGCGCTCCTCCTCGGCCAGACGTCTTGCCGTTTTCAGGGCGATATCGAGATCTGCAGGAGCGACCGGCAGGACAGCTGAAAGCTCTGCCATCAGGGCGTCGGCGCGCTGCAGTGTTGATTGATGCGCCTCTTGCGTTTCCCAAAGGGCCTGAGCGTCGTCACTGGCCACCTCGTGTCGATGCACCCATTCCAGCCACTCGGCAGGCATGATGCTGGCGGCAAGCCCCACTTGGGTTGCTGCCGCATGGACCGCCGCCTCAATGTTAGAGAGTTCTTGGCGCAGGGATGCGAGACGCGTTTCGGTCTGTGCTGCGCGTGCGCGCGCCTCGGCCTCGGCCTGTGAAATCTCGCGCAGCTGTGCCAGTTCGCGATGCTGCGCCAATCGCGCATCTGCGGCATTGTCATGCAGTTGCATCGCCGTGTGAAAACTGTTGGCAGTGCCGGTGTCTAATGCGGCGAGATGCTCTGACCATCGAGCGTCACGCAGCCCGCGCAACTCCTCAGATTCTGCGTCAGAGACGATCTTTGCACTCCGTGTCAGTGCGTTGGCGTGGGCGGCGCGCGCCTCCGCGTCCTCTAGGTACTCGTCCCGTTTGTCCGTCGTCTTGCGAAGCTCACGCAGCAACTCCTGATGGCGTTCGGACCAGATTATTGCCTGCTGGCGCGAACTTGGGCAGACGGGCGGCGCGTCGAATGTGACACCGTTGAACGCGAGCGCCGAAAGGGCTCGTCGGAGCTTTGCCTGCGCAACCCCGATTGCTTGCAGCGCAGCTGCATGGGCGGGCGCAAGGCTGTCCGCATCAAACCGGAGCAGAATGTCACCAACCTTTTCCGGAGTCTCAGAGGATGGCATGTCAGCTTGCAAGGCTTGGGTGGCGGCGCCCACGCGCTCTTGCAGTTCTACGACTTCGTCGGCCTCGGCCGCTTCTTTTGAAATGGCCAAGCGCAGCCGCTCTCCGGCAGTCTCCAATTCGGCGATATCGGCGCTCGACAGGATAAGGTCTTGCAGATCCGTATCCGGCGATGTGATGCCTAGATCCACGGCTGCCTGCCGCATGGCTGTCTCTGCCGCTTGATGTTCGTCCTGTCGCCTTTTGAGGTCGAGATGTGCAGTGCGGTCGCGCGCAGCAAGGTCCTCCAGCGCCTCCAAGGCGGTCGCGAGCTCAAGACGCTCTGGCGCAACCGTGAGCGCTGCGCGATCTTTTTCCAGTGCCGCGATTTCATCGGTCAGGCGTGCAATGTTCTGCGTGGCGACGCCGCGATCACTGCGCAGCTCAATCAGGCGCTCGGGATGAAAGTCGAGATGCTCGGGATAATCGGACCAAGGCGCTATGTTTTGCTCAAGCTCGCGTATCTCAGCGATCAGCGGCAGGGCGCGTCGTTGCGCCTCTGTGCGGGCCTTCGCTCTGTTTAACGCATCGCGTGCCGTGCGCGCTGCCTGTTCGGCGACCTGTGCCTTCCCAAGATCTCGTTTGAGCGCCTTCCACGCGCTGGCGGTCACGTCGCGCGCCTTGATGTCCTTTTCGACTTCCATCAGCGCGCGTTTTAGTTCTGCGATGCGTGTGGTGCGGCCGCGTTTTTTCCAGAGCGCGTCAGCCCTTTCACGAATACCGTCCAGAACGCTGCTGAGGTCGGCGACCCCCGCCGCAGCAGAAAAGAGCAGGCGCCCTATATCGCCTTCGGCGTTGGCGATTTCCTCGCCGCCCCTTTCGATCGTTTCATCGTCGAGGCAAAGAAGGCGGCGGTAATCCAGTTCTGACAGGCCGGCCAGATGAGCGGACAGCGCCGCTTCCGGTACGGGAGTACCAGTATCATCCACCAGCGCGCCATTATTGGTAGGCAGACGGGTGAAATTTCGCAGCTCCCCGTCGAAATCCAGCATCGCGGAGATTTTCAGGTTCTTGCGCGGGTGCTTGAACGCGTAGCTCTCGCGTGTTGGAAAGCCGTAAAACAGCCGCAAGACGGCTTCCATCGTGGTGGTTTTACCAGCTTCGTTGGGGCCATAGATGATGTGAAAATCATGACCATCACCCGCAGGTCCGAAGTCGAACTGCCGGTTGGTAAAATGGCCGAAACGGTCGAGGGAAAGCCGTTGGATCCGCATTATTTCTCCACGCCCTTCATCTGCGCGAGCACAAGATCTGCGCCCGCTTTCGCGAGGCGCTCGACCAAGGCATCTCGCTCGGCCTCATCCGCCATCAGTCTGTCGCGTATCGTGGCAGGCAGAGCTTGCAGAACTGTCTCAACCTCGGTGCGCGCGAGCTCCGTGAACCCCGGTTCCGTGCGGATTGTCGCCATGGTTGTGGCCAGCTCGTCCGAGGCGTTGCCGGCCGTGTCATTCGCGCTTGGTGGTGAAAAGGCGAACAGCAGCTTGTCGATCCAAAGATTGCCAGCGCTCTCGGCGAGTTCGCCCAGTTGTTCGCTCCAGACATCTCGGTCCCTGAGGAATTTCCAATGGCGGGCAGGGCAACCGGTCAGAGACAAGCGGAGGACGCCTGCGGGTGCAGAGATTGCGTGCCGCGTCTCTTTTAGGTGGGTCTTGAGCAGTGCGCGCAGGGTCTCGTTATTGTCGGCTTCGGTCACGTCCAGCTCGGTATGGACAAATTCTACGACAGATGTGGGCACTTCACTCACATTGATGCATCCACGATCAATCGTCAGAAGTGTCGCGGACTTGGGGCCAGCCTCGCCGATATCACGGCCCTGTGGCATGCCGGGCATCACAACCCATGGTGTTCGCGAATGTACCTGCCGCTTGTGGATGTGACCAAGCGCCCAGTAATCAAACCCCATCTCGGTCAGTGCGGTGATGCTGCAAGGGGCATAGTCATCATGACCTGCAGCCCCCCCAAGAGAGCTGTGCAGCATCGCAATGTTCACCGCACCCGGCACCGGTGATTTGAAGCGCGGGAGAAGGCTGTCCGGGGCATGGCTATCGGCAAAGCTGACACCGTGAATCCAGATGTCATCGTTCAGTTGTTTCTTGCCCCCGCGCGCGTCGAACACATGCACATGGGCGGGCAGGTCGAGGGCTCCGGCTATCGGATTCTCCGCGTCATGGTTTCCCTTGATGTAGAAGACTTCGATACCCGCCTCACCAAGCCGATCCAGTTCTGCCAACAAGAAAGCGCCGGTTGTAGCCGTGCGTTCCTTGCCGTCGAAGAGATCACCGGCAATCAGAAATGCGGCGACCTCTTCGGAAATCGCACGGTCGATCAACTGGCTGAAGGCACTTCGGGACGCTGCTGCAATGGTGTCGCGCAGGCCAGAATTTCTCAGCGCAAGTGATCGGAGTGGTGAATCCAAGTGGAGGTCGGCAGTGTGAAGTATTTTTATCAATATTGTCCCCTCGTCGGGGCGAATGAAGCAAGAATCCAGGCTCGGAACAATAGAGAAAGCCTTGCCTTGCGTTGTTGAGTAGCACGCCAAGCGCTGCTGGCCTTTGTTCTCAAGAGTTTGCGGGAGAATACATCAAAAGCTCACCCGCCTGCGGATCTATGAAATCCACCCCCCTGTTTCCGGATCACCGTCGTATGGCCGCACAACAGGAGAGGCGGCGCGGTAGATCCTGTCCTGCTTCCGTCAGGCGTCAAAGTAAGGTCAGAGGGCGTCGCTGCACAGTTGCTGCGGTTTTGCTGTGCGGACCCAGCTGAAGGTCTCGCCCAGGTGTTTCTTGCCGATGATGGCACGCGTTGCGTAGGAAACCGTCGCGAATACGGGCAGCTCTCCGGTGGCGGCAGCCACGCCCAGGTCGACCGCTTCGTCAATGCTGGCTCCGTAATAGGCGCGCGCTTCGATCACATTGTGCGACGTCATTGATATGATGAGATTGAGGTCTTCGCCGTCTCCGGGATCATAAAATCGACCTGCATATGACTGAGGCTCTTTGGTTGCTTCGAGATCGGAGATGACGACACTGTTGCAGATCTTTTGCCCCCAGGCGAAAAGGTCAGGGTTGAAAGCGTCGCGCGCGTTTGGGTCTCCCTCAAAGACAACAAGCCGACCGCAGAGCTTTTCTGATCCCGTCTCACAGGGTTCTATCAAGACGGTATTTGGGGCATCGCTCAGTGTCCAATACCCCTCCAGCGGACTGATGGCTCTGGCCACAATCTCCCCTTCCTGATCAGAGGCCGCACAGGCTCCAACGGCAATGGATACCAAAAGTGCCATGTCGCGCAGGGTCAGTCCGGATATCGGCCACCCTCCGCTGGATTTTGTGATTTTCATTCGCCGCTCCCCGCCTCTGTCAGATGTTTCGCGAGTTAGCGGTAGAGCGTTGGGATCGCGCGCAGAATATGTGGAGGCGTCGTGAAGGAGGGGCCGATCGGGTGTCAGGTCGCCGACACAGTTCTGGTCAGCATGTCAGCGGAGGCCGGGTCTCGGTGGTTCGGCCCACAGGGTATTGCGCAGGGATACGCCGGGCTGTGGCAGATGAACGGGGGCGGCGAGAGCCTTGTGGCTCCGCTTCTCCGGGCCCGCGTCATGGCGGGCCCGGAGAACGGCACAGAGTGCCGTGGTTGGCGATCACGTGTCGCCCGGTGCGCCTGTTCGGGACAGACGGCTCAGTGCGCCATCAACCCCGGTAGCCAGGTGCCGATGGCAGGTTGCCAGACGATCAATGCCAATACCGCGAGCTTGATGACAAGGAATGGCGTCACAGCCGCATATATATGCTTCATGCCGATCCCCTCGGGCGCGACGCCGCGCATCACGAACAACAGCAGGCCAAACGGCGGGGTCAGCAGTCCGATCTCCATGGTCAGGAGATAGACGACGCCGAGAACCAGCTCGTTGATGCCCAGTTGCGCCGCCAGCGGCACAAACACCGGCACCGTGACCATCAGCATCGAAACCTGATCCACGAAACATCCCAGGAACAGCAGGATCAGGATCATGCCCACCAGTACCATCGTCGGGGTCGGGTCCACAGCATTGATTGCAGCAATCAGACCATTGGTGGCGCCACTGAACGACAGAACCTGCGCAAATGTCTGGCTGGCCGCCATGATGAAGAGGATCATCACCGAGAGTTTGACCGTTTCCATCAATGCCTTGGCGATCTTGCTCAGCGACAGGGCGCGGTAGGCGGCCCCGATCACAAGTGCTGCGAGACAGCCAAGAGCGGCGGATTCTGTCGGGGTGGCAAACCCCATCAGCAGGCTTCCGATCACCACCGCGAACAGCACGGACAGGGGCGCGACGTAGATCATGAAGGGACGCCAACGCTCTGCAAGTGTCATCTCGGGCAGATCATCCGGCGGGGCAACGCTGGGGTCCAGGATGCTGCGACCGATGATGTAGACGACAAAGGCACCGGCCAGCATCAGCGCAGGGATCACGCCCGCGATCAACAGGCCCGAGATGGAGATGCCCGCAAGGCTGCCGACCAGAACTGCCAGGGCTGACGGGGGGATCAGCATCGCGATCGCGCCAGAGGCCATGATCGGCCCCATGGCCATCGTCGGATGGTAGCCGCGTTGCAGCATGCCCGGCATCAATGTGGAGCCCAGCATGGCCGTATTGGCGATGGTAGAGCCGGACAGAGCGGCAAAGATCGTGCCGCCAAAGACGGTGACCACCGACAGGCGGCCAGGCACCCGGGTCACCACGCGTTCGATCGCATCTATGGCCCTGTGGGCAATGCCGGTTTGAAACAGAATTTCCCCCATCAGGATGAACAGGGGTATCGGGGCCATCTGAAAATTGGCCACCGACTGAGTGGAGTTTCGGGCCAGTTGCAGCAGGCCGCGATCCCCGCCCAACACCTCGAACGCGCCGATCATGGTGACGGTGATAAAGGCAAAGGCGACCGGAAGGCCGATCAGCAGCAGGACCGCCAGCCCCCCCAGCATCAGCGAAAGCGTGAGAATCCAATCCATGGGATTTCCTTTCAGAGGCCGGTCAGCGGCGCAGAGTCTTCGGAGGGTTGGAAGATTTTGCGCAGGAATTCGATCATGCACAGAAGCATCGACAGCGGCAGGACGGTCAGTGTCCACCATTCAGGAAAGGTGAACGCGGTGCGCACCATGGAGCCGCGCGCGTAGGATTGCATCAGGGCCTGCAGTCCGGCCCAGCCAAGCGCGGCACAGGTGATGGCCCCCAGCAGGCAGGTCAGGATTGCGGCCACGCGTGCCCCACGCGGCGGCAGCCCGCGGGTTACGAGGTCGACCTGTACATGGGCGTCCAGTCGCAGCACCCAAGGGGCGCCCAGAAAGGCGATGGCCATCAGACCGTACTCGATGACATCAAGCGCGCCGTAGATCACCGGCAGGCCCAGGTTGCGCAGAAACACATTTAACGGGATCACCAGCGTGATCGCCGCAAGGATGGCGGCGGCGAGCACGGCAAGGCCAGTGGTCAGCGCGCCGAAGCAGCGGTTGAAGTTCATCATGGGAACAACGGCGGAGCGACCAGAGGCCGCCCCAGCCACTTCACTTTGTCAGACAGGATTGCAGTTGCTGGCCAAGCTCAGCGTCGATTTCCATCACCTCGCCCCAGCCTTCGGATTGGGCGGTCTCAGCCCATAGCTCCTTGTCGGCGCCGTCAAAGGTGACGGTTTCAATGCCAGCTTCCGCCTGTGCTTCTGCTTCGGCCTGATTGCGCGCGATGTTTTCTTCGTTCTGCGTCTCGATCCAGGTGGCGGCCTGTTCCAACAGCGCCTGTTGATCGGCGCTCAGGTCGTTCCAGCGATCCATGTTCACCAGGAAATTCACATCCACCTGATAAAAACCAGGGTCGACCCGGTAGGCTGTCTGCTCGTGCCAACCAAGATCAAGAACCCCCTGGCTGGGCCAGCCATAGCCATCAATCGCACCGCGTTCGAGGGCGGTATAGACCTCGCCCGGGGCGGTGCGCACAAGGGTTGCCCCCAGCTTTTCAAACATCGCGCGATAGACTGGCGTGGTGCGAATGGTCAGACCCGTCAGGTCCGGACCCTCCAGCGGTTTCGCCAGATACAGGTGATAGTTCATGTTGTCGCCCACGCGTGCGAGGTATTTCACATTCATCTGCTGCTGGTGAATGCTGTCGATCAGCTCATAGCAGCCATTGGCGCGCTGGTCCTGAATGGTGTTTTGCGCCAGATGCAGCGCATCACCGGTGGGCAGCAGGTTGGGATAATAGGCTGTGGTGTTGTTCGCGATATCGACGATGCCAGCCTGAACCGCGTTGCCCAGTTCAAAGGGCGGCACTGCCTCGGGCCCGCCCAGCAGGTCGATCTGAACCAGACCTGTGCCGTTTTCATTGACCCAGTCGACAAAGGCTTCGAAGTCGCGGGAGAAAGTTGTGCCGGTGGCAAAGGCCGTGACAGCCTTCAGCGTCACCTCTTCGGCTTGAACGCCGGCTGCGGTGAAGGTTGAGGCGCCAAAAAACGCGGCAGTGGCGAGTGAGCGGATGGTCATAGTCGGTCTCCCTGGGTGAGTGTGCTGGCGCGGAGCGGGCGCTTCTGAGCCTCTTGGTGTTCCGTATCCATATCGAAAAGCGTAGAGCCTCATTCTCAATTCTTCAAGCATGAAGCTTTAAGTCTGAAATAAAAATGCGACGGATCTTGGGGTGTGGTGATTTTTGCAACCTCAATGCGCCAAGTCGCGCAAGAATGTGAATTTTTCGCCCGCGCAGCGCACTGGCGCGACAGGGGCGATATTTTGATCGTCTCCGTTGGTCCAAACTGGATCTCGCTACGCCAGCGCGGACTGTGGCGTTGTCTTGTGTTACATGGTCAGTCGAACCATTTGTCGTCCAGCTCTGGCAGTGGAATGGCATCGAGCAGCAGGCGCGTGATCTCGGATTGCGGGGCGGCAAAGACCTGCTCTACGGAGCCATTCTCCAGAATTTCACCACGGTTCAATACAATGACATTGTCGCATAGGTGCCGGATCACGCTCAGATCATGGCTGATGAAGGCGATGGTCAGGTTCATCTCCTGCGCCAGCGATTTGAGCAGCGACAGCACCTGCGCCTGGCTGGAGACATCAAGGCCCGAAACGATCTCGTCGGCCAGAATGAACTCCGGCTCTAGTGCGATCGCGCGGGCGATGCCGACGCGCTGGCGCTGCCCGCCGGAAAGCTCATGCGGATACCGCTCGCCAAAGCTGGGATCGAGGCCGACACGTTCCAGCGCCCGCAGGGCCTGATCCCGACGCGCGGCGCTTCCGCTGCGGCTGGACGTGTCATTCGCGTAGCGCGCCAGTGGGGCTGCAACGATGCGCCAGATCTTGTGGCGCGGATTGAGGGACGACATCGGATCCTGAAAGATCATCTGCAAGTTTCGCCGCAGGGGACGCAACGCCGCCTCGTCCAGCGTGGCGATATCTTGTCCATTGAGCAGAACCTGACCGGCATCCGGGCGCAGCAGACGCACGAGAACCCGCCCCAAGGTCGATTTGCCGGAGCCACTCTCGCCAACGATGCCGGTGATCTGGCCCCGCGGCAGATCAAGATCGAGACCTTTCAGAACCTCGATCCGGGGTGCGGGGGCAAACAGCGGCTTATGGGCGGTATCGGGAAAGGACAGGCGCAGGCCGCGCACCGAAAACAACGCCGGAGCGGGAGCCGTCTGTGGGCAGATCAAGGGAGCGGCCATCACCAGATCTCCTCCTGTGCGATCTTTGATTTCATCTGTGCGATCAGTTCGGGCGGCACCGGAGAGAAGCTGCGAGCGGGGTCGGCATAGCTGGGCGTGGCGGCAATCAGCGCGCGCGTGTAGGGATGCGTCGGACTGGAGAAGATCGCCTCGGTGGTTGAATCCTCCATGACGCGGCCTTGAAACAGCACGGATACTTTCTGGCAGATCTTGGCCACGACCCCCATGTCGTGGGTGACAAACAGCACTGCGGTGCCAACTTCCTTTTGCAACTCTCTGATAAGTTTCAGAATCTGCTTCTGTACGGTGACGTCCAGCGCAGTGGTCGGCTCGTCCGCCACAATCAGGGGCGGCGAGGGTGCAAAGGCTGCTGCGATCAGAATGCGCTGACGCATGCCGCCGGACAGTTCATGCGGGTAGCTGCGCATGACACGCGCCGGATCACGAATTTCGACCCGATCCAGCAATTCCAGTGCCCGCGTCTGCGCACGTTCAGCAGACCAGCCATGGATGCGGGTCAGCGGGTCGGTGATCTGCGGCGCGATCCGGCGTACCGGGTTTAGTGCGGTGAGCGGGTCCTGCGGGATCAGGGCGGCACTCTGGGCAACGCAATGGCGTCTCTGGGCGGCGTTGAGGTGAACCAGTGCCTGACCCCTGAGGAATATCTGACCGCCGGTCACCCGTGTCGCCGGAGGCAGGGTGCCCAGAACGGCCTTGCCGATCATCGACTTGCCAGCGCCGCTTTCCCCAACTAGCGCGCGCACCTCTCCGGGCTCTAGCGTCAGGTTGACCTGTCTCAGAAGCGGCAAGCCGCTGCGCAGCGATACGGTCAGATTCTGGATGTTCAGCGTCGAGGACATGGTCATTGCAGCACCGGATCAAAGCGTTGTTTCAGCCCTTCGCCGAGCTGCGAGAAGCTCAGCACCGTGAGGAACAGGGCGATCAGCGGGAACAGCAGCACCCACCAGGCAAAGTGGATGGCGTTGCGTCCCTCGGCAATCATGCTGCCCCAGGTCGCCACATCCGACGACAGAGACAGGTTCACGAAGCTGAGGATCGCCTCGACGATCACCGCGATGCCCATCTCCAGCATCAGCAGGGCGACAATCGACGGCAGCACGTTTGGCAGGATTTCCGAAACCAGTGTGGTCAGTCGCCGGGCGCCGCCGATCTGGGCGCTGTCCACATAATCCATCTGCGCCTGCACCATGGTCTCGGCGCGGATCACACGGGCAAAGCGGGTCCAGTCAATCAGGGCGATGGCCACGATGACCGAGGTCAGACCAGTGCCCATGACTGCCACCAGCAACACCGCGAACAGCACCGGAGGAAAGGCCATCCAGATCTCGATGAGGCGAGAGATCACCCGGTCCCACCAACCGCCGAAGTACCCGGCCAACAACCCAAGGGTCGAGCCCACCAGACAGGTTGCCGTTGCCGCGATCAGGCTGACACACAGCGCGATGCGGGTGCCGTAGATGACCCGCGACAGAACGTCCCGGCCCAGACTGTCGGTGCCGAGCCAATAGCCCGGTTCCGTGCCGGACATGAAGAACGGCGGAAGGCGTTCGAGGAACAGATCCTGATAGAGCGGATCATGAGGCGCGATCAGCGGTGCAAAGAGGGCCGCCAGACCCAGCGTGGTGATCCAGGCCAATGGCAACCACAGACGCAGGTTGCGGCGCCCTGAGCGGGCACGGGGCGTGGTTTGCAGGGAGACATCAGCCATGACGCAACCTCGGGTTCAAAAGGGTGTAGGACAGATCCACCAGCAGGTTGATGGCCACAAACAGGGCGGCAAACAGCAGCACGATGCCTTGGATCAGCGGCAGATCACGATTGATAACCGCATCGATGGCCATGTTCCCAAGGCCGCCGTAGGCAAAAAGGCGCTCCACGATCACCGTGCCACCGATGAGAAAGGTGAACTGCACCCCAACCAGCGTCAGCGTCGGCAGGGCGGCATTGCGCATGGCGTCCCGCAGGATCACTTGCGTTTCAGAGAACCCGCGCACCCGCGACAAGGTGGTGTAGTCTTGGATCAGAACCTCCTTGAGGTTCTGCTTCAGCAATTGTGCAATCAACGCCGCCAACGGCAGCGCCAACGACAGCGCCGGCATCAGCATATGTGAAAACGCGCTGCCAGCGACGTCGAAACGCCCCCGCAAAAGCCCTTCGATAGCCACGAAGTTGGTGAGGAAATCGAATTCCAGCCTCGGATCCAGACGCCCGGAAATAGACAGGACGGGCCAGAGCACACCAAACAGCAGGACAAACAGCAGCCCCCAGAGGAAATCGGGGATTGAGAGCACAGCGCCACTGGTCAGATCGACAGCGGCCTCCGTCGGACTGCCCCGTCGACGCGCCCCGATCACGGCAGCCACACCGCCGATGGCGACCGCGATCAGCAAGGCAAAAAATGACAGCTCCAGCGTCGCCGGGAGGCGGGACAAGACCAGATCGGCGACCGGCTGGCGCAGGGTGATGGAGGTGCCGAAATCGCCCTGAACCACCCCGCCAATCCAGATGAAGAACTGTTCGACCAGGCTCTTGTCGAACCCGTAGAGGGCCGTCAGCTGGGCGATGTCATCCTCGCTCGCACCTGGCGGCAGCATCATGGCGATCGGATTGCCTGGTGCAACACGCACCAGAACAAAGACAACAACCGCAACGCCAAACAGCGTGACGAGGGTCGTCAACAGACGGGACAGCACTGTCCTGAGAAACATCAAAGGTACTCCGCTTCGATGCTGCCGACCGCAACGGGCCGGCAGCAGGAGATTGACAGATCAGACGGATGTCACGGCCTGGGGCAGCAGGTCGCCCGAGGTATAGGCCGCGACGTTCAGATCCGAGCGGTAGACGATGGGCATCACATATTGCAGGAGCGGGATCACATAGCCCTCTTCAGCAATGTAGCGGGATACGTCCTTGTAGCCCTGAATGCGCTTTTCTTCGTCGGCTTCCACGAACAGCGGGCCGATCTTTTCCACCAGATCCGGCGTGTCCCAGACCGCGTGTGGCGAGGGGCCGAACATGGAAAATCCCGTCGATGTCGACGGATCACCGATGGAATTGCCCCAGTTGTAGAAGGCCGCAGGCGCCAGCTGGTCGGTGGCACGCAGCTCGTAGTGTTTGGCGATCTCGTAAACTTCGATTTCGGCTTCGATGCCGACACGACGCCACAGTCCGACGATGGCCTGCACCATTTCATAATCCTTGGGCTTAAAGCCCTTGGTCGTCTGAATGGTGAACTTGACCGGGTTGTCCGTGGAATAGCCGGACTCTGCCAACAACGCCTTGGCGCGCTCCGGGTCGTAGGGCACCGTGATGCTGTCGTCGAAGGCCGCATAGCCGGGCACTTCGAGGGTGGAGAGCGGCACGCCATAGCCTTTCAGCAGCCGGTCGATGATCAGCTCCTTGTCGATGGCGTGGTGGGCCGCGAGGCGGACATTCTTGTCGAGCATCGGCCCGATGTCGTTGAGGAAGATCATGCCGATATCGGTGATCGGCACCGCCTGACCGGACAGGCCGTCCTTGGCGATCAGGCGGTCGTAATCTTCGTAGGGCATATTGGTGGTAATATCCGCGTTGCCGGATTCCACCTCGGCCACGCGCGAGGTCGCATCGGTCACGAATTTGATCGTCACGGTAGAGAACTCCGGAGCCGCCCCCCAATAGCCGTCGTAGGCTTTCAGGCGGACGTAGGCGCCGGGTTCGAATGTATCCACCATATAGGGGCCAGATCCGATCGGCGCTTTTTCAAACCCTTCGGAGCCGACGCTTTCGTAATAGTCCTTGGGCAGAACAAAGGCCGTCAGAAACGCCATCCATTTGAACAAGGCCGGTTCGAACTCGATCACATCTGCGGTGATGCGCTGCCCGTCGATCTGGAAATTGCCGATCTTGGACCAGACGAACTGCATCGGGTTTCCGGTTTCGGACTGGGCGGCACGGGTCAGCGACCAGACGATGTCATCCGGGGTCAGCGGATCCCCGTTCTGCCAGGTCACCCCTTCGCGGACGGTCATGTGGACCTGGGATTTGTCCTCGCTGAACCCCCAGTCGGTCAGCAGCCCCGCGTCAAAGCTGAGATCCGGGTTCTGGCCGACAAAGCGGTCGAACACCGCCAGGTAGATGGATTGCAGCACCGGGTTGACCGCAGCCGGGCCGGTGGTCGGATCCCAGCTTTGCACAGGCACGTTATAGGCAATGGTCAGGTCGCCCCCGTTCTGGGCGATCACCGGCAGGCCCGAGGCCGCAAGAGCGGTGGCAAAGGCTGAGGTGCCTAGGAAACCACGACGGTTCATAGTGTTCATGTCTTCTCTCTCCTGTTGGCGGGCCTGTTTCGACCCAATTTATTTTTTGTGTTTTGCCCATGCGGGCAGGGGCGACCGCAGGGCGGTCAAAGGTCTTGTGCCTTGAAAAACCCCGAACCGGCGCCGGTGCCGGCGCCTGGCCAGACCGCTGCTCCGATCATATGCAACCCCTTGATGGGGGTCGTGCCATCGGCGAACCCACGCACCGGGCGGAACAGAAAGTTCTGCCGCAGATGATGCGAGCCGCAGAGCTGGTCGCCGCCCACGAGGTTGGGGTTGCCAGCTTCCAGGTCTCTCGGCGACACTACGGTCTGGGCGAGAATGCGGTCCCGCACTCCCGGTGCCTGCTCCTCCAGCTGATCAATCACGCGGGCTGCAAATGGTGCTTTGGCCTGATCCCAGTCCCGTGCGGAGATCTTGCCCTTGGCGTCCCCTGCGATATCCGCAGGCAGGACGCGAACCTGCACCCAGAGCGTCTGTTTGCCCTCCGGCGCGCGTGACGGATCAAAGACCGAAGGTTGCCCAACCACCAACACCGGGCTGTCCGGCAGCAAACCGGCCATCGCCTGTTGATAGGTCTGCGCCGTGGCGTCGATGGACTGGCCGACATGCACATAGGCAAAGCGACCCAATTCGGGGGCAGCCCACGGCACCGGGCCATCCAGTGCAAGGTGGATCATCATCGTGCCTGGTGCGTGACGGAAGGCGTCAAGCCCGGCATCAAAACGGGCGTGGCCGCTGTCGCCAATCAGCGTGGACAGATGACGCGGTGCCAGTCCTGCCAGCACCGTCTCGGCTGCGATGTCTTCGCCATTGACGCTCAGGCCCGTGACGGTTCCGTGCGTGTGGGAAATGGCGCGGACATCGGCATCGCAGGTGACGCTGCCGCCATGGGCCTCGATCATCCGCACAAGTGCGTCCGTGACAGTCGCGGCACCGCCCTTGCCGATGACCATGCCCTGTGCCTGTCCGCCGAGGGCCTCAAGGAACGGGAAGATGGCCCCGCCTGCAACATCCGGCGCAAAGTCCAGATGCAACCCCCAAGTGGAAAAGGCGCAATGCAACCGGGGATCTTCGAACGTATCCTGCAGCCAGTCGCGCGGCGAGGTCATCAGCAGGCGGGCGATATCGGTCATCTTGCCGAGCCCCAGGCTGCGCCACTGTCGCCAAACGAACTTCAGCAGCGCTGTTCGCGTCATTGGCGTCCCCAGAAGCCCACCGATTACCGCGGCCTTCTCGGGGAATTCGCGCATCAATGACTGCCAGGTGTCTTTGTCCTGCTCACTGTGAAAGCTCGCCAGCGTTTCGTTGATATCTGTCGACACGCCGACAAAATCGCCCGGCGTCATCGCCTGGGCAAAGGGACGATCAACGGACACCAGCTCCAGCCCATGGCGGGCCATCTCCGCGCCATGGCGCGCCATGAAGCCGGAGCCTGCGAACATCGAGAGGTTCATCGCGGCCACGTCATGGTGAAAGCCGGGCAGTGTCAGCGCCTTGGTCTGTACCGCCCCGCCGGGGGTGGGGCCGCGCTCCCAGACCTGAACCTTGCGCCCGCGTGCGGCCAGATCCGCGGCGGCCACAAGACCGTTGATCCCGGCGCCAATGACGTGAATGGGGCCGCTCATGCAGCGTCTCCGGCGAAGCTCTGGACCGTGGCCAGCGCGCCCTCGAGCTGCGCCCCAGACTCATCGGCCAAGGCGGCAGTGCGCAGTCGTCGCATCCAGTCCGCTGCGTCGGGCCGTCCCTGCAGAATGGGCAGCGCCTGCATGATGCGGGCGAATTTCGAATGGCCGCGCACATGTGTGTCTGAGTAGCCCTTGATCAGCCGGTAGTTGGCCAAAAGCTCCGTCGCCAGAGCACGGTCACGTTGGGCCACATCTGTCACCGTGGCAAACCACTGGTCGATATGGGCCATCTCTGTTTCATGCCGCAGCAAAGACCGGCGCCAGGGCCGCAGCGCCGACACCGCCCAGAGCATCAGGAACCCACGCAGCCGGTCGGTTCGGATCCGGCGCCCCTTGTCTAGATAGCGCGCGTAGAAAGCTTCGAGACGGGATGAATTGCGCAGCCGTTTGCCAAGCCAGCCGGGCAGTGTCGTGGTGAATTCTTCAAAGCGCGGATGGAAATACTCGGTCACCATCAACACCTGGTCATCACCCACCACGACCTCGTCGCGCACACGGGTCATCCGGCTGGCGCGGGTCTTGATGTCGGCGACGCGCAGAATGTCATCGTAGCACAGCGCGCGGGCGCAGTATTTCGCCCCTGCAATGGTCATCTCGAACGGAGCACTGTCCGTCAGGGCCAGAGCTTCGACCATGTCCATATACTGCTCGCCGTAGGCAAGGTCCTGATAATCCACCACTTTGGTCAATCCCAACCCTGTCATCTCCTGGGCCGCGACGGGCAAGGCAGTAAGGCGCGATTGCAATTGCGCCCATTTGTCCTGATGGCGGGATGGCACATGCAGCGTTTCGATCTGCTTCGTTACCGCTTCGGGCTGTGGCGGTTGCTGTTTACCCGTGGCGCAGTCAAACGCATCATTGAAAGCCCGCAGCGAGGCCTCGACGCCACGGCCTGAGGCGCGGATCACGTCCTCATAGCTCTCCTTGGGAAAGGGCAGGGCGCCAGACCCGGCCAGCCCGCCCAACAGCGAGGACGAGATCATCGAACCGGCAGATTTTGCCAGCGCCTCCATGTCGAAGGCCACCGTATGATCGGCGGCAATGCCCATGGCTTCGATCACCTTCTGACCATCGGCACGCCCATCTCCGGGAACCGTTTTTTCCGCAACCGCAGGAATGCGATGGGTCGAAGCGATCAGGGTGGTGCGCCCCGGCGTCACAAAGCCACGCATGATCGCGCGGCCGCCTTCCATCAGTTCGGACGCGATCAGGATGTCGACGTCCCCTTCGGCGGGCGACAGGGCAAAGACCGGCATACGGCCGGTGTCGCGACACATTTCGACATAGTAGATCGTGGCCCCCGTGCGCTGGGCCACACCCGCGACGGAGGTGGACTGCGCACGATAGCCATTGGCCTCCGCGACGGCAGTGATCCAGTTGGTCAGGACGCCACCGCCCTGGCCACCAACGGCAAGTGCGGCCAACGTGATGATCTTTTCACCTTCTGCGCTGGGCGAACGGCGGGCGGCAATCGAGGTGTTTTGAATGTTCATGTCGTCAATTCCTTCAGGCGAAAACCACGCGTTTCGCGTCACGCCTGCGTTGCAGCCAATCAATGATCTTCTGGGTCCTGCGCGCCTTACGGCCTTCGCGCGGGGTGGGGTTTGATACGATATCGGCCTGATAGAAACTGGGGCAGAGCACGGCAGCATCGGCGACCTCGCCGCAATTGCCGCATCCGACGCAAGTCTGGTCGATCGCCGCGACCGGATCATCGCGCAGCGGATCGCCGGTATCCTTGACCGACAGGGACGGGCAGCCCGAAAGCCGCATGCAGGCGTGATCGCCGGTGCAGATGTCCTCATCGACGCCAAAGCGTGGCCGCACGGTGCGCTTGCCTTCCTTGGTGGCCTTGGCCAGCAGTGGTTTCTCCCGACGCTGCCGGTTCAGCATGCATTCTGAGGAGGCGACGATGACCTTCGGGCCTGCAACCTGTGTGGTCAGCGCCTCTTTCAGCGTGTCGCGGACCTTGGTGACGTCATAGGTTCTGTCGATCTGGCGGATCCATTTGACGCCCATGCCCTGGCAGGCCTCGACGATGGAGTTCTGCGTCTGCTTGGTCTTGTTGTCTGCGCGGGATGATAGAATGTCCTGCCCGCCGGTCGCTGCAGCATAGAAGTTATCGACGATCACGATCACATTGTCGGACTTGTTGAAGACCGCATTGCCCACAGACGACGTCAGACCATTGTGCCAGAACCCGCCATCCCCGACGAAGGAGATAGAGCGGCGGCCATGCGGGTCTTCGTTGTGAAACGCCGCAGCCGAGGCCGGACCCAGACCATATCCCATCGTTGTTGCGCCAAGATCAAAGGGCGGCATGATCGAAAACAGATGGCAGCCGATGTCCGATGAAATGTGGTGCTCACCCAGTTCCTGCTCGACCAGTTTTGTCGCTGCAAAGATCGGCCGCTCCGGGCAGCCGGTGCAGAACCCCGGCGGGCGTGCGGGCAGAACGTCGGACAGATCCGGGATCGGCGCCGGTGCTTCATTTTTGGTGACCGCGGCGGCTGGCATCAGGCCCGGCGCATATGCCGTCAGAAACTCCCCAAGCCCGTGCAGCATCACCTGTCCGGTATATTCGCCCCCCATCGGCAGCATGCCCTTGCCCTCAAGCGTGACGCGCTTGCCGGCCTTGTAGAGCATATGCCCGATCTGCTGTTCGATGTAGTTGGGCTGGCCTTCCTCGACGATCAGAACGGCCTCCTTGTCCTCGCAGAAGTCGAGGATTTGGCTTTCGACCAGCGGGTAGACACAGTTGAGGCAGAGAATATCCAGATCGGTATCGCCATAAAGATCGGCAAGCCCAAGACGGTTCAGCGCGCGGATCACCGTGTTGTAGGTCCCGCCCTGAATGATCAGACCGACCTTTCCAGATGGCTGCCCAAACCGCTCGTTCAGGCCGCGTTCCAGAATGAAGCGTTCAGCCGCGGGTTTGCGTTTTGTCAGCTTCTCCGCCTCATGGAGATAGGTGGCAGGGGGCAGGACGATCCGCTCAAGATCCCGGCGGGGGCTTTCCAGCGCCTGGCTCACTGTCATATCGGGGCGGCGATTGTCGGAGGCGGCGAAAGAGCCGTGCACATGGCAGGAGCGGATGCCCATCTGCAGCATGACCGGCGTGTTGCTGGCCTCCGACAGTTCAAAACCATCTCCAACTGCGGCAACGATCGAGGGCAGGTTGGGGCGCGGGTCCAGCATCCAGACCTGGCTTTTCATGGCAAAGGCGTAGGTGCGCTCCTGCATGATCGAAGAGCCTTCGCCGTAGTCTTCGCCGACGATGATGAGCGCGCCGCCGGTTACGCCGCCCGAGGCCAGATTGGAGAGCGCATCGGAGGCCACATTGGTCCCGACAACGGATTTGTAGGTGACCGCTCCGCGAATGGGGTAATGTACGGATGCCGCCAGCATCGCCGTTGCGGTGGCCTCGCTTGCGGACGCTTCAAACCGGACGCCCAGCTCTCCGAGGATCTCCTGCGCATCTGCAAGAACATCCATCAGATGCGAAATCGGCGAGCCCTGATAGCCCCCGACATATCCAACGCCATTTTCCAGCAGCGCCTTGGTGATGGCGAGGATCCCTTCGCCCGAGAAGGTCTCTCCATCTCCCTGTTTCAGTTTTTGGACTTCCTTGGCAAAGGAACGTTCAGCCATGGGTGGTCTCCTTGGGTCGTACCGACCGACATCTGAAGGGGACGACGCACTGTCGCTGTGCCTCCATGTCGGAAAACTTGGCCACATGCGCGATGCAGGTGGCATGGATCTGCCCCTCATCGGGACAGGGCCGCGAGGGCCTTTTAAAAATCGTGCTGGCGGATGTTGTAGAACACGCGCAGCAGCAGATCGTTCATCATCTTTCTGTCGTCTGGAGAGAGCGCGGACAGCATGACCTCCTGCATCTGCAGCATGGCCGGCCAGGCGGTCTCGTGGACGTGCCGCCCCGTGTCTGTCAGCTGGATGTGGCGGATGCGGCTGTCTTTGCTGTCGGCCTCGCGCCGGATCAGCCCGGCTGTTTCCATCGTGTCCAGCGTGCGTGACAGCGTTGATTGCTTGATCACCGTCAGCACCGAGAGTGTATTGATGGTGCAGGGGCCGCTCTCGGTCAGCACCGCCAGCGCGCGCATCTGCGCCACCGTGATCCCAACCTCCTTCAGGGCCTCTTCAACACCCTTGTTGTAGCGCGCCATGATGCGGTTCATCAGATAGGGGGTGAACTCCTCCAGATGATCGGGGCCGGTGGTCATGCGCCAAGCTCCTTCGCTACGAGATAGCCCGAGCCACCTGACAGACCGGGGCCCGGATGGGTCGAGGCCCCGATGTGATAGAGGCCCTTTACCCCGGTGGTGTGCCGTTTGCTGTCCGTAAATGGGCGCCAGAGAAAGAACTGCTCCAGCGAGCAGGCGCCGCCATAGGGGTCGCCGCCCACAAGGTTGGCATTCATGCCAGCCAGATCTGCAGGTGAAATGGCCCGTCGTGTCACGACCTTGGAGGCAAAGCCGTCGATATGGCTGGCCAGGATCTGCTCGACACGATCTGCAAATGCCTCGCGCAGCTCCGGCGTCCAGCTGCCGTCCTCGGGGACGGAGATTTCGCCCTTGGCATCGCCTTTGACGTGACGCGGGGCCTCTGGCATCTGCAGCCAAAGAACGGATTTCCCGTCCGGCGCGCGTGTCGGGTCTGCCGCACAGGGTTGGCCGACGCAGATTGTCGGCACCTCCGGCAGCAGGCCGCGCTCTGCCTCATTTCCGGCCTTGGAGACCCCGTCCAATCCCGGTGTCAGATGCAACAGCTGCACGGTCTCAACACCCGGCGTGCGCCAGGTCACCGGCCCATCGAGGACGTAGTGCAGCTGGAAGTTTCCCTTGCCGTAACGATAGCGGCGCAGGTCATCCGCTTTGCTCTCTGTTTCCAGCAGCGTGCCGTAGAGCTGATGCGGCGTGACCGAGGCCAGTACGGAGGGCGCGGCGATATACTCCGCGCCAGCGAGGGTAACGCCGGTGACCGCCCCGCCGGCCTGTTCAATCCGGCTGACGTCGGCGTTGGTTCGCACCGTCCCGCCGTGTTCCTCGATGATCGCGCACAGGCCCTGCACCATGGACGCGATGCCGCCCTTGGCGATCGGCGCACCGGCGGCTTCGAGGGCAAAACCGATGATCTGCCCCATCTGTCCGGAAAAGGCAGCTTCCGGCCCGAGACCCGCATGCAGGCACCACGGCGCCCAGAGCGCCTGAGACAGTTCGGACTGGAAGGAGGTTTCCAGCCAACCCCGCATCGAGGTCAGCGATTCCCCCATGGTCGCGGCAAGCCCGTGGGGGCCACGTTTCCAGGCCTCCTTGCCGAGCAGCTTGGCAGTTGCGCGAGACCATGGATCGCCGCCCATCAGGCCGAACAGCAGATCAGCCTTGCCGCCGAAGGCGTCCAGATCCGCAGAAAGCTGGTCGCCATCGCGCGCCGCTGCCGCATTGAAGGCCGCAACATTGGCGGCACGATCCATCTGGTAGACCAGCGCCTGACCGTCGGGCAGGAGCACGCCAGTGGGCGTCTGGGTGGCGCAGAATTCGACGCCGTGACGGGTCAGGTCGTCGCCAAGGGCGGCATGGGCAGCTCCGGTCACCCACAGGACCAATGTGGTCGCCAAAGGGTCATGGAGCACGCCGTCGCCGAGCGGTTCGGTGCGCATGCAGCCACCTGCCACGGATTCACGTTCCAGCAGCACCACGCGCTTTCCGGCCTTGGCCAGCAGGGCGCCGGAGGTCAGCGCGTTGATGCCTGAACCTATGATGGCAACGTCGAATTCAGTGGCAGATGACATAGTTTCAGGCCCCCGGGACCAGTGCGAGAACACGCACCGGAGATCCTGTTCCGTTGACGATCTTCAGCGGCGCAGTGACCACGATCGCGCCTTTGGCGGGCAGCTCCTTGAGATTGGTCAGCGAGGCCAGACCATAGCGGTTTGCCTTGTGCAGCAGGTTATGGGCCGGGAAGGGCAGTTCAAAACTGGCCGCGAGTCCGGCGTCGGTCCCAATGCACTGAGACCCCCAACCAAGCGCATTTTTCTCCATCAGGTATTCGATGCAGTCTGCCGAGGGGCCGGGAGTGTGAGGGCCGTTCTCATCGGTGTTGAGAAACTTGTCCTCGTCGTGGTTGTACTGATCCCAGTCGGTGCGCATCAGGACCCATTCGCCAGCCTTGATCTCTCCGTGCTCGGCTTCCCAGTCCTGCACGCCCTGCTTGGTCAGCAGGAAATCATTGTCTTCGGCGGCCTGCGCCGAACAGTCGATGACATTTGCAGGGGCCATGAATTTTTGCGGATTGATCGTGTCCACGGACCCATCTGGATAGTCCTTGCCGGTGACCCAGTGGTGCGGCGCATCGTAATGCGTGCCCGAATGCTCACCAAGCTTGAGCCAGTTCCAGGCCCAGAACGGACCACGGTCGCCGTATCTCGAAATCTGATGAATTTCGATCTGGGGCGTGTCGTCTGCGATCTCGGGCGGCAGCTTTAAAAGCGGGGTGTCCGGTCCCAGCGGGGCGGAGCAATCGACGACCCTGATCCCCCCATCCAGAAGTCCCGAGGCAAGTGCGGCAAGCGTGTCTGTTTGGTTCATTGACCTCATCCCTGTTGTTGTTCTCGCTTGGTATATATGCAGGTGGATATTTCTCATTGTTTCAAGTATAAAGTTTCTAATCGCAGTGAATATTTTTCTGGACGCTGGTTTTTGGGCGAATTTTCAGGGACTTTGTCGGGGGAGCGCCTGTTTTCTCTGCGCTGCAGCATCGGTAGGCAGGCGTCGAGGCGTCGCGAATCCCACCGCGTCGGCCTCTCGCACGGGCCCGCAGCGCGCCGAAATGCAGCTTTTTACTTTAGGTTCAAAGTAATTCAGTTAGGGCCAGATCCGCAGGTACGCACACATGCCCGAGGCACGACCGGTTGTTCCTGCGTGTAAAGCAAGGAGACTGTTCATAGCGTCTGAGTGCAGAAGTCATCCGCATCTCTGCATCTCCGCCTGTCTGATATGACGAGATGTCAGGTGTCGGACGGTCTGTCAGGCTTTTGTCGGATATCCAGCATCACGGATATCGCCCGTGCGACATCCGGCTCTGAGACATGTGACATCAGGGAGTCGATCCAGGCCAGGTGTTCGCGCACCATCTGATCCATCTTCTCGCGCCCCTCCGGAGTGACCGAAACGACGAATGCTCGGCGGTCGTGCGGCGAGGGGGCCCGTTGCACCAGACCATCCTTGGCAAGCCGATCCACAACACCAGTCACATTGCCGTTGGAGACCACCAGGTGTTGGGACAACTCGCTCATCTTCATGCCGTCAGGTGCGGCATGGAGGGCGGCCAGAACGTCAAACCGGGACAGGGTCATGTTGTGCCCCTCGCGCAGTCGTTCGCGCAGGACACCTTCGACGTGGCGCACTGATTTCAACATCTGCAGCCACAGTCTCAGCCGCTGACGGGCCATCGGTTCGTCTTCGAACAGAAGCTCCTCGGCCATCTCCGGCTCCATTTATGCAAGTTCGGCTTTCTCTACAGTCCCGATACCTGGAATGGCAAGCTGATCTGGTGCTTTCAGGCCAGATGTCTGCCTTGCCACAGGCGCATAGCACAGTGTTGGCGTCCGCCGACGCCAGTATAGCCTGACCAGATTTCGAATGTGACGCACATCGTACTCAGGCGGCGCGGCTGCGCAAACTGGTTGCATTGACCTTGAGGAGATAGGCCTGACACGTTTCGCCGCCCGCTTCGAACCGAGGTCCTGCGGCGAGCATGTCCAACCCCGACCGGCGTGTCAGCATCGCCACGGTGACGGAGGTGATGCACAGAAAGGCATCAATATGCCAGTTTCGCGCGACGCGGGCGAAGTTCAGCCCCATTTGGTCCCGCACTTTCATCCGTTCACGGCTGCTCAGCGTGTCGCCGACGAAGACTTTGCTCACCTCCCAGACCTTGGGGTCTTGCGGGGCAGGGTGGTCTAGGATCGTTGGCGGAAGGTCTGGCAACAGACCAAGCTGCGCATCGCGCAGCATGTAACTGGAATTTACACATTTGGCGGTTGTCGGCGTGACCCTGAAGCCACCGTGCACATCCAAGCCATCGTGGATTGCACAGTATATGCTCTCTGGCGTGTCATACTGATCGAACTCCAGGCCGCGCACATTCGGAAGTGGCCAGCCACGCGCTTCGATAAAATGATGATACCGTGCGCGCATCAGCTCAGTGAAAAGAGCCCCTGTCTCGCCAAGGTTTTCAAAAGTGATTTCTGTCGACTGCATGACGGTGCCCATCCACCTTTTCAGTCTTCCCAAAAGCAGCTTTGGGAAAATTTGTTTAAATTTGAAAATAGATTCGCCTAAAATAGTAAATTAAGAATTAATTGGGTGGAGAAATGATGGTGTGGCGCCTGAGGCAACCAGACAGTCAGGGGCGATCAAGTTGTTGGATTGTGAGACAAGTCATATTGCAAAAATGGAAATTGATTGGGCCATGATCACAGGCATTCGCCGCGCGATGAACGGGCGACTGATTTGCAACCTTCAGGCGCAAATTTCATAGTTGGGGCTGTGCCGGTTTAGGCGGATCAGGCCACTTTAGAAGACCGGGCGCTGGCGACCCTGCGCATTTCGGACAGCAAGACGGACTTCTTGACGGGCTTGGCCAGATACCCGGCGGCCCCCAGGCTGCGGCACAGTTCCTGATCTTCCGGTGCGGCATTTGCAGTCAGCATGATCACCGGCGTCGCACTGATCCGCCCTCCGCGCCGCGCCATCTCGATCAGGGTCTCCTGACCATCCATCACCGGCATCTTCATATCCAGCAAGACAAGGTCAACCGAGCGTTCTTCAAGCTGCTCCAGCGCTTCGGCACCGTTGCCAGCGTCGATGATCTCAACATCGCTGTTGTTGAGGAAGGCGCGCACGACCATGCGATTGGAGGCCGTGTCGTCGACGAGCAAGACGGACCGGATGCCACCAAGGTCCTGACGCTCATCGGGTTTTGCCTGCGCTGGTATCGCGGGGGCCTCGGATGCCGGCAGTGCTTCGACCTGGCAAGCCAGTGTGAAGCTGCTTCCCTTTGCCGGGCGGGTGGCAAAGGTGATGTCGCCGCCCATTAATCGGGCCAGATGGCGTGCGACCGACAGGCCAAGCCCGGTGCCCGGAACGCTCGGCGCTGTTTTGTCCTCGGCGCGATAGAATTCCGTGAACAGATGGGCCGCCTGTTCTTCCGTCATGCCGCGCCCGGTGTCGGTCACCTGAACAGTCAGCAGGGTGCTGCCGTCCTGCGGTTCTCCCCACACGTTGACCGAGACAACACCCTTTTCTGTATATTTCACTGCGTTGGAGACCAGATTCCCGATCACCTGACGCAGGCGCAGGGCATCACACTTGGCATAGGTCGGAACGGAGTCGTCCAGTTGGATTTCGAATTGAAGTCCCTTGTCTGCAGCCTGTGATCGGAACATTTCCACCGTACTTGAGATTTCAAGCCTCAGCTCAGCGGCGTCGAGGTTCAATGCGAAATGACCCAATTCTATCTTTGCGTAGTCGAGTATGTCATCGAGTATGCCGGTCAGTGCTTGTGCGGATTTGCGCAGCAGATGGGTGCGCTCTTTCAGTAGTTCCGCGTCGGAATGCCCTTCTTCAATAAGCTCGGACATGCCGCAGATGGCGTTCAGGGGGGTGCGGATCTCGTGGCTCATGGACGCGAGGAAGCGGCTCTTGGCACGGCTGCCAGCTTCAGCTTCTACCAGCGCTTCGCGCAATCGGCTGGTCAGGCGGTGCTGCGCCCACATTGCGTTCAGCATGTAGGCCGCCCCCAACACCACCACCACCCCGGCAATGGCGATTTCGATCGGGTCGGCAAAGGAATAGAGCAGGCTGCCGATCATGTAGCCGACGACGCAGATGATCGGGACAGCTGTCAGGATACCAAAGAACATCCAGGCCGCACGCGCGACCACACAGTGATTGAGCGCGATGGTCAGTAGCATCGCCCCCATCAGTTTGGGGAAGGGATCCGGTTGCAGAAACAGCATCACGGGGATCGCATTGAAAATCCAGACGCCGCAGAACGCCGAGGATGTGAACAGCAAGACAGCGCCAAATGTGACTTTGCGCGCCAGCATTTTGTACACGACGAGCCCGATGATTTCGACGAAAGCGTAGATGCAGTAGATCGCCGCGACGGTCCGTATCGGCAGGAAGTAAAGCGACATGATCGACATCAGTGTAATCGACGCGAACCGGGACGGGAGGTCTGCGCGCACCAGATCATTCTGCGTGGAGACAGAGCGCCTGAGGTCTGGTGACAAAGTAAGCATACGCATCCTCATGACGTAGTCCGTTTCTGCGCCTCTTGTGCAGTGTTGCAAGCGGTGATCGAAGCCATTCACCGTATTCGTTAACGGATGGCGACATCTGTTACCGTAAAAATAAAGCTAAATGATGACTGATGACTTAACCATTTAAAGGCCAAAGTTCGAAACCAATACTTTGACGTTCAAATACGAGACCACGATCCGGATTAACGCACATAAAAGATGCTATCGCCCTGGATGCCGTTCGAGTTTGATTGCTGTCGAGGCATCGGGGAGGCCGAAGGCGACAGGCTCGGAGTTTGAACTTGGGTAGGCTAGATCCCGAACAAAAGAAAATCCAGTCGCAATCACACATTAATTTACGGATATGCATGGACCTGTCCATGAGTGAGGCGTGTCGCGCTGCGCGGGCCATATTGCGTCGGTCCGTTATGTATTTGCCAGTCTGCGCCTCAGTGATGCGGGGGGCTGAGGGGCGGCGGTGTTGCTCGGCATGCGGCCCAGTCCTCTGAGCGTTGGTGTAGCACAAGTTGCTCTGCCCGGGATCGCGAGCGATGTGGCGACGTCGCCAAGGCGCGGTAGGTTCGGTCAGGGAAACCCACACGAATTCATGTGTTTAATCGACGGCAGCAAAATTTTCCCTCGAAAGCCAGAAAAATGGCGTTTCTGCGCTTGACGGCCCCTGCGACCTGCGAATATTACACCCCAACGTTCAGACACGGTGCTGAACGCACAGCAAGCGGTTGTAGCTCAGATGGTTAGAGTACCGGCCTGTCACGCCGGGGGTCGCGGGTTCGAGCCCCGTCAACCGCGCCACTGCTGCCCTGCCTGAGGGGCCTCGTCAGAGGGTCAGGACCGTCCCGGATGGGAAGCGCTGGCGAAGGTCAGCATTGAAAATGCGCGGTTGTAGCTCAGCTGGTTAGAGTGCCGGCCTGTCACGCCGGAGGTCGCGGGTTCGAGCCCCGTCAACCGCGCCACTTTCATCCCGCCTGAGGGCCCTCGACAGGGATCAGGACCGTCCCGGATGGGAGCTGCTGACCAAGGTCAGCAAAAATGCGCGGTTGTAGCTCAGCTGGTTAGAGTGCCGGCCTGTCACGCCGGAGGTCGCGGGTTCGAGCCCCGTCAACCGCGCCACTTTCACTTCCTTTTGCAAAAACTTCCAAAACACTGGCATTAGTCGTTTCTTCGCGCATTCAGGCGGCTGTTTGGCCTTTTCCTGCGCAGATCCTGGCGACACAGTGGGGCAGATCCCAGCCATCCGTTGAACAGACGAGAGCCCATTCATGCCAGTGTCAGAAAATCCGCCTGAAAGCCCACCTGAATCTCAGCCGACGATCCGCGTGATTGCCATGCCGACTGACACCAATCCGGCAGGCGACATCTTCGGGGGCTGGTTGATGAGCCAGATGGACCTCGCAGCAGGCACAATCGCCGCACGTGTGTCCAAGGGGCGCGCTTCCACCGTTTCGGTGGAAGAGATCCAGTTCCATCGCCCGGTTCTGGTCGGGGATGAGGTCTCTCTTTATGCGGAGATGTTGAAGGTCGGGCGCACCTCGATGCGAATTCGTGTTCGCGCGTGGCGTCGTGCCCGCCATCAGGAAGAGACCCAGCAGGTCACCGAGGCGATCTTTACCTTTGTGGCGCTGGATGATGACGCGCGCCCAAGGCCGGTGCTGCGCGAGGAGTGACACGAGAGCAGGGACCGCCCTCGAAAGCAACGGTATCGGCTGTCGGCTCAATCCAGGGCTTTGTCCTACGCAAGCGCGGGGGCGCCCATCGCCCCCACGCATTGTTAACTTAGGCTTTGCTCAGAGCATCCAGCACGCGCGCCCAGGAGCGAATGCCTTTGTGGAAGCTCTCCAGATCGTATTTCTCGTTCGGAGAGTGGATCGCGTCATCTTCATTGGCAAAGCCGATCAACATCGCATCCATGCCCAGGATCGACTTGAAATAGCCGGCCACCGGGATGGAGCCTCCCATGCCGGAGAACACCGCCTCACGGTTCCATTCCTCGGTCAGTGCGCCACGGGCGGCCTCGAACTCGGGGCGGGTGGTGTCGATCACATAGGCAGGGGCGCCGTCCAGATCGAGATCCCATTTTACGGTGCAATCCTTGGGCAGGCGGGCCTCCACATGGGCGCGGATCTTCTTGCGCAGCGCGGCAGGGTCCATGTCACCGACCAGACGGCAGGTGATCTTGCAATGTGCCTCTGACGGGATCACCGTCTTGGTGCCCGCGCCCTGATAGCCGCCCCACAGACCGTTGATTTCCAGCGTCGGGCGGGCCCATTGCTGCTCCAGGGTGGAGTATTTTTTCTCGCCATGGGCCACCGTGTAGCCGGCATTCGACAGATAGTCTTTCTCGTCAAAGCCGCAGCCTTGCCACTGGCGCAAGATATCGGCGGGCACCTCACGCACACCTTCATAGAATCCATCCACGGCAACGGCACCGGTTTCGGGATCGTGAAAAGAGGCGATGATATGGGAAATCTCGCGCAGCGGGTTGAGGCCGGGACCGCCGTAGTGGCCGGAGTGCAGGTCGATCTTCGGCCCGATCAGGGTGAATTCGTCCTTCATCATGCCGCGCAGCTGCGAGGCCACCGACGGCACGCCACGGGCGACCATGGAGGTGTCGCAGATCAACGCGATATCCGCAGACAGCTCTTCCTTTGCAGCCTCCAGGAAAGGGATCAGCGAGGGAGAACCCAATTCTTCCTCACCCTCAAAGAAAAAGGTGATGCGGCAGGGTAGGGTGCCATGCACAGCCTGCCATGCGCGGCAGGCCTCGACGAAGGTCATCAGCTGGCCCTTGTCATCGGATGCGCCACGCCCCCGGATCACGGTGCCGTTTTTGGTCTCTTCCATCTGTGGCTCAAACGGGGGCGTGTTCCACAGGTCAAGCGGGTCCACCGGTTGCACATCATAGTGCCCGTAAAACAGAAGATGTGGGCCTTCCGTGTTTCCCTCGCCCACATGGCCCACCACCATCGGATGGCCGGGAGTTGTGCGCTTTTCGGCCTTGATGCCGATGCTGTTCAAATCTGCCACCAGCCAATCCGCGGCGGTCTCGCAGTCAGCCTTGTAGGCGGGGTCGGTTGAAATGGACGGGATACGCAGCAGCTCCAACAGCCGGTCGGTTGCAGCCGAGATATCGGAATCGATCTTGTCGAGAACGGGGGTAAGGGACATCGGTCTCTCCTGAAAATAGTGCTTTTCCGCATGCGGGCCTTGTGGTCGAGGCGCTGCTGGCGGGTCTCGGAGCGGAGCCTAGCAGTGGGATAAATCAAGGGCCAGTCGCACAATTGTATCAGAACACCGGCGGCAGTTTTTCGGCGTCGTCTCGCTTCGGAACAGCTGTTTCCGATCCGCAACCATTGCGCTTGTCTGCGGCGTTTTGCGCTACTTTCACATGGCGCCATTGCGGCCTCTGGCGCTTGCCTGAAACTCAGAATGGTTCTAAAAGCCCAGAAAAGGTTTATTTGACCTGTATCAAGGATGCTGGAGCCGTGACACTCTATCACGTTGTGCAGGACAGGGGTGCCAGTTAGAGACCGTGAAATATATCACGACGCTCATGCTTCATCAGCAGGGCTGTTCGGGATCAAGACGCAGCCAGGCCGGTCAGGCAACGGCAGACAGCTATGGAGATGACGGTGGATTATACCTCACAACTCGACGCAGCGATTGAACGCCTTCACGAGGAAGATCGCTATCGGACGTTTATTGATATTGAACGCCGTCGTGGCCAGTTTCCCCATGCCGTCTGGACACGCCCCGACGGGACAGAGCAAGACATCACCGTCTGGTGCGGCAATGATTATCTCGGGATGGGCCAGCACCCGGTGGTGCTGAAGGCGATGCGCGATGCGCTGGACGCCACCGGCGCCGGATCGGGGGGCACCCGCAACATCTCTGGCACAACGGTCTATCACAAGGAGCTCGAGGCGGAGCTGGCTGACCTGCATGGCAAGGAAGCATCGCTGCTGTTCACCTCTGCCTATGTCGCCAATGACGCCACCCTCTCGACCCTGCCAAAGCTGCTGCCCGGCCTGATCATCTACTCCGATGCGCTGAACCATGCCTCCATGATCGAAGGCGTGCGCCGGAATGGCGGTGCGAAACGTGTCTTCCGCCACAATGATGTCGCCCATCTGCGCGAGTTGCTGGCAGCGGACGACCCGGCTGCTCCCAAGCTGATCGCGTTTGAGTCGGTCTATTCCATGGATGGGGATTTTGGCCCGATCGAGGAAATCTGCGACCTCGCCGAAGAGTTCAACGCACTTACCTATATTGATGAGGTCCACGCGGTTGGCATGTATGGTCCCCGCGGTGGCGGCGTTGCCGAGCGTGACAATCTCGCCCATCGCATCGACATCATCAACGGCACGCTCTCAAAGGCCTACGGCGTCATGGGCGGCTATATCGCGGCATCGGCCAAGATGTGCGATGCCATCCGCTCCTACGCGCCGGGCTTCATCTTCACCACATCGCTGGCACCGTCGATCGCGGCGGGCGCAGCAGCCTCCGTGCGCCATCTGAAGACCGCCCAGGACTTGCGCGACAAGCATCAGGAGCAGGCACGGTATCTCAAGACCCGTCTCAAGATGATGGGGCTGCCGATCATCGACCACGGCACGCACATCGTGCCGGTTATTGTCGGAAACCCCGTCCACACCAAGAAATTGTCGGACATGTTGCTGGCGGATTACGGGATTTACGTGCAGCCCATCAATTACCCGACCGTGCCGCGCGGCACCGAGCGCCTGCGCTTCACACCCTCGCCGGTGCACGGACCGAAGGAAATGGATCATCTGGTGCGCGCCATGGACAGTCTTTGGTCGCATTGTGCGCTAAATCGTGCCGAACTAGCCGGATGAGCTACTGCTAAGTGTTCATTAAACAGAATTGTGTTATCGTTTCATCAATGAAACTGCGCTGACGAATCGAGAATCGGTTGGTACAGCGCATATGTCGCAAAACGGCAGGTATTGATGGGACAGCAGGCATGATCGGGCGCCTTACGCAGCGCAGTTTCCGAGGTCGTCAAAATACAACAGAGCCGCCCCGCGGCTTTGATGATTTCGAGGTGCGCCTTGGTGACATGATGCGCGGCGAGCGGGCAACCATGGGTAAATCGCTGCTTGATGTGCAGCGTGAACTCAGGATCAAGGCCTCCTACATCGACGCCATCGAGAATTGCGATCCTTCTGTCTTTGATACGCCGGGCTTTATTGCCGGATATGTGCGCTCCTACGCCCGTTACCTGAACATGGATCCGGAGAAGGCCTTCAATGGCTTTTGCGCCGAGAGCGGGTTTTCCGTGGCGCATGGGATGTCCTCCGAGGCCTCTGTTCGCAAGCCCAAGGAACTGACCTACGGCGCTGGAAAAGGGCTTGGGGCAGACGCGTTTACCAACTCCACCACGCCCTTCGTGCCCGTGACCGACAGTCTGCTGAGCCAGGTTGATCCGCGTGCCATCGGCTCCTTGCTGGTCTTGTGCGGTGTCATTGGCGGTCTGACCTTCGGGGGGTGGAAGCTGCTGCACGAAGTTCAGCAGGTGACATTTGCTCCGATAGAGCAAACGCCCGAGGTGCTTGCCGAACTCGACCCGCTGGCCACTGCCGCCTTGGCGACGGGTGATGTGACCGACGATCCCGCAACGGAAGCGCTGGATCGTCTGTATCGTCCGCAGGCCCTGGATGTTCCGGTTCTTGTGGCGCGCGACGCGCCGATTTCGACACTCGATCCGCGCGGTCAGGGTAATTTCGCGGGCACGGAGCGTCCCGGCCTGATGCTGGCGGAGGCAATGGTTCCAGCGAATGAGGCAACGGATCTCTCGGTGCCACAGGTTCTTGAGGACGTTGCACCGTCAGTCGAGATGCTTGCTGTCCGACCATCTTGGGTTCAGGTGAAGGCCGCCGATGGCAGTGTTATCTTTGAAACCATCATGGAACCGGGGCAGACGTTCGAGGTGCCGTTGACCGAGGATGCGCCGCGCCTGCGCACCGGCGAAAGCAGCGCCATCTACTTCGCTGTCAATGGCCAGCACTACGGTCCTGTCGGCGGGCGTGGTCAGGTGACAAAGAATGTCGAACTTTCGCCGGATGCGTTGAGCGGACGTTTCCAGCTCGCGGATCTCGAGGCCGATCAGAACGAGGCATTGGCCACGATGGTTGCACAGCTGCGGGCGGTTCAGACCACCCCGGGGTCTGTCTCGGACTGACATCACGATCACGCAGACCCTGCGTTCCCGTTACGGATTTACCTGACACCCCGGACAGCCATTGCAGGCTCCGGGGTGTCGGCCTATTTAAGGGGGACGCGACAAGCAGGACGAGGCAGCCATGTCCATGAATCACATTCGCCCCTGGCGTAACATCGAACGCCGTAAGAGCCGCCAGATCCATGTCGGGAATGTTCCCGTTGGCGGGGATGCCCCGATTGCGGTGCAGACCATGACCAACACGCTGACCACCGACATCAAGGGCACGATTGCCCAGGTGCAGGCGGCGGCGGATGCGGGCGCTGATATCGTGCGGATCTCCGTGCCGGACGAGGCCTCCTCGCGCGCGCTGAAAGAGATCGTGCGCGAAAGCCCAGTCCCGATCGTTGCCGATATCCATTTCCACTACAAACGCGGCATCGAGGCCGCCGAGGCGGGGGCGGCCTGTCTGCGCATCAACCCGGGCAATATCGGGGACGAGAAACGCGTGGCCGAGGTGATCCGCGCGGCGCGCGATCATAACTGCTCGATCCGCATCGGGGTCAATGCCGGCAGTCTGGAAAAGCATCTGTTGGACAAATACGGTGAGCCCTGTCCCGACGCGATGGTCGAAAGCGGCATGGACCACATCAAGATCCTGCAAGATCATGATTTCCACGAATTCAAAATCTCCGTGAAGGCCTCCGACGTCTTCATGTCTGCCGCCGCCTATCAGATGCTGGCGGAGGCCACTGACGCTCCCATCCACCTCGGCATCACCGAGGCGGGCGGGCTGATGTCTGGCACCATCAAATCTGCCATCGGTCTTGGGCAGCTTTTGTGGATGGGCATCGGTGACACCCTGCGCGTCAGCCTTTCGGCGGACCCGGTCGAGGAGGTCAAGGTCGGCTTTGAGATCCTGAAATCGCTTGGGCTGCGCCATCGCGGCGTCAACATCATCTCTTGCCCCAGCTGCGCGCGGCAGGGGTTTGACGTGATCCGGACGGTGGAGACGCTGGAAGAAC
The DNA here is from genome assembly GCF_032924845.1 of Tritonibacter scottomollicae. NCBI lineage: Bacteria > Pseudomonadati > Pseudomonadota > Alphaproteobacteria > Rhodobacterales > Paracoccaceae > Tritonibacter > Tritonibacter scottomollicae. Next base: position 684,045 of record NZ_CP136704.1, read on the forward strand.
GGCTGGAGCATATCAAGACGCCGATGAGCCTGTCGATCATCGGATGCGTGGTCAATGGCCCCGGCGAGGCGCTGATGACCGACGTGGGGTTCACCGGCGGGGGCGCAGGCTCTGGCATGGTCTATCTGGCAGGTAAGGCGAGCCACAAGATGTCCAACGACCAGATGATCGACCAAATTGTTGAGGAGGTCGAAAAGAAAGCCGCCGCACTCGATGCTGAGGCGGCGGCGGTAGAGCAAGCGGCAGAGTAATCTCTGTCCTTCATCTTTTCATAAATATCTCGGGGGTTTGGGGGCAGAGCCCCCATGCTCTTGGTGTCTTGGCTGCCCCCCGGACGTCATAGCGGCCGGGCCACTCGCGCCCGTCGAAGGTGGCATCCCTCAGCTGCGCGCTGCGCGGATTTCCTCGATCATGATCTGGATCTGATCCGCAGGCAGGTAGCCGCGCAGCATCTCCTCTTCCAGCACGAAGGTCGGCGTGCCGGAAATCGACAGGGTTTGCGCCAACGTCCGGGTGCGCCGCAATTGCTCGTTCACCTCGGGCGCATCCATCTTGGCCAGGATCGCGTCGGCATCCAGCGACAGCCCTTCGGCCATACGGCGCATTGCGACCTCGTTGGGTTCGCCTTTGAAGGCGAGCAGCGTGTCGTGGATGTCCTTGTAGGCCGCGTCACCGGCCACCAGTTTGGTGGCGATGGCAAAGCGCGAGGACAGGACAGAGGCGTCGCCCAGGATCGGGAGCTCCTTGATCACAAAGCGGATATTTGAGTCTGCGGCCAGTAATGCCTCGACCTCCGGAGCGGCGCGGCGGCAATAGCCGCAGCGGTAGTCCATGAACTCCACCAGCGTGATGTCGCCATCGGGATTGCCGCCAACCCAGGAATAGCCGTCGTCCTGCAACTCCTGCAGATTGGCCGCGACCAGTGCTTCGTCACGCCGGGCGTCTGCCTGAGCCTGCTGTTGTTCCAGCACGTCCACGGCCTCCAGGATCACCTCGGGGTTTTCCATCAGATAGCTGCGCACAGCTGCGCCAAAGGCCGTCTGCTCGGCCTCGGTCATGTCGTTCAGATCAAGCGCCCGCGCCGCCGGAGCGGTGAGAGAGAGCGCGCAGGCCGCCATCAGGGCCATGCGTGTCGGGGCAATCATTTGTTCTTCCTTTTCTCGTCTTGTTCAAATGCAATCAGCACATCCTGTGCCCGGCGCCATGCCGGGGAGCCGCGTGGCAGAATGCCAGTGGCGCGCTTGGCGTGAGGGCCAGCATCTTCCAGTCGTCCCCGCAATGCGTATCGTTCTGCCGTGACCAGTGCGGCCATGCCGGTCTGTTTGGTCTTGGCATAGGCCAGCGACATGTCGCGAAGCAAGGTTGCGTTGCGAAAATCGAGGCTGCGCGCCTTTTCCATTGTGTCCAGTGCCGCGCGTGGATTGCCGGCAGCAAGCTGTGCCCGGCCCAGACTGGCCAGGATCAACGGCTCGCTCGGGGCGAGTTTTGCTGCGGTGGCAAAGGCAGAGACCGCAGCGGACCAGCGTCGGTTCTCATAGAGGATCTGCCCCCACAGCTCATGATAGTATGCATCCTTCGGGCGTGCCGCGAGCAGCGCCTGCATCTCGGCCTGTGCCCGACCGAGGTTGTTCTGGCGATGGTGGGCGACCGCAACCCGCATGCGTTTCAGATCCGCATAACGCTCGGAGGCCACCCGCCGTTTGGTCCAGCTGGGCGCGCGGGTGAAGGCAGACAGTTTGCCCTGGACCCGCGCCAGCCAATAGGCGGCTTGCGGATCTGTCGGGGTGCCGTCTCCGGCGCTGGCCACATAGGCCTGCGCAGCGCGGATACGATCCCGGCTCAGCGGATGAGAGCGCATATAGGGATCCTGACTGGCCGGGCTCAGTACCTCCTGGCCGGCAAAGATCCGATGCAGCTCCACCATTCCCTTCGGGTTGATGCCCGCGGCGGTCATGTAGCCGATGGCGGATCGGTCGGCAGAGGATTCCTCCGCACGGGTGTGTGACAGGAAATTTCGCAAAGCCGAGGATTGCACCCCGAACGCCACCCCCGCGGCGGCACGCCCGCCCCCCGCAGCCGCAGCCAGCATGCCCAGAGCGGCGCCAAACCCGGCGGCCGTGCTTGCGGATCTCATGTTCTGGATGCGACGTCCGATATGGCCATTGGCGATATGAGCGGCTTCATGCGCCAGCACCGCCTGCAGCATTTCCGGCGTATCCGACTTCAGAATCAGCCCGTAGTTGACGAAGATCGCCCGCTGGTCGATCACGAAGGCGTTGAAGCCACTGTCATTGACCACCAGTATCCGCACCCGTCGCGGGTTCAGACCTGCGGTCCGCAGGATCGGGCGGGCCAGTTCCGTCAGCCCATGCTCGATATCTGCATCGCGCAGCAAACGAATGGATTGCGCCTGCGCCGTCATTGGCGTCAGCACCAGCGCAACGACCACCGCAGCGCCCGTCATGCGCCCACGGTGAAACAGGCCGCAAACGGCATGGAAAAGAAGCGGCCACAGGCGCCTGCCCGGGATTGACGCGGAGGAGAATACACGGTCAAAACTCATGGCCGCACCATGGGAGATCAGCATGCGAAACTCAAGCCGGTCCAAAGTCGATCCCTTCATTGTGATGGACGTGATGGAAGCCGCCCGCAAGGCGGAGGAACAGGGACGTCATATCATCCATATGGAGGTGGGCCAGCCCGCCACCGGCGCGCCGGAAGCGGCGCGGCGCGCATTGTCGCAGGCGCTTGAGACGGACGCCATGGGCTACACAGTCGCGCTGGGTCTGCCAGCGCTACGCCGTCGTATCGCGCAGCTTTACGGCGAGTGGTATAACGTCGACCTGAACCCGGAACGCGTTGTGATCACGCCCGGTTCGTCGGGTGCGTTTATCCTCAGCTTCACGGCGCTGTTTGACAGTGGGGATCGCGTCGGCATTGGCGCGCCCGGCTACCCGTCCTACCGCCAGATCCTGAGCGCGCTTGGCATGCAACCCGTGGACATCCAGACCGCGCCGGAACATCGCCTACAGCCCGTCGCCGCCGATATCCGCGATCAGAACCTTGCGGGTCTGATGGTGGCAAGCCCTGCCAACCCGACGGGCACCATGCTCGATCGACCGACGCTGGCCTCCTTGATGGACGCTGCAGCCGATGAAGGCGCCAGCTTCATCTCCGATGAAATCTATCACGGCATCGAGTATGAGGCGAAGGCGGTGACGGCACTGGAGATCTCGGACGAGGCCTATGTCATCAATTCATTCTCCAAGTATTTCTCCATGACCGGTTGGCGGGTCGGATGGATGGTGGTGCCAGAGGACCATATCCGAACGGTGGAGCGCATCGCGCAGAACATGTTCATCTGCGCCCCGCACGCCAGTCAGGTTGCCGCCCTTGCTGCGATGGACTGCCACGAAGAGTTGGAGGCCAACCTTGCAGTCTACGCAAAGAACCGCGCTCTGATGCTGGAGGGGCTGCCCAAAGCCGGGTTCACCAAGATCGCGCCGCCGGATGGGGCCTTCTACGTCTATGCGGATGTGTCCGACCTGACCAACGACAGCCGCAGCTTCGCCGCGGAAGTACTTGAAAAGGCAGGGGTTGCGGTGACGCCGGGATTGGATTTCGATCCTGCGCGCGGCGCAACAACGCTGCGGTTTTCCTATGCGCGATCTACGGCGGATATCGAGGAAGGTCTGGCCCGGCTCAAGACCTTCATGGAAGGCCGTCGCTGATGCGGGGACTTGCGACTATTCTGACGTGCTTGCTTTTGCTGTTGCCGGTCGGGGCAATGGCGCAGGGGTTCTCGGCTCTGGCGCGGGTGCTGCCCGAGGAAAGCCGTCTCAGCGATGATGGCTCCGGTGTGCAGCTTGAACTGGGGCTGAGCCAGGGGGTTCCGTTTCGGGTCTTTACCCTCAGTGATCCGCGCCGGGTGGTGCTGGATTTTCAGGAAGTGGACTGGACGGGACTGGATGCGGCGACCTTTCTGCAGGCAGCGCCAGTCAGCAATGTGCGCTTTGGCGGCTATGTTCCCGGCTGGTCCAGGCTGGTGCTGGAATTGGCCGAGCCGATGCAGGTGAGGTCCGCAGCGATGGAAATTGATCGCGAAACCAGCGCTGCCACCCTGAAACTGGCGCTGGCGCAGACCAACGCCGAGGCCTTTGCAGTTGCGGCCGGGGCGCCCTATGACCCACGGCTGGATTTGTCCGCGCCAGCACAGATCGAGGGCCCGATGCCGCGCGACACAGACGCCCCCCTCGTGGTGATGCTGGATCCGGGCCACGGCGGACTTGATCCCGGGGCAGAGGCAGAAGGCGGCATCGCCGAAAAGGATCTGATGCTCGCCTTTGCCTATGATCTCGGCGAACGGTTGGTGCGCTCCGGCGCATTCGAGGTCTTGCTGACGCGGGAGGGCGATTACTTCGTTTCTCTGGAGCGCCGCATCGCCATGGCGCATCAGCAGGGCGCGGATATCTTCATTTCGCTGCACGCGGATTCGGTAACAGAGGGCATGGCCCATGGCACCGTTATCTACACCCTGTCGAAAGCCGCCTCGGATGTGGCCTCGGCAAAACTGGCGGAACGCCATGATCGCGCCGATCTTCTGGCGGGCAGCGATCTGAGCGAAGCGGATGATGTGGTAACGGATGTTCTGCTCGATCTGGCGCGCCAGGAGACGCATCCGCGATCAAAGGCACTGGCGCAATCGGTGATCGAGGCGCTCATGGAGCAGGGGGGACCGGTCAATCGCCGCCCGCTGCGCTCTGCCGGGTTTTCGGTGCTGAAATCCGCGGATATCCCGTCAGTGCTGATCGAGTTGGGTTTCATGTCCAGCCCGCGCGATCTGGAGTTGCTGACCGATCCGGCGTGGCAGGCGAGAACGGCACAAAGCATCCTCAATGGTCTTCTGGCCTGGCGTGAGGCCGATGTCGCACGCCGCGCGTTAGTACGGCAGTAGCCACCCTCCGGCGGGACGGCAACACAGCGTGACGTAGCAAGAGTGACGCCGCGTGCAGGGATCTCCCCCTTGTGCGGTTGCGACTCTGCTGGTTTTTGCCGGTCGGGGCCCCACATAAGATTGTGAGAATACAGACCCCAGCGCATCTGCTATGATGTGCTCTACCCTCCATCCGGTGGCGTTTCATGCGCCGCCATAACTCGTTTTGACCCTTGTCACCTTGCCCCCTATAAGGAGCCGCATCGTGCGAGAGAGGCCCACACCGTGATCAGGTTCATTCTGTCCATTTTTGGATCCATTTTCAGTACCATCACCCTTGGAATCGGGGTAGGTGCCCTGTCCATCGGGGCGATCTTCTGGGTCTATGGCCGGGATCTGCCTAGCCATGAGTCGCTGGCGCAGTACCAGCCGCCGACCATCAGCCGGATTTTCTCCGGCGAGGGGCAGCTGATCGACGAGTTCGCCAAGGAGCGCCGTCTGTTTACCCCATCGGAAGAGGTTCCCGATCTGGTAAAGCAGGCCTTCATCTCGGCGGAAGACAAAAACTTCTACTCCCACGCAGGCTATGACGCGCGTGGTATCCTGGCCGCCGCCATCGAAGCGGTGAAATCCCGCGGGGAGAACGTTCGCGGTGCCTCCACCATCACCCAGCAGGTCATGAAGAACTTCCTGTTGTCCGGTGACCGCCGTGCGGAGCGCAAGATCAAGGAAATCATCCTCGCCACACGGCTTGAGGAGACCCTGTCAAAGGACAAGATCCTGGAACTCTATCTGAACGAGATTTTCCTCGGTCAGAACTCCTATGGGGTGACGGCGGCGGCGCAGACCTATTTCAACAAAACGCTGGGCGAGCTGGAACCGCATGAGGCAGCCACGCTGGCCGCGATGCCCAAAGCGCCGTCTGACTATCATCCGGTTCGTGAAAAAGAGCGCCTTCTCCAACGCCGCAACTATGTGCTGCGGGAGATGAAAGAGAACGGCTACATTTCCGAAGCGGTCTACGAGGTGGAGCGCGAACAGGAATTGCGGTCGGTCCAGAACGGCGATTTCGACGCCTTCCGGACCGCACTGCCGCCGCGCGATTACTTCACCGACGAGATCCGCCGCCAGCTGTCTGATGACTTTGGCGAGGGCGAGTTCTTTACCGGCGGCTTTACCATCCGTGCGACGATCGACGAGGAAATGCAGACCGAGGCCGCGCTGGCGATGCGCAAGGGGCTGGAAGAGTTCGACCGCAGCACCGGTGTCTGGCAGGGGCCGGTTGCAGAGATTGATCCGGCACTCCTGGACGCAGAGGACGACTGGCGTGCGGCATTGGGCGATGCGGATATTTCGCGTGACATCATTACCGAGGATGGCGCCTGGCTGCCCGCCGTGGTGATGGAGGTTGAGGCAAACGCCTTGACCATCGGGATTGAGAGCGTCACCGGAACCGGCACCGTTCCACGGTCGGATATCAAGTGGCTGCGGGGCGATTTCTTCGACAACTTCAAACCGGGCGATGTGATCCATGCCCTGGCAGTGCGCGACGGCGACGCAGTGAAGCATTGGTCGGTGCGGCAGGTGCCAGAGGTTCAGGGCGGCTTTGTCGCCATGGATGTGAACACGGGCCGTGTTCTGGCCATGCAGGGCGGGTTCTCCTACCAGGATTCGGTGTTCAACCGCGCCACACAAGCCCAGCGTCAGCCCGGCTCCAGTTTCAAACCGTTTGTCTATGCCGCAGCGCTGGATAGCGGGTACAGCCCGGCGACGATCGTGATCGACGCTCCGATCGAGATCAACACCCCGCAGGGTGTCTGGCGACCGAAGAACTCCAACCACAAGTTCTACGGCCCCACGCCGTTGCGCACCGGGATCGAGATGAGCCGGAACCTGATGACCATCCGTCTCGCGCAGGAGGTCGGCATGCCAGTGGTTGCCGGCTATGCGGAGCGCTTTGGCGTCTATGACAACATGGGCACGTTCCTCGCCAACTCTCTCGGGTCGGAAGAGACCACCCTCTACAAGATGGTCGCGGCCTATGCGATGTTTGCAAATGGCGGCGAACGGGTGGAACCAACGCTGGTGGACCGTATCCAGAACCGGTTTGGTCAGACCATCTATCGTCACGATGATCGCGATTGCGTGGACTGCAGCTTTACCGAACTCGACGCGGGCCGCGCGCCCAAGATCGTGACCAACCGCGAACAGGTGATGGATCCGATCACTGCCTATCAGCTGACATCCATGCTCAAAGGCGTGGTTGATCGCGGCACCGCCTCGCGGCTTATCAACCTGCCGGTGCCGGCTGCAGGCAAGACCGGGACAACCAATGACGCGCGCGACGCGTGGTTTGTCGGCTTTACCTCCAACATCGTTGCAGGGTGCTACTTCGGCTATGACAATCCGCGTCCGATGAAGGGGGGCCGCGGTTACGGTGGCACCCTGTGTGGGCCGGTGTTCCAGCAGTTCATGACCAAGGCGACCGAGAAGTTCGGGGGCGGTCCGTTTGACGTGCCACCGGGCGGACATTTCATCAAGATCGACCGCTATACGGGCGGGCGTTTGCCCAACGGCGCGGGCGGTGCCAATGTGGTGGCGGAATATTTCCGCGACGGGGAAGAGCCGATCTTTGGTCTGACCTTCGACGGGGGCTTTGGCATGGGATCGAACCTGCCATTGTTCGAGGAAGTCAGCGAATCTGGTCGTCAGGTCACCACCTCCAGCGGCGGCACTGCTGTGCTGGGTCCCAAGGCGACCTTTGGCGACGTCAGCTCCGGCGGGCTCTACTGACACCACTGACAGTTCTGGTGCGGGCAGGCGGGGTACACCTGTCTGCCCGCACTCTTGTAGTGGTCCCGGTGCTGCGGTATCACGCAATCTCAAACAAGATTTCAAGGAATGCTCATGCGCGCCGAGATCCAGACCATCGTGGCCGATATCGAAAAATCGCTCGACCTGCTTGCCCAGCGGATGAACTGGGAGACGGCGGAATTTCGGCTTGAGGAATTCAACGCACGGGTCGAGGATCCCAACCTCTGGGATGATCCGGCAGCGGCGCAGAAGCTGATGCGGGATCGCCAGTCGCTGGTTGATGCCATCGACACCTACAAGGGCATCCGTCAGGATCTCGACGACAGCGTCGAGCTGATCGAGATGGGCGAGATGGAAGAGGACGAAGAGGTCGTCACCGACGCCGAGAACACCCTGAAGGCGCTGAAGGAAAAGGCCGCCAAGAAGGAGCTGGAAGCGCTGCTGGATGGCGAGACCGATGCCAACGATGCCTTCCTGGAGATCAAGGCCGGCGCCGGCGGCACCGAGGCCTGCGACTGGGCGTCGATGCTGGCGCGGATGTATGTTCGCTGGGCCGAAAGCCGTGGCTTTACCGTAGACCTGCAGGAAGAGCAGGGGGGCGGCGAAGCGGGCATCAAATCCGCCACCTATCAGATCAAGGGCCACAACGCCTATGGCTGGCTGAAATCCGAGAGCGGCACGCATCGCTTGGTGCGGATTTCGCCCTTTGGCAAGGGCACACGCGAGACGTCCTTTGCCGCCGTCGGCGCCTATCCGGTGATTGATGATAATATCGAGATCGAGGTCAATCCGGCCGATATCCGCATCGACACCTATCGGTCCTCCGGTGCGGGCGGTCAGCACGTGAACACCACCGACTCTGCGGTGCGGATCACCCACACGCCGACGGGCATTGTTGTGACCTCCTCCGAGAAATCGCAGCACCAGAACCGCGACATCGCCATGAAGGCCCTGAAATCGCGGCTCTACCAGATGGAGCTCGACCGCCGCAACGCTGAGGTCAATGCGCTGCATGAGGCCAAGGGCGATGCAGGCTGGGGCAACCAGATCCGCTCCTACGTGATGCAGCCTTACCAGATGGTCAAAGACCTGCGGACCAACTTCGAGACCGCTGACACCAAAGGGGTGCTGGATGGTGACCTCGACGGGTTCATGGCGGCAACGCTCGCGATGAAGGTGGCCGGCAAGAGCCGCGCCGACGCCCAGGGCGAGGACTAAGGCCATGAAGAGACCTGCGCTGAAGTGTGTCATGGTCACGTGGCTGCTTCTCGGAGGTATGCTTCCCGCAGCGGCAGAAGATCGCGCCTCCACTCCGGAAACAAATGAAGAGGCGTTGCTGACTTACCTCGGTGGCGATGGCTGCGTGATCGGTCCGCATAGCGCGGGCGCTGCGACGGCGGCTGGGTTTGATGGGGACGCACTGACGGCCCTCGGCGCGCGGCTTCTGGTGGATGGATCTGCAGAAAAACAAGGCGACTGGACCGTGCTCGGCCCGGAGGTCTGCACGATACGGTTTCCCGATGTTACATCGGAGCTGACGCTGAACAGTCCCGAGGTTCAAAACACTTTGCGGACGGCCCTTTCCATCCCGTCGCTGGACGAAATTCAATGGCTGAACGAGACGACGGACACGCTGCGGGAGGAGGGGCTGTCGCTTCGCAATTTCGAGGAGCAGGGCATTACCGCGCAAGAGTTGCGCGCTGTCGGTGTCGATCCCGATGCCCTCGCAGAATATATGGAACGCCCCCGTTGTCTTTTGGGCGGGTCGACGGAATTGACGCGCGCACTGCAACAGACACGCGGCTGGTCGCAAGATCGCAGCTTCCGTGCAGCGGTAGCGCTGATCGCCTCTGGCCTGAAGCAAGGGGAGCTGACCTTTTTCTCCGACGATATTCTGGTCACCCCACCCGGTTTCATGCTGACAGCGCCCGCATGCTGGACGTCTGAGGAGGAAGCTGCGATCGCCCGCAGTCATGCCATGCTGGAGCAGCATTTCGATACGTTCGTCAGGGCGCGCGGCGCGGAAACCTCCTGCGATACGAATGAGGTATCTGGCGCTCTGATGGGCAGGGAGGCGTATCTGCTTTGGACACAGTTGGCAGGTCGCGAGCCTGAAAATGTTTGGATCGGATTTGAGGTGTTTTGGGGCGCTATTGGCGCCGGATGGTTTGAAGGCGCGTCATTCACTGAAAAGGGTACGCCGCGTCCGCCGTTGTGTCGCTTTTAGGCTGCGCGTCCCATTGGGTCTCTTCAGTGTTCGTCGCTACGTTAGCCTGACGGCCAACGCCCCATGCTGGCGCGAACGGCTCCCGCCCCCGGTGCATGCATCACAGATGCCCTTCCGGCGTTGGGCGTGGCAGCCTGACCTGGCGGTCCGGCTGCAGTGCGCCTAGCGCATCTGCTTTTCTAGTTTTTAGGGGCTTTTCAGACCGTTATCCGCATCCTAGGCTCTGGGTCGAAAGATCGAAAGGGACTTCGGATGACGCTCTGCGACACGACTGCCACCCAATTACTCGGCGATTTGCGCAAGGGAACACTGACCGCGGAGGCTCTGATGCAGGCCTCTCTGTCGCGTATTGCGGAGCGTAATCCAACGCTGAATGCCATCGTCGCACTGCGGCCCACCGAGGAGCTGATGGCCGAGGCCCGAGCTGCCGACGCAGTGCCGATGGCCGAACGGGGCGCGCTGCATGGTCTGCCGATGGCGATCAAGGATCTGTCCAATGCGCGTGGACTGGTCAGCTCTCAGGGCTCGCCGCTCTTTGCAGGGCAGGTGGCACAGGCGGATGATATCTTTGTGGCGCGGCTGCGCGCCGCCGGTGCGATCCTGATCGGCAAGACCAACACGCCGGAGTTCGGCCTCGGTTCGCATACGTTCAATCCCGTGTATGGCGCGACCGGCAATGCCATCGACCCCAGCCGCTCCGCCGGGGGCTCGTCCGGCGGCGCTGCGGTGGCACTCGCTGCGGGGATGGTGCCGCTGGCCGATGGCTCCGACATGATGGGATCCCTACGCAATCCGGCGGGCTGGAACGAGATATACGGGTTTCGCCCCACCTGGGGCTGGGTGCCATCAGAGCCGGCAGGGGACATGTTCCAGCACATGCTGGCCACCAACGGGCCGATGGCGCGCACGCCGCAGGACGTTGCCCTGTTGCTGGATGTCATGGCGGGGGGAGATCCGCGTCTGCCCCTGCATCGGGGCGCTGAGTCGGTGCTACCGTTGCAGGATCCGGGGCCGCTGAAACTGGGCTGGCTTGCCGATTGGGGCGGCGCGTATCCGATGGATGCGGGAATTTTGGACACCTGCGAGCGCGCAATTTCCGACCTCGAGGCACAAGGCCATCAGGTCGACCGTCTGACCCCGCCTTATCCGGCCGAGCACATCTGGCAGAGCTGGATCACCCTGCGCTCCTATGCGGTGGCGGCCGGTTTGCGCCCACTGGCCGAACGGCGCGATCAGCTCAAGGAGGCCGCCCTGTGGGAACTGGACCGCGGTCTCGGGTTCACGGGGGCGGAAGTGCAGGCCGCGTCCGACCTGCGGGCCGGATGGATGCGCGCGGCCGCACGGATGTTCGAGAGTTATGACGCGGTGTTGTTGCCGACAGCGCAATGCTGGCCCTTCCCGGTGGAGTGGATCGCGCCCACCGAGATTGCCGGGCAGGCGATGGACACCTATCATCGCTGGATGGAGGTCGTGGTGCCTGCCAGCCTGTTGGGACTGCCATCTCTGGCGGTGCCTGCAGGGCGCGGGGCTGAAGGCTTGCCGATCGGTCTTCAGATCATCGGCCCTCACAACAGTGACGCCCGGATCCTCGGCCTCGGCCAGCGTTACCACAATGCCATGGCGGCGACCTGACCGCGCGGAGGGAGTGACGCGCAGCGCCAGGCGTTCCGCGACAGAGCCGGAGACAGAACGGAAGGTGAGATGCAGATGACAGACATCACTGGGCCCGACCAGCAAAGTCCCACACGCCCGATGGGGGTGCCGGAGTTGCGACCCGTGAACGCAGCGATTTTGCGCCAGGCCCTGTACAGCGGCTGGCGCGATTTTCGGGCCAAGCCGATGTTTGGCCTGATCTTTGCGGGGTTCTATGTGCTGGCTGGCTGGATGATGGCCTGGATCACCCTCCGCACCGAAACGAGTTACTGGCTGGTACTGGCCGCCATCGGTTTTCCTCTTATCGGCCCGTTTGCCGCCGTTGGACTCTATGAGGTGTCACGTCGGCTCGAGCAGGGGCAAGGGCTGGATGCGCGCCGCATCTTTGGCGTCATACTTGAGCAGGGCGGGCGGCAATTGCCATCCATATGCGCCATAATCGTCGTCGTCTTCATGTTCTGGTTCTTCCTCGGACATATGATCTTTGCCCTGTTTCTCGGGCATATGCCGATGGTCAATGTGTCGACCTCGACCGAAGTTTTTCTGACCCTGCAGGGTGTGACCATGCTGGCTGTCGGTACGCTGGTGGGGGCGCTGTTCGCGCTGTTGATTTACATGATCACCGTGCTGGGCTTGCCGCTGCTTCTGGACCGTGAGATCGACTTTGTGACCGGCATGATCACCAGTTTCACCTATGTTCAGGCGCATCCGCTGCCGATGCTTGGCTGGGCCATGTTGCTGGCGGGGCTGACCTTTGTCGCGCTGCTGCCGGGGTTTCTCGGTCTGCTGATCGTGCTGCCGTGGCTGGGGCATTCCAGCTGGCATCTCTATCGGCTGCTCCGGGTCGACGCTCCGGCTACTTGAACGGGGTGCCCAGTTGCAGCAGCCGTTTGTGGAACGGGATGATGTCCGGCGCGCTGGTGAAGCCAGCGCTGCGGGCAGCGGCGATTGCACGCGACACGTCAGTGCCGAGATATTCGTAGATCATGCGCAGCACCCGCTCTCCGCTTTCGCTCTCGCGGACGGTACGGGCGACATAGCCGGCCCAGAGGCTGTTTTCGGCGGATGAGACCCGTGCGAGATAGTTGAAGGAGTATGTCAGGGTATTTCGGCGGCTAAGAACAAAGGCGACGCCATCCTCGTGACAGGTCATGTAGCCGCGGTATTCCCGGGATGGCCCGTCGGTCGAGAGGCCCTGATAGCGCATACCAGCACGGGGTTCGTAGCCTTTGACGTAGGTCACCCCGTCAATCCGGTGGACATGGACGATGCCCACGACGAACTTGTCTTCGCTGATGAAGCTGCGCCGGGTAAAGCGATAGAACCCTGAAGGAAAGATATCTTCGGTAAGACGGCTGAGCCCGGCGTCGATGAAATCTTTCAGATAGTTGCCGTGCAGCGCGTGGCTTTCATTCTGGCCAAGCGTTTGAACCGGAGCGAGGAGGATTCGTGCATCGACGTCGAAGAAGCTACAGATCCGGTCCAGCACATCGGGACGTGGAAAGCTCTCTCCGGAAAGATATCGGTTGAACTGGGTGCGGTTGATACCAAGGCGTCGTGAGAGTTCGGAAATGGAGGGGTATTCGCGGGCCAGAATGCGTAGATTGTCTCCGAAGACTGTCCTCAATTCTGCAGGGGATCGGCTTTGTTTCAACATGTTTGGTCCGCACTCACTCCGGCACTGGTTCTTCTGGGTATCATGGCATGACGCCATTCAGAGACATTTTTTGAAATCCCTGACGCTGTAGAGTATCAACGCCGACACAAATTGCAATTCTCATTGCGAAAGTTGGGGATGTTTGAAAAGAGGAATTTGACGCACAATAGAGTCGGGCAAAAAGGGGTCCGCAATGATCGGGGTTGTCGTCTGGGCCGATACCGCAAAGTCAAAAGCGGTCATCTGGTGTGAAGATCAAGGAGATTTAGCCTATTACGTTCATCAGGATGTGGTGTCCAAACCCACCCTGTTGAAGAAGGGCGATCTCGTGGAATTTAAAAGCCAATACGAAAGCGGTCTGCGCATGGCCGCGGGTGTTCGTGTCGTTGATATGGATACGCGACCAGGGCTTGCGGATGTGCTGAAAGCTGGCGTGCCGACCGCGGGCAGTGAGGCGGTGTCTGGTGACATTGCTCAGCGTGAGACCGTCGTCGATGGTGAGGCTTTGGCTGGTCATGACGTCGAAGATCGACGCGATACTGTGCACCACGGTGCGCAGGTCACGACGCTGTCGATCCCGGTGCGGGGCGGTGAGCCTGAACGGCGAGCCGCTGCCAATACGGAACATTCCGGGGCGACGATCCTGCCCTTGTTTCCTGAACTGATGCGCGCATAGCGCTGATGCGCTGACACTGATCAGGTCGCCACGTCTGCGGCGTTTCTGGCTGATTTTACGTGATCCAATGGAAAAAGCGCACCCTTGCGGGTGCGCTTTTGCAGGTTTGAGCCTTCGGCCGGCCAGGCCGGCCTGTGGCGGATCACTCGCCGCGCAGCAGGGCGGCAACTCCGGTCCGGGCGATCTTGGTCAGGCCAAGTGGGCGCATCAGATCCGCAAAAGCGTCGATCTTGTCCGGTGTGCCAGTGATCTCGAAAATGAAGCTGTTGAGCGTGGTATCCACCACTTTGGCGCGGAAAATATCGGCCAGACGCATCGCTTCGACGCGTTTGTCGTCTTCTCCGACCACTTTGACGATCGCCAGCTCACGCTCGACGAAGGGGCCGGCAACGGTCAAATCTGTGACCTCATGCACAGGCACGATGCGGCCCAGCTGCGCCTTGATCTGTTCGATCACCTGCGGCGTGCCGGTGGTGACCACGGTGATGCGCGACAGGTGGCCGGTATGGTCGACCTCGGCCACGGTGAGGCTGTCGATGTTGTAGCCACGTCCAGCAAACAGGCCAATGACGCGGGCCAGCACGCCGGGTTCGTTTTCCACCAGCACGGTGATCGTGTGCCGCTCCTGCACGTCGGAAAAGTTCGGACGCAGGTTGTAGGCGGAGTGCTTGGTGGAGCCTTTTTTGATGTGTAGGGCAGACATGTCAGTCCCTTTCCTCGAAATATCGGGGCGCGGCGTGGCAGGCACGCCGCGCGAGAAAACCTGTGAAGATCAGACCAGCACCGCGCCGCCGGACTGGATCACGCCCTGCGTTTCGGCCTCGCCCAGCAGCATCTCGTTATGCGCCTTGCCCGAGGGGATCATCGGGAAGCAGTTCTCATGCTTTTCCACCAGACAGTCGAAGATTACCGGGCCATCATAGTCCAGCATTTCCATGATCGCATCGTCGAGATCCGCCGGATCCTTGCAGATGATACCCTTGGCGCCAAAGGCCTCGGCCAGTTTCACAAAATCGGGCAGGGCTTCGGACCAGCTGTGGGAATAGCGCTCACCATGCAAGAGCTCCTGCCACTGGCGCACCATGCCAAGGCGTTCATTGTTGAGGATGAACTGTTTCACCGGCAGGCGGTACTGGGTCGCGGTGCCCATTTCCTGCATGTTCATCAGCCAGGAGGCCTCACCGGCGACATTGATCACCAGCGCATCGGGATGTGCCACCTGCGCCCCGATCGAGGCGGGCACGCCATAGCCCATGGTGCCGAGGCCGCCGGAGGTCATCCAGCGGTTGGGGTCTTCGAAGTTCAGATATTGCGCCGCCCACATCTGGTGCTGGCCCACCTCGGTGGTGATGTAGCGATTGCGATCCTTGGTCAGCGCTTCGAGCCGCTGCAGCGCATACTGCGGCTTGATGGTGGTTTCGGAGCCGGTGTAGCTCAGGCAGCTGATGGCGCGCCATTCGCTGATCTGGCCCTGCCAGTTGGCCAGTGCCTCCGCATTTGTCTTGCGACCGCGGGACTTCCACACCTTGAGGATGTCTTCCAGGACATGGGCCACGTCGCCGACGATCGGGATGTCGACCCGGATCACCTTGTTGATCGAGGAGGGGTCGATGTCGATATGCGCCTTGGTGGAGTTCGGCGAGAACGCATCGATGCGGCCGGTGATCCGGTCATCGAAGCGCGCGCCAATGTTGATCATCAGGTCGCAGTCATGCATCGCCATGTTGGCCTCGTAGAGACCATGCATGCCGAGCATCCCCAGCCAATTCTTGCCGGATGCCGGATAGGCGCCCAGTCCCATCAAGGTCGAAGTGATCGGAAAGCCTGTCGCCTCTACCAGTTCGCGCAGCAGCTGGCTGGCGGCGGGGCCGGAGTTGATCACGCCGCCGCCGGTATAGAACACCGGGCGTTCGGCCTTCTCGATGGCGGCAACCAGCTCGGTGATCTCCTCCATGTCGCCCTTCACCAAGGGTTGGTAATGCGAGGCGGTGGGCTTTGGCGGCTGGTACTCGCCGGTGGCGAACTGCACGTCCTTGGGCACGTCGATCAGCACCGGGCCGGGGCGGCCGGAGGTGGCAACGTGAAAGCCCTCGTGGATGGTGGCGGCCAGCTTCTCGGTGTCCTTCACCAACCAGTTATGCTTGGTGCAGGGGCGGGTGATGCCGACGGTGTCTGCCTCCTGAAAGGCGTCCGAACCGATCATGAAGGTTGGAACCTGGCCCGTAAGAACCACCAGCGGGATGGAATCCAGCAGCGCATCCGTCAGTCCGGTCACCGCATTGGTGGCACCCGGCCCGGAGGTCACCAGCACAACGCCCGGCTTGCCCGTGGAGCGCGCATAGCCTTCGGCGGCATGCACCGCGCCCTGTTCGTGACGGACCAGAATGTGGCGAATGTCATTCTGCAAGAAGATTTCGTCGTAAATGGGTAGGACGGCGCCTCCGGGGTATCCGAATACCGTGTCCACGCCCTGATCCTTCAGGGCCTGTACGATCATTTTTGCGCCGGTCATTTCACGTGTCATCTGCTTTGCTCCAGTTCACGACATCGTCTTTCTTCGCGTCGGTCTTCACTCAGTGGTCTTGGCATAAAAAAGCCCCCGATTTTCTGGATCGGAGGCGCATGGGTTCAATTATGGTCTACCGTCACCGGCCCATGCGCGTGTGTCCTACAATTACGACTAGCCGTGCCATTGTCGGTGGCCTCCTTCATGCGTTCTTCGGCGACATTATGAGCGTCCGCGGGGAGGGTCAACAGGGAAAAGACAGGTTTTACACCCCTGTTGTGAAGTTTTCTTTCGTCAGCCTATTGTTTTTTGACATTATTGGGAAGATTTGGGGTGGTTTTTGACGCCTCGTGGCTTTTGTAGCGGAGAGGGCCACGCGGAGCGCCTGCGGCGCGCCGGATCAGCAGCGCGGTTGTGCGCGCTGCTCTGTGCGAGGCTCTGCCTCGCGCTCCGAGATATTTGGGAAAAGATGAAGTAGGGCGGTCTGCATCGCCGGACGGACGGACCACCTGGCCTGAGGGCATCGGGTAACGTTAGATGCCGCGACCGGTGCCCTGCAGCACGCCATGTTCCAACGCATAGCGGGTGAGACCTGCGGTGGAGGAAATGCCGAGCTTGCGTTTGATGTTCTTTCGATGGGTCTCCACCGTGCGCACCGAGATGTCCAGTGCGATTGCCACTTCCTTGTTGGACTTGCCCTGCGCCAGCTCCAGCAGGATGGTCTGCTCGCGACCGGTCAGCGCCTCGCGGCTGGTGCCGGAGCTGGGCGCCAGCGATCCCGCAGCGCCTGTACAGAGGTATTGCTCTCCGCGCATGACAGCATCGATCGCCGTCTTGATCTCTTCTGGCTGGACGTCCTTCAGCACGTAGCCCACGGCGCCATGGCTGAGGGCGGCGGATATATATTCCGGGCTGTCGTGCATCGACAGGATCAGCACGCGGATGTCCGGGCAGCGTTCCAGGATGATTTCGGTGGCGCTGAGGCCGCCGACATCGGGCATGTTGAGATCCATCAGGATCACATCCGGAAGCAGGTCTTCGGCGCGGGTGATGGCGTCGCGGCCTCCGGAGGCGGCTGCAACCACTTCGATGTCCTCATACCCCTCCAGGATGGACTGAATGCCTTCGGCCACCATCGGGTGGTCGTCCACGACCAAGACGCGGGTGATAGCGGTCATGTTGTGTCTCCCGGTTCGATCAACCGTCGGTTCCTTGGTGCATGCGCTAGGGCAGGCGGTGTGCTGCCAGCTCGTCTCCCGGTGGCAGCAGGTGACTGAGCGGCAGGCTGGCTTCGATCACGGTTCCACCGGTCTTGCCAGCTGTGGCGCCGCGAGATGACAGAATGTGTATGCTACCGTCAAGCTGTTCCATCCGCTCCTGCATGTTCCGCAGTCCGATGCCGGAGGTTCCACGCGCCTGGTCCAACGGCAGGCCAATGCCATTGTCGGTGATCCGCATGGTTGCACCTTTTTCGTGGCCGCGCAGATCCATGGTGACCCGTGTTGCCTTTGCGTGGCGTTCGATATTGGTCAGTGCTTCTTGCGCGATGCGATAGAGGGCGATTTTGGCTTCCTGATCCAGACGGTTGCGGAATACGACCGTGGTGAATTCGGTTTCTATCCCGGTTCGGCTGGCAAAATCATCCGTCAAAGCCTTGAGCGCGGGACCAAGGCCGAGGTCATCCAGCACGCCCGGCCGCAGATCCCGGCTGATCCGGCGCACTTCGGTGATCGCGGTTGCCAACCCCTCGACGCCTTTCCCCAGCGGGGCGGCGGCAGCTTTGTATTCGCCGCGTCCAATGCGCTGTTTCACGGTTTCCAGCGTGTAGCGCACCCCGACCAGAAGCTGGCTGATGGAATCGTGCAGCTCCCGCGCCACCCGGCCACGCTCTTCTTCCTGGGCGTCAAAGACCCTCTGGGTCAGCTCCTTCAGTTTGGCATCTGCCAACCGCCGTTCACGTATGTTCAGGAGCATGCCGGAGGCAAATACCAGCAAAAGCGCCACCAGCGTGATCGCCCCGATATAGAGAAACGTCCGTCGCACGCGGTGCTCCACCTCCTGGCGGGAGGTGGCGATCGAGGCAATCACATCGTCAATGAAAACGCCTGTGCCCACCGCCCATTGCCAGTCCTGCAATCCGACCACATAGGCAATCATCTGCGCGTCTTCGCCGGTGGAGGGTTTCTCCCAGGTGAAACTGTGCCAGCCCGCGCCCTGACGCGCGATCTCGATGAACCGGTCGACGACAGGCACGCCATCGCGATCGGTCAGACCGGACCAGTTGCGATTGATGAAGTCCGTCTGGCGCGGGCTGACGAGATTGGTGCCGTCGTAGTCATAGACAAAGAAGAAGCCGTCCTTGCCATAAATCATCGCACTGAGGATCTGGGTGACCTGCTGCTTGGCCTGCGCGTCATCAGGAGCAGCCGGGCCATAGATATGCATGAAGCCGTTTCTAGCCTGGGTAACATAGTTGCGCAGCTCGGCTTTCTTCGCCTCGATCAACTGCCGTTCAAGGACCTGAATTTCGCGCTCTGCCATGGAGCGCGACTGATGCGCCACCAGCGCGGCAATTGCCAGGCAGGCCACAATCAGCGGGAGCGTTGCCAAAAGAGACAGTTTTTGTGCGTAATTCGGGCGAAACAGGCGCCGGATCATCATATCGGTTCCGCAGTTGGCCAATTTGGAGGTCGGGCAGAGGGGCATCTCAAATCGTTACGGCACCGACGGTCAGATTCAAACCCCGCAAACCGCTTGCCCCCTCACAAAGCTGCGCGCAGGCAGTTTCGCAAGGCATTTCTGGTCTGGTTTCCTCCGGCTACGGACAAAAAAGCACCGCGTCTACGTATTAATTGGTATTCACATGTCTCACCGGGTGGGTAGGGTGTGTGTCACGTTAAGAAGGCCGCACGCGCAAGGACAAAGTGTCGTGCACCGGAGCGGCCGATACGTTTTGGGAGGAACTAACACCATGGATCGTCGATCCTTTCTGAAAACATCCGCCATCGGCGGCTCCGCTGCTGCCGCATCCGCAACCCTCGCCGCACCGGCCTATGCCCAGGGCAACCGCACCTTGACCATGGTCACCACCTGGGGCCGTGGCCTTGCAGGCGTGCATGACTCCGCGCAGCGCGTGGCCGACAGCATCACCGCCATGACCGATGGCGCGCTGACCGTTGACCTCAAGGCCGCAGGCGAACTCGTCGGCGCGTTCGAAGTGTTCGACGCCGTGACCGCCGGTCAGGCCGACATGTATCATGGTGCCGACTACTACTTCGTCGGTCAGCACCCGGCTTATGCCTTCTTCACCGCTGTGCCCTTCGGCATGACCGCGCAGGAACTGGCGAACTGGTACTACCAGGACGGCGGCATGGAGCTGCACGACGAGCTGGGTCAGATCTTTGGTCTGAAATCCTTCCTCGGCGGCAACACCGGCGCGCAGGCCGGTGGCTGGTACTCCAAAGAGATCAACAGCCCCGACGACTTCAACGGTCTGAAGTTTCGTATGCCGGGTCTCGGCGGTAAAGCACTGGGTAAACTGGGCGCCTCCGTTCAGAACATCCCGGGCTCCGAAGTGTATCAGGCGCTGTCCTCCGGTGCGATCGACGGCACCGAGTGGATCGGCCCCTGGGCGGACGAAAAAGCCGGTTTCCAGGAAATCACCAAGACCTACTACACTGCGGGCTTCCACGAGCCGGGTGCGGGTCTGTCCGTTGCCACCAACCGCGAAGTGTTCGAGAGCCTGTCGCCCGCGCATCAGAAGGTGATCGAGATCGCCTCCGCCGAAGCGCACCAGTGGAACCTCAGCCAGTTCCTCGCCAACAACGGCGCGGCGCTGCAGCGTCTGCAGGCCGGTGGCGTCAAGGTCATGGAATTCCCCGACAGCGTCTGGGATGCCTTCGGCAAGGCCTCCATGGAAGTGCATCAGGAAAACATGGGCGACGAGCTCTACAAGAAGATCTACGACAGCGCCATGGCGTCGATGAAGTCGTCTTCGGGTTGGATCAACACCTCGTCCGGCACCTATGTGGCACAGCGAGATCGCGTTCTGGGCTAATCCCCGGTTGTGAACTTGAAACGGATCCCCCGCATCGCGCGGGGGATCTCTTTTGCACTTGCGGTCTTGAGGTGCGCGTCTCCGGATGTTCCGTTGCCAGACGCCCCCTGACCGCCTGCTGAACTTCCGGGGGAGCCATGCAGGACGACATGAGTATTTCCTTTTTTGGCGCAATTGGCGGCTTCCTGTGGTGGCTCGTCTCTAATGTTTTTGGCGCCTTTTATAATCTTGGCTATGCCATCACCCATCCCGAGCTCTGGCTCGGCTGGCTGACCTGGGCAAACACCACCGAGGACAAAGAGGCGGTGATGCGCTTTGTCTACTACGGTGGCTCGGTCGAGTTTTTCTTTGTGGTCTTCACCACATTCCTCGTACTGACCGGCGTGGGGCTCTACTTCCGCGGCTTCATGTGGGGCATGGTGCGCGCGCTTGAGGGCTTTGCCAACACGCTGGGACGGATCTTTGCGTGGGCCGGGTTGCTGATGGTGGTCCAGCAGATCATCATCGTGTTCATGCAGCGCGTCTTTGCCCGCCCGGACATGAGCTTCGGTCTTGGGATCGCGCTGGAAAAAGACATTTCCTGGTTCGCCGAAGAGTTGAAACTCTACAACGCCCTCGTGGTGTGTTTCTGCGTCACCTACACCTTCGTGCAGGGCGGCCACGTGCGGGTCGATTTGATTTACGCTGGCATTTCACACCGGGCCAAACGTGTCATCGACATGATCGGCTCGCTGATCTTCATGATGCCGGTTGCGGTTATCACCTGGATGTACGGCTGGTTCTTCCTGTGGCGTCATCTGATCGTGCCGAACCCTTCGGCGTCCGACACGCTTGATCGCCTGGTCATGAAGGCGCGTGCGCTGCGCTGGAATGTCGAAACAATCGGGTTCTCGCCCAACGGCTTCAACGCCTACTTCCTGTTCAAGATCCTGCTGATCTCCTTTGCGGGACTGGTGTTCCTGCATGCGGTGGCCTTCTTCTACCGCTCCTTCCTCGAGTTCATCGAGGGTGAGGAAGCAGAGGGGAAGTACCTCGACAAGGACACGCTTGGCGCGGGTGAAGAAGCCTATGAAGGCGCTCATTAACTAAGGGACAGCTCACATGCTATTCGGACTTGATGGCGTCGAAATCGGCCTGATCATCGTCTTTTTCTGCCTCTTCGGGGGCATTCTTTCCGGCTTTCCGGTGGCCTTTGCCATCGGCGGGGCCGGGGTCATTTCCTTCGGGATCATCGCCGCGCTGGACAGTGGTGGCCTTCTTATCCACCAGGCTATCGATACGTCGAGCCAAGCCTACAGCAATCTGGTCAACTCGGGTGTGAAACCCGATGTGATCTCGGTCTTCCGATACCCGGAGTTGCCACGCATCGGCGAACCGGTGTTCCCGCAGGGCTGGGAAGTTGCGATGGATCGCAACGTCTCCTTCATCGTCAATCGCATCAACGAACGCGTCCTTGCAGGTGCGTCGATCGAGACGCTGCTGGCGGTGCTGATGTTCGTGCTGATGGGCATCACGCTGGAACGTTCCAAGATCGCCAACGATCTGCTGACCACCATGGCGCGCGTCTTCGGCCCGCTGCCAGGCGGTCTGGCGGTGTCCATCGTGGTTGTGGGCGCGTTTCTTGCCGCGTCCACCGGGATCGTGGGGGCCACCGTGGTCACCATGGGCCTGCTCGCTCTGCCGACGATGCTGCGCAACAACTACTCGCCAGAGCTGGCGACGGGTGTGATTGCGGCCTCCGGCACGCTGGGGCAGATCATTCCGCCCTCGATCGTGATCGTTCTGCTGGGCACGCTGGCAGGGGATCTCTACTCCACCGCGCAGGAAAACCGCGCTCAGGAGGCAGGGTGCTCTGACGCGTTGACCTATCTCGGCGAGCCGGCAGTGGTTTCTGTCGGCACCCTGTTCCAGGCGGCGCTGCTGCCGGGGATCATGCTGGCACTGCTCTATGCGCTTTATGCCTTTGGCTACGCGCTGATGAACCCGCACAAGGCACCGGCGGTGTCGATGGGGGCGGCCAATGAAGAGCCGATCACCCGCGGTGAGGGGCTGACCTGGTTCCTTGGTGTTCCGGCGGCGCTGATCGTTGGCACGGTCCTGATGAGCAGCCTCAACGTGGTTGGCAGCCAGGACATCACCATTTCCACATTCTCGGATGCGGGGCAGACCGCGACGCTGCGCACCAATGTGGGGCCGGACTGTCAGGCAGCGATGATCGATCTGCATGGTCAATCAGCCTGGGACGATGCGGTGGCCGAGCAGGTCAAGATCGACGCCGCAGGTGGGGTTGCCGCCGCGACCAAACTCTCGGAAGACGAGCAGGCGGTTGCGCTGGAGCAGAAGATCGCCAACGCAGCTCCCATCGGTACCGGGATCGCGACGCTGATCGTGTTGCTGGGTCTGACCCTGGCCGTAGGCCGTGGGGTGGCGCCGTCACGCGATGCCAAGCCGCTGATCCTGGGGGCCATCGGCCTGTTGGTTCTGGCGCTGGTGGATATCGTGGCGATCACGCCAACCACTTCGGCCTCGGCCACGGTGGCCTGGATGCTGCTGCCGACCCTGCTTGCGCTTTATGGCTGTCGTGAAGCGGCGGCGCGCTGTGCCCGCAACGACCTGATCCGCGTGGTGTTCCCGCCTCTGGTTCTGATCGTGGCGGTGCTGGGGTCCATCCTCGGTGGTATTACCAACCCGACGCCGGCCGCGGCGCTTGGGGCCGGTGGTGCAATCATGCTGGCGGCCTACCGCAAGCTGAAGGATGAGGGGCAGACCGGCAGTATCATCATCTGGGCCACCTTTGCGGTGATCCTTGCGATCCTGACCGGTGTGAACTTCGACCTGCGCATCAATCAGGACGTGGTGCCGGCAGAAAGCTACGCGGCCTTCTTCTTTGCCTACGCGTGCTATCTGTTTGCCCTCTTTGGTCTCCTCTATGGCATCTGGGTGCTGTTCCGGGGCGGGGTGATGACGCCGATCGTGCGGGAGACCGCCAAGGTGACGTCGATGGTCTTCACCATCCTGATCGGGTCGCAGCTCTTGAACCTGGTCGTGATCTCCTTTGGCGGCGAACACTATATTCAGGACTTCCTGAAGAGCTTCGACAGCGAGATGAAAGTCTTCCTGATCGTGATGCTCGTGCTGTTCATCCTCGGCTTTGTGCTCGACTTCCTGGAGATCATCTACATCGTGATCCCCATCGTCGGCCCGGTGATCTATGGCGGTTCGTTCGACCCGAAATGGGTCACCATCATGGTCGCGGTGAACCTGCAGACCTCCTTCCTGACGCCTCCGTTCGGGTTTGCGCTGTTCTACCTGCGCGGCGTGGCACCGCGAGAGGTGACCACCGGGCATATCTATCGCGGGGTTCTGCCCTTTGTGCTGATCCAGGTGGCAGGGCTGGCGATCCTTTGGTTCTTCCCGTCGATCGTGACCATCGTGCCGGCGCTGATCCCGAATTGATCTGACACCGGCAAGACACCAAGACAGAAAAGGGCCCCGCAGCAACTGCGGGGCCCTTTGGCTTTTGCGCATCGTGGCATCGTTCAGGGGCGGAAAGCACAGCCTCAAAACTGAGCAGCCCGCCCCAGCGGCTGGCCTCATCAACCAAAGTGAATTCAAAATCTAGACGAGCTGGATCAGGTCCCAGCGGTTGCCAAACGGGTCGCGCCAGACAGCGACGGTGCCATAGGGTTCGTGCCGTGGCTCTTCCTCAAAGACAACACCGGCCGCCAGCATCGCGGCGTGATCCCGGTCGAAGTCATCCGTGGCGAGGAACAGACCGACACGGCCGCCGAACTGGTTTCCGATCGCTGCCTGCTGAGTTGGGCCATCGGCGCGCGCAAGGATCAGGCTGCCCTGGCTGGCACCCGGTGGCAGGATGCGCACCCAGCGCTTGCGGCCCTGATCGACGTCTTCGGCCAGCTGCCAGCCAAGCTGGCCGCAGTAAAAGGCAATGGCTGCGTCATAATCGGGAACGACAAGGGACAGAGCATGCAGATGCTGCATGGTCTCTATCTCTTTGACGGGTGCTGGCCCTGCGGCAGATGAATGTTGGCCACCTGTTCGGCGATGGGCGCGGAGGACAGCGGGTGGTCTTCGGCTTCAAAGGCTGCGGGATCCTTGAGCGGCGTCCACTGGCCGCCGAAATAGACCTCAAGCCCGGAGAAGTTCGCCTTGTATCCCATCTTCTGACTGCCCGCGACCCAATAGCCGAGATAGACATACGGCAATCCCGCCTCGCGCGCGATTTCGATATGATCGAGCACCATGAAGGTGCCAAGCGAGTTTTGCGGCAGGTCCGGCGTATAGAAGGAGTAGACCATGCTCAGTCCGTCTTCGAGCACATCGGTCAGCGCGACGGCTGTCAGCGCGTTCCGTTCAGGGTCCATGTATTCGATCACGCGAGTGCGGATCGGGGTTTCCTCCACCATCGCCGCATATTCGAAGACATCCATGTCGGCCATGCCCCCGTCCGCATGGCGCTGGTCCAGATACTCGCGGAACAGGGCGTATTGATCTTCCGTTGCCCAGGGCGATGTGGCGCGACGCTCCAGATACCGACTACGATTGTGGGTCTTGCGCTGGCTACGCGTCGGTTTGAAGGCGTCGACGTTGATCCGCGCCGACATGCAGGCGGAACAATCCGAACAGGACGGTCGGTAGAGCACATTTTGTGATCGCCTAAACCCCTGTTGGCTCAGAGAGCTGTTCAACTGCTCCACGCCGTTGCCCTGCAGTGAGGTGAACAGCTTGCGCTCCATCCGGCCCTCCAGATAGGGGCAGGGCTGCGGTGCGGTCACATAAAACTGAGGAGCAATCGGAAGCGTATGGCGCATGAGGGGCGTCTGTGGCTCTCTTCTAACGGGACAGACCGCCGAGGCACGGCGGTCCAATGACAATTCTGTAGTATCTGGATGATAGCAACAGGGTCGCGCGAGACAAGTGGCCATGTGAAAAATGGATTAACGCCTCGGAATCCATCGTTAAAAACGGCGCGTCAGGCGCGCCGTTTCAGCATCACGGTTCCCAGCATGTGATCGCTCAACCCCTGGCCACGCGCGGTGGTGAGCATAAGCAGGATGGAAATCACCTGCAGCACCGGAACCGCCATGGAAACGGTATAGCCCACGGTGTGCAACAGCGCGCTGCCGCCATCCAGGCGTTGCCCGGATTGTTCACGTAGCTCGATGCCGCTGAACCGCATACCCAATGTGGCAGACCCGTTGGCCAGCGTCGCGACCCGGTAGACAAAGCCGACCGTCAGGTAGAGGGCGGGCCATACCAGCAGACCGAGAAACGCGGTGAACGGCACGATCAGTGCTGCGATGGCAAAGATCAGGACAGAATCGATCAGGAAGGCAAACAGCCGCTTGGGTGCGACGCCGGAGTAGAACTCGGCCTGAATGTCTGGATCGGGAAGGGCGGTCATTCGGGGCTCCTGCAAATTTGGAAACGGCGCTCCCGCCCGGAACAGCTCCGGGCGGGCAGGGTGTCTATCAGGCCTGACCGGCGGGACGGTCGGCGGTGTCATCATCCGATGTTTCGGTACCGGCGTGACGGGACCGCTCATCCATGAATTCGTCAAACTCGGCCTTGTCCTTTGCGGCGCGCAGCCGGGCGAGGAAAGCCTCGAAATCGCTCTGCTCCTGTTCAAGGCGCGACAGCGTGTCGGCCTTATAGGCGTCAAAGGCGCTGTTGCCACTCGATTTCATCGCGTGAAATCCGTGATGCATGTGGGACGAACGGCGGCGGCAGGAGGATTTGAACATACGTTTGCTCCAGATCATATAGGCAAGGATGGCAAGGCCGACAGGCCAGAAGAGAACGAAACCCAGAACCATTGCCGCGATCCAGGCCCCTTTGCCCTTGGAATCCAGCCAGGCTTCGCTCTTGGCCAGCCACCCTTGGTGCGGGGTCGGCGGCAGGTTGGTGGTATAACTCGTCATCGGTTCTCTCCACGGTGATGGGTTTATGTAAACATCATTTACATCACCGATATGTGGAGCCACCGGCCTCCCTACAAGGGGGCATGTAAATGTTTTTCACATTTACTTTGATTTTGCGTAGGAACATGCCTGCCAAGGACAGCGCCGAGGCCGTCAGACTGCGACGCGGGATGACGCAAAAGCGCAGAGAGAGAGGGAAACCGAGGTGCGGCCACGCGCCCAAAACCACGTGTACTAGGTATAATGTCCGAAAACACTGGTTTCGGACGGCCTGCCGGAAACAAGCCCGCCAGACAAACAACTGGTTACTGCATCACTCGGTCCCCGAAATGGGAGCGCGACCGCTGTTTCAATAATATCCGAATAGTTGCATTTGTGGAAGGCTGTAGATGCGCCTTACGGCTCCTGAACCGTTAGTTTACCGAAAAGATTGAGTGTTTACGGAGGGCGCGGCGCGTCTGGTGCTTCGAAAAACGCGCAGGCTTTGGCGTCAGCAATATCGCTTTTCGAAAATTTAACGATGTTCTTGCGCGGACGGCACCTGGCATTTGGGGATTGACGCTCTGGTCGCTGCGCCACAGTCTCCCGCCATGTCAAATGCGCTTCAGATCATACGCTGTCCCCGTTCCTTCGACCCCGCGATCAGCCGCGAGGTCACGGCAGAGCTTGGCCACTTGCCCGCCGATTGGCGCGCGCTTCTGGAAGGGGCAGCGGGCAGCAGCCCGTATCTTCAAACCCTGATCCGCTCCGAGCGTGACTGGATCGAGGGCGCCCTCGCGGATCCCCTCGCCGCACGCGCGACGGTGTTCGACGACTGCCGCGCTTGCCCACCGGACCAGCTGAAGTCTGTCCTGCGCGGGGCCAAACGCAAGATCGCGCTGCTTTGTGCGCTTTGCGATCTCTCCGGTCACTGGCCGCTGGAGGAGGTGACCGGCACGCTCACCCGTTTTGGCGAACTGGCGGTGGATGTGGCGTTGAAGGCGGAGATCGCCCTGGCGATCCGACGCAATAAGCTGCCGGGGATGAGCGAGGAAGACATCGCAACCGCTGGCGGCATGACCGTCTTTGCCATGGGCAAGATGGGTGCTTATGAGCTGAATTACAGCTCCGACATCGACCTGATCTGTCTCTTTGACGAGACCCGCTTTGCGCCCGATGACTTCATGGAGGCGCGTCAGGCCATGGTGCGCGCCACCCGTAACATGAGCGCCGCCCTCAACGACCGCACCGCCGAGGGCTATGTGTTTCGCACCGATCTGCGGCTGCGCCCGGATCCGTCGGTCACACCGGTGGCGTTGGCGATGGAGGCAGCGGAACGCTATTACGAGAGCCTGGGCCGCACCTGGGAACGCGCCGCCTATATCAAGGCGCGCGCCTGTGCCGGTGACATCGCCGCGGGTGAGCGGTTCCTCAAGACCCTGACTCCCTTTGTCTGGCGACGGCATCTGGATTTTGCCGCCATCGAGGACGCCCACAACATGCGGCTGCGCATCCGCGAGAACAAGGGCACCGGCGGGCCGATCACCGTGCTGGGCCACGACATGAAGCTGGGACGCGGCGGCATTCGCGAGATCGAGTTCTTCACCCAGACTCGTCAGCTGATCGCGGGCGGGCGTGATCCCTCGCTGCGGGTGCGCGGCACGGTGGAGGGGCTGCAGGCGCTGTCGCAGGCCGGGTGGATCTCTGCCGATGTGACCGAGACGCTGGCCCGTCACTATCGCGACCACCGTGAGATCGAGCATCGCATCCAGATGGTGCATGACGCCCAGACCCACCGGATGCCCACCTCGGAGGAGGGGCTTGCCCGCATCGCCTGCCTGATGGACGAGGATGCCGAGAGCTTTGTCGCCGGTCTGCGGGAGCGGCTGCAGGAGGTGCATCGGCTGACAGAGGACTTCTTCGTGCCCTCCGGCGGTGGTACGGCCAAACCGGCAGAGCCCGTGCCCGAGGAGCTGGACCAATCGGTGATCGCCCGCTGGCCGACCTATCCCGCGCTGCGGTCTGATCGCGGCGCGCGGATCTTCGAGCGGCTCAAACCGGAACTTCTGGGCCGCCTGTCCCGGACCGCCAACCCCGGCGAGGCGCTGCTCGCGCTGGATGGCTTCCTGGCCGGCATGCCGGCGGGCGTGCAGCTGTTTTCGCTCTTCGAGGCCAATCCGCAGCTGATCGACCTGCTGGTGGATATCGTCGGCACCTCGCCAGCGCTGGCCAATTATCTGTCGCGCAATTCCTCCGTGTTTGACGCGGTGTTGGATGGCGGTTTCTTTTCCGACTGGCCGGGGCGCGCCGCGCTGATCGCCGAACTGCAGGAGGCGCTGGCTGTCGAAAGCGATTACGAGCGTCAGCTGGACCTGACCCGGCGCTGGCATCGCGAATGGCATTTCCGCACGGG
Organism: Tritonibacter scottomollicae; assembly: GCF_032924845.1. Lineage (NCBI taxonomy): Bacteria > Pseudomonadati > Pseudomonadota > Alphaproteobacteria > Rhodobacterales > Paracoccaceae > Tritonibacter > Tritonibacter scottomollicae. The sequence goes on from NZ_CP136704.1 coordinate 712,902, forward strand.
TGTGCATCATCTGCGTGGACTGATTGATGCGGCGGAGGCCGGGCAGCATTATGCGGAGCTGGCGGATGCGGTGATTGTCGGCTTGCTGCCGAAGGTGACAGAACATTTCGCCGCCAAGCACGGACCGATGCCGGGGCGGGGCTGTGTGATCGTCGGCATGGGGTCGCTGGGCGCAGGACGGCTGACAGCCTCCTCTGACCTTGATCTGATCATGATCTACGACCCCCTCGATGCCGAGATGTCCGAGGGCAAACGCCCGCTTGCGGTGCGGCCATATTATGCGCGGCTGACACAGGCGGTCGTGACGGCGCTGTCTGCGCCGATGGCGGAAGGACGGCTCTATGAGGTGGACATGCGCCTGCGCCCTTCCGGCAGTCAGGGGCCGGTGGCCACCAGCTGGCCCAGCTTCACCCAGTATCAGAAGAACGACGCCTGGATCTGGGAGCATCTGGCACTGACCCGCGCCCGGGTCGTCGCGGGAGACCGGGATCTCTCCGCCGAGGTCGAGGCCTTCCGCAGCGACTTCCTTGCGGCACCACGCGACCGGACAACGGTCCTGACAGGGGTGTCGGAGATGCGCCGACGTCTGGCTGCGGCAAAGACGCCGGATGGCCCCTGGGATGCCAAGACCGGGCCGGGACGTATGCTGGATATCGAACTGGCAGCGCAGGCTGGCACGCTGCTGGCGGGGCAATCCTGCCGGACCGTGGCAGAGGGGCTGTTGGCAGGTGTCGCCAGTGGCTGGCTTGATGACGCTCAGGCGCAAGGGCTGACAGAGGCATATGGGCTATATTGGTCGGTACAGAGCGCCGCGCGGTTGATCGCGGGCAAAGGCTCTGACGGTGCGGTACGGGGTGAGGGGGGCGCGGCCTTCCTTCAGCGGAGCACCGGATGCGACGGGATTGGCACCTTGCAACAGGCGCTGGAAGCAGCTTATGCGACGTCGGCCGCCTGTATTGATGCCGCGGTGGGTGCCGCCGCGGGAACGAAGGACGAGAGTGATGAGCAAGCCATCAGCTGAGGCCGGGGCGCTGGACCCAAAGGGATTGATCCGCGAAGCCTACCGGATCGAGGGGGTTGATGCCGCGCAGTGCCGCAGCATCTTTCTCGACTGGGCTTTGTCGGCGCCCATGGATCAGGACACGAATGCGGCTCTCTCGGCCCTGTTGGAACGCTATGGGCCTATGCATCCCGATCATCCGATGACAGGCGTGCTGCGCGATGGTCTGGCAGGGAGCGTCCGTCCAAGGCGCCGCGGCGGCTGGCGCGCCCGCCCGCGCAGTGAGTGACCGTTTGCGTGGTCTGAAGCCTTGATCTGTGGCTCTGCTTCCGTGGATCGCGCGCCGCGCCGCAATCTTTCATGCCGAACCGCTCAGCGGCCAGAAAAATGGTTAACAACTCGTTAAAATGTGCGGGTTCGGTCGAAATCCTGCCCTGATTGGCTGCCACATCATCTGCAACACGGTGGATTGTGGCCCCCTAGCGGGCCAGGAGGGGTTCTATGCTGATCACGCGTTTGACTATGACTTTGGGGCTGTGCCTGTCGCTTGTTGCCTGCGGAGCGGTCGAACCACCCAGCCGCAACGCCAGCGGCGAGCCACTTGCCGCCATCTCCCCGGCGATTGCGCCGCTGCCGGTGCCGTCGGTCTCGGTAATTGATGTGCAGGTGGTGGTGCCGCGATCGCTGCGGGTGACGGAGGCGAACCTCTTTCTGCCATCCGGTGACATTGTCTGGCGCGAAGATCCCGCGGGAGATCGCTACCAGCAGGTCCAAACCATCGTTCAGAGCGCCATGGAGCGTGGTGTTGCGGGCATGAATGGCCCTGTCGAGGCAATCCTGCAGGTTCAGCTGGTGCGGTTTCATGCATTGACGGAAAAGGCGCGCAAGTTCACCGGCGGAGTTCACTCAATCGCCTTTGATATGCGCCTCGTCGATCCGGCAACCGGCACGCCACTGTCCGATGTTCGTCGGGTGGAGGCCGATCTGGAGGCCTATGGCGGCAAGGCTGCGATCACTGCGATGGCGCGGGGGGAGACCCAGAAGCGACGCATCACCGATCACCTCGCACAGGTCATCCAGCAGGTTCTGGTAGACCCGAACTCCTACCGGAATGCGCGGCTTGGGCTGCTCCAGACCCTGAACAAGATGTAAGCCATCGGCGCTGCGCCCAAGCGGCAAAGAAGGCAGAGGCTTCTGTTTCGTGCGCCTCTGCTTTTACGTCTTGGGGTCTTGCAGAAGTCAGGCTATGTGAGATCCATGACAGAACCTGACCTGACCCCGACGCCACGCCCGCGCGTGAAGATGAAACCCAAATCGAACGCTCGCGCTATCCGCCACGGCTTTCCCTGGGTCTATGCCAATGAGCTGGTGACCGACCGGCGCACCAAGAAGATCGCCCCCGGCAGCCTTGCAGTGCTGGAGGATGAGACCGGCGCCCGCCTGGGTCTGGTGGCGGTGAACCCGGAGAGCAAGATCATCGCCCGGATGCTGGACCGCGATCCAGAGGCACAGATCGACGTGGCCTGGTTTGCCGCCCGGCTGTCCCGCGCGCAGGACTTGCGCGCGCAGCTCTATGATGCGCCATTCTACCGGCTGGTGCATGCCGAGGCCGACGGGCTGCCCGGCGTGGTGATCGACCGCTTTGGCGCGGCCTGCGTGGTGCAGCCCAATGCCGCCTGGGCAGACGCGCATCTGGAGGCTCTGAGCACGGCACTGGGCGAGGTTACCGGCTGTGAGGTGATCCTGAAGAATGCCGCTGGACGCACCCGGAGCCTTGAGGGGCTGGACGATGTGAACGCGGTGCTGAAGGGCGCCGCCCCCGACGCGCCTCTGCCAGTGCAGATGAACGGCGCGACCTATATGGCCGACCTCACCGGCGGCCAGAAGACAGGGCTGTTTTACGACCAGCGCGACAACCACGCCTTTGCCGCCCGATTGGTGGCACCCGGCGCGGCTGTGCTGGATGTGTTTTCGCATGTGGGCGGATTTGGTCTGGCGATGCTGGCAGCGGGTGCAGGCCATGCGACCTGCGTCGACGGTTCTGCTGCCGCCCTTGATCTTGCCCAAGCGGGCGCCGCGGCCTCCGGCCACGGCGACAGGTTTACCGCCCGTCAAGGCGATGCCTTTGACGCGCTGGCTGCCCTTGCCGCAGAGGGCGCGCAATTTGACGTGGTGGTCTGCGATCCACCCGCCTTTGCGCCTGCAAAACCGGCGCTGGAGGCCGGTCTGCGCGCCTATGAGCGCATCGCCAAACTGGCCGCGCCGCTGGTCAAGCCGGGCGGCTATCTGGGGCTGTGCTCCTGTTCCCACGCGGCCGATCTGACGCTGTTCCGCAATGCCTCGGCGCGTGGCATCGGGCGGGGTGGTCGGCGCGGGCAGCTGCTGCACACCGGCTATGCCGGGGCGGACCATCCGCAGATGCCGCAGCTGGCCGAGAGCGGCTATCTGAAATCCGTGTTCTTCCGGTTGGACTGAGACAGGAGACGCCCCGATGAAGCTGCTTCTGGACACTTGTGTGCTCTACCCGACGGTGATGCGGGAGATGCTGCTGGGCGCGGCGAAATTGGGGCATTTCACCCCGCTCTGGTCGGAGCGGATCCTCGGGGAATGGGAACGCGCGGCGGCCAAGATCGGCCCCGAAGGCCCCGTGCAGGCCAAGGCGGAAATCGCCCTCCTGCGCGCGGTCTGGCCGCGTGCAGAAGTGGCGTTGAAGCCGGGGGTGACCTCGCGGTTGTGGCTGCCGGATGCCAATGACATCCACGTGCTGTCGTCGGCGATCAGCGGTCATGCGGATGGTATCGTCACGGTGAATATCAAGGATTTCCCGCGCAATCTGCTCGCCGAGGAAGGGCTGGAGCGACTGGGCCCGGATCAGCTGCTTTATGAACTGTGGTTGAAGGATCGCGACGGGTTGGCCGCAGTTGGGGCCAAGGTGCTGGCCGAAGCTGATCGCCTGTCCGGCCAGACATGGGAGATGCGGGCGCTCTTGAAAAAGGCGCGCTTGCCGAGGATTGCCAAGGCCCTAGGTTCGTCAGGTTCTAGCAAGGCCGCAGGATAGTCTACCGCCCGGTCGCAAGACCGGGCAGCGCCCGTCCGCCCCCATGCGCGGGCGCTTTGCTTACGCCCGCGGACAGGCTCGGCCCTTAGTTCCCCAATTCGCCCAAGATTTCCGCTGCAATCTCAAAGGACCGCAAGCGCGCGGTGTGGTCGTGGATCTGCCCGGTCAAGATCACCTCGTCGGGCTGATATGTCTCGATCAACCGCGACAGGTCTCCGCGCACCGTCTCCTTTGACCCCGTCGCCGATATGGTCAGCGCCTGATTGACCCCGGCCAGGATCTCCGGCGCCAGGGCCTCGGCGATATTGTCCACCGGTGCTGGCAGCTTGCCGGGCATGCCCAGACGCAGGCGGGCAAAGGCCTGCTGCATGGTGGTGCGGAGCCGCTCGCCCTCGGCGTCACTCTCGGCGGCAAAAACGTTGATCGCCAGCATCGCATGGGGCTTGTCGAGCGTCGCCGAGGGGCGGAACTGGCGGCGGTAGACCTCGAAGGCCTGCTCCAGCGCTTGCGGCGCAAAATGCGAGGCAAAGGCATAGGGCAGCCCCAGCATCGCCGCCAGCTGCGCACCATAGAGGCTGGAGCCGAGAAGCCACACCGGCACCTGCGTATCCTCGCCGGGAATGGCGCGCAAATTGCCGCCCTCGGAGCGGGGGCCGAAATAGCCGATGAGCTCCTGCACATCCTGCGGGAAACGGTCTCCAGCCTCCTGCAAGCCGCGACGCATGGCGCGCATCGCGGCCATGTCGGTGCCCGGCGCGCGGCCCAGCCCGAGGTCGATCCTCGGTCCGTGGATCTCGGCCAATGTGCCAAAGGCCTCGGCCACCATGTAGGGCGCGTGATTGGGCAGCATGATCCCGCCGGCCCCGACGCGCATGGTAGAGGTCGCCTGCGCGATATGGCCGATCATCACAGCCGTGGAAGCACTGGCGATGCCGGGCATGTTGTGATGCTCCGCCAGCCAATAGCGATGATAGCCCCAACCCTCCGCATGACGCGCCAGATCGGCGCTGTTGCGCAGCGCGTCTGCGGTAGAGGAGCCTTCCGGAACCGGGGCGAGATCGAGGACGGAATAGCGCATGAAAACCTTCTCCTTGCTGGAAGGTCTAGATGGGGTCTCGTGGTGACGTGCGCAAGAGGGCTGCGGCGGAAACCGGGCCTGTTCGGCTCAGCCCTCGTCCCATTTGGCCTCGAGCCGGTCCAGCGCGGCAATGCGCTCTTCGGTCTTGGGGTGGCTCATCAGCCAGGCAGGCGCCATGCCGGCCCGCGCACTGGTCAGCTCTTCGAGCTTGCGGAACAGGCTCTTTTGCGGCTCGACGCCGATGCCGGCCTTGGTCAGAAGTGCGGCGGCATATTCATCCGCCTCATATTCATCCCCCCGCGACAGGCGCGCGGCGATCAGGCTGGTCAGCGCGCCGGCAATCCACGGGCCGATCACCGGGATAAAGCGGCCAATCACCATCATCAACATAGTGCGCAGGGCGTTCTGGCCGGAAAAGTCGATCATGCGCTTCTTGGCATGTCCCAGCGCCACATGGCCCAGCTCATGGGCGATGACGCTGGCCATCTCGGCGTCGGAGACCTCACCGCTCTGGAACTTGCGATAAAAGCCGCGGGTGATGAAGATCCGCCCATCCGGTGCCGCCAGCCCGTTCACCGGGTCGATCTCGTAGATGTAGACCGGGATGCGCGGCAGCTCCAGCGCCGCGGCGAGCCGGTCTGTCATGCGCTTCAGATGCGGGTCTGCGAGCTCGGTGGAGCGGGCGTCCAGCTCGCGATGGGTGCGCCAAACGGACAGGCGGTACATGCCCAGCCCGTAGATCACGGCGAGGAGGATGGGAGTCAGTCTCAGCATGACTTGTGATATGGGCGTGTTTCCGGCCCGCGACAAGCGGTTTGCGGGATTTCACGCCAGCTGTGGGGCGGTTCATGTTACCCTTGCGCCAGCGATAGCCAGGCAGAGGAGGGTCAGTGATGGATGGCACGGTGACGGTACTGGTGGGCACGACCAAGGGCGCGTTCCTGATCGACGGTGGCGCAGAGCGAAGCGAATGGCGGGTGCGCGGGCCGTTCTGTGATGGCTGGGGGATCAACCATGTGGTGGGGGATCCTGCCAGTGGTGAGATCTGGGCTGGTGGTGGCGGGGAGTGGACCGGCGCCGGGATTTGGCACTCCCCCGATGGCGGCGAGAGCTGGCAGGTGACCCGGCTGACACGGGGCACCACCGATGACTGGGCCGAGAAAGACCCGGAATTTGCCGCGATGATCGGCTATGAGCTGGTGGAGCTGCCCTTTGGCAGCGACTTCCAGCAGATCTGGTCGGTGGGGGTCGGTGCAGGCGTGCTCTATGCTGGCACAAAACCCGCCAACCTGTTGCGCAGCGTGGATGGCGGTCAAAGCTGGACCCTTGTGGAGGGGCTGAGCACTCATCCATCGTCTGACAGCTGGACCCCGGGCGCGGCGGGGCTGGTGTTGCATACGATCCTGACCGACCCGGAGCGTCCCTCGCATCTGTGGTGCGGGATCTCCGCTGCCGGCGTCTTTGCCAGCGAGGATGGCGGGATAACCTGGGAGCGGCGCAACCGGCTGTCCAATGCGGAAGGCTGCGCCCATCATGACCACCCGGCGGCACCGCGGGACGGGGAAACCGGACATTGCGTGCACAACATGGTGCGGGCACCGGGGGGCGGCGAGCTGATCTACCAGCAGAACCACCACGGGGTCTGGAAATCCCGCGATGGGGGCCGCAGCTGGGAGGAAATCAACGCCGGGCTGCCCTCGACCTTCGGCTTTCCGATCCATGTGCATCCGCGCGACCCGGAGGTGATCTGGACGCTGCCGCTCAACGGCGACAGCGCCGGGCGGTTCCCACCTGAGGCGGCGGCGGCGGTGTGGCGGTCGCGCGATGGAGGTGAGAGCTGGCAGGACTGTCGGGCCGGCCTGCCGCAGGAAGGGTGTTTCTTCACCGTGTTGCGACAGGCGATGGCCGGGGACCGGCGCGACCCGGCAGGGGTCTATTTCGGCACCAACTCCGGCTCTGTCTTCGCCAGTTTTGACGAAGGCGATGCGTGGCAGGAGATCGCCCGGCATCTGCCCACCATCCTGTCGGTCGAGGTGATGGACCGCGGGTGAGGCGCGTTCTTGAGTACTAGGTCAGAGGTGTTGCGCTTTGCTTTGCAAATCGCGCGAGGGCGGCAGCCGCGCCTGCGGCGCGGCTGCCGCCCGGCCCAACGCTTTTGACGCAGGCTGTGCCTGCGGAAACAGTGGCGGGAGCTCTCCCTTGAAGACCTGCGACCATGTGCCTGTGGCGCGGGGCGGTGACGCGTGGTTCCCTGGCGGCAGATGCGGGCAAGGGATATTGGAATGAACCTCTATTTGGTGAGTGCGGCCGGGCTTTCGGCCTGCTGGATGCTGGTGCATGTGATCATTGGCGGACGGCAGTGCGAACGCCCGCTGGCGGCGAACACGACGCTGCCGAACGAGGTGCGCGAAACCATGATCCTGTGCTGGCATCTGGTGACTGGCATGCTGGCCCTGATGGCGCTGTTTCTCGTTCTCGGAGCACTGGGGCGCCGCGACATGGCGCTGGCCGGAGTGCTGCTGGCGGCGATGAGCGCCGGGATCGGTATTTCCGTACCACCGCTGCGGCGGCTGTCCTATGCGGTGCTGCCGCAGGGCTGGTTGTTTGTCCCGGTGATGCTGCTGGGGGCCTGGGGTTTGTGGGGCGGTTAGGCCAAACAGACTGAACAGGTCAGGAGGGCTGCCCCATTGTTTCGCGCACGAAACAATGGGGCAGGAAGGCTGATACTTTTTGTCGGGCCACGCCCGAAAATCGCACCCAGATGCGGGTTGCGCCCTGTCAGAACGTTGCGTTTGGAAAGTGTTAGCTCGCGAAAGTGATGCGGCTCAGCGGGTCAGGTCGCGCATGCCGCGTTCCAGCCCGTCGAGGGTCATCGGCACCATGCGGTCCTCGAAGATCTCGCGGATCATCTGGATCGAATGGGTGTACTCCCAGTATTTCTCCGGCACCGGGTTGATCCACAGATGCGCGCCCCATTGCTCGCGGGCGCGCTGCAGCCAGACCTGACCGGCCTCCTGGTTCCAATGCTCGTTGGCGCCACCGGGGTAGGCGATCTCGTAAGGGCTCATCGAGGCATCGCCGACAAAGATGCATTTGTAGTCCGGACCGTAGGTGCGCAGCACCTCATGGGTCGGCGTCTGCGCGTCCCAGCGGCGGCGGTTGTCACGCCACACGCCCTCATAAAGGCAATTGTGGAAGTAGTAATATTCCAGATGCTTGAACTCGCTGCGCGCGGCGGAGAACAGCTCCTCCACCACCTTGATATGCGGATCCATGGAGCCGCCGACGTCGAGGAACAGCAGCACCTTGGCGGCATTGTGGCGCTCTGGCCGGGTCTTGACGTCGAGATAGCCGTTCTCGGCGGTGGAACGGATGGTGCCGTCGAGATCCAGCTCTTCGGCGGCGCCTTCGCGGACCCAGCGGCGCAGGCGTTTCAGCGCGACCTTGATGTTGCGGGTGCCAAGTTCGACATCGCCGTCCAGGTTCTTGAAGTCGCGCTTGTCCCAGACCTTGACCGCGCGCTGATGGCGGCTTTCCTTTTGGCCGATGCGCACGCCTTCGGGGTTGTAGCCATAAGCGCCAAAGGGCGAGGTGCCGGCGGTGCCGATCCACTTGTTGCCGCCCTGATGGCGGCCCTCCTGGTCCTTCAGGCGCTCCTTCAGCGTCTCCATCAGCTTGTCAAAGCCACCCAGCGCCTCGATCTCGGCGCGTTCCTCGGCGCTCAGATGCTTTTCGGCCATCTTGCGCAGCCATTCCTCGGGGATGTCGACCGCCTCCATCACCGCAGAGGCGGGGATTTGGTCGAGCCCTTCGAAGGTGGCGGCAAAGGCGCGGTCAAAGCGGTCGAGGTGGCGCTCGTCCTTCACCATCACCACGCGGGCGAGGTAATAAAACGCCTCCACGTCATAGGTGGCCAGCCCCGCTTTCAGCCCTTCGAGAAAGGCGAGATATTCGCGCAGGCTCACCGGCACGGCGGCGTTGCGCAGATTCTCGAAGAAGGGCTGGAACATGGGGCCTCCGGCGTGGTCGGGATCTGTGGGAGATCAGAACAGGGTGCGGTCGATGACGATTGTGACGAACAGGCCAGCAATACCAAAGATGATGGCGTAGACAGCCCCGTATTGCAGCATGTCGGCGACATTGCCGCCACGTTTGCGGGCCTTGAAGGCACCGATTGCCGCGCCGAGGAGAAACGAGAGAATGACGATCATGTGGAAGCTATCCAGGTCTGTGGTCGGCATGGTCCGCAGGGTGCGTTACGGATCAGTGGAGTGACCGGTGTCAGGTGATTTGTCGGATATAGCCCGGCTTTGCCTCATGTGCAAAGGTCACGGGCGCGCTGCGGCAACCTCGCGCAGCCGTGTTTTCACCGTGGCCTCGACGCCATTGCCGTAGAGCGCCCAGCCAAGGCTCTCGGACCGCAGGCTGCTCGCTGCGCGTTTCTGCCCGCGCGCCTCGGCCAGATGCGCCTTCAAGACCAGCAGAGTGGACATCAGAGCCGCGTTTTGCCCAGCGGTTGCCGCGGGCAGGGCCTTTGCGATCAGGCGGTCCGCCTCTTTCAACTTGCCTTGGCGTAGGGCGAAACTGGCCAGTCGGGATTGCACGAGCGCACGATGCCCTGCCGTGTCGGGCCCGCTGCCGAGGAAGGTCAGCGCGCTGCGGAAATGGGCCTCAGCCTCTGTGGGATCACTGTCCTGAATGGCGCGGCCGATCAGAAAATGCCCAAATGCACGACGATGGTCCCGCCAGCCGAGGTCACGGGCAATGCGCGCGGCCTCATGCGCCGCACGGATCCGCATGGCGCCGGACCCATAACCGCCCAATGCGGTCTCTACCGCCAGCCCCCAGCTGCGTGGAGTTTCCGGCAGAGGGGCAGAGGCGCGACGCTGACCGGCCGGATTCAAGCGGGCCAGGATGGCTGGCAGCCTCGCGGCGACCTCGGCGCGGGTCATGCCGGTCTTCAGCGCCGGGTCGTAGGTTGCCCGCAACATCAGCATGTCGAACCCGGTCAGAACCGTATGTACGTTGTCGTCGTTGAAGACAAAGTCCGGCAGTCGGTAGAGGTCGTTCAGCGGCCCCAGCGCCTGGGCCAGTTCCTCGTGCAGACAGTCGCGCAGTTCCTGCGGGCTGACATCATTGGGAACGAAGATGGCCAGCCGCGTGCGGCTGCGCAGGTTCTTCCAGTTGGTCTGGGGCTGTCGGCGGGTGCGGCGGTATTCGTCCAGAGAGCTGACATTGGCAACCACGAAACAGGCGGCTTGCGGCAGCAGGCGCTGAATGCGGGAGCGGTTGACCGCCTCTATGGTAATGGCCGCGGGCGTCCCTGTCGGCAGCCGGCGGATGTCGAGCCCGGCCTCGTTGCGCAACCGGGACAGCAGGGCCTCAAGATCGGGGCGCAGCGTTGCGGTGGGGCTGCCGGTGATGGTCACGCCTACGGGCGTTTCAAATCGGGTCAGCACCGGCATTTCCGTACCGCCTTCGAGGCGGAAGTGCAGATCCAGAAAATCGCGCGCCATATCGGCATTGGAGCGCTGGGGCGGCAGGGCGGCGCGTGTCGGGAAGGTGCGGATCGGGGGCAGGTCCATGGTCAGGGACGCCGACGCGCGCGATGGCGGTGAGGCGCCGTCGCTGCAGGCCCCGGCGACCAATGCCAGCAGAACCGCCAACCCGGTCATCAGGGGGCGCCGTGCGCGCAAGCTGTATCCCGAAAAATGGTGTTTCAAATTCAACTGACTGCCCTGTCTGGTCCGTCATCGGAAACGGACCCTATCAAGGCTACTACTTTGACCAGGAATTGGACATCAGTTTGAAGCGGAGAGGGCGGTGCGTGGCGTCAATGCCACGCAATGGCCCCGATCAAGGCGCTGGTCTTGGGGCGCCCCCCTGCATGTCGGCTTTTGCCTGCCGCCTTGCAGTCATGAGGGTGTTGAGGCCCTGCGTGTGCCAGCCGGGGCAGGCGGGGCGCGTCAGCGCCCGCGCCGCGCCATGAAGGCGAGCCGTTCGAACAGATGCACGTCCTGTTCGTTCTTCAGCAGCGCGCCATGCAGTTTCGGCAGCGCATTGGCGCCGTCGCGTTTCAGATCCTCGGGGCTCAGGTCTTCGGCCAGCAGCAGTTTCAGCCAGTCGATCACCTCGGAGGTCGAGGGCTTCTTCTTCAGACCTTGCGTGTCGCGGATCTCGTAGAACTGCGTCAGTGCGGCAGACAGCAAGTCGGGCTTGATATTGGGGTGGTGCACCTCAACGATCTTTTTCATCGTCTCGGCATCGGGAAAGCGGATGTAGTGAAAGAAACAGCGGCGCAGGAAGGCGTCGGGCAGTTCCTTTTCATTGTTCGAGGTGATGATGATCACCGGGCGGTTCTTGGCGCGGATGGTTTCGCCGGTCTCGTAGACGTGGAACTCCATCTTGTCGAGTTCCTGCAAGAGGTCGTTGGGAAACTCAATGTCCGCCTTGTCGATCTCGTCGATCAGCAGAACCACTTTTTCATCGGCCTCGAAGGCTTCCCAGAGCTTGCCTTTGCGGATGTAGTTCGCCACGTCATGCACGCGTTCGTCACCAAGCTGGCTGTCACGCAGACGGGAGACGGCGTCATACTCATAGAGTCCTTGTTGGGCGCGGGTGGTCGACTTCACGTTCCATTCGATCATGCGCATGCCAAGGGCGCTGGAAATCTGCTTGGCCAGCTCGGTTTTGCCGGTGCCGGGCTCTCCCTTGACCAACAGAGGGCGCTCCAGCGTGACGGCTGCATTGACCGCAATTTTCAGGTCTTCGGTTGCCACATAGTCCTTAGTGCCCTGAAATAACATGAACTCTCCCTTGGGTTGCGCCATAGAATTGCCGAACTGGCATGTTAGGGTTCCGTATAATCATAGCGCACCACTATTGTGTAGTGACATTCGGCGCGCTTGGGATTAAACGCTGCGGCATGGGGGAGCCACGATGCTTGGAAATTTAAAAGAGACCAAGATTATGGGCCAGACCGAAGGAGCCGAAATGAAGCAGGACGTGTTTCTGCCGGAGGACTATCGCCCGGCCGAAGACGAGCCGTTTATGAATGAACGGCAAATGGAGTATTTCCGTCGCAAGTTGCTGAATTGGAAAGCCGAGCTTTTGGACGAAAGCCGGGATACCATCGAAGGCCTGCAGGAAAACACGCGTAACATTCCCGATGTGGCTGATCGCGCAAGCGAAGAGACTGACCGGGCCTTGGAGTTGCGCACGCGTGATCGTCAACGCAAACTGGTTGCCAAAATCGACGCCGCAATCCGCCGTATCGACGAGGGCGAATACGGATATTGTGACGTGACGGGGGAACCGATCTCACTCAAGCGTCTGGACGCACGTCCGATTGCCACCATGAGCCTTGAAGCTCAGGAACGGCATGAACGGCGTGAGAAAGTCCATCGCGACGACTAATTTTATAGTCCATCCACAAGTTTATGAAGCGCCGGGCCTTTTGCTCCGGCGCTTTTTTGTTATGAGCTTATACGTGCGGTAAGCAGGCATTGGGTGCATGAATTTCAAGGATATCAGGGTAACGGTGATCGGCGCCGGGATTGGCGGCCTGGCGGTGGCGCAGCTTTTGCGTGCAAAAGGCGCGCAGGTCACGGTGCTGGAGCAGGCCGAGCAGATTTCCGAAGTCGGCGCCGGGCTGCAGGTCACGCCCAACGGTGTGGCGGTGCTGCGGGCAATGGGGCTGGCGGATGATCTGGCCTGGTGCGCACAGCGCGCGCGTGCCGTGGTGCTGCGCCATCACCGCGAGGGCCGCGAGGTTTTGCGCCTGGATCTCGACCAATATGCTCACGATCTGCGGTATTACTTCGTCCACCGTGCTGATCTTATCAACCTGCTGGCGGATGCGGTGCGCCGGTCCGGCGTTCAGGTGCGGCTGTTGCAAAAGGTCAGCAGCGTTGTGCCCGGCGCGCGTCCCGAAGTCCGGCTGGCCAATGGCGCCCGATGTGGCGCGGATCTGGTGATTGGTGCCGATGGGCTGCATTCGCGGGTGCGTCCGGCGCTCAATCCTGTCTCGGCACCAAAATTCACCGGTCAGGTGGCCTGGCGGGCAACCGTGCCCAACCGACTGGAGTTGCCAGCCGAGGCGCAGGTCTTCATGGGGCCGGGGCGACATCTGGTGGCCTATCCCCTCAAAGACGGCTCTTTGGTCAACCTGGTTGCAGCCCAAGAGCGTCGAGAATGGGCGGATGAGAGCTGGAACCGCAGCGACAATCCGGAGAACCTGCGCCAGGCGTTTGGTAGCTTTGGCGGGGCGGCTGGTGCCTTGCTTGATGATGTGCGCGAGGTGAAGCTCTGGGGCTTGTTCCGTCATCCCGTGGCGCAGACATGGGGGCATGACGGGGTTGCGTTGTTGGGCGATGCCGCCCATCCGACACTGCCATTCATGGCGCAGGGAGCCAATATGGCGCTGGAGGACGCGTATGCCTTGGCCGATTGTCTGGGGCAGGCAGAGGATCTTGCGGCAGGCCTCGCTGCTTATCAGGCCCGTCGTCGCACACGTGCCTCCAAGGTGGTCGAAGCGGCGAATGGCAATGCCTGGAAGTATCACCTGCGCCCGCCGCTGAGCTGGCCGGCACATCAGATCTTGCGCGCCGCAGGCTCATTGGCACCCCAGAAGATGGTCAGTCAGTTCGACTGGATCTATCGCCACGATGAAACCGCGCTCTGAAACACTTGTCGATGCGTGAGGAGTTTCGCTTCGGGCTTTGCCCGAAGCGACCCGCGCCGCGCTCCCCTTGCGGGGCGCGCGGCGCTCGGCCCAACGGGCATGGTGGCATTATGAATGCCGCTGATGCCGGGCGGGAGGTATTCGCGGCGCATGCCCCGTTCTGAAAGCATGGCCTCGTTGCCTGCCCATTGGCGAGCGGATGGTCTAAGGGCTCAGATGTCCAGCTCGACCCAGATCGGAACATGGTCGGACGGCTTTTCACGGCCGCGAATGTCCTTGTCGATCTGACAGTCCTTCAGCAGGTCCGCAGCCTGTGGCGTCAGCAGGAAGTGGTCGATGCGGATGCCGTCGTCGCGGTTCCACGCGCCCGCCTGATAATCCCAGAACGTATAGTGCCCCGGGCCCCGCGTCCGGGCACGAAAGGCTTCGGTGAACCCAAGGTTTACGATGCGCTGAAAGGCGGCGCGGCTTTCGGGCCGATGTAACGCATCTTCCTGCCAGGCCTCCGGCCGTTTGGCGTCTTCGGCCTGAGGGATGATATTGTAGTCACCGGCCATGAGGGCGGGCATCTCTTCTGCCATGAGCTCTTCGGCCCGCGCCTTCAGCCGCTCCATCCAGGCAAGCTTGTAGGCGTATTTGCCGCCGGCCACCGGGGTTCCGTCCTCTTCCAGCTCGACCGGGTTGCCATTGGGCAGGTAAAGACCGCAGATCCGGATCGCCTGTTTGCCGACCACCGTGGCCTCGATCCAGCGGGCTTGTTCGTCGCTGTCATCGCCGGGCAGGCCGCGACGTACATCCTCAAGGGGGAGTTTCGACAGGATCGCAACGCCATTGAAGCTCTTTTGGCCGTGGGTCTCCAGGTTGTACCCTCGCTCTTCGAACATCTCGCGCGGGAAGGCGTCGTCGACAGATTTGATTTCCTGCAGGACGGCAACGTCGGGTTGCGCCTCGTCCAGCCAATCGGCGAGCGCATTCACACGGGCCTTGATGCCGTTGATGTTGAAACTGGCGATCTTCATGGCGGTCTCCGTGTTGCGATCCGAGACCCGTTCTATCGCTGAATTCCAACCGTCCTGCAAGCGGGCGAGAGGGGGCGAAGCCGAATCCTCCGGGGAGGGAGAATTGGTGTTTGGAATAGGTTAAAGCAAATATCTACGTACAACCTAAGCGGTTTTGACTTTTGCTTTGCAGGAATGACGGTGTGAGTAATTCTGTGAGTTGAATGTGTGTAACTCGAAATTGGATCGGGAATCAGTTTATTGCTGATCGGAATTAATGTGATATTGTCATTTGGTGGGCGCGGTTTCTAATTATTTTCTTGATGTATTTATATTTGCGGGCACCTTTTAAGTGTGAGCTTCCAAATAGGAGAAAAGTCATGACTGCACTGAAGAAAATGGTAGACGTCGCACTGTGTGAAACCGGCGCATTTGCTGGTGAGAATGTTGGGCTCGTCAGCTCGACCTGCCTTGATGGTGCGCATGAGGGTGGCCACGTATCCCTTTACAGTTCCACATGTATTTCTTCTTACGTGACGGACATGCATGGCGGCGCCGCAACGCATATGGTGTCGTCGACCTGCCTCGAGCAGATGAAGTAACCCCGGTGAGATATCGTGATCCGGCCTGTGCTGGATCACGAAAATCGACAGGTTTTTAATTCCGCGGAGGGGATGCCGATGGGGCAGGTTTTATCATTTTCAAATGCCCGTGCGCAGAGAGGCAGTTCTGGAGTTTCAGGGTTGTTGGAAACCTTTGGCGCATTTCGAAAGGATCGCCTCGATGTATTGTGGCTCAAGGAAAATGCGGAGCTGCTCAATGTTTTAGAAACCACGGGTTGCAAAATATCCTGCGACGCATTGGAGCCTTTGCTCCCGTTTTACGAAGGGAGCCTGCGGCACCTCAATTTCTTCCGTCAGTATTACCGCTTTATCCTGTCGATCTGTCTCGACCTGGAGGATCTGGGCCTGCCGGGGGAGCGGGGCGAAGCGATGGCGGGCTGGATTGCCGACCGCGATATCGCACGCAATGAATTGTCGGATCTGCAGCGGGGCGAGGCGCGGCGCTTGCTGGCGCGCCGGGGCGTCGATTTGCGCGGCGTGGAGGGGCTTGATGACAGGTTGCGGGGCTTCATGCGCCAAAGCGCCTGTTTCGCGGTGCCAAACCGCAAGGCCGCCTATGAGCTGACGCATGTGGTTTTCTATCTGACTGAATATGGCCGCGCGCCGATCCGTCTGGAGAGCGAAGAGCGCCGCAGCTTGCTGTTCGCTGGGCTGGTTGCCTTTCTGGATCAGGACGCGGATCTGCTGGCCGAGATCTGCATCGCGCTGACCTTCTGCAACGAGGTGCCGCCGCAGGATTGGTGCCGTTGGTTGGACCAGCAAGTCGGCAGCTTCACCTTGCGGCCAGCGCAAGGGCGCGTCGGAAACGACGACTACCATCCCTATTTTATGTGCAACTGGTTTCAACTTCTGGTTGGACGCCGCGGATTTTCTGATGCAGACTGCAAAGGGTCAGTCGTTATCGAGGGGCAAGCGCGCCCCAGTGCGTTGCGGGGGGTGTCGATGGCTCTTTACACATTGTTGGATCAGGCCCCCGGAACCTGGGCCAGAATGCGTCGTCCATTGTTGCAGAGTTTGAGCACGGAGGATGGAGATGTGCTGTGCCGGGTCGAGGCTAGCACCCCCGTTTTTGAGCCCTTCTTCGAGGTATTTTCGCGCTCGGGCCAAGTTGGTCGCGCATGAACCGGGTTGCCGCAGGGGTGATTGCAGTGCTGGTGTACACCGGCCTCATCGCAACGGCGGACGGGATCACCAAAATGATGGCGTCGGAGTTCGCACCGGCGCAGCTGTTCGCGGTCTCCGGCCTGTTGGTGGCGGCCTTTTGTCTTGGCGTAAATCACGTGCAGGGGCCCCCGGATGGGTTGAGTACGCGTTGCGTGAAGGCGATGATGCTGCGGTCAGTTGCGACGGTTCTGGCCTGCACGTCGTTCTTTTTTGCCTTCCGGTATCTGGCGCTCGCCGAGGTGTTTGTCTTCATCGCGTTGATGCCGCTTTTTGCAGCGCTGCTGTCGGGGTTGATCCTGAAGGAGCGGATCCGACCCGTGGTCTGGCTGGCGCTATGTCTCGGGGTGGTCGGTCTTTTGGTGATGCGACCTGCCGTGCAGATGGGCGGTGCTACCGGTTCGGCCTTGGCGCTGGCGGGCGTGGGTTTCGGAACCCTGTCCATCATCATGGCGCGCTATATCAGTCGGTATGACAGCAATGTTCTGCCGCAGGTCTTCTATCCGAACCTGACATTGGGGGTGGTGATGCTGTGTGTCTTGCCGTTCGTCTGGCGGCCGATGGCGGTGGCCGACTGGGGCTGGATCTGTACCTATGCTGTTGTTCTGTTCGGCGCGCGCTGGTTGCTGGTCTTGGCGCTGCGTCAGTTGCCAGCCTATACGGTTACGCCGTTGCTCAACCTGCAATTCGTCTGGATGACATTGATCGGGGTGCTGGCCTTTGGTGAGCTGCCAGCGGTTTCAACCTATCTGGGCATGGCCGTGGTTGCGGCCTCTGGCGTGTTCCTGGTGTGGGATCAGGCGCACACCCCGCCCATCAAAGCGGCCCGCGCCGTGGCGCTGGGGGGCGAGGGGGCATAGAGGGCCGGACGTCGCCGGCCGGCGCGGACGCGAGGCACGGCACCAGCACCGCGTGAAAAGCCCCATGTCGGAAAGTGTCGCGGCGCCTGGCGCGCCGGACGCTAAACCGGCGCTGACATCCGCTACACAAAGCCGTTACATCGAGAAGGAGGTGCCGCAGCCACAACTGGAGGTGGCATTGGGGTTCTCGATGGTGAAGCGCGCGCCGATCAGCTCTTCGGTAAAGTCGATCACCGCATTCTCCAGAAAGGGCAGGGAAATCTCGTCGACAACGACTTTCTGTCCTTTGCCTTCGAGGATCAGATCCTCTGCTTTGGGCGCGTCCAGAGCGATTTCATACTGGAACCCGGAACAGCCGCCGCCTTCTACGGCGATGCGCAGGGCCTGGCCCTGGTCGGCGGCCCCGATCTCGGCCAGCCGGTCAAAGGCACGATCCGTCACTTTTGGGGGCAGTTGCATACTGGTTTTCTCCGATGGCGTGTTGCAGCGTTGAGTCAAATATAGAAAGGTGCGCGCGAGGCGACAAGATTTCCCGAGGAATAAACCATGTACGCGCCCTATGCCACCATGCCCGAGCTTTCACGCGGGCGTCAGGTCGACGAAGAAGAAAGCAGCTTTCGCTCGCCGTTCCAGCGCGACCGTGACCGGATCATCCATGCCAGCGCCTTTCGGCGGCTGAAGCACAAGACACAGGTCTTTGTCGAACACGAAGGCGACAACTATCGCACCCGGCTGACACATACCATCGAGGTGGCGCAGGTGGGGCGGACGATTTCCGGTGCACTGGGGCTCAATCAGGAACTGACAGAGGCGGTGGCGCTGGCCCATGATCTCGGTCACACGCCCTTTGGCCATACCGGCGAGGACGCGCTGCACGAGATGATGGCGCCCTATGGCGGCTTTGACCACAATGCGCAGGCGTTGCGGATCGTGATGGCGCTGGAAAGGCACTATGCCGAATTCGACGGGTTGAACCTGACCTGGGAAACACTGGAAGCGATCGCCAAACACAATGGGCCTGTTGTGGGGGATCTGCCCTGGGCGCTTGCAGCCTGCAATCAGGCGATTGATCTGGAGCTTCACACCTACGCCAGCGCCGAGGCGCAGGTAGCGGCGCTGGCGGATGATGTGGCCTATAACAATCACGACCTGCATGACGGGCTGCGGGCCGGATTGTTCAGTGATGACGATATTTGCGGTCTGTCTCTGATCGGCCCCGCCTATGCGCAGGTCGACGAGACATACCCCGGGCTGGATGCGAACCGCCGTCGGCACGAGGCGCTGCGCCGGGTGTTCGGCGTGATGGTCAGTGATGTGATCGACACCGCGCGCCGGAAACTGGCCGCCTCTGGCGCCCAGTCGGTGCAGGAGATCCGGGCGCTTGACCACTCGGTCGTGACATTCTCGGATGAGATATGGCGTCAGCTGAAAGAGCTGCGCGCGTTCCTGTTCACCCGCATGTATCGTGCCCCGTCGGTGATGGTGGTGCGGGAGCGGGTCGCACATGTGGTGAAGGCGTTGTTCACCTACTATCTGGAGAATACGATGGCGATGCCGGAGCGCTGGCATGATGACATCCGTGCTGCTGCCACAGAGGTGGAGCGGGCGCGGATCGTGTCGGACTATATCGCCGGGATGACCGACCGCTTTGCGCTGCAGCTCTATGATCAGTTGGCGCTGGGGGACCTCCGAGACTGACGGCAGGTGCTGCAGTGTGGGGAAGCGAGGCGCTGCCTCGCGCTCCGAGGTATTTAGCAAAAAGCTGAAGGGGCGCTGGTATCGCGGCGTCTAAACCCCTTCTGCGTCGCGCGCGGTGGTTCACTTTGAGCAGGATTGGGCTGGTGGTGCCCCCCTTTGAAGGGGGCAGATCGGGCGATGTCGCGCCGCAGAGTTCGCGCGCGGCCACTGGGCGCGCCTGCTTCGACTGTTGACCCTGAGCGCGCCCCTCGGTATCCGCTGAGGCTGAACCAAAGGACGCCAGACATGAACCTCTTTACCGATATCCGTACGCTTGTGATTGATAGCCTCGCGGCCATGACGGCCGAAGGGACCCTGCCTGAGGGGCTCGATTTTGCCAATGTCGCGGTGGAACCCCCCCGAGATGCGGCGCATGGCGATATGGCAACCAATGCGGCGATGGTTCTGGCAAAGCCTGCCAAGATGAAGCCCCGCGACATTGCCGAGGCGCTGGCCGCAAAGCTGGGGGCGGACACGCGCGTCGCCTCTGCCGAGGTGGCCGGGCCGGGGTTCTTGAACCTGCGCCTTGAGGCATCGGTCTGGCAGGAGGTTCTGGGCAAGGTGCTGAAGGGTGGCGAGGCCTATGGCCGCTCCGATCTGGGGCAGGGCAAGAAGGTCAACGTGGAGTATGTCTCTGCCAACCCAACCGGGCCGCTGCATGTGGGCCATACCCGAGGTGCGGTGTTTGGCGACGCGCTGGCGAGCCTGCTGGACTACGCTGGCTATGAGGTCACCCGCGAATACTACATCAACGACGGCGGCGCGCAGGTCGATGTTCTGGCGCGCTCGGCCTACCTGCGTTACCTCGAGGCGCATGGTCAGACGGTGGAATTCCCAGACGGCACCTATCCTGGCGAATACCTGAAGGATGTCGGGGCCGCGCTGAAGGACAAGTACGGCGCGCAGTTCATCGATCAGCCCGAGGAAATCTGGCTGGAGGAAATCCGCAACGCCGCCACCGAGATGATGATGGATCTGATCCGGGGCGATCTGGCGCTTCTGGGTATTAAGATGGATGTCTTCTATTCGGAAAAATCGCTCTATGGCACCGGGCGGATCGAAACCGCTCTGGAGAGCCTTGATGCAAAGGGGCTGATCTACGAAGGCGTGCTGGAGCCGCCGAAGGGCAAGAAACCTGATGATTGGGAGCCCCGCGAGCAGACCTTGTTCAAATCCACCGAACATGGCGATGACGTTGACCGCCCCGTGAAGAAATCCGATGGGGCCTGGACCTATTTTGCGCCGGATATCGCCTATCACTACGACAAGGTCAGCCGTGGCTTTGACATGCTGATCGATATCTTCGGTGCGGACCACGGTGGTTATGTCAAGCGGATGAAGGCAGCGGTATCAGCTCTGTCCGATGGTCAGGTTCCGCTGGACATCAAGCTCTGCCAGCTGGTTAAGCTGTTCAAGGACGGCCAGGAATTCAAGATGTCCAAGCGGGCAGGGACCTTTGTCACCCTGCGCGACGTGGTCGAGGCAGTGGGCGCGGATGTGACGCGCTTCATGCTGTTGACGCGCAAGAACGATCAGGGCTTCGACTTTGATCTCGACAAGGCGCTGGAGCAGTCCAAGGACAATCCGGTGTTCTACGTGCAATATGCCAATGCGCGCATCCATTCGACCCTGCGCAAGGCGTCGGAGGCGGGCATCGCCACCGACGACGCGACCCTCGCATCAGCCGACCTGAGCACGCTTGCTCACGATGCACAGCTGTCGGTTGCGCGGAAGATCGCCGAATGGCCCCGTCAGGTAGAGATTGCTGCACGCACCAATGAGCCGCACCGGATCGCCTTTTTCCTCTATGATCTGGCGTCGGACCTGCATGGGCTATACCACCTTGGCAAATCTGAAATGAGTTTACGATTTGTTAATGAGAGCAGCCAAACGGCAACACATGCTAATTTGGCACTTGCCCGCTCTGTTTCCATTGTCATTTCTGCTGGTCTTGGTATTCTTGGCGTTAAACCAGCGCAGGAGATGTGACGCCAAAGTCACCCGAACCGCTGGCCCGAGGCAGATCAAGAGACCCACGCGCATGCGTCCCGCCCTTTATTTTGGCGGGATGACTGCGACTTAGGGCAGTGAGGCGGATATGGCATATTTTGCACAGGTGGGCGCGGGCGCTCCCTCTTCAAATGGCGATGGTGACACCGGAGGCTCCGCCTTCGATCCGTTTTCCTCTCATCAATATTCGCGTGCTCCGGCACAGGATCACGCGCAAGACAACATGGCAGCGGCCGCCATCGAAGCCGCTGAGCCTGTGGCAGAGACACCCTATCCGAATTTCGGCCTGAGACAGTCGCCGAGCGTCAATGTCGGCACGTTTTCCGGTGCGGGAAACTATGACAACGCCGGCGACTACCCCGAAGCGGGATATGACTACGTCAGCGACTATGGTGACGGGTTTGGCGGTGACGAAGAGGAGCTTTTTGCCCCGCAACCTGCACGCGGCGAGCTGGGGCGCATGGCGGCGTTTCTCGGCGCTGCGGCCTCCATCGCGCTTGTGGTGAGCATCTCCGTCTGGGGATACAAACTGATTATGCGCGATGTCTCCGGCGTGCCGGTGGTCAGCGCCGTTGCGGGTCCGATGCGCGTGGCGCCAGCGGAGCCGGGCGGCGAGACGGCGGACAATCAGGGGTTGGCAGTCAATTCCGTTGCCGCAAACGGGATAGCCGAAGATCCGGCAGATACCCTGCGGCTGGCGCCTGAGACCATTGCCCTCACTGAGGATGACCAGCCGATCCCGGCACTGACCCAGGCGGCAGAGGACGAGGCCGCGCTCGAGGCGGAATATGCCGCAGAAGACGCGCAGGCGCCTGTCGCCGAGGATGAACTGCAAACCGCAGAGATCGAAGATGTTTCGCCGCTGGAGCAGCGCAATAATGATATCGACGCATTGGTGGCGTCCCTGACGGACGGGGCGGTGCCGTTGGAAGACCTGCGCGAAACCTCCGCATCTATCGTGCAACCGGATCCGCTGGATACCGCAGATGTTACGATCGCCCGTGTGCCTGCAGCGATCCGCAATGCCCCAGGTGTACGCGAAACACCGCGGCCGCAGGTTCGTCCGGCGCGGTTTGCCCCGGCGCCCGCCGCAAGCGAGAGCGCCGCACAGCCAGAGCAGCGGACCGTTGATATTGACCCCGAGAGCCTGGCAGTTGGCACGCGGCTGGCACAGCTGGGCGCCTTTGAAAGTGCCGAGGTGGCCCGCAGCGAGTGGACCCGGATCAGCGCCAACTTTGGTGAATTCTTTGACGACAAGGCCCGCGTGGTACAGCGCGCCGAAAGCGGTGGCCGGATCTTCTATCGCCTGCGCGCGCATGGGTTTGAGGACCTGTCGGACGCGCGGCGCTTCTGCTCGGCCCTGGTGGCGGGCAATGCCGATTGCATCCCTGTGACAATGCGCTGAGCCGATGCGGTTCGGGGCCACCATTCTGGACGCCGAAGGCCATCGCCTGACGGCGGATGAAAAGGCGCTGTTCCGCGAGGCGGCGCCTTTTGGCTTTATCCTCTTTGCCCGCAATATCGACAGCGCCGACCAGATCCGCGCGCTTTGTGATGATTTCCGCGAGGCGGCGGGGCATGAGTGTCTGATCACCATCGATCAGGAAGGCGGTCGGGTGCAGCGGCTGCGCGCGCCGCTTGCACGCGAGTGGCGTCCGGCGCTGGACCATGTGCAGGCGGCCACCGACCCGGTGCGGGCGATGTATCTGCGGGCACGGCTGATCGCGGCGGAGCTGCATGCGCTTGGCATCGACAGCAATTGCGCGCCGCTGGCGGATATCGCCAGCGCTGACACGCATCCCTTC
This sequence comes from Tritonibacter scottomollicae, assembly GCF_032924845.1. Taxonomy (NCBI): domain Bacteria; kingdom Pseudomonadati; phylum Pseudomonadota; class Alphaproteobacteria; order Rhodobacterales; family Paracoccaceae; genus Tritonibacter; species Tritonibacter scottomollicae. Next base: position 735,915 of record NZ_CP136704.1, read on the forward strand.
CTGCGCAACCGCTGTTACGGAACGGATGCCGCCAGCGTGGCCGCGATTGCCCGCGCGTGTGCGGCGGGGCATCTGGATGGCGGCGTCGTGCCGGTGATGAAGCATATCCCCGGTCATGGCCGCTCCAGCATGGACAGTCACCACGACCTGCCACATGTGACTGCCCCGGCGGAGGTGCTGCGGGCCGAGGATTTTGCCGCCTTCACGCCGCTGAAGGATCTGCCGATGGCGATGACCGCGCATCTGGTCTACGACGCCTTTGATCCGCGTCCTGCGACCCTGTCGCCGGTGATGATGCAGCTGGTCCGGCAGGAGCTGGGTTATGACGGTCTGGTGATGACCGATGATATTTCGATGAAGGCCTTATGGGCACCTGAGCTGTCCGGCCTGCAGCCAGACGATCCAGATATGGCGGCTGGGGCAATTGCGAGGGCATCCCTCGATGCGGGCTGCGATGTGGCGCTGTTTTGCAACTCCTCGCTGGTGGCCCGTGCTGCCGTTGTTGAGGCTGCCGGCTGCATGACGGATGCCGCCCAACGGCGCGCCGAGGCGGCACTTGCCTGCCGTCAAACCCCTGCTGCGCTTGACACGGATGCGGCTGAAGCGGAACTATCTGCCCTCATGGGCGGACAGGTATATGGCTGACGAAGAACTCGTTATTCCCGGATGAGACGCAGATTTCGGTCGAGGAACGCCTCGAAGCCGAGGCGCTGATCGTTGATGTGCATGGCTTTGAAGGGCCGCTTGATCTGCTGCTGACGCTGTCGCGCACCCAGAAGGTCGATCTGCGCCAGATCTCTGTCTACGAACTCGCGCGCCAGTACCTGACCTTCGTGGAAAAGGCCAAGGAGCTGCGCATCGAGCTGGCTGCCGACTATCTGGTGATGGCGGCCTGGCTGGCGTTCCTGAAATCGCGCCTGCTGCTGCCCCCTGACCCGGAAGAAGAAGGCCCCTCGGGCGAGGAACTGGCGGCGCATCTGGCGTTCCAGCTGGAGCGCCTGCAGGCGATGCGCGATGCCGCTGCGCGGCTGATGGGGCGCGACCAGCTGGGACGGGATTTCTTTGCCCGCGGGCAGGCCGAGGACGTGCAGCGCATCAAGACGGTGACCTACACGGCGAACCTTCTGGACCTGATGCAGGGCTATGCGCGCATCCGCACCAAGGATGAATTCCGGCCCTTCGTGATGGATCGCGAGAGTGTTTTCACCATGGAAGAGGCGCTGGAACGTATGCGCAGCCTGCTGGGGTTTACCGGCAGCTGGACCGATATGCTGAGCTATCTGCCAGACGGCTGGCACAGTGATCCGGTCAAGCGCCGCTCTGCCACCGCCGCCACATTCGCCGCCTCGCTGCAATTGGTGAAGGAGGGCAAGATGGAGATCCGCCAGAGCGAGAGCTTCGCCCCCATTCAGCTGCGCAACCGGCCAGAGGATATATGATGGACGACCAGACCCACAGCCCCAATGAGCCGTCCGCGAAGCAGGACAGTGACAGCCTGTTCGATGCGCCACCGATGGCAGAGCAGGAGCGTATGGTGGAGGCGGTGCTCTTTGCCAGTGCCGAGCCGGTGACGGTGCGCGATCTGGTGTCGCGCATGCCGCATGGCTGCAACCCGGGCGAGGCGCTGGAGTATCTGCGCAAACGCTACGAGGGGCGCGGTGTGCGGGTGGTGCAGGTGGGGGACGCCTGGGCAATGCGCACGGCGCCGGATCTTGGCTATCTGATGCAAAAGGAAATCGTGGAGAGCCGCAAGCTGTCGCGCGCGGCGATCGAGACCCTGGCGATCATCGCCTATCACCAGCCGGTGACACGGGCCGAGATCGAAGAGATCCGCGGTGTATCGGTGTCACGGGGCACCATCGACCAGCTTCTGGAGATGGAGTGGATCCGTCTGGGGCGGCGCAAGATGACGCCAGGGCGGCCGGTGACCTTTGTGGTGACACCGACCTTCCTCGATCACTTTGGTTTGGAGAGCGCGCGCGATCTGCCGGGGCTGAAGGAGCTGCGCGCCGCCGGGCTCTTGGAGAACCGCCCACCGCCGAGCGCCTTCCCGATCGGTCAGGGCGACAGCGAGGACGAGCGACAGGACGAAGAGCAGCCGGAGCTGTTCGAGGACTGAACCGGGGCTTGGCGCTCGCTCCTCTTTGCGCATGCCAAGAAATCGCCGTACTCCGCACCTATATGTATGGCGAACGCAGCAAACTTACACTCAGACCCCAAGGGAGGTCCTCATGGGATTTGACCGGATCGCCAATATGGTCCTGCGCCGCCTGATCGGGCGCGCGGTGAACGCGGGCGTCAACGCCGGCATCAATGCAGTTGGCAAACGGGCCGGCGGCAAGAAGGCGGCACGCCGGGGCCAGGACGAAACGCAGGGCGCGCCGCAAAAGCCGCAGCGCACGCCCGAGGAAGAGGCCGAGCGCGCCCGTATCCGCGAGGTCAGACAGGCGCGTCGGGCACGTCGTGCGGCGCGTGAGAAGAGCTGAGCGCGGTGGTGCGCCGCAGGCTCAGTGCCTCGACTGCGGCGATCATAGTCAGGGTCGCTGAAATCAGAACGCAGCCCAGAATTCCCAGTGTCGCAAAGCCGATGCCGCCCACAAAGGGCGCGGCAAAGACGCTGAGGTAGGTGGTGGTCGAGTAGATCCCCATGATCGCACCCCGCTGGCGCGGGTCCAGCGCGGTGAGCCGGGCCACCAGCAGGTTCAGGCCGAAATGCTGGAAGATCCCCCAGAGCACCGCCAGCGCCAGAAACAGCGGGTAGCTGGCGCCCAGTACGCCCATTGCCACATAGGTCAGGGTGAGTGCGAGAAACACCGGTGTGGTGGCACGCGCCATGCCGATGCGGTCAAGGAGCGGGTCCAGCAGCACCGCGCCGCCAAACCCCAGGCCGTAGATCAGCGGCAAGAGCCCGGCCTGACCGGTGCTGAGGCCAAGATCGATGGTGGCATGGGCGCCGGTATAGGAATAGGTCACATAGAAGCTGAGCATGAGGCCGACCGAGGCGAGGATACCGCGCCCCATGCCGGGCACCCGGAGCGCGCTGAGCGGCGAGCTGGTCGCACCCCCCGGGGCATCAAGCCGCGCCAGCGGTGCGCTCAGCCCCCAGACCAGAGCGCACAGCGCCGCAAGGGCCCCGTAGACCATGCGCCAGCCAAGGAACTCGGCGCTCCATGCAGCGAGGCTGACCCCCAGCACCAGCGAGAGGGTCCAGCCGGTGATGACCGCGCCGACCACCCGCGCCTCGCGCCCCTTTGGGGCGATCACCGCCGCCATTGTGTAGATCGAGGGTAGGGCCGCCCCACCGGCGATGCCGCAGAGCACCTGCGCGGCAATCAGCGCGATCAGGCCGGGGGCGAGCGCACTGGCAACAAAGCCAACGGTCAGAACTGCCAGCGCCATCCGCAACAGCCGACCGCTGCCGATGCGATCTCCGATCGGGGCAATCAGCAGCGCCGCTGCCGCCACCCCCAACCCGTAACCGCTGGAGGCCCAAAGCACTTGCGTCGGGCTGGCGGAGAGATCCGCGCCCACGGTCTGCACCAAGGGGGACAGCAACAGCGCATTGGTGCCCACGATGGCAATGGCGCACATTAGCGTGGCGATGGAGATCCAGAGCGGCGGGGCAGAAGATGGCATGGTCAGGCTTAATCCAGATTGAATTTCATTCGGCAGTTTGGCTTAATTGGCGAAAATCATTCTGTGAAGGTGTTAAAGATCTGATGGTGGAAAAAACAGAGAGCATTCGGACCTCGGCACGATCCGCACGGGGTATGGACGCGCTGGACCGAAGAATATTAGGCGCGCTGAGCCAGGATGCCACGCAGTCCTATGCGGCGATCAGCGAACAGGTGGGCCTGTCGGCACCGGCGGTGCATGAACGGGTCAAGCGGCTGCGGGCCTCGGGCGCGATCAAAGCCACCGTAGCACAAATCGATGGGGCGCAGGTCGGAAAGCCGATTCTCGCCTTCATCCATGTGGATACCATCGGCTGGGGCAAAACGCGCGAGATCATGGCGCTGGAGCAATTCCCCGAGGTGGAGGAGATCCATTCCACCACTGGTGATACCTGCCTGATCATGAAGGTGCGCGTTGCCAGCCCGCAGGCGCTGGAGGGGCTGTTGTCAAAGGTCTACGATATCGAGGGGGTGCGCGGCACCAGCACCTATCTGACCCTGTCGACAGTGCTGGAACGCACCGCGCAGGCGGATGTCACGGCGGACCTAGAAAGCGTCAGTTATCCGCGCTGAGGTGCCTCAGGCGGGGCTGCGGAAATGTTTCGACAGCTTCAGCCCCTGGCCCTGATAGTTGGAGGCAATGCCCGCACCATAAAGCTGCTCGGGCAGGGAGGCCATCCGTTCATAGACCAGACGGCCCACCACCTGACCGTGTTCGAGCACAAAGGGCGCCTCGTGACAGCGCACTTCCAGCACTCCGCGTGACCCTGCTCCACCTGCCTCGGCATGGCCAAAACCGGGATCGAAGAACCCCGCGTAGTGCACCCGGAATTCGCCCACCATGGCAAGGTAGGGCGCCATTTCGGCGGCATATTCGGGCGGGATATGCACCGCCTCGCGGCTGACGAGGATATAAAACGCACCGGGATCGAGGATGATGCGGCCCTTGTCGCTGCGCACCTCCTCCCAGTAGTCGCTGGGGTCATAGGCGCCAATCCGGTCCAGATCGATCACGCCGGTGTGCGGCTTGGCGCGGTAGCCCACCAGATCGGTGCCCGGCAGGCGCAGATCGACGGAAAAGCCCAAGCCATCCTCGATGACGGCCTCGCCATCGACCAGTGGTGTGTCGGCATGCAGAGCGGCGAGGGTGTCGTCATCCAGCACCGATTGCCCGTCGCGGAAGCGGATCTGGTTGAGGCGCATACCGGGGCGTGCCAGCACCGAGAAGGACCGCGGACAGATCTCGGCGTAAAGCGGACCGGTATAGCCGGCGCGGATGCGGTCGAACTCCTCGCCGCCATCGGTAATGGTCCGGGTCAGCAGATCAAGCCGCCCGGTCGAGCTTTTGGCATTGGCAACGGCGGTGATGTTGGCGGGCAGATCGAGCGATTCCATCAGCGGCACCACGTAGACGCAGCCCTTTTCCAGCACGGCGCCGCCGCTGAGGTCGATGCGATGCATCTCAAACTCGTCCAGCCGTTCGGACACGGTGCGCCCCTGACCGGCGAGGAAGGAGGCGCGAACACGATAGGCAACTGTGCCAAGGCGCAAATCAAGGCTGGCGGGCTGGATCTGACCCTCGATCAGCGGCGCGTCGAGGATGATCTCCGCGCGGGCAAGCATGGTCTCGATCGTCTGGCTGGGCAAAACACCGGTCATATCTGCCGTTCCCCCTGATGGCGTCGCTATCCCGCAGGATGCTGACGCAAATTCTGTCGTGCCACAATCGCCTTGTCACTTGAGGCCGAGAATTTACCTTGGAAAACCAACGACAAAGCAGGCGGCGGATACACAAACGCCCGAGCGGTGACCGCTCGGGCGTTTTGTTATGGTCGGGCTAGCAGGACTCGAACCTGCGACCTTCCGTCCCCCAGACGGACGCGCTACCAGGCTGCGCCATAGCCCGTTGTTGGAGCTTTCTACTGCTTTTTGCGGCAGGGGCAAGAGGCGAATTTGCTTTTTCCGCGCTTTTTCAACGCGCCTCATTTTGCCCTCGCCAGAAAGGCGGATCAGCGCTGCTGTCCAAAGTGGCGCAGATCCTCGATGATTTCGCTCAGCACCGCGGATTGCGCGGGTGACTGTGCCGCCACTGAGGACAAACGCTGAAGAACCCCGGCAGGAATGGTCCCTTGCGGCTCATCAGGGACATCGACGACTCGCGCCCTCAGGGACGTCTGTTGCGGCTCATCCGCTGTCAGCTCCGGCGTGGTCTGCACTGGATCGCTGTCTTGCGCATCACTGTCGTCATTGGACTGTGCGGGCAGGCCCTCATCGGGAGACGCCATATCGCTGGAGGCGGTTTCGATCTCAGCGACGCTTTCACTGATGTCATCGTCGGCGTCTACGTCCTCTGCGCTGGACGGATCGGTGAATTCCGATGTGTCGGCCACGGCAGAGATCGGCATCTCTTCGACAGGGGCGTCAGATGTGTCCGGCGCCGCCTCCGGGGTATCTGGCGCATCTTCCGGCATATCCGGGGTCGCTGCAGGGGTGATCTGATCGTCATCAGTTTCGGCAGCAGGGGCAGGAGATTGGTCCGGTGCAGAGGCCTGATCCTGGCTCGGTATGATCTCTGCCATGGCGGCCATGGCACGTGCGATCTCTTCCGCTGTTCTGGTCGGTTCTGCGGTCTCACCTTCGGCTGGTGAGGGGGCCTCCGGGGTCGGCTCTGTCGCAGGCGGGCTGCTGTCCGGACCCTCGGGTTCGGGATTGCTTTCACGGGCGGTGGCGGACGTGTCTGCAGGCTCCGCTGTGGAGGCATCGTCAGCGGCAGCAGACTCCCGGTGCGTTGAAAATCCGCTTGCGTCCTCCATCGGGTCCGGCGCGGCAAAGGCATCGGCCTCTGGCGCCTCGTCTTCGGATGCAGATGGAGATGGAGATGCGGCCTGCGGGCTTGCCTCCTGAGGGGCTGCGTGCGGGGCCGATGGGCTGGAGATGGGAGCTGTCTGCGGCGCAGGCGCCTCTGAGGGCTCAGACCCTGAAGGCGCAGGCGACTGCGGGCGCGATGCGTCCTCTACGTCCTCCTTCGCCGTGGGGGCGGTGTCCGCTGCGGTTGAGCTGGCAAAGAAATCCTGTTGCGCAGTTGGTGCAGCATCAGACGCGGCATCGGAGATCTGAGCGGGATTGTGTGAGGGCGCGGGCCCTTGCTCTGACAGATCTCGTGGGCGCTGGGGAGCATCTGGCAGATCAAAGGGCATGTCGATTTGGACATCAGTGTTGCCCTCAGCGCTGCCCTCAGTGTCGCCCTCGAAGTGGCCTTCAGCTTGGTCGGCGCTGCTTTCGGCAGGCGTTTCACTTGCGGTGGCCTCAACCGCAGCTGGCGGCGCGTCGGTCAATGCCACAGGCTCGTCCCCCGCGTTCGAGGTGGAAGCGGAAATCGGGGGCGTCTCTGCAGGGTGCGTATTTTGCTGGGACATATCAGTGTCCTGCGGGGGCTGAGCATCGGCGGAGCCTTCTGGGCGCTCCGACGCGGACGGCAGGGCTGTATCTATCGGTGCTGCCCCCACAGCGCGTTCCTGCGGTTCCGCGCCCGAGGGTGTCTGGGCCACATCGGGCTGGACGGTGGGAGCCGTAGGAGGGGCAGGCGCTGCTGGAGGTGCGGCGGCAGGAGCGGCTGAAGCAGGAGACCCTGCGTTCTCGCCCTCTTGCTGGTTATTGAGAGGTTGGCCTTCGAGCTGATCTGCATGATCCACCGGCGCTGGAGGCTGCGGGGCGCTGAACGGCGGAGGTGTCGGGGGGGCTGACGTGCGCAGAGGGGGCTCCGGCTCTTCCGGCGGATCTCGATCCACGACCGGGGGACGGGGCGCCTCGGGTTCAGGCGGCTGAACCGCATCAGGCTCGACCCATTTGCTGACAGGTTTGGCCTCCACGGGCGGGGTCTCTTCCTCGGCTTCGTCAGCTTCCAGCGGCTTTGAGAGGCTCTGCACATGCTGCACACCTTCCTCGCGGACAAGCGCCTGCGCTTCCTTGATCGACAGCCCTTTTTCATGCAGCAAATGCTGGATGCCGCCCAGCAGGAGCATGTCGGTCGGGCGATAGTAGCGCCGTCCACCAGCCCGTTTGACCGGTTTGACCTGAGTGAACTTGCTTTCCCAGAACCGCAAGACGTGGGCCTGAATATCCAGCCATTCCGCGACTTCGCTGATGGTGCGAAAGGCGTCAGGTGACTTGGACATTGGGGCATCTCTCTTGTATCGGTGGCGCGCTGCGCGCAACTGGATGAGGCCCTGCGCGCAGAGCCGGTTTGGGAACGGACGGGTCAGCCGTCTCGGGGTTACTTTCGGTTGCCGTCTGCGACGCGGTCTTTCATCAGGTGAGACGGCCGAAAGGTCAGGACCCGGCGCGGCTGGATTGGAACTTCTTCGCCAGTTTTTGGATTGCGGCCCACGCGGGCAGATTTATCGCGTACGCTGAAGGTGCCAAAGGAGGAGATTTTCACCTGTTCACCGCGCACCAAGGCGTCCGACATGTGTTGCAACATGCTCTCGACCAGCTGTGCGCTTTCGTTGCGTGACAGGCCGACCTCGCGGAACACGGCCTCGCTCAGATCCATTCTCGTAATTGTTTTTTCGGTCATCGCCATCCCCATTGTTTTCAAAAACAATAGGGTGTTGAGAATTTCCCTGTCAATATCAATGAATTGGAAGGCGCTGTTTCGTCGGCTTTACCACCGAAAAACCACGGCACCCCAAGCCAGACCGCCGCCAATGGCTTCGGTCACGATAAGATCACCCTGTTTGATCTGGCCACGCTCGACGCCGACGGACAATGCCAGCGGAATGGAGGCTGCGGATGTATTCCCGTGATCCTGTACCGTCACGACCACCTTGTCCATGGGCAGGCCCATTTTCTTTGCGGTGCCTTGAATGATGCGGATGTTGGCCTGATGCGGCACTATCCAGTCCACGTCATCCGTGCTGGCGCCTGCGCGCTCCAGTGCGGTGGTCGCGGTTGATGCGAGTTTTTCGACCGCGTGGCGGAAGACCTGGTTGCCCTGCATGCGCAGATGGCCGGTGGATTGGGTCGAAACACCACCATCCACGTAGAGCAGGTCCTTGTAGCGCCCATCAGAGTTCAGATCGGTGGCCAGAATACCACGATCAGCACTGGTGCCGTCGCCTTCTTGGGCCTCCAGAAGAATCGCACCGGCACCATCACCGAACAGCACGCAGGTGGAGCGATCCGTCCAATCCATGATGCGCGAGAAGGTCTCGGCGCCAATGACCAGCACCCGCTCAGCCTGACCGGACGCGATCAGCGCATTGGCATTCGACAGGGCATAGACGAAACCCGCGCAGACCGCCTGGACGTCAAAGGCAAAGCCTTTGGTCATGCCCAACTGCGACTGCACCATGGTGGCGGCGGAGGGGAAGGTCAGATCGGCCGTGGAGGTTGCCAGAATGATGGCGTCCACATCCGCAGCAGTGCGGCCGGCGGATTTCAGCGCAGCTTCAGCCGCACGGGTCGCCATATGCGAGGTGGTTTCATCCTCGGCCGCGAAATGGCGGCGTTCGATGCCGGACCGGGAGCGAATCCATTCGTCGGAGGTCTCCAGCGTGGCTTCGAATTCCGCGTTTTCTACAATGCGTTCGGGGAGGTAGTGCCCTGCGCCAATCACCACTGCGCGTCGCGTCATTCTTTTGCCTGCCTTCTAGTTCGTGCTCCCGGACTCAGAATCGCCGGGTTCGTCCGCGTCTGCGGACGTTGCGTCATCTTGGGCAAGCTCTACGGCGGATGCAACCCGGGCTGCAAGCTTTTCCGCAAAGCCTTGCTCTGCAAGGAGAAACGCGAGTTTGATGGCGGCAGATACGCCCGTTGCATCGGCGCCGCCGTGGGATTTGACGACGGTTCCGTTCAGCCCGAGAAAAATGCCGCCATTGACCCGTCGCGGGTCAATGCGTTTCGACAGCCGTGCCAGGGAAGTATAGGCCAGAAGCGCGGCAAGCCGCGACAGAATCGAATATTCAAACGCCTCGCGCAGGGCGGAGCGCAAAAGACTTGCGGTGCCTTCGCCGGTCTTGATCGCCACATTGCCGGTGAACCCGTCGGTGACGATCACATCTGCGATGTCGCCGGGAATGTCGCTGCCTTCAACAAAGCCGACAAACTCGTAGTTGGCCTTTTCCGCATTCTGAGAGATCAGCGCATAGGCCTCTTTCAGTTCGGCGCGGCCCTTGTGCTCCTCGGTGCCCACATTCAGCAGGCCGACACGGGGGCAGGGCAGATCCATCGAGTTGCGAATGTAGGAGGTGCCCATCAGGGCATATTGCAGAAGATCCTCTGCGTCGGCGCGCACGTCCGCCCCTACGTCGAGCATCACATTGAAGCCCTGAGGGTTGCGGGAGGGCCAGAGAATCGCAATCGCGGGTCGATTTACGCCTGGCAATTTGCGCAGGCGCAGCATCGACAGCGCCATCAGCGCACCGGTGTTGCCGCAAGAGACCACGCCAGCAGCGTCGCCATTGCGCGCAGCTTCGAGGGCGGACCACATGCTGGTGCCCTTGCCGTTGCGCATCACCTGGCTGGGTTTGTCTTCCATCGTGACGACGTCGCGCGCGTCACGAATCTCTACACGGCCCGCCAAGTGCTTCCTGCGGGCCACGAGTGGTTCGAGCTGTTCGATAGGACCATGAAGAAGAAACCGGATGTCGGGATTCTTCTTGGCGGATTTGGCGATGCCTGCGACCACAACGGCCGGTCCGGCATCGCCACCCATGGCGTCCACCGAGATCACGGTGCGGCGGGCATCTGCCTGCGATGGAGCGGTGTTACCCGTCATACGACTGCGTGCCTGCCTGGCATTCGTGATCCCGTTTCGACTTCAGGCCGCGTCTTCGTCCAGGTCGATCTCGTCGGCCTGTGCTACGATTTCTTTGTCGTCATAGTGGCCGCAGGACGGGCACACGTGGTGAGGACGACGCAGTTCACCGCAGTTCGAGCATTCGTTCGGGTTTGCAGCAACCAGAGCATCGTGCGCGCGGCGGTTGTTGCGGCGCGATTTGGATACTTTGTTCTGTTGGACAGCCATGTCTCAACCTTTGTCTAACTAGGGCCACCAGGCAAGAGAGCCGTCGGGCGCGTTTCATGTTTCCGTGTCAATCGGTGTGACGTCCGGTGTGACGTGCGTGTAGGCCGCAGTCTCTCCGATGTCCAACCAAAAATTCCGATGAGCGCGCAAAAATACTGCGAATCTTCGGCGGCGCAAGGCTTTTCTTAGGAGAGCCAGCACGTAAGTGCCAGCAAGAATTCAGGTGACATCAGATATTGCAGTCCAGGACATCCAGAGCCGCACATCCGAATGCGTCGTTCAGGTGTCCTTGTCGCTTGGTTTCATCAAATCTGCAAGCCCTGCAAAGGGGCGGGTGTCCTCGTCTGTCATCGGCTTGGTGCCGGGTTCAGCGTGCAGGCTTTGTCCCAGTTCCGCGCCGTCCTTGCGTGGATACTGCGGCAGATGCAGGGCAACACTCTCAACCATAACGTCAAACGGAGAGATGGTTTCACCCAGTTCATCGACGTTGTCATCCTCCGCCATTTCCACCTCTTCCTCTTCGGGGGTGGCGATATGCGCAAGGAACAGGCGCTCCACTTGCGTGTCGATCCGGCTGGTCACCGGCTCCAGCGTCACGACGCAGGGCTGCACGACTGTAAAGCCAAGTTTGCCTGTCAGGGTCCAGTCCCGCTTGCCGCGCGCCTTGATCTCTCCTTCGAAGCGGAGTTTGCGCAGGGTGTCGACGCCCAGATCATGAGCGATGGCGCGGAGTGTGTCTGCGTCCGGAACCACCGAAAACTGTGTCGGGCGGTTCTGGGGCAACTCGGCAACCCGCAGGGCTGTCGTCTCGGAAGGGTGCGAACTCACGTGTGTACTTTCATTTCTTGAACCAGAAGCCCGAGTTAGGTAATCGGGACTTCAGTCTTTATCAACCCGAAGGGCAGGGGAAGCGCATGATTGCAAGTCCGAAGACCGTAAAAACCGCATTGCGGGGCGCGCTTCTTGTCGGAGCGGTGTTGGCCGTGACGGCCTGTACCGCCCAGTATCGCAAGCATGGCTGGATCCCCGGACCGGACCTTCTGAACGAGGTCGTGGTTGGCGTGGATACCCGCGACTCGGTCGCTGAAACCGTTGGGGAGCCGACAATCGACTCGCTGGCCGACGAAAGCGGATATTATTACGTGACCTCGCGGGTCAAACGCTTTGGCGCAAAGGAGCCTCAGGTGGTCTCGCGCGATTTGGTGGCGATCACCTTCGCATCGTCAGGCGTGGTGGACAGCGTGCAGCGCTACACGCTGGAGGATGGCCGGGTCATTCCGCTGGAGCGCCGCGTGACCGACTCGAGCCTGGAGGACAAGACATTCCTGCGACAGCTTGTCGGCAACCTGGGCAATTTCAACCCCGGCAGCTTCCTGCAGCAATAAGGCTGCACCACGCGTAAATTATGAGCTCGGGGGATGGATTCGTCACCCGGGCTTCACATGTGTCATGATAGCAATGCAAGTAATCCGCCGCCCCGACGCGGAGCGGTCGCGATTGCAGTCAAGATCAGACGCGAGCAGTTCATGGCCACGACACCCCGGTCCGACATTTCACCGACAGACGAGGCCAACGGTCCTTTGCTATCGAAAGGCCGGTATCGTGCACGGCTTGCGGCGGGCCGGGTGGACATCGCGGCGGTTCAAGCCCTGCGCACCCTGTGCTTTCGCACCGCGGAGATCGATCAGGACGACTTTGACGCCACCTGCGCCCATGTGCTGGTGGAGGACACCCGCAGCGAAGCGCTGGTCTGCTGTTTCCGCATGCTGGTGCTGGAGGGCGGCCATGAGGTCGCGCGCACCTATTCGGCGCAGTTCTATGACCTCTCCGGCCTCCGGGACTTCGAGGGCCGCATGGTGGAGATGGGGCGATTCTGCATTCATCAGGGCTGGAGCGATCCCGACATTCTGCGCGTCGCTTGGGGGGCGATGACCGCATTCGTGGACCGGGAGGACATCCAGATGCTGTTTGGCTGTTCGTCGTTTGCTGGTACCGAGACCGCCGAGTATCTCGATGCCTTTGCAATGCTGAAGCATCGCCACCTTGCGCCGAAACGCTGGTTGCCGCGGGTGAAGGCCCCGAATGTTTTCCGCTTTGCCGCGAGGCTGCGGCGCAAACCGGACGCCAAGAAAGCCATGCTGCGGATGCCGCCGCTGCTGCGTACATATCTGATGATGGGCGGCTGGGTGAGCGATCACGCGGTGGTCGACAAGCATATGAACACGCTGCATGTGTTTACCGGCCTTGAGATTGGTGCCATTCCGCCCGCCCGCAAGCGCTTGCTGCGCGCGGTGGCGGGATAGGCTGGACGGGGGCGGCCCTCCCTTGCCCGGATTGTTCTCATCGGGAGGCGGGCTTCTTGCTGAGCTCGTCGGTTCTGGCACCGCGCGTTGCCCGCGAGCGCGCATGGCCCGTTGACGAAGCCTGCGGCGCGGTTTAGCTCGCTGTCATGGCACGTATTCCTCTTTTGCAGATGTCCGGTATCTCGCTGACCTTCGGCGGTGATCCGATCTTTTCCGATCTCGATCTCGTGGTGCAGCCCGGGGACCGGGTGGCGCTTGTCGGGCGCAATGGCTCCGGTAAATCGACCCTGATGAAGGTCATGGCGGACCTGGTGGAGGCGGACGCCGGCTCCATCGTGATCCCGCCGGGCAATTCCGTCGGCTACATGGAGCAGGACCCCAAGATGGAGGGCTTTGCCACGTTGGGCGATTTTGCCGCCTCCGAGCTGGAACCGGGGGAGCTGTACCGTGTTGAGCGCGCTGGCGAGGGGCTGAAGTTTGACCCCGCGCGGCCGGTCGAGACCGCCTCGGGCGGCGAGCGGCGTCGCGCTGCACTGGCCAAGCTGATGGCCGAAGCACCGGAGTTGATGCTGCTGGACGAGCCGACCAACCACCTTGATATCGAAGCGATTTCCTGGCTGGAGAGCGAGCTGGCCTCGACCCGCGCCGCCTTTGTGCTGATTTCCCACGACCGGGCATTCCTGCGGGCGCTGACCCGCGCCACGCTTTGGGTGGATCGCGGTCAGGTGCGCCGTCAGGACAAGGGGTTCGAGCATTTCGAGGCCTGGCGCGACAAGATCTGGGAAGAGGAGGACATGCAGCGTCACAAGCTCAACCGGCTGATCAAATCCGAGAGCCGCTGGGCGGTGGAGGGCATCTCTGCCCGCCGCAAGCGCAACATGGGCCGGGTGCGCGCCTTGCAGGATCTGAAATCTGAACGCGCCGGGCAGATCAAACGGCAGGGTGCGGCGGCGATGGATCTTGAGGCGGGACCAAAATCCGGTCGCAAGGTGATCGAGGCCGAGGGGCTGAGTAAAGGCTTTGGCGACAAACAAATCCTGTCGGGGTTCTCGCTCACCGTGCAGCGCGGGGAACGGGTGGCCTTTGTCGGCCCCAATGGCGTTGGCAAGACCACGCTTCTGAAGATGCTGCTGGGCGAAGAGGCGCCAGACGAGGGCAGCGTGAAGCTCGGCACCAATCTGGAGGTCGCGGTGTTCGATCAGACCCGCGACCAGCTTGATGGCAATGCGAGCCTGTGGGAAAACCTGACCGCCGATCCGCTGATGGGGATTTCCGGCAAGGCGGATCAGGTGATGGTGCGGGGCCAGCCCAAACATGTGGTCGGCTATCTGAAGGAATTCCTGTTCGACGAGCGTCAGGTGCGCGCGCCTGTCCGCTCCCTGTCGGGCGGCGAGAAGGCGCGGTTGCTGCTGGCGAAACTCATGGCTCGATCTTCCAATATGCTGGTGCTCGATGAGCCGACCAACGATCTGGACGTAGAGACGCTCGATCTGCTGCAGGAATTGCTGGACGGCTATGACGGCACCGTGCTGCTGGTGAGCCACGACCGGGATTTCCTGGATCGTGTTGCCACCACCACTGTGGCGATGGAAGGGCAGGGCAATGCAACCGCCTATGCCGGTGGCTGGAGCGACTACCTCGCGCAGCGAGCGCCGGCGGAGGTTGTCGAGAAGGCAGAGAAACCCAAGGCGACCAAGTCGAAGGCAAAGGCGGAGGCCCAGGCGTCAAAGGATCTGCTGAGCTTCAAGGAAAAGCACCGCCTCGAGGCGCTTCCGGCTGAGATTGACCGGCTGGAACAGGAGATCGCCAAGCTGGAGCAGCTGATGGCCGATCCCGAGTTGTTCACGCGGGAACCGGTCAAGTTCCAGAAGGCCACCGAAGCTCTTGTTCAGAGACAGGAAAAACTGGCTGCCGCGGAAGAGGAATGGCTGGTGCTGGAAGAGAAGGCCGGCGGCTGAACAGGTGTTTCGCTTCGGGCTTTGCCCGAAGCGACCGGCGCCGCGCGCGCCCCGTAGGGGCGCGCGCGGCGCCATGCCGAACCGGATCAGGTCCACTGCGATCAGGAAGGTCTGGAACAACCTGAGGCACCATGCATGGCGGAGAGCGGACGGGAGAGGCCCGCCCGCGCAAGACCTCAGCGCATTCGCAATGCGCCGTCGAGGCGAATGACTTCGCCGTTCAGATATCCCATTTCGACGATGAAACCGGCCAGCCGCGCATATTCCTCCGGATCGCCGAGACGTGCGGGATTCGGAACGTCTGCTGCCAGCTGCGCTTGGGCCTCTTCCGGCAGTCCCGCAAGCATCGGTGTCATGAAGATCCCCGGTGCGATCGCCATGACCCGAATGCCGGAGGACGCCAGATCGCGGGCCATCGGCAGGGTCATGCCAACAATGCCGCCCTTGGAGGCTGCATAGGCCGCCTGACCTTTTTGACCGTCAAAGGCAGCGATCGACGCCGTGTTGATGATGACGCCGCGTGCGCCGTCTTGCTCTGGATCGTTCTTGGCAATCGCCGTTGCGGCCAGACGCGAGACGTTGAAGCTGCCAACCAGGTTGATGTCGACGGTTTTCTGAAACGCGCCAAGGGGATGCGGGCCGTCGCGGCCTACAGTCTTGATCGCATGCGCAATACCGGCGCAGTTCACCGCTGCGGTCAGCCCGCCCATCTTTTCCTGTGCCAGCGCAATCGCGGCCTCGACGCTTTCTTCGCTGGTGACGTCCGTCTCTGCGAAATGCGCACCTATGCTGTCGGCTATCCTCATGCCGCGATCCGTGTCGCGATCCAGGATGGTGACGGCAGCACCTGCATTGCGGAAATGGCGGGCGGTGGCCTCGCCAAGGCCGGATGCGCCGCCGGTGACAACGGCGCGTGTGGTTGCGAGTCTCATCTTTCTCGCTCCTCCCATGAAATGAACATACGTTCAAATAATCATGGCGCAGCGTTTCTGTCCAGTGTCGACCCGCCCTGTCAGATCCCCATCAGCTTTCGGTCCAGAGCGGCCAGTGGCGCCAGACGTCGCCCAAGGGGCGGCCAGTAAACCCAGGTGCCGCCGAGCCGTTCGACGCGGGCACCGGTGCCCAGCTTGAACCGGGCCAGGCCGCTGGCGTCTTCGGTGTTGAGCACCCCGAGATCCAACTGCCGGATGCCCTTGTCCGCTAGCCAGTTCATTGCTTGCCAAATCAGCAGGTTATGAGCCGACAGAGCTCTGCCCCGATCCAAGCTGTGGGCGATGTGATAGGTCGCCCCGTCGCCATGAGTCAGCACCAGGATGCCGGCGACGGTTTCACGCCCCTCATGCGCCTCGAACAATTTGGCGCAGCCCCGGTTGGCTTTGGCATAGGCGAGGGTCAGGGCCGCGGGCCAAGAGCGATAGCGGCGTTTCACTTGCTGCGCAGCATCCGCTTGCAGCAGCCAGTGATCGTATTTGAGAGGCATGTTCTGGCGGGTGATACGCAGGGAGCTGCCCTCGGCGTGGACCAGACGATTGCGCCATTTCTGCTCCAGACCAGCGCGCTGCGCGTCGCGACACGGGAGGATGTCCAGTTGCCCGACGCTGGCCGGGGTCATCAGGGGCAGGGCGCCCAGCCGCGCGAGATCCGAAACGGGGCGTTCTGGCGACAGGATCACCGGGGTGCGACGCAGGCCTTCTTCCTGCAGAATCTCCAGCAGACGGGCAGGCGCAACCAGATCGGCGCGGTTGATCATGGCGATCAGCATGCCCCAGATCCTGCGCCGCAGGACAACCATGTCCTGCATGCGGTCAAGCACCATCACGTCCTGCCCGGCACAGCGCAGCGCGCGCGTGAACTCTGACGATTGTGCGAGCGTGCGGGCAAGGGGAGAACGCTGTATGGGGCGGGGCATGACATCTGCGGAGCCAAGATCGAACATGCAGCCATTAACAGGATGGAAACCTAATTCATGGTTAATGACACCATGAAAACGCCCGTTAAAATCCTTGGCAAGACAGCTCCGGCCGCGCGGATGACCAAATGCGCAGCACTGTTGATCGCGTCGGCCCTGTCTGTGCCGACGTTCATTGTTCTGACAGTGATCGAATTTTTGGTTTTGTGAGGCGCGGCCTCACACTTGGCGCCCACGGATCAGGGGAGCGATCTGGCCAAAGGCGCCCGCCTGTTACATCGGAATAGGTTACACACGGAGATAGCTCGGCGTGAATTGGCTCGCCTGAGAGGGTTGGGTGAGAGCGACGGCGCCCCTCTCACCCGACTGTCAGATTTCAGCCCACGAGCTGCACCAAGGCGTGGCGCTTCTTGCCGGCGGAGAGTTTGATCGGCGAGGCCAGCGCGGCCGCGTCGATCATCATCCCGGCGTCCGTCAGCGGTGCGTCGTCGATCTTGGCACCGTTTTCGGCAATCAGGCGCTTGGCTTCCTTGCCAGTCTTGGCCAGGCCGGATTTCACGATCAGCTGCACGATAGACATGCCGTCTCCGAGCTCCGCCGCCGAGAGCGAAAGGGTCGGCAGGTCGTCCCCGACACCGCCCTTCTCGAACACTTCGCGCGCTGTGGCTTCGGCAGCCTTGGCGGCCTCGGCCCCGTGCAGAAGCGTGGTCACCTCATTGGCGAGGATGATCTTGCCCTCGTTTATCTCCGATCCCTGCAATGCGCCAAGACGGTCGCATTCATCGACCGGCAGCTCGGTATAGAGCTTCAGGAACCGGCCCACGTCCGCATCGGTGGTGTTGCGCCAGAACTGCCAGAACTCATAAGAGCTCAGCATCTCGTCATTGAGCCAGATGGCGCCGCCCTGCGACTTGCCCATCTTGCGCCCGTCAGAGGTGGTCAGCAGCGGTGAGGTCAGGCCGTAGATCTCATTCTCCAGCACCCGGCGTGTCAGGTCGATCCCGTTGACGATGTTGCCCCATTGGTCCGAGCCGCCCATCTGCAGAACACAGCCATAGCGGCGGTTCAGCTCCAGGAAGTCATAGGCCTGCAGAATCATGTAGTTGAACTCAAGAAACGACAGCGACTGCTCGCGATCCAGGCGCGATTTCACGCTTTCAAAGGCCAGCATCCGGTTCACCGAGAAATGCCGGCCGATGTCGCGCAGAAACTCGAGATAGTTCAGATCGTCGAGCCATTCGGCATTGTTGAGCATCTGCGCATCGGAAGGCGCGTCGCCGTAGCTGAGGTATTTGGCGAACACCTTCTGCATGCCGGCGATATTGGCGTTGATCTGTTCGGGGCCAAGCAGCGGCCGTTCATCAGAGCGGAAAGAAGGATCGCCCACCTTGGTGGTGCCGCCGCCCATCAGTGTGATCGGGCGGTGGCCGGTCTTTTGCAGCCAGCGCAGCATCATGATGTTGAGAAGATGGCCCACGTGCAGCGATTGCGCGGTGGCGTCATAGCCGATGTATGCCGTCTGCGTTCCGCTCACCAGCGCCTCATCGAGACCCTGATAATCGGTGCAGTCCGCCAGGAACCCGCGTTCCATCATGATGGCGATGAAGTCCGATTTCGGATGGTAGGTCATAGCATGCCTCGGCTTTTGAATATGCAAGCGGCTGTATAAATCGCATCGCGAAGGGTTGGAACCTGTTTTCGGGACAAAATGCACAGTGTAATACCTGTGACAACGGGTGATACGGCCCGGATTTGCAAGGAAGAGTGCAGAGATGGGCAAAGCCATATCCAAGTCCGGGCCGGTGCGCGCCCTTGGGGCCATGAGCGGAACGTCGCTTGATGGGGTGGATGTCGCAGTGCTGGAGACCGACGGGCAGGCGATCTTCGGCTTTGGCGAGGTGGGCTATCGCGCCTATTCCAGTGAGGAGCGCGCGGTGTTGCGGGCAGCGCTGGGGCAGTGGAGCGGGGACGCGGTGACGGCAGCGGCGCGGGTGGTCGAGGCGGCGCATGTGGAGTTGATGCGCGATCATCTCGACGTGGATCTGATCGGATTTCACGGCCAGACGGTGGCCCATGCGCCACGGCTGCAGGGCACGCTTCAGGTGGGCGATGGATCGGTTCTGGCCGAGGCGCTAGGACGGCCCGTGGTCTGGGATTTTCGCTCTGATGATGTCTCCATGGGCGGCGAGGGCGCGCCGCTTGCGCCGTTTTTCCACCATGCCTGCGCGCAGTATATCGGCGCGACGGAGCCGTTGTGTTTCCTGAACCTCGGCGGCGTGGGCAATCTGACCTATGTTGATCCGCGCGTGGCACGCCCAGAGGATGCGGGCGCGTTGCTGGCCTTTGATACCGGTCCGGCCAATGCACCGATCAATGATTTCCTGCAGGCGCGACTGGGCCTGCAGATGGACGAGGGCGGCAAGGTCGCCAGCGGTGGCACGGTCGAACACGGTGCGCTGGAGCTGTTTCTGGCGGAACCCTATTTCTCAAGAATGCCGCCGAAGTCCCTGGATCGAAATGATTTCCCAGAAATGATCGGGCTGGTGAGCGAACTTAGCGATGCCGATGCGACAGCAACGCTCACGGCCATGTGTGCGGCTGCGGTGGCGCAGGGTATGGAGCATTGTCCGGAGCCGCCCAAACGGCTGCTGGTCACCGGTGGCGGGCGGCACAACCCGGTGTTGATGGAGATGCTGCGGGTATCTCTGGATTGCCCGGTGGAGCCGGTCGAGGCGGTGGGGCTGGATGGCGACATGCTGGAGGCGCAGGCCTTTGCCTATCTGGCTGTGCGGGTGGCGCGTGGTCTGGCGACTTCCGCGCCGCGCACCACCGGCGTTCGGGCCTGTGTTGGCGGTGGAATCCTGACGGTGCCCGACGGCTGGAGCATGCGCGCCGGTTGAGGCGGATTGTCACTGCGCGGCGCGGGTCGCTTCGGGCTGTGCCCGAAGCGAAACCTCTCTGACGGCGCCAAGAAGGTTATCGCGGAATATCAAAGCCTTCCGGGGCGAGGGTGAAGCCGGCGAAGTCGAACCCCGGCGACACGGTGCAGCTGACCAGCGTCCAATCGCCGGTGCTGCGCGCGGCCTGCCAGTGATCCTTGGGCACGATCAGCTGCGGACGGCCGGTATGCAGATCCGGGGTCAGGATGTGGTCGGTGGCCGGCCCCTCATCGTGTGCCGACAGGGACAGGACCAGCGGGGCGCCCGCGTGATAGAGCCAGATCTCGGTGGCATCCACCCGGTGCCAATGACTGCGCTCGCCCGCGCCCAGCAAGAAATAGATACAGGTGCCACAGGGTCGGCGCGTTTCCTCGCGGGTGTCTTCAATCCAGGTTTGGCGATACCAACCGCCTTCGGGATGGCGTGCCAGCCCGAGGGTGTGGATGATCTCGTCTGCGCTCATGTCCTGTGTCATGCGATTCTGCTCCGGTCTTGGCGTGATTGCGGGTGGTATTCCGGGCGCGGCGCCATATGTTTGGCGCATGACCCTGAATATCCCGTTTGACAATACATATGCGCAACTGGCGCCCGACTTCTACACCCGGCAAGATCCGACCCCGGTGAAAGCGCCGCGTCTGCTGGCCTTCAATGACGGGCTGGGCGAGCTGCTTGGTGTGAAGCGCGCGGAAGATGCGGAGCTGGCCGAGATCTTTGGCGGCAATGCGATACCCGACGGGGCCGCGCCGCTGGCGCAGCTCTACGCGGGCCACCAGTTTGGCAACTATAACCCGCAGTTGGGCGATGGCCGCGCAGTGCTGCTGGGCGAAGTTGTCGGCAGCGATGGTATCCGCCGCGATATCCAGCTCAAGGGCTCTGGTCCCACGCCCTATTCGCGCAACGGCGATGGGCGGGCCTGGCTGGGGCCGGTGCTGCGCGAATATGTGGTCTCCGAAGCGATGCATGCGCTTGGCATTCCGACGACGCGGGCGCTGGCTGCAGTGGCAACCGGCGAGACCGTCTGGCGCGAGGGCGGCCTGCCCGGCGCGGTTTTGACCCGGGTGGCCAAAAGCCATCTGCGCGTCGGCACCTTTCAGATCTTTGCCGCGCGGGGTGATGCCAAGGCGCTGAAAACGCTGACGGAATACGCCATTGCGCGGCACTATCCGCAGGCTGAAGGACCGATGGGGCTGTTGCGGGCGGTGCGTGATGCGCAGGTGGAGCTGATTGCGGCCTGGATGAGCGTCGGCTTCATCCACGGGGTGATGAACACCGACAATTCCTCCATCGCGGGCGAGACCATCGACTATGGTCCTTGTGCCTTCATGGATGTGTTCCACCCCAACCGGGTGTTTTCCTCCATTGATCGCATGGGGCGCTATGCCTATTCCAACCAGCCGCAGATCGCGGTGTGGAACCTGGCCCAGCTCGCCACCGCGCTGATCCAGCAGTTCGACGATCCCGAGGCCGTGGTCGAAGAGGCGACAGAGATCGTGCATGCGATGCCCGAGATGATCGAGGCGGCCTGGCTGCGCCGGTTCCGGGCCAAGATCGGCATCACCAGTGCGCAGGAGGGGGACATGGAATTGATTACCGACCTGCTGGGCCTGATGGCCGACGGGCAGGCGGATTTCACCAACACCTTCAGGGCCTTGATGGCGGGCGGTGCGCGAGATCAGTTCTTGGCGCCCGAGCAATTTGAGGCCTGGCAGCAGCGCTGGACACAGCGGCTGACGGATGAGGATTCGCCACAAGACACCATGGCGCGGGCCAATCCGGTGCTGATCCCGCGCAACCATCGCATCGAGCAGATGATCGCCGCCGCCGTGGCGGGGGATTTTGCGCCGTTTGAACGGGTGATGCGTGCACTGGCCATGCCCTTCGCAGACGAGGCCGAGTTTGCCGATCTGCGTCACCCGCCGGCCGAGGATGAAGTGGTCAAGGCCACGTTCTGCGGCACCTGACGCGACCGGCCATCTTGCCTTGCTCCGTCTCTTGAGGATTTGCGCCGCGGTCCGCGGCGCCCGGGGGCGCAGGCCGCGCCTTCGGCGCGGCCTGCGCGGCCCAACGCTTTTGTCGGAGCCTTTGGCTCAGAGAAAAGGGGCGGGAGTGTCCCCCCGCCCCTTGGTCTATCGTTCAGTTGTAGTCAGATCGGAGAGGGATCAGGACTTCCGGCGCTGACGGCCTGCGCCGCCGCCGGCTGCGCGGGCTTCGCCGCCGCCACCCTGACCTTCGGATTTACCACCACCGCCAAAGCGACGACGCCCGGCGCCCGGCTTGCCACCGGGTTTGCCACGACCGCCACCGCCACCGGGGCGACCACGACCGCCACCGCGCGAGGATTTGGCGGCGGGATCGGGCATCTCTTCCCAGGCGCGGCCAGAGGCTACGGGGATGGTGATGCTCATGGTTTTCTGGATCGCCTTCAGATCGCCGATCTCATCCGGGGCGCAGAAGGCCACGGCCTGACCTTCCTTGCCCGCACGCGCGGTGCGGCCAATGCGGTGCACATAGGCATCCGGCACATTCGGCAGCTCGTAGTTGTAGACGTATTTCACATCCGGAATATCCAGCCCGCGCGCCGCCACATCGGTGGCCACCAGCACGGTGATCTCGCCGGATTTGAAGGCTTTCAGCGCCCGTTCGCGCTGGCCCTGGCTTTTGTTGCCGTGGATGGCTGCGGCCTTGAAGCCGGCCTTGTCCAGCACCTTCATCAGCTTTTCCATGCCATGTTTGGTGCGGCCAAAGACCAGCGTGCGTTCGCCGTCATGGGCGGTCAGCAGCTCTTTCAGAAGGCCCAGCTTTTCCGCTTTGGCGATGAAATGCACCGATTGGGTGACTTTGGCGGCAGGCTTGCCGGGAGGGGTCACCTCGATGCGCACCGGGCTCTTGAGGTAGGCGTTGGCGATCTCGTTCATCTGCTTGGGCATAGTGGCCGAGAACAGCATGGTCTGGCGCTTTTCGGGCAGCAGGGAGGCGATCTTGCGCAGGGCGTGGATGAAGCCGAGATCCAGCATCTGGTCGGCCTCGTCCAGCACCAGGAAATCGCAAGAGCCGAGATCCAGCGCCTTGCGGTCGAGGATGTCGAGCAGGCGGCCCGGCGTTGCGACGAGGATATCGGTGCCGCGCGACAGGCGGGTGATCTGCGGGTTGATGGAAACACCACCGACCACCAGGCCGGTTTTCAGCGGGCTGCCCTCGGTCAGACCCTTCAGGGTCTCGGCGATCTGGTTGGCCAGCTCGCGGGTCGGGGCCAGGATCAGCCCGCGCACCGTACCGGCAGCAGGCTTGCGGCCATATTCCAGCATCTGGGCGATCAGCGGTACGCCAAAGGCGGCGGTCTTGCCGGTACCGGTCTGCGCCAGACCCAGCACGTCCTGTCCGTTCAGCGCATGCGGGATCGCCCGCGCCTGGATCGGCGTCGGAGTGTGAAAGCCCATGGCTTCGATCCGGGTGTGCAGGTGCTTGGGCAGGTCCATGGTGGAAAATTCAGTCATTCAAAGTCCTTTCGGTGGCCCGTGCAAACGCACAGGACCACACGGGGCACGGTCACTCGACCTGCGCACCCGTTCATCAGTGGGGCGGAGACCTCAGACCCAGACAACCTCATGTCACTGTGCCGATCTCTCGCAACTAGCCCCACGCGTGATCTTGGAACCATGGCATCCCCGAGAAGATCCGCTGCGAAGCGCCGTATCTCTTCTGAACCCAGAAGACATTCGAAAGGTCGGAACGATCAAATTCCGACAGCGCTGCGGGTCTCTGCTCACGCGGCAGAGGGTATGCCTGAAGGGCAAATGGCGGTGATGGGCGCAAATGTCAATGATGCATGCGCGGAACTTGCCTGTTTTCGTCGGGGGTTGCATTCGCTAAAAAGAAGCGCCAAGCAAGGGACCCCCGCTGTGACCGACAGGGACGAGACAGGCATGACCGATACGATCATTTCCCGCTGCGAGGCCCATGGTCTGCGCATGACCGGCCCGCGCCGGACCATCGCCAAGGTGCTGCAGGAGAGCCTTGATCACCCGGATGTGGAGGAGCTGCACGCCCGCGCCAATGCCGTCGATAACGGTATCTCGCTGGCGACGGTCTACCGCACGGTGAAGCTGTTTGAAGAATTGGGGATTCTGGACCGGCTGGAATTTGGTGATGGCCGTGCCCGATACGAGGATGCGGACCGGGAGCACCACGACCATCTGATCGACCTCAACACCGGCCAGGTGATCGAGTTCTGCGACCCGGAGATCGAGGCCTTGCAGGAAAGGATCGCACAGAAGCTCGGTTATCGTCTCAAGGGTCACAAGCTGGAGCTTTACGGCGTACCAATCAAGAAAACCGACTGAACGGGGATGATCCATCACAACCCGTGATGGAGTGTGTCACAAGTTATGCGGTGTTGTCGTCGCTTTCTGGCTTGCGCCGAGTGATTGCATCGCGCGATGCCGGGACCAACCGATCTTCTTCGCTGGCACAAAGGATACGCCCCATGGACAACGTCAAAGGTATTGTGCTGCTGCTCGTGGCCATGGTGGGGTTCACCATCGAGGATCTGTTCATCAAACAGCTCTCCGGTAACTTGCCTGTCGGGCAGATCCTGATCTTGATCGGATTGGGGGCCAGCGTCGTGTTCTTGGTCGCAATGGCGGTGCAGCGGCAGAGCCCGTGGAACCGCACGGCCTGGCGCTTGATACCTGTCTTGCGCGCCCTGGCCGAAGGCGGCGCGGCGGTCAGCTTTGCAACGGCGCTTGCGCTGGTCGATATCTCGGTGGTGGCCGCCGTGTTTCAGGCGACGCCGCTGGCGATCACCATGGGGGCCGCCCTGTTTCTGGGCGAGCAGGTGGGCTGGCGCCGGTGGAGCGCGATCGCCGTGGGTTTCATCGGTGTGCTCATTATCATTCGGCCCGGCCTTGAGGGGTTTGAACCCAACGCGCTGCTGGTGCTGATTTCTGTTCTCTGTGTTGCGGCACGAGATTTGATGACACGGCGAATGGATGTGAGCATTCCCTCGTCGGTCGTCAGTGTTCAGGCCTATGGCACCGTGGTGGTGGCGGGGGGCATTCTGCTGCTGGCCACGTCACAGCCCGTGGTATCGCCCACATCGTTTGAATGGGGCATGCTGCTGTGCGGAACCATTTTTGGTGTCATCGGGTACTATGGCATCGTGACCGCGACACGGATCGCCGATGCTGCAGTGATCACGCCGTTTCGCTACTCGCGTCTGGTCTTTTCCATGATCGGCGGCGCGATCGTGTTTTCCGAACGGCCCGATGCGATGACGCTCCTGGGATCCGCTCTGATCATCGCAACGGGGCTTTATACCTTCGTGCGCGAGCGGCGTTTGGCGCGCCGCTCTGCCCGCATGGCGGCGCAACCGGCCTGACCTCAGGCTGCGACCGGTGTCAGCCGTTTTCGTGCGCCGCTGACGCCGATCACCATGTAGAGGGTGGTGAGTAGGAAATATACTGCAATACCATACCCTTGGTCGCCGAAGTCGATGCCAAGATCAATCAGAAGCCCGGTCAACCCCGGTCCGACAGCTGTGCCAAAGACCATCACCGCCATCACCAAGGCCTTGATCGCGCCAATGTTGCGGGTGCCGTAGACTTCGGCCCAGAAAGAGCTGGGCAGCACCGAATGCGCCCCGACCGAGGCCGCCATGCAGAGGAAACCTGCAGCCATGCCCACGCCGCTGGAGACGGTGGCAAAGATCACAAAGGCTGCAGCCAGTGGCAGCTGATAAAGCGGCATCAGCCGCGTGGCGCCCCAGCGGTCCAGCGCCCAGCCGGAAAACATCATGGACACAACCGACATCACCGTGAAGAACGGGAAATAGGCCACCAGTTCCAAAAGGGTCCAGCCTTTGGTGGTGGCGAAATGCAGTTGGTGAAAGAAAAATGCAGTGGTGAAAGCCGCCGGGCCGAGGATCGACGGGGCCATCAGCCAGAACAAGGGCGAGCGCAGTGCGTCCCAGCGGGTCCAGTGCCGAAGGTCCATACCGGTGCTGCTGACATCATCAGAGGTGGATTGTGGCGTGCGTTCCTTCGAGAGCAGCCGCACCAGCACCGGCGCCCCGCAGAGACAGATCGCAGCGCTGATCAGCCAGAGCGTGCGCCAGTCGAGCGCCGTCATCAGCGCCACAAAGATCAGCGGTAGGATGGCCTGTCCCAGTGCAACCCCGAGCGCCGCAATCGACAGTGCGCGTCCGCGTGCGGCCACAAACCAGCGTGCCATGGCCACCACTGCGAGATGGGTGCTCATACCCTGGCCGAAGAAGCGCAGCGCGAAAATCGACAGCGGCAAGACCCAGTAGCTGTGGTTCAGCGCCATCAGGAGACAGGCCGCCGAAAGCCCACACAGCACAAAGGCCCCGAGGTGGCGCACCCGCATGATATCCGACAGCCCTCCGGCTGCCACCATCAGCAAGGCCGAGGCGGTGGTCCCCACCATATAGAGACCGCCCCAGCCGGCATGGCTGAGGTCGAACTCGGTCTGGATCTGCCCGGCAAAGACCGAGATGAAGAAGGTCTGGCCAAAGCTTGACAGAAACGTCAGCAGTACGCCCGCTGAGAGATAGGGGGCATTGCTGAGCAGGAATTCGTGGAATCG
Source organism: Tritonibacter scottomollicae (assembly GCF_032924845.1). Lineage (NCBI taxonomy): Bacteria > Pseudomonadati > Pseudomonadota > Alphaproteobacteria > Rhodobacterales > Paracoccaceae > Tritonibacter > Tritonibacter scottomollicae. The sequence continues at coordinate 762,328 of NZ_CP136704.1, forward strand.
GATGGGCTGAGACATGCGCGTAAGCTTTACCTGTTAAGGATGCGACGCAAGGGTGAGCGCTATCATCGCAGGGCTTACGGGTTCTCTCGCGTCATTTTTGCCGCGCCCTACGGCAGGCGGTTGGCGAACTGGCAAAAATTTCCTGATGTTAGGGTTAAACCTCTCGAATAACGACCGTTAGCGATAACGCATCCGGTTTACTTTTTACACTGGCTTGCTATGACCGGGGGCAAATCGTGTCACAGTGAGGGACCATTTGCGATGAGCACCATTATCGACATTCACGCCCGCGAGATCCTCGACAGCCGGGGCAACCCCACCGTCGAAGTCGATGTCGTTCTTGAAGACGGCACCATGGGCCGCGCGGCGGTGCCATCTGGCGCATCGACCGGTGCCTATGAGGCGGTGGAAAAACGCGACGGTGACAAGGACCGCTATCTGGGCAAGGGCGTGCTGGAAGCCGTGGCGGCCGTGAACGGCGAGATCGCGGATGAGCTGGTTGGCTTTGACGCCACCGAACAGGTCTCCATCGACCGCGCGATGATCGAGCTGGACGGCACCGAGAACAAGAGCCGTCTGGGCGCCAATGCCATTCTCGGCGTGTCGCTGGCGGTGGCCAAGGCGGCAGCCGATTTCACCACCCAGCCGCTCTATCGCTATGTCGGCGGCACTTCCGCACGGGTTCTGCCGGTGCCGATGATGAACATCATCAACGGCGGTGAGCACGCGGACAATCCGATCGACATTCAGGAATTCATGATCATGCCAGTCTCTGCGGAGAACATCCGCGACGCGGTGCGCATGGGCTCCGAGGTGTTCCACACCCTGAAGAAAGAGCTGTCAGCAGCGGGCCTGTCCACCGGGATCGGCGACGAGGGCGGCTTTGCTCCCAACATCGCCTCCACCCGTGAAGCGCTTGATTTCATTCTGAAGTCCATCGAGAAAGCTGGCTACAAGCCCGGCGAGGACATCTATCTGGCGCTCGACTGCGCCGCGACTGAATACTACAAGGACGGCAAATACGTCCTGTCCGGCGAGGGCAAGACCCTGACCTCGGAAGAAAACGCCGCCTATCTGGCAGCATTGGTTGCGGATTACCCGATCATCTCGATCGAGGACGGCATGTCCGAGGATGACTGGGACGGCTGGAAGGCACTGACCGACCAGATCGGCGACAAGGTCCAGCTGGTCGGCGACGATCTGTTTGTCACCAACCCGGTGCGTCTGGCCGAGGGGATCGAACGCGGCTGTGCCAACTCCATGCTGGTGAAAGTGAACCAGATTGGCACATTGACCGAGACCCTGCAGGCGGTCGATATGGCCCATCGTGCGCGCTATACCAATGTGATGTCGCACCGCTCGGGCGAGACCGAGGATGCCACCATTGCCGACCTCGCGGTGGCCACCAACTGCGGTCAGATCAAGACCGGTTCGCTGGCGCGCTCCGACCGGCTGGCGAAATACAACCAGCTGATCCGCATCGAGGAAACCCTGGGCGAGATCGCGGAATATGCCGGGCGCTCGATCCTCAAGGGCTGAGCCGTCTGATCTGATGTAAATTGAACGCCCCGGTTCGCGCCGGGGCGTTTTTCGTTTTTGGGCAAAGGGTTGCTCTGCTTTGTGCCAGCGCCTAGCTTGCGGAAAAATAGATACAGAACACTATGGAGCCCGCATATGACGCTGCCCGAAGGCATTACGGACCTGGCACCCGGAAAGCTCGCCTCTGTTGTAACCTATCTGGAGATGACCGAGCGCCCAGCCCCCCGCGCAACGACGGCGCAGCCTGACTTGACGTTGGCCCTGCATGATGCGCCGAGCGTGGAGTGGTATCGCAAGCTCTATCGCTTGGTCGGGGATGATTACCTGTGGTTTTCCCGCCTGGTGATGGACGATGCGGCGCTGTCGGCACATCTGTGTTCGGACAGGGTCGAGGTTTGGTCGTTGCAGAAGGATGGCGCGGACCTGGGGTTGCTGGAGCTTGAATGGATGCAGAACGGCGACTGTGAACTGTCATTCTTTGGCCTGTCCGCCTCGCTGATCGGCGGCGGAGTAGGGCGCTGGCTGATGGAACACGCCATTGACCGGGCGTTCGCGCGGGGGATTACGCAATTCTTCGTGCACACCTGCACGCTCGACAGTGCGCAGGCGCTGCCGTTTTATATCCGGTCTGGCTTTGCGCCTTATGGTCGCGCGGTGGAGGTTGCTGATGATCCGCGCCTGACTGGGTTGGTGCCCGCGGAGAGCGCGCCGCATATCCCCCTGCTGCGCGGGTAATCGAGCGCGGGAGCGAGGGGCCGGCCCCTCGCGCTCCCCGAGATATTTATGAAAAGATGAAGGGGCAGGTCAGCGCGCTGCGGATCGGGGCGCCTGACTATGTTTATGTCGTGAGAGCGCGTCCTCTTTGGTGTCGGCGCGTTCTACGACATGTTGCGGAGATTGAACGCAAGGCCCGGCGCCGAAGCAGGTTGGCGTCAAAGAGTGACTTTGGTGTGATTTACATTTCGTAACGATTTTATGACATGCTTGGATGGTCGCGAAGTACATAAATGCGACACCTCGTGACCTTTGGAGGTGTGTTATGTTTCGAGTAAATTCTCTGTCAGCTGCGTTGATGATGAGCCTGATCGGCGTGGCGGTATTGCAGGCACCACAGGTAGAAGCAGGCTGGAGCCGCGTGCCGGGTGGGCTTCGATTGGATGGGGAGGTCAAGGCCATCGACTTCGGCGCTTTCCTGCATCATTTCGAGACCGCCATGTTGGAAGAGCCGCGCTATGCGCCTATCGCCATCTGGCTCGCCGGGTCCGGCGGGGATGAAGCGGCGGCCAAACGGATCGGCGAGATCATGGCCGTTGCGCAGGATCAGGGCGTCCGGTTGGCGATGGTGATGGCACAGGGGCACGCCTGTGACGGTGCCTGTTCCATCCTGTTTGCGTTGGGAGACGAACAGATCGCTTCGGCCAGCGGCACCCGCCTGATCAGCGGGAATTGATGGCGGCAGGGCGCTGATGCGCCAGACAGGCATCTGAGGCCGCGCCGGGATCAGAGTGCGCGGGTCATCAGCATGTAGCGGTCGCGCGCCAGAAAGCGTGCGCGGTTGTAGAGTTTGACCGCGGCCTCGTTTTCGCGATCAACTTCCAGATGCAGCGCCCGCACACCGGCCTCTGCGAGCGTGCGGGGCAGGGCATGGAGCACCTCGCTGGCGATGCCGCGCTGGCGCACGGCGGGCCGGATGAACAATTCGTCGATCATCCCGTCGAGCCCGCCGAACTCCACCGACCAGGTAAAGGTCACGATGATATAGCCAATGGGGGCCCGAGCAGGTCCAATCAGGTAGATCGCGCCGTAGGGGTTGCCTTCGAGCAGCGGCAACAGCGCGCCACGGCGTTGCGCGTCATTGCTGTCGATACCTTCCTCGGCGTGAAACCCCTGCACCATGGTCAGTAGTTTCTCCAGGTCGCCCGGGCGGGCAAGATGCAGTGCGGCGCTCATAGCCGACCCAGCCGTTCGGTGAGCAGGATAAAGAAACCTTCTGCGTCCACCTCGTTCATGAACATTGCATTGGGCGCGCGGTCGGTCACGCCCCACCAGTCGGCCACGGTCATGCCGAGGGTCAGGGGCGAGGTCACTTCTATTTCGACATTCACGTGGCGACCAGAGAACAGCTCCGGACGGATCAGATAGGCGATGACGCAGGGGTCATGTAGCGGCCCCCCTTCGGAGCCGTATTTCTCCACATCAAATCGTTCAAAGAAATCAAGCATCTCTGCGGTGAAGTTGCCAACCCGCGTGCCGAGGTTGCGGAACGCCTCGACCCGCACGCGGGTGGTCAGCGCCTTATGGGTCACATCCAGCGGCATCATGGTGAGCGTCACGCCGGAGGCGAACACTTCGCGCGCGGCCTCCGGGTCGACGTAGATGTTGAACTCCGCCGCCGGGGTAATGTTGCCGACCTCGAAATAGGCGCCGCCCATCATGACGATCTCCATCACGCGGTCGATAATGTCGGGGGCGCGGCGGAAGGCGGCAGCGATATTCGTCAGCGGGCCCAGAGGGCAGAGCGTCACGGTGCCGGGCGCCTCTGCACGCAATGTGTCGATTATGAAATCGACGCCATGCTGGTCCTGCAGCGGCATTGTGGGGTCGAACAATTCCGGCCCGTCAAGCCCGCTGCGCCCGTGTACATGTTCTGCGGTCACCAGTGGGCGCTCCAGAGGGGCATCGCTGCCGGCGTGGATTTTTACTTCCGTGCGGCCCGCCACCTCGCAGGTGATGCGGGCATTGGTCTGGGTGCGTGCCAGCGGCACATTGCCAGCCACGGTGGTGAGTCCGAGCAGGTCGATCTCCTCCGGCGAACCCAGCGCCAGCAGTATGGCGACGGCGTCGTCCTGTCCGGGGTCGGTGTCGATGATGATTTTACGCGCGCTCATTCGGGGTATTCCTCGGTCAGTTCGGCAAACCCTTGCAGCCCGGATAAAGATTGTCCACCTGATGACCATGGACACAAAGGGTGAAACGCCTGATATCCGCGAAAATTCCTTCCCTGTGGCGTGAGAGAGTATGGCACGGCAATATCATCTACATCTGGGCGCGCATCGCACGGGGAGCAGTTCTTTTCAGCTCTGCCTGCATGAAAACCAGGAATCGCTCTGGCAGCAGGGATATCAGATCGCCTTTCCCGCGCGGGACGGGGTCAGGGCCGGGCAGTTGGCGCTGCGGCTGCCAGCCCCGCGTCATGGCCGAAATGCGGTTCAGGAGCGGGCAGACGCGGCGCGGCGCCACCTGAATGAAGAGATCGCGAGAGATCCACATCAGCAGGTTATCATTTCGGAGGAAAACACTCTGGGCAGCATGGTACATTTTCAGAAGGCCAGATTTCACCCGGCCTCCAAACAGCGCCTGTCTGCGTTGCGTCATGCCATGGAAGGTCCCGCAGTTTCGGTTCTGTTTGTCGTGCGGGACTATGGTGCGTTCTTCCGATCCTGCATTCGCAAGCGGATGGAAGAAACCTATGAGAGTGATTTTGATGCGGCAGCGGCGGCTTATCTTGCCATGAACCGCGGTTGGGTTGAGGTATTGCAGGAAATTCGAGATATCCTGCAGCCCTCTCGCTTGGTCGTGGTCCGTCACGAAGACCGGTTCAAACGTCTCGAATTGCTGCAACATCTGGTGCCTCAACTGGATATCGACCCACTGTCAGAGCCGAGGCGGTCGCTCAACGCATCTGCGACGGACCGGGCCTTGCTTGAACTGCAGACGATCCACCGCAAGGGTGAAAAGCTCACGCGGATGGCGCGCCGCAAGCTGATCAAGGACTGGGCGCACGATCGGGAGACGCTCGGTCTGACGGAGTTTACCTCACGTGAAAATAAAGCGTTTTCAATTCGTTATGAAAGGGATTTGGAGCGGATTTCGCAAGAGCCGGGCATGGTTCTGATTTAGGCGGTCGGATCTGGGCGTAGGACGCGGTCAAGTCTTCCTTCCGGCCTTTTCCTCAGCCTTCACCTCGTTCCAGAGCGCATCCATCTCATCGAGGTCACTGTCCTCGGCGCGCTTTCCGCGAGCGGCAAGTCCTGCCTCCACCCCCTTGAAACGACGGGTGAATTTTGCATTGGTGCGACGCAAGGCGGCTTCGGGTTCAACTCCGAGGTGGCGGCCAAGATTGGCCATCACAAACAACAGATCGCCAAACTCCTCTTCTACCTCGTCTTGGGTCAGCTCCTCGCGGGCCTCTACCAGCTCGGCGGATTCCTCGGCGATCTTGGCCAGCACATTCTGTGCCGACGGCCAGTCAAACCCCACCCGCGCGGCGCGTTTCTGCAATTTGTAGGCGCGCAGCAGGGCGGGCAGGCCCACCGCCACGCCATCCAGCGCGCCGGTCTCCGCCTTGGCGGCGCGTTCGGCGGCCTTGATCGTCTCCCAGTCCTGGGTTTGCTGGTCGGCGGATTTCTCACGGCTTTCATCGCCAAACACATGCGGGTGGCGCGACACCATCTTGTTGGACATGGTGGTGACCACATCCTGAAAATTGAAATATCCCGCCTCATTCGCCATCTGTGCGTGAAACACGGACTGGAACAGCAGATCGCCCAGCTCGCCTTTCAGCTCGTCCCATTTTTTGCGCTCGATGGCATCGGCGACCTCATAGGCTTCTTCGATGGTGTAGGGCGCGATACTGGCAAAGCTCTGCTCGATATCCCAGGGGCAGCCGCTTTCCGGGTCACGCAGGCGGCGCATGATTTCCAGAAGTCGTTCGATACCGGCGCTCTCATCGTGGATCAGCTTGTCGTCGCTCATTGCACCTGCTCGCTATTTGGTGTTCAGCTGCATCATCCCGACTATCTTACAGGAGTCCACCCCATGCCGGTCGTGAACCGCATTGCCGATTACAGCGAAGAGATGAAGACGTGGCGCCGTCATCTTCACCAGATCCCCGAGCTGGGTTTGGATACCGTGAAGACCGCCGCATATGTGGCTGAGATGCTTGAGACATTTGGTGTCGACGAGATCCATTCCGGCATCGCGCAGAACGGCATTGTCGCGATCATCAACGGGCAGGGCGAGGGGCCGACCATCGGCTTGCGCGCCGATATGGACGCACTACCGATCACCGAAGTGCGCGATCTGGAGTATAAGTCCACCGTGCCCGGCAAGATGCATGCCTGCGGCCACGATGGCCATACGACCATGCTGCTGGGGGCCGCGAAATACCTCGCGGAGACGCGCAATTTCAAGGGGCGCGTGGCGCTCCTTTTCCAGCCCGCCGAAGAGATCATTGGTGGCGCGCAAATCATGGTCGAGGAAGGCGTGATGGAGCGCTTTGACATCGCTGAGGTCTATGCGTTGCACAATTCGCCCGGCCTGCCGGTGGGGCATTTCCTGACCACGCCGGGGGCGCTGATGGCGGCGGTGGATACCTTCACCATCAACATCAAGGGGCGCGGCGGTCATGGTGCGATGCCACATGAGACCCGCGATCCGGTGATGGCGGCCTGCGGCATGGCGCAGGCGATCCAGACCATCGTCAGCCGCAACCACCACGCGACCGAGGATCTGGTGATCTCGGTGACCCAGATCCACACCGGCACCGTCGACAATGTAATCCCGGAAACCGCCTATGTGAACGGCACCATCCGCACCTTCAATCCAGAGGTTCAGAAGATGGTGATGGCGCGGTTCGAGGAAATCGTGAAGGGCTGCGCCGTGGCTTATGGCGTAGAGGCGGAGCTGGATTATGAGGTCGGCTATCCCGCGACCATCAATGACGCCGGGAAGGCCGGGTTTGCCACCGAAGTGGCGCGCGAGATTGCCGGTGCGGCCAATGTCGAGGGCGAGGCGGACCGGGAAATGGGGGCGGAGGATTTCTCCTACATGCTGCAGGCGCGCCCCGGCGCCTATCTGTTCATCGGGCAGGGCGACACCGCCGGGCTGCATCATCCGGAGTATGACTTCAACGATGAGGTGGCCCCGATCGGGGCGTCGTTCTTTGCCCGTCTTGTGGAGAAAGCACAGCCGCTGGCGTGAAGTGGCGGCGCGGCGCGGGCTTTCGGATGACAAGCCCGCCCGCATTCGCTAGGACGTGGGCCATAACCCGAGAAGAGGGAGCAGTCCGACATGGCGTTGGAAGACGCGAAGACACAGGTCGATCAGGCCTTCACCCGCGAGGACCTGAAGGGCCTGAGCTTTGAGAACACTTTTGGCGGGGCGACGTCCTTTTTGCGACGCCGCTACACCAAGGATCTAAGCCACGCGGATATCGCCGTTACCGGCATCCCCTTCGATCAGGCGGTGACCAACCGGCCCGGCACCCGGCTGGGCCCGCGCGCGGTGCGCGAGGCCTCGGCGCTACAAAGCCCGGATGCGCCTTATGGCTGGGACATCTGCCCGGCCAGCGAGCTGGCGATCGTGGATTATGGCGACTTGGCCTTTGACTATGCCGATGTGCCGGCGTTTCCCGACAGGCTGACCGATCATATCCGGGGCATTCTGGCGACGGACACGGCTTCGGTGGCGATTGGTGGCGACCACTACGTTAGCTTTCCGATCCTCAAGGCCTATGCCGAGAAATACGGGCCGATCTCGCTGTTGCATTTCGATGCCCACAGCGACACCTGGGCCGATGATGATTTCAGCCGCGTCGATCATGGCACCATGTTCTACAAGGCGGTGAAATCCGGCATCATTGATCCCGCGACCTCGGTGCAGGTGGGCATTCGCACCACCAATGAGGACAATCTCGGCGTGCCGACCATCGACGCGCCCACCGTGCATGAGATCGGCCCGGTCGAGACCGTGCGTCGTATCCGCGAGGTGCTGGGGGATCGGCCGGTCTATCTGACCTTTGACATTGACTGTCTTGATCCGGCCTATGCGCCGGGCACCGGCACGCCGGTCTGGGGCGGTCTGACCACGGCGCAGGCGGAGGCGATCCTGAAGGGCCTGCGCGGCATCAACATTGTGGGCGGCGATATCGTCGAGGTTTCTCCGCCGTTTGACACCACCGGCGCCACCGCGATCGCGGGCGCTCATGTGGCCATGAGTATTATCTGCCTTCTGGGCTGGAGGATGACAGAGCGATGAGCGAGTTCAATCAACCCATCAGCGGCAACGATTTGGCGCGGTTTTCCGGTCCGGGCACCTATATGCGGCTGCCGCAGGCGACCTCGCTTGAGGGGCTGGACGTGGCAGTGCTGGGGGTTCCGATGGACATCGGCACCTCCTGGCGGTCGGGCACCCGGTTTGGTCCCAAGCAGATCCGCGCCGAGAGCGCCATGATCCGCCCCTACAACATGACCACAGGTGCTGCGCCGTTCGATCACCTCAACATCGCTGATATCGGCGATCTGGCGATCAACACCTTTAACCTGCCGGAAAGCCTGCGCATCATCGAGGACAGCTATGATGCCATCCTGAGTGCCGGGGTGATGCCGGTGGCGATGGGGGGCGACCACTCGATCACCCTGCCGATCCTGCGCGCGATCGCCCGCAAGCACGGGCCGGTTTCGGTGATCCATGTGGATGCGCATGCGGACGTCAATGACGAGATGTTCGGCGAGAAGGAGACCCATGGCACGGTGTTTCGCCGCGCCTATGAGGAAGGGCTTCTGGAGGCCGACAAGGTCTATCAGATCGGCCTGCGCGGCACCGGCTACGGGCCGGATGATTTCAAGGAACCGCAGGGCTGGGGCTTTCAGCATTTCCCGGCCTCGGAGCTGTGGAACCGCTCGTTGCACAATATGGGGGCGGAGATCCGCCGTGATATCGGCGCGCGTCCGGTCTATATCTCCTATGACATCGACAGCCTTGATCCGGCCTTTGCCCCCGGCACCGGCACGCCGGAGATCGGCGGGCTGACCAGCATGCAGGCGTTGGAGCTGATCCGGGCCTTCAAGGGGCTGAATGTGGTGGGCTGTGACCTGGTGGAGGTCTCGCCGCCCTATGATCCGTCGGGCAATACCGCGCTGGTTGCGGCAAATCTGATCTATGAGCTGCTGTGCATCCTGCCGGGACGCTCGTCGGAGTAATCGCGGGATGGGCGGGGGCTCTCCCGCCCGTCGCCGGATCAGCGCGGCAGATCCGCTCCCGTTGGGCCGGGCGCCGGGCTGCGCCCGGCGATCCCCGCGCTAGAGACGCGGCAGCTCTGCGGGGAGGGGCGTGTGGCTGTTGGCGGCAGAGAGGCAGCCGTCCTCGACCTCGCGCCACATCGGCACATTGAGCGACATCTGGCACTGCGCCATGAACATTCGCCCGTCGACCTGCAGGCAGATGGTTTCACCCAGCTCGATGCGGCCGCCCTGCTTGTCGGTGCAATAGCAATCGATGGTCTTGCCGCCCGGCCCGGTGACATCGGCACCTGCAGCACTGCCCCAAAGCACCGGCCCCGCAAGTGCTGCGAGACGTGCGAACCGGACAAGACCACTGGCATGTTTCATGGCTCTAGCCTATCACATGTGAAGCCCCGCGCCAAAACAAGAGGCGCATCCAACAGCGAGACCCGAGCAAAGATGATCCCCGAAGACCGGCTGGAACAGATCCTGCAACGCTACCAGTACCTTGAGGCCGCAATGGCCGATGGGGCCGGGGGCGATATCGCCAAGCTGGCCAAGGAGTACTCCGATTTGCGTCCAGTGGCGGAGCAGATCAGCGCCTATCGCCAGCTTCTGGGTGACCTCGCCGACGCCCAGGAGATGCTGGCCGACCCGGATATGAAGGCGCTGGCCGAGGAGGAGATCCCCGCGTTGAAGGCGGCCCTGCCGGAGGCGGAACACGACCTGCAACTGGCTCTGCTACCCAAGGACGAGGCCGATACAAGGGCCGCGATCATCGAGATCCGCCCGGGCACCGGTGGCGATGAGGCGGCGCTGTTTGCCGGCGACCTCTACCGGATGTACAGCCGCTATGCCGAGACGCAGGGCTGGAAGGTCGAGGTGATCGAGGAGCAGGTCTCGGAGCTGGGCGGTCTCAAGGAACTGGTGGCGCGGATCAACGGCACCGGCGTTTTTGCACGGCTGAAGTATGAGAGTGGCGTGCACCGCGTGCAGCGGGTGCCGGTGACGGAGAGCGGCGGGCGCATTCATACCTCTGCCGCCACGGTCGCAGTGCTGCCGGAAGCCGAGGATGTGGACATCAAGATCGACGCCAATGACCTGCGCATCGACACCATGCGCGCCTCGGGCGCCGGTGGGCAGCATGTGAACACCACCGACTCTGCGGTGCGGATCACCCATGTGCCGACGGGGCTGGTGGTGACCAGCTCGGAGAAATCCCAGCACCGCAACCGCGAGATCGCCATGCAGGTTCTGAAGACGCGGCTGTTTGATCTGGAACGCCAGCGCATCGACAGCGAACGCTCGGCGGATCGGGCCAGTCAGGTGGGCTCCGGCGATCGCTCTGAGCGCATCCGCACTTATAATTTTCCGCAAGGTCGCATGTCGGATCACCGCATCAACCTGACGCTCTACAAGCTGGAGCAGATCATGGGCGGCGATTTGGATGAGACCATCGACGCGCTGATTTCGGAACATCAGGCCAAGCTCCTGGCGGAGATGGGCCAATGAGCACCACCGCCGCACAGGCCATGGTCGCCGCCACCGCACGTCTGCGGGCCGCCGGGGTGGATGATCCGGCGCGGGATGCGCGGGTGCTATTGGCCCACGCGGCACGGATCGAGGCGGCGCGGGTGACGCTGATCGCCCCGGAGGAGCTGTCGCATGAGATTGCCGAGCGCTACGACCAGCTGATTTCCCTGCGCGCGATCCGGGTGCCTGTTTCGCATCTGATCGGTGAGCGGGATTTCTACGGGCGCCGCTTCAAGGTTTCGGCGGATGTGCTGGACCCGCGTCCGGAGACCGAAACGCTGATCGAGGCGGCGCTGGCTGAACCGTTCGAGCGGGTACTTGACCTTGGGATTGGCTCGGGCTGCATCCTGGTGACGCTGCTGGCCGAACAGCAGGGCGCCATCGGCCTTGGCGTGGACCTGAGCGAGGCAGCCTGTCTGCAGGCCAGCGCCAATGCGGTGCTGCACCGGGTGGAGGGGCGGGCGGATATTCGCTGTTCCGACTGGTTTTCCAAGGTGGATGGGCAATTCGATCTGATCGTCTCCAACCCGCCTTACATCGCACTGGACGAAATGGACGGCTTGGCGACAGAGGTGCGGGACCATGAACCAAAGATGGCGTTGACCGATGGCGCAGACGGGCTGAGCGCCTATCGCAGCATTTGTGCTGGTGTGATGCCGCATCTTGCTCGAACAGGGCGGGTGATGGTGGAAATCGGCCCAACCCAAGCGGCCGATGTGGCCGAAATGATGCGCGTTGCAGGCCTGATCGATGTTGTTGTCCTGCAGGATCTCGACGGGCGAGATCGCGTCGTACTGGGCAGAAAGTCGTGACATTTCCGGCGAAATACGCCATATTTTGAGTGTTGAGAGCAAAAAGAGTAAAATTTCCGCCTCAGACCCCTTGTTTGTCATGTCGGAAAGTGGTTACTCAAAGTGTCGCTGTTGCAAGAGGACCCAAGTAGGCCTCTCGGCGACGCCAAGCCCAAAAAAGTTCGCAGGCCCTTGCGCAGAACGCGCGATACGAGGTCTTCGACAATTAGAATCAAGGCTGACGTTAGGCATATGAGATCGTCCAAATCACGTTCGCGTTCAAAGTCGAACCGGAACCGCCCGAATGGTGCAAGTGTTGTGAACCGCGTGTTCGACAGCAATGGGCCCGAAGGTAAGGTTCGCGGAACGCCGCAACAAATAATCGACAAATACAACCAGCTTGCCCGTGATGCGCAGCTGGGCAACGATCGTGTTGCGACCGAGAATTTTCAGCAACACGCAGAGCACTATCTGCGCATGCTGAATGAGGCGCAGCGCGAGATCGATGCCAAGCGCGAGGAGCAGGAGCGCCAGAACCGCGAGCGTCAAGCTGAGCGGGATCGTGAGCGGGCGGAGCGTCTGGAGCGCCAGGAACGCGAAGCTGCCGACGCCGCCGAGACGTCTGGTGAAGGGCCGCAGCCTGACATTCAGGATCCGCGCGACGCTGCAGTTCAGCCTGCACAGGGCGACAGCGGTTTGGTGGAGACGCCGGAAGGCGCGACATCCGACGCGGATGGCACCCCTGCCGCGAAAAAACCACCGGCGCGCAAGCCCCGAAGCCGCAAACCAGCTGCGCCCAAAGCAGCTGATGCAGGTGGGGATGCCCAGCCGCAGGCGGACGCAGAGGCCAAGCCAAAGCCAAAGCGCAGCCGTGCAAAGCCCAAACCCAAGTCAGATGAATCGCAGGAAGCCGCTGAATAAGCGCGCCTGTGATTGTGAATTGAAAGAGCCCCCGGTCGCAATTGCAACCGGGGGCTCTTTTGTCTGTATACTTGAGGGGCGCGCGGTTGGGCGCGTCTTGCTCAGCTGCTTTGTGCGAGGCTGCGGGCGAGGGCGCAGAACCCTTCCAGGCTGACTTGTTCCGCCCGTTCTGTCGGGGGGATGCCAGCTGCATTCAGGTGATCCTCGATCTGGGGCGATATGCCCTTGAGCGAGGCGCGCAACATCTTGCGGCGCTGGTTGAATGCGGCAGCCACAACGCGGCTGAGGATGGCGGCATCGGCGGGAAAGCGCGGCTCCGGCAGGGCGGTCAGATGCACCACGGCGCTGGAGACCTTGGGCGGCGGGGTGAAGGCCTCTGGCGGCAGAGACACTGCGATACGCGCCTCTGCGCGCCACTGCGCAAGCAGCGCAAGCCGCCCATATGCTTTTGAACCCGGTTTTGCCACGATGCGTTCGGCCACCTCACGCTGGAACATCAACGTCAGGCTTTGCCAGAACGGCGGCCATTCCTTTGGTGTCAGCCAGCGCACCAGAAGCTCCGTCCCGACGTTATAGGGCAGGTTGGCCGCGACCCGGATGGGCGGCGTGAGATGCGCCAGCGGATCCACTTCCAGCGCATCGCCGTTGATGACCTGCAACTGACCGGGGTAGGCCGCGGCAATCTCCTCCAGCGCGGGCAGGCAGCGCTGGTCCTTTTCAATGGCGAGCACCCGACGCGCGCCCTCGCTCAGAAGTCCACGTGTCAGGCCGCCCGGACCGGGACCGATCTCGAGGACGTCACAGCCGGTCAGATCGCCTGCCTGCCGCGCGATCTTGGCGGTCAGGTTCAGGTCGAGGAGAAAGTTCTGACCCAGCGATTTGCGGGCCGAGAGCTGGTGGGTCGCGATGACCTCGCGCAGCGGGGGGAGATTGTCGATGGCGCTCATGATGCATGTTCATAAGGCGGTCGCAGGCAACTGGAAAGCGGCTTCTTGCGACAAAACATCATGCCGTCCTCTCGAAGGCCGGGCTCAGACTGAAATGACCGTGCGCGTCGCCGGAATATCGTCGTCAGGAAAGCGCCCAACGGTCACGCGTTGCGGGCGGCGGCCATGGTCTGCGCAAGGCGCAGCGCCTCGATCAGGCTGGAGGGATTGGCGCGTCCCTGACCGGCGATATCAAATGCGGTGCCATGGTCCGGCGACGTGCGAATGAACGGCAGCCCGAGGGTGACATTCACGCCTTTGTCGAAGTCCAGTGTCTTGATCGGGATCAGGGCCTGATCGTGGTACATGGCGATGGCGGCGTCATATGTCTTGCGGGCCGCGGCATGGAACAGCGTATCAGCCGGATGTGGTCCGGTCAGGGAGAGGCCCTCGGTGCGCATCTCGCCGATCAGATCGGCGATCCAGTCCAGCTCTTCATGGCCCATGGCCCCGCCTTCGCCCGCATGCGGGTTGAGGCCGGTGAGTGCGATCCGTGGAGCGGGGATGCCAAACTGTTGACGCAGCCCCTGTTCGGTCAGGGTAATCACCTCGCGCAGCAGGCTTGGTGTCAGCGCCGTGGGCACCTCTGACAGGGCAATATGGATGGTGGCGGGAACAACGCGCAGCTGCTGACTGGCGAGCATCATCACCACGCGGTCAACTCCGGCCAGGGCCGCGAGGAATTCGGTATGACCGGGGTAGGCGAACCCGGCGCCGTCGATCAGCGCTTTTTTGTGGATCGGAGCGGTGCAAACGGCGGATGCTTGTCCGCTGGTGACCAGGGCGACCGCGGTCTCGATGGACTGGATTACACCTGCGGCATTGCGCGAATCTGCGGTGCCGGGGGTGTTGTCCCCGGCGAACTGCAAGGGCATGACCGGAAAGGCATCTGCACAGATCTCTGTGGCTTCGGCGGGGTGCTGAACGACTTGCGTCGGGGTGCCTTTCGGCAAATGGCGTGGATCGCCAATCCAGACGAACGGACAGTCCTGACGCAGGCGCTGCCAGGCGGCAACGGCAATCTCGGGGCCGATGCCACCCGGTTCGCCGCAGGAAAGTGCAATCACCTGCGGCGCCTGGGTCATAGCCCTTCGATCCGGGCGTTGGCTTTCAGTTGCTCGATCAAGCTCTCGGCGAGGCTGTTCAGTCGTTGCTGAACCAGAGCGTTCGCTACAGATGCACGCCCGTTTTCTTGCGCTGCAACGACGTCGCTGGTGCGGCCGCACAGCATGGTGAACAACAAGGTCTGACCGTTGTCGCGCGTCACCGCCGCCGAAGATTCGTTTGGATCCATCTTGGACAGTTCCAGCGCGATATCCTGCGGGATTTCTGACGGGGCCAGGCTGCCGCGGAAGAGCAGGGCAGGGTCCTTGTCCTTGTTCACACCATAAAGATCATCGCAGGTGTCGACCGTGTCACGCAATTCGGCGGCGCGGGCGAGCGCCTCAGCGCTGCGACCGCCGGGAATGCGGTAGGTCGCATAGTCAATGGCCGCAAAGCTCGCGCTGCGTCCGTCAACTTCGCGCAGTCCGCGCATCCGAAAGATCGCGATGGCCCCCTGCATCGGCAGCGGCTGGGTGATTTGGCCCGGCTCCAGGCTGAGCACAACTTCTTGCAGTTGGCTGGGCAGACGGCTGAGCGGCATCCAAGGCAAGCGCCCACCGTCTACACGACTGTCGGAGGCGGAGAATTGCGCCGCAGAGGCCGCAAAGGCCTCGGGGTTCTTCAGCTCGGAAATCTGGATGGCGAGTTCCTGAACCTGCGCGGCGTTATTCTCGTTGATCGGCATGATGACTTCCGACAGAAGCACCTGCACGCTTCCTGAGCCCGAGTTGCCCATGGCGCGGTCGATTTCAGTGTCGGTCGGGCGCGCCTGTGCAGAGAACCGGCCCCGTACGTATTCGCGCCAGCCGATCCCGGCGGATGTGAAGTCGCGCACGGTTTCCGGATCGACGCCGGCCTGTTTCAGGCTCTGGAGGAACTGTTCCAGCGTCAGATTGGTGCGCTGCGCCAGTTCGCGCATGCCTTCGGTGATTTCCTCTTCGCTCAGGGTGAGGCCAACTTCGGACATCACCTGCCGCTTCAGCCGGTCCTCGATCAGGTCATTGCGCGCAACGGTCATCGGGTCGCCCTGCACGGACCCCAGCACATTCAGGAAAAGGGCGCGTTGCTGCAGTTCGTAGCCGGTGATCACATCCTCGTTCACGGTGATGACGGGAGAGAACAAACCCTGCGCTTCTGCATCAGATGCTGGTGAGGTGATCAGAACAGTCAGAGCCAGTCCACCGACACAGGCGGCCTTGCGGGTCCAGTTGATCAGGGCCAGGGAGGCCTGGCGGAAATTTAGGTCTTGCTGCATGATCGCCTGCTCGTTGTGTTGCCGCTCTTCACGGAGAACCCGTTGAGCGATAGTGTAAATCCGAAATCGGTCGAAGGCTCAACACTTGTCGTGCTGGTATAGCGCCGGCTGACCGAGAGGTCGAGGGTGACACATTCGTTTCGGTAGCTCAGGCCGAGACCTGCGCGTGTGGCGCGGCCATCGGTTATGTCGTAGCGCATGTTCGCTCCGGCACGCCAGGTCTGGTTCAGCGCGTAAGATCCATCAAACCACAGCTCTGAGGTCTCCTGCGCTCTGTTCTCGGCAGGATCAGCCTGCAGCCAGAGATAGCTGCCAGCAAGAGACACCCGGTCGCGATTGAGGTCGCCGCGGAATTCGGCCTTGGACACCGACCATTCCTCATCAAAAATGCTTCGGGCGGTCAGGGTCAGGTTGTTGCGCAAGCCAATCTGCCCGGCGACCAGAAGGTTGGAGTTCTGACCATCGAGACCAGACGAGAGCGTAAAGCCAGGCTGCGCCTCGTCCCGGCGAATTTGCGCGATCGTGCCGGTGGCATACCAACCCGACGTGTCGAAATGGGAAAAGTTCACCCCGTAGATCAGCGTCTTGCCGTCTTCGCGCGCGTCCGTCTCAGGAAAGCGCGACAGCGCCAGCAGGTTGCCCTGATCGTATTCGGAAATATTGCTGGCTTCATTCGGGGTGTCGTCGCCGTTCACGTCGGTCCAGCCGACCTGAAGGATCGGCTCTAGAACCTGAACCGCGCCGGAGGCCGTTTGCCGGGTCATGGGCCGGCGGAACGTCAGCGCAGTTTTGGGGGTCACGCGCGTGGCGTCATTGTCAAATGCGCCATCGTCTGAAAGCGCAAAGCTGTCCAGCCCCAGACCAACGGTCCAGTTGGTTTCGACGCCATAAGGCAAAATCCAACTGCGCAACCAGATCACGTCCGCCGACACCCGCGTCACGTCGCGACCGTTGGGATCCGTCGCGGTGGCATCAAGCGAGGATTTGCGGGTGAACTGAGTGGCGTTCAACTTTAGTCGAACCTCACCGCCGATATGCTTGGGAAACAGTCGGTGTTCGAAGGTGCCGGTCAGGATGGTCGAGGGAATGAAATCCTGGTTCTCTGTGTCCCGAAGTGTCTTGTAGTTGTAGATATTCCCCTGAATGAGCTGATCGCGCCGCACCCTGCTGATGCTCAGTTCCGAGCGTATGCGGTCAGTGTCGGAAATATCATAGTCGGCGAGATAGGCGTCGTCGGAGACGGTGTTGAGGTCAAATTCAAGCTTGAAGTCACGCCAGATATCGAACCGGCCCGCTGCAGACAGGAAACCGCGCCCGTCATCGGGTTGAATGTCATCGCGGCTGAAGGCGCCGGAAATCTCGATGTTGCCTGTGCGGAAGGCCTGCCGATACCGCAGTTCCAGGGTTGTCGTCTTGCCAGCCAGATACGGCGTGATGGTCAGATCCTTGTCGGGACCGATGGTGACGAAATACGGCAGTTTGAGACCTACGCCGAGGTTGGAAGAGCTGAACAGCGAAGGCGTTAGAAATCCGTCCGCACGTTCCAGTGTCGGGTCGGGCAGACGCAGTGCCGGAAAATAGAACACCGGAACGTCCTTGATCAGCAATTGCGCCCCTTCAAAGTAAAGCTGGCGTTCCGTCTGGTCATGGGTGATCCGCTCTGCCCGGATCTGCCAGAGCGGCGCACTGCCATCGCTGCACACATCGCAGGACGTGACAGCGGTCTTGTACAGCTGTGAGTAGCGTCCTTCGACGCGCGTCATCTGCAGGGCAGCGAGTTGCACCTGTTGGTCAAAGACCATGCGGGCACCGCGCAGAATGCCGTTGCGCAATCCACTGTCCAATTCCGCTGCTGTCGCGAGGACAGTAATTGATCCGCTCTGGTCGATGCGGATCGGGCCTTCCATCTTCAACAGACCTGTTTGGCGGTCATAGGTGATGCGTCTGGCCTGCAGGCGCACATCACCCTGAAAGGCCTCGACGTTGCCTTCCGCCACCAGTTTGCGGTCAGGCGATACAAAAACCCTGTCCGCAACCAGCATGGCCGGGGTGTCAATGCTTTCGCCTTGCGGCACAGCCGTCTGGGAGGCTGCGCTGATGGCCGAGAGGCCCAGCCACAGGGGAACCACAGTGCTCAGCAGCGCTCCTCGCTTCCAGTTCTTGAAATTAACCGTCTTCGGCATGCAGGAGCAATCCCATCGTCAGGAGTATTGAAGCCACCGGCGGCGCCCAGGCGGCCAGCAGAACAGGAATCTGTCCATTTTCGCCGAGGATTCGTGCGAAGTTATGGACGAAGTAAAGGGCAAACCCCAGCAGAACTGAGGTCAAAACGGCGACGCCGGTCCCGCCAAGGCGTGTATGGCGCATGGTAAACGCCGCGCCAACCATCACCATCGCCACCAGAAACAGCGGCCGGGCCAGTTCGACTTGCAGCCAGACACGGAACCGGGTGGTCGAAAACCCGGCCTCTTGCAGTGCGGTCACGGTATGCGGCAGATCATAGATCGAAATACCCTCTGCAAAGCCGAGCGTGTCGCGGATCCGTTCATTTGTCAGATTTGTCGGCAAGCGCAGCTCGTCATACTGTCTTGCGCCGCGTTCCGGATTTACGCCAACAACCAGCTGCCAGACCTTGGCGTCGCGCAGAACCCAATCTTCGCCGTCAAGCCAGGCTTCCTTGGCGATCGTGCGCCGTGTGGGTCCCCCCTCCGGGGCATAGGTCAGAATTGACACGTCATAGAGGAACAGCTTGTCCGCATCGCCGCGATAATTGCCCGCATGGATCACCGACTGGCCGTTCTGCCCGCCCTGGCGCAGCCAGAGGCCTTCACCGGTGAGAGACACCGCAGCGGCTGCGCCCGGCTGGCGATAGCTCTCGGCCAGCGCCTTGTACCTGTTGGCGGTCGCGGCCACGATGGGATTGAGGGTGCTGACCGCCAAAGCGCCAATGATCAGGGCCACCACAACCGGCGGCAGCAGGGCCCGGATGCCGGACCGGCCAATGGCGCGTGTCACGACCAGCTCGCTGCTGCGTGCCATGCCGACAAACAGCACGATGGTGGTCAGGATCATGATCAGCGGGAGAAATTCGCTCAGTGCGGCCGGGGCGTTCAGCCACGTTAGCACCAGCAGTTGGCCAAACCCGAGGTCCTGAGCGTCAAAACGCCGAAATTGTTCGCTGAGGTCGATCAGCATCACCAGGCTCATCAAGACGGCGGTGATGACCAGGAACCACTGTAGGAAGCGCTTGGCATAATAGAGGTCGAGGATCATATGGCCGTCTCCCGGCGAAAGCGCTGGCGCGAAAATGCCTGAGGTCGACTGGCCAGATGCAGAAACAGCACGGCGATCAGCAGCCCAAGCGCCGATGGCAGATAGACAATCGGCCACATGGCGGCATTGTCGAGCACCGGATCAGAGACCACGCCACGCAGCCCCTCGATCAGAATCAGCAGACAGAAGGCGCCCAGCAACTGCTTCCAGATGCCAAACCGGCTGAACCCTCCGAGCATCAGGGTGGACACAGCAATCATCACCACAGCAAGGGTCACAGTCGCGCGGGCGAACCGCAGGTGCAGCTCCTCTGCCTGCGCTCCGGCGGCATGACCATCCGCCTGAGTGATCCCGTCGCGGTCCTGCAGCAGGTCCAGCGTTGGAATATTGCGCAATGGGCGCGGCGCGTCGGCCGGAACCGGCGAAACGGCCCCAAGCGGTTGTGAAAAATCCGCAAACGCAGTGGTCGAGAGGCGGTCGCTGCCAATTTCCTGACGTTGGGCAAGCCCATCGACAAGGATCAGATGCGCTTCGTCACCGTCGCGCACCAGATAGGCCTTGTCACTGGTATAGGTGACTTCAACATCCGAACTGCGTTGGTCGTTGAGGAAGACATTGTTGAGCGTCCCCTGGTCGTCAATGCTGCCAATAAAGAAGGTGACACCATCTGTCGGGTGAAGAAAGCTCCCGGGTTTCAGGAGTTTAGCGCTGACACTTCGCGCAAGCTCGGCCTCGCGCAAATCCATTTGGGCGAGGGAGGCCGGCAGCAGGAAAAGACTGAGCGCGGACATCATCAACGCACCGATCACGCCAAAGGCCATGGCGGGACGCGCCAATTGCCAAGGGCTGGAGCCTGTTGCACGCAATACCGTCAGTTCGCTCTCTGAATTGAGCCTGTTGGTCACCCAAACCGTGGCAGCAAATGCGGCCAGCGGCAGGACCATTCGCACCAGATTCGGCAGGCTCAGCGCGGAGATCTCAAGGAACGCCAGAACGCTTTGACCGTCACCGATCAGCCAGTCAAACAGGCTTACCGCCCGGTTGATCCAGAATACGGCCACCAGAATTAAGGCAAAGAAGCCAAAGAACAATAGGTATTGCGACAGCACATATCTGTCGTAGCGTGACACCCGATCCCCCCATAGATCTTGCGCTCGGATTATTTTTTGGACCTTAGAGGAATTAAACGGTCGGGAAAACTGCAATCTTCCCCGCAGGATGTCAGATCGGCGAAGCGGCGTCTTCAACCGACGGCTGCTCTGGTATTCGCGCCGGGCAGCCGCTACCTGTATTGCGAAAGCTGCGGCGCGGGTTTGGCGCGGTGGCAGGAACTGATGATCTACAGGAGACCTGAATGAGCGCGCTTACCCCGATCCGTTTTTCCACCTATGATCCCAAAGCCCTCGCCGATGTCGAAGGCCATCTTGCGATCGTGGTGACGCCCGAGGGAACCATGGATCAGGCGGCCCGCAGCGCCAATCGGCTGTCCAAGGGCGCCGTGGCGCGTCTGATCGCCTCGGACGAATTCTCAAAGGCCAAGACCGGACAGGTCATCACGCTTGCTTGGCCCGCAGGGCTGGCGGTCGAGGCGCTGCACGTATTGGTCCTGCCCCGCCGCCTTACGGTGACCGAGGCGCGCAAGGCCGGGGCCAAGCTGGCCGAGGCACGCGGCCGCAAACCGCTGACGGTGAAAACAGGCAACATGTCCCGTGCGGCGGATCTGGCGCTGGGGCTGGCCCTGCGCAGCTATAGCTTTGATGCTCATAAATCCGCTGAGGCGGATGCTGCGGGCACGATCACTATCGGCCACAACAAGCCCGAGGAGATCGAGGCTGCCTTTGCACCGCTGCTGGCGGTGGCCGAGGGCGTGCATATGACCCGGGATCTGGTGAATGAGCCCGCCAATGTGCTGACAACCACTGAATTTGCCAACCGGCTTGAGGAGATGACCTCCCTTGGGCTGGAGGTCGAAGTGCTGGACGAGGCCGCGCTGGACGCACTCGGCATGCGGATGTTGCTGGCTGTTGGTCAGGGCTCCGCGAGCCCGTCAAAGGTCGTGGTGATGAAGTGGAACGGTGGCGACAAGGACGCCGCTCCGCTGGCGCTCGTCGGCAAGGGTGTGGTCTTTGATACGGGCGGCATTTCGCTGAAGCCTGCCGCCGGTATGGAAGACATGACCATGGACATGGGCGGCGCAGGCGTTGTTGCCGGCACCATGCGCGCCCTTGCTCTGCGCAAGGCAAAGGCGAATGTGGTGGGCCTGGTCGGGCTGGTGGAGAATATGCCGTCGAGCACGGCCATTCGTCCCGGCGACGTCATCAAGTCGATGAAGGGCGACACGGTGGAGATCATCAATACCGATGCCGAAGGGCGCATGGTGCTCTGCGATGTGCTCTGGTACGCGCAGGAACGGTTCAAACCAGCCGGTATCATTGATCTCGCAACCCTCACCGGTGCGATCATCATTGGCCTGGGCCATGAAAACGCAGGCGTTTTCTCCAACGATGATACCCTGTGCAAGGCCTTCCTGAAGGCGGCGGATGCCGAGGACGAAGGGGCGTGGCGCATGCCTCTTGGCCAGGCCTATGACGATCAGCTGAAGTCCCGCGTTGCGGATCTGAAAAACGTCGGAGGTCGCCCTGCAGGCTCGATCACGGCTGCGCAGTTCCTGCAGCGCTTCATTCAGGACGGCACGCCTTGGATCCATCTGGACATTGCGGGCGTGGCCTCGGTCAAGTCCAACACCGCCTATGCGCCCAAGGGGGCAACGGGCTGGGGCGTCCTGGCGTTGAGCCGCCTCGTGCAGGATCATTTCGAGGCGGAGTGAGAGCGAAAATGGGGGCCGCTTATTTCTACCACCTGACGCGCAGGCCATTGCAGGACACCTTGCCGGTTCTGCTGGACAAGGCGCGTGGCGCAGGCTGGCGCATTGCGGTGCGTGGGCGTGACCCGGACCGGCTTTCTTGGCTCGATGACACGCTCTGGCAGGCAGGGGACGCAAGTTTCCTGCCGCACGGGCTGGCGGGTGGCCCCCATGATGCGCTGCAACCGATCCTGTTGACGACCTCTGCCGAGGTGTCGAATGGCGCGACCTGCGTCATGTGCGTTGATGGCGCGGATGTTGCGCCAGACGAGGTGACCGCGCTGGAGCGGGTCTGCATCCTGTTTGACGGCACCGATCCGGAGGCGGTGCAGCATGCACGTGGCCAGTGGAAAGCGCTGACCGCGGCGGGATGCGCGGCGCAGTATTGGTCCGAGGAAAGCGGGCGCTGGGAGAAGAAGGCCGAAAGCGGCGGCTGAGCAGCATGGCCATGTTGGCGACCCGTGCCCGATGACAGCAGGCCGAACAAGTGCGCAGCCCCGGCAGGGGGGATGCTGTCAACGGGTGAGCAGAAGCTCGTTGTTGCGAATTTCCAAGCCGGAAAACCGCTGTAGATACCCCATCCCCAGCAGCGATTGTTCAAGCGCCCCTTCGTTGACCCAGGCGGAGACATTGCGATCCACGATGCCGCCCAGACCGACGCTGTCCAGTTTGATGCGTGCGGTGCGGACTTCGCCATTGGCGGTCATGGCACGGCCCAGATAGGCAAGGTCTTCGGTCTCAATACCCACGCGAGCTGCCGACTCGGCATTGAGGACCATTTCGCTGGCACCGGTGTCGACAAGAAAGTTCACCGGCTGTTCGTTGATCTGCAGCGTCAGGTAATAGTGCCCGTCGCGCGACCGGGGCACGCTGATCTGGCCACCATCCGACATGACGGCCTGTTGCGGCGCGACGGTCGACCGGATGTCACTCCATAGCCCATAGGCGGCAATGACGCCGAGAAAAATCAATGCCCAGATCGCCAGCTGCTGCGCGGTCTTGCCCAGAGATTGCCGGTTCTGGACAAACACCCATGACCCAACGGCGGCCAGGAGCACCACCAGATAGATCATTTGGCCCATATCGTCAGACGTCATCGTGTTCACTCCTCCATGAGTAGGGAGGTAGGTATCCCAGAGAGGCTTGTCTAGTTGGCAAAGCCAAAAGCGCTCAGACCTTCAAGAACAAACTGCACCGACAATGCCGCTAGCAGCATGCCCAGCAGCCGGGTCGCAACGTTGATCCCAACGGGGCCGAGGACGCGCTCGACCATCCCGGAAATGGCAAACATCAGCAGCATCAAGGCGATCACAGCGACCACAATGGCCATGACGGAGGCAAAGCCTTCGATGCCCGGGTGCTGACCGGTCAGCAGGATCACGGTTGCGATGGAACCGGGACCGGCGATCAGCGGGATCGCCATGGGAAAGACCGAAGGGTCATCTTCCGGTGCGATCTCGTCCCCCTGATGCTGCCGACGTGCAGTTCGGCGTTCGAACAGCATGTCGAGCGCGGTCAGGAACAACAGGATACCCCCGGCGACCCGGAATGCAGCCATGGAGATGCCGATGAACCCGAGCACGCTTTCGCCAAAGAGCGCAAAAACCGCAAGAATACCGATGCCCGTCACCGAGGCGCGGATGGCGATCGCCCGGCGCTGCTTTGAACTCATACCCTGGGTCAGGGCCAGGAACACCGGCATCAGACCGATCGGGTCGATGATGACGAAGAGCGTCACAAACGATGTGATGAGAAAAGCGGTATCGAGCATCAGGCCTCTGCCACCTCCAGTTTTTCCAGCGCCTTCATCCACAGGGCTTCGGCCCGATCCAGCGCGTCCATGCATTCGGCGTGTTTCTTCTGCCAGACCGCCCGGTCCCCGGCGCGGCTCGAACTCGTAGAGCTCCGGATCGGCGAGCTTCTCGTCAAGCTTGTCCTGCATCTCGGTCAGTTTCTCGATGCGGGCCTCGGCCTTGCGGACCTCATTGCGCAGGGCAAGGATCTGATCGCGGCTGGCGCGTTTGGGTTTCGGCTTCGACGCGGCTTTGGTATCGGCTTTGCGCGCGGGCTTGTCGCGCATCAGCAGCATCTCGCGATAGCTGTCGAGATCGCCGTCATAGGGCGCCACGGTGCCGCCGGACACCAGCCAGAGCCGATCTGCCACCATGCTCAGCAAATGCATGTCGTGGCTGACCAGAATGACCGCGCCGCTATAGGCGGTCAGCGCCTCGACCAGCGCCTCGCGGCTTTCGATGTCGAGGTGGTTGGTCGGCTCGTCGAGGATCAGCATATGGGGGGCGTCCAGCGTCGCCAGAAGCAGGCTGAGGCGGGCCTTTTGACCACCGGACAATTTGCCAACCGGGGTTTCGACCTGTGCTGCAAGCAGACCGAAGCCAGCCAGACGGGTGCGCCATTTGCCGGGGGCCTCATGCGGGCGCAGGCGACGCAGGTGATCGATGGGGGTCTCGTCCACATACAGCTCGTCCACCTGATGCTGGGCGAAATAACCGATGCGCAGCTTGGACGAGCGCACCATCTTGCCCGCCATCAGGGGCAGCCGGTCCGATAGCAGTTTCGACAGGGTGGATTTGCCCTGACCGTTCTTGCCCAGCAGCGCGATGCGGTCGTCCTGGTCGATGCGCAGATCGAGCCGGTTCAGCACCTCGGTCTCGCCATAGCCGGTGACACCACCCTCGATCTGGATGATGGGGGGCGACATCTCTTCCGGCTCCGGGAAGGTGAAAGCGCGCAGGGCGGCCTCCTGCGGTGTCGAGATCGGTTTCATCTTCTCGATCATCTTCAGACGCGACTGGGCTTGTTTCGCCTTGGAGGCCTTGGCGCGGAAACGATCAACAAAGCTTTGCAGGTGGGCGCGGCGGGTGTCTTGTTTGCGGGCCTCGGATTGCGCGGCAAGGATCCGCGCGGCGCGGGTTTCCGCAAAGGTATCGTAAGGGCCCTGATAGAGCGTCAGCTTGCGATCCTCCAGATGCAGGATTGCCCCCACCGCCCGATTGAGCAGACCGCGGTCGTGCGACACGATCAACACCGTATGCGGGTAGCGGGCGATATAGCTTTCCAGCCACAGCGCGCCTTCGAGGTCGAGGTAGTTGGTCGGTTCGTCCAACAGCAGGAAGTCGGGCTGCGCGAACAGCACGGCCGCCAGGGCCACGCGCATGCGCCAACCGCCGGAGAAATCCGAACAGGGGCGTTGCTGGTCTTCGTTGTCAAACCCAAGACCCTTGAGGATCGAGGCGGCGCGCGCCTCGGCGGACCAGGCGTCGATATCGGCCAGACGGGTCTGGATCTCGGCAATCCGGGTGCCGTCGGTCTCGGTCTCCGACGCCGTCATCAGCGCGGCGCGTTCGGTGTCTGCCGCCAGCACCGTGTCGATCAGTGAGGTCGAAGAGGAGGGCACCTCCTGCGCGACACCGCCGATGCGGGCCTGTGTCGGCATGGAGACGGAACCGGACTCCAGCACCAATTCGCCGCGGATCAGGCGGAAGAGGGTGGATTTGCCGGTGCCGTTGCGGCCGACGACGCCGACCTTGTGGCCGGTGGGAATGGTGGCGGAGGCCTCCTCGATCAGAGGGCGGCCTTCGACGGAATAGGTTATGTTGTCAATCCTGAGCATGGGCTCTCTCATGTCGAAACCCGCGAAGGGGGTCAATGACTATCCGCAGGGTAGGGTGCGAACACTCTACCAGAGCCCTTGGTCTGTGCCGCGCGCGTGATAGGCTTGGTTTTATTTGCAGGTGTCTCTGGGGCGGATCACGCGTCGCGGGACAGAGGTTCATCGGGGCCGGGGGATTTTGACATGCGCAGATTGATTATCTGTTGTGACGGGACGTGGAACACCGCGGATCAGCACAACGACGGAATGCCAACGCCGACCAATGTGGCAAAGCTGCATTCGCTGGTGGCGGCGCATGATGGCCAGGGTGTTGAGCAGATCGCATACTACCGCACGGGTGTTGGCACGTCGGGCGGTGTCTTTCGTCGCGCATTGGGCGGAGCCATTGGTCTGCGGCTCGAAGATGACATCATGAGCGCCTACAAGTTCCTGGCCGAAACCTACGCACCGGGGGACGAAGTTTTTCTGTTCGGGTTCAGCCGAGGGGCCTATGCGGTGCGCAGTCTCGCCGGGATGGTGTCCAACGTCGGGCTGGCGGATCTGCGACCGGATCACCTGTCGCCGTATGAAGACCCCTGGCAGGTGGTGAAACGTCTGATGGAGCGATACCAGTCGCGCAAGGCTGGTGCGGGCAAGACGGCGCTGCAGGAGGCCTTGCTGCAGGATCGCCCCACAGGAGTGGTGAAGTTCCATGACCCGGCGCAGGTCGGGTTCCGCTTTGTCGGGGTATGGGACACTGTTGGCGCGCTGGGTATTCCGGACGACAAGGGGCTGTTGCGGCTGATCCTCGGGGATCCGCGCAAGCATGGGTTCCGCGATACTGAATTGGGTGGCAATGTCAGTTGCGCCCGACAGGCGCTGGCCATGGACGAACGGCGCAAGGACTTCACACCGACGCTCTGGACCAAATGGGGCGCGGGGCAGGATGTGCAGCAACGCTGGTTTCCCGGCGTGCATGGTGACGTGGGGGGCGGATATGCCGATTGTCGCCTTGGGGACCTGACGCTGGAGTGGATGATACGGGAAGCACAGGCCAATGGTCTGGGGATACGCGAGATTGCACCGGGACAGTTGACCCCGGATGCCTTCGCCCTGCGCCATACATCCTATCTGGGGTGGTTTCGCTTTCGCCCGACGCGACCGCGCGCCGTGCCGGAGCTGTTGGATGATGCGTCCAGTATTGCAGACCGGATCAGCCGCACCTGCTTTGACCCGTCGGTGATCGCGCGTCATCGCACACCGCCACCGGGGGAGCGCAGCTACTGGCCTACGCATGTGCTGGCGCCCGGTGCCCGCCACACGACGTGGGTGAGTGCCCGGCCACGCTGGACTGCGACCGGGCTCTATCTGGAACGCGGTGTCACATACGACGTCAGGGCCGAGGGAGAGTGGCTGGACGCGTCGATCCCTGCCACTGCTGATGGGGCCCGGGCGGGGGTGTATCTGGGCAAGCTGGCCTATTGGCTTGCGACACTGCCGGAGGCGCTGCGCGCCGCCCTGCGGCGGATCAAGCGGCTGCAGAAGGCGGATGTGCCCTTTACCCGGCGTGTGGAGGGCGCGCCCTGGTTTGCGCTGATCGGCGTGATCGCAAACGGGCAGGGCGCCAGTGAATATGGCAGCGGCGTAGAGGATCACGAGGTCCACGTGCTGGGACGAGAGATGTCCTTTACCGCGCAGGAGAGTGGCTATCTCCATCTTTATGCCAATGACGCCTGGGTGATGTATCGCAACAACGCAGGCACGCTGCGGGTGGAGATCGCACGCAGGCCGTGATGGCTCTGGGGAGGCCCTGCAGGTTGTTCGTAAGCAGGCTATTTGCTTGTATCCCGCCAGAGGACGGGGTTCACTGCACCCAGATTGAGAGATGTAGATTTGCTGTGAACGCCGTCGCGACTTGTGTCACGGCTCTGTCTGGCCGGGAATTGGAATGACTGTCACGATATTGCGCCCCGCACAGACGCCGCCCTCCTTGATGACGCTGATCTTTGGCACGGCACTTTCGGTGTTGTCGCTGAATATGTTTCTGCCCTCACTGCCGGGGATCGCGGCTGCCTTTGATGCGGACTATGGCCTCGCCAACCTCTCGGTGGCAGGCTATCTCGCGATCTCCGCCGTTCTCCAGATCCTGATGGGGCCTCTATCCGACCTCTATGGTCGCCGCCGGATCATGCTGATTTGCTGTGCGCTGTTTGTTGTGGCCTCCATTGGCTGCGCACTGGCGAGCAACATCTGGGTGTTTCTCGGGTTCCGTCTGCTACAGGGGGCGATCATCAGCGGACAGGTGATTTCGCGCGCGGTGATCCGGGATATGTATCCGCCAAGTGAGGCCGCAAGCAAACTCGGTTACATGGCCATGATTATGGCGCTGGCCCCGATGACCGGTCCGATGATTGGCGGCGCGCTCGACATGGCGTTCGGCTGGCGCTCCGGGTTCTGGCTTTATACCGCGCTGGGCGTGATCGTGCTGCTGCTGACCTGGGGGGACATGGGAGAGACCAACACCTCCCGCTCTGCCACCTTCCGGGCACAGATGCGGCTTTATCCGGGATTGTTCTCCTCGCGTCGGTTCTGGGGCTACTCTGCCTGCGTCGCATTTTCCATCGGGGGATTTTATTCCTTTGTGACCGGGGCGCCGATGGTCGCTGCCGCCTGGTTTGATCTGAGCCCGGCCATGGTGGGACTGGGCATCGGTATCATCACCTGCGGCTTCATGGTGGGGAATTTCATTACCGGACGATTGGCGCAACGGGTGCGACTGTTGACGCTTATCCTGATCGGGCGGGTGATCTCCTGTGTGGGTCCGGCGCTGGGCCTTGGCCTGTTCTGGGGCGGGCAGGGCAGCGAATGGGTCTTTTTCGGCTCTGCGATCTGTGTCGGACTTGGCAACGGGCTGACCATCGCCAATGCCAGTGCGGGCCTGATGTCGGTGCGCCCGGATCTCGCAGGCAGTGCGGCGGGGCTGTCGGGCGCGATGACCGTTGCGCTGGGCGCAGCGCTGACCACCGCGACGGGGCTGCTGGTCCAGCCGGACACCGCACCGTTTGTGGTGCTGGGTATCATGCTGACGGCAAGCGTCCTTGCGCTGATCTCCGCCGTCTACGTCCAGATCGTCGACAGCGCGGATCCGCTGGAACCGGCAAAACCCTGAGCCGCGCAGGGCGGGCGTGTTTTGCTCTGGTGCGGGCCACAAGCCCCTTCCCATGCGCCACCAGCCGTGCTACCCGGCGCCAGATCGTTGCGGCAGGCCAAGACCCGGCGCCGCGACACCCAATTGACATGTGAATTCCACGAAGGAGATCGCCTGATGGCACTGGAACGCACCTTTTCGATCATCAAGCCCGATGCAACCCGCCGCAACCTGACTGGCGCGATCAACGCCAAGTTCGAAGAAGCTGGCCTGCGCATTGTTGCGCAAAAACGCATCCAAATGACCAAAGCACAAGCTGGCAAGTTCTACGAAGTGCACGCAGAGCGTCCCTTCTACGACGAACTGTGCGACTTCATGTGCTCCGCTCCGGTGGTTGTGCAGGTTCTCGAAGGTGAAGGTGCCATCGCGAAAAACCGCGAAATCATGGGCGCAACCAACCCGGCAGACGCAGCGCCCGGCACCATCCGTGCCGAATTCGCGGAATCTGTTGGTGAGAACTCCGTGCACGGGTCCGACGCGCCGGAAACCGCAGCCGTGGAAATCGCCTATTTCTTCGCCGGTCTCGAGCTGGTGGGCTAAGCCCTCCGCTTGTGAAAAATTGATGGATGGGGCGCGTTCTTCGCTTAACCATTCTGAGATTGAAGAGCCGTCGCGTTTCACACGCGGCGGCTTTTTCGTTGCGCATTGCGGCACTCAGTCCGGGCGCCGCTCGATCACACCGATTTCATCTAGAATGGACTCCAGCGCAGAGCGTTCGTTGTCAAAACAAGACGCCTTGATCGCATCAAACCGCTTGCGCAGCGCTTTCTTCTCCTCGCCCTTGCAATCGTTCCAGGGGCGTCCCTGCAAAGCCATAACCAGGACGTAATACCCGATGAAATGCGGCTTGCTGCCTGATTTCAGCAGCTTGCCATAGGCCGCGTCCGCTCCGAGGGCGTGCAGCGCCTCGGCGGAGTGGATGCCAGCGCGGGCGCAGGCGACCTCATAGGCCGGGCCGAGGTTTCGGATGGAAGAGACGGGAGTGGTCATGGCCGAGTTCTAATCTGATTAGCGCTCTGCGTCAGCCCCAAACGATATGGCTGGCGACACTGAAGGCCTGTGGTGAGTCGTACTGTGTTCCATCCGTGCTGGTGA
Source organism: Tritonibacter scottomollicae (assembly GCF_032924845.1). Taxonomy (NCBI): domain Bacteria; kingdom Pseudomonadati; phylum Pseudomonadota; class Alphaproteobacteria; order Rhodobacterales; family Paracoccaceae; genus Tritonibacter; species Tritonibacter scottomollicae. Next base: position 792,509 of record NZ_CP136704.1, read on the forward strand.
ATCTTGGTTAATGATTCCAGTCATTTGGCGCGCTTTATGGTTAACGCATGTTAGACCCCTGCCGGAGGAGAAATGATAGAAAGAAATTCAATCAATTTGTGACCCTCGGTGGGGCTGCACCTATCCCAAAGGCTGCGTCCTATCCTTTTGCAAGAGGCACGGAGACCGATGGATAGGGGACGGCGCAATGACAGATGGCATACGTTTGTACACATCGGAATACCAAGCAAAAGAGGTTCCAATGCTGCATCCCATCATTCTTGCCGGTAGCGTGCATCCGTCCAGTGACCGTCAGGCGGGGGAAGGTCCGATGCACTTTGAACGCTCTCCCGGAATTCCCAGCCGCTTTGAACAGGTTGTCGCGCATTTGACGGGGGAAGTCTTTGCATCTCCGTTGGTCGTCGCGACGCAGGATTGCGGACCTCTGGTCGAGGCACAATCCAATCACGCCCGGATCATCCTGCAGCCGGACACCCACAAACCGGCAGCGGCGTTGCTGAGTGCGGTTCTCTCCCTGCGGCATGAGCCTGATGCGATTGTGGTCGTGGCCCCGGCCTCAGCAAACCTTGAGGATCAAAAGGCACTTGATACAGCTCTGTGCCAGGCAATCCCGGCAGCACAGCGCGGAGAAGTGGTGATGCTGGGGCATCGCACCGGACGGGCCTATCCCGGTTTCGGCGTGATGGAGATCGCAGACCAGCCGCGTGACACCGCCCCGGTTTCCGTCAGCCAACTCTTGGCCTCCGGGCGGCAGACGACCTTGTCTCATCTGTTGCAGGGCAATCACCAGCTCTGGGGACTTGGTATCTACATTGCGCGGGTGGATGTGCTGATTGCAGCCTTCAAGCGCCACGCGAGCCGTCTGTTTCTCCCGGTCAAGAATGCCCTGTTGCGGGCCGCCACAGCGGGTCGGGCCATCTACCTCGACAACAGTAGCTATCAGCGCGTCAAATGCGTGAGCTTCGAGCGCGCCGTGGGGCAGAAATTGGAGCATGTCTCGGCGATCCAGATGGATACTTCCTGGACTGAGTTGAGCGATTGGGACCGGGATGCGGTGGCAGACCGCGAGATGTCAGCCTGGGACACGGATTTGGCGCAGGAGCAGGCAGGGGAGCATTCTCACACCGCAGAAATGATGTCCGTCTACAAAAGCCTCGCCAACGCCTCCGAGGACGATGCGCTGATGTCCCGCGCATCCGAGCATGAATGGGGGCGTCACGAAACGCTTGCCATGGGGCCGGGTTTCACCCTGCAACGCTTGACGGTGCAGCCGGGTGCTCAGGTGGAGCTGAGCGCAGGGGCAGGATCCGCAGAGCATTGGATCGTCGTGCAGGGGGCGGCTCTGATCACGCTGGGCGGGCATGTCAAGCTTGTCTGGGAGAGCCAGAGCGCGCGTATTCCCGCCGGGCGCACACGCATGATCGAAAATCCCGGCTCAGCTACATTGCACCTTGTGCAACTGCAGATTTCGGCGCTGAGCGCGCCGAGCGACCATTCCATGAAGCTTTCTGTGTCCCCCGCCGGAGTTGCATAACCCCCCTCCATTCAAGCAACACCGGCACTTTGACGTCCCGCGCGCCCACGCGGGGCGTCTTTTTGTGCGATGGTTTGGCCCAGCCGTAGCCAGTAGCACGGTGAAGCATCGACGTGACGGGATCTGGGGAGGCGGGTCTTGTGGCGGCGCAGGAGGTCAACTGCCTCTCAATCCGAATGGAAACTGCGGGCCTGAAGCCTGAGGTGGAGAGGCTTTACACACTCCGACCATTTCTTTGCTCGCTATGCAGCCACCCTGACAAATCGAACCACCTTGGCAGGATGATCCGCGTGCGGCGGGCGATTGGACCCCGACAGGCGCGGTCCTTAGAACAGGCCAGCTTCCTTTGCCGTCATCGCGGCCTGGGTGCGGTTCTTGGCATCCAGTTTGCGGCACAGGGTGCGCACATGCAGCTTGATGGTGACTTCCTGCAAATTCAGATCGCGGGCGATTTCCTTGTTGGATTGGCCTTGGCACAGGCCACTTAGAACCTCGATTTCGCGCGGGCTGAGTTGGGCAAGCAGCGGGTGTGCAGGGGCAGAGGCCTCTTCTCGCATCAGTTCGACGGGCACGTAAATCTCGCCGGCGCTCATGAATCGAACAGCGTTCAGCAGGGATTGAGCGCCCATTGTCTTGGGGATGAAGCCGATGGCACCTGCGTCCAATGCATCCTGCGCCGTACGGGTCGGGGCGCTGCCCGACAGGATGGCGACGCCACGACCGCCGTTTGCTTTCAGGGCACGTTGCAGACCGTCGAGGCCGTTCATTCCCGGCATATTATAGTCGAGCAGGACGAGATCGAATGGCCCCTGATCTTCAAGCTCTTGCATGGCTCGGTGCAAATCCGTTGTGGCCGTAATCTCTGCTCCGCCTTCCGAGGTGAGATATGCGGAAATGGTATCACGCACCATGTCATGATCATCTGCAAGTAGAATGCGCATGTCGCCGTTTAACCTGTTTTCACTGTTCCTAGACAACCCTACAGGGGCAAACCTTTCCAATCCATCAACTTTTGCCGGATTATTTTGCAGTGGATTGCTTGTGTCGCACGGTAGGATTGTTCGCCGCAAATCTTTGCCGAGCCCTCATTTTGGCAGGAATCGCATTGGCGTGTGCTGAAAGAGCGTGCCAATGCGGCGACGAAAGCCACATTTTCGGGAGCTGAGTTTACCGATCTTATACGAAAGTCTAGCAGACTATACACAGGCGTTCATGCCGTATTGGTTTGGATATGCCAGTATCCTGACAAGCCCGAACACGGGAAAAGCGAATATTGGAGACACATGATGAAACGCCTTCTTGCCGCAGTGGTGGCCTTGTTCACCCTTGCATTTTCCCTGCCCGTGATCGCCAGCGAGCAGGACATTCTGCTCACGGTTCGTGCAGGAGAAGACGTTCATGAATTCACGATCCGCGACCTGCGCGATCTGGGGGAGCGTGAGGTTGTGACCTCCACGATCTGGAGCGACGGTGAGCAGAGGTTTGTCGGGGTGTCGTTGGATCGGTTGCTGTCCCATGTTGACGTCGCTGAAGGCACGCTGGAAGCGGCCGCCGTCAATGACTACGCCGTTGAGATCCCGATGTCAGATGTGCGCGCGGGTGGACCCATCGTTGCTTACATGCGAAATGGCGAAAGAATGTCTTTGCGAGACAAGGGGCCACTCTGGATCATCTATCCCTATGACAGCGGTGCAGAGTTTCGCACCGAAGAGGTCTATTCGCGCAGCATCTGGCAGCTGAACAGGATAACAGTGAAATAACCGGCCTTTTTGGGGGCTAACATTCAGGAGGTATCCGGCTCTTGCAGCGCCTCAAGATACCGCAGATGCATCGTTGGCTTTTCACTGGTGCCGCCGTGGTTCTTATACTGCTGGCGGTACAAGCCGTTAGGCTGGGCAAAGATGTGCAATCCCGGATAGAAGCATTGTCCTCGGCGGCGACGGACAACCTGCAGTGGACCCTGTCGCAGGCGGAGGTGGACTACCTGAAATACCGGTTGGCAGCGATGCAAACCAACGATGCCGATGACCTGGTGAGGCTGCGACGACAGTTCGACATCTATTACAGCCGAATTGCCACCTTCCGTGAGAGCGCTTTTTACTCTGGCATACGTGACAACAAGGAAGGCGAACTATCTCTGGAGCGCCTGCATCGCGGTATGAAGGCGCAAGCCGGGTTGATCGACGCCTCCGATGAGACGCTGCTGAGCAGTTTGGATGAGCTGCGCGAGATGGTGGTGGCCGATGGCAATGACGTGCGTGACCTCGCGCTGATCGGCGTCGCGCTGCAGGCAGAGACCGCCGGGGATGAACGCGTGCAGCTGCATGATCTCTTCCTGAACCTCGCGATCGTCGTCATTACGCTGACCGCCGCGCTCACTCTGACCGCTCTGATGATCCTGCTGTTGTTCCGGCGGGGGCAGAAATTGGCCGCACTGCAGGCGCGTGAAGCAGCCCGGACGGAGGCCATGGTGACCTCCTCACTCGATGCCATTCTGATGGCGGATGAGGCGGGGCGGATCACGGCCTTCAACGGCGCGGCAGAGGAAATTTTCGACTATTCGGCACAAGAGGCCATCGGGTTGCCGTTCGAAGATCTGGTGCCTGTGAAGTCTGAGATGTTCACTGACAAGCAACTGCCTAGTGAGCTGCGAGAGACCGATGGCCGTATCCGGATGACGGCCCGGCGTAAATCCGGTGAAACCCTTCCTGTTGAAGTGTCCCTGACAATGAGCCGCTCCAACGGAAACGAGGTGCTGGTGAGTTACGTCCGCGATATTTCGCGCCGCTTGCGTGCGGAAGAGGATTTGCGTCGCGCCCGAGATGATGCGCTGGCGGGGGAGAAGGCAAAAGACAAGCTGCTAACGGTCATGAGCCACGAAATGCGCACTCCCCTTACGGGCATTCTGGGCTCGCTGGATATTTTGGATGACCTGACCCCGTCGCCGGAGCAGAGAAAGTTCCTGCAGGCGATGCGGGTTTCCGGAGAGCTTTTGCTGCATCACGTCAATGACGTTCTGGAATTGTCGCGGTTGGAAGCCGGGGCCGAACCCGAGGCGGTCGCGCCGTTTGATTTGGCCGAGCTTGTTGCCAGTACCTGCGATAGTTTGCAAGCTGCGGCGGCCAAGAATGGCAATGAACTCAGCGTGTTCTGTAGCCTTGGGGCGACAGATTGTGTTTTGGGGCGCAGTCGTTATGTGCAGCAGGTCTTGCTGAATTTGATCGGCAATGCGTTGAAGTTCACGCGCGATGGTGCGGTATCGGTGGATGTAATGCGCACCTCCGGGGAGATGATCGAGTTCAGTGTTGCCGATACCGGCCAAGGGATCGCTGCGGACGATCTGGAACGGATATTCGACGAGTTCATCATGCTGGATCCGAGCTACAAGCGGGGAAGCGAAGGAACCGGCCTCGGCCTCGCTATTTCGCAGCGTCTGGTGCGAACGATGGGGGGAGAGATCACCTGCGAGAGCGAACCGGGCGAGGGCAGCTTGTTCACCTTCGCTGTTCCGCTGCCCCCATCGGATCTGCAACAGTGTCCACAGCGGATCGGGCATGAGCAGTCGCGCTCGGGGCAGAAGCTATTGATCATAGAAGACAATGATATCAATCGTCTTCTTCTGGAGAAAATGCTGGGCGATTTTGGCCATGATGTCACCTCGATGAGCGGTGGCGAAGACGGGATCAAGGCACTTCGAACCGAGACCTTCGATCTTGTCATTACTGATATTAGCATGCCCGACATCGACGGCATGGAGGTGTTGCGCCGTGCAAGAGAGGAGCATCTTGCCGATGACACCAATATCGTGGCTTTGACAGCGCATGCAGCCGAGGATGACCATTCACGCATTCTCAACGCGGGTTTTGCCGAGGTTCTGACCAAACCGATCGACCGGGATGCACTTGCGGGCACTATAGCACGGCATGGGAGAGGAGACCTCGATGCGACGAAAGCCGCCCCGCCTGTGCCGGCGCATTCTGATGATTCTGACATCGAACAGTTTGTAAATGCAATTGGACCCGATAAAGCGAAGCATTTCCTAGTTGAGTTTTGCAGTGATGTTCGAAAGCTGAGCGAACAGTTGGAGCAAAGCGAAGAGTTGACCGAGCGCCACCGCCAAGAAGCCCACCGGCTCGCAGGTTCCGCTGCTGTACTGGGTCTATTGGAATTGCGTGCCTCTATGCTGCAACTCGAAGAGGCTAACACCAACGTTGTGCCTGAGCTCTGCGGATTGCGCACAGCCTGGCGATCTGCTGATGGTATGCTTAGGCATTACATTGGGGCAGGGCATCAGGCGGACGTGTAATCCCTATCAGTGCAACATAGCATACTGCGTCTAAGCTAGTTCAACACGCCAAGATTGGAGATCAAGTTTGCCATTTGCATTTCCAGGACCCTCTGAAACAGGTCTAGACCGCAATTTGGCTCCGGCGGTAGGGCGCGGAGCAAAATTCAACCATGTTCTAAGGCTTTGAAAACGCAGGTATTTGCGCTGCGCGGGTCGCTGTCTGTGTTACGTCGATGTGCTACAATTGTAGCACAGGGGAAGGGTACCGAGTTTGGTCGGATGGGCCAAGCGGTTGCTGGAGGTTAGCTAGGTCTACGTGGCGGTTCTCGCCCCGGTTCGGCGATCAGCCGCCTCATTGCCGCGCCGTGGAGCTCGCGGACGTCGATGAGCGCGGCTGCCACTTCATCCAGCTGGTCGATGTGTGGCGTGAGGAGTTTCGCAGCATGGTTCATGGCCTGACCCAGCTTCGCCCGCACCCTCTGCTTCTCCTCCTCGGTCAGGTTGTGCATGTCGGCAGGCCCCAGCCAGCCATCGCCATTGCGGCCAAGGCCCAGCTCTCGGTCCATTTGCAGGACTAGCCCAGTCGCAAGAGCAAGATCGCTCTCACTGTCTCCACCTGCGCCGCCGGAGATCGTGCCCAGAACCAGCCGCTCGGCCGCGCGACCGGCCATCAGGATCAGGAGTTCGTTCTCGATCTCCTGAACTGTCAGTTCGACGAAGGTCGAACGGCGTTCGGTCCGACCGTCGCGGTCAGAGAGGCTGAGCTTCACGACAGATTGCGGGACCAGAAGCTCGGCGGCAAGCGCGTGACCCGCTTCGTGGACGGCGATACGGCGGAGCAGTTCCGGGTTGGGCCGATCGATCCCGAGGTGTCGGCGCAGCAGATCGGATGACATGGGCAGCCGTTGCCGCCGCGCGTCCGCGGTGGCAGCACGTAATGCGGCGTCGAGTTCGGCGGGGGTCTTGCCCGTGGCGGCGCGGGCCAGGCTGTCGATCTCGTTGTCCGGCATCGTATCCGCCAGCTTTTTGCGCAAGATCAGCCTGATATCTGCAAGCGACGGAAGTGGCATCCGCAGGATCTGGTCAAAGCGGCCAGGGCGCGTGATCGCAGGATCAAGTCTGCCCGGCTGGTTGCATGCACCGATCAGGATCACGCCCGGGGTGCGTGCCAGCCGGTCGATCTGCTGAAGGAAGCCGTTCACGACTTGCACCCGATAGCTCATCCCATGCTGATCGCCGCCAAACCGCGATCCGACCGAGTCGACTTCATCGATAAACAGGACGCAGGGCACTTTCGCGACCGCCTCGTCGAAGCATTTGGTCATAGCGGCAAGCATATGTCCAAGATGTCCGGCAGCCTGCCAGTCGGCAAAGCTGCCCTCGACCAAGGCGACACCAGCGGCCTCGGACAGCTGTCGGGCAAGGTAGGTCTTGCCAGTCCCCGGCACGCCATGGATCAAGAGCGAGCGCGACATCTCGCTCCAGTCCAATTCGCCAGCTTGCCAGGTATTGAGATCCTCCAGAACGTTCCGGACAGCGTGGTGCGCGGGTGTGGTGCCGTCGATGATGGCGGGGCCAGAGCGCACCCGCGCGACTTCGCCGGTAGGCGCCTTCCTGGTCATCACCGAGATCCGTTCTGCCACCTCTCGAGCTGTCGGCGCGCGGCACGCCATAGCCAGATGTCCCGCCTCCAAACTGGCCAGGCTCTCGTCGTCGGGCAAGATTGCCCTCACGCTGTCCACATCGATCCGTCCGGTCGCGCTGTGGTTGACACTTAAAGCGAAGAGCAGGATATCCGCATTCAGCTTCTTCAGGGTCAGAATGCGCGCGCCTGTCTCGCCGGTGCCGACGAGAGTTGGCAGGTGTTCCTGCTTCGCGACCGGTAGCAGGATAGGCGCCGGATGGTGGAGCAAGCGCTCCAGTTCCTTTTCCGAGACTGTACGGTCAGGCACCTGGAGCACCGGATGCGGCGCGGACCTTGGCGCTCGGCTCTGGATTGCCCAGCCATTCGGCAGCATGGCGGCCGTCAGCAACTTGCCGAGGGAGAGGGTGGGTTCGAGGCCGACAACCATCGTGACCGCGCCAGGTTGCAGAACCGCCTCCCAGCCCTCCGTAGTCCGGAAGGTTGCGGCGAGGCGCGCCAGAAGGATCACGTCGCGGAGGGGAAGCGGGATGGCGGAGCGGGTGCTGCCGTCCTGAGCGGTGGCGAAGGGATCGCCGCCGCCTGCCACGATCGCTTCCCACTCGTCCTGCGGCAGATGAGGTGCGCTGCTGACGCGGCCCATGGCCTCGGCGGCGGACTCCATCCCGGAGGCCGCGCGGCGCGAAGGCGGCTTCGGGCTGTCGCCGCCTTCGTACTGCATCAAAGTGTCAACTGCGGCGGTATCGCCGGCCGTGGCACGCCGTTCGAGATCGAAGATGTCAGCTTCGGTTGCGCGCAGGCGCGCGATGCAGTCGCGGGCAAAGCCCCACCACTGCGGGCGCTTCGCGCCATTTTTCTTTGGAAGGGGGGATTGGGGGGAAGATTGGGTCATTGTCAGCTCCGTACTGTACGGATCAGGACGCCCGGGTTGGGGCCGCGATCCGGAAGGGGGCGTGGAAAGGTTCAGGGAAGATGAGGTGGCGCTGTCCGGTATGTGGGCGTTACGGCCCAGGTCAGGGCGTACCGCACACTGTGGCGTGCGGGTTACGCTTACGGGCAAACGGGCCGGGCCATTGTGGCGGCTCCGGATCCAGACAGGACTGTTCCGGAACCGGGCCACGCTTGGGTCGCTATTTCTTTCGGATGTCGTCCAGGTGCTTCAGGATGACCGACGCGACCTCGATCCCGTAGATCTCGGTCTTGACCGCCAGCCAGTCCCGAAAGTGCTCATGTGGAATGATCGCGTCCGGATGAGACGTCTTCAGCGCGCGGTGGAGAGCCTTCTCCTGACACAGTGCTGCGTGGCCGGTCGGCTGCGGAACAGTTCGCAGAAGCTCTGCCTGGATTCCGGGTTGAAGCAGGAGTTGGTGGCGCAGCCGCAACTCCGGGTCACGCGAGAAGCCGAGCTTCACCACTTTCAGTCCCGTTGGAAGCTCCAGACGAATGGCATAGAGGTGGCTTGGCGCGGTGGCCCAGCCCTCGCCGCATGCGGTGCATTGAAAGCGGCCGCTCTGCATGTTGGTTCTGGCAACCCGTTGACTGTGCCCACAGCCGTGCTGATAGATGCGGTAGTTCGGGTTGCCCGCCGGATCGCTTCCCATCAGCTGCCACCCCCGGTCTGCTGCTTCCTCGGCTTCTTTCCCGGAATGACAGGTCTCGCAACGCAGCTTGCAATGGCCGTTTGCGATGCGTTCGATCTGCCCGAACTGTCGGCGCACGGTGTGGCCGCATGGCGCGCGGTAGATGCCGATTTTATGATAGTCCGGGTCGTAGCCCTGAAATTCCAAGCCTGCCTTGTGCGCCATTGCCAGGATGGCGCGATGCCTGCAACTCGCACAAGCTGGCTGGGCGGTGCGCAAGGTGAAGATCTTCTGCGCCGTCAAGGCGCCGCAGGTGTGGCATCGCAAGACAACGTGGGACTTGTCCCGGATCCTTGCTGTCAAGTCAAAGCCCTTGGACCGGGCGATTGCGTCCCACTCCGTTTTGATCGGTCCGGCATAGGTGCGGGACCAGCCTTCCGCAGAGAGCTTCCGGGAGCCGCGCGGCAGGTAGAGCTTATTCCGGGACGCGCCGATGTAGATATGCGGGCGAACGGGTGCGGTTTTGAGCGAGAAATGTGAGGGATGAGACATTGCTGGACCTCCGAGAATATGTCGGCTGAGAACGCGGGCACGTTTGTTTGAGCCCTGACCCGTTCCGGGACAGGGCATCAGGGTGCCGGGACGATGTTTGTTGAGGTCAGGCGGCGAAGGGCTCGTAATCGAAGCAATCCTCCAGGGAGGCCGCAGTGTCAGCCGGGTTCAGCATGTCGAGCATGCAGACCTCATCGAACTGCTGCCGACCCCGCGCGAGCATCTGCGCGACGCGCAGCGCCTCGGGGTCCCTTCCTTTCCAGGAGAAAAGATCCAGGTGACCCGCAACGACCTGCTGTGCGGTCCGGAGTTCAGCAGCGGTCTCGGAGCCGAGCGTCCAGTGGAGGTGGCGTGCAAAGCGCTGCAGGGGGACATCGCTCGGGCGGGTGGCTGGCGCGCCGATGACGGAGCAGCAGAGACCGGTGGCACGTTCCCAGCCGAGTTCCGCCGCCTTCAGCCAGTGATCGAAACCCGGATCGGACCAGAGGCCGTTCTCAATGTCACGCTCAGCCTCGATCGCAGCGGCCAAGGCCGCGAGCAGGTGCGAGAAGTGGCCCGAGACAGGGGAATGAAGGAAGTACACGGGTTCATCCGCGCCAAAGCGCGTGGTAAGGCAGTTGTCAGCCATGGTCGATCTCCCAATGATCGGTTGTGGTTAGAGTGTGATGGGGAGGTGAGAGTCCCCGTCACACTTGACAATTTAGTTTTTCAATGTCATTTAGTCAAGTAGTTTCTTGAAGGAGATTCGCATGGCTAAAATGGGACGTCCGACGCGCGACACTGCCCCTGTTACGATCCGCATGGAGCAAGACATGCTCAAGGCGATCGATGATTATCGTCGCGAACAAGAAGACCTTCCATCGCGACCAGAGGTTGTCAGGCGCGTGATGGAGGAGTGGCTCGCGGCTCGGGGAGAGAACAAAACTGCAGGGTAGCGCTCGGATTTCGGATCAAAGGGGGCGAACCTGTTGCCGGCGCGATGCAGATTAAACACGGTCACGTTGGCGCACCTAGATGGTGGCTGCGCCCAGGCAGTGGAGCTGTCAGGCGGTAGCATCACCCTGTGTCAGACGACGCACCCGGCCCATGGACTAAGCCGCTGCGCGGCATTGGTGCCTTTGGTTGACGTGGTGATCTGACCAAATCGGCGCGCATTTTGCGATCTTTGCGACCTGTCTGACGATTGAGGCCTTCTCAATCATCAGACAGGAGGTTCCCATGACAGAGGAGAGAACAAGCCCGCTGCGCGAGCGGATGATCGAAGACATGCGCATCCGCGGCATGGGCGACAAAGCCCAGAAAGCTCACATTCGGGCGATCAAGGATTTCGCCGCCTTCCTTGGTCATTCACCTGATACCGCGACACCGGAGGAACTGCGCGCGTATCAGCTCCACATGACAGACGCCGGGGTGACACCTTTGATCCAATACGCAACCAAAACCTGAGGGAACAACTCGGTCGCGTCAAGCATTTCTGACCCAAAATCGACAGCGGCCATTCATGCGAATCGAGGCGAAAGCCGGCGAAGAGCCCACTTTACCGAATGCTGCGCCTCGCACGAATGTCAGCGAAGCGCAGGAAGCGGACGCTGCAAAACTGCAAACTGTGGTCGCCCTTCACGAGACACCCGGCCCATTGCTGCCGTTCACCAGGTTGGCGAATGCTGCGCTGCAACGTCCCTAGACCGGTCATTGGTGACACTGTGTAGCGTGGTCCGGCAAGCCAACCTCAGCAATGCAGGGCGTTCCTGCCGGTCCCTAAAGGTGCTGCTCGCTGTGGTTCGACCGGCGGCGATGCGGCGCAAGCGGAACAGCTGCATCGCTCACGTGCTACGCAATGAGACCGCTGAACCGGCCGCGATGAGTTCGCGTTTCGACGACAAGCGCGCCATCCTCGATCCCAGCCCGGCGGATCGGTGCCTTGGTTAGCGCAACGCCCAGCAGTCGGCCCGCCTCCGTTAGCACCCGCACGCCCTTATTCTCGACTAGCAAGACCAAGCCTTCGTCGACCAGCAAGTCGCACTTGGTCGTGCAGTCCTGCAGCCCCACTAGGCGGTCTCCTTCAAGCACGTAAAGCCGTGTGAATGTCTGAATGTAGAGGTAGCGATCCGTCTCCAGGACCCGGATCGGCGCGCTGCCCACATCGTATAGAGCGATCGGCTTGCCGGAAGCATCAATGCGCAGGACCCGCCCCTGGGAGGTTCCCAGCAACACCGAGTCGCCGCGCCCCGAGAAGGCCGCAGCCTGAAGGCGGTCAGGACCGCCGCCGGTCATGAACGTCACGGTGGCGGAGAACGTCAGCAAGTCCTCGGCATTTCCCTTACCCTGCAGATCATCGTGGCTGGCCCCGGTCAGCGTCTCGTAAGCCGCGTTGACCGCCTTCATCCTCTCCTCGTTGCCTGGATTGAGGTCCGGGTGCAGCTGACGCACCAGCTTGCGGTATTTCTGTCGGATCTCATCCGGCGTTACCGGTAGCGCAAGCTCAAGCTTTTCGAGTGCCTCCTCGATTTCCGCAGCGGTTCCCGTATGCCCGCGTATGCCGCCCACTTCGAAGGTCTGATGATAGGTCTCTACAGGACGCTCGGGCATGCGAACGCCCCAGAGAGGTTTTCCGTCCCGGTCGATACACCACGCTTCATCCACATGCGTGTAAAGATAGCGGTCCCGGCTAGGGCTGAGCGCGATGCAGTTGAGCGCCAAGTGGGGTTCACCCCAAAGGAAACCACCTTCCACGTCAAGATCGAGACGGCGGCGCCCTGCTGCGACTTCGGGCGTGGCGGAAAGGTCTGTCTCGAAATCGACTTTCAGGTCCTCACGATAGACGGTCAGGATATTCGTTTTCGACCGTGTCGCAAAGCCCTTGCCCTCGGGATGGATATCGAGTGCATAGATCGGACGCTCCAGTCGTTCGATCATAGGGGTGCCGTCCTGCTCGGAGGTGAACATCACTGCACCCGGCGCACCGAGACTTGCCTCGGACTTTGCAAGATCATCAAAGGAAAGGACACCGCCGCGCGTGGTGAAGTGTTTCCGGAATGCAGGGTCCGGGCGATCCGCGGGTGCGATCGCCTCTACAGTAAGTTCACGCCAAACGCCTTCGGCATCCTCGAATGTTTCAGAGGTCGCAGGCAGCGTAAGCTGGCTGCTCCAGGCCTCCGGGGATGGTGGCAGCGGCAACAAGGTCAGCTTGTCGAGGTTGAGTTCGATGGGCTTGCCCGGCTTGGATCTGGCCTGATGAGACCCAGGACGCGGCGGCTCGGTGTAGATTGCCGAAGCGTCCTTGGCACTCATCTCGACGCCATCTACGTAGAGCGCGTAGGTCTTTCCGTTCTTGGCGCGGGTGATCTCGCCAGCCTTCTCCAGCCACGAGATCAGGTTGCTGACAAGGCGGCCATCCTCGGCGCCCACCTCCGACTTCATCTTGTTCTGCAAGATGCCAGGCTTCGCTGCGACGGCCTTGCGAATGGCGTCGAAGAGGTCGATGGCGGCAAGATGCTTTTCGGCATCGGCGCGGTATTCCTCGAGATGATCGAATTCCGATACCAGATCATGCAGCATCGCCAGTCCCTTCCGGTCACCGGTGATGGCCAGCATGGTGCCGCCTTGAGTGAGCGCGGGCATGCTCAGGCTGAGCCTCTTGCCGTTGCCTCTGGGATCCTCGAGCCACTTGCGAATGAGCGGCAGGCTCTTCCGCGCCGCGGTTGCCGCGTCCATGTACCTGCGATCCGATATACTTTCTTGCAGGGCCTGTAATTGGCTGAAGTAAGCCTGCCCCGGCATTTCATGGGATTGTGCCTCAAGGCGCTCCCTCGTTTCCCGTTCAAAGTCCTCAAAACGGCTGCGGCGCTCACTGTCCGCGCCATCATCGCCAGAGCCGACCGCCTCGCTAATCACAGGAAGATCCTTGTTCCGCCCTGCAGCGTTTTTTCCCCCGAACATCTTCCTGAAAATACCAAACACGATGCCCCACCTGCCTTGTTTAAATATGGTGATAGGGGCGTCCTTCACTCGGCCTGTCAATCTCCCGCATCAATTAAACGAAGGCTCAAGCTTCGTTGCGACAGATCGCTTTGAGTTCCATGCCGAGCTGGGGCACTGCGACGCGCTTGAGGCCAAAGTGAGGCCGCCAGACCAACGAACCGGCCCACTCCGGACTTTGGCGACACGGACTGATGCTGCTGCGCAGCTTCTTAGAAGCAGCCGTTCACGAATGGGCGCGGAACCTGAAGCAGTTGAGCGCCCGACGGCTTATCCGACATGAACTTGGACGTCATAGCTCAACGGTTTAAGTGACTTCGACGTCCGTCCGTTCCTAGGCGGGAAACGATCGGGCAAAGCCCAACCGACAAGCTCTCCCATTGCGCTAACCCCCATGCCCTCGATTTTCCACTTCGGGTCATGAACGGCAGTCCAAAGCCGTTCCGGCAGTCGGGCCTCCGGCCCCCACAGAGAATGAACTTCAGTAGCTCCTTCACGCCGCAGCTGCCCGCGGACTTGTCGTTCCAAATCCGCTTCGAAAGCGCATCTTGGTGTAGTATTTCAGTGGCGAGACAAGAAGCCGGACTGGAAATGCTGCGATCAGCGCCTTCCTAATTTCAACGCCGCCGTTTGTCGCCTTCATTTGCAAGCAACAACCTTCCCACGTCGCTCGTCACGATGGATGCCACTGAACTAATCTTTGCCTTCCAACGCCAGCAACAAGCGCCCCATACCCTTGCCGACGAGCGCAGCTATCTCGCTCGGCCGGTAGGATGCGGCCAGCAGACGGTTCTCGTCCTCATTCAAACCGTTTTCGAAGCCGTTCCACTTCGCAGCCGCGACGGTTTCTTCGATCCGCTCAAGGCCTTTGAGAAGCCGTTCGTCTGGCGCAGGCGCATCGTGCGTCGAAGGAAACCATTTCGCGTAGTCGGGACGTAATTTTCGAATGACATCCAGTGCCGCGCCGCCAAACCCTCCGGCCAGATACAGTGGCTGCCTGCGTTCGAGCGCAAACAGGACCTCTTCAAAGATGCCCGGCATGACGCCCTGGAATCCGGCGCGTTTGCCGCCAATGACTATGCGCGCACTTGTGTTAATCGTCATGTAGGTCCGCAAGCCCGTCAGAGAGCGGCTGCGCTCGTCGGCTGGCGGGTCCTCAATCGCCGGTTCATCGACCGAGCCGTCGAGCCTGTCGCCGTCAGGCGACAGAAAATGTATCTCGCCGAACAGCCCCAGGAGATCCTTTTGTTCCGCAATCTGATCCTGCGTCATCGCCCGATGAACCGTCCAGGCTAGGCAAACTTTTAGAGGACGGTCGCGCCGCCCGTAGCGTTGCAACTCTTCGATAAGGAAACTCGTGATGCCGCCGGGTTGAAGATGTCCGCCATAATATAGCGAACCGCCTGCGATGATCACTGTGCGGGCCAACTCTCCGAGCGTCATCCGAAAATGGGTATTCAGAAGTCCCAGCCGGTCAAGATCGGGGCTGTCAGATACGGACAAGCCAAGCTGCTTGCCGTGCAACGCATCCGCTGGGAGCAGGTCGGTCCTTTGCTGTTCTGCGACCATTGCTACCCCCCTCTTGTGGCAAGCTGGCGCGGGGTCATGATATCAATCTCTCGCCCAAGGCGGGTTGTTCGCGCATAATTCGTCAACACATCCCGCTCTTCGGGGCCCAGCGGCGGATCGGGATGCAGAATCCGGACAGTATCGTCACTGTCGTCGTCGCCGTTCTGCGCCAGATAGGCGTCGATCCAGCGCGACAAGGTCAGCGGTTCGGGCGCATGCGGTGCCCACCATGCAACATCGAGTTCAGGACGTTCATGAGCAAGGTCTTTCTGGTGCATCCACAGCGCGCGCTTTAAACATTCATCGACCAAGAGATTGAGGGCGCGATAGACGTCCTGCCGTTGCCAGCGCCCGTCCGCTCTCCTGACCGCAATCCGGGGCACATGGTCCATCAGGAAAGAGCCGCGTTCCTCACCAACACCGATAGCGTCCATCATGATCACCGGCATGCCATGCGTCTTGGCGATAACCACCTCGCGTTGACACCATTCCCGGCTGGAATACAGGTCGGTACGCAGCGCGAGCATCGCGCTTGTGCCGGACTTGTCGCGCAATTCCTGATCCCAATCGGTACCCGGTTGCAGGTCATTGGCATCAAAAAAATCGTTCAGGCGCGTGTTGCGGATTACTTCCCGCACCAGATCGACCAGAGCATCGACATCTTCGCCTTCTTCCTGGCTGTGCCGCTTCGTGTGGCTTATGAATGCCGTCAATCGATCCATTTCATCAGGGGATACCAACTGGGCGAGCCCTTGCGTCAGGTCACGGCAAAGCATGCTCTTGACGTCTTCACCGTTCCGTTCAGGATTGCCCGCCGCGACGAACTGGAAGTTACCCAGAATATCCTGAAGGTTCGTCCCGTGCGTAGCGCCTGCATCCAATGCGTAGGGGAACACCCCGACACGGTCGGGCGATTCTTGCTGCAAATCCCGGATCGCATTCACATATGCATGCCACTGTGTGTTCACGTCCTCGACGCACGCGGCCATTTCAGTGCCGAGCAAAGGAACGACAGCTACGAAGCTCGCGGGTCTGATACCGTTCGGCGCGGCCCGGCCTTCGGCGTAGACCGGTCTGGGTGCGGTGCCTGGACCCTCCCATCCCGCGCTTCGCAAGGATACCTGCACGCCGCCGCCTATCACACCGGAGAAGGTAGACCCCTTCATGAAGTGATCGAAGATCGTTTCGGCGAAGTCTGCGCCCCGCTGGTCGCCAGGGTGCCAGAGCACGAAGATTTCAAGGATGGGCGGTAGCATCAAACTCCTTTCGGTTGCGGGACAATCCGGGCTCGCATTTTGTGCATATATAGTGCATTCTGCAAGAAAAGATACCGTATACGGTCAAGCTGAAAGGATAACACCGATGAGCAACAAGACCAAAAATGTATTCATCAGCCACGTCCACAAAGACGACAAAGGCCTGACCGACCTTAAAAATCTGCTCAAGAACAGGGGCATGGATGTGCGTGACAGTTCGATTAATTCGGATCGTCCGAACAATGCGAAGTCGCCGGACTACATCAAATCCGAAATACTTGCGCCCCGCATCGATTGGGCCAGCACGATGATCGTCTATATCTCGCCGGAAACCAAGAATAGCGAATGGGTGAACTGGGAGATCGAGCGCGCGCACAAGCAGGACAAAACCATTGTCGGCGTGTGGGAGCGCGGAGCCAACGGATGCGAGGTTCCCGAAGCGCTCGACGAATACGGCCATGCGGTTGTCGGATGGAACGCAGACAAGATTATTGACGCTGTGAATGGGAATTATGAGCAGTTTGAAGCACCGGACGGCACGCCGTGCGAGCCCCGGCCTATTCGCCGACATCCGTGTTAGTGAGGGCCAGATTGCCAAAAATGTATAGTTACGTGGTCGCCTATGACAGCGGGTTTGCTCCAAATCCCTTCAATGGATTCTGCACGTTGGCAACTTGTAAGCCAAAGATCAGGAAGCACGCTTCGGTCGGAGATTGGATTATCGGAACCGGGAGTGACAGGAAAGGAGTCCGCCGCGGTGGATTCTTGGTTCACGCTATGTGTGTCGAAGAATCTCTGACATTCTCGGAATACTGGCACGACCCACGATTTTCCAAGAAAAAACCTAATCTCTTCGGAAGCTATCGCATGTCTTGCGGCGACAACATCTACTGCCCAGATGGTGAAGGTTGGCTTCAGCTGAATTCCTACCATAGCAACCAAGATGGAACCCAGCGTGCAGATCACACTACGAAAGATACGTCAGTTGACCGCGTTCTTGTTTCGCAGAAATTTGTTTACTTTGGGGCAGAAGGTCCCGAGCTCCCAGACCAACTGAAATCAGCAGGCCTCATTCACTCAGGTATTGGCGAACACAAAGTAACAGATGTCGGAGCGATAAATATGTTCGAGACTTGGTTCGATGAGCTTGGCCTCCGGGGATATCAGGGTCGGCCGTTCGACATGGTGGAAGCCGCGAGAAAGAGAGCAGCACAATGAGCGGATCACCAGTCAGTCCGCATGTTCTGCTGTCCGACTACGAGCAAGCCATCGCAGCCACGGACCGCTTTGAAGACTTGGAAGTCACGCCGATCTTGCTGGGCCTGTTTGGCGAAGTCGGCAGCGTGATGAGCACGTCGAAGAAGCTTCACCGGGAGAAGGGAGCGTTCACGGGTTTTCGACGTGATGTCGAAGAAGAACTCGGCGATACGCTCTGGTACGTCGCCGCGCTGTGCAGGCGTCTGGACGTGAAGCTCTCGGATATGTTTGCACGGGTTCTCGACGGGAAAGGCTACGCAGTCAGCATCGCGGCCAACGCCGATCCTGCGCATCCGGTAGCCCGGATCATGACCGCCAAAGACATCGCACCGCTAGACTTTGTTCTGCTGCGGTTGGGCGAGCAGGCGGCCAAACTTCTGAGCCTCGACGTTACTGCCGATACGGCCAAGGATCAGGTGCTCGACTTTGTCCGGGTCTACATCGAGGCCGTGCAAGCCGCCCATGTTTCGTTCTCTACCGTCTTGAGCAGCAACATGGCCAAAGCCTGCGGTCGCTTCATTGCACCGAATTCCGATGATCTGCCGGATTTTGATTCCGGCTTTCCCGTCGAGGAACAACTGCCGCGTCAATTCGAGATCGAGATTTCGCAGCGGGCTAATAGCCGAAGCTATCTTCGGTGGAACGGCGTTTTTATCGGTGACCCGCTATCGGACAATATTTCCGATGAGGACGGATATCGGTTTCACGATGTCTTCCATTTTGCCAATGCGGCGATCCTGCACTGGTCGCCAACATTCAGGGCGCTGATCAAGCATAAGCGAAAAAGCAAGAAACACGTCGATGAGGCTCAGGACAGCGGACGGGCCATTGTCATCGATGAAGGGCTGTCAGCCTACATCTTTTCCTATGCCAAATCTGTGAACTTCTTCGAGGACCAAAAGACGGTGTCCTTCGATTTGCTCAAGGCCGTGCGCAATTTTGTGCGCGGCTACGAAGTTGAAGCCTGTCCTCTTCACCTGTGGGAGTATGCGATCTTGCAAGGCTACAAGGTGTTTCGTGAAGTGCGTAGGAATAATGGCGGCATCATTGTCGGCAATCGCGATGAACGCACGCTGCGCTACAAACCCGCCGGAAAGTAAGTATAATGAGTACACAAGAAATTTTCAGAACGCTGGAAGACATTCGGTTCGAAAACACCTTTAATCCTTATTTCGAGCGGTGCCCTGTCTATGATGCGAAAGATGCACCGGAGCTAAGACGGCATTACCTTGCAGAAATGCTGGATCGTGCTGCCGACGCCGAACTGGATGCGATCTGGGTCGGGCGTGACCTCGGATATCGCGGAGGCCGGCGAACCGGTCTGGCGCTGACAGATGATGTGCATTTTGCCGATCATTTGGAGCGTTGGGGGCTGGATGTGCAGCGTCCAACCTACGGCAAGCCTGTCGCCGAAAGGACCGCCACCGCAATCTGGGATGTCCTGCTGCGGGTCAACGTGCCGGTCTTCCTCTGGAATGTCTTTCCCCTTCACCCCTTCATCGAGGGCGATCCGTTCTCCAACCGAGCCCACAACGCCACAGAGCGCAGGGCGGGAGCCGGGGTTTTGATCAAGATGGTTGAATATCTGCAACCGAAGCGGATCATCGCCATCGGCAACGATGCCTACAACGTCCTGTCCCGCGTCTTTGCCGAGGATTTTGTCTACAAGGCAAGGCACCCCAGCTATGGCGGGCAGACCGAGTTCCTGGCTACGATGCAGTCACTCTATGCTACGCAAATCGCCGAGAGCGAACCGGATTTGTTTGGCCATATTCCGGGAGCAAACATCAACTCACGGTAGCCTTTATCTCGTACGTCCGCTTTTAAGTTCGAGGCCCATTGTTGGTTCACGCGCAGCGAGCTTTCACGTCCCACCCATGCCGCCAAAGCTGGGGACGCGCCTGTCTGGCCCTGTGCGCTTTTCGACCCAATGCGCGATACTGCGGAGCGGCCCGTCACTCCTGCCGTTCACTGCGACCCACGAAGCTGTTTGAATGTCGAATTCACTTGGCCATCAGCACTGCCTGTTATTGTGTATCCTCTCGCGTGGATTCACAATTAGGTGCGCATGAGTCCGCCGCCTTTGGAAAGAAGATTCTATTGCGTTTACAAGGGATTGCGTAGAATCCGGATATCTCATGTGCCGAGCGTAGCAGTCCGCTTGCCCTTCTCCGCGCAAGTTGTCGTTAAAGCGCTTTGGAAAGTACCCACCTTGCTCGGGGTAGCTTGGAAGTTTGATCCCGAGCAATCCGTTGGGGCTTCTCGTTTCTCCCTGACGAAGTGATGCCTGAAGCTCCCAATCGACATAGCGTCGCGCCCACGTACACCTGCCAAGCATTAGTAGCGTAACGGTCGAGTTGGAGAGATAGAGCTCACGGATGCGACGCATGACGTAATCTGTGTCGGCGCTTTGAACGACCTCACCAGGCATTTCGTTGCCGAGGCCGCGAGCGATGAAGGTATCTGCCTCGTGATCGAAGTCCCGAATGAATTGATCGACTTCACGTTGATCAGCATGGTGGTAAGAGATAAAACACTTTCGGCGAACGGCTGCCATATCGACCTCACACAATAGTCTTACATGCGGGCAAGCTAACACGCTCTCCGCTTTTTGTGTTTCCCGAATCTTCAAGAAATCTGGTTTTCTTGGCTCGTTTGAATGTCCGCTCCGATTGTGGGCCGCGAGAATGCTTGCACGTGCGGAGAATGACAGCTCTCCGCCCTGCCAGTAGGCAGTGCCACCGGATGCAAGAGCAGAACGAATGTCGTGATTGGGCTGCAACCACAACATTCAGAACTGGGTTGAACAAGGAACGCACCGGCTAAGCTTCCATCTCGATCAACGACTTGATGTTTTCGTTCAGAGAGCCTTCACCGTTCTGCTATCCCATCCACAAGTTCGGCCCGCCCGAGATCATGAATACCGATCAGGGATCGCAGTTCACGTCCTTTGCCTGGACGGATCGGCTCCGCCGGAGTACGGGCAAACTTGATGGGCAGCTTCGACAAGGCGCTTTGCGTCATCGGCTGCCTGCGCTACATCTTGAACGGTGATGAAAGGCAGGTTTGGGCCGCTTGACCTTTTCGGTCCAGCGGGCGACTATGTTCTTGGCCTAGCGCGTAGGCCGGTGTGTCCGCCATGCGAAGCAATGCAACGCGACTTCATTCTTCTTGGATGCCATGCCGCTGGCAGGTTCCGATAAGCAGCGGGCACCTTTTCGGATCCAGTTCGGATATGGATCATGAAACCGACTTACTATCTTAGAAAGCTGAAGGAACTGTCCAAGCGCTACGCGCGAGCTCAACAGGTACCTCTCCATAAAGCGCGTGATGCGGTTGCCGAAGTACTGGGCTTTTCACACTGGAACGACGTTACTAAGGCACATAGAGCCGGATGGACCCCAACGAAGGAGCATGTCTCTGCCGTTGAAAGCTTGCTCGTCGAAGCGTTGCCCGGCGATGAAGCTGGTGGGCCTCGATCTGGGTCATTTATTGGAGACTCAGTCTTCGAGACAGATGTTCAACACGGCACTATTGATGGGCACGAATACTCTATCTCAGCTTCAATGGGCGACGTTCATATGCATGGGACGGGTTGGCACCTGTACGTGCCTGAAGCTCCAAATGCGGAGCCACGTCTAGAGATCGCAAAACAGATTGAGCACGAGGCTCCAGTTTATGAAGCCGCATTTCAGCAAGAAGCACTCGGCATCGCGATCAAACGAGCGGAACAGGTTCGTGCCGGAATAGCATCAGATTGGCCAAGACGTTCTACAAAGCCAGACAAAGACGGTCTCGTCCGTCATCCCTTAAACGGAGCTGAGTCAGATAAGTGGTTCTGCTTGCATTGTGACACTTCGATAACTGGCGAACAGATTGCCAGGAGTCTTTGGCATTGCCCACGTTGTGACGCGTCTCCGCTCAATATTTTCGAAAGCCCTTGGTGGCTTGAAGAGCATGATGCACAGCCAAAGCCATTTTCTGACAAAGAGAAGCAAGGGAGGCCCGAGCTGGTGGTCGATGTTGTGGATACACGGCCGAAACTGAAGCTCGATACAGAAAAGGTGACTTTATTGATACGAAGCGCTCTCGTTGAGGATGCCTCGAATGTAAGCGAGCGCTTGGGGGCATTATTCGCCGATATCTTTGTTCATGATGACAACGATCTATCTATCACCTTCGATGAAGACCTTTGGCCGGAGAACAAGGAACCTATTTCTGCGCTCGCGGTTGCCGCACATCTCGGGATAAATGTTGATCAACATCTATGTCTGCGGGACTTGCCCTTTGCTTGGCCCGGGTTGGGTGAACACACCGAAAGCACCGTCGAGTACACGAAAATGATGCTAAATGCCTACGCCAGCCAAAGGGCTGACAAAGATTTCGAATGAATAACGACTCCTAGATTGGAGGTTGCGGGGAGTGTCCCCGCAACCTGCGACACTTGAGTTCGATGCTCTTCAGGTTTGCCATTGCACCGACCGCCAGCACACTTTCACCATAGTATCACCAAGACCCTCGCGGCTTCGAACTTGGGAGGTTTCCCAACGCGGGTCGTCCGCCCACCAAGACGCCAACCTCGCGCCGCGACCCGCATCAGAAAACCTTCACCATCGACCTTGGAAGCGCGGTTCAGATACTGCAGTCGGAGCCCGCTTTCCGGCCATTCGCTGGGCATGCGAAACTATCGTCGACCAGACCTTTAAATGCATATCCTGTCCTTGAACTCACTTTTTTGCATCCTGAAGCCCAAAATCGCCTCTGTTCAGGCCTCTTGCAGATCAAGAGGTGCTTCTCATTTGCTGGCGAACATCCTCTGGGTTGGCCTTCGGAGAATTCTCCCTGGGCTCCATTGACCGGGGAGTTCAAGCTGTGCTTATCAGATTGACTCTGAAACGCAAAAGGCCAAGCTTTGCCCAAGTTGCACTCCGAAAGCCACGGACAGTTCAAATAGGGAATGATGTATGCGTTGGTCTCACCTTTTTGTCGGACGGGAACAGGAGCTGGAAAAGCTTCAGCAAGCCTACCTTGCGGCCAGTGGGGGTCGGCCGCAAGTAGTCGGGATTGTTGCAGAGAGCGGATTTGGGAAAACGCGGCTTGCCCAAGAGTTCTATAACTGGCTGTCTGTCTATTGCGAGCCCGCTGGCGAAGAGGGGTATTGGCCGGATATTCTTGAGCGAGTTGAGAACAACTTGACTGTAAATCCGGATCCGGGAAGTTGCGGCGCGAACGGAAAGCCACCGCCCTACTTCTGGTGGGGTCTTAGAATACCTGATCCTGGTTCAAGAAACGAAATTGTTTCGGGCGCGGTTTGGCCGGCAGTCGGTTTGCTCGCCCCACATCTCGAACGGCACAAAAAAGAGTTCGACCGGAAACAAGTCAGGGACCAGGCAGTCAAAACTGGTGCCAAGAATGCTCTCTCGGTCGGCGTTGATTTGGTCGGAGGCGTATTGTCGTTCGGGCTCTTGGGCGTTGCCAAGACGGCACTAGAAACATCCAAGTCAGTATATGACCTAAGTCGCGAACACTCCATGATCAGCGACCGCGACGTAGACCCGGGAGCAGTCGCACGCCAAAAAGACGACCAGCTGACACAGACGATCATAGAGGATCTTCGGCGGGTTGTTAAGACGCCACCAGACGGAATGGACTCGATTCCACTTGTGGTCTTGCTGGATGACGCCCAGTGGGTCGATCAAGACCCTGGCGCAGAGGCTCTGGTGAACACTCTAGTCGACGTCGCACGCAAGGAAAATTGGCCGTTGTTGCTCTTGATCACCTGTTGGGAAAGGGAGTGGCGGAGTAGTGTCGTGGGTGAGACGGCGCCCGGGATGTGGGTCAGGGAAAACGAGGGCGATCAAACGATCTTCTTGGGACGGGCAACCGAGATCGAAGAGTTACTACATGTAGGCTTTCCTGGTCTTGCAAAAGAACAGACCAAAACTCTTGTAGGTCAGGCCGATGGAAATCCTAGGTTTCTGGACGAGATATTGATGTACTTGGACCGCAACCAGAAGCTATTCGAGGGTCGCGATCAATCGGCCGCCCTATCCAAAAGAGGTGAGGAGAAAGTCTATCAGATGAGTTTCGCGGACCTTGTCATGGACAGGTTCACAGATACGCCAAGTCATGTGCGCCGAGCACTCTCAATCGCAAGCATCCAGGGCATCACGTTTTCGGCGCGGATCGCGAAAGACATAGCAAGTTCTGCTCGTTTCGAAGATCACGAAGAGGGCCTTGCAGAAGGCGAAGATCCTTCTGGATTCGTTGAGGTTCTCGAGACGGTTCGAGATGGAAAGCGCTACAGCGAGGGCTTCCGGGATGTCGGGGAGTTTCGTCTCAGGGCCTATCAGGAGGCGGCTAAGGAAGATCTCGGGAACCACATTGATGAGGATGAGGCGGATGAACTGTTTGCAGCAGTCGTTGCGAGTTTGAAAGATGAGCTCGACAGTGCTGCGGATATCGATCTCGAGATCCTAATATCTCTGATCGAATCCGATCCTAGAGCCGCATTCAGCGCCGCCGAAGTTCTTCTGAAGAGGTTGGCAGACCGCGGGGAAGTCCAGTTGGCTGGAAGCATTGCGAAGCGGCTCTTACCTCAAGTCCGAAAAAGCTTATCTGCAATCGAAGCATCCGAACTTCGAGCGATTGTAAGTGCTGTTTTCAATGTCAGCGGATTGAGGGATGAGTATTGGCAGCTCTATGAGGACTTTATAGCCTGTGTGTCGGGTCGGATAGGCGGTGCCTCTGACTTTGAAGCAAGAAGGGACTTCGGTTTTGCCAAGCAACTTTTGGGCGACTTAAACTGGACAGCCAGCGGGCCTCAAAGGGCATTGCAAGACTACCGAGAGGCCGAGGAGGTATTCCGCGCGCTGAGCATAGACCATGCCACACAAAAGACGATGGAGCATCTGGCCAACGCCGTTTATGACCTCGCGAGGGTAACCCAGGCGACCGACGGGCCCGCCGCCGCACGTGCGGGTTTTGCCGAGAACGAGCAGCTCATGCGGGCGCTGGCCGAGGAACAGAACACTCCGGAGGCGCGGATGAATCTGGCCAACGCCGTCTATGCCCTCGCGACGGTAACCCAGGCGACCGATGGGCCCGCCGCCGCACGTGCGGGTTTTGCCGAGAACGAGCAGCTCATGCGGGCGCTGGCCGAGGAACAGAACACCCCGGAGGCGCGGAAGAATCTGGCAACCGCCGTCTATGCCCTCGCGACAGTGACCCAGGCGACCGACGGGCCCACCGCGGCACGTGCGGGTGTTGCCGAGCACGAGCAGCTCATGCGGGCCCTCGCCGAGGAACAAAACACTCCGGAGGCGTGGAAGAATTTGGCCTTTGCCGTCTATCACCTCGCCACCGTGACCGAAGCGCTCGACGGGCCCGCCGCGGCACGTGCGGGTTTTGCCGAGCACGAGCAGCTCATGCGGGCCCTCGCCGAGGAACAGAACACTCCGGAGGCGCGGAAGAATCTCAGCCAACGCCGTCTATGCCCTCGCCACCGTGACCCAGGCGACCGACGGGCCCGCCGCAGCACGTGCGGGTTTTGCCGAGGTCGAGCAGCTCATGCGGGCCCTCGCCGAAGAACAGAACACTCCGGAGGCGCGGATGAATCTGGCCCTTGCCGTCTATGGCCTCGCGACGGGAACCCAGGCGACCGACGGGCCCGCCGCGGCACGTGCGGGTTTTGCCGAGGTCGAGCAGCTCATGCGCGCGCTGGCCGAGGAACAGAACACCCCGGAGGCGCGGATGAATCTGGCAACCGCCGTCTATGCCCTCGCGACGGTAACCCAGGTGACCGACGGGCCCGCCGCGGCACGTGCGGGTTTTGCCGAGCACGAGCAGCTCATGCGGGCCCTCGCCGAGGAACAGAACACTCCGGAGGCGCGGATGAATCTGGCCAACGCCGTCTATCACCTCGCCGCCGTGACCCAGGCGACCGACGGGCCCACCGCGGCACGTGCGGGTTTTGCCGAGGTCGAGCAGCTCATGCGCGCGCTGGCCAAGGAACAGAACACTCTGGAGGCGCGGGCGAATCTGGCAGCCGCCGTCTATCTCCTCGCCACCGTGACCCAGGCGACCGCCGGGCCCGCCGCCGCACGTGTGGGTTTTGCCGAGCACGAGCAGCTCATGCGGGCCCTCGCCGAGGAACAGAACACTCCGGAGGCGCGGAAGCATCTGGCCAACGCCGTCTATCACCTCGCCACCGTGACCGAAGCGCTCGACGGGCCCGCCGCGGCACGTGTGGGTTTTACCAAGGCCGAGCAACTCATGCGGGCGCTGGCCGAGGAACAGCACACTCCGGAGGCGCGGAAGAATCTGGCCAACGCCGTCTATCACCTCGCCGCCGTGACCCTGGCGACCGATGGGCCCGCCGCCGCACGTGTGGGTTTTGCCAAGGCCGAGCAACTCATGCGGGCCCTTGCCGAGGCACAGAACACTCCGGAGGCGCGGAAGAATTTGGCAACCGCCGTCTATGCCCTCGCGAAGGTGACCCAGGCGACCGACGGGCCCACCGCGGCACGTGCGGGTGTTGCCGAGCACGAGCAGCTCATGCGGGCCCTCGCCGAGGAACAAAACACTCCGGAGGCGCGGAAGAATTTGGCCTTTGCCGTCTATCACCTCGCCACCGTGACCGAAGCGCTCGACGGGCCCGCCGCGGCACGTGCGGGTTTTGCCGAGCACGAGCAGCTCATGCGGGCCCTCGCCGAGGAACAGAACACTCCGGAGGCGCGGACGAATCTGGCAACCGCCGTCTATCACCTCGCGACGGTAACCCAGGCGACCGACGGGCCCGCCGCGGCACGTGCGGGTTTTGCCGAGCACGAGCAGCTCATGCGGGCCCTCGCCGAGGAACAGAACACTCCGGAGGCGCGGAAGAATTTAGCCCTTGCCGTCTATCACCTCGCCACCGTGACCCAAGCGCTCGACGGGCCCGCCGCGGCACGTGCGGGTTTTGCCGAGCACGAGCAGCTCATGCGGGCCCTCGCCGAGGAACAGAACACTCCGGAGGCGCGGATGAATCTGGCCCTTGCCGTCTATGCCCTCGCGACGGCAACCCAGGCGACCGACGGGCCCACCGCGGCACGTGCGGGTTTTGCCGAGCACGAGCAACTCATGCGGGCCCTCGCCAAGGAACAGAACACTCCGGAGGCGCGGACGGATCTGGCCAACGCCGTCTATCACCTCGCCGCCGTGACCCAGGCGCTCGACGGGCCCGCCGCCGCACGTGCGGGTTTTGCCGAGAACGAGCAGCTCATGCGGGCCCTTGCCGAGGAACAGAACACTCCGGAGGCGCGGAAGAATCTGGCCTTTGCCGTCTATCACCTCGCGACGGTGACCCAGGCGACCGACGGGCCCGCCGCGGCACGTGCGGGTTTTGCCGAGCACGAGCAGCTCATGCGGGCCCTCGCCGAGAAACAGAACACCCCGGAGGCGCGGACGAATCTGGCCAACGCCGTCTATGCCCTCGCCACCGTGACCCAGGCGACCGACGGGCCCGCCGCAGCACGTGCGGGTTTTGCCGAGCACGAGCGGCTCATGCGGGCCCTCGCCGAGGAACAGAACACTCCGGAGGCGCGGAAGAATCTGGCCCTTGCCGTCTATCACCTCGCGACGGTGACCCAGGCGACCGACGGGCCCGCCGCCGCACGTGTGGGTTTTGCCGAGCACGAGCAACTCATGCGGGCCCTCGCCGAGGAACAGAATACGCCCGACATTAACTACAATGCATGCCTTTGCGGTATCTTGAAATTCCACCGCAAAAGCCTCGCCTCAGTTACTTGGACGACTCCATTTGCTGAGCAGCTTCCTCCGAGGCCTGTGGCACAGGAAGCATTGCAAGCTCTTCCCGGATTGATCGAGTTTATCCTGTCCTATGCTCAATCAAATCGCTCAGATATCATGCCGGTGATTTGGCTGATGCGTAGCCGGCTTTTCTTAGCGAATTGTGCATTGGAGTTGGGGGAAAGCCAAAGCGCTCTGGAAACTTCACAGACCGGACTCGATGAAGGTAAGGAATTGCTGCAAGTCGAGAATTCATCGGCCGCGCAAACTTTAGCCCAACTTCTGGTCGCAAAGGCGCGCGCGGAATGGCATCTCGGGGATAATACCGCGGCAGAAAAGAGCTTTTGCAGTGCTGAAATCAAACTGGATCGAGGCGTGTTGGCCGATTGGGACTTCGATAGCGACCGCGCGCTAGTCTGCTGGTACTACGCGGCATTTCTGAACAGCATCGGCGCAGACCAAAAGGCCAGAGATACCTTGATCCGGGGACAAAAGGCTGCAGAGTTGTTCGCCCGGTTCAATGCAAAGGATAGCCAAGCGATCCTTGAGGCCTATAATGATCTGGTCAGATCAGAGGTGTCCGTTATGAAATGAAGTAGTCTGATTGAACTGACTGCGTTAGGACGGCTTAGAGCATTGACTTTGAGCAAGCTCAACGGCGCCGGGTTTACCCGCGCTGACAAAACCTTGTGAGCTGCCCGCATCATCCACAATGCAAAGGGCAAATTCCTTTTGGGCGACATCAATTCCAACGTAGCGTTTCATGGCCGGTCTCCTCTGCCTTCAGAGTTTCTCCATCAACAATAGCGATGTTTAAAACCTCACAGCTGGATTCGCCGCAGATAGGCCATGTCCGCTTTCACGACCTGCTCAGATTCCTGCTGCAAGCGCGAGTTTTTCAACGAGATACGCCCATTCCGTGGAAAAACACCCGTTCGCTGGCGTAGAATGCTGCGCCCAGATTGGAGCGCGAGCGCCTTTCCTGTCAGGTTTTTCTCGGTTTCTGCGGTGCAGGAAGGGGCTTGGCCAGCTCGCGGAGGTTCTGGGCGGTGGCAGCGAGGAGAAATTCGTCATTGGCACCGCACGGTCCGCGCAATCAGAGCCGGTTGAGGCCGAGGATCCGCTCGAGATGGGCGAAGAGCATCTCGACCTTCTTCCGTAGCTTCATCGAGATGACGTATTGGTCGGTCTTCGCGATATCCCGCGCGACCTGGCGGGAATCTTCATATTCCTCGCGGGTGATCTTGCGGGCATCCGCTTTCGGGCAGCACTTTGCCTTGGATGGACAGGCCTGACAGACCTCTTTCAGCGCCCGATAGCGGGCTGTGCCCTTGCCGGTTGGCCTGCGGTTCGGATCGGAGTAGTTCCGGCGGAACTGCTTCAACTCGTGCCCCTCAGGGCAAATGTATTGGTCGTTCTCCGCATCCCATTCAAAGTCGGCGCGGGTCCATGTTCCGTCATTGCGCCCTGACTTGTCGAATGCGGGAATGTGGGGCGCGATCTTGCGCTCGTGTTCCGACGCGACTGGAGCAGGATATCCAGCACGTCGCCATTGGTATCGACCGCCCGCCAGAGCCAGTGCTTCTGTCCCTTGATCGAAATCACGACCTATTTGCCCACCAGACCAGGGCGTGCGCGACGGATCCGGGCGGCAAACTGCCGACAGAAGCGCGCGACCCGGTCCCGCACGGTCTCGTAGGAAACGGGGATCCCGCTGGAAGAGAGCTGGTCTTCGACGATCCGGAGGCTGGCAACAAATATGCCTAGACGGCGTAGCCGATCACGGCGCGCGGAAGTCGGGACCCTTGATGCGGGACGGGTCGGATAGATTCAACATAGCCCTTCGCTATCCAGCGATCGGGCGGCCTGCAACCTGACAAAGCCGTCACAGAGCAGGCAGCGCGGGTGTTAGGCGCGGCGGTCAGACAAGAAATTCGAAGCTTGAATCGCCAGGGAATTACGCCTACGCTGTTGTCTAGCAGCTGAAAACGCTGCGCCTGCCGTCGATTGCGCGGCTTGGCATGTTCGCCGCCATCTGAGCGGCTGTTAGCTTTAGTCAAAAAAGGCTGAGGCGTTGATTGTGAAACAGTACAGCGCATAATCATGCGCCCTGTTTTGCTTTCTTTTTAACAGCCGAAGGGAAAGAAAATGGCACATAGCGAAATTACCAATGTTACCAAACACGAGCTTGTCGAAGGGTATGACTTTTCTGCCTTGGTGACGCTTAACGTCGATAGGCATTCGTCGCTCCCGCGGATCGAGTTTTTTACGTCCGAGCATGTTTGCGGTGTTTATCAGGCGCCCCGCGTTCTCCAGCTGCGCTATATCATTCAGAGCGATGCGCCCGGCGTAGCCTTCGTGGTCGACATCCCCCGGGTGGAAGCCTTCGCTCGGGAAGTCGAAGCTCTCTGCGTAGGCATCAATCTCCACAGCGAGTTCATCTTCGACGAGGGCAACGGAGTCTTCATCCGGCATCTGACCCAGGATGCGGAAGACGGCGTGGATGAGCTGACCATGTTGTTCGAGAACTTCATCGA
The DNA here is from genome assembly GCF_032924845.1 of Tritonibacter scottomollicae. Classification (NCBI taxonomy): domain Bacteria; kingdom Pseudomonadati; phylum Pseudomonadota; class Alphaproteobacteria; order Rhodobacterales; family Paracoccaceae; genus Tritonibacter; species Tritonibacter scottomollicae. The sequence continues at coordinate 822,491 of NZ_CP136704.1, forward strand.
GAGCGGAGAATGGCAGGATGCTTCGGTAGAACTCATGGACACTGAAGACTTCTGGACCGAGGACGAGCTCTTCGCTCTCCACCGCCCTGATATGACTCTCGAAGAGTTCGAAGCCGCCGTCATCGCTGCACAGGAGGCCGCTGATACCCGCAAGTTTAAAGTTGTCGGGGTCGCATACGGAATGATCGAGGACGCGTTCGAAAAGGCAATCGCCTAATATCGTCACGAAGGGGCGCTGAGCTTTTCGTACGCTCAGCGTCTTCCTTCAGCCCGAGCCGTTGGAGGTTCTGTGAGGTGGCCTCCGATCATTGGACAGGATCCGGCGTAGTGTGCGTTATGGTCAGGGTGGTTCGCTGAACGACGTGGCATCCCGCCTCGCGCCGTTTTCGTTTTAAGCCCTGTGGCACTGCGGGCAAGTAGTGCGCGGGCGCGGGCTTGCGCCCCGTTGGCAAGGGTATCCTCTTCCTGGCGGATTTCATTCTCAAGCCGCTCAAAAAGTGGCGCGTAAACCGGATCATCCAACAGCAACAGGGCCACGACCTGCGGTGCCGCTTGCAGACGGCTGAGGTCGTCCCCGGAATTCCAAGTCGAGGGCCTGTTTATGCGCGGGTCGATGATCATGGTTCAGGGTTGGAGGTCCAGAGGGATAGGTTAGATTTCGGGCGCAGGGTATTCCGGGACAGCCGTGGCTTCTTGGCTGTGGGATGAAGCCAGGCTCAGGAAGCGGTCCGCCTCGCTTCCGGGAACCGACTCTGTGAATTCACGGGGGGCGCACAGCACCTCGCTCTGATCCGCAAAGCGCACTTGGATCGCGTGCCCAGGTATGCGGGTCCAGTTCCAGTCCCGGAGGTGACGTCGCAGCAGGCGCAGAAGGTTTCCGAGCCAGCAGCCCCAGGTCAGGCCTCCAGCGGCACCATCAGGGCGTCGTGCATCTCTCGGATCATCAATGCGCTGTCTCGGATCTCGCTTCGAAGGTCCTTCATCTCTTCGGTCAGGGTGCCGATCTGCGCCTCGAGGTCCTGACGAAGGATCTGGAACGCGTGGAGCTCGCTCTGGATCAGGCGCAGCGCATTCAGGAGTGCTTCGCCCAATTCCGAACGGTCGCCGGTTTCGGTCTGCAGAAGGGCCAGAAGCGGCAGGAGCTGGCTCACCTTGTTGTCTGTCGTGCTGAGTGCTGCGAGTAGAATTTCGACCTCGTTGGGCAAGGTCAGCGTGTCGGGTTTGGTGGGCATCGAGAAGGCCTTTCATTGTCGCATGATAAGGGGTGAGCGCAGCCAGGCAGCGCATGAGTTCTAAAGCCAGACGGGTGCGATCGAGGGCAGCGCAGAGCGCAAGTCGGGCCTTGATGTGGCGCGGCTCGTAAGCGGGCCCGAGTGCCCCGCCACGGTGCGATGAACCCTCCTGCTCGAGAATCCAGGATGCGCAGCCGTGACGGTTCAGGCTAACGTGTCGTTTGATCGGGGGATCGGCACGTGCGAGGGCTGCGTCGAACTCGTCCACATCGCGCGGCCAGTCCTGGCGGATAGCACGCGCGAGATCTGCTGCCAGTTTCGCCGCGCGCGGGTCGCGTAGGCGCCGCATGGGGACAGGCGGGGACAGCGTCGGGATCGCAGGGTTGAAATAGTCCGGTTGAGGCAGGCCGAGGCGCGCGGCCATCGCGATGTGATTGCGCTCGGTACGTCCGCTGGACAAATGCGGGGTCAGCATCCCGCCGCTGAAGGACCGGCGCGACACGGCGATATGGATGTGGTCACAATTTCCGTCGCGGTGGCGCACGGCGATCCAAGCGGTTCTGAGTGGATCGATACCCATCAGCTGCAACTGGAAGGTCGCGATCATGTGCCACTGGGTACGGCTTGCCTGGACCCCTTCAGGCAGAGACAGCGTGATATGCAGGTAACTCGCACCAGCTGAGATACGCTCGAACCGTTGGCGCAAATCATGGCGCCCGGTCCCGAGGACGGTGCCGCCGATCAGCTCCGAGCCATCACGCAGGTCATAGCCATCAATGAACTTTGCGGTGTCGTGGCGAACAGTGTATGCGCGCATCAGCGATCCTCCCGACGTATCAGGAAAATGATCTCGTCAATCTGTCGGGCAATATGACCGAGGCGTTGTCCGGAGGTGTGATCAAGCTGATTGAGGGCAAGGCCGATGCGCCCAACCAACTCCGCCAAGTCTTCACCGCATTGATTTTTCAAAGCGGCTTCACGCAGATACCGTGCCCGGGTTCCTCCGCCTGCGACCTTGATCCGACGGTCGAGTTCCCGGGCCTCAGCTACAGTAAGGCGCACCTTGGCAACTATCGTGCGGTGTTCCGATGCGTTGATATGGTCAGGCATGTTACTCATCAGGGTGATCTTCTCCGTTCGCAGAGAACCTGCGTTTCGGCCGACTGGCTGTGGACATGGATGTTTATCGGATGGGCTGAGCGTCGCGCGCGTCAGAACCTAAAGAAGGAGGGCCCGCTTTGGTTTGTGTCGTGCGGGCGCGGCCGCGTGTGTCGTGGGGGATCATCAGGGTGTGGTGTGGCGGTTGCTGTCATGTGCTCATGTTAGCAGCTGCGATGACGCTGTGAGAGCTTAAATTCCCGTCGCCTCTGCGAACTATGTGGAAAACTACGCCTGTTCTCCTGATAAATCTCTTCTTGAAAAATTATATGCGCCGTGAGGTGTCGCTCGGCGACGGCTATCGCGGCAGAAACGTTGCTATCAGAAAAACCAGCCCTCGAAATTACGGATTTTCGAGGGCCGGTTTGACAGGGTAAACTTTGCGGTGTTCAGCACAGCTGAGAGTTACTAGGGATCGGTACATGCCTCTCCGCTAGAACTGTAGTGCGCTGCCCGCCGGCGAATGAGTTGCCATGCAGGACGGCCTATCGCCAAACCACTGCGCCAGAGCCTTGGCGTTCATCTCCCGGCATTGCACCAGGTCGTTCGAGATCTTCACTAGACTGTCTTTTCTGGATCCAAGCAGCGCATATGCCTTGCGTTCGGCCTGAGCCAGCTTCACCCGGACCCTCTGCTTCTCCTCCTGGGACAGTCTCTGCATGTTGGCAGGGGGAGGGCCCTCGGGCGGGCAATCACGAGCCGAAGCATTCGATATGTCGAAAATGATTTTCTGAACTTGATGTGACCATCCGCGCCATTCGTCATCATGTTCGGCAGGCGCGCCAGGCATTGATTTCGCAGCGCGTCAGAACAATCGCGGCAGCTTCGCGACCACGCCACTCATCACGGTCATCGACGTGGCGACATCATATTGCTCGTCATGCACGTCACCGCCGCTGTGTCCGACAAGGTCACGGCGCTGCTTCTCGCTGACCTCGGGCAACTCCTTCAGGTGGGCGATGGCATAATGGCGGAACGAGTGGAAGCAGAGCTCCTTCGGGTTGCCGTCCAGCTGCAGCACCAGCGCCTTCGCCCAGTTGTAATAGATCTTGTCTCCGAAGGACTGGCTCTCATTTGTCGCGATCAACTCGGGGAAGAGGGCCGAGGCGCCACGCTGACGCATCTCTTCAACATGTCTGAGAAAGCCCAGCTCCATCAGGTGCTCGTGAATGGGAACCAGGCGCTCCGAGCTGAAGGTCTTGACCCCGCGGTGCATGTTGTCCCGGATGTGGTAGCAGGGAATGCCGTCGACGGACACGACATCACGGGGTTCCAGTCCGAGAACCTCTTCCCGCCGGGCGCCGCTGTAGCCAGCCAGGATCGGCCCCCAGTAGAGTCCATCCGCCTTTATGATGTTGCCGCGCTCATGTCGCCGCGACGTTGACCTACACCCAGTCCAGATCGGATGTCGGAAGACCTGCTGAAGTTCCGGCAAGGTAAAAGCTTCGCGCTTGTCGCGGTTGCGCTTTTCCTCTCGGACGCGGAGCAGGCCGAGTTCGATCGTGTTGGAAATCGGGATGCTTTCGCTCTTGGCGAACTGGAAGATGAGCTTGAACCGGTCCAGGTGGCCGTTGATCGTTCGGGGCGAGAGGCCGACCTTCTTTTCGGGAAGATCCTCGGCGCGTGCCAGAAGCTCATCGATAGTTCTCTCCGCGTCCTTCGGGCTTTTCCCGTAGCTCGTCGGAAGGCGTTGCAGGACCGACTTGTAGAACTTGAGATGGCCCTGCGTGATTTCTCGTACGTCGGTGATGCCCGTGGCCTTGATGAAGAGACGCGCCTGTGATGCAAGCTGCTTTCTGGTGTCTTCCTTGATATGATCGCGATCCCTTTCAGCATTGATGCGCTCAACGAGTGCGACAATGTCCGGATCGAAACTGAATGCGGGCCTTTGGGTAGGGATTTGAGGCGGGACAGGTGCTTCGATCAGTGTGGTTTCCCCGGAGATGTGAAGGGGCTCTCGGGGTTGGGTGTTCTCGGCAGGCGCGCCGTCGAGGATTTCCCGCGCAAGGGCGCGTGCTTGTTCAAGGCTCGGATCTTCTCGACTTTCAGATGCGGACCAAGCCGCGGCCTTTCCGGCCAGCAGCAGTTGCCGTAGACAGAGAACCGTCTCGGCCGCAGGGTTCAAGGTCTCGCCTGTTGCCGTATGAATGCTGTCCCGGGCGGCGCGAAGCATCTTGTTGACGCCTGCTTCGGACAGCACATCGCGCGACAGAACGCCAAGCATGGTCTCCAGAGACGCGATGTCCGCCTCGTTCGAACCCTCGTTAAGTACGGCACGTCGGTCCTGAGCAGAAAGCTCCGGATGCAGTCCCTTGCTCGCCAGGTGAGACCAGGCGCGCGCCGTCGCCCAATCGAGACGCTGGTCTTCCTCGGATAAGCCCACCGGGTCCATCCGGCTGATCATGCGCTGGCGCTCGATGCGGTCAAGCTCGCTGCGCACAACCGAGGTCAGCCAGGCCTTGGCCTGGGCGGGGGTCAGCTTTTTATCGGTGATTGCATCCAGCATCCGGTCGCACTCGTAGTTCAATCTGCGTGCGATGATACACGCGATCGACCGGTCCGTGGTGCGCAGAGACAGCTGCCAATGTCGGGTTTTTGTGGAAAACTCAGGCACGCGCCGACGCCAACTCCAGGTGGAGCCGCGTTGCAGGAGGTAAGGGGTGGTTGCCAAGATGCGGCCTCCAGGCTTGGAGACGAGCGACCCGCATTGCAGGAACTTGTGCTACAGTGCTGTGTGGCACTGTATTTGCCAAATTCAGCCTATTCCTTGATTATCAAGAACTTAGGTGGCGAATTGGCTCCGGCGGTAGGGATCGAACCTACGACCAATTGATTAACAGTCAACTGCTCTACCGCTGAGCTACGCCGGAGTGTGAGCGCTCGTATAACGATGTCATGTGAGCGCGTCCAGCGGAAATTTTGATGGTTTTGTTTTCCGAGGTCGGCAATACTCGGTGCGCCTTAGGCTCAGTGCTTTGACAACGGATGCGGTCCGGCAAGAATGGTTGGACCTCTACATTTTTGAAAGCATCAAGGAGGTCAGCGGATTGGGGGGCTTAAATTCTTGCTCAGCCTACGAACGAAGCTTGTGACCATTCGGGACAGCCCTCGGATCTCTTACGGATGGCGCACGCTGGGCAAGTGTTGAGTGATCGGTTTTGGCTTTTGGTCGATTGCGGCCATGTATACGGCGTCTGAATCGCAGCTTTGCTGCGCGCCTTGATGATTTTCGCAGTCACTTTGGTCGCAATCCATGCCTCGCGCTCGCAGGTGCTCAGGTGCGAACAAAGGGCCGGCGCACGGGTTGCTCGGGAACTCAATGCCCTCATCTGGACATCGAGCCCGACAAACCGGAGCAGAACGCGTTCATCGAGCCGATTAACGGCAGCCCTCGCGATGAGCTTCTCATCAACGAGGAGATCTTCGACAGCTTGGACGAGGCACGGCGAAAGCTGACCCTCTGTCGCTACGACTACAATACGGTCCGGCCGCATTCATGTCTGGTCAACCAGACACCGCAGCAAGCGCGCCGGATGCTTGTGCAATTTGATGGCTCCGCGCCCGGCGCGATTGCACCAGACGACGAACCCGAATACCCAAATCGAACCTGCAGACTCTCGTTATGAATAAGGGATCGGCAGTATGGCAGATCACGATGCCGAAAGCGGGCGCCATCTACTCCATCCATGCTCGTCGTTGTAGCTACAAGGCGTGCGCTGTCGCGGCGATCACGTGACGCGCTTGTCCGTTGGTGCATCCTGCCAAGCCTGAGAAAGGCCCCCCGAATAAAACCGCAGGCTAGAACAGCTATAAGTGGCGCTGGGGGACATTAGCATATTGGAAAGTACGTTTGCAGAAACTTCGGTAGGTTTGCGGTCTGATCGGCTTTTGTCCGCCAGAGTCACCTCAGTTTAACGGAAAAGAAATCGAATTGGGTGATGTTTGTTCCAAACGAATTGGAGAGTCACCATGTTCTTAAAGTCTTGGTTCCGGAACATGCCAGTAAAACGAAAGATCCTGCTTCCTGGGATGGCTGGCCTGCTGATGATGATTGGCGTGATCACCACGTTCTGGGCTCAACGTCTGTCCACTGCGCTGCATACCGCGTTTGAGGAGCAGGTTGAGCTCACGGAAACCTACATCGCCGCCCCCCTGGCAACTGCTGCCTGGAACTATAATGGAGAGCTGGCGAATACCACGCTCGCATCGCTCTCTGATCGTGAGACCTTCGTCTTTGCGCGTGTCGTGAGCAGCGGTGATGTGCTCGCGGAGGCCTTCAAGGGCGACGAGATGCTGGAGGAGTGGGCCGCGAAAGCGGACGCTCTTCTCGAGGCCGAAGAATTCCGCATGGAAGATGGTGACTTTACATATTTCCGGACCCCACTCCTGTTTGAGGGTGAGGAAGCAGGAAACATGGTTTGGGCGCTCGATACTTCGATCATCAACGAACAGATCTTGCATGCGAATACCGTGGCCGCTGGTTTGGGCTTCGGCATATTTGCTGCGTTTTCGGTGATTTTCTACATGATTGCTGTCGCAGTATCGCGCCCCATCAGTGATGTGATCACCCATATCGATGCATTGCAGCATGGAGATACCTCTCGCGAGATTCCGGAAGCAAATCGCCGTGATGAAATCGGCGCTCTTGGCAAAGCGCTTGTCGATTTTCGCGATACAACGGCCGAGCAGCAACGCATGGAAGAGGAAAAGCGCAAGCAGGACGCGGCTCAAAAACATGTTGTCACGGTACTGGGTGGCGCGCTTGACAATCTGTCGACTGGTGATCTGACGGTCAAGATCGACGAGGACTTCCCGGATGACTACGAGAAGCTCCGTCAAGACTTCAACGCGCTTGTAAGTCGTCTATTCGACACGGTGTCAGCGGTTGTCGATGCGGCAGATAGTATTCAAAACGGATCGACTGAGATCAGTTCTGCTTCTGATGACTTGGCGCGTCGGACCGAAAGCCAAGCTGCAACACTGGAAGAGACCGCTGCTGCGCTTGATGAACTGACCGCCTCTGTGCGTCAGGCTGCAGAAGGTGCCGGAAGTGTTTCTAACACCATGGAAGAGGCCAAGGCTGAAGCGGTTAATAGCGGAACGGTTGTTAACAGCGCGGTGTCCGCGATGACCGAGATTGAACAATCTTCGAGCCACATTTCGCAGATCATCGGAGTGATTGACGACATTGCATTCCAGACCAACCTGCTTGCTTTGAATGCTGGTGTTGAGGCCGCTCGAGCGGGAGAAGCTGGTCGAGGCTTTGCCGTTGTTGCATCCGAAGTGCGCGCGCTGGCGCAACGGTCCTCTGGCGCTGCAATGGAGATCAAAACATTGATCGGTGACAGCTCCAAGCAAGTGGAGCGTGGTGTCGATCTGGTTGGCAAGGCCGGCGAAGCGCTTCATAATATTGTGGAACGCGTGACACAGATTTCGGGCCTGATTTCCGATATCGCCCAAGGCGCCAGTGAACAGTCTGCAGGTCTCGGCGATATCAATGGAGGCATGGTTGAGCTGGATCAAGTCACTCAGCAGAACGCCGCAATGGTTGAGGAAGCGACGGCTGCAAGCCACATGCTGAAGGCCAACGCAACAAACCTTGCTGAAATGGTGGCTCACTTCAAACTCGGCTCGGGCACCCGAAATGTGCAGTCCATTGCGCCAGCAGCCGAAGAGCAGAGCGTCTCTGCCCCCTCTGCTCATGGCGACGATTGGGACTACACTCCAGAGCCGACCAAGGCAGTGGTCGTTGCCGACAATGGCAACGCAGCGGCCAAGATCTGGGACGACTTCTAAAGTTCTTCCTATCAAGGTCTGCACTGAAACTGAGCTAAAAGTCTATCACTTTCATATCTGTATCCTGGCCCTCAATTGGGCCGGGATTTTGCGTTTGAACCGTACTAGCTTGTTTGGCGGCACCGAACCTTGAGCGCAGCTGTGGCGGTTTGGTGTCGCTCCTTTGATGGCACAACGTGCAGCAAAGGAGACGAGATATCGACATGGGAAGAAACGATGAATTCCGCAAGGATACGGTGCGAACTGCGCTGACCTGCGGTCTTATACGGCGTCAGGTTGCAGACGATCTGGGCGTTGCGTTTGGTTTTCGACGCGGAACAAGTGGGTGACCGCGCACCGCGGCACAGATGTGGTATCGTCCGAGGATCGCGAGCATGCACGGGAGAACGAACGGCTCCGGCGCGAGACCTGTGCCTTCAAGGAGGAAAGGGATATGGCTATCCCTTTCCGGCGCTTCCCAACGGATGCATCTTCCACCGTGATCGCGGTAGCCAGTACTCTTCGCACGGCGACCCGATGATCCTGCCCCAACATGGCTTACGGGTTTCGATGAATGGCAAAGGTAATCGTTATGACAATGCGGCCGTTGAGACGTCAGTCAAAACAACTAAGGCTGAGCTGATCTGACGACCATCATCGACACCCGACGACAGGCCGAGATGGCGATCTTTGAATCCATCAACGGCTTTTGCAATCCACACCGATGGCACTCGGCATCGGGCTGGAAATGCCCAGTCGTCTTCGAATGGAAAGTGGCTTGAACGAGCACGTGGAACGGCAGAAATACGCGACAGGTCCGGCTTGTTCAGTTCCGCCGCGCGGATTTGTTCGGTGGTTCGCCCACGGCCCGTGGAGCTGTCGCCATGTTCTCAATCGCCGGGCGCTTCCGGATGCCAGCCTATGTCGTCGGGGGAGAACTCCAAGCGGATTGAAAGCATGTGCTTTGCGCGAGAAGGGCGTAGCGTTGATCGGCGAAATACCCACATTAAACATGTGAAAAGGCCGGATTTGACTACGGTTCAGCGGAAAACCGACGTTTTAGCCAGTCCTCGAAGAGGCGACTTTCCGGTTTTTGTTGCCTCCGAGTTTTGGGTCTGGCGATGTAGTGAACGTGCGAGAATGGAACCGGGTCACCGATCATGCCGATTTGATGGTGCGCTAGGGTCGCCTGTCTGGCAAAACGTGTCAGGATCGCCGCGCATCCGGCGTTTGCCGAAACGAGCGCAAGCGCCGCCATGCTGGTATCAACCGAATACGCGGGTACCGATGTCGGTTGCTTGAGGCCGGCGGCAGCGAAACAACGCGTCCAGCAATCGTCATATCCAAGAATGGAAATGCGGGGCTGGTCCTCGAGATCCCTTGCATCGCGTATCTTGCCAAGGCGTTGAAGGCTCGCAACCGCGGTCACCGTCTCGGATGAGATAACTTCGCTTGGGCCATCATACTCATCGCTTCGTCCCAATCGCAAATCGACATCGATGTCTTCGTCGACCGCGGAACTGGCCCAGATGGTGGATACCAGCCGGACGGTGATATTGGGATACTCGGTTTTGAAATCAGGTAGGTGTTTGGCGAGCCATAGCGCCGCAGTTGAGATTGGCGCGCGCACGGTAATCAGTTGTTGCTCCTCGACGCCAAATAAATTGGTTGTCGCGGCACGAATATCCCCCAGTGCCTGGCTCACTGAGAGCAAATATGCCTCTCCCTCGGAGGTGAGTTGGAGGTGCCTGGCCTGGCGGACGAACAATTGGCGCTTCAGCGCGGCTTCGAGCGATCTGATATGCAGGCTGACCGCCGTCTGTGTCAGCCCCAACTCTTTGCCTGCCAGTGTAAAATTTTGCAGGCGAGCAGCTGTTTCAAAGGTTCTGAGCCAGACCAGATTGGGCAAACGTGAGGACATCTATCACCAAAATATTTTTGGTATAGATGCTATCTTTAATCATTTTACGCAAGTCGCGACTTGCTGCATATCTTCTATAATTCGTCATCTTTGCATGCCTTCCAGCACGTCAAAGACAACCAGAAATGCCCCGGGCGCCATGCCCAGGGTCGCGGAGGAGTCGATATGAGTTTGGATACCATGCAAAATTTGAGCCACTGGCAGGAGCGCATCGAACTTGCCGCTGCCTTTCGGTGGACCGCGCGGTTGAATATGCACGAGGCGGTCGCCAACCATTTCAGCCTTGCCGTCAACGCAGATGGCTCGCAGTTCCTGATCAATCCCAACCAGGCGCATTTCTCTCGCATCCGCGCGTCCGAGCTGTTGGAGTTGGATGCAAACGATCCTGATGTTTTGAATCGACCTGATGCACCAGATGCAACCGCTTGGGGGCTGCACGGGTCGATCCATCGGCGCTGTCCACATGCGCGCTGTGTGATGCATGCGCATTCAATCTTTTCGACCGTTCTGGCCTCGCTGGCGGACAGCAGATTGTCACCGATCGATCAGAATACGGCGACGTTCTACAACCGTGTCGTGATCGATGATCAGTTTGGTGGTCTGGCCTTTGAGGATGAGGGCGAGCGCTGTGCTGCGATGCTGACGGATCCTTCCAAGAAGGTAATGGTGATGGGCAATCACGGTGTTTTGGTCCTGGGTGACAGCGTCGGCGATGCATTCAACCGGCTCTACTATTTTGAACGTGCAGCCGAGACATATATCCGGGCCTTGCAGACAGGGCAGCCGCTGCGCCTGATCCCGCCGGAGATCGCCGAAAAGACCGCTAAGGAGTTGGAAGACTATCCCGGGCAAGCGGAGGCGCATCTCGACGCGATCCGCTCGATTCTCGATCACGAAAATTCCGACTACGCCACCTGACCCTGACTATAGAGCAAAATCATGACCCAAATCGACCTAAGCACTTCCGGTTTGACCGTGCCCCTTTCTTCAGGAGAGGTATATTTCAACTACTGCTGGCTGCGCGACGCATGCCCCAGTTGCATCGACAGCCAGACACGGGAACGGATCTTCGACGTGGCGTCTCTGCCTGACCTTCCACGCCCGCTCAGTGCGCGTTTGGAGAACGACGCACTTGTGATCGACTGGAAGACCGAAAATCAAGTTAGCCATATCCCGCTGGCATTGTTGGAAAGTTTCGCGACAAGAGGGCGCACGGAAGACCCTGCAGGTATCTCGCCCAAGCTGTGGTACTCGGACCAAGCGCCACATTTTGCCCGTGTGCCACAACATGCAGTGCTGAGTGACCCGGATGCCCGCGCGCAGCTGACGCATGCGCTTATTGAGGATGGGATTGCCATCGTGACCGACATGGCCGGCGATGATGACAGTCTGCCGCGCCTTGTAGAGATGATCGGTTCAATCACACCATCGGCCGAAGGGCTGTTCTTTGACGTGCGTGTCGAAATCGAACCCACCAATTTGGCGTTTACCGCCGGGCCGTTGGAAATGCACACTGATCTTCCCGGAGAAGAGGCCGCACCGGGCGTACAATTCCTGCATTGCATTGAAAATACTGTGGAGGGGGGGCTTTCGCTTTTTCTCGACGGCGCCGCCGTGGCAGAAGCACTGCGTGAGGAAGATCCCGAGTCCTTCCGCCTGCTGGCTGACAATAAGATCCCGTTTTTCTATCGTCACGACAACTGGGACTACCGCGCCCATCAGCGCGTGATCGAGACCGATGCCGATGGGCGTGTGACCGGTGTCACCATTTCTCAGCACTTGCAGGACGCCATGGATCTGCCGCAGGACCTTCTAGACAGCTACTATCCAGCATTTATCAAGTTTCTGAAGATGATGCAGGAAGACCGTTTTCTGGTACGCTTCCGCTCTGAGGCGGGAAATTGCGTGATTTTCGACAATCACCGCATTGTACATGGCCGCGAGGGTTATGTTGCAGACAGCGGCAAACGTCATCTGCGCGGCTGCTATACGGATCGCGGCGCGCTGCGATCAACCTATCGCGTATTGGCGAAACAAGGGTATTCGGGCCGGACCTTCAGCGAGGCGAGCCGACAAAGCGCTTGACAGCGTTACCTTCGGGCTCGGTCGGCAACCCGCCGGCGGGGCCGCGAAACGTGATATTCTGCGACCTGGATCTGCGTTCCCGGGTCTTGACCACATCCTCGCATATCGAAAGCTTCTGTTGCGCGTGAACGACAGCAGCGCATTTCACCACGCCGGATGTCCTAGGGCGCCCCCCGGGGTAAGCAACTGGAGATAATCATGAAAGTAGGGTTTATCGGCCTCGGAAATGTTGGCGGCAAGTTGGCTGGCAGCCTGATAAGAAACGGATTTGATACGGTCGTGCATGACCTCGACCGGCAAGCTGCGCAGGATTTCATCGCCAAGGGTGCCGCCTGGGCCGACACGCCTAAACAGATGGCAGAGCTGTGCGACGTGGTGATAACCTGTCTGCCATCGCCCAAGGCCTGTTCGGATGTTATGGAAGGGCACGATGGCATTCTGTTTGGCCTTTCCGCAGGGAAAGTTTGGATGGAAATGTCCACGACCGATGAGGCCGAGGTAAAGCGGATCGGTGAACTTGTGCGTGCCAAAGGGGCCTTGCCGGCGGAGTGTCCAGTTTCCGGCGGTTGCCATCGTGCGGCAACCGGCAATATTTCGATCTTCGTCGGCGGTGATCGCGAGACCTTTGAAAGGGTTCTGCCACTGACCACCACGCTGGGCCGCCGGGTATTGCACACGGGGCCGCTGGGCACAGCGTCTACCCTGAAAGTGATGACTAACTATCTGGCAACGGCCAATCTTTTGACGTGCTGCGAGGCCTTGGTCACCATGAAGGCGGCGGGCATGGATCTTGCAACTACCTATGAAGCCATTAAAATTTCTTCGGGCACCAGCTTTGTACACGAAACGGAAAGTCAGCTGATTCTCAATGGCGCGCGTGATGTGAATTTCACACTCGACCTAATCCTCAAGGATATCGGCCTGTTCCAGACCATTGCCGCGCGCAACAACGTGCCGTTGGAGTTGTCGCCAATGATCATCGACATCATGAAGGATGGCCAAGAGCGCTATGGAGAGCGCGCAAATACAGACGATATCATCCGTCGCCTTGAGGAAGCCACAGGCCTGTCGGTGCTGGCAGATGGCTTTCCGTCAGAGCTGGTCGACGATGAGCCGGAAGAGAGCGGCTACGAAGTGGTACCCCGTCGAGCTGATTAGATACAATCTCGGCCAGTCCGGTACTCTGAGGCGTCGGATATTGATCGTCCTGCAGGAATTGACAGCGAAGCGATCACGACCGGCGTCCCTCAATCATCCGGCCGTGGACGTGATAGCGCTGGGGACGCTGGTTCAAGTTCACTGGCGATTGGAGTAGGGTTTGGCCTGTTTCGGGGACGGTTTCATGATGGTGATCCACCTCGGCGGCAATGCCACTGCTGTGGATGCTGTCATCAATTTCTGTGGTGAATCTACACGCATCGAGACCGCTATCATTGGATCCTCGATCCAATGATTAAACTATTTCCAATGCCTTGTGTGGGAATTGGCTCCGGCGGTAGGGATCGAACCTACGACCAATTGATTAACAGTCAACTGCTCTACCGCTGAGCTACGCCGGAGTGTGGCGCTCGTATAACGGGGACGTTTTCGGGCGTCCAGAGCGAAAACGTCCCCAAGATAAAAAAATCAACTTTTGATGGCGAAGGTTGCTGTTTCGGACAGTTCGTTGATCGGGTGGACCGCGCCGCGCTGTGTAAGATCCACCAGATGAGAAAGCACATTGCGTTCGGCTGCAGGAAGCAAAGCAGCCGGCGTGTCAGTGTAGATCGCAAGGGTGAGGTCGGCAGCCGTGCAGGGGGCCTCGCGCAACCGGTCAAGGATGGCGGTCTCGCGTTGTCGGCGATGGGTGATGAGCCAGTCGAGGCGGTCATGTGGATCGAGAATTGGCGCTCCGTGCCCCGGCAGGAATTGCGACCACTCTCGCTGTTGTAGTTTGTGGCAGGACAACATGAAATCCGTCAGATCTCCGTCCGGTGGCGACACCAGAGAGCTGGCCCAGCCCATGACATGGTCGCCCGAGAACAGGATGTCACCAAGCGCAAAACACAGGTGATTGCCGATGTGACCCGGGGTGTGGATCGCCTCCAATTGCCAGTCCGGCCCTGTCAGCATCGCGCCGTCAGCAAGGCGGTGGTCGCAGTCAAAGGCCTGATCTATCCCTTCACCGCCGCCTGCCAGCCCGCGCGCGGCCAGATCCTGCATGATCGCACTGCGTCCCGCATCCGCGGTGCCAAAGGCGAAAACAGGCGCTCCAGTCTTGGCACGCAGCTGTGCCGCGAGGGGGGAGTGATCCAGATGGCTGTGCGTCACCAGGATATGCGAAATGCGCCGTCGCGGCCCGCAGGCGGAGAGGATCGCCGAGAGATGCGCCTCTGAGGCGGGGCCCGGGTCAATCACGGCCAGAGCGTCTTCGCCAATCAGGTAGGTATTGGTGCCTCGGAACGTCATCGGCGAGGGATTGGGGGCAAGAATGCGGGTAACACCCGGAGCGATTGTTTCTGGTAAACCGGGTTTTGGGTTGAACCCATCTTTGGCTTGCGATCTGCTCATGACGTTCCTCCTCGAGGGGCGCTGTTCTGTCTTATCTGCTCTGCTCTAGGCTTAGTCATGAAGCTCTTTCGTCTCAAACACTATATGCCCAAGCTTCCTACGGGGATTTATGGCCGTGCTGCACTGATCCTGCTGATGCCAGTGGTGGTGTTGCAGCTCGTGGTGTCCTTCGCCTTTATCCGGCGCGATCTTGAGGACATTACAAAGCAGATGTCGCAGACCATGGTGCGGGAGTTCCTGCTGATAGAGGATCAGATCCAGCTCTCAGCGACGCAGGAAGAGGCGTTGACGCGCCTGACGCCAGTGCTGGCGCCGCTGAATGTCGGGCTGCGGTTTCTGGACCCGACGGAGGCAGTGCCGGGTGATGAAATCCCATTTGAGGATTTCTCGGGCCGGGTCGTGCGGGAGGCCTTCACTATCGGCTTGCCCCGGTTCCAGTCGATCCAGCTGCCGCGGTCGCGGCCGGTCCGCATGGTCATGGAGAGCGACCTTGGAATGGTGGAGCTTGAATTCAGCCGGCGCCGCGTGACGGCCGCCGCGCCGCACCAGTTGATCGTCACCATGGCGGTCTTTGGGTTCATGCTGGTGATTATCGCAATGGCATATATGCGTAACCAGCTGCGCCCCATCAAGCGGCTGGCCGATGCGGCGCAGGCCTTTGGTGTGGGCCGTATGATCCCCTATCAACCGCGCGGCGCCACCGAGGTGCGGGCCGCGGGCGCGGCTTTCATCGACATGCGGGCGCGGATTGATCGGCAAATCGAGCAGCGGACGCTGATGCTGTCCGGGGTCAGCCATGATCTGCGGACTCCTCTGACCCGGCTGAAGCTCAGTCTTGCCATGCTGGATGAGGAGGAGGCAGAGCCAATGCTGCAGGACGTGAAGGAGATGGAGGATATGGTGGACGCCTTCCTCGACTTCTCACGCGGGGTGACGACCAGTGCTATGGAAGAAACCGATCCCTGCGCGCTGGTTGAGGAAGCGGTGCAAAGCTGGACCCGGCAGGGAAAGACCGTGCATCTGGTCGAGGCTGTGGGAAATCGTATGATCCCCCTGCGCGCGGCTGCTGTGCGCAGGGCGGTGGACAACCTGATCTCTAACGCTGTGCGCTACGGCACGCGGGCGCGGATCTCGGTGGCTGTTCTGCAGAAATCCCTGCGCATCCGGGTGGAGGACGATGGTCCCGGTATCCCTGCCGAGCTGCGCGGTGACGCAATTCGCCCCTTTACCCGGCTCGATCCTTCTCGCAATCAGGATCGTGGCACAGGTGTGGGGCTCGGTCTGGCAATCGTGGCGGATATCGCGCGCGCCCATGGTGGAACGCTGCGTCTGGGCACTAGCGAAGAGCTGGGCGGACTGCAGGCGGACATCGTGATCGCGCTTTGATCGCGCCACCTCAGACAGTGGCCAGTTGTGTCGCAGGGCGCAACGCATGAATGCCGGATGACACTGGAAGGAGCGGTGGTGGGAGATCAGAGATTCGAACTCTGGACCAAAGCGTTATGAGCGCTCTGCTCTAACCGCTGAGCTAATCTCCCACAGGCTGGTTTATAGAGTTGTTCCACAGGCCTCGCAATCCGTCCCGTGCAAGAAATTTGCCGCACTTGCGCTTCTGCACTCAGGCCCGCCGGCACTCTGTCCGCGCCGTCCTTGGGTCCAGGGGGCAGGTCGCGCGCTTGTGTCGTATGCGGGGCTATCCGGTGACGGCATGGAGGTGCGGGGCAGGGCCCTTGCGGTGGATGTCGTCGAGGCGCGCAACGATCCCGTCGATCACCAGATCCCGACGCCTGTCGACACCATGGCGCGACGGGTAGACGGCAAAAATGTCCTTTTGCGGCGCCGACCAACCGGGCAGAACTTGCTCAAACACTCCCTCGGCCAGCATGTCCTGAACAAAGAACAGCGGCACCCTGGAATAGCCCGCCCCGTTCGTAACCGCATGCTGGATCAGATCCGGGTCATCGGCGGTAAAGCCGACGCGAACCGGCGCAAGGACTTCGGTGCCGTCGCGGGTCAGCGGAAAGAACCCTTTGGTCTGTTCTTCATGGTGCTGGATGAATTTGAGACGCTTCAGATCTTCCGGGTGCTCGGGCCTGCCCATGCTGTCCAGATAGGCGGGTGTCGCCAGCAAGACGGTTTCCATTGTGGCAATGCGACGGCCAACGCCATCTGTCTCTCCAAGCCGTCCGGTGCGGATGGCAAGGTCGTAATTCTCTCGCACCACGTCCACCAGCCGGTCCTCAACGCGGACAATGATGTTCAGGTCGTCATGATCCCGATCCAGGTCGAGCAGCATCGGACCGATCAAATGGCGCCCGAGGAA
This sequence comes from Tritonibacter scottomollicae, assembly GCF_032924845.1. Taxonomy (NCBI): domain Bacteria; kingdom Pseudomonadati; phylum Pseudomonadota; class Alphaproteobacteria; order Rhodobacterales; family Paracoccaceae; genus Tritonibacter; species Tritonibacter scottomollicae. Next base: position 839,535 of record NZ_CP136704.1, read on the forward strand.
ACTGTTCACACTCACCCGGAAGTCACCGGAAAAACTGTCGTTCAGCTGATCAAGCTCGGCAGTCATCCGGTCAAATCCGCTCAGCAACCCTTGGGCGTGAGCATAGATCAGCTCGCCGGATCGCGTCGCCCGCACCCCTTGTGCTGTGCGGTGCAGCAGCTGATGACCGATCAGGCTTTCCAGCTGCTTGATCTGCTGGCTGATGGCGGATTGCGTCATGTCACGGCGTTGCGCGGCCCGGTTCAGGCTGCCTTCGTCGAGGGCCACAATCAGCGTTTCCAGAAGCGACAAACGATCCATGAATTTCCCTATCAGAGATGCTAATATCCCCTATTAGATGATGCTGGCTGTGGGGCACCAGTAAAAACGCCTATTTCCCAATCATGCGCAATCAGCGCCAATCAGGATATCGGAGCCACTTATGACTTTTTCTCGCCGAACGTTGTTGAAAACCCTTGGTGTTGGCACCGCATCGCTGGCGCTGCCGACGCTTTCCACAATGGCGCAGGCCGCTCCAGCCGGACCGGCGCCTGTCTTGCATCAGTTCGGCTTGGGGGATGCCACGATCACGGCGTTGCTTGACGGTCATCTTCCGGTGCCGGCCACGATGTTCACCGGATATGATGCGGCGCGTGCGCAAGAGACCCTGGAGGGCAGCTTCTATCGCGAAGGCGCTCAAGGGCTGGAGATCCCGGTGAACGGCTATCTGGTCGAGCGCGGCGGAAAATATACGCTGGTCGATACAGGCACAGCACAGCTGATGGGCCCGGATCTCGGTGGTCTGATGGCGGCGTTGGCAGCGACCGGAGTCGGTGCCGGCGATATCTCGACGATCCTGCTGACCCATATGCATCCTGACCATGCCGGCGGTCTGCTCGCAGCGGACGGCAGTGCTGCCTTCCCCAATGCAGAGCTGGTGGTCGCCGAGACCGAATGGGACTTTTGGTACGATGATGCGATCATGGCATCGGTCGACGAGGGCAGCCGTGGGTTCTTCCAGATGGCACGCGATGCGGTGGCACCCTATGCGGACCGGAAAAAGCCGTTCACGGGCGAGGTCGAGGTTGCGCCCGGCTTTACCGCCATGCCGTTGCCGGGGCACACGCCGGGGCACAGCGGCTTCATGCTGGACGCGGGTGACGAACAATTGCTGATCTGGGGCGATGTGGTTCACAGCACCGCATTGCAGTTCGCCAATCCGGACTGGACCATTCCCTTTGACACCGATCAGCCGTTGGCGGCCCAGACCCGCAAGGCGATGTTTGATCGGGCTGCGGCCGACCAGCTTCTGGTGACAGGCATGCATCTGGATTTCCCCGGTTTGGGGCGGGTGGTGCGGGATGGTGCGGCCTATGCCTTCCATCAGGCGCCGTGGCAGTTCGGGCTCTGATCCGACGTCCTGATCGCTGTAGTTTGCAGTGATCGATCAAATACCCCTCCCATTGTGCAGATTTGTGCAGGGGGAGGGGTGCATTCCCTAGTTTCCTTCACCCGCCCTATAGGCTAAATGCTCGTCAACCATTGCGAAGGAGCCAAGCGATGACCAGCGGCAAGAACGGGTTGACCTATGCGGATGCAGGGGTGGACATTGATGCGGGCAACGAACTTGTGGACCGGATCAAACCGGCTGCAAAACGGACCAACCGTCCCGGAGTGATGAGCGGTCTGGGTGGATTTGGCGCGCTGTTCGATCTCAAGGCCGCCGGATACGAGGATCCGATCCTTGTGGGCGCCACCGACGGGGTGGGCACCAAGTTGCGCATCGCCATCGACACCGGCCATGTGGACGGCGTCGGCATCGACCTTGTTGCCATGTGCGTCAATGATCTGGTGTGTCAGGGCGCGGAGCCGCTGTTCTTCCTCGACTATTTTGCAACCGGCAAGCTGGAAACAGATGTTGCGGCGCGAATCATCGAAGGCATCGCAGAGGGCTGCGTGCGGTCAGGCTGTGCGTTGATTGGCGGCGAGACCGCCGAGATGCCGGGCATGTACCCCAAGGGTGATTTCGATCTGGCAGGCTTTGCCGTCGGCGCGATGGAGCGCGGCAGCGCGCTGCCAGTTGGTGTCGAAGCAGGCGATGTGCTGCTTGGTCTTGGCTCCGACGGGGTGCATTCCAACGGTTACTCGCTGGTGCGCCAGATCGTGAAATACTCCGGCCTTGGCTGGGACGCGGACAGCCCGTTTGGCGAGGGCAAGTTGGGCGAGGCGCTGCTGGCCCCGACGCGGCTGTATGTCAAACAATCACTCTCCGCGGTGCGTGCTGGTGGCGTGAATGCCTTGGCGCATATCACCGGCGGTGGCCTGACCGAGAATTTGCCGCGCGTCCTGCCTGAGGGGCTTGGTGCCGACATCGATCTCGGTGCGTGGGAGCTTCCCGATGTCTTCAAGTGGCTTGCGGAAACGGGCGGCATCGAAGAATCCGAGATGCTGAAGACCTTCAACTGCGGCATCGGCATGATCCTCGTCGTCAAGGCGGACCGAGCAGAAGCGCTGACTGAGCTACTGGCGGGAGAGAGCGAGCGCGTTTCCCGTCTGGGCACCGTGACCGCGGAAGAGGGCGTGCGCTATACAGGCGGGCTGCTGTGAGCGACAAAAAGACCGTCGCCATTCTGATTTCCGGCGGGGGCTCCAACATGGTGACCCTCGTCGACAGCATGCTGAATGATCCCGGCCACCCCGGCCGGCCTTGTCTGGTGCTATCGAACAATGCGGATGCCGGTGGTCTGACCAAGGCGGCAGAGCGGGGCGTGGCCACAGCTGTGGTTGACCACCGCCCCTTTGGTAAGGATCGGGCCGCGTTCGAGGCGGAGCTGGTCAAGCCGATCCTGAACGCGGGCGCCGATGTGGTTTGCCTGGCTGGCTTCATGCGTGTTCTGACCGCCGGCTTTGTCAGCCAGTTCGAGGGTCGGATGCTCAATATCCATCCCTCTCTGCTGCCAAAATACAAAGGGCTTCATACCCATGCCCGTGCGTTGGAGGCTGGCGATGACCGTCACGGCTGCACCGTGCATGAGGTCACGCCGCGTCTAGACGATGGTCCCCTGTTGGGACAGGCGGAAGTTCCGGTGTTGCCAGGCGATACGCCGGAGGATCTGGCGGCCCGTGTTCTGGTCCAGGAACACCGTCTCTATCCCGCAGTTCTGGCGCGCTATTTGCGCGGGGAACACGCGATGTTGCGGCTGAGCTGACACGGCACGGTGTCTTGTCGCAGACAGGTGTTTGCAACCGGTGCATCGTCGTCGTATCAACGGGGTGCCCGAGCGGTAGAAACCCTAAAAAAGACGCTATTGATGAAAACTCTTACAACCACCGACGAACTGCGAGCCTTTTGTGAAGAGGCCGCGAAGCATCCTTACGTGACGGTGGATACCGAGTTCCTGCGCGAACGGACCTATTATTCTAAACTCTGTCTGCTGCAGATCGCCTTTGCGGGTGATGGTGAAACAGATGCCGTTCTGGTGGATCCGCTATCTGCAGAATTGTCGCTGGAGCCGCTCTACGACCTGTTCCGCAATGAGAATGTGGTCAAGGTGTTTCACGCGGCGCGTCAGGATCTGGAGATTTTCTGGGTCGATGCGCAGGTGTTTCCAAAGCCGCTGTTTGACACTCAGGTCGCGGCCATGGTCTGCGGCTTTGGTGAGCAGGTGGGCTATGAAACTCTGGTGCGCAAGATCTGCAAGCAGGGTCTGGACAAGACCTCGCGCTTTACCGATTGGTCGCGCCGTCCGCTCAGCGATGCGCAAAAGACCTATGCGCTCGCGGATGTTACCCATTTGCGCCAGATCTACGAGCACCTGCGCAAGGAGCTGGACAAGACGGGGCGCAGCCATTGGGTTGCAGAAGAGCTGCAGGTGCTGACCGATCCGGCCACCTATAACGTACAGCCCAGAGAGGCGTGGCGCCGGGTCAAGACCCGCACCAACTCCGGTCGGTTCCTGGCTGTGGTGCGCGAACTGGCAGCCTTCCGCGAAGAATATGCGCAGAGCAACAACGTGCCGCGCAACCGGGTCTACAAGGATGATGCGCTGGTCGAGCTGGCCTCGACGAAGCCCAGTTCAGGGTCTGACCTGAGCGGCTCTCGTCTGTTGTTGCGTGAGGCCCGCAAGGGAGCGATTGCCGAGGGCATTCTGAAGGCCGTGGCGCGCGGCGTGAACTGCCCGCAGGACGAGATGCCGCAACCGGATCGGTCGCGCGAGAAGATGCAGATCAACGGAGCATTGGCAGATTTGTTGCGCGTTCTGCTGAAGGCCAAGACCGAGGCGTCCGGTGTCGCGGCAAAGCTGATTGCCCCCTCCTCGGACCTTGATGCGATCGCCGCGGGAGAGCGGGACGTTCCGGCGCTTCAGGGATGGCGGCATGAAGTGTTTGGTGCAGATGCGCTTCGCCTTTGCAACGGTGAAATCGCCTTGGCTGCCAAGGGACAGATGGTCAAAGTCGTCAATATCTGACGCTCGTCTCACTTTAAATCACAAAAAACGCGCCCAGTGAGGCGCGTTTTTTGTATCGAATTGTTCAGGGCTCAGCTCTGTCAGCGCCGGGTTTCGCGGGCGTTTTCCTTACCGATCACCCGCAGGACACGCACGCCTGCAAGATCCTGGTTCGACAGGCTGACAGCGGCGCGAATGGTGCGGGTCGCTGGCGTGCCACGATAGGTGGCGTTCTTGGGGTAGTTCACCCGGAAGGTATATTCCAGCCGCCCCGGTTCCTGAGTGATGCTAGGGACCAGCTGCGCGTCATAGGCGCCATTGCGGGCGGCTTCACCTTCTACCGTGAGGATTGCACCAACCGAGGTGCGCTCGATCCGCATGTCCTTGATCACCGCGATCAGCAGGCTGTTGTCGACCTCTTCATCATCGCCGCGCCCGAGCAGGTTCACTCTTTCCTCTTCCTGTGGAATCAGGGGGTTGAGGTTTTCGTCGGTCTCAACCGGGGCCTCGCGAGAGTTGCCGAACCAGTTTGTCGGGTTGACGCGGGAGTCACGCCAGCCGCCGCAGGACGACAGGGCCAATGTGCTAATCAAGAGGGCGCCGAGAGTAATACGCATGAATACCTGCCGCAGTGAGAGTTACTTGCAAATGTGACTACCCGATTGAAGCGGCGTTGAAAAGCGGTTGAAAACCCTTCGATGCTGGCCTAGGTCCGATCTGTTGCCCCTGCACAGCGAGATGAGGATTGCCATGGCCAGCGCCGCCTTTGAGGAAATCGTCGATGACTTCGAGTTTTTTGAGGATTGGGAAGACCGCTATCGCCATGTGATCGAGCAGGGCAAGGCGATGCCACCGCTGGAGGATGCGCTGAAAGTGCCCGCAACCAAGGTGGACGGCTGTGCCAGTCAGGTCTGGCTGCATCCGCAGATCAGCGATGGAAAGTTCTACTTCGATGGTGATAGCGATGCGATGATCGTGAAGGGGCTGATCGCGCTGCTGCGCAAGCTCTACAACGGGCTTACCATGGCTGAGGTTCTTGCGGTTGATGCGCGCGCCGAGATGGAGCGCCTTGGCCTGAACGATCATCTTTCCGCGCAGCGGTCCAATGGGCTGCGCGCGATGATCGAGCGTATTCGCGAAACCGCCGCCGCGCAGGTCTGATTGCCCTGGTTGCCATTGCTGCTTCTTTGGCAGGGCGTCTGTGATGCCTGCCACAGTATTTTAATCAGAAGTAGATCGCTGTGCCGCCCAGCTGGTGAGCGTGCTCTGCAGATCGCCGTATCCGGTGTGGCGATGCTGAAACGCCAGCCCCATGCGGACGGCGCAGACGCGGGCTTTCTCCACAAGCTGCGGGTCGGTGACCTGTGACTGATAGACCAGCGTCGTGTAGTTTCCGAAGATCATGTCACGCAGCTCGGGGTTCTTGTCGAGGCCCATCGGGCGCCAGATAAAGGCGTCGAACTGTTTCACCAGGAAATCGGTCAGGTAGAAGGCAGTGATCTCGCCTGCCTCTGTGCGCTCTGCAAACTGCGCATTGCCTTCGAAGAACGCATAGCAATGCGGGCCGGGGACCATCTCCACGCCCAGTTCGGCGCATTTCTGTTCCAGCAGGCCGCCGGTGCCGCAATCGGCATAGACCACGTAGATCTGGTCATAGACCGCACGATGGGTTTCTACCGCGGCCTCCACATGGGTGACGATCTGATCGGGGTAGAGGTGCAGCTTGGCCGGCAGGCAGGTCAGATCCATGTGATCGAGACCGTTGAGCGCCTTGATATCCAGGATCTCACGCGCGAGCGCGCCACAGGCGATCAGCAGGATGCGTCCAGTCTTGCGTTCTGGTGCGGCCAGGCCGTCTTCCGACAGGCTATGCGCATCCAGGGTCTTGCCACGGGGCAAGGGAAGGGCGGCCCGCTGCGTGAGCCGGGCCGCCCGGCCGCGTCGCTGGGACGCGGCAGCCATATCAGGCGGTCATAGCGTTGTGCTTGCGCGCCACGTATTCCTTGGCGGTTTCCACGGCAACGGCCGCATCGCGGCAATAGGCGTCGGCACCAATGGCCTTGCCGAACTCCTCGTTCAGCGGCGCGCCACCGACCAGCACAATGTAATCATCGCGCTTGCCCTGTTCGATCATCGTGTCGATGACGACTTTCATATAGGGCATGGTGGTGGTCAGCAGGGCGGACATGCCGAGGATGTCTGGCTGGTGTTCTTCAAGCGCCTCAAGGTAGTTTTCCACCGGGTTGTTGATGCCGATGTCGACCACCTCGAACCCGGCGCCTTCCATCATCATGGAAACGAGGTTCTTGCCGATGTCGTGAATGTCGCCTTTCACCGTGCCGATCACCATGGAACCCATGCGCGGCGCGCCGGTCTCTGCCAGCAGCGGCTTCAGGATGAACATGCCGCCCTTCATGGCGTTGGCGGCCAGCAGCACTTCAGGCACAAACAAGATACCATCGCGGAAGTCGGCGCCCACGATGGTCATGCCGCCCACGAGTGCTTCGGTGAGGATCTTGTAGGGCGCCCAGCCGCGCGACAGAAGGATATTTACCGACTCTTCGATCTCTTCCTTGAGACCGTCATAGAGGTCGTCATACATCTGTTGGACCAGTTCCTCGTCATCGAGTTCCGAGAGGATGATGTCTTCTTCTTCCGACATATCTGCATTCCTTAGCTGACGGGCGCGCCCGGTTTGGCCGTTCTTTATTGTTTTGTGACAGATGCGACGATCTGCACTGTTTCGATTGCGACACTGGTGCGTTTCGAACCGACCAAACCGATGAAAGCGATGCGATTCTAGGGGCGGTTTTGCATGATTTTGTTCGCTTATCCTTGTTTGTTCTTTATTTGTTCTGGTTCGTGTGCCATATCGACATTATGCACGACAATGGTTCCCAAAATCTCAAACGTCGCAAATCGCGCGCTGCGCTCAGCAATGCGGCAGGACGCTTCGATCTGGGGCGCGAAGAGGTCGACGACGGCTGGCATCAGGAGGAGGCTGTGACCTCCGTTGCGACAGAGATTCGCTGCGAGATGGCCCGCAGCCTGATCTCCTACAACCGCTCGCCGGATCTGCCATTCGACCGCTCGATCAATCCCTATCGGGGGTGCGAACACGGCTGCATCTATTGTTTCGCGCGACCCAGCCATGCCTATCTCGGGCTCTCACCCGGGCTTGATTTCGAAACTCGGCTTGTGGCGCGGCCGAACGCGCCGGAGGTGCTGCGCAAGGAACTGTCTGCCCGCAGCTACAAGGTCGCGACCCTGGCGATCGGCACCAACACCGATCCCTATCAACCTTGCGAGCGCGATCACGGCATCATGCGCGCCTGTCTGGAGGTGCTGCGGGAGTTCAATCACCCGGTGGCCATTGTCACCAAGGGTACTTTGATCGAGCGTGATATCGACATCCTGTCCGACATGGCCGCCCGCGGGCTGGTCCGGGTTGGCGTCTCTGTCACCACGCTGGATGCAGATCTGTCGCGCCGGATGGAGCCGCGGGTGCCGGTGCCCGCGCGCCGTTTGGCGACGATCAAACGGTTGAGTGATGCCGGCATTCCGGTGCGGATCATGACGTCACCCCTGGTGCCGGGGCTGACGGATCACGAGCTGGAGGCGTTGCTCGCTGCCGGGGTAGAGGCCGGGGCGGATGCGGCCAGCTGGATCATGCTGCGCCTTCCGCGCGAGGTGTCGGGGCTGTGGCAGGACTGGCTTCAGGAACATGAGCCCGGTCGGGCGGAGAAGGTAATGGCCCGCCTGCGCGAGATGCATGGCGGCCGTGACTATGATCCGCGTTGGGGGCAGCGCATGCGGGGCGAGGGCGAATATGCCGAGGTGATTGCGCGCCGGTTCAAACTGGCCTGTGCCCGGCTGGGGTTGGCTGAAAGGGCGGAGCCGCTGCGGAGTGATCTCTTTGCCAAACCGGCACAGGCGGGCGACCAGCTCAGCCTGTTTGGCTAGATCCGCTTTGGTGGGTCAGGCAGGCAAGAAATAAGGGCCGGACTTGCGTCCGACCCTTTCGGGAGTTCGAAATTCGGTTGGATCAGCTGCGCCGGCGACCACGGCGGTTTCGCCGCTCGCTGCCATCGTTTGCGCCCTCTTCGGTGCCATCATTGGCAGAGGTGAAGGGGCCCAGCACCTCGACGATCCGCTCCAACGTCGGACGTTCGCCGCGGGGCCGCGTGTCGAGCGCCTCGCGCATCTTGCGCAGATGGTCCGGCATGGTGCCGCAGCAGCCGCCGATGATCTTGGCACCAGAATCCCGCGCCAGCACGGCGTATTCGCCCATCAGTTCTGGCGTGCCGTCATAGTGGATGTGGCCATCGACGTATTTCGGAATGCCCGCGTTCCCCTTCGAGATGATCGGACGCTCCGTGCCCTGCGCGGCAAAGCCCAGAACGGTACGCAGGATGTCCGACGCGCCGGTGCCGCAGTTGGCGCCAAAGGCCAGCGGCGGCTGTTCGTAGCCTTCGACCAGCTTGGCCAGATCGGCGGAGGTCACCCCCATCATGGTGCGCCCGGCGGTGTCAAAGCTCATGGTGCCACACCAGGGCATGTCGGCCAGTTTGAAGGCCTCTGCGGCGGCGGCAAATTCCTCCGGCGCGGAGATCGTCTCCAGCCAGAGCACATCAACGCCGCCTTCTTTCAGCGCGTCGGCCTGTTCGTGGAACATCTCTACCGCCAGCGCATGGCTCATCTCGCCCACGGGCTGCATGATCTCGCCAGTGGGGCCCACAGACCCGGCAACGGCGATTTTGCGCTCAGCGGTGTCGGCGACCTCACGGCCCAGCTCGGCGGCCACGCGGTTCAGTTCACGCACCCGGCCCTGGGCATCATGCAGTTTCAGACGCGCGGCCGTGCCGCCAAAACTGTTGGTGAGGAACAAATCACTGCCCGCATCAACAGAGCCCTTGTAGAGCGCTTTGATCTTTTCCGGCTCATCGGTGTTCCACAGCTCTGGCGCGTCGCCGGACTGCAGGCCCATGTTGAACAGGTTGGTGCCGGTTGCCCCGTCGGCCAGCAGCACATCACGGCTCTCCATGAGGTCGAGGAAACTATTGCTCATCTTGGTATCCACTTACCAGGTCAGTGCCGAGGGGCCACATGCCCTCTGCAGGATGGGTTCATCTGTCACGCAGAGCGTTTTCCCGCAACTGCATTTTCGTCAAGTTCTACATGAGGTGCGCGCATGGTCATGTCCGGCTGCGGCATCTCGATCTCCGGTCGCGCCGGGCGATGGACGAGTCGGATCATCTCCGCCAGCGCGAGAGCCAATTGCGGCCAGGTTGGTGCCGCAATGTAGCGGGGTTGCCAGCTGGGGGCGAAGCAGGATTTGAACTGCCGCAGGCCCCGGTCGAAACGGTGTGCAAACCTGTGATCGGGCACGGCGGCAAGCGACAAACGCGTGACACCGGCATCTCTGGCCGTTTCAATGGCGGCGCGCAGCAGGGCATGACAGGTGCCATCCGGCGCCCCCGGCAGTTGGCGCATCAGGTCGAGACACCACTCGTCCGCCGCGCGGTGAAAGGTGATGAACCCGATCAGACGTTCCTCCTGCCACGCCAGAAACGTCATCTGGATCGCCACATACCCGGGTTCGAACTGTCCCATGGTGGTTCCACGTGCGCAGCCATGTTGCCGGGTCCAGGCGTGATCAACCTCGGCCATATCGTGCAGGGGCAGGGTGCTCCATGCAGGTTCGACCCGCAGGCCTGCCTTTTCAGCGTTGCGGAGCTTGCGTCTCAGTTGGCGAAAGGAAGATCCTTTGTCAGAGAACTCTGATGGGTCAAGAATGGCATCCTGTGCAATGCGCAGCACCTTCCACCCTTGTTGGCGGGCGGCGATTGCCAGTCGCGCGCTGCATTTATAGAGGCAGGCGGCTGCATTGCGCGCGCGGGCATGGCGGTTGAGCGCATCGGGGATTTCAGGCCTGCGCCCGCTGATCGGGTCAAACAACACGGCCGAGATCTGCGGCGTGTCCAGCATGGCCACCTGATTGAGGCCAAAGGCCATGACGTGACCGCCGTTCTGCAAGATCACCCCGGTTTCCGCCTGCGGGCGGTCAAAGGGCTGGCTGGCGGCAGGCCGGACGTCTGAGCCAAGCAAGTCTTCCTCGTCTTCTGGCTCAGCCGCCAGGCCTTGCCGCATCAGCGAAGGCCAAAGCAACAGCGCCCCCGCGAGCGCCGCAGGTATGGCATAATAGACGAGGCGGAAGGCCAGCAATCCAGCAACCAGCGCCGCAGGCTCCGCGCCCGGCAGCAGCGCCAGCATGGCCAGCTCCAGCGGGCCGGCGCCACCGGGAGAGGACGAGATTATTGCCAGCCCCAGCGCCAGAAAATAGGCAGGCAGCAGCGCGGCCAGTTCGATCCCATGCCCCGAGGGCAGCAAGAACCAAAGCGCGATCCCGGCAAAGCCGACATCCATTAGCGTCCAGAGCATAAGGGCGAGGATTGCTTGTAGGGACGGCGGGCGCAGTCTTAGTCCACGTAGCCGCCATTCCGGGTGCAGGAAGCACAATGCGCAGGCAAGGGTCGCAACTATCAGTATGCCAAGACCCAGCCCGCGCAGCGCCAGGGATGGCGCGATCAACAGCAGCGACAGTCCGCAGATCACCGACAATGCGGTCATGAAGGTGATCCCGACAAAGGCAGTCAGCTGAGCTGACTGCAACGGGGACAAGGGCGAAAGCAAACGCCAGCGGGCGAAGGACCCCGACAGCAAGCCAAACCCGACAGCCTGAGAAAACGCGATCGAGGCCATGCCAGCGCGCCGTGCCACCGGAGCGTCAAAGTTGGTGCGCAGATGCCGGTGGGCGACAGCATCATACCGTCCAAGTGCCCAGAAGCTGAGCACAGTCGCTCCGAACGCGCCAATCCAATTGGGCAGCGGAACCTGCCGCACCAGCGTTATCAGTTCCGGCAGGCCCGGTAGATCCGCGTGGCCCGCCAGCGTTACCAGGCAGGCCACCATGATGCCAAGCGGCGCAATCACGCGCAGGAGGTTTGCAAAGGTCTGTTTGCGCGAGGTGCGTGAAGTCATGTCAAGCGTCCGCCAGATGAGCAGACATCGCCGGTCGCGTACCACCGTGATATCTGTCGGGTCAGGGTCAGACGGACATGCCCTGTGCCGTGTTCTGGGGCGGGTCCGTCGGGGTCAGGGAACCGTAGGGGAGACTTCTTCCGCCACCTGCAGCATGAGCGCCGTCATCTTCTCCCGGATCGCGCCACGATCAACCTTGCCCTCAAGGTCGCGGGTCAGCTTTTCCAGAACATCTTCCTCTCCAGGTTCTTCCAGATCGGCGATGATGACGGTTTGGGCATAGGCTTCTGCCGCTTCATCCCGGTGCCCCAACAAACCCGCGGCCCAGAGGCCTAGCAACTTGTTGCGGCGCGCTTCAGCCTTGAACTTCAGTTCGGCATCATGCGCAAATTTGTTCTCGAACGCCTTCTCTCGGTCGTCAAAGGTTGTCATTTTCGGTCCTTCCCACAGTGAGCGATGCCGGGGCCGATGCTGAACGGTGTCTGGCCCCGTATGCCAGTCTACCACATCAGCGGTCAGGACCGCTTTCACAACTAGGCAAGGAGTGCGGCGTGCCATTCTGTGCACTGGAACCGCAGCCCCGAGTCCCACCACGGGAGGCCGGACATCCGCAGACATCCGTATCTGGTTGAAGTCAGCGTAGCCTGCGTTCTTGAAGAAAGCGTCAACGCAAAGGGAGAGAATGGCTGCAAATTTGGCCAGCCCTGCTGAATTGCGTATATTTGACGTTCGCGTCCTGCTCGGGGAGGAGCCCGTCTAGGCAGGTAATCCGATCACGACTGGCGGCGCGCTTGCGGGACGTGCCCCCTTGCACTAAGAGAACGCTACGGATCGGGGCAGATTCCCGGTGGTCCATACCGAAAGGCTCTCCATGGCGCGGCGCAAAAAGATTTACGAAGGCAAGGCAAAGACTCTTTATGAAGGGCCCGAACCGGGTACGATCGTCCAATACTTCAAGGACGACGCCACGGCCTTCAATGCCGAAAAGCACGACGTGATCGAGGGCAAGGGTGTCCTGAACAACATCCTGAGCGAATTCTTCATGCTGGGTCTGGGTCAGATCGGCGTGCCGACGCATTTCCTGAAACGGCTGAACATGCGCGAGCAGCTGGTGCGCTCCTGCGAGATCATCCCGCTGGAAATCATCGTGCGCAACTATGCCGCCGGCAGCCTGAGCAAACGCCTGGGCATCGACGAGGGCACGCAATTGCCGCGCCCGATCGTGGAATATTGCTACAAGGACGACGACCTTGGCGACCCGCTGGTCACCGAAGAGCATATCGCCGCCTTTGGCTGGGCCAGCCAGCAGGACATGGACGACATCCTGAGCCTGGCGCTGCGGGTCAATGATTTCATGTCCGGCGTGATGCTGGCCGTGGGCATCCGTCTGGTAGACTTCAAAATCGAGATCGGCCGCGTTTACGACGGAGATTTCCAGCGTCTTGTTATCGCCGACGAGATCAGCCCTGACAGCTGCCGCCTGTGGGACATCAAGACGGGTCAGAAGCTCGACAAGGACGTGTTCCGTCGCGATCTGGGCAGCCTGACCGACGCCTATACCGAGGTGGCCCGCCGTCTGGGCGTGATGCCGAACAACCCACCAGCGCCGGGCAAGCCTCAGCTGGTGAACTAAGAGATTTCGCCCGCAAGGTCTGCTCAGTCGGTCTTGCGGGTTTTTCAATAGCGCAACAGGGCAGGGCGCTTTCGCTCCCGCCCGCAGGAACTTGAGGAAAGACGCGATGAAGGCACGGGTGCATGTGATGCTGAAGAACGGAGTTCTCGATCCGCAAGGAGAGGCCGTGCGTCACGCGCTTGGCGCGCTTGGCTTTGATAAGGTCGAAGGCGTGCGTCAGGGCAAGGTGATCGACCTGGAGCTGGCCGAGGGCGCCACCGAGGCGGATGTGACCGAGATGTGCGAAAAGCTGCTCGCCAACACCGTGATCGAATCCTACAGCGTCGAGATCCAGTGATGAAGGCCGCAGTCGTCGTCTTCCCCGGATCCAACTGTGATCGTGATCTGGCCGTGGCCTTTGAACAGGCCGGTTTTGACGTTTCCATGGTCTGGCACAAGGACAGCCAGCTGCCCGAGGGTGTCGACATCGTCGGCGTTCCCGGTGGTTTCTCCTATGGTGACTACCTGCGCTGCGGCGCCATTGCGGCACAATCGCCGATCTGCAAGGCCGTGGTCGACCACGCCGAGCGGGGCGGCTATGCGCTGGGTGTCTGCAACGGCTTTCAGATTCTGACTGAAACCGGCGTGCTGCCGGGGGCGCTGCTGCGGAACGCAGGTCTGAAGTACATTTGCAAAACCGTCGATCTGGCCGTCGCAACCTCTGACAGTGCCTTCACGCAGGGCTACAACGCCGGGGACGTGATCGGAGTGCCGATCGCCCATCACGACGGCAATTACTACGCCGATGACGCCACCGTGCAGGCGCTGAAAGATCAGGATCGCATTGCCTTTACCTATGTCGACAACCCCAATGGTTCGATTGACGATATCGCGGGCATCCTGTCGGAAAACCGTCGCGTTCTTGGCATGATGCCGCACCCGGAGCGGGCAGCGGATGAAGGCCATGGCGGCACTGATGGCACGGCAATGTTCCGCGCATTGTCCGGCCTGCTGACGGACGCCTGACTTGAGCCTCAGGGGCGGTAAACCTACTGTTGCAGCATGACAGCCCCTGAGGAGACCTCCGGCGCCAAGCCGTCCGCGCCCCGCGCGCGCCAGAGCAAGTCCCGCACTTTGCGCTCCCGGACGATTTCGTGGCGAGTGCGCATCGCGCTGGTGGTGTTTATGGCTGTTGCCGGAGCAACTGTCTGGTTCACCAACACGACGCTGACCCACAGCTTTACCGAAACCACCCGAAACCGAGCTGAGCTGCGTCTCGCGCTCTATTCAGGCAATCTTGTGAGTGAGTTGCGCCGGCACGCCATCGTCCCGCAGCTGCTGTCACGGGATCAGGCGCTGATCTCTGCGCTACAGAGCCAGGATTTCTCTCTCTCCACCCAACGTCTGATATCTTTCGTTGACGAAATCGGCGCCGCCTCGATCACGTTGATGGACCGCGACGGGCGCACGGTGGCGGCGACGGACCGTATTCGGCTGGGAGAAACCTACCGCAACGCACCCTATTTCGTGGAGGCCATCCGGTCCAATTCCACTGTGTTTTCGGTCATCCCCCGCGAGGTGCGAGGGTATCAGTTCACCTACTCCCGGCGGCTGGTGGACAGCAGCGGGACACTCGGCGTCATCATGGTCGAGGTGGATCTGCAGAAGTTTGAACGTGCCTGGGCCGGGATTTCCGACGCCGTCATGGTGGCTGACAGCACTGGCACCGTGGTGCTGGCAACAGAGGCGCGCTGGCGCGGGCTCTCCGAGGCCGAGGCACTGAAGGAACAGACCCCTGAGGGCGCCATTCAGCGCGCCATTCGCGCCACTGCGGATTGGACCGCACTGCCGACCGATGTCTACCTGCAGGGCGAGGCGGTGATGCGACTGGAGACCCGCGTGCCGTTTCAGGGCTGGCGGATGATGTCCTACACCACCTATGATTCGATCCGCGAGCAGGTCAACGCAGTGATTGCGCTCGAAATCATGGGCTTCGCGATCCTTCTGGCGCTGGCCTTCTATGCGCTGAGCCGCAAGACGGCGCTGAGGATGGCATTGTTCCAGCGCGAGTCGGCGGAGCTTCGCGTGTTGAACACCCGCCTACAGCGGGAAATCGCCGAACGGGAACGCGTGCAAGAGACCCTCGCGGTGGCCGAACAGAGCCTCGCGCAGAGCTCGAAACTGGCCGCCTTGGGCGAGATGTCCGCCGCCGTCAGCCACGAGTTGAACCAGCCTCTGGCCGCGATGAAGACCTATCTCGCGGGGGCACGGTTGCTGCTGCAGCGCAACCGCCCGGAAGAGGCGCTGTCCTCCTTTGGCCGCATTGATGACCTGATCGAGCGCATGGGCGCGATCACACGGCAGTTGAAATCCTACGCTCGCAAGGGCGGTGACGCCTTTAGCCCAGTAAACATGGGCGATGCGCTGGCCTCCAGCCTGTCGATGATGGAGCCGCAACTGCGCCAGCGGCATGTGAAGATCACCCGTATACTTCCGGACGAACCGGTCTATGTCATGGCAGACCGTATGAGATTGGAACAGGTTATGGTGAACCTCTTGCGCAATGCGCTGGATGCCACCAAATCCGTTGAGGAACCGGAGGTGGAGATTCTGCTCGCCGCCGGAGAGACCGCGACGCTCACGGTTCGGGACAATGGCGATGGCATTCAGAATTTCGACAGTCTGTTTGAGCCGTTCTATACCACCAAGCAGCCCGGTGACGGGGTTGGTCTGGGGCTTGCTATCTCCTCGGGGATCGTGAACGACCTAGGCGGTCGCCTCACGGCCCGCAACGCAGAGGCGGGCGGTGCGGTGTTTGAAATGCAACTGCCGATCCTTGTGGACGGCATCGAGGCCGCTGAGTAGGCGGCACGACGTGGAGGGCAACTTATGGCACAGGCCATGAAAATTGCGATTGTGGATGACGAGCAGGACATGCGTCAGTCGATCAGCCAATGGCTGGCATTGTCCGGTTATGACACCGAGACTTTTGCCAGCGCGGAGGATGCGCTGAAGACCCTCGGGCCGGATTATCCGGGGATCGTGATTTCCGACATCAAGATGCCGGGCATGGACGGGATGCAATTCCTGAAAAAGCTGATGGGATCCGACAGCTCCTTGCCGGTGATCATGATTACTGGCCACGGGGATGTGCCGATGGCGGTTGAGGCGATGCGTGTCGGCGCTTTCGACTTTCTGGAAAAACCGTTCAACCCGGACCGCATGTCGGAACTGGCCAAGCGCGCTACAGGTGCGCGTCGCCTGACGCTGGACACCCGCGCGCTGCGCCGTGAACTGTCCGATGGCGGCCAGATCATGAAGAAGCTGATCGGCACCAGCCCTGTGATGGACCGACTGCGCGAGGATATCCTTGATCTCGGCCAGGCGGACGGCCACGTTTTGATCGACGGCGAAACCGGCACAGGCAAGACGCTTGTGGCCCACGCGCTGCACGCTGTCGGCAGCCGGGCGGGCAAGAAATTTGTTCTCGTGTCCTGTGCGGCGCTTGAAGAAGAGGCGTTGGCCAAGCGGCTGTTTGGCCCGATGCAACCTGACGACAGCATGCTGCCCGCGGTGGAAGAAGCGCGTGGCGGTACGCTGGTACTTGAGGATGTGGAGGCGCTGAGCGAGCCGCTGCAGGCAAAGCTCCTGAGCTTCATCAATGAGCAAGGCATTCCGGGCGAAACGCGCATCATCGCGATCTCCAACCTGCAAGAAGCTGGCAAGACGTCAGAAGATGTGCTGCGCGCCGATCTGTTTTACCGGTTGGCCGCGCTGCGGATCACAGTGCCGCCGCTGCGCCAGCGCGGCGAGGATATCCTGACGCTTTTCACCCGTCTCAGTGAACAGTTCTCCGAAGAATATGGGTGTGACGCGCCACAGGTGACCGCTCAGGAAGCTGCACAGCTTCTGCAGGCGCCCTGGCCGGGCAACGTGCGTCAGCTGATCAATGTGGCGGAACGTGCGGTGCTGCAATCGCGTCGCGGCTCCGGCACGATCGCGTCGCTGTTGATGAGTGACCACGAGGATATGCAGCCGGTGATGACCACAGAGGGCAAGCCGCTCAAGGAATATGTCGAAGCGTTCGAACGCATGCTCATCGACAATACCATGCGCCGTCACAAGGGCTCCATCGCGTCGGTGATGGATGAGCTGTGCCTGCCCCGTCGGACGCTGAACGAGAAGATGGCCAAATACGGCCTGCAGCGCTCCGATTATCTGGGCTGACAAGAGGACGGCCCGCATGCCTGCCGCATATCTTTTTGACATGGATGGACTGCTTCTGGATACGGAGCGGCTGACCATGGAGGGGTTTCTCGACTGTGCGCCGCTGGTGCAGCGGGACGCGGCAGAGATGCGGGCCTTTTTCACCACGCTTGTCGGGCTGACGGCCCGGCGTAGCCAGCATCTCATGACGGAGTTCTGCGGACCGGAGGCCGACCTCGAAGCGATTTCTGCTCACTGGGAGCGCAGTTGCGAGCGGAGGCTGGCGGATGGTGTGCCGATCAAACCAACCGTTGCGGATACTCTGGCTGGGTTGAGCGGGCAGGGCGTGCAGATGGCAGTTGTGACCTCCACCGACGGCGCCCGGGCACGGCATCATCTGGAGCGCGCGGGGTTGCTGGCGCATTTCAGTTTTGTACTCGGCGGTGATGAGGTGAGTGCGACCAAGCCCGATCCGGCACCCTATCTGGAGGCTGCGGCCCGGTTCGGTTTCGACCCCAAGCTTTGCGCCGCCTTCGAAGACAGCGACCACGGGCTGACCGCCGCTGCCACTGCAGGGTGCTTTGCGGTGCAGATCCCTGATCTGCGACCACCCGGTCGTCCCTTTCCGCAATTGGGTCAGGCATTCGCCAGCACGTTGCAAGACGCGGTGACGCATGCGCAGGGGCATTTCCAGCAGCGGTGCCGGGCGTCTGCGCCATCAGTTTGACGCAAAATAATAGATGTCATGAGTGTTGAACGTCATTCAGCGACATTCGTTAACCTTGCCTTGGAAATTTGCAGCTAGATCGTAAAATCGTGTTTGCAGCGGTCCGGCGCAGAATGACCATTGTCATTACCTATCCACAGGCCTTATGCTAAATGAACGAACGCTGCATCTGTTGGCGTTCATACATGAAATTTTTTGTCCTCCTGTCCGACCGGCCAACGCCGGGGCAGAATGACAGACCAGTTCGTCTCGCACTTTGCGAGGCAGAAGAGTGCCTGCTTTGATGAGGCCGAAACCGGCCAGGTCGAAGAGGAAATAACGGGCAGGGATCGGGATAGCCCCACCTGTCGGAGAAGAACCGCGATGACGCGCGCGAGACTATTGAGTACAAAAGCAGGTTTTCCGCTCTTATGCCGGAAATCCCCTTTGTGCACCACATGGTCCGCGACGCAGTCGAAAATCGCCCTGACAAGACACCACCCACAACATGTGCGTCCACCCGGACCTGATGCAAGGGCAGGGGCAATCGTCTCTGGACCCGTGCATCCCGACCGGTGGCGGCCTGTGCTGGCATGGTGCAATCTAAGGACTAATGGCGAAGAAAATGCTGATCGACGCCACCCACGCGGAAGAAACCCGCGTCGTGGTGGTGGATGGAAACAAAGTTGAGGAGTTCGACTTTGAATCTGAAAACAAACGCCAGCTTGCTGGCAATATCTACCTCGCAAAAGTAACCCGCGTCGAACCATCGCTGCAGGCGGCTTTTGTGGACTATGGCGGCAATCGCCATGGTTTCCTTGCCTTTTCGGAAATCCACCCGGATTATTATCAGATCCCCGTTGCGGATCGTGAAGCTCTGATGGAAGAGGAACGCGCTTACGCCGAGGCTCTGCGCGCCCGCGACGAAGAGGACGACGAACCGAAGCCGAAGAAACGCTCCCGGTCGCGCAGCAAGACCCGCGCGGAACGGTCGAAGACGACAGATGTGGTGGAAACCCGCGAGCCCGCGGCGTCCAACGGTGAAATCTCCGGAATGGAGACCATCGACCTCACTGATGAGCAGGTTGATCTGACGGATGTACCAGAGGCGACATCGCCGATGGAAACCGTGGCAGAGACCCCGGTCGAAGAGCCTCAGCAAGACACAGCCGCGACGGATGCCTCCGACGACGGTGATCTGGCGTCGGATGTTGCATCCGCTGAGGATGCAGATGATGTCGAAGGCGATGACGCTGCGGACGACAAATCCGAAGACACATCCAAGTCTGCAAATGCCGCTGACAAGGATGACAGCATCGAGTCGGTTGCCGATGATGATGATCACGAAGACATCCGCCCGCCGCGCAAGCCGCGTCCCAAGCGCTACAAGATCCAGGAAGTCATCAAGGTCCGTCAGGTTCTTCTGGTTCAGGTCGTCAAGGAAGAGCGCGGCAACAAAGGCGCGGCGCTGACCACATATCTGTCGCTGGCCGGTCGCTACTGCGTCCTGATGCCCAATACCGCGCGTGGCGGTGGCATCTCTCGCAAGATCACCAACGCCGTCGACCGCAAGAAGCTGAAAGAGATCGCTGCCGAGCTGGACGTGCCCAAGGGCGCGGGCCTGATCGTGCGCACCGCCGGAGCCAAGCGCACCAAGGCGGAGATCAAGCGAGACTATGAATACCTGCAGCGCATGTGGGAGCAGATCCGCGAGCTGACGTTGAAATCCATCGCGCCGGCCAAGATCTATGAAGAGGGCGACCTGATCAAACGCTCGATCCGCGATCTTTACAACCGCGAGATCGACGAGGTTCTGGTGGAAGGCGAACGCGGCTACCGTATCGCCAAGGACTTCATGAAAATGATCATGCCGTCCCACGCCAAGAATGTGAAAAACTACCAGGATCAGATGCCGCTGTTTGCACGCTATCAGGTCGAAACCTACCTTGGCGGCATGTTCAACCCGACCGTGCAGCTGAAATCCGGCGGCTACATCGTGATCGGTGTGACCGAGGCGCTGGTGGCGATCGACGTGAACTCCGGCCGGGCCACAAAAGAGGCTTCGATCGAGGATACCGCGCTCAAGACCAACCTTGAGGCCGCCGAAGAGGTGGCACGTCAGCTGCGTCTGCGCGACCTTGCCGGTCTGATCGTCATCGACTTCATCGACATGGACGAGCGCAAGAACAACGCCGCCGTCGAAAAGCGTATGAAAGACAAGCTGAAGACTGATCGCGCCCGTATTCAGGTGGGTCGTATCTCGGGCTTTGGTCTGATGGAAATGTCGCGCCAGCGTCTGCGTCCCGGCATGATCGAGGCAACGACGGCGCCTTGCCCGCATTGCCATGGCACCGGTCTTATCCGCTCCGACGACTCCATGGCGCTGTCGATCCTGCGTCAGATCGAGGAAGAGGGCACCCGCCGTCGATCCCGTGAAGTGCTGGTGAAATGCCCTGTGGACATCGCCAACTACCTGATGAACCAGAAGCGCGAGCATATCGCCCAGATCGAGGCCCGCTACGGTCTGTCGGTTCGGATCGAAGGGGACGTGACGCTGGTCAGCCCTGATTTCACGCTTGAGAAGTTCAAGACCGCCTCGCGCGCCATTCCGGTGGTGTCCAGCCCCGTCGTGTCAGTCGATGCGTCCATCATGGATCAGATCGACGCGATTGAAGAGCCGGAGGAAGAGGTCGAGGTTGCGCCTGCGCCGGTCGAGGCTGAGGTCGAATCCGAGGCTCGGTCCGAAGAGAGCGAAGGCGAAGCCAAACCCAAGCGGAAGCGTCGGCGTCGTCGTCGGAAAAAATCCGGCAATGGTGAGAACGGTCATGAGAGCGGTGAGAACAGCTCTGCGAACGGTGACACGTCTGAGGCGGCCAAAGAGGCCAACGCGCAGGACGAGGCCAACACGACTGCTGATCCTGCTGCCGATGGTGAGCCCGAGGCCGATGCGGAACCGAAGAAAAAGCGGACCCGCACCCGGACACGCAGCCGCACACGCAAGAAAGTGGAGGCCGAGGCGGATCAACCCGTAGCCGCTGATGCCCCTGCGACCGCTGAAGCTGATCGCGCAGAGGCACCCGCCGCCGCAACCGAGGTGACGCCGAGCGTTGCTGCCGCGCCTGAAGTTGCAGCCGAGGTCGAAGCACAGGATGCACCCGTTGCGGCAGCGCCCGCGACAGCACCTGAGCCAACACCCGCGCCAGAGCCGCAAAAAGCGCCCGAGCCAACCGCTTCGGAAGTACCGACGCAAGAGGCACCGGCGGAGCAGGCAACGGCACCCGAGGTCACGTCAGAGGCGCAGCCCGCCCCGGCGGCACCGCAAGCCGAGGACGCACCGGTTGCTGCTGCACCAACCGTAGCCGAGACAAAGCCGGAGCCGGTCGCGGCGCAGCCAGAACCTGCCCAGTCGCAAAAACCCAAGCGCCGTGGCTGGTGGTCTGCCGGCAGCTGAGGCTGACACGACGACATTGAAAAAGGCGGCTCCAAGCAGGGCCGCCTTTTTTGCTTTCAGTTCACATTTCTGAGATTAGCGCGCGCCCTTGCGGATCAGATAGACCTGATGCGCGCCATCTTCTTCCATCCCGATAAAGCCATGTCCGGCCTCGGCACAGAAATGCGGCACATCGATAATGGCTGCCGGATCATCGGCTAGAATGCGCAGCACACCGCCGTCGGGCAGAGGTTCCAGCCGCTTGCGGGCCTTGAGGACGGGGAGGGGGCAGAGGAGGCCGATGGCGTCCAGCGTGGCGTCAAAATCTGTCATGTGGTCCGAAATAAGCCGCGTGTTACAGCCTGTCCACAAGGATGTGACATCCCGTGCAGGTGACGGCGTCAGAGGCTTCGACTAAGTAGGCGATATGTTTGGAATCGAGATCATCGACGCGAGCCTTCTGCCCGCCATGTTCGTTGCCCTTGTCGGGGGCATCATCAGCTTTCTGAGCCCGTGTGTGCTGCCGATCGTGCCGCCCTATCTGGCCTATATGAGCGGGGTGACCATTGGCGAGATCCAGGGCACTGCCGCCGCCCGGCGCAAGGCGATCCTGGCAGCGATGTTCTTTGTGATGGGGCTGTCGACGGTGTTCCTGCTGCTGGGCTTCACCGCCTCGGCCTTTGGCGCCTTTGTGCTGCAGAATCAGGAGCTGTTCGCCAAGGCTTCCGGCCTCGTGGTGATTGTCTTTGGTCTGCATTTCCTGTCGGTGTTCCGCATTCCGCTGCTGGACCGCGAGGCGCGGATGGAGACCGGAGATGCGGGTGGTTCCGTCCTTGGTGCCTATGTGCTTGGGCTTGCCTTCGCCTTTGGCTGGACGCCTTGCATTGGCCCGCAGCTGGGCGCAATCCTGTCGCTAGCCGCCTCTGAGGCCTCTGTCAGCCGGGGGACCATCCTACTTGGCGTCTATGCGCTGGGGCTTGGTGTGCCTTTCCTGCTGGCGGCGATCTTCCTCACCCGCTCCATGGCGCTGATGAACCGGATCAAGCGGCACATGGGGCTGATCGAGAAGGTCATGGGGGGACTGTTGCTGATCGTCGGCATCATGCTGGTCACTGGCCTGTTCACCAGCTTCTCCTTCTGGCTGCTGGAAACCTTCCCGGCGCTGGCGACCCTCGGCTAATCGCCGGAAATCATACTCTTACGCTTGCCGCAAAGCTGCGCTAGGCTCTGATCAGCATTGATCGGGGCCACATATCGGGCATGAGCAGCAACGCCACGACATCAACGGTGCGCAGCCGCCGGGTGTTCTATATTCCGGGCTACGACCCGTTCCACCCCCGCCGCTACCGCGAACTCTATCGCAGTGAGGGGGCGGAGCAGGCGCAGCTGTCGGGCTACGCGCTGACCCTCACTCCGAAGACCACCAAGGGCGCTTACGGCTGGCATGTCTCGGCCGAGATCGAAGGCGCGCAGGTGGAGACCGATGTGGAGGTGCTGGTCTGGTCCGATATTGTCAAGCACAGCATGAACAGCTCCATTGCCGCGACCTATCTGCAGCTTATGCGCACCGCTTGGACCTACATCGCCTCCGGCGCGCTGTGGCGGCTGATGCGGCTGCGCAAGGGGCCGGTGATTGCGGCGCTCTATCCGGTGGTGATCCTCTTGGTGCAGGCTTTGCTGGCAGCGCTTTTGGGATGGATTGTGGCCTGGGGTGTCGGCGCGTTGTCGGGGCATCTGCCGCTGCCTGCGCCGCTGATCTGGATCGCGCAGATGCTGGCCGGGGCAGGGGCGGCGGTGGCGCTTCTGCGCGGGTTCAAGGCCCGAGACAACAAGCTGTTTGTCTACTACCTGATGCATGACTACGCCTATTCTGCCGTCCTGCGCGGGCAGAACCCACCGGAGTTGGAGGCGCGTATGCAGGTGTTCCGGGCGGCCATTCGCGCCGCTCTGGAGGACAACAATGTCGATGAGGTTCTGGTGGTCGGTCATTCCTCCGGCGCCCATATCGGCGTGTCGGTGCTGGCGGATCTGCTGCACGAGGGGCTGCCCGCAGAGCGCCCCAGCCTCAGCTTTCTCAGCCTCGGGCAGGTGGTGCCGATGGTGTCCTTCCTGCCGCGCGCCACCCGCCTGCGCCGCGACCTGCGAGAGATGTCGGTGCAGGGCCAGATCCCGTGGTATGACGTCACCGCGCCCGGCGATGGCTGTGCCTTTGCGCTCTGTGATCCCGTTGGGGTCACCGGCGTTGCCCCAAAGGATCAGCGCTGGCCCATCGTGTTTTCCGCTGCCTTCACCCAGACCCTCAGCGCCGCGCGCTGGCAGGCGTTGAAGCGGCGTTATTTCCGGCTGCATTTCCAGTATCTCTGCGCCTTTGACCACCCGAAGGACTATGACTATTTCCGCATCACCGCCGGGCCGCAGACCCTCGGCGACAGGCTACAGAACAGGGCGCATTCCCGCTCCCGGCTGGCGCGTCCGGTGAACCGCTTCCGCTCGATGGATCCGCGATGAATCTGCGCCCGCCCAAACCCCTGGCCCGGCCTGACAAGGTCTCGCTTTGGCGTTACCTGAAGCTGTTTCGCGCCGATATCCTCTCGGCCCAGCCGAAGCGGCTCTATCGGGCCTGGATGGCAGAGTTCCGCACGCCGTTTTTCCGCTCCTATCTGGTGAACCAGCCGGATCTTCTGGATGTCATACTCAAAGAGCGCGCGGATGATTTTCCCAAATCAAACCGGGTGGGCGAGGGGCTGCGGCCGCTTCTGGGCAATTCCGTCTTTCTGACCAATGGCGAGACCTGGAAACGCCAGCGCCGCATCATTGACCCGGCTTTTGAAGGGGGGCGGCTGAAGGAGACATTTCCCGCCATGCTGGCCGCAGCCGAAGCCGGGGTGGCGCGGCTGGCGCATAAAGCAGATGGCACCCCGCTGGAGATCGAGGCCGAGACCTCGCATATCGCGGCGGATGTGATTTTCCGCACCCTGTTCTCGATACCCATCGAACATCAGGTCGCGACGGAGGTCTTTGCCCGCTTTCGCGCCTATCAGCAGGCGCAGCCGATCCTGAACCTTGCGGCCTTTGTGCCGCTGCCGCGCTGGATGCCGCGCCTCTATCCCAAGGGCACCCGCGCCAATGCAGCCCATATCCGCAGCCTGATCGCCAGCCTGACCGAGGCCCGCATGGCGGAGATCGCCGCCGGCACCGCACCGCAGGATCTGGCCACCAAGATCATGACCACAGTTGATCCGAAGACAGGCGCAGGGTTCGATACCGAGGAGATGGTCGATCAGGTGGCGATTTTCTTTCTTGCGGGGCATGAGACCAGCGCCTCGGCGCTTGGCTGGGCGCTCTATCTGATGGCGCTTTATCCAGACTGGCAGGAGAAGGTCGCGGCGGAGGCCCTAGAACACGGCACCGAGGAGTTCGCCGCCATCGCGCGTCTGCGGATCACCCGCGACGTGTTCCGCGAAACACTGCGGCTTTATCCGCCGGTTCCGATGATGGTGCGCGAAGCCACATGTCCCGAGCGCTTTCGTGATCGTGACATCCCCAAGGGCGCACAGATGGTGCTCAGCCCCTGGCATCTGCATCGCCATGAGCGGTTGTGGGAACGTCCGGACGAATTTGACCCCGCGCGCTGGCAGACAGAGGCCGGCAAGACCTGTGCCCGCAGCGCCTATATGCCGTTCTCTGCCGGTTCGCGGGTTTGTACCGGGGCCGGGTTTGCCATGGTTGAGGGCGTGTTGATCCTCGCCCACTTGCTGCGTCGCTATCGGGTCGAGCGGCTCGAAGGCCACGATCCGCAGCCGGTGGCGCATCTGACAGTAAGGTCGAAAAACGGGATCTGGCTGCGATTGACGGAGCGCTGATGTGGCTCAGCGCGCGGCTTCGGCCTTCAGCGCCTGCAACACATAGAGCCGGATTGCCGAGGCCAGTCCGCAATCGGTGCCACGCTCTTCGTCGATCTCGGCTGCCAGCTCATTGATCGCACGGTCCTGATCTGCGGCGAGACGTCTAAACTCCGCCCAGAATGCATCTTCCAGCGACACCGAGGTCCGATGCCCGCGCAGGGTCAGAGAGCGTTTTTGCGGGCGCTCGCCAATCATCGGGGCGGGTTTTCTCTGCGTTGGCGACGCTTCATGGCGTGTCACTCGTCTCCATGGTCCAGTTTGTGCTGGTCAATGAGGGTTTTGTCGCGTGCCTCATCGGCCTTGTCGCGGGCCTTTTCGGTCTTGGTCCGACCATATTTGACAACGTTCTGATCCGCGCGGGCCTTTTTCTCGGCCCGCGCTTTTTGTTTCCGAAACCGGTTCAGATTGACCGGTTTTCCCATCACTTCGCTTTCGGGCCGATCATCTGTTCGGGACGAACGACCTTCTCAAAGGTCTCTTCGTCCACAAAGCCAAGCGCGATTGCCTCTTCCTTCAGCGTGGTGCCGTTCTTATGCGCGGTCTTCGCCACCTTGGTGGCGTTGTCGTAACCGATGGTCGGCGCCAGTGCGGTCACTAGCATCAGGCTCTCCGTCATCAGTTTTTCGATGCGCGGCTCGTTGGCCTTGATGCCGTTCAGCATCCGCTCGGTGAAGCTGTCCGCGGCGTCACCCAGAAGCTGGATGGATTGCAGCAGGTTGTAGGACATCATCGGGTTGTAGACGTTGAGTTCAAAGTGACCCTGCGAGCCTGCAAATTTGATCGCGGCGTCATTGCCCATGACGTGTGCGGCCACCTGCGTCAGCGCCTCGGCTTGGGTCGGATTCACCTTGCCCGGCATGATCGAGGAGCCGGGCTCGTTTTCGGGCAGCACCAACTCGCCCAGACCAGAGCGCGGGCCGGAGCCTAGGAACCGGATGTCGTTGGCGATCTTGTAGCAGCTGCCAGCGATGGTCGCGAGCGCGCCGGAGAGGAACACCATGGCGTCATGGGCGGCCAGTGCCTCGAACTTGTTCGGCGCGGTCACGAAGGGCAGGCCGGTGATTTCGGCCATGTTTGCAGCGACTTCCTCGCCCCAGCCCTCAACGGTGTTGAGGCCGGTGCCGACGGCGGTGCCGCCCTGCGCCAGCTCATAGATGCCGGGCATTGCCGCCTCGACCCGCGCCAGACCCTGACGGATCTGATGCGCGTAGCCGCCAAATTCCTGACCCAGTGTCAGCGGCGTGGCGTCCTGCGTATGGGTGCGGCCGATCTTGATGATGTCCTTGAACTCTTCCGCCTTGGCCTCCAGCCCTTCGGCCAGTTTGGTCAGGCCTGGCACCAGCACGTCACGCACGGACATTGCGGTGGCGATATGCATCGCGGTGGGGAAGGTGTCGTTGGAGGACTGACCCATGTTGCAGTGGTCGTTCGGGTGCACCGGATCCTTGGAGCCGATCACGCCGCCGAGGATCTCGATCGCACGGTTGGCGATCACCTCGTTGGAGTTCATGTTGGACTGGGTGCCGGAACCAGTCTGCCACACTACCAGCGGGAAGTTATCGTCGAACTTGCCCTCGATCACCTCACCTGCAGCCTGAATAACGGCATCGCCGATCTTGGCGTCGAGCTTGCCGGAGGCCTTGTTGGCCATGGCGCAGGCCTGCTTGATCACGCCGAGTGCGCGCACGATGGCGACGGGCTGTTTTTCCCACCCAATCGGGAAATTCATGATCGAACGCTGAGTCTGTGCCCCCCAATATTTATCGGAAGGGACCTCAAGCGGGCCAAAGCTGTCGGTTTCGGTGCGGGTGTTCGACATTGTGTCTGTCTCCGTCGCTGGTTCGGCCACCTGGATCAATAGGTGGTATACTGATGTATGCCGTTTACCCGTGCTTGCCGTCGGACGCAAATGTCTTGCGCGATCAGCGTGGATCGCTACGGGCCTCGGGCGATGGTATACTGCCCCAAATCCGCAAGTGCCATTGCCAGTTTGGGTTAGATGCATAGATTACACTGAAAGAGAGTCGCCAGACCGCCCCCTCAACAGGAGCTCGAACCCCAGATATGCGCAGGACTGTGATCAGCCAAACCCGGACCATGCCTGACATCAGACGTGTGACCCTATGGTGCTTCGTCGGGCTGAGCGCCCTTCTGCTTGCAATTCAGCCCGCGTTTGCCAGCGATACATTGCGCCGCTTCGTCGGAGAATACTCCGGCACCGCACAGGTCGAGCAGCTCGATGGCTCGGTTGAACAACGGGACATGAGTGTGGCCATTCGTGAAACCAGAAAGGGCTTCGAAGTGCAGTGGAGCACCGCGATCCAGCGGGCGAGTGGCGAAGAGAAGACCAAGACCTACAAGATCGAATTCCAGCCCACTGAGCGGAATGGGGTGTTCGCTGCAGCCATGAAGACCAACGTCTTTGGTCATACCGTCCAGATGAATGCGATGAAGGGGGAGCCCTTCGTCTGGGCGCGAGTGATCGACAAGACCCTGACGGTGTTCTCGCTCTATGTTGCTGAAAACGGGGATTACCTCATGCAGCAGTATGACCGGACCCTGGCCGACGGCGGATTGGAGCTCGACTTCTCACTCCACCGGAACGGGATGCCGTCGCGCAAGGTGTCGAGCTTTCTCACCCGCGACTGAGCGAACGCCGCGCGGGTGAAACGCGCAGTGCTGCACATATAAAAAAACGGCGCTGTGGAAAGATCCGCAGCGCCGCTTTTTTTTAACTGTTTATCGTGCTTACTTGCGAAAGCTGTCGAGGGACACCACATCCGCATCCTTCTTGGCGTCGGATGTGTCGTCACTTTCCTCCTGCTCATCAGGCAGTTCGCCTGCGATCTCCAACGGGGGCAGATCCTCGTCGTCGTCCTCGCTGGTGCTTTCGAACCGCAAACCAAATTCGACAGACGGATCGACAAATGTCTTGATCGCGTCATAGGGAATATACAGTGGCTCCGGCGCGTCACCAAAGTTCAGCGTGATCGCAAACCCTTCGTCGGTCACGTCGAGATTGTCGAACCAGTGTTGCACAACCACTGTCATTTCACCCGGGTAGCGGTCGGACAGCCAGTCGGCCAGTTCCGCGTCCGGATGTGATGTGTCGAACGTGATGAAGAAGTGATGAGCCCCCGGCAAGCCATTCGCAGCAACATCGTCTAGGACATTGCGGATCAGGCCACGCATGGCACGATGCATCAGGTTTCCATAGTCGATCTGACGGGACATCGTCTCACCTTTTGTTATTGGCAGGTATGGCCACGGCAGCGCCGCCCCGGCATCACACCCGTTCCTCTCCAGTTTTGGACCTATTTTGAGGGCATTGCAAGCCAAGCTGGCAGTCTTTAGCCAAGCGTGAAGCCATCGGCAATCAGCCCGAGACATGCCATTACCGCGAGCAACCACAAGATGCGTCCCCGCAGGGCGAAGGCAACCAAGGGCGCCAATACCGTCAGGGCCAGGGCCCGCACCTCTATGCTGTCGACAGCTGGAACGGCCAGCGAAAGCGGACCAAACTGGAGCTCTGTCTGACGACTGAACAGCAGATGCAGCAGGAACCAGACCGAGAGGTTGAGCATCATCCCCGCAACAGCTGCGGTGATCGCCTGCAACGCTCCGCGCAGGCGCGGCTGGTGGGTCAAACGCTCCACGTAAGGAGCAGTGGCAAAAATCCACAGGAAACACGGCGCAAATGTCGCCCAGAGCGCCACAATACCGGCGGCCAGGCCCAGAAGCGCGCCGCCTGTCTGGACGCCCGCGAGCATGGCGACAAATTGTGTCACCAGCACCAGCGGTCCGGGTGTGGTCTCTGCCAGCCCCAGCGCATCGATCATCTGGCCGGTGCTGATCCAGCCATGGGTGCTGACCACGGTCTGTGTCATATAGGCCAGAACCGCATAGGCCCCGCCAAAGGTCACCACGGCCAGTTTCGCAAAGAACCAGCCGATCGTGGCCAGGAACTCGGCGCCGATCAGGCTCAGCCCCAAGAGCGGCAGCAGCCACAGCGCGGTCCAGATGACGATGGTGCGCCAGTGATGTGCCGGAACCGCGTGTGCGGGCGGCGCGCTGTGCTCGGCTTCCGGAACCCTTGTCAAACCGATCAGCGCGGCGCCAAGCACAACCAGTGGAAACGGCAGGTTGAATGCAAAGATTGCAAGGAACCCGCCCAGCGCCAGCAGCCAGGCGCCTGTGGAGTGGAGCGCCTTGCGGGAAATCCGCCAGAGAGCCTGCATTACGATGACGACCACCGCTGCCTTGATCCCGAGAAACGCCGCCTGAACCGTCGGCAGCGTGCCGAAGGTCACGTAGAGCCAGACCAGTGCTGCAATGACGAACGCCCCGGGCAGCACAAACAGGCTGCCCGCCAGCAGGCCGCCGCGGATACCGCGCAACCGCCAGCCCGCATATGTGGCAAGCTGCATGGCTTCGGGGCCTGGCAGCAACATGCAAAAGGACAGGCCGCGGAGGAATTTCTCTTCACTCAGCCAACGGTGTCTGTCGACCAGTTCCCGGTGCATCAGCGCGATCTGCGCCGCTGGTCCCCCGAAGCTCAGGAGGCCGATCAGACCAAAACACTGAAACAGAACGCCCCATGAAGGCGCGAGATGCGAGGGGGGAGAAGTTTGCGTCATGACACCGCTCAGGTCATTTCGAGTCTCGCCCTTGTAGCAGAGCGGAGCACGCTCACCAGCGCTATGGCAGCGGACGCACAACAAAAAATATCAATGCGACAAGGATGTTCTCGCACGCAGGTATCCAAACGGGGTCGAGGTCCGGATTACCGGAGCGGCCTCATTCGACCCAGGTCAGGCGCTCGCCGGTCATGCAGACGGGCAGGGAGTCCGTGGGCAGCTGGCCCAGCTGTTCGAACATCCGCAAGTAGTCGAAATCAGTGTAGAATTCGATAAAACGGCCGTCGCGCACCCGGACGGTCACATGCCCCGTAAAGTCAAGTTTCTGAGCATGACTGTGGCCTACGCCATTGACCCTGACCCGCACCATCGCGAGATCACCTTCGTCCATACTGTGAGTGATGGTGACATGTGCCTGATCCAGCAGCGCCTTCATCGCCGTCACCACTTCCTTGTAGTCCACGCCAGGCGAAACAACGGAATCCAAAGATCCGTTGAACACGACATCTGGGTCAAGAAGCTCGTCGATGACGGCGAGGTTATCCTTGTTCCAGACCTCTTCGAACCAGTGGTGCAGCAGCGCGCTGTTTTTCATTTTCGGTGCATTTCATAAACTGACAATTGCGGAAGGCGCCTCCTACAGGTCTGCGCCCGGAAAAGTCGAGAGCGAACTGTCGATATTCCGTAAGTATAGCGTGAAATCTCGACCATAGGACATAAAATTCCCGACCAAATTGTCGAGATTTGAAGCTATCCAACGTAAAATCAGATTTCGTATTCTCAATGTCAGAGGGTATGAAGTGCAGGTTTCTGTTGCCAGGTACCTGCGAACCCCGCCTTACGCTGCTAGGCACAAGGACTTAAGTTCGGTTCAACTCGAACTGCTTACGCAGCCAGAGCAACCGGAGCACGATTGTCGTTTGCAATTGTACTGTTTTCGCCGGTAACGGTGGCAGACAGCCGAGACAAAGCTAACCCCTTTAGACGTCCGTCGATCCTATTTCGGCCCCACAGTCCTGATCGCTATCCCCAAACGAAGGATGCAGCCAGTGGTAGGTTGGTGGAGCCGCCGGGTACCGCCCCCGGGTCCGATCCGTTTATTACGAGCGCGTTTATGTCCATAGTTCCCGAAGGAACAGAATGAATATAGGCGAGGTGGGGACGGAGTTAAAGGGGGAAATGACGCGCGATTGTGCGGTCTCTGTCCGGCGTGCTGTGCGAAAGATAAAGAGGTTCAGCGCTTTGTGGCGCGTCGTGCAAACACATCGGCGGCCAGTTTTCGGGTTTCTTCCTCAAGTGCTGTAAGCCCTGTGACGGCGTCTTCGCCCGCACCAGCCTCGATGGCATCGGCGATGCGCGCGTGCAGTGCCAGAATGGTGGCGCGGTCACGTGCGGTGAAGGTGATCATGTTCATCAAGGGCTGCATTGCCTCCACCGACCCGGCCAGCTGATAGGACAGCACCGGGTTATGGGCGCCGTCCACCAGGGCCCGGTGAAAGGCAACGTCGGAGGCGCAGAAGGCCTCATCGGTCAGGCCCGGCTGGCCTTGGCGAAAAATCTCGGCGCGCATGGTGGCCAGCTGGTCGGCACTGCGGCGCGCAGCAGACAGGGGCGCACAGGCGCGTTCCAGCGCGTAACGGGCCTCGCAGGCGGTATCAAAACTGACCGCGTTCATACTCAGCAGCAGCGTCGAGGTGGTGATCTGCTGGCTGTAGGCGTCTTCGAAGCTGAGGCGATTGACAAAGGCCCCACCGGTGGCGCCGCGCTGGGTGCGGATCAGGGACTGCGCCGCCAGCCGTTTTAACCCTTCGCGCACCGTGGCGCGGGAGACCTGGAACTGTTCGGCCAGCTCCGCCTCCGAAGGTAGCCGTTCATCCACGATCAGATCGCCGGAGATGATCGCATCCCGGATGGCGCCGGCGATCTGCGCAGAAAGATCCGCGGTGCTGTTGGGGTCGATCTTCATCGCGTTGTGCCCTCACGTCAGATGGGGTCGGTGGAAAAATCATTTGTCAGACATTTAAAAGTCTGACATTTGATTCACAAGGTAATTCGACTCGCATCGATAGGGGGAGGCCCGTGAAAACACCATGCTGAAGGCGCGCCTGACACAAAGCATTCGCCAGATGACCGGCCTGCATTGGCTGATGTTGTTCGGGGGCATACTGCTGGCTTGGGCTGCGCTTTTTGCCATGTCGGTGCCGAGCGATCTGCGTGCAGCGGGCGCGATCTACGGCGCGGAGTTCTGGCTGCAGCTCTGCACCATGACGCCGGATGCGGCAGGCGCGGCAAAGATGGTGCTGATGTGGGTGCTGATGTCGGCCGCGATGATGGCCCCCACGGCGCTGCCGGCCTTTGCCACCTATGACGACCTCGGCCAAACGGCGGAGGGCACGCGGTTTGGCGATCTGGTCTTTGGCTATCTTGCTGTGTGGGTCGGCTTTTCGCTGCTGGCGGCGGGAATGCAAATGCTGCTGCTGCGGGCGGATCTGGTTAGTGTGTTTGGCGACAGCCGCTCTGGGATCCTGTCCGGTGGCCTGTTGCTGGTCGCAGGCGCCTATCAGTTCACGCAGCTGAAGGAGGCCTGCCTGTCCAAATGCCGCCGCCCGCTGGTGTTTTTCATGCAGCATTGGGAGGAGGGCCCCCTGCGCAACGGGCTGCGGCTCGGCGCGGTGTGCCTTGGCTGCTGTTGGGCGCTGATGCTGCTGGCGTTCGTCGGCGGGGTGATGAACCTCGCCTTCATGGGGCTGGCAACCCTGTTCATGGTTCTGGAAAAACTGCCCGAGATCGGACGCTGGCTGACCCGCCCCATGGGGGCGTTGCTGCTGCTGTCCGGCACTTGGGTCATCGTGACAACATTTTAGAGGGAGGAGACACATCATGGCGAGCGATCAGGTGATGACCGCAGAACAGGGCGCAGCCGCGCCGAAGAAGACAGGGCAGGAGATCCCACCCTGGGCGATCAAGGGCGAGTTGATTCTGAACTGCAATTGCACCGTTTTTTGCCCCTGCGTGGTGTCGCTGGGCAAACATGCCCCCACCGAGGGCTATTGCCAGGCCTGGGCCGGGGTGCGCATCGACGAGGGGCATTTTGGCGACACGGATCTGTCGGGTCTCAACGTCGGGCTGATCCTGGAGATCCCCGGCCTGATGGCGCGCGGCAACTGGAAGGCGGCGGCCTATATCGACGACCGCGCCAGCGAGGACGCCTATGACGGGTTGATCGATATTTTCTCCGGCAAGGCGCGGGGCACCACCGGCTTGTTCAAGGTGCTGGTGAGCGAATTCCTCGGTGCGGAACGCGCGCCCGTGACGTTCGAGACCGAGGGCAAGACCCGCCGGCTGATCGTCGGCAAGCAGATCCACGGCGAAGTGGTGCCGGTGGGCGGCGCCGACAGCGAGCAGGACATCGTGGTCACCAATACCGAATACTGGATGGGCCCCGACATCACCGTCGCCACCGCCACCAAGGGCCGGGTACGTGCCTTTGGCCGGGTTTGGGACTTTGACGGCCGCTCTGCCGAGATCTGCCAGATCGACTGGAAAGGTCCACGTTAAGGTGACACCGGGCGGCGGCCAGACTGGCGCGCCGCTCATCCCAACACTCGTGCCATGAAAGGGATCGCCATGGCCGTTATTCAACCCAATATCTCCCTGTCCCGCCGCCTGCGCCGCACCCCGTTTTCCGACGGGGTCGAGGCGGCAGGCGTGAAAGGCTACACGGTCTATAATCACATGCTGCTGCCGACGGTGTTCGACAGTGTCGAGGCGGATTATCACCACCTCAAACGGCATGTGCAGGTCTGGGACGTATCCTGCGAACGTCAGGTGGAGCTGCGTGGCCCCGATGCAGGGCGTCTGATGCAGATGCTCACCCCGCGGGATCTGCGCGGCATGATGCCCGGTCAGTGTTACTATGTACCCATCGTGGATGAGACCGGCGGCATGCTGAACGATCCGGTCGCGGTCAAGCTGGCCGAGGACCGCTGGTGGATTTCCATTGCCGACAGTGATCTTCTCTATTGGGTCAAGGGCGTCGCCAACGGCTGGCGGCTGGATGTGCTGGTGGATGAACCGGATGTTTCGCCGCTGGCCATTCAGGGACCCAAGGCCGAGGATCTGATGGCCCGGGTCTTTGGCGAGACCGTGCGCGCAATCCGTTTCTTTCGCTTTGGTGTCTACCAGTTCGAGGGCCGCGACATGGTGGTGGCGCGCTCGGGATATTCCAAGCAGGGTGGGTTCGAGATCTACGTGGAGGGCGGCGATATCGGGATGGCGCTCTGGTCCCGCCTGTTCGAGGCGGGCGCCGATCTGGAAGTGCGGGCGGGCTGCCCCAACCTGATCGAGCGGATCGAGAGTGGTCTCTTGAGCTATGGCAACGACATGACCGACGACAACACGCCGCATGAATGCGGGCTGGGCCGCTTCTGCAACACCCATACGGCGATCGGCTGTATCGGCCGTGACGCCCTGTTGCGGGTCGCCAAGGAAGGCCCGGTGCAGCAGATTCGCCCCATCGCCATCAGTGGCGAGGCGGTGCCGCCCTGTGACCGGTTCTGGCCGCTCTATGCCAATGGTCGCCGGGTGGGACGGGTGTCCTCGGCCACTTGGTCGCCGGATCACGCCACCAATGTCGCGATCGGCATGGTGAAGATGACCCATTGGGACGCGGGCTCTCGCGTCGAGGTCGAGACACCGGACGGCATGCGCGATGCGACCGTCCATGAGACATTCTGGAATTAACGGGAGAGATCAACATGTTCAAAGCACTGGTGATGACGAAAGACGCAGACAGCGGCAAGGCCTCTGCGGCCATTGAAGAGCTGAACGAGGATCAGTTGCCCGACGGCGAGGTCACTGTTGCGGTCGACTATTCCACCGTGAACTACAAGGACGGCCTCTGCCTCAGCGCCAAGGGCGGCGGCTTGGTGCGCAATTATCCCCATGTGCCGGGGATCGATTTTGCTGGCACCGTGGAGGCATCTTCGGATGATCGCTACAAGTCGGGCGACAAGGTGGTGCTGACCGGCTGGCGCGTGGGCGAGGCCCATTGGGGCGGCTATGCGCAAAAGGCGCGCGTGAAGGCCGACTGGCTGGTGCCGCTGCCCGATGGGCTGGATGCGCGTGAGGCCATGGCCGTGGGCACTGCTGGTTTCACCGCCATGCTTGCCGTGATGGCACTGGAAGATCACGGGCTGAAGCCGGGGCAGGGCCCGGTGCTGGTGACGGGGGCTGCCGGTGGCGTCGGCTCGGTTGCTACCGCGATCCTTGGCCATCTGGGCTATGAGGTTGCCGCCGTGACGGGCCGTCCGGAGACGAGTGACTATCTCAAGAGCCTCGGCGCCACCCAGATCGTACCGCGCAATGAGCTCAACGAGACCGTCAAGCGTCCGCTTGAAAGCGAGAACTGGGCGGGCTGCGTCGATGCGGTTGGCGGTGACATGCTGGCGCGAGTGCTCGGGCAGATGAAATACGGCGCATCGGTCGCCGCCGTGGGCCTTGCCGGGGGGGCGGCACTGCCCGCCACGGTGATCCCCTTCCTGCTGCGTGGCGTGAACCTGCTGGGCATCAATTCTGTGATGCAGCCGTTCGAGAACCGTCAGCGCGCCTGGCAACGCATTGCAACCGACCTGCCTATGGACAAGCTGGAGGCCATGGTGCAGCCGGCAACATTGTCCGATCTGCCAAAACTGGGCGCGGATATCCTCGCCGGTCAGGTCAAGGGTCGCGTGGTTGTCGATGTGAACGGCTGACCCGCCCACAGGGACACGGATCTTACCTCGGCCCACGGGCCGGGGCGCGCGTTGCGTCGGGTTAAAGCGTCGCAATTCTTCGTTTCTAGGCTTGATCTTATGGCGTGAACTTGCACTCTCTGTCGCGAACATTCTGGAATAGAGACGAGAGACGCCATGGATATCGACTTTGTCCGAAATCAGTTTCCGGCCTTCGTGGAACCCTCGCTGCAAGGGCAGGCGTTTTTCGAGAACGCAGGCGGGTCCTACACCTGTCGTCAGGTGATCGACAGATTGATGCGCTTTTATACGCAGCACAAGGTTCAGCCCTACGCCCCCTACGCCGCATCCGAAGCGGCAGGGGCAGAGATGGATGAGGCGCGCAATCGGCTTGGCGCGCTGCTTGGTGTGCGTGCCAAGGATGTAAGCTTTGGCCCCTCGACGACCCAGAACACCTATGTCTTGGCGCAGGCCTTTCGGCAGTTCCTGCAACCGGGCGAGAAGATCATCGTCACGAATCAGGATCACGAAGCAAATTCCGGCCCCTGGCGTCGATTGGCGGAGGCGGGGATCGAGGTCGTGGAGTGGCAGATCGACCCGGCCACCGGCCACCTCGACCCGAACGCGCTAGAGCCGCTGTTGGATGAAAGCGTGCGGCTGGTCTGTTTCCCGCATTGCTCCAACGTGGTGGGCGAGATCAACCCGGTGACCGAAATCACCGCATTGGCCCATGCCGCCGGCGCCTTTGTCTGCGTCGATGGCGTGTCCTACGCACCGCACGGCCTGCCGAATTTGGGTGAGCTTGGTCCGGATATCTACCTGTTTTCCGCCTATAAGACCTATGGGCCGCATCAGGGCATTATGGTCATCAATCCGGCACTGGCCGAGATCCTGCCCAACCAGGGGCACTATTTTAATGGCGATGTTCCTTACAAACGTTTCACGCCCGCAGGTCCGGATCATGCGCAGGTCGCCGCCTGCGCCGGCATAGCGGACTACTTCGAGGCATTGGCAGATCACCATGGTGCATCCGACCTTCGGGGCGCGGCAATTGGAACCTTCGTGCATGACCTGATGCGCGAGCGTGAAATTGCACTGCTTCAGCCGTTGCTCGACGCGGTG
The DNA here is from genome assembly GCF_032924845.1 of Tritonibacter scottomollicae. NCBI lineage: Bacteria > Pseudomonadati > Pseudomonadota > Alphaproteobacteria > Rhodobacterales > Paracoccaceae > Tritonibacter > Tritonibacter scottomollicae. The sequence goes on from NZ_CP136704.1 coordinate 876,353, forward strand.
AAGGATCGCAATGACCTGCGCCTGCTTGGCCCCTCGGTTGCGCAGGAGCGCGCTCCGACCGTCACATTGGCCCTAGGGCGCAGCGCTGAACCGGTGGCACGGCAGTTGTCCGAACATGGCATCATGGCCGGTGCGAGCGATTTCTACGCCGTGCGCGCCCTGTCTGCGATGGGGGTCGACCCCGCGCAGGGCGTGCTGCGGCTGAGTTTCACCCATTATACCAGCGAGTCGGAGGTGACAGGGCTGATCGAGGCCCTAGATCGCATCCTGTAACGTTCGGACGATCAAGGGATATGACTGACCATGGCTGACACCCGACCGGTGATCTGGTGGATCCGGCGCGACCTGCGCCTGCGCGACAACCCGGCCCTGAGCGCCGCATTGGAGACGGGTGCGCCGATCATCCCGCTCTACATCCACGACCCGCAGGACGAAGGGTTGGGAGCAGCGCCCAAGTTCCGGCTTGGCCTTGGGTTGGAGCGGTTCGCCAAGGCGCTGGAAGGGCGCGGCAGTCGCCTGACCCTGCGCCGGGGCAAGGCGCTTGATGTGTTGCGCGACGTGATCGCAGAAAGCGGCGCCGATCAGGTCGTCTGGTCCCGGCTTTATGACCCGGAGGCGATCAAACGCAATTCAGAGATCAAGGAGCAGCTCAAAGCCGATGATATCACGGTAAAATCCACTGGCGGCCGTCTGATGTTCGAGCCTTGGACCGTGGCGACCAAAGAGGGCGGCATGTACAAGGTCTACACGCCGTTTTGGAAATCGGTCCGCGACCGCGGCGTTGATGATCTGATCGACGCGCCCGCACGCCTGGCCAAACCCGAGGATTGGCCCAAAACCGACCGGCTGGCCGACTACTCCATGGGCGCCGCCATGCGCCGCGGAGCGGACGTCGTAGCGCCCTATTGCCGGGTGGGCGAAGACGCGGCGCTCGAACAGCTGGACGATTTCCTCGACGACCGCGTGGCCAGCTACAAGACGGACCGGGATTTCCCGGCGCGGGCGGCCACCTCGGAACTCTCGGAGAATCTGGCCTGGGGCGAGATCAGCCCGCACCGCATGTGGCACTTGGGCGCGCGCGCCATGGCGAATGGCAAACAGGGCGCGGAGCATTTCCTCAAGGAGGTGGTCTGGCGCGAGTTTGCCTATCATCTGATGTATCACTCTCCACAGATCCTGACCCGCAACTGGCGCGAGGAATGGGACGGGTTCCCCTGGCAGGAAGATCCGGGCGAAGCCTTGTTGCGCTGGCAGCAGGGGCGAACCGGATATGATTTCGTCGATGCGGCGATGCGTGAACTCTATGTCACCGGCAAGATGCACAATCGCGCCCGGATGATCGTGGCGAGTTTCCTGACCAAGCATCTGATGATCCACTGGAAGCACGGCATGCAATGGTTTGAGGACTGTCTGGTTGACTGGGATCCAGCCTCCAATGCGATGGGGTGGCAATGGGTTGCGGGCTCTGGCCCCGATGCGGCACCCTTCTTTCGCATTTTCAATCCCGATGGTCAGTTGGTGAAGTTCGACCCCAAGGGGCGATATGTGCGCAATTGGATTGCGGAGGGGCAGTCTGATTGCCCGCGCACGGCGCTTGATTTCTACGACGCGATCCCGCGCAGTTGGGAGCTGGACCCCGACATGAAGCGCCCCGAGCCTGTGATCGACCTCAAGCGCGGGCGTGAGCGCGCGTTGGAGGCCTATAAGGACAGCCGAGACACAGGATGACCGTCGTCCGGACGATGTCTCCTAGATGAGGGATTGAGGCCACCCGTCCAGAGAAAACCCGTGTTGCCACTGGATTTGTGAAGACCCTGGGCCTACCGTGGGCCTCGATCAAGCAGCTTCGCAGGAACAAATACACGATGCCCACTGCAGCCCGCCTGGTGGCGGCATTTGCCCTTGCCGCCCTGGCTTTTGTCCTGTCGGGGCAAATCATGCCGCTGATGCCCGATGATACTGACTTTGGTTATTTCACGCATGTGAACATGGGCTTGGCGCTTGTTGTCGGCTGGCGCGTTATCGGCCCGCGTGCCGGGCGCGGTCTGGTGCCCGGCATCAACAACGGTCTTACGGGCACCGCGGTTCTGGTGCTTCTGGCGCTGGTCCTGCAAGGCGCCGTAGAGATGTTCCGTCTTGCCAATCGGCATATCTACGACGGTCCATTCGAGGCGTTGGCTGCGATTTTTACGATCGCTCTGGAGTATTTTTTCATCATGGCGGTCCCAAACGTTCTGGTGACATTTGTGCTTGGTGGTGTGGTTGTTGGACTGGTGACTGAAACTGCCAATAAACGCTGGAAATAATGGCTGTAGATCAGGGTCATCCCGCACGACAGATGTCTATGTGCAGGAGCTGTTCGGCGGTCAGCGGTGCTTCGGTCGGGCGACATATGCAGTAAAGTCATCTCGTTCCAAGAATCGATGACGCAGGTAGACGACCGTACCTTTCAGGACAGGCCTTTGGTGACAGCAGCGCTCTGGCTGGCGCGTCACAGGGACCGTCTTCGCGCTGAATTCGGCTGACACCACGTGCCAGACCTGCGCTGAGCCTTGCGCGCCCTTGTGATCGTGCTTGGCCCCGGCTACATCAAAAGGGAACGAGCGAAAGGGACCTCCATGCGCATTGCACGCGATCTGGCCGATGCGGTCGGCCATACCCCTCTGATCCGTCTGAACAAAGTCAGCGAAGAGACCGGCTGCGAAATTCTTGGCAAGGCGGAGTTCTTGAACCCCGGCCAATCCGTCAAGGATCGCGCGGCGCTCTATATCATCAAGGATGCGATTGCCCGGGGCGATTTGAAGCCTGGAGGCACAATTGTCGAAGGCACCGCAGGCAACACCGGCATCGGTCTGGCGCTGGTTGGGGCCTCCATGGGCTTCAAGACGGTGATCGTGATCCCGGAAACCCAGTCCGAAGAAAAGAAGGACATGCTGCGTCTTGCCGGGGCGCAACTGGTCCAGGTGCCTGCCGCGCCGTATAAGAATCCGAACAACTATGTTCGCTATTCGGAGCGTCTTGCGGCTGAGCTTGCCAAAACCGAACCAAATGGTGCGATCTGGGCCAATCAGTTCGACAACGTGGCCAACCGTCAGGCCCATGTGGAAACCACAGGGCCGGAGATCTGGGAGCAGACGGGCGGTAAGGTCGATGGCTTCATCTGCGCCGTTGGCTCTGGTGGCACCTTGGCCGGTATCGCCGAGGCGCTGCAGCCCAAGGGGGTGAAGATCGGTCTTGCGGATCCAAACGGTGCCGCGCTCTATTCCTTCTACACCACCGGAGAGCTGGCGTCTGAAGGATCCTCCATCACCGAAGGAATCGGGCAGGGGCGGATCACCAAGAATCTGGAAGGTCTCAAGCCTGACTTCAACTATCAGATCCCCGACGCCGAGGCGCTGCCTTACGTTTTCGACCTGCTGCACGAAGAAGGACTGGTACTGGGCGGATCTTCGGGCATCAACATCGCCGGGGCCGTGCGTCTGGCCAAGGACATGGGGCCGGGCCATACCATCGTCACCGTGCTTTGCGATTACGGCACGCGCTACCAGTCGAAACTGTTCAACCCGGATTTCCTGAAGGAAAAGGGCCTGCCGGTTCCGGACTGGATGAAACATAGCCCGGCCTCCATACCCGGCGTGTTCGAGGACAGCTGATCTCAATGACCGACTTGAAGAAACTCATCCAGGTCGGTCTGCTGTCGCTGACCTGCCTGCTGCTGCCGCTGGCGGCACTGTCGCAGACCGTTTCTGCGACCCAAACTGCAGAGAGTAGCGCGGGCCTTACGGAGGCCCGCGATCTTGCTCAGGATGCGGCCTCCGGCGCCCTGGGTGAGTATTACGAATCCTGGCAGCGCACTGCTGACCGGGCCGAACGCGTTCTTGACGCCAAGCGCGCCTCCAATGGCGCGCTGGAGGCGCTGCGGGTCGAACTGACGGGGTATCGTCAGCAGTTCTTGGATGCGGGCAACCAGAATGGGGACCGCCTCAAGACCCTGCGTGCCCAGATCGAAGCGCTGGGTCCAGTCCCGGAGGAGGGCAAGAGCGAGCCGGAGAACATTGCGAAGCTGCGTGACGAGCTGCAAAGTCAGCTCGCGACAGTGACAGCGCCGCAGGTGCTTGCGGATCTCGGCTACAGCCGTGCTCAGGGACTTATTACCGAGATTGACAAGCTGATCCGGGAGCGCGCGACACGCACGCTTCTGGAGCGGGTGCCGATGCCACTCAATCCAGAAAACTGGCCCGCCGCGGTTTTGGACGCGACCAAGGTTCTGGGCGCGTTCTGGCATGAAACGGCGGATCTGATGGCTCAGGCCACCACCCGTGAAACCATCCGGTCGCGCCTGCCGGTCTTGCTGCTGCTGCTCGCAGGTGCCGTGCTGCTACTGGGCCGGGGGCGTCACTGGGCCAAGAAAGCGGGTGCATATCTGCGAGAGTTGGGCTGGCGGGGCACGGGTGTGTGGCGCTTCATCGTATCGCTTTTGCAGGTCCTGCTGCCTTATTTGGGCACGGTGCTTCTGGTGCGGGCGATAGATATTTCAGGCGTTCTGGGCGTGCGCGGGACGTTGTTGTTGGACGATGCGCCGTTATGGTCGCTCATTCTGTTTGCCTCCCATTGGCTCGGCGAGCGGCTCTATGTCTATCAGCTCACCAACGAGCTGATCCCATTCGAACCTCGCGCTCAACGACAGGTCAGGGTGCTGCTGGTCTCGCTGGCGCTTGTGCTGGTTATGCAGCTGATACTGGGCCGCCTGGACACGATCGAGAATTTCGATGACGGCACCTATGCTGTCCTGAGCTGGCCTTTGATCCTGCTGGCCTCGCTGTTGCTGGTGCGGATGAATCGTATCCGGGTTCGTCAGCGTCGCGATGAGGACACTGAAATCGGCGAGGAGGATGACGAGGGCGCCATCGCCGTGGGCGCAAGCCGTGCGATGTCGCTGCTGCGCCGTCTGGTGTTTTGTCTCGCACTCATCGCGCCTGTGCTGGGGGCGATTGGCTATATCAATGCAGCGATTGCCATCATCTATCCTGTTATCCTGACACTCGCGCTGGTCACGACGCTCATGGTGTTGCAGCGGTTTTTGTCCGACATCTATGACTGGCTGACGCGCAACAGTCAGGGGGCAGAGGACTCGCTTTTTTCGGTGATGACCGGCTTTGTTCTGGCGCTCCTGTCGCTGCCGTTCTTTGCCCTGATCTGGGGCGCGCGCACATCGGATCTGACAGAGCTCTGGTCGCGCTTCCTCGAAGGCTTCGACATCGGTGATACCAAGATCTCACCGACGATCTTCCTGACCTTCGTGGTGATCTTTGCCTGTGGCTATGTCCTGACGCGTCTGTTGCAAGGCAGCTTGCGGTCCTCGTTGCTGCCCAAGACCAAGATCGACCCCGGCGGGCAGAATGCGATCGTCTCTGGCGTTGGCTATATCGGCATTTTTCTCGCGGCATTGATTGCGGTGTCCACGGCTGGTCTTGATCTGTCGTCGCTGGCAATCGTCGCCGGTGCGCTGTCGGTCGGCATCGGCTTTGGCCTGCAGACCATCGTGTCGAACTTCGTCTCCGGGATTATTCTGTTGATCGAGCGTCCGGTCTCCAAAGGGGATTGGATCGAGGTTGGCGGTCTGATGGGCTACGTGCGCGATATCTCTGTGCGTTCGACCCGGATTGAGACCTTCGACCGCACCGATGTGATTGTGCCGAACTCCGACCTTATTTCCGGCACCGTCACCAATTACACCCGCGGCAATACCGTGGGCCGGGTGATCGTGCCGGTTGGCGTGGCCTATGGCACCGATCCGCGCAGGATCGAGCAAATTCTGATGGAGGTCGCCAAGTCGCACCCGATGGTGCTGATGAACCCTGCGCCTGCTGTGGTGTTCCAGGGCTTTGGTGCCGACAGCCTCGATTTCGAGATCCGCGCCATCCTGCGGGATGTGAATTGGGTGTTGTCGGTGAAATCGGACATGAACTACGAGATCGCCAAGCGTTTCGTCGAAGAAGGCATCGAAATTCCGTTCGCACAGCGTGATATCTGGATTCGCAACCCCGAGGCCCTGAAGGGCGAGACGGGCCCATCAGACACTGCGCCCGCAGAGCCAACCGGGGCGTCGCCAAGTCCGCCCCCACGCGAGAAGACCCCGATAAAGCCGGATCTCGCGGATGTTTCGGTCGAGGATGGTGCAGAAGGCGATGCCGACCGCTAAGGCAGACCTGCCTCTTTCGGTCTAAACCACCCAAAAGGCCGCTGCAGAAGCCTCCTGTGGCGGCGTTTCGTATTTGGCGCAGGGGCGGGCGCCATTGGGGCTCTTGTCCTCTCGGCGGGCATCGGCAAGCGCTTGATTCACTGCATGTTCACAGATGGTTAGAAGAAAACTGGGTGAGCGCAAAAAAACTGAACTTTTTGTCAGAAAGCCTATTGCAATCCCCTCCGTAATGCATCAAAAGTCGCCTCCACGGAGAGGTGGCCGAGTGGTCGAAGGCGCACGCCTGGAAAGTGTGTAGGCGGGAGACCGTCTCCAGGGTTCGAATCCCTGTCTCTCCGCCATTACCCCCATTGCTAACCAGTGACACCGCCCTGACGGGCACGGATTTTTGCGTGTTGTCGTAGGGGGGGGCGGAAACCGACCGAACCTCATAGACGCGCCGCTTGGCCGAAGCTGGGTTCAGAATGGCCCCAGAACTCAGTTCGGGCGAACCTCGTCCGTTCCGGTTCGGTGCCGTTTTTCGTTATATTTCAATATCCTGACTGCGAACTCCGCCAAAACCTAAAAGCGCGTTGCGAACGATATCCATGCCAACGGAGATCGAACACGCGGTAGGCGCATTGCTCAGGATTGCCGCGCAAACCCGGGCGGCGTTTGGGGTGCCTTTCAATGGAGCGGTCAGATCTGATCTGGATCCTTAGCTCGGCAACGTGGCTTTGCGAGGACGCCGAATTGCGGGCGCTTTTCGTATCAGAGGATATGGAACACGCGGACGAATACGCGGCCCGCTACATGGATGACACTCTCAGGTGTCTGGATCAGCTGAACCCAGATGCGATATCGCGCTTGGTTGCCGCTGGCGAAAACGATTGGACGAACGCAGTGGCTAAGCGCCGAGAAGCGGCTGGGCTCGCCGACACTATCGCAAATGGTTTTGCAAAGGCGGTTGAGAACCTCAGTCAGCAGCAATTACTGTCTCGTTCGCTCATAGATGACGGGACCAGCGGTCGCATGTTTATTCAAACCGCTTCAAAAGAAACACAAAGCAAGTTTCTCGTTGTCCTGACTAAATAGTAGCCTGGTCGCCCAGCCCCTTTCCCAAAGGCGATTAAGTAGAACAAGTGATGGCCGCAATTTGCATCGCCTGATCCTCGGCGGAGCTTAGCATAGACACTGTGCGCCCGCCGAAAGGCGGTTATCCAGCAAGTGATACTTAGACGGCAGCAATGGGCCGATGTATCTTGCATCGGGAAGGCGGTCGCCTAATTCGCAAGGTCGACGCTCTTGACTTGGGGAAAGCAGAGGTTTTCATACCAAGCATGAATGACCTCTCAACACATTCGCTGGATGACCTCACAATTGACGAGTCCTCGCGGCCCAAAGCGCCGAAGGTTCCGGCAGCAACAGACATGCACCGCCGCCAAGGTCGACAGCTGGCGGCCATCCACCGTCACTATCTGATGGAGATGGCCCAAATTGGAGCGGTGTTGGCGCGGATTGAAGCGGGAGACGCTCCGCCCGAGAACCTGAGGCAGATCGTACTTTCACTCGATATGGCGGAGAATTTACGGGCCTTCGGAAACCTTTGCGGACGCGAGTGCCAAGTGCTCAAGTTCCACCACGACATTGAAGGTTCCGATATGTTCCCTCGGATCGAGGCGGCTGGTGGAGGGATGTTTCGAGAGGTCGTCGCCAAGCTGCTGTCAGAGCACGAGGTGGTCCACGAGTTGATCATCCGTCTCGGTCGCGCTGCGGACGCGCTAATGGAAGATCCGAAAGAGGCGAACTTCGTTCATGCCGCCACCACGTACCGAAAACTTGAGGAGGTCATACGCTCCCATTTTGGCTATGAGGAGACGGAATTGGCTGAGGCCATCGGATATTACCTCGGGTCGATTTGAATCCGGATCCGGAACAGCTGTGCATCGTCTGAAGTAAATGCAGTTTCGGAGCGGGTTCATCCGCGCTGCAGCCGCTCAACGGTCAAAAATGCCTCATGCAGTATGTAGGGTAGCAATGACGGGCCGCACCGCAGCGCTGGGTGCCAGCGATGAAAGGCATCAACGGGACGCTCAGGTTTCGAAGGGCAAACACGGTTCGCAACTTTGCAGCAGCAGCTTGCTGCGCTTCTCGGACCTTTGATCACGAAGCAGAAGCTAACAATGCAGGCCAGTGGGGTGGCCGGGATCAAGTCTCGGCAAGATAACTCAGTCTTGCTGAGGAGCTTTCTGCGGTTCAGGCCCTTCGCAGTCACTCGCCTAGGTGACCGGCGCTGCAGTGCAGCTTCGCCAAACCGGCAATTCGTCCAAGGCGCAGCATTTTCGAAAGGTAAAAGGTTGGCGGTGAAGGACTTTGCTGCTGTTCGCCGCGGTGTCGCCAATGCCCGGTTTTAGGAAATCAGCGTTTCAACATGCTCGTTGGCGCAGTTGTCAGGCAGGTTGTGTGTGTGAAGAATTTGGGCTTAATTGATCAGCGAAATATTTTTGGGAGGAAACCAGATGAAAACGATACTGAAAACAGCGGTTGCGGCAATCGTTCTTACATCTGTCGCCATCACTACCGCGTCGGCCGAGACCCGCGTGACCTACAAGTCGGCGAAAACCGGCTCGTCCTATTACCAGATGGGCGTCGAACTGGCCGAAGCCATGAAGGCTGCTGGCGACATCTCTGTAACCATTGAGGAAAGCCAGGGTTCTGTCCAGAACGTGATGGAGGTGCGCGCACGCGGCGGTGACTATGTCTTTACCACCCCGCCCGCGCTCGTCGGCCTTGCCCAAGGTGGCAAGGCGATGTTCGAGGGCAAGGGCGATCCCGCCTTCGAAGACATTCGCGCACTTTTCCCGATCCCGTCGCTGACCATGCATTTCGTTATGTCTGCCGGGAGCGGTGTGACCGACATTGCTGATCTGGACGATCAGACGATCCTGCTTGGCAAAGGTTCCTTCGGAGCCAGAGAGGGGGAGAAATATCTCGGGCTCTTCGGCGTGGCCGAGAGCGTCGAGATCGCGGACGTCGAGCTTTCCAACGCGGTTTCCGCGCTGAAGAACGGCCAGATCGACGGCTTTGTAACCGCAGGCTCCTATCCTGCACCCAATGTGATCGAGGCAGCGGCCTCAAGCTCAGTTACGGTGCTGTCCATGACCGACGCGCAAATCGCCGAGACCAAGCGCACCAAACTGACTATCCCTGCCGGTACCTACGCCGGTCAAGAGGCTGATATCAATACGACATCGCTTCCCGTTGTGGCCTTCACGACCACGAAGATGGACGACGACACCGCTTACGCGCTGACCAAGACCTACTGGGAGAACAAGGCAAAGCTCGGCGAAACATCGCGTTGGTGGAACGGTGTGAATCCAGCAATGCTGAGCAACATCACCAGCAAGATCCATCCCGGTGCCGTGCGCTATTACCAGGAAGCAGGTATCGACCTAAGCGACGCGCATATGTAATGCGCGGGCGTCTTTTGCAGGACGGGCATCGCGCCCGACCTGTGTTCCTTTAATCTAAGAGACCGTTGATGCCTAATATTTCGAATGGCCGGATTGGTGCGGCCCTTTGGCTGGTCCTGGCGGCTGCTCTGGTGACCTATCATCTTGCACTGATCTTCTCGGGGCTCGTTCCCAATCTGGTCAGCCGCCCGCTGCATATGGCGTTCATCCTGCCCTTCGTGTTTATGCTGGGAAATAAGAGTCGTTGGGCCACGATCAGCGGCACGGTGCTGGCCGCTATGGGCATGGCCGCAGCGATATGGATCGCGATCAACCATGATCGGCTGGGAGATCAATACGGTTTTCTCGAAAGCAATACGCAAATCGCAATCGCAGTCACGCTACTGGTGGTGACACTGGAAGCGGCCCGCCGTGCGATCGGCTGGCCGTTGCCGCTGGTTGCCGCAGCAGCGTTGCTCTACGGTCTTTTCGGTCAACACATCCCGGGTCAGTTCGGCCATTCCGGCACCCCGATCGCTAGCTTCCTTGGCACAATGACGATTGCAGAGGGGGGCATCTTTGGGTCGCTCACCGGTGTCTCGGTTGGCGTTGTGGCAATCTTCGTGATCTTTGGCGCGGTTCTTAATGCGGGCGAGGCCGGCCAAGGTTTCATGAACGTGGCCGGCGCGGCAGCCGGGCGTCTGAAGGGAGGAGGGGCGAAGGTCTCCGTGATCTCCTCGGCCCTCTTCGGGTCGATCTCGGGTTCGGCTTCGGCCAATGTCGCCTCTACTGGGGCGATCACCCTGCCTGCGATGACCAAACTCGGCTACCCCAAGCGCCTTGCCGCCGCAGTCGAGGCAGTTGCCTCCTCTGGTGGACAAGTTATGCCGCCTCTGATGGGCGCGGGTGCCTTCGTCATGGTCGAACTGACGGGTGTGCCCTATACGTCGATCATGGCGGCGGCAGTCCTACCCGCGGTGCTTTACTTTTTCGCCGTGTGGGTCGGTATAAACGCCTACGCCACGCGCTTCGACCTCAAGGGGGTGGACGAGGCAGACCAACCAACTGGGCGCGACGTCGTCATCACCTCGCTGTTTTTCCTTGTGCCGTTCTCGGTTCTGCTTTGGGCCATGTTCGGGGCTGGGTTCACGCCGCAATATGCTGCAGCACTTGCAATCGTTGCCGGGGCGTCGCTGCTCTTCTTCAATGCAGACTTCGATTTTCGCCCCGCTCAGATTGCCGAGAGGTTTCAGAGCGCGGTGATGAGTGCCGCCAGACAAGTATCAATGATTGCAGCCATAATTCTGTGCGCTTCGATCATCATCGGTGTGCTTGCGATCACGGGCCTTGGCGTCAAGATCACCTCCCTTATCCTCGAAGGATCGGGTGGCCTGCTTTGGCCGTCACTGCTTCTGACCGCGCTCGCATGCCTCCTGCTTGGGATGGAGGTGCCAACGACCGCAGCCTACGTCATTTGCGTTTCTGTTGCGGGTCCAGCACTGATCCAACTGGGGCTGGAACCCTTGCAGGCACATCTTTTCGTCTTCTGGTTCGCTTTGCTATCGACGATTACGCCACCCGTCTGCGGTGCGGTATTTATCGCTGCTGGCATGATCGGGGAGAATTGGTTGAAAGTCGCCCTGACTGCGATGGCTCTTGGCGTCGGGCTCTATCTCATACCTCTGGGTATGATCGCTAACCCTGATATAATCCGACTGGCTCAAAATCCTGCACTCGCGATCATAGCAATGCTGCGGCTCGCTTTCGGGTTGGCCCTCGTATCCTACGGTCTGATTAGTGCACGTAAGATTTTCAAGACAGCGGTGCTGGTCGGTGCCGGGTTGGCGGTGATCTTCTCTGGTATCTATATCTGAAGTCATTGCCTTGGCGGGGCTTCACGCTTTCGTGGTTTCGGTTCAGTCAAAGCTGAAACGGCAAGTAGGCAATTTCTTGAAAGCTGTCGTTTGATCGAGCCGCAGCAGCCGCAGTTCTGGGCTCCAAGCGGTCCTTCGCGCCATGGCGATCAGTTGTAACGCGCTTCTTGCGGTGATGGGAATGCATGCCCCCACACATATGGCTTACGCCCAGTGATCGGGCACTGGCATCATGAGACTTAAAGCAAGCTCCTGCCTCTGAGCCAAGTCCATCGCGTCGCCATGATCCGGAGAGCCGCGGATCACCTTGACGCTATGCCCCATCATTTCTCTGCCGACGTCCATTCGCTTAGTCACATCCAATATCCGACTTTCCCAGGTGTGGCGCACACCACCGATCATGTGCTGAACAGAGGACAGCAGGTCATTGCTTCGCAGGTAAGTGGTCATGGTGCCTGAATAGTTGTTTTTGCCTCGATGTCGCGGAAATTCATCCGCATGGCGCTTGGCAGCTGCAAGTGTGACACCAACCAGAGGAACCAGGCACACGGATGCGCTGTTCTTGATCTCTCTGCGGTTTTCCCCTTGCTCAAAAGCCAGTTGCAGGTGCCGGACTGGATGATCGAGCACAAAGGCACTGGCAGGGAGGTCGTGAACTTCGGACTGACGGCATCCCGTTTCGGTCGAGATCAATAGAATGTCTCGTGCTTCTGTGTTCGTCGCGTCAAAGGCCCGAGGCGCAAAACCAATTCTCGGTGATCGAATCCAGCGGAATTTCCAGCTTCCAAGCGGTCCAGGATATCATCCAACGGCGCATCAAGCAGGTCTGAAATCGCGCAGGCGATAAGCGAAGCCTCTCGCCTGCGCGATTTTCTGTGCTGCGCGGCCATGTTGGTGCGCTGTCGTCAAAACGTCATGAAACCAGTGGCGACTTTCGCGTGAAGTTCCCTCCGCAACCGGCTAAGACCGTCGGGAGACGCGGACAGGGAGCGGATGCACATGCGGCTGGATCAGGATATCGAAGAGGCCCTCATCACCATGGTGCGGGCGGCGGCGCGGGCGGAGATCATGCCTCGCTTTCGTAACCTTTCAGCCGGGGCGATCACCGCTAAATCCTCCGCCATCGATCTCGTTACCGTCGCCGATGTGGCCGCCGAAGTGCATATGACCCGCGCCGTGGCTGAGATCCTGCCCGGCGCAGTGGTCATCGGCGAGGAGGCGGTCAGCAAGGATGCGTCGGTGCTGGCACGGCTGCCGGACGCCGAAGTTGCTGTGATCCTCGATCCCATTGATGGCACCTGGAATTTTGCCAATGGCCTGGCGGTCTTTGGTGTGATCCTGTCGGTGGTGGTGCGGGGGCAGACCGTGTTCGGGTTGCTCTATGATCCGGTGATGGATGACTGGGTGCAGGCAAGCCTTGGCGGCGGCGCGTGGTTCGCAGCGCCAGGCCGCACGCCAGAGCGATTGCAGGTCGCACCAGAGCGCCCCTTTGCCGAGGCGACCGGGTTCTTGCCGCATTACGTGTTCCCGCAGGACGAGCAACCCCGTTTGGCCCAGGGCATGATCCGCGCGCGGCGGGTCAACTCGTTGTTTTGCTCCTGCCATGAATACCGAATGATGGCGCAGGGCAACGCGGATTTTGTGCAGAATGAGAGTTCTGAATTGCTGGGATCACGCCGCCGGTGTTCTGGCGGTGCTGGAGGCCGGCGGCCATGCGCAGCTGGTCGACGGGCGTGACTACGCTCCGGCGATCTCTGAGGGACGGCTGACGGTCTCCACGGGCGCGCGTATGCGGAATGAGGTGATACAGGCCTTTGGTCTCGGCTGATGGCAGCGCCTCTTGGCGCGCAGGACTGCCGATACATCCCCCGCAGCGGTCAAGATCGGCAAGGCGGCATTCTATGTGCAGGCGCAGATGTCACTGGACGAATCCTATGTCGGGGAAGTGATGGCGTGGGATGCCGAGGCGGGCATCAGGGCGTTTGTCGCCAAATACGAGATGCAGGAGTGGACGGGCAAGTGACGCGCTAAGAGGCGGCTATTGTTGCTCGTTTCGGCTTTGTATCCCCGCCATCACCACGTGTGATTCGCAATACCGTGCAAAATACCGTGATGATTCGACATCTGGTTCGCTGACAGAGCGAAACAAACGCAAGTTGCCCCCTATGTTTGTCCGCTCCGAGCCAACAATGCGCTGATGAGACAAATGGGCACTGCGACCTCAGCGTAAAACCGCCATTACGTCGCGGGGTTTCGCCTGTGGAAACAATCGACAATGTCAAAACGGGCATTTGGATAGTTTGATGTGAATTTGAGCCAAATTTACGTGATCTGTCGGGCAAGCATCACGGGTGCGCGTGCGCAAATGTCGAAACAATAGATTGCTCCGCGGGACGCTATCGGGCGGTTGGCCATTGGGTGCGAGGTCTATGCGCAATTTTAACTGTCTTTTAGACTATGTGTGCGGGGGCGGCCTCGTTATCCCTGACCTCCACCATGATGCGGCTCGGAGGTGATCTCAGTGTCGCGAGGGATAGATCGTCGAGTGTTCGGCGAGATCGAAGGAGAGCGCGGCATGGCCAGAGATTCAGATACCCGAGATCCAGAGACCGCGCCATGCACCGGGATCAACTGGCGCGATAGGGACCGAGAACAGGCGCGGATCTCGCCCTGCTTTACCCCTGGCACGTTGATTGCAACACCGCGTGGAGAGCGATTGGTCGAGAATTTGCAAGTCGGCGACCGAGTTATCACCCGCGACAACGGCATCCAGCAGATCCGCTGGATTGGCCACAACGCGATGGGGCGAGAGGGGCTGGCGCGGGCCTCCTATCTGCAGCCGATCCTGATCCGACAAGGCGCGCTTGGCAACGGTCTGCCCGAGCGCGACATGATGGTCAGTCCAAACCACCGGGTATTGGTGGCCAACGACAAGACCGCGCTTTATTTCGAGGACCGCGAGGTTCTGGTCGCCGCAAAGCACCTGACGGGCCTGATCGGTATTGATGCGGTTGAGACCACCGCGGTGACCTATATTCATTTCATGTTCACGCAGCATGAAGTTGTCCTGTCGGATGGCGCATGGACCGAGAGTTTTCAGCCCGGTGACCAGTCGCTGCGCGGATTGGACAATGCGCAGCGCAACGAGATATTCGAGCTGTTTCCCGACCTGCGACATGCTGAAGGTCAAGAGGCCTATCCCTCCGCCCGCAAGACCCTGAGGAAGCGCGAAGCCAAGATGCTGTTGCACTGAGCTACGGCATGCCCCCTGGTTATGTCTGTGTCCTGCCAGCGCGCCAGGTAGACCAGGCGTCCGGCGTGTCCAGATCAATGAGCGCATGTTGCCCGGGCAGCGTGATCTCCGTCACGGTTTCACCTAGCAGCGCGCGGCGCGCCCCTTCGTCGCCCTTCAGGGTTTGTAATGCGTAGAAGCAACGACGCGGGAACAGCACCGGGTGACCGGGGCGGGGGGCGCCTGAGTTATCCTGACCCGTTGCACGCAGGATTGGTCCGTCTGGCCCGGTGAAGTGGCGTGCAAGCTGCCGGAGGTCCGCCGTTGTCAGCTCTGGCATGTCAGCAGGCAGAATCATCACACCGTCGATCATTGCGGGCAGCGCCCTGATCCCTGTGCGAATGGAGGCGCCCATGCCCTCGGCCGCGTCAGGCACTGGAATGCACTGAGCCGGGTCAATCAGCGCGGCGCGCGGATGGGTTAGGGCAGGGACCGTCACCCGGACGTCAAAACCGGTCGCCTGCGCCTGCTGCAGCAGATGAGACAGGAGCGGCTGGCCGGCGACCGTTTCCAGCAGCTTGTCACCACCCTGCATCCGGGAGGAGGCTCCGGCGGCGAGGAGGAGAATGGTGAGAGCGTGAGGCATGTATCGCGCACCTTGTGCTGAGCGGCGCCGGTGGGAGCCTCCGGCGGAGGTATTTTGGAAAAGATGAAGCGGGATGCCAAGGGGGTTGGTCAGCCTTTATGACCTATTGTTTCGCACGCGAAACATTGGGGCAGGGAGAGTGACCATAAAGTTGCACGCGCCACGGGGGAGCGCGTGCGGTGGTCCGGCAACAGGGGGCGAGACAGGTCAGTCCTGTTGACCTGTTTTGTGGTTTCAACCGCGCATACGGGCGCCATCGGTGTCAAACAGCGGCTCGGTGATCAGCCGGGCGGCCTGTTTCTGGCCGAGGATCTCGATCTCGACCTGCAGCCCGTCGGTTGCGCGCTCAACGGGGACAAACCCCAGCGCGATGGATTTCTGCGCATGGTGGCTGTAGCCACCCGAGGTGCAGAACCCCACCACGGCGCTGTCGAGCCAGATTGGCTCATAGGCCACCACATCAGCGTCCTCTGCCTCGACCTCAAAGGCGCAGAGCTTGCGTGCGGCACCAGCGTCCCGCTCAGCCTCTGCAGCGGATCGTCCAATGAAATCAACTGGTTTCTCGAAGGAGATAAAGCGATCCAACCCGGTTTCCGCCGCCGTGTAGTCGGGCGAGAATTCCGACAGCCAGGAGCCGAAGAACTTGTCCAGCCGCAGCGACATCATGGCGCGCATGCCGAAGGGTTTCATGCCGTGGGTTTGGCCCTCGCCCCAGAGCGTGTCCCACAGGGATCGCTGGCTCGGCAGGTCGCAATAGATTTCATAGCCAAGATCGCCCGTGTAGCTGACCCGTTGCACGACGCAATCCACCTTGCCAATGGTCATGCGGCGCACATCGAGGAACTTCAGGTCTACGGCATCGCGGGTGACGGCGGCGAGCACGTCCTTGGCGCGGGGGCCAGCGATCTGGAAGCCGTTGACCTGATCCGAGACGTTTTCGATGGTCACGCCCTCGTCCAGGTTCTGCAGGAACCAGCGCATGTGATAGGCCTGCGCGCCATAGGATGCGGTGAGCTGGAAGTCCTCCTCGCCGAGGCAGGAAATGGTGAAATCCCCGATCAGGCGTCCCTTGGGCGAGAGCATCGGCGTCAGGCTGAGCCGACCCTGTTTTGGCACCCGGCCCGCCATGATGCGATCCAGCCAGGCGCGGGCACCGGCGCCTTTGACACGGTATTTGCCAAAGTTGTGAATCTCATTGATGCCAACGGCTTCGCGGACGGTCTTCACTTCGCGTGCGGTGGCCTCGAAGGCGTTGGAGCGCCGGAAGGAGGGGATCTCGTATCGCTCTTCTCCTTCGGCGGCAAAGTAGTTCGGGATCTCCATGCCGTAGTAGTGGCCCCAGACGGCGCCCAAGCCATCAAAGATGTCGTACATCGGCGTGGTGCGGAAAGGCCGTGCGGCGGGAAGCTCCTCGTTCGGATAGGCGATGGAGAAGCGTTTCTGATAGTTCTCGACCACCTTCGGGCGGGTATAGCCCGGGGTGATCCAGTTGCCATAGCGGGCGACATCCATGGCGGCTGTGTCGCGTTCGCATTCGCCCTCGACCATCCACTGCGCCAGCATCAGCCCGACGCCACCGCCTTGAGAGAATCCCGCCATCACGGCACAGGCCGACCAGTAGTTACGCACGCCGGGCACGGGGCCCACCAGCGGGTTGCCATCGGGGGCAAAGGTGAAGGGGCCGTGGATCACTGATTTGACACCGGCCTCGGCCAAGGCTGGGAAACGTTTGTAAGCAAATTCAATGCTTTCTTCGATCTTGTCAAAGTCGTCTGGCAGAAGTTCGTGGCCAAAATCCCAAGGCGTGCCATCGACCGCCCAGGGCCGGCAGGGCTGTTCGTAAAACCCGATGCAGAGGCCGCGGCCTTCCTGTCGCAAGTAGCTTTCGCCCGCCGGGTCCATCACATGCGGATGCTCGCCGCCGCCGTCGATAATCTCGGCAATCATCGGCACCTCGTCGGTGACGATGTATTGGTGCTCCATCGGGTGCAGCGGAAAGTAGATCCCCGCCATCGCGCCCACTTCGCGGGCCCAGAGACCGCCGGCATTGACGATATGCTCGGCGTGAATGGTGCCCTTGTCGGTGACCACATCCCAGCTTCCGTCGGGGCGCTGGTTGGTCTCGATCACCTTGCAATGGGTCTCGATGGTGGCGCCGCCCATGCGTGCGGCCTTGGCGTAGGCGTGGGTGGTGCCGGAGGGATCGAGGTGGCCATCCAGCGGATCGTAGAGCCCGCCGATGATGCCGCCGACATTGGTGACAGGGGCGATTTTCTTGATTTCTTCGGGACTTACGATCTCTGTCTCAAGTCCCATGAAGCGATGTTTGGCGCGCTCCGCCTTCAGCATGTCGAGGCGTTCCTTGTTGTCTGCAAGGGTGACGCCGCCGACATGGTGCAGCCCGCAGGACATGCCGGTGATCTCTTCCAGCTCCTTGTAGAGCTTGATGGTATAGCCCTGAAGGGCGGCCATGTTGGTGTCGCCGTTCAGGGTGTGAAAGCCCCCGGCTGCATGCCAAGTGGAACCGGAGGTCAACTCGGAGCGTTCAATCAGCATCACGTCGGACCAGCCGAGCTTGGTCAGGTGGTAGAGGACGGAGCAGCCGACGACGCCGCCGCCGATGACGGCCACACGGGTGGTGGTTTTCATGAAGTCTGTCTCCCTGTCAGGTTCGCGATTGGCATCATTCTGGACACTTGTGCCCAGTAGTCCAGTCAAAATGCGACAGGGGATGTCGGAGGTGGGATGCAAACCGGGTGATCTCCCGCCCGCTTGTCCAGCCCCAACGGGACTGGCCCTCCGGTTGGGCGGAGCGCGGCGCGTGCCCCGCAGGGGCGCGCGCCGCGCTGGTCGCTTCGGGCAAAGCCCAAAGCGAAACCCCTCTTTCGCGGGTTTTGGATGACGGACAGATATCAGCTGTTCAGGGGACGAATTTTCAGACCCGTGACGCGGTTGCCTTCACGCGCGGTGACTTCGAAACGGAAGCCATGAAAGGAAAACACCTGACCCACTGTCGGGATCATCTGCGCCTCGTGGATCACAAGGCCTGCAACGGTGTTGGCCTCTTCGTCGGGCAGGTTCCATTCCATGGCCCGATTGAGGTCCCGGATAGTGGTGGCGCCTTCGACGATGAAATTGCCATCCCCCGTTTTGCGGGCGAAGCTCTGTTCGGCAGGGTCGAATTCATCGGTGATCTCGCCGACGATCTCCTCGAGAATGTCTTCGAGGGTGATCAGCCCTTGCAGGGAGCCATATTCATCCACCACCAGCGCAAAATGAGTGCGCATGCGCAGGAATTGGCGCATCTGATCGTCAAGCGTGGTGGTCTCTGGCACGAAATATGGCGGCTTGCTGACTTCGGTGATGTTGAAGTCACGCAGTGCGGAGGCGTCGCCATCCGGACCGCCGATCTTGGCATACATCTTGCGCAGCAGATCCTTCGCATGGACCACGCCGATGATGTTCTCCTGATTGGTGCGAAACAGCGGCAGACGGGTGTGTGAGGAGGTCAGGCATTGTTCCAGAATGGCCTCGGGGTCGGCCTCCGCATCGATCATTTCGATTTTAGAGCGATGTAGCATGATTTCCTCAACCAGGCGGTCGGAGAGATCCAGCGCGCCAAGGATACGATCGCGGTCTTCCTTTTCCACCACACCTTCGGAGTGGCCGATCTGCAGCGCACCGACGATTTCTTCGCGCACCGCCATGATGTGGCTGTCCGGGTCGATCTGCACCCCGAAGACGCGCAGCACACCGCGCACAAGCAGGCGTACCGCACCGACGATCGGTGCTAGGATCGTCACCAAGGTACCAATGACCGGCGCCACGGCTGCGGCGGCCTTTTCGGAGTTTGTGATGGCGTAGGTCTTTGGCAGAACCTCGGCAAAGACCAGAACAAGCATTGTCATCACGATGGTTGCCAACGCGACGCCACTCTCACCGAAGATTTTGGTGAACAGGGCGGTCGCCAGAGAGGCCGCCAGGATGTTGACAAGGTTGTTGCCTAGGAGGACAGACCCGATCAGTCGCTCGCTGTCTTCGGTTATCTGCAGCGCGCGTTGTGCTCCGCGCGCGCCCTTGTCAGCCTGACTGCGCAGCTTGCCGCGTGAGGCGGCGGTGAGTGCAGTTTCGGAACCGGAGAAAAAACCGGACAAGATCAGCAGCAGCACAATGCCGCCGGAGGTGATCCAGAATGAGCTGTCGAGTACGGAAGTTGCGCTGTCCATTGGGGTCCTGAGGGTCCTTCATTTTTGATGGTTATGCTGTGCAAGCGACGTTGGATCAAGCAGTCTGGGGTCGAAACCGGCTTTTGCCTGCGCCGGGAGCGCCGGTGTGAGGGCTCGGCACCCGTCAGTCCGCGTCCGACGCTTTCTGTGCGAGCGGATGGTGTTGATGCACCAGTTCTGCCAGTCGGGCATCGAGAACATGGGTGTAGATCTCTGTCGTTGCAATATCCGCATGGCCCAGAAGTGCCTGAATCGCACGCAAATCCGCACCATTGGCCAAGAGGTGTGTCGCAAAGGCATGGCGCAGGGTGTGCGGGGTCACTTTTTCAGGTGATACGCCACCGGCCACTGCCAATTCCTTGATTAGAAGGTAGAAGCGATGCCGCGTCAGATGCCCGTCCTTACTCCGCGAGGGGAACAGGAAACGAGAGGGTTTGTGGCCTTTGGTTTCGCGTTTGTCCTCGATCCCGTCGCGGGTGCTGAGCCAGACAGCCAGGGCCGCGCGCGCCGGTGGTGACAGGGGCACCATGCGCTCCTTGCCGCCCTTGCCCAGAATCAGCAGCATGTTGGGATCGCCGCGCGCGGCCGACACCGGCAGCGAGACCAGCTCACTCACCCGCATACCTGTGGCGTAGAGCAGCTCCATCAGGCAGGTGTTGCGCAACCGGTCGGCCTCTGTGCGCCCGGTCACACGGGCCGCTTGCAAAAGCAGGTCGACCTCCGCGATCTCAAGGGTCTTGGGCAGGGATTTGGCGCGGCCCGGGCCTTTGATCTGCAACGCGGGATTGTCCTCGCGCCAGCCTTCTTCAAAGGCAAAGCGATAGATCTGCTTGACCGCAGAGAGGCGCCGGGCGCGGGTGGCGCGGCTCAACCCTTCGGCGTCGCAGGAGATCAGGTAGGACTCCACGTCGCCTTGCTGCATTCGGCTGAAATTCAGACCTTGCCCGGCCATCCATTGCGCCAGATTGCGCAGATCGCGCCCGTAGGCGAGCAGCGTATTGCGCGCCGCGCCCAACTCGGCGGCCTGAGCATCCAAGAAAGTGGAAATCCATTGGACGTCATCGTCTGGTGCGCGCATCTGTTGTCACCCGCGCGGTAGAAGCAGGAGTTGGAGCGCGGCACGGCGTGCCGTGTCCTCAAGCCCCATATGGCGGAACGCGGCCAGAGACTGGGTCGCAGCCTCCAGATTGCCGTCGGCCCCATGCGAGAAGCTTTTCATCGTCACAAGGATGGCCTCGCCAAGACGGCCCTGGTCGAGCAGCAGTTTCTGTGCCGCGGGCAGCGTGCTGTCAGGGGCAAAGCCGGTGGCGATGGCCTGTTCCTGCGACGTGTTGGCGAGCTCCGCCGCCGGCTGCCCTTCGGCCAGAGAGGCAAGGAAGCGGCTGTGCCGGCTGTCATTGGGGGGCGTGGCTGCGGCTGTTTCATAATCCGCAGAAAGCAGGCGCAGGCGCCAGGCGATCATGGCGGCCTTGCCGTCCAGTTTGATTCCTGCCAATCGCGGCGCAAAGAGATCGGCCATCGCCATTTCCAGCCCTGCAGCCTGAGCGGCGGCCCAGAAGGCCGGCAGCGTCTTTCGCACCGCGTCGGCGCTGCCGGTGGACAGGGCAGTGTCAAACCGCTGCACGGCGGCGACCCGGTCCCAGATACCGCCAGAGGCGGCCGGACGACGCGCGGTGAACAGTCCCAGCAACTGGTTCGGGTTCATCGCCCGGCTGCGGGTCAGGCGTTCTGCGGCCTCAAGCTGGGCCTTCCATCCGGCGATGTCGCGCAGATCCGCGCTGGCAAAGGCGCGGGGCAGGGACCGTGTTGGCATCGGCTCTCCGATCGCCTCGAACATGCGAAATTCGAGCGGCGTCGGGGCGGAAGGCGACGGCAGCGGCGGCATGCCCTCATAGAGGTCCGGATTGAGGAAGCGGTCCAGCAAGGCAATCTGTGTCTTGCCGAGCAAAGCCAGCGCATGGGCCGTTTCCAGCATCAGCGCAGCAGTGGGCCAGTCCCCGCGACGGGCGGCGCAGAAGATGCGCGCTGCATAGTCCTGCATCAGATAGGGATCCGCCGTGAGCGCGGCGCAGCTGCGCTCCTCATCGCCGTTCAGCAGCGTTACATCGAACCAACGGTCGAACCTTTGCGCATTCTCGGTCGGACCTGCCTCCTGCACCAGCGCCTGAGCCGGGTCCGTGGCGCCGATCTCACGCAGCCGGTCGAGGCGTGCAAGCAGGATCTGGTCGTCGTCGCGAAAGGGCGGGCGCGCTTCGGTCAGAAGCAGTGTCATCAGCAGCGATTGCATCGCGGGCAGGTCGGAGACCGGAACCTCCCGGATCAGCGTCGCCAGCTGTTCCGGTGGGCTGCCTTGCCACAGGGTTGCCGGAAGTCCGGTGCGCGATTCCGGCACCAGCCCAATGGGCGGCAGCAACCGCTCCAGCGGGGTGACGGTGATGTCGGGGCCATGCGCGCTTTGCGCGACCGGGGGTTCCTGCAAGAGCGTCGGCGGAATATTGGCCACCGGAGGAGCAGCTTTCAGCCAGTCAATTGCGGTCAGCGGATCGCGTGCCAAAACCGGAGATGTCGTCAGCAGAAGACCGCCAAGGACCAATGCGGCAGTTTTAGTCGGCATTGAGCACCACGGGTTTGCGCACTTCTTCTGACGGAGCCGAAAAATCTGCACCAAACCAAGGGCCTACATAGGCGTATGCCACCAGCCCGATTGCCGCCAAAATGAGGAGGAAAGCCAAGTATTTTACCAAACGTGCCATGGGTGTCCCGGTGCCTGCTTCTTTGTCTGTTTTGAGAGTTTTATATATGGCCTTTTTGCCAATATCACGTCATTCACTGAAGAATGAGCGAAAAAGACCAAATCACCGATGCGACGGCAGAAAGTTGCGCGCCGGGAAAGTTGAAGAAGACCATCGTGCTGGTCGGGATGATGGGAGCCGGAAAGACCGCGGTCGGGCGGGCGCTGGCTGCACGGCTTGACGTGCCCTTCCTCGACAGTGATCACGAAATCGAATTTGCCGCCAACATGTCGATCCCGGAAATCTTTGCCCGCGATGGTGAACCGTTCTTTCGCGAGAAGGAATATCAGGTCATCTCCCGGCTTTTGCAGGAAGAATGCGGCGTGTTGTCCACCGGCGGCGGTGCCTTTCTGGCGGAGCGAAATCGGCGGGTCATGTCCGAATCCGGTGTCTCGATCTGTTTGCAGGCGGATCTGGATGTGCTGTGGAAGCGGGTGAAGGGGCGCGACACGCGGCCCTTGCTGCGCTCGGCGGACCCGTATCAGACGCTCTCTGACCTCTATCATGCGCGCGTGCCGATCTATGCACAGGCGGATCTGACGGTGAGTTCGGATGGGCAGGTCTCGATCGACAATATGGTGAGCCGGGTGCTGGAGGCCTTGAAGGCGCGCCCCGATGTGCTGGAGTTTGACTGATGGAAAAGATCGTTCACGTACCTTTGGACACCCGCGCCTATGACGTGGTGATCGGCCCCGATCTGGTGGCCGAGGTTGGCAAGCGTTTGGCGCCCCTGCTGACACGTCCAAAGGTTGCAGTGCTGACCGATGAGACCGTCGCGGCACTGCATCTTGAGGCTTTGCGCGCCGGGTTGGCTGCCGAAGGCATCGAGATGGAGGCGCTGGCCTTGCCGCCGGGCGAGGCCACCAAAGGCTGGCCGCAATTCTCCCGTGCGGTGGAGTGGCTGCTTGAGAAGAAGGTCGAACGCGGTGACATCGTGATCGCCTTTGGCGGTGGCGTGATCGGTGATCTGGCGGGCTTTGCGGCCGCGGTGTTGCGCCGGGGCGTGCGTTTTGTGCAGATCCCGACCTCCCTGCTGGCGCAGGTGGACAGTTCGGTGGGTGGCAAGACCGGCATCAACGCGCCGCAGGGCAAGAACCTGATCGGTGCGTTCCATCAGCCGGCGATGGTGCTGGCCGATACCGCGATCCTCGGCACGCTGACCAAGCGCGATTTCCTCGCCGGTTATGGCGAGGTGGTGAAATACGGCCTGCTGGGCGATGCGGAGTTTTTCGACTGGTTGGAGGCCAATGCGCCCGCCATGGCCGAAGGTGACATGGCGCTGCGGGTCGAGGCGGTGGCGCGATCCGTTCAGATGAAGGCCGATATCGTGGTGCGTGATGAGACCGAGCAGGGGGACCGTGCGCTGTTGAACCTCGGTCACACGTTCTGCCACGCGCTGGAGGCGGCGACCGGCTACAGTGATCGGCTGATGCATGGCGAGGGTGTGGCGATCGGATGCGCGCTGGCGTTTGAGCTGTCCGCCCGTCTGGGACTGTGCAGCCAGGAAGACCCCAGCCGGGTGCGTGCGCATCTTAAGGCGATGGGTATGAAGACCGATCTGGCGGATATCCCCGGCGATCTGCCCACTGCCGAAGAGCTGGTTGAGGTGATGGGGCAAGACAAGAAGGTCGTGGATGGTCAGCTGCGGTTCATCCTTGCCCGCGGCATTGGCGACGCCTTTGTGACGTCCGATGTGCCCGAGGACAAAGTTCTCGCGGTGCTGCAGGATGCATTGCGTCAGCGCGCCTAAAACGCAGCGGGGACGGCCAAAGCTCCTCTTGTGGCGAAGGCGGCTGAGGCGCGCCGGTCATGCAACCGAATGATGACAACAAAACACCCGGAGCGGTTCGCTCCGGGTGTTTTTGCTTTGCGCGCTGAGGGCTGACCTCAGAATGGGATTTCGTCGTCGTCGATGTTTTGCGAGGGGCCACCCTGACCGCCGCCAAAGCCGCCGCCCTGGTTGCCG
The DNA here is from genome assembly GCF_032924845.1 of Tritonibacter scottomollicae. Lineage (NCBI taxonomy): Bacteria > Pseudomonadati > Pseudomonadota > Alphaproteobacteria > Rhodobacterales > Paracoccaceae > Tritonibacter > Tritonibacter scottomollicae. Next base: position 900,722 of record NZ_CP136704.1, read on the forward strand.
CCACCACCGTAGCCGCCACCGCCGCCACCATAGTCGCCGCCGCCCTGGCCGCCGCCACCGCCGCCAAAGCTGCCGCCACCACCACCGCCGCCGCCTTCACCGCGACCGTCGAGCATGGTCAGCGTGCCGCCGATGCCCTGCAGAACAATCTCGGTCGAATAGCGGTCCTGGCCGTTCTGGTCCTGCCACTTGCGGGTTTGCAGCTGGCCTTCCACGAAGACTTTGGAGCCCTTGCGCAGATATTGCTCACACACGCGCACGAGGCCTTCGCTGAAAATGGCAACAGAGTGCCATTCGGTCTTTTCGCGGCGCTCGCCGGTGTTGCGGTCTTTCCAGGTCTCCGAGGTCGCGATGCGGAGGTTGCACACCTTGCCGCCATTCTGGAAGCTGCGCACTTCCGGATCGCGGCCAAGATTGCCGATGAGCATTACTTTGTTCAGGGATCCAGCCATGAGGGTCCTGTCCTTTGTTTCTTATCTGTTCAAGAGCGATTGCGACGGGTCGCCTGAACGGGAAGTCGAATCCCGTCCGTTGCCTGCCGGCAAGAGTAACGACCCTATTCGCGCGATGAAAGGGCAGGAGCGCGTCTGGAGCGCCCGGAGCGCCTGCAAATTGCGCCTGACAGGGCAGTAAGATGTGGATATCTTCCATTTGGCCAAAAGTTGGCTATATTGCTCACAGCAAAAATTAACGAGTTCTCGAAACATCCCATGCGACGCATTTCGACTGCTGCCCTGATCCTGTCCGTCTTCGCCACGCAAGCGGTGGCCGCTGATCTGTTCAAGAGCAAGACCAAGCGCAAGATGTTTGCGGCGCAGACCAACTTCCTCGATACCCGTGGCGCCAGCCAGTACCGTGGTTCGGAGCGGTTGAAGCCCGACAGCCTGAAGGATGATGTGCTGCCAATCTACAGCGGCAGCTACCGTGGCGAATACCTTGAAGTGGCCCGCAGCGCCGCACGTGATCACGGTGTTCCGGAAGATTTGTTCCTGCGTCTGGTACAGCAGGAGAGCAACTGGAACCCGGGGGCCGAATCTCACAAGGGCGCTCTGGGTCTTGCGCAGCTGATGCCGCAGACCGCGCGGCTGCTTGGGGTCGATCCGCTGATTCCGGCGGAGAATTTGCGCGGCGGTGCGCGCTATCTGGCGCAGCAATATCGCAAGTTCGGGTCCTGGCGACTGGCACTTGCGGCCTATAATGCCGGTCCCGACGCGGTGAAACGGCATGGCGGGGTGCCGCCCTACAAGGAAACTCAGAACTACGTGCGCAAGATTCTCGGCAGTTGAGCCGGTTTCCGCCGGTTCGGCCACTGCCAGCGGCGACTTCCAGCCGCCGTTAACCATTTGCCCCGCCACCTTCGTTAACGGGTCATTAATCTGCCTTAATCAGACGTGAATTTCTCTCTCAACACGGAGGGACGTAAAAGTGAGTGGGAAGACGTTTGAAGGACAGGTGGCGCGCATGGGCTGGGAACCCGGCGCACAGCCCCGTCCTGAGCTGGTGGATCAGATCCTAGACTACCACGGCCGCGGGATGCGGCGCGAGATCGGGCCGACGCTTTGGGGTGTGGCCTGTGGCGCCCTGATCGGCGTGTTGCTGAAGGGGATCGCCCTGGAGACTGCGCCGTGGGGGCCGGGCACCGGGACGATTGGCGCCGTGATCGCCGCATTGGCACTGGCTGGGTTTGCCGGAACACTGACGGTGGCGTTCTGGGGCGCATGGCGGGCCAGAACACGGCCAGAGATTCTGCAATTTGGCTCAATCAACCTGTTGACCTTGCTGGTGGTTTTCCTGGTCTGACGATCAGCGATCTGCTGCAAGAAGAATACCCGCGGGTGGGACTGTGGGAGAGAGGAAAGGGCGTGGTCCAGAACAGGGCTGCGTCCTTTCTGCATCTGGAAATTGCGTGGTGACTGCGCTAGGCGGTGGGTGAAGAACCCGGAGAATATCAATGATGGTTTCGCGCTTTGTCGTCCGTCCTGCGGCCTGTCTGCTTCTTGCCACCGCCCCGGTGGCGGCGCAGCCCTATGCCACGCCAGAAGCGCTTGGCGAGGCCTTGTTCTTCGAAACCGACTTGTCGCTGAACCGCACCCAGTCCTGTGCCAGCTGCCACGAGCCCAATGCGGGTTTTGCTGACCCGCGTCGTGACGCGGAGGGGGCGTTTTCGCGCGGCGATGATGGCCTGTCGCTCGGTGCGCGCCACGCCCCCACGGCGGCCTATGCGATCCTGTCGCCTGCCTTTCATCAGAACGCTGACGGCGAATGGGTCGGTGGCCAGTTCTGGGACGGGCGTGCGTCGGATCTCGCGGCGCAGGCCGGGGGGCCAATTCTGAACCCGATCGAGCTGGGGCTGGCGCGTGAAGCGGATGCCATTGCCCGGCTGGCCGAGCATGAGGACTATGTGACCGCTTTCCGCGCCCTTTATGACGTGGATATCGCCACCGATGTCGATGCGGGGTTTGAGGCCCTGACGGAAGCGCTCGCCGCGTTTGAGAGCAGCGAAGCGTTCCAGCCCTTTGACAGCAAGTATGACCGCTATCTGCGCGGCGAGGTCGAGCTGACCCAGACCGAAGAGCTGGGGCGGCTGTTGTTCTTTTCGCAGCAATTCACCAATTGCAATCAATGCCACCAGCTGCGCCGTAGCGCCATCGACCCGGCCGAGCCGTTTACGGACTTCAAGTATCACAATATCGGCGTGCCGGCGAACCTGCCGGGCCGTGAGGAAAACGGCGTAGACGCGGATTGGGTAGACAATGGATTGCTGGACAATCCGCTGGTCGACGATCCGGCGCAGCGCGGCAAGTTCAAGACACCGACCCTGCGCAATGTCGCAGTGACCGGTCCATATATGCACAATGGGGTGTTTCAGGATCTGCGGACCGTCGTTGCGTTCTATAATAAGTACAACAGCAAGGCGGAGGCCGCGCAAACCAATCCGGAAACCGGAGCCCGCTGGGGGGCAACACCGGTGCCCGAAACCCTGTCGACCGAAGAGCTGACCCATGGGCCCGCATTGGATGACCGTCGGATAGATGCGCTTGTTGCCTTCCTCGAGACGCTGACTGATGCACGCTACGAGCCACTGCTCGAAGACTGATCGGCAGCCTATGTGGCAGTGCCGCGTTAAATTCCAAGAAAAAGCCACAAATTCGAACCAAGTGCTTTACCGCTGATTCACTTCTCTGACGCACATTCAGCCCATCGTTACAGAAGGGCGAACAACACATGCTGGTAGAAAACAGCCACACTCCCGATGCCTTGACCGAGGCATTCGCAACCGTCGACGGCCTTATGGCCACGGGCAAATTTGCGCGCTCTCTCAGCGTGATGCTGCCCTTTGTACAATCTGGTGAGCTGGATCTTGGCCTGCTGGAACGTACCGCAGACTGCTTTTTCGAGATGCGCGACTATGACAATGCGATCAAGGTCATGCGCCATGTGGTCGAAAGCTACCCCGAGGATGCGGCGGCCTGGGGCAAGCTGGGCCTCATGCTCCAAAGCAAGGGAGACCTGTCGGGCGCGACGCAGGCCTTTGAGGAGGTCCTCAAACGCAACCCCAATTCGGTGCCCGCTCTGACGGCCCTCAATGGGATTGAGACTTTCTCTGTCGACAGCCTTTATGCACAGAGAATGCTGGCGCTGTCCGAACGTGACGATCTGGACAGCAACCACCGTGCCCTGATCCATAACGCGCTGGCCCAGATCGCGCATGCCTCTGGCGAGGCGGACGTTGCGTTCACGCTGTTCCAGTCGGCCCGTCAGGAAGTGGCAGGTCCGTTTGCACCGGCGATCTTTGACGAAATGGTCGCCGAACAGGAGCAAATGTTCGAGCCGCGCCCGCCCTCTGAGGATGGCTCGATGCTGCCGAAATTCGTCTTTGTTGGCGGTATGCCGATGGCCGGCACCGGTCTGGTAGAGCGTATCCTGGCAAAGCACCCGGGCGTGTTCAGCGTTGGCGAGAACTCTGCGATGTCGCGCACCCATGGTGCCATTCGCATGCATCTGGCGAAAACGAACCGCCCGTGCAACTACTGGGACTGGATGGACCAGCTGAGCGCAGAAGAAATCGACATCTTCCGCCAGTATTACCTGGAGCGTGCTCTGGGTGGTCAGGTTGCCGGTGGCAAGACGATAGTGGATGCGCATCCGCTGGGCTGTCTTGAGTTTGCGCTGGCACAGTTCCTGTTCCCGGAGGCAAAGTTCATCTTCATGTCGCGTCATCCGATGGATACGGCACTGGCCAATATCGCCTCGAACGTGCTGAACGGCAACGCGCTGGCCTCGCGTCCGGAGTGGATCGCCAATGTGATGCGGACGGTTTATGCGTCTGCCACCAACTATGCGGCAACGCTTGGTGATGCGATGCGCATGCAGTCCTACGCCGCGCTGGTCGAGGACTCGAAAGCGCAGATCAGCACGCTGCTGGAACATGCAGGTCTTGATTTCAAGGAAGCGTGCCTGTCGCCTGTCGCGCTCTGTGACCTTGATACCATTGGCAAAAAGCTTGGTCAGGAAGAACTGTCGCCGGATACGCAAGGTCAATGGCACGCCTATGAGGAGCACCTTCAGCCTGTGCTCGATGCGCTCGGCGGTGAACGTTGGGTTGAAGCTTGGGAAAGCTTTGACGCAACCCTGCGCTGAACGGCTCAGGACCATGCGTGGCGGAAGAATCCCCGCGCATGATCCGATGCGGATCGGCCATATCGAAAGGCCTCACCCGATCTGGGTGAGGCCTTTTGTTTCGAATCTCAGTTGCCTGCGCCGCGTCGCCGCGGCGTTCGAGACATTATTCGGCTGCAATCTTGATGACGGGCTCCATGCTCTCGAGGATATCGTCGCTGAGGTGACATTTGATCTGATGCCCGCCCGCCAGCGTGCGGATCGGCGGCACCTCCTTGTCACAGAGCCCGTTCGGAACCTGAGACTTCCAGCGACAACGAGTCTGGAACGGACAACCTGACGGCGGGTCCATAGCCGAAGGAATGTCCCCCTCCAGCACGATATGCGTTTTCTCGATCGAGGTGTCGGCAATCGGAACCGCCGACAGCAAGGCTTCGGTATAGGGATGATAGGGGGGCGAGAATACCTGATCGGTATCGCCCAGCTCGACCACATGGCCGAGGTACATCACCATCACCCGGTCCGACAGGTAGCGCACGATCGACAGATCATGGGAAATGAACAAGAGTGTGGTCTTCTCATTGCGCTGGATTTCCATCAGCAGATCGGTCACCGCCGCCTGCACGGACACATCGAGCGCCGAGACGGGCTCATCCGCCACCACGATGCGTGCGCCACCGGCAAAGGCGCGGGCGATGCCCACCCGCTGTTTCTGACCGCCAGACAGCTGCCGCGGCATGCGATCTGCAAAGGCGCGGGGCAGTTTTACCAGATCCAGCAGTTCAAGCATGCGCTGTTTGCGCGCGCCATCGCTGTCGCCGATGCCAAAGATCTCCAGCGCCCGAATGATCTGACGGCCGACGCTCATCGACGGATTCAGCGTGTCAAACGGGTTCTGGAACACCATCTGCACGTCGGCAATGGTGCTGGCATCACGGTTCTGGATCGGGATCTGTTCGATGTTGTGATTGTCCAACAGGATCTCGCCTTCGGTGGCCGTCTCCAGCCCCATCAGCACCTTGGCGAACGTTGATTTGCCACAGCCTGACTCGCCGACGATGGCAAGGGTCTCGGATTCGCGGGCCTCAAAGCTCAGGGTCTCATTGGCCTTGACCACTTTCTTGGCACCACCACCAAACAGCGCGTTGGCGGCCACCTCGTAGTATTTCTTGAGGTTGTCCATCTTCAGAACGACCCGGCCCGGCTCGGTCTTGGCCTTTTGTTCACCCACGTCGATGGGGGCGTTCCAGTCGATTTCCTGAAACTTCAGACAGCGGGTGTGGTGGCGTTCGTTGTCGGGTACCGGCTCCATCAGAATGTCACCTGCATCACAGCGCCCGGCCTCGAAGTAATCGCAGCGTGGACCGAAGTTGCAGCCTGTGGGGCGTTCATGGGGCAGGGGGAAATTGCCGGGAATAGCCACCAAGGGGCGCGCGTTCTTGTCGGCACCGGGCAGCGGGATCGAGCGGAACAGCGCCTGCGTGTAGGGGTGACGCATGTCATCGAACACATCCTCGATCGAGCCACGCTCCACCGCCTCGCCGGAATACATCACGCAAATCCGGTCGCAGGTCTCCAGCACCAGGCCGAGGTTATGCGAGATGAACAGCATCGATGTGCCGTATTTCTTGCCCAGATCCTTGACCAGTTCGACCACGGAGGCCTCCACGGTCACGTCAAGCGCTGTGGTCGGCTCGTCGAGGATCAGCAACGACGGTTTCGACATCAAGGCCATGGCGATGACGATACGTTGCTGCTGACCACCCGAGAGCTGATGCGGATAGGAGTTCAGCATCCGCTTGGGGTCAGGCAATTTCACATCTGTCACGACCTCAAGCGCCCGGGCATGGGCGTCTTTCTCGCTCAGGCCTTCGTGGATCATCGGCACTTCCATCAGCTGTTTGCCGATCTTCATCGCCGGGTTCAGGGAGGCCATGGGCTCCTGGTAGATCATCGCGATCTCATTGCCCCGCACGTCGCGCAGCTCTTCCGTACTCATCTCCGACAGATCACGGCCCTTGAACTTGATCGAGCCACCAACCACGCGTCCGTTCTTGCCCAGATCCTGCATCACGCCCAGCGCTACGGTGGATTTGCCGCAGCCGGATTCGCCGACCAGACCCACCGCCTCTCCGGGTTGCACGGCGACAGAGAAATCCATCACGGCGGGAATTTCACGCAGGCGGGTGAAGAAGGAGATCGACAGCTTGTCAATCTCGAGGATCGGACCGTCATACTCTGCAAGTTTGCTCATCTTGGTCTCCCTGGTGGGCCGGTCGAAGTCTCACGTGCTTCTTTTGGCCCAATATATCTCGGGGTCCGGGGGCAGCGCCCCCGGCTATGATTGTCTCAGTCCTTGAGGCTTTCTTCGCGCAGTCCATCGGCCAGCAGGTTCAGCCCCAGCACCAGGCTCATCAGCGCCACGGCGGGCGGCAGGGCCGGATGCAGGTAGATCGACAACAGCTTGCGCCCATCATTGATGGTCGACCCCCAGTCCGGGCTTTCCGGCGGCAGGCCGAGGCCGAAAAAGCCGAGCGTACCCAACAGGATCGTGGTGTAGCCGATGCGCAGGCAGAAATCGACGATCAGCGGGCCGCGCACGTTGGGCAGGATCTCCCACAACATGATGTACCAGGCGCGCTCGCCGCGGGTCTGCGCGGCCGCTACATAGTCGCGTGTCTTGATGTCCATGGCGAGCCCCCGGACAATCCGGAACACGGTGGGCGAGTTCACGAAGACCACCGAGACAAACACCACCAGCACACCGCCGGGAATGTCAAAGAAGTCGAGCGGCCAGAAGTCGATCTTGCTGCCATTTTCATTGATCAACGACATGTACAGCAGGAAGATCGGTACCAGTACGATCGCCAGCCACATGTAATCCTTGCCGGGCTGGGTGCGGAACCGCGAGTGGATCAGCACGCCGCAGAACACCATCGGGAAGGCAAAGAGCACCACGGCCATGAACTGCGGCAACCCCGTTGCCACGATCTCGGGTGTCACCAGCAGGTAGAACAGCAGGATCACCGGGAATGCGAGGATGAGGTTGGCGAGAAAAGACAGCAGCGTGTCGAGGCGACCGCCGTAATAGCCCGCCGGCAGACCGAGTGTGATCCCTACCATGAAGGCAAAAAGCGTGGCGAGCGGGGCGTATTTCAGCACCTCCCAGGCGCCCTTGACCATGCGAGAGAACACGTCGCGTGCCAGGTTGTCGCCGCCGAGCAGGTACCAGGCATATTCGCCTTCTTCGGCTCCGCGCAGGGGCGTGCCGGGCACCTTGTTCTTCATACCCGAGGCCTGTCCCAGCGGATCATGGGTGGCGATCAGGTCCATGGCGCCAAAGATGCCGGTGAACACCCAGAACATCACCAGTCCAAAGCCGATCATCCCGATGGGGCTGTCGAAGAGTTTGCCATAAAGGCCAAGCCGCCGCTTGAAGGTGATCGAAAGGGCGAAAAGCACCACCAGCGCAGTCCATGTGGGCAGCATCTGCCGCGACATGGCACCGACGATCCCCGCGCTTGTGCCCAGGATCAGTCCGAACAGCAAATAGGCAAGGGACAGGATGGCGACCACCAGAAAGGTAAGTTTGACGCCGAGGTTCGCCATCGCTTGCGGATTGCCCGCGAGGGTGAAGGAGCCATCGGCGTTGGCCACCTGCCGGGTGCCGGCACTGATGACGGATGTGATGATCCAGATTGCCAGCGCTGCGACCAGCAGCACTAGCGTGATCTGGTAGATCGGGTTCAGGAAGGCAAGAGCGCCAGTCCAGGTCAAGGGATCCATGAAATGCCTCCTGCCTTATGAGATACGAATACGTGGGTTCAGGAACACATAGCCGATATCGGAAATCAGCTGCGTCAGCAGAACCACCACGACGGAAACAACAGAGACGGCGAGCAGCAGCTCGATGTCATTGTTGCTTGCGGCCTCGACCAGCGCCCAGCCAAAGCCCTTGTAGTTAAACAGGCTTTCCACAATCACCACGCCGTTCAGCAGCCAGGGAAATTGCAGCATAATGACGGTGAAGGGGGCGATCAGCGCATTGCGCAGGGCGTGTTTCAGAACGATGTTGGGAAAGCTCACGCCCTTCAGCCGTGCGGTGCGGATGTATTGGGCTGTCATCACCTCGGTCATCGAGGCCCGGGTCATCCGCGCGATGTAGCCCATGCCGTAGAGCGCGATTGTCAGCACCGGCAGGAAGAAGTTCTCGAACGTGGGATTCTCCATCGCCGCCGTTGCGGTGCCCTTGAACCATTTCAGCCCCACGGTGGAGGAGGCAAAGACCGCGATGAAAATCACCCCGGAGACATATTCCGGCGTTGCGGTGGTCATGATCGAGAGCGTCGACAGCGACCGGTCAGTGGCAGAGCCTTCGCGCATGCCCGCAAGAACGCCAATGATCAGCGCCGAGGGAACCATCAGGATCAGCACCCACATCATCAGGTAACCAGTGTTGCCGAGCCTGGTTTCGATGATGTCACCGACACCTGTCTTGAAACGAGTGGAATACCCCCAGTCACCCTGGATGATGCCACAATAACGTGGTGCGGTGGCGGCCTCGTCCGGTGTTGCGGTGCCATCAATACATCGTCCGGTGACCTCACCGTCAGCTGTGCGGGTCCATCCGGGCATGACGCCAAGCCATTGGCCGTACTTCACGACAACAGGTTGCGCATAGCCATTTTTCTCCAGCCAGCTTGCGACGGCCTCGTCCGACATGCGGAAGTTGCCTTCGGTCTTGGCGAGCTTTTCAAGGTTTGGATAGAGATTTGTCAGAAAGAACACGATGAACGTCAGGCACAACGCCGTAATGATCATCACGCCTGAACGACGTAATATGAATAGTCCCATTTGATCCCCTGCAGACTGGCGGTCAGCTGGCCCTGATGCGTGCCGGAACTGGGTCTTCCGGATCGGGGGGCCGTCTTATTGTTTGGTCTTATCGTTGATAGCTGGCCGCCCCCGGCACAGAGGTCGGGGGCAAGCCAAGAGGATGTGGCCGATCAGAGATCAGGCCGCCCAGCCCCATTTGTAGTGGTGATGCTCGTAGGAGATGTGCATGTCCGCACCGGTGACGCCTTCGCGCATGTGGCGGAACAGCGATTTCCAGTAAGGCTGAATGGTCACGCCTTCGTCCTGGATCAACTTTTCGGCCTTGGCGACGACTTCGCGACGCTTGTCGACATCGGCAATCGCCAACGCATCGGCCAGAAGCGCGTCGAACTCTTCGTTGGCCCAGCCGAACTCGTTCCAGGCCTCGCCGGAGCGGTAGGCCAGAGCCCAGATCTGCACGCCAAGCGGACGGTGGTTCCAGTTGGTGGAGCTGAACGGATACTTGGTCCAGTCGTTCCAGAAGGTGGAGCCGGGCAGAACAGTGCGCTTCACCTTGAAACCCGCGTCGCGCAGCTGCGCGGCCACGGCGTCGGTGGTGTTCTTGCGCCAGTCGTCGTCGATGGAGATGATCTCGTGCTCGAAATCCATCATGCCGGCTTCTTCCATCAGGGCGCGGGCGCCTTCGACATCGACTTCCTGCTTGGGCAGTTCAGCATATTCTGGGTGCGCCGGGCCGACATGGTGGTGTTCGGCGACAACACCGCGGTTGCCATAGCCCAGTTCCAGGCAGACATCATTGTCGATCGCCATCTGCAAGGCCTTGCGCACGCGCTGATCGGCATAGGGCTTCTTGCCATCGATCTCGGCCAGCTGGTTGGGACGGATCACGATGGTGGACATGGTCACAACTTCGGACTTCACAAAACCCAGCGAGTCCATCACGTCGATGAATTCACCAACGGATTCGTAGAGCATGTCCACTTCTTCCGCTTCCAGCGCGGAGAGCCAAGAGGACGGGTCGGTGCCGAAGTCGATGTATTCGATGCTGTCCAATGCGGGACGACCAAAGACCTCTTCGCCCCACCAGGTGTGATCCTCGTTGCGGGTCAGGGTGCATTTTACGCCGACCTCGAGTTCGGAGATCAGATAGGGGCCGGTGCCGACCGCGTTCTGTGCATCATCCGCGCTAAAGCTGGCATGGGTGATCGCCGCCGGGTAGTCCGCCATGCCCGGAATGATCGAGATGTCGGAGTTCGGCAGCTTCAGCTTCACGGTGTGGCTGTCGACCACCTCGATTGCGCCCTCGATCGCTTGGTTGGTGTCGGGGTCGATCAGGGTGCCGAAACGACCGGCCATGGAGTTGCCTTCCATGCCCTTATCGCACCATCCGGCGATGTTGCGCGCGACGTCCTCGGCGGTGAAGTCATCGCCGTTGTTCCACTTCACGCCCTTGCGGACATTCAGGGTGTATTCATCGGCGCTGTCGTTGACTTCCCAGCTTTCCAACAGCATCGGGGTGAAAGAGCCGTCGTTGTTGTACTCGACCAGATATTCCAGCGTGCCGCGGCTCTCGTTGCCGATTTCGGACCAGTCATAGGTGCGCGGATCCTTCAGGCCGCGGACGTTCATCTGCACCCGGATGGTGCCGCCTTCCTGCATGTCGCCCGCAGCGCGCGCCGGGGCGGTCAGGCCGATCATCCCATATGCGGCTACAGCCGAGACGCCCAGAGCGGTGGCACGGGTCAGGAATTCACGCCGGGACAGCTTGCCAGACTTAAGTTCCTGCGCGTGCATCTCTGCCGCCCAATGGGTGGTCGAGCTCTTGAGTGTGGTGGTGGTCATCGATGTCTCCCTGTTCTAGACATGTGTTGGGCGGGCGTCCGCGCGAGTGTGGCCCCCATGCGCCGGCAATGCTGTGTCGTGCTGAGGTGTTTGAATTGTCACAATGTTTCTCCAACCCCTCTATACGGCATCAGTTGAGCCATGAGGTCAATGCACAGTATCGGCACTCAAGAGCAAAAATGCGACATTTTCTACGTCGTTTTTGTGAAATCGACAGGACTGTACAGCACGCGGGTTAAGCGGCGAGATTTCAGTGACGCATGGCCTGAGGGCCGGGGTCCTTCCGCGCAAGCTTGCGCAGGGCGCTTGGCGTTTCGCCGGTGTGCTGAGTGATGAAGCGCGTGAAATATGCAGCGCTCCCAAAGCCCAAACTCTGTGCAATGTCGCGCATTGGCAATGTGGTCCGGATCAGCAAACTACGTGCGGCGTGCAATTGGCGTTCCGTCAACAGCGCCGCAGCGGTCTTGCCGGTTTCCTGTCGGCAGACGCGGGTCAGATGCGTTGGCGTCACGTCAAGCTCGGCCGCATGTCCGGCCATGTTGAAGGCCCCTTCGGCATCCTGAGCCAGCCGGGCGCAGAACGCTCGGCACAGACGACGTGCAGCATGCGCCCTGTTGTTTTCGGGCGCCTTCGCCCAGAGCCGCTGCAGCTGGATGCCGACAAGATCTGCGTAGCTGCAAATCGCGCGTGCGGCATGATCGTCATCAAGCTGCTGTTCGCGCAGCATCGCGTCGAAAAACGCAGTAAGGCGCGCTTGCTCTTGCATGTCATTTATGCGGATCTGCATTGGCGTTTCGGGCAACCCGCAGGGCATGGTCTCGTCGATGCGCAACACCTGACCAAAGCTCTGACGACCAATTTCGAGAGAGAACAAGGTGCGAGCGGGTATACAAAGCACCGTGTGCGATCCGAAACCGCGACAGTGTCCATCCAGCAATGCACGCCCCTGACCGCGTGTGACCCACACCAGCAGGTGGCAGTCGCGCTCATGCGCCAGTTCGATCTGCCATGCGCCGCCGGACAGAAGCCGTAGCAGAGGGCTGACGTCCAGTGGTCCAGAGGCGTTTGGGTCAAAAGGCATGGCGGAGCTGACTGTACTTTTTGCGTAGCTGATCAGACGACAGTGACTCGCGCCGATGATTCGATCAATTTTATTGCAAGGTTTACCGGCATTCCGGCGGTGGCCGTCCGTTTTGTGGGATTTTAGACCCGTTTTTACAATTCAGGGGTGATTTTTGCCCATTTCGACATTCGTGACCGAAACCAACTGCGCTGCCGTTTGGCGTATTGCCGGGTGGCGATCGAGGCCTGCTCCTCGGCCTCCGACAGGCTGAGCGTGCCAGACAGATAGGCCATCAGCTCCGGCACGCCGATCGCCTTGCAGGAGGGAAGCGCCGGATCGTAGCGCTCCAGCATCGCGCGCGCTTCATCCAGCGCCCCCTGATCGAGCATCTGGGCAAAACGGCGACGGATGCGTGCTTCGAGCCACTCCTTGTCGGTCTCCATCACCAGTCCGGTGCAGGCGGTACGCGGCAGCAGGGGCGGCGGCGTATCATCCTGCCAGTCGGCGAGAGGACGGCCCGTGGCCCGCAACACTTCCCAAGCCCGCTGCACACGGGCGCGGTTTTGCATGTCGATGCGGTCAGCGGTCCTCGGGTCCAGGTCCTTGCTCAGGTCCTCAAGGCTGAGGCGATCCCCTTCGGTGCGGATCTGCGGTGGGGTGGCGGGGATCTCCGCCAGTCCTTCGGTCAGCGCGAGAAAGTAAAGACCGGTCCCCCCGACGATAATGGGGCGCTTGGGACCCGTTAGGAGCGGGGCCACCTCACGGAGCCAATGTCCGGCAGAGTAGGGAGCATCATAGGCCAGATGGCCATATAGCATGTGCGGCGCCCGGGATTCGTCCGCCGGCGACGGGCGTGCGGTCACCACGCGCCAACAGTCGTAGATCTGACTGGCATCCGCATTGATGATCACCCCGCCATCCCGTTCGGCGATCTCAAGCGCCAGTGCGGATTTGCCCGATGCGGTGGGACCGGCAATCAGCACAGGTAATTCGCTGGAGATTTTATCTAGGTCCATCAATGTCTTCCGCTACAGAATTGGTTCGGGGCAGGGCCGCCTGAGGCCGGATCGGCAATAATCCGGCCGTTCGGATTGATCCTTGGCCGCTTTTGCTTCATTTTGCCGCGAGATTTAACCCCGACATATTGCGGAGCGCAACATGCCCCAGAGCTCAGATCAACCGGACGTCTCGACGGCCGCAGGCTATAACCGTGTGATGTTGAAGATTTCCGGCGAGGCCCTCATGGGGACGCAGGGTTTCGGCCTGCATCCGCCAACCGTGCGCAGAATCGCCCAGGAAGTGAAGTCCGTGCATGATCTCGGCGTCGAGATCTGCATGGTCATCGGCGGCGGCAACATCTTCCGCGGCCTGTCTGGGTCGGCGCAGGGGATGGAGCGTACCACTGCAGACTACATGGGAATGCTGGCCACCGTGATGAACGCGCTGGGGATGCAGTCGGCGCTGGAGGATGAAGGTGTCTTCACCCGTGTCATCTCGGCCATTCGGATGGATGAGGTTGCAGAACCCTACATTCGCCGCCGTGCCGTGCGCCACCTGGAGAAAAAGCGGGTCTGCATCTTTGCCGCAGGCACGGGCAATCCCTATTTCACCACCGACACCGCCGCGACGCTGCGTGCCAACGAGATGAACTGCGAAGCCATCTTCATGGGCAAGAACGGTGTTGATGGTGTCTACGACATGGACCCCAAGACCAACCCTGAAGCCAAACGCTACGACAGCATCAGCTATGATGATGTGCTCGCCAAACGGCTCAAGGTCATGGATGCCTCGGCAATCGCACTGGCGCGGGACAACAGCCTGCCGCTGATCGTCTTTAGCCTTGATGAACCGGGCGGGTTTCGCGGCGTTCTGGCCGGAGAAGGCACCTATACCAAGGTTCACGGCTGAACCGCGTGAGGGGCTTTGGGACAGGGCGCGGGTCGGTGTTGCGATGCGCGTTCTGCCTGCAAAATTGCGTTCAACTGCCGGTTTCGCGGGTATTTACCCACTGAGATCGCTATACAATACACATATGATGGCGTAATAGCCGTCCTCAAGACCGCCTCAAGCAAGGGGAGAGCAGCATGTCTGAAAACTTCGAACTCGACACCGACGATCTGAAGCGCCGCATGGACGGTGCCCTGGCCAACCTGAAAACCGAATTTGCATCTTTGCGGACCGGGCGCGCCTCTGGTTCCATGCTGGAACCGGTGATGGTGGATGCCTATGGCTCGATGACACCGATCAACCAGGTGGGCACCGTGAACGTGCCGGAGCCTCGCATGGTCACCATCAACGTCTGGGACAAGGGCCTGGTCAACAAGGTGGAAAAAGCGATCCGCGAAAGCGGGCTTGGCATCAATCCGCAGCTCAATGGCACCATCATCATGCTGCCGATTCCGGAGCTGAACGAGGAACGTCGCCGTGAACTGACCAAGGTGGCGGGCCAGTATACCGAACACGCCCGTGTGTCGATCCGCAACGTGCGCCGCGACGGCATGGACCAGATCAAGAAAGCCAAAGCCGACGGTATGTCCGAGGATGACCAGAAGTTCTGGGAGGCCGAGGTGCAGGAACTGACCGACAAGATGATCAAGGTCATCGACGACGCGTTGGAAACCAAACAAGCCGAAATCATGCAGGTCTGATCAGCCATTATGTCACTCGGGACGAACCGCGGAGCCCCGGCCAAGGCCGGAACAGACACAGCGTCACCGGGCTCCGGTGGCGGCCCGAGGCATGTGGCGATCATCATGGACGGCAATGGCCGTTGGGCGCAGATGCGCGGGCGGCCACGGTTGTTCGGCCACCACGCAGGCGCCCGACGGGTGCGCGAGGTGGTCGAGTGCTGCCCGGGCCTTGGCGTCAAGTACCTGACGATATTTGCCTTCTCGACCGAGAACTGGAAACGCACACAGGTGGAGGTCGCGGGCCTCATGAGCCTGTTTCGCCGCTATATCTCCAAGGAGATGAAAGCGCTGGCCGCCAAGAATGTCAGGGTGCGGTTTATTGGTGACCGGGTCAAACTCGATGCCAAGCTGATCCAGCTGATGGATGCGCTGGAACGAGAGACGGCGGGCAACGATGGCACGCATCTGACCATCGCCCTGAACTACGGTGGACGCGACGAGGTCGCCCGCGCCACCAAAAGGCTGGCACAGGATGTGGCGAGCGGCAAGCTGGATCCCGAAAGCGTGGATCAGGAAACCCTGCCGCGCTACCTTGACACCCATGTACTGCCGGACCCCGATTTGGTGATCCGGACCTCGGGCGAGGCGCGGATCTCGAATTTCCTGCTGTGGCAGTCTGCCTATGCCGAGTATGAGTTCATCGATACGCTCTGGCCCGATTTCACTGCCGAGGAACTGGGGCGGTTGTGCAGCAGCTATGGCCGTCGGGACCGTCGGTTCGGCGCGGTCAAGACATGAGTGCTCATGGCTCTTCGCCAGGTCCCAAGGCGGGGCGCTGGTCCGATCTCGGCGCACGCACGCTCTCTGCCATAGTGTTGCTTGGCTTGGGGGGCGCATCCATCCATTTTGGTGGCGTGGCCTTTGCGGTCTTCGTCTCTGTTGCTGTTGGGGCAGTGTTCTGGGAAATGCTGCGGATGTACGACGCTGACCTGTCGCTCTCCGCCATCGGTTGCGGGGCGGTTGCCGCGCTGACAGTGTTCGTGTCCTCCTTTCTGCCGCTTGTGGTGACGCCTCTTGTCCTGGCCTTTCCGCTGGTGTTTGGCGCCTGGATACTCGAACGCCAGCGTCGGTCCTTTCTGACAATGGCAGGGTGGGTGCTGTTTGGCGGGTTTGGCCTGATCTGGCTGCGAGAGGCTTACGGTGTCAGCTGGACCTTCTGGCTCATCTGCGTGGTGGTTGCGACGGATGTTGCGGGATACTTCGTTGGCAAGCATTTTGGCGGGCGCAAGTTCTGGCCTGCCGTCAGCCCTAAGAAAACATGGTCCGGTACAGCGGGGGGCTGGGCCGCTGCTGCGGTGGTCGGGCTGCTGTTTGCGCTTCTGGCGGGACTGCCTGCAAACCTCACCTGGATCTCCGCCCTTGTTGCCATGGCGAGCCAGGCCGGCGATATCGCCGAAAGCGCGCTGAAGCGACGTTTGAACGTCAAAAACTCCAGTCAGCTCATTCCGGGGCATGGCGGCGTGTTTGACCGCTTTGACGGTATGCTGGGCGCGGGCGCCCTGTGTTTCCTGATCGCCATCACCTGGGGGTGACCCCCTGATCGCGTCCAGCGCGTTGGACGGATGAAAAACGAGTTTCTGATGCGAAAAATATCTATTTTCGGGGCAACCGGCTCCATCGGGCAGAACACCATTGATCTGATCCGACGTGATCCCGAGGCCTATGACATCGTGGCACTGAGCGGCGGGCACAATATTGCGCAGCTTGCGCGCGATGCTATTGAGCTACGCGCCGAAGTTGCCATTACCGCGCACGACCACCGGTTGCCAGAGCTGCGCGCAGCGCTTGCAGGCAGTGATGTCGAAGCGGCGGCCGGCGCAGATGCGCTGGTGGAGGCCGCAAGCCGTCCCGCCGACTGGATCATGTCGGCGATCGTCGGGGCGGCGGGGCTTGCACCGGGGCTACGGGCGCTGGAACAGGGCAGCACGCTGGCGCTCGCCAACAAGGAATCACTGGTGTGCGCCGGACGGCTGTTGATGAAAACCGCAGAAGCGCACGGTGCCCGTATCCTTCCCGTCGACAGCGAGCATTCCGCAGTGTTTCAGGCGCTTGTCGGCGAGCGGATCGACGAGGTCGAGCGGATCATCATCACCGCTTCCGGTGGCGCATTCCGAGACTGGCCGCTTGCAGATTTGAGGACCGCGACTTTAGCGCAGGCGTCGTCCCACCCCAATTGGGACATGGGGCAGCGGATCACCGTGGACAGTGCATCCATGTTCAACAAGGCGCTGGAAGTCATTGAAACGCGAGAGTTCTTTGGCGTGGCACCTGAGCAGATCGAGGTGCTGGTGCATCCGCAATCACTGGTGCATGCGCTGGTCGGTTTCCGAGATGGCGCCTTAATGAGCCATCTTGGTGCCCCCGACATGCGGCATGCCATCGGGTATGCGCTGCATTGGCCTGAGCGCCGCGCGCTTCCCGTGGCCCGGCTGGATCTGGCCTCCATCGGCCAGCTGGAGTTTCGCGCGCCGGATCTGGCGCGGTATCCGGCGCTGCGTCTGGCGCAGGAGGTGATGCGGCGCGGTGGTCTGTGCGGTGCGGCCTTCAATGGCGCCAAAGAACGCGCGCTTGATCACTTTATCGCGGGTCACATTGGCTTTCTGGACATGGCCGACATAACTGAGCAGGTATTGGCGTCGCTGGAGGCCGAGCCGGGTCTTATTGACGCCTCAATGACACTTGAAAACGTCACCCGAGTTGATGGTTTGTCGCGTGATGCGGTGGATCAGGTTGTGACGCAACGAACAGGATAGAGTTTTGGACGCAGTATCTCTGGTCTCGCAACTGGGCGGGTTCCTCTACACGGTCGGCAGTTTCGTCGTGGTGCTTTCGATCATTGTGGCCGTGCACGAATATGGCCATTACATCGTCGGGCGTTGGTGCGGCATCCATCCGGAGGTGTTCTCACTTGGCTTTGGTCCGGTGCTGGCCAGCCGTGTCGACAAACGTGGCACCCGCTGGCAGTTGGCCGCGTTCCCACTTGGCGGGTTTGTGAAGTTCCTCGGGGATGCGGATGCCGCCTCGGGCAAGGATGCGGGGGCGATTTCCGCAGCCGAGACCGATCCGGAATTGCTGCGCAAGACCATGCATGGTGCCCCGCTCTGGGCGCGGGCTGCGACAGTGGCGGCAGGGCCGATCTTTAACTTCATTCTGGCGATTGTCATCTTTACCGGCGTGAACCTCAGCCGAGGTCAGATGCAGGAACCGCTGGCCGTCGGGTCGATCAAGGATCTTTCGGTAGAGGGCTATACGCTTGAGCCCGGAGACGAAATCCTGGCGGTGGCTGGTATCGAGACGCCGGATTTTTCGGACGGTGTGGCATGGCGCGCGTTTGAGGGCAGCGTGCCGGTTGAAAAGATACTGGATTATCGCGTGGCGCGTGATGGCAACGAGATGGTGGCGCGCGGCCCTTATCTGATGCCGAGCATCGTGACCGGTGTGGCCCCACGCAGTGCCGCATCTGATGCAGGTCTGCGCGAAGGCGACGTTATTGTCGCCGTGGATGACGGGGAAATCTTCGCGTTCTCTCAACTGAAGGAACGGGTCGAGGAGGGGGAAGGCGCACCGCTGTCTCTCACGGTCTGGAACGCAGGTGAGACGCGGGAGCTGATCCTTAGCCCGCGCCGCACGGACGAGCCAACGGCAGACGGTGGTTTTCAGACCAATTGGCGTATCGGCATTGCCGGCGGGCTGGCGTTTGAACCGGCCCGCGAATCCGTGTCGCCTTGGTTGGCGGTCGGGCAGGGGGCGGCTCAGGTCTGGCGCATGATCGAGCAATCTCTGTCCGGGTTGAAGCATATGATCACTGGTCAGATCAGCACCTGCAACCTCTCCGGCCCGGTTGCCATCGCCGAGATGTCGGGCACGTTGGCGAGCCAAGGGGCGGTGAACTTCATCTGGCTCATCGCGGCACTGTCTACGGGGATTGGCCTCTTGAACCTGTTTCCGGTGCCGGTGCTAGACGGCGGACATCTGGTGTTCTTCGCCTATGAGGCCATCACGGGCCGCACGCCCAATGACCGGGCCATGCAGGTTCTGATGATGATCGGGCTGACCATGATCCTTGGGTTGATGTTGTTCTCCGTCAGCAACGATCTGCTGTTCTGCTGAGCGCGCAAATGATCAGGCATAGGGGCTTTGCATGGCGCATCTGCCCCTTTGCTGCCCCGATCTTGCCACAAATCCGAACTATCATTGGACCGTGAGTGAGTGATTCCGGCCCGCGGGTCGGAGGATTGAGCGATGGGGAGCAATCATGCAAACGCTACAGCAGTCCTGTGCCGGGCTTGGCCTGTTGGCCCGCCTCAATGCAGACCGGGTCTTGTTTATCGGGGCCATCACCGCTGCGATGGCGGTTGGAACGTGGATCGCCTCTGTTTTTTGAGACGGTAGGAAACGCGACATATTTTCCGGGGCTTACATGGCCTCCTTGTGTGAGAAAAGCAGCGGTCGTCGCCCCGCTGCTTTTCTTGTTTTTGACAACCGCGTGTAAACCCGGTACGCACTTTTCAAGCTGCTATAATAATTGGGTTTAAACTGATGATCTGGGGGAAAAACGCGGCATCTGCCCGTGATGCGCGCCGGGAGAGTGAAATGTCCGTTTCTAATAAAGGTTTTCTCGGGTCCACCGCACTTTCCGCGGTACTTGCCTTCGGGATTGGCTTGGCGCCAATGTCCCTGCAGGCTCAGGACTATCGGTTCACGAATGTTCGTGTCGAAGGCAACCAGCGAATACAAAGCTCGACCATCGTTGCCTATACGGGCCTTGGTCGCGGCGAAACGGTCAGCGCCGGTGCCTTGAATGATGCCTATCGAGGCGTGTTTGACAGTGGTCTGTTCGAGGCGGTGGAGCTTGTCCCCCGCGGCAACACCCTGGTTATCAAGGTGGTGGAATATCCGACCATCAGCCGGATCAATTTCGAAGGCAACAAGCGCCTGAAAGACGATGCGCTGTCCGAGGTGATTGAATCCTCGCCGCGTCGTGTGTTCAGCGCCGATCAGGCAGAGCGGGACGCCGGAGCGATCGCTGACCTGTACCGCGCTCAGGGGCGTTTGGCCTCCAGAGTGACGCCGCGCATCATCCGCCGGAACGACAACCGCGTCGACCTGGTGTTCGAGATTTCCGAAGGCGATACCGTCGAGGTGGAGCGCGTCTCCTTGGTGGGCAACCGCGCCTTCTCCGACCGGCGTTTGCGTCGGGTTCTGGAGACCAAGCAGGCGACATTCCTGCGTGCTCTGATCAACCGCGACACGCTGATCGAAGACCGGATCCAGTTTGACCGTCAGGTGCTGACCGATTTCTACCGGTCGCGTGGTTATGTCGATTTCCAGGTCAACAGCGTCAACGCTGAGGTGACGAAGGAACGCGATGCGGCCTTCCTCGTTGTGGACGTGACCGAAGGGCAAAAGTTCGAGTTCGGCGACATCACCGTGACCAGCGAGTTTGCCAATGCCGATCCGGATGTCTATCGCAGCCAGCTGCGCCTGAAGCGTGGGGTGACATACTCTCCTCTGGTGATCGAGAATGCCATCGAAACGCTGGAGCAATTGGCCGTGCGCCAAGGGATCGACTTCCTGCGGGTCGAGCCGCGCGTCACCCGCAATGACCGCGACCTGACGCTGGATGTGGAGTTCGCGATGGTGCGAGGCCCACGGATCTTTGTTGAACGCATCGACATTGAGGGCAATACAACCACGCTTGACCGGGTGATCCGTCGTCAGTTCAAAATCGTCGAGGGCGATCCGCTCAATCAACGTGAGATCCGCAACAGTGCGGAGCGCATCCGCGCGCTTGGGTTCTTTGCTCAATCCGAAGTGGACGTGCGGCAAGGCAGCACACCGAATGATGTCATCGTGGATGTCGACGTTGAAGAGCAGCCTACCGGGTCGTTCACGCTGGGCGGGTCCTACTCGGTGGATGATGGTATCGGGGTCGCGATCGGGATTTCCGAAAACAACTTCCTTGGTCGCGGTCAGCAGCTGTCATTCAATATTTCCACAGCGCAGGATACCGAAGAGTATAAGTTGCGGTTTGTAGAGCCGAAGCTTTTGGGCCGGGATCTGCAATTCGCCATTGATCTGGGTCTGAGCGAAACGGAATCCAGCTACTCGGAATACGACACATCCTCTGTGATCTTCCGCCCCTCGATTACCTTTGATGCCAGTGATACGACGTCGCTGCAGCTGCGCTATGCGCTTGACCTCGACGAGATGAAATCGCGTGGCCTCGATAGCAACGGCAATGATCGGGCGGGTCCGGTGCTGCGAGCTGACATCGCTGAAGGCAAACGCACCACCAGCTCTATCGGTGCGACGTTTACCTATGATAGCCGCCGCACCGGGTTGAACCCGACAGCGGGCTTCTTGATCGAAAGTGGCCTCGACTATGCCGGCCTCGGCGGGGATAACGAGTATATCCGTGCGACCAGCAAGATTGTCGCGCAGAAATTGGTGTTCAACGAAGAAATCACCCTGCGTGCCACCGTTGAGACCGGATATCTCGGTTGGCTTGGCGACAACAAGAGCCGGACCATCGACCGTTTCCTGCTGTCATCGGACACGCTGCGTGGCTTTGAGCCGGGCGGGATTGGCCCTCGGGATATGTCTGGAAGCTATGACGATGCGCTTGGGGGCAACCTCTACGCTGTTGCACGATTCGATGCAGAGTTCCCCTTGGGTCTGCCTGAAGAGCTTGGGATCCGTGGTGGTCTGTTCTATGACGTTGGCAACCTCTGGGGGCTGGATGACTCGAACGCCGCAGCCGGTAGCAATGTCGTTGGGCGCGGTGGATCGTTCCGTCATGTGGTCGGGTTCTCGCTGTTGTGGACAACTGGTCTGGGTCCGCTCCGGTTCAACTTCTCCAAGGCGCTGTCCAAGGAAGAGTTCGACAAAGAGCGGAATTTCGACCTGACCATTCAGGCACGGTTCTGACACCTTGCGACGGACCCTCGTAGTTCGAATGTTCTGGGCAGCCGGGCTTATGGCCGGGCTGTCCTTTTCCGTCGGGGCATCGGCGCAGAGTTTGACGCCCGGCATTGGACTTGGTGGCTTTTCTCCGGAACAGAACCTCGGCATTCCAAGCAGTTTGTTGTTGACCATCCACTCTGATCGGTTGTTCTCCGAAAGTGCGTATGGCCAGCGCATCGCGCGTGAGATGGAAGGTCAAAGCGCGGTGCTGATGGCCGAAAACCGCCGGATTGAAGCCGAACTGCGCGCCGAAGAACTGGACCTGACAGAACGCCGGTCCACCACCGACCCTGATGCCTTTCGTGCGTTGGCGAAAGCCTTTGATGAGAAGGTGCAGGAGACCCGTCGGACCCAGGAGGCCAAGTTTCTGGAGATCACGACGTCGCGCGAAGAGGCACGACGTGAATTCCGCGAAACCTCTATCCCCATTCTGGAACAGATCATGACGGAAACCGGCGCAGCGGCCATTCTGGAGCAATCCAGTGTGCTGCTCAGCGCGGAGGCCATCGACGTGACAGACCTGGCGATCGCGCGTGTCGACGCTATCCTTGGCGAAGGGGACGACGCGGAGGCCACCGGGGCCAACCCGCCCTAAGCTTGCCCCGTTCGGGCAGGCTTGCTAGGACAAATATCTGAAAAAACCAATGGAAGCTGACCCATGAGTGCTGACGCAAATCCCGACCTCAAGAGCGCCGACATCGGCCTGATCCAACAGATCCTGCCGCATCGCTATCCGTTCCTGCTGGTGGACAAGGTTGTCGATATCGACGGGTATCAGTCAGCGCGCGGCATCAAGAACGTCACGATGAACGAACCGCATTTCCAGGGCCACTTCCCGGGAACGCCGATTATGCCAGGTGTCACCATCGTCGAGGCGATGGCACAGACCTCCGGTGTGATGCTGGGCGTGGGGATGGATCTGATCGGCAGCGATATGCTGATCTATTTCATGAACATCGACAAATGCAAATTCCGCCGCAAGGTTGTACCCGGTGATGTGCTGGAAATGCACGTGGAAACCCTGCGCGGCAAGCCCGGCGGCAAGATCTTCAAATTCTCGGGTCGGGCGACCGTCGAGGGTGAGCTGGCTGCCGAAGCCGAGTTCACCGCCATGGTTGACCGCGACGGAAAGGACGGCTGATGACCACTATCCACCCCAGCGCCATTATCGAGGATGGTGCCACTGTCGGCGAAGGCTGTGAAATCGGCCCCTTCTGCATCGTCGGCGCTGAGGTGGTACTGGGCGACCGCGTGGTTCTGAAGTCCCATGTGGTGATCACCGGCGACACCGAAATCGGCGAGGACACCGTGGTGTTCTCCTTCTCGGTGTTGGGTGAGATCCCGCAGGATTTGAAGTTCAAGGGCGAGAAATGCCGCACCGTGATCGGCAAGCGGAACCGCTTCCGCGAGCATGTGACCGTGAACGCCGGCACCGATGGCGGCGGCGGCGTGACCCGGATCGGGGATGACGGGCTGTTCATGGCAGGCTGTCACATCGCCCATGACGCGCAGGTCGGCGACCGGGTGATCGTGGTGAACTCCGCTGCGGTGGCGGGCCATTGCGTGCTTGAAGACGACGTGATCATCGGCGGTCTGTCCGGTATCCATCAATTTGTGCGGATCGGACGCGGCGCCATCATCGGCGCGGTCACCATGGTGACCAATGATGTCATTCCCTACGGGCTTGTTCAGGCCTCGCGCGGCGAGCTGGACGGTCTGAACCTTGTGGGGCTGAAACGCCGGGGCGTCAACCGGGCGGATATCACCGCGCTGCGCGCCGCGTTCCAGATGCTGGCGCAGGGCGAGGGCACCTTCTCCGAGCGCGCCCGCCGCCTGGGCGAAGAGAACGACAGCGAATATGTGCAGGAAATCGTCGCCTTCATCACCGGTGAGAGCGACCGTCATTTCCTGACCCCCGGCGGCTGAGAGAGGCACCAACCATGATTGCACTGATTGCCGGTCGCGGGGCATTGCCCGCGGAACTGATTGCACGTCTGCCGGAGCGCCCTCTGGTCTGCGCCATGGCGGGATCGGAACCTGACACGGTGGAGGCAGAGATCACCTTTCGCCTCGAACAGTTGGGCAGTTTTCTGGAACAGTTGAAGGCGGAAAACGTCACGGAGATCTGCCTTGCGGGCGCGGTGACGCGGCCCCAGATCGACCCATCGGCGATAGATGCGGCAACCCTGCCGCTGGTGCCGGTGCTGCAGGCGGCGATAGCTGCCGGTGACGATGGCGCGCTGCGGGCGGTGATCGCCATCCTCGAAGAGAGCGGCTTTGCCGTGAAGGGCGCGCATGAGATCGCGCCGGACCTGCTGATGGACGAAGGCGTCCCCACTCAGGTCAAGCCCGGCGAAATCGACAAGGCCGACGCCGAGCGTGCCTCGGTGATTGCCTTTGGTCTCAGCGCCGCTGATATCGGACAGGCCTGCGCGGTGCGTGCCGGCCAGGCCATCGCCATCGAGACGCTGTTTGGCACCGACTGGATGCTGGCCAGCCTCGCGACGCGACCGGACGGGCAGGGTGGTTTGTTCTACAAGGCCCCGAAGGCCGGGCAAGACCGCCGCGCTGATTTGCCGACCATCGGCCCGGCGACGGTGGAGGGGGCTGCCATGGCGGGCCTCAACGGTATCGTTCTGGAGGCGGAAGGCGTCATCGTTCTCGACCGCGAGGAAGTGATTGCTGCCTGTGACCGCCGGGGCATGTTCCTCTGGCTGCGGCAGGTCTGATCGTATGAGCCTGAGGGTGTTCATCCTCGCCGGGGAACCCTCTGGCGACAGGTTGGGCGCGGCGCTCATGCGCGGGCTTAAGGAGCTGGCGCCGGGGGTGACATTTGAAGGCGTCGGCGGCAGCCAGATGCAGGCCGAGGGGCTCCGCTCGCAGTTCCCGATGGAAGAACTCTCCGTCATGGGCATCGCCGAGGTGCTGCCGAAGTATTTCGACCTCAAACGTCGCATTCAGGAGACCGCCGATGCGGTGGTCGCACTGCGGCCGGATGTGATGATCTCCATCGACAGCCCGGATTTTTCCCTGCGCGTTGCAAAGCTGGTGAAAGACGCAAGCGACATCCGCACCGTGCATTACGTTGCGCCTTCCGTCTGGGCCTGGCGTCCGGGGCGCGCGGCGAAGATGGCGAAGGTCATCGACCATGTGCTGGCCCTGCTGCCGTTCGAGCCGCCCTATATGGAAGCCGCCGGGATGGAGTGCGATTTTGTCGGCCATCCGGTGGTGGCGGAGCCAAAGGCGACTGAAGCGGAGATCGCGGATTTTCGCGCCGCGCATGATCTCGGCGATGCGCCGGTGCTGCTGGCCCTGCCGGGGTCGCGCCGCTCCGAGGTGGGGCGGTTGGCGGATGTATTTGGCACTGCCTTGCAGCAGTTTCACGCCTCCCACCCGGACCATAGAATTGTGGTGCCTGCGGCGGCCCATGTGGCGCCCTTGGTGCGTGAAAAACTTGCCGATTGGCCTGCGGGCTGCCTCGTGCTGGACCCTGCAGCATATACCACAGCGGAGTTTGCCGCCCACAAACGCGCCGCCTTTGCCACTGCAGGGTTGGCGCTAGCGGCCTCGGGCACGGTTTCGCTGGAACTGGCGGCGGCCCGCACGCCGATGGTTATCGCCTATCGGTTCAACTGGCTGACCTGGCAGATCATGAAGCGCATGGCGCTGATCGACACGGTGACGCTGGTCAATCTGGTCAGTGAGACGCGCGTGGTGCCGGAATGCCTCGGCCCCGATTGCACAGCCGATAAGATCGCCACCCAGCTGGACGCCGTGTTTGCGGCGCCTGAGGCGCAGTTCGATGCCATGCGCCTCACGATGCAGAGGGTCGGTGAAGGCGGCGATGCGCCCGGTGTGCGGGCCGCCCGTGCTGTGCTGGACCGGCTGCCGGGCTAAGCCGCGTCACGCGCCACTATCAGGTGAACTCCCGCGCGTTCGATCCGCCCGCGACGTGGATCGCGGGCGTGAACAGGGGCTTCAGGCGCCGCGCCAAATCCAGCCACCACCAAAGATGCGGCTGCCGTTGGGATCATAGAACACGCAGGCCTGACCGGGCGAAATGCCTTCCTCGGCGGCGAAGAGTTCCACCTCCGCCTCGGTGTCCGAGATCGGACGCAGGATCGCATCGCGCGGTGGGCGGGTCGACCTGACCTTGACGCTCAGATGCCATTCGTCGCGACTTGTGAAGGGCTCATCGCCCAGCCAGTTGATCTCGCGCACTGGCACGCGGCGCGTGGCCAGCATCTCCTTGGGGCCAACGATGACCTGCTTTTGGTCCACATCCAGCTTCACCACATAAAGCGGTTCACTCAAGCCGCCGATGCCCAGACCGCGGCGCTGGCCGATAGTGTAGTGGATGACGCCATTGTGCTCGCCCAATACACGACCATCCGCATGCACGATCTGTCCCGGCTCCGCCGCGCCGGGGCGCAGTTTCTCGATCACCGAGGCATAGTCGCCATTGGGCACAAAGCAGATGTCCTGGCTGTCCGGCTTATCGGCCACCGAAAGACCGTATTGCGCCGCCATCTCGCGGGTGGCGTCCTTGGAGGGCAGGTGTCCCAGCGGAAAGCGCAGGAAATCCAGCTGCTCCGGCGTGGTGGAGAAAAGGAAATAGCTCTGATCCCGGTTGGCATCCGCGGCGGAATGCAGCTCCGGCCCGTTGGCGCCCGTCTTGCGCTGGATATAGTGACCGGTGGCCATGCAGTCGGCCTCCAGATCCTTGGCGGTTTCCAACAGATCCTTGAACTTCACGCGCTCATTGCAGCGGATGCAGGGCACCGGCGTGGCGCCGGCCAGATAGCTGTCGGCGAACTCGTCGATCACTGCATCCTTAAAAATGTTCTCATAATCGAGCACGTAATGCGGAAAGCCACGTTCCTCCGCCACGCGGCGAGCGTCGTGAATATCGATTCCTGCGCAGCAGGCGCCTTTCTTGGCCAGCGCTGCCCCGTGATCATAAAGCTGTAGCGTCACACCGACCACATCATAGCCCTGTTCGGACAGGTAGGCCGCCACCACGGAGCTGTCGACACCGCCTGACATGGCGACAACGACGCGGGTGTCCGCGGGCGATTTTGCAAAACCTAGCGAGTTCACTGGGGTCTCGTTGTCCAGTGCCATGATGTGCTCCTTAAGGGGTTCGGGTGCGGATCGGGAAAGCATCGAAGAATATATGAAAATGCTACGTATTCTCAAGGGGCGCATTTCACTCATCGTTAAGAGCTGCCCGCCATTTTGCACATATAAGCAGAATACGCATCCTAGTAAGGGCATAGCGATGTTTTTGAAGAAAGTTGATGGCCCCCGTGCGGTCACATTGCCGGACGGCACGGTCATGACACGGGCGGACTTGCCGCCTCAAACCACAAAACGCTGGGTGGCATCGCGCAAGGCTGCGGTCGTGCGCGGGGTTTTGTACGGATTGATTCCCCAGACCGAAGCACTACGTCTTTACAATCTAAGCGAGGATGAATTCCGAAGCTGGGTTGCTGCGGTTGCAGACCACGGGGAAGAGGCCCTGAAAACCACCCGACTGAAGGAGTATCGTGACCCCTGAGTCGCAAACCGTCGTGTTAACTTTAAGGTTTTGCGGAAATTAACCATCATGGTAACGGGACATTAACCTTTTCCCAGCAAGGTTAACGCAACCTGAGGACAACAGAGTACAGGCGGAGACCCAATATGCGCATTCTTCTGGTCGAGGATGATCCCACGACAGCGAAAAGCATCGAGCTGATGCTGACTCATGCAAACCTAAATGTTTACACGACTGACCTCGGCGAAGAGGGCATCGATCTGGCAAAGCTATACGACTATGACCTGATCCTGCTGGATCTGGGCCTGCCAGACATGAACGGTCATGAGGTTCTGCGTCAGCTGCGCTTGTCGCGCATTGAGACCCCGATCCTGATCCTCTCCGGCGCGGACGACACGGAAAACAAGATCAAGGGCTTTGGCTTTGGCGCGGATGATTATCTGACCAAACCGTTCCATCGCGAGGAATTGGTTGCGCGGATCCACGCGATTATCCGCCGCTCGAAAGGGCATTCTCAGTCCATTATCAAGACCGGAAAGATCTCCGTTAACCTTGATGCCAAGACCGTGGACGTGGAAGGCAAATCTGTCCATCTCACTGGTAAGGAATACCAGATGTTGGAGCTTTTGTCGCTGCGCAAGGGCACGACCCTCACCAAGGAGATGTTCCTGAACCATCTCTATGGCGGTATGGATGAGCCTGAACTGAAGATCATCGACGTGTTCATCTGCAAACTGCGCAAGAAGCTCAGCACGGCGACAGACGGCGAGAATTATATCGAAACCGTCTGGGGACGCGGCTATGTGCTGCGCGATCCGCAAGAGGATCTGTCCACCGGTGGTCCGAGGATCGCGATCGGCGCCTGAGTACGACAAGGCACTTAACGCACAACAGTTTCTAAAACTCCGCCGGGCTGAGCATCCCGGCGGAGTTTTTTCGTGTGACTTCGGGCACTGGACCTCTCGGGGAACGGCGACTATCACCAAGGCAAGACAAATATCCGAGGGGCGTTGCCAGTATGACAGATCAGGATCCCCGGTCGATGGATGCGGCCGACGCGCGTGTGGAATTCGAGGCGCTGCAAACGCAGATCGAGGCTGCGGATGTCGCGTATCACCAAAAGGACGCACCGACGTTGTCGGATGCCGAGTACGATCAACTGAAACGCCGCTATCTGGCATTGGCCGACGCGTTTCCGGAGTTAGCGGCCGAGGGCACGCGCGTTGATGCGGTTGGCGCGCCCGCAGCCTCCGGTTTTGGTAAGATCACCCACTCCGTGCGGATGATGTCTTTGGGGAATGCCTTTGAAGATCAGGATGTTGAGGATTTTGCCGCTGGTCTGCGCCGCTATCTCGGGCTGAGCGCGGAGGCCCCTCTGGCATTTACGGCGGAGCCCAAGATTGATGGCCTGTCCCTCTCCCTGCGCTACGAGCAGGGGCAGCTGGTGCAGGCAGCCACGCGCGGCGACGGTGCGGTGGGTGAAAACGTGACCGAGAACGCGCGCACCATCGCCGATATTCCGCATCAGATCTCCGGCGCGCCAGAGGTGCTGGAGGTGCGCGGCGAGGTCTATATGAGCCACGCGGATTTTGAGGCTTTGAACGCCCGGCACACGGAAACCGGCGGCAAGATCTTTGCCAATCCGCGCAACGCTGCTGCCGGGTCATTGCGCCAGCTGGATGCAGAGATCACCCGCGCGCGGCCCTTGCGGTTCTTTGCCTATAGCTGGGGTGAACTGTCGGAACCTCTTGCGACAACGCAAAGTGAGGCCATCGCACGGTTCGAGGCGCTTGGGTTCCAGACAAACCCGCTGACCCGCCGCTGCGACAGCATTGCTGAGCTTCTGCTGCACTATCACGCCATCGAGGAACAGCGCGCCGATCTTGGCTATGACATCGATGGTGTTGTCTACAAGGTCGATGATCTGGCCCTGCAGGAGCGGCTCGGCTTTCGTTCCACCACACCCCGCTGGGCCATCGCGCACAAGTTTCCGGCAGAGCTCGCCTGGACCCGGCTGGAGGGGATCGACATTCAGGTTGGGCGTACTGGTGCCCTTAGCCCCGTGGCGCGGTTGCAGCCGGTCACGGTGGGCGGGGTCGTGGTCTCCAATGCGACGCTACACAATGAAGACTACATCATTGGTCTGGACTCCAAGGGCGCGCAGATCCGCGAGGGCAAGGACATCCGTATCGGCGATTGGGTGCAGATCTATCGTGCCGGTGATGTGATTCCGAAAGTGGCCGATGTGGATTTGACTCGCAGGCCAGAGGGAACGGAGCCGTATGTGTTCCCGACCACATGCCCGCGCTGCGGCAGTCCTGCGGTGCGCGAGGAAGGTGATGCGGTCCGTAGATGCAGTGGCGGTGTGATCTGCCCGGCACAAGCCGTGGAAAAACTCAAGCACTTCGTCTCTCGTGCAGCCTTCGACATCGAGGGGCTGGGCGCCAAGCAGGTGGAGCAATTTCATACAGATGAGTGGGTGAAAGAACCCGCAGACATCTTTGAGTTGCAAGAGAATTATGGCAATGGCCTGCAGCAACTGAAGAACCGGGAAGGCTGGGGCGAGAAATCTGCCACCGCTCTGTTTGCGGCGATCAATGACAAACGCCGGATTGAATTTGCGCGGCTGATCTTTGGCCTTGGTATTCGCCACGTCGGTGAGGTTGCCGCCAAGGATGTCGCGCTGCATTTCCGCACCTGGCAGGCGCTGGTCGAGGCCGCTGATTTGGCGCGCCCAGCGGCCCTGGCCCATCGTGCAGCGGATGAGGCGGAGCTCGTGGAGCGGCAGGAGGCCCAGGCGGCAGAGCGCCGCGCCAAGATCACTGATGCCCGCAATGCGGCCATCGCGGCCTGCGCGGTTGCGCCGGATTCGCAAGCCGCCTGGGATGATCTGATCAGCGTAGACGGGCTTGGCCCCACGGTCGCGCTGTCGTTGTCTGATGCCTTTGCCAACCCGGAGGAGCGCGCGGCCTTTGATCGTCTGGTGGCGCATCTCGATATCATCGAACCCGATGCCCCGGCGGAAGACAGCCCGGTGGCGGGCAAGACCGTGGTATTCACCGGTTCTCTGGAAAAGATGACCCGGGCCGAGGCCAAGGCACGGGCCGAAGCGTTGGGGGCGAAGGTCTCCGGTTCGGTATCCAAGAAAACCGATATCCTCGTGGCGGGACCGGGGGCGGGTTCCAAGGCGGCCAAAGCCAAGGACCTCGGCATCCAGACGCTGGACGAGGACGAATGGCTGGAACTGATCGGGTAGGCGTGAGCAGAACATGAGCGGTCGTCCGGAACAGCTGTTCCCCCTATTCGCGGAATTGGAGACATTGCAAGGTGTCGGTCCCAAAACGGCTGAACATTTTGCACAGCTGCGGGTCTCCGCACCACGCGACCTGCTGTACACTTTGCCCTATAGCGTGGTGGATCGACGGCGGCGTGACAGCATCCGGGGGCTGGAGCTGCCGACCACGGCCACGGTCGAGGTAACGGTTGGTCGTCACCGCCCCGCGCGCAACAAGGGGGGTGCCTATCGGATCGACGTGACGGATCAGGACACCGAGTTTCAGCTGGTGTTTTTCCATGGCCGAAGCCGGTATCTGACGGCGCAACTGCCGGAAGGGTCGCGCCGCGTGGTCTCTGGCAAGCTGGAACTGTTCGACGGCATGGCGCAGATGGTCCACCCGGACCACATGCTGCCCGTGGAGGAGGCGGGGGAGATTCCGGATTTTGAACCGGTCTATCCGCTGACCCATGGCATCACCCAGAAGACCATGTTCAAGGCGGTTCAGAGCGCCATGTCGCGCATGCCGGAGCTGCCGGAATGGATGGATGGCGGCTACAAGGCGAAACAGGGCTGGGAGGACTGGCACGTAGCGGTCGCTGCGGCGCATACGCCGGGTGGCGCGGAGGACCTTGAACCGGTTGCCCCCGCCCGGGCGCGCCTGGCCTATGACGAGCTGTTTGCGCATCAATTGACGCTGGCGATCGCCCGCTCCGTGGAGCGGGAGCAGCCGGGGCGGAGCTCCGTCCCCACCGGGAAACTGCAAAGCAAGGTGCTCTCGGCGCTGCCCTACCGGCCCACAGGCGCACAGGGGCGCGCCATCGAGGAAATCACGGCAGATATGGCCTCCGCCCGGCGCATGAACCGGTTGCTGCAGGGCGATGTGGGAGCGGGCAAGACACTGGTGGCCTTCATGGCGCTTCTGGTTGCGGTCGAGGCAGGCGGGCAAGGCGTGATGATGGCGCCGACGGAAATCCTTGCGCGTCAACATCTTGAGGGGTTGCAGCCGCTTGCCAATGCCGCCGGTGTGGTGCTGGAAATCCTCACGGGACGGGACAAGGGCAAGGACCGCCGCGCCAAGGTCGAGGCCTTGCAACGCGGCGACATTCAGATCCTGGTGGGAACCCATGCGGTGTTCCAGCAGGATGTCGGTTTTGCCGATCTGAGGCTGGTGGTCGTTGACGAACAACACCGCTTTGGCGTGCGGCAACGGATGGAGCTGGCGGAGAAGGGCAAGCGCGCCGATGTGCTGGTGATGACCGCAACGCCGATCCCGCGCTCGCTGGCGTTGACCCAATACGGCGATATGGAAGTTTCCATCCTCGACGAGAAACCGCCGGGGCGCAAACCGATCAAGACCGCGATCCTGAGCACCGAACGCATGTCCGAGGTGGTCGATCACTTACGCCGCGCCATTGCCGAGGGGCGGCAGTGTTACTGGGTCTGCCCCTTGGTCGAGGAATCCGAGGTGATGGATCTGACCGCAGCGGATGAGCGGTTCAAACACCTGCGCGCGGTGCTGGGCGAGGATGTGGTGGGGCTGGTGCATGGGCAGAT
Source organism: Tritonibacter scottomollicae (assembly GCF_032924845.1). Classification (NCBI taxonomy): domain Bacteria; kingdom Pseudomonadati; phylum Pseudomonadota; class Alphaproteobacteria; order Rhodobacterales; family Paracoccaceae; genus Tritonibacter; species Tritonibacter scottomollicae. The sequence goes on from NZ_CP136704.1 coordinate 933,109, forward strand.
GCCTCCGGCGGAAAAGGATGCCGCCATGGCGGCCTTTCAGGAGGGCCGCACGCGGGTTCTGGTCGCAACCACTGTGATTGAGGTCGGTGTCAACGTGCCCAATGCCTCCATCATGGTGATCGAGCGGGCCGAGATCTTTGGCTTGGCGCAATTGCACCAGCTGCGCGGCCGTGTGGGCCGTGGCACAGCCGAGTCCACATGTCTTTTGATGTATCAGCCGCCGCTCACCGAGGGCGGACGCAAACGGTTGGAGGTCCTGCGCGAGAGCGAGGACGGATTTGTCATCGCCGAAACCGATTTGCAGATGCGCGGGGCGGGGGATGTCATCGGCACTGCTCAATCTGGTTTGCCGAGGTTCCGCATTGCGGATCTGGAGCGGCAGGCGGATCTGATGGCGGTCGCCCAGAGCGATGCCCGTGCCCTGATGACCTCGGACCCGGATCTGACCAGCGACCGGGGACGTGCGGCGCGGACCCTGCTGTGGCTGTTGCGGCAGGATGAAGCTATCCGCCTGATTTCCGTGGGTTAATTCCTGCCATCAGCGACTTGTTCTCTTGTGTGTTCCACTTTGTTCGCAAATGTTCTCAAAAAGTTCTTTACACGACTCGCGTGAAATGGGAACAAAGGAGCAACAAAGGCGTCGTGAACGCAGACAGAGGTCGAGGAGGTTTCCAGATGGTCACACAGTTCAAATCCGCATTGCGCAATTCCCAGTCTACCCTGTTGCAGGATGCTCTGGGGGCCGCGTCGCTGGTTGTGATGTTGGTTGTCGGGCTTCACCTGCCTGGTCTGATCTGAACCACGCCTTTCTTGTTTTTGTAGCTATTTCTCTGTTTTTGCCTGTGCTTTCATGCCGGGCGCACCAGCCTCAAGTCTTGCAAGGACCGACTGCCTGTTCGGTCCGCACCAGAGTGTGAACTCCGGTGTTTGGTGTGTCCCGGGTCCCGCATGAAGGCGCTATGACTTGCCGCCGCCATCTGCCCGGATGTGCGGCGGTTTTTTTGTCTCGGACAGATGATCAGGATGGCGCAATTGCAGTTTCAGCTTCGGAGGGAGCAAAAACCGCAGGCTGAAATCAGGCGCAGTTGGCCTTCTGCGCCGTTTGCATCGCCTCAAGCGTGGCCTCGAGTGCCAGCATGATCGAGGCATGGCGGTTCTTGAACTCTCGCGCCGGGATCAGCACCTCCAGCCCTTCAAAGGGTGCCTCGGGGGCAGGGCCGGTCTCGGTGAGCATGGCTTTCAGCTGATCGCGGGCGGTTTCGACCTCATCCCGGCTGCGGCCGATGATGGCCTGACCAACCACGGACGCAGCAGCCTGTCCCAGCGCGCAGGCTTTGACGTCCTGGGCAAAGCGCGCAATCTTGCCATCGTCGAGCGCCACATCCACCGTCACGGTTGAGCCACACAGCGGAGAGCGGCGTTTGACCGTGGCATCGGGATCATCCAGCCGCCCCTGATGCGGGATCTCTGCCGCCAGGGCGAGGATCTTGGTCGAATAAAGCTTGATCAGGTCGGTTTCGCCGGACATGTGCAGTTCCTGGGTTTCCCTAAGGCCGTGTTCCCCATACATAGGGTCGCGCCCCTGAGATGCAAAAGGTTTTTGACATGCAAGATCCGCTGAAATTTTCGCCCGAAACACTGACATTTAATGAGGCCGGCCTGCTGCCGTGCATCGCACAGGATGTCGAGAGCGGCGAGATTCTGATGATGGCCTGGATGAATGCGGAGAGCGTGGCAAAAACGCTTGAGACCGGCCGTGTCACCTATTGGTCGCGGTCGCGCCAATCATTCTGGATCAAGGGCGAGAGCTCCGGCCATGTGCAGGAACTGGTGGAGCTGCGGGTGGACTGTGATCGTGATGCATTGCTGGCGCTTGTCCGCCAGACCGGACCGGCGTGCCACACCAACCGCCGCAGCTGTTTCTACACCGCCGTACGGGATGGGGATGAGGTTGAGATCATGACGCCAATGGCCTGAGAAGGCTAGGGTTTTGGTGTCAGCCCAAGACGGGCGTGAATGTCCTGCGGGCTGGCGCCATCCTCGCGATACTTGGCAATAGCGCGGGCATCGTCGCGTTTTGCCAGGCGTTTGCCCGCGTCGTCGCGGATCAGGCGATGATGGTGATAGCGCGGCACAGGCAGGTTCAGCAGCGCCTGCAGAACCACATGGATCTGGGTGCTTTCAAACAGATCGGCGCCGCGCACAACATCTGTGATTGCTTGGTCCGCATCATCCACCACCACTGACAAGTGATAGGAACTGCCCATGTTGCGGCGCACCAGAATGATGTCGCCGACGGCAGTGACCAGATGCTCTGGGTCAAGTGAGATTTGCCCTCCAAGCTCTTCTGATGTTTCGGTAAATTTAAGTTTTGGCAGGTGCTTCAACGCGGCCTTCATATTGAGCCGGATCACGCCGTCCGGACTGGCGTCGGACATGCTGCGATCACGGCAGCGGCCCGGATAGATCCGCCCGTCGGGACCAAATTGCGGCACGCCTTCCTGTGGCGCACCGGCGGCGGCCTCGATATCGGCGCGGTTGCAGCGGCAAGGATAGGTGACACCAAGCGCGGAGAGCTGGGTTAGCGCCGCGCGATACCGCGGCAAACGATCAGACTGCCGCATCACGGGGTGCGACCAGCTGAGACCGAGCCAGGACAGATCTTCATAGATCTGTTGTTCCCACGCGATGCGCGCGCGGGACTGGTCGATATCCTCGATCCGAAGCAGGAAACGCCCGTCGTGCCGCGCCGCCAAGTCAGCCGCCAAGAGGGCGGAATAAGCATGCCCCAGATGGAGTGGCCCGGTTGGGGATGGGGCGAAGCGGGTTGTGAATGTCACGATTTCTCAATCACATAGACGTAGGCGTTCAAGTTTGGCCCCGGCAGGCACGGGCCGTATTCCTTGAATAGCAACTGCGCCGCGCGTCAATCAAGCCATTCGTTCATTGCGCCGATGCCGCTCGGGTCCGCAAGCGCGTGGTCGCGCAGCGAACTCGGTGCAATGCCGGGACCATGAGGTCGTCTATCAAAAGGTGTTGAGCCAGTCCTGCCACGCGGCTTTGGCGCGGTCGGTATAGGCCTTGTAGCGATCCTTGCGGCCGCGACGCCCGCCTTTCAATCCGTCCACGGGGCGAAACAGGCCGAAGTTCACATTCATCGGCTGAAAGGTCTTGGCCTCGGCGCCACCTGTGATGTGGTGGATCAGCGCGCCCATGGCGCTGTCCTGCGGCACCTGCGGCACTTCTTGGCCGAGGATTTCCGCCGCAGCGAGACGCCCGGCGAGCAGCCCCATAGCGGCGCTTTCCACATAGCCCTCGACCCCGGTCACCTGACCGGCAAAGCGGATATTTGGTTTGGACTTCAGGCGCATCTCGTGATCGAGCAACGTCGGGGAGTTCAGGAATGTATTACGGTGGATGCCACCAAGACGCGCAAAACTGGCGTTCTCCAAGCCGGGAATCATCCGGAAAACATCCGCTTGCGCGCCGTATTTCATCTTGGTCTGGAAGCCGACGATATTGAACAGAGTCCCCAGTGCATTGTCGCGACGCAGCTGTACAACCGCATGTGCCTTGATCTCCGGCTGATGCGGATTGGTCAGGCCCACGGGCTTCATCGGGCCATGGCGCAGGGTCTCTCGACCGCGTTCAGCCATCACCTCGATCGGCAGGCAGCCGTCAAAATACCCGGCGGTCTCGCCTTCATGGAACTCGGTCTTGTCGGCGGCCAGCAGCGCGTCGATGAAGGCCTCGTATTGGTCCTTGTCCATCGGGCAGTTGAGGTAGGCGGTGCGCTCTTCCTCGGTCTCGCCCTTGTCATAGCGCGATTGCATCCAGGCCTTCGACATGTCGATGCTCTCTGCGTAGATGATCGGCGCAATGGCATCAAAGAAAGCCAGGCGCTCGGCACCGGTCTCTTGCTGGATGGCCTCTCCGAGCGCGGGTGAGGTCAGCGGGCCGGTGGCAAAGATCCAGTGGCCTTCCGCGGGCAGCTCGGTGATTTCGTCGTAAGAGACGCGCACATTGGGCAGGGCTTTGAGCTTTGCGGTCACGGTTTCGGCAAAGGGATCGCGGTCCACGGCCAGCGCGCCACCAGCGGGCAGGCGGTGTTCCTCTGCCGTGGCCATGATCAGACCATTGGCCGCGCGCATTTCCCAATGCAACAGCCCGACGGCGTTCTGTTCGTCATCATCCGAGCGGAAGGAGTTGGAACAGACCATCTCGCCCAGGTTGCCTGTCTGATGGGCAAAGGTTTCGACCTTGGGACGCATCTCGTGGATCACCACGTTGATGCCCATGTGCGCCGCCTGCCAGGCAGCCTCGGATCCGGCCATTCCGCCGCCGACGATGTGAAGCTCTTGTGTCATGGGATGGCAAATAGGGCAGCTTACCTGCGGGCGCAATATCAGCTGTTGGTGTTCGACGCGCGCAAGCAGAAATAATTAGGGCCGCAGCTTCGTGGACGTCATATCCGGGTGAGAGATCCGGTAGGAGGGACGGTCCGAAGCAGCGGCCCAAATTGCGGCAAGCGCGTTGGCTTGCCCAACTCTTGCCACTTTCTTGCCTTCATTAGAAGCCTCAACACGGAAACAATAAATCGCAGTTCGTAAACAAAGGCTGAATTTTCCGAAAATTTTAGGAAAAAGCGTTCTTTGCGGCGCCCTGACGGCCAGCCCGACGCTCTGAGTGCCGTGGCGTTCTAAGCAAATCCGCTTGTGAGGAGGCCCGCTGCGTGCACAGTGACGAGAAGACAGAGGGGAGACGCGCGGATGCAGCTGGTTTTTGAGACACCGCAACTGATGACTTATCTGGAGGAGGTGTTTCCGCAGATCAACGGCGAGTTCAGCGTTGATGCACTGCGCCCGGGTGAGATCACCATGCGGCTGAATGTGCAGGAGCGGCATCTGCGTCCCGGGGGCACGGTGTCGGGCCCGTCGATGTTCGCGCTGGCGGATGTCGCGGTTTATGCGCTGGTGCTGGCGCATTTGGGCGGCGAGGCGCTGGCCGTGACGACCAATGCCTCGTTCGATTTTATGCGCAAGCCGGAGGGCGGTCGCGATCTGCTGGGCCAGGCGCGGCTTTTGAAGCTGGGGCGTACTCTGGCGGTGGGGGATGTGCTGCTGTTTTCCGAAGGCAAGGCCGAACCTGTGGCGCGTTCCACCATGACCTATTCGATACCGCCAAAACGATAAAGCGCCCGCGGATCTCTCCGAGGGCGCTTTAATGTCATGGCTCAGGTCGTTCTAAGGAATGAGCTTTTTCACATAGCCGGGTAGGGCAAAGGCGGCCTTGTGCACCTCTGGCGTATAATAGTCCGGCGTGAGGCCAGCCGCAGTAAACCGGCTCTCCAGCGTGGCGAGATCAACCGCGCGGGCCTTGGTCGAGTGACTGCCCCAACCCAGCGCCATCGGCCCGCCCACATAGGTCGGGATGGTGGCAAGATAGCAGGTCGCATCGGCAAACAGCGCCTGAAAGGCCCGCATCGTATTGGTCAGCTCGTCGCCCTGCATGAAGGGCACGCCGTTCTGGGTCACGATGATGCCGTCCTCGGTCAGGGCGCGCGCGGCGTGGCCATAGAAGGTGTCGGTGAATAACACTTCGCCGGGGCCGATCGGATCCGTGGAATCGACGATGATGACGTCGAACTTGTCCTCGGTCTCCTTCATGAAGACCGCGCCATCATTGATCACCAGATTGAGCCGGGCATCGTCAAAGGCGCCCTGGCTCAGCATCGGCAGGTATTCCTTTGAAAAGTCGACAACACCGGCGTCGATTTCCACCATGGTGACATGCTCGACCGAGGCGTGCTTTAGCACCTCGCGCGCAATCCCGCCATCGCCGCCGCCGATGATCAGCACGCGTTTGGCGGCCCCATGCGCCAGGATCGGCACATGGGTCAGCATTTCATGATAGATGAAATTGTCGCCCTCGGTGGTCTGAACAACGTCGTCCAGCGTCAGAATGCGCCCGAAGGTGCCGTTCTGAAAAACCTTGAGCCGCTGATGCTCGGTCTTGCTGTCATAATACATCTCGCTCACCCGCAGGGATTGGGCAAAATGATCGTGTAGCCGTTCGGTGTTCCAGACCTCATCCGTCATGCGGCGACCTCCTTGGCAACGATTTCCTCTCCGCGCAGCAGTTCGCGCACCTCGACCATATTGGTCTCGAAGGCAGATTTCAGCACGTCGACGGCCTTCCAGGGCTCGGCATCGCCGCACATAAAGACGTCGAACGCGCCGTAGCCAATTTCCGGCCATGTGTGCACGGAGATATGACTCTCGGCGAGCACGGCCACGCCGGATACGCCCTGCGGCGAGAACTTATGCGTGTGGATATGCAGCAGGGTTGCGCCGCAGACATCGACCATCTTGCGAAAGGCGTCCTCGATCCGGGTCTGACAGTCCAGACCGGTGCCTTTCATCACTTCGATGATCAGATGCGTGCCGGCAAAAACCTTGCCGTCGCGGCGAATGAAGTGATCCTCGCGGTCGGCGTCGACCAAAGAGTTCACAATAGCGGTGGGTACACCGCTGGCGGTATCTTCCTCATGGGCGCCTGTCTCCAGACCGATCCCCAGTTGGAAGAGGTTGGCGTCGGTCATGACACGCCCCTTCGTTCCAGTAGATGACAATCCAGACGGTCCTTAGCGCCCCCCCGAATAAGAGTTCAGGGTTGGGATCGGTACCGAAAGTCAGGCGCAGATAGGAGGGCGGAGAGATTCGATCAAGGTAAAAATTTATGAACGCTGACCGGTATCGCTCACAAAAAAAGGCCGGAGACGAGCTCCGGCCTGCCAGTTGGTTCTGTGCCCCGGGGATCAGGGTCTCCAGAACGGAAGAGTTCCTTCGCGCATGGCGTCCTCGCGTTGCAGGCCGATGTCACGCAATTGCTGCTGAGTAAGTCGGCTCAACTGACGACGGCTGCGCCTGCGGACCGACCATTTTGTGGCCAGAACCGCAAAACCAATGGCCACCTCTGCAATCATCGGCAGCGCCGCACGATTGGTCAGATAGGAAAGGTGTGTCGGGTGTTCTGTCACATTTGTCATGGTCAGTCTCACATTTTGTATTGATGCAATTTGAATGTACTGGCATGTAAGGCGTACAAAGAGCGGCGCGGATTGTCTAATCGGAGATTGTTATGGGTACAATTTGGCCCTCCACCTTGACTGGGTCGCTGGCAGAGCGGCCGGGTCCAAAGTACAAACGCGTGGCCGATACGATACGGTTGGCAATCGAAAGTGGTACATTGCAGGTGGGGGCAAAACTTCCCCCAGTACGGGAATTGGCCTATCAGTTGAATATCACGCCCGGGACCGTGGCGCGGGCCTATACAATTCTCACAGATGAAGGGCTGTTGCAGGCCGAAGTGGGCCGGGGCACCTTTGTCGCTGAGCGCGAAACCGTGGTCATGGACGATGTCTGGTCGCGTCAATTGCACCTGCTGGAGGGAGCAAACCCCAATCACGTCAGCCTGTTCAGCCCCAGGCTGGTGGATGTCGGTCAGGTCAAGCTGATCCGCGAGGCGTTGCGCAAGGCCGCTGATTGTGACCGTCTGGCGCTGCTGAATTATCCGACACGTGACGCCTATCAACCGGTGCGGCAGGCGGTGGTGGACTGGTTGTCCGACACACCGCTTGGCCCCTTGGGGGAGCGTGACATCGTGCTGACCCATGGCGGGCAGAACGCGGTCATGACGGTGCTGCAGGCGATCCTGAAGGACAGCAATCCAACGATCCTGGTCGAAGATCTGTCTTACGCGGGGTTTCGCCGCGCGGCGGAAATTCTGCGCGCAAAGGTTGTGGGGGTGGCCATCGACGAACATGGCGTCGTGCCGGAGGCTCTGGAAGCCGCGATCAAGAAATCCGGTGCATCGGTGCTTTGTACCAGTCCGGAAGTGCACAATCCGACCGGCACGTTTACGCCGCTTGAACGTCGGAAGGAAATCCTGTCGGTGCTGCGCCGGCATGAGGTACAAGTGATCGAGGACGATTGCTACCGGATGGGAGAGGCGCGGGCACCGACCTATCGGGCGCTGGCGCCGGATCTCAGTTGGCACGTCACATCTATTTCGAAATCACTGACGCCCGCGTTGCGGGTTGGTTTCGCCATCGCACCGGTTGGAAAATCGGCGGACCTGCGTCGGGTGGCCGAATACGGGTACTTCGGTCTGGCGCAGCCTCTCGCAGAGGTGACACGCATCCTACTGGCAGATCCGCGCAGCAAGAAGCTTGTTCAGACCGTCCGCGAGGAAATGGCGGATTATGTGCGGGTGGCGGTCAACGCACTTGGCGCGTTTGAGCTGACCTGGGACGCGCAGGTGCCGTTCCTGTGGTTGCGATTGCCGTCCGGCTGGCGGGCAGGGGCCTTTACCCGCGCGGCAGAGGCGCAGGGGGTGCAATTGCGCTCGGCGGATGAGTTCGCACTGCGCGACGGCCGGGCGCCAAACGCGGTACGCATTGCCATCAATGGGCATGTCACACTGGCCCGGTTCGAGGACGCGATGCTGCGGTTGCGCATGCTGCTGGACAATCCACCGGAGCAAATCAGCGTCTAGGTCGGATTTCTTTGGGGTACTATAGTACCTAATTTGTAGTGTGTTGTTTTTAAACATTTTAATGTCGTTTGCCTGTGTTGACTGTTTTGTGACGCCACCGTAAACCCCGTCTATCGAATTCAGATGGAGTCGTCCGCGGCCCCATTGTCACGACAAACAGGACTGACCTGACATGAAAACCTTCTCTGCTACCCCGGCAGATATCGAGAAGAAGTGGATCATCATCGACGCCGAAGGCGTGGTGCTGGGCCGTCTCGCATCGATCATTGCCACTCGCCTGCGCGGCAAGCATAAACCGTCGTTCACCCCCCACATGGACATGGGTGACAACGTGATCGTCATCAACGCTGACAAGATCCAGATGACCGGCAAGAAGCGCGACGAGCACTTCTACTGGCACACTGGCCACCCGGGCGGCATCAAATCCCGCACCAAACAGCAGATCCTCGAGGGTGCACACCCCGAGCGCGTGGTCTTCCAGGCCGTCAAGCGTATGCTGCCGGGCAACCGCCTGTCCCGCCAGCAGATGACCAACCTGCGCATCTATGCAAGTGCCGAGCACCCGCATGAAGCCCAGAGCCCCGAAGTTCTGGATGTCAAATCCATGAACAAGAAAAACACCCGGAGCTAATGACGATGGCTGATCAGATCACAACTCTCGAAGAGCTTGGCGCCGTCGCAGGCGTCGAAACCGCAGCCGAAGAACTGGCACCGCGCGAACCCGTTCGTGACGAACTTGGCCGTGCCTATGCCACCGGCAAGCGTAAAGACGCTGTTGCCCGCGTCTGGATCAAGCCGGGTTCTGGCAAGGTTCAGGTCAACGGTCTCGAGCTGAACAAATACTTCGCCCGTCCGGTTCTGCAGATGATCCTGCGTCAACCGTTCACCGTGGCCGGTGTTGAAGACCAGTTCGACGTCTATGCAACCGTCAAGGGCGGTGGCCTCTCCGGTCAGGCCGGCGCGGTCAAGCACGGGATCTCCAAAGCACTGCAGCTTTATGACCCCGCGCTGCGTGGCGCACTGAAAGCCGCAGGATTCCTGACCCGCGACAGCCGTGTTGTTGAGCGTAAGAAGTTCGGTCGCCGCAAAGCGCGTCGTTCGTTCCAGTTCTCCAAGCGCTAAGTTCGACCCGTCGAACCTACGATACAAAACAAAGGGTTGCGTCATTCGCAGCCCTTTTTTCATGGGAAAACTCCAATCCGCATTGCGTGAGGGCTGTTGCACAAACCTCGGCTAGAGCTCAAGTTCGCCGCGTACGTTTCCTCATTTGTTGAGCAGCACGGACATTCTGCCGGCCTTCCGCAGCGCAACACGCGAAGACTTAACCTGTTTTCAACGCAATTAGGCGAAATTTGTCTTGTTGTTTGCTTCGCGCAGCAACGTCGAATGAGTGCTGCCAGCATGGATGGTACTTGAGTTCTGGTCGTTGATTGTCAAAAACGCTGAAATTGAGCGGCGTTATAGTACTGACGGAAAACTGGAGGAATTGTGCAGGTAAGAATACCCTACGAAAAATGCCCGCTGTGTGAATCAAAGCATATTGTCAAGTCGGCGACAGGTAATTGCAGCAAGCACCCGCTCTATGATCCAGTTGTCCCGCCGGTGATGCAATGGATGGATTGTGAGACATGCAAACATCAATTTGTTGATGGCTATTTCACAGACGAGGCATTGTCGGTTGTTTTCAGAAACACGAATGATCATCAAAAAGTTGGACATAAGCTCGAGGAGCAGAGAAGCGTATCATCGATGATGATTGAAAAAGTGCTTCCATACAAGTCTGCTGGGGCTTGGCTCGATGTCGGCTTTGGGAATGGGTCTCTGCTGTTTACCGCAGAAGAATACGGCTTCCATCCAATCGGTGTTGATTTGAGGGAAGACAATGTAAGCGCGATGAAAAGCTTGGGTTTCGAAGCCTATTGTGACTTTGTTCAGGATATTGAGTTCAAGAATAAATTGTCAGTTGTAAGCATGATGGACGTGCTTGAGCACATTCCGTACCCGAAAGAGGTGCTGAGTTCCCTTCATTCTAACATGGAAGAGGGAGGCTGCCTCTTAATTTCAATGCCAAACACGGAAAATATCATCTGGAAATTGCTGACCAACAATAACGCAAACCCATTTTGGGGCGAGCTTGAGCACTACCATAACTTTAGCAGAACGCGGCTTTTCTCTTTGCTGAAAGAATGTGGTTTCGATGCGGTCAGATACGGGATCAGTCAACGCTACCGGGTCTGCATGGAAGTTGTCGCTCTGAAGGCATAGCGGACAGCGCTCTGCCGAAAAGTCGCGTCATTATCTTGACGCGCGAGTGGTGGTGTCGCTTGCGGTTTGCAGGAGTGAAGCGCAAGACGCGAACCTCGTGAGGGCCGTGATTTTTCCAAAGCCCGTGCTCGCGTGATGTGTCTATCGAGGGGTGACGTGCCGCAGGGCACTGCCTCTCAGGCCTCCTGGGGAAGTTGGTTTTAGTCGTCAGGATCGATCAGGCCGAGTCCCCTCAGATACACGCCAATTCCTGTTTCCAGCAGGTCTTCGGGTGCATAGGGGGAGGCGGTGCCGGGCGCGTTTCGTGCGAACAGTTCAACCACGCCGTGGCTCATCGCCATGATATGGGCTGAGAACATAGACGCGGGCGGGCGTTTTTCCGCCGGAATATGTTGGCTCAGCTCAGCCGCAGCCCGTTCCAGAACCCCGCGCGCGCGGTTGGCGGCATCGGCCAATTCCGGGGTGCGATTTGCAGAAATACCGCTTTCAAACATCGCGATGTAATGGCCGGGATGTTTGCGCGCAAAAGCCAGGTAGGCGCGCCCTGTCGCCTCAAACGCGGCGAGGGCGGAAGGCTGATACTTGTCATAGGCGTGCTGCATCAGGTCGGCGAACATCAGAAAGCCCTGCCGCGCGGCCTCGGCGATCAGATCCTCGCGCCCCTCAAAGTGGCGATAGACGGCTGCGGGTGTGACGCCCGCCTGCTTGGCCGCCTCGGATAGCGTAAAACCGGTCGGGCCCTTGATTTCGATCAGGCGCAGGGCAGCCTCGACCAGCGCCTGACGCAAATTGCCGTGATGATAGCCGCGTTTAGGCATCCCAAATGTCCGGGCCGCCACAAATCTGGGTATCGGGGGCGCCGAGGGCCTCAAGATCCTTGTTGTCATAGTCAATCGCCAGCAGAACGTGGCGTATGGCTTCCAGCCGGGCACGTTTCTTGTCGTCGGAGCGCACGATGGTCCAAGGCGCATGGGCACTCTGGCTGCGGTACAGAGTTTCGCGGATCGCCTTGGAGTAGGCGTCCCAGCGTTTCAGGCCTTCGACGTCGATCCAGCTGAGTTTCCATTGTTTCAGTGGGTCATGTTCGCGGGCCAGAAAACGGCGCAGCTGCTCGGCGCGCCCGACATTCAGCCAGAGCTTGATGAGGTGAATGCCTTCATCCACCAGCATTTTCTCAAATTCTGTGACTTGCGTGAAGAAATGCTCCCGCTCCGCATCGCTGCAGAAGTCGAACACTTTCTCGACAACGCCGCGATTGTACCAGCTGCGATCAAAAAAGACGATCTCGCCGCCTGCGGGCAGCTGGGTGATGTAGCGCTGGAAGTACCATTGCGTCGCTTCGGTTTCTGTCGGTTTGGACAGGGCCACGACACGCGCCCCACGCGGGTTTAGGTTCTCGCGGAAGCGTTTGATCGTGCCGCCCTTGCCCGCGGCGTCGCGACCTTCGAATACGATGGCAATGCGTTGGCCTGAGGATTTGACCCAGGCTTGCAGCTTCACCAGCTCGATTTGCAGGGCTTCGTAAGTATCTTTGTAGTCCTGCTTGGCGATCTCTTCATCGTAGGGGTATGTCGGGTTCAGGATATCATCCTTATGGCCGGTCTTGATGGCCTTGCGGATGTCCTTGGGTGCGTCGTTTTCGAAGTACTGGCTGATCGCCCCGTCAAACGGCAAAGTCATGTCGCATCCGTCCTTTCTCGCCCACAGTGTCTGAAGCGATACTCTTCAATGTTAACGCGCTTAACGCAAGTTCGCCCGCGCCGCCGCGCGGTGCACCGCGTCCACAACGGATTGCGTATGGGTCTGGTGCGGCATGTGTCCAACCCCATCCAGCGGGGTGAGGCGTGCGGTTGAGGTATCTGCCACAAGCCGTTCTGCGTGAATGGAAATCCCCACAGTGGTGTCGGCCGTGCCATGCACGATCTCGATCGGCATCGCCAGATCGGGGTAGAGCGGCGCCATGGTTTCGATCTCGGATAGCAGATTGGCGCGTTGCTTGGCATTGGCCCGCAAGGAAGAGCGGCGCAGGCTCATTTCCAGTCCGAAGTGCTCGGCAAAGCCTTCGGGAACCTCTTGTGGGGCAAAGACCTCTGCCAGCGAATTGCGCACATAGCTCTTTGGCACAAAGGCCGTCAGCAGTGGCACGACCAATGCGCTGCCAAGTCGCGAGGAGGTGACTTTGTAGAACGGTGAAAGGTCTGAGTCCCACGGGTGAGAGACACCGGAAACATTGATCACCGCAGCCGTTTGGTCGGGGAATTGTGTCGCCCAGGCCAGCGCGACTGCGCCGCCGTAGCTCTGACCAAGCACCAGCGGCCGGGTCACCCCAAGCTGGGCACTTGCCTCCTTCAAGACGCGCGCCTGTGTCTGGATGCTTGTACCGCGTGCTGACACCGGATCGGAGTACCCCAGACCGGGGCGGTCGAAGATCAGGATGTGGTAGGCATCTTCCAGCGCCGGGGACAGGCGAAACGTCATGTCGCGGGTGCTGCCATTGGACCCATGGATCAGCACAAGATCCGGCGCGCTGCCGCGAGGTTGGCCGAGCTCAACCACATGGACCTTATGTCCATCAACGTCGAGAAACTGCCCTTGCGGCGGATGCGCCGCCATGGCGTTTTCCTCCCGCGTTGTGACGCGGGAGGACAGCATCGCGCAACCGGCCCCGAGGCCAAGCGCCAGCAGTAGAAGAGCGAGAGGAGCCATGCGCACCGATCAGGCCCGCAGGTCGGTTGTTTCCAGACCGATGCGTTCCACGTCGAAAGGCGTGGTCTGGTAAAGCTCCGACACCCAGTTGCTATAGAGCAGTTGCGCATGGCTGCGCCAACGGTTCAGCGGTTTGCGGCTTGGGTCGTCATCGGGATAGTAGTTGAGCGGAACATTGATCGCGGTTCCGCTTTCCACGTCGCGATCATATTCCTGCTTCAGCGTGTCACTGTCGTATTCAAAATGGTTGAAGATGTAGAGGGCGCGGTGGTCCTTATCCTCGATCAGGCAGGGGCCGACATCGTCGCTGCCAAGAAGCGTCGTCAGACGCGGCGCTGCGTCGATTTCCGCCTGGCTCATTTCGGTCCAGCGCGACACCGGGATCACGAAGTCATCCGAAAACCCACGCAGATAAGGCGAGGTCGGTTGCAGGTTCTGGTGCCGGAAGCAGCCAAAGGCCTTTTTCTCCAGCATGTGTTTCTGCACGCCGTGGAAATAGTTGATCATCGCCATGCCGCCCCAGCACACCCCAAACGTGGAATGCACATTGGTTTGCGTCCAGTCAAAGACCTCGCAGAGTTCCTGCCAGTAGGTGACATCCTCAAAAGGCAGATGCTCGATCGGAGCGCCGGTGATGATCAGCCCGTCGAATTTCTGATCCTTCACCTCCTGAAAGGGGCGATAGAATTCCTCCATATGCGCGGCGGCGGTGTTCTTGGTCTGATGCTCTGTCATGCGGATCAGCGACAGCTCGATCTGCAAAGGCGTTGCGGCGATCAGACGGGCAAACTGGTTTTCCGTCTGGATTTTCTTCGGCATCAGGTTCAGGAGCCCGATCTTGATCGGGCGGATGTCCTGACGGGCCGCGTGATCCGGCGACATGACCATGACGCCCTCGTCCGAAAGGACGGAGTAGGCGGGCAGGTCAGCGGGGATCTTGATAGGCATGTCAGGTCCTTTGGAGAATGTGCCGAAGAGGCGGCACTGTGGAGTGTTTAGGTAAGTCTGTTACGTTCGAGCCTCAAGAGCAGATGAAATCAACTCCTCGAAATCGGAATTTGATTCCACCTGAGAAATCTGATCGGCAGTGACGGTCACGCCCCAGTTCTCCGCCATGGCTTCGTAGCGCGGCTGGCGATGGGCGAGTGCCTGCGCATAGGTCCAGCGCAGGAAGGCATGTGGATCAACATCAACGTCGGAGAGATTGTTTTCGCTCAGATATTCCTCCCAAACGCGGGTCAGGAACGCGGGTTGATAGGCCATCGGTTTCGGAGCTCGGTCAAAGCGGCGGATCAGTTCTTGCGTATGGGCGTCGGTGCCCTTGATCCAGACCAGGAGCGTGTGCTCGCTCAGGTTCTTGAGCAACGGATCGTCCGGATCGTTGGCATCGACCCATTCGCAGATCGAGCCACCGGAATCGCAGATGAAATGCGGGTACCCATAGATCCGTTCGGATCGGTTGATAAAGTAGCCCGTGTCCAGCAGCGCATCAATCTCAGCCCGGCGGAATTGGTCCTGGCGGGTGTGATACTCGGCAATGGGCAACCCGCCCTTTGTCGGATCGCCCGGAACACCGAGATAGGCGGTGACCGCGCTCAGGTTCTCGAATGTGATGTTCGAGGAGATATCGATGGAATCCGTCAGCAGAAGATCCCGCAGGAAGGGCACTTTCATCGCCTCGGCCTTGGCATTGTCGGCTATGTATTCACCCATGTAGCGGGTGCCGATGCGATAGTCGGCGGAATAGTGAAACCACTGGCCGGACCCGCGCAGCACATTGCTGACATAGGTCTTTCCGAGGCCGGACATGCCAAAGAAGAGAACCCGTTTGGACGGCGCATCGCGCCAAGCCTGTGCTGAGGAGTAAAGCATGAAACTGCTGCCTTTTTCGCGGTCTGTGGAGCCTTGCTAGACAGGCCGGGGCGAGAGGTCAATTGTGCTTGGTGTGATGGAGGTATGCGTGGCGTCCGATGAACACGACACTTCATATGCAAAAGCCCCGCCACATTGGGCGGGGCTTGGTTTTACAGTCCAATCCTACGCGATCAGAAGTAGAAGCCGACCTTTACACCGAGGCTGAGAGCTTCGTTGTCATTGAAGTTGGTCACCGGATTTCCACCAGGTGATGCAATCGCGTCACCGAGTTTGGTGTAGCGCAGACCGGCTGCGATTTTCATCTTTTCGGTCTTATACTGCACGCCGAGACGGATCGCTTCCATGCCTTGCGTCGGGGCCAGCGGCGACACCAGATTGTCGCCATCCGCATCCTCGTAGATATAGGCAAGCGATGCGGACCAATTGTCATTGAAGCGGCGGCCCACACCGACGGTATAGGTGAAGGAGTTGTCCAGATCGATCAGATCACGCCCCAGAACCGTCGGCATCAGGTCGGTGACGCTGTGTTCTGCCCAGCGGACGTTCGCAAATGCGACGGTGTCCTTGGCGACGCCGGTCTGGAAATCGAGGTTCACTGACTGCGGAGTCTTGGTCTCTGTCGAGGTTGCGACTGTCGGGCTGTAGCTTTCGTTGGTTTCGAAATCATGGGTGATCTCGGAGTTGTAGGTCAATGCGGCGCGCAGCGCAATTTCCGGGATCTCATAAGCGACACCTGCGACCCAGCCAAACGCGCCATCGCGGTTGACCTTCACGTTGTAGGTTCCGCCGGGGAGCGCGCCGTAGGCTGCACCGGCAAGATTGATCTCGCCGTCAATCTCTTGATAGCGCAGACCGCCATGAACGCTGAAGCGATCATTCAACTTGTAGCGCAGCAGTGCGGTGATCGCGTTGGAATCTGCCCGCGCCATGGTGCCACCCAGAAGGGCTGATCCACCGACGGGGTAGTTGACGTCCACACCCCAAGGTTGATCATAGATGATTGCCAGCGACAGCTCATCTGTAATGTCAGTCTTGTAGGCGCCGCCGAACATGTTGAAGCTTTCGCCAACGTCACCGGTCGCCGAACCCAGCGGGTTCAGTGAGGTGCGGTCGTTGCCGGAGACATCTGCAGACGTCGTGGCAAAGGAAAACTCTGCGTAGTTGCCTTCCTCGAAGATGACGCCGATGGGCTGGCCGGTGCGGTCAAGACCACTTGCCATCGCCGTTGATGCCAACAGCGTCGTTGCAACGGATGCCGCGATGTAATGTTTCATTAGTATCCTCCCTCAAGCGCATGGCGAAATTATATTTCACTCAGCGGTCCTCACTCACCCTAAGGGGTTTGTGTCAGTTCAGGCAATGTTGACGGAGCGGCAGTTTGCGTCAGTGGCCCATGGCGTCCAAGCTACTGTTGCCGGGAGGATACAATATTGATGAAATTTCCGGCGAGAATAAGTGACGCACCCACAAACAGCCAGATCTCGACCGACTCGCCATAAATCAGCCAGCCCAGCAGCGCGATGAAGGGCAGGCGGGCGAAGTCGATCGGCACAACCAGAGCGGCAGGCGCAAGAGACAGCGCATTGGTGATGCAAAAATGCGCGCTCAGGCCCGCACAGCCGATGATCAGCAAAAAGGGCAGGCTCTGCGCATCGGGCAGGGTGATATCCATGTCCCAGCCTGCAAAGATCACGCCAAGAACCAATTGCATGACGGTGAGCCAGAACATGATCGACCAGATGCTCTCAGTTCGGGTCAGCCGTTTTGTCGCGATATTTGTCAGGGCGAAGAACACCGCAGACCCGGCGGCGCAGGCCAGACCGATATTAAAGGTCGAGGGGCTCGGGCGGGCCACGATCAGGATGCCGATGAACCCGAGGCAGACTGCGAGCCCGCGCATCCGCGTGAGCTTTTCGCCCAGCAAGAGCGGTGCAAGCAGGATCACCCAGATCGGCGAGGTGAATTCAAGCGCAAAGACCTGCGCAAGTGGGATCACGGAGACCGCGTAGAACCAAAGGTTCTGGCCAGTGAAATGTGCCATATTCCGCAGGCCATGCTGCTTTAGCATTGTGGTACTGACCTGCGGCCAGCGTCGCAGCACCGTGATCATGGCCGATACCACCAGAACCCCGACAAGACTGCGGTACATCATGATCTCGAAGGTATCCAGAGACAGGCTTGCCTCACGGCCCGCGATGGCCATGGCCGAAAAGGACAGGATGGCACCGCCCATCCAGAGGGCGGCGCGCAACAAGATGGCGTCGCGTGCCGTATTTGGTTCGGCGATACTGTCCCGCATGATGCCCCCTGATTGCTGCGTGGAGCAGATGGGGGGTAAAAGCTGTCGGGGTCAAGCCCGATCAGGCCGCAGCACGCCGTTCTGCCATGTCGAGAGAACCGCGCAGCGCGATATACTGGCTCACCAGGCTTTCGGGATCAAACTGAGAGGTACGGATCACGGCGTCGATCTTTTCCACCAGTTCATCCGAGGACGCGACAGAGTTTGCGTTCGTTTTTGGGGGCAGGATCGGTGTACGGTCTACACCCAGATCCGTAAGCAGCTGCTTGGCGCCTGCGGGTTGTGTCACGTCTTCAAGCTGGGCATTCACAAAGCGGATGCGGTCCCCATAGCAGCGCTCGTAGTAGGTTTGCCGACACTCCATCTCCAGCGCATACCAGATCGCGGCGCCCAACTGGCCCATTTTTAGAAACGGCTCTGCATTGACGATGCGATTGGGGTAGTCCGGCGCCAGAAACCATTGCCACAGTGTGCTTATGAGAATGAAGTCATGGCGATTGACGTAGCTGGCGCATTGGCGGGCCAGATCGCGACGCAGTACAATCACGGTCGCATCGCTATTGCGCGGATGGTGCGCCAAGGCTTCGATCAGGCCGCATTTTCCCAGCGTATGATTGGTTTCCGCATAGTTGATATCCTGAGGGAGCGCGTCGAGCTTGTGCTGCCAGAAGGCCTGTATTTCTTTATTGGACCCATAGGTGTTGAAGCTGCGCAATTGGCGAACCTCTGGCATGCGGGTGCCAAAATCCTCAATCGCGATGGGTTCGTGGATCGCGTTGACATCTAGATTGGCGCTTAGGAACTTGGCCAGCCAGCCCGATCCGGATCTGCCTGCGGTGAGAGAAAAATAGATTTGGGGCATCGTGGCGCTCCTTGTGTCTGTCAAGTTGCGGATTTGAGTGGATCGCGTGCGGCGATGGCGTCGGTTTGGGTGTGACAGCCTGCGGCGACGGGCATGATCGCTGTTCCCGGCATGGCTGTGCCCTAGAGGCCTGCGTCGCGAAACTCCGCGGCGCGCATGTGGTCTTGTAAGGCCTTTCGTTTTTTTACGCGAATGCAGAGAGCTGCGGGTCAAAGCCAACATAAAAAAGCCGAGTTAACGCTGAGTTTCCGGCGCAAGATTTCAGACAAAGAAATACAAAATGGCAGCAAAAAACCCCGGCACCTTGCGGGGCCGGGGTTTTTGTTTGTTCGAAGAGGGTTATTCCCACTCGATGGTGCCTGGCGGCTTTGACGTTATGTCGTAGGTGCATCTGTTGATGCCCTTGACCTCATTGATGATCCGCGTCGCGGTCTCTCCGAGAAATTCATGGCTGAACGGATAGTAATCCGCCGTCATCCCATCCACCGAGGTCACCGCGCGCAGCGCACAGGCGTAGTCATAGGTGCGACCATCGCCCATCACGCCAACCGTGCGCACGGGCAGGATCGCCACAAAGGCTTGCCAGATTTCATCATAGAGACCGTGCTTGCGGATCTGGTCGATGTAGATCGCATCCGCCTCGCGCAGGATCTCCAGCTTGTCGCGGGTAATCTCGCCGGGGCAACGGATCGCCAGACCGGGTCCGGGGAAGGGGTGACGGCCGATAAAGCTGTCGGGCAGGCCAAGTTCGCGACCCAAGGCGCGGACCTCGTCCTTGAACAGCTCGCGCAGGGGTTCCACCAGCTTCAGACCCATTTTCTCGGGCAGGCCGCCAACATTATGGTGCGACTTGATCGTCACAGACGGGCCGCCAGAGAAGGAAACGCTCTCGATCACATCGGGATAAAGCGTGCCCTGTGCGAGGAACTCGGCGCCATCGATCTGATCGGCGTATTTCTGGAACACGTCGATGAACAGCTTGCCGATGATCTTGCGCTTGGTTTCCGGATCGGACTGGCCGTCGAGTTCACCGAGGAACAGCTCGGTTTCATCCGCATGGATCACCTGCAGGTTCATGTGATCGCGGAACATGCCGACCACTTCCTCGGCCTCGTTCTTGCGCAACAGCCCATGGTCTACAAACACGCAGGTCAGCTGATCGCCGATCGCCTCGTGGATCAGCGCTGCCGCGACAGAGCTGTCGACACCGCCGGAGAGGGCGCAGATCACGTTTTTATCGCCCACCTCGTCGCGGATCTTCTCGACCATCTGCTCGCGGTAGGCACCCATGGTCCAGTCGCCGGCAAACCCGGCCAGACGTACGAAGTTTTCATACAACGTCTTGCCGTTCGGGGTGTGGTGTACCTCGGGGTGGAACTGCACCGCATAGAAGTTGCGCTCCAGATCCGCGGTGATCGCGAAGGGCGCATGGGGCGACGTGCCGTAAACCTTGAAACCTGGTGCGATTTCAGAGACATGGTCGCCGTGGCTCATCCAGACCTGTTCGGTCTGATCGAGGAACCAGCCCCCCAGCATCTCAATACGCTCTTCGGTCGGTGTCACATAGGCCCGGCCAAATTCCGCGGTGCCGTGGCCCGACAAAACGGTGCCGCCGAGCTGGTGCATCATCACCTGTTGACCATAGCAGATGCCGAGGATCGGCACGCCGTAGTCAAAGATTTCCTGCGGCGCGCGAGGGGATCCTTCGCGCGTCACGCTGTCTGGGCCACCGGAGAAGATCACGGCCTTCGGCGCGAACTCACGCACAAAGTCCATCGTGACTTTCTGGTAGGGGTGGATTTCGCAATAGACGTTCAACTCGCGCAGACGGCGCGCGATAAGCTGCGTCACCTGGCTGCCGAAGTCTATGATTAGAAGGCGGTCATGGGCTGTCTCGGTCATGCTTGGCTCTTAGGGGGTGGCGTGGCGTCTGGCAAGAGGCCAGATGGCCTCCGCTGGCGGTTTTCGGCCCCTTTAAAGATTGCGCTGCGCGACCAGGGGCAGGGGAATTCGTAAAAAAGCCAATCAGGCCGCAAAATCCAGTCCCGGATGTCGCATTTATGCGAGAATAGCCGTTATCCTTCGGCGACGCCCGGCGTGTCTCCGATATTCAGACTGAACAGAATTCATACTGTCGTGAGGTATAACGATGACAGATGCAGCACCACGTCGCCGCAGCCGAGGTGGCGGAGGCGCCGCCCGTCGCGCGGAACGGACGAGCGTCAAGATCGAGACAGCAAAGTACATCGAACGGAATATTCCGAACTACGAGGTGCTGAACGACGAGGCGCTTGAAATCATCGAAGCCAACGCCGAGACCATCCTCGAGGAGGTCGGCGTCAATTTCGTTGACAACCCCGTCGCGTTGGAGCGCTGGCGTGAGGCTGGCGCCGATGTGCAGGGAGAGCGGGTCCGCATTCCGCGTGGCCTGGCCCGGAAACTCTGTGAGACGGCCCCCAGCGAGTTCACTCAGCATGCGCGGGATCCGAATAAATCCGTGGTGATCGGTGGCAATAACCTGGTGCTGGCCCCGATCTACGGCCCGCCCTTCGTGCGCGATGCCAATGGGGGGCGCCGTTACGCGACGCTGGAGGATTTCCAGAAGTTCGTGAAGCTGGGCTACATGTCGAAATGGCTGCACCACTCCGGCGGGACCGTTTGCGAGCCAACCGATGTGCCGGTGAACAAACGTCACCTCGACATGCTGATGGCGCATATGGAGCTGTCGGACAAACCCTTCATGGGGTCTGTGACCGAGCCAAGCCGAGCGCAGGACACCGTCGATATGTGCGGCATCCTGTTCGGCAAGGAATTCGTTCAGAACAACACCGTCACCACCTCGCTGATCAACATCAACTCGCCGATGACATTCGACGAAGTGATGATGTGCGCGCTGGAGGTCTATGCGCAGAACAATCAGGCCTGCATCATCTCGCCCTTCATCGTCGGTGGTGCCATGGCGCCGGTGACCATCGCGGGCACCCTGACGCAGGTTCTGGCCGAAGTTCTGGCCGGTGTGGCCTACAGTCAGCTGATCCGGCCCGGTGCTCCCGTGATCTTTGGCGCGTTTGTGTCTTCGATCGACATGAACTCCGGTGCGCCGACATTTGGCACGCCCGAAGCCTCCATGATCACCTATGGCGCGGGTCAGCTTGCCCGGCGTCTGAAGCTGCCGTTCCGCTCTGCTGGCTCCTTCTGCGGCTCCAAACTGCCGGATGCGCAAGCCGCCTATGAGACTGCAAACTCTCTGAACATGGGTCTGCTGGCTGGGGTGAACTTCATGCTGCACTCCTGCGGTTGGCTCGAGGGTGGTCTGGTCGCGGACTTCGAGAAATTCGTTATGGATGCGGATCAGCTCGGCGCGCTGCATGGCCTGGCCAAAGGCATCTATATGGATGAAAACGGTCAGGGGATGGATGCCATCCGCGAGGTCGGCCCCGGTGGCCACTACCTTGGCTGTGAGCACACGCAGGCCAACTTCAAGACGGCGTTCTGGAAATCCGATGTTCTGGATTACAAACCCTTTGAACAATGGGAAGAAGAAGGCGCGCGC
The DNA here is from genome assembly GCF_032924845.1 of Tritonibacter scottomollicae. Classification (NCBI taxonomy): domain Bacteria; kingdom Pseudomonadati; phylum Pseudomonadota; class Alphaproteobacteria; order Rhodobacterales; family Paracoccaceae; genus Tritonibacter; species Tritonibacter scottomollicae. The sequence continues at coordinate 955,225 of NZ_CP136704.1, forward strand.
GACACGTACAAGCTGGCAACCTCCCGTGTGGAGCATCTGTTGGCGACCTACAAGCAGCCCGAACTCGACCCGGCGATCCGTGAGGCTCTTGTTGCCTATGTGGCCGAGAAGAAAGCCTCGATGCCGGATTCCTTCATGTAATTCAGGGCCTTCAGTATAGATCATCAAGAACGGCGCCCTTTGAGGCGCCGTTTTTTATTGCGGCACGGCTTTTTGCGTGGTGGCACGGGATGCCAGGTACAGGCGGCTTTCGGCTGCAAGCGCGATCAGGATGTCGACATGCCGGACGATCGAGTAGCCCGGGTTGCGGGCACGTCGGGCAACCTCCTGCGCCGACTCGATGTCCAGCAAACGCATGAGGATGGCACCCTGCTGATGTGGGGCAGAAGCCCCGAGCAGGCGTTTGAGGTCCCGGCCGCGCGAATACTCATCCGCTCCGATCCGCGCGGCGCGCGCCAGCAGCCGTGGGCGGACGAGGCTGGAAAGACGTGTGGCAAGATCCTGCATGGCATTCCCCTATGAACCTGTGAACAACGAGGGGAATAATACTCAACTCTAGCGGGTGTTGCGGAAAGCCCGGGGTGAGCGAACGGTCCATTTCCAATAGCTTTGATAATCTGTGGCAGGATTTGGATCTGTCAAAAATCAATCGTTCAGGGTTGGGGGCGTGATGCAGCCAGATTTTGGTCGGCTGTACCTTTGGGTGATCAGGGGCCTGGACATAATTGGGGGTCAGTTATGCATGACATGACCAGTTTGAATCTGCCGGATTGGGTGTCTTCTGAGGTCTTTCGATATCTTGAACATACAATGGCGCAAGTTTCGATCCGCGAACTGGCGCGCGCGGGGGAGTGTCACCCATCAACCGTTATGCGCCAGATCCGCCGCCTGGAACACATGCGAGAAGACCCGCTGATTGACGGCGCCCTTCAGGGGTTGTCTGACACGTTCTATAATGCCGCAGCACCGCGAAAGGGCGCAAGTCAAAAAGAGTATTACTGTCAGGAAGATGCGGCGCGATGTTTGACTCTTTTGGCGCAAAAAGGGGCGGTGTTGGCGGTAGGGCGCGACATGCCAAAGGCGATTGTTCTGCGGGACGCAGGCGCAGAGGTTCACAAGACGGTTGTAGATCGCGGCATCGCCGAGGTGCTGGCGCTTCAGGACTGGATCAGCTGCTTCGCGTCGGGCCGGGTCCATCGCTATCGTCTGACCAAGGATGGGCGCAGCGCGTTGGCCATGTTGATGGCGCGAACAGAGAGCCACCGGCGCATGCGTCAGGAGACCACCACACAATCCGGCGTCTCTGGTATTGTGGCAACCTTCCCGGCGCGCGGTCAGGCGGCGGCGCGCCGGGCGCGCTACGGGCTTCAGGAAACGCCGCTTCAAACCCTGTCCCGTCTGTCTGACCGCGGTGGCAAGCCCTTCCTGTCTCCGGAAATGGTCAGAGCAGGCGAGCGGTTGCGAGAGGATTTTGAACTGGCGCAAATCGGGCAGCATATTGCCCGCGAACATGCGGCGTTCGGCGAGACATTCTGTGATCGCAAGCCACAGGATTTCGACGGTCCCGCGCGCGAGGCATTCAAACGCGCCAGTTCTGCTCTCTATGCTCTCGGGCCCGGCCTGAGCGACATCGCGTTGCGGTGCTGCTGTAACCTTGAGGGGCTTGAGGCGGCCGAACGTGACCTGGGATGGTCTGCTCGCTCAGGAAAGATCGTGCTGCGGATTGCGCTGGAGCAGCTGCACCAGCATTACATTTCGTTGCCGCCGCAAAATCAGATGATTGGTTAATGCGTCTCACAATCTATGCACGAAAACACAAATTAGCCGACGTAGATCATGAGGGGCTTGGGTCTATTCAAACCGGCGTGCAGGCGCGGCGCGCTTTCCTATTCGCGAAATATGGCGCGAAAGCGAATTCGCCTTTGCCCTCTGGTGCCTGTGAAAAACTTGCCAAAGGTGAAGAGGTCGCGTTATGAAAACTCCGCAACTCAACCGTCACGAAAGCGCTGGATGCGCCGATCATAGGCCGTTTGGTCAACCAAACACCTTGCTGGCAGCACATCCCAGGTATGCAGCACTGGTCGTGGTCTGCCAGCGCTGCTATGTTACGCTGCAATAACTTTCGTAGTCACAAGGAAGATCCTGTGCGAGATCTGAAGATCCCGGAGCAGCGCCACCCGGAAAAGGCGCACCGTCCCGACAATGCTCAGCCAAAGAAGCCAAGCTGGATCCGCGTCAAGGCGCCGGGCGGCAAGGGGTATGCTGAGACTCACAAGATCATGCGCGAGAACAATCTCGTCACCGTCTGCGAAGAAGCCGGTTGCCCGAATGTGGGGGAATGCTGGAGCCAAGGCCACGCCACCATGATGATCATGGGCGAGGTTTGCACGCGGGCCTGTTCCTTCTGCAATATTGCAACCGGCAAGCCACCAGAGGAGCTGGACGCCTTTGAACCCGGGCGGGTTGCTCATGCGGTGGCCAAGTTGGGGCTGAACCATGTGGTCATCACCTCGGTGGACCGCGATGACGTGGACGATGGCGGTGCCGCGCATTTTGCCCAGACCATTCGTGCGGTACGCCACCGCTCGCCCAGCACCACAATTGAAATCCTGACACCTGATTTCTTGCGGTGTGATCCCAGTGCCTTGGAAACCGTTGTTGAAGCAAAGCCGGACGTGTTCAACCACAACCTTGAAACCGTGCCTGGGCTTTATCCCGAGGTGCGGGCGGGCGCGCGCTATTTCCATTCGCTGCGACTGTTGCAGCGCGTGAAGGAGATTGATCCCAGCATCTTTACCAAATCCGGCATCATGGTTGGACTTGGCGAAGACGAAATGGCGGTCAAGCAGGTGATGGACGACATGCGCTCGGCGGATGTGGATTTTCTGACCATCGGACAATATCTGCAGCCTACGCCAAAGCACCACGCCGTGGATCGTTTTGTCACGCCGGACGAGTTCAAGAGCTATGAAAAATCCGCCTACGGCAAGGGCTTCCTGATGGTTTCTGCAACGCCTCTGACACGGTCGTCCTACCATGCGGGGGATGATTTTGCGCAGCTACGTGCGGCACGGAATGCCAAGCTCGGCATCGCATGACGCCGCAGGATCTGGAGCGTCTGATTGCGCTCCGACATGACTTGCACGCTGCGCCCGAAATCTCGGGCGCAGAGCATGCCACCGCGCAACGGATCGAAGACGAGCTGCGCGATCTTGGTGCTGACCAAATCCTGACAGGGCTGGGCGGCACGGGACTTGCTGCGGTATTTGACGGCCGCGCGCCGGGACAGACCATCGGCATCCGGTGCGAGTTGGATGCTTTGCCCATCCCTGAGGAAACCAACCTGAGTTATGCCTCGCAAGTCCCGGGCAAGGGACATCTTTGCGGACATGATGGTCACATGGTCATGGTTCTGGGTGTCGCGGCTGCGCTTTCACGGCAACGCCCGGAGACGGGACGTGTGGTGCTGATATTCCAGCCTGCAGAGGAAACGGGCGAGGGGGCGATCGCCTATCGCGCGGCCCCGGAGTTCGGTGAAATCGCGCCCGATATCGTGCTGTCGCTGCATAACCTGCCGGGACTGGCGTTGGGGCATGTGTCGCTGCCAAGATCGGCGGCCAATTGTGCCTCGCGCGGGGCGCGTATTCGTCTGACCGGGCGGACCTCCCACGCTGCCGCACCGCAAGATGGCCTGTCCCCAGCCACCGCATTGGCGGCGTTGATGGGGCAACTCTCGGCGCTGGGATCCGGCGGCCAATTGGATGAAAACTACGCGCTAACCACTGTTACGCACGCAGAATTGGGAGAGAAGACCTTTGGCGTTTCGCCTGGTTTTGCAGAATTGTGGGTGACACTTCGTACAGTCACTGACACGCGGATGGATACGCTGGTTGATGCGGTTTCTCATCACGTTGCCGTCTGTGCTGAGGCACAGGGTCTGACCTACCACATTACCTACCATGATGTGTTTGAGGCCTGCACAAACGCATCCAATGCTGTGGCCCTGTTGGAGACGGCCTGCAACGCTGAAAGCGTTCCGATCACGATGACCGACACGCCGCAGGCCTTCTCTGAGGATTTCGGGCAATTCGGAAAGTCGGCCCAAAGTGCGATGTTCTGGCTCGGCGCGGGGGAGGACCAGCCGCAGCTACACAATCCGGACTATGACTTTCCAGATGCGCTGATCTCCACGGGGACCGGCATTTTTCTACGCGCGATCCACACTCTGATCGGCTGAGCCTCAGTCGAGCAGAGCGTCCACAACGGCAACCGCGCCGACGATGGCGAGCGTATCTTTCACCACTTCGAGAATTTCACCGTTCTTGCGCACATAGCGATGTCCTGCAGATGGTGGTTCCAGACCCCAGCGCTGATAATCGTCAACATTTGTCCAGTCACCGGAGAGATGCCTGTCATGAGCGTGCCGTTTCTTGATCTGGCCGGGGGCAAAATGGGCGGCGCTATTCTTGTGGCCGGGGGCCCATTTCGGTGGGCCGGCCAGCGCGGACATGGGGGCGAGGGCAACGGCAGCGGCCATGAGGCCGGCGGTCAGTTTGGGCATCGTCATGACGCGCTCCTTTGATCTGCGATGTCGCCTAGACATGGCGCAGATGCCGCGAATTGCCAATTCGCATGCGCCAGTTCCTGCCGTGCTCACCGGGCAAACCGGCAGGCTTGCGCTTGTGCCGGTTCAGGAGTGGGCGCTGTATCAGGTGAAGCGCACCTTACCAATGTGCGGCAGGTTGCGATTGCGTTGAGCAAAATCGATGCCATAGCCCACGACAAATTCATCCGGGATCTCAAAGCCGATCCAGTCCGAGCGGAAATCCACTTCGCGGCGGGAGGGCTTGTCCAGCAGAGCGATGGATTTGAGCCGGGCGGGCTTGCGGCTGTTCAACAGCGAAATTACGTGATTCAGCGTGTGTCCGGTGTCGACGATATCTTCGACAACCAGCACGTCGCGCCCTTCAATTGCGCCGCGCAAGTCCTTGAGGATACGCACCTCTCGGCTGCTTTCCATGCCGTCTCCGTAGGACGAGGCCTCCAGGAAATCCACCTCGATCGGCAGGTCCAGCTCTCGCACCAGATCGGCGATGAATACAAAGCTGCCGCGCAAGAGCCCCACGACCACCAACTTGTCGGTGTCGCCAAATTCTGCGGTGATATCGCCACAAAGTTCTTCGATTCGTGCAGCGATGGCCTTGGCCGAAATCATTACATCAATGACATATGGTCGCTCTGACATGCTTGCCCCCTTGAATTTCGCACGCGTTCATAGGACACCACGCGCCACCTGTACAGAAGACGAATTGACTTGCGATGCCAACACATTCTGAAACCCGCCCGATGCCCTATAGCGCCCAGCAGATGTACGATCTGGTGGCGGACGTAGGATCGTACCCGAAATTCCTGCCGTGGTGCGCTGCTGCGCGTATTCGCAGTCGGACACCACAGGGTGCCTCAGAGGTTATGGAAGCGGATCTGGTGATTTCCTTCAAGGTGTTCCGTGAACGCTTTGGCAGTCGGGTTGTGCTGCATCCAGATGAGCACAAGATCGACACGGAATATCTGGATGGACCGTTTCGCTACATGAAGTCCAACTGGGCTTTTGCAGATCGCGACGATGGCGGTTGTGATGTGGCTTTCTTCGTCGATTTTGAATTCAAGAACGCCGTGCTGCAGGGGATCATCGGCGTCGTGTTCAACGAGGCCATGCAGCGGATTGTGCGGGCGTTTGAGCGTCGCGCGGCCGAGCTTTATGGCTGAGGATATCAGGCTCTAATAAGGGCTTTGGGGCGCATTCAGGCGTCGCCGCGCTCCAATGCGCGCTGCAGCAGTGCAAGCGCATGATCACGGCTGGCAAGGCGCACCTTGTCTCGACCCAGCGCACCAAAATCGACCAGTTCCGTTTCCGTCTGCACACCGTTCTGCGCAAGGCCAAAGCAGACGCGCCCCTCTGGTTTATGTTCCGATCCACCTGGACCTGCGATGCCCGTGACCGAGACCGCAAGCGTGGTGCCCGCGGCGCGGAGGGCGCCATCCGCCATCTCACGCGCAGTTTCCTCGCTCACTGCGCCGAAATCCTTGAGTGTTTCAGCACTTACGCCAAGCATCTGCATCTTTGCGGCGTTGGAGTAGGTGACAAAGCCCCGATCCACCACCGAAGATGAGCCGGTAATATCCGTGAGTGCGGCGGCAATCATGCCGCCAGTGCAGCTTTCGGCTGTGGCGATGGTGGCGCGCTGAGATTCAGCTAGATCCAGCAAGGCACTGATATCAATGCTCATAACCCCAGAACCCCATGAGAGAACCCAGCCAGTAGTGCGATGCCGATACCGGCCATACCCCCGGCGATCACATCGTCCATCATCACGCCAAAGGGGCCTTTCTTGCGGTCGGCCCAACCAACCGGGCCCGGTTTCCAGATGTCAAAGAGGCGAAACAGCAGGAAGCCCGCGACCCAGCCGGGCCAGAGATCTGTGATATCAAGGCCATGTAGCCACGCAGGCAGCGAGATTGCCCATAGCGCCAGCATCTGCCCGGCAAGCTCGTCCAATACGAATTCCGACGGGTCCAGATCTTCCTGACCACGTGTCATCTCGGTCGCAGCCCAAAGGCCGATGATGATCGCGATGACGGTCACGACAGCCAGCAACGGAAAGCCGCCAACCATGTGCAGCGCATAGGTCAAAGGCAGGGCGACAAGCGAGCCCCAGGTGCCGGGGGCAGGGCGGATATGCCCGACTCCACAACAGGTTCCAAGAAGTTGTGCAAGTGTCATGCGCGCACCAGCGTTGCGGTGGCAAGCGCCGCAATCCCCTCGCCACGTCCGGTGAAGCCCAGCCGCTCGGATGTGGTGGCTTTCACCGAGACCCGGTCTCGATCCATATTCATAATTTCAGCCATGCGGCTGCGCATTTCCTCGGCATGGGGGCCGATTTTCGGGAATTCGCAGACCAGCGTGCAGTCCACATTGCTGATCCTGAAGCCCTTGGAGAGCGCAAGATCGACCGCATGACGCAAGAATATCTCGGATGCGGCGCCTTTCCACTGCGGGTCGCTGGGCGGGAAATGGCGACCAATATCGCCTTCTGCCATCGCCCCGTAGAGCGCATCCGTCACCGCATGCATGCCCACATCCGCATCGGAATGCCCTTGCAAGCCGCGGTCATGTGGCACCTCGATCCCACAAAGGGTTACCTGGTCGCCAGGGCCAAACCGATGCACATCGTAGCCATTGCCCAGCCTGATATCCGGAATGCTGTCCATGCTGCTCCTCAGAATGTTCTCGGCGCGGGCAAAATCCTCGGGCCGGGTGATCTTGATGTTGTTGATGTCGCCTTGAGTTATGCGCACCGAGAGACCGGCCTTGCGCGCAACCTCCACATCATCTGCCGCTGGCCCGTCCAGCGCAAGATGCGCCGACAGGATCGCGTCAAAATGAAACGCTTGCGGGGTCTGCGCGGCGTAGAGGTTGCTGCGATCCTGAGTGCCGGTCACTTCATGCGCTGTTCCGGTCCAAAGCGCATCGGTGACTGCCAGCCCCGGTGCGGCGGCGGGCGCAGTGTCCAATGCGCACAGCACCTCCGTGATGAGGTGCGCGGGCACGCAGGGGCGCGCGGCATCGTGGATCAGCACTTTGTCGACGTTCATTTTATCAAGTGCGATCAGCCCATTGCGAACAGATGTTGACCGGTCAACGCCGCCCTTAGCGAGCAAAATATCCTTATGCTTAGCGAGGGCTTGCGCGGCGTCGGGGTTGTCTGGATCGCGCACCACCATGATGAGGTCGACACTCGCCTCTTGAAAGGCCGCGATGGTCCAATCGATCACCCGCTTGCCGGCAAGCGGGCGCCATTGCTTTGCCACACCGCCACCTGCGCGGGTGCCGGTTCCGGCTGCAACAATCAAAACGGCGGTGGTCATGATGGGGACCGCATCCTTGTATTCGGGCAATCTGTGGGCGTGTTTACGGTGCGGCGGATAAACTGGCAACGCTCCGGGTTGAATTGCTTAAAAAATAGGCATTACCTATCGGAAGGTGGGCTGGATTGGCGTCTTGGAATGGAGCATAGCTCAGTTTCAAGCTAAGAAACTCTCATATGCACAAGGATTAAGCAGTTGTCCTTCTCAGTCGGACCCACAGATCTCGACCCTCCTGTTGCGCTGGCCCCGATGGCCGGCATCACGGATCGCCCGTTTCGCGACCTCGTCCGGTCCTTCGGTGCGGGGCTGGTGGTGAGCGAGATGGTCGCAAGCCAGGAAATGGTACAGGCCAAACCAGGGGTACGGGAGCGCGCTGAGCTGAGCGCGGACGTCGAGAACACCGCGGTACAGATTGCCGGACGCGAAGCCTATTGGATGGCAGAGGCCGCGCGTCAGGTGGCGGACCGGGGCGCGCGGATGATCGACATCAATATGGGCTGCCCGGCCAAGAAGGTGACCAATGGCTATTCCGGGTCTGCGTTGCTGAAAACGCCGGACCATGCGCTTAGCCTGATCGAAGCCGTGGTCGAGGCGGTCGACGTGCCGGTGACGTTGAAAACCCGCCTGGGCTGGGACGATGACTGCCTGAACGCCGCAGATGTCGCGCGCCGCGCGCAAGAGGCGGGCGTGCAGATGGTCACCATTCATGGCCGTACCCGATGCCAGTTCTATAAGGGGCGCGCAAACTGGGCTGCCATCGCAGATGTGCGCAAGGCGGTCACCGTGCCGCTGTTGGCAAATGGCGATATTCTCGGTGCCTCTGATGCCCGCGCTGCGCTGGACGCCTCTGGCGCGGATGGCGTGATGATTGGACGCGGTGCTCAGGGCAAGCCCTGGTTGTTGGCACAGGTCGCACATGACCTCTGGGATTTGGGAGCGCCTGATATCCCGTCGGGATCAGTGCTTATCGACATGGTTTCAGGGCACTACGAGGCAATGCTGGAGTTTTACGGCGGTGATCTTGGTCTGCGCGTCGCGCGCAAGCATCTGGGCTGGTATATGGATGAAGTCGGCACGCCTGCTCCGTTGCGTCGGGAGGTGCTGACGGCACGGACCGCGGCAGATGTCCTGCGCCTGCTGCCAGACGCATTGCAGAGACACCAACAGGAGAGTGCGGCATGAGCTCCGCTGGTCCGCATTCCTCTGACTGCGCCATCTGGGCGTCACTGCCGGTTCCGGCCTTTCTGGTCGATGAGTGCAACATGATCGCCGATGTGAACTCTTCCGCCGAGGGCTTCACAAACGCGTCGCGCAAGTCGCTGATTGGAAAGAATGTTTGGCAAAAGATCACCATAGACTCGTCAATCGAGGAGGCGTTTGAAAAGGCGCGGGCGCAGGGCACGCCGCTGTTTGTGAATGACGTCGATGTCGGCGCGCGCGAACGTTCTCCGCTACAATGCGCGGTTCAGATTGCCCCGTTGCAGGGACATGAGGGCTACATGCTGCTGATGCTGTCGCCCCGAGAGCTGGCAGGGCGTTTGACGCAGAACCACTCCGCCAAATCTGCAGCGCAATCGGCCATTGGCATGGCAGAGATGCTGGCGCATGAAATCAAGAACCCTCTTGCCGGTATCACGGGTGCAGCACAGCTCGTGAGTATGAACCTGTCGCCGGAAGACCTTGAATTAACAGATCTTATTGTCAGCGAAAGCCGCCGCATCGTGAAGTTGTTGGAGCAGGTTGAGCAATTCGGAAACCTGTCAGACCCCGATTTTCGACCGGTGAACCTGCATGACGTGCTGGATCGGGCCCGCCGGTCGGCGCTGCTGGGGTTTGGCGCACATATGAAGATTGTCGAAAAATACGACCCGTCGCTTCCGCTGGCCTGGGGAGACCCGGATCAGTTGCTGCAAGTGGTGCTCAATTTGTTGAAGAACGCGTCAGAAGCCGCTGGCACCAAGGGCGGAACCATCACCGTGCGCACCTTCTACGAGCATTCCTTCCGTCTGCGCCGCAGTGACGGACAGGGCAAGTTGCTGCCCTTGCAGATCGAGATCACCGATGATGGGCCAGGTCTTCCGGACAACATCCGCGACGATATCTTCGAGCCCTTCGTCTCTGGCAAAGAGAACGGAACCGGTCTGGGGCTCGCCCTCGTCAGCAAGATTATCGCTGACCACAACGGCTGGATTTCCGTTCGTTCTGAACCGGGGAAAACGACCGTTCGACTATCACTCTCTCGGGTTCCTCGGGAGCCGAATTAACGCAAGGAGCACAATGACATGGACGGCACCGTTCTTGTTGTAGATGACGACCGCACGATCCGCACCGTTCTCACTCAGGCGCTCACGCGCGCGGGCTGCAAGGTGCATGCGACCTCTTCGCTGACGACGCTGATGCGCTGGGTGGCTGAGGGCAAGGGAGACGTGGTGATCTCTGACGTGATGATGCCGGACGGAAATGGCCTGGAGATGCTGCCAAAGATTGCGCAGGATCGGCCCGGGCTGCCGGTCATTGTGATTTCGGCGCAGAACACGATCATGACGGCGATCAAGGCGGCGGAAGCCGAGGCCTATGATTATCTGCCCAAACCCTTCGATCTGCCGGAGCTGATGAAGCGGACGGCCAAGGCATTGTCGGAGAAGCGCACGGCCCAGAACACCAGCGAAGTGAACGTACCCGAGGAGCGGCCGGACGAGTTGCCTCTGGTGGGGCGGACTGAGGTCATGCAAAGCCTGTATCGGCTTATCGCGCGGGTGATGAATACGGATATGCCACTGCTGATAACTGGTGAAAGCGGCACAGGTAAGTCACTGATTGCAAGAGCTATTCACGATTTCTCTGACCGTCGCACTTTGCCCTTTGTGGTCGCAGAAGCCTCTGACCTGATTGAGCTGGAAGGGCCGTCGCGCCTGTTGGGGCAAGTCAAGGGGGGCACGCTGCTCATCGACGAGTTGGCTGATCTTGCGGATGAGGCGCAGGCGCGCCTTGTGCGGATGATGGATGCCCCCGGAGACCATGCCCCGAGGTTTATTGCCACGACGAGTTCAGCAGGATCTTGCTGATCAGCTGGAAGGCGGGGCGCTGCGTCAGGATCTTTACTACCGGATCTGCGGTACGGAGCTGCCGGTGCCGGCCTTGCGGGAGCGGGTCGAGGATATTGCGCTGTTATGCGAACATTTCCTTCTGCGTGCGGAGAGCGAAGGTGCGTCCCGGCGGGCCATCAGTGATGATGCCCGAGATATTCTTCGCCACTATGCTTGGCCTGGGAATGTCCGCCAACTTGAAAATACTGTGAAACGTCTTGCGCTTACGGCACGCAGTGAAATGATTGGGAAATCGGAGGTCGCCGCAGCGCTGGGGCCGCAGACCACTGGTGTGGAGCCGGTCATGGGAGGTGGCGCCAGCAATGAAAAGCTCTCTGATGCCGTGGCCAGACATCTGCAGAGGTACTTCGACCTTCACGGGGATATGCTGCCGCCGCCCGGACTATATGCCCGTTTGCTTCGAGAGATAGAGACGCCGCTGATCGAAATCGCGCTGTCTGCGACCGGTGGAAATCAGGCAAAATGCGCGGATTTACTTGGAATTAACCGGAACACGCTGCGCAAGAAGATCACGGACCTCGATATTGAGGTGACACGCCGCCGCAAACTGATGTAATATCGCCACAGAAGCGTTGCCCTATCGCCAGACGGCAAATGGGGGATCGCGAAATCAAGTGGTGAGCGGCAAACGCTCAACATCAACTTGGGGGCAGGCGGTGGCACAGATGTCACATATCCGCTCGGCGTATCTGTGGCTTTCAGCCTTGGATCGCTGGCGAAAGTCGCGCAGGGCGCGCAACATCATCACGCTTGGGTTGGTGTTTCTCGGGCCGGCGATGGCGTTGCTCACCTTTCTTGTGATTGGTCCATTGGGCCAAAGCGCCAGTTCGCCCGCCTTGCGCCTGATTCTGTTAGCCGACCTCGTTTATGTGCTTTCGATCACTGCGCTTGTTCTGAGCCAGATTGGGCGCCTTATTGCGGCGCGCCGGGTGAAGTCGGCGGGCTCGCGCCTTCACTTGCGGTTGATCGGGGCTTTTGCATTTTTGGCGCTTGTGCCGACGGTGACAGTCGCGGTCTTTGCAGTCTTGACGGTGAACGTGGGGCTTGAGGGCTGGTTTTCGGAACGTGTCCGGGATGTGATCGCAAATTCCGTAAAGGCCGCCGAGGCCTATGAACGCCAGCAGCGCCAGGATCTTGAACAGGATGCGATTGCTTTGGCGCGGTTTTTGGACCGCAGTCGATCAAATGATTTTTTCATGAGCGACGGGCAGTTACGGCAATTTCTTTCGCAAGGGCAGCTGCAGATTCAGCGGGGCCTGCAAGAGGCCTATGTGATCAACAGTACCGGTACGATCCAGACACGCGGTGAACGATCATATGAATTTGATTTTGAGATGCCCACGGATGCGGACATCGCCGCCGTCGAAACTGAAGGTCTGCACATCATCCAGGATTGGGACAACAACGAGTTCCGCGCTCTTGTCCGTTTGAACGCCTTTGTGGATCGTTACCTCTATGTCAGCCGTGAGGTCGATGGAGAGCTGTTGAACCTGCTGGATGAGACACAGCAGACTGCGCATCTTTACCAACAGCTCGAGAGTGAAAGAGGGCGCGTGCTGTTCGAGTTCGGGTTGTTGTACTTGGGTTTTGCTGTGATCCTGATCCTTGCTGCCATGTGGCTGGGCATGTGGTTTGCCGAACGTCTGTCACGTCCCGTCGGGCGGCTTACGGTAGCGGCGCAACGCGTGGGTGAAGGCGATCTGGGGGTTCAGGTTGCCGAGGAACAGGGCGATGACGAGATTGCGCAGTTGAGTCGCTATTTCAACCAGATGACGCAACAACTTCAGGCACAGCGCGAGGCGTTGCTGCAGAATACCCGGCAAATCGAACGGCGCCGCCGCTTGTTTGATTCGGTGCTGTCCTCCGTCACATCCGGTGTTGTCGGGCTCGATTCAAAGGGCTGCGTCACCTTCGTGAACACCTCAGCAAAGCGTCTGCTGGACTGGAAGGAAGACCAGAAATCTCTGGCTCTCTCGGTTGCGATACCCGAGTTTGGGCCATTGTTTGAAAACCTTGTCGGCAACGGTGCGGGGATCGCGCAGGGCGAGATCAAGGTAACCCGCCAGGGGCGTCTGGAAAACCTGCTTGTCCGGATGGCGCGCCGTCATGCGGAGGATGACAACCTTGAGGGGTATGTGGTCGCATTTGATGATGTGACTGATTTGGTCAGCGCGCAACGCATGGCCGCTTGGGGCGATGTGGCGCGCCGCATCGCACATGAAATCAAGAACCCACTGACTCCGATCCAGCTGAGCGCGGAGCGTATCAAGCGAAAGTTCGCACCAAAGCTGGGCGAAGAACACAGCGATCAACTGCAGTCGATGACGGATGTCATTGTTCGTCAAACCAACGACCTACGCCGCATCGTTGATGAATTTTCCAAGTTTGCCCGCATGCCCGAGCCTGATCGCCACGAGGAGGACCTCGGCAAGCTGGTTCAGGAGGCGGTCTTGCTCCAGCAGGCGGGGCAGCCGAATTTGAAAATCCGCTCGGATTTGCCGGATCAGCCCATGCAAGTGGATGTGGATGCGACAATGATTGGTCAGGCCTTGACCAACCTGATCAAGAACGCCGGCGAAGCGACGGAAAGTCTGAAGAAAAAAGGCGCGGCTGATGGATACGCTCCGGAAATCCGCGTGACGGTGAAGACGGGGAGCGCAGGGCATCTCATCACCATTGCGGACAATGGCATCGGCTTGCCTGCGGATCGAGCTCGGCTGTTCGAGCCCTATGTCACGACGCGTGACGAAGGCACCGGACTTGGTCTGCCGATCGTGAAGAAAATTATCGAAGAACATGGTGGCACATTGGCGTTGGAAGACGCACCGCTCTTTGACGGGATGAGCCATCGGGGCGCCATGGCGGTGATCCGCCTTCCGGCCCTCTCGCCGGACACTGTTGTCCAGAAACAAACCGTAGTAGCAGGGCTGACATGAGTGATATTCTGATTGTTGACGATGAACGTGACATCCGGGAACTGGTTTCGGACATCCTTGAGGATGAAGGCTACGCAACCCGCAAAGCAGCCAATTCTGATGAGTGCATGGCCGCATTCGAGGACACGCCGCCGTCGCTGCTGATCCTCGATATCTGGCTCAAGGACAGCCAGATGGATGGGATCGACATCCTCAAAACCGTGAAGCGTGATTTTCCGGAGGTCCCGGTCGTGATCATTTCCGGTCATGGCAACATCGAGATCGCGGTCGCGGCGATCAAGCAGGGGGCCTATGATTTCATCGAAAAGCCCTTCAACATCGACCAGCTTATGGTGGTGATACGGCGCGCGATGGAGACCTCTCGGTTGCGGCGCGAAAACACCGATCTGCGTCGCAAGGACGGCGGCGCAACGGATATGGTGGGGACATCACCCGCGTTTCGTGCGTTGATCGGTCAGCTTGATCGGGTGACAAAGTCCAACGGGCGCGTCATGTTGTCTGGCCCCGCAGGCAGCGGCAAGGAGGTCGCGGCGCGATATATCCACACAAATTCAAACCGTTCCAGCGCTCCCTTCATCACGGTGAATTGCGCCAGCATCGAGCCGGAACGGATGGAGGACGTGCTGTTTGGTCGTGAAAGCAGTGAGCGCGGAATTGAACCGGGCCTGTTGGAGCAGGCGGACGGCGGCGTCGTGTTCTTTGATGAGGTCGCGGATATGCCGCTTGGCACGCAATCCAAAATCCTGCGGGTTCTGGTGGACCAGCAATTCATCCGGGTTGGTGGCGCCGATAAGGTCAAGGTCGACCTGCGCGTCATTTCTGCGACCAATCGGGATCTCGAAAAGGAGATTGTAGAGGGGACCTTCCGGCAAGAGCTGTACCATCGGTTGAACGTCGTGCCGATCAGCGTCCCGGCGCTGTCGGATCGGCGCGAAGATATTCCGCTGTTGGCCGACTACTTCATCGAAGGTTTCAATCAGACGCAGGGCTTGCCCTTGCGCGAGGTCAGCGAAGATGCGGTTGCCCTGATGCAGACCATGACCTGGCCCGGCAATGTTCGTCAGCTGAAAAATTTGGTCGAACGGGTTCTGATCCTTGGAGAAACCTGCGATCCGATTCAGGCCAAGGACCTGCCGAGCGAGGAAGAAAAGGTGGAGACCGAAGGCCGCGTTGTGCTGTCGGGAGCATTGGCGACGCTGCCTCTGCGTGAAGCGCGAGAAGCCTTCGAACGTGAATACCTGCTGACCCAGATCAACCGATTTGGCGGCAACATCAGCCGGACGGCCTCTTTTGTGGGGATGGAGCGTTCGGCGTTGCACCGAAAGCTGAAATCGCTGGGCGTTGTCACCTCCAACAAGGCTGGCACACGCATCGCGCGGGTCGAGAATGAAGAAGGCGAGACGCCTGAAATCACCGTCTGAACAGAGCTGAACCCGGCCCGCCGCGGCCGGGACAATTGAATTGACCATCACAGAGCCATCTGTCATGCAAACAATGCATTTCAGTGCCCGGAGAGCGTATCGATGAAGGTTATTATCTGTGGTGCCGGGCAGGTCGGTTGGCAGATCGCGCGTCACCTGTCGGGTGAGCACAACGATGTCACCGTTGTGGACAACAATCCGGATTTGGTGCGCCGTGCGACAGATACGCTTGATGTTCAAGGGATTGCGGGCTTTGCCTCATACCCGGATGTGCTTGATCGCGCGGGGGCACGTGACGCGGACATGATCATCGCCGCCACCCATTCGGACGAGGTGAATATGGTCACCTGTCAGGTGGCCCATTCGGTGTTTTCGATACAGCGCAAGATCGCGCGGTTGCGCGCCAAAAGCTATCTGAACGCCATCTACTCTGATCTCTACCGACGCAATCATTTGCCCATTGATGTGGTGATCAGCCCCGAGCGCGAGGTGGCTGCTGCTGCAATGCAGCGTCTGCGCGCACCTGCGGCCTTTGATACCGAAGTCTTCATGGACGGGCGTGCTCAGCTGCTGGGCATTCATGTCGACGAAGACTGCCCGGTGGTGAACACGCCGCTGCGGCAGCTGACCGAGCTGTTCTCGACGTTGCGTGCAATCGTTGTGGGCGTGCGGCGTGAGGGCACCTTGTTTGCGCCAGAGCCGGGCGATCAACTGTTTGTGGGCGACGCAGCCTATGTGTTTTGCCATTCTGATGACGTTAGCCGCACGATGGAAGTCTTTGGTAAAACGGAGAAACGTCAGGAGCGCGTTGTAATCGTCGGCGGCGGTAATGTCGGGTTGGAGGTCGCCAAGGCTTTGGAAGAACGCCCCGGCCGCACTCGCGTCAAGGTGATTGAGAAAAGCCGTAAACACGCTGAAAGGGCTGCAGAAGAGCTGGAGCGGACCATCGTGTTGAACGGTGATGGCCTGGATCGCGGCCTGATGATCGAGGCTGGCATCGACAAGGCCGATGCGATGTTGGCGGTGACCGATGATGATAAGACCAATATGCTGGCCGCAGTGCGGGCGAAAACCGAAGGCTGCCCCTTTGCCATTGCGCTGATCAATGATCCGACCTTGCTGCCGCTGCTGCCGCATCTCGGCATTGATGCCCATATCAACCCGCGCGCCACGACCGTCAGTTCGATCCTGCGTCACATCCGCTATGGGCGCATCCGGCAAGTCTATTCCATTGGCGATGCCGAGGCCGAAGTGATCGAAACCGAGGTACTGTCCACCTCGCCCATGGCCGGGCAGGCCATTCGCGACATCGATTTCCCCGAGGGGGTTTTGGTTGGAGCGGTGTCCAAGAATGGCGAGGTCGTGCGGCCTAGAGGTGGACTGAGGATCGAGGCGGGCGATACCATCGCGCTCTTCGCCATGGCTGCAGATGTGCGGGAGGTCGAGCGCCTGATGCAGGTCTCGATCGATTACTTCTAGGATGCCGCGCCGTCCTCGCTCTCAGGTCCGTGGCATCCTGCGTCTGCCATTGCTGCTGCTGATCTGGGGCATCTTTGCGATCGCCATGTGGATCCCAGCAATCCATGCGGTGTTGGTCGACGACCATCAGACCTCTCAGAGTTTCTTTTATTCCGGGATTGTTGGTCTGACGTTCGTGACCTTCATCGCGCTATCGGTTGCCAACCGTGTTCCACGCTACGGGATGCCCGGGCAGCTGATGACGCTGCTGGCAACCTTTGTGTTTTTGCCGCTGTACCTGGCGATTCCCCTGCAGGATGCTTTGCAGAACACAAGCTACCTCAATGCGTACTTTGACATGGTCAGCTCTCTGACAACGACAGGGGCCGATGTCTATGACCAACCAGGACGAGTGCCGCAATCAGTTCATCTGTGGCGGGCGCTGGTGGCCTGGATGGGCGGGATGTTCATGTGGATCGCTGCATCCGCGGTGCTTGCACCGCTGTCGCTGGGCGGCTTTGAGGTGACCACCCGGGCCGAACCTGGGCGCAGTGACGCGATTTTGCGTGAAAACCAGCGCCCCGATCCGCGGCGCAAGCTGATCCTCGTGACCAAGGCGCTGGCGCCGGTGTATATCGGTCTGACGCTGGCACTGGCGGTTCTGCTGGTATTGTGCGGCGAGACTGGCCTGGTTGCCGTCAGCCATGCGATGTCGATCATGGCAACCTCTGGCGTGTCGCCGGTGGGCGGTATCGGCGCGGCGCAGGCTGGCGTGGCTGGTGAGATGGTGATGCTCCTCTTCTTGCTGTTTGCCCTGTCGCGCCTGACATTTTCCAGCGATACCGTTGCCGTTGGTCATGGGCGGCTCGACAAGGACCCGGAGTTTCGCACCGGTATGCTGATTATCATCGGCGTGCCCACTTTGCTGTTTCTGCGCCATTGGATCGCGTCACTAGAGGTCAATACCTCCGATGATCTCATGATGGGGCTGGCGTCCTTCTGGGGCGCCCTTTTCACGGTCACGTCCTTTTTGACCACCACGGGGTTTGAAAGCGCCTATTGGTTCAGTGCGCAGGAATGGTCGGGGCTGGAGACGCCCGGGATGATCCTTCTGGGACTTGCAGTCATGGGCGGTGGCGTTGCGACCACGGCGGGCGGGGTGAAGCTGTTGAGGGTTTATGCGCTTTATCTCAATGGGTTGCGAGAGATGGAGCGGCTTGTCCTGCCTTCCTCTGTCAGTGGCGAAGGGCGCGGGAACCGTCGTCTGCAAAGCAATGGGGCCTTTGTGGCCTGGATCTTTTTCATGCTGTTCGCGCTTTCGCTGGCACTGATCTGCGTGGCGCTCTCCGCATTTGGGGTTCCCTTTGAACAAGCTATGATTCTTGCTGTGGCAGGACTGTCGACAACCGGTCCTTTGATCGAAGCGGCCGGGCAATTCCCGATCGAGTTGGGTCTGATGGAGGCGCCTGTAAAACTGATCTTGTGTTTTGCCATGGTTCTGGGGCGTCTGGAAACACTTGCCATTATCGCGCTTTTGTCGCCAAATCTGTGGCGCAACTGACAGAAACCACTTAACCCACGTAGAAAAGTGACGTTTTTCGGGTGGAAACCCTCGAAATCTGCGTCCATACTCTGCACAAGGGACGCGTTGGGCCGCAGCGCGTAACAAGAAAAAAGGCGAGATAATAAACAAATGGCTTCGGACAGACAGAATCTTCAGGACGCATTCCTGAACCACGTTCGCAAAACAAAAGTTCCGGTCACAATCTTTCTGATCAATGGCGTTAAACTGCAGGGCGTGATCACTTGGTTCGATAACTTCTGTGTTTTGCTGCGCCGTGATGGCCAGTCGCAGCTCGTGTACAAACATGCGATCTCCACCATCATGCCGGCTCAGCCGATCAGTCTCTACGAGGGTGAAGACTTTAATTGATGGAGCACGACAGGAAGCGGACCCGCGCCTGGGTTCTGCATCCGGATATCAAATCCGACAGAACACGCCGTGACGCGGTTCCGGCGCTGGAAGAAGGTGTCGCGCTTGCGGCCGCCTTGCCCGACCTTGATGTGGTCGGGTCGACCGTCGTAGGCCTTCCCAAGGCGCATGCCGGCATGCTGTTTGGCTCCGGCAAAATCGAAGAGCTGAAGGCGATATTTCTAGCCTCAGACGTGGAATTGGTGCTGGTCGACGGCCCGGTCAGCCCCGTGCAGCAGCGCAATCTGGAAAAGGCCTGGAAGGTCAAGATTTTGGACCGGACCGGTCTGATCCTGGAGATTTTCTCGGATCGCGCGCGCACCCGTGAGGGCGTGCTGCAGGTGGAAATGGCGGCGCTGAACTATCAGCGTACGCGATTGGTGAGAGCTTGGACCCACCTGGAACGTCAGCGTGGTGGACTTGGTTTTGTCGGCGGTCCCGGCGAAACGCAGATCGAGGCCGACCGGCGCGCCATTGACGAGCAGCTGGTCCGCTTGCGCCGCCAGCTCGACAAGGTGGTGAAAACCCGGACATTGCATCGCGCGGCACGGGCGAAGGTTCCTTATCCGATTGTGGCTCTGGTGGGCTATACCAACGCCGGTAAATCCACAGTTTTCAATCGCTTGACGGGCGCTGATGTGATGGCGAAAGACATGCTCTTTGCCACGCTTGACCCCACGATGCGACGGGTGGAACTCCCAGATGGACCGGAAGTGATCCTGTCGGACACCGTCGGGTTTATCTCCGATCTTCCAACTGAATTGGTTGCTTCATTCCGGGCAACGCTTGAAGAAGTACTTGCCGCAGACGTCATTCTGCACGTGCGTGACATCAGCCACGATGAGACCGAAAATCAGGCCGAAGATGTTCGGCAGATCCTCAACTCTCTGGGTGTCGATGAAGATCGGCCGATGATTGAGGTCTGGAACAAAATTGACCGCCTCTCTGAAGAAGAGGCCGATGCATGCCGGAAACGTGCCGAGCGCAGCGAAGAGCTTTACGCGATTTCTGCGATCACAGGCGAAGGTCTGCCCGCCTTGCTGGATGACATTGCGATCAAATTGCAGGGCGCGCGGCATACAGAGACTCTTAGTCTTGCGTTTTCTCAAGGTAGGCAGCGGGCTTGGCTCTTCAAGCAGGATGTTGTGTTGTCCGAAGACCAGACTGAAGCCGGTTTCGAAATCACCGTGCGCTGGACCGACAAACAGAAGGCGCAATACGCAGCGCTTTGAAAGCGCTGCGTATTTATTCGCTCTACTGCCTTGGCAGGATGCGGGTGATGCCCACGGCGGCCGCGCGTGCCAGATTTTCATCCAATGACATCGGTATATATTCGCCACGGCGCCAGAACTGAGCCATGTCGTCATAGTAGCGCGACAGGAAATGTCCGGACTGGCCCGTAGCGATGATGAAAACAGAGCTGTCAGGGTCCGCGAAATCATAGACCCCGCGATAGCCTGCTGCGTGTACATTATTGAACGGCTCTGGTTCCTGCCCAGAGGTCAAGCCGCGCTGTAGCGTGTTGTCGCCACCGCTGGTGGACTGGCGAATATTCACAAAATGACGCAACAGGGGCACGTCGCCGAGAATCTCATGATCTTGTGTTGCTTGATGTGCATCGCCCCATCGCAGGGTTTCCAGCCGACTGCCGTATTTCTCGCTGATATAGACCAGTGCATCATCGAGAGCCCGCCGGGCCATATCCGTGCATGTCTCTGTTGGTGCGCTTTGTTGCACGTTGCACCAAGCACTGGCACCATCGACATCGCGGAACACACGTTCCAAGAACAAGGGGTCTACACGGGAAAACGCATCAGAAAGCGGCCCGAGATCATCTTCGATCAGTCGTTTTTGCAACGCCCTGACCCAGCTGGCGTAGATGAGCGGTTCTGGCAAATGCTCATTCATCTCGCCATTCCACTCTGCCAGCAGCGACAAGGCGATGTGTCGCTGACGTTCGCGCGTGCCCTCCGGCGCGGCTTCTTCGGCGTACCAAAGATCCGCACCGATCAGTGGCAGGAGAGTTTGTGCGCTATATGAGACGGCATCGAGCTGCGCCTCGATAAAGCTGTCGCGGGTGTGGACTTCACGGGCCTGCATCAGGCGACGCCAGCGATTGATCCGCTGAGTGTCACCCCAATTATACGAGACGTGATTGGGGAATGGCCGTTCCACCAGCTTGTTGTTGGTGTTTCCGAGAATGCCACCGCGGGGATCAATGAACTCCGGGTTCGCGGCATAGGGCAGCCGCCCTTGCCACCTGTTTTCCCGGCGCCAGCCCTGGTTTGGCAACCGACCCTGACTTTGGTTGCGCAGATCACGCTCCGGCATTGCGCCAATGGTCTTGAGCGCGATGCCATCGCTGTCCACGAGCGTCAGGTTCTGTGACGGAGCAATAAATTGTTCACCCGCAGCAATCGCTTGCTCGATGCTATTGGCCCTCATCAGCTCCAGCGCGGCGGTGAGCGAGGTGTCGGTTTCCGACAATGCTGTCCAGCCAAGGCTGACAACATGACCGGGTGGGGTGATCGATGCGAGGTCGAACAGAGAGCCGGGGAGCACAGGGCCGTTTTCCGTCCAGCGCAGGGTCAACGTCAGCGGCGCGCTTCCCTTGATCTGCACGATCGATGGACGGGTGACAAAGTCCTTGTAGCCGTTGGGGGACAGGTATTCCTGTGCGTTGTCGGGATTGATCTTCTCAATGAACAAGTCCTGATCATCGAGGTAGGAAGAAGTCAGCCCCCAGCCCATTTGTTGCGTCCGCCCAGTCAGAACTGCGGGGATGCCAGGGATGGTGCCACCGATGACCCCGCCGGTCCCCAGTTCCAGACGGGCCAAATACCAAGCGCCCGGAGCGGTCAGGTTGAGGTGAGGGTCATTGGCCAGAAGCGTTCCGCCGGACGCGGACCGGCTGGGCGCCGCGGCCCAGGCGTTGGAGGCACCGCCCAACCCGCGTGGGGCAACGGGCATCAGGGCCGCGACCTGCGGTTCCTGCAACGTGAGGCCGTTAAGCTCGGGAAAGAGGCTGGTGTATTCCGGCAAAGTCGCAGTTCCCGCTCCTGGAACATCGGGAAGGATGTCAGAGAGCCGAGCGGGATCATCGAGGGCGATAGAGGTTTGGGCCCGCAGGATTTCCTCTTGCAGCTGAGACGACAATTGCAGCGCCATCAACTTCATCATTGCGATGCTGTCTGCGGGTTGCCACGGCGCGATCGGCATGTTGAACAGAAACATCTCTGGCGCCCCACGGCCAAGCGCGTCTTCGTTGATCTCCTGCAAGCGCGCATTGACTCCAGCGGCGTAGGCCTTGAGCGCGCTCAGGGCCTCGGGGCTTTGTGCCGAAACGGAGCGGCGCGCCGTCCCGTAGAGATCGAGCCGACGCAGGAAGCTGTCGGTTTTGACGGTACGTACGCCAAATACCTCTGACAGGCGTCCCTGTGCGGTGCGGCGCATGACAGCCATTTGCCACAGTCGGTCCTGCGCATGCGCATAGCCAAGACCAAAGAACACATCCTCATCCGAAGCGCCGAAGCTTCCAAAAATATGCGGAACATTGGCATTGTCGCGCACAATTTCCACCGGAGCCGTGGGGCCGGGCAGGGCGATTTCCTTATTGTAGTCGGGCAACGATTGAGCCGCGAGAAAATAGACCAGCAGTGCGGCTGCGACGCCGAGCAGAATTGTACCGGCAGTCAGGCGTAGGAGCCAGCGGAAGAGGCGTGCCATTCGTTGTCTATTCCCTTGGTATCTCGATGTTTGTTGCCATGCCGCATTGCGCTTTGGATTGCTGCTGCTACGGTTGGCGCCAACATAGGCGAAGACAGAACGAGGGGAAAGGACATGACAAAAGTTGCGTTCCTGGGGCTGGGGGTCATGGGGTATCCTATGGCCGCACACCTGCAAAAGGCGGGCTATAGCGTTACGGTTTATAACCGCACGACTGCAAAGGCTGAGGCTTGGGCCTCCGTCAATGGCGGCGCTTTTGCGCTGACGCCGCGCGAGGCTGCCGAGGGTGCGGATTTCGTGATGTCTTGCGTCGGAAATGACGATGATCTGAGATCCGTTTGCCTGGGCGATGATGGTGCATTTGCCGGAATGACAGCCGGCAGTATCTTTGTGGATCACACCACGGTGTCTGCTCAGGTGACGGAGGAGCTTTATGCCGCCGCGCAGGTTGTGAATATCGGGTTTGTCGATGCGCCAATTTCCGGTGGCCAGGCCGGCGCGGAAAACGGCGCCCTGTCCATCATGTGCGGTGGGGATGCCAGCCATTTTGAGGCCGCAGCTCCGATCATGGATGCCTATTCACGTATCTGCCGACGCATTGGCGAAAGCGGTGCGGGCCAAATGACCAAGATGTGTAATCAGATCGCCATCGCAGGACTTGTCCAAGGGCTGAGCGAGGCGCTGCATTTTGCGGAGAAGGCCGGTCTGGATGGGCGCGCAGTCGTGGAGGTGATCAGCCAAGGCGCGGCCGGTAGCTGGCAGATGGCCAATCGCTACGAGACAATGCTGGATGACCACTTCGATCATGGATTTGCCGTTGATTGGATGCGCAAGGATCTGGGCATCTGTCTCGATGCGGCGGACGACATTGAGGCCAGCCTCCCAGTCACGGCGCTGGTGGATCAGTTCTACAAGGATGTGCAGAAACTTGGCGGCGGGCGTTGGGATACTTCGGCGCTGATTAAACGCCTTCGCGCGATGGGGTAACTGCCCAATAAGGCCTGAAAAATGAAAAGCCTCCCACATGCGGGGAGGCTTTTATCGTTTTGATCTAAAAGGAAGATCGCGGGTCAGGGGATGATGCGAGTGTATTTGGACCCTTCCAAAGTCGCGCCGATGCGCAACCCGGCTTGACCGAAGACCGCAGCGATAACAGGCGCGGTCAATGTATTGGTGTCTGCGGTCAGGGCGTTGCCTTCATCCTTGACGACATATTCCAGATCCGCGCCAGCGGTCCAGCCGGAGGAGCGACGGAAACGGGCAAGCGCCGCGTCGGTCATGAAGAACAGGACATGCGCATATTGCTGCGCGCCAATTTGCAGCCCCGCGTTGCCCTTGATCGCGGCGTAGTAGTCAACTGTGGCACCATTGATGCGCAAAGCCCCGCGACCGTAGGCACCGCCAAAGATGAACCCCGCTTCGGTCACGAGCGGAATGACCAGCATCCCTGCCGATTTCTCCGCCAGATCACGGGTACCGGGGTAGCGGTTGTACATCTGGTTCAAGGTGGTGTTGACGCGCGCGTCAATCTTCACGTTGTTGGTATTGCCAATTCCGTTGCCACAGGCCGCGGTCACGCCGAGAGAGGCAAGACCTGCCGTGGTAAAGGCGCGGCGGGATAGCTTGGTATTATCTCTGCTCATTTCATTGTACCTGCAAGTTGTTGCGATGCTTTCTGCATCTTGTTGCGCGAGATTATAAGCGCATTCTGCCCGCCTGTCATCTCGAAGCGAATGTCATTGGGCAGGTTCCCGCTCTTGTGAACACGCTTGGTCGATCAGCCGTTCAGCAACCGGGCCACTTGCGGTGCAAAATAGGTCAGGACCCCGTCACAGCCCGCACGGCGAAACGCCATCAGGCTTTCAAGCATGACCTTTTCGCCATCAATCCAGCCATTGAGCGCTGCGGCCTGGATCATCGCGTATTCGCCAGACACCTGATAGGCAAATGTCGGCACGGCGAAGTCTCTTTTCACTCGGTTGCAGATGTCCAGATAGGGCAACCCGGGCTTGACCATGACCATATCGGCGCCCTCCTGCAGGTCCCGCGCGATCATGCGCATCGCCTCGTCCACATTGCCGGGATCCATCTGGTAGGTCTTCTTGTCGCCGGTCAGCGCACCGGATGCACCCACCGCATCGCGGAACGGACCATAGAAACCCGAGGCATATTTTGCGGAGTAAGACAGGATCGTAACATTCTGAAATCCATTGGTTTCCAATGCGCTCCGCATTGCGCCAATACGGCCATCCATCATATCGGAGGGCCCGATGATGTCGGCGCCGGCCTCAGCCTGCGCGACAGTCATCTTCACCAGTGCCGCCACCGTTTCATCATTGCGGATTTCACCATCTATAACAAAACCATCGTGGCCGTTGATGTTGTAAGGGTCCAGTGCCACATCGGTCATTACGGCGAGGTCCGGAACCGCGGCCTTGATGCCACGAATGGCCCGGTTGCACAGGTTGTCCGGGTTCCAGGCTTCAGCGCAATCCTCGGTCTTCAGTGCGGAGTCAGTATAGGGAAACAGGCAGATCGCCGGGATGCCCAAGGCATGCGCCTCAACTGCGGCCTCCACAACTTTGTCAACGGAGCGCCGCACTACGCCGGGCATGGAGGGCACGGGCTCCTCTATGCCTTCGCCGTCGCGCACAAAGACGGGCCAGATCAGATCATTGACCGACAGCTCGTGCTCCCGCGTGAGGTTGCGTAGCGCTGCGGAGGCGCGAAGACGACGGGGACGGGCGGTGGGAAAGGAGGCAATGATGGGAGGCATCTCGGTCTCTTGTAAAAATCCGGTGCCTATGGGTGACATGGAACAACGGTGTTTCACAAGTGCTGTAGCTGCGCATTTCTGCCGCAGCAGCACTTGTGTCCGCAGGCCGGGCAATGGATACAGGGCGGGTGCCGCGTCTGTGCGCATCTATATGACACTACATCAGGAAATGGACCAACCTTGGATCTGTTTAGTCTCATCGTCGAGTTGATCGACCTCCGGTCCTTCTCCAACCTGTGGTATTGGATCGCGCTTGCGGTCTTGTGGTCTTCTGCCAGCCATTGGGTGCTTGGGGTGCCCTATGACATGGTCGGACGCGCCGCGCGCATTGGTGGGCAAACCGCGCAAGACCTGCAGGATGCCGTGCGTATCCAGGTGAACCGTCTTTTGTATATATCTGATGTTTCAGGATTTCTGATGACGGCCTTCGCATTCTTCGTGACCACCTCGTTGTTGATGCTGGGCTTCATTTACGGTGTCGAGTTTGCTCAGGCCGTGGTGTTGATGCTTTTGCCGATGAACATCGTTGCGCTCATCAATCTGCGCGCTGCGCGGATCCTGAAAGCGCCTCATGACGATGAGGCATTGCGTCGGCGCCTGACACGCACCCGGATCTCTATTCAGCTGGTGGGGGTCGTGTCGATTTTTGTCACCGGGATCTGGGGCATGTATCAGAATCTGACCATCGGAGTGCTCGGTTGAGCGGAGGTAGAACGTGAAAAAGGGAAACCTCATGACCCAACAATCTGTCGTCATGGGCGGCGCCCCCGAGGGCTTTGATGCCCGTTTGGTGCTGCGCGAGATGGAGCGCAGCGCGGCGCCGGTTCTGCACATTGCGCGCGATGACAAGCGGATGGAGGCCATGAGGTCGGCGCTGCGCTTCTTCGCGCCTGATGTGCCGGTTGTCGTGTTCCCCGGATGGGATTGCCTGCCATATGACCGGGTGTCGCCAAATGCAGATATCTCCGCCGCGCGGATGGCCACCTTGGCGGCGCTGGTTCATGGCATGCCCCGACAGTTCATCCTGCTGACGACCCTGAACGCGGCAACGCAGAGAATTCCCGCGCGTGAGGTACTGAGAGAGGCGGCGTTCAAGGCCCGCGTCGACAGTCGGGTCGATGAATTTGCGCTTCGTAAGTTTCTGGTTCGTATGGGGTTTACCCAAAGTCCGACGGTGATGGAGCCTGGCGATTATGCCATTCGCGGCGGCATCATTGATATCTTCCCGCCGGGCGTCAGCGGACCGGTGCGCCTGGATTTCTTTGGTGATGTTCTGGATGGTGCGCGCCGATTTGACCCCGCAACCCAGCGCACGACGGAAAAGCTGGATATGGTCGAGCTGGCACCGGTGTCCGAGGTGATCCTCGACGAGGCGGCTGTCACCCGGTTCCGGCAGAATTACCGGATCGAGTTCGGCGCGGCGGGCAATGATGATCCGCTCTATGAGGCGGTTAGCGCCGGGCGCAAGCATCAGGGGATCGAGCACTGGTTGCCGTTTTTTCACGAGCGGCTGGAGACCTTGTTTGACTATATGCCGGGGGCCATTGTCACGCTGGATGATCAGCTGACACCGGCGCGAGTCGCCCGCTGGGACAGCATCGCGGATCAATATGAGACCCGCAAGATCGCCATGAATGCCAAGGGGCGGATGGACTCGGTTTACAAACCAACGCCACCGCAGCTTCTGTATCTCGACGATGACGCATGGGAAAACCAGATCGCGCAGCACCGCGCTGTTCAGTTTCATCCCCTGCCACAGGCCTCCGGCCCTGGCGTGGTTGATGCCGGGGGGCGTATTGGGCGCAATTTCGCCCCTGAGCGCCAGCAGGAAAGTATCAGCCTGTTTGGCGCATTGGCCAGTCATATTCAGGCGAAGCTTGCCCAGGGGCCAGTCGTTGTCGCGTCCTACTCCGAAGGCGCGCGGGAGCGGCTGAGCGGGTTGATCGAAGACGAAGGCCTTGCGGAGACCATCCCGGTTCTGGACGGCACGCGCATTGGCAAATCGGGGCTGCATCTGGCGGTCTGGGCGCTGGAGCATGGGTTCGAGGCGCCGGATATGACGGTGATCTCGGAACAGGACGTGCTGGGTGACCGGCTGATCCGTAAGCCGAAGAAACGCCGCAAGGCCGAGAACTTCCTGACCGAAGCGCAATCTCTGTCGCCGGGGGATCTGGTGGTGCATGTGGACCACGGGATCGGGCGCTACATCGGGCTGGAGGTCGTGACTGCGGCCGGGGCGGCTCATGAATGCTTGCTGCTGGAATATGCCGAGCAATCAAAGCTCTATCTGCCGGTCGAGAATATCGAGCTGCTGTCCAAATATGGCCATGACGATGGTCTTCTCGACAAGCTGGGCGGCGGTGCCTGGCAGGCGAAAAAGGCACGCCTGAAGGAACGTATCCGAGAGATGGCGGATCGGCTGATCCGCATCGCCGCAGAGCGTGCGTTGCGCAAGGCGCCTGCGATGGACCCACCACCGCACGCGTGGGAGGAGTTCTCTGCGCGCTTCCCCTATCAGGAAACCGACGACCAGTTGCGCGCGATCGAGGACGTGATGGGGGATCTGCATTCGGGACAGCCGATGGATCGCCTGATCTGTGGCGATGTGGGCTTTGGCAAGACCGAGGTTGCGATGCGCGCGGCCTTTGTCGCGGCGATGTCGGGGCTGCAGGTGGCCATTGTCGCACCGACCACGCTTCTGGCGCGCCAGCACGCAGCAGGATTCAAAGAGAGGTTCCGTGGTTTTCCCTTGGAAGTCAGGCAGTTGTCGCGCTTTGTTTCAGCGAAGGAAGCCAGCCAGACCCGCGAGGGGCTGACCAAGGGCACGGTGGACATTGTGGTGGGCACCCATGCGCTGCTGGCCAAGAGCATTCGCTTTCAGAACCTCGGCCTGCTGATCATTGATGAAGAACAGCACTTTGGTGTCGCGCACAAAGAACGGCTCAAGCAGTTGCGCACCGACATTCATGTTCTCACTCTGACCGCGACCCCCATTCCGCGGACCCTGCAATTGAGCCTCACAGGTGTCCGTGATCTTTCGATCATTGGAACCCCGCCGGTGGACCGCCTGTCGATCCGTACCTATGTGACCGAGTTCGACGCCGTGACCGTCCGCGAGGCCTTGCTGCGTGAACATTACCGGGGCGGGCAGAGCTTTTACGTGGTGCCGCGCATTTCAGATCTGCCGGAGATCGAGGCCTTCCTGCAGGAACAGCTGCCCGAGCTGACCTATGTTGTCGCCAATGGACAGATGGCGGCGGGTGAGCTGGATGACCGCATGAATGCCTTCTACGACGGTAAATACGATGTCCTGCTGGCCACGACGATCGTCGAGTCGGGTCTCGACATTCCGACCGCGAATACCATGGTGGTGCACCGCGCGGATATGTTCGGTCTGGCACAGCTCTATCAGATAAGGGGCCGGGTCGGACGGTCCAAAACGCGGGCCTATGCCTATCTCACCACGAAACCACGTCAGCGCCTGACGGATACCGCCGAGAAACGGCTGCGGGTGCTTGGCTCATTGGATACACTCGGTGCAGGATTTACTCTTGCGTCGCAGGATCTGGATATCCGGGGCGCGGGCAATCTGCTGGGCGAAGAACAGTCCGGTCAGATGCGGGATGTGGGGTATGAGCTCTACCAGTCGATGCTGGAGGAGGCGATTGCCAAGATCAAATCCGGCGAGGTTGAAGGGCTTGTCGAGGGCGATGAGCAGTGGGCGCCGCAGATCAACCTTGGTGTGCCTGTGTTGATCCCAGAGGCCTATGTGCCCGATCTTGATGTGCGTCTGGGGCTGTATCGCCGTCTGTCCTCGCTGACCAGCAAGGTCGAACTGGAGGGGTTTGCAGCGGAGCTGATTGACAGGTTTGGTAAATTGCCCAAAGAGGTCAATACCTTGATGCTTGTTGTTCGGATCAAGGCGATGTGCAAGAAAGCTGGGATTTCCAAACTGGACGGTGGCCCCAAAGGCGCAACGATCCAGTTCCACAACGACAAGTTTGCCTCGCCCCAAGGTCTGGTTGAATTCATCCAGGCACAGGATGGGCTTGCGAAGGTGAAGGACAACAAGATTGTTGTCCGGCGCGATTGGCGCAAGGACAGCGACAAGATCAAAGGCGCCTTTGCCATTGCGCGCGATCTTGCTGAAAAGGTCGTCGCCGCGAAAAAGAAAGCCAAGAACAGCTAAAAGAAAAGCCCTCTCAAGGTAACTTGAGAGGGCTTTGACTTGTGATGTTATGCGGTGTCGCCTCAGGCGGCGGCGGTCATTGCCTCGACCCGGCCCATCCGGAGCATGGTGACAAAGGCAAGGACCGCAGCTGTCAGCACGCCCCCCACCATCGGCACAATGGTTCCGTCGAACAGCAGGCCAACCGGAGCCGCGATGAAGGCGGCCGCAACGGTTGAGATTGCGCCCATCACTGACGCCGCCATGCCGGCGATATGGCCCATCGGTTCCATGGCGATCGCGTTCAGGTTGCCCAAAGTCAGGCCCACCATGAAGAACACGCTCGTCTGCCAGGCGACAAAGATGTAAAAGCTCATCGGATCCGCGATGGTAAATTGGGTCGTCACGAACATGGCACTGCTGCCGATGATCTGCACTCCAAGCGCCCAGGTGACCATGCGACGCATGCCGACACGACCCACCAATGAGGCGTTGAGGAAACTGGCCGTTCCAGCCATCAGCGCCACGATCATGAACCAGACCGGGAAACTCTCAGCGCGGTCAAAGACCTCGTCATAGGCGGGCTGCACCATGACAATGATGGTGAAGAGCATTGCCATGCAGAAGGTCTGCGCCAAGATCGACAGACGGACCGTCGGGTGGTTCACCATTTCACGCAGGGCTGCCAGCATTTGTGGCAGCCGCAAGGGGCGACGGTCTTCTTTCTTCAAGGGCTCAACCAAGCGAAAGCCCATCCACACCACGGTAATCACGGAGAAGATGGCGAAGGCCGCAAAAATACCGCGCCAGTCAGAGACCGCAATAATGCCAGTGCCCAACAGAGGCGCGAAGGCGGGGACCAGCGTGAAGATCATCATCACAAGCGACATGATCCGCGCCATATCCCGACCGACATAGAGATCGCGTACGATGGCGATGGCAACAACTCGTGGTGCAGCTGCACCCAGACCCATCAGCACGCGAGAGATCAGGATGGTTTCAAGCGATTGGCTGAAATAGGCCGCAAGAGCGCCGAGGCAATACAGGCTGGAGCCGACAAAAATGACCGGCTTGCGGCCAAAAGCGTCCGACAAGGGTCCGGTGAAAAACGTGCCACAGCCCATGCCCAATACAAAGGAGGTGACGATCAACTGCGCGCGGTTGGTGTCATCCGGGCTCAGCGTGGCGCCGATGTCCGGCAGGGCGGGCAGCATTGCATCGATCGAGAATGCGATCGTCGCAAACATCATCGCAATCATGGCGATAAATTCACCCTGCGATAGTGGGGATTTGCGTGTTTTTATCATGTGTAAACCTCTCCCGGTGACATGAACGGGAGACGAGCATCGCCCCGGGTTCGGACACCGGCCAAATGGCGCTAACATGGATTTTGGAGCCGGAAAAGTGGTTCAACTGTTAAATGAGCGCACATGGTTATGTGCGCTCCAGTCTCAAATCCGCAACCTGAAAACGGTTGGATGCGTGAATTACCTTTCTAAATCAGTGGATTGTACCGCTTTCATTGTCGGTTTCAGCCGTGTCGGTGTTCGCGCTGAGTTGTGAGCGAATATCGGCTATGACTTGGGTCCATAGCTCTGGTTGTTGTGCACCCGGGACCACATGCTGATTGGCGATGATGAAGGTCGGGACGGAATTGACGCCCACCTCGCGCGAATGTGCATCACGCGACTGGATATCCTCGATGTCGCTGTCGCCACTCAACAGTTTCGCGACGACGGCGCGTTCCATTCCTGCACGCTCGGCCACATCACAGAGCACGGCGTGATCTCCGATATCCAGCCCCTCGACAAAATATGCCTGAAACAGGGCGTCAACCACGGGAGATTGTTTTGACTCGAGACCTGCCCAATGGATCAACCGATGCGCATCTACGGTGTTTGGCGTGCGTTGCATGGCCTCAAAGTTGATCTCGACACCGGCCTCCGCCGCATGATCTGCGATCTGAGCATAGACCTTTACCGCGTTGTCTTTCCCCCCGAATTTCGCTTCGAGGTATTCACGTCGGTCCATCCCGCCGGCCGGCATGTCCGGGTTCAGCTGAAACGGATGCCACTCTATCACGAACGGATGATCCGGCTGCGCGGCCAGTGCCTGATCCAGCAACGTCTTGCCAATATAGCACCAGGGACAGATCGGATCGGAAAGGATGTCGAGTTTCACATGCGGGAGCGGCTGGGTCATGGTCTGGTCCTTGAACAGGTCGGGCAGGGCGCGGCAGAGGCGTTTCCGGTCGGGATTGGTGGGACCTCTGCCAGTCGTTTACAGGCGTTCGGGCTCTTGTACTCTGCGAGCGCCTGATCTGCAAAAGCCCGAAGATCAGTTTCGGTCACATCATTGCGACCTATGAGGAGGCCGATAAGAATGCGCACCCCCGGCTTGATCTCGACGTCAGAGGCGACGAATGGTGATCGTCGATCCTGAAATGCAATGGCTCTTTCAATCTCGTGTGGTGACATCCCGAAACCGCGCGTATTCAGTATGAAATGCCTATCCTGCGAGCGACATTTGAGCAAGTCAGCGTTGCAAGGGTCCCAAGGCGGTTCTATAGGACGTGCATGGTAGAACGCGACCCGAAGAAACTGATCTCGATTGCTCATGCCAACGGCGACCAGAGCGACCCTGAACCTCTTGATCTGGGGGCGCGGGTCCGGGAGCTGCGCAAACAGCGCGACTGGACATTGGAGCATGCGGCCAGTCAGGCCGGGCTTGCGCGGTCCACGTTGTCCAAGATCGAAAACGGTCAGATGTCGCCAACCTACGAGGCGTTGAAGAAACTCGCGGTGGGACTGCAGATTTCGGTGCCGCAGCTGTTCACTCCGCCGCAACGCGATCAGGTCAACGGGCGTATGATCGTGACCAAATTCGGCGAGGGATCTGCCCATGCAACGGCGACCTACGAACATGAACTTCTGGCGGATGGGCTGACACGCAAGAATATGCTGCCGTATCGCGCGCGGGTGCGGGCAAGGGCGCTTGACGAATTTGACGGCTGGGTGCGCCATGACGGGGAAGAGTTCATGTATGTGCTGACCGGCGTCGTAAAGCTGTTTACCGAGTTTTACGAACCCATCGAGATGCGGCGTGGTGACAGCGCCTATTATGACGGCGCCATGGGGCATAACGTGGTTTCGACCAGCTCTGATGACGCAACGATCCTGTGGGTGACATCCCTGGTCTGATGGGCGATGTTCGGGAGACCGAAACGCCTGCTATCAAGCTGTCAGCTCCGCCCTGAGGCTTTCCAGATAAAGAAAATCCCGCATCTCTTCGCGGGCTTCTGTCATCGATATACCTTGTGCGGAAGCGAGAACTTCAATCAGCTCGTCCGCCTGCGTGACCGCGCTTAGCCGACTGTCGACGACAAGGTCGGGAAATCGCTGCTGCAAACGCGGCAGGCTCCGCGTCAAGTCGAAGTCAGTCCAGTTTGTCATCGGAACACTCGCATCTAGGGACACAATCCGAAATCCTAGGCGTCAATGTAGCAAGAAAATACAAATCTGTCAGCGAAACTTAAAGCTTTTGTGATTTTCGGCGATGAGCTGCCGGACACAAGCACATGCGAGGGCGGCACGCTGCACGGCATGTTGTCTTCGCGTGATGCGCCACGCCGCGGGGATGCGCAGTTAAGTGACTGCTGAAATGCAAAAAAACCGGCCTGAGCGGCCGGTTCCATGGTTCTTATTCTTCGGCGTGCCACCAGACTTCGGGCATGTAGTAGTAGCCGTCACCATAGATCGGCATCCGCAGAGGAAAGCGTAGATTGGCGTCATGCGCGATGCGGCTCTTGGTGTATTGCCAGATCGGGATGACGTAGCGACCTGCGGTCAGGATGCGATCCAGTGCCCGTGTTGCTGAGATGAACTCCTCAGCAGAATCGGTGGTCAGCATATGCTGGATCATGGCCTCAGCCGCGGGACTGTTCATCCCCATCAGGTTGCGAGACCCGGGCAGATCAGCGCCTTCGCTGCCCCAGTAGAGCATCTGTTCATTGCCAGGGCTGAGGGACAGGGCGCGGCGAAAGAAGGTCAGATCGAACTCGTAATTGCTCTGCCGTTCTACATATTGCGCACCGTCTACCAGATCGGTGGTGAGTTTAATGCCAAGGCGTTCCAGCGCGGCGGCGTAGATATCGACGGCCTTTTGCATCTCTGCTTCACCCAGGTTGCCGTGTTGCAGCAGAACCTTCAGTTCCAGTTGCTCGCCACTCTCATTCTGCAGAACGCCATTGTCGACGGTCCAGCCAGCATCCTGTAGCAGTTTGCGCGCGCGCCGCAGGTTCTTGCGGTTGCTTGCGGTGCCATCGCTGACTGGCAGTTGATAGCCGTCCATCGTGCCGGGCGGCAGGTCATCGGCGAAGGGCGCCAGCAGTTCGGAGACCCGGCCGGTGGCAGGGCCCGGTTGCATGGAGAGATAGGAATTGGAGAAATAGGACGTGATGCGGGGCAGGCGGCCGCCGGTCAGCGTGTCGTTGATGGATTCATAATTGAACGCCTCGATCAGCGCTTGGCGAACCCGCCAGTCGTCGAATGGCGCACGGCGCATATTCATGACCAGCCCGGTCATCCCGGAAGGCTTCTGGTTCGGGATCTCGGTCTTGATCACCGCGCCGTCCTGCACCCGCGTGAAGTTATAGTCCGTGTCCCACTTTGCGGCATTGAATTCGCGCACGGCCGAGAGGTCTCCGGCTTTGAAGGCCTCGAAGAGAACCGTCTGATCGCCGAAGAACTCCAACTGCATCGTGTCGAAGTTATTGGTGCCCTGGCGCAGCGGCAGATCCTTGCCCCAATAGTCGGGGTTGCGATCAAAGGTCACCGAGCGGCCAAGCTCGAACGTGCTGACCACATAGGGTGAAGACCCGATCGGGACCTCGCTGGGGGAGGCATCGGCAAAGGATTTGCCGTCCCATTGCGCTTTTTTCAATATCGGACGCAGGCCCGCAATCAGCGCAAGTTCTCGATCCTCGACGTTGAAGGTCAGGCGCAAGCTGCGTGGGCCGGTTTGCTCGATCTTGTCGACCTTGGCCCAGAACCCCCGATAGCGCAGGTTGCCCTCGGTGCCGAGCGTCTCATAGGACCAGATCACATCCTCGACCGTGACCGGGCTGCCGTCGGAGAATTCAGCCTCCTCGCGCAGGGTAAATTCGACCCACGATCGGTCCTCTGCAGTTTCAATCGATTCGGCCAACAGCCCATAAAGCGTGAAGGGCTCATCATAAGACCGACCCATCAGGCTTTCGTAAGCCCAAAACCGCATTTGCCAGGGCGGATTGCCTTTCTGAATGAACGGATTCAGCGAGTCGAACCCGCCAAGATTGCCAAACACGACAGTCCCGCCTTTGGGGGCTTCCGGATTTACATACGGAAGCGCCTCAAAACCCTGAGGAAGCGCTGGTGCGCCATACATAGCTATGCCATGGGCTGATTCTGCCGACGCGAGACTTGCGCTTGTAAGAAGTGCGATTCCACCTGCTGCGGATCGTAGACGTGAGAAAAATAATGGTCTCATTTTGAGAACAATCCTGCGCTGCCCTTATTTTCATATGGCTGAACGCTATCCCGCCGCTACAGGGAGTTCAAACTTTTAGCTTGGACCAAGGCCGGAAATTGCTTATAACAGTGTCACTGCTCGATAGGTTTCTTGCCTGTATGAAACCTGCCTCAATAACTTAACGCCGGCTTCGCGCCGGCGTTTTTTTTGTCTCGGATCGTACTTGCTTGATACGGGAGCAGCCTGATCGCCTCATGTCTGCAGATGGTTGAGGGACGAGATATTTCCCTTCGATTGGAGATTTATTTCGCGACTGCAGCATGCAAAGCTGCTGGCGGAAACCATCCACGATCTCAGGGGAACGAACATGTCCGTCACAGGTAAAACCGCGATTGTAACCGGATCCAATTCAGGGATCGGACTGGGCGTCGCGCGGGAGCTGGCGCGCGCCGGCGCCAATGTCGTGCTGAACTCCTTTACCGACACGAGCGAGGATCACGCGCTGGCAGCGGAAATGACCGAGGAGTTTGGTGTCGACGTACGCTACATCAAGGCCGACATGTCAAAGGCGGAAGAGTGCCGTGCGCTGATCGAGCAGGCCGGGCGGTGTGACATCCTGGTGAACAATGCTGGCATCCAGCATGTGGCACCGATCGATGAATTCCCGACCGAAAAATGGGATGCGATCATTGCCATCAACCTGACCTCCGCCTTTCATACCACCGCTGCAGCCTTGCCCAAGATGCGCGAGGCCGGTTGGGGCAGGGTGGTCAATATCGCCTCCGCGCATGGCCTGACCGCTTCGCCATATAAAACGGCCTATGTCGCCGCCAAACACGGCATCGTTGGTATGACAAAGGCGGTTGGACTGGAAACGGCCGAAGAGCCGATCACCTGTAACGCGGTTTGCCCGGGCTATGTTCTGACGCCGCTCGTAGAGGCGCAGATCCCGGATACCATGGAAAAATACAACATGGACCGCGACGAGGTGATCAAGAAGGTGATGCTGGAGCGTCAGCCGTCGCGTGAATTTGCGACAGTTGAACAGCTGGGTGGCACCGTGAACTTTCTGTGTTCCGACGCTGCCAAGCAGATCACCGGCACCACGATCAGTGTGGATGGGGGCTGGACCGCGCTCTGAGCTGCAATTCTTGACCACGTAGCCGGGGCCTGCTCCGGCTACTCAAACTCCGTAAGTATTGGATTTCAAAATGGTAAAACGCATCAACCTGGCCCTGCAGGGCGGCGGCGCGCATGGTGCGTTCACGTGGGGGGTCCTTGATCGCTTGCTCGAAGACGAGGAAATCGAAATCGCGGCGATCACCGGCACCTCGGCTGGCGCTCTGAACGGTGCTGCCTTTAAGGCGGGAATGGCACGCGATGGGCGGGACGGGGCGAAAGTTTCGCTGGACCGGCTTTGGGCGCGCATGGGGGCCGTCGGAGACATGCGCATGGCAAACTGGATCGCCGGTTTTGACGCCAACCCGCTGCTCAACGTGTTGAAGGTCATGGCACCGTTTTCGCCGATGGAGGCGATAAGTCAGGCCATCTCTCCTTATTCATATGGTCCATTTTACCAAAACCCGCTCCGCCCCGTGGTGGAGCAATTTGATTTTGGCGAGGTCTGTGCGGATGCCGGACCCGATCTCTACATCTGCGCGACCTGTGTGCAAACCGGCAAGGTGCGGGTGTTTTCGGGCGGGGATGTGTCGACAGATGCCATTCTGGCCTCGGCGTGTTTGCCAAATCTGTTTCAGGCCATAGAGATTCCGAACCCGGAAACTGGCGCCTCTGAAGCCTATTGGGATGGTGGCTATACCGGCAACCCGGCGTTGTTCCCACTGTTTCGCAGTGATCTTCCGGATGACCTGATCGTCGTAAACATCAATCCGCTTGTGCGCGAAGAGGTTCCCAAAACCGCGCATGATATTCAGAACCGGGTGAATGAGATCAGCTTCAATTCCTCGCTCTTGCGGGAATTGCGCGCCATTTCCTTCGTGCAGCGGCTGATATCGGAGGGCACGATGGACAGTGGCCGCATGAAGCGGGTGCTCGTGCACATGATCTCGGACGATGATCTGATGACGCGGCTTTCGGTGACCACGAAGCTGATACCGATCCCGCAGGTCCTGCATATGCTGAAACAGGCAGGCAGAGACGCGGCGGAAGGGTTTCTGGATGCTCATCGCCAAGATCTGGGGAACCGCCAGAGCGCGGACCTCGCTGCGATGTTTGGCTAAGAGGGTGCCGTTACGCGGAGGTTTCCTCCTCCAACGCCTCTATAGGATCTTTGCCGTTGGGATATACCAGTCCAGCCGAAATCACCAGTTTCGCTGCGTCCTCGACAGACATGTCCAGCTCGATGACATCTTCCTCCGGGAAATATAGCAGGAACCCGGATGTCGGGTTTGGCGTGGTGGGGACAAACACGCTGACCAGGCGACCGCTTGTCTCGGCGTGTTTCAGGATCTCGCCCTTGGCGGTGGTCGAAATGAACCCGATCGCCCAGATGCCGCGACGCGGATACTGGATCATGCAGGCCTTTTCAAAGCTGCGTTCTGTCTGGGCAAAGACGGTCTCCGAGATCTGCTTGATCCCGGAATAGATGGAGCGAACCACCGGCATACGCGCCACGAGGCGCTCGCCATACCCAAGCATGGATCGGCCGATGATGCCCTTGGCAACCCAGCCGACCACGATGGTGAACAGCAGAAAAATGATCATGCCGACGCCACGCAGGTTGATGCCGACGTATTGCTCCGGTTGGAAGGTGCTTGGAACCAACGGCAGGACGACCCCGTCGACCCATCCCATCACCGACCACAACAGCCAGATTGTCAGCCCGATGGGGGCGATGACAACAAGACCAGTCAGAAACGAGGACTGCAACCGGGCAAACAGCCCGGGGCGGCGCGGCGGAGGCGGGGGGTCGTCGAATGGCGTGTTCATTGTCTGCTATCTAATTGGCTTGCATGCAAGTTAGGGACTGTTGCCCCCCGCTACAATGGATTCGCACGCGGCCGGTTTCGATTGTCTCAGAGCTTGACCAATTCTTTGGCAATCTCTGCGGCCAGCCGTGCATTGTTGCGAACCAGCGCGATATTGGCCTCCAGCGAGCGGCCATCGGTCAGTTCAAAGATCCGCTGCAGCAGGAAGGGGGTCACGTCCTTGCCCACGACGCCCTGAGCATCCGCTTCGCTTTGCGCTTGCGCAATGATAGGCGCCAAGACTTCCGCCGGGATTTGCGCGTCTGTCGGGATAGGGTTTGCCACCAGTTGGCCGCCCGGAATGTCCATGGCGCCGCGCAGCACATGCGCCCGGGCAATATCTGCAGCACTGTCCATGCGCAGTGGCGCTGTCAGGTCAGAGGTCGCGGACCAAAAGGCTGGAAAGCTGTCTTGGCCATAGGTGATGACGGGAACACCTTGTGTTTCAAGCACTTCAAGCGTTTTGGGAACATCGAGAATGGCCTTGGGGCCTGCTGCCACAACGGTGACGGGTGACTGCGCCAGTTCAAGCAGATCCGCTGAAATGTCAAAGCTGGTTTCCGCGCCCTTGTGAACACCGCCGATACCGCCGGTGGCAAATACGGAAATGCCGGCAAGGCGTGCGGCGATCATCGTTGCGGCAACGGTGGTTGCGCCGGTGCCTCCGGTGGCAAGACATGCGGCGAAATCAGCCCGCGAGAGCTTTGCGACACCTTCGGCCAGCCCGAGTGACTGCAGCGTATCAGCTTCCAGGCCGACATGCAGAGTGCCGTCGATGACAGCGGTCGTAGCTGGGACCGCACCGGCGGCGCGGATGTCGTCCTCGACCTGTGCGGCGACTTCGACATTCTGCGGATAGGGCATGCCGTGCGTGATAATGGTGCTTTCCAGCGCCACAATGGGCTTACCTTCGGCGCGGGCTGTTTCGACTTCGGCGGAATAGGTGATATTGATCACAGGGGAGGTTCTCCTGATACGTAGGTTGCGGCTGCGCGCAGAGCGGATGCGAGAGCGGTGTCACGATCCTCGCCCCGGGACTTTGCGGCGATATGAGCGGCCATGAAGGTGTCGCCGGCACCGGTCACACGCGCCACGGTGACCCGTGGCGGGACCTGGGTGCGGGCGCCACTGGCGTCGGCTTCTGTGGCGG
Source organism: Tritonibacter scottomollicae (assembly GCF_032924845.1). Lineage (NCBI taxonomy): Bacteria > Pseudomonadati > Pseudomonadota > Alphaproteobacteria > Rhodobacterales > Paracoccaceae > Tritonibacter > Tritonibacter scottomollicae. Next base: position 994,360 of record NZ_CP136704.1, read on the forward strand.
ATTGTCCGCCGTCGGTCACCAACACGCGGGCGGCGCCGCGAGAGAGCAACACATCGGCGGCTGTCTTACTGTCGGTAAAGGTGGTCTGGCACAGCAGTCCGGCCTCCTCCAAGTTCACATAGAGCGTGCCGCACCCATGGGTCAGGAACGGGCGCAGACGCTCAGCCTTGCCCGGCGAGGCGGGTGCAACACGCAGATCCGCACCGGCGAATGCGGGATGGGTCGCAATATCGTCGAGCAGCGCCAGTTTCAGGTTCCCATCTAGCGCGATGGGACCGATGAACGGTGCTGCTTCCGTACCCAGGGGGCCATCGATCAGGGGGCGCAGAATTTTGTCGCCAGCTGCCTCGAGCGAATGCGCATCGGCGATGGCGGCGATCAAGCCGTTGGCACCTTCGACCGCCATGTAGCGATCCGTCGGCAAATCCTCAGACCGGTAGAGGTAGTCGGTGATGAGGCCGAGATGCCCACAGGCCGTAATCAGCTCATCACCTTCGGGATCGCGCCCGATGGCGCTCAACACGGCGGGTCTCATGCCGAAACGCGCCAGGGTCATGGCGATATTCATGGCGACACCGCCCGGAAGACGCGTAATGCGCCCCGGCATGTCAGAGCCACGTTGCATTTCCATAGTGCTGCGGCCGATGATGTCCCAAAGGACCGAGCCGACGCAAAGGATGTCAGGTTTGGAACGATCAGTGAAATCAGTCATGACGATCTCTTGCCGCCTTTCGCGGCCTCTCGCAAGCCTATTCCGGCACAGCAAATGACGGCGCGGCGCGGCAGGTCCGCCGAAGCGGCTCTGTTTCGTCAGCTAAGGGAGCGAAACCCGCGGAATCTAAGAGATAACTGTGACCTTGCGTCACGGGCATCTGTGCGCGTCCTGCGGCGTGTGTGCGATGGGTCTTGGTGGCATCGGCATCGCATCGCACGCGGTGGTTTCCTTGCGCGCTGACCGGATGCTGGTTTTTAGAGCGCCCCTTTACTCTGCGGTAAAGGGGCGGGCGTGGCCAACCATGACCAAGCCCGGTTTTTGCTTATTTCATAGCAGCTTGCAGCGCCTTCATGGCGGCAACTGCGTCGTCCTCACGCCAGATCTCTTCGCCAACCGCGAAAAAATCCGTGAAGGGAGATATCTCGCGCACCACATCGGCACTGAGCCCACCTTCGGCAACCACCGGCACTTCGATCATCTCTGACCACCACTGAAACAGGCCAGTCTCGGCAATGGCACCATCACCAAGCCCGGACGTGCCGACGGGGCCAAAACAGACATAGTCAGCGCCCGCTTCGCCAGCGGTGATGCCCTCATGCTGAGAGGCGCCGCAGAAACAGCCGACAATGGCTTCTGTGCCGAGGGCCTTGCGCGCGCTGCGCACGGATTTCGAGGAATCCGTTAGATGCACACCATCGAGACCGAGACGCTCTGCAAGAATTTGGTGATCGGATATCACCAGCGCAATATCGCGGGCATGGGTCACTTCGCGCAGCGCATCTGCGGCGCGGCTCAGCGTGTCCTCGTCGCGGCTGACCAGGTCGAGGCGCACGCAGGCGACTTCGATCTCATCCAGCACACGGGCGAGCTGGCCGGGAAATTGTCCCAACTCGAAACTGGGCGGCGTAACCAGGTAAATCTGCGGCTGCTCCGGTGTCTGCTCTGCGCTGTCCATTGTCAGGCTCCTGTTGGCATGATTGGCGGGTATTTACCGGAAATAGCGCGCAACGCAAGGATCACGGGGGCCTGAGCCGTTGTTTTTAGGGGGCGAAGGCTTGCCCCAGCACGGCGCAGCCAGTATGGCAGAGCCGATTTTCCCGGAGTTCGCAGATGCCCACAGACCGCCCTCAACCTCACTTCGTGCTTGTGCGCCCGCAAATGGGCGAGAACATCGGCGGGGCCGCGCGGGCCATGTGGAACTTCGGATTGGACCGGATGCGCATCGTGGCCCCCCGCGACGGCTGGCCGAACCCAAAGGCGGTGGCCATGGCCTCCGGTGCCGGGCGGCTGCTGGACGAGGCGCAGCTGGCGCAGGACCTGCCCGAGGCGCTTGCCGACTGCACCTATGTCTTTGCCACCACGGCGCGCCAGCGTGAGCTGACAAAGCCGGTCTTCAGTCCCGAAGGTGCGATGAAGAAAGCCTCCGAACTCCTTGCGCAGGGAGAGAAAGTTGCGGTGCTCTTCGGGCCGGAACGGGCCGGGCTGGAAAACGACGACATCGCCAAGGCAAACGCCATCATCACCGTGCCTGTGAACCCGGAGTTTGCGTCTTTGAACCTGGCGCAATGCGTGTTGCTCTCCGCCTATGAGTGGCGCCGCCAGCAGGACAGCGTACCGGATGAGACGTTTGAGATCGGCAAATCGGACTGGGCAACGGGGCAGGAGGTCGAAGCGCTGGTGAAGCACTACGAGGATCGCCTGACTGAGGCCGGCTATTTCTTCCCACCGGAAAAAGCGCCCGGGATGAAGACCGTCTTTCGCAACCTCTGGAGCCGCATGCGCCTGACACGCGCCGATGTGCAGATGCTACACGGCGTGATGCGACAGATGGTCCGTTGGAAGAACCACGGTCCGGACTAACTCCGTCTGGACCTTTCCACCCTCAGACCCTAGCGTCCTGCCAGATGAAGATGTGAGGCCAAGATGAGCAATCGCACGATTTTTGAAGACGTTTCCTCTGACCGGAAACAGCAGCCGACACCGACGCCGGGCGGTCTGGATCGGCGGCGCCGCGGTGCGCGTGGTGCGATCCGGGTCTGGCTCGCGGTGCTCTTTGCCTTGGTGGTCGCGATGATCGCCGTGGGCGGGCTGACACGCCTGACGGACTCTGGCCTGTCCATCACCGAATGGCGCCCCGTGACCGGCGCGCTGCCACCGATGACCGAGGCAGACTGGCAATCTGAGTTCGAGAAATATCAGCAGATCGACCAGTATCACCTGATGAACAAATGGATGGACCTGTCTGATTTCAAAGAGATCTACTGGTGGGAATGGGGCCACCGTCAACTCGGTCGTTTTATCGGCCTCGTCTGGGCGGTCGGCTTTCTTGGCTTCCTGGCCACGCGCAGCATTCCAACCGGCTGGACAGGGCGATTGTTGTTGCCCGGTCTCCTTGGAGGCGTTCAGGGAGCAATCGGCTGGTGGATGGTCGCCTCCGGCGTAACCCAGGGCGAAGGCATGACTGCCGTCGCATCCTATCGGCTTGCAACGCACCTGGGTCTGGCGTTTGTCATTTTGGGATATCTTGCGTGGTTCATGTTCATGCTGGGACGTGAGGAGCGCGATTTGATGCAGGCACGGCGCCTGAAAGAGGCCAAGCTGTTTGGCATGGGCACAGGGTTGATGCACTTTGCCTTTCTGCAGATCTTGATCGGTGCGCTGGTGGCCGGAATTGACGCTGGACGCTCCTACACCGATTGGCCTCTGATGGGAGGGCAAATCCTACCGCCGAACCCCTTCATGATCGAACCTCTGTGGAAGAACTTCTTTGAAAACCCGGGGTTGGTACAGTTTGTTCACCGGGTGACTGGCTATCTTCTGTTTGCCTTTGCTGTGGTTGTATGGATGCGGGGACGCCGCAGTGCCCATGCTGCGACGCGCTTTGCCTTTAATGCTGTCTTTGCGGTGCTGAGCTTGCAGGTCGTGATCGGTATCGTGACAGTGCTGACCGCGGCGCCAGTGGAGATCGCCATTGTGCATCAGATCGTGGCCGTGCTGGCCTGGGTGCTGATCCTGCGTGCCCGTTTCCTGGCTGCGTATCCGATTTCAACTTCAATAAAAGGGCATTGATCACATGAGTTCTTTTGACGAACTGATTGCATTTGAACGCGAAACTCAAGCACTTGGCCAGATTGCAGGCAGGCTTGGCTGGGATCAGGAAACCATGATGCCGCGCGGTGCTGCACCGCAACGCGGTGAGGAAATGGCGGCGATCGAGGCTGTGTTGCATGCACGTCGTTCAGATCCGCGGGTTGCGGAATGGCTGGAGACTGCCAAGGCACCTGATGAGACCGGAGCCGCGCAGCTGCGTGAAATCCGTCGCGCCTTCGAGCGTGCGGTAAAGGTGCCCGGAGATTTGGCCAGCAGGATCGCCCGCGTGACTTCCGAAGCGCAGGGCAAATGGGCCCAGGCCCGCGCGGACGAGGATGTGGCCGCGTTTCTACCCGTACTGGAAGAGGTCGTGGCCCTGAAGCGCCAGGAAGGTCAGGCGCTGGCCGCTGGTGGCAACCTATACGACGCCATGGTTGCGGATTACGAACAGGGCACAACCTCAGAAGATATCGCGAAAATCTTTGATGCCATGCGCCCCGGCCTGGTTGATCTTCGCGCCCGGGTTCTGGAGAAGCCGACGCCTGATGGTGTGTCCGGCAGCTTTGATGAAAACACGCAGATGAAGCTGGCTCGCAAGATCGCCAAGACTTTTGGTTACGACATGAGCCATGGTCGCGTGGACAAGGCCGTGCATCCGTTCAGTTCCGGCAGCGGTCTGGACGTGCGGATCACCACGCGCACCAATCCGCAGGATCCGTTCAACTGCATCTACTCCACCATTCATGAGGTCGGGCACGGGGCCTATGAGCAGAACATCGGCCGCGAGCATCTGCTGACCGCGCTAGGCCGCGGTGTGTCCATGGGGGTGCATGAAAGCCAGAGCCGGATCTACGAAAACCAGCTGGGTCGCAGCCGTGCCTTTACCGGATGGTTGTTCAAGGAAATGCGCGAAGCCTTTGGTCATATTGGTATTTCCTCGGCAGAGGCGTTCTATGCGGCAGTGAACCGTGTGCAAAACGGCTATATTCGGACCGAGGCGGACGAGTTGCAGTATAACCTGCATATCATGCTGCGGTTCGATCTGGAGCGGGCCTTGATGTCGGGCGATCTGGAGGTTCAGGATCTGGAGGCGGCCTGGAATGATCGCTTCCTTGCCGACTTTGGCTATCCGGTCGACAAGCCCTCGAACGGATGCCTGCAGGATGTGCACTGGTCCGTTGGCCTGTTTGGCTATTTCCCGACTTATTCTTTGGGCAACGTCTATGCAGGCTGCCTGCATGAAGCCCTACGTCAGGATGTGACTGATCTGGATGCACAACTCGCACAGGGCGATACTGTTGCGGCGACAGGCTGGTTGCGTGAAAAGCTCCAGCAGTTCGGCGGGCTGCGTGAGCCGCAGGACACGATCATCCATGCAGCTGGCGCGGCGCCGACCCATGAACCCCTTATGGCCTATCTCGAGGCGAAGTTCTCAGAGATCTATAATCTTTGAATTCCAGCTACATATGAATTGAGGGTGAACCCCGGGTATTGGCTCGGGGTTCTCAGATCAATGCCATACGCTCTGCGCGTTCGGGGTCCGGAAACGGTCGATAAAGACCAAAGTGAGACTGAGCGATCAGGACGCTGACATTGGCGTAGAGGCGCGCAACCTCTTCATCGTGCTCCCCCAGAATACGAAACGCCTGGTCGAGCTGCGTCATGTTTTCGAACTCGATCTCCAGCAGGAAATCCTTGCAGGTGTCATTGGCAAGGTTCAGCTTGCGACGCAATAGGCGCCAGCCGGTGATCGCATTTCGCCCCTTTAGGTACTCCATCCACTGTTCCACAGCGCTGGCAAACGCCAGTGCCTTGGCTTCATGTTGAAGGTCGATCTGACAATGGTAGAGATTCATGCGCCGCTTCTCCCGACTCAAATTGCGGAAATCACGGTCAAGTTTACGCCCAAAACATGAGCGAAGCGTAAACGGAAAACGCCGCCCCATGTTGGAGCGGCGTTCTTTAGAACTTATTCCGGTAAGATGTTATTCTTCCACGGCTTCTTCTTCGTCGCCGTTGTCCGCAATCCAGGCCACGGAAACAACTTCTTCGCCTTTGCCGGTGTTGAAGATCCTGACGCCGCCAGCAGAGCGGGAGCGGAACGATATCCCATCCACCGGCACCCGGATCGATTGCCCCTTGGAGGTGGCCAGCATGATCTGGTCGTCGAGCTCAACCGGGAAGGACGCCAGCAGCGCGCCGCCGCGCATCGCCTTGTCCATCGCAGTCACGCCCATGCCGCCGCGTCCGCGGACAGGATAATCGTGGCTGGAGGACAACTTACCGGCGCCTCCTGCAGTGATCGTGAGAATCAGGTTCTCGGCTGCAGACATCTCCGCAAACAGCTCGGTCGAGAAGTTCGGATCTTCGACCGCATCCTCGTCGGAGGCATCTTCATCCGTCAGACCAGCCATGGCGCGGCGCATCTTCAGATAGGCGGTGCGCTGCTCCGGCGTGTATTTGGAATGACGGATCACCGACATGGAGACAACCTCGTCCCCGTCGCCCAGCCTGATGCCGCGCACACCCACAGAATTGCGGGAGTTGAACACGCGCACCTCTGTTGTCGGGAAGCGGATGGCACGGCCGGTGTTGGTCACCAGCATGATGTCGTCATCTTCGGAACAGATGCGTGCATTGATCAGCTTGGTGCCCGCGTTGTCGTCCTCAAACTTCATCGCGATCTTGCCGTTGCGCATGACATTCGTGAAATCTGACAGACGGTTACGGCGCACAGTTCCCGCAGATGTCGCGAACATGATTTGCAGATCGTTCCAGTCTTCCTCGGCACGATCAACAGGCATGATCGCGGCGATCGACACGCCCTGAGGAATGGGCAGGATGTTGATGATCGCTTTACCCTTGGAGGTCCGTCCGCCTTGCGGCAGGCGCCAGGTCTTTAGCTTGTAGACCATGCCATCGGTGGTGAAGAACAGAAGCTGCGTATGGGTATTTGCCACGAAGAGTGTGGTGACCACGTCCTCTTCCTTGGTCTGCATGCCCGACAGTCCCTTGCCACCACGTTTCTGCGCGCGGAAATCGGCCAGCGGCGTGCGTTTGATGTAGCCACCAGAGGTCACGGTCACCACCATGTCCTCACGCTCGATCAGGTCCTCGTCTTCCATATCGCCGGACCAGTCGACAATCTCGGTGCGACGGGGGACGGCGAAGTTTTCTCTGACTTCGGTCAGCTCATCGGCAATGATGCCCATGATGCGTTCGCGAGAAGAGAGGATTTCCAAGTATTCCTTGATCTTTCCGGCCAGCTCTTCAAGTTCATCCGTCACTTCTTTGACGCCGAGTTGGGTCAGGCGCTGAAGGCGGAGTTCCAGAATTGCTCGGGCCTGAACTTCGGACAGGTTATAGGTGCCGTCCTCGTTCATCGTGTGGGTCGGATCGTCGATCAGACGGATGTAGGGGGCGATTTCCATAGCCGGCCAACGGCGCGTCATCAACTTGTGCCGTGCTTCCGCCGCATCTGCAGAAGAGCGGATGGTCGCGACCACCTCGTCAACATTGGAAACGGCAACGGCCAGACCGCAGAGCACATGGCTCCGCTCGCGCGCCTTGCGCAGGTTGAAGGCGGTGCGCCGTGCAACAACATCCTCGCGGAAGTCGATGAAAGATGTGAGGAATTTGCGCAGCGTGAGCTGTTCCGGGCGCCCGCCGTTCAGGGCCAGCATGTTGCAGCCAAAGGAGGTCTGCATCGGGGTGAACCGGAAAAGCTGGTTCAGCACCACTTCGGCAGTGGCGTCGCGCTTCAGCTCGACCACCACACGCACACCGTTACGGTCAGATTCATCCTGAACGTGGGAAACACCTTCGATGCGTTTCTCGCGGACTTGCTCGGCGATCTTCTCGATCATCGAGGCCTTGTTCACCTGATAGGGAATCTCGTCTACAACAATGGCGTAGCGATCTTTCCTGATCTCTTCGACGCGGGTTTTCGCGCGAATGACCACGCTGCCGCGCCCTTCGAGATAGGCCTTGCGCGCGCCTGAGCGGCCCAGCATCACGGCCCCGGTCGGAAAATCCGGCCCAGGCACATAGTCGATCAGCTGTTCAGACGTAAGGTCAGGATCTTCAATCAGCGCCAGTGTCGCGTTGATGACTTCGCCGAGATTGTGCGGCGGAATGTTGGTGGCCATGCCGACCGCAATACCACCGGCGCCATTGACCAGCATGTTCGGGAACCGTGCCGGTAGCACCGTCGGTTCCTTGTCCTTGCCGTCGTAGTTGTCCTGGAAGTCGACCGTTTCTTTTTCGATATCCGCCAGCATGAAGGCCGCGGGCTTATCCATCCGGACTTCGGTATACCGCATGGCCGCCGGGTTGTCGCCGTCCATGGAGCCGAAGTTGCCCTGACCATCCAGCAGTGGCAGCGACATGGAAAAGTCCTGCGCCATCCGCACCAATGCGTCATAGATCGCGCTATCGCCGTGCGGGTGGTACTTACCCATCACATCGCCAACCGGTCGCGCGGATTTGCGATAAGACTTCTCATGCGTGTTGCCGGTCTCATGCATGGCATAGAGGATCCGGCGGTGAACCGGCTTCAGTCCATCCCGCAAGTCCGGGATGGCACGGCTGACAATAACCGACATCGCATAATCGAGGTACGACGTGCGCATCTCGGATTCGATGGAAACGGTCGGTCCGTCATACGACGGGCGTACCGGCAGGTTTTCATCAGGATTTTCAGGAGTTTCCGGCGTATCGCTCACGTTGGCTGCCCGCTTCTCATTTGGATCTATATGTTGTGGAGACACCTTATCAGACTGCGCATATGACGTGCAAGCAAGCTACTTGGGATATGCTGGCAGCCACTGCGTATATCTGCTAACAATCTGATTTATATGAAAATTTACCTGCCCCGATTAGGGTGGTCTTATCGATCAGTCAATGGAGGCCCCAAATGGACCCATCTGAAACCGAATTGATGCTCAAGGGATATGGCCTGACCACGGCCGAGTTCACCTACCACATGCCGGATTTTGCCCATGTGTTGAACACCTTTGTTTGGCAGGACTACGATCTTGCACCGGATCATCCGCGACTGCTGTCTTTCATAGATTTCTGGAAGGAAGAGATCGAGGGCCCGTTGCGTCATGTGCGGTTCTCGCATCGGAAAATGATGTCCAGCGGCGAGTGGCGACATGTTGTTGGTGAATTTCACCTCAACTAACAGCGTCGGTCGAGAAGCGATCCATCCTGCGGTCTTGGCCCGCTGGCCAACCTGTGACACAGTTCGCTCAACGACAGGCTCCGCTTATGGGCGGAGCCTCAAGTTTGAGGAGCAAGGCCATGAATTTCAACGAATACCCGGACAGAGAAATGCTGTCTATTTCCGTCGCGAACCGGATCGCGGGCGATTTAAAGAACCACCTTCTTCGCAATGGTCGGGCAGCGATCGCCGTCGCGGGTGGCACGACACCTGGACCGATTTTTGACGATCTCTGCGCGGCGGAGCTGGATTGGAAAAACGTTTGTGTCATGGCGTCGGACGAGCGGTGGGTCCCCGAAGACAGTGAGCGCTCCAATGCGCGTTTGATCCGCAACCGTTTGTTGACCAACCGTGCGGCAGACGCGAGCTTTCTTCCGTTCTATATGGAGGGGGTCGACCCTGATGCAGCTGTTGGGCCGCTGTCAGAGAAGGTCCGTGACCAGTGCAGCCTCGCTGTGGCCTTGCTGGGCATGGGGGCAGACATGCACACCGCTTCGCTTTTCCCAGGCGTGAGCGGCTTGCGCGAGGCGTTGTCACCGGACGCCCCCGAAGTGGCCGTTATGCGCCCCGATAGCCAGCCTGAAGCACGTATTTCGCTGACCGCCCATGTCCTGGATAGCGCAATGGCCAAGCATCTGGTGATTTTCGGCGAAGAAAAGCGTGAGGCGTTGGATCGCGCCCTGACATTGCCGCCGGAAGAGGCTCCGATCCAGTCCGTGCTGTCGGAGTGTCAGGTGCATTGGGCCATGTAAGGTCCATGTGAGTGCAGGCAGAAGTTAGCTTTCCTCTGTCGCACCATCCAGTTCAACGAATTGCTGTCGCAGGCTGTCCGGGATCGGATGGCCTGCGCTGCCATCTGCGGTGCGAAAGACCATGACACCGACCATCCGCGCACGTAGATCTCCAGACCAGATCTGTTGTTCCATCGTATATGAGGTGCGTCGAAACGACAGGACGCGCGCGGTGGTCAGGTAAGTCTCACCCAGCACCATTTCCTTTACGTAGTGAATATCGGCATTGCGCACCACATGCCGTGGCTCGCCTTCACCGCGAAAGTGATGACGGAAATGGGTGTTGTAGTAGTGAACGCGCAGGGCTTCGAACCAGTCGAGGTAGGCCTTGTTGTTCACATGCTGGAGGATGTCGATCTCCGAGAACCGTACTCTGTCGGCCATCGCCATTGGGGCTGCTTCGGGCAGGCCTTGAGCGAGTTGTTCTTCTGGGCGAAGCGGGGTGAGAAATCGTAAATCCATAGGGCAGGAGGTAAGCCCATGCTGCTGAAGGTGCAATAGATTTATCCTGAACCTATGACACGCCGTCAATGACTGTAAAAGAGACGCGCGAGCGACTGAAAAGCCAGAAAAATAAGCAGGAAACTGGAGCGGGTAGCGGGAATCGAACCCGCGCGTTCAGCTTGGGAAGCCGTAGGTTGTACGCACTAAGTCTCTGATAACATTCAACGTCATTGAGAGCTTCGGGAGAAACTTCGGGACTCGGCGATTTGAAACATGCTGAAATCGTTCATCGCGTCAGCCAAATCGGTGTCGAGGACGTGAGCGTATCGCATAGTCGTTTCAATGCTGGTGTGACCCAATAGCCTGCTTACCAGCTTCAGGTTGCCGGTGGCGCGAAGCATCCGCGTCGCGAAGGTGTGACGCAGATCATGGAAGCGGAAGTCCTCGATCTCTGCCTTTTCCAGGGCGGCCCTGAAATCGTCGAACAGATGACTGTTCTGCCTGATCCGTCGACGCTCCGGATTTCTCTCGTCGTCGGTGATGTAGGTAAACACAAATCTTCTGTGCTCGACCTGCATTGATTTAGGTAGCACAGAAAGCAGAGCGCGGATCTCACCGTTCATTGGGAACTTGAGCTCCCCACCGCCCTTTAGGCGGAAATTGATCCGGCTCTTCTCATGCTTGATGTCGCTCCAGCACAACCCGAGCATCGTAGCTTGTCTGGCTCCGGTCATAAGTGCAAACTTCACAAGAGGTTGGAGATCGCTTCTCAGGTATTTAAAGAGACGATCCTGCTCCCCATAAGTGAGCTCTCTGATCCGTTCTTTTGGCTCCTTTGTTGTAGCCGCCTTGAACTGCAGGTCTGCAGGATTGGCACCGTAGAAGTTCTCCATGTGGCGCAACGCGCGCGCAAGGAATTGGAGGTGCCGGTTTACCGTGGCATTGCTGACCTCTGCACGACGGGTACGGACAAAGCGCATGATGTCCTGATTGGTCAGGCGATCAATGCGCGTTGATCCTGGAATGATCTCAAGGATCTTCTTAGCCTGGCTTTCCGCGGTTCTCGCACTGGATTGCTTCTCGCAAATGTCGGTCCAGTACGTGCCTAGAGCTTCAGAAAGCGTAAATTTTCCAATTGTTTGCGGTGCGGTCTTCGCCTCTACTCTGGCCTGCGATTCAACCGCTTTGGCTTCTTCGAAGTCTTCCGTTCCGCACGATCCATAAAATCTACGACCCCTGATCTGGAAGTCGTAGTGGTAGTATTTGCTGTTCTTCGATCTGAACGGCATGCCTCCACAGTCCTTTCCTCAATATAGGATTCAAGGTCGTCGCGCCGGTATCTGATCGCACCACGCGTGACCTGAACGTATCGTAGCCCGAGCAGCCGACACTCCCGCAATGTTTTTTCACAAACACCAAGGGCTTCGGCGGCTTCTTTGGAGTTAAGTAGCGGTACAGTCACGACTGTTTCTCCAACGTTTCGCGCGTGATTTTAGCTGTCAGGCAGACAGGGTGATTGGCGAGGGCGCGGCGCCTGTCTGCTTCATCGCCCCACTGGCGGGCGGCGGCGTTCATCATGCCTTGGAATGATCGGCTGCGGAGGCGGGCACGCTCCTGACTGGGTGGCATGCGATGCACACGGTTCCAGCGCTTCCATTCCGCGGACAGTCGTTCCGGCTCTGGCAGGCGGTTCGTCTCCCGCAGCGGTGAAAGCCCATCGAGATACCAGCCGGTTGCCTTGTAGGCGGGATCGCCGAAAAGGAAGGGCTGGACGATATCGGGCGCAGGCAGATCAGCAGGCATGCGATCGCGGGCGAGGTCGTTCATTGTCGGGTTCTCGATAGCGCGGCAGGGAATGGGCGCGTGCCAGCAGGCCGTGAAGATGTCCACGCCAAGCTCGAACTCAGCCTTCAGTTCCGCCCAGGACCGCCCCTTAGGCAGCTTCTTCGGATGGGTCCACTTTCCCGGCCCCGACATCCAGCGCCGCCCGGATCTGCAGAGGCGGGTGCAGGGAGGGTGCATCACCGCGAGCAGATCCCAGCCCTCGTGCAATATGCCATCCCGCACGTCGCAGATGATGTGGCGGTTGGATCGGTCTTCTGCGGGGGCAAGGTCACAGGACCAGGCATCATGCCCCAACGCTGCCAGGGCGCGGCGCATGATGCCGCTGGTTTCGCAGGCAACCAGAGCTTTAGCCATTGCGATAGCCTTCCCGCGGTGCCGCGATCCGTCCGCGCCACGCATCAAAGTCAGTGCTCAGCGCATTGAATTTATTGAAAGCTTCACCGCGCAAGTCGAGGTCGCGGCGCGTGATGATGCTGCAGACCGTGCGCAGGTACTCAGCGGCAGCGCTGGCGTTAAACTGCTGATTGGGAAGGCCACTTCGGATGGCGGCAAACTTCTGGAACTGCGGATCATTGCAAAGGATGCCGGCCAGTTGTGCTGGCGAGTTGCGGAGGTTTGCTCCGGTCAAGTCTGCGGTCACTGACGGCATGGGCGCGCGCTCTTTGGTGGATGCGTGAGTGGTGGAATTGGCGCGCGCCCCGGACGGGAAGCTGGTTTCAGAAATCGGACGTGGCATCAAGGGCTCCACAGGCTTGGGCGAAGTAATTGCCCTCGTACTGAAGAAAAAGGGCCGAATCCGAAGCTCCGGCCAGTTCGTCACGGGCCAGTTTCAGGCCGCGTGATCGGGGACGTTGTGGTGCGCGGGCGGTGGGCAATTTGGAGGATTGAGCCGCCCGCGCCTGATCCGCACCGCAAGACGGGTGCGAAACCTCGGGAACCCCATTGGCGCGCAATCCTCCAGCGCGGCGCGGGTGTTCGTTATTCGGGCAAGGGCGGCGCCCTTGGAGTTTGTCCGCTATGGGCGCGGAACCTTGAGAGATAGGGTTTGTCATTGCGGGTGCGCCTCGCCTTACGCCGCATGGGGGTCGTGCGGGCTGATCTGGCGGTCCGCCATGACGCGGCGCACCTTGTGGCCGACGCGCTCCAAGACTTGTTCGGTTGGTTCGGGCATTGGCGCAGGGCGCTCGATCAGGTGTGCAGCCCGCAGGCGCGCCGGGTCAAAGCCTTGGCCGCGCGCGGCTTTCAGCGTGGCCCATGCGGTGGTGAATAGGTGCGGGCTATCGAGATGATCCTCGGGAGAGCCAGCGATTTGCTGAGCGTCACGCAGCACGGCTTCAAGTCTGTCTTGCATTCAATCCTCCATCGGTTGATGGGAGATTGATAGTAGGGGATAATAGTCCCTGTCAATGGTGCAATGGGGAAAAATATCCCCAGTGGTGCGCAGGGCGAACGTCCTCTGATTGCTCGAAGAGAGATTCGGTCACTACGAGAATTTGGTTAGGGGGGGCGTTCACAGCCGCTTTGCGAGGTCCGAAGGCCAATGCAGGCGGACGCGAGCGGCCCACTTTAGTCGAGTGTTCCAAATGTTGTTCGCGCCTGGGTTCAAACTGATCAGGTGGAAGAGGCCGGGCTCATCTCCGGCTTTCACCTGCTTTACCCACCCCATGCCTTCTTCGTCTTCACATACGCATCTGTGTCCGATGACATCGCTAGGCACGCTATCGTGCCCATTTCGCGAGTAGAAAAGTAGGTCACCTGCCGAATATACAGGTTCCATACTATCACCTTCGACCTCAACGGCCACAACTCCGCTAGGTGAAAGCCCTGGCGGGCAAGCTACCTGTGGTCCGTCGCCCTTTGCGTATGCATCAAATACAGGGACGGAGGCACCGGCGCCTACCTTGCCTGCAATGGCGATGGTTGGTGTTCCTTCGAATTCTCCTGCCATAAAGCTTTCAAGCGATATGCCAAGCGCGGCAGCTATGCGGAGCGCATCTTCTGCGTTGGTGCTTTGGGTTTTGCCTTGGTTGATCTTCTTCAGCTGCTCATACGAAACGCCAGCCTTCTCAGCCAGTTTTCGCATCGAAAGCCCAGATGCTGACATGGCTCCATTGAGCGCTTCTCTGAATGATAAAGGCATATGGAGACAATAGTCCCGCAATTCTTTTGCCGATAGGAGATGATTGTCCCTTGATGTGTGGGGATTATAGTCCCTATATGGTCGCATGATGAATGCTCAGCTTATTTCTGAAATCGAGTGCTACGCGGCTGAAAGGCGCGTAGCGCCAGCCACTGTCACAAGTCGCGCGGTTGGAAACAGTCGGCTCTATCGCCGCCTGAAGGATGGAAAAAGCTGCACGCTCTCCGTTGCTGAGAGGTTGCGAAAATACATGGCTGACAATCCGCCACCGAATGAAAGGGCAGCCGCATGAGCCGACCGCGTCTAACCCTGATCGTGAACAATGATGTGCCATGCGACCAGCCTGGCACGTCAGCCGACCAAGCGTCTTGGTCAAATCCGTTGGATCCATACGCGCTAAAGATCAGCGCGCCTGACCTTTGGTCGGCCTACTTCCACGCGCGGTTTCATAGCCCGCGCGAGGTGGCGCTATTCTGTGATGTGTCGTTCCAGACCGCGCTGAACTGGTGGGGTGCTGTGACCGCGCCGGCCAGCCATACCGCCTTGCTGATGATCCTGACCGATCCTGGCGCGTCGGCGTTCTTCCAGGATCAACTGGCGAGGGCAGCATGATGGCGCAGATCACCTCACCCCGTATCGAGCGGATCGCGTTTCAGATCTGGTGGCTGATCGAGGACAGGGCCGGGGAATGCACCTTGGCGGATATGGCCACGTTCACCGGCGCTTCAACGCGGACCTGTTCCCAGATCTGCCGCTATCGCGGTTGGTCTGGACGCTATCGCAAGATGGCGCGCAGTCATGCCGTCGACAATTGCCCGCAGCTGTTCGATGCAATCGATGATGAGCTGTCGTCTTTGTTTGGTGAGGCAGCGTGATGCTGAGCGCCGTTGGATTGCAGCCTGTCTCGACCGAGGAGCTGCCGGAATATCCTCTGGGCATCGAGGACCGGCTCGACAGCCACTACTTCATGGCCTGGGAGCGGCGGCGCTGGCTGAACTCGGACATGCGGCTGAAGGGCACGCCGGAATGCCGGGCGCTCTATTTCGACCTGATCAATATCGCCTATGACCAGACGCCGGTGGGCACGGTGCCGCAGGATCTGGAAACGCTGGCGAAGCTGCTGCTGGTCGATCCGGGTCACTTTCGGTCGCTGTGCAAGCTGGATTACGGCCCGTTGCACAAGTGGACGCCCTGCATCTGCGAGGGCGGCGAGGTGCGGCTGATGCATCCAATGGTGCTCAGGTCGCTGACCGAGGCGCTGTCGCGCAAGGAAGACAATCGCGCCAAGCATGAAGCGGCCAATGCCGCCAAGCGGTTGCAGCGCTTGCGCATGACGGTGGCCGGCTATCACGCCGAGTTGGCGAAGAATGACGCGGCCATTCGCTGGATGGACGAATGGCTGGTCCAGGAGGGCTGCGAGTACCGCAACGCCAGCTGGATCGAGCGCGCCATGCGGTCCTGGTCGACGCATATGTTCGACCTCGGCCAGGCGCGCTCCGGCTCCGTCCGATAACTGTCCGACAGTGTCCAAGACTGTCCGGCGGACAGTTCAAGACAGTCTCGGACAGTCTGAGACTGTCCTGCACGACAGGGACAGAGACAGAGACATAACAAAACAGAAGGACAGTCGCGGGACCGTTCGGGTTCGGTGGCTGTGGATAACTCGGATTTGCTGAGAAAAGAGGTGCAGAGATGGATGAGCAACAACAGGCCGCCGGAGAGAAGCGGGTGCAAGACATGCTGATCACGCCGCTGGAGGCGCTGGGGCTAGCGCGGCCCTCGACCCTTACCAAGGCGCAGTTTGCGGTGATGCTCAGCGAGCTGCGCCAGAAACTGGCGTATCTGACCCCGGGCAGCCTCGCGGTGTTGCGGGATTGGGTGGAGGCTCATCCCGGCGGTCGGGACAAGGATCGGTTTCCGATTGGGTTGAAGATCCTGAACAAGGCGCGGGCGATCCAACCGCCGGAGAGTGGGCCGTCGCCGCTGATGCTGAAGGTTTTTGGGCACGCCCTTGGGCAAGAGGCGCTGGCTGGGGGCTGGGCTCCGGAGCTGCTGCGCTATCTGCGTGGGGCGCGGGAATGGCCGGGGCGTTACACCGTCACCCAGATCCGAAATGAAGCGGATGGGGCTGTGCGCCGGATGGCGGATATCGAGATGCGCCTAGGGCGTGGGGATCGGTTGTCACTCGAAGATGAGAGCTTTCGAGTCCACCGGTCTGAAGCGCTGCAGAAATGCCGGGAGATCACAGACCAGGCGCAGCGAGGTGCAGCAGCATGAGCGAGAATGTTGTGATCGTGGCATCTGATGGCGTGGCGGATCTGACGCCGGTGGCAAAGTTCATGGCGGCACGCCAGCTGCGCCTGCAGGCTGAAACTGTTCGCGTCGAGGCAGTGAAAGCGCGGGGTTATGTGCCCGAGGTCTGCGGCGATGCGATCCCCGAGGCACCGGCCCGCGGTGCGATTCGTGTGTTCCAGCCGATGAGCCTGTTCCCTGATGGCGAAGACGACTGGGTCGCGCGACCCTCGGGCTATCGTGGCCGGTCGGCAATGCAGCGCGCGGATGTGTTCGACGTGATGACGGCCAAGGCGGCCAGCAACGGTAAGCCCGCGCCCTTCACCCGCGAGCAGGTAGCGGCGGGGCGGTACTATCGGGATCTGGTGGAGCGCCACGCTTGTGCTGGCGTCCGGTGCTCATCGGTCGAGGCACTCCGCAGCAGCGGTGGCGGTAGTGGCAGTTTCGTCGATGCGGTGCTGCGAGATCGCGAAGAGATCGAGCGGATCCGCAGGCGCATCGGCACCAGTACGGCCATGGCGGTGCGCAAGATCCGCCCGTCCAAGCGCGGCTCACGCGTGAACATCACGGATCGGAGGCTGGTGGATATGGTGTGCCTGGAGGACAAGCCGATTAGCGCGGTCCTGCGGGCGCATGGTTGGAGTGTTTGGGGGCAAACGGTTGGGGCTGTTGGGCTGACCTTGGCAGAGTTGCTTGAGCGGATTGTGAGGATGAGATAACTGAGATGCCTTTGAGTTTGACGCCGTTTCTGCCCCACGTTCTGACGTTGATGTCGTTGATAACATACTTGTTTTGAATTGAATGAACTCGTGGTGGAGCATAGATGTGAAGGCAGCCCAGAGGTAGCCTTCACCATGAATAAAGACACAATTGCTAACGCTAGTTCAGAGGGATCTTCGCAGGGATTCGTACTCCACTATATCGCACATAGCCAAGGAGCTTCCCTGTCTCTGATAGTTCAAAAAAACCATCATAACCATTACCGTTTAGAGTAGCTTTGCCTCCAGAGATATGTAAGAACCACCCCTCGCACTTGTCCTCGTTGGTCCAAGAAACGCATCCTTCTTCTGGGAATTTTCCTCTTACAGTCACCAGCAGTGCACCACCCATTCTATCGATGTACTTCTTCTGATTCTTGTTCGCATTTGTGGAAATTAGCTCTACAACAATCTGCTTTCTTTGGAGTATTGCTTGCAATAAGATCTCGTGCCGAATGATGTCATCGCTAGCTGTCTTCATTCCAGCCTCAATTGCGAAACTTCTAATTGTAGGTTTGTCCGAACAGACTAGCTTTTCGAATGCGAACAAGCGGTCAAAAGGATCGGCTCCAGCTTCTGTAAGTTTATCTCTGTATTCTTTCAACTCTTCCATCGGGATCGAGTTGTACTGTTCGCAAGCTGACGCATATCCAGAAAATGATATGAAAAATAGTAATGCAGTTAACTTTATCATGTGTTAGATCCTTCTACTATTTCAAAGTATATTATTTGGTTCCCGGCGACCACTTCTGATGTAATGGAAATACTGCATAGCGGTGCGATCTGAGTTAAGGTTTGGGATGGAACTACTCTATGCCAACCAGTGAATTTTCGGTTCGGCATTTTTCTGTCTTCAGTCGCGATTTCGAACCTTGTTCCATCATCAAGTGATTTAACTGAGAAGTTTTTATATCCGCAAATGTCTATTTTTTCCCCCTCGAATATTCCTTTGATTGATATGGATATGGCGTCATCTTGGGAGGCAGGTGATTGGGGAGGATTTGATTTGGGTTTATTGATTGTGCTCCCCTCTTCTGTTTCTGGTAAGGGCTGGTTCGCTACATTTAACTGGGGAGTGGAGCTATTGATATCATTCGGAGTTTCTTCGGGAGTGTTAAAGCTACCTTGCTGACTGACAGGGCTTGATTCGTGCAGGAGGCTCGCAACTATTTGCTCTTGCCTTCGTAATGCTTGAAGTCTTTCTTCGTGCAAGCGCTTTTCTAACTCATTTCTTCTTAACTCCCTTTCCTCTTCTATTTTTTGCCGTTCGTTCATTTGCTTCATTTGTAGTGCAGCTTGTTCACGGCTGATTTTCTGGTCCCAAGCCTTATCAAGCACCAACAGAAGCAGTCCTATGGCTGCACCCCCGGTTAGCCATCTCTGAAAGACAGCCACCTTTAAAAAAGACTCCCGCAGCTTCATTGCAGCTCCTATGTATGCCTTGCTGGCGATGATTTTGCGCAGTTGCAGTACCTTTTTCAAGGCTTGCTTCAACCACGACTTCACAACTGAAGTTCTGTCGATTGAATGAGTGTTCCGTTTCTTGTCAGTAGGTTAAGCTGAAGTCGTGTGGTTCTTTGCGTTGTTGCTGCTAGCGTTTTCCGAGGAGAACTCATCTCTTTTTGTGAACCTTTGCTTCGTCGGCAACCTCGAAGGCTTCGGTAAGCGCCCTATCGCCGCCCTCTCTTCGCATAGAAATGCTGGCACAGAAGGGTGATCTTTTGAGGGTGGATTGGAGAATAGACGAAACCGTAGATCCCCCTTGACGCCAACCTCACCGTTATGGCAGTAGATATGCATCATCACTAAATGCGCCCACGGGAAACCGGCGGGCGCTTTTGCGTTCCGGGGGTATGGTATGACGGCACGGAGCGAGTATCACCATTTGTACAACCTGTCGGCGTGGCGACGTCGGCTGCGGCCTGAGCATCTGGCGCGGGAGCCGCTGTGCCGGGCGTGCCTGCGTCGGGGGATCGTCAATGACGGCACGCTGACGGCCTCCGGCACGCGCCAGCAGAACCCAAAGCGCTGCCGCCTGGTGGTGGATCATGTGATCCCACACCGGGGCGATCAGGCGCTGTTTCTGGATCCAGGCAATCTGCAGACGCTGTGCCCGGATGACCATGATCAGAACAAACAACGGCTGGAGGCGCGCGGGTACTCACAAGAGCGCGGCGCGGATGGCTGGCCGGTGGATCCACAGCATCCCGCCAACCGCTGACGCGGCGGGGCGGCTGCTCATCCACCCCGGGGGGAGGGTCTGAAGGAATTCCGGATGCGGTGGCAACCGGAGGGGGAGCCTTTTTCTGCGCGAAGTGGAAATTGAATAGAAAAAGCCACATGAACAAGGAGTTGACCGGGATATGCGAGGGCGCAGACCGACAGAGGAAAAGGTTGTTGCTCTCGCGGAAGAGGGCGCGCCGCTTCACAATCTGGAAGAGCGGGCGCGGATGCGCCTGGAAGAGATCCGGCCCGAGGGTCTGACGGGCGAGCTGCGCTGGACCTTTGACCGGCTGGCGCTGCCGCTGTGCCATCCAACCGTGGATCGCCTGAAGCCGTCCAATGTGTTCATGTTCCGCCAGCTCTGTGCGGCGGTGGTGCGCCATGAGCGGCTGACACTGGAGCTGGAAGACACCGGCGAGACCTATGAAAGCGAGACGCGCAACGGGGTCCAGATCAAGGCGCGGCCCGAGGTGGCGCAGCTCAACGAGACCTTCCGCCAGATCCGCGGGCTGGCCAATGACTTCGGCATGACGCCGGCGGCGGAGCGGGGCCTGTCGGGGGCGGGGCAGATGGGGTTCAGCTTTCCTGATCCCAATGGACCCGAGAGCTACCTGACGTGAGCGCGACACATGCGCGGACCTCTGAAAGCGAGGATCCAGTGACAGCCTGGGCGCAAGCGGTGCAGGCGGGCGAGGTTGTGGCCGGTCCTTATGTGCGGGCGGCGGCGGATCGGCACCTGCGCGACCTGATCGAGGGCCCCAAGCGCGGGCTCAAATGGGATCTGCCGGCGGCGCTGCGGGCGATCCGGTTTTTTCCGGAGGTGCTGCGGCTCAACGGCGGGCAGTTCGAGGGGCGGCCCTTTGAGCTGCACCCCAGCCAGGCGTTCCGGATTGGCTCGCTCTTTGGCTGGAAGCACTACAGCGCCCGACACGGGGCGTGGCTCAGGCGGTTCACGCGGTTTTACGATGAGGAAGGCAAGGGCAACGGCAAGTCGCCCATGCTGGGCGGCATCGGCCTGTACATGATGGTGGCCGATAATGAGCCGCGCGCCGAGATCTATGCGGCGGCGGCCAAGAAAGACCAGGCGGGGATCCTGTTCCAGGATGCGGTGGCGATGGTGGATCAATCGCCGGTGCTGAAGCGGACGGTGCAGCAGCAGGGGGAAAACCCCGTCTGGCAGATGACCTATCGCGGGCGCGGTGGCGACAAGCGCAAGTTCAAACCACTCTCGGCAGAGAAAGCGCAATCCGGCCCGCGTCCGCATTGTGCGCTCACCGATGAGGTGCATGAGCATCCCAACCGGGATGTGATCGACATGCTGGAACGGGGCTTCAAGTTCCGCAAACAGCCGCTGTTGTGCATGGCGACCAATTCCGGCACCGACAAGAAATCGATCTGCTGGGAAGAGCATCAGCATGGCGTCAATGTCGTCACCGGCGCGGTCGACGATGACAGCACATTCGCGTTCATATGCTCTTTGGATGAAGGCGATGACTGGGAGAATGATCCCAGCTGCTGGGTGAAGGTGAACCCGCTCTTGGGGGTGACCATTGATGAGGAATACCTCACCAAGGTGGTGAGCCAGGCCAAGATGATGCCGGGCAAGCGCAACGGGATTGCGCGGCTGCACTTTTGCCAGTGGACGCAATCGGTGACGGCAGCGATCCGGCGCGAGGCCTGGGTGGCCTGTCATGGTGAGGTGGATCCCGAAGAGCTGACCGCGCAGGGCTATCCCTGTTTTGGCGGTCTGGATCTGAGCCAGGTGCGCGACTTCTCGGCGCTGACACTCACATGGGTGCTGGATGCCACCAAGGACGCCGAGCGTCTGGTCTCAAAGACCTGGTTCTGGACGCCGGAGGGCACGCTGATGGAGCGGTCGGCGCGGGATCAGGCGCCCTATGATCTCTGGGTGCAGCAGGGCTTCATCGAGGCGGTGCCGGGGGATCGGCTCAAATACCCCTGGCTGGCCGATGCGCTGGCGGATCTGACCTCGCGCTATCAGCCCGAGGTGATTGCCTGCGATCAATACGGGCTGGAACGCCTGAAGGACAGTCTGACGGAAAAGGGGCTGGTGCTGCCGACGGAGGTGCATCCGCAGGGCTTCCAGAAACGGGTGCTGGACAAGGTACCGGATCCAACCAACCCGGGGCAGGAGGTCGAGATCTACCTGTGGATGCCGGATTCCATCAACAAGCTGGAGAACGCCATCTACGACGGGCGCCAGATGGTGGCGCAGAACCCGATGCTGGACAGTATGGCGGCCTCGGTGACTTACGCGGAGAACCGCACCGGGCATCGGATGTTTGACAAGGAAAAGGCCCATGGTCGCATCGACGGCATGGTCTCGCTGGCGATGTCGGCGGGGATTGCACTGTGCCGGGAGCGCGGCGGAACGGAACAGTCGCCCTGGGGCGATGAGGATTATTCTCTGGAGGATGTGCTGTGGGATTGATGGGATGGCGCCGTCGCGCGGGGGCCGAGAGCGCAGACCAGCCGGAACAGCGCGCCGAGGTGGTGGACAGCGGCGAGGGGATGATCGCCGAGATGCTGACCGGCGCGGTGGGCGAGGGCGTGACTATGCGCGAAGCGCTGTCGCTGCCGGGGATCTGGGCGGCGATCAACTTCTTGTCGGCAGCCATGGCCGGTCTGCCCATCGAGGTCTTTGAGGCCACGGGCGATGAGGGCGGCGACAAGAAGATCACGGGCGGGGTGGCGGATGTGCTGAGTGCGGCGGTGAATGACAGCACCACCTCCTTCAGCTGGCGGGAGACCTTCTTTGCCGAGGTCTTTGGCCCGGGTCGCGCCTATACCTACATCGAGCGCAATGGCCAGGGCCGGGTGATCAACCTGTTTCCGATGGAGTATCACCGCACCACCGTGCGCAAGGATCGCGGGCGTCTGTTCTATGACTACCGGGAGCCCTCGGGGCGGGTGAAGACCTATCCGGGCCGGGATGTGATCGACATCGCCTTTCTGCTCAAACCGGACCATGTGGGTTGCCACAATCCGGTGATGACCTGCGCCAGCGCCATCCGGCAGGGGCTCAATGCCAATCGCTATGCGCTGACGGTCTTCGGCAAGAATGGCGTGCCGCCCTATATTCTCACCGGCCCGTTCCAGGCGGCCAAGGAGATGATGCGGGCGGCGGCGGATTTGATGAAGGTGACGCGGCGGGCGGCGGATGAAAGCAAGCCGGTGCTGCCGCTGCCGGCGGGGCATGAGCTGAAGCGGCTTGGCGATGATCCGGACAAGATGCAGCTGACCTCGGTGCAGGTGTTTGCGGTGGGGCAGGTGGCGCGGATCTATCAGCTGCCGCCGGTGTTCCTGCAGGAGCTGAGCAAGGGCAATTACAACAATATCGAGCATCAGGATCTTCACCTGGTCAAACACACGCTGCGCCGCTGGGTGAAGAAGTTCGAGCAGGAGCTGACGCTGAAGATCTTCGGGCGCGGCTCCAAACGCTATGTGAAGCTGAACCTCGACGGGATCATGCGGGGCGACTTCAAGACCCGGATCGAGGCGATTGTGAAGGCGATCCAAAACGGCTTGATGACACCAAACGAGGGCCGCGCACTGGAAAACCGCGCGCCTCTGTCCGGGGGCGATGTGCTTCTGGTGCAGGGCGCAACCGTGCCGATTGAACTGGCCGGCAAGGCTTTTGCCAAGGGCGCGGCGGCGCAGGCGGCGGCCGCACCAACAGACGACACCACCACCGACGACCCTGACGACCAGGACGGCGGGGACGAGACCACCCACACAAACTGACGGAGGCTCAGATGAGCGACCCCACACGCGAGGTGCGTTACTGCGCCGTCGCGCCAATAGAGCTGCGCGAAGACACAGGACAAGCGCTGGCCGTGACCGGCTATGCGGCGGTGTTTGGCGAGCGCACCGCCATCGGCCCGCTGGATCGCTGGGGCTGGGAAGAGGTGGTGGAGGCCGGCGCCTTCAGCGCGGCGCTGGACCGGCGCGACGATGTCACCTTCCTGATCGACCACGAGGGCCTGCCGCTGGCGCGCACCAGTTCAGGCACGTTGATGCTGGCGCAGGATCAGCGGGGCCTGCGGGTGGAAACCGAGCTGGATCCGCAGGACCCGGACGTGCAGCGGATCCTGCCGAAGATGCGGCGCGGTGATCTCTCCAAGATGAGCTTTGCCTTCATTGCGGAGAAAGAGACCTGGGACGAGAGCGGCGATCACCCGCTGCGCTCGATTGGCTCGGTGCGGCTCTTTGATGTCTCGATTGTGACCGACCCCGCCTACCAGGGCACCGAGATCGGCCTGCGCTCGAAGGCGGCAGCCTTGGGCGGGGGCGCGCAGCTGTGTCGCCGCCGCATGCAGATGCGCGGGCGTCTGTCTGGCCTGCGCTGAGGGGCGCCGGTCATTGCCCTGTCCCGCGCCTTGGGCAAGCGCAAAAAGATCACATCCATGAGGGTATTATGAGCAAGATCAAAGAACTGCGCGAACAGGCGCAAACCGTCCTGACCGAGGCCACCAGCCTGCGCGACGGGATCACCGACAAGACGCCGGCGGAAGAGGCCCGCGCGGCCAATGACAAGTTTGACACGCTGATGGATCAGTATGACGGGCTGGTGCGCGATGCGGATCGCGAGGAGCGCGCCGCGACCGCCCAGCGGGAGGCTGAAGAGCGCCGCGAGCAGGAAGAGCGCGCCCAGCGGGAACAGAACCGCCCCGGCCAGGACGAAAGCCGCCACCAGCCCGAGGGGGATGTGAGCGAGGAATATCGCGAGGCGTTCCGCCAGTACCTGGCCAATGGTGCGGATCTGTCGGAGATGGATCGCGAGGCACGGGCGGCCCTGCGGGGTGGCGCGCGGGAAGTGCGCACGCAGACCTCGGGAACCGGGGCGCAGGGCGGCTTTCTGGTGCCCACCACGCTTGCGGGCTTCATCAATGTCGCCGCCGCAGCCCATGGCCCGATGATGGATGGTCAGATTGCCACCGAGATCAACCTGGCCAATGGCGCGCCGTTTGATCTGCCGACGGTGGATGACACGGCAGAGGAGGCCAAACCCCATGCCGAGGGCGATGAGGGTGTTGATGATGACAGCGGCGACATCATCCTGGGCAAGACCACATTGCTGGCCTATGCGCTGGTGACGCCTTGGATCAAATGGTCCTTTGAGCTGGCACAGGATTCCGCCTTTGGATTTGAGCCGCTGCTCGGCAAGCTGATCGGGGAGCGCATCGGGCGCAAGGGCAATGCCTGGCTGACCACCGGCAGCGGCAACAACCAACCGCTGGGCTTTGTCACCGGAGCGCCGGTGGGCCATGTTGCCACCGCCA
Source organism: Tritonibacter scottomollicae (assembly GCF_032924845.1). Classification (NCBI taxonomy): domain Bacteria; kingdom Pseudomonadati; phylum Pseudomonadota; class Alphaproteobacteria; order Rhodobacterales; family Paracoccaceae; genus Tritonibacter; species Tritonibacter scottomollicae. The sequence continues at coordinate 1,019,185 of NZ_CP136704.1, forward strand.
CGGATGCCATCACCTTTGATGAGATCTTTGATCTGGAGCACTCCGTTGACCCGGCCTATCGCGGCGGTCCCAAGGTGCGCTACCAGATGCATGACCAGTCGGTGAAGGCGCTGCGTAAGCTCAAGGACGGCAATGGGCGCTATCTCTGGTCCGATGGCGATGTCACCAAGGGGGTGCCGGCCACGCTCAATGGGCGGCCCGTGTCGTTCAACCAGGCGATGGCGCAGATCGGCGCCGGCACCAAGCCCATCGCCTACGGTGACTTCTCGGAATATTACGTGCGCAAAGTGGGCAATCCGCTGCTGGGCGTGGCGCGCGAGAAGTTCTTCCCCAACCTCGGCATCATGGGCGTGCATCGCATTGACGGCGCGCCGGCGCAGACCAAGGCCATCAAAGTCCTGCAGATGAAAGCGGCCTGATCCATGGCGATGGATCGTCTTGTCCCACCGGCGGAGCCGCCGGTGGAGCTCGCCCAACTGCGCGCGCATCTGCGGCTGGAAGAGGGCGAAGAGGATGGCCACCTGCAACAGTGCCTGGATGTGGCAGTGGCGCAGTTTGATGGCGATGATGGTGAGCTGGGCCTCGCGCTGGTCCGCCAGCAATGGCAGCAGAGCTACCCCCATGTGCCCGGCGCAGGTGGCTCGGTTGAGCTGATCCTCGGGCCGGTGACTGCGGTGGAGCAGATCGAGGTCTTCACTCCGGCGGGGATCTGGGAAGAGGTGGCAACTCCGGAGCTGTTTGAGCTGGGCGGGCGGTTCTATGTCCGTGCCCGCAGCTGGCCGCGCCCGGGTCGCTGCGCGCTGCCGCTCAGGGTGCGCTACCAGACCGGCTTTGGTGCGGCGGCTGATGTGCCCAAGCCGATCTGCCATGCCATCCTGCTGTTTGCGGCCCATCTCTACCAGGCGCGCGAGCCGGTGGTGTTCGAGGGCACGCCGGCGGAGGTGCCGCTGTCGATCGCGCGGCTGATCGCGCCCTTCAAAAGCTGGTGGCGGTGATGGCAGAGGTCACCGAACGGGATCGCCGCATTCTCTTTCTCAAGGCACGGCGCGCCGAGAATGATGCGGGCGAAGAGGCCATTATCGGCTGGGACGTGCTGTTTTATCGCTGGGCGGCTTATGAGCCGGTCAGCGATGGCGAGCGGCTCCGGGCGGCGGCGGTGGAACAGCGCAGCGATGCGCGGTTCCGGGTGCTGTGGTCGGGGCCGATGGTGCAGATCACCGGCGCGCATCGGCTGCGCTTTGACGGCGCGGATTGGCAGATCACCGGCCTCAAACAGCGCGGCTTTAAAGGAGAGATCGAGATCACCGCCTGGAAGATCCCGGAGGTCGCCTGATGAGCGTCAAGATGAAGATCGAGGGCGCGGGCGACATCGAGCGCGCGCTGGCCGCCCTGCCGCGTGGCACCGCCAAGGGGGTGATGCGCCGCGCCATGAAGAAGAGCCTCAAGCCGGTGGCGCAGATGGCAGACGCGGCCTCGCCCTTTACGGTTGCGGTGACCTCCAAACTGACCGCGCGGCAAAAACGTGAGTCGCGCCAGGACCGGGGGCGCAGCAAGGTGGTGCTCTATGTCGGCCCGGTTGATGCGGCAGGCGACGGTGAACCCCATGCCCATCTCTATGAGTTTGGCACCGGGATCCGGGTCCAATCCTCCACCGGGCGCAGCACGGGGCGGATGGCAGCGCGTCCGTTCCTGCGCCCGGCCTGGGACGCCAATCAGGCGCAGATGCTCGCCACGCTCAAACGCGAGGTCTGGGGCGAGATCGAGCGGGCGGTGGAGCGCGCCCGGCGCAAGGCGGCGCGGGCAGGCAGATGAGCATGGAACGGGAGCTGAAGGATCTGTTGAAGACTCTCGGGGCGCCGGTGGTCTGGGGCGCGTTTGACAGGGATGTGGGCTTTCCCCGGATCACCCTGCAGCGGATCTCCACGGTGACGCGCTACTCGCTCAAGGGGCGCGCGGATCTTGAGACCGCGCGGGTGCAGGTGAATGTTGCGGCCAAGACGTATGGCGCGCTGCTGAGCTTGGGGCGCGAGGTCTCCACCACACTCACCGACTATCGCGGCGGATCGGTGATCCGCATCAAAGAACTCTCCCGGCGGGATTCCACACAGGAGACCGGCGGCGATGTGATCCGGCTGCAAATGCTGGATGTGCAGGTGCGCTACCGCGCCTGATCTGGCCGGGAAACCGGCACTTCCCAAACAGTATGAAAGGACGAGCCATGGCAGAGAATGTCATCGCAGGCGATCTGGCGGACATTGAATGGTCCCCGGATGGAGAAGAGGCGACGTTTGTCGTCATCAAGGGCTGCAAGACGGTGGGGATCCCCGAGGAGAACCCGGAATACCGGGATCGCACCTCGCTCGACAGCCCCGGTCGGTCGCGCGAATGGGGCGTGGGCCTCACCGATACCAGCGAGCTGACGCTCAGCTGCTTTTATTCCGCCGCGCTTTACGAGTTGGCCGCCGGCTACAAGGCCTCCGGCAAGCCGGTGTTCTTCCGGGTGAAGCTGCCCATGATGGAGGGTCAGGCCACCACGGGGGATGTCTTTGCCTACAAGGCCTTCGTGAACCCCTCGGTGCCCTCGGTCGACCATGAGGGAGATCTGATGACGGATCTCAAACTGCGCCCCACCGGGCTCATCAGCTGGACCAAAGGGAGCTAAGGGATGATTGCAGCGGCAACACTGAAGCAGGGCAGAACGACCCATAAATTGCGCTTCACCACCGGCGCGCTGATGCGCTTTGAAGAGGATAACAACGGCAAGGCCTTTGATGTGCTGCTGGATGATCTGATCCAGGGCAAGGGCGGCGTGCGCCTGCTGGTCTCGGCGCTGTCGGCGGGGCTCGACAATGGCGCCGGGGTTGCGCGCGAGGAGGCGATTGCCTTGGTCGATGCCGCCGGTGGTGCGCGCCAGGTGGTGCCGTTTGTGGGCGACGCCATCGCTAAGGCCTTCCCGCCGCCCTCGGACAAGGGCGACGGGGAGAAGACAGCGGGAAAGGCCAGCCCCCCGGCGGGGGCGTAGACTGGAGCGCGCTGTTTGCGTCGTGGTGTGAGCTGGGCTTGCACCACGAGCGCTTTGAGGCGGTCACCTTGAAGGAATACGACCTCATCACCCGTGCGCGGATCCGGGCCAAGGATGCGCAAGTGGAGGCGCGCCGGGTGCTGAACCAGGAGCTTGGCGTGCTGGTCAGTCACGCGTTCCACAATCCCAGGAAGATGCCGGATTTTACCAAAGCCGCGGGCCGCAAGGGCCGGGGCAAAACCGACCCTGCGCAGGAGCTGGAACAGTTGCGTGCCGGTCTGATGAACATGCACTTCGAGAGTAAAAAGGGGCCGTAGATGTCGGCAGTTATTGGCGCGCTGCGGGGCGTGCTCTCCATGGATTCCGCCGCCTTTGAGACGGGCGCCAAGCGGGCCAAGGCCACCATGGGCACGGTGGAGCGCCGCATGGTGCGGCTGGCCGGGCGGATGGAACGGTCGGGGCGGCGCATGGCGCTTGGCCTGACCGTGCCGATGGCGGCTGCCGCCACCATGGCGGTGCGCTCCAGCCTGCAAATCGTGGATGCGCAGGCCAAGATGGCGCAATCGCTGGGCACCACTGTCACCTCGATGCAGGTGCTGGAGCGGGCAGCGGATCTCTCCGGTGTTTCGATGGGCGAGGTGCAGCAGGCCACGATCCAGCTGACCAAACGCCTGAGCCAGGCGGCGGGCGGCACGGGGGCGGCGGCCAAGGCGCTGGACCGGCTGCACCTGAGTGCCGCCGCGTTGCAGGCGCTGCCGCTTGATCAGCGGCTGGAACAGATCCAGGGCGCCCTGGCGGAGTATGTGCCGGAGGCGGAGCGCGCGGCGGTGGCATCAGAGCTGTTTGGCAGTCGGGCGGGCCTGATCTTCACCCGCGTGGATGGCGCCGCACTGCGCACGGCGGCGCAGGATGTGAACCGCTTTGGCGTGGCAATCTCCGAGGTGGATGCGGATCAGATCGAGCTGACCAATGACGCGCTGTCGCGGATGAGCCTTGCGGGCCGGGGTCTGGCCAACCAGGTGACCGTCGCGCTGGCGCCGGCGCTGCAGGGGCTGAGCGACCGGGTGGCGGATGTGGCGACCTGGTTCAACGGTCTGTCGGATGGCACCAAACGGTTCCTCGCCACCAGCGCCTTGATTGTCGGCACGGTGGGGCCTGCAGCGCTGGCGCTGGGGTTGGTGCTGAAGGTGGCCGCGCCGCTGGGTGTGGCGATGGCGGGGGTGATCTCGACCGTGGCGCTGGCGCCCTTGCGCTTTGCGGCGGCGGCAAAGTCGGCCATTGCGCTGGAAGTGGCACTTGGGGCCACCTCGACCAAGGCGGCAGTGACCAGCCTTGCCATGAAGGGCCTGCAGCGCGGGCTGTTGCTTTTGCGCGGGGCGGTGATTGCCACCGGCATTGGGGCGCTGGTGGTGGGGGCTGGCTACCTGGCGATGAAGTTCCATCAGCTGGTGGTGGCCACCGGCGGCTGGGGCGCGGCGCTGCGCGCGCTTGGCGATCTTGCAGCGGGCGTCTGGCAGGGGATCCAGACCAGCGCCACCGCGATTGGCCCGGCGCTTGCGGCGATCTGGGCGCGGGTGCAGGCGGGGTTCACCCGCATGGTGCAGGATCTGTCCCTGAGCTGGGGCACCTTCCTGTGGACGCTGTCGGAGGGGATGCATGGCATTCCGGCGCTGTCGGATGTGCAGCAACGCCTGCGCGACGCCTCTGACGGAGCCATCGACAAGGTGATGGAGCTGGATCTTGCCGCCAGCACGCTGGAGGGTCGGATGATCCGGCTGCGCAAGGAAGCCGGCGGCAAGCTCAAGGAGGGGTTCAAACAGGCCGGGGCGGCGATGGAGCGGTTGTCCGGTCAGATGGACAGCGCCACTTCTGAGCTGTCCGAGGGCGACGACAGCGCAGATGCGCTTGCCAGCTCTCTGGATGGTCTTGGCGAGACGCTGGATGACGGATCCGGCGGTGGCGTGGCCGGGGGGCTGTCCAAAACCACCGAGGCGGCAGAGGATCTGGGGCAGGAGATGAGCGGGCCGCTGTCCTCTGCCGTGGATGGCGTGGCGCGCTCATTTGGCGATTGGATCGCAGGTGGTCTGCGCAACTTCCGCAGCATGTGGGACGGGATCAAAGACGCGGCCAAGCGGGGTCTCGCGGATCTTGCGGCCAGCTTTGCCAAGAGCCAGATCCGCATCGCCCTGGGGCTGTCGCTCTCGGGGGTAGGCTCAGCAGCCAGTGCCGCAGGTGGGCTTTTTGGCGGTGGTGCCGGGGGCGGCGGCGGTCTGCTGTCGGGCATTCTGGGGCAGGGGGCAAGCGGGCTGTTGGGTGGCGGCGGTGGTATCCTCGGCGGGCTGGGATCTGGCCTTGGCGGGGTGCTCTCCGGTGGCGGGCTGGGATCGAGCTTTGCCAACCTCGGGGGTTTGCTCTCCGGCGCGTCCGGCGGTCTGGGCGCCATCGGCGCGGCACTCCCGGCGCTTGGCATTGTGCTTGGCGGTGCAGCACTTCTGAAGAAGGCCTTCAGCCGCAAGTTCGCCTTCTCCGCGCTGGAGGGCACGGTGGGGGCGGACGGCTTTGATGGCTATTCCCGTGACTTCTACAAGGGCGGCTGGTTCCGCAGTGACAAGAACGTCCATCGCGCTCTCGATGGCGGGCTGGATGCGGCGCTGGATCAGCAGGTGGCTGGGATCACCACCGGGCTGTTGTCGATGTCGGATGCGCTGGGGCTTGGCTCTGACGCTTTGGCGGACTTCGAGGGCTACACGCTCTCGGTGATGACCTCGGGGCGGACGCAGGAACAGATCCAGCAGGACATCGCGGATCACATGGCTGCGGCCTCCAATCAGATGGCGGATCTGATCCTGGGCACCGATGCGTTCACCCGCAGCGGGGAGAGTGCCTCGGAGACGCTGGCGCGCCTGTCGGGCAGCCTGGTGGCGGTCAATGACGCCATGGATCTTCTGGGCCGTGCCGCCTTTGATGTCTCGCTGGCCGGGGCCGATCTGGCCTCTGATCTGGTCGAGGCCTTTGGCGGCGCGGATCAGCTCTCCGCCTCGGTCACCTCCTACTTCGCTGGCTTTTATACCGAGGCAGAGCAGAGCGAGGCCGTTCTGCGCCGCCTGCGGGATGAGTTCGAAAGCCTCGGCATTGCCATGCCGACCTCGCGCGATGGCTTCCGCCAGATGGTCGAAAGCCTCGATCTGACCACCGAGGGCGGGCAGAGCCTCTATGCAGAGCTGCTGCGCCTCTCGGGGGCGATGAATGAGGTGCTGCCGCAGGTTGGCGCCTTCACGGCGGAGCTGGCGGGCCTCGCGGATGAGGTTGGCGGCGAGATCGGCGTTCAGATCGATGCCGCCCGCGACATGATCAGCGCGGCCCGCGCCGCCGCAGAGGAGTGGCGGCGCACGGCGGACAGTCTGCGCGGCTTCGTGTCGGACCTGGTCAACACCGAGCTGAGTGCGGCCAGCCGCAGCCAGTCGGAGGCGGTGCAGCGGGCCCGCCTTGATGCGGCCTTTGCAGGTGTCGAGGCGGGAGATGCCGAGGCGGCGGCAGGCCTGCCGGATCTGGCGCGGGCCTATCTGCGCACGGCCCGGGACCAGGCGGGATCTGATCTGGAGTATCGCCGGATTGCCGCCGAGGTGCAGGCGCGCATGGCCCGTGCTGCCGGGATCGCGGATCTGGAGGCGGGCAATGATGAGGTGCTGGCCGGTCTCTATCAGCAGCAGATCGATGTGCTGACCTCGCTGGGCCACTTCCTGCAGCTGGAAAGCCTGACCGGTGACCAGGTGGCGGAGCTGAGCGAGGGGGTGCAGGCGCTGGCGGCGGATTGGGATGGCACGGTGTCGGCCTTTGAGAGCTCACTCTCGGCCCTGCAGGACGCCATCGAGTCTGCCGAGGCCTTCAGCTATGACGATCTGGTGGGGGCGCTGGATGTGGCGGTGACGCTGGATGACAACGCCCCGGTCTGGCTGCGGGACCTGGTGGAACAGGCTGACACCGGCATTCGCACCACGCTGGACTTTATCCTCCGGCGCGATGATCTGAGCGCGGCGGATCGCTGGATTGCCACCCATGCCCTGTCTCAGCATGTGGCAACGCTGGATCTGGTGCTGGGGGCGGATCTCGATGAGGCCACCCGCAGGCTGGCCTTGACCACGGCGGCAGACGTGCGTCGCAGCCTGCGTCTGGATCTGGGCCGGGATCTCGACCCCGACACCCGCGCTCTGGTGCTGACCCGCTCGGCAAACCTGTCACGGCGCATCAATGTGGCGCTCACCGGCAGCGGGGCGGAGACCGTGGCGCAGCTCACCGAGATTGCCGGGCTGATTGGTGATGGCAATGGCAGTGGCCGGCTGACCTTTGGTGGCGGCGTGGTGCTGGAGGCGGATGATGTCTTTGGCGATCTCGTTGATCGCACGGGCCAGTTGGTCGAGCCCATGGAGCGGTTGCGAGGCATGTTGGGGGAGCTGCGTGCGGCGGTTGATGCGGATCGGGTGTCGCGTGAGACGCAGATCCAGCTGGCCAGCCTGCAGGCACAAGGTCAGGGGCTGGCCGCTGGCCTGTCAGATCGCAGTGAGGCGGCAGGGATCGTCAGCCAGATCGAGGCACTGGAACGCCAGACTGGTGTCAGCCTGACCCGCAGCGGCGGGCGGGATGCGGAGCTGCGGCTCTCGGATGTGTCTGGCCGCATTCTCTATGATGCGGATTATCTGACCTATGGGGCAGGGGCAGATCTGGCCGGGTTCCGTGCGGCCTTTCGGGGGGCAGAGGGGCTGGAGGCACAGATCGGCGCTTATAATCGGCGCTATGGCCAAAATGCGGCGCAGGCCGAGCAGCTCAGGGCGCAGATCCGGGATCTCGGCGGCATTCCAGCCTTTGCCCGGGGCGGCGCCCATCAGGGCGGCGCGCGGATTGTTGGCGAGCGGGGCTGGGAAATCGAGACCACCGGCCCCTCGCGCATTCACAGCCACGCGGAGTCGGTGGCGATGCTCGACAATCGCCCGCTGGCCAAGGGGGTGGAAGATCTGACCCGCCATGTGGTGGCGCAGGGGCAGGTGGTGCGCATGCTGGTGGACCGGATTGCCAGTCATCTCGATGGCTGGGATGAGGCGGGTCTGCCGGGGGAGCGGCGCTGATGGACTTCAACATCCTCTCCCCGATGGCCGTCACCGAGGCCGAGCTCGTTGCCACCAATGTGCCGGAGGACGATCACCCCGACTGGAGCGCGACCGAGACCTATGAGGCCGGCGCGCGGGTGATCTCCACGGACACGCATCGGATCTATGAAAGCGTGATCGACAGCAACGCCGGGCAGGATCCGACGCTGGATGATGGCAGCACCTGGCTGGAGCTGAGCGTGACCAACCGCTGGCGGGCCTTTGACCAGAACCGCTCCAACACCGCCCGGCAGGCGGATCGGATCACCTATTCGATCGTGCCGGCGCAGGACTGCGATGCGATTGCGCTGTTTGGGCTCACCGCCGGCAGCGTGCGGATCGAGGTCTGGGATGGGGGCGCGCGGATCTATGACCAGCGCTTTGCCATGGTGGACGCGGGCCATGTGGTCAGCGCCTATACTTGGTTCTTTGGCAGCGTGGTCTATGCCCGTCAGAAGGTGGTGAACGGCTTTCCGGGCTATCTCGGGCACCGGATCGACATCACCATCGATGCCCCCGGTGGTGTGGCCGAGGTGGGCCATATCGTGCTGGGGCGCAACAACCTGCTGGGCCGGGTGCTGAACCTGCCCAGCGTGCGCTTCGTCAGTCACAGCCGCAAAGGCTATGACGACTTCGGCAATGAGATCCTGGTGAAGCGCGGCTCCACCCGCAAGGTCGATCTGTCGCTGCTGGTGCCCACCCATCAGGCGCAGCGGGTGATGGATATCGTGGCCGAAGTGGATGGGCTTGCGACCGCTTTTTATCTCTCGGGCGACGGGCCGGGTTACGGCATCGAGGGGCTGGGGTTTGTGGATGACCACAGCCAGCCCATCGATGTGGCCGGCGAGTCCGTCTTCCCCCTGATCATCAAAACCCTCAAATAGGAGACACTCCCTCATGAGCATTCCCGGGTTCTCGCCGTTTCCCCCAATCCCCAAACGCAGTACGCCGGAGGCGGATTTTGACGCCAAGATGTATGCGCTGTTCCAGCACTTCGCGGTCACCCATCGCAATGAGCTGCTGGCCTTCATCGACTTCCTTGAAAACAACGTCACCGCCATCGAGGGCGCGATCAATGGCGTCTCCGTGGGGCTGACCCATCCGGAAGCGGCGAAGTTCACCGATCTGGAGGTGCTGGGCGCGCCCGGCGTGCTGGCCAGGTTCCGCGACGGCGTGGCGTCGAACTTCTATGTGCAGACCGAGGGCAACAAGACCACCATCGGCAATGCTGCGGGCAGTTCCCGGCTGGCGCTGATGGCAGGTAATCAGGAGGCTATCGAGTTCGACAGCACCGGTCGTGCCTCCGGCGCGGCGGTGCAGGCCAGCCTGACGGATCCAACCGCCGATCTTCTGATGAAAGTGGGCGCGTTTGGGCTGGGTAGCTCAATGATCGAATTTATCGGCGATATTGACGATGCCGGTTCGATGCCAAGTGGATTGTATCGTGTCCGGGGTGGTTCCACTGGCACACTACCACCGGGCCTTGCTGCTTTTAACCTGTTGCAGATACGCCGTGCAGCCGCTGATCCTCACAGCGAAACAACCCAGATCGCATTTGCGGCCAACTTCTCTTGCCTGCGCCAGAAACAAGGTGGCGTATGGGGCGCGTGGTCCGCTCATTACGGCCAGGGCAACCTTCTTGGCATGGTCTCCGAAAGCGGCGGCACGCCCACGGGCGCGGTGATCGAGCGCGGCAGCAATGCAAACGGCGAGTATGTACGCTTTGCCGATGGCACGCAGCTCTGCACGAGATACGTTGGTCTTGGGTCGCGCTCCTCTTCGTCTGAACAAGGCGGCCTCCATCGCACAGTTACCTACTCTTTTGGATTGCCTGCGTCCTTCGCGCTAGGTTCTGAGGTCGGTGCAAGCATCAGCGGCGACTTGTTTCCAAACGGGATCATACACGCGGTGAGTTCCAATACCTCTCAGTGGAGCGTGCGGATGGGCGCAGTCTCACCCTTTGTGTCGGCCAATTGTGGCGACGTGGTTTTAACGGCGATTGGCCGCTGGTTCTAAAGGAGCATCACAGCATGCAAATCTCATTCACTCCAACGCGCTGCGACACGGCGCTGAACGCAACCCGGCAGGGCGATGTGCTGACCCTCAACGGCGAGGCGTTCGACTTCACCGCATTGTCCGAGGGCGACGTGCTGCCCCGCGAGGCGGTGACCTGCGCCTGGTTGGCCTCGGATGTCACCCGCGAAAGCGGCACGCTCCACCTGACCCTGATCCTGCCCCATGGTGCGGACGCGCCAGTGGAAACCCGCTTTCCGCAGCCAGTGACACTGGCCGGCGACGGGCCAGTACCGCTGCCGCCCTATGAGGTGGCGCAGGCCCCAACTGATGAATCCGAAGGTGCAGCATGAGCAATATCGACTTTTCCAAAGTGGTCACCGCTACCGCGCGCATCGAACAGGACCGGGCCAAGGCGCTGGCAAAGCTCGCCGACATTCGCTGGCAGTGTTCCGTGGCAGGCGTGGTGCTGCCGGGTGGCTTGCAAGTGCCGGGCGATGAGGCGACGCGGCTGTCGCTCTCCGGTGCGGTCAGTGCCTTGCAGCAGGGCATGATCAGCGCGCCATTGGCGTGGAAAACACCCACCGGCTTTGTCGAGCTGACCAAGCCGCAGGTCGAGGCGGCGGCGCAAGCCGTGGTGCAGCACATTCAGGCCTGCTTTGCCGCCGAGGCCACAGTGGCCGCGCAGATCGAAGCGGCGGGTGATCCGGCGGGCTTTGACGTGGCTGCGGCGTTCGGCGCGGCGCTGGCAAACTGAGGACAGGACATGACCATGATCGAAAACAGCGACCGCGGCATCACGTTGAACAAGTCGCTTGCCTGGACCGTCGCCTGTGGGCTGGTGGGCGCGGGGCTCTGGGTCGGTTTGCAGGTCGCGACACTGCGCGGAGAAACCGAAAGCCTTGCCCAAACCATCAACGGGCTGCGGGTCGACCTGACTGCATCAGAGGCGCGGCAGACCGCGTTGACCGGGCGTGTGCGCGCAAATGAAACAAGCCTCGCCCGTCAGGATGAGCGCCTGTCGCTGATCCTCTCCACCCTCAACAAGATCGACAACCGGCTGGAGCGCATGGAGCGCCTGCCGATCCGCTAAACCCCGCAAAAAATCAAACCGTTCACACCTCGCCAAGCATGCCTTGAGCGGGGCTTTTTCTTTGGAGGCAGCATGATGCAAATCCTGACATTTGACACCCTGCAGAAAATCACCGGAAAGATCCCGAAAGGCAGCACGCAGGCAGACAACGCGGTGTCGTTCCTGAAGGCGCTGAATGCCTACGGCAGCGACGTTGGCCTGAAGCGGCGGCACAGGGTTGCCTGCCTTCTGGGGCAGGTGCTGGTGGAAAGCGGGGCGTTCCGCTTTGACCGCGAGCTATGGGGGCCGACGCCTGCGCAGGCGCGATATGACATCCGCACGGATCTCGGCAATACGCCGGAGCGGGATGGCGATGGGTATCTGCTGCGCGGGCGCGGTCCCATCCAGATCACCGGGCGGTGGAATTATCGCGCCTTCACCGCTTGGGCGCGTGGGATCGACCACACCGCACCCGACTTTGAGGCGGACCCGGATGCGGTGTTGACCGATCCGTGGGAGGGGTTGGTGGCGCTCTGGTACTGGACCACCCGTGGCCTCAATGCGCTCGCCGATCAGGGTGACGTGAAGCGCATCACCTACAAGGTGAACGGCGGATACAACCACTACGCTCAGCGGCGGGACTGGACCCAAAGGGCGCAGCTGGTTCTGCTCGGTCATGGCCCAACAGATGTGCGGGCCTTCCAGCGTGCGGCGCGGCTGACGGTGGACGGGGTGAGCGGACCAAAGACCCGCGCCGCACTGCACCAGGCGCTGCGCCAGCTGCCGCCAATCGATGTCTCTCCCAAACCCAAATCGCCTGCACCGCGCGTCAGCTGGCTGCGGCGTTTCCTGGCCTTTCTCCGATTTTGATCGGGGATCGGCATTCTCATCTCTCAAACTGAAAAGGACCAACCCATGAACCTGAATGATATTCTCCAGGAGTTGCTGCCTGTCGCGCTCAGCGGCCTGAGTGTGCTTCTGACCGCTCTCATCGGAAGCGCCGCCCATACGGCCAAACAGCGCTGGGGGCTCGATATCGAGGCCCGCCACCGCGAGGCGCTGCACAGTGCCCTGATGAGCGGCATTCGCGCCGGTGTTGAGCGGGGGCCGAATGAAGCGGCGGAGGTTCTGATCCGCGAGGCCGTGGAGCATGCCAAAAGGTCTGTGCCCGACGCCATCCTGCGCCTCGGGCCAGACGACAGCGTTCTGTCGAACCTCGCGCGCAGCAAGTTGGCTGGTCTCATCCAGCGATACATTGACTAAGCGGTCGACACCCGCTGCCACCCCGCCTTCGCTCAGCCGGCGGGGTTGCAGCGCCTCGGCGAAGGTCTGTCCGGCTTGCCATGGGCATGGGAAGGAGACCAGCCGGAGCGGCGTGGTACATGAATGCTGCGCCTGCAACGGCTGGGGTTTCCTTCGAAAACAGGAACCCGTTGCGAAGGCGCGGACCTGACTGATCCTCACTGATTGCCGGGCCAGTCTGTATCGCTGTCTGTTTTTGTTTGCGGTTTATTAACTGGTGCCAAAAGGTTGCGGCGTGCAAGCTGAAGCTACGGGACTTATACCCTCCCGGACTATGCGTGGACTTCATACACCCACGCGACGAGGGCCCTGCCATATAGCGCGGGGCCTTCGGCACTTGAGCCGATAGCGGGCGGAACGGAGGAGAGGCGGGGCTAAGGCGTCATACATGAGGGTGGCTTTCGCTGCAGCGCAGCTTCCGCAAACCGGTCCTCCGAGCCAGTATACAGCATTTGAGGGCTGACAGACGTCAGTCATCGCGAATATCCCACCACTCGAAGTTGCGACCAACATGTATGCAGCACTGGAAGCAGAACGGAAGGCCGCGAAAAAACCCAGAAATAGGACGCCAGTAAGCTTGGGGCGGTTCACACGTCGTGGTATCACACTCTTGCAGCAGGCCGAGAAGCCGATTACGCAGGCGTCAGTCCAGCATCGAACGAAAAATCTGGGCAGGTTAGAGTGAATTAAATTTAGATTTGGGCGCAAATTTGGATAAGCTAAAAACATCCTCTCTGCAGATTGAACTTCTCTTCATTGGCGTTCAGGCCCTCATTGTTCTTGGAGTTTTATTTTGCCCGCCCCTGGAAGCAACAGCCTCCTCTTCGATTGAAACCATCTTGAAATTGGATGCTGCTATAGCTCCGGTTGGCATTGTTTTTGTCGCGATCTGCTACTCTTTGGGTGCGGCAGTTGATGCTCTTGGATCGCTTGTTAAGTCTACCCTGGAGTCTACCAAGCTTTTCAGCGTCCCGAGTTTTGATCTGATTATGAAATTTCGAAATCAAGGGCTTGAAAAAGAGGACATATACCGACGGATTTTCAGATCTGACTTCGAGCAAAGGTTACTCCGAGCTACAGGGCTTAACCTACTTTTCTTCGGGTGTGCGCTGCCCTTTATTGCTCCTCCTTATCGACAAGACACGTTCCTGGCATCCATCTGCATATTTTTTGGAGGCCTGATGCTATTGGCGTGGGCAAGACGCCTTTTTCGTCAACTCAAGCGCTTGAGGTCGCTGGTTGCCTCCCTGGGATAGGAGATGTTGTGTCCGGCCCATTGTGGACATTCATGAGGCTAGCCATCGCTGCGTCGCAGCGTCCCAAAAGCAGATGGGGTGGATGGCTCCCGCTCCCGGCGTCGCAATGCGCCATACTGCAGGTGTCAGAATCTGCAATTGAGAGGAACCACCCCATGCAAGTTACCACTGTAGGCCTCGACCTGGCCAAGAACATCTTCCATGTCCACGGAGTTACCGAGACCGGAGAAGTTGCCTTCAATCGGCCTTTGCGGCGGGCGCAGGTGCTGGCGTTCTTCGAGCGACTAGCGCCCTGCCTCATCGGCATCGAGGCTTGCGCATCGAGCCATCACTGGGGCCGTGAGCTTACGAAGCTCGGCCATACTGTCCGGCTGATGCCACCGATGTACGTCAAACCCTACGTGAAGCGGGGCAAGTCCGACGCGGTCGATGCAGAAGCCATTTGCGAGGCCGTGACGCGACCGACGATGCGGTTTGTCGAGATTAAGTCGAAGGACCAGCAAGCGCTTCTCTCTTTGCATCGCGCACGAGACTTCGTGGTTCGACAGCGCACCCAGTTGATCAACATGCTCCGAAGCCTGGCCGCGGAGTTCGGGATCACCATCGCTCGGGGCGTCGCGCGGGCCATCGATTTTGCGAAAGGGATCATCGAGGGCAAGCAGACCGGGCTACCCGAGCTCGCCCAAGACGTTCTGCGAGTTCTCAGCCGCCAGGCGCAACTTCTGCAGACCATTCCCGGCGTCGGACCGGTGACCGCCTCGGCCGTCGCCGCTACGATCGGGTCGGGTCACCAGTTCAAGAGTGGGCGGGAATTTGTGGCGTGGCTTGGTCTGACACCGCGCAACCACTCCAGCGGTGGCAAGGAGCGGCTGGGAAAGATCACGAAGATGGGCGATCGGTACCTGCGCCAGCTTATCGTCGTCGGCATGACATCGCGTGTGCGGCAGGTCACCAATCATCCCGAGCGTGCAGATCCCTGGCTGACGAAGCTGTTGCAGAGAAAGCCGGCCCGGCTCGCGACCGTCGCCATGGCGAACAAGACGGCACGGATCATGTGGGCGGTGCTGACCAGGAACGAACCCTACCGCCCGCACACAGCTTGAGACGTACAGAAACAGTGAGATAGCAAGACCGACGATGTGATGGTGTACACTTCAGCCGCAACGATCAGGACGCTCCGCCGAATGACCCGGGCGCAATTGCCCGCAAAGCAGATAGGAACCTGATCTGCGGATCCCATCAGGGCCAGCGGTGTGAACCGCGCAAACAGGCCGGACACAAGACCGCTTCTGAAAAGGTACACGAGATCATTTACGACTTGCTATGCGGGAGCCATCCACACAAGACATTGCCAAATCACACTGAATGATTCAACTTTCGTTATCTGCACTCTGATCGAAAGATGAATTCCAATGATGCGACCGCCGCATAGTTCGCCCGCAGATGGACGAGCGAGAGAACAAAACGAAGAACTCAAACGGATTGCCGACGCCGCATCGAAGGCTTGGTACCAAACTGCAACTGGGTGGTTCGCACTAGTTGCTGCACTCACAGGACTGGTTGCAGCTTGTGCCAGCCTCTGGACAGCATTTAGCTGAACGCGACTGCCGAAACCTATGCTTGCACGATAAACTGTGTTCATCAGGTTTGGGTTCTCGGCCCAGAGGCGACATTCGCGAAGTCACAGACTTCACATTCTCGGCTCTTCAGAAGGTAGTCCTCTTGGGGAATGGTGGTTAAGCTACTCGCAAAACGATTTCCGGTCATTTCCAGTTGAAAAATGTGAAGCGAGCGGTCAAAGCTTTGACAGTATTCGCATTGCACAGAAGTGGGACAGGTTTAACCAAGTGGCAAGACGTGGCGGAGGTGAATTCGGGCTAATTATCTTAGGCATTGTTGTTGGCGTTCCAATATTTGTTGGCCAAAAGATACTTGAGGGCGACCTTACAACAATCGCTATTGTTGGGGGAACGGTCGCGTTAATTATCGGCTGGAAGATCTCTTCGAGACGACGAGGTGAACAACTCGCGGAGGAAGCTCAGAGACAGGTTCTTGAAGTAGCTAATCGACACAAGGAGGCGTTAGCACGGCTTTATCGTCAGAAGGTCTACTATGGGGAGTACGGCGAACTCCGGCTTGAAGCATTCGATAAGGCAATTCGATATTTTTTTGAGAATGTGCTCTTGCCCGAACTGGACGTCTCAGAAGACATTCTGCAACTTCCGCAATTTTACCAGTATGTTGTCGCAGCAGTCTATTCCACTGCCGAGAACACAGAGATTGAAGGGGTGTGCATAGACTCGATACCTGAGGATCCATTTGAATTTGAGCATTGGACTGCCGAAGTTCTCAACCAGCATGGCTGGGTGGCACAAGCTACACAAGGTAGCGGAGACCAAGGATCAGACGTCGTTGCGATTTTTGATAGCCACAAATGCATAATTCAATGCAAGCTGTACAACGGCACCGTCGGCAACAAAGCTGTACAGGAAGTGGACGCGGCGCGAACCTTTTTTGATGGCGATTCAGCGGTAGTGGTAGGGAAGAGTGGGTATACTCGATCCGCCAGACAGCTAGCACAAAAAAACAAAGTACTCTTGGTTGACGTCGCGGACTTGCCAAAACTTGCCGATTTATTGGGACTGCGAAACGACTCTCGTGGCCCCGTTTCAAGCAAGGAGAAGGAAATTCTGAATGAATATCAGACTAGCCTAAAGAAATCTAAGTATCTAGAATCTTTATGTAGAACTCAGGCCCCGAAGGAGCCGAAACCCGAACGTTCGAAGGTGCGCCGCGATCGGCTAGAGACCGGTGGTAGACTTGAAGCTGAAAGGGCGAAATCAACGCCCCCTGTTGGCGCTCCTTTTAGAAGGGAAACTACAGTACATCTGCAGAACCGCGACTTTATTCAGCGAAAACCACCAGAACCAAAGGAAAGTGAAGATGAGCACTGAAACCACCATTGGAGAGGGAACCACCTCCGTACCGGCGTCGAGACCCGGGATTGGAACCGCCGAATATTTAATTGCGGCAATCAAAGCGTTTTCTGAAATAGAGCAGGAAACTGTTGAATCTCTTATTGTTGGCCAACAAAAGGTGTCCAAAGAAATCAAGAAAGAGATTAAACGAGCTCAGGCAGATATTCGTCGCTGGGAAAGGCAAGCTTTACAGTCACTGACCGAAACACAAAATGAGGTGACCGAAGTTATGGAAGAAGTCGCGCTAGAATTAGACGATTGAGCCGTGCTGGAGGCTCTGATTTGGTTTATTTGTAGTTCTTGACTTTCTGCGCCAAACCTGTGATCTGGTCACGAGAAGTGAGTTTGGTTTGAACGCCCCCAAAGTCCGCGAAAATGCGCCTCATTAAACGGTTTCGCTGCCAAAATCTCTTTTCTCTTGCTGTTGCCACGAATTGAGCAAGTGAAAAGAAATTTGAGTCTCGTATTGTGCAATGGGACAAAATCAGGTGAGCATGAAATGTCCGCTATTTTCACTTTTAGCCAGGCGTCTTTGCAGCCGCAGCGGATGACTGCTTCCCGCCGCTCCTGTTGGAGAGCCACCTCATGCTGCATATAGCACGGATGTCAGCAACGCGCAGTTTGTGTACTTTGCAAAGTCCGTCTTTCGTCCTACGAACACAGCCTGCGACCGCTGCGAAGCCGCGTGAAAAGCGGTCATTGATGAGAGGCGCGGCGAAATTCTGGGGTTGAAGGGCAGTGGTGCGGGACGAAGCGCTCTTTCGCTGCCGCCACTCCAATGACAGCTCTCGGAAACCAGTTGCCAAGAAATTGCCGCTATCACCGATGACAGCGTTGCTCTAAGTTTGGCCATCTATCTGATCCTAGCGCAGGCGGGAGACTACCATTGCCCAAAAGAAGATCGAGTTCGGCGGCTGCCGAGAAAGCAGGACTACTCGCCGTTGAAAAAGCATGTAACGATCATGACCTAATTTGGCGTGACTTACTTCAAGAAGATGTCGGCGTCGATGGGACGATAGAAGTGTGCCTTGGAGATTTTCCTACGGGCAAGATCGTCGGTGCGCAGGTGAAATCCGGGATGAGCTATGTCAATGCTGATCGACCGGATCAATTCAAGTTCTATGCTAGACCTGCGGACCTTGAATATTGGCTGCAAATGTCAATTCACCTGTTTTTGTTCGTTTACCATCCGGAAGATGACGAAGTCTATTGGCACCACGTTACAAACTACGTGCCCGACGATGAGGGCCAGGCTTCTTCAAGTACCCATATCGTCATATCCAAATCAAACAAGGTCGATAAAGCGTTCGCGAGTTATCTTGTCACATTGTTTGCCCTAGAAGTTTATGATGCGGACCGCTTGACCTTGCTCTCAAATGAGATGGCCGCATCCACCATCACGGTCGGTCATGGCGCAGCAGCTGTGACGATTAGTGCGCTTGATCTATTCGTCGGAGGGCTTTGGGGACTTTGCAGCAAGGTTCAGTTTCATGCGAGCATTCTGCTTCAGCGCATTCGGAAACAGGTTGTTAGTCGTGGCAAGGATACGTCTATCGCATACACGCTCTCTAGGGGCGATATCTACCCGTTCATAGTGAAGTATATCCGCCTGTTGACCGACCATGGCATTGCAAAGATCGATATCGACGACATTAACGACTCCCTCTACCGAAAGATGGAGCAACCAACTTTCATCGCACCACTAACGACCAACGGTCGAGCTCTGGTGGATTTTCTTCGTACGCGCGAGCACGCCGACGTGCACGACAACCAGTACTTTACGCTTAGCCTTATCCCGGCTGTGCAGATTGAAGTCTACGCGAACTTCGATGAAAGTAAAGGTATGGAGGCTTTTGGTCCCTATACGGATGTCTTTGCAATCCGTTTCAATCAATATCTCGATTACTATGAGATCCAACACTTTGCGAGAGGAGAGAATGAAGGTTCAACACAAGTTCGAGCATCACAGATCATGTACTTCAACGAGATGACAGAGTATCTTGACCGAACGATTGGCAATATTCCGAAGGATCAGATCCTTCTCCGCTACCTTGACCATCCTTGTACACCTCTAGTTGCTTGGCTCGAGGACTGGTACGATGACAAAAAACCATTCCATATTGATGATCTGGCACAGAAGTCGAATGGGGATCAGGTCGGTTTCCACGATGAGATGATTTCGATCATGTCAGGGGTTGGTACGATTTCTGCGCATGAGCCGCCCTTGCCCGGCGTTCCTATCCGAAAACTTGTCAATGGAGAAATTCTTGACGTCGGCATTACAGCCAAATCAGGCCACTGAAATGTGGACAAAACATTTGTGCGCCGAGCAGCATCTGGAAAATCGGGCTCACACCGGACTTGCGGCCGAGCAGCGGGTTGATCACCCGCCTGGACGGCTACCGTCGCTGACGTAAGAGACCGCAGGCAGCCCTGAGCGGACATGGTGCGGAACGACGAGGTAAGCAAAAGCGGACACACGCGGCTAAGGAGAAGGGGAACCCGCCATTGCCACCACGGAAACAGTGTGCTGTCGCTTTTGGCAAAAGCAAAGGCCGATGACTGCGATGCCACGTGTCAGCGAGGGTCCTTCGGAATGGCGAGGATCGGCATCACCAAGTCTGACGCTTTTTCTTTCAAGTGTTTCTCTTGATGCTGAACCGCCAGCGACAAGCCGATGATCGCTGATCGAGCCAAGCGCAACATGCGCAGAGCTTGGCTTTCCAAGTCAGAGGCGCTCAGTGCCAAGCAGGCTCCGATGTCACCGGTGTGCAACAACATCTCGTGTACGGACACAAACCGGTGTTCTGCCGCATTGCGGACGTCGCAAGCCTGATGTGCCAAAGGTGACGCAGTCTCTCGGAAGTCATTTTCGTACAAGTCCAATGACAGCGAATAGAGACCGCGCAAACGCCAATTCTTGATTGGTAGGTTTGGGTGAAGAACACGCTTGGCTCCTCTTCCGCAATACCAGACGTTTCTGAACGAAGTGCTCAGACTGCGGGGATCATGGCCCAGTTTGAAGTAGTCGTTGATGAATACAGCACATTTATCGAGCAGCGAATACGCCATGCGAAACGCGGCCTTTTGCTTCTCTGTTTGCACCGTGTTGATAGCATAGTCAGCGTGCTCGAACCCCAACAAGGTTTGGTCAGCCGCGTAAGCCCGGTCTCCCTCCAGCCCTTCGAACAGCAAGGTGCATGCAGCGACATACTCCTGTTTCAGAAGGTCAAAGTATCTTGGAAAAATCACGGGATCGTCTAAGCCGTAAGTGTGATTGGGCAGATGAAACACATCTTGTGCGGCGATGCTGTGCGCCCCGATGTCATTCAGCGGATTTAGGAACAAGCGATGCTGCAAACGCCAACAGTTGAAAGCTCGCGCGTCAGACGTGTCACCGAGTTCATACTTGTCTGGATCAAAGCCATCCAGATCACAGTTCACCGCCAAGTATGCACGGACATGCTGATGCTTCGCTTCAAGCTGTTCTTGCACGGAGTCGGGATATTCACTGTCCCATATGGCATCGGTTGCAAGGGCAAATTCAAAACCTTTCGCAGCCCCGGCCAAGAAAACGCATTGATGTCCTGGATCGTAGAATGCTGCACTGTAACCAGATAGCCCGATGGCACGGTTCGCTAGGGCCATTGCAAATTTGGGTTCAATCTGGAGCGCTTCGTCCCAAGCGGCGAGTGCATCAATCGGTCGGCCAACGGCATCGAGAGCATTGCCCAAATTTGTCAGTACCTGACAACGCCGAACGATATCCAAGTCCGCGAACTCTGAAGAGCGGATTGCTTCTCGAAGAGAAATGATTTCGTTGGTCAGTTCCGGTTGTTTCCAATCGAACTGGCGCCCTTGAAACTCGGGATCAGTCGTTCGAAGAGCCGAATAGGCATTGGCTCGAAAATAAAACAAAACGGCCTTGTTCTGCCCCTCCTGGCCGAGCAATGCGTCAATCGCGCAAACCGACTCATTGAGTTTCGGAAGGTCTCCGGCATCTGCGGCTAGATCGATAGCCAATCCGATATCTGCGTAGTTGTTCATGCCGAAATCTTCCAAGGTCTCATAATATTTCATATGCAATCTGCTCTGAAGTGACTTTGTGACTTGTAGGATAACGGACTTAGGCACAAAGGGCTCGCATTTGGCTTTCGCCGCATTCTACACGAATGGCCGCTGTCGGAAACAGCTCACACTTTGCAAAGGTCGCAATCTGCGCATTGCTCATATCTGTGCCAAGCGCAGCGTCGCCCTGGCCATAAGAGCAGTTCGAAGGTCCGCTCCCGGGAACCGTTCGCGCATGCAGTATGACGCATGCCGCTCCTTGCATGAATGACCTGATTGGGCTGGTTGCCGTCATCCGCACATGAGACCTAAACTAGCGTTGCACGCGTAATAGGCCGCTAGCGTTTCCTGGCGGACCGGCACCATGAATTTATGATAGACTTTTAATTATATCTGCGCCAAGTGAACGAGTATTCTTCATGTTCCCAGATCCATTCAGGATCTCGACCCCAACTTGCTTGGCAATGTCCCGAAGAATTGGCTTTGTCACTTCCTGAACCATCCCATCTGTCTCCACCAAAATAGAACCGTTCTCATACTGAACTATCCGGTGAGATTTGAAACTTGCACTTCCGGTCTCTTTAAGTCGTTTGAGCTCTGGAACAGATAAACGTTGGCGTCCTGTGTTAAGCGCCTGCTCTGTACTTTCTTCCGCCCGCCAGCCGCTGATAGGTACAGTATATGTACCATCTCCGTTTACACCTCTCTTGCGGATTTCCTCTGCGGGGCAGTCAAGTATTTCTTCAATAGAAACTGAATCATCTTCAACCACCAGTCGGAGGATAATCACGCGCTGCACAATTTCGAAAGTGCTGGCACGAAACTTTACATGATTCGAACTGGTGACCGTTTTGACCGAAATGTATTCTCCCTCAAGTGACACGACATCGTAGCCACGTTGGTTTGTGGCCAAGGCCATTTGCCCCCGCGTCACCATTGCCGCGTAAAGTTCTCCGATCCTGCCCGTCAAGTGGCCCAACTCACCTGGAGGGACGCCCCAACCGATTTCTTTTTCAAACCACTCAAGAGCCTGTCCAAGTGAACGAATTATTTGGGTTTGTGAAAGCGTTTGAGACATAATTTTCCATACCGGCAATTGTTCATCGAATCGTTGAGAATATCCATGAACTTTTTTCGGTCACAAGGTCAACTTGCCCTCGTTTACTGACCAAGGTTGGCAGGCGCAGCATCACCTTGGTCATCTGAACAGTTCGAAGGTCCGCTCTCCGAAAAACGTTCGTGATTGCAGCATGCCTTTGCTGCACCTCGCATGAATGTCGTGATTGGGCTGACAGCAGTCATCGTGCGGCAACACGAGGGGAATTGAGTGACCCGCCGAGTTGGCTATATTTTGAGTCTTGACCCACGGTATGTTCTTTATATGTTCCACACCCTATGTGGACAATGAGACGATGCATAATTGGCGGCACCTGGGAGCCTGACGATTGGGTCATTCGATACCGAGGAAAAGGTGTTGGGCGTATCAGGTTTGAAGAACACACCTTCAACGGTGCCCTACCTTGGACTTGGGCGACATGGTGCCTGCCTGCTACACATGGTCGTGTGAACACGATGGAAGAGGCGCGCGAAATGGTACGGTCCGAGGTGCTTCGCACAATCCAATCCGATGCCAGAAATTGAGGCCCTCACTTAGGTCGCCATTGCGCAGATATCTTCGGGAATTACTTCGGGACTTAGACTCCCGAAGCTTCCATTTTGTTCCCTATTTTTCCCATTCCAAGGCCACGAAGCATGCCGTGCTTCAGTGAGGTTCGGCACGTAAGTGTCTCATATTTTGGAGTTTTACTTAGGATCTTTTGGAGCGGGTAGCGGGAATCGAACCCGCGCGTTCAGCTTGGGAAGCTGACAGGCTACCATTACATCATACCCGCGCTCTTGATGCAGAGCTTTATGCGGCGGCGCTGAGGTCGTCAAGAGCGCCGCCGCTGATTTCTGCGGTCAGCCCCGTCGCCGTCGACGCCGGCCACCTGATCCATCTCCGTCACCACCACCCACATTAAAGCTGACGTCCGGAAGGGTCAGTAGCGTGCCAAGGATCGGGAACGGGTCGGAGGAGTTCGGTATTGCTGAGGCGTTGACAAAATGCTCCTGAAAACGAGGCTCTACGGCGGTTTCGATCTTTTCGATCTGATGGACCGTCGCCTCGATGTCAGCACGTGCAGTGGTGTTGAGCAGGGCAATACGTGCCCCGGTTCCGGCGGCGTTGCCAGCGCTTGTGACCTTGTCCAGCTGACAGTCCGGGATCATCCCGAGGACCATTGCGTGTTTGGCGGAGATATGTGCGCCAAAGGCACCCGCCAGAACCACACGATCAACCGTGTCGACGCCAATCTTGTCCATCAGCAAACGGGCGCCGGAATAAAGCGCGGCCTTGGCCATCTGAATGGCGCGGATGTCAGGGTTGGTGACGGTGATGCGTGGTCCACCATCCGCGCTGCCGTCCCAGAGCAGGTAGGCGTTGGTGCGCCCCTCAGGCACGCAGCGGGCGCTTCCGGTTTGCGCGGCGGACCCGATCAGGCCGGTTGCATCCAGCAACCCAGCGATCCGCATCTCTGCGATCACCTCAATGATGCCGGAGCCACAAATGCCGGAAATTCCGGTACTTGCGATACTTTCTTCAAACCCATCCTCATCAGACCAGAGCTCCGACCCAATGACGCGAAAACGCGGCTCCTTGGTCTCGGGATTGATTTCAACATGCTCGATCGCGCCGGGTGCAGCGCGTTGTCCCGAGGAAATCTGAGCACCCTCGAAGGCAGGCCCGGTCGGAGAAGAGCAAGCCAGGACTTTTTCCTTGTTCCCCAATAGGATCTCGGCGTTTGTTCCAACGTCGACGATGAGCACCAGATCCTCTGATTTGTCCGGCGCCTCGGACAAAGCCACCGCCGCGGCATCGGCGCCAACATGGCCCGCAATGCAGGGCAGAAGATAGATCCTGGCCGCAGGGTGTAGTTTCAGATCCAGATCGCTGGCTTCCAGTGCAAGTGCGTTTGACGTTGCCAGCGCAAAGGGGGCCTGACCCAGCTCGAACGGATCGATGCCGAGGAAGAGGTGGTGCATGACCGGGTTGCAGACGAACACCGCATCCATGATCAGCGATTGGTCGATCTGCGCCTCTTCCGCAATCTGCGCGAACAATGCGTTCATGCCCTCGCGCACGATGCGGGTCATTTCCAGATCGCCGCCCTTGTTCATCATGGCATAGGACACGCGGCTCATCAGATCTTCGCCAAAGCGGATTTGCGGGTTCATGATGCCGGAGGAGGCCAGAACTTCCCCGCTTTTGAGGTCACACAAATGCGCCGCGATCGTGGTAGAGCCAAGATCCACCGCAAGCCCATATACAGTGCCCTCATAATACCCGGGCCAGACATGCATGATACGGGGCGGTTGGCTTTCATTGCCCAGATGCACTGCAACCGTGACTTTCCAAGCGCCTTTGCGCAATGCCGGCTGCAACTGTCGCAGAATGTGAAGATCGGTCTTTACGCCTTTGACATCCCACTGGTTTTCCAGTGCCTCACACAGCCGTTCCAGATCACCGGAAGGCTTGTGCATGTTCGGCTCTTCTACCTCCACATAGAACATGCGGATGGACGGGTTCATCACGATATCCCGGACCTCGGCCCGTTTGCGCACCACCTGTTTGTGAACTTGGCTTTCAGGTGGCACGTCAATCACAACGTTCTTTTCGATCTTGGCCTGGCAGCCCAGACGCCGCCCGTCGATCAGCCCGCGTTTGTCCTGGTAGCGCTGTTCGACCTTGTTCCATTCTGAAAGCGCGTCATCGGCGACCGTGACGCCATGTTTGGAGAACTCGCCATAGGACGGGGTGATCTGGCATTTAGAGCATATCCCCCGACCGCCGCAGACCGAGTTCTAGATCGACCCCGAGCTGACGTGCCGCGGTAAGCACCGGTGTGCCGACAGGAAAACGGCCGCGCTTACCGGATGGTGTAAACACAACGAGGGGATCGTCTGACATGCCTCAAACCCTTATGTTCCGCAATTTAAGCGAAGCATAGGCCAGTTATTGCAAAGCGAAAGGCAATCACCGTCATATTTTGGCTCATGGGCGGCATGTTCGCAGTAAATTCCAAACTCATGTCAGCCTTGGGCCAGCCAATCCAGTATCGCCTGCCGGTGTTCGTCGAGTGTCGGGGCAGGGCCGCGTGTGGTTGGGTCCGCCAATGTACTCATTTTGATAGGGTTTCCTGCGGCGACATAAGCTGGATGCCCAGCGCGGTCGAGGACATCAACGACCATGTTGCGCGCCAATATCTGCGGATCCTGCAACACCTCGGCGACGTTCTGGATCGGCCCGGTGGGAATACCCGCTTCGGTGAGCAGCTCGATCCAGTGGCGCATGTTGTGGCCCAGTGTAACAGCCTCGATTAATCGCTTGAGAAGGCGAGCATTTTCGCATCTCGCTTGGTTGGTTTCAAAGCGCGGATCAGTTGCCAGCGGCAACTGTAATGCTTCACAGAGACGCGCAAAAAGGACGTCGTTGCCAGCCGCGATGACGAATAACCCATCCTCTGCGTGAAACGTCTCAAACGGTGTGATCGACGGATGCCGTGCGCCACAGGGGCGCGGCGCTTCACCGGTCACGGAGGTGAGGGCGATCGCGTGTTCCAGCATGGCGAGCTGACAGTCGAGCATGGCGATGTCGATCTTTTGCCCCTTGCCGGTCTGCTGGCGTTGCAAGAGCGCGGCAAGGACACCCTGTGCGAGAAACATGCCTGCCGCGATATCTCCGATGGAGGCGCCGACGCGCACGGGTTCCCGATCCCGCTCGCCCGTGATCGACATGACGCCGCCGCGCGCCTGGACCACCATATCATACGCAGGGCGCTGGCTGTCGGGGCCGCTGTGGCCAAACCCGGAGACGGCCCCGTAGATCAGCTTCGGATACCTCAGGCTTAAATCTGTCCAGCCGTAACCAAGCCGCTCCATAACGCCAGGGCGATAGTTCTCCAGTATGATATCAGATCGAGATAAAAGTTCTTCGAAAACAGTACGATCTTCGACATCTTTCAGGTCAAGCGCGATGCTTTCCTTGCCGTGATTGATGGTGGCAAAATACGCGCTTGCGCCATCTTTGAATGGCGGGAAGCTTCGTGTGTCGTCTCCGGTGCCCGGGCGCTCGACCTTGATGACACGCGCGCCGAGGTCGGCCAGCGTCATAGAGGCATATGGACCAGCGAGCACATGCGTCAGATCGAGGATCGTTATTCCATCAAGAGGGCCGGTCATGTTGTTCTCCAGGCGTTTGTTTTCACTTTCTGGCTATAGGATAGGATTGCAACAGCTCTTTGACCTCGGTCAGAAAAACCCCAACTGGTGCGCCGCGATGCGGCGAAAAACGATCAGCGCCTCTTTCCCATGTTGATGAACTGTGCCATAGGGTCACCGCCAAACGGTGTTATGCATGGGGAAGACAGATGCAGATTCGTGAGGCCCTTACCTTTGACGATGTTTTGCTGGTTCCGGCCGCATCCAGTGTCCTGCCAAATATGGCGGATACACGCACGCGGGTGACCCGCTCAATCTCGCTCAATATCCCACTTCTGAGTTCCGCGATGGATACGGTGACAGAGTCACGTATGGCGATTTCTATGGCGCAGTCCGGCGGCATGGGTGTGATCCACAAAAACCTGGATGTGGAAGAGCAGGCACAGCAGGTGCGACGCGTGAAGCGGTTCGAAAGCGGTATCGTCTACAACCCCATCACATTGCAGGCAAATCAGACTCTTGCCGACGCCAAGGCGTTGCAGGAGCGGTATCGCGTGACGGGGTTCCCGGTGGTGGACGACAGCGGCCGTGTGGTCGGGATCGTCACCAATCGCGACATGCGCTTTGCGTCCGATGACAATACGCCGGTGTCGGTTATGATGACCTCGGACAATCTGGCAATGCTGCGCGAACCCGCAGAGCGCGAAGAAGCCAAGTCCCTTATGAAAGCGCGCCGGATCGAAAAACTGCTGGTGACCGATCAGGACGGAAAGCTCACCGGGTTGCTGACCCTCAAAGATACCGAACAGGCGGTTCTGAACCCGACGGCGTGCAAGGATGACCTTGGTCGCCTGCGCGTGGCGGCAGCCAGCTCTGTCGGCGATAGCGGGTTCGAACGCTCCGAAGCGCTGATTGACGCAGGCGTTGACGTGGTGGTTGTGGATACGGCCCATGGTCACTCCGAAGGTGTGATTGAAGCCGTGAAGCGGATCAAAGCGCTGTCGAGCAGCGTTCAGGTCATCGCGGGCAATGTCGCGACCGCGGCGGCAACCAAGGCCCTGATTGATGCCGGAGCGGATGCGGTGAAGGTCGGCATCGGCCCAGGCTCCATTTGCACCACCCGCATGGTTGCAGGTGTGGGTGTTCCGCAGCTGACGGCTGTCATGGATTGTGCCGCGGCGGCAGGCGAGACCCCGGTGATTGCCGACGGTGGCATCAAGTTCTCAGGTGATTTTGCCAAGGCAATTGCCGCTGGTGCATCCTGTGCCATGGTTGGTTCCATGATTGCCGGGACTGACGAAAGCCCGGGCGAAGTCATCCTCTATCAAGGGCGCTCGTTCAAATCCTATCGCGGCATGGGCTCCATGGGAGCCATGGCGCGTGGATCTGCGGATCGCTATTTCCAGAAGGATGCCGCCAGCGACAAACTGGTTCCCGAGGGCATCGAGGGTCAGGTTCCCTACAAAGGGTCTGCAGGCGCGGTGATCCACCAGCTCGTCGGCGGTTTGCGTGCCGCCATGGGGTATACCGGTTGTGCAACCGTTGATGACATGCGCAAGAACTGTGAATTCGTCCGCATCACCGGTGCGGGCCTCAAGGAGAGCCATGTTCATGACGTCCAGATCACCCGTGAATCGCCCAACTACCGGATTGGCTAAGGCTGACGCGGTGCGCGTTGAAATCCTGCGGGGGCGCATATGACCCCCGGGGCCCGCGTGCAGGCGGCGACTGAAATCCTTGACGAGATCCTCGCCGGTGAGGCTGCGGAGAAGGCTCTGACGAATTGGGGCCGGCGCAGTCGCTACGCGGGCTCCAAGGACCGTTTGGCGGTCCGTGATCATGTTTTTCAGGCGCTGCGTTGTCAGCGCTCCCATGCTGCTTTGGGCGGAGCTCTGACGGGGCGTGGACTAATGATCGGTGCGCTGCGGGCCGAGGGGCTGGATCCCGCGGACCTCTTCCACGGAGAAGGTCATGCGCCAAAGCCGCTTGATGAGGCGGAGCAGGTCAGTCCGCGTGCGTTTGAAAGCGTCGCCGAGGAAAATGACCTGCCGGAATGGCTATGGCCGCTGTTTGAACGCAGTCTTGGCGATCAGGCGCTGGAGGCCGCGCAGGCCTTGCGGTCACGTGCGCCGGTGCATCTGCGTGTGAACCTGCGCAAGGGAGATCGTGACGCTGCGATCAAGCGTCTGGCAGAGGGCGGTATCATCGCCGAGCCGCAGGCCGTGTCCCCGAGTGCCTTGACTGTGACCGACGGTGCGCGGCGCGTTAAGAATTCCGAAAGCTACCTGCAAGGCTTTGTAGAATTGCAAGACGCCGCAAGTCAGGCGGTCGTGGATGCCTTGCCATTGCATGACGGACAGCGGGTTCTGGATTTCTGTGCGGGTGGCGGTGGCAAGGCCTTGGCCATGGCCGGGCGCGTGGACGCGCAGATTTATGCTCACGATGCGGACCCACGCCGGATGAAGGACGTACCCGAGCGCGCAGAACGCGCCGGTGTTTCACTTCCCTGCATGACAACAGAAGAGCTGGCACAGTACGCGCCGTTCGATCTGGTTCTCTGTGATGCCCCTTGCAGTGGGTCCGGGTCCTGGCGTCGTGATCCCGAAGGGAAATGGCGTCTGACACAGGACGCACTCGACGACGTCGTTGCGGTGCAGGGTGATATTCTGGATGCCGCAGCTCCATTGGTGGCAGCCGGAGGCGTGCTCGCATTTGCCACCTGTTCAATGTTGGATGTGGAAAACGGAAATCAAACCCGGGCGTTTCTGGACCGGCATCCGGAGTGGGAGCACTTGAGCGAACACGCATGGCATGTTCATACTGGTACCGACGGCTTTTACGTCTCGATGTTCCGGAGACCTGGAAAGCATTAATCTATTGGAAAGTTTTGTCGTTCCTCACTGAGATTAACTCCGCCTTAACCATGGTTGGCACGATAGTGCGGCACGAAGACTGTTAACGGAGCCGAAATGATCGGTCGCGCGACTTCAATTGTACCAAACCTGAAGGTAGAGACACCCGAACAAGCCCGCCTCGTTGCGACGTTTGTTCTGTCGCTGCTGTTTGTTGTTCTGCCTTGGATTCTGCCGCTTCCCGATTGGATCGGACGTGCGCTTGTCGCGGTTGGGCTGACGTTGGGTGGTGTCGCCGCATTGATCTTCGTACAGACACGTATGCGGCAAGGCGCCCGCGCGATGGCGAGCGAGCTGTTGTCGGGCTTCATCGACAAGGACGCCTCGCCCAGCTTTGTCACGGATGATGAGGGGCTGATCCACGCCTGCAACACCGCAGCGATGAAGCGGTTTGAGGGCACGGAGAGCGAGACAATCTCAGGCACGCTTCGGTCCGTCCTTGCCAACCCCTCGGCGGTTTTGTTCCGCCTACAGAGCCGGGCCAAGCTCGAAGGATCGGGGCGCGAGGATATCGTGACACGGCGGGGGCACCTGCGCCTGTCCGTGCATGAAATGGCCAATGGTAGTTTCCTGTGGCGCGTTGAGGATCTGGGCGAACGTCCCGCTGGGCGCACTGCGGATACCAATCCGGTGCCGATGATCTCTGTCGGGCGCACAGGTGCGGTGCTGTTCATGAATGAGGCGGCGCGCAGCCTGATCGGGGAGCGCGTCAAGTCCACCGAACGCCTGTTTACATCGCTGCCGGTGATCCCGGGGCGCCTTAATACGATCATGACCAAGTCCGGCGCGGTTGAGGTGCTCGTCAGCGAACACGGGCGCGGGCAGGGACGTAGTGAGCTTTACTTCATGAAAGCCGCCGTGGAGGACAGTGGGCCGCACACCGGTTTCGAGAGCCTGCCGGTGCCGCTGCTGAAAGTGCGTCCCGGCGGCGAGGTCCTGTCGGTGAACCGCATGGCGATGCGGCTTCTGGGGATCGAACAGGCCGAAGGCGTTCAACTGGGGCAGCTGATGGAAGGTCTCGGCCGGCCGATGAATGATTGGCTGCAGGAAACCGCAA
The DNA here is from genome assembly GCF_032924845.1 of Tritonibacter scottomollicae. NCBI lineage: Bacteria > Pseudomonadati > Pseudomonadota > Alphaproteobacteria > Rhodobacterales > Paracoccaceae > Tritonibacter > Tritonibacter scottomollicae. The sequence continues at coordinate 1,049,262 of NZ_CP136704.1, forward strand.
AGGGGCTGGCTCCGCACAAGTCCGAATTTTTGCGGGTGTCGCGCGATGACAAGGAAGTTTTTGTTCAGGTGACGCTCACCCGGGTCATTGAGGAGGGCGAACCCCTTCTGATGGCCGTGCTGAACGATGCGACGGAACTGAAAACACTGGAAGCACAATTTGCGCAGAGCCAGAAAATGCAGGCCATCGGTCAACTTGCAGGTGGTGTGGCGCATGACTTCAACAATCTGCTGACGGCAATTTCGGGTCATTGCGATCTGCTACTGCTGCGTCACGACCAAGGCGATCAGGACTATGGTGATCTGATCCAGATCCACGAGAACGCCAATCGCGCCGCCGCGCTGGTGAGCCAGCTTCTGGCCTTCTCACGCAAGCAAACCCTGCAGCCCGAAGTGCTGGATGTGCGCGAAACCCTCTCGGACCTGACGCATCTGCTGAATTGATTGGTGGGCGAAAAGGTCTCTCTGACGCTCAGTCACGATCCGGTCATGCGCTCCATCCGCGCCGACAAACGGCAGTTGGAGCAGGTGCTGATGAACCTCGTGGTGAACGCGCGCGATGCGATGCCGCAGGGGGGCGAAATCCGTGTGGAAACCGAGGTGGTTGTGCTCGATACGGCACTGGAACGGGATCGCGCGGTGGTGCCGCCTGGCGAGTGGGTGACCATTCAGGTCAGCGACGAGGGCACGGGGATTTCACCGGACAAGCTGCAAAAGGTGTTCGAGCCGTTCTACACCACCAAGCGCACCGGAGAGGGCACTGGCCTTGGCCTGTCTACCGCCTATGGCATCATAAAGCAGACCGGTGGGTTTATCTTCGTTGACTCGACGTTGAACCAGGGCACCAAGTTCATGCTGTATTTCCCGGTGTTTCGCAGCGATGCGGCCAGTGAGGACAGCGAGCCGGAAGTGAGCATCAAGACCAAGGTCGCAGCCGCCCAGCATGGCGAGGGCGTGGTGCTTCTGGTGGAAGATGAGGCGCCGGTCCGTGCCTTTGCCTCTCGCGCGCTGCGCATGCGGGGGTACACAGTGCTTGAGGCCGAGTCCGCCGAAGAGGCGCTGGACACGCTTGAAGACCCGAATCTCAGCGTCGATGTCTTTGTCACCGATGTGATCATGCCGGGCATGGATGGCCCCACCTGGGTGCGCAAGGCGCTACAGGAACGCCCTGGAACCAAGGTGGTGTTTGTGTCCGGCTACTCCGAAGGGGCCTTTGGCGATGCGGAACCGGACGTTCCCAATTCCGTGTTCCTGGCCAAGCCATTCTCGCTTAGCCAACTGACCGAGACGGTCCAGTCCCAACTGGGCGAAATCACGGGTTGATTGAGGCATAGAGCGCAAATTCCTCCGGGTGTTTGCGCTCCAGCTTCTTTCGCGTTGCCGCCCGTAGGGTCAGGTCACCCGCGGGGCTGACATTCTCTGATCTGGTTTCATAATCCACCCCCGTGCGATCCCGCAGGAAGGCATGAAACGGGGCGAGTGTCTCATATGCAAACAGATGGCTAACGCGGCAGCCATTCGGCTGTGCCTCAAGGAACTTCGCCTGGCTGCCCACCTCTGCATGCGCTGGCCGCTTGCCGCGACAATAGTCGTCGACAAACCTGTCAAAGCTGATCTCTCGGGTCGATGTCGGTCGCCCGTTCAGATGCGGCCGCTGTCGGAATCGGTACCAACTGCCAAGCCAGTCGACCGGCTCGCGCATGATGGCCACCACCTCCAACTCGGCACCACATACCTTTTCAAACATCGGGCGCACCCAACGATTGTAGCGATAGAGCGGCGAATGCTTCAGCTCCGGCGGGTCTGAGATCACCATGTCTGCGTGCGGTCGAAGGGCGGATTGCAACGCTGTTGAGCCGGTTTTGGGCACCGACAAGAGCACAAGCTTGGCTCCGTAAAAGACCATCATGACGTTAAAGTCCCGGCAATAATTCAAACTGCTCTCAAGTTGTAAACCAATCTTTAACCGCGTTGCCAGTCCCGTGGAGAGACGTGAATTTGTCTTGTAATGTTCTCGTTTTGACCCCATAAGGAACAAGAGGAGAACAAAGCAGTGATTGTCGTCCGCCTCCGGGTGTGACACATAGAGAAGGATACGGGTACTATGGCGGATCTATTGACCATGAAGGACGACAAGAAGAGCGGCGACAAGCAGAAAGCCTTGGACAGCGCGCTCGCCCAAATCGAACGGCAGTTCGGCAAGGGCTCGATCATGAAACTCGGCGACGGCACAGCTCTGCAGGAGATCGAGGCCAGTTCGACCGGCTCTCTGGGGCTGGATATCGCGCTTGGCATTGGTGGCCTGCCGATGGGTCGGATCATCGAGATCTACGGCCCGGAAAGCTCGGGCAAGACCACGCTCACGCTGCATTGCATTGCCGAGCAGCAGAAAAAGGGCGGTGTCTGCGCCTTTGTGGACGCGGAACACGCGCTGGATCCGCAATATGCTCGCAAACTGGGTGTAGATCTGGATGAGTTGCTGATCTCACAGCCCGACACCGGTGAGCAGGCGTTGGAGATTACCGATACGCTGGTACGCTCCGGCGCGGTCAATATGGTGGTCGTCGACTCGGTGGCCGCGCTGACCCCGAAGTCCGAGCTTGAGGGCGACATGGGCGATAGCAGCGTCGGCGTGCAGGCCCGTCTGATGAGCCAGGCAATGCGCAAGCTTACCGGCTCCATCAGTCGCTCCAGATGCATGGTAATCTTCATCAACCAGATCCGCATGAAAATCGGTGTGATGTTCGGCTCGCCCGAAACCACCACCGGCGGCAATGCGCTGAAGTTCTACTCCTCCGTGCGTCTCGATATTCGTCGCATCGGTTCGATCAAGGATCGCGACGAGGTGGTTGGCAATGCGACCCGCGTGAAGGTGGTGAAAAACAAGGTGGCACCGCCGTTCAAGCAGGTCGAATTCGATATCATGTATGGCGAGGGCATCTCCAAGATGGGCGAGCTGTTGGATCTTGGCGTTGCTGCCGGTGTGGTAAATAAATCCGGCGCGTGGTTCTCTTATGGAGATGAGCGGATCGGACAGGGGCGCGAAAACGCCAAGCAGTATCTGCGCGATCACAAGCGTATAACGCTGGAGATTGAAGATAAAATCCGTGGCGCACACGGTTTGGATTTCGATATGCCTCCGGGTGGCGGTGAAGACGATGATGTCTTGGCGTCGGACTGAGTAGCGTCACAAGCTTGAGATTGAAAACCGGCCTGTTACGGGCCGGTTTTTTCTTGCGATGAATAATTACCTGACATAAGTCAGGTAATTATTCTGACCAAGGATTCCTATAGTATGATCTCTGAAAGTGAAATCCGCCGTCTTCGTCGCTTCAACCGGGTGGTCACATCTGAATTGGGGGCGATGGATCAATCGTTTCTCGGACGGGGGCGACCTCTTGGTCTGGCCCGGGTGTTGCAGGCGATCGGGCAAGGCAAAGAGGAACTCCGCGACCTGAGGTCGTATCTCGGGCTAGATTCGGGGCTTCTCAGCCGGCATTTGCGCGTGCTTGAGGCCGAGGAGCTGGTGGTCGCGGCGCCTTCACAAACCGAGGATGCGCGACAGAAACGTGTCACGCTGACGGATGCGGGACATAGGGAGTTCGACGCCTATGAGGCACTTTCGGATCAGCACGCACAGGAGCTTCTAGGCCGCAGTCGGAAACGAAAGGAGCTTCTGGCGGCGATCGATCTGGTCAGCGCCACATTCGGGTCCAGACAGCCACGGATCCGCCGGGCTGTGCCGACAGAGCCGGACGTGACCTATGCCATGGCGGAATATACCAGCGAGCTGTCTGACCGCTTTGGTCGCAGTTTTGCTGTGCCCGAGATGGGTGAGGCAGAGAGGCAGGACTTCTTGCCGCCGCGGGGCGTGTTCCTGTTGGCAGTTCAGGACAACATGGCCATCGCCAGTGGGGGCTTGCGACCCATCGACCAGAACTGTGCGGAGGTCAAACGGGTCTGGGTCAATCCCGCCTGGCGCGGGCAGGGTGTGTCACGAGACATGATGCGATCCCTAGAGGACGAGGCGCGGGAGCTGGGCTACGCCAGCGTGCGGCTCGACACCAGTCGGCATTTGCAAGAGGCGGTTTCCCTCTATCATGCGCTCGGCTATCGGGAAATCGCCCGATATAATGATAACCCCGATGCCGACCATTTCTTTGAAAAGATGCTCTGAAGTGTTTTGCGTAGACATAGCTTCTTATCCTGTGTCAGCACTGTATGCGTTGCAGCTTTGCATATGGAGGCATCATGGTCCCGACGCTTGAACAGTTGATGGCGGCGACGCCTGAAGTGCAGGCCGCGCCCAAAGACCAGGCAGAGATTACGATGCTCTGCTTGCGTCCCGGCTACAATCAACGGCGCTTTGTGGATGCGGTTGATGTGACGCCAGAGCAGGGCATTCCCGGAGAGCGTTGGGGCACACGTCCATGGCTGACGCGACAAGACGGATCTGGTCATCCGGGTATCCAGATTTGCATTCTGTCAAAGCGAGTGCTGGATCTGGTTTGGAGAGAGCGTGAAAATACACCGCACCCAGGCGATACCTTCGTCGTGGATATGGATTTGACCGAAGGCAACCTGCCGCCGGGGCAGCTGTTACAGGCCGGCAGTGCGGTACTGAAGGTTTCCGACATATTCAATGATGGCTGCGTGAAGTGGCAGGCACGATATGGGGCTGACGCGCGTGCCTGGGTTAACCGTCCCGAATTCCGGACGGCCCGTTTGCGGGGTATCCTGTGTTCGGTAGAGCAGGGCGGACGCATCGCCAACGGGGATGTTTTGATCAAAATCTGAGATGACAAAGCCCTTTTGAAAAAGCGATTGGAGCACGTTTGCTTTGGGCGGTGGACAGCCCTGCATGGGCGCGATACACCGCTTTGGACTGTTCCAATCACATCTAGAGAGCCGCGTTGACATGCCCAGCTTGAACGACATCCGGTCGACCTTCCTGAACTATTTTGCCAAGCAGGGCCATGAGGTTGTGGATTCCAGCCCGCTGGTGCCGCGCAACGATCCCACGCTGATGTTCACCAACTCCGGCATGGTGCAGTTCAAGAACTGCTTCACCGGGGTGGACAAACGCGATTATGTGCGCGCGACCTCGGCGCAGAAATGTGTCCGCGCTGGCGGCAAGCACAATGACCTCGACAATGTCGGCTATACAGCGCGCCACCACACCTTCTTTGAAATGCTGGGGAATTTCTCCTTTGGCGATTATTTCAAACCCGAGGCGATCCCCTTCGCCTGGGAGCTGATTACCGGCGAATTCGACATCCCGAAGGACAAGCTTTACGCCACGGTCTATCACACCGATGACGAGGCGTTCGAGATCTGGAAAAAGGTCGGCGTGCCCGAGGATCGCATCATCCGCATCGCCACCTCTGACAACTTCTGGCAGATGGGCGATACCGGTCCCTGCGGTCCCTGCACCGAGATTTTCTACGATCACGGCGATCATATCTGGGGCGGCCCTCCGGGCTCTGCGGAAGAGGACGGCGACCGGTTCATCGAGATCTGGAACCTCGTATTCATGCAGAATGAACGGTTTGCGGATGGCTCCATGGTTGATCTCGACATGCAGTCGATCGACACCGGCATGGGGCTGGAGCGCATCGCAGCGCTGCTGCAGGGCACCCATGACAACTATGAGACCGATCTGTTCAAATACCTGATCGAGGCCTCTGCAACCGCGACCAATAGCGAGCCCTTTGGCGATCAGAACGTGCATCATCGCGTCATCGCCGACCACCTGCGCTCCTGTTCCTTCCTGATTGCCGAAGGTGTTTTGCCCTCGAACGAAGGCCGTGGCTACGTGCTGCGTCGCATCATGCGTCGCGCCATGCGTCATGCCTCCTTGCTGGGCGCGTCCGATCCGGTGATGCACAAGCTGGTGCCGGCGTTGGTCAGCCAGATGGGTGCCGCCTATCCTGAGCTGGGTCAGGGCCAAGCCCTGATCGAGGAGACGTTCGAGCAGGAAGAAACCCGCTTTCTCAAGACCTTGGATCGCGGCCTTAAGCTTCTGGACGATGCATCCGGCGATCTCGACCAAGGCGACATCCTGCCCGGCGAGACGGCGTTCAAGCTCTACGACACATTTGGGTTCCCGCTGGACCTGACCCAGGACGCCCTGCGCGCCAAGGGGGTCGAGGTCGACACCGACGGCTTTGACGCCGCGATGAAGGCGCAGAAAGAGCAGTCCCGCGCCGGTGGCATCGGCCTTGGTGACGCGGCAGATGTGAAGGTCTATTTTGATATCGTTGATGCTGAGGGAACCACCGAGTTCCTCGGCTATGAAACCGAAAAAGCCGAAGGCCAGATCGTTGCGCTGGTGCGTGATGGCGGCAAGCTCGACAAGGCCGTGAAGGGCGACAGCGTTCAGATCGTTCTGAACCAGACACCATTTTACGGCGAAAGCGGTGGTCAGGTGGGCGACAGCGGCGTGCTGACCGTCGAAGGTGGCGCGGCGCGCATCACCGACACCAAGAAAGTCGAAGGCCTGTTCCTGCATATCGCGGAGATCACCGAGGGCGAGATTGCCGTGGGCGAAGGTGCCGCGATGGAAGTGGACCACACGCGTCGTGGCCAGATCCGTGCCAACCACTCTGCCACCCACCTGCTGCACGAAGCCCTGCGCAATGCGCTTGGCGAACATGTGGCGCAGAAGGGCTCGCTCAATGCTGCCGACCGCCTGCGGTTCGATTTCAGCCACAACAAGGCGGTGAGCGCCGAGGACTTGTCGAAGATCTCTACGGAAGTGAATGATTTCATTCGTCAAAACTCAACCGTCAGCACCCGCATCATGACCCCTGATGACGCGCGCGCGCTTGGGGCGCAGGCGTTGTTTGGCGAGAAATACGGCGAAGAGGTGCGCGTGGTCTCGATGGGCAAGGCGGCCACTGGCAAGGGGCAGGATGGCGATACTTACTCCATCGAACTCTGCGGCGGCACGCATGTGAAGCAGACCGGTGACATCGGCACCTTTGTGATCCTTGGCGACAGTGCGTCCTCTGCGGGCGTGCGCCGGATTGAGGCGCTGACCGGCGCTGCCGCCTATCGCTACCTCGAGCAGGAAGCCAACCGCATGGCAGAAGTGGCTGGGGTGATGAAGGCGCAGCCTGCGGACGTCATGGACCGCCTCAAGGCGATGATGGATGAGCGGCGCGCACTGCAGAACGAAATTGCAAACCTGAAGCAGCAGATCGCCATGGGCGGCGGCGCGGATGGCGGCGCGGAGACCAAGGAGATTGGCGGCAAGACCTTCCTCGGTCAGGCGCTGCAGGGTGTGTCCGGCAAAGATTTGCGCGGGTTGATTGATGCGCATAAGCAGAAGATCGGCTCTGGTGTGATCCTGCTGATTGCCGAGGACGACGGCAAGGTCGCCGTGGCGGCGGGCGTGACAGATGATCTGACCGGCGAGGTGTCCGCCGTGGACGTCCTGAAAGCGGCCGTTCCGGCTGTTGGCGGCAAGGGCGGCGGTGGCCGACCGGACATGGCGCAGGGCGGCGGCAAGGACTTCGCCGGTGCCGAGGCAGCTATCAAGGCAGCCGAAACTCTTTTGGAAGGATAACAACCATGCCCGCACTTTGGATTGCACATGTGACCGTGACCGACGCCGAGGCCTACGGCAAATATGCCGAACTGGCCGGCCCGGCGATCGCCAAGCACGGCGGCGAATTCATCGCCCGTGGGGGCCGTTTTGTTCAGCTGGAAGGCAAGGAACGCCCCCGCAATGTGGTGGCGAAATTCGCCAGCGTGGATGCGGCGGTCGATTGCTACAACAGCCCCGAATATCAGGAAGCGCTGAGCCATGCGCGCGACGCCTCCGAGCGGGAGCTGATGGTGGTGGAAACCGACGCCTGAGCACAGAAAAACTGTGCAAAGCGGAAGATTGGGCTGCGCGTTTCGCGTGGCCCTTTTTTGTGCTTAACAGCGCCTCGACGTCGGGCACTCAGGGTGCGCCGACGAGACGAGGAGAACATCATGTGTCGTTGGGCCGCCTATATCGGCACCCCTGTCCATCTGGACGAAGTTGTAAGCAAGCCGGAGCAATCCCTGGTGGCGCAGTCGGTGCATGCCTTTGAGTGCAAGACCCAGACCAATGCCGACGGGTTTGGCATTGCCTGGTATGACAGCCGCGAGGAGCCGGGGCTTTATCGCGACACGCATCCGGCCTGGTCCGATCCCAACCTGCGGTCGATCACCCATCAGGTACGCTCCGGCCTGTTTCTGGCGCATGTGCGCGCCTCCACCGGCACTGCAACCAGCCGCAACAATTGTCACCCGTTCACCCATGGCTGCTGGTCCTTCATGCACAACGGTCAGGTTGGCGGGTTCGAGAATTTTCGCCGTCGCGCCGATATGATGATCCCGGATGACCTCTACGGGGCCCGCAAGGGCGCCACCGACAGCGAGGCGCTGTTCCTGATCGCGATCTCGGAAGGGTTGTTCGAGGATCCAAAGGGCGCGATGGAGCGCGCGGTGGGCAAGATGGAAGCCCTCAGTCGCGAGTTCGGCCATACACCGCATATGCGCATCGGCGCGGCCTTCAGCTGTGGTCAGGCGCTCTATGCGGTGCGATATGCCTCCGACCATCTGGCGCCGACGGTTTACAGCAGCCGGACCGCCGATGGCACCGGACGTCTTGTGGTGTCGGAACCGCTGCACAAGGGCGAATGCTGGGAAGCGGTGCCCGCGGGATCCATCTGTCGCTACACGGCGGATGAGGCCGTGATCCAGGATTTTGTTCCGCAAACCTGAGGCAACTTGCACAAATGAAAAGGCCCGGTCTTGGTTGACCGGGCCTTTTTGCATTTATCAGTTGTTGGACTTTGCCATCCGCTTGCGCTCATGCGGGTCGAGGTAGCGTTTGCGCAGACGCACGGAGGTTGGGGTGACTTCCACCAGCTCGTCGTCGTTGATGTAGGCGATGGCCTCTTCCAGCGACAGCGTGATCGGGGTGGTCAGCCGGACCGCATCGTCGGTGCCGGAGGCCCGCACGTTGGTCAGCTTCTTGCCCTTCAGCGGGTTCACTTCCAGGTCGTTCTCACGGCTGTGTTCGCCGATGATCATGCCCTGGTAGATGTCGGCCTGAGCGCCGATAAACATCTTGCCACGCTCTTCGAGGTTCCACAGAGCGTAGGCGACGGACTGGCCGTTCTCCATGGAGATCAGAACGCCAGCGCGACGGCCCGGGATCGAGCCCTTGTGCGCGGTCCAGCCGTGGAATACGCGGTTCAGCACGCCGGTGCCGCGGGTGTCGGTCAGGAATTCGCCGTGATAGCCGATCAAACCGCGCGACGGCACATGGGCAATGATGCGAGTCTTGCCGGCGCCTGCGGGTTTCATTTCAACCAGTTCACCCTTGCGGTTGCCGGTCAGCTTTTCGATCACAACGCCGGAGTATTCGTCATCCACGTCGATGGTGGCTTCCTCGACGGGCTCCATGCGCTGGCCGTTTTCCTCGGTGAACAGCACCTGCGGACGGGAGATCGACAGCTCGAACCCTTCACGGCGCATGTTCTCGATCAGAACGCCCATCTGCAGTTCGCCACGACCAGCAACCTCGAAGGCTTCGCCGCCGGGGGTGTCGGTGACCTGGATGGCCACGTTCAGCTCTGCCTCTTTCATGAGGCGATCCCGGATCACGCGCGATTGGACCTTCTTGCCGTCGCGACCAGCCAGCGGGCTGTCGTTGATGCCGAAGGTCACGGTGATGGTGGGCGGATCGATCGGCTGGGCGGGCAGGGCCTCGGTCACCGAGGTATCGACCAGCGAGTCAGCCACGGTTGCCTTGGCCATGCCGGCGACGGTGACGATGTCCCCGGCTTCGGCCAGGTCGATCGGCTGTTGGGACAGGCCGCGGAAGGCCAGGATCTTGGTGGCGCGGAAGTTCTCGATCAGCTCGCCATCACGGGTCAGCGCCTTGAGGCTCTCGCCAACCTTGAGCGTGCCGCTTTCGACGCGACCGGTCAGGATGCGGCCCATGAACGGGTCGGCGCCGAGGGTGGTCGCCAGCATGCGGAACGGCTCTTCCTTATGGGCGATCTGCTTGGGTGCGGGGACGTGCTTCACAACCAGATCGAACAGCGCGGAGAGATCCTCTCGCGGGCCGTCCAGTTCCATGTCGGCCCAGCCGGAGCGGCCAGAGGCATACATGGCGGGAAAGTCGAGTTGGTCGTCATCGGCGCCAAGGTTGGCAAACAGGTCGAAACATTCGTCCAGCGCGCGATCGGGTTCCGCGTCGGGCTTGTCGACCTTGTTCAGCACCACGATCGGACGCAGGCCGAGGGCCAGCGCCTTGGAGGTGACGAATTTGGTTTGTGGCATCGGACCTTCTGCCGCATCCACCAGCAGCACAACACCGTCTACCATCGACAGAATACGTTCAACTTCGCCGCCAAAGTCGGCGTGGCCGGGGGTGTCGACGATGTTGATGCGGGTGCCGTTCCATTCAACCGAGGTGGCTTTCGCCAGAATGGTGATACCGCGTTCGCGTTCCAGATCGTTGGAATCCATGGCACGTTCTGCCACGGCTTGGTTTTCGCGGAACGCGCCGGATTGTTTCAGTAGCTCATCGACCAGGGTTGTTTTACCATGGTCGACGTGCGCGATGATCGCAATATTGCGCAGGTCCATGAGTTATGCCTTTAATTGGGGTTGCGGCGCGCATACCGTGATAAAGCCCGAATGGCTAGTGCAAAAGCAGGACAGGCTGGCAACTGTCGCTGCGCTGCCGCATCAGGAGGGAGCCCTGAGCGTGGGTCAGTGGCTTGAGCTGGACGAAAACAGGTGGATCACCAGAATGCCCGCGATGATCATCACCATGCCGGCGATTGCAGGCAGATCAATGCGTTGACCAAATACGATAAACCCGATGGCGGCGATCAGCACGATGCCAAGCCCCGACCAGATCGCATAGACAATGCCCACCGGCATGTATTTCAGCGTCAGGCTCATCAGAAAGAAAGATGCAGCATAGGCGACCACGACGATCACGGATGGCAACAGCCGGGTGAATTGCTGGCTGGCCTGAAGCGCGGTTGTTCCGATGGTTTCGGCCAGCACAGCGGCCATCAGGTAGAGATAATGCATGTGGTGTCCTTTTGACGAACCTGCCGCCAAGCCTGAGGTGGGGCGACATGCTCGTCAAATCTCGTCATCCGGCATTATGCAAGGGGGGAAATGCAGGATCTTCGGTTCAGAGCCTGCCGTGTTCCGTGAACCAGGGCAGCAGACGCGCGCGCACATGATCCCAGACCTTCGGCGCGCCCCGGGCGACCTTTGCACCGACGCGGGCGTCGATCTGGGGCAGGGTGACGTCATACTCGATCCAGCTGCCGCCGCCTGTGGCAATGTTCAGCAGCACCGGCTGCACCCTGTCGATGGATTTGGCGTAGATCGCGTCCGGGCTCTGCGAAGCCTCGAACTCCTGCCAGATCTTCAGATACTGTTCGCCCTGCGCTTCTGGCAGCAAGCCAAAGAGGCGCTGTGCCGCGGCCAGTTCTTCGGCCTCGATACGGGCCAAGGTGTCGGCATCAAGCTTTGAGTGGATCGGCACATCGCCCGCGTCTATCTCCACCAGGTCGTGCAGCAGGAGCATGGTCAGGACACGGTGCGCCTGGATGTCGGCTGCGCTGTGATCCGCCAAGACCCACCCGTAGAGCATGATGTGCCAGCTGTGTTCGGCGGAGTTCTCAAACCGGGTGCCCGCCGCAATGCGCGAGGCGCGCAGGATCGTCTTGAGGCGATCGGCTTCGGACAGAAACGCGAGGCGGGCTGCAAAGGCTTCGTCTTCGATCTCCTGCCCGGCGAGAAGCGTATTTGCCGCGCTAAAGGCTTCGGGAAAGCGGTCTTTCAGGGTTGTAGCGCGCCCGGTGGTGAGGTTTTCTTTCACAACGCGCATGTGATCTACAGGAGGCGACACGGCGCAAAGCGTTTGAAAGATTGGTTGGCAGTAGTCCAATGCTTTTGCAAAGCGCGCATCAACCGTTTCAGCCGCTTCAAACTCTTGCCACAAGGCCTGCAATGCCTGTCCCTGCACATCTGGCAGCAGGTCAAAGATCCTCTTCTGGGCACGATCCTCGGCCTCTGCAACCGCGGTCCAGTTCGTGGGCTCGTCAATTGGATGATCCCCAACATCGATTTCCACGATGTCGTGCAGGAGCAGCATCTGGATGACACGTGGTATCGACACGCCTGGGGGCGCATAGGGCGCAAAAACCAGCGCATAGAGCGCCAGATGCCAGGAATGCTCAGCCGAGTTCTCCTGGCGACTGCCGTCCAGCAGCAAAGTCTGGCGATCCACCTGGCGCAGCCTTTCGATTTCAGAGAGGAACTCGAATTGCTGCTGCAGGTCGCTGGTCATAGAAGTTTTTTTGCCTTTGCTTCGAGGGCTGCCTTGGCAGTCTCGAGCTTTGAATTGATAAAATCGCGCGCTTTGCGCTCCGCCAACCGAATACGAACTTCGGTCAGAAATGCTTCTTCCAGCGATTGGGAGGCCGCCCCCAAAACCTGGGCGACCTCCATATACATCCGGTCCTCGCCCAACGCATCCTGGACCTTGAGGGTGTCCTCCGCCAGCTTTGCAGCCAGTGTGTCCAGGGTCGACATCAGCGCGTGTTCTCGGTCAGGCGCTGCTTCACATAGTCCGACACGTTGCCGATCATGGTGTCCAGATGCGGTTCCTGGAAGAAGTGGTCAGCCCCTTCGATCTCATTGTGGGTGACGGTGATCCCCTTCTGCTCGTGCAGCTTGTTCACAAGGTTGACGGTGTCCGCGGGCGGAGCCACGCGATCCGCAGAGCCGTTGATGATCAAGCCGGATGACGGGCAGGGCGCAAGGAAGGAGAAATCATACATGTTGGCTGGCGGGGCAACCGAGATGAAGCCGGTGATTTCCGGACGACGCATCAACAGTTGCATGCCAATCCAGGCGCCAAAGGAGAAGCCTGCAACCCAGCAATGCTTGGAGTTGTTGTTCATGGACTGCAGGTAATCGAGTGCGGAGGCCGCGTCGGACAGTTCGCCCACGCCCTGATCGTACTCACCTTGCGACCGCCCGACACCACGGAAATTGAACCGCAGCACGGTAAAGCCCATGTTGTAGAACGCATAATGGAGGTTATAGACCACCTTATTGTTCATGGTCCCGCCAAATTGCGGATGGGGATGCAACACGATCGCGATCGGCGCGTCCTTTTCCTTTTGCGGGTGATAACGGCCTTCCAGGCGTCCTTCGGGTCCGGGGAAAATGACCTCAGGCATGGGTGGGTGGATCCTACTCTGCTTTTTTTGGCGAGGGGCCGGGGACAAATACTTGACGAATTTTCTCTGGCACCTTAGAACTATTCTAAAGAGGCGCAGGTGAAGACCGGCACCTTGTCAAGCTGAGATACGCATTGACAGGGGTATCGTCAATCATTTGCTGCTTTTTCGGCAAAAGGGTAAGCAGATGAAGCTTTCTACAAAGGGTCGGTATGCGATGGTCGCGTTGGCTGATATCGCATTGCAGCCGGCAGAGGGCCTGGTGGTTCTCGCCGATATTTCCAAGCGGCAAGACGTGTCGCTGCCTTATCTGGAACAGCTGTTTGTCAAGCTGCGTCGGGCGGGCCTGGTGGCGTCCGTGCGCGGGCCGGGCGGCGGTTATCGTCTCGCCAAGCCGGCATCCGAGATTCGCGTGGTCGAAATTCTGGCCGCCGTCGACGAAACCGTTGATGCCATGCATAAGGGCGCCGGCGTTTCAGGCGGATCCTGCGGCAGTCGCGCGCAATCTCTGACCAATCGCTTGTGGGAGGGGCTCAGCGCCCATGTCTATGTGTTCTTGCACCAAACCCGTCTCTCGGATGTGATCGAAAATGATCTCGCGCCCTGTCCGGCGGTTCCCAACCTGTTTGCCGTCGTAGACGAATAACGCCGATTTCGCCGCATCCTGTTTGGATGTTTCGCGGCCAAGTTCAGCGCAGTAATAGAAAATATGACTCCATGACTCGCATTTATCTTGATCACAACGCCACCTCGCTGCTGCGCCCAGAAGCGCGGGATGCGATGATTGCGGCGATGGATGTTTGCGGCAACCCATCCTCCGTCCACGCCGAGGGCCGCGCGGCCAAGGCGGTGGTTGAGCGGGCGCGGGCTCAGATCACGGCTGCATTTGGTGCCGATGGTGCGGATGTGGTGTTCACCTCGGGCTCGACCGAAGGAGCCGCGCTGGCGTTGTCCGGCCGCGATCTGCATGGATCCGCACTTGAGCACGATGCTGTAAGAGCTTGGGTGAGAGAGGATTTGTCTGTTGCTCCTGATGGTACGGTTGAGGTGGAGGAGGCGGCGAAGTCCTGTTTGCAACTTGCCAACTCTGAAACCGGAATAATTCAGACCCTGCCCGAGGGGCTTGCCGTCACCGATGCAACGCAGGCCTTTGGCAAGCTGCCTGTTGCTTTTAACTGGATGGGCGCGACCATGGCGCTGATTTCAGCACACAAGCTTGGCGGCCCAAAGGGAATTGGAGCGGTTGTCCTAAAGCGCGGGACCGAACTTGCCGCACAGATCCGCGGCGGAGGCCAGGAGATGGGGCGTCGTTCCGGAACGGAAAATGTCATTGGAATTGCAGGGTTCGGAGCCGCAGCTGAAGCGGCGGCACGGGATCTGGACAATGGCGTTTGGGATCGGGTTGCAGAATTTAGAAATATTCTAGAAAACGCTGTTGAGGCTTCGTGCCCAGACACTATTTTGATGGGCAAGGATGCGCGTCGCTTGCCCAATACCTCTTGTTTCGCCACCCCTGGATGGAAGGGCGAGACACAGGTCATGCAGATGGATCTGGCGGGGTTCGCGATCAGCGCGGGCAGTGCCTGTTCCAGTGGCAAGGTGCGCGCCAGCGCGGTTCTGACCGCAATGGGATTTGATGAGGCGACGGCCCAGAGCGCGATCCGCGTATCGCTCGGGCCGGAGACGACTGAAACGGATGTGCTACGCTTTGCAGAAGCGTGGTGCGCCAAGCAGAAGAAACATCGCGCCCGCTCGGCGTGAGTGCAGGAGAAGAAGATGGCCGCTCTGGACCAATTCGAAGCTAAGGAAGGCGTTGATCAGGATACCGTGGACGCGGTTCGTGAGGTCAGCACCTACAAATACGGTTGGGACACCGATATCGAGATGGACTATGCCCCGAAGGGCTTGAACACCGATATCGTGCGCCTGATTTCTGAAAAGAACGAAGAGCCGGAGTGGATGACCGAATGGCGCCTTCAGGCCTTTGAGCGGTGGGCCGGCTTGAAAGAGCCGAACTGGGCGATGGTGGACTATCCCGAGATCGACTTTCAGGATCAGTACTACTATGCGCGCCCAAAGAGCATGGAAGTCAAACCAGCGTCCCTGGATGAGGTCGATCCCAAGCTTCTGGCTACGTACGAAAAGCTCGGCATCCCACTGAAAGAACAAATGATTCTTGCCGGGGTTGAGGGCGCTGAAGACGCTCCCAGCGAAGGCCGCAAGGTTGCCGTGGACGCGGTGTTCGACTCTGTTTCCGTGGGCACGACCTTTCAGGCGGAACTGAAAAAAGCAGGCGTGATTTTCTGTTCGATCTCGGAAGCCATCCGCGAACATCCCGAGCTGGTGAAGAAGTACCTCGGGTCCGTGGTGCCGGTGTCGGACAACTTCTACGCTACGCTGAACTCTGCCGTGTTCTCCGATGGGTCGTTCGTCTATGTGCCGCCGGGCGTGCGCTGCCCGATGGAACTCAGCACCTATTTCCGCATCAACGCGGAAAACACGGGCCAGTTCGAACGCACATTGATCATCGCCGATAAAGGCAGCTATGTCAGCTACTTGGAAGGCTGCACTGCACCACAGCGCGACGTCGCACAGCTGCATGCTGCGGTGGTCGAGATCATCATCGAAGAAGACGCCGAGGTGAAATATTCCACCGTTCAGAACTGGTATCCGGGTGATGAGAACGGCAAAGGCGGCATCTACAACTTCGTGACCAAACGCGCCGATTGCCGGGGTGATCGGTCGAAGGTGATGTGGACGCAGGTTGAAACCGGCTCTGCCGTGACCTGGAAATACCCCTCCTGCATCCTGCGCGGTGACGAGAGCCAGGGCGAGTTCTACTCTATCGCCATCACCAACAACATGCAGCAGGCCGATACGGGCACCAAGATGGTTCACCTTGGTAAAAACACCAAGAGCCGGATCGTCTCCAAGGGGATCTCCGCCGGCAAGGCGCAGAACACCTATCGGGGCCTGGTCTCGATGCATCCGAAGGCGAAGGATTCACGCAACTATACCCAATGCGACAGCTTGCTGATCGGTGACAAATGTGGTGCGCATACAGTGCCTTACATTGAAGTGAAGAATAATTCTTCGCGCGTTGAGCACGAGGCGACCACGTCCAAGGTCGACGATGATCAGCTGTTCTACTGCCGCCAGCGCGGCATGGATGAAGAAGAGGCAGTCGCTCTCGTGGTGAACGGCTTCTGCAAGGACGTGCTTCAGGCGCTGCCGATGGAATTCGCGATGGAAGCACAACAACTGGTTGCGATTTCCCTTGAGGGTTCGGTTGGCTGATGAGCGGGCCTTGGCAAGGACAGAACGGAGACAAATCCATGATCGTGACAACCACCGGCTCTGTTGAGGGCTATCAGATCGCTGAATACAAAGGCATCGTCGTGGGCGAGGCGATCATGGGTGCGAATGTGGTCCGGGACGTCTTTGCTTCGATCACCGACATCGTTGGGGGCCGCTCCGGCGCTTATGAAAGCAAGCTGCAGGATGCGCGGGACACTGCGCTAAGCGAGCTGGAGGAGCGTGCCCGCGCAGTTGGTGCAAACGCGGTTGTGGGCGTCGATCTCGATTATGAGGTTGTTGGTCAGTCGATGCTGATGGTCTCGGCCAGCGGCACCGCGGTAGTAATCGGCTGAGTGAAAGCGGAGAAAGATCTGTGCTGTTTGCCTCACACCATCTTCCTGAGTTCATTGCGCGGCTGTCATCAGGACAGTCGGTAGGCTTCTCGGATGTGGATCTCTACACCAGTGAGATCTTCGGTCGGCGGATGGTGTTTTCCGTGGACATGAAGCGTGATCCGATCCAGCGGTCCCATCGCGAGGGGCACTTTTATGAAGAGGAAGAGCTCTCTGTTATAAAAGCGCTCTTTCCTTTCGGTGGGACGTTCGTGGATATTGGTGCCAATATTGGCAATCACGGGCTTTTTGCCGCGGCATTTCTGTCTGCGGCGCGGGTCATCCCGTTTGAGCCAAACCCGAAGGCGCTGAAACTTCTTCTCGCGAATATCTCTGCCAACGGGCTCGTTGCCAAATATGACCTGAGCCACCTCGGAAAAGGCCTAGGCGCCGCGCCAAGCGCGGGCTTCGGCATGGAGGCGCGAGATCGGAATCTAGGCGCGGCAAAGATGTTGCCAGACGAAGGGGATATCGAGATCACCACAGGCGATTTGGCGTTGGAAGGTGATCAGCCAAACTTCATCAAGATCGACGTGGAAGGCATGGAAATACAAGTTCTTTCCGGCCTGCGCGACACGATCAGACGCTGTCAGCCTGCCTTGCTTGTCGAGGTGGACCGCGAGAATGACGACGATTTTCACGCCTTGATCGCGCAGATGGGCTACGGGGTTGTCGACACGCTGCAGCGTTATAACAGGAACAAGAATTACGTCATCAAACCGCTCCCAACGGATGCGGAAGGCTGACGGTACTCGAACACGCGGCCCGGAGCAGTGCCTCCGGCGGTAAGAAGAAAAGGCGAAAAATATGCTCGAAATCAAAAACCTACACGTAAAGCTTGAAGAAGAAGACAAGCAGATCCTCAAGGGTGTCAACCTGACCGTTGAAGCGGGCAAGGTCCATGCGATCATGGGGCCGAACGGCTCTGGTAAATCGACGCTGTCCTATGTTCTGTCGGGCAAGGATGGCTATGAGGTGACCGAAGGGTCCGCGTCTCTTCTCGACGAAGAACTGCTGGAGCTGGAACCGGAAGAGCGTGCCGCGCTTGGTGTGTTCCTCGCATTCCAGTATCCTGTCGAAATCCCGGGAGTTGGTAACATGACCTTCCTGCGCACCGCGGTGAACGCGCAGCGCAAGGCCCGCGGCGAGGAGGAACTCTCGGCCTCCGATTTCCTCAAGCATGTGCGCGAGAAAGCCAAGGAGCTGAAGATCGACGCGGAAATGCTGAAGCGTCCGGTTAATGTCGGTTTCTCCGGTGGTGAGAAAAAGCGTAACGAAATCCTGCAGATGGCGATGCTGGAGCCGAAGATGTGCATCCTTGACGAGACCGACTCCGGCCTCGACGTGGACGCAATGAAACTGGTTGCTGATGGCGTCAATGCGCTGCGCGACGAGGGGCGTGGTTTCCTGGTGATCACGCACTATCAGCGTCTTCTGGATCACATCAAACCGGATGTCGTGCACATCATGGCCGATGGTCGTATCATCAAAACCGGCGGCCCCGAGCTCGCGCTTGAAGTGGAAAACAACGGTTACGCAGACATTCTTGCCGAGGTGGCGTAATGGCACTTCCCGAACTGAAACAAACTACGACCGAAGCGCGGCTTGCGTCTCTGTCCATGAACGAAAGCGGCTGTCTGGCTGCCGCCCGTCGCGCCGCGCTGTCCCGCGTTCAGACCATGGGATTGCCGGATCGCCGTGACGAGTACTGGAAGTACACGCGCCCGGATACGCTGACGTCTGCTGAGGCCCCGAAGGCCGCGGTGCTCGACAGTGATGAAGCACCGATGTTCGATCAGTTTGATCGTCTGAAAATCGTTTTTGTCGATGGTGTGTTCGATGCCGCGGCTTCTGATGATCTGACCCTCGAAGGCGTGAGCATCGAGCGTCTCGCCGATATCGAAGGCAAGGACATTCATTGGGCCAAGGAGATTTTTGGCGTTCTGGAAGCCCGAGGTCAGTCCCCTGTTGAACGGCCGCTGGCAGCGCTGAACACCGCGTTTGCCGCGGATGGCGTGGTCATCCATGTCACGGGCAAGCCGTCCAAACCGATCAATCTTGTGTATCGCCACGAGAGCGACAGCTCTGACGCGATGCTGCATCATGTGATCAAGGTGGAAAACGGCGCGGAGGCAACGGTTCTGGAAAACGGTCCGGCTGCGTCACGCTTCAATACAGCGATGGAGATCGACGTTGCCGATACAGGTACGTTGCATCTGGTCCGGGCGCAGGGCAGGGATCACGAACGCCGCGCTGCGACGCATATGTTTGCGCGGCTGGGCCGTGAATCCGTGTTCAAGAGCTTCACGCTGACCGTAAATGGTGTGCTGACCCGCAACGAGGCGATTGTCGAGTTTCTCGGCGATGACGCGGTTGCGCATATCGCAGGCGCCTGCGTTGGTGATGGCAATTTCCACCACGATGACACGGTCTTTATCACCCATGACGCAGTGAATTGTGAAAGCCGTCAGGTGTTCAAGAAGGTTCTGCGCAACGGTGCGATCGGGGTCTTCCAAGGGAAAATCCTGGTGAAGGCCGGCGCGCAAAAGACTGATGGATATCAGATTTCTCAGTCCCTGCTTCTGGATGACGACAGCCAGTTCCTTGCCAAGCCTGAGCTTGAGATCTACGCCGACGACGTGGCCTGCTCGCACGGGTCAACTTCTGGCGCCATCGACGAGGAAGGTCTGTTCTATCTGCGCTCGCGCGGTGTTCCCGAAGCGGAGGCGACCGATCTGATGACGCTCGCATTCCTGGCCGAAGCGGTTGAGGAAATCGACAGCCCAGACATCGCCGCCAGCATCAACGACCGCCTTTACGGCTGGCTCGCGCGTCGGAGCTGAGGTCTGGGATGGCTGTGACGACAGATATCACGGCAACCTATCGGGGGCCGCGCAAGGTGATTGCGCGGCTCCTCGCAATGGGGCCTCGTGAAGATCGACTTTTGGCTTTTCTCATGGGTGCTTGCGTATTGATGTTCATCGCGCAAATGCCAAGGCTTGCACGTGAGGCGCATCTGAACGGTCAAGAGCTGAACATGCTGCTTGGCGGTGCGCTGTTGGGCATCGTCTTTATCGCGCCGCTGGGGCTTTATGCGCTTGCCATGATCTCGCATCTGATTGTGCGCGCGATGGGCGGGCAGGGCGATGGGTACCAGTCGCGCCTGGTCCTGTTCTGGGCTTTCCTCGCCGCGACGCCGGTGCTGCTGCTCAATGGGCTGGTTGCAGGTTTCATTGGCACAGGCCCGGCATTGAATGCGGTTGGCGGTCTCTGGGTCATGGTGTTCTTCTGGTTCTGGGTTTCGGGTCTCATTGAGGCCTATTGGGGCAATACGTGATGGATTTCAAAAGCCTGGCCATCGAAACTATCACTGATCCCGCCGCGGCGGCTGACAAAATCCTGTCTCATCAGTTTGAAAACGATGTGATTTGGACCGGGTTTGCCTTGAACGTCGTGCTGAGCGTTTTTCTCTATGCGCTGCAGGGGTTTCTGTTGGGCATGCCTTCAAACGCATTGTTCCCAAACCTCAGCCCCGTGATGTTCGGAATGTTTTTGGTCGCCTTGCAGCTTGCGTATTCTGTCGGCTCGCTGGTTGTGGGCAATCGCCTTGGCGGGCAGGCACGCTTCATGCCAATCTTCAGCCTTTTGGTTTGGCTGCGCTTTGTTAATATAGCCATCCAATTCATTGCAATCATTATGGTATTTGTGATGGCACCCTTGGCCGCCATCCTGAACCTGGTTGCGGCCGTCTACGGTATCTATGTGCTTGCACATTTTACCAACGTGGGCTTTGGTCTGAACTCCTTGGGGAAATCCCTCGGAGTGATTTTCATGGCCGGTCTCGGGGCCATGGTCGCCGTTCTGTTCCTGATGGGGCTCTTTGTTCCCACTATCCTGGAGACGTCCAATGTATGATGTCGAAAAAATCCGCTCGGATTTCCCGATCCTCTCGCGCGAGGTGAACGGTAAACCGTTGACCTACTTGGACAATGGAGCGTCTGCACAGAAGCCGCAGGTGGTGATTGATGCAATCACAAAAGCATACTCTGAGGAATATGCGAATGTTCACCGTGGCTTACACTATCTTTCCAACCTCGCGACCGAAAAGTATGAAGGTGTGCGCGGTACTATCGCACGGTTTTTGAACGCGGGTCATGAAGACCATATCGTTCTGAATTCCGGCACCACAGAAGGCATCAATCTTGTGGCTTATGGCTGGGCCATGCCGCAGCTAGAGGCGGGAGATGAGATTGTCCTGTCGGTGATGGAGCATCACGGCAATATCGTGCCCTGGCATTTCCTGCGCGAGCGTCAGGGAGTTGTTCTGAAATGGGTGGATACTGAGGCCGACGGCAGTCTAGACCCGCAAAAAGTGATTGATGCCATTGGCCCTAAGACCAAGCTGGTTGCTGTCACGCATTGTTCCAATGTCTTGGGGACCGTTGTTGATGTGAAATCCATCAGTGCAGCCGCACATGAGAAAGGCGTGCCGGTCCTGGTGGATGGCTCTCAGGCGGCAGTTCACATGCCGGTAGATGTGCAGGACCTTGGTTGCGATTTCTACGCGATCACCGGGCACAAGTTGTACGGGCCATCTGGGTCCGGCGCCATCTATATCCGTCCTGAAAGGATGGCGGAGATGCGTCCGTTCATTGGTGGCGGCGATATGATCAAGGAAGTTTCCAAAGATCGCGTGCTCTACAACGATCCACCGATGAAGTTTGAGGCTGGCACACCTGGTATTGTCCAGACAATCGGCCTTGGCGTGGCCCTGGACTATATGATGGGCGTCGGCATGGCTGAAATCGCTGCGCATGAAGCAGACCTTCGTGGCTACGCGTCAGATAGGTTCGCCGGTCTGAACTGGTTGAACGTTCAGGGGCATGCGCCTGGTAAAGCTGCGATTTTCAGTTTCACACTCGAAGGCGCCGCGCATGCGCATGACATTTCAACTATTCTCGACAAGAAAGGCGTCGCGGTGCGTGCCGGGCATCACTGCGCTGGCCCGCTGATGGACCATCTTGGTGTAACGGCCACGTGCCGAGCATCCTTCGGCATGTACAACACACGTGCGGAGGTTGACCGTCTCGTAGAAGCGCTTGAACTCGCACATGAATTGTTTGCCTGAGATCACGCTATGGGCGCAACGGAGTGTAGCGCCCATAGAGCTTCATATTTTACATAATACTGATTATATGATGTGCGTAGGATCATAATTCACCCGGTACCCAGCGCCCATATCAACATGAAAAACGCGCCCCGGATTGGAGCGCGTTTTTTTGTCACCAGCTTGAGCAGTCAGTCCCGGACGATCAGAACGGAACATTTGGCATATCTGGCCACGCGCGCCGAATTCGGCCCCTGCAACCTGTCCATCAGTTCCGGTTTATGTGCGCCCATGACCACGAGGTCGGCCTCGGAACGCTTGATTGCGTCGAGGATCATTTCGTAGACATTCGCTCCAACTTCAACGATGTGCTGGACACCTTTCATGTCCGGCACGTTCGCTTTTACAAAGTCATGAAGTTGACGATCCGCCTCTTTGACCGCTTCCTTCATGGTACCGTCCTTGAAGAAGGATCCGACGATACTCATACCATAATCCGGCACCACGGTGACCACGCTGAGCGTGGCTCCGTAGAACGTCGCCAGTTCCGCAGCACGATTCAGCAACGCCTTTTCGGCATCCATATGCGTGAGGTCGACGGCACAGAGTACATGTTTGGTCATCAGGCCACTCCTTCTTCTTGCTTGCGCTTCCGGCCCAACTGCAGGAACGCGACGAACCCGAGGATCAGGAACGCCGGGAGGTAGAAGACTTCCTTGGGCATTCTGTCGGCTTCGACTTCCATCTCAATCAGTTCCCAATCGAAATCGATGCCCAGCTGTTCTGCTGGACCACCAAAGTTCAGACTGTCGACGAAGATCTTATCACCTTCTTCGCGGAACTCGATGCCCGCGCCGTCATAGAGACGCGTTTGCCCATCTTCGCCTTGATCACCCAGCGGCAACAGGAAACGAGCATCGACCATGTCGCCCTCCAGGCTCTCGCCCATCAGACGGACACGCAGGGTTCCACCATCCTCAACTCGTTCCGCCATTTGGTAAACCGCGGTGCCAGGGCGCGTTTCAAACGCCGGCTGGATCTGGTCAAGGAAGAATCCCGGACGGAACAATGTAAACGCCACCAATAGCAGAAGCGCACTTTCCCAAATCCTTGATTTCACGATGAAATAGTTCATCGTCGATGCCGCGAACAGCAGCATTGCCACCATCGCAACCAGGAAGACAAAGACAGCCTGTATGGGCCCGACATCAATCAACAGCAGGTCGGTGTTGAAGATGAACAGGAACGGAAGCAGCGCCGTCCGGATCGAGTAGAAAAACGCCTGGAAACCGGTGCGCAGCGGGTCGCCCTTGGAAATCGCGGCAGCCGCGAAACTCGCCAGTCCGACCGGAGGAGTTACATCCGCCATGATGCCGAAGTAGAACACAAACATATGGACCGCGATCAGCGGTACGATCAGACCATTCTGCGCTCCAAGCTCCACCACGACCCCCGCCATCAGCGAGCTGACCACAATGTAGTTTGCCGTCGTCGGCAGCCCCATACCCAGCACGATCGAGATCAGCGCAACAAAGATCAGCATCAGCATGACGCTTCCGCCAGAGAGGAATTCGACAAACTCCGCCATCACCTGCCCGATCCCCGTCAGGGTCACGGCGCCAACGATAATGCCGGCCACACCCATGGCACAGGCCAGACCGATCATGTTGCGCGCACCGATGATCAGACCTTCGAAAATGTCCGCAACCCCTTGTTTGAATTCGGAAACCGCATGATCCTGACCGCGGAACATCGCCTTGATCGGGTTCTGCGTTGCCAGGATCACCAGCATTGCGACAGATGACCAGAACGCGGAAAGCCCAGGCGATTTACGCTCGATCATCAAAAGATACATCAGCAGCAGGATTGGCATGATGTAATGAATGCCGGTTTTGAAGATCTCGCGCGCGGGCGGAAGATCCTGCATGGATTCAATGCTGAGTTCGAGATCCTCATGAGATGCTGCGACCTTCAGCGCCAGCACATAGAGCGCCGCCATGATGACAACGATCAGCCATATGCTGGAATCACCCGCTATCCCTTGCAGCGTGTTGACCAGCACTCCACAGAGCCAAAGCGTCCCGCCACCAATCACGATGGAGGTCGCGATGGTGAAGATGGCGCCGAGGAAGAACTTCACCGGGTGCATGCGGCTGGTGCCCTTCATGCCCATTTTCAGCGCTTCGAGGTGCACGATATAAACCAGTGCAATATAGGAAATCGCCGCCGGGATGATCGCGGTTTTCACCACTTCAACGTAAGGAATACCGACATATTCGGTCATCAGGAACGCAACCGCGCCCATCACAGGCGGGGTCAGCACGCCGTTGATCGACGAGGAGACCTCGATCGCACCTGCCTTGGTCGCGGGAAAGCCCACGCGTTTCATCAGCGGGATGGTAAACGTACCCGTGGTGACCACATTGGCGATCGACGATCCGGAGATCAGACCGGTTGCCGCAGAGCCAATGACTGCTGCCTTCGCAGGGCCGCCACGCAGGTGACCCAGCGCGGCAAAGGCCAGTTTCAGAAAGTAGTTCCCTGCCCCGGCCTGATTAAGAAGCGCGCCGAAGAGTACGAAAAGAAAGACAAAACCCGAAGAGACGCCAAGCGCGACACCAAAGACGCCCTCGGTTGTCAGCCACATGTGGCTCATCGCCTTGTTGATCGAGGCGCCTTTCCACTGCACCACTTCCGGCAGCCAGGAAGAAGATCCAAAGAACACATAGGCGAGGAAGAACAGCGCCACGCCCATCAATGGGAAACCAAGGCTGCGCCGTGCCGCTTCGAGCAGCAGCACAAGACCGATCACCGAGACGATCACGTCGGTCTGGTTTGGCGCGCCTGTGCGTTCGGCAACGCCCGCGTAAGCATAGAACAGATAGGACGCGCAAAGCGCACCGATCCCGCCGACAATCCAGGTCGGGATCGGAATGTGGTGTCGCGGACTGGTTTTCAGGCCCGGAAAGGCAACAAAGGCCAGAAGAACCGCAAAGCCCAGGTGGATCGCTCGGGTTTGGGTGTCATTCCACACCCCGACCCCGAGGATGAATGGCAAGGGCGACGCGATCCACAGTTGATACAGGGACCAGACGAGCGGCAGGTACCACAGCGCGTTGCGCCCCAGTGCGTCCTGCGGCAAGCGACCGCCGGTGTCGCTGTCGGCTACAAAATCATCAAGCGTGCGGTCTTCTTGAGCCGCGGCGCTCTGGTTATCTGTCATCTTGTCCCCACCCGGTTTGTTGTTACTCTTGTTCATTCTTAAACGAAAATGGCTTCCGCCCCTGCGCACAGGGACGAAAGCCTTTGGTGTTTTACGTCAGAGGTGATCGGATCACTTCCAGCCGCGCTCTTTGTAGTACTTCATGGCGCCGGGGTGAATGTCGGCGGACAGTGCATCGCTGACCATCTCTTCTTCCGACAGGCGGGCGAAGGCTGGGTGCAGCTTTTTGAAGTCTTCAAAGTTCTCGAACACGGCGCTGACAACGGCATAGACCACGTCGTCGGACACGTCCGAAGAGGTCACGAAGGTTGCTTTGGGACCCCAGGACGGGATGTCCTCGTCGTTGCCTGGGTACATGCCACCGGGAATGGTTGCGGCCGCGTACGGGGAGTTCTCAGCAAGCAGAGTGTCAATGTTTTCACCTGCCAGCGGGACGATCTTCACGTCACAGGAGGAGGTTGCTTCCTGGCTCGAACCATTTGGCAGACCGGAGGCCCAGATGGTGGCGTCGATCTTGCCGTCGCAGAGCGCTGCGGCTTGTTCGGAGGATTTCAGCTCTGCGGCCAGTGCGAAGTCATCCTTGCTCAGGCCGGAGTACTGCATCAGGGTGTCGGCCAGAACGCGGGTGCCGGAGCCGGGGTTCGCGATGTTGACTTTCTTGCCCTTCAGGTCGTCGACAGATGCGATCTCTGCATCCGCGCGCGCCATCAGGTGCATCGGCTCCGGGTGTACGGAGAACAATGCCCGCAGGCCTTCAAACGCGCCATCATTCTCAAATGCGCCAGTGCCGTCGAGGCCAGCTTTCTGCACGTCGGACTGAACCACGCCGAATTCCAGCTCACCCTGGCGAATGGTGCGGGTGTTGTAGACGGAGCCGCCGGTGGATTCCACGGAGCAGCGAATGCCGTGTTCCTTGCGATCCTTGTTCACCAGACGACAGATCGCGCCGCCCGTCGGATAATAAACGCCGGTCACGCCACCGGTGCCGATGGTGATGAACTGCTGCTCAGCCGAAGCTGCACCGGCAAAACCGAGTGCAAAAGTAGCAGCAGATGCAAGAAGTGTTTGTTTGAGGACCATGAGTTCTCTCCCTGATTTTAAACCAAAATCGGTCGCGGTGCCGATAATATGCGGGCGTTGCTTCCACAAGTTATTTTTGCAGTCACAACAATACGAGCGTTTCGTGTGGCCGCCTGAAAATGACGTCGTCCAAGTGGGGTATCTCAGGGGGATGTCTGATCTCAACCCCCTGCCCCTCTAAAGCCAATCAGCGATGAAATACGATTTTTCAGCGATAGCCACCGCGCCTTACAAGCAGCAAATGTCTTGAGTGCTCAGGGCGATGCTAGCAGAGTTTCTTCTGGCGTAAAGTCCGCAAGAGACAGTTCACCGTCTTACCTGTCACGCATCTTGCAGTAAGTCGTAAGAAGACGCTCTCGTCTCATGGTGTGGGGCTCTGTCTTGCAATTTTACAGGCGGCAGGCCTGGCTGAGCGTGATGGGCGCTTCAATTGAGCAAAGTGTTTTAACTAAATACTGGCTGTTTTTCCCGTGACGACGAGTAGTAGATTTGCATAAATTTCGGTACGCCTTGATTGTGCGACGAGCTCTCCAATGTCTGCATGAATGCGCTCTTACGCTACTAATGACCTCTTCAGTATTGCGTATTTGCAAGATTGGGCTGCCAATCTTAACGAAGGTTACCAAGCGTCACCCGATGTTCAGTGCGCTCGGTCTGTCTCGTTCATACCTGCCTTCATAATTTAGAACAGCCATGGCCTGTTTCCGCGTGACGATCGGAGCGTCAACAACGGCCAATCCCCGCAAAACAAAGGGGCTTGCATTTCTGCAAGCCCCGATTTGCACTTTTGATGGACGTTAACGATTAAAAGAACGCCTGCAGGCCGGTTTGCGCACGCCCCAGGATCAATGCATGCACGTCATGCGTCCCCTCGTAAGTGTTCACCGTCTCTAGGTTCATCATGTGACGGATGACCTGGAACTCCAGGCTGATCCCGTTGCCGCCATGCATGTCACGCGCGTGACGGGCAATCTCAAGCGCCTTGCCGCAGTTGTTGCGTTTGACGATCGAAATCATCTCTGGCGCAGCATTGGCTTCGTCCATCAGGCGCCCGACACGCAGCGACGCCTGCAGCCCAAGCGCGATCTCGGTTTGCATATTTGCGAGCTTCAGCTGGAACAGCTGCGTATTGGCCAGCGGGCGACCAAATTGCTGCCGGTCCAGGCCATATTGACGGGCCGCGTGCCAGCATGCCTCTGCGGCGCCCATGACGCCCCAGCTGATGCCATAGCGTGCGCGATTGAGACAGCCGAACGGGCCCTTCAGGCCTTCGACATGCGGCAGCAAGGCATCTTCGCCAACTTCCACACCATCCATCACGATCTCGCCGGTGATCGATGCGCGCAGCGACATCTTCTTTTCGATCTTCGGTGCGGAGAGCCCCTTGGTGCCCTTTTCCAGAACAAATCCCCGGATCTTGCCGCCATGGGCTTCGGATTTGGCCCAGACCACAAAGACATCCGCGATCGGCGAATTGGAGATCCACATCTTGGACCCGGTGAGCTTGTAGCCATCAGCGGTCTTCTCGGCGCGGGTTTTCATGCCGGCCGGATCGGAGCCAGCGTCCGGTTCGGTAAGGCCAAAGCAGCCAATCCACTCGCCCGAGGACAATTTGGGCAGATATTTCTGGCGCTGCTCTTCGCTGCCATAGGCGTAGATCGGGTACATGACCAAAGAGCTTTGCACCGACATCATGGAGCGATAGCCGCTGTCGACACGCTCCACTTCACGCGCGACCAGACCATAGGACACGTAACCGCCACCAAGGCCGCCGTATTCTTCAGGAATAGTGGTGCCCAGTAGGCCCATCTCGCCCATCTCGCGAAAGATCTCGGGATCGGTGTGTTCGGTCTGATAGGCCTCGGTCACGCGGCTTTGCAGTTTTTCCTGTGCATAGGCGCGGGCGGACGCTTCAATCATGCGCTCATCTTCGCTGAGCTGGTCGGAGAGCCGCAGCGGATCCTCCCAGTTGAAGCGGCCTAGATCGGGCGCGTCTTTGGCGCGCAGGGTCGGTTTGTCGTCCAGCATGGGGAGCCTCCTCGGATATATGTTGCCGAGAGGTTAAGCTCTCCGGAGGGCGAAAAACAGCGAGACTTTGGAAAGTACCTATGACAAAAGATCATACATGACAGTCCCTCGACGATTTCTGCCTTCGATTGCTTCACTCCGCGCGCTTGAGGCGCTTGATCGCCTTGGCAGCGCCTCTGCTGCGGCGGGTGAATTGGCTCTGACACAGGGTGCCGTCAGTCGGCAACTGCAGGCGTTGGAACGACAAATCGGGGTGGAGCTGATCCTGCGTGATGGCAAGGCTCTGTCGTTGACACCCGAGGCCTCTGCCTATGCGGATGACATCCGCCAGGCGCTTGACCGCGTTGCACAGGCGACGTTGAAATTGCAGTCTGCTCCGCTCGCGGGCAGTTTGAATCTCGCCATCCTGCCTGCCTTTGGAATGCGATGGTTGATGCCGCGTTTGCCAGAATTCTCGCGCCGGTACCCAGATGTGACGATCAATATGTCGACGCGGCTTGGCCCATTCAACTTTGCATCCGAAGCGTTTGATGCAGCAATACATTTTGGACATGCGGATTGGCCTGGAACCGATGCACTCCTTCTCAAACAAGAGCAACTTCTACCAGTCTGTGCGCCGGGTTTGTTGGGACGGACACAGGTCAAGAAACCGGCGGATTTACTGGAGTTGCCGCTTCTGCATATCCAGACGCGACCCAAAGCCTGGGCGGACTGGTTCGCGCGCCAAGCCGTGCCAGTGGACGGCAATTTGACAGGCACGACCTATGATCAATTCTCCACCATCAATCAGGCCGCACTACATGGGCTTGGTGTGGCGTTGATGCCGGATTATCTGGTGGAGCAGGATCTGGCGACCGGGCGGCTGATGTCTCTTCATCACCAGGCCGAGGATATTGGCGGCGCCTATTATCTGGTGTGGCCAAGGTCAAAGGCGCGGAACGCGGGTTTGATGCAGTTTCGTGAATGGCTGTCCGGGCAGGCACAACCAGAAGATCCCCTGCCCCGCTAACGACAGCGGCCCCGGAAAAACCGGAGCCGTATCAAACTCTTACAGGTGAGTATTCACCCAAGCGCGTATCCGGCGCCGCGGACCGTGCGCACCGGGTCCTGACCGCCGTGCTGTGTCAGTGCCTTACGCAGCCGTCCGATGTGAACGTCGACCGTACGTGTGTCGACATAGATGTCTCGTCCCCACACACGATCAAGCAGTTGCTCACGGCTCCAGACCCGACCCGGCTTTTCCATGAACGTGGACAGCAAGCGGAATTCGGTCGGGCCCAGCTTCAGGGCATGTTCGGCGCGGCTGACTTTGTGGGTTTCCGAATCCAGAATGATGTCGTCGAACTCCAGTCGCATACCAACCGTCGCAGGACGCACCCGGCGCAGCTGCGTGCGGACCCGTGCCATCAGCTCGATGACCGAATAGGGTTTGACCACATAGTCATCGGCACCGGTCTCAAGTCCGCGGACCTTGTCCACTTCCTCTGACCGGGCTGACAGCATGATGATGGGAATGCCACGGGTTTCAGTGCGCGATTTCAAACGGCGGCAAACCTCGATACCCGTCAGATTGGGCATCATCCAGTCCAATACGATGATATCGGGCATGTCCTCGTCCACGAGGAGCAATGCTTCTTCACCGTTTTCTGCCTTGATGACCCGGAAGCCGTCGGCCTCCAGATTATAGGCCAGCACTTCACGCTGGGCCAGTTCGTCCTCGACGACCAGTACAGTGGGCTGATCGGCTGCCATATCTTAGACCTCCTGGGTCGACACCGAAGTGGTATCGGCCTTCGTACGTTCTTCTTCCGGCTTGTTGCCGGTCACCAAATACACGACCTGCTCCGCCATTGCAGTGACATGGTCGCCCATGCGTTCAACGTTCTTGGCAATGAAATGCAGGTGCATGCAGGACGTGATGTTGCGCGGATCTTCCATCATGTGGGTTAGGAACTCGCGGAACAGCGCGTTGTACATCTGGTCGACGTCGCGATCGCGGTCGATGACATCGCGGGCCAGTTCGTGATCGCGCTGGATGTAGCTGTCCAGCGCATCCTTCAGCATCAGTTCGACTTCGCGGGCCATGCGGCGCAGGGCTGCGGCGCTGTCTGCAACGGCCGGGCTCTGGGCGAGAACGCTGGTACGCTTGGCCATGTTCTTGGCATAGTCGCCGATCCGCTCGAGGTGACCGGAGATCTTCATCACGCTGAGGACGACGCGCAGGTCAACTGCGGCCGGGGCGCGGATTGCGATCACCCGTGCGGCATCTTCGTTGATCAGTTCTTCAAGGCCATCGATCGCGGCGTCTTCCTTAACGACCTTCGCCGCAAGCTCCTCGTCGCGGGTTTCCAATGCGCGGGCGGCTTCCATGATAGCGGCCTCCACGAGGCCACCCATTTTCATGATCCGGGCCTGGATTGCCTCGAGGTCCCGATCAAATGCGGATGCAATGTGTTGCTCTTCCATCAGACTGTCTCTCTACCTTAGCCTATGCGGCCGGTGATGTAGCTTTCGGTGCGAGGATCTTCGGGGTTGGTAAAGATCTGACCGGTCGGACCGAATTCCACGAGGTTGCCAAGGTGGAAGAAGGCGGTTTTCTGGCTCACCCGAGCGGCCTGCTGCATGGAGTGCGTCACGATCACGACAGAGTAGCTTTCGCGCAGCTCGTCGATCAGCTCCTCGACCTGTGCGGTGGCGATCGGGTCCAGGGCCGAGCAGGGTTCGTCCATCAACAGGACCTCTGGCTCAGTGGCCACTGCGCGGGCGATGCACAGACGCTGCTGCTGACCGCCCGAAAGGCCGGTGCCGGGGGACTGCAGACGGTCCTTCACCTCGTCCCAGATGGCACCGCGGCGCAGGGATCTCTCGACGATTTCGTCCAGGTCGGCCTTGTTCTTGGCAAGACCGTGGATGCGGGGACCATAGGCCACATTGTCGTAGATCGATTTTGGAAACGGGTTCGGCTTTTGAAACACCATGCCCACCTGTGCCCGCAGCTGCACCGGATCGACACGCTTGTCATAGATATCCTCGCCCTCAAGCAGGATGTCCCCGGTGACCCGGCAAATGTCGATCGTGTCGTTCATGCGGTTGAGGCACCGCAGGAAGGTCGACTTGCCACAACCGGACGGGCCGATGAAGGCCGTGACGGTCTTGTCTTCGATCTCCACATTGACGTCTTTGATGGCGTGGGTGTCGCCGTAGTAAACATTGACGTTCTGAGCGGCCATCTTGGTGCGTTGGGCTTCCACGGTACTATCCACTACTGTCATATCGTTCATTTGAGATGCTCCCCTTACCAGCGGCGCTCGAAGCGACGGCGCAGGATGATTGCGATGATATTCATGGTCAGGAGGAACGCCAACAGGATGATGATGCCGCCCCAGGCCTTTTCGTAAAAGCTCGCATCAGCGCGGGCCGCCCAAGTGTAGATCTGCGCCGGCATTGCCGAGTTCGGCTCGGTGAAGCCTGCGACGAACCCATCCGGATAGCCCCGCGCGACAAAGCCGACCATGCCGATCAGCAACAGCGGTGCGGTTTCCCCCAGCGCCTGTGCCAGACCGATGATGGTGC
Source organism: Tritonibacter scottomollicae (assembly GCF_032924845.1). Lineage (NCBI taxonomy): Bacteria > Pseudomonadati > Pseudomonadota > Alphaproteobacteria > Rhodobacterales > Paracoccaceae > Tritonibacter > Tritonibacter scottomollicae. The sequence goes on from NZ_CP136704.1 coordinate 1,081,226, forward strand.
CGGTCAGGATGCCCGGTGCCGCCAGCGGCAGTACATGATGGAATACGGCCTGCATCTTGGATGCCCCGACTCCCAAGGCCGCGTCCCGGATCGAGGGTGGTACCGCCTTTAGCGAGGCACGGGTGGAAATGATGATGGTCGGCAGCGTCATCAGCGACAGCACGAGGCCACCGACCAGCGGCGCGGATTGCGGCAGATGCATGAACTGGATGAACACCGCGAGGCCAAGGATACCAAACACGATCGACGGAACCGCCGCGAGATTGGAGATGTTCACCTCGATCAGGTCGGTGAACCGGTTCTGCGGTGCGAATTCCTCCAGGTAGATGGACGCGGCCACGCCGATGGGCAGCGACAGCACCAGAACCACCAACATCATGAAGAAGGAGCCCACAACGGCTGCGCCGATACCGGCCCCGCCCGGGTTGTCCACGCCGGAGTCGGCGCCAGTGATGAAGGTCCAGCTGAAGGCCTGCTTGATGATCTGAGCCTCTTCCAGCGCATCCACCAGATCCAGATCGCTGAGCTGCAGGAACCGGCTGTCCTGCAGGGTCTCGCGGTTCACGCGGCCCTTGTAGTAGCCATCGACGCGACTGGAGGCGGCCAGCTCGAAGGGAACCGGCTTGCCCACATCGTCAGGAAATTCCTTGTAGTGCGCGCGCAGAGTGCCGCCGACCTTGCCGAGCAGCCGCTCGATCGCGGCTTCGTCAAAGTCGACCGACATGCCGCGCTCTTCAAGTTTGCCCTGCAGGGCAGCGATGAAGAGGTTGGAATAGGCCTTGGTCTTGAACAGTTCGCTCTCGGCGGCGTCCATCTGGTCTTGGGTCAGGGTGAATTCGACATTGACCACGGTACGGGTGAAGGCCGGAGCGCCCGAGCGGATGATCGACACGAAGAGCACTGTCAGGAAAAACAGGCCGGTGAGGATCGCCACCATCCCGTAGGCCCGAAAGCGCTTTTCAGCGGCGTTGCGGCGTCGGGTGTTGGCGTCGGCTTGGCGCAGCGACCTGGCGCGCGCAGGGGGCGGGGTGTCCATGCTGGCATCGGTCATTCGTACTGCTCCCGGTATTTACGGACAATGTAGAGGGCGATGATGTTGAGGCACAGGGTCAGCACAAAGAGTGTCATGCCGAGCGCGAAGGCGACGAGGGCTTCGGGGCTGGCAAAATCGGCGTCACCTGTCAGCTGGCTGACAATCTTGGCCGTTACCGTGGTCATCGCTTCAAACGGGTTGAGACTGAGCCGGGCCGCGGCGCCTGCCCCAAGCACCACGATCATGGTTTCGCCAATGGCACGCGAGGCGGCCAGCAGAATGGCGCCGACGATGCCCGGAAGTGCTGCTGGGATAACCACCTGGCGGATGGTTTCCGACTGGGTTGCACCCAGGCCATAGGACCCATCGCGCATCGCCTGCGGCACGGCATTGATGATGTCGTCCGACAGTGAAGAAACAAAGGGTATGAGCATGATGCCCATCACCAACCCCGCAGTCATCACCGCTGTGCCGGCTTGCATCCAGCCCAGCCCCTCGTTGCCAAAGACCTTCAGCAGAAGCGGCCCCACGGTCAGCAGCGCAAAGAGACCATAGACGATGGTCGGGATGCCGGCGAGGATCTCCAGCAGCGGCTTGGCGATCGACCGGATCCGCGGGCTGGCGTATTCGGACAGGTAGATCGCAGCAAAAAGCCCGATCGGAACCGCCACTGCAAGCGCCACGATGGAAATGTAGAAGGTCCCCCACAGGAGCGGCAGCACGCCCAGATCAGAAGAGCCGCCACGACCGGAAAAGCTCGGCGCCCAGTTTAGACCGAAGAAGAAATCGGAGGCCGGATAGAGCTTGAAGAATTCCCATGTGTTGAAGACCAGCGACAACAGGATACCGACGGTGGTGAGAACAGCGATCGAGGCCGCGCCGACCAGCAGGGCGTGAATGCCGAGTTCAACCACATTACGGGCGCGAAACAGGGCGCGCGTCTCGCGCAGGGCAAACAGCGTTCCGGCCAGCGCCAGCACCACTGCAACAATCGACATGATCTGGTAGCCGGTCGCGTTCACGATCCGGTAGCGCTGGGCTGCGCGCAGAACCGGCTGTGTGACCTCCGTGGTCACGATCTGGCCGGCATCCTTGAGCACTTGGGACACATCGGTGAAATCCGCGCGGGCGTTGCGGGCAAACTCCTCGTCCATCACGCCCTGCGCCACCGCGTTGTCGAGACCGTTTGCGGCGCGGCGGACCTCTGCCATGACCAGCCCACGCGATGAGCCATCGTCGATCACGTTCGCAGGGATCATGCCCGAGATGACTGAGTTAACATAGAGCGGCTGCACCAGGAGCCAGACGATCAACAGGACGAATGTCGGCACCATGGCTTTGAGCGCCACGTTCCAGCCGTAGTAGGACGGCAGCGAATGCAGCTCTCTGCTGTCGCCTCCCGCGTTGGCCAGCGCCCGCGACCGGCCGAGCATATAGCCCACCGCCGCGATCACGAGCACGATCAAGATCAGCCAGAATAACGGCATCGTAACCCCCGAGGTCATGTTGTCTTTGAATAGATCCAGAAAGGGATCCGGGGCGGCGTTAAACACCGCCCCGGTCGTCAGTCAGCTGCTGAAATCAGCTGCCGGAGCCCATGGTGGTCGCATTGGCGACAGCTTCTTGGGTCTTTGCCAGTTCCGGGTCAGCCACCAGGCCGTAGTTGGCCAACGGGCCGGACGGGCCAGCGATCTCGTCAGCCACGAAGAACTGAGCGTATTCCTGCAGGCCGGGGATCACGCCGATGTGGGCTTTCTTCACGTAGAAGAACAGCGGGCGGGACACGGGGTATTCACCGGTGGAGATGGTCTCGGTGGACGGAGCCACGTCGGACATGGTCGCTACTTTCAGCTTGTCGGTGTTGTTCTCGTAGAACGCCAGACCGAACACGCCGATGCCGCTGGTGTTGGCGTCGATACGCGCCAGGGTCTCGGTGTAGTCACCGTCGATGTCCACGGACTTGCCGTCCTGGCGTACGTCGAGGCAGGCATCTTCTGCTGCATCTTCGTCCATGCCGCCGTCGAGCATCGCCTGCATGGCGCCGGTTGCTTCACAGCCCTTCAACAGGACCTTGTCTTCGAAGACTTCGCGGGTGCCGTGCTTGGTGCCGGGGATGAACATCGCGATTTCTGCGTCGGGCAGATCCGCGTTGAACTCGGCCCAGGAGTTGAAGCTGTTTTCAACCAATGCGCCGTCTTTCATCACCTGTGCGCCGATGGCGTTGTAGATGTCGGACGGTTCAAAAGCGGAGAACTCGGGACCGGACTGCTGGGAAGCAAACACGATGCCGTCATAGCCGATGCGGACTTCGATGATGTCGGTCACGCCAGCTTCGGCGCAGGCCTTGATCTCTTTTTCGCGAATTTGGCGCGACGCGTTGGCGACGTCGATGGTGTTTTCGCCAACACCTTCGCAGAAGCGCTTCAGGCCAGCGGAGGAGCCACCGGATTCAACGACCGGGGTCGGGAAATCGGTGTTTTCACCGAACACTTCTGCAACGATCGAAGCATATGGCAGAACGGTGGAGGAGCCAGCGACCTGCACCTGGTCACGCGCAGCGGCTGCGGTGGCCGATACAGCTGCGATTGCCAGGGTGGATGCGGTCAGTTTCACAAAGGACATCTACGTCTCCATGAGTTTAAGAAATTTACGATCACCCCCAAGATGATCTTGAGCCCCTCCTAGAAGGCTCAGGTGTGGCTTTTGTGACAGCTATGTAACAGTTACATGACGACCCGGGCCCTGCCCTGAAAAAAAATCGAAATACTCACGAGAAATAGGGATTTGCCGCGCCGCACGTAGGGCACGCCTCGGGGAATGCGACGATGCAAAGATTAATCGGCTGTCACACAAGCCCCAGATTACGCCCGGTGATGCGACGCAGATGGGCCTGAAAGGCTTCGTTTGGGGTCAGATTCGCGCGTGTGTGACGCTGTTATTGCGGCAGGATGACCGTGAAGGTCGCACCCTTTCCAAGATCGCTTTCCACCCGCAACCGGCCACGGTGCCTGTTGATGATGTGTTTCACGATCGCCAAGCCAAGCCCCGTGCCACCCAGCTCTCGTGATCTGTGGTTGTCAGCGCGATAAAAGCGTTCAGTGAGACGGGGCAGATGCACCGGGTTGATGCCGGGGCCGTCATCAATGACCTGCACCCGCACAGCCGGGCATCGCAGCGCCGGGTCGCGTTCCAGCACGGTCAGGGTCACGGAGACGTTTTCGCCGCCGTATTTCAAACCGTTTTCGATCAGGTTGGTGAAGACCTGCTGAATTTGATCGGCGTCCGCCGGAATGTCCACCGGCGTGTCCGGCGCCTCCAGCGTCAGGGACGTCCCGCCGGATGCGGCAAGCGGTTCGAGGGACTTGATGGTGGACTTCAAATGCTCCACCAGATCGATGCGCTCCTTGGGGCGCACGCGTTCCTCGCTCTCCACCCGGTTCAGGGACAGCAGATCCCCCACCAACCGGTTCATGCGGCTGGCCTCGCCTTCCATGATGCCGAGAAACCGATCCCGGGCGTTGGGGTCATCGCGTGCAGCCCCGCGCAGGGTTTCGATAAACCCCATGAGCGCGGTCAGCGGCGTGCGCAGCTCATGGCTGACGTTGGCCACAAAGTCCCGGCGCATCTGGCCAACGGTTTCCCGGTCGGTGATATCTGCAAAACAGACCAATACAGCACCGCCTTTGACCGCGCCGACGCCAGAAACATACCGCAGAGTGACCTCGAAAGTCGTGTCCTGTGCGCCATCGTTGGACAGGTGGCGCGCGGTGCGTGGCTGGCGGTCCAAAAGGCAGGTCTCGATCGCCGTGGTGACGCCCGGTTGACGTAGGATCGTGGCAAAGTGCCGCCCGACGATCTGCGGACCCAGAAGCGTTATACCCTCGACATTGGCCGCGATGAACCGCTCGGTCTGGTCGACCAAGACGGCTGGCATCGGTATCGCGGCCAGCAGACCGTCGATTAACTCTTGCGACATGAGACTCTGCCTCGTTGTTTTCGTCGTGGCGATCTGTTTAGCCGGGAAATGTAACTATGACGTGGCAGCCGTGATCGCGTCTTCGAAGATGCGGCAGAGCGTGTCTGGATCCTCCAGCCCGACCGAAACGCGAAAGAACCCCTCGTGCAAACCCAGCTCAGCGCGGTTCTCAGGCGACAGCGCCCGATGTGACGAGGAGGCGGGGTGCGACAGCGTGGTGCCCACATCCCCCAGCGTCGGCGCGAAGGACAGCCCCTCCGCGGCACGGGTGAAGGCATTGGCGGCGTCGCGCCCGCCGTCCAGCTCGAAGCTGACCATGTTACAGCCCCTGCCCTTCAGCAGCGTTTCTGCACGCCCGTGATCGGGGTGGTCGTGACGCGTCGGATACAGCACGCGCTTGACACCCGGCAGCCCTGCAATGTGGTCGGCCAGACGGGCGGCCGTGGCTTCGGCACGGTCAAAGCGCAGGTCAAACGACAGCAAACCGCGCTCCGCCAGCCAGCAGTCAAAGGGGCTTGGTGTCATGCCGGTGGTGACGGAAAACACCCGCATCCGGTCATTGAGTGCGGCATCCTTGGCGACCACATAGCCCAGCATCACGTCGGAATGCCCCGCCAGCAGCTTGGTCACCGAATGGATCACGATGTCGGCACCATGGTCGAACGGCTTGAACCCGCGCGGCGTGGTAAAGGTATTGTCGACGACCAGCAGCAGACCGTGTTCGCGGCACAGCGCGGCAATCCCGTCGATATCCGCCACCGCCAGCGTCGGGTTGGACACAGCCTCCACCAAGATGAGCTTGGTCTCGGGACGGATGGCCGCGCGGATGGCCTCCACATCGCCGGGGTCGGCCAATGTCGTCGCGATGCCGAGACGCGGCAGGTCTTCCTTCATCAATCGCAGGGAGCGGCCATATAGCTGATCGCCGCCGATGACGTGCTCGCCTGTCTGCAACAGCCCCATCAGAACGGCAGAGACCGCCGCCATGCCGGAACCGGTCACCACACCACCCGATGCCCCCTCCATATCATCAAGACGGCGCGCGATCACATCGGCGTTTGGGTGCCCCTCACGTGAGTAGGTATAACCGTGTACGCGGCCCTCGTACTGATCGTCCAGCGCATCCGGGGTCTCGGATGCATAGACAACAGAGGGACTGAGCGGGGTGACCACGGGATGGCTGGCGCTCTCGGGCAGACCATGCGGACGCATGACGGAGGGGCGGGAATTCTTCACGGTCAAATCTCCTTCAGCTCCGCTTTGAAGCGGCGCATGTTCTCCTGATAATGCAGGGCGCTGTCGGCCAGCTTGGCGACGAGGGCGGCGTCCACTTCGCGCACCACTTTGCCTGGTGCGCCCATGACCAGAGAATTATCAGGAATTTCCTTGTTCTCCGTGATCAGGGCGCCCGCGCCTATCAAACAGTTCTTACCGATCTTGGCACCGTTGAGAATGGTGGCCCCCATGCCGATTAGGGAGTTTTCGCCAATGGTGCAGCCATGCAGCATGACCTTGTGACCAATGGTGCAGTTCTCACCAATGCTGAGGGGGTAGCCCGCATCAATATGCATAACCACGTTTTCCTGCACGTTGGAGCCACGGCCAACGCGGATTTCCTCGTGATCGGCGCGGATGGTGACGCCGAACCAGACCGAGGCCCCCTCCTCCAGTACCACCTGCCCGATCAGGTTGGCATCAGGGGCAACCCAGGTGTCGGGGTGGATCTGCGGCTTGTGGGCTCCAAGGGCATAAAGGGTCATGACAGCTCCTCGAATTCCTGTTGCAGGGTGCGCGCGTGGTCGATCAGCGATGGTTGCTGCAGGCGGCGCAGACGTGTGGCCTTGATGATCGTCTTGAGGTTCTCTTCGGTCTCGTCGAGATCCTCGTTGATCAGCACATGGTCATAAGACCCCCAGTGCGAAATCTCGTCCCAGCTTTTCTGCATCCGGCGCTGGATGGTCTCGTCATCGTCCTGCGCCCGGTTTTCCAGCCGGCGCCGCAGCTCGGTGATCGAGGGCGGCAGCAGGAAAATCGACAGCGTGTGCTTGCCGAGATCGGAGTTGGTGATCTGCTGCGCGCCCTGCCAGTCGATATCAAACAGCACGTCCTGACCGTCGTTGATGGCGTGCTGCACCGGCCCTTTGGGCGAGCCGTAGAAATTGCCGAACACATGCGCGTGCTCCAGCATCTCGCCATCGGCCACGTCATGTTTGAACAAGTCGACCGAGACGAAATGGTAATCCTGCCCGTCCACCTCGCCGGGGCGCGGTTTGCGCGTGGTGGCAGAGACGGAAAAGCTGATGTCGCTGTCCCAGGCCCGTAGCCGCTTTGCCAATGTCGATTTGCCCGCGCCGGAGGGCGACGACAGGATGATGAGAAGGCCCCGCCGCTGTGCCTGTTTCTGTGCCATGAGAGGGGTCGCTCCTTATTCTATGTTCTGGACTTGCTCGCGCATCTGGTCGATCACGGTTTTGAGTTCCAAACCCACTTCGGTCAAGGCCGCGTTCTGCGCTTTTGAACACAGCGTGTTGGCCTCTCGGTTGAACTCCTGCATCAGGAAGTCCAGCTTTCGCCCGATCAGGCCTCCCGTGTCGAGCAGAGCGCGCGCGGCAGTGACATGGGCCGCGAGCCGGTCCAGCTCCTCTGTCACATCCGACTTCACCGCGATCAGCGCCAGCTCCTGCGCGACACGATCCGGATCCGCGCCTTCACTGTTCTGAATCACACGGGCAAGGTTCGCTTTCAGCGCGTCCTCAATCTGCAGCTGACGATCCGCAGCGCGCTGGGCGGCCTGGTTGCAGAGGGTTTCAATACGGGACAGCTGATCTGTGAGCACCTGAAACAGTGCGGCGCCCTCGGCCACGCGCATGTTAACAAAGTCATTCAGAAGTGAGTCGAATTCGGATAGGAGCATCTTTACCAAATGTTCGGTATTTTGCTCGGCGGAGGCCTGCTCCAACACGCCACGCATCTGAAGGATATCCGTTGCGCGAACGGGTGCGAGCACCAAACCGACCTGCTCGGCCTGTGCTTGCGTCGCGCGGACGGATGCAAGGGCGTTCTCCAATGCGGCGGTGTTGATCTGCATCTGTCCCTTGCCGTCCTCGGCTCGGCTCAGACGCAGATTGATCGACACATTGCCACGGCCAAGCCTCTTGGATGCGCGCTTTTTCAGTTCATTTTCAAGACCTTCAAGCCAATCCGGCACCCGTGCGCGCAGGTCCAGTCCCTTGGCGTTGACCGATCTGATATCCCAGATCCAAGTGTACCCGTCCTGTGCGCCCTGCCCGGATGCAAAGCCTGTCATGGAATGCAATGTCATCTATGTCCCTCCTTGATCCTGAATACAGGTGCAGGGCACCGGGTCAATGCCAGCCGCATAGCAGAAAGCGCGAAGGCGGAGGGGCGCTATCCTAAAGTGTTAACCATTGATTAAACTATTGGTCCAAACTTTAGCTATATTGTGTCATGTTAACTCCAAGGTAACCAATTTGACGTTAACCCTTGGGCATGGGTCTCTTGCCAGGGTTCGATGTCGAAACCGGATGCAGAGGACATGAAAATGATTTTTCGCGGTCACGACGGCGCAGACAAGAAGACGGGGTTGGACAAGGTGGTAGCAATGGATCGCTTTCGCGCACGCTCTAACGTGTCGCCGCTGCGTCAGGCTGAGGCATACTGGACCGCACTGCGTCGAGGCGATGAGATTCCCAGCCGCTCACAGGTTGATCCGCGTGGGCTGGAAAACATCCTGAGCCAGACTTTTATTCTGGAACGGGTCGCTCCGGGAATCGCCCGGTTCCGTCTGGCCGGCCAGCGCGTCAATGAACTCGCCGGGATGGAAGTGCGTGGCATGCCGCTAACGGCCTTCTTCACAGTAGAAGCACGCAAGACCATCAGCGCCGCTCTGGAGCATATGTTCGAAGACCCCTCCATTCTGGAATTCGACCTGAAGACCGAAGCAACCCGCATGCGGGGCAGCCGCACAGCGCGTATGATACTGCTACCGCTACGCAGCGATCTTGGCGATGTCAGCCGGGCGCTGGGCGTTCTGGTGTCCGAAGGTGCCGCAAGCCGTGTGTCGCAGCGCTTCAGCGTCGAAAGCTATGACGTTCGCAAAGTCGGCAAGGCTTCGGGTGACGCACTGGACAAGCCTGAATTCAAGGCGACCCCGCGCGTATCCGAGCCAGGTCTGCAAGACCGTCCACGGCGCGACCTCTCGACCGGCAAGACGTCCGAGACGACGGGCTTTTCTGAGCCGCGCACGTCCTTTGAACGCAAGTCCACCAGCTTGATGGATGAGGCGAGATCACTTCTGGATCGGGCACGCCGTGAGAATGACGAGGCGTTGAAATCGACACGCACCCCGGTCAGAAATGATACCGAAACCACCAGCTCCGTGACGCTGGAGACGGTATCGACAACCGAGGTGGAAAAACTGGTATCCCGGCCGCCGCGCGGTGGCAAGCTGCGCAAAGACGCATCACATCTGCGTCTGGTGGTTTCGCGGGACTGATTGCTAAAATTCTAGTCAAAATCGCGACTAATACGTATAAGTTTCAACCTACTGGACATAGACGTTGAAGCATTGACGCCCGGACACAGAATGTGTTCCGGGCGTTCTTTTTTTGTCGATTGTCTGGCCTTGCGGCGTCGGTAATCCCCACAAAAAAAACGGCCCGCATCTCCATGCGGGCCGTCAATGCAACGATAAATCGGTTCTTATATCGCAGCGCGGCTTTCGCCCGGTGTCCGCAGGCGCGACAGTTCCTCGGCGACGAGGAAGGCCAGCTCCAGCGACTGATCCGCGTTGAGGCGCGGGTCACAAGCGGTGTGATAGCGATCACTGAGGTTTTCCTCGGTCACGTCCCGCACCCCGCCGGTGCATTCGGTGACGTCCTGGCCGGTCATCTCGAAATGCACACCACCGGGGATGGTGCCCTCGGCCTGGTGTACTCCGAAGAAGTCGCGCACTTCGCGCAGTACAGAATCGAAGGGCCGTGTCTTGTAGCCCGTGGCGGATTTGATGGTGTTGCCATGCATCGGATCGCAGACCCAGGTCACCTTGGCGCCCTCTTCCTTGACCGCCTGCACCAGACGCGGCAGGTGCTCACCCGCCTTGCCGGCACCGAAGCGCGCGATCAGGGTCAGCTTGCCCTCCTCGTTCTCCGGGTTGAGCTTCTGCATCAGGACCTTGAGATCGTCGGAGGTGGTGGTCGGACCACATTTCAGACCGATCGGGTTCAGTACACCGCTGCAGAATTCCACATGCGCGCCGTCCGGCTGGCGGGTGCGGTCGCCGATCCAGATCATGTGACCGGAGCCTGCCAGCCATTTGCCGGAGGTCGAATCAAGACGGGTCAGGGCCTCTTCATATTCCAGTAGCAGCCCTTCATGGCTGGTGTAGAATTCCACCGTCTGCAGCGTATGTGCAGTGTCCTTGGTGACGCCTGCCGCCTTCATGAAGTCCAGCGTGTCGGTGATCCGGTTCGCCATGTCGCGATAGGCCTCGGCCTTTTCACCTTCGGTAAAGCCAAGCGTCCAGGCGTGCACCTGATGCACATCTGCGTAACCGCCGGTGGAGAAGGCGCGGATCAGGTTCAGCGTCGCCGCGGCCTGAGTATAGGCCTGCAGCATCTTCTTCGGATCCGGAATGCGCGCGTCGGACGTAAAGGCCAGCTCGTTGATGATGTCACCGCGATAGCTCGGCAGCTCAACACCGTCGATGGTCTCGGTTGGGGCGGAACGCGGCTTGGCGAATTGCCCGGCCATGCGCCCAACTTTCACCACCGGCACCTTGGCGCCGTAGGTCAGCACCATGGCCATCTGCAACATCACCTTGAAGGTGTCGCGAATGCCATCGGCGCTGAATTGCTCAAAGCTCTCGGCGCAGTCACCGCCCTGAAGCAGGAAGGCCTCGCCGCGTCCCGCTGCCCCAAGCTGGGACTTCAGGCGGCGCGCTTCACCGGCAAAAACCAGCGGCGGATATTTCCCCAATTGCGCTTCGACGGAGTGCAGCGCGTCCTGATCCAGATAGTCCGGCATCTGGACTCGCGGCTTGTTGCGCCAGTTCGTTTTTTGCCAATCGCTCATGGCTCATACTCCGAAAATAACTTTGGAACCCGGTTTTACGAAAGAAGCGTATATAGAAGAGCGCTAACAGTGGCCAGTTTAGAATTTCCACGTCTTGACCCCGGTGCTATCCTGTGAGCAGGTTTTTGAATTCGCGACGTTACGTCGCGCGGCTTTCCCAGCACCGTCAATGAAGACCCGTTTTGTAAGGACCCGAGCCATGCAAGCCAAGCCAGAGGCGCCACCTGAACTGACTTCAGATGGCAAACATCGCCGGTTTACGTTTGTTCTTCTGGATCAGTTCACGCTCCTGTGTTTTTCCGCTGCGATGGAATCGCTTCGGATCGCCAATCGCATGGCTGGTCAGGAGTTATATTCCTGGAACGTCCTAGGCGAAGGCGGGGACACCGTAACCTGCTCTGCTGGAACGGTCTTTCAGGTCGAATCTGATCTGAATGAGCTGCAACGTGATGACACGATCATGCTCTGCGGTGGCATCGAGGTGCAAAAAGCCACCACAAAGCGGGTCCTGTCCTGGTTGCGGCGCGAGTCCCGCAAGGGGCTGACCATCGCTGGGCTCTGCACGGCCTCCTACACGCTGGCCAAGGCCGGCCTGCTGGACGGCAAGCGTGCGACCATACATTGGGAGAACTCCGACAGTTTTGCCGAAGAGTTTGAGGAGGTCGATCTGACGAAGTCGGTCTTCGTCATTGATGGCAACCGTATGTCGACCGCTGGCGGCACCTCTTCCATCGACTTGATGCTGAAGATCATCGCCGAAGATCACGGTGAGGAACTGGCCAACATGGTGGCGGATCAGCTGATCTATTCCTCTATCCGGACCGATCAGGACGTGCAGCGCCTCTCCATTCCGACCCGCATCGGGGTGCGTCATCCCAAGTTGTCGATGGTAATCCAGATGATGGAGAAACACATCGAGGAACCGATCAGCCCGTCCATCCTCGCCGAGGATGTCGGCATGTCGACCCGCCAGCTGGAGCGATTGTTCCGCCGTTATCTCAACCGCAGCCCCAAACGCTATTACATGGAACTGCGTCTGCAGAAAGCGCGCAACCTGTTGATGCAAACCGATATGAGCGTGATCAACGTCGCGCTGGCCTGTGGCTTTGCCTCACCGTCGCATTTCTCCAAATGCTATCGCGCCCATTACGATACCACGCCCTATCGTGAGCGTGGCAGCAAGGGCGCGCGTCAGGTCACCTGAGCGTCATTCCGGGGTGATCCGGTAGAGGGCGCCCTCATACTCCGAGATAAACCATATCGACCCGTCCGGGGCCTCTCGCAGGTCGCGGACGCGGCCGGTCTGCGGCGCTTTCAACTTCTCGGCCTCTTGCAGATTCGACCCAGAGAGCCTTGAAATGTAATCGAACTTCAAAGATCCAACAAAGATATCACCACGCCATTGCGGCCAGAGGGCGCCCGAGTAGATCATCATGCCGGAGGGCGCGATGGAGGGATCCCAATACCATTCCGGCTGCTTCAGTCCCGGCTTCTCAGACCCCTCGCCGATCTTGCGACCCGAGTAATGCCGCCCATAGGAAATCACGGGCCAGCCGTAATTCTGTCCTCTCTCGATCAGGTTGACCTCGTCGCCACCTTTTGCCCCGTGCTCGACGCCCCAGAGCTGTCCGCGATCGTCCATTGCCAAGCCCTGGGGATTACGATGGCCATAGGACCAGATCGCCGGGCGCGCGCCTTCAACGTTCACAAACGGGTTGTCGCCCGGAATGCGACCGTCGGGCAGGATCCGTATGATGGACCCCTGCTCGCGCGACAGATCCTGTGCGCTGGGGCGATCACCGCGCTCCCCCAGCGTCACAAACAGGCTGCCGTCTTTCGCTTCAACCAGCCGCGACCCGAAATGTCGCCCTCCGCGGGCTCCGGCTCGTGCCTCAAATATCACTTTCAAGTCAGTGACTTCTGAAAGGTCATTGCTGAGTGTTCCGACGGCGACCGCGGTTCCCGCTCCTCGCCCCTGTGATTTTGCGAAGGTAAAGTAGACGCGTCGGCTCTGGGCGAAATCGCGTGCAGCAACGACATCCAAAAGACCGCCTTGCCCATCTGCGGCAACCTGAGGCGCGCCACGGACCTGCTGTTTGCTCCCCTCCTTGACATACCACAGCGCGCCGTTGCGTTCCGTCAGAAGGACGCCGCCCTTCGGAAGGAAGGTGAACCCCCAGGGGACGTTGAAGCCATCGGCGATCTTTTGAACGCGTAACGTTCCCTGACTGCTTTCCATCGCGCGTGCGCCGAAAGGTGCAAGCACCCCGGCGCCAAGGGCAAGAGTGATGATCAAGGCGAGACATCGAAACATCGGCTTTCTCCTTTGAAAGGCGGGTGTTAGCGCCCACATGTGAGGGCAGAAAAAAGCGGGTCTGATCGCTCTTCCCTTTCCTGCGGGGCTTGCATAGGGTTCCTGACGAACAACATTGTTCCAACAAGGGAGTTTTCAAATGAAAAAACTGCTGACTGCGACGGCGGCCATTGCGCTGAGCGCCGGCACCGCGTTTGCCGATGGCCACGCCAAAGAAGTTAAGCTTGGCGTTCTGTTTGGTTTCACTGGTCCGATCGAGTCCCTGGCACCGACCATGGCGGCTGGTGCCGAGCTGGCGATGGCTGAAGTCACCGAATCTGGCAAGCTGCTGGATGCTGCCAAAGTAACCCCGCTGCGCGCCGAAACAGGCTGCATCGACAATGGTCTGGCCACTGCCAACGCAGAAAAACTGATCGCGGATGGCGCCAACGGCATCGTCGGTGGCGACTGCTCCGGCGTGACGGGCGCGATCCTGCAGAACGTCGCCATTCCAAACGGCATGGTGATGATTTCGCCGTCTGCCAGCTCGCCGGGTCTGACCGCGATGGAGGACAACGGCCTGTTCTTCCGCACCACCCCGTCTGACGCGCGTCAGGGCGAGATCATGGCGTCGATTCTCGCGGATCGTGATGTCGACAGCATCGCCATCACCTACACCAACAACGACTACGGCAAGGGCCTGGCGGATTCGATCCAAGCCGCGTTTGAGGCCGGTGGTGGTGACGTCACGATCGTGACCTCGCACGAAGACGGCAAAGGCGACTATTCTGCCGAAGTGGCGGCACTGGCATCTGCGGGTGGCGATATCCTGGTTGTTGCCGGGTATCTCGACCAAGGTGGTCTGGGCATCATCCAGAGCGCACTCGATACCGGTGCATTCGATACCTTTGGTCTGCCCGATGGCATGATCGGTGATTCGCTGCCCGAAAACATCGGCTCGGACCTGAATGGCTCGTTTGGTCAGATCGCCGGCTCCGACAGCGAAGGCGCAGAGATCTTTGCCGAGATGGCGAATGAAGCCGGGTTCGACGGAACCTCTGCCTACTCGCCCGAAAGCTATGATGCGGCTGCACTTTTCCTGCTGGCCATGCAGGCCTCCGGCTCTGTGGATCCAAAGGATTACGTGTCCAAGATCACCGAAGTTGCCAATGCACCGGGCGAGAAAATCAACCCCGGCGAACTGGGTAAGGCGCTTGAGATCCTCGCCAATGGCGGCGAGATCGACTATGAGGGCGCCACTGGCGTCAACCTCATCGGCCCCGGTGAGAGCGCAGGCTCCTACCGTGAGATCGAAGTGCAGGACGGCAAGAACACGACGGTCAAGTTCCGCTAAGTCGGATCTTGTCGCGATATAGAAATCTGATCAGCCCGGGAGCCATATGCGCCTCGGGCTGTTCCAAATAATAGGGCCGCAGTAACTGACGGCAGGGGAAAAATGACATGATCGTCGTCGAGGATTTGCATAAGCACTTCGGCGGGTTCCATGCGGTTGACGGCGCTTCGCTGGAGATTGCAAAGGGCTCCATTACCGGTTTGATCGGGCCAAACGGCGCCGGAAAAACCACTCTTTTCAATGTTGTGGCAGGTGTATTGCCGCCAACCTCAGGCCGGGTCCTGATGGATGGCGAGGACATCACGGGCTTGCCGCCACATGAGCTGTTCCACAAGGGATTGCTGCGCACCTTCCAGATCGCGCATGAATTTTCCTCGATGACCTGCCGCGAGAACCTGATGATGGTTCCCGGCGATCAGTCGGGTGAGACGCTGTGGAACACCTGGTTTGGCCGCAAGCGCATCGCGGATGAGGAACGCGCCCTGCGGGCCAAGGCGGATGAAGTTCTGGAGTTCCTCACCATCAGCCATATCGCGGACCTGAAGGCGGGCGAGATTTCCGGCGGTCAGAAAAAGCTGCTGGAACTGGGCCGCACCATGATGGTCGACGCCAAGATCGTCTTTCTTGACGAGGTGGGCGCAGGCGTGAACCGGACGCTGCTGTATACCATCGCCGATGCGATCAAGCGCCTCAACGAAGAACGCGGCTACACCTTCGTGGTGATCGAGCATGATATGGAATTCATCGACCGCCTGTGTGATCCGGTGATCGTCATGGCGGAGGGCAAGAAACTGGCCCAAGGCACCCTGGACGAGATCAAGGCCAACGAGCAGGTGATCGAAGCGTACCTGGGCACTGGTTTGAAAAATAAAGATAAATTGCAGGGGGCGGACGCATGAGCGAACCCTTTCTGATCGGCGACAGCATGACGGGAGGCTACGGCAAGGGGCCGGACATCCTGCATGACTGCACCATCGCGGTGAACTCCGGCGAAATCGCCGTCATCGTTGGGCCCAATGGCGCTGGTAAATCCACCGGCATGAAGGCTGTCTTTGGCATGTTGAATGTGCGCTCCGGCGCGGTTCGGCTCGCGGGCGAGGATATCACTCACCTCAGCCCGCAGGAACGTGTGGTCAAGGGCATGGGGTTTGTGCCGCAGACCAGCAATATTTTCACCTCGATGACGGTGGAAGAGAATCTGGAGATGGGCGCGTTCATCCGCACCGATGATTTCTCCGACACGATGGAGCAGGTCTATCACCTGTTTCCGATCTTGAAGGACAAGCGCTATCAGGCAGCGGGCGAGCTGTCAGGTGGTCAACGTCAGCAGGTAGCCGTGGGCCGCGCGCTGATGACCAAGCCCAAGGTTCTGATGCTCGATGAGCCCACGGCGGGTGTCTCACCCATCGTGATGGACGAACTGTTCGACCGTATCATCGAGGTCGCGCGCACTGGTTTGCCGATCTTGATGGTGGAACAGAACGCCAAGCAAGCGCTTGAAATTGCGGACAAAGGCTATGTTCTGGTGCAAGGTGCAAACGCCTATACCGGCACCGGGCAAGAGCTTCTGGCCGATCCCGAAGTGCGCAAATCTTTTCTGGGAGGCTAAGAGATGGATTTCCTCAACGCCTTCGTGGCGCTTTCAAACTTCGTGCTCATTCCCGGCATCGCCTATGGCAGCCAACTGGCGCTTGGCGCGCTCGGGGTGACGCTGATCTACGGGATTTTGCGGTTCTCCAACTTTGCCCATGGGGACACCATGGCATTTGGGACCATGGTCACGATCCTGTTCACCTGGCTGTTTCAGTCCTGGGGGATCTCTGCGGGGCCCCTGCCGACGGCGCTGCTCGCCCTGCCCATCGGGATTGTTTTCACCATGGCGCTTGTGGTGGTCACGGACCGGGCCGTGTTCAAATTCTATCGCGAGCAAAAGGCCAAGCCCGTGGTGTTCGTTATGGTCTCGCTTGGGGTGATGTTCATGATGAACGGGCTCGTGCGCTTTATCATCGGCCCCGGCGATCAGCGGTTCGGCGATGGCGAGCGTTTCATCATCAAGGCCCGGGCGTTCAAGAATATGACCGGCCTCGATGAGGGGCTTGCGATCAAGACTTCACAAGGCATTACGGTCATCACTGCAATCATCGTGGTGGCGCTGCTGTTCTGGTTCCTGAACAAGACCCGTACCGGTAAATCCATGCGCGCCTACTCCGACAACGAAGATCTGGCGCTGCTGTCAGGCATCAATCCGGAGCGTGTGGTGATCATCACATGGCTGATCGTGGCGGCACTGGCGACGATCGCAGGCACGCTTTACGGGCTTGATAAGTCTTTCAAACCGTTCACTTACTTCCAGTTGCTCCTGCCGATCTTTGCGGCGGCCATCGTTGGGGGTCTTGGCAGCCCGCTCGGCGCGATCGCCGGCGGTTTTGTCATCGCCATGAGCGAGGTCATGATCACCTACGCCTGGAAAAAGGTCGGCGGGTACATCCTGCCCGAAAGCCTGGCGCCGGACGGGCTCGCGCAGCTCCTGAGCACCGATTATAAATTCGCGGTGTCCTTCGCGATCCTTGTCATCGTGCTGCTGTTCAAACCCACAGGTATCTTCAAGGGGAAAGCAGTATGAGCGATACTTTGAAACATACGCTTCTGTTCGTCGGCGTCGGCCTGCTGCTGGTGCTGGAAGGGACGACCACTGCCTTTGGTGTTTTCTCCGGCTCGTGGAATTCATCGCTGACGATCCTCAATATGGGTCTGATCTCCGCGATCATGGCGCTTGGGGTGAACCTGCAATGGGGCTTCGCCGGTCTGTTCAATGTCGGCATCATGGGCTTCACTGCGCTCGGCGGGCTTGCCGTGGTCCTCACCTCCATGTCACCCACGCCGGGCGCCTGGGAGGCGGGCGGCCAGCAGATCCTGATGGCTCTGGTGCTTGGCGCCGCGACCATCGGCCTTGCGATCCTTGCCTACCAGAAAATGACCGCCGGGCTGGCACGCACCGCGGCCATGCTGGCCATCCTGATTGTCGGCTTTGTGATCTACCGTGCGGTTCTTGATCCGGGGGTTGAGGCCGTCGAGGGGATCAACGCCGCTCTTGAAGGCAATATTGGCGGTCTTGGGCTGCCGGTTCTGATGGCCTGGCCCTTGGGCGGTCTGCTGGCGGCGGGCGTCGCCTGGCTGATCGGAAAAACAGCGCTGGGACTGCGCTCTGACTACCTCGCGATTGCCACGCTGGGGATTGCAGAGATCATCATTGCAGTTCTCAAGAACGAGGACTGGTTGTCCCGTGGCGTCAAGAATGTGGTCGGCCTGCCCCGCCCACTGCCCTACGAGGTCGATTTGCAAGGTGATCCGGCCTTTGTTGAAAAGGCGGCGTCCTGGGGTCTCGATGCAACCACCGCGTCAACGATCTATGTGAAACTGGGGTATTCGGCTCTCTTCGCGATCGTTCTGCTGGTGCTGCTGTGGATGGCGCAAATGGCGCTCAAGAGCCCATGGGGCCGGATGATGCGTGCGATCCGCGACAACGAGGTGGCCGCAAACGCAATGGGTAAGCACGTCACCCGCCGTCACCTGCAGATCTTCATTCTCGGGTCTGCCATATGTGGTGTGGCGGGCGCGATGATGACCACGCTCGACAGTCAGCTGACGCCGGGCACCTATAACCCCCTGCGGTTCACCTTCCTGATCTGGGTCATGGTGATTGTTGGTGGTTCGGGCAACAACTTTGGCGCGGTACTGGGCGGGCTTCTGGTCTGGTTCCTGTGGATCAAGGTCGAGCCGCTTGGCGTTCTGGTGATCGAAATGATCACCTCTGGCATGGCCGAAGACAGCGCGCTTCGCGCCCATCTTCTGGAAAGCGCGGCGCATATGCGACTGTTTACGATGGGCTTGATATTGCTCCTGGTTCTCAGGTTTAGCCCACGCGGTTTGATCCCTGAAAAGTAACAAAAAACGCCGCCCTCTGTGGGCGGCGTTTTCCGTTTTCCGCGTGCTCGCGCCCGGTCAGCGCCCCTTGAACAACCCGCCAAGGATGCCGCGCACGATGCGCCGTCCGGTTGTGCCTTTCAGCTCCTTGATCACTGCTTCTGACATGGCTGAGGCGATAGTATCTGCGCCCCCGATGCGGCGCGATGTGGACCGTCCAACCCGGCTGCCGCTGTAGCGACGGGCGGCGCTGAATTCTCGCACCATCGGGTCCGGAGCAGTCTCTGCCTGTTCTTCCGCCGCAGCCGCCTCGCGTGCCGCTGTTTCGGCGCGGGCCTTCAAAATCTCATATGCGGACTCACGGTCAACACTCGCATCATACTTGCCCGCCATGACCGAGGCCTGCATCACCGCCGTGCGTTCCGATGGTGTGATGGGGCCCAACTGGCTGGAGGGCGGCCGGATCAACGTGCGCTCGACCACGCCCGGAACGGCCTTTTTTTCCAGCATTGAGGTGACCGCCTCGCCCACGCCCACATCGCGGATGGCGCCCTCGGTCGAGAATCTGGGGTTTTCGCGGTATGTTTCCGCCGCCAGTTTCAGTTTTTTTCGATCTCGGGCGGTGAATGCACGCAGCGCATGCTGGACCCGATTGCCGAGCTGACCAAGGATGTCCTCAGGAATGTCATCCGGGGATTGGGTGACGAAATACACGCCGACGCCTTTGGAGCGGATGAGGCGCGCCACCTGTTCAACCTTGTCGATCAGAGCCTTAGGCGCGTCGTCGAACAATAGATGCGCCTCATCAAAGAAGAACACCAGCTTTGGTTTGTCCGGATCTCCGACCTCTGGCAACGTCTCGAACAGTTCGCTCAGCAACCACAGCAGGAACGTTGCATAGAGTTTGGGCGAGGCCATGAGCTTGTCGGCGGCAAGCACGTTAACCATACCTCGCCCAAGATCATCACATCGCATCAGATCCTGGAGGTCCAGCGCCGGTTCCCCGAACATGCTTGCCCCGCCCTGGTTTTCCAGAACCAGCAGCCGACGTTGGATCGCCCCGATCGAAGCGGTAGAGACATTACCATATCGCAACGACAGGCTATCGCGGTTCTCACCGACCCAAACCAGCAAGGCTTGCAGGTCCTTGAGATCCAGCAGCGGCAGCCCTTGTTCGTCGGCCAGACGGAAGGCAATGTTCAGAATACCCTCTTGCGCTTCGCTTAATTCCAGCAAGCGTGACAGCAGCAGCGGCCCCATTTCAGCGACGGTTGTGCGCACCGGATGCCCCTGGTCTCCGAAGAGATCCCAGAAGGTGACAGGCACCGAATGGTAGTCAAACGAGGTAAATCCTATTTTTTTCGCTCTTTTAACGAAGGGGTCGTGCAGCGCGGCATCCGCACTGCCAGATTTTGCCAAACCGGAGAGATCTCCTTTGACATCCGCCAGGATTACCGGCACGCCTTCGCTCGAGAAACTCTCTGCAAGGATCTGAAGTGTAACCGTTTTACCGGTTCCCGTCGCACCGGCAATCAGCCCATGCCGATTGGCATACTTTAGGCTGAGGTACTGTGGCGTTGCATAGCTTTCGCCCCCTCCGCCGATGAAAACTTCCTTTGGCATGCCTGCTGAACTCCTCAAGGCGCGTATTCACCCAAATACATTGTTAACCTTTGTCTGCCAGCGTTAAGAGGTCCGATGGTTCGAATGCGGTTGGATCAACGGACACTTCCTCCCTGTCAGACTGGCCGTGCCTTAGTGCACGGCCTTTTTTTGTCTCGACGCGAGGGTGCGACACAATCTGTCATAATTCCATAGTAGAACACCGCCAAAAGGGTGCTTTGGCTGTAATATCATTTTTTTTCTATTGGATGTTGACCGATACGATTTTCGCTCGTAACGTTCTGAACAATAACTAAGTCGGCCAGTCCGACGGGGAGATATCTACGTAAAAGGGGGCTTCGGCCCCCTTTTTCGATGTCTGGCTTGTCAGCGCTGTCTGTTGGATGGTTGATTGAGTATCCAAGCTGTAGAACATCGGCGGAAATCAGTCATTTGCCCCATTTACTGCTGTTATTCCCCTGACACTTGCAGGATGCCATGTTAAATGGCGAAGATAGATTCAAACAAAAGAGGCATTCATGTTGAAATCCCTCAGCTCGGTCTCCCTTGCCCTCCTCCTCGCGGCGTCGCCGCTGGTGGCGCAAGAGACGACGGATCAGGACACAACCGATCAGACTGCAGAAACTGCAGAGCAAGATGCAGAAGCGCCCGCGCCGAATGCAGACCAGCTGCTGGATCTTGGCACACCCGCCGATGCGGCGCTGCGCGTCGGGCAGCGGTACTCAAAGGAGAAATTCGGAGATTGGGATCTGGCTTGCGTCAACACCCAGTCGGATGAAGATCCTTGCTCGCTGCTCCAGGTTCTTGTCGACGAAGAAGGCGGCCCCGTGGCAGAAGTCTCACTGTTCCGCATCGACACGTCCGGTGGCGGCCAGGCGGTGGCTGGCGCGACTGTGATCGCTCCGCTGGAAACCCTGCTGCCGGCAGGTCTGACCGTCTCTGTGGATGGTGCGCCGGGCAAGCGCTACAACTTCTCCTTCTGCAATAAAGCCGGCTGTGTCGCACAGATTGGCCTGACAGAAGCAGATATCAATGCGTTCAAACAAGGCAGCGAAGCGGTCTTCAGCCTGCGCCCTGCTCCTTCGCCGGAAACCACGGTCTCTGTGCCGATGTCGCTGAAGGGCTTCACCGCGGGCTTCAATGCCGTGGATGTCGTGAAGCAGTAAGAACTGGTTCCTGAAACAAAAACGCCCGCCCGAGGATCAAACCTCAGGCGGGCGTTTTTTGTTCCGAGTAGAGGGTCAGACTCGCTTCAGCGCCAGGACAGCGTTCAATCCCCCAAAGGCAAACGCATTGGAGAGCGCAACATCGATCGTTGCTTCCCGCGCCTCGTTGGGGACCACATCAAGCGCGCATTCCGGATCGGGCTCTTCATAGCCGATGGTCGGGGCGATAACGCCGTCGCGCAACGCCATGATGCAGGCCAGCAGCTCCACCGCACCGGTGCCGCCGATCAGATGGCCATGCATTGATTTCGTCGAGGAGATCATCAGATTGTCGGCATGCGGGCCAAACACATCGGCCACGGCGGCGCATTCAGTCTTGTCATTGGCCGCGGTGCCAGTGCCATGGGCGTTGATATAGCCCACGTCCTGCGCATTGATCTGCGCGTCCTTCAGCGCGCCGGAGATTGCACGCGCGGCGCCCTGTTTGCTGGGCATCACGATATCGGCGGCGTCAGAGCTCATGGCGTAGCCGACGATTTCGCAGAGGATTTCTGCCCCGCGGGCCTTCGCATGTTCGTATTCCTCGAACACAAAGACCCCGGCGCCTTCGCCCTGAACCATGCCGTTGCGATTTGCGCTGAACGGGCGGCAGGCGTCCTTCGACATGACGCGTAGCCCTTCCCAGGCCTTCACCCCGCCAAAACAGAGCATCGATTCCGACCCGCCGGTCACCATCGCGGGGCTCATGCCGCTGCGGACCATCTGGAAAGCCTGCGCCATGGCATGGTTGGACGACGCACAGGCGGTCGAGACCGTAAAGCTGGGCCCTTTGAGGTTATATTCCATGGACACGTGGCTGGCCGCCGCGTTGTTCATCAGCTTGGGGACAACAAAGGGATGAACCCGGTTCTTTCCGTCTTCGTAGACGGAACGATAGTTGTCATCCCAAGTGGAAACTCCACCCCCGGCGGTGCCAAGAACCACGCCTGATTTCGCGGCCAACTCGCCGGTGAACTCGAGGCCCGATTGACGGATCGCCTCACCCGCTGCAACCAGCGTGAACTGGGTAAAGCGATCATAGAGCACCATCTGTTGCCGGTTGAAGCGGCCTTCTGCCTCGAAATCGCGGACCTGACCGCCAATCTTGATGGCAAGCCGATCAACGTCACGAAAATCCAGGTCGCCAATGCCACATCGGCCTTCACGCATGGATTCCATGGTTTTGGCAACCGTATGTCCGAGCGCATTGATGGTTCCGGCGCCGGTGATCACAACGCGTTTCATGGCAAGTCCTCTTGTCCGATGACACCCAGTGCGATCAGCCGTTCTTTTCGGCGACCAGTTTGTCGATCCCGGCGATGATGGCGGCGACATTCGAGATATCGAAATCGCTCCGCTCAGGCTCGTTGGCGTTGAAGGGGATGGTAATGTCGAATTCTTCTTCGATCGCAAAGATGCTTTCAACGAGGCCAAGGCTGTCGATGCCGAGATCTTCCAGCGTGCCGTCGAGGGTTACATCCGAGGGCTCCAATACCGCCTGCTCAGCGATGATTGCGATGACCTTATCCTGCGTGCTCATGAGCGGCTCCTGCGGGAGATGAGATTGCCTGAGGTTTACTGACTGAAAGGTTATTTGAAAACAGCCTTTTTCAATGCGTCGAGATCGCGCATCAGCCGTGGCAGCCGGCGCTGTGCTTTGTACATTTCCGTATGGGTGTCCATCTTCACGGCAGGGTAGCCCATCACGACACGGCCCGCGGGCACATTCGACAGGATCTTGGTGCCGCCGCCGGCAATCACCCGGTCGCCGATAAAGAGGTTGTCAGCGACGCCGCATTGGCCACCCAGCACGACATTGTTGCCGACGTCGACCGACCCGGACAGACCCGTCTGTCCGCAGAGCAGGCAATCATCACCGATGCGGCAGTTGTGGCCGATGTGCACCTGGTTGTCGAGCTTGGTACCATTGCCGATCACCGTGTCTCGGATCGTGCCGTTGTCGATCGTGCAGTTAGCGCCAATTTCAACGTCATTTCCGATCCTTACAGACCCAAGTGAATGTATGCGGAGCCAAGGTTGTGTCTCTGTTTCGCCCTGGTCGCCCATGGTCTTGCGTGCGTTCTCGACGCCAGAGGTTTCGGCCGTCACATAGGAAAAGCCATCCGCGGCCACACGCGCCCCGGGCTGCGCACGAAACCGGTCCCCAATGGTGACCCGAGCCCCGATCGAGACCATTTCACGAAGGTTGGCGTCCACGCCGATGGTCACATCCGCACCGATGAAACAATGCGCGCCGATCAGGCTCCCTGCGCCGATGACGGCGTTGGGGCCGACCACCGCAAGCGGGCCGATGGTGACATTTTGTTCGATCACGGCGGTCGGGTCGATGACCGCGGAGGGATGAATGCCTGGCGTTTCGCGCTGCCCAGGGTCGAGCATACGCGTGACACCGCCCATGGCGAGGCGCGGACGGACGACAAAGATCGCGGCGTCCAGCCCCATGCCTTGCCAGTCGGCCCCCTCCCAGACGAGTGCAACGCGGGCTGTGCCTGCAGACAGCGCCTCGGCGTATTTGGGTGACATCGCCATGGCGAGCGCATCAGGACCGGCGTCCTGTGGCTCTGCGGCTTCGGTGATGGTCAGATCAACTGCACCAGCGGCCTCGGCCCCAAGGGCATCGGCGATCTCACGAACGGTGTACATCGGGCCATTCCTCCAAAAGCGGATCCTGGCCCGAGACTTAGCCCTGAACGCCGGGAAGCGCCACCCCTGCCCGCTCCATCGCGGACCAGATCTTGGCGTCACGACCATAGATGTCACGGCGGAATTCTGCGCGCCCATCTTCAGACACAAAGGCGGTGCGATAGATCATGTGCACGGGCACCTTGGTCTCAAGCGTGACCTTGGTCTCCTTGCCGCTGTTCAGCACCTGGTGGAAGTACTGCTTCGGCGTGTCGGATTGCCGTGCCAGAAGCGCATAGGCGAACTCGAACGGTTTCTGCAAGCGGATGCAGCCATGCGAGAAGGCGCGCACTTCGCGCCCGAACAGGCTCTTTTGAGGCGTGTCGTGCAGGTAGATGTTGTATTTGTTCGGGAACATGAACTTGACTAGGCCAAGCGCGTTGCGGCTGCTCGGCGGTTGCCGCATCGCGAACGGAAAGCTGCGCGCGGTGAACTGGCTGAAATCCACGTTGTTGCGATTCACAACCCGCCCGCGGTTATCGGTGATCTCGATGTAGCTGTGGGCGTTGGGGTTGTTTTTCAGCTTCGGCAGATATTCCTTGGTGATGATCGAACGCGGCACATACCAGCTTGGATTGATCACCATGTGATCCATCACGTCGGAGAATTCTGGCGTGCGGCGATCACTGCGATTGCTGCCAATGACGGACCGTGTTTCGAATGTGATCTCGCCGTCGTCGATGATCTTGGCTGTAAAATCGGTCTGGTTCACCAGAATATGGCGTTCGCCGCGATCCGGGGTCAGCCAACGCTCCCGCTCCATCGCCACCAGCACAGATTTGATACGATCCGTCACCGGGCGATTGATCTCATTCAGGGTGCCCTCACCCGCGACGCCGTCTACCGCAAGCCCGTGTTCATCCTGAAAACGGCGCACCGCATCCTCAAGCGCGAGGTCATAGCTGCGCGTCGCCGTGGGATTCATATACCCCATGGCAACGAGCCGATTGCGCAGGGCAATCACTGTGGGGCCAGTGTCGCCGGGCTCCATCTTGCGGACGGGGACGATTGCCCCCCAGCCACCGGCGCTAAGAAGGGCCTCAAGCCGCATCTTCTCACGCATCAGCGCACGGTATTGGGGCGAGGCCGGCACAAGGTTTTGCAGAAACGCATAAGGGCGCTCGCTCGATATACCGCTCAGGAACCCTGTGGCGTCTACCTTATGCTTGTTCCGGACGATCCCTTCGTCGATCGAGGAGGGCGTATTCACCAGACCGGTTTGCAGGTCGGTTGCATAGTCGACCAGCGCCCGGCTCAGGGCCACTTCGACCGCGCCCAAATCGCGGGTCGAGCGAACATTTCGCATTTGCGCCACCAGTTCGGAGGCGCGGAGCGACATATCCGGAAGCCCATGCATTGAGGCCTCTTCCAGCGCCTGCATAAAGGCCTGTCGCCGCGCTTTGGCTTCGGGCGTGTCCGCAGTCCAAAGCGGCGCATAGCCGGTCTCGCGGTAGAAAGAGGCAACAGCCTCATCCTCCCAAGCCATTTCTGCCACGGCCTGACGGAACCCCGTGGACGACGCAGCCGCGTCATCGGCGAAGAATACAGAGGCGCCCAGCACTGCAGCCAGAAGGCCACCGGTGATGAGGGAAGAGAACTTTGGTGCGCAGGCCAGCGACATCTTTCAATAAACTCCAAGATACAACGCAAGAGGTGCGGATAGACGTTATCCGAGTGTAGGTAAACGGGCCCCTTGCAAGTCCACTCACATTTGCATCAGGCGTACCGAAGGTGTGGCGATGATGCCGTCAGGCCCCAATAACCGCGAATTGTTCCATGCGATGAGGGGGAAAATGACCTCTCACCTCCCCTGTTGCGCAAGTTTCTGCCGAAAAAACACCACATTCGGATGGCCCGCCATTCATTTGTTGGCAGCTGATTCCTGCTGTGCCATACAACAGCTGCGCAACAAAGGCGCGAAAAGGTACCCGAAATATCGGGACCTGTGACCACAAAAGCGTATGGGACAACGCTCATCACAATGGCAGAAAAAAATACCGGGTTTTCCCGTCGAGCACTCTTGAAGGCATTTGCGGCCACAACAGTCGCAGCAGCCCCAACATACTCTCAGGCCGCCGGCTTCCTTCGCGGAGGCGGCGACATCCGTAGAATTCGCATGTATTCAGGCCGTACAGGCGAGCGTTTGGATATGATCTACTGGATTGATGGCAAGTATATCAAAGATGCCGTCAAGGAAGTTAATCACTTCATGCGCGATTGGCGGACCGATCAGGTCAAGTCGATCGATCTGCGCACGATTGACATCATGTCAGCGTCTCTGAACCTCCTCGAGGTCAACGAGCCCTACCTCCTGCTGTCTGGTTATAGAAGCCCGCAAACCAACGCGATGCTTCGCAGCCGGTCACGCGGTGTGGCCAAGAAATCGCTGCACATGTCGGGTCAGGCCGCCGATCTGCGTCTTGCCTCGCGCTCTGTTGGTCAGATGGCGCAGGCTGCTCAGGCGTGCAAAGCAGGCGGCGTTGGTCGCTACTACGGCTCCAATTTCGTGCATATGGATTGCGGCGTTGTCCGCACGTGGCGCGGCTGAACGTCAAGACTGTTGTCCTGTATCGGGATCGCGCGCTGTCATCTTACAGCGCGCCGTTTGTCGTTTTGGCGTGTGCGCCGCGTATTCAGGCCGGCTTGTTGTCGTAGAGATGAGCGTAACGAATTCGCGGATAACGCGTTTTTTTCATTGCAGACTTTTCGACATCCGCGTATATCCGCCCTCACAGACGCACCTGTAGCTCAGCTGGATAGAGCGCTGCCCTCCGAAGGCAGAGGCCAGAGGTTCGAATCCTCTCAGGTGCGCCATTACATCAAAACATTGACGGTTTTCGAAGGGCGCAGCCTTTACTACCTTTTGGCTGGATACTGTTAGTCTTGCGCGCGATACGTTCCATGCAGCGCTGACAGACTGCGGTCGGCTACATTCTCAAAGTCGCAGGTCAAACTGAAACAGCGCCGCGAAGGGTGATGCAGCCCGACGTGATCCCTTTGCGGTGTAAAGGCTGACACACGAGCGCCTTGGGCACGATCTGTGCTACGTCAATGCGCGCAAGGCCTTTGCCATGTCTGCATAGCCTTCGTAGGCGTAGTGCGTATGCATCTGTTCATACCACTGCGCCCAGGGCTCTCGCTGGTCCTCGGGGAAAACATCGGTCCATGTGCCCTTGTTGACGAGGATTTTTCCATCGTCCGTGCGGCTCACTTCGATCTTGTTTCCCTTCATGGTCCCTCGCCTCTTGCAGCCCATTTGTTTCCGTTTCCCTACAACGGCAGAGCGGCGGCGCCAAGTGTCGTATCCCCGTGTCAGCCCGCCATGCGCGGTGTGGTCTGATCCTGCGATAGCGTTGCGTCCAAGAGATCTTCGATCCGATTGATCGTGCCAGCACGCAATTCAAATTTGATCCGCGCGAAAGCCTCTGCAGGCAGAGCCGCGAGTTTACGTGCCTCCTTCAGTGCATAGCCGTGCAGGTCCTCCAAATCGTCAGCGATCACTTCGATGATTTGGGCATTGCGCGCCGCAATCGGACCGAGACGTTGCCCCGTCAACATCAGGCGCCTTTGCGTGTTGCTGTCCAGCGACGCCCGCGCAATCTCCATAAGCGCAATCGGATATTCGGAGCCAAGCTGAACCTCAGTCATCTCGAAACCTGCACGCGCGTGCGCGACACGCACATCGCTGGCAAGAACAAAGAACATGCCGGCGCCGGAGCAGAGACCGACAGAGGCGATCACCACCGGTTTCGGACATGCGTAAAGTGCAAGAAAGGCCGCGTTCAGATCCGCCCCAACCGCACTCGCATCAGGTGCAACGCCGGTTGAGAAATCCTTGAACGGGCTGCTGAGGAGGACTGATTTCACATCAGGATCGACGGACATTTCTTTGATTTGAAATGTGAAATCTCTCAGAAAATCCTGTGTTAGCTGGTTTTCCGGTGCGTGTCCAAGCTGCAGTTCAACCACCCCATCACCATGTAGCCGGCGGTTGAGCCATTCGTCGCGTTCCATATTGCCCCCAAAATTCCCGATTTAACGGCGTATGCAGAAAAAAACTGTACGCCCACCACGTCCGACTCTGGACCTTGAGGTTTGCCAATGTGTTACCAACGCAGGGGAAGACGCGTTCAATTGTATGGGTTTGCGGCCCTAAAGATCCGGTTTCTCGAGCGCATCCAGCCCGGCGCGCGCGAACTGCGGAACATAACTGCCAAGCTTCTGCGCCTGTTCTGGATTGGACGCATTACCGTCCATAGCGCGTTTCAAAACCCCTTGCAGGATCGCCCCCATGCGAAAGAAACTGAACGCGAGATAGAAACCAAAATCGGGAATTCCCGTCAGGCCCCGCCGGTCGCAGTACGCCTGAACGAAGGCCGTGTCAGTGACCAGCCCCTCAGCGGCACGATCCACGCCGGCAAGCCCACGGCCCTCGCTGCCGGGCGGCATTTGCCACTGCATGATCACACCGGCGAGATCCGCATAGGGATGGCCGAGCGTAGAAAGCTCCCAATCAAGCAGGGCGCGGCACTGCCGCCCGTCCGGGCTGAAGATCATATTGTCGATCCGAAAATCCCCGTGTACCAGCGTTCGCTGACCATCATCTTCTGGCAGAGTGGCTTCCAGTTCTCTGATCAGCGTGTTCATCGCATCGATGCGAACAGTCTGCGAGCTGTGGTACTGCTTGGACCAGCGGGCCAACTGCCGCGCGAAATAATTGCCAGGTGGCCCATAATCAGAAAGCCCGACATCACCCACATCGATCATATGCAATTCTGCAAGAACGCGATTCATCTCGTCCAGCGTTGCAGCTCTGTCAGCTCTGGGCAATTCAAGCAGCCGGGGTTCGCCGAACGTCCTGCCCTCGACATGATCCATGATGTAGAAGACAGAGCCAATAATGTCCTCGTCTTCACACAGGAGATGCACGGTCGGAACTGGAACCGCAGTCCCGCGCAGCGCTGAGAGGACGCGGAACTCCCGGTCCACAGCATGTGCTGATTTCAAAAGCGTTCCCAAAGGCTTGCGCCGCAGAACATATCTGTGGGCAGCGGCCTGCAAGAGGTAGGTCGGATTCGACTGCCCCATTGCAAATTTTTGCGCAGTCACAGCCTCTGTGAACCCCGGCAATCTTCCCGAGACAAAGCGTGCGACTGCTTCAGTGTCGAGCTGCGCCGTGGAGGTACTCATGCGAAAACTCCTGCATCAACTGTCACTTGCAAGTGACCATAAACAAAAGAAACTCTTAAGTCGCCACGGCGTTGCACGGCACAAGTGCAGGGTTGGCTGCGATGGTATTCTGCTCAATGAGAGCTCCCCGATCCCCGATGATCCCCTGCTGGACCCTGACGCTCGCGGCGAACCTCTGATGACGAGGATGTCAGCCGGACGGCCCCGGTACAACGTAGGGGGTGGAATGGCGACGTCACGTCATACCAGATCACACCCTCTGTCAGGATACGAGGTGCCCCCGTGCAGATGCCTCATGACTGACAGCCTTTCGCGCGTATTTCCCCCTCGACTTTCGCGTTTGAGTGGATCAAAATATTCGTGAAACTGGCTCTTCCTTTGCCAGCATGGCATTTTATGAAAAACATTAGCATGTTTCTAACGCCTTCAACCGGTTCGCGGTCTGGAGCAGAAGTGCAGAATGCGTTCGTTGTGCCTGTGTTCGCAGGAGCTACGATCAACGGGTAAAGAAGAACACGAAGGGCGATCACGCTGATACTGGTCGATGCCCTGAAAGGACAGAAAATGACGCGCGTATTGATCCTCAACGGCCCGAACCTGAACCTGCTTGGGACCCGTCAACCGGAGGTCTATGGGTCCGAGACGTTGGAGATGATCGAGGATCGTTGCCGACGCCACGGCACCACACTCGGGGTTGAGGTCAGCTGCTTTCAATCAAACCATGAGGGCGCGTTGCTGGATCAGATCCATGCAGCCAAAGGGACGCACGCCGGGATCATCCTCAATGCGGGCGCTTATACCCATACGTCCGTTGCATTGATGGACGCGATCTACTCGGTTGAGCTGCCCACGATCGAGGTGCATCTGTCGAATATTCACGCGCGTGAAGCCTTCCGGCAGACCTCCTATATCTCCAAGGCGGTGATCGGGCAGATCTGTGGTTTTGGGTCGTTCGGCTATCTGTTGGCCTTGGATGCGCTTGTTCAGCACTGTTCGGGCAAACAAGATCCATGATCACGTCCGAATATCTTCACTACGTCACGCAGTGCAATTCGATCGAAGAGCTGTGGCATGGCCACGTCCGTCAGATGAGCCGGTTCGGATTTGATCGGTTGATCTATGGCTATACTCTTTTCAAGACAAAGACGTCTCTCGGCGACCCTGATGACTTCGTCGTCCTATCGAACCACAGCCCCGAATACCTGAGCGGATTTTTGGGCGATGGCCTCTACTCTCACGCACCGATGCTGACCTGGGCACTGCAAAACGAAGGCTTTGCCAGCTGGGGGATTGCGCATGAGTTGGCCGCGCAAGGACGTCTTGATTGCAAGGCGCAGGCGGTTCACGATTTCAACCAGAAGATGGGCGTGCATGCGGGCTACACCATCAGCTTCAACTCCGCGACGGATCGCTTCAAGGGCGCCATCGCCCTGGCAGCGCGCCGCGAATTGCGTCAGGCGGACGTGGATCAGATCTGGGCCGAGCATGGGCAGGACATCGTGTTGATGAACAATGTCGCCCATCTGAAGATCCTCACCCTGCCCTATAACGCCCCCAATCGTGGGTTGACGCGGCGCCAACGCGAAGTTTTGCAGTGGGTGGGTGATGGGAAGACGACCCAGGACATCGCGTTGTTGATGGGGCTGACGACCGCGACCATCGAAAAGCACCTGCGTCTTGCGCGGGAAGCCCTGTCGGTCGAAACGACTGCTCAGGCGATCCTGAAGGCAGCACTACACAATCAGATGTACGCGATCGAATACTAAGCGCGCGGCTGTCGACCATTGAAACGGACTGATGACGGTTTGGCGAATATTTCATGCGATAAGCCTTTCACAAGGTAAGGAAAACAGCACTTCACCTACGGGTGTTTATGCGGCACTATACAACTGTTCCGTGAGTGGTGGCTTAGCCTAGGGACTTCGGGAAACGAACCTTGCTATTTCAAGGCTCTCTGACCTGTCTGGTTGTTGGCGTGTATTCTTCCGCGTCAACAGCCGGAGACCACTCCCTCCCATTTCATCTCAGATCAGGTACTTGATAGCGCGCGCTTCGGTCGGCTGTCATTTCGAGCCGCTGTCAGCGTTCCGGCAGAAGGCCATCAATAGCACAGCACATAGAAAAACCCCGGCGCGACACGCGCACCGGGGTCAAATCAGCTCAATGCTGCGGCCTAGGCTTAGCCTTTTGCGGCTTTGGCCACCTCAGCTGCGAAGTCTTCTTTCTCGACTTCGATGCCTTCGCCAACTTCCACACGAACAAAGCCGGTGATGGTCGCGCCTGCTTCCTTCGCTGCCGCTTCCACGGTCAGGTCCGGGTTCACCACGAACTGCTGGTTCAGCAGGGTGGATTCAGCAACAAATTTCTTCATGCGACCGTCGATCATCTTCTCGATGACCTGCTCCGGCTTGCCGGATTCGCGCGCGATGTCGATCTGAACCTGACGCTCTTTTTCGACGATCGCCGGATCCATGTCTGCCTCGGACAGAGCCGCCGGGTTCACAGCTGCGATATGCATCGCAACCTGCTTGCCGATCGCCTCGTCGCCGCCGGTCAGTGCAACCAGAACGCCGATTTTGCCCATGCCGTCGGTGGCCGCATTGTGCACGTAGGACACGACGGTTTCACCTTCCAGCTTCGCCATCCGGCGCAGCGCCATGTTCTCGCCGATGGTGGCGATCTTGTCGGTCACGGTAGTGGCGACAGTTTTGCCGTCCAGATCCGCGTCTGCCAGTTCTTCAACCGTGGACACAGTCAGGGCAGCTTTGGCAATGCCAGACACCATGGCCTGGAAATCGGCGTTTTTCGCAACGAAGTCGGTTTCGGAGTTCACCTCGACAGCAACACCGGTGCCACCGTCGACGACCACGGCCACCAGGCCTTCTGCGGCGGTACGGCCGGATTTCTTGGCCGCTTTGGCAAGGCCCTTGGTGCGCAGCCAGTCAACAGCGGCTTCCATGTCGCCGTCGTTTTCGACCAGTGCTTTCTTCGCGTCCATCATGCCTGCGCCGGTGGATTCGCGCAGTTCTTTCACCATTGCTGCAGTGATTGCCATCTTGGCCTCTCCTCAAGTCAAATGCGGTTTGGGGCAGGTCTAACCTGCCCCACATGTCAAATCGATGACACGCTGTCGGGTTAGGCGCTGGCTTCTTCTGCCACCGCTTCCTCGACCGGTGCTTCTTCCAGTGCGCCGAGGTCAACACCGGCAGCGCCCATCTGAGCGGTCATGCCGTCCAGAGCTGCACGAGCAACCAGATCGCAGTAAAGCGTGATCGCGCGGGCCGCGTCGTCGTTGCCCGGAATGATGTAGTCTACGCCATCGGGGGAGCAGTTGGTGTCGACGATGGCCACAACCGGGATACCCAGTTTGTTGGCTTCGGCGATGGCCAGTGCTTCTTTTTTGACGTCGATGACGAAGAGCAGGTCAGGAACACCGCCCATGTCGCGGATACCGCCGAGAGAGGCTTGCAGCTTCTCCAGGTCACGCTCCATGTGCAGGCGCTCTTTCTTGGTCAGGCCGTCGGCGCCGGCTGCCATACGCTCATCGATTTCCTTCAGGCGGTTGATCGACTGGGAAACGGTTTTCCAGTTGGTCAGCGTGCCGCCGAGCCAGCGGTGGTTCATGTAGTACTGTGCGGATTTCTCAGCAGCTTCGGCGATCGGCGCTGCGGCCTGACGCTTGGTGCCAACGAAGAGAACGCGGCCGCCTTTGGCAACGGTGTCACGAATCGCGGTCAGTGCCTGGTCCAGCATCGGAACAGTCTGCGTCAGGTCCATAATGTGGATGCCGTTGCGCGCGCCGTAGATGAACGGACCCATACGGGGGTTCCAACGCTGCGTCTGGTGACCAAAGTGTACGCCAGCTTCCAGCAGCTGACGCATGGAGAACTCGGGAAGAGCCATGCTATTCTATCCTTTTCCGGTTTTATCCTCAGCGGGGGTTCAGACGCTTTCGCGGCCAACCGGCGGTCTGTCAGGGATGTCTCCCCCGATCAGGCCAAACCCCGCTTGTGGGTTCGATGGCGCGCGTATAAGCCAGCTTGGCCAGGTGCGCAAGCGCAAAACCAACGTCTCAGCGCTGTTCCGGCAGCTGCTTGCGCATTTGCATGTGCCCCTTGCGCACCGTCGCCTCGCAATATGCGGCAAGCGCCTTGCGATCCTGAAACGCCTGCACCGCAACAGGGGCGTGGTAGGTCAGCTCCACCCTGCCCTGCGGCTGGGTCGCGAGCACCTTCAGCAGGTGGTTGCCAAAATCCATATCCCCCCACCAGCCGTAATACCGGCGCTCGGCGTCCGTTGGGGCATGAAACACCACCGAAACCGGTTGCACATACAGGATATCGCGCAACTCTGGCTCAAACAGTGAAGCAAACAGTGTCGTCTTGAACGGCAGCACCCGCAGACCGTCGGTTGAGGTGCCTTCCGGGAAGAACAGCAACTTATGCCCTGCTTTCAGACGCTGTGCGAACAGCGCCTTCTGCTCGTTGGATTTCTTGCGATCACGTTCGATGAACACCGTGCCGGTGGCGCGCGCCAGCCAGCCAATTCCGGGCCATGCCGCCACTTCGGACTTGGACACGAAATAGATCCGTTTGCGTGCGTTGAGGGCAAAAATATCGAGCCATGACGTATGGTTCGCGACAATGATACCGGGGTGATGCATCCGCGCGCCCTTGGTGTCAAAGCGCAAGCTCAGGATGCGAAATGCATTGCGGCAGACAAACATCGTGATGAAGGGCGTGACCGGCCGCTGCACCCCACAAATGGGACGTTCAATCAGACGCACCAATAGCAAGAGCAACAGGCAACCAAAGACCAGTATCGCCAACGCGGTGCCACGCAGACCGACCCGCAGCCATCCCATCGGCGTAATCCGAACCTGTTCCGGCGGTGTCTCACTCTTCCAGCTGACGGTCATTCAGCGGCGGTCCCGCGCGTATAGAGGCGGCTTTGACGTTCATTCATCCGCGCAGTGTCGAGGATCAGGCAGACGTCAGTGGTGTTGAACGCGTGATCCACATAGGCCCCATCCCCCACAAATCCACCGAGCCGCAAGTAGGCCTTGATCAGCGCGGGTGTGTCCACCATCGCAGCGCGGCGATCAATCTGATCCCCGTCCACCAGGTTCATCGGCTGGTAGGCTCTTGAACGTACGCGCAAATCTTCGGGCGCCAGGTGATTGGCATGCAGCAGCGACAAGGGTTGCGCCAAGGCCTGCGGATCGGTGCCGTGAAAAGAGGCAACCCCGAACAGAACGTCGATCTGGTGATCCGCGACATAAGCGGCCAGCCCGTTCCAGAGGTGAAACATCGCCATACCGCCGCGATACTCGGCATGCAGACAGGATCGGCCCAGCTCAAGAAGTTTGCGCCCGGAGCTGCGCAATGCCGACAGATCGTATTCATCTTCGGAGTAGAACTGACCCAGCTTTTGCGCCTGATCGCTGCGCAGCAGGCGGTAAACTCCCACCACTTCGCCCAAGCGGTCATCACTGACAAGCATATGGTCGAAGTACGGGTCAAACTTGTCCCGCTCCAATCCGGCCTCATGGTCCACCATCGCACCACTGCCGCCCAACTCACGCACGAAGACCTCGTAGCGTAGGGCCTGCGCGGCTCGCAGGTCCTGCTCAGTTTCGGCAATTCTCACGGAAAACTCTGGCGCGCCGTCCTGCATGGCTCTGCTTTATCCTTACTTTTTGGCGGGCAAATAGCGCATAGGCATATTCGCGCGCAAGATATATGCACACTTGTATGCGTTTGGTTAACGTTTCATAAACCGTTTTTACGGATCAAAGACTGGAACAAGGGCAATGCGCGCGCCATCGAAAACGACCTTGCCCTGGTCGGGAAAGTTGACAGTAATCTTGCCGCCCACGTTTGACTGCACCTGCCCCAGCCCCCATTCCGGGTGGTCGGGGTGTCGGGCAAACATGCCGGGTGCGAAGATGGTATTCAGGTCGTTCATGTTTTGAATGGCCCTATTGGAGGAATGTTATGGGTGTAGATAGCGCCAATTTGGCCGCATTGGTAGGTTCACGGATCTGTCACGATCTGATCAGCCCGGTTGGGGCGATCAACAACGGTCTGGAGCTTTTAGGCATGTCCAATTCGCTCGAGGGGCCGGAACTGGAGCTGATCTCCGACAGCGTCAACAATGCCAATGCTCGCATTCGGTTTTTTCGCGTCGCCTTCGGTGCTGCCGGTGAGCAGGAACTGGGCCGCATGGAGATCGCAAGCGTGCTCGGCGATGTCAGCAAAGGCGCGCGTATCAACTACAACTGGTCCTCGCAGGAGGCTGCAGCACGGCGTGATGTGCGGATGGCGTTTCTCGCTGGTCTGTGCCTGGAAAGCGCCCTGCCCTATGGCGGCACAATCCAGATCCTTCGCAGCACGGATGGCTGGACCGTGACCGGAGAAGGTCGCAAAATCAATGTTGACGAAAACCTGTGGGCCAGCCTCACAACCGACGCTGCCGAGGTGGAGATTACCCCCGCTCTCGTGCAGTTCGCTCTGTTGCCGGCTGCGGCGCGCGAAGCAGACAAGCAATTGTCATTCAATCAGAGCCTTGAGAAGATTTCGATCAGCTTCTGAAGCCCTTGCCGATACAATAAGAAACGCCGCTGAACTCCAGCGGCGTTTTTTGGTTTCGGCGTATTTTCTTGGCTTTAGGTACGAACTGTACCGTCACCGCGCACAAGGTATTTGAAGCTGGTGAGCTGCGCAGCCCCCACCGGACCGCGCGCATGCATCTTGCCGGTGGCAATGCCGATCTCTGCCCCCATGCCGAACTCGCCACCATCGGCGAACTGGGTTGAGGCGTTGTGCATCAGGATCGCGCTATCAAGCTCGGTAAAGAACTGCGCCACCGCCGCGTCATCCTCGGTGATGATGCAATCGGTATGGGCCGAGTGATGGGTGCGAATATGAGCGATGGCCGCGTCGATGTCGGCAACCTTCTTGGCGGCGATAATCGCATCCAGGTATTCCTTGCCCCAATCCTCTGCCGTGGCGATCTGCATATCATCGGGACCGGGCAGTCCTTCCTCGGCGTGGATTTCCACCCCGCCCATCGCCAGCAGGTCCAGCACGTCCTTGCCGATGCTCTCTGCCACATCCTGATGGATCAGCAGGCATTCAGCCGCGCCGCAGATACCGGTCCGGCGGGTCTTGGCGTTCAGGACCACGTCGATGGCCTTTTTGCGATCCGCGTGTTTATCGATGTAGATATGCACGATGCCCTCGAGGTGGGCAAAGACCGGCACGCGGGCTTCGCGCTGCACCAGCCCGACCAGCCCCTTGCCGCCACGCGGTACGATCACGTCCACATGATCAGTCATGGTCAGCAGTTCCTGCACCGCCGCGCGATCCCGGGTCGGCACCAGCTGCACCGCGTCTTCCGGCAGACCCGCCGTGCGCAGACCTGTGACAAGGCAGGAATGGATCGCCTGCGCCGAATGCAGGCTCTCGGAGCCACCGCGCAGGATCACCGCATTGCCGGATTTGAGGCAGAGCGCACCCGCATCTGCCGTCACGTTCGGGCGGCTCTCGTAGATCACGCCGATGACGCCAAGCGGTGTGCGCACCCGTTGAATGCGCAGGCCCGTGGGTTGGGTCCATTCCTCTAGGACGGCACCAACCGGATCCTCCTGTGCAGCCACGGCCCGAAGTCCATCAACGATGCCCTGAATACGCGCCTCGTCCAGCATCAGCCGGTCCATCATCGCCGCGGACAGCCCCTTGTCGCGGCCAAACTCCAGGTCCCGGGCGTTGGCCGCTATGATATCGGCGCGCGCGGCCCAGACGGCCTCTGCGGCGGCGTTCAGCGCCTGTTCCTTCTGCGCGGCGCTTGCGGTAGCGAGATGTTGTGCCGCCAGTTTCGCACGCGTGCCGATCTCCGCCATCAGCGCGGGGATGTTGTCGAGATCTTTCATGTCATATGCCCTTTTCTTTCCCAGGCGGGGTTCGAGTTTCTCCGCCACGTCATGCGCCGGAGAAAATTCTCGCTGTCCTTAGAATGACAGGATCAAAGGGTCATGTCATCCCGGTGGATCAGGGCCGCGCGTCCGGCGTAGCCGAGGATGTCCTCGATTTCCGCAGAGCGGTGCCCTTGAATGGCCCGGGCTTCTTCCGCTGTATAGCGGCTCAGCCCCTGCCCCAGTTTGCGCCCGTCTGGGCCGAGGATGGCCAGCGGTTCCCCGCGGCCAAAATCGCCCTCCACATGACGCACCCCTGCGGGCAATAAACTGTTTCCATTGGCCAGCGCGGTCGCCGCGCCTTCGTCGATGGTGATCACACCACGGGTTTTCATCGCGGCAATCCAGCGTTTGCGGGCCACCTGCGGGTCGCCCTGTGCGGTGAACCACGTCGAACGCGCGCCCTCTTCCAGGGCACGCACCGGCGACATCACCGACCCTTCGGTGATCGCCATGGCACAGCCCGCAGCGGTTGCCATCTTGGCCGCCAGCAGTTTGGTGATCATGCCGCCCTTGGACAGGCCCGAGACCCCGTCGCCCGCCATCGCCTCGATCTCGGGCGTGATGGTGTCGATCCGGTCAAAGCGTTTGGCACCCGCATCAAGCGCGGGATTGGCGCTGTAGAACCCGTCCACATCCGACAGAAGGATCAAGACATCAGCCTCCACTGTCACCGCAACCTGCGCTGCCAGCCGGTCATTGTCGCCGTAACGGATCTCATCGGTGGCGATGGTGTCGTTTTCATTGACAATGGGCACCGCGCCAAGGCCGATCAGCGTCTCCAGCGTGGCGCGGGAATTGAGGTAGCGGCGGCGGTTCTCGCTGTCCTCCAGCGTGACCAGCACCTGCGCCGTGGTGATCCCATGCGGGGCAAGGGCTTCCTCATATGCGCGGGCCAGGCGGATTTGCCCGACGGCGGCGGCGGCCTGGGATTGTTCCAGCGGCAGCTCCGCAGATGGCAGTCCAAGCACGCCACGCCCCAGCGCGATGGAGCCGGAAGAGACCAGGATCACATCCTTGCCCTGCGCTTTCAATCGTGCCACGTCCTCGGCCAGCGTCAGGAGCCAGTCCTGACGCAGGGCGCCGCTGTTGCGGTCAACCAGAAGCGCCGAGCCGACCTTGATGACGACGCGGCGGGCCGTGGTCAGGGCTGCCAAGGGGAGTCCTCCTCCTCAGATGCCTCCGCCTGTTTGATCCGCAGGCGGTCATCGTCGATCTGGGAGCGGACTGCGCGCAGCACACCATCCAGACCTTCGCGGCTGACGCTGGACATCATCATCACCGGCGCGCCAACCTCTGCTTCGAGTGCAGCACGGGCTTCGGCACGTTCCTCGTCATCCAGCGCGTCGATCTTGTTGAGCGCGGTCACGCGGGGCTTGTCGGCCAGTTCGCCGCCATAGGCCTCCAGCTCATTGATGATGGTGCGGTAATCTTCGGCCACCGTCTCCGAGGTGCCATCAACCAGATGCAGCAGCACGGCGCAGCGTTCCACATGGCCGAGGAACCGGTCGCCAATGCCGCGACCCTCATGCGCGCCTTCGATCAGGCCGGGAATATCGGCCATCACAAATTCGGTATTATCAATCCCCACCACGCCCAGGTTCGGGTGCAGGGTGGTAAAGGGATAATCGGCAATCTTCGGCCGCGCGTTTGAGGTCGACGACAGGAAGGTCGACTTGCCGGCATTCGGCAGTCCCAGCAGACCTGCATCGGCGATCAGTTTCAGCCGCAGCCAGATGGTGCGTTCAACGCAATCCTGGCCGGAATTTGCACGTCGCGGCGCCTGGTTGGTGGAGGACTTGAAGTGCAGGTTGCCAAAACCGCCGTTACCACCCTTCGCAAGCAGGAAGCGCTCGCCGATCTCGGTCAGATCCGCCAGAACGGTTTCTTCATCTTCATCAAGGACCTCGGTCCCCACAGGCACCCGCAAGACAATGTCTTCGCCGTCCTTGCCGGAGCGCTGACGCCCCATGCCCGACTGGCCGTTCTTGGCAAAAAAGTGCTGTTGATAGCGGAAATCAATCAGGGTGTTCAGGCCATCCACGACCTCAACCCAGACCGAACCGCCTTTGCCGCCATCACCGCCATCGGGACCGCCGTATTCGATATACTTCTCGCGTCGGAAGCTGATGCATCCGTTCCCGCCGGCGCCGGAGCGAATGTAGACCTTTGCCAGATCGAGGAATTTCATGAGTGGGCCTCAGTGTTAGAGCTGGATCGCCAATACTTGAATTCAGGGGATGGCTCAACCCTGCGTCTATTGATGTCTGTGCATGGCTGTGGCGCGCCTCGCGCGGGTCAGGCCATGGATCAAACACGCGAGCCCGCCGCCTGACGCGCCCGCGTTGATCTGGGTCTTTTGGCCTTACAGCTTGCGGCTGTAGGTCCAGGTCGGCACGTTTGCATCGCGCGCAACGGAGAAATCCTCCGCATCGCCCAGATACTCAAACCCGCAATGGGTCAGAACCCGTGCCGA
This sequence comes from Tritonibacter scottomollicae, assembly GCF_032924845.1. Classification (NCBI taxonomy): domain Bacteria; kingdom Pseudomonadati; phylum Pseudomonadota; class Alphaproteobacteria; order Rhodobacterales; family Paracoccaceae; genus Tritonibacter; species Tritonibacter scottomollicae. The sequence goes on from NZ_CP136704.1 coordinate 1,121,071, forward strand.
GGCAGGATTATCTTGAAACACGCTTGCGAACATGGCGGCATCGCCCAGGGGATTGGTTTCCACCAGCAACTGAACAGCCATCGACGCCAAGCCGGTGTTCCAGAATGGCGGCGCCACCCAATAGCCAACCTCCGACTGGTTGCGATCCATGGATTTCAGGGAGATCACCCCCATCAGCTCGGCGTTGTCATCCTTGGTGCCGTCAATGGCCCAGGTGAATTCCCCCTTCTCCGCTTCCATCGCGCGCTTCACATAGGCTTCGGCAGCGCCAGGCGGATAGGGGTGCGGGATCGGAGCGGTCATCTTGGCAACCCGCGCGTCCCCTGCATAATAGGCAATCAACCCGGCATCCGACGGACGCAGGGGGCGCAGGTCGAACCGATCTGCGTTGATTATGGCCTGTTGATCCAGTTGATCCAAATCCATGACCTCGATCCTCCTAAATACTCATAATATCGGCAGAACAAGGACTTGCTCCTCCATCCCGTTGCCGATGAAATGGGACGCGCCGGTTCAAGAAACAAGGCAGGCCGTGCCTCAGGTCTCTCGCAGCTTTGAAAATTCCCATCAAAAACGAAAAGAGGGACCGGTCGTATAACCGATCCCCCTGAAGTTTTTACTACCCTTAGGTTCGGCTTACTCAGCGGCCTCCGCCGCCGGGAGAACCGAAATAAAGGTGCGGCCCTTGAGGCCTTTGTGGAAGGTCACGTTGCCGTTGGCGATTGCAAAGATGGTGTGATCTTTGCCGATGCCAACGCCTTCGCCCGGCCAAAACTTGGTACCGCGCTGACGCACGATGATGTTACCGGAGATGGCCGACTGACCACCATACAGTTTCACGCCAAGACGGCGACCTGCGGAGTCGCGACCGTTACGGGACGAACCGCCTGCTTTTTTATGTGCCATTCTTGTCTCTCCTTAGCCTTGAGCCAGCTCTTTGGCCTGCTCAACCCACTCGGGTTTGATCTTGACGGCCTCGATACCAGCAATGTCGTCTTCGGACAAGGCTGCGATCTGAGCGAAGGTGGTGAGGCCAGCGGCCTGCAACTTCGTGGCAGCAGCGGGACCAACACCGGTCAGCTGGGTCAAGTCGTCGGAACCAGCGGCTGCGGGCGCAGCAGCTTTGGCAGCCTTGGCTTTGGGCGCTTTGGCAGCCGGAGCTGCGTCGCCTTTGCCAGTTGCCGCTTTGACGCCGGAGGCATCCGCACCAGAGGCCAGGATCTCGGTGATCTTGACCAGGGTCAGCTTCTGACGGTGACCGACAGTCCGCTTGGAGGAGTGCTTACGACGACGTTTGACGAAGTTGATGACCTTGTCACCCTTGATCTGATCGACCACTTCCGCCTGAACGGCAGCGCCGGACACGAGCGGAGCGCCGACAACGGGGCTGTCGCCACCGATCATCAGAACGTCATTGAATTGTACGGTTTCGCCAGCGTCTGCAGACAATTTTTCCACGCGGAGCATATCGCCCGCCTGAACTTTGTACTGCTTGCCGCCAGTCTTCAGGACTGCGAACATTTCAGTCTTTCCTTTTCTCACCGCGTCCTTCGGTCCCCCTTTCGGGGTGTTTGCGACAGGGCCGTGCCCTCTCACCTCGAACAGCGCGCCCCTTGATCGGGGCGGTATGACAATAAACCCCGGCGCGGAGACTCCGGGCCGGGATGCGGGCTTTTGACCTTGATGCAGCCCTAAGTCAACCCGTTATCCACAGCGCATACGTAAAAAGGGGGCAGCCGCCCTGCCCGGCCTTTGGTCAGAGATCCTGAACCGGTTGCAGCTCCCGCATGCGGTGGGCCAGTTCTTCAAAGCGATTGGCCTGAATCTCATATTGGATCGCATTGAGAAGCTCATAGACCTCCTGCATCAACGGGTCCTCCAGCGCATCGACGTAGGCTGCGACCTCGTCGGCCGAAAAGTCCCTATAGGTATAAGCAGAGTTCGCAAGGCTGGACGCGGCCATGCTGCGGCGCATCTCGCCTTCCTGTGCCTTCATCAGCGCGCGCAACCCATCCGCATCGATCCGCATGTCAATCACACCCGCTGCCGAGGCTGCCATCAGAAAGCGGAACTGGATTTCCTGCACCGCCCGGATAGCCGTATCAGTGCCCCCAATCGCAGTGTTCATGTCCCGATAGAGGGCGACTCGCGGGTCACTGCTCTCCACCAAGTCGCTGATCAGCTGCTCACCCGCCTCACGCGCGGCGGTGGCGTCCTGATTTTGATGGGATGCATTCTCCGCGACGACCAGCCGCTGACCGAGATCCGAGGCGTAGAATTCCGCTGCGTGGAACAGCGCCTCCGAGGACAGCGTGTCCTCAAGTATATCCAGCGCCATCGTCTGCATCAGATCCGGAGCAAAGACCTCCTCTGTTAGGCGCTCCCACTCGAGACCGAAGTCGCCAGCATCCGCACCCAGCATCGCCGGTGCATCGCTGGCGGATTGGGCAATGCTCTCGAGCGCGACGTCAAATCCGGTCACCTCGAGGAAGGCTTTGATCTGATCCCGCTCCACAGCGCGCGCCGGATTGGGCAGAAAGAGAACGAGGCACGCGGCAAGCGCGCAGAGACTGCGCAAGAGAGGCGCGACACGGGTGGCGGGGCGGCGGAACGCTGTGCGAGTGATGATCATAGTGGAGAATGTAGGTGCTTGCTTCGCCGGCGCAAAACAAAATCCCACTTTCTTGAAGTAACTGTGATTTCGCCCCTTGCACGTGGTGAAAATCACCTTTAAACGCCCTCACACCCCCCGCGGAGAGGTGCCGGAGTGGTCGAACGGGGCGGTCTCGAAAACCGTTGAGCCTTCACGGGTTCCCAGGGTTCGAATCCCTGTCTCTCCGCCATTATTCCCCACGATATTCAAAGTGAGTTGTCAGCTTCACTGGATAGCGTGCGGGCACGTCACAGACATGTATCAGCAGATAACTCGACCTACATCCTACGCGCGACGACTTTAATGTTTCGCGCGTCGCGATTTGCTCCGCTGCATTGATCGCACTGCCTTGTTTGCAAAATCTGGAACGCGCGGCGGTCTCCACAACGCGACAATGAACCACAATAGAAAAAGCCGGGTTTGACACCCGGCTTTTTGCATATCTCAAAGGCTGCGGATCAGGCGCGACGGCGACGACCGCCACCGCGACCACCACGACCACGGACTTCCTCGCCCTCTTTGACTGGGGCCTTGTTGAACTTGATCCAGTCGCCACCATGCGGGTCGTTGTTGGTCAGCAGGTTGGCAGCACGGATCGCCTCCATCTCCTTGCCCGCACGCGGCTTGGTGGAGCCGAGGCCGAACAGGGTCACAAAGGTCTCGTCATCGATGTCCTCGGGCAGGATGATGCCAGCAGCTGCAACCTGTTCCTTTTTCTCGGCGATCGCCTTCTGGTTCACAGGCAGCGCGACCGGGTTCATGATCGCAGACGTCATGCCCGCGCCCATGGCCATCGGCAGGAAGGCGTTGTTGATGCCGTGACGGTTCGGCAGGCCGAAGGATACGTTGGAAGCGCCGCAGGTGGTGTTCACGCCGAGCTCTTCACGCAGTTTGCGCACCAGGGCAAACACCTGCTGGCCCGCGGTCGCCATCGCGCCGATCGGCATCACCAATGGGTCAACCACGATGTCATGCGCGGGAATGCCAAAGTCAGCGGCGCGCTGCACGATCTTGCGGGCCACTTCAAAGCGGACTTCGGGATCCTCGGAAATGCCGGTGTCGTCGTTGGAGATTGCCACCACAGGAACATTGTACTTCTTCACCAGCGGCAGCACGTGTTCCAGACGTTCTTCTTCGCCGGTGACGGAGTTCAGCAGCGGACGGCCTTCGGCGGCCTGAAGACCGGCCTCAAGCGCGGCGGGAACAGAGGAGTCGATGCACAGCGGCGTGTCGGTCAGACCCTGCACCAGCTCGATGATCTTGGTCATCAGCGGCGGCTCGGTCTCATTGGGGTTCGGGTTGGAATTGTAGACCACGCCCGCGTTGATATCGAGGATGTTGGCCCCCGCCATCACCTGTGCGAGCGCGTCTTTCTCCACGGTGGAGAAATCGCCTGCTTCCAGCTCCGCAGCCAGCTTCTTGCGGCCGGTGGGATTGATCCGCTCACCGATCACGCAGAACGGCTGGTCAAAGCCCAGAATGGCGGTTTTTGACTTAGATTCTACGACAGTACGGGTCATTGATTATCCTTGCTGTTTGACAGGCTGCGTGGACTCGCCGCCATTGTTGATGGCCCAGGTGGCATTGGTCTTGATGCCGCCCAGGGGGAAGAAATGCACGTTGGTGATGTTGAAATCCGGGTTCGCCGCCTTGTAGGCTGCCAGCTCGGTCAGCACCTCGGTGGGCTCGTAGGGCAGCATCAGCTTGGTGACATCCATCGCGCGTTTTTGCAGCACTTTCAGCGACGGGCCGACGCCACAAGCGATGGCGAATTTGATCAGAGTTTGCAGCTTGGCGGGACCGGCGATGCCGATGTGGATCGGCAGATCGATGCCCGCGTCTTTCAGGCCATTGGCCCAAGCGATGATTGGCTTGGCTTCAAAGGCGAACTGCGTCGCCAGCGCCATCTTGGCATCCGTGCGCTCGGAGAATTTCTGTTTCCAGGACAGCGCTTCGGAGACGTTTTTCATCGAGCCATCGGGGTCGATGTCCTTATTGCCTTCCGGGTGGCCCGCCACATGCAGGTTGGTAAAGCCCGCCTTGTCAAAGAGGCCGGTTTCCAGCAGCTGCATGGAGCTGTCGAAATCACCATGCGGTGTCGCCACGCCGCCCGCCAGCATCAGCGCCTGCTTGACGTCCGCCTCGCCCTGGTAGCGCGCGATCCAGTCGGCCAGAGTGGCCTCATCCTTGATGATCCGTGCCGGGAAATGCGGCATCACCGGGAAGCCGTCGTCGTTCAGGCGTTTGGCGGTCGCGACCATTTCCTCGATCGGGGTGCCTTCGATATGGGCGATATAGACGCGCGTTCCGGCGGGCAGCAGCTCGCGGAAATCCTCGACCTTCTGTGCGGTGCGCGGCATGACCTCGATCGAATAGTCCTGCAGGAAGCTTTCGACCTGCGGGTTGACGGTGAATTCGGTCTCGGATGCGCGTTTCTTGAAGTTCAGCAAAGCCATGGCGGCCTCCCATAGTGAAGTAAGGGCTGTCATGCCCAGCCGTCGTTCGCGATCAGGTCCTTCAGGCGGTCCTGATCGTAGTCCTGCTCCAGACGGGCGGCTTCGGCCTCGGCAACATCGCCGGGCTCCCCCTCCACACTGAAAGGTTTGGCCTTGCGCCATTCCGCAAGGTAGGCATCGCTGTCCTTGGCGTTCACCTTCATGGCCGCGCGATCAATGGCCTGCTCGAACCGTTCCTCGAGCTGACGTTTCGCGCCGCGTCGTCCCTTGCCCACGATGACCTGAGCCGGGATGTCGCGCCAATATACGATGGTGACGTCTGGCATTGCCGTTCCTTTCCGATACGCCTGTCGTACCGTGTTTCTAATCCGCCGCAGGTCGCCAGGTACGTCGGATTTCGACAACAAAGGTGGGATCAGCGACCTTTCCACTTCTAAACGAGTTCCATCAGAACACGGAACACCGCTTGGCCGCTTAAAAATTCTCAACAAAATTGTGAACACGCCCGCGCTGCGGTTGCCGTTTTCTTCACGATTTCAACAGCGCGCCGTTTCACAGTCCCTTGCAGAGTTGTCACTGCGAACGTACTGTTAGGGTAACACGATAATCGGAGGGCGTGAATCATGGCGCCCAGGCGTTCCAAAGGTACAGGAGCGTTTCCCAAAGCGGTAGAAACCCCTGTACCAGCCCGGCCGGATCCGGATGCGCTCTATGCGGCGCTGGATCTTGGTACGAATAGCTGCAGGATGCTGATTGCCCAGCCAAAGGGCAGCGGCTTTCATGTGGTCGACAGTTTCTCGAAGTCGGTGCAGCTTGGCTCCGGCCTGGAGAAGACTGGGCGTTTGTCGCGCTCGTCCATGGCGCGCACCATTCAGGCGCTGCGCATCTGTCAGCAGAAAATCTCTCGCAACCGCGTAAAGCGCATGCGACTTGTCGCGACAGAGGCCTGTCGCCGTGCCAAGAACGGGCGCGACTTCATGCGTCAGATCAAACGCGAAACTGGCCTGTCCATGGATATCATCCAGCCAGAGGAAGAGGCGCGTCTGGCGGTGATCTCCTGCGCTCCGCTGGTCTCAACCAAGACCGAACAGCTCTTGGTGGTGGATATCGGCGGTGGCTCGACCGAATTGGTATGGATCGACATTTCCTCCATCGCGCGCCGGGATCGTCCTTCTGCCATCATGCGGTTGCATGCAGGGTTCCACACGTCGGACAGCCCCTTTCCGGCGGCCAAGGTGGTGGACTGGATTTCAGTGCCCCTTGGTGTGGCCACGCTCAGGGATCAATTCAACGATGTAGAAGATGACGCGGCCCGGTTCGCGTTGATGAGCTGGTTTTTCGAGGAAAACCTCGCTGATTTTGCCCCCTATAAGGATGAGCAGGCCCGTGAAGGGTTCCAGATTGTCGGGACCTCAGGCACCGTCACCACGGTCGCAGCCTCGCATCTTGGCCTCAAACGCTATGACCGGACGAAGGTTGACGGGCTGCGCATGACGTCGGATCAGATCGACAAGGTGATCCGCAGCTACCTGGAGCTTGGCCCGCAAGGCCGTCGCCGGGATCCCCGCCTTGGGGAGGACCGGCAGGCGCTGATCATGTCCGGTGCCGCAATTTTGCAGGCGTTGCTGCGCTGCTGGCCGACGGACCGATTGTCGGTTGCAGATCGAGGTTTGCGCGAGGGGCTGCTCTATGCCCAAATGAGCGCCGATGGCGTTCTGGAAGACGGCCCTTTCTGAACGCTTTGTAGCCCCTTGGTCTGTATTGACACTGGCAAAGGCCCCGCACCGTACTTGATCCCCGGCGCGCGAACCGTTATCTGCACCCATCCTTTGGAGGCTGAGTTGATGGCGAAGAAACCGACTGGAAAGAACACGTCTGGCCGCGGGCAGCGCGATCTGACCGTGAAGGTCAAGACTGCGCGTGGACGTAGGCTCAGCTCGACCCGCTGGCTGCAACGGCAATTGAACGACCCTTATGTGAAACGTGCGCAGATCGAAGGCTATCGTGGACGTGCGGCGTTCAAGATCATGGAGCTCGACGACAAGTACCGCTTTCTTGTGCCCGGTGCGCTGGTTGTGGACCTTGGCTGCGCCCCCGGTGGCTGGGCGCAGGTGGCGGTGCCCCGCGTGAATGCGCTGGGAGAGAAATCCGGCAAGGCGGTCGGGCGCATCGTCGGCATCGACCTGCAGGAGCTTGAACCCCTTGCAGGCGCAGAATTCCATCAGCTCGATTTCATGGATGAGGGTGCAGACGATCAGGTCAAGGAATGGCTTGGCGGCAAGGCCGATGTGGTCATGTCCGACATGGCCGCCTCCAGCTCTGGTCACAAACAGACGGACCACCTGCGCATTATGTCGCTGTGTGAAACCGCTGCCTATTTCGCCTTTGACGTATTGACCGAGGGCGGCACCTTTGTGGCGAAGGTTCTGGCCGGTGGTGCCGAGGGAGACTTGCAAAAGCTTCTGAAACAGAAGTTCAAGGCGGTCGCGAACGTAAAGCCCCCCTCATCGCGTGCAGACAGCTCTGAGAAATTTGTCGTCGCCACCGGATTTCGCGGCTGATCTCAGCGCGGCATGAAGCGAAAGCCCGGCTTGCGCAACGAGCGGATCGCCTGATCTTTCAAGCTGTTGATTGCCTGTGTTTCGGATTTGGACGCCCGCTGGGACGACGTTTCATTGCGCAGCGCCTGCCCCGCCGGGCAGGCGGAGAGCCGCGCCAGCTTCAGCAGCTTCTGGCGGCCCTGTTCTGATGATGTCTTTTTCATAACCACGCCCCGTTTCAATCGCACCACCAAGGCATGATGGCGAACCGCGACGCAGCCGTGGTCGAAATGGGGCGAAACCGGCGTGCTTGCGGACAATTGTCACGGAGTTGGCGTCATCTCTTGTCGGCGTATCGGTCGGTTTGCAGAACGCCATTGATCTCCGCGCCAAGGATCAGGATCGCGGCATTCAGGTAGAGGAAGATCAGCGCGGCCATGGCCCCGGCCAAGCCGGCATAGGTGGCAGAGTAGCTGGCGAAGCTGGACACATAGAGCGCAAATCCGGCGCCTGCCCCCCACCACAGAAGCAACGTGAAAACCGCTCCGGGCATGATATGAAGCAACGACGCGCGGCGTGGCAGCAAGACGAGGTGATAGAGAAACACCGCCGCAACCGGCACCACGGCAACCACCAACCCGTTGGTGCCATTCTCCCAGCCGCGAAGAAAGTCGAGATCGGGAAAGAACCGTGCCACAAAACGGGCTCCCAACGGCAGGAACAGCTCGAACACTGCCGCGAGCAGCAGCCCTGCCCCGCCCATGACAACCAGCCCGAGCGAAATCAGCCGGTGTTTCCAGAACGGCCGCGTCTCGTCCTGACCATAGGCGCGCAGCAACGATACCCTGATCGCATCGACACCATTGGAGGCAAAGTAGAGCGCAAATACCCCGCCGAGCGTCATCAAGCCGGTGCCAGAGGTTTCCAACACCGCATAGACCTCGCGGGTGATTGGCTCTGCCACGGATGGTGGCCAGCTGCCAAAGACGAGATCCACCACGTCCCCGACGACCACCCTATGCGAAAACAGACTGGCGATCGCACCGCTAAGGGCGACTGTGAACAGGACAAAGGGGAACAGTGCCATCATCATCGACATGGCAATATGGCTGCTCAACACCCAGGCGTTCTTGTTGTTGAACCGCGCCACCGCGCGGCGCAGGATCTTAAAGGCCTGCATAGATCGCCGTCCTGCTGCCATGTTGAACTCCTGAGCGTTGAATTGAGAAGAGACTTATGTGTGGCTTCGAAAGGGACTGTCTGACCGCCCAGGTCGCATGACGGCGACCAGAAACGCGGTGCTTATGCCAAACGCCAGCATCCCGGTCATGGCGGCGAAAGAGGCAAAGATCCGATGCTCAGCATCAAGCACAATGTCGCCGTAGCCAAGCGTTGTGTAGGTGGCGATGGAAAAATAAACGGCAGCGTTCCATGTTTCGAATGTCTGCGCCTTTAGGATCAGAGCCGCGGACCAGATCCAGATCTGTGCCGTGTGCGCCCCAACCACAAACCCGATGGAAATGAGCAGCGTGACAAGCTGCTGCATGTTGCCGCGTCGCTGACCGAAACGCGCCTTGTGGCGGCGCAGGGTATCTCCACACCACAACAGCATGATGGTTTCGAGAACCAGACAAAGGCCAAGGAACAAGCTTCCCCAAAAAATCTGCTGGATCAATGTCATGACAGGGTATTCACTTTCCGCTCGGTCCAGAGGCGTATGCGTTGTCGCAACTTAGAAATTGGGGCTTGAACATGCAACGTCTGCATTACATCCATAAGACAAGATCTTGGTTCAAGGGGCGTCCTCATGCTTTTGTCGGTTGACGGTCTGACCCGGTGTTATCCGGGACAGAATAGGAATGTCCTGCGCGGCGCGTCCTTTGATCTGGCGCGTGGAGAGAGTGTGGCCCTCACCGGAGACAGCGGATCTGGAAAGAGCACGCTGCTGCACATGCTGGCCGCATTGGATCGGCCGGACGGCGGACGCATCATGTTTGATGGCAATGACATCACCGGTCTGTCCGACAAGGCCGCCTCGGACCTGAGACGACGGCGGATCGCCTTGGTCTTCCAGCAGTTCAATCTGGTCCCTGCCCTCACCGTCGCGGAAAATCTGGCGCTACATGCCCGTCTGGGCAAACGCTACGATCCCGATTGGACCAAAGAGCTGAGTGATCGTCTTGGACTGTCGGATCTCACGGATCGCTACCCCGAGCAGATTTCCGGCGGTCAGCAGCAAAGGGTGGCGATCGGACGCGCGCTGGCGGTCCGCCCGGATCTGTTGCTGGCGGATGAGCCGACCGGGAACCTCGATGAAACCGCCAGTGCCGAGGTGCTGCGGCTGATGCTGGAGCTGGTCTCGGAGGCAGGAAGCGCGCTGTTTCTCGTCACGCATTCGCGTGACATCGCGGCGCGATGCGCGCGACACCTTCATCTGAGCGGTGGCCGGGTTGAGGCGGCAGCCGGATGATCGTGACCCTGCACAGTTTCCTGCGCCATTGGCAGCGTGCGCCATTGCAACTGGTGTTGCTGCTGGCCGGGCTGGCGCTGGCGACTGCGCTTTGGTCTGCGGTCCAGGCGATAAATACGGAAGCGCGTGCCTCCTACGCCCGCGCGGTTGATGAACTCGGCGCCAGAGACTTGCCGGTTTTGACCGCGCCTGAGGGGGCGATCTCACTGGATCACTATGTGCGGCTGCGGCGTGCCGGTTGGCAAGTGAGCCCGGTTCTGGAAGGCCAATGGCAAAGCGGGTCAGAGGCTGTGACAGTGCTGGGGGTCGATCCGCTGAGCTACCCCGGAGCGCCTGAAATGTCGCGCGCCGCCGAAGACAACGATCTGGATCTGCTCGCACTTCTGCGTCCGCCGGGTGTGCTGTTCGCGCATCCAGAGACCCTGCCCGATCTCGATGGATCCTATCATCTGCTGCCAATGGAGCAGCTGCCACCGGGCGTTGTGTTGACCGACATTTCCCTGGCAGAACGTCTGCTGGACGATGTAGGGCGCCTCTCTCGCATTGTGATTTTGCCGGATCAACCGGCAGGCCTGCCGCCGCTCGATCAGATCGTGCCCGAATTGCAGCAGAATGCCTCTTCCGACAGTGCCATGGCAGACCCGGAACGCCTGACGCGCAGCTTTCACCTGAACCTGACTGCTTTTGGTCTGCTGTCGTTTTGCGTGGGTCTGTTCATCGTTCAGGGCAGCGTCACCCTCAGCGTCGAGCAGCGACGTGGCAGTATTCGCACATTGCGGTGCCTTGGGGTATCGGGGGCCACGTTGATGCAGGCGCTTTTTCTGGAATTGATCCTCCTTGCGCTTCTGGCGGGGGCGGTAGGCCTGGTGATCGGCTACGGGCTTGCGGCGCTGTTGTTGCCAGACGTCAGCGCCACGCTGCGTGGTCTATACGGCGCGCCGGTCGAGGGCAGCCTGACGCTGCGCCTGTCTTGGGTTCTGTCCGGCCTGGCGATGGCTGTACTCGGCACCTGTATCGCCAGCTTGCAGGCCTTCATCGCGCTGCGCCGGATGACACGCAATTTGTCCGACGCCGCGGTGACGCGTAGCGCGGGGCGGACATATGCCATGTGCGGGGCCGCCTCAGTTTTGCTGATCGCCACAGGCTGGGCTGCGCTCAATCTGGTGCAGGGCCTGTTGGGTGGCTTCATGTTCCTTGCGGGACTGATGCTGGGTGCGGCTTTGCTGTTGCCGCTGGTTTTCTATGGCTTGAGCAGCGGCCTCTTGCGCCTGACACGCGCCCCATTGCTGCGCTGGATGGTGGCAGACAGTCGCCTGCAGCTGCCGGGCCTGTCGCTGTCGCTGATGGCGCTGCTACTCGCGGTTGCCACCAACATCGGGGTCGGCACGATGGTGTCCAGTTTCAGACTGACGTTTGTCGAATGGATCGATCAAAGGCTGGCGGCCGAGATATATGTGCAAGTCGAAACACCTAAGCAAGCAGAGCGGGTTCTGAACTGGGCAGATCGCAATGGTGCACGGGCGTTGCCACAATTTCGCAGTGACAGCCGGACGGCAACGGCTCCACTGCGGATTTACGGCGTCGTGGATGATCCCCTCTATCGCGACAATTGGCCAATGGTGCGCGGGGATGGGAAATCCTGGCACCGCGTCTATGAGCAGGGCCAAGTGCTGATCAATGAACAACTCGCCCATCGAGAGACGCTGCGCATCGGTGATGAGGTGGCGCTCACCCCAACATGGACCGCCAGAATTGCCGGGATCTATTCCGACTACGGCAACCCGGACGGACAGGCCACTGTTGCCCTTGCCACTCTGCAAGACAGGGCCAGCCAGATCGCGGTCACGCAGATCGGGCTGGTCTCTCCACCCGGCGTCAGCCTAGGCGCGCTTGCACGGTCCCTGCGGCGCGACCTCAACCTGCCCGCCCGTGCGGTGGTGGAGAAGAATACCGTGCGGTCGGCCTCCATCGGCATTTTTGACCGGACCTTCGTGGTGACCGGCGCGCTGAATATCCTGACACTGGCTGTTGCGGGGTTTGCAATGTTGACCAGCTTCCTCAGCCAATGGAACCGGCGGCTACCGCAGCTGGCGCCGGTCTGGGCGATGGGTGTCACACGCCGCCAGTTGGCGCAATTCGAACTGCTGCGCAGCCTGAGCTTTGCCGTGCTGACATTCCTGCTCGCCCTCCCGCTTGGTCTGTTTCTGGCATGGGTGCTGCTCAATATCATCAATCTGGAGGCCTTTGGATGGCGCTTGCCGATGTTCCTGTTTCCATCCGACTGGGGGCGGCTGTTTCTGCTCACCGGCGTGGCGGCCGCGCTTGCCGCATTGGTGCCGGTCGTCAGGTTGCTACGGCTGTCCCCTGCCACTTTGCTGGGAGTATTTGCCGGTGACAGATAGATCCAATCTGCTGCGCACGCTCGTCGCGCTTTTGTCCCTGCCAACCCTCGCTGTGGCGCAGGGCTATGCCAACCTTGGCAGTGAGGCCGAGGGGTTTGCCGTGCCCAGCCCGAATGGCACTTTGTCCTTTCCAGCGGATCATGCGGCGCACCCAGACTACCGTATCGAATGGTGGTATCTGACGTCGAACCTGCGCACCAATTCTGGCGAGGATTTGGGCATCCAATGGACCTTGTTTCGTTCCGCACTTGCGCCCGACAACGCAGAGGGCTGGCAAAACCCGCAGATCTGGATGGGGCACGCCGCGGTGACAACCGAAGACGATCATCTCTTTGCCGAGCGGATCGCACGCGGGGGCATTGGTCAGGCGGGTGCACGCACGGCCCCCTTTTCTGCCTGGATCGACGATTGGGAAATGTCCTCGACAGACGCAACATTGGATCGCCTCCGGCTGAAGGCGCGTGCGGATGCATTCTCTTACGATCTGCAACTCAACGCGCATGGCCCACTGGTCCTGCATGGTGAGCAAGGGTATTCGGTGAAATCAGCGGATGGTCAGGCCAGCTTCTACTATGCTCAGCCTGCCTATTCCGTGACCGGAACAGTGACGCTGCCGGACGGCCCGGTCGAGGTGACCGGGGATGCCTGGCTGGACCGCGAATGGTCGAGCCAGCCGCTGGCCCCTGATCAGGATGGCTGGGATTGGTTTTCCCTGCGTTTTGATGACGATACGAAACTCATGGGATTTGTCCTGCGCGGCGCACGTGGGGATTTCACCTCCGGCACCTGGATTTCAGCAGAGGGCGAAGCAGAGCCACTGGCGCCCGGCCAGTTTGCAGCGGTACCGCAGCGGTGGTCGGATGTGGGCGGGCGTGACATCCCGACCGCGTGGCGCGTCTCCCTGCCCGCCCGCGACCTGTCTGTCACGGTGGAGGCGCTCAACCCGCAAGCCTGGATGGGGACGACGTTTTCCTATTGGGAAGGGCCTGTGCGGGTCACCGGCAGCCATGATGGGACCGGTTATCTCGAAATGACCGGCTACGGTGATTAGTTCCGCGGCAGCAGTTCCTCGGCACGGTAGAAGGCGCGCGCCGCTCTGTGATGTGGTGCAGCCTGGTACTCCCCCACCATTGCCGGGGCCTTTAGCTGATAGAACGCAGGATGGGCACGGCGCAACATGTCCAGCTCGGAAAATACCGACCGGACCAGTTCATGCACGACCTTCAGACGTTGTTGCCGCGTGGTGACCAACGTCGCCGCAAAGCCGAACGACTTTACCGGCAGCGGATTTCCACGATAGAGATTTGCGGGAATTTGCGTGAAGTTGAATAGATTGTTCCCGGCAATCACCGCACGAATTTCCGGCTCGTCCAATGGAATCAGCACGGAATCACAAGCCGTCGTCGCCTCCTCGACAGAAGCGGACGGATGACCAACGGCAAATACCATTGCATCAAATTCACCCGCGCACAGACCGGCGGATTGCTGTGCGGCAGAAAGCTCATAAACTTCGGAAAAACTATCGAAGGTCCAGCCGAGTGAATTCATCAAAGCCAGCATTGTCGCCCGCTGACCGGACCCGGGATTGCCGATATTGACTCGCATTCCACGCAAATCGGAAAAGGTGCTGATCCCTGCATCCGCGCGCGCTACAACGGTGAATATTTCCTCGTGCATGGAAAATACCGCGCGCATGTCGGAAAATGGAAGGCCACGCCACAGCGACGGCGTCCCCTCATAGGCCAAGGCCTGCCAGTCCGATTGCACGATCGCAAAATCCACGCGCCCATCCCGCAAGGCCTGTAGATTGGCGACCGAGCCATTGCTCACCTCCGCGGTGCACCGAATGCCATGGCGCGGGCGATCCTTGTTGAGTTGACGGCAAATCGCTGTTCCCAAAGGATAATACAGCCCCGAAACAGACCCGGTTCCGATCGTGATGTAATCCTCGGCATGCGCATGTTGCGGGATGCTGCCAGCAGTCGCGATGACCATTGCCGCCAGCAGCGCCGTCGCCTTGCCGATCACATTCATGCCGTCCCCCACCCCGATCTTCGCGCGCAAACTTTCAAATGTGTCAAATTCTGTCAATGCTATTGGTGCGCCATGTTTAATTCGCCCCGCCAGTGTGCGCCTTCACTCCAGCACTGACGCGACGCGATGTTAGCGCCCGTCATAAAAGCGTTAATGAAGACTTGTAGCTGAGCACTCGTATCTCCGGAATCAACTCCGGCGCCGCATTCGAGCCAAAACGCTCGCACGTGCGCCATTGGCTGAACCGGCGAAAACGAGTGCGATGCTGCAACATTCTCTTTTCTGGAATGCTGCCAGCTTCTCGATGTTTGAACACCAAAACAAGCTCCGTTCACGGGGCACAGACTTGGAGATGTCGATGACATTTTGGAAAATTGCAGCGATGAATGCCGCTGTTGCCATCTCGGCCACCGCGGCCTTCGCCGAAACCGAAATCACGCTCTGGCACGCAATGGGCGGCCAGCTGGGCGAGACGGTCAACCAGATCGCCGAGGATTTCAACGCGTCTCAGGATGACTACCAGATCACACCTGTGTTCAAAGGCTCCTATGAAGAGACCCTGACCGCAGGTATCGCCGCCTTCCGCGCCGGTGAACAGCCCAACATCATGCAGGTATTCGATGCCGGCGCCGCAACCGTGATCGGTGCCAAGGGCGCGACCATCCCGGTGCAGGATCTGCTGACCGACAATGGCGTCGACTTCGACATCAACGACTACATCTCCGGCGTGCGCTACTTCTACGCCGACAGCGATGGCAAGATGATCGGCATGCCGTTCAACTCCTCCTCGCCGATCATGTATTTCAACGTTGATGCGCTGGAAAAAGCTGGCGTCTCCGCACCAAAGACCTGGGAAGAGTTCCAGACCGTGACCGCGCCTGCCCTGAAGGACGCAGGCTACATCGCGCTGTCGCAGTCGCACCTGCCCTGGATCTTTACCGAGAACTTCCATAGCCGTCACAACCTGCCGTTTGCCACCAACAACAACGGCTATGACGGCGCCGAAGACACCAAGATCTTGGTCAACAATGACGCCATCAAGGCCCATTTCACCGCTCTGACCGAGTGGAAGGAAAATGGCCTGTTTGAATGGTATGGCACCGGCTGGGGCGACAACCAGCAGCCCTTCGAGGACGGTGATGTCGCAATCTGGCTCGGCTCTTCCGGCTCCTTCGGCGGGTTGATGTCCAAGGATCTCGGCTTTGAATTCTCCGCCACTGTGCTGCCCTATTGGGAAGGTGTGACCAGCGAGCCTAAGCAGACCTTCATCGGTGGCGCGTCGCTGTTTGCAATGTCCGGTCATGACGCCGAAGAAAACGAAGCTGCGGCAGAGTTCTTCAAGTATCTGACCTCCCCCGAGGTTCAGTATTTCTGGCACCAGGAAACCGGCTATGTGCCGATCACCGAAGCCGCCTATGAGTTGGCCAAGGAAGACGGCCACTATGACCGTTTCCCGGCTGCCGAAGTCGGCATCCAGCAGCTGTCCCTTCCCGGTGGCGACAACACCAAAGGCTATCGCATGGGCTTCTACGTGCAGATCCGTGACGTGATGAACCGCGAATACGGCCGTATCCTGTCCGGTGAAACCTCGGTCGAGGACGCCTTTAGCAACATCGAGAACGAGGCCAACGACCTGCTGGCCCGCTTCGCCAAGACCCAAGGCTAAGCACTCTCCAACCTTCGGGGCAATCCACGTTGATCGCGTGGATTGCCCTCATTCTTTTTTGCCCATGGAATACCCCTCATGAAACGTGCCGGATTTACCACTGTCTGGCTGCCCGTTGCGCTGCTGCTGCCTCAGTTGATGATCATCGCGATCTTCTTCTACTGGCCGGCTGCCTGGGCAGTTCAGTCATCTTTCTACCTTCAGGATCCCTTCGGGTTCGGATCCACCTTCGTGGGGGTCGAGAACTACACCGACCTGATGACCAATATCGAATACGCCAAGGTGGCGCGCTTCACTCTGATCTACACGGCGCTTGTCACATTCTTCTCTCTGGCGCTGGCGTTGCTGCTGGCGGTGAAGGCGGATGCGGTCATCAAGGGCGCGAAATCCTATCGCACGCTGCTGATGTGGGTCTATGCCATCGCGCCGCCGGTCGCCGGTTTTCTCGGGCTGATGTTCTTCGACCAACGCAACGGCCCGCTGACCGAGATGTTCCAGTTCTTCGGCTGGGACTTCCGCCTGGGTGCGGATTACAACTCCACCGCCACCGCCATGGTGATCGTTGCGGTGTGGAAGCAGATCCCGGTCAATTTCATCTTCTTCCTCTCCGGCCTGCAATCGATCCCCAAATCGGTGCGCGAGGCGGCCCTGATCGACAACCGCTCTGCCTCCGGTCGGTTCTGGGATGTGACCTTTCCGCTGCTCGCGCCGACCGCCTTCTTCCTGCTGATCATCAACATCACCTATGCGCTGTTTGACACCTTCGGCATCATCGACACGCTGGTGCGGTCCGAGCCCGGCAACAACCCGGTGACACTGGTCTACAAGGTCTTTGTCGATGGGTTCCGCGGCAATGATCTGGGCGGCTCTTCCGCGCAATCGGTGATCCTGATGATCCTCGTTCTGGCGCTCACCGTGTTTCAGTTCCGGCTTATCGAACGCCGGATCCATTATACCTGAGAGGGAGACGACAATGGCTGACATGACCCACACCGGCGCCCTCTCCCCGACGGCCCCACGCCCACGCAAGCCCATCAAGCTGCGCCATATCGTAGATCACGCGGTACTGATCGCCGGCGCGCTGTTCATGGTCTTTCCGGTTGCTCTGGTGCTGATGACCACCAGTTTCGAAGACGTTGATATCGTCAAGAACGGCCTTCAGGTCGGCCTTGAGGGCAAGATGCTGGAGAACTTCGAGGCGGCAATGTTCGAAGCCTCCGGTTTCAGCAAATCGATTACCGGCACCAAGATGCTGATCAACTCGTTGATCCTTGGCTTCGGCTTTGCCATTGGCAAGATCGCGATCTCGATGATGGCCGCCTATGCGATCGTCTACTTTCGCCTGCGGTTTGCGACCTTCGCCTTCTGGATCATCTTCACCACGCTGCTGCTGCCGTTGGAGGTGCGTATTTTGCCGTCATACGAGGCGATCCAGAGCCTCGGGCTCGCCAATACCTACACCGGGCTGATTGTTCCGCTGATCGCCTCGGCCACCGGCACCTTCTTCTTTCGCCAGTTCTTCCGCTCAATCCCCGAAGAATTGGTAGAGGCCGCCCGTATCGATGGCGCGGGACCAGTGAAATTCTTCATCGATATTCTGGTGCCTCTAAGCAAGACCATGATCGCGGCGATCTTCATCATCATGTTTGTCTATGGCTGGAACCAGTATCTTTGGCCCACCCTGATCACCACGGACGAAAGCATGTTCACCCTGGTGCGCGGCATCAAACAGATCGTGCAGGTCCTGGGCCAGACAGGCGCAATGATCCCCGAATACGGCAAGGCGCTGGCGTTGTCTTTGATCGCAATGATCCCGCCCGTAGCCATCGTCATCTTCTTCCAGAGCTGGTTCGTCAAGGGCCTGACGGAATCCGATAAATAAGGAATGAAACCAATGGCACAGGTCACCCTGAACCAAGTTCGCAAAACCTATCCCAACGGCCATCAGGCCGTTCACCCCTGCTCGATCAAAATCCCTGACGGTGAACTTGTCGTCCTTGTCGGGCCCTCCGGCTGTGGCAAGTCCACGCTGCTGCGCATGATTGCCGGTCTGGAGGATATCACCGATGGGGAGCTGATGATCGGCGCCAATGTGGTCAACGACAAGGACCCCGCGGATCGCAATATCGCCATGGTGTTCCAGAACTACGCGCTCTATCCGCATATGTCCGTGGCAAAAAACATGGGCTACGGCCTGAAGAACCGCGGCGCTTCAAAGACGGAGATCGATGCAAAAGTGCAGGAGGCCGCACGTATTCTGAACCTCGGTGAGTATCTGGAGCGCCGTCCGAGCCAGCTTTCAGGTGGTCAGCGTCAGCGTGTTGCCATGGGCCGTGCCATCGTGCGGGATCCGGAGCTGTTCCTGTTCGATGAACCACTGTCAAATCTCGATGCGAAACTGCGCAACCAGATGCGGATTGAGATCCGGGCGTTGCAGCAGCGCCTCGGGGTGACCTCGGTCTACGTGACCCATGATCAGGTCGAGGCGATGACCATGGCCGACCGTATCATCGTCCTGAATGCCGGCCGGGTCGAACAGGTTGGAACCCCGACCGAGATCTACGAACAGCCTGCTTCGACCTTTGTGGCAGGCTTCATGGGTGCACCGCCGATGAACCTGATGACCGCGCAGATCACGGCAGGCCGACTGCAGCTCAATGAGGAAACCGTGCTGCCGCTCGACCCGCCAGCCGTAGCGCTGGAAACCGTTCTGGTTGGCTACCGCCCCGAGGATGTTCGCCTTGGCGGTGATGGGTCCGTTGTGCTGCACGTCGAGATTGTCGAGGAACTGGGCGCTCATCGCCTGCTGCATGGCACATTGGGCGGGCAGCCCTTCTCGCTCAGCGTAGGCAAGGATGAGCAGGCCGCAACAGGCCCGCAGTCCATCACTCTGCCCCGGGATCGCGTGCATTTTTTCCACCCAGAGCGCGGCAGCCGTATCTGAGATCGATGACCTAAAAGGAATGGGCCGGATATGACACTCCGGCCCATCTGCTGTACGATCCAAGACTATTCGGAGACGGGCCATCGGGGCTGCGCGTCGAATTCAACCGCGACAGCCATCAGGCCGAGGTGCCTCTGGCGGCAATTGAGCACCGTTGGCCCGAGCATCAATATAACAACCAACAATGCGATAATCGCAACTTTAGAGAGTCAGATGATTGCGATATACGATATAAGGAAAGAAGACGTGATATCGCATAAGAGGGCCCATGGACGAGATAAACAGAAAATGGATTCGAGAGCGCCTAACGGGAGAACGCGGTGAGCAGGCAAGAATGTCGAGTGTCACAGGCATTTCTACCGATAAACTTGCTAAGATTCTCAACGGCACACGGCGGGTTCAGGCAGATGAAGCGCCAAAGCTGTTCAAGTATTTTCAGGCTCAGGGGGTGAAGTTCGAAGAAGATCGACGCCGATCGCTCCTGGACATATGGTCTCAATTAAGACCGGAAGAGCAGGATTTTTTGATAAGATCTGCAAAAGGCCTTCTCTCTCAAAGTCCGGGCGCTCATCCTCCAGAAGAATAAAAACAAAGACCGCAGCGCTCAGCTCAGAAGTCAGTTGTTTTTCAATGACATCGTTCTGTGTCGTTTTGCAGTCATGCATCCTGTACAAAGTCCAAAAGATCTAGCAACACGCTTCAGTGCCAGATGACTGTGTTGACACCGCGCGACATCGTCAACTACAACTCAAAATTGTTGAAGATATTCAAAGGATGTGAATGCTGACAGAGGGGCTGGTCGCCAAATGGCGACAACTTATCGCCGAAGATCCAAGGTCGATCGCCGAAATTTGCAGAGCGATCAACAAGGATCGTTCCTGGTACAACACGCTGAAGCCCGGACGTGACCCCGGCGCCTTCACCGTGATGGCCTTGGCGAGAGAACTCCGCGTTCCGATCCACGAGCTGCTCGAAGAGGAAGGGGCGATTTCCCTGTCATCGGACTCCTGTTACTCCGAACAGGTAAACCAGCAAGCATCCAAGGTTCTATCAGATGTTTTTCGCGTGGCTCACAATCGGTTGCAAAAATATGGACACGAAGCCACAGCTGCATCAAATTCGACTTTGCCGCTACTTTTGCAGTGGTGGCACGATCAAAGGGGCTGCCTGATTGGTCACGATATGCTGGCCGACCGCTTTGATATCATCAAAGCACCGGAGACCGGAGATAAAATCGTAACACCTGCGAAGGTCGGCGCCCGCAGCCTTGCCGCGCAGATGCTGGGAACAAACTCCGCTGACGCGCTCCTTCAACTGGTCAGAACCTTTGATCGAGAGTCGCAAGAGCGGTTGATTTCTAGCTATCGGGAAGTCTCTGACAGCGGACGCCCCGCCCTCTCGGCGCCAATCTCGGCTCGCATAACGACACCTCATGACGCCAAATCAATACATGTAGAATATTTTCGACTACAGCTACCTGTGGTTGCACCGAGCGGAGACAAGTTTGTACTGTCATACTGCTTTCCCGTTTGAGCTCAAATGGCGGGCGACCTTAGATCTTCGGGTGAGGCAGAATAGAAAGCTGCCGCGTCGAACAGGTCCTGACGGGAGATTGCAACAAGATATTCCTGACTGCTGCGCCGCTCTACGCATTTTGTCCAAGTTTGCGGTCCCACGTATTGCCGCGTAAATCCGTATCGACTGGCCTTGCCTCTCATAACATCTTGTTGGCGCACAAACCCATAGATCCAGTCGGAGCGCCATTTCAGGTATGACAGGGCGAACAAATAGTGGAACACCAAGCGCCAATCCACCACGCCTTTCCGCCAGCCCTCTGCCAGGAACAGCTCGCCCAGGTAAACGACCCTTCCCCGGATTTCTCGACTTGCAGCCCCCGAAAACCCCGAGACAGGTGATGTTTCGCCGTTCGTGTACATTCTGGAATACGTTTCTTGCCAGTGCTTTGCGAGCGCATCCTCACCCAGATCCAGACACCGCGCGGCGACGCCTCCGATCTCCTGTCCGTCTACCTCGAACATGATCGCAAAGCTATCAACAGGGCTCATGTCATGCCATTTCGGAGACATCATCGGGTGGTTTGGTGGCTTCCCAAGAGCCGCCATTCTACGTTCGAAATCAATAATTGATGGAACTGGCAGCAATTCAACTGAGCTTGCAGACAAGCCCGCAAGGCAGTTATGTGATAGCGTTAATAGATTGTGCTCTTGCAATATACACCTCAGGCATTTTGTGTTTCTTTCTGCTCGCCTTACGCAAGCATCAATCATGAACACCGTTCCATATCGCAACTTAAAAACTATCCCTACCCCCTGAGCGGCGGCGTTTATCGGTACTAAAATTGCGAGTACAGCAATGCCTAGACGATCAAATGTTGCGATTTTCGCAGATCAAATGCAGCGGGAAACACATCGTGCCTGAGCACGCACACTTCCACTGTCGGCGGAGCCCCTCGCTCAAGACCGGAGAGATGCTAAAGCGGCAGACTGCCGCGTCATAGATCAACCGTGGGAACAGGCTGCGGCACGCGCGCGAGGTTTGAGCAGAATGCGTGAACAAAGGGGATAAACACACGAGGAGCCAAAAAGGCTAACTTTACTCGTCATCTTCACGGAGAACCTTGAAAAATCAAGGTGGTACCCAAGGCCGGACTCGAACCGGCACGACCGTTAAGTCGGGGGATTTTGAATCCCCTGCGTCTACCATTCCGCCACTTGGGCATGTGACGTTTCCTATCGCCACTTTTTATTGAGGTCCAGAGGCAAATTTGATCGTAGCGCCATAAATCTGATGGTTTTCTCACATGTCGCAAACTGTTGAGTTGACGCTTTGGCGACCGCGTGCGACGTCGGCCCTGACTTCAACCAACAAGGTTTTGCTCTTTCAAATGTTGCGCCCACTTTATGATCGGACCATGGCGTTGGCTGACCATCCGCGCGCGCTCTGGTGGTTGGCGGCAGTCGCATTCATCGAAAGTTCGGTGTTTCCGATCCCGCCAGACGTGCTGATGATCCCGATGATTTTGGCGCGTCCATCTCGCGCTTGGCTGATTGCCTTGGTTGCGCTGGTGGCCTCGGTTGCTGGCGGGCTCCTGGGCTATGCCATCGGTGCCTTTTTCTACGACAGCGTCGGTCAGCCAGTGCTGGAGGCGATGGGCAAGGCTGACAAGATGGCCGAGTTCAATACCCGTTTCAATGACTTCGGCTTCTGGGCGGTGCTGATCGCAGGTGTGACGCCGTTTCCCTACAAGGTCATTACCATCATGTCCGGGTGGACCGGCATGCCGATCCTGACGTTTGTGGCGACCTCAATCCTCGCGCGGGCGCTTCGGTTCTTTCTCGTGGCGGGGTTGCTGTGGCAATTCGGCGCGCCGGTGCGCAACTTCATTGAAAAGCGCCTTGGCCTAGTGTTCACCGTTTTCTGCCTGCTGCTCTTCGGCGGCTTCTTTGCCTTGAGGTATCTATGACCTTCAGTCGTTTTCTCATTCTGCTCGCCGCTGGCGGCTCCGCTGCGCTACTTTTGGGCGCGTTCGGGTTTCAGTACATTGGCGAGCTTGCGCCCTGCAAGATGTGCATCTGGCAGCGCTATCCCCATGGGGCAGCCGTCGGCATAGGTGTTCTGGCGATACTGATCCCCGGCGCGGTCCTGCCCTATCTCGGAGCGCTGGCGGCACTGGCGACATCTGCCATCGGTGCCTTTCATGCCGGTGTCGAACAGGGCTGGTGGGAAGGTCCGACCACCTGCACCTCCGGTGCGATCGACGGGCTCAGCGCCGATGATCTGATGAGCCAGATCATGTCGGCGCCGCTGGTGCGTTGCGATGATATCCCTTGGGAAATGCTGGGCCTGTCGATGGCGGGTTGGAACGCTGTGATCTCGCTGGGGCTGGCCGCGCTCTGGTTCGCCGCCGCCCGTCACACCCGCTGAGGCTTAGGCGCGGCTGTCCTTCTTGGTGGCCAGGAGCAGATTGGTCTCGCTGGACACCACCCCGTCGAACATGCGGATCTTGGCCAGCGCCTCGTCGAGCGTTTCCAGCGTGGCGGTGCCCAGCTCCACGATCAGATCCCAACGCCCGTTGGTGGTGTGGATCGCGCGCACCTCCGGCAGCCCCTGCAGCTGCCGCGTGATACGCGACGTGCCGCGGCCTTCGATGCCGATCATCATCAGGCCGCGCACGGGAT
Source organism: Tritonibacter scottomollicae (assembly GCF_032924845.1). Classification (NCBI taxonomy): domain Bacteria; kingdom Pseudomonadati; phylum Pseudomonadota; class Alphaproteobacteria; order Rhodobacterales; family Paracoccaceae; genus Tritonibacter; species Tritonibacter scottomollicae. The sequence continues at coordinate 1,144,435 of NZ_CP136704.1, forward strand.
CTCGTAGCACATCTTCCTTCAGCACCACGGTGAACCCGAGGATGTCGCCCCGCGACTGAAGCCGCTCGATCCGGGTGCGCACCGTGGTGCGCGACAGTTCCAGCTGCATGGCCAGATCGGAGAGTGAAGCACGTGCATCATGGCGCAGTGCCGAGATTAGTCGCTCATCCGTTTTGTCCATAAGGCGCCTCCGTTTTGTGCTATCTCTTCTCCTTATGAGCAATTTGCCCTCTGTTTTCCACCTCAAATCGGAGAAATATCAAGGGCAACACAAATCAAGGAGATCCTGCATGTCTTCTCGCCACTGTATTCTCGTAGGCGCGCCCGTCGACAGCGGCAAGCGTCGCACCGGCTGTCTGATGGGGCCGGATGCCTATCGCACCGCTGGTCTCGCCGCCGCGTTGGAGAGCCTTGACCACACGGTCGAGGATATCGGCAACGTCACCCCTGCCCCGCATGCGCCCGATGACGGCACCGGCCCGCTGCACGAGCCGAACCTGACCCGCGCCTGGACCGAGAGCCTGTCGGAGGCCGCCGAGGCCGCCATGGCGCGCGGCCTGCCGATCTTTCTCGGCGGCGATCACGCGCTGGCCCTGGGCACCGTGCGCGGTGTTGCCAATCATGCTGCGAGTGAAGGCCGCCCTTTGTTTGTGCTCTGGCTGGATGCACATAGCGACTATCATTCACTCGACAGCAGCGACTCGGGCAATCTGCACGGCTGCCCGGTGCGCTACTTCACCAATCAGGCGCAGTTCGATGGGTTTCCGCCAGTGCCGCATCCGGTGCCACCAGAAAACGTCTGCATGATCGGACTGCGCTCCGTCGATACGGCTGAACGCGAGGCGATGGAGCAGGTCGGCATTCAACGCCATGACATGCGCGATATCGACGAGAACGGCATAGCCCGCCCGCTGACCGCATTTCTGGACAAGGTCGCGGCGCAGAACGGCATGTTGCATGTCTCGCTCGACGTGGATTTCCTTGATCCTTCCGTCGCGCCCGCCGTCGGCACCACTGTCCCCGGCGGCGCCACCGTGCGCGAAGGGCATCTGGTCTGCGAAATCCTGCATGACAGCGGCCTGATGACCTCGATGGATCTGGTGGAGCTGAACCCCTTCCTGGACGAGCGCGGCCGAACCGCGCATCTGATGGTGGACCTCTGTGCCTCTGCAATGGGCCGTCGCGTATTTGATCGCCCGACACGGAGCTACAATACATGACGACACTTCAGGCCCCAGCGGCGGTGGTCATGGTCCGCCCGCATCACTTCACCTCGAACCCGGAAACCCGCGACGACAATGCGTTCCAGACCCTCTCGGACGCGAGCGCGGACAGTATCGCAGCCAGGGCTCTGGCAGAGTTCGACGCTGCAGTTGCGGCCCTGCGCACGGCGGGCGTCACCGTGCATGTCTTTGATGATGCTGGACAGGAGACACCGGATTCGGTGTTTCCGAACAATTGGTTTTCCACACACGCCGGCGGTCATGTGGCGGTCTATCCGATGTTTGCCGGCAACCGGCGTAAGGAGCGGCGCTGGGACGTGATCGAGATGCTGAAACGCGACTACCGCGTGCAAGACGTGATCGACTATTCCGGGTTGGAGCAGGATGATCTGGCGCTAGAAGGCACCGGCGCCATGGTGCTCGACCACATCGGGCGCATTGCCTACACGGTGAAATCCAACCGCGCCGATCCGGTGCTGCTGGAACGTTTCTGCACCCATTTCAACTTTGAACCTATGGTGTTCGAGGCCAAGGACGCCGAAGGCCGCGATGTCTACCACACCAATGTTCTGATGGGCATCGGCACCGACTACGCGCTGATCTGTCTGCAAATGATCCCCGACCCCTCCCGTCGGGCCGAAGTCACCCGGCGGCTGGAGGAAAGCGGGCGCAGCGTCATCGACCTGACCCCGGAGCAGATCGCAGAATTCCTCGGCAATACGCTGGAACTGACCGGCCACCGTCGCCTGCTGGCCCTGTCAGCGCGCGCCATGGAGGCGCTGCGCCCCGAGCAGCGTGCGGTGATCGAACGCTCGGCAGAGTTGCTGCCGCTCTCCATCCCAACACTTGAAACGGCCGGTGGTTCGGTGCGCTGCATGCTGGCCGGCATCCACCTCAGCCCCCGCGAAAGGACATCGAAATGACCCAACCCTCCGACAAGGCCCTTGTTCCTTTTGTCAGCGTCGACAACATGATGCGTCTCATTCATCATGTAGGCATCGAGGATATGCTGCGCGATCTTGCCGACTATATCGAGGCCGACTTCAAACGCTGGGAACTGTTCGACAAGACCCCCCGTGTGGCCAGCCATTCCGATGTGGGCGTGATCGAGCTGATGCCAACCTCTGATGGTGAGGCCTATGGCTTCAAATACGTCAACGGTCACCCGAAGAACACCTCCGAGGGGCTCCAGACCGTGACCGCATTTGGTCTTTTGGCGGATGTCTACACCGGCTATCCGGTGCTCTTTACGGAGATGACCATCCTCACCGCGCTGCGCACTGCGGCGACCTCGGCGATGGTGGCCAAACACTTGGCGCCCAAGGGCTCGGATACCATGGCGATGATCGGCAATGGTGCGCAATCCGAATTCCAGACCCTCGCGATGAAGGCGATCCTCGGCCTCAAGGCTGTGCGCCTGTATGACACCGACCCCAAGGCCAGCGAGAAATGCGCGCAAAACCTCTCCGGTCTGGGCGTTGATGTCACGATCTGCAGCACGCCGGAACAGGCCATCGAGGGGGCGCAGATCCTCACCACCTGCACCGCCGACAAGCAATGCGCCACCATCCTCAGCGACAACATGGTCGGCAGCGGCGTGCATATCAACGCCATCGGCGGCGACTGCCCGGGCAAGACAGAGCTGGCTGCCGGTATCCTCAGCCGCTCGGACGTATTTGTGGAGTACCCGCCCCAGACCCGCGTCGAAGGCGAGATCCAACAGATGCCCGAGGATTTTGCTGTCACCGAACTGTGGGAAGTGATTTCCGGCACCAAGCCGGGCCGCACCGGCGACCGTCAGATCACCCTGTTTGACAGCGTCGGCTTTGCGATCGAGGACTTCTCCGCCCTGCGCTACATCCGCGACCGCATCAAGGGAACGGATTATTTCATCGATCTCGACATGCTGGCCGACCCGGATGATCCGCGTGATCTCTTTGGCATGGTGCAGCGCGCCAAGATCTGACGCACGCATGACAAAGCGCGCCTTTCGGGGCGCGCTTTGTGTTTCAAAACAGCGGGATCAAGCTTCCAGCTCGCTGTCCCAATACAGATAGTCCATCCAGCTTTCATGCAGATACCCGGGCGGGAACTTGCGGCCCGTGTTGCGCAGCTCCTCCGCGCCCGGACGGCGCGGCGGTTTGCGCAGGGACATGCCGGCGCGATGCAGCGACTTTGACCCCTTCTTCAGATTGCAGCGCGAACAGGCCGCGACCACATTCTCCCAACTGGTGACCCCACCGGCGGCGCGCGGCACCACATGGTCAAAGGTCAGATCGCCCCTTGCGCCGCAGTACTGGCAGTGAAATTCATCCCTCAAGAATAAATTAAAGCGCGTGAAGGCCACGCGCTTTTGGGGTTTTACATAGTCCTTGAGCACAACAACCGAAGGTATTCGGATCTCGGTACTCGGACTGCGCACGACCTCGTCATACTCGGCCACGATGGCGACCCGATCCAGCCAGGCGGCTTTCACGGCATCCTGCCACGGCCAGAGTGACAGAGGATAGTATGACAAAGGACGATAATCCGCATTGAGCACCAACGCCGGATGCTGCTTCAGAGCGCCTGGCTCCCTTACGAATTCTGTCCTGAAGTCTCCGTCCATCAACGTCTTCCTCGCCCTGCTTGCCTCGATACGGCACCAGAGCGGGGAACCCGCCCCAGCATATGTTTGACTATATATCGTGGCGGGGACCTGACAAGCCCCAACGATACACCAGATATCGCGTGGAATAAGATGATTCCGTTACAGGTGCGTGACAGTTATCCACAGCCCAAAAATCCGTCATTCCGCAAAGCGGCATCTACCGGTCGCGGCACCGCATGCTTGCGCGGCTCTGCTGTGCGGCGTAGGACCACGCCCATGACCCGATTGATCCGCTTCAACAAGCCCTTTGATGTTCTGCCGCAATTCACCGATCGCGGCACTGAAGGCGCCGCCCGCCCGACGCTAAGCGCCTATATAGAGTGTCCCGGTGTCTATCCCGCGGGACGGCTGGATCGCGACAGCGAGGGGTTGATGTTGCTGACCGACACGGGTCGGCTGCAGGCTTGGATCAGCGATCCGAAGCACAAGATGGAGAAGACCTATTGGGTTCAGGTCGAAGGACATCCGTCGGACGACGACATCAAATGCCTCCGCCAAGGTGTTGAACTAAAGGATGGAATGACCCGCCCTGCCAAAGCGCGTCTGATAAGCGAACCGCCGGGGCTCTGGGCCCGTACCCCGCCGATCCGGGAGCGCAAATCCGTACCCACCTCCTGGCTGGAGTTGAAAATCACCGAGGGCAAGAACCGACAAGTCCGCCGCATGACCGCAGCTGTCGGATACCCGACCTTGCGGCTGATCCGCTATGCGATCGGCGCCTGGACCCTGGACGGGCTGGCACAGGGCACATGGGATGACCTGGATCCGCCGCGCGTTCCGGGCCCGCCAAAGCCCTCGCAAAAACCACCGCGCCGAAAGCCAGAGCCACGAGATACGGAAAACGGCGCTTCAAGGCCTCCCTCAAAGCGCCGCAAACCACGATCAAAATCAACGCGATAGGGTCAGAGGCTCAACTTGTCGCGCATGAAGGCCAAGGCCACGCTCAGCCCATCGGGCGCGATCCCATGACCGGTGCCCTTCATCACATGGGCAAACACATCCTGAAAGCCTGCTTCCTGCAATGCCTCAGCTGCCTGTGGCAGTGATTGCGGCGGCACCACGTCATCCTCATCGCCATGCACCAGAAGCACCGGCATCCGGCTGACGACCTCATCGCTGAAGGTGTCCGGCGACAGCAGGCGACCGGAGAACGCCACGAGACCCGCCACCGGATCTTCGCGGCGCGGTGCCACATGCAGCGCCATCATCGTGCCTTGCGAGAAGCCCAGCAGCACAACCTGTTCTGGCAGCAAATCCTCGTCGACCATGAAGGCATCGAGAAAGGCGTTGAGGTCATCCACTGCTGCCGACATGCCGCGCATGGATTCTTCTTCCGAGGAGCCGTCGATCCACGGGATCGGGAACCACTGAAACCCCATCGGTGCCCCGGCGCAGGCCTCGGGCGCATCGGGGGCGACAAACAATGTGTCCGGCAAATGTTCGGCCAGCGGGTCGGCGAGCCCGAGGAGATCCGCCCCATTGGCGCCATAGCCATGCAGAAATACCACCGCAGAACGTGTGTCACCAGAGAGCGGCTCTTTGCGGCCGGCAGTCAAAACGCGTGTCATCGGATCCCTTCCCTGTCCTTTGCCACATGGTAATAGGCCCAGAGTAAGCGCGCCGCAACCGATCGCCACGGCGACCACGCGTCGGCCATGTCTCGCAGGGCACGTTCCTTCGGGCGTTCGGGCAGATCAAACAACAGCCGCGCGCTTTCCTGCAGGGCCAGATCACCCGGCGCAAAGACATCCGCACGTCCCAGGGAGAACATCGCGTAAATCTCTGCTGTCCAGACACCAATGCCCGACACTTGCGTCAGCTCTGCGATCACATCCGCTGTAGGGATGCCGCGTAACGCATTGAAATCAATGCGTGCCTCCGCCAGTGCGCGGGCGTATCGGATCTTCTGGCGGCTGAGGCCGACGGCACGCAGATCGTCATCCGTTGCCCAGAGGATCTTGCGCGGGCCCGTGAGCTTTGCATCCCGCAGGCGGTTCCAGATCGCATTGGCCGACGCCACTGAGACCTGCTGGCTGACAATGGCGCTCAGAAGCTGCGCAAACCCATCGGGCTTACGTCTGAGCGGCAATGGCCCCGTCACCGAAAGCGCCTGCGCAAGGCGCGGATCCCGCGCTGCCAGCCATGCGGCCCCCTCAGCCACGCAAGCGGGTGTTTCGATAATGCGACCAACCGTCATATGGAGGGTCTCGCCAAAATTGTATTGGTGCATATCACGCTGCTTGTTCCTTCACCTGTTCAGGGCTACGCAATTGCCATGACTATGACCGCTCCTGCCCCCGACGACCATATTGCAAAGCGCAATGTCCTGATTCTTGTGCTCGCACAGGCCTTTCTGGGCGCGCAGATGCCGATGATTTTCATCGTCGGCGGTCTGGCTGGTCAATCGCTTGCGACCAACCCCTGTCTTGCGACGCTGCCGATTTCGCTGATCGTTGCAGGCTCGATGCTCTCGGCCACGCCGATCTCGGCGATCATGCAGCGCTTCGGGCGCCGCGCCGGGTTTGCCATTGGTGCCACGGGCGGTGCGCTGGGTGGCTTGATTGGCGGCTACGGTCTCTACCTCGGGTCCTTCCCGGTGTTCCTCGTGGGCAGCGCTCTCACCGGTATCTATATGAGTGCGCAGGGATTTTACCGCTTTGCCGCCGCCGACACTGCGTCAGACAGCTTCCGTCCCAAGGCGATCTCCTACGTCATGGCCGGCGGTCTGTTGTCCGCCATCGTCGGCCCGCAACTGGTGAAAGCCACCAGCGATGCCTTCGTCATTCCCTTCCTCGGAACCTATATGGCGGTGATCGCGGTGAATGTGCTGGGCGTTGGGCTCTTTGCTTTCCTCCGCATTCCTCGCCCCGAAGCCCCCAAGGAAGACGCCCCTGCAGGGCGCAGCCGGTTGGAACTGCTGAAAACGCCGACGATCGCCGTGGCGGTGATCTGTGCCATGGTCTCTTACGCGTTGATGAACCTGGTGATGACCTCCACACCGCTCGCCGTGGTCGGTTGCGGTTTCAGTCAGAACACGGCGGCGGACGTCGTGACCTGGCATGTTTTGGCGATGTATGTGCCGTCCTTCTTTACCGGCCACTTGATTGCACGGTTCGGCGTTGAGAAGATCGTGGGCGCCGGGCTGGTGATCCTTGCGGGCGCCGGTGCGGTTGCGTTGCAAGGGGTCGAGCTGGGCAATTTCTTCATCGCGCTGATCCTGCTGGGTGTGGGCTGGAACTTCGGCTTTATCGGCGCGACCACTATGCTGGCGGGCGCACATGAGGCCCATGAGCGCGGTCGCATGCAGGGTCTCAACGACCTGATGGTGTTTGGTGGCGTGACCGTCGCCTCTGTGGCCTCTGGCGGGTTGATGAACTGCTCTGGCGGCAACCCGGTCGAGGGCTGGGCCGCCGTCAACATGGCGATGGCGCCCTTCCTGGTGCTGGCGGGTGGCGCGTTGATCTGGTTGGTGCTCAAACCCAAATCCGCCACCGCCTGATCGCAGTTTGCACCGGGGGCGTGTTACCAGCGCCCGGTGCCGGCCTGCCACATTAAGGACACCCGTCTGCGAAACTCACTGACACCAAGCGCGCCTGCGCCCACCCGCTCCGGCTCCGCTCGAACCTGCTTCAGTAGGGCTTCCGCTTGCCAACCGGGCAGCAAGGCTGCGCTTGCCGCGGCGGAGATTGCCCGCCGATCCTGTCTGGCGGCGGCAAGCCGGTCCAATCCACGCTCGGCCAGACGGACAATCCCGGCAGTCGTGCCATCCAACAAGGGCACGCGTTTCTGCGCCTCCAGCTCAGGAATGGCGCGCAGATAGGCCGCAAGCCCCGCCGCATAGGCGTAGTCGCGCACCACGCGCTCTTCGGCCTTCCCCAGCGAGGCAGCCGCCATCCACATCAGGCCGCCCGCGGTGGCGTGGATATATGCGTCAAACGCCGCCTCATCCTCGAACGGATCGCGGTAGATATCCCAGCGCCGCGCCTCCGCCATCGCATCAATGACCTGCGCCGCCTCGTGGTTGACCAGCCGCGCCAGCGGTGTCGAAACATAATGCCGGCGCACCTGCCCACCGGATGCAATCTCCGCCCCGACATCGCGCCACCATTGCACACGCATCTCGGCAATCATGCTCTCCTGACTGGCCCAGGGCGCGCGCGACATCTCGATGTTAAAGGCATAGAGCGCAAACAGCAGCGGCCGCGCCTCAACCGGTGCGGCCATAGCGGCCATAAAGCGATCCGGATCGCCTTTCTGAACCGCTTCGGCGCAGGCGATCAGATCATCGTCAAACTGCATCCACCACCTCGGCCGCATCGCGCAGAAGCTTCCAGTTCATCGCATCGAGCAGCGCGTCGAAAGACGCATCCAATATGTTCGGACTGACGCCAACCGTCGACCAGCGCCGCCCTTTGCCGTCTTCGCTGTCGATGATGACGCGGGTCACAGCCTCAGTGCCGCCCTGGGTGATCCGCACCTTGAAGTCGACCAGCCGCATGTCGTCCAACACCTTGGAATAGCGCCCCAAATCCTTGCGCAGCGCCTTGGCCAGCGCGTTCACCGGGCCACGGTCGCTGCCGGTCTCATCGAGGGATTCGCTGACGGACAGCAGCTTTTCTCCGTCGACCTTGACCACCACGACGGCCTCCGACAGGCTGACCATGCGGTCGTATTTGTTTTTGCGCCGCTCCACGGTGACCTTGTAGCGCTTGACCTCAAAGAACTGCGGCATCTGGCCCAGCTCATCCCGCGCCAGCAGCTCGAACGAGGCCTGCGCGGTGTCGTAGGAATAGCCTTCGGTTTCACGCTCCTTCACGCGCTCCAGAATGCGCCCCAGCGCGGGGTCGCCCTTTTCGACCTCGATCCCTGCCTCAGCCAGACGGCGGCGCAGGTTCGATTGCCCGGCCTGATTGGACATCGGGATGATGCGGCTGTTGCCGACCACCGCAGGCTCAATATGTTCATAGGTCGAGGGATCTTTGAGGATCGCACTCGCATGCAGACCCGCCTTATGTGCAAAGGCCGAGGCCCCCACATAGGCCGCCTGTTTCTGCGGCACCCGGTTGAGGATCTCGTCCAGCATCCGGCTTACCGTCGTCAGCCGCGCCAGCGCCCCCTGCGGCACACCGGTCTCATAGGTGCTGGCGTATGGCTCTTTCAGCAACAGCGTCGGGATCAAGGTGGTGAGATTGGCATTGCCGCAGCGCTCACCCAGACCGTTGAGCGTGCCTTGGATCTGGCGCACGCCCGCATCCACCGCCGCCAGCGAACAGCCAACCGCGTTTTCTGTGTCGTTATGGGTGTGAATGCCCAAATGGTCGCCCGGCAGCCCCGCAGCGATCACCTCGGATACGATGCGGTGGACCTCGTGCGGCAGGGTGCCGCCATTGGTGTCGCACAGAACAACCCAGCGTGCGCCCGCTTCCAACGCTGCCCGACAGGCCGCCAGCGCATAGCCTGGATTGGCCTTGTAGCCGTCAAAGAAATGCTCGGCATCAAACAACGCCTCACGCCCCTGCGCCACGATATGCGTCACCGACTGGGCGATATTGTCGAGGTTCTCCTCCAACGAAATACCAAGCGCCGTGGTCACGTGGTAGTCATGCGACTTGCCCACCAGACAGACGCTCTTGGTGCCCGCGTTCATTACTGCTGCCAGCACATCGTCATTTGCAGCCGAGCGCCCTGCCCGCTTGGTCATGCCAAAGGCCGTCAGCGTCGCCCGCGTGTCCGGCGCCTCGTCGAAAAAGGCGCTGTCGGTGGGGTTGGCTCCGGGCCAGCCGCCTTCGATATAGTCAACACCTAGGTCGTCAAGCGCCTGGGCGATCTGCTTTTTTTCCGAGGTGGAGAACTGCACACCCTGCGTCTGCTGCCCATCACGCAGGGTGGTGTCATAGAGGTAGAGCCGTTCTGTCACGCGAGAGCCTCCAGCTTTGCGGCGTCAAACCCTGTGCCGGGCACAAGTTCCACACCGGTTTTTGACATGCGCACTTCCAGCCCCGCCTCGGTATAGGCGGCCTTGAGGCGATCCACCTCAGCAAAGTCCTTGGTTTCCATCGCCGCTTGGCGTGCCGCAAACAGCTGTGCCTCATGCGCAGAGAGATCGACAACAGGCCCTTTGGCCCATGCGCCCATGTCTTCGCTCAAAAGCCCCAGCAACTGCCCCGCCGCCAGCAAACCGGCGGCGTCGCCCGCAGCTGCCAGCTTGTGCATCTCAGCAATGACGCCAGCGGTATTGAGATCATCCGCCAGCGCGTCAACGACCGCGGCAGCAGCGCTGGCGGTGGGCTCGATGCCCGCCGTCAGTGCCCGCCACTTGCGCAACGTCGCCTCGGCCTCCGCGGCCTTCTTCTCGGTCCAGTCCATCGGCTTGCGATAATGGGTCTGCAGGAACACAAACCGCACCACCTCACCCGGCACGCCCTTGTCCAGCAAATCGCGCACGGTAAAGAAATTGCCCAAGGATTTGGACATCTTCTTGCCCTCGACCTGCAGCATCTCATTGTGCAACCAGTAGCGCGCGAACTCGCCTTTCGGATTGGCGCAGCAGCTTTGGGCGATCTCGTTCTCATGATGCGGGAACATCAGATCATTGCCGCCACCGTGAATGTCAAAACTGTCACCCAGCAAATCATGGCTCATCGCCGAGCATTCGATATGCCAGCCCGGACGCCCTCGCCCCCAGGGGCTCTCCCAGCCCGGTTGGTCCGCGCTCGAAGGCTTCCACAGCACAAAATCCATCGGGTTCTTCTTGTAAGGCGCCACTTCCACCCGCGCGCCCGCGATCATGTCATCGACCGACCGGCCCGAAAGCTGACCATACCCCTCGCGCCAGGAGTCCACCGCAAACAGGACATGGCCTTCGGCAGCATAGGCATGCCCCCGCGCGATCAGATCCGCAATCATCGCAACCATCTGCGGGATATACTGCGTCGCGCGCGGCATATGCGTCGGCTCCAATGCGCCAAGCGCGCCCATGTCGTCGAGGAACCACTGGGTGGTCTCGGCGGTGATCTCGCCGATCTCGCGGCCACTTTCGGCGGCGCGGGCGTTGATCTTGTCATCCACGTCGGTGAAGTTGCGCGCATAGGTCACGTGATCCGCGCCGTAGACATGGCGCAACAGCCGGAACAGCACGTCGAACACAACCACGGGCCGCGCATTGCCGAGATGGGCCCGGTCATAAACGGTCGGGCCGCAGACATACATTCGCACGTTCTGGGGATCGATCGGCGCAAAGGCCTCTTTCGACCGGCTCTTGGTGTTGTGCAGTTTGATCGTCGTCATGTCAGCTCCTTCGACAACAAGTCGGCCCAGCAGCACGGCGGGATGCGGCTCCCTCACAGCGCTGCGCGCAGCGCGGGCTTAGCAACTTGTCATATGGAAGGGAACGACAGAAACCAGCCCGCTGAAAATCAGCAGGCAATACAGATGGTAATCAGGGTTTCAAATCGTGCCATGAGAGTGGGCGTAGCACAGCCAGCGCGATCCGCCAAGCATTTCTGCGAAGCAAGGAGATGCGTTACCGGCGCGCGGCTCAAAAACGGAACGACGCCGTGAGGGCGAGCTGCCGGTTCTCCGGTGACAGCGAATAGCCGCCCTCGCCATCCTCACGTCCAAACACGCTGCCCCGCAGGTAGACCTGCGACGACACTTCCACGCCCCACCCAAGCCCCAGTGCACCCGGCGCCAGTGCGGCAGCTCCGATCCTCGGCTGAACAATTTGCAATCCGCTGCGGAAGGGCGGCGTGGTGTGGACCTGTCTCTCCACTGCTGGCGAACGCCGTGCGCCGCCCTGCCACAGATTCGAGCCACCGCCCGGCGTGCCGCTTGCCTGATCCTGCGGGAAAGCGCGCGGCTCGGCAGCTGTGGACGGCATATCGCGGCTCTCCATAAGCGCCGTTGGTGGCTGCAGCGCCATATGTGGCGGTACGGCGATCGAGCCAAGAAAACGACCTGACCAATCATGCTCCACCTCTCCTGCCCAAGGCGCGCTGACAGACAGAACAAGCGCTCCGACGCCGAACCCAAACGCCAGCCCAGACCGGATCGAGCAGAGCGGCGAGATCAAGAGCGGGAGGGACATCATGGGAGTGCCTTTCATCTGGCAGCGCCGGCGTTTTGCGGGAGTGTTGTCAATGCGAGTGGGATGCAGAAGACGACTGCGTCCCCCCATCAACACAGTCGTCCATTATGCTTAACACTTCGTTCAAGTTACGCGTTGGCGAGAACAATTTAACGCTCAGACCACTTGCTGCGCTCTGAGCCTCTCTCCCCCGGACACCAGTCCAGTCACCAGCACCCAACGCGACATCCCCCCCCTGTAAGCACATGACAACACACAAAAAGACCCCCTCTGAAACAGAGGAGGTCAGGTTCGCCGATCAGGCTCTTTTCGTTGACCGCCCGGTGATTTTTTTCTTGCCTGGTCCTTCTCGGCGTATGGAGTGAGCGCACCCACCCCAGACAGGTGTCAAAGGCCCGGATCAGGTGCCTTTGATCCATGCGAAAGGGCGCTTGGAACGCCGCTTCCTGTTTCGTCGGGGATGTGACGCCCAACCGGGCCTCTCACTCCCCTACGCATCGCCCAAGGTGGTGTGCCTTCGGATGCGGTTCGCAGCCCCGGCGCAGGTCGCGCCGGGAGATTTCGTCAGCTGCAGCCCGAGGTTGAGCCGCAGGTGTTGCATTTCATGCAGGTGCCGTTGCGCACCAGCGTGTAGTTGCCACAGTCGCCGCAAGGATCGCCCTCATAACCCTGCATCCTGGCCTTGGTGCGTGCATCCATGCCGCCCGCCATCGCTGGCGCTTCGGAGGTTTCCGGCACCAAGGTCTGCAGTGCCGAAACCGGATCCTTGCTGCCGTCAAGCGCGGTCACCGCGATGCTGGTCTGGCCACCCTGCAGCACCACCAGCTCCTGCGGCAGGCGTTTGCGCAGATAGCCGCTGGAAGAAATCTGTTTAAGCACCTCCAGCGATTTTGAGGCCGCGCCATCGCTCAGCTCAGAGAGGTTGGAGACCCCTTCTTCCGCTTCGCCCCGGCCCAGATCATCAAAACTTGCGCCCTCGGGCTTCACATGCGCCAGATCGGTGCGGTCGAGGTAGCTCACCGCCAGTTCGCGGAACACATAGTCGAGGATCGAGGTGGCGTTCTTGATCGAGTCGTTGCCCTGCACCATGCCGGCGGGTTCGAATTTGGTGAAGGTGAAGGCGTCGACAAACTCCTCCAGCGGCACCCCGTATTGCAGCCCGACCGACACGGCGATGGCGAAGTTGTTCATCATCGCCCGGAAGCCCGCGCCTTCCTTGTGCATGTCGATGAAGATCTCGCCAAGGTTGCCGTCCTCATACTCGCCGGTGCGCAGATAGACCTTGTGCCCGCCAACAACCGCCTTCTGCGTATAGCCCTTGCGGCGCTGCGGCATCTTGGTGCGATGCGACTTCATGATTTCCTTGATGACAACTTTCTCGACGATCTTCTCGGCGAGCGTCGCCGCCTTTTCCGGCACCGATCCGCTCTCCAGGATCTCGGCGGCCTCGTCGTCATCTTCCACCAATGCCGCGGCCAACGGCTGGCTCAGTTTGGACCCATCACGATAGAGCGCATTGGCCTTCACGCCGAGCGACCAGCTCAGCTCATAGGCCTTTTGACAATCCTCGATGGTGGCGTCATTGGGCATGTTGATGGTCTTGGAGATCGCACCTGAGATAAAGCTCTGTGCGGCGGCCATCATCTTAATGTGGCTGTCAACGCCCAGATAGCGCTTGCCTTTTTTGCCGCAAGGGTTGGCACAATCGAAGATCGAGTAATGCTCTTCCTTGAGGTGGGGCGCGCCCTCCAGGGTCATGGTGCCGCAGACATGATCGTTGGCCGCGTCGATGTCCGCCTTGGTAAAGCCCAGATGGCGCAACAGATCAAAGGCCGCATCGTTCAGCTTGTCCGCCGGGATGCCGAGGACACCGGTGCAGAACTCTTCGCCCAGGGTCCATTGGTTGAACACGAACCGGATGTCGAAGGCGCTTTCCAGCGCGGCGTCGACCTTTGCCAGCTCATTGGGGCCAAAGCCATGTCCGGTCAGCGAGGTGTGATTGATCCCCGGCGCGTTGCCAATGGAGCCATGGCCGACCGCATAAGACACGATCTCTTCGATCTGCGCGGAGGAATAGCCGAGCCCTTCCAGCGCCGAGGGCACCGAGCGGTTGATGATCTTGAAATAGCCGCCGCCTGCGAGTTTCTTGAACTTCACCAATGCAAAGTCCGGCTCGATCCCGGTGGTGTCGCAGTCCATCACCAGACCGATGGTGCCAGTGGGCGCGATCACGGTCGATTGCGCGTTGCGATAGCCGTGTTTCTCACCCAGGGACACCGCCTCGTCCCAGGCGCTCATCGCCAGTTCCGTAAGCCGTGCATCGGGGCAGTTTTGCAGGTCCAGCGGCACCGGCTTCACGGTGAGCTTGTCATAGCCCTCGGTGGCACCGTAGGCGGCGGTGCGGTGGTTGCGCATCACCCGCAGCATGTGATCGGCGTTGCGCGCGTAGCTCGGGAACGGCCCCAGTTCGGATGCGATCTCGGCCGAGGTCGCATAGGCCACGCCGGTCATGATCGCGGTGAGCGAACCGCAGAGTGCGCGCCCCTCGTCGCTGTCATAGCTGTAGCCCATGTTCATCAACAGCCCGCCGATGTTGGCATAGCCCAGACCCAGGGTGCGGAAGTCATAGGACAGCTGCGCGATTTCCTTGGACGGGAACTGCGCCATCATCACCGAGATTTCCAGCGTCAGCGTCCACAGACGGCTGGCATGCATGAAATCCTCGGCCTGAAACACGCCGCCCTGATAGAAGGTCAGCAGGTTCAGCGACGCCAGGTTGCAGGCGGTGTCGTCGAGGAACATATACTCCGAACAGGGGTTCGAGCCGCGGATCTCACCATCTTCGGGGCAGGTGTGCCACTCGTTGACGGTGTCGTGGAACTGGATGCCCGGATCGGCGCAGGCCCAGGCGGCATGGCCAACCTTCTCCCACAGATCGCGCGCCTTCACGGTCCGCGCGACACGTCCGTCGGTCCGGTTGATCAACTCCCAATCGGCATCCTTTTCAACCGCATGCAGGAATGCATTGGTGACCCGGATGGAGTTGTTGGAGTTCTGACCGGAGACCGAGGAATAGGCCTCGAAGTCCCAGTCGGTGTCGTAGGTCGGGAACTCGATA
Organism: Tritonibacter scottomollicae; assembly: GCF_032924845.1. NCBI lineage: Bacteria > Pseudomonadati > Pseudomonadota > Alphaproteobacteria > Rhodobacterales > Paracoccaceae > Tritonibacter > Tritonibacter scottomollicae. The sequence goes on from NZ_CP136704.1 coordinate 1,159,512, forward strand.
CTGTCATAGCCCTGACGGGCGTAATCCAGCACGCGTTTGATGTAAGTCTCCGGAATCGCGACCTTCTTGGCTTCGCGGATCGCTTGCTTCAGGGCCGTGTTCTCGGCAGGATCATAGGCGTCCTCTGCCAGACCGTCCCAGCTCCGGAGGGCTGCAAAGATGCCGTTCAGCATCTTCTCGTGCATTTTCGAACCGGCCACGATGGAGGCGACTTTTTGTTCCTCAATCACCTTCCAGTCGATGAACTGTTCGATATCGGGGTGATCGGCGTCCACGATCACCATCTTCGCTGCTCGACGGGTTGTGCCGCCTGATTTGATCGCGCCGGCGGCCCGGTCTCCGATCTTTAGAAATCCCATGAGGCCCGAGGACTTGCCACCGCCAGAGAGCGTTTCGCCCTCGGCGCGCAGGTGGCTAAAGTTGGTGCCGGTACCGGAGCCATATTTGAACAGGCGCGCCTCGCGCACCCAGAGATCCATGATGCCACCATCTTGCACCAGATCGTCCGAGACGGACTGGATGAAGCAGGCATGCGGTTGCGGATGCTCATACGCGCTGTCGGATTTGGTCAGCTTGCCGGTCTTGTAGTCGACATAATGGTGCCCCTGTGCCGGGCCGTCGATGCCATAGGCCCAGTGCAAGCCGGTGTTGAACCACTGCGGGCTGTTGGGCGCAGCGCGTTGGCTTGCCAGCATGTGGCGCATCTCGTCGAAATAGGCGCGGGCGTCCTCCTCGGTGGTGAAATAGCCGCCCTTCCAGCCCCAATAGGTCCAGGCGCCGGCCAGACGATCAAACACCTGTTTGGAAGAGGTCTCGCCGCCCATCTCAACGTCGTCATCCGCCGGAACCGAGCGCCACAGGAATTCCGGCACGCCTTTCTCGCGAACCTTCTTCAGGCGGGACGGGACACCGGCCTTGCGGAAGTACTTCTGTGCAATGACATCGCTGGCCACCTGGCTCCAGGACGCGGGCACTTCGATGCCCTCGAGACGGAACACGATGGAGCCATCCGGATTGCGGATTTCGGACGTCGCCCCGATGAAATCCAAAGACGCGTAAGCATCCTGCCCTGCTTCTGTGAAACGACGTTCGATCTTCATGGTTACACCTGTCCCAAATAGTCCGGCTTGCGGTTTCGGCGCTGTTACGCCTGCATCAAATGCCACGCGATGCGCAGAGAAAACCTCTCGGGCGGCGTCGGCTGTTCCAACGCGCGCAGACCATGTGCTGGTCTGAATTTAACGGTTTTACACTTAGCACTGCGGATGGGAGCGGCTGCTCAATCACATCAAGATTTAGTGGCGCCCCCTAGCGGCACATACAATGTCGCGTAAGTCACCCAAGGTGGTCAACGTGAAAATTCAAATTTTACGGGGCACAATTGAGTTGACCAGTTTAACGGTTTGGAGGGTCGCCACTGCGATATGATTCATCCACATCCCCGGCTGCCGCAATCCCCGCTTGACCGTTTGGTTAACGAAAGCTGAAAACTCACGCATTGCGAGGGGGTTGCTGTAACGAGGTCATCCACCTGAATGCCGCGACGGGTTTCGGCGGCTCCGGAAACCCGCATGCCACGCCTCATATTCGGCTACGCCGACAAGTTGCGGTCCTTTTGCAACGCTTGTCAGCCGGTGGCCGCAGATCGCAAATTTTTCGTGCGTTCATCACGCGTCCAGCACGCGAATTTGATGCTCTGTCGCGTCAACTTCTAAACGAAAGGTAAATACCAGATGTGCCCGTAGCGTGACGATGCGTCCGCAAGCCTTGGTGTGATTCTTTCGATTCTGGTGATGAACCGTCACCCTGCCTTTAGACACGGCCAGACCCTAGGGGTGCGTGCGAGGCGCGCTCTCCCCCGGAGGCGGCTCGGTTCACTTTCGTGAACCAAGGGACAGGGGTTTCTTACAAGAGAGGAAGAAGTGGTCGGGGCGGCGAGATTCGAACTCACGACCCCCTGTACCCAAAACAGGTGCGCTACCAGACTGCGCCACGCCCCGGACCGTGCGTCTTCCTAGCTGTGAAGTTTGGGATTGAAAAGCCCTAACAGGACCATTTTGCAGTTTCAGGCGAAAAAACTTCATGCCGCATCTCGCTGCCGACGGAGATGCCATAGGACTCGACGATGCCAGCGTTGACTTCGAGCACCACAAACACCTGATCTCCACCGAAAATGGAGGTCAGATCGCCCGGCACAGCATTCTCATGGATCCTACTCACGACACCATCCGCGCCAACAAAAACCATGTCGAGCGGGATCAGGGTGTTCTTCATCCAGAACGCCACGCGCTGCGGTCGGTCATAGACGAACAACATACCGGAACGCGCGGGCATTTCAGCGCGATGCATCAGCCCCGTTGCCCGGCTGTCCGGTGTATCAGCGATTTCTACGGAAAACCGCGCCTGCCCCCACGGACCGCGCAGGTCGACATGATCGCGCGCGCAGGTGGCGCTGGCGCTTGTGGCTGCCAGCCATACCAGGGCGGCGCCGAGATATGTCGCCACCGCCTTGCGCATTTAGATGCTATGCTCCGGGTCGCCCATGGCGGCCTCCCAAGCCAGGACTTCCACGGCCATGTGACCGCGTTTGCCGTCTATGACGCGCATCGCCAGCGCCTCGCCGGATTGTACATCTGACAGGCCGGACTGACGCAGAACCTCGACGTGCAGGAAAACATCCTCATCGCGGCCGAATATGTTGGCAAAGCCAAAGCCCTTGGCCTTGTCGAACCATTTAACACGCGCAGGCTCCAGCGGCGTGCTGCTGATTTCGTCCGCGTTCATCTCTGCAAGGTCGCTGAGGACAGGTGTGTCCTCGCGCTCCGGCGGCGTGATCGCAATCACCTCGACCGCTTGCACACCGCGATCGGTGCGATGGGTGACAACCTCGATCCCGGCCCCATCCGCGATGGAGCTCTGACCGAAATTGCGCAGGACATTTACATGCAAAAGGATGTCCGGACCATCGTCAGGACAGACGATAAATCCATAGCCTTTTGCAGGGTCAAACCACTTCACTAGTCCACGGACATGCTGCAAACTGCTCAAGTCTTCGGCCATTTGCGAATTCCACCGGTTCGTTTGTTATTTCCGTGTTGCTCGCCTAACTGCGCGATTTTCGCATGAAGTTTCAAGAGCAAAATAGTCGGAAAATGTTGGATATAAGAAAATGTGACGTAGCGTGAACCTACGGGCTAAGGCGCGTAATTGTCCAATCATCCTCTGCACTTCCCCGCCGCCAGACAAAGCGGTCATGCAGCCTGAACGCACCATCTGCCCAGAATTCGATTTCGATCGGCATCAGGCGGTACCCTCCCCAGAAATGGGGACGTTTGGGATTCGTGCCCTTGGTCGCTGTCACCTTGGCGACCTCGGCCAGCAGTGCATTTCTGGACGACAGAGGCCGGGATTGCTGGGAGGCCCAGGCCCCAAGACGGCTCTTCAGGGAGCGGGATTCGAAATAGGCATCCGCCTGCGGTCCGTCTTCGCGCTCGATATGGCCGCGGACCCGGATTTGCCGGCGCAGCGATTTCCAATGCATCACGAAGGATGCCGTGCCGCTGGCGTCAAGTTCCTGGGCCTTTGCGCTCTCGTAGTTGGTATAGAAAACGAAGGCGGCGTTTTCAATTTCCTTCAGCAATACCATGCGGCTATTGGGCATGCCGGAAGCATCCACGGTCGCCAGCGCGATGGCATTGGGGTCATTGGGTTCCGTGGCCTCAGCTTCCGTCAGCCACTGGCGCGCGATTTCGAACGGGTCATCTCCCGCGAACAGTCCTTCTCGGTCCGACATTCTGTACCTTGTCCTTGCTTGTTGAGGCGGACCTTAGTGACCTTTGTGCCCGATTGAAAGACTGGGCATCGGTGTACACCCTTGATGCAAGTGTCGCAGCGGGCTAAAGGACATTCTATTATACTGATCACAGGCGGAGAACCTGCATGTCTAGTCAACTGATGGCCGGAAAACGTGGCCTGATTATGGGCCTGGCCAACGATAAATCCATCGCGTGGGGCATTGCAAAAGCCTGCGCCGAGGCCGGGGCGGAGCTTGCGTTCTCCTACCAGGGGGATGCGCTCAAGAAGCGTGTCGGCCCGCTCGCGGAGCAACTGGGCAGCGATATCGTGCTGCCCTGCGATGTTGGCGACGAAGCCTCGATCGATGCGCTGTTCGCCGCGCTTGAGGAAAAATGGGGCAAGCTGGATTTCATCGTCCACGCGATCGGCTTTTCCGACAAGAGCGAGCTGCGCGGCCGCTATGTCGACACCAGCCGCGCGAACTTCCAGATGACCATGGACATCTCGGTTTATTCCTTCACCGCCGTTGCCAAGCGCGCGGAGAAGATGATGGATGCGGGTGGCTCCATGCTGACGCTGACATATTATGGCGCCGAACAGGTGATGCCACATTATAATGTGATGGGCGTGGCCAAGGCGGCGCTGGAGGCATCGGTCAAATACCTGGCGGAGGATCTGGGCAAGGACGGCATCCGCGTCAACGCGATCTCTGCCGGCCCGATCAAGACACTCGCCGCCTCCGGCATTGGTGATTTCCGCTACATCATGAAGTGGAACGAGTACAATTCGCCCCTGCGTCGCAACGTGACCACTGATGACGTGGGTAAATCCGCGCTTTATCTTCTGTCGGATCTGGCCTCCGGCGTGACTGGCGAGAACCTGCACGTGGATGCGGGCTATCACGTGGTCGGCATGAAGGCCGTGGACGCACCGGATATCGAGAAAGGCTAATCCCAGATGACCACCAAGGACCCGAACCGCCTGCCCCATGAGAAGGGGTTTCACATCTCATGGGACCAGATCCATCGCGACAGCCGCGCGCTGGCGTGGCGTCTGGACGGGCTCGGGCCCGACGAGGGTCACTGGCGCGCCGTTGTGGCGATCACCCGGGGCGGCATGGCCCCCGCAATGATCGTCGCGCGTGAGCTGGACATTCGCACTGTCGATACAATCAGCGTGAAATCCTATCACTCTGGCGGCGGCAAGGCCGATCAGCGGCGCGAGGCCGAAGTGCTGAAAAGCCCGGATGCCGATATGATGGGCGACGGCACCGGAATTCTGATTGTCGATGATCTTGTTGATTCCGGCAAAACGCTCGAACTGGTGCGTGACCTCTATCCGAAGGCCCATCTGGCGACTGTCTACGCCAAACCTCAGGGTGAGCCGCAGGTGGACACGTTCATCACCGGCGTCAGCCAGGATACATGGATTTTCTTTCCGTGGGACATGGCGCTGCAATATGTCGAACCCTATCGCGGCACCGACTGATCCTCGTGACCAAGTTGAGAGTTTCAAAAGGCGCGCCCTGCCCGGTGCGCCTTTTTTCTGTTCTGCGTCTGCTTTCAACCTCTTGCGTCCGGGAGTTGAAATCGCCCTAATGCCGCCTGCGCCTCGACGCCATGACCAAAACAGGAAGCTGCCGATGAAGACCGCCCGAACCCAAGCCACCTTCGTCTCTCCGATCGTGGAATCGCGCCGGTGGCTCGCGGGTGTGACCTTTGCTGACGATCAGCCCTTGTTGAACCTCAGTCAGGCCGCCCCTGCAGACGCACCGCCCGAAGGGCTGCGACAGGCGATGGCAGAGGCTGTTCTGAACCAGACCAGTGCGCATCTATACGGTCCGGTGCTTGGGAATGAGGATCTGCGCGCGGCGCTGGCGGATCAGATGAGCCGTCATTACGACGCTCCGATTGCCGCATCCAATATCGCCATCACCTCAGGCTGCAATCAGGCCTTTGCCGCCACGATCCAGAGCCTCTGTGCCGAGGGGGACGCGGTGATTCTGCCGACGCCGTGGTACTTCAATCACAAGATGTGGCTGGACATGCAGGGGATCACGACCCTGCCCCTACCTGTCGGCGAGGGGATGCTGCCGGAGGTCGCACAGGCGGACGCGCTGATTACGGATCGCACCCGCGCCATCGCCTTGGTCACTCCAAACAACCCCTGCGGCGTTGAATATCCGGCAGCGCTATTGGATGCGTTCTTCGACCTCGCGCAGCGTCATGGGCTGACCCTGATCGTTGATGAAACCTATCGCGATTTCGACAGCCGCGACGGCGCACCGCATCGCCTGCTGCAGCGCGAAGACTGGCAGGAAACCCTTGTCCACCTCTATTCCTTCTCCAAGGCGTATCGCCTCACGGGGCATCGCGTTGGCGCCATCGCCGCCGGTCCTGATCGCCTGTCCGAAATGGAGAAATTCCTCGACACCGTCACCATCTGCCCGGCACAGCTGGGGCAGATCGGGGCAAAATGGGGCATCGACAATCTCGACCAGTGGCTGGCGGGGGAGCGAGCCGAAATCCTGGATCGTCGCGCCGCAATTCAGGACGGCTTTGCCCCTCTGGCGGCGAAGGGCTGGCAACTTCTCGGCCTTGGCGCCTATTTCGCCTATGTGGCGCATCCCTATGAGGAGAGTTCCGATGTTCTTGCGCAGAGGCTTCTGCGCGAGGCCGGGATGCTGCTGCTCCCCGGCACCATGTTCACCCCCACCGAGGCGCCCGAAGGCCACCGCCAGTTCCGCATTGCCTTTGCAAATGTCGACCGTGCCGGCATTGCGGACATGCTCTCGCGCCTCGCAAATTTCGACGGATGACAGACGCGGACTGACATCCCCGTGCATCCCCATGTGCGCGTTGCCCTCTATGCTTGCCCCTGCCGGGGCAGACGCGTATTCAGGGCAGCAACAGGAGACCGCCGACCCAGTCGGCGCAATTTGGCCGCCCGGCTTCAACGCTGCGGCGCGCCACCAAAAGACGACATAAAGGGCCGCAGGCATGAAACACCTTTCCAAGACCTTCGTTTGGATCCTCATGGGTCTGTTGTTCGTGGGGCTTGCCGGCTTTGGCGCGATCAACGTGTCCGGCACCACGCGCACGCTGGCCACCGTGGGCGAGACCGACGTCAGCGTTGACGACTACGCCCGTGCGCTGCAGCAGGAACAACGCGCCATTCAGGCTCAGTCCGGCCAATCGGTACCGCTGTCGCAGCTGATTTCCATGGGCGTGGATCGCGGTGTGCTTTCGGGCCTTGTCGCATCCGCCGCTTTGGACAACGAGATGCAAACGCTCGGGATTTCCGTCGGGGATGAGACCTTGCTGAAGGAAATCACCCAGATTCAGGCGTTCCAGGGTTCTGACGGTGCGTTCAGCCGTGACAACTATCGCTTTGCGCTTGAAAACGCCGGCCTCTCCGAGCCCGAGTTTGAAGAGGACATGCGTGCCGAGACCGCCCGTACGTTGCTGCAAGGGGCCATCGTCGGCGGCACGCGCATGCCTGCGGCACTGGGCGAAACGCTGACCGATTATATCGGAGCGCGCCGCAGCTTTGCCTATGTGCGGCTTTCGGCAGAGGATGCGGTCCTGACGGCGGTCGAACCGACCGAGGACGAGCTGCGTGCCTATTACGAGGCCAACATCGACGCCTTCACCCTGCCCGAGACCAAAGTCATCACCTATGTGGCCCTGCGCCCCGATGCTCTGGTCGACGAGGTCGAAGTGGACGAGACCGCCCTGCGCGCGCTTTATGAGGAACGCGACGCGGAGTTCAATGTCCCGGAGCGTCGCCTGGTTGAGCGTCTGGTCTTTGCCGATCAGGACGCCGCAGACACGGCCAAAGCGCAGCTGGACGTTGGCGGAACAACCTTTGAGACACTGGTGCAGGATCGCGGCCTGAGCCTGTCCGACATCGACATGGGCGACGTGGCACAGGACGACCTTGGTGCCGCCGGCGAAGCGGTGTTCGCGGTTGAGATGGGCGACGTGGCCGGGCCGCTGCCCTCCGATCTTGGCCCCGCGCTCTACCGTGTGAACGGCCTGCTGGAAGCAAGCTTCACCAGTTTTGAGGACGCGCTGCCCGCTCTGCGCGAAGAGCTGGCGCTTGACCGTGCCCGCCGGGTGATCGAGTCGCGCGCCGAAGGCATTGATGATCTTCTGGCCAGCGGTGCCACGCTTGAAGAACTGGCCGCGGAAGAGCACGGTCTGGCCGTGGGTCGCATCGACTGGACCGCCGATACCACCGATGGCATTGCCGCCTATGACACCTTCCGCACCGCAGCCGAGGCGGTCAGCGTCGAGGATTTTCCAACTGTTGATTACCTCGATGATGGCAGTGTCTTTGCGCTGCGTCTTGACGAGGTGTTGGATCCGCGTCCCGAACCGTTCGACAGCGCCCGTCCAGCCGTGACCGAGGCGTTCAAGGCAGATCGTGTTGCCAAGGCGCTGAAGGCAGAGGCAGATGAGCTGAAAGCGGTGGTCGAAGCCAATGACGGCCAGTTCCCGGAAGATCGCGACGTCACCGAGCAAACCGGCCTGACACGGACTGCCTATCTCGACCAGACCCCGGTTGACCTGATGAACGAGGTCTTCGAAATGGAAGTTGGCGAAGTCCGCGTGGTGTCCGATGCGGAGGGTACGGTTGTTGTACGCCTCGACGACACGCTGCCGCCGGACGACAGCGACGACATGCAGTTCCTGACACAGGCGCTGAGCGAACAGCTCGATCAGTCCCTGTCGAACGAGATCTTCCAGATCTACATGCAGGCGGTTCAGACCCGCGCACGTCCGCAGGTCAACCAACAGGCGGTGAATGCAGTTCACGCCACTTTCCAGTAACTCCTAAGTTCGAGGCGCATGCTCTCATGGCTCTGATCCCCGACTTCGACACATTCGCCAAAGCCTATGAGGCGGGCGAAAACCAGGTGGTCTACACGCGGCTTGCAGCCGATCTGGATACGCCCGTGTCTCTGATGCTGAAACTCACCGGCGCGCAGAAGGATGCCTTCATGCTGGAATCGGTGACTGGCGGTGAGGTGCGCGGGCGCTATTCCATAATCGGCATGAAGCCGGACCTGATCTGGCGTGCGCGGGGTGAACAGGCAGAGCTGAACCGGGCAGCCCGGTTTGACCCGGAGGGGTTTGCCCCCCTGACGGGCAATCCGCTCGACACTTTGCGCGCGCTTCTGGCCGAAAGCCGGATCGACCTGCCGGATGATCTGCCGCAGGCAGCCGCAGGGCTGTTTGGCTATCTGGGCTATGACATGATCCGCCATGTGGAGCATCTGCCCAATGTGAATCCCGACCCGCTTGGCCTGCCGGATGCGGTGATGATCCGCCCCTCTGCGGTGGCGGTTCTGGACGGGGTCAAGGGCGAGGTCACTGTGGTCTCTCCCGCGTGGGTCAGCGACGGGCAATCGGCGCGCGCAGCCTATGCGCAGGCCGCCGAACGGGTAATGGATGCGGTGCGCGATCTGGAACGCGCCATGCCCGCCGAAACCCGTGATCTGGGCGAGGCGCTGGAAGTCGGCCCGCCGGTGTCGAATTTCACCAAGGACGGCTATATGGCCGCCGTGGAGAAGGCCAAGGACTACATCCGCGCCGGAGACATCTTTCAGGTGGTGCCCGCGCAGCGCTGGACGCAGGATTTCCCGCAGCCACCCTTTGCGCTTTATCGCTCGCTCCGGCGCACCAACCCCTCGCCGTTCATGTTCTACTTCAACTTCGGCGGTTTCCAGGTGATCGGCGCCAGCCCCGAGATCCTCGTGCGGGTCTTTGGCGATGAGGTCACCATTCGCCCCATCGCAGGCACCCGTCCGCGCGGCGCCACCCCCGAAGAAGACAAGGCGCTGGAACAGGATCTGCTGGCTGACAAGAAAGAGCTGGCCGAGCATCTGATGCTCTTGGATCTGGGCCGCAATGACGTGGGCCGCGTCGCCAAGATCGGCACAGTGCGCCCCACCGAAGAGTTCATCATCGAGCGTTACAGCCACGTGATGCATATTGTCTCCAATGTTGTCGGCGAGTTGCACGAAGACAAAGACGCGCTGGATGCGTTTTTCGCCGGCATGCCAGCGGGCACGGTCTCCGGTGCGCCGAAGGTGCGCGCGATGGAGATCATCGACGAGCTGGAACCGGAAAAGCGCGGCATATATGGCGGCGGTGTCGGCTATTTCAGTGCCGGGGGCGACATGGATATGTGTATCGCCCTGCGCACTGCGATCGTGCAGGACCAGAAGCTTTATATTCAGGCAGGCGGCGGTGTGGTCTACGACAGCGACCCGGACTCTGAGTATATGGAGACCGTGCATAAATCCAATGCGATCAGGCGCGCGGCTGCCGATGCGGCACGCTTCACCGGCAACGGCAATCGCTGATCTGATTAGGCATTCCAAACAAAAAAGCGCTCCCGGAAATCTCCGCGGAGCGCTTTTTGTTTTATCATGAATAGCAGGTGCTGATTACTGCGAGATCGGGTCCAGAAGGCGTTTCAGGCTGGTGGACACGGGCACCAGCTCGACCCTGCTGGCGCGGTCCTGCAGCCCCCAGATCAACAGAGCAGAGATAGTGTCGGGTTTCAGTCGGCCCAGCATGATCACCGCGCCTTCCTGTCCGGACCGGAACGCGGCCTGATCGAGGAACCTGCGCATGGCGCGCGGATCCTGCCCTGCGCCGTCAAAGTCGCGGAACACGACACCGGCAGGGTTCCCATCGCGCAGCGCCATCTTCTGCACCGTGTTCAGACCGTTGTCCTGCAGCACCAACCCATATCCGAGATCGGCGGCGATGGTGGCCACCTGATCGGCAAGTGGCCGGTTGCCCTGTACACCGCCGTCGTTGCCTTCCAGCACACCAACCACTTCGGGCAGGCGATCAAACCAGACCGAGAGGGCAACTTCGGCGTCCTGCGGAGTCGCATCACGGGACAGATCCGCCAATACAAGCACCTCAAACCCTGCGGCGCGCCGGGCGGCCATGCGGTCCTCGGCCTGCGGATCGCTGGGATCGATGGCAAAGGTCAGCGGATAGGGAAAGGCTTCCAGGGCCTCGGCACCCACTGCACCCTCTTCCTCAATCAGGATGATGGACATCAGCGGCAATCCCGGTGCGGGATCAGCCGGTTCCGCATTGCGCCGGAACGGCGGCTCCTGATCAGCCGTTGCAAATTCCTGCGCCGCGTCCCGCTCGGTCAGCGGCAGGACGCGGGTGCCAATGCTGGGGCCTTCGTCCTCGGCTGTGTCGGTTCCGGCCTGCGGCAGCTCTGAAATGCTGAGGTCAAGGTCTTCGTCCTCGGAGGCACTGTCGTCGCTGCCGACCTGCGGTGTGGGCGTTGGCTGCGGTGTCATCACGCTGGGCGGCGCGGTGATTTCTGGTGCCGCGTTGATCGTGGGCGGCTGGATCGCTGCCTCGTCAAGCTGAAGCGGTGCCTCACTGTTGCCGGAGGCGCCGTCCACAGCAGGAACATCAAGCTCCACATCGGGAGCCGCAAGCACGGGCTCCTCAGTGGGTGTTGGGGCGGGTGGCTGCGCGCTGTCCTCGACCACATCGGGCGACACATCCGCCGTCGGCGTGTCCAACCCATCGCCACCGGGCGTGGTCTCCACGGATGCATCAGATGCGACCTGGACATCCGGCGTTGTCCCCGCGCCCTCATCAGGGCTGATCTGTGCCGCGTCCTCGTCTGGAACCGTCACCTCGGGGCGCGCTGCGGACTGCGTGTCGATTTGGTCCGGCGCATCATCGAGCAGGCCCGCATCCTGAGCCGGCGCCTCGGGCGCGGTCTCGACCAGATCCGCATCACTGCCGGGGGTGTCCTGTGGCGGCGTGGGTTCGACCCGTTTGGCAAGGATCGTTTCCGGTGTCTGATCCGAGACATGCACCACCTGCGGCAATGGTCTCGACAACGACCACACCGCCGCCCCTGCAACCGCGACCAGCGCCCCCACGCTTACGCCTCCCAGAAATCCTCGCATGCCTGTTTCGCCCTCTGTCCTGTGCCCGTGGTCTGACCTTCTGTGAGACGCCTGAACGCTGAACATCTGCCCCTCATGCCACCTGGCAATCCGGATGTGCCCTTGACGCTGCCGCGCATCCCTGAACATGTATGGTCCGTCACACTATACTGCGGCGCGGCCCCCGCCCGCCACCCATAAAAGAGCGTCCCAAGATGTTGCTGCTAATCGACAACTACAACTCCTTCACCTACAACCTTGTGCATTATCTTGGCGAGCTGGGCGCCGAGATCGAGGTCTGGCGAAACGACGCGTTGGATGTGCAGCAAGCCATGGCGATGAAGCCCGCCGGCATCCTGCTGAGCCCCGGCCCCTGCGACCCCGATCAGGCGGGCATCTGCCTTGCGCTCACCGAAGCGGCCGCCGAGACCCGCACGCCGCTGTTGGGCGTCTGCCTTGGTCATCAGACCATCGGTCAGTCCTTTGGCGGCAAGGTGGTGCGTTGTCATGAGATCGTGCATGGCAAGATGGGCAAGATGCATCACACCGACAAGGGCCTCTTCAAGGGGCTGCCTTCGCCGTTCGATGCCACCCGCTATCACTCGCTGGTGGTGGAGCGCGAGAGCTTTCCGGAGTGTCTGGAGATCACCGCAGAGCTGGAAGACGGCACCATCATGGGCCTGCAGCACAAAGAGCTGCCCATCCACGGCGTTCAGTTCCACCCGGAATCCATCGCCTCCGAGCATGGGCATGCGCTCCTGCAGAACTTCCTGAATGAGATGAAGGTCCCGGCATGAGTGATGCGCTGAAACCTCTGATCGGTCTGGCCGCAGATCGCGCCCTGACCCGTACCGAAGCCGAAACCGCCTTTGCCGCGCTGTTCAATGGCGAAGCCACCCCAAGTCAGATCGGCGGCCTTCTGATGGCCCTGCGCACCCGGGGCGAGACGGTGGATGAATATGCCGCCGCTGCCGCCGTGATGCGCGCCAAATGCAACAAGGTCACCGCGCCTGCAGGGGCGATGGACATTGTCGGCACCGGCGGTGATGGCAAGGGCACGCTCAATATCTCGACCGCGACGGCCTTCGTGGTGGCGGGCACCGGCGTGCCTGTGGCCAAACACGGCAATCGCAACCTGTCGTCCAAATCCGGTGCAGCAGATGCGTTGACCGAGATGGGCATTAAGGTCATGGTCGGCCCAAAAGTGGTTGAAAAATCACTGAAAGAAGCGGGCATCTGCTTCATGATGGCGCCGATGCATCACCCGGCGATTGCCCATGTGATGCCCACCCGTCAGGAACTTGGCACGCGGACGATCTTCAACATCCTCGGCCCCCTGACCAATCCGGCGGATGTCAAACGCCAACTGACCGGAGCGTTCAACCGCGACCTGATCCGCCCGATGGCGGAAACCCTGCAACAGCTCGGCTCGGAGAAAGCATGGCTCGTGCACGGCTCAGACGGCACCGACGAGCTGACCATCACCGGCGTCAGCTGGGTGGCAGGCCTCAATGAAGACGGCAGCATTTCCGAATTCGAGGTCCGCCCGGAAGAAGCGGGCCTGCCCGAACATCCCTTTGAGGCGATCGTGGGCGGCACCCCTACCGAGAATGCCGAGGCGTTTCGCGCGCTTTTGAACGGCGAACCCTCCGCCTATCGCGACGCCGTGCTGTTGAACTCCGCCGCCGCGCAGGTGGTGGCGGGCACCGTGTCCTCGCTCAAGGAAGGGGCCGAGCGCGCCGCCGAAAGCATCGACAGCGGTGCGGCCCTTGGTAAGGTCACGGCGGTTGCACGGATCACCTCGGAGGCCAGCTAATGGCCGCGCGAGACCTCCACACAGCCCCCCGACCCGCCGTCGGGGGCTGGGCGGAACTGCCGTTCTTTGACACACACTGGCCTGAGATCGAAGCACAGCTCGCAGCTGAGGCGCGTGAGATCCTACCGCCTGCACACCAGCGCTTTGCGGCGCTGGATCTGACCTCGCCAGAGGCCACCCGCGTGATAATCCTCGGCCAGGACCCCTATCCCACACCGGGGCACGCCCATGGGCTGTCATTCTCGGTTGAACCGGATGTGACACCCCTGCCCCGATCCTTGCGCAATATCTTTCAGGAGATGCGCGACGACATCGGCAGCTGCCCTGAGACCGGCGATCTGCGCCCATGGGCCGAACAAGGCGTGCTCCTGCTCAATACGGTGCTGTCGGTGCCTGCGGGTGATGCCAATGGCCATAAGAAACTGGGCTGGCAGGCGCTTGCGCATCAGGTGCTCGATCATAGCTCTCGCCGCCCGACGGCCTATGTCCTGTGGGGCAACCAGGCGCAGGCGCTTGAAAAACACATCCGTCCCGGCGATCACCTGATCCTGAAGACGGCCCATCCTTCGCCCCTGTCGGCGCGGCGCGGCTTTTTTGGATCGCGTCCGTTTACACGGATCAATGACTGGCTCTCCGCCCGCGGCGAGCCGCCCATCTCGTGGACAGCCCCACGGACCTATTCAGGGAGCCCCGCTGATGTCTGAGACCATTCTGGACAAGATCAAAGCCTATAAGCTCGAAGAGATCGCTGCCGACAAGGCGGCCAAACCGCTTGCGGAGGTTGAGGCAGAGGCGCGTGCAGCCGATCCCGTGCGCGGCTTTGCCGACCGTCTGCAGCAGGCCACACACGAGGGCTACGGTCTGATTGCCGAGATCAAAAAAGCCAGCCCCTCCAAGGGTTTGATCCGCGCTGATTTCGATCCTGCCACCCTTGCGCAGGCCTATGCCGATGGCGGTGCCACCTGTCTGTCTGTGCTCACCGACACGCCGAGTTTTCAGGGTGCCAAGGAATTCCTTGTCGAGGCCCGCGCCGCCTGTGATCTGCCCTGCCTGCGCAAGGATTTCATGTATGACACCTATCAGGTCGCCGAGGCCCGCGCGCTTGGTGCCGATTGCATCCTGATCATTCTCGCCTCCGTCTCGGACGAGCAGGCCGCAGAGCTGGAAGCCTGTGCCATCGAATGGGACATGGATGTGCTGCTGGAGGTCCACAATGAGGACGAGTTGAACCGGGCGAGCCATCTGAAATCGCGGCTGATGGGCATCAACAACCGCAATCTCAACACCTTTGAGACCTCGCTGGACACCACCCGCCACCTGTCGCGTCTGGTTCCGCCTGAGCGGGCGATCGTCTGCGAGAGCGGTCTGAACACGCCCGAGGATCTCTCCGATATGGCCCGCTATGGTGCGCGCAGTTTCCTGATTGGCGAGAGCCTGATGCGTCAGGACGATGTGACCGCCGCCACCCGAGCGCTGCTCGCCAACCCGCTTGTTCCCGGCGTCTGAGGAGGCCTGCCCATGTCGCTCACACATTTTGACCAGAAGGGCGACGCCCATATGGTGGATGTCTCCGACAAGGATGTGACCGCACGCATCGCTGTGGCCGAGGGTCACATCAAGATGTCGCGCGAGACCTTTGATATCATTGCGGAAGGGCGCGCCAAGAAGGGCGATGTCTTGTCGGTTGCGCGGCTCGCTGGCATCATGGGGGCCAAGAAGACCTCCGAGCTGATCCCGCTCTGTCACCCGTTGCCCATCACCAAAGTCACGGTCGAGTTGACACTCGACCCTGATCTGCCCGGTGTACGTGTCGAAGGGACGGTCAAGACCACCGGCCAAACCGGCGTCGAGATGGAGGCGCTAACAGCGGTCTCCACCGCCTGCCTCACGGTCTATGACATGACCAAGGCCGTCGACAAGGCCATGGAAATCGGCGGCATCCGCGTTCTGCTGAAGGACGGCGGCAAGTCCGGCCGCTACGAGGCCTGATCATGATCTCCGTCGCCGAGGCCCGCGCCGCCCTGCTTGATCTGGTCTCTCCCGTCGAGGTTGAAACTATTCCATTGGCGCAGGCGGCGGGCCGGGTGCTGGCAGAGCCTGTCACTGCCCGTCGTGATCAGCCGCCCTTTGATGCCTCCGCCATGGATGGCTATGCCGTGAACGCCGCCGAAGTTGAGCTGCACGCGATGTTCAAGGTGATTGGCGAGGCTGCGGCCGGGCATGGTTTTGAGGGCCGTGTCGGTGCTGGGCAAGCGGTGCGGATCTTTACCGGCGCGCCGGTGCCGGACGGCGCCGATTTTGTGGTCATTCAAGAGGATGTAGTACGCAAGGGCGACCTCATCACGATCAGCTACGATCCGGGCGATAGCGCCAATATCCGCGATCAGGGCCGCGACTTTCGCGCAGGTCAGACGGTCGACGCCCCGCGCCGCCTGCGCCCTGCGGATATCGCGCTTCTTGCGGCCATGAACATAGCCGAAGTCCCTGTGCGCCGCCGTCCCGTAGTGGCACTGATGTCCACCGGGGATGAGCTGGTCATGCCCGGAGAAATTCCCGGTCCGGATCAGATCATTGTCTCCAATACCTTCGGCCTGAAGGCGATGTTCGAAGAGCACGGCGCGGAGGTCCGTATGCTGCCGATCGCCCGCGACACCGACGCCTCGCTGCGCACCGCCTTTGGTCTTGCGGCGGATGCGGATCTGGTGGTGACCATCGGCGGGGCCTCGGTGGGTGATCACGATCTGGTGGCGGGCGTTGCCGAAAGCCTCGGGTTGCAGCGCGCTTTCTACAAGGTGGCCATGCGCCCCGGCAAACCGCTGATGGCCGGTCGTTTTGGCACAGGCGCCATGGTGGGCCTGCCGGGCAATCCAGTCTCGGCGATGATCTGCGGTCGGGTCTTCGTGGTATCGATGCTGCAGGCCATGCTCGGCCTGTCGACTGCAGAAGAGGCACGCGCGCAAGCGTCGCTTGCGGTGGCACTCCCCGCCAATGGACCACGCCAGCATTATATGCGTGCGACCTGGACCGATCAGGGATTGCAGGCCTTTGACAGCCAGGACAGTTCGCTCTTGTCGGTTCTGGCGCAGGCCGAAGCACTGATCGTGCGCCCGCCTCATGACCCCGCGCGCAACATCGCGGACCACGTGGAATACCTGCCCCTCTAAGGGAGCACTCCGGCGAAAATCCTGTTGGCGGCAAGACTTGCCAGGGCTTTTTATGTTCCCCTTATGATCCGACCCGTTGACACAAAACGAGAACATGAATAGAACATGACTAAAGGTATCGTGCAGAGAGGCCAGCCATGCTGACGAAAAAACAGCTTCAGCTTTTGGAGTTCATTCATAAGCGTCTGCAAAAGGACGGCGTCCCGCCCAGCTTTGATGAAATGAAAGTAGCGCTGGATTTGCGCTCCAAGTCCGGTATCCACCGCCTGATCACGGCGCTGGAGGAACGCGGCTTTATTCGCCGCCTTGCCCACCGTGCCCGCGCGATTGAGGTGATCCGCCTGCCCGACAGTCTCGGCGGCGGTCAGGACAGTTTTGCACCGCAAGTGATCTCTGGCGGCAAGCCGGACTCTGCGCCAGAACCGGAGTTGAAACCCGCCCCGAATACCGGCGCCACCGAGCTCGCGGTCATGGGTCGTATCGCTGCCGGGGTACCGATCGAGGCGATCAGCCAAGCCTCCGCGCATGTGGCGGTCCCCAACGGGATGCTGTCCAGCTCGGGTGAGCATTTTGCACTCGAAGTGCGTGGCGATTCGATGATTGATGCGGGCATCAATGACGGTGACGTGGTGGTTATTCATGAAACCGCAGCGGCCGATAACGGCGATATCGTTGTGGCGCTTGTCGAAGGGCATGAAGCCACGCTCAAACGCTACGTGCGCAGCGGTCGCATGATCGAGCTTCAGGCAGCCAACCCCGCTTATCCAACGCAAACCTATGCTGAAGATCAGGTGAAGGTGCAGGGGCGTCTCGTTGGACTGATCCGCACTTACTGAGTATCTCGGGCCGCTTGTGCGGTGCGGTCTTAGGCAAGCAATGGCTCCGATTTGATCGGGGCCTTTTGCGTTGCGGGCCCCTTTGGTTCGGCATGTCCTCTCACTTAGTCCGATGCGGCGACCACAGACGTGGCGATCGTTGATGCGCGGCAATCATTTTCCCGCCGTCGAAATAGGCAATGCTGCCGCTCGCGCGTAGCTGGGCCGGAGTGAGCCAGTCGCAGCCACCATCGGGCCGATCAGCCGCAACTGTCAGCACGATGACTTCCTCTCGTAGACAGGTCGCCTTAAGCTGAGCCAACCCTGTATTGCCGATCACATGGATAAACCGACGCCCCTGCCATTCCAGCGTCTGAACGCGTGCCGAGCTTTCACCCTGCCCGCGCGCAAAGGCGCGTTCCTGATCGACGCCATCGCCATCATTCTCCAGCCATATCCCGGCGACAAAGCTCTTGCCGCGCGCACGCGACAGGGCACGGCCGTCCTGTGTCATCACTCCGATCAGGCCGCCATCCGCAGCGATCAGCACCTGCGGGCGTTGCGACTGCGGCCAGGCCAGCAGCGCAATGCAGACTGGCACCACGCCCAGCCAGCGAAGCCGTCCTTGCCACAGCAGGACCAGCAATGCGCCTGAGATCAGAACCGGAAGGATCCAGTCATCCGGCGCCACAACATAGCCACGTGCGCCCGGCCATCGTGCGACTGTTTCGGCCACAGTGAGGATCCAGCCGATCCCTTGCGACATGATCCAGAACCCAACGCCGCTTGCCCCGATGGGCGCGAGGCAGATTGCAAGAACCGCGCCGGGCACCACCACTGCGCCCATGAACGGCACCGCTGCCAAATTCGCAATCAAGCCATAGTGCGAGACCATGTTGAAATGCGCCGCGCCAAAGGGCGCAGTTGCCAGTCCCGCAACAAGCGAGGACAGCACCAACCCCGCACACCAGCGCCATAAGGTCGTCCATGAGCCGCCGCGTCCCGCCGCAAAGAGCGGTTGCACTCCCCGGAACACCACGACAAGCGCCAATGTTGCCGAGAAACTCATCTGAAACCCGGCGCTCAACAGGCTCTCTGGTCGACGCAAGAGCACCAGAATCGCTGCCAGTGCCACGGCCCGTACCGAAATGGCGCGCCGGTCCAGTACCACTGCGACCAACATGACGGCGACCATGAGAAAAGCCCGCTCGGTCGCGATATTCGCACCCGACAGCAGCAAATAGCCAAAACTCGCCACCAACGCAAAAAAAGCTGCGATTTTCTTGATTGGCCAACGGAGTGCGATGATCGGCGACAATGCAAAGGCGCGGCGCAGACTGGCAAAGATCACTCCGGCGAACAGTCCCATATGAAGGCCGGATATTGCGAGCAGATGCGCCAGATTGCTGGCGCGCAACGCATCCGTGACAGCACGCGGCACATGGGCTCGATCACCAGTGATCAGCGCCGCACCGACACCGCCGGTCCGGTCGGGCATGGCAATGCGCACCCACTCAGACACCTGTGTGCGCAGCGTTGCGATGGGTAACGCCTCCGGCCTCTGCGTGCGCAGAACCGGCACGCGAGTATATCCGACAGCGCCGAGCTGCAAAAACCAAGCATGGCGACGAAAATCAAATCCACCGGGTTCCGCAGGCCCTTGCGGCGGGGATAAATGCGCCGTCGTCATGACCCAGTCCCCGGGGGCCGGCGCCGTACCTTGCATCAGGGAGACCCGGACCCGCGCCGGGGTACGTGCCGGGGAGACATCATCCAGCCGCACATGTCGCAGCGTGATCCGCACCGCATCCGAGGCAGAGCGATCGACCGCGACCACCTGCCCCTCAACCGCGCCATAGTATCGAAACGTCAGAACCGGCGCGCCAATCTGATGCGCCCGTCCGCCCATGTAGCTGAACCCAAGCCCCACCAGGATCAAGGCGGCAGCCAGCAAACCAAAACCGTCGCCCCGCCGCGCTGGCCAGATGAGCAGGCCACACCCGAGAAGAACAATGCCATACTGTCGAAGATCAGGTTCTGCCGGGGCGATAAAATACAGCCCGATGCCAAGACCAAAGAACACCGGAACCCAAGGGAACAAATGCCCCCTCTGGGCCTGCAACACTGCATCTAGGGCGCTCAGGATGCGCACGCTTGCTCCCTGCCTTCTGGCTCGGTACACAGGCGACAAACGTAGGCCCTCCAAGGTTTCCAAAAGGTAAATGCCCCACATGTCCCAACCGGTCGTCACCCGCTTCGCCCCCTCTCCCACCGGCTTTCTGCACATCGGCGGCGCGCGCACCGCGCTGTTCAACTGGCTCTATGCCCGGGGCCGTGGCGGCAAGTTCCTGCTGCGGATCGAAGACACCGACCGGGCACGCTCCACACCCGAAGCCACCGCCGCCATTCTGCAGGGCATGGCTTGGCTGGGCCTGGATCACGACGGCGAAGTGGTGAGCCAGTTTGAGGGTGCCGCACGTCATGCGGAGGTGGCCAATCAACTGCTGACCGAGGGCAAAGCCTACAAGTGTTTCTCCACGCAGGAAGAAATCGCCGCCTTTCGCGATGCCGCAAAGGCCGAAGGCAAATCGACCCTGTTTCAGTCCCCGTGGCGTGATAGGCCCGCGTCTGAGCATCCTGACGCACCCTATGTCATCCGCATCAAGGCACCGCGTGATGGCGACACCGTGATCCGGGACGAGGTGCAGGGCGATGTGACCATCAAAAATACGCAACTGGACGACATGATCCTGCTGCGCTCCGATGGCTCGCCTGTCTATATGCTGGCGGTGGTTGTGGACGATCACGACATGGGCGTGACCCATGTGATCCGGGGTGACGATCACCTCAATAATGCGGCGCGCCAGATGATGATCTATCAGGCGATGGGGTGGGACGTGCCGGTCTGGGCACATATTCCGCTCATTCATGGACCGGATGGTAAAAAATTGTCGAAGCGTCACGGGGCGCTCGGGGCGCAGGAATACCAGGCGATGGGCTACCCGGCGGCGGGCATGCGCAACTACCTGGCGCGTCTTGGCTGGTCCCATGGGGATGACGAGTTCTTTACCGATGCACAGGCCAAAGAATGGTTTGACCTCAGTGGAATCGGCAAAAGCCCGGCCCGATTTGACACCAAGAAATTGGAGAGCCTTTGCGGCCAACATATTGCAATTGCTGATGATGCTGCGTTGCGGCAGGAAATCGAAGCCTATCTTGCGGCTGCCGATCAGCCCGCTCTGAGTGACGTACAGTCACGCGGGCTCGAAGCAGCCATGCACTGCCTCAAGGACCGGGCGAAGACCTTCCCTGAACTCCTTGAAAAAGCGCATTTTGTGCTTGCTTCACGCCCATTGGAGCGGGATGCAAAGGCGGAAAAAGCACTTGATCCTGTATCCCTTGGTATACTGACTGAATTGACGCCGCATCTGCAAAATGCTAGCTGGACGCGAGACGAACTTGAGGCCGCCCTGAATGAATTTGCCGCGGCCAAAGATACGAAGTTTGGCAAATTGGCTGGCCCCCTTCGGGCTGTGCTTGCAGGCCGCGCGGTAACGCCTTCGGTCTTCGATATGATGATTTGCCTGGGCCGGGATGAAACTCTGGCCCGGCTCAAGGACGTAACAGGCTGATTGCCCGCTGGGATCTGACGTTAAGATCTGGGTAAGCCCGTTCGGATAGGACTTCGCCTGCACTATAATCGGTGCGGGCGCCCCGCTGCGCGGGACGGGCCACCCGCCCTCTCTGCGCCTGTAACAGGAAGGGACATCTATGACCGACACACAGAAAACTGCCCAGCTCAGCCTGAATGGTGAGACTTACGAGCTTCCCATCTTCTCGCCGACGGCGGGGCCCGATGTTCTGGACATCCGCAAACTCTACGCTCAGGCGGGCGTCTTCACCTATGACCCGGGCTTCACCTCCACGGCGAGCTGTGACAGCACGATCACCTATATCGACGGCAACGAAGGCGTGCTGCTGCATCGTGGCTATCCGATCGACCAGCTGGCGGGGAAATCCCACTATCTGGAGGTCTGCTACCTGCTGCTCTACGGTGAGTTGCCGACCGCGACCCAGCTTGAGGATTTTGAAACCCGTGTGACCCGTCACACCATGGTCCACGAGCAGATGCACAACTTCTTCCGCGGCTTCCGCCGTGATGCGCATCCGATGGCGACTATGGTTGGCGTGGTTGGTGCAATGTCCGCCTTCTACCACGACTCCACCGACATCGCAGATCCGTGGCAGCGTGAGGTCGCGGCAATTCGCCTGATCGCCAAGCTGCCCACCATTGCAGCGATGGCCTATAAATACTCCATCGGTCAGCCGTTTGTGTATCCGCGCAACGATCTGGATTACGCGGCGAACTTCCTGCACATGTGCTTCTCGGTTCCGGCGGAAGACTACAATGTCGACCCGATCCTCGCCCGTGCCATGGACCGGATCTTCACCCTGCATGCGGACCACGAACAGAACGCATCGACCTCGACCGTGCGTCTGGCCTCCTCGTCCGGGGCCAACCCGTTCGCCTGTATCGCAGCTGGCATCGCCTGCCTCTGGGGTCCTGCACACGGTGGCGCCAACCAGGCCTGCCTGGAAATGCTCAAGGAAATTGGTTCGGTCGAGAATATTCCGGAGTATATCGAACGCGCCAAGGACAAGAACGATCCGTTCCGTCTGATGGGCTTTGGTCACCGCGTCTACAAGAACACCGACCCGCGCGCCAAGGTGCTGAAGCAATCCGCCGATGAGGTTCTCGAACTGCTGGGTGTCGAAGACAATCCGCTCCTGCAGGTCGCCAAGGAGCTGGAGCGCACCGCGCTGAACGACCCTTACTTCATTGAGAAGAAGCTGTTCCCGAACGTCGACTTCTACTCGGGTATCATCCTCGAGGCGATGGGCTTCCCGACCTCCATGTTCACGCCGATCTTTGCGCTGTCGCGCACCGTCGGCTGGATCTCCCAGTGGAAAGAAATGATCGGCGACCCTCAGAACAAGATCGGCCGTCCGCGTCAGCTCTATCTGGGTGAAACGCCGCGCAATTACGTGGATATCGAAAACCGCTAAGTTCGGTTCCTTTGATTTACCAAGACCCCGTCCGGCTTTCCGGGCGGGGTTTTTCTGTGCTGCCCCCTGTTCCAGCTAAAATGGTCGCCGCAAAAACCGGTCAGTCGCCATTGTTGTGAAAACGGAAACTTTGAGTTTTCCTAAATGAAGCATTAAATTGACCCTTTTTTGGTTTTTTGCAGTAAACAGATCGTAAATTTGAGGGTCCACGACACGGACTCAATTCCGTATTTCGATTTTGGCTTGGTGCCTCAATCGTACTCATGAGGTAGTACAATGTTGCTGATGGCATTGATTGGATCGCTGGCAGTTGTTGGCGCCTTCGTCGCGTTTGACGGCGATGATGATGGAAACAACGACGAGGTTGGCACCGGTGATGATCCCGTTGAAAAAGTGGACGTCAACACCGCGTTGCTCGGCACGGACGACACTGACCTCATGTTCGGGACGGACGGTGCAGACCAGATCTCGCTTGGTGACGGCGATGACAGAGGGTTTGGTGGCGCGGGCGACGATACAATCAACGGTGACGCCGGCGCAGATGCGCTTTGGGGCAACGAAGGGTCGGACGACCTTTACGGCAACGACGGAACCGATGACATGTATGGTGGCTCCGGTGACGACTTCATCTCGGGCGGTGCCGGCGCTGACATCCAGGAAGGCGGCGCTGGCAATGACCGGATGACCGGCGGCAGCGGTCTGGACGTCATGATGGGCGGCGACGATGACGATGTCATGAACGGCAGCCTTGGCCAGGATTACCTGCAGGGTGATGCGGGCGACGACAGCCTGAATGGCGGCTACGGCAGCGACGGGCTGCATGGTGGTATCGGATCCGATACGCTGGACGGTGGCGCGGGCAACGACCTTCTGAATGGCGGCACAACTGAGCTTGACCCCAGCCGTTCCTCCCCGATCACCTTGCGCCAGGACTTCCTTGAGGGCGAGCGCGTCAATACCGTCGGCGATCAAAGCTATCGCATCGTGGATGATGGAAACCGCGATGTGCTGATTGGCGGCGACGGCGATGATCGGCTGATTGGTGGTGCCGGTGACGAACTGACCGGCGGCGACGGGGATGACCGCTTCGAGGTCGGCTACTGGCTGGAGGCCGGAGACCGCGCGACCATCAACGACTTCAACGTGGATGAAGACGTGATGCTCTATCGCTACGCCGGCGATGTCGCGCCCGAATTGGCACATGACACCGTGCTCAACTCCGATGGCACCACCGATGTGGAAGTCACCGCCAATGGCGAGGTCGTGGCCTATCTTGAGAATGTCGGTGACGGTTTTGATCCCGAAAGCCACCTGATCCTGCGTCAGAGCACGGCGGCCTGATCGCACGAGCACCATATGTGCTTAGAATGAAAAAAGCCGCCCCGGTTGGAGCGGCTTTTTTAGTGGCCTGCAGTTATGCGCGCGATCAGCGCCCTTCGAAATCCGGTTTGCGCTTTTCAACAAAAGCGGTGACGCCTTCCATAAAGTCACGACTACGGCCCAGCTCCCCTTGAAGATGCGCCTCCAGCGACAACTGATCCGGCAGGCTGTTGCCCGTCGACTGACGCAGCGCCTGCTTAATGGCGCCAAAGGCCATTGAGGGGCCGGTGGCCAGATAGGTGGCGCGCGCTTGCCAATGGGCTTCAAACTCCTCATCCGGGATCGCTTCCCAGATCATGCCCCAATCGCTCGCCTGACGGGCCGAGATCTTGTCGGCAAACAAGGCCGCGCCCATCGCCTTGGCCAGCCCCATTTGACGCGGCAGGAACCAGCTGCCCCCCGCATCCGGCATCAGACCGATCTTGGCAAAGGCCTGCAGGAAGTAGGCGCTCTCCGTGGCAATCACCACATCCGCCGCCAGCGCAAGGTTGGCCCCTGCCCCCGCAGCCGGTCCGTTTACCGCCGAAATCGTCGGCACGGGGCAATCGTAGATCGCCTCCAGCATCGGGGTATATTCATCGCGCAGGGTCCGCTCCAGATCAATCTGGCTGCCACTGGAGGACGCGTCCTTGAGGTCTTGGCCGGTACAGAACGCGCTGCCCGCCCCAGTGAGCACCACCGCCCGCGCTTCGGTGGCGGCGGCCTTCATCGCATGGGTGATTTCCGCCCGCATCTGGCTGGTCAGCGCATTCATGCTCTGCGGGCGGTTCAACGTGACGGTCGCCAGCCCGTTGTCGAGAGAATACTGGATGTCGCGGTAGTCCATGCGTGAAATGTCCCTGTTCGATTTATACGCATGTTGACCTAAGCATCCGGGGTCGAAAAGACAAACGCCGCGTCAGGCAATATCGGGATTTTCCTGCGGTTTCCGGCGTTCCGCAAGATCGGACATCAGCGCCAGCCCATGCGGATCCATCGCCACCTCCACCCTGGCATAGTTGGAGCCGTCGCGATCACGGGTCAAAAGCTGCATCTCGACCAGGCTGCGACGAACCTGAGCCGCGTCCCGAAACAGGGTTTCCTTGTCGATCAGGGCGCTGATTTCGCGCTCGGTCCAGCTCTGGCGCGCGGGCAGTCGCGCCCAGATCACCCAGAGGCACAGCTCGCGCACGCCGCGTTTGGTCGGCCAGCTCTGCCAGCGTCCGCGCTCGTCGAAATAGCGTGCCGCGCGTTCGATACGCTTGCGGTCGATTTCCGGGCCGGGCGGGTTCTGGCTGCGCAGCTGTTGAAAATTGCGGTAGCCCGCCGCGCGCGCCACATGGTTCAGCATTTCCACATGGCCGGGGCTTTCGGGAAGGTTGGCACGCAGCTGTTTGGCAAAACCCGACACATCGGGAATGGTCAGACGGATCACATCCTTGGACATCATGTCCTCCGTTTTCAGGATGCCTGACATGGCCTGCGCCATGCGGATGTCCGCCCTTGTCCAGAGGCACCCCGATTGGGAGTCCAATGACGTCAAAAAACTCGCAGGTTTAGCGCGTGGCGGAGCCTTGGTGAACTGCAGACCAAAGCCTGCTTAGCAAATCCCGCAGATCCCGGCAATCCATCACGCGCACGCACACGGGCGCACTCACTCGTCGAGAATTTCCTTCAGCCGCGCCTGCTCGGTCTCGCTCAGCCCACGGTCTTCCGGCGCACCACCCGCAACAGAGCGTTTGCGCAGATACATCAGCGCCACCGCCAGGGCCAGCACCAGCATCATCGGCCCCGCGGCCCACAGCAGCCAATTGGCCCCGCGGGTGGTCGGTTTCAGCAGCACATATTCACCGTAGCGATCCACGATGAAATCCATCGCCTCATCATTGCTGTCGCCCGCAACAAGTCGCTCGCGCACCAGCAGCCGCAGATCACGGGCTAGATCGGCGTTGGACTCGTCGATGTTCTCATTGCGACAGACCAGGCAACGCAGCCCCTTGGAGAGGTCGCGCGCCCGTTCTTCCAGCACCGGATCCTCCAGCACCTCGTCCGGCTGCACCGCAAGCGCGGGCGTCATCGACAGCAGCATCACCGCCATCACGGCCTTGAACATGCGGATCATTCTGCCGGCACCCCCTGTGCGGTGGGCTTCTTCGCCCCGGCGGCAACGCGGAAACGGCGGTCCGAAAGGCTCAGCAGGCCGCCAAGCGCCATCAGCAGGCAGCCGCCCCAGATCCAGTTGGCAAAGGGCTTGATATAGGTGCGCATGGTAAAGCCACCGCCCGCCTGCGCATCGCCGATCACCACGTAGAGATCACGGGTGAAGCGGTAATCGATTGCCGCCTCGGTGGTGGGCATCTGCGCCACCGGGTAGACGCGCTTTTCCGGGCGAAGGGTTGCGATGTCACGACCGTTGCGGGTCACCTCGACCACGCCCATTGTGGTAAAGTAGTTGGGGCCGCGCCCCTCCTCCACATCGGTCAGCACCATCTGGTAAGGGCCGACATCGAAGGGCTCGTTGAGGTTGGCCACCCGGATGTCCTCGGTCTGCCAGGCGGTCAGACCCGCGATCGCAAAGATCGTCACGCCCATGCCCGCATGTGCAACTGATTTGCCCCAGTCAGCCCGTGGCAGCCGCATCAAGCGTGCCAGCTTGTCTGATCGTCCGGCGCGCTGCCACAGATCCATCGCGGCCCCGCTGACGATCCAGGCACCCAACAAGGCCCCCACCGGCCCCAGCAGGCTCTTGTCGGCCTGCATCGCCCAGATCAGCCCCGCAAGCGCCAGCGACAGAGCCGCCGCATAACGCAGCCTCCAGAGCGTCTTGCCAAATTTCGCGCGCTTCCACGGCAATACTGAGCCCACCGGCAGCAACAGACCGAGCGCCACCATGAAGGGCGGGAAGGCGGCGTTGAAGAACGGCGCCCCAACCGACAGTTTCCGGTCAAAGGCCATCTCGGCCACAACCGGCCAGAGGGTGCCGACAAAGACCACGAAGCAGCTCACTGCAAGCAACAGGTTGTTGGCCACCAGCGCGCTTTCCCGGCTGACCATGGAGAACACGCCCTTGGCCTCCATCGCCTGTGCACGCTGCGCAAACAGCGCCAATGCACCGCCGGTAAAGAATGCCATGATCGCCAGAATCACCACGCCGCGTTCTGGATCATTGGCGAACGCATGCACCGAGGTCAGCAAGCCAGAGCGCACGATGAACGTGCCGATCAGCGAGAAGCCAAAGGCGAGGATCGCTAGCAGGATGGTCCAGCTTTTAAGGCTCTCGCGCTTTTCCACCACGATAGCCGAATGCAGCAACGCGGCGGACAGCAGCCACGGCATGAAGGAGGCATTCTCCACCGGGTCCCAGAACCAGAAACCGCCCCAGCCAAGTTCGTAATAGGCCCACCAGGACCCGAGCGCGATGCCGATGGTCAGGAAGATCCAGGCCGCCAGGGTCCAGGGCCGCACCCAACGGCCCCACGCGGCATCCACGCGGCCCTCGATCAGGGCGGCAACCGCAAAGGAGAACGCCATCGAGAGGCCAACATAGCCGAGGTAGAGAAACGGCGGGTGAAACGCGAGACCGGGATCCTGCAACAGCGGGTTGAGATCCTGCCCGTCAAACGGCGGATTTCCAAGCCGCAGGAAGGGGTTGGAGGTAAACAAGATAAACCCGAAAAAGGCCACACCGATGGAGGCCTGCACACTCAGCACCCGCGCCTTGAGCGTTGGCGGCAGCCCGCCGCCCCAGATCGAGGCCGCAGCGCCAAACAGGCTGACGATCAGCACCCAGAGCAGCATGGAGCCTTCGTGGTTCCCCCATGTACCGGAGATCTTGTAGAGCATCGGCTTGGCGGAGTGGCTGTTGAGCGTCACCAACCGCACCGAGAAATCCGAGGTCACAAAGGCCCAGGTCAGCGCACCAAAGGAAAAGGCGGTGAACAGGAACTGTGCCTGTGCAGCGGGTTCCGCCACCGCCATCCATCCGGGCCAGCGTTTATGCGCACCGATCAGGGGCACGACCGTCTGCACGATGGCGATCATGAAGGCGAGGATGAGGGCGAAGTGACCAAGTTCTGTAATCATACCTGTTTCTATATCCGCGACGCCCGCCCACGCCAATCACATTTGCCCGCGTCCCGCCGCCGCAGGCAGATGCGGTTCACGCGTCGCGCTCTTGATGCCATTCGGCCAGGGCCGGATTGCTATGGCTTTGGTTTTCCTTCGTATTTGCAGATCCTCGCGCGACATCTCCAAGCTGTTCGATGTTGTGAACCGCCTGTGGCACCCGCGCGAGGCTGCGCGCGATGCCTTCTTGAAAGGCCTGCGTTTTTGCCTGGCTGCGTGCTCCGAAATAGAATGACACGACGATCCCCAGAAGCCACCACAGAGGTTCCGGCACCAAGGCGATGCCCTGCATGCGTGCGGCGAACCACAGCGGGTCTACCATCGCCGCGACCATCAGCCCCAGCGTGCCGAGCGCCAGCATCGGGCGTGGCAGCCGGTTCACCCCGTCGATAAACCGATCAAAGCCGCTCTTGTGCGTGCCCGAAAATTCCGCCGCGAATTGTGCCAATGCGGCGCCCTGAAGGTCATGGGCGCGCACGGCGGCCTGTTCGCTGTTTTCGCGAAACACCTCGACTGTCTCGCGGATCACATTGCGGCGATTGCCAAAGAGCATCTCCCAAAGCGTTGACAACATGAAACCTCCTCAGCGCCAGTTGGCCGTGCGGGATTGAAACTCTTCCGTGCTCAGGTGGTAGCGCGGGGCGATGAATTCCTCGGCACGGCGTATCCAGCCGCCCTTGCCGCCCGCCCGCGTGCGGGCATATTTGCGACTGCGCGGGCGACGGTCGGCAAGGTCGAAGTAGTAGTTGCGCCGGGCGATCCCGTAGGCGTTGACCAGCGCCTCCATGTTGATGCGCCCTGCTGTCTGTGTCGCCTTGGCGGTTTGCGGTCCCATCGCCCCGTCGACCGCAACGTCATATCCCATGTCGCACAAGAGCCGCTGAAGGATGCGCACCGCGTTTGCGCCCGCATTGACATGCATATCAAACACGCCGGCCTGTAGTGGTTCGGGCAGCAGATGCAGGCGCGGGCGACGAAAATACTCGCGCAGGAAAATCGCTTCTGCCTCGCTTGGCTCCACCGCTTTGACGTCACGCGTGTCAATCTGTCCGTCGCCGGTCAGATCCAGGCCAAGCCGTCGCAGGGTGTGAATGGTCACGCCATGATTGGTCGCCCCGCCCGGATCATCGGGATCATTCACATAACCGCCTTCGCGGGCGACGATTTCTCGGGCAATTTGGGCCACATCCATGCCGGGGTCTCCACCAATGGTTTGGTAGAGACACTAGCTATGAGGGTTTGAGATCCGGTGCGCGGAGCGTACGGCGACGACGCAACACTCAGCTGTCGTCGCCTTGATAGACCCCCTGCGCCTTGAGCGCATCCACGACCTCTTTGGGCATGTAGGTCTCATCATGTTTGGCAAGGATTTCAGAGGCTTGAAAGACACCATCAACGTAGCGCCCGGTGCCCACCATGCCCTGGTTTTCCTCAAACAGATCCGGCAACACGCCGGTGAATGTCACCGGCACGCTGGCACCTCCATCGGTTACTGAAAACAGCACTGCCTCTCCCTGGCCTCTGGTCAGCGTCCCTTCCTCGACCAGACCACCAATGCGGAATGTCTCGGTCGGCTGCGGTGGCTCATCCATCACTTGGCTCGGCGAGCGGAAGTAATTGATCCCATCGCGCATCGCATAGCCGATCAACACGGTGGACCCCACCAATGCGACAGTCGCAAGCGCTATGACCTGGATTCGCCGCTGCTTTTTCAGGGACTTCATCTGGACCTCTTGTTCAAGGGAACAGCGGCGCCATCATCAGCCCGGCTGTTTCCTGTTCACCTAACATCAGGTTGGCATTCTGCAAGGCCTGACCGCTGCTACCTTTTGTCAGGTTATCCAGCGCCGCGATGACGATGGCACGACCCGAAATCCGGTCTGCGGTCACACCGATATGCACGAAGTTGGAGCCGCGTACGTGATGGGTCGAGGGCGCCTGACCAAAGGGCAGCAGCTCCACGAAAGGCTCATCCGCATAGGCCTTGGCAAAGGTCTGATAGATCGCTTCCGCATCCCCCTTGACGTAGGTGGTGGCCAGAATGCCCCGGTTGGCGGGGATCAGATGCGGAGTGAACTGGATCTGCACGGGCCGCCCCGCCAGAGCGGAGAATTCCTGCTCGAACTCGCCCTGATGCCGGTGGGTGCCGCCGATCGCATAGGCGTTGCAGCCCTCGCTCAACTCTGCATGCAGCAGGTTTTCCTTGAGCGCCCGCCCGGCGCCGGATACCGCGCATTTCATGTCGATGATGATCTCATCAAGGTCGATGACGCCGGCAGAAATCAGCGGCCGCAGCGCGAACTGCCCGGTGGCGGCGTTGCAGCCCGTCCCTGCCACAAGCCGCGCGTCCTTGATCTGGTCGCGGTAGAACTCCGTGAGGCCGTAGACCGCTTCTTCTTGCTGGGCCAGAGCCGCATGCGGGTTGCCGTACCATTGCTGATAGGCATCCGGATCGCGCAGCCGGAAATCCGCCGACAGGTCAACGATCTTCAGATCCGCTGGCAGCTTGGCGATCACCTCTTGGCTGGTCTTATGCGGCAGCGCGCAGAAACACAGGTTGATCTTGGAGAAGTCGATTTCCTCGATCTTACAGAGGGTTGGAAGGGAAAGATGACGCAGATGCGGGAAGACATCCGCCATCTTCATCCCGGCCTTGCGCTCAGCGCCGAGGGCGGCAATCTCGATGGATGGGTGCTGGGAAATCAGCCGGATCAGTTCGGCGCCGGTGTAGCCGGATGCGCCAAGAATTGCGACGGAATGGGTCATGTCGAGACCTCGAATTTTATATGTGTCAGGGGGTGTCTGCATCTCGTGCAGACCGAAAATCAGGTTGGGCGTGAGGTTAAGAGCACTCAGGCCGCTGCAAAAGTGATTTCTCGTCGCAGGAACTGGGTGGCCCGGCTGCTGACCCGTGCGGCATCGCCCGTGGT
Organism: Tritonibacter scottomollicae; assembly: GCF_032924845.1. Taxonomy (NCBI): domain Bacteria; kingdom Pseudomonadati; phylum Pseudomonadota; class Alphaproteobacteria; order Rhodobacterales; family Paracoccaceae; genus Tritonibacter; species Tritonibacter scottomollicae. Next base: position 1,190,531 of record NZ_CP136704.1, read on the forward strand.
CACATAGCCGGCCTCTCCACCGCCGACCATGTCGGGGCGCCGTTCAAGATAATGCGCAAGGCTGTCGGCCACTAGGCGACCCTGGCTGAACACCTGCACATCCGCGCCAAGCGCCTCCTGAAAGATCGCCTCCATCAGCGGGTAATGGGTGCAGCCGAGGATCGCGGCCTCGGGTTTCGGCATCTTGCGCTGCAGCGCGTCGACGTGGCTCTTGACCAGTGCCTCGGCCAGGATCATGTCGCCTTCTTCGATGGCATCGACCACGCCGCCACAGGCCTGCGCCTCCACGTCAACGCCGATCGCCCGGAAGGCCAACTCGCGCTGAAAGGCACGGCTGGCGACGGTGGCCGGGGTTGCAAACAGTGCGACATGCTGCACCGCGACCTCGCGCGGCGGCGAATTGTCGCCCCACTGGCGTTCGGTCAGCGCCTCGATTAGCGGCACAAACACGCCGAGCACGCGCTTGCCCTCGGGCACACCCGCCTCCTGCATCCGGCGCAGGGCTGCGGCCGAGGCGGTGTTGCAGGCGAGGATCACCAGATTGCAGCCGCGATTCCACATGTCATGCACCGCAGCGCTGGTCAGCTGGTAGATGTCTTCCGCATCGCGCACACCGTAAGGCGCGTGCGAATTGTCGCCGTAGTACAAGAAATCGACGTCCGGCAGACGTTTCTGCACCGCGTCCAGAACCGTCAACCCGCCGAGGCCGGAATCAAAAATGCCAACTGCCATGCCACACTGCCTCTCAGCGAGGGCCGTTCAGGCCCTGTGTTTGTCTTCGAACTCAAACCCGTAGTCATAGGATTTGAGCGGTGTCGGAGACAGCTCATACGTGGCTTTGCGCAGGAAATCCATCATTGCTTTGGAGTCCTTGGCCAGCGGGTCCAGTACGTCCCGCCCGATGGGATCGCCGATCACCACCCGCACGGGCGTGTCGACGCGTTTGCGGAACTCCTTGATCAGCAACCCCATGCGCAGGGTGTAATGCAAATGCGAGGCGATCTGGAACAGGCGCGAGGTATGCCCGTCGAAATACAACGGCACCACAACCGCATCGGATTTCGCCACCATCCGCGCGGTAAATCCCCGCCAACCCGGATCCATCGGATGCGCAAACGGTTTAGACGCGGTCGAGACCGTGCCGCCCGGAAAGATCCCGATCGCGCCACCCTGCCCCAGATACTCCAGCGCGTCCTTGCGGGTCTGCAGATTGACCTTCATCGCCTCTTTTGTTTCGGCAAAATCGATCGGCAGGATCACCTTGTTCAGATCCTCCGCCTTGCGAAACACCTGATGTGCCAGCATGCGGAAATCGCCGCGGCTGCGCGACAGGATATGCCCCATCATCAGCCCGTCTAGGATGCCGTAGGGGTGATTGGCGATCAGGATCACCGGCTTGTCCTGCGGGATATTGTCGAGGCTGCCGCCGGTCACGTCGAGCGTCAGCCCGTAGCGTTCCACGATCACATCCCAGAAGCTGCGCCCCGAGGCGACCTCGGAATCATAGCCCTTGGCCCGCTTGATCAGACGCAGGCGGCCGGTGGTGTTTTCCATCAGGCGGATCATGATGCGTCCCGGCCGCGTTTCCGCAGAATGGGAGTAGGAGATATCACGAGCGATGTGCCGACGCTCAAGCATGTCTTTGAGGTCTCCGTAAAGACAAGGGATATAACACCTGCATGACAGGCGCCCGACCACCTAAGGCCGGGCGCGCATATTGCATAGGCTTGGTAACAGCTTCATGACGTGTGCCATAGCCACAGTGGCCTGTAGGCCACTATTCCGCTGCAGCCTTCAGCGGCGTTGTGCCCTGCTTCAGGGCGATCAGCAGCTCCTCGCGACGCTTGGCCGCCTGCGTTTCGCTCTGCATCTTCACCGGACCAAAGCCGCGGATCTGCAGGGGCAACTCCGCCAGGGCAACCAGCGCATCCATGTCGACGCTCTCCGCCTGCGGCAGCCAGGTCTTCATGTCGGATTCATACTGTTTGATCAGCGCCCGCTCCATCTTGCGTTCGGCGGTGTAGCCAAAGACGTCCAGCGGCGTGCCACGCAGACCTTTCAGCTTGGCCAGAAGACGGAACAGCCGCTCCGTGCCGGGGCCGAACTTGCGCTTTTTCGGACGCCCATTGGCATCCTTGCCGCCCAGCAACGGCGGCGCGAGGTTGAAGGAGATCTTCAGATCGCCGTCAAATTCCGCCTCAGCCTTTTCCCGGCTGCTCAGCAGCAGGCGCGCAACCTCATATTCATCCTTGTAGGACAAGAGCTTGTGATAGCCTTTCGCCACTGCTTCCTTGAGCCGCGGATCGGAGACACCCGCCACCAACTTCTCATAGCGCTTTGCCAAACGCTCGCCTTGATAGTCGACCAGCTGTGCGCGGCGATAGGCGATCTTGTCGTCCAGCGATTGCGGCAGCGCCACCACGCTCGGCTCCAAGAGTTTCGCCGCGTCTTGCGGGTACAGCACCGCCCAGCGGCCGATATCGAAAGCGCGCAGGTTCTTCTCGACCGCAGCTCCATTCAGCTCGATCGCCTGTTTCAGCGCCTCATAGGACACCGGGATCAACCCTCGCTGCCAGGCCGCGCCAAAGACCATCATGTTGGAAAAGATCGAATCCCCCATGCTGATGCGCGCCAGCTCTGAGGCGTCAAACAGGTCGACCCGGTCGCGCATCCGCGCCTGAAGTGCGACCTGCAACCTATCGCTTGGCAAAGCAAAATCGGTATTCCGGGTAAACTCTCCCGTGATGATCTCATGGCTGTTCACCACCGCGCCCGTGCGCCCGGTGGAGGTCAGACCGAGGGTCTTGGCCCCCGCGCTCACCACCAGATCGCCGCCGATCAGCGCGTGCGCCTCGCCGGTGGCGACGCGGATGGCGCTGATGTCGGAGGGCCGCTCGGCAATGCGGCAATGGATATGCACCGCGCCGCCCTTTTGAGCGAGGCCTGCCATTTCCATCATGCCAGCGCCCTTGCCATCGATCTGGGCGGCCTGTGCCAGCACCGCGCCGATGGTCACAACGCCGGTGCCGCCAACGCCGGTGATCACCACGTTATGGGTGCCGTTGATCGCGGGCAGTTGCGGGTCGGGCAGCTCCGGCAGCTCCAGACTGGCGGTTGCGCTCTTCTTGATCTTAGCGCCCTCAACGCTGAGGAACGACGGGCAAAACCCGTTGACGCAAGAGAAATCCTTATTGCAGCTGGACTGGTCGATGGCGCGCTTGCGGCCCAGTTCGGTCTCTTTCGGTACGATCGACACACAGTTCGACTGCACGCCGCAATCGCCGCAGCCCTCGCAGACATCAGAGTTGATGAACACGCGCTGGTCCGGGTCCGGGAACAGGCCCTTCTTGCGGCGGCGGCGTTTTTCGGCCGCGCAGGTCTGGATGTAGATAATGGCGGAGACGCCGCCCACTTCCTCGAACTCGCGCTGGACCTTCATCAGTTCGGCCCGCTCATGCATCCGCATGCCGGCGGGGAACTGGCTGGCGTCCACGCCTTCCTTCTGGTCATAGACCACGGCAATGGTCTTCACCCCCATGGCGGTCAGCTCATGGGCGATCTGCGGCGCAGTGAGGCCGCCTTCGGCCTGCTGGCCACCGGTCATTGCCACGGCGTCATTATAGAGGATCTTATAGGTGATATTGGTGCCTTCGGCGAGCGCCGCGCGGATCGCCATCACCCCGGAGTGGTTGTAAGTTCCGTCGCCAAGGTTCTGAAATACATGATTTCTTTTGGAGAACGGCGCTTCGCCAATCCAGTTCGCACCTTCACCGCCCATATGGGTAAAGCCAACGGTTTCGCGGTCCATCCACTGCACCATGAAGTGACAGCCGATCCCGGCATAGGCCCGTGAGCCATCCGGCAGCTTGGTGGAGGAGTTATGCGGGCAGCCGGAGCAGAAATACGGCAGCCGCGCGGCGATTTCCTCGGCATTGTCGGCCCGTTTGGCATCGTCGAGCGAGGCAAGACCGGCGCGGATCGCCTCGGTGTCACGGCCTTCTTCGATCAGGATATTGCCCAGTTTTTCGGCAATCATGATCGGGTCGAGCGCATATTTTGTCGGGAACAGCTCCTCGCGGTGCATGGTGCCCGCGCCGCCCTTGTACCAGCCGTAGACACGACGCCCGCGCCGATCATCAAAGATCGCTTCCTTGATCTGGATCTCGATCAGCTTGCGCTTTTCTTCGACCACCACGATCAGGTCGAGCCCTTCGGCCCACTCATTGAATCCTTTCATGTCCATCGGCCAGGTCTGGCCCACCTTATAGGTGGTGATGCCAAGGCGATCAGCCATGTTTTCATCGATATTCAAAAGGCTTAGCGCGTGAACCAGATCCAGCCAGTTCTTACCCGCCGCAACAAAGCCGATCTTGGCGCCAGGCTTGCCCCAGACGCGCTTGTCCATCTTGTTGGCATGGCTGAATGCCTCGGCGGCAAAACGTTTGTAGTCGATGATGCGGTCTTCCTGGCGGAAACGGTCATCGTCGAGACGGATGTTCAGACCATCTGCCGGCATGTCGAACTGCGGCGCCGACACTTGCACCCGGTCGGGATCTCCGTCCACCACCGAGGTCACCTCGATGGTGTCTTTCATCGTCTTCAGGCCAACCCAGAGACCGGAAAACCGGGACAAAGCATAGCCATAGATGCCGTAGTCAAGGATTTCCTGCACCCCTGCCGGGCTGACGATCGGCAGGTAACAATCCAGCAAGGACCATTCCGACTGATGCAGCACGGTGGAGCTTTCGCCGGTGTGGTCATCGCCCATGGCGACCAAAACCCCGCCGTGTTTTGAAGAGCCGGCCATATTGGCATGGCGTAGCGCATCGCCGGAGCGATCAACGCCCGGGCCCTTGCCATACCACAGGCCAAATACCCCGTCGTATTTGCCCTCATCGCGAATCTCAGCCTGCTGCGCCCCCCAGAGCGCGGTGACGGCGAGATCCTCGTTGAGACCGTATTGGAATGTCACGTCGGACTGCGTCAGCAGTTTCTCCGCCCGCTTCATCTGCATGTCGACAGCGCCGAGCGGCGAGCCGCGATAGCCGGTGACCAGCCCTGCCGTGTTCAGCCCGGCGGCCACGTCGCGCGCCTTCTGCATCAGCATCAGACGCACAAGCGCCTGCGTGCCATTCAGCAGAATGGGCGACTTTTCGAGATCATAACGGTCATTGAGCGAGATCTTTTGCGTGCTCATCCGGTCCTCCTCAACCATGACTTGCTTGCATTTTGGATCCAATAATAGGTCATAAATGCTGACCTGTATAGCCGTTTCTTAAAGAATCCGTGTCAGCCTCCGGTAAGGTTTGAATCTTATACTGTTCATCATGTAGTTTGGCAGAAAGAGGCAGAAAGAGTAAAAACAATGGATTGGGACAAGCTAAGGATCTTTCACGCGGTTGCGGATGCGGGCAGTCTGACCCACGCCGGTGATCGGCTAAACCTGTCTCAATCGGCCGTTTCACGGCAAATTCGGGGACTGGAGGAGAGCCTGAACGCCACGCTCTTCCACCGTCATGCGCGTGGATTGATCCTCACAGAACAAGGTGAACTGCTGTTTGACGCCACCAAGACGATGGCCAAACAACTCGAAACCGCATCGGCCCGGATTCGCGACAGCGAGGAAGGCGTGTTCGGCGAATTGCGGGTGACCACCACCACCGGCTTTGGGACGCTCTGGCTCGCGCCCCGGCTGGCCAAACTTTATGAGCAGTACCCCAATCTGAAGATCGACCTGATGCTGGAAGAGCGTGTGCTCGACCTGCCGATGCGCGAGGCCGATGTCGCCATCCGCATGAAGGAGCCGAGCCAGGCCGACCTGATCCGCAAGCGGTTGATGACCGTGCAGATGCGTCTTTATGCGTCGCGCGGCTATATCGACAAATTCAGCTGGCCCGAGACCATCGAGGAAATCTGTGACCACCGTTTGATCTGTCAGAGCCTGCGGTCCGCCCAAGTGGGGTCCGCTGCGGTGATGGTGCAAAAGCTGATGACCCATAATCCAAAGTCGATGCTGACGGTAAACAACTATTTCGGCGTGCTTCAGGGTGTGCTGCAGGATCTGGGGATCGGCGTGCTGCCGGACTATGTGACAGAGGATTTCCCGGATCTGGTTCAGGTTTTGCCGAACGAAGATGGCAACGGTGTTCCGGTCTATCTCGCCTACCCAGAGGAATTGCGTCACTCACAGCGGGTTTCTGCCTTCCGCGACTTCGTTCAGGACGAGATCATCACGCACCGTAAGCACATGAAAGAACTCGGAAAAATATAGAGTTATCGCATACTGATGCGAGCTATGCACATGGCGCATGGCGGGCTTGATTTAACTTGTGTTCCAAAACACTTGCGACAGCGAAGCGGGCACCCTAAATGACCCTCATGAAGACGCGGCACACGCCGCACTTCATACCTCCCTGTTGGACTACGGCCGAGCTTAGTGCTCGGCCTTTTTTTTGGCGCAATGCCTGCCTTGTCTGCCCCAGTGCTCTGGGCCCGAGACAAACATGCCGCATTCAGCATTCTGCGTATGTAGTGCATTAGAGTTACAATAGATACCCGGCAATGCGTAGCGGACGCACCGCACAGCCCCGAGAAATCACGCGCCTCGCCCTGCATTCAGGCACGCTGCCTCCGTCACGCCCATTTTCCGGGCAGTTTCAGGACGCGTCGCATCGCCTATCATGCCCCCTTTCCCCGCCCCCAGCCTTGCTTTAAAAGGCCGTCAACTGAAGCGACCCGGGGGGCCATCTAAGCGCCATGCAGGAACCAGCCATTACGCCTGAAGTGATCGAAAGCCACGGACTGAATGCCGATGAGTACGATCTGATACTCGAGATCATGGGCCGGGAGCCGACTTTTACCGAGCTCGGCATTTTCTCCGCCATGTGGAACGAGCATTGCTCCTACAAATCCTCAAAGAAATGGCTGCGCACCCTGCCGACCTCCGGCCCTCAGGTGATCTGCGGCCCCGGCGAGAACGCCGGTATCGTGGACATCGGTGATGGCGACGCGGTCGTCTTCAAGATGGAAAGCCACAACCACCCCTCCTACATCGAGCCCTATCAAGGTGCCGCCACTGGTGTTGGCGGCATTTTGCGTGACGTCTTCACCATGGGCGCGCGCCCGATCGCCTCGATGAACTCGCTGTCCTTTGGCGAGCCGGCGCATCACAAGACGCGCCAGCTGGTGAATGGCGTGGTTGAGGGCGTTGGCGGCTACGGCAACTGTTTCGGTGTGCCTTGCGTCGGCGGCGAAGTGCGCTTCCACCCGGCTTACAACGGCAATTGCCTCGTGAACGCCTTTGCCGCCGGTCTGGTGAAGACCGACATGATCTTCTACTCCGCCGCCTCTGGTGTGGGCATGCCCGTGGTCTACCTCGGCGCCAAGACCGGACGTGATGGCGTTGGCGGTGCGACCATGGCATCGGCGGAATTCGACGACACCATCGAGGAAAAGCGCCCCACCGTGCAGGTTGGCGATCCTTTTACCGAGAAACGCCTGATGGAGGCGACGCTGGAGCTGATGCAGACCGGTGCTGTGATCTCCATTCAGGACATGGGCGCCGCGGGCCTGACCTGCTCGGCTGTGGAAATGGGCGACAAGGGCGGGCTTGGCGTCAAGCTGAACCTCGAGGATGTGCCCCAGCGCGAAGAGGGCATGACAGCCTACGAGATGATGCTGTCGGAATCCCAGGAACGCATGCTGATGGTGCTGAAGCCCGAGCTTGAGGCCGAAGCCAAGGCAGTGTTCGAGAAATGGGATCTGGATTTTGCCATCGTCGGCGAAACCATTGCCGAGGACCGCTTCCTGATTCTGCACAATGGTGAGGTCAAGGCGGATCTGCCGCTGTCAAAGCTCTCCTCCTCGGCGCCGGAATATGACCGCCCCTGGATCGAGATCGAGGCCCCCGAGGCGCTGACCGATGCGGATGTGCCGACCATCGACCCGATCGACGGGCTGAAAGCGCTGATTTCCTCGCCCAATTATGCCGGAAAACAGTGGGTCTATGAGCAATATGACACCACCGTAATGGGCGACACCGCCCGTCGTCCCGGACTGGGTGGCGGCGTTGTGCGCGTGCATGGCACCAACAAGAAGCTGGCCTTCACCTCTGACGTGACCCCGCGCTACGTCAAGGCGAACCCGGTCGAGGGCGGCAAGCAGGCGGTGGCCGAAGCCTATCGCAACCTCTGCGCCGTGGGAGCCAAGCCCTTGGCGACCACCGACAACCTGAACTTCGGCAACCCCGAAAAGCCCGAGATCATGGGTCAATTTGTCGGCGCGCTGAAAGGCATCGGCGAGGCCGTCTCGGCGCTGGATATGCCGATCGTTTCCGGCAATGTCTCTCTTTATAACGAGACCGACGGTCAGGCGATCCTGCCGACGCCCACCATCGGCGCCGTCGGCCTGATCGCCGCCGATGAGGAGCCGATCCTGGGCGAGGTCCGCGACGGACACGTGCTGCTGCTGGTCGGAGAGACAGCCGGCCATCTCGGCCAATCGGCGCTGCTGCATGAGGTCTTCAACCGCGAAGATGGCGATGCGCCTGCGGTGGATCTGGATCTGGAAAAGCGCAACGGCGAATTCATCCGCAACAATCGCGACTTCATCAAAGCCTGCACGGATATCAGCGATGGCGGGCTGGTGCTGGCGGCCTTCGAGATGGCCGAGGCGGCCGGCGTCGGCGTTCAGATCGACGCTGCCGACACGCCGACCCTGTTTGGCGAGGATCAGGCGCGCTATCTTGTGGCCTGCAACTTCGATCAGGCCGAGGCGCTGATGATCGCCGCCGGACAGTCCGGCGTTCATCTGGAAACGGTTGGAAAATTTACCGGTGACGCGGTGAAAATCGGTGGCTCCGAGGCCTCGCTTGAGGAATTGAGCCAGGTGTTCCGGTCCAGCTTTGCCGAGGCCGTCGCGTAACGCAGTCTCATAAGGGGGGTGCTCCCGCGCCCGCAGGTGCCTTTTGCCTTTGGCAAAGCCCCCTTGGCGGCCTTGGGCCCGGCACCGCGCCCGCGCGGTGCCGGGCCCAACTGTGTTGGGCAGGCCCCTTCGGGGCCGGTCCATAAGCAGGCGGGAGCACGCCCTGAACCTGTTTGGATGATCGACCTCAAGCGTCAAACGAAATCAGACCTTACAATCACGGTAGAGTTGCTTGCGTCCCCCGCACAGCAGCCCTACATTTTGCCGAAAGAACACCACAGCAAGGATGCGCCCTATGCCAATGCAGGCCCATGAAATCGAAACTCTCCTGCGCGAAACCTTCCCGGATGCTGAAATCCAGGTGGGCGGCAGCGATGGCGTTCACATGTCCGCCATGGTTGTCGACGAGAGCTTTCGTGGCAAGAACCGCGTGCAACAGCAACGTGCCGTCTATGCCGCGCTCAAAGGCAAGATGGACGGGCCCGACGGAGATCTGCACGCCCTCGCCCTGACCACCAAAGCACCGGAATGAGTTGGGCGGGCTGGATATTGGTCAGTCTTGCCGTTGTTGCCAGCGCCATCCTGGCGGAGGCAAAGTGGCGATCCAAACGGCCACGCCGATTGGCAGACAGTCAACCAGTCTCCCGCTCCAAGGGTTCTCCCGACCTGCCGCTTGGCATGGAAGCCACCGACCTCGAGGCGGTAAAACACGTACATCGCGCCAACCAGAAGGCGGATACCTACAACAGATCGATCAGCCGGACACTATCGCGGTAATCGCGCTCCCGGCGCCACGACAAAGGACCACAATCATGACCGACGCAAAGACCCGTATCGAAGACACCGTAAAAGCCAATGACGTTGTGCTCTACATGAAGGGTACCAAGGAAATGCCGCAGTGCGGCTTCTCCTCCCGTGTTGCGGGCGTGCTGAACTACATCGGTGTCGACTACACCGACGTGAACGTGCTGGCTGACGAGGACATTCGCTCCGGTATCAAGGAATATTCCGACTGGCCGACTATCCCGCAGCTGTATGTGAAAGGCGAATTTGTCGGCGGCTGTGACATCATCACCGAGATGACCCTCTCTGGTGAGTTGGATGGCATGTTCGAACAGAACGGCATCAGCTTCGACAAGGACGCCTCTGACAAGATCCGCGAAGCCAACGGCTGAGCCAATCGCCCGCCACCGGGCAATATGCGCTGCAAAAACACTAAGCCCGCCGACCTTTTGGTCTGGCGGGCTTATTCATATTCAAAGGCGAGATACTCTCGCCGGTCTGGCAGAACTCAGAGCTGTTCGGACAGATGCGGAGCGGCCTCGTCTAAATGCTCATCCGCGGCAGGGCCTTCATCCGCAACAGCAACTCCTTCTTCGTCTTCGTCATCATCATCATCCGGCGCCGCCTTCTCTTCGATCTCGGCAGCCAATGCCTCGGCGCGGGCTGCAAGCTCGGCCAAGGTCTCTGCCACCTGGGGCGGCACTACGGGCACCTCGACCTGCTCCGGCTCTGGCGGCGGCGCATTGCGCAGCTCCTCCATCTCAGCCTCCTTGCGGGCGATTTCGGCATCCTTTTCTGCCAATGTGGCTTCGACTTCCTTGATGCGGTCCTCCACGGCAGCCGTCTTGTCCGCGAGCATCAGACCGGCCATCAGCAGCATACGCGCCTCGGGCATGCGTCCGATCTGGTCCGACAGCACCTGAGCCTCGTCGTCCAGCATCCCTGCAGCCATCTGCAAAAAGCTCTGTTCGCCTTCCTGGCAGGATACCTCGAAATCGCGGCCTCCGATGTGAATGGTCACTTCAGGCATCAGGCTTCCTCTCCTTCGGGCAGATTGGGGGCCGTGGCCAGAAGCGGTTCCAGCCGAGCCAGGACCGCGTTGACTTCGGCCTGATCGGTGGCGCGTGCTGCCTTCAGCCCCTCGACCTCGGCCTCGAGGCCAGAATTGATCAGCGATGTGTCGCCAACGCCCTCGGCATTGGCAGCGCGCAGGGCGGCATTGGACTGGCGCAGCTGGTCGTTGCTGGCACGCAGGCCTTGCAGCTCGCCATCAAGCTCGCTCAATCGCTGGTCCAGCTCGGCGCTCACGCCCTCGTCCACCGGATCAGCTTCCGTGGCGGTGGCCTCTGCGGCCTCGGCGCGGGCGCGCAATTCGTCCCGCTCAACCCGGAGCGCGTTTAGCTCTGTCTCCAGCTCGGCCGGATCAGCCGCACCTGCATCGTCTTCCGCACCCGCGTCGGATGTGGCCCCGGGCATGGCCGACAGCTCTTCCAGCTGGGCTTGCAACTGTTCGTTCTGTGCGGTCGCTTCGCTCAGATCATCCTCGAGCGTTTCGCGTTCACTGGCAGCCTGATTACGCGCGGCTTCCAGATCCTGCTTCAGGCGCGCCACTTCCGCTTTAAGGGCCTCTGTTTCGACCGAGTTACCTGACGCATTGCGCAACAACTCAAGCTCGGAATGAAGGGCGATCAGATCCTCGGCGCCATCCACGGCGGCGACCTTCTTCTCCATATCCTCAAGCCGGGCATGCAACAGCTTCAGACGTTCCTCAAGCTGCGCATTGGCCATTTTCTCATCATCGAGGTCGGCCAGCAGCTCGGCATGCTTTTGCATGTCCAGATCTTCCAACGTCGGCACAGGCCGGTTTGCGTGCTTTTGCTCCAGCGCCGCGACACCGCCATATATACGGTGCAACGCAGTCTGGATGCGGCCCTGCAAGTCTTGTAACTGCTCCATGCGTTCCTCTTTGCCTCGTCCCGTCTGAACCTCTGACAGAGCCTGTCGCCACCATCGGTCCACAGCCGGTCTTTCGCCGTTTTTCACGATGCTTCTTGTTGCAGTCATGGCCCCCGGCACTTGGACAGGGGTACGAATCAACGCAGAAACCATCAGCTGCCGTCAGCTTATCGCATGATGGGGTAAAACACCCCCCCATTGCTTTCAAGCACTTGCACGCGCGAGATCATGCGCCCCCCCGCAAAACAAGCCCTCAGCGCTTGATCTTTGGCCCTTAGCTGCTATCCAGCGACAAACCCTGCGAACCCAAAGAGGAACAGTTCAGTGGATCTGACAGCCCTGCGCTCTGAAAACCCCGATCATTGGAACAAAGCCGCCGCCATTCGCGCCCTGACGCTGGATGCGGTTGCGGGTGCGAACTCCGGTCACTCCGGCATGCCGATCGGCATGGCCGACGTTGCAACCGTGCTGTTTGAAAAGCACATGAAGTTCGACGTCTCCGCCCCCAAATGGGCCGACCGGGATCGGTTCATTCTGTCGGCGGGCCACGGTTCCATGCTGATCTATTCGCTGCTCTATCTCATGGGCGATGCGCAGGTCACGCTGGATCAGATCAAGAACTTCCGCCAGTCCGGCGCGCTGACTGCAGGCCACCCGGAAAACTTCCTGTTGGACGCCGTTGAGGTCACCACTGGCCCGCTGGGTCAGGGGATTTCCAACGCCGTCGGCTTTGCCATGGCCGAGGAAATGCTGCGCGCGCAATATGGTAAGAAGGTTGTGGATCACCACACCTATGTCATCGCCGGCGACGGCTGCCTGATGGAAGGCATCAGCCAGGAGGCCCTGGGCCTTGCCGGGCGTCATCAGCTGGGCAAGCTGGTGGTGTTCTGGGACAACAACAACATCACGATCGACGGTCAGCTGGACCTGTCGGACCGCACCAACCAGGTGCAGCGTTTCAAGGCCTCCGGCTGGCATGTGCAGGAAATCGACGGCCATGATCCGGTGCAGATCGACGCCGCGATCGAGGCCGCCAAGAAGACCAAGAAACCGTCGATGATTGCCTGCAAGACCCATATTGCTCTGGGTCACGCGGCACAGGACACCTCCAAGGGTCACGGCGCGCTGACCGATGCGGATCAGCTCAAAGCTGCCAAGGACGCCTATGGCTGGACCGGTGGCGCGTATCAGGTGCCTGCCGAGATCAAATCCCAGTGGGAAGAGATCGGCAAACGCGGCGCAGACGCGCGTGCGGAATGGGAAGGTCGCTTTGCGGAGCTGTCGCAGCAAAAACAGGATCGGTTCAACCGTATCTTTGCGCTGGAAGCCCCCAAGAAACTCTCCGCCACCATCAAGGCACTGAAAAAGCAGGTCTCTGAATCGCAACCCAAGGTCGCGACCCGCAAGGCATCTGAGATGGCGCTGGAAGTGATCAACCCGATCATGCCTGAAACCATTGGTGGCTCGGCGGACCTTACCGGATCCAACAACACCAAGACCGGCGATCTGGGCATGTTCGACACCGACAACCGCAAGGGTCGTTATGTCTATTGGGGTATTCGCGAGCACGGCATGGCCGCGGCGATGAACGGCATGGCGCTGCACGGTGGCATTCGCCCCTATGGCGGCACCTTCTTCTGCTTCACCGATTATGCCCGCCCGGCGATGCGTCTGGCCGCACTGTCGAAGATCCCCACCGTGTTTGTCATGACCCATGACTCCATCGGTGTGGGCGAAGATGGCCCGACCCACCAGCCGGTCGAGCATCTCGCGATCTGCCGTGCAACCCCGAACACCTACACGTTCCGTCCGGCGGATGCGGTGGAGACGGCGGAAGCCTGGGAAATCGCGCTGACCTCGAAAGAGACGCCGTCGGTGATCGCCCTGACCCGTCAGGGCCTGCCCACCGTGCGCACCGAACACAAGCTGTCGAACCTCACCGAGAAAGGCGCTTATGTGCTGGCCGAGGCCGAGAGCAAGCGTCAGGTGATCCTGATGGCCTCCGGGTCCGAGGTGTCCACTGCGATGGCAGCCAAGGATCTTCTGGAAGCCAAAGGCATCGGCACCCGCGTTGTGTCCGTTCCTTGTATGGAGCTGTTCCACGCGCAGGACGAGAGCTACCGTCGCAAGGTTCTGCCTGCAGGCCCGGTGCGTGTGGCGATCGAGGCTGCCGTGCGGGATGGCGGCTGGGATCGCCTGCTGCTGGGCGAACGTGGCCAAGAGAAGAAAGCGGGCTTTGTCGGCATGGAGGGCTTTGGCGCCTCCGCTCCGGCGGGCGAGCTGTTCGAGAAATTCGGCATCACTGCCGAGGGCACAGTTGCCAAGGTCCAAGAGCTCTTGGGCTAAGTCACGCGGGATTGGGGGCGCTGCCCCCGACCCTTCCGGGTCTCCCCCGAGGTATTTTTGAAAAGATGAAGGGCGCCCGAAATTCGAGGCGCCCTTTCTTTCGTCTTGCGGCGTGATCGTGTTCAGTGGGCGGCTTTGGCCCCAAACAGCGGCGCGATCACCTTGGTCGCCAGAGGGATCAGCAAGAGGCCGATCACAAACCCGAGGATGCCATCGATCACCGCCTTGACCAGCCACTCTACCAGACCGTCGCCCTGCGCGACGCCTTTGGCGAAGGCGTAGATGGTTTCCTCTGGCCAGTGCCAGCCCATCTGATGGGCGGAATGCACGATGATGGAGCCGCCGACCCAGAGCATGGCGATGGTGCCGACGACCGACAGCAGCTTCAGGAACCACGGCATGAAGGCGACGATACCGCGCCCAAGCGAGCGGGTGACGCCAGTGCGACCGACCTCGGTCAGCCACAGGCCGACGTCATCCATCTTCACGATGATCGCGACGACGCCATAGACCACGATGGTGATCATGATGCCCACCACCGCAAGGGTCGCGGCCTGAATCCACAGCACATCGCTCTCGATTGTGGCCAGCGAAATGGTCATGATTTCTGCCGAAAGAATGAAATCAGTCTTGATCGCCCCCTTGACCTTCTGCTCCTCCAGATGGGTCGGATCGCCCACGTCGTGGCTGCCATCCGGCCCGCCGGAGTGAGCATCATGGGGCATCAGCACATGCGCGATCTTCTCTGCCCCCTCAAAGCACAGATAACAGCCTCCGAGGATCAGCAATGGCGGCACCAGCCAGGGCGCAAACTGCGACATCAGCAATGCGATCGGCAGCAGGAACACCAGCTTGTTGATGAAAGAGCCGCGCGCGATGCGCCAGATCATTGGCAATTCACGCGCGGGCTGGAAGCCGGTCACGTATTTCGGCGTCACGGCAGCATCGTCGATAACGATGCCAGCCGCCTTGGAGCCCGCCTTCATCGATTGCGTCGCCACATCATCCACCGAGGCGGCGGCAACTTTGGCGATCGCCGCTACATCGTCCAACAAGGCCAGAAGACCGCTCATGTGCCACCTCTTTGAGTGCATGCTATTTCCTGACAGAACACCTAGCGCGCCAAAGGGTTCCCGTTCAAGCGTGCCGCTTTGCAGCATTTTCCCCGCGAGCCGGCCCCAACAGTTACCGCCAACGCCCGAAACCTGTTAACGCAACCATCAACGTTTTGCGCTAACAGTCTGTGTTTACTGTAGTTTTCGCTTTTTTCGGAGGTTAATGACGTCTATAGGCTGCCCCTAAGACAGGCTTTTTGTGGAGACGACAGAGATGACCATCAAAGTTGGAATCAACGGTTTTGGGCGCATTGGCCGCTGCACATTGGCGCATATCGCGGGCAGCTTCCGCAATGATATCGAAGTCATCAAGGTCAACGCGACCGGCCCAATCGAGACTGCAGCACATCTCATCAAATATGACAGCGTGCATGGCCGTTTCCCCGGCCAGGTCGATTTCAGCGAGGGACGCCTGAACCTCGGCCGCGGCGACATGCAGGTGTTCTCCACCTACGACATGGACACGCTGGACTGGGAAGGCTGCGATGTCGTGCTGGAATGCACCGGCAAGTTCAACGATGGGCTGAAGGCGAAGAAGCACCTCGAGCGCGGCGCGGGCAAGGTGTTGCTCTCTGCGCCGGGTACGAATGTTGATCGCACGGTGGTTTACGGCGTCAACGACGAGGACCTGCTGACCAGCGACAAAATGGTCTCCAACGGCTCCTGCACCACCAACTGCCTGGCGCCGCTGGCAAAAGTTCTGGACGAGGCCTTTGGCATCGAACATGGCATCATGACCACGATCCATGCCTATACCGGCGATCAGCCGACGCTGGACCGTCGCCATGACGATCTCTACCGCGCCCGCGCCGCAGCAATGTCGATGATCCCGACCTCCACCGGTGCGGCCAAGGCGCTGGGTGAAGTGCTGCCGAACCTCAAGGGCCGCCTTGACGGTTCCGCAATCCGGGTGCCGACGCCGAATGTGTCGGCCGTGGACCTTACCTTTCGCGCTGGTCGCGAGGTAAGCGTTGCCGAGGTGAACGCCGCCATGGAAGAAGCCTCCAAAGGCCCGATGTCGCGCGTTCTGGGCTATGAGCCGGCACCGCTGGTCTCCACCGACTTCAACCACACCGAAGAAAGCTCCATCTTCGCGCCGGATCAGACCCGTGTGGTCGACGGTCGCATGGTGCGGGTGCTGGCGTGGTACGACAACGAATGGGGCTTCTCGGTGCGTATGGCCGACGTGGCCACCGCGATGGGCCGGTTGAACTAAGGGCCATTGTGCTGCCCGGTTAACCACCGCCCCTCTTTGGGTTGAGATTTTGCGCCCGGTCAGGCATATCTGACCGGGCGTTTTTATGCGAGCATCCCTCGATGACCAATACCATTGCCCTCGCTCTCGGCCTGTGCCTGTTGTCTGCACTCGCCATTGATGTTGCCCTTTTCGGAACGGAACACCTGTTGTTCCTGGGCAAGAAGCTGTTCTTGCTGATCGAGTGGATGGCCTTTTGGCGTTGATCTGAGGGGCTTTCGCGATCCCGGACATGCAAACACCCGACGCGGGGTCTCCGGTCGGGTGTCATTTCAATCAGATGTGCGGGCGCGGATCGGGGCGATCTTCACCCAGGCCGGATCACAGCGGACGCATCAGCTGCCCAGCCGTTTTCGCAGATTGTCATTGACCAGCGGTGTCACGAATTTGCTGACGTCACCGCCCAGCCGCGCGATTTCCTTCACCAGCTTGCTTGCGATCGCCTGGTGGCGGGCTTCGGCCATGAGGAACACGGTTTCGATGCTGTCATCCAGAGACCGGTTCATGCCGACCATCTGATATTCATATTCGAAATCCGCAACCGCACGCAGTCCGCGAACGATGACCTGAGCGCCGACATCGCGGGCGCAATCGATCAGCAGGTTCTCGAACGGATGCGCCACGATCTCTGTGCCGGTCTGCTCTGTCAGCTTGGCGCATTCCGCCTCGATCATCGCGACCCGCTCATCGAGGTCGAACAGCGGACCCTTGTCACGATTGATGGCGACGCCAATGACCAGACGATCCACCAGCATGGCCGCCCGGCGAATGATGTCCACATGCCCGAGCGTGATCGGGTCAAAAGTTCCGGGATACAAGCCGATGCGCATGGGCCCCTCCTGCTTGCGTAAAATTTGAGCGCACGCAACCATGTTGCGTCGCGCATTGCAAGTACGTGGTAATACTTAATCTTCCTCACGTCGCGGCGCACCCGGTCGCACCGGTGATCAATGGCCCATGATCATGCCTTCTAGGGCGGATTTTTCCATCGCCACTTCGGTCAACTGCGCCTTCACCACATCGCCTAGGGAAATGATGCCGATCAACACGCCGTTTTCGACCACCGGCATGTGGCGGAACCGCCCCTCGGTCATCTTCGCCAGCGCATCTTCGGCATTGCTGTCCTGCACACAGGTGACAACCTCTCGGGTCATATAGTCTTCGACCTTGTGCTGAAGGCATACAGAGCCCGACTTGGCCAGCTGCCGCACAATATCCCGCTCTGACAGAATGCCCAGTGGTGTTGTCTGGTCCGACGAGACCACCACCGTACCGATGCCATGCTTTGACAGGAGCTGCGCGGCAGCCTCGATCGTCGCCTCAGGCCCGATCGTGACGACCTCGGCAATCTCCTTGGATTTCATAATCGACTTTACGAGCATTTTGCGCACCCAGAAATAAAACTTCACTCCCTCAAGGTTTGCCGCAAGATCCGATCAAGTCAAGCCTTCCAGCCGCTCGACCTCAACGCGAACCCCCTTTGACAGTGCCTCGGCAAATCGGTTCAGCCGTTCGCTGCGCTGATCCCCCTGATGGCGCACCAGATAGAAACTGCGCGTCAGGCTGAACTCATCTTTCAGCACCTTGCGCAAGGCGCGATGTGCGGGCAGCGCAAAATCATGCACCACACCAACTGCACTTCCTTCGGCGAGCATCTTGATCTGCACCGAGACCGAATTGGACGCGAGCGACACCCGCTCGACACCGAGGTCCGTCAGATAGTCCAGCTCGCGGTCAAAGATCATGTCAGGGATGTAGCCAATCATGCGATGGTGCCGCAGGTGGTCGAGTTTCTCGATCGGCTCATTGTCCCGCAAGTAGTAGCGTGAGGCCGCAAGATGCAGGCGATAGTCGGTCACCTTCTGCACCAACAGCTTCCCAGCCGTGGGGGCGCTGACCGTCACGGCCATATCCGCTTCACGGCGGGACAGGTTGATCACCCGCGGCAGCGCCACAATCTGGATGTCCAGATCCGGATTGTCCTTAGAGATTGCCGCACAGACCTGCGGCAGGATGTAGTTGGCGCAACCATCCGGCGCGCCGATGCGGATCTGCCCGGATAGCGTATCGCTTGGGCCGGTCAGCGCCTCTTCCCCGGCGCGCATGGCCAGTTCTGCGCTCTCGGCATGGCCCAGCAGGCGATCCCCGGCCGCGCTCAGCGCATAGCCCTGCGGTGATTTCACAAACAGCGACGTCTTCAGCGCGGTTTCAAACCGGGCAACCCGTCGCCCGACCGTGGCGGGGTCCATCTTCAACACGCGCCCTGCCCCAGAGAGCGAGCTCTCCCGTGCCACAGCCAGGAACACTTTCATGTCGTCCCATTGGGGTTCCATCTGACGGGATCCTCCAGTCGTTTTTGCATTCTGCCAAGGTAAACCTACCTTAACCATTTGCGTTAATGCAAAACCTATTTGAAGCCTTTCCCCTTTTACCTTCGTTTTTGCAATCCTAGGATACGCGGGACTCGAAATTCAGAGGAGGACTGCACATGCAGGAACTGACCCACTACGTGAACGGCGAGAAAGTCGCCGGGACCTCCGGCCGCTTTGCCGATGTTCTGAACCCTGCCACTGGCGAAGTGCAGGCGCAGGTGCCGCTCGCAACCAAAGCCGAGATGGATGCCGTGATCGCCAAAGCCGCTGAGGCCCAGGTCGGCTGGGCATCCACCAACCCGCAGAAACGCGCCCGCGTGATGATGAAGTTCGGCCAACTCATCAACGAACACATGGACACGCTGGCAGAGCTGGTCGCCCGTGAGCACGGCAAGACCCTGCCCGACGCACGCGGTGACGTGCAGCGTGGCCTTGAGGTGGTTGAAGTCTGCATGGGCGCGCCCAACATGCTGAAGGGTGAATTCACCGACAGCGGCGGACCGGGCATTGACCTCTACTCCATGCGCCAGCCTCTGGGCGTCGTTGCGGGCATTACGCCATTCAACTTCCCCGCGATGATCCCGCTGTGGAAAATGGCGCCGGCGCTGTCCTGCGGCAATGCGATGATCCTGAAGCCCTCCGAGCGCGTCCCCTCCACATCGCTTTATCTGGCGGAGCTGCTGAAAGAAGCCGGCCTGCCCGATGGCGTGCTGCAGGTTGTGAATGGCGACAAGGAAGCCGTGGACGCGATCCTCGACAACGAGACCATTCAGGCGGTGGGCTTTGTCGGCTCCACCCCGATCGCACAGTATATCTATGGCCGCGCCGCAACCAACGGCAAGCGTGCGCAGTGCTTTGGCGGTGCCAAGAACCACATGCTGATCATGCCCGATGCGGACCTCGACAAGGCGGCTGACGCCCTGGTGGGTGCCGGGTTCGGCGCCGCTGGCGAACGCTGCATGGCGATCTCCGTTGCGGTTCCCGTCGGCAAGGAAACCGCCGATGGCCTGATCGAACGCCTGCTGCCGCGTATCGAAAAGCTGAAAGTCGGCCCCTATACCGCTGGCGAAGATGTCGATTACGGCCCCGTCATCACGGCCCAAGCCAAGGCCCGTATCGAAGGTCTGATCGACAGCGGCGTCGAGCAGGGTGCCAAGCTGGTGACCGATGGTCGCGGACTGACCCTGCAGGGGTATGAGAACGGCTATTTCGTCGGCCCGACCCTGTTCGATGATGTCACATCCGAGATGGACATCTACCAGGAAGAGATTTTTGGTCCGGTTCTGACAACTGTCCGCATGGACAACTACGAGGATGCGCTGAACCTCGTGAAGGACAATGCCTACGGCAACGGCACCGCGATCTACACCGCAGATGGTGACACCGCGCGTGACTTTGCCAACCGCGTCAATGTGGGCATGGTCGGCATCAACTTCCCGATCCCGGTGCCGCTCAGCTACCACACCTTCGGCGGCTGGAAGAAATCGGCCTTTGGCGACCTGAACCAGTATGGCCCGGATGCCTTCCGGTTCTATACCCGCACCAAGACCGTTACCGCGCGCTGGTTCTCCGGCATCAAAGAAGGTGGCGAGTTCAACTTCAAAGCGATGGACTGATCCCCAGTTCGGGCTTCAGCTCAGCTAGGGTTTCAGCTCAGGCCGTCCGACATTGTCGGGCGGCCTTTTTGTGTTCGACGCATCGGCAAGTTCATGCCACCTGAGCCGCGCTCCGTCGGCTCACGCAAATGTCACCCTGCGTTGGGTCGACAGCCACTGGCCTTGCCCTGCGCGCGCTCATATGGTCCCGCGAAGAGATCGAGCAATTAAAACCAATGAGGATGGGCCAATGTCCGACTTCACCAAATCCCGTTTTACTCTGTCCCGCCGCGCGTTGATGAGCGGCGCGGCAGCAACATTAGCAACACCAGGATTGCTGCGTGCGCAATCCGGTGATGCCTTCCCGGCCTCGGAGCCTGCAATTCGTGAAAAGATCCCGGTGCAGCGCAACGTGTCCTCCTTCCAGCAACAGCGCTGGCAAGATCACTTTGAAACACTGGGTGTGGGCTGCCTGCTGGCCGATATCGAGAGTCGCGCCCTGCATTACTGGGGCGGTGATGGCGAGAGTTATTTCCTGTTCCCCTCTTCTGTCCCGATGAGCGAGGAACTGACACGCCGGGGCTATTCCAAGATCGTGCGCAAGCGGGAGGAGCCGAGCTGGACGCCGACCGCCAATATGCGCGAGCGCGATCCCACGTTGCCCCGGCGGATCGAAGGCGGCGTGCCCGGCAATCCGCTCGGCACCCGCGCGATGTATCTCGACTGGCCCGCCTATCTGGTCCACGGCACCCATGACACCCGCAAGATTGGCCGGCAGAGTTCGTCAGGCTGTATCGGGCTTTACAATCAGCATGTGGAAAAACTCTATCCGATGGTGAAAATCGGCACCCAGGTTCGCCTGCTCTAAGCCGATATTTCGCCGCGCAAGAACAGAGCAGCCGCGCCCGGGTTTCGAACGCGGCTGTGTGCGTTCATCGGCTCTGATCTCATGAGGGTCAGGCGGCGGAAATCCCCATGGTCTTGGGCCGGTTGCCGTCGATGTAGTTTTGAAAGGCCTTTTCGAGCAGCCGTTCGAAATCCCGTGTATAGCCCTTGGTATCAAACAGCGGCGCATCGCTGTGGGATGCCGCCAGACGGGCGCGGATGTCGGCCAGATAGTCCGGATCCTGCGCCACGCGCAGCGCCACATCGTGATATTTTTTCTCTGTCGTGGTGACCAGATCCTCCAGCCCGGCGGCCGTCAGGATACTGCCTGCCACACGGGCGGCAAATTGCTCGCCGGTCTTTGTGACCACCGGCAGCCCGGCCCAGAGCGCATCGCTGGCCGTGGTATGGGCGTTGACATTGAACGTATCCAGAAACAGATCGGCATGTTTTAGTCGGGCAAGATGAACATCCGGCATGACGCGCCGGGCGGGAATGATCCGGTGTCCGTCAACGCCACGCCGTTCGGCCTCTCTGCGCAGCGGTTCCGTGATCTCGCCTTTTCCGCAATAGAACCACAGGACGCTATCCGGCACCTCTTTCATGAGCTTCATCCAGATATCAAACTCGCGCGGGGTGACCTTGTAGGGGCTATTGAAGGAGGAAAACACAAAGCCATCTTCCGGCAGACCGTGACTGGCGCGCGTATCATCGACCTGGGCGATATAGCGCTCCTCGTCATTGGGCTGATAGCAATGCGGCATATACAGGATGTTTTCGGTGTAGTGCTTGCGCAGGGTCGATGGAATGGTGATGCGGTCGGCCACCATGTAGTCCATCGACTTCAATCCCGTTGTGCCGGGATAGCCGAGATAGGACACTTGGACCGGTGCAACGCGACTGTTGAACATGTCGAGGCGACCACCTTCGGTAAAGCCCTTGAGATCCACTGCAATATCCAGCTCGTCCCGGGTTGCCTGCTCCACCAGTTCGTCTGTGGCCATGTGGCGGACATCTCGGAACACATCAGCACTCTTGCGCGCGCGTTCATGTGCAAGATCACACAGTTTGGACCCGTAGTCATATAGATAGAGCTCGAACCGACTGCGGTCATGGGTTTCCAACAGCCCCAGCATCAGCTGCATGGTCGCATGATTGTAAAAATCATTGGAGAAGTATCCGATACGGATCTTTTGCCCCTCCGCTCGCTGACCGGTGAATATCGGCGCCTTGACCGGGTTGGTATGCTTGGCCCGTACCATGGAAATCGAGCGATGCTTCTGGAAGTCACCGTCATCGCACAACGACAGGAATGCAAAGGGATCAGATAGGATGCCGCCCTTGTTAAACTGCTTGAGATAGGTCGGTATCTTGTCGAAATCGTCCCAACGCAGGTGGTGGGCCTTGAGGTGCATCATCCGCGCCAGCGCGATGTAATTCTTGGGATCGAACTTCACCGCGATCTCAAAATAATCGATCGCCTCCTCGGACTTTTGCATTAGCATCAAGAGCGTACCCACCAAAGCGTAATGGCCGCTCTCCTTCGGCTCAAGCTTTACTGCTCTCAGGATACTTGCCAAAGCTTCGAGCAGACGGGCGGAATCCTTCATCAGCAGTTCGCAAAGAAGTGCATGCGCAGTCGCGTTATCCGGCTCCAACGAGATGGCCTGCCGCAACACTGCTTCCGCGCTCTTGGCTTCATGCTTCATCATCTCCGCTCGCGCCTTTTTCAGGAGCTTCTGAACGGTTTCTTTTGTCTGTTCGCCCTTGGCCTGATTGGCACGTAGCCCGTGTTTCATCTCATAGGCAAATTTCGCGCGCTCCTGCGACGTGACGGATGTGGCGAATTTCTCGAACTCTGGAAACTGCGGCTTTGTATCCCGCATCACGGCGAGCTTGCTGGTTTGATTGGGCTGCGACACGAGGACCACGCTCCTTCTCAGACTACTGATTTGCACTTGCCCCTGACGGAAACACTAGTGCCTTTGGTCCAAAGTAGTGACGGCGAGGTCTTAAAATTTCCCTCAAATCCGACGCGAATTCGTGGAAAAATTATGACGGCTCCCCCTCAAATGATGCAGTTCTCGGCACCAGTGCAGGACCATCTTGCAGTTCCGCATGTTGAAGTGTGGCCCTGAGAGGCGTAATAAATAAACAGTTGTTCAATTCTTGTGGCCCGCTCCGCGGCCGCTCATGATACGGGGGAGGAGAGCCCATGGACTTCGCAATGACAGAAGAGCAGACGGCCATTTTCGATATGGCGTATGGCTTCGGGCAGGAACAAATCGCGCCATTTGCCCGCCAGTGGGAAGCAGAGGGCACCATCCCCAAAGATCTGTGGCCCAAAGTCGGCGAGCTGGGGTTTGGATCCCTTTACGTCAGCGAAGAATCGGGCGGCTCCGGCCTGTCGCGCCTTGATGCAACTCTGGTGTTCGAGGCGCTGTCGATGGCCTGCCCCTCCGTGGCGGCGTTTCTGTCGATCCACAACATGTGCGCCAAGATGCTTGATATGTTCGCCAGCGATGAACTCAAAGCCCGCGTGATGCCCGATGTCATGAGCCTCAACACGGTGCTGAGCTACTGCCTGACAGAGCCGGGCTCCGGTTCCGATGCCGCCTCGCTCAAGACCCGCGCCACGCGCGATGATGAGGGCTATGTCCTCAACGGCACCAAGGCGTTCATCTCCGGCGGCGGCTACTCCGACGCTTATGTCTGCATGGTGCGCACCGGCGAAGATGGCCCCAAAGGGATCTCCACCGTCTATGTCGAGGATGGCACACCGGGTCTGTCCTTTGGCGGCCTTGAAGACAAGATGGGCTGGAAGAGCCAGCCGACCGCGCAGGTGCAGTTTGACGACTGTCGCGTGCCTGCCGGCAACCTCGTGGGGGAAGAGGGTCACGGGTTCAAATATGCCATGAAGGGTCTCGATGGTGGGCGTTTGAACATCGCCGCCTGCTCGCTGGGGGCGGCGCAAACCGGTCTGACCAACACGCTGAAATATATGGCAGAGCGCAAGGCCTTCGGCACATCCATCGACCAATTCCAGGGGCTGCAATTCCGCCTTGCGGATATGGAAATCGAATTGCAGGCCGCCCGCACCTTCCTGCGCCAGGCGGCATGGAAGCTCGATCAGGGCGAACCTGATGCCTCCAAGTTCTGCGCCATGGCGAAGAAATTCGTCACCGAAACCGGGTCGAACGTTGTGGATCAGTGCCTGCAATTGCACGGTGGCTACGGCTATCTCGCGGATTACGGCATCGAAAAACTGGTGCGGGACCTGCGTGTGCACCAGATCCTTGAAGGCACAAATGAAATCATGCGCGTGATCGTTGCCCGCCATATGCTGGCAGAAAACCACTAATTACGCCCAACAGGAGGCCGCACGCCATGAGCGACATCCACATCCGTATCGAAGGCCGCGCGGGCCGGATCACCCTGACCCGCGAAAAGGCCCTGAACGCACTGTCTTATGACATGTGTCTTGCGATTGACGCCGCGCTCAAGGACTGGGCCAAGGACGACAACGTGGCGTTGGTGGTGTTTGACGCCGCCGGAGACAAGGCCTTTTGCGCGGGCGGCGATATTGCCGAACTCTATGAGACCGGCACCAAGGGCGACTTTACCTATGGTCGCACCTTCTGGCGCGACGAATACCGCATGAACGCCCGCATCTTCGAGTATCCAAAACCGGTGGTGAGCTTCCTTCAGGGGTTCACCATGGGCGGCGGCGTCGGCATCGGCTGTCACGGCACCCACCGCGTCGTTGGCAACAGCTCCCAGCTCTCGATGCCGGAATGTGGCATCGGCCTCGTGCCCGACGTGGGCGGCTCACTGCTGTTGTCATTGGCACCGGGGCGACTGGGCGAATATCTGGGCACCACCGGCCATCGGATGACTGCGGGCGATGCGGTCTATGCGGGGTTTGCCGACCTCTACATCCCCGAGGATCACTGGCCCGCACTGATCGCAACGCTCGCTGAAACCGGCGATGTCGCCGCCCTTGAGGCCGCCGCACAGCAAGCGCCAGACAGCGCGCTAAAAGCGATGCAGGCGGACATTGACGCCACATTCGCAGGTGAGACCTCGGCCGATATCCTGACCGTGCTCAAGTCACGCGATGATGAGTTTGCCGCAGGTTGCCTCAAGGCGCTCTCGCGCGGCTCGCCGCTGTCGTTTGCCACCACAGTGGAGATGATCCACCGTCTGCGCGCAACCACCACGACCATGCGCAGCGCCTTGGATCTGGAATATCGTTTCACCTATCGTGCGATGGAGAAAGGCGACCTCCTGGAAGGGGTGCGGGCGCTGATCATCGACAAGGATAAATCGCCCAAGTGGCAATACGCTGACGGCCCTGTGCCTGCCGTCGCGGTGAGCCAGATGCTCCAGCCGCTCGGGCGAGACGCGCTGAGTTTTGAGGAGGACTGAACACATGAAAATCGGATTTATCGGACTTGGCAACATGGGCGGCCCGATGGCGGCGAACCTTGCCAAGGCAGGCCATGACGTGACGGGCTTTGATATGGCGGATGTCGCCATCGAAGGTGTCACCATGGCCAAGAGTGCCGCCGAGGCCGCAACGGGCGCAGATGTGGTCATCACCATGCTGCCCAATGGCGACATCCTGCGTCATGTCGCCTCCGAGATTGTCCCCGCCATGAGCGCGGGCGCGGCCTTCGTCGACTGCTCCACCGTGGATGTGGACAGCGCGCGCGCCGTGGCCGATCAGGCAGCAGCGGCCGGTCTTCTGTCTGTCGATGCCCCCGTCTCCGGCGGCATTGGTGGCGCGGCGGGCGGCACCTTGACCTTCATGGCGGGCGGCTCGACCGAGGCCTTTGCCAAGGCTGCGCCACTGTTTGACATCATGGGCCAAAAGGCCGTGCATTGCGGCGAGGCCGGTGCCGGTCAGGCCGCAAAGATCTGTAACAACATGATCCTCGGCGTCACAATGATCGCCACCTGCGAGGCCTTTGCACTGGCCGACAAACTTGGCCTTGACCGGCAGAAAATGTTCGATGTGGTCTCGACCTCCTCGGGCTACAGCTGGTCGATGAACGCCTATTGCCCGGCCCCCGGTGTGGGTCCGCAATCGCCTGCGGACAATGGCTACCAGCCGGGGTTTGCCGCCGATCTGATGCTGAAGGATCTGCGTCTGTCACAACAAGCTGCAGGCAGCGCCGATGCTGATACCCCGATGGGTCAGCTGGCCGAAGCGCTCTATACCCAGTTCGTCGACAATGAGGACGGCAAGGGCAAGGATTTCTCCGCCATGCTGCCCCGGCTTGAGAAACGCGGCCGCGGCTAAGACGCCCCCAACTGGATGAGCGCCACCCGCGTGGCCTCATCCGCCGGAAACATGCACTCGATCCGCAGCTCCGACAGGGCGATATCCTCGACTGTACCAAACTGTGACATCGCCGAGAAGAACGACAGCACCTGACCTGCGATCCGATACCGGGTCGGGATCATCGGCGGTGTCGGCGCCCCATCCGTCGCCTGCGCACCACGGTTTTTCAGACATTGCATATGGCGCTCGATCACATCGTCCCGCCCGAAGTGCGACAGTTCACTGCGCAACCGCTGCAGGATCAACCGTTCCACCTCTGAAAGGTTGACGATATTGCAGCGCAGGCTGTCATTGTGCAGCAGCGCCTCAAGCAGACTGTCCTCGACGCCCAGCCCCACGGGCCCCATCAGCCGCTGCAGCGGCGCATTCAGCGCCAGCACCCGCCAGTGCCGATCCAGCGCCATCGCCGGATAGGGGGCATGACGCTCCAGCATCCAATCGACCGCCTCCCGCACCGGCGCCAGGTCGGCCTTCGTGAGACGGCGCGCGCCATAGGCGGGCGCAAACCCGGCGGCTGACAACAGGCCATTGATCTCCACCTGTGGCAGTCTCAACTCCGTGCTCAGACGCAATACCATGTCGCGGCTGGGCTGCGCCCGCCCGGTTTCGAGGAATGAGACATGTCGAGCCGAAACCTCTGCCGCGAGCGCGAGATCGAGCTGGCTCATCCGACGCAGCTGCCGCCATTCCCTCAACCGATCGCTGAAATCACCCATATCAGCCCTGCCCTTCATTCACGGCCACCTAGCCTTGGACACGGCCATACACTTACCTGCGACGTAATTGAAGCAGCGCCCCTGCCCGTTCATGTTCCACACGAGCCTCAAAATGAGAGAAAGAACGCCATGAGACATGATCTTGCAACGCACGTGCTGCGTATCGCCGCGATCGGAACCGCGCTATTCGGCCTTGCCCTGATGCTGGCGCCGCACACGCAGATCAAACCTGCCGCGCTTGCTTTTGTCGACATCGCGTTCCTGCCCTTTGACGGCGCGCAGGACGTCGATCACGAGGTGACGCAACTTATGCTGGCGATATCAGGCGGTGTGCTGATCGGCCTTGCTGTGGCGGTCTGGCAAGTCACCACGCTGATATACCCACAAGATCCAGCGCTGGCCCGCCGCATCCTGCTGCCAACCTTACTGGCGTGGTATGTGCCGGACAGCCTGGGTTCTGTCCTGTCCGGCGCTCCGTTTAATGTGGTGATGAACACCGGCTTCCTTGCCTTGTTCCTGATCCCGCTGCTGCTGGCGCGCACCGCACCATCCGGGGACCACCAGATCCGCACCGAATAGGCCTATGGTCGCGTCCGTGGTCACGTGCAGCGCAGCAGGCACCACAGGACGAGGCACAGGGCGAGGGGTGCAAGATCCCCTCGCCCCGGCTTCATCACTCCGCGGCAACCTTCTTGCGCGCCTTGGCGGCAAGCATTGGCTTCAGGTAATATCCGGTGTGGCTGCGCGGCTCTTCCGCCACCTTTTCCGGCGTGCCGGTGGCGACGATCTCACCACCACCATCGCCGCCCTCGGGACCGATATCAATCAGCCAGTCAGCGGTTTTGATCACATCGAGGTTGTGCTCAATCACCACCACGGAATTGCCCTGTTCGACAAGTTCATGCAACACTTCCAACAGCTTGCGAACATCCTCGAAATGAAGACCCGTGGTCGGCTCGTCGAGAATATAGAGCGTCCGTCCAGTGGAGCGCTTCGCCAGTTCCTTTGACAGTTTCACCCGCTGCGCCTCACCGCCCGAGAGCGTCGTGGCCTGCTGGCCGACCTTGATATAGCCAAGCCCCACCCGCATCAGCGCGTCCATCTTGTCGCGGATCGTCGGCACGGCAGCAAAGAATTCCTGCGCGTCTTCCACAGTCATATCAAGCACATCGGCAATGCTCTTGCCCTTGAACTTGATCTCAAGCGTCTCGCGGTTGTAGCGCGCGCCCTGACAGGTCTCGCAGGTGACATAGACGTCGGGCAAGAAGTGCATCTCGACCTTCAAGACCCCGTCCCCCTGACAGGCCTCGCAGCGCCCGCCCTTGACGTTGAAGGAGAACCGCCCCGGTTTATACCCGCGCGTCTTGGCCTCCGGCAGACCAGCAAACCAGTCACGGATCGGGGTAAAGGCGCCGGTATAGGTCGCGGGGTTGGATCTTGGGGTACGCCCGATAGGGCGCTGGTCGATGTCGATCACCTTGTCCAGATGCTCCAGCCCCTTGATCGTCTCGCAAGGTGCAGGCGTCTGGCGCGCCCCGTTGAGGCGCATGGAAGCGGTTTTGAACAGCGTCTCAATGGTCAGGGTCGACTTGCCGCCGCCCGACACGCCGGTGACGCAGACAAATTTGCCCAGCGGGAATTCGGCGGTGACGTTTTTCAGGTTGTTGCCGGTGGCCTTCACCACCTTGATCTTCTTCTTGTTGCCCTTGCGCCGTGTGGCAGGCACCTCAATCTCGCGCGTTCCGGCCAGATACTGCCCGGTCACCGAGCCCGCATCGCCCTCGACCGCGGCGGGCGTGCCGTGGCTCACCACCTGCCCGCCATGCACACCGGCACCGGGGCCGATGTCAAAGACGTAATCGGCCTGACGGATCATATCCTCGTCATGTTCCACCACGATCACCGTATTGCCCTGATCGCGCAGGTTCTTGAGCGTGGTGATCAGCCGGTCATTGTCGCGCTGGTGCAGACCAATGGACGGTTCGTCCAGCACATAAAGCACCCCGGTCAAACCGGAGCCGATCTGGCTGGCCAGACGGATCCGCTGGCTTTCCCCGCCCGAGAGCGTGCCTGCGTTGCGGCTGAGGGTCAGATACTCCAACCCCACATTGTTGAGGAACCCGAGACGCTCGCGGATTTCCTTGACGATGGCGCGGGCGATCTCCTGCTTTTGCGCGGTGAGGTGGCTCGGCACCTCTTCGATCCAGGCCAGCGCCTCGCGGATGGATTTCTCCACCACCTGCCCCACGTGCAGACGATCCTCTGCCGCGCCTCCTGCAGGGCCGATCTTCACCGCCAGCGCCTCTTCACGCAGACGATAACCGCCGCAATGGCCGCAATCGCGGTTGTTCTGATACCGCTCGAACTCCTCGCGCACCCAGTTGGAATCCGTCTCGCGGTAGCGGCGTTCCATATTGGGGATCACGCCTTCAAAAACGCGGGTCACATTGTAGACGCGGCCGCCTTCGTCATAGCGAAAGGCGATTTCCTCATCGCCGGAGCCATGCAGGAACACCTGTTTCACATGCGCGGGCAGATCCTTCCACGGCGTGTTCTTGTCGAACTCATAGTGGTTGGCGATCGCCTCGATGGTTTGCAGGAAATAGGGCGATTTGCCCTTGCGCCAGGGCGCCAGCGCACCGTCATAGATCTTCAGCCCCTGATCCGGCACCACCAGACGCTCGTCAAAGAACAGCTCCACACCAAGGCCATCGCAATGCGGGCAGGCCCCGAAGGGCGCGTTGAAGGAAAACAGCCGCGGCTCGATCTCCGGGATGGTGAAACCACTGACGGGGCAGGCAAAATTCTCAGAGAAGGTGATCCGCTCCGGGTCGCCCTCACGCGGGGCGGTCTCCAGAATGGCGATCCCATCAGCCAGATCCAATGCGGTGCGCAGAGAGTCCGCCAACCGGGTCTCCAGCCCTTCCTTCACCACCAGACGGTCGACAACCACGTCGATGTCGTGCCGGTATTTCTTGTCCAATGTCGGCGGCGTGTCGAGGTCATGGAACTCACCATCCACCTTCACCCGCTGAAAACCCTGCTTCCGGAGTTCGAGCATTTCCTTGCGATACTCGCCCTTCCGGTCGCGCACGATGGGCGCTAGCAGATAGCCGCGGGTGCCCTCCTCCAGCGTCATGATCCGGTCGACCATATCCTGCACCTGCTGCGCCTCGATCGGCTGGCCGGTGGCGGGGCTATAGGGCGTGCCCGCGCGCGCAAACAACAGACGCAGATAGTCGTAGATCTCCGTCACCGTGCCGACGGTGGAGCGCGGGTTTTTAGATGTGGTCTTCTGCTCGATGGAGATCGCCGGACTCAGGCCCGAGATATGATCCACATCCGGCTTTTCCATCATATCCAGGAATTGGCGCGCATAGGCGCTGAGAGATTCAACGTAACGCCGCTGCCCCTCGGCATAGATGGTATCAAAGGCAAGGCTCGACTTGCCCGATCCCGACAGGCCGGTAATCACCACCAATTCATCACGCGGAATGTCCACGTCGATGTTCTTGAGATTGTGCTCGCGCGCGCCGCGCACCTCGATATTCTTCAACTCAGCCATATCGCCCCCAAACTTTGCATTACACATAGGTGAGCAGTCGCGAGTCTCCAAGAGAAAATGCGGAACAGACAGGGAACGGCGTCAGATGTGCTGTCAGAAACTGTCAGCGGCCCAGCGGCGGCGCTTGAATGCAAGGCCTTGATGCACCACCGCGCCACACAAAAGCAGCAGTGCCACCGTCAGCATCAATGCGCCATAGCCCCCAAATGCAATCACCGCAACAAACAGCGGCGTGCCGATGGCATTGCCCAGATTGCCCGCCTGCGCCATGGCGCCATTGGCCTCTGATTGCGCGGCGGCGATGTCATTGAGCTGCGGCACCGCGGCAAAGCTTGCGCCCTGCACCAGCCCGAACCCCGCCGCCAGCGCCATGCAGGCCAGCCAATGCCCCGGTATCGCCCAAAGCCACAGGATCGACGCCACACCAATCAGGAAGCCCATCTGCACCACCGTCACACCGGGCATCTGCCGCAGCAGCAGTGCGCCGATTGTCATCGACACCGCAATGGACACCAGCGGCATCGCCCCCATCACATGTGGGCGGATGCTCTCGTCGAAAAAAGGCGGCAGCACCGTCAGCACCGCCACAAAACAGCAGGTGTAGAACAGCCACCCCGCCGCCGGGGCGAGTTTGTAGGGAGACCGGTAGATGCTCAGATGCAGGGCGGGCAAGGCGGCGAGATCCGGACAGCGCGAGCGGGCCGGCACCGGCACATCGCGCAACGCCACATGCAGGATCACCGCAAGCACAGCCATGATCGCCGCATGCACGCCAAACAGCGCCAGCACGCCATAGGCATCAACCAGCGGCAGCCCGGCCCAGCTCAGGATCGCAAAGGCCACACCAAAAAAGGTGCTCCAGATCGTCAGCGCCAATCCGCGCGCCGGGCCGCTTGCCAGGATCGCCATCAGTGTCGGTGCGGCCACCACCACGCCGAGATGCGAGATCCCCTCCACCACCCGCGTTAGCAAGAACAGGCCGAAGGGCAGATGCAGCGCCTGCAGGGCCGACATCACCGCGCCAAGCGCCAGCGCGCAGACCAGTGTGCGCCGATACCCAAAGGCCGAGACAAACAGCCCCGCCACCACGCCAAAGACGATCCCCAGCACTCCGACCAGCGACACGGTCCAGCCCATCGCCGCGCCAACACCGGGATAGAGCGCGGGCAGCCGGTCAAAGATCACCGCGATCTTGCCGTATTGCGCCGCAGCCCCCAGGCCCGCCGCCCAGATCAGCAGCACCATGACCCAGTTTGTCCCACGCTCCTGCTGCTGCATCCGACTGCTCTCATACTACTGAAAATCAGCCGCCACCCTATGCCTGCGT
Organism: Tritonibacter scottomollicae; assembly: GCF_032924845.1. Classification (NCBI taxonomy): domain Bacteria; kingdom Pseudomonadati; phylum Pseudomonadota; class Alphaproteobacteria; order Rhodobacterales; family Paracoccaceae; genus Tritonibacter; species Tritonibacter scottomollicae. The sequence continues at coordinate 1,222,715 of NZ_CP136704.1, forward strand.
CCCCCGGGACGCCAGACAACATGGCAGCTATTTTGTACCCACACAAACCGCACCAAAAAAGGCCGGGCGAAACACCCGGCCTTTGAAAACATCCCAAGATGAGCAGATCAGAGGTGGATCACCCGGTCAAAGGCATCCAGCACACTTTCATGCATCATCTCCGACAGGGTCGGATGCGGGAAGACGGTATTCATCAGGTCCTCTTCGGTGGTCTCCAGCTGGCGACCAACCACATAGCCCTGGATCAGCTCGGTGACTTCCGCGCCGACCATATGCGCACCCAACAGCTCGCCGGTTTTCTCGTCAAAGATGGTCTTGATCAGACCCTCCGGCTCGCCCAAGGCAATGGCTTTGCCGTTGCCGATGAAGGGAAAGCGGCCGACCTTGATCTCGTAGCCCAGCTCCTTGGCCTTGGCTTCTGTGTAGCCGACCGAGGCCACCTGCGGCTGGCAATAGGTGCAGCCCGCGATGCTTTCTGGTTTCACCGGATGGGCATGTTTGCCAGCGATCAGTTCGGCCACCATCACGCCCTCATGAGAGGCCTTATGCGCAAGCCACGGCGCGCCGGCGATGTCACCAATGGCATAGACGCCGTCGATGCCGGTGCGGCAGTATTCATCGGTGATGACATGGGTGCGGTCGATCTTGACGCCCAGTTCCTCAAGCCCGAGGCCTTCGGTGTTGCCGACGATGCCGACGGCGGAAATTACCGTGTCAAACTCGTGTTTCTCGACCTTGCCGCCGACTTCGATATGAGCGGTGACCTTGCCGGAGGCGCGATCGAGCTTCTTGACCATCGCCTTTTGCATGATCTTCATGCCTTGTTTCTCGAACGCCTTCTTGGCGAATTTCGAGATTTCCTCGTCCTCCACCGGCAAGACGCGATCCATCACCTCAACCACGGTCGTATCCGACCCCAAGGTGTTGTAGAAGCTAGCAAATTCGATGCCAATCGCGCCGGACCCGATGACCAGCAGCTTTTTCGGCATGCGTTTGGGGTCGAGCGCATGCTTATAGGTCCAGACCAGATCGCCATCAGCCTCCAGCCCCGGCAGTTCCCGCGCCCGCGCACCGGTGGCGACGATGATATTCTTGCCCGTCAGCTCCTCGGTGCCCTTGTCGGTTTTGACGGACACCTTGCCCTTGGCAGGGATTGTCGCCGCGCCCATGACCACGTCGATCTTGTGCTTCTTCAGCAGACCTTTGACGCCCGCCGAGAGCTGCTTGGCCACGCCGCGCGAGCGTTTGACCACCGCGCCGAGGTCATAGCCGATGTTTTCAGCCTTGAGGCCGAAGTCCTTCGCGCGCTCCATCAGGTGGAACACTTCCGACGAGCGCAACAGCGCCTTGGTCGGGATGCAGCCCCAGTTCAGACAGATGCCTCCAAGGTGCTCGCGCTCGACAACGCAGGTCTTCAGACCGAGCTGCGCGGCCCGGATTGCGGCGACATAGCCACCGGGGCCTGCGCCGATTACGATCACGTCATAGGATGCTGCGGCCATTGTGTTCCCTCATGAACAAAGATCCAAAAACTAGTTTACCGTTAAACTAATTTCCATTGCGCTGCAACAACCGAAGACCCACCTCACCGACAGGCTGCAGATTATTGCTCGAACTGGCCTCGACCCTAACAAGCCGGGGATGTCGGGCAACAGGAAAATCACCTCTCTCGGAGGCGGAGCCCTCTCGCCGCCGCATTGCTCCCGATGGGCGTCGCACGGCGTCCTTAGTGCAAGAGCTGGTGTGGCCTAGGCTCGACCCGAGTCAAAAACCTCCAGGCAGACAAGGCAGGACCCCAGGCATGAGCACTGACTTCACGGAAACCGAACACGCCGTCCTTTGCTGGCTTGCCACCTCGGATGCGCAGAACAGACCCAATGTGTCGCCCAAGGAAATCTATGCTCAGACCGGCGAAACCCAGCTGGTGATCGCCGATATCGCCTCTGCTCGCAGCGTCAGGAACATCCGCGCCAACCCGGCAGTCTGCGTCAGCCTGATCGACGTGTTTCTGCAGCGTGGTCGAAAACTGGAAGGTCACGCGGAGATCATCGCTCCCGATGATCCTGAATTTTCGCAGCTGGCGGCTCCGCTCTTGGCGATGACGGGCGACGCCTTTCGAATCCGCCATGTCATCTCGGTCCGCATCGAACGCAGCTCCCGCATTCTAGCACCCAGCTATCTGGTGAGACCCGACAGGAGCGAAGCCGATCTGCGCGCCGATGCCTGCCGCCTCTATGGGGTGCGCCCGCCGTCGGACTGAAGAAAAGCCTCGCGGCAAAGCCATCTCGCAACGGGCGGTGTTTGGCGACAACATGACACACAAAGGCCCCGCCAAACCGACGGGGCCTTTTGCACTCTCTCGATAGAGACCGGTTCAGGCGATGGCCTGCAACTCCCGCACCGTGGAGCCATATCCACCGGCGCTGACGTAATCCAGTTCCGGCGCGGTGCTGTGGCGGCTGAGCGCCTCGTTGCGATAGGGAAAACGGCCAAACAGGCGGATCACCTCGCGGTGCGCCCGCGCGTGCAGCAAGTTCTGCGCGCCGGTCTTATCGAGCCGCTCATGGATCAGGCGCACGCAGCGTTCCTGATCGCACAGGCTCTCGGAATGCATCATCGGCAGATAGAAGAACTGCCGTGCAGGCTCGTCGATCTTCAGGTCCCATTTGCGATCCACGGCTGCCTTGGCCGCAGACAGCGCCGCCTGATCCGACGCAAAGGCACGCCCCTGACCGCGGAACATATTGCGCGGGAACTGATCCATCAGGATGATATAGGCCAGTACACCGCTGGGATAGGTCAGCCAGAGCGAGTAGCTGCCCTCGCAAGCCTGTTTCCATGTGTCCTCGAACCGTGCGCGGATCTCTGCGTCCAGCGCATCGTCTTGCCGATACCAGCCTTGCTCGCCGACGTGATCGAGCCAAAATTCCAGTATCTGTTCAGGGCCTGCCATTGGTCTTTCTCCACCGGCTATAAAATTAACGTAACACTTCCAAGATGAGCCTGATTCAGGGGGCGAGCACAAGTGACGTTAGGTTACAAAAACGGCCACCTCAGTCACTTTTGTGATGAGATGACCGTTTCCTGTGCGTGATTGCGCTATCAGTTTGGAGAAGCGGCGTTTTCTTGCTCTTCCAACTCTGTCTCGATGGCATATTCCTGTGCCAGTTCCACCGCGACCGACGTGGAGGACGGGCTCATGGCAGGCATGACACCGGTCTCATCCACGGGAATGGTTGCACGCTGCGTGGCGCGATATCCGGCGTAGACCACCAGAATGCCCAGTAGGACCGCCATGAACAGGAAGAACCCATTCGGGCCAGCGACGGAGTCCGACATCAGCCAACCGATGATGACCGGACCGCCACAAGCACCAAGCCCGTTGATAAAGATCAACCCGCCAGAGGCCGAGGCCATGTCGTCATGATCCAGAAAGTCGTTGGTATGCGCCAGCAGCAAGGAATAGAGCGGATTGATCAGCCCACCGATGACAAAGGCCGAGACCAGCAGCAGCACGAACGAGCCCCCAAGGAGCATCGCCAGCACCGACGTCACACTCGCCGTTCCGGCGACAAACATGATCAGCAGACGCCGATCCATCCGATCCGAAAGAAAGCCCAGCGGGAACTGCATAAACAAGGCGCCGACATAGAAACTTGCGGCAAACAGCGAGACCTGATGCAGCTTCATCCCGGCTTCGGTCGCGTACACCGCCGACATACCAAACTGCGCCGAGAACACGCCGCCAATCAGGAACATGCCGACGCAGCCCAGAGGTGACGCCTTCATCAGCTCCTTCAGGGTCATCCGCTTTGCGGTGTCAAAGGCCGGCGTCGGTGAAATCGACAGCAGAATCGGCGCAAAGGAGATCGAAACCGCAATAGAGGCGATCACGAAGGGCAGATAGCCCGCCGGGTCACCGATCAGGATGAACCCCTGTGCGGCCACCAGCCCCAGCGTCATCACGATCATGTAGAGCGACAGCGCCTTGCCGCGGTTTTCATTGTCGGCGGCATTGTTGAGCCAGCTTTCCGCCGTGACGTACACCCCGGAGAAGCAGAAACCAACGATCAGACGGCCCAGCATCCAGACGACTGGGTTCGGCACGGCCGGATAGATCACCATCACAGCCGAGATCAGCGAGGCCAGTGCCGCAAAGACCCGCACATGGCCCACGCGTCGGATCATGCCCGGCGACACCCAGGAGCCCAGCAGCAGTCCGACAAAATAGGTGGACATGACCAGCGACATGGTCAGCGTGGAATAGCCTTCGATCCCCCCACGCACACCCAAGAGCGTGCCCTGAAGACCGTTGCCCAGCATCAGTAGCCCGACCCCCATTAGAAGCGCCCAGGCACTCGACAGAACTTGCAACATGTCGTTTCGTCTCCTTCAATCTTTGTCAGGAGCCCGCCGGTTTAGACCGAACGAGGAGAGTTTCATGAACCCCTGGCGCGCGGCCGGTTTGGGGCAGTGTGTAAATGCAAAAAACGCCGTGGGCGCTCGCAAGGGTCAAGGTATCGTCTGTTTCTCGGCGCAATAGCCCGGCGTTTCCGACTCGGACGTGTTCCTGCGCGACCTTCCCACAGTAACGTTAACGGTCAACCCCTCAGCCTATGGGATCGCCACCGCATGACTGGGATGATGCTCAGGGAATCAGCAGAGAGGCATCTCCGTAGGAGAAAAACCGATAGCGCTCCGCCACCGCGTGATCATAGACCCGGCGCATGCGCTCTTGTCCCATCAGGGCCGAGACCAGCATCATCAAGGTTGATTTCGGCAGGTGGAAATTGGTCATCAGCGCATCCGCCACCCGGAAGGTGAAACCGGGATAGATGAAGATATCCGTCTCACCCTCCCAAGGTGCAATCGCGCCGCTGTCGCGCGCAGCACTTTCAATCAGGCGCAGCGCTGTGGTGCCCACCGGGATCACCCGCTGGCCAGCCGCCTTGGTGGCGGCGATCTCCGCCGCGGCCTGCACCGTCACCTGCCCCCATTCGGCATGCATCTTGTGGCTCGTCACGTCCTCGACCTTGACCGGCAGGAACGTACCGGCGCCCACATGCAGCGTGACATAGGTGAACTCAACGCCCTTTGCAGCGAGCGCCGCCAGCAGTGCCTCGTCGAAATGCAGGCTCGCCGTGGGCGCCGCGACGGCGCCGGTGCTGCGTGCCCAGACGGTCTGATAATCGGTCTTGTCCTGCTCATCTGCCGGACGTTTGGCGGCGATATAGGGCGGCAACGGCATTGCCCCCGCCTCGGCCAGCGCCGCGTCGAAATCATCGCCCGCAAGGTTGAAGCGCAGACGTCCCTGTCCCTCGACCACCTCGACAAGCTCTGCCGACAGCTGATCGCTGAACACCACCGTCTCACCGACCTTGATCTTCTTGAGCGGTTTCAACAAAGCGCCCCAGCAGCCATCGGCCTGCGGCTCCAGCAAGGTCACCTCGATCCGCGCCGACACAGCGCCTTGCGCCGAGTCGCGATGACGCTGACCGCTGAGACGCGCCGGGATGACGCGGGTGTCATTCAAAACCAGGCGGTCGCCCGGCTGCAGCCATTGTAACAGATCGGTCACACGGGCATCGGTGATCTGGTCCTGCTCCGCCACCAGCAGACGCGCGGAGGATCGCGGCACGGCGGGCCGCGTCGCAATCAGATCATCGGGCAGGTCAAAGTCAAAATCGCTGAGTTTCATGTGGCGCGCGATACTGCGCGCCCAGAGGAAAGTCCATGGCCCACAGTCGTCACATCTCAGTTTTTATGGCCTAGCGATTGTCCCGCCGCTGCTGCCGCTCCTCGCGTTGCTCTTGTGCGGATTTGCGAGGTGTTTCTGGCTCTTCGCCGGGGGCCGTCGGCTGCGCACCGCGGAAAATTTCGCGCAGGAAACCCGGTGCTAGCCCCGAGAGCGGATTGACCGAAACCTTGGGGTCATCCGCGTGGCCCGTCAATGTGAAGGAAAAGCCAAACACCCCCTCGCCTTTGCGGGTCATCACGCTGCCGATCGCGTTCACAAGGTAGATCGGCGACAACACCCCACGCATGTTCATGCGGCTGGTGGTCAGATCATAGACCCCGTCCAGCGACAGGCCGATCGACGGGCCCACCGCGGACGAACTGTTCAGCGTCAGGTAACGCGATCCAAGCCGGAAATCCGCCTCAACGCTGGTGAACAGGATCCCCTGCCCCGACAGCTCGTCGAACAGCCCAACCAGACTGAGCGAATTGATCAGGGCCGCAATCGCCGGGGCGCGCTTGATGCGGATATTACTGACCCGCACCTGCCCGTTGTATTCCCCCGCCGTCTGCGCCGGGATCAGCGTCATCTCGAACGATCCGCCATACCCGTGGCGCACCACCTCAGCGGCACGAAACACCCCGCCCGCATCCTGCGACCGGACGCGCATGGCAAGCCCGCCAGCCTGCGGCACCACCACACCCTCAACCGGCGTCAGTGAGCCAAGGTTGCCGGTAAAGGCGCCGTTGAACCCGCCAAGCGTGTCAAACCGACCCTCGAACCGGGTCAGTGCAATCTCGTCGGTAACCTGCAATCTGTCGATCGCCAGCGAGATCGGCGTATTGCTGCCGCCACCGCCGCCGCTCTGCCCGCTCTCTCGACTGCTGAACGGGGCGGTGCGCAGATCAATCACCCCGCCCGTCATCGCCAGCGCGGGCGTCGCATCGCCGCGCCCGGTCAAGGTCACCGGGCCCTGCAGCCAATTGCCAAGCGAGACATTAGAGAACTGCGCGGTGTCCAAGCCGCCGGTGGGTTTTACCGTCACACGCCCCTGCGCCCGCAGGCCGCTGGCCTCAAGCACCAGGTTCTCGACAGAGGGCGTTCCGGTCAGCACCGTGTTGAACGACAGCGTGCCGGTTGTGCGTTCCGGCTTGCTCCAGGCCAGCTCCGGCAACCGCAGGCCGACCCCTTGCAGATCACTTTGAACGCTCAGCTGCACCGGCTTGCCCGGTGGCAGAACCGCCTTGATCGTTGCGCTGCCCGTTCCCCTGACCAATCCATCCGGCAGGCCGATCTTCAGGGCCTCTATGGTGCGCGGCGACAGTTCGATCTCACCCTCGATGGTGCCATCCGGCGGATTGCCGGGCCGCAGCCCCTGACGCCAGCGCGCCCGGATCGGCACTCCGGCGAACTGCCCCGGTCCCGACACCATCACATGGCTGTTGTCGCCAGAGATCGACAGCTGGTCCGATGCGATCTCAAACCCCGGCACCAGGACCGAGCTGCTCACATCCCGCAGCTGTCCGGCGTAGTGATAGTCCACTTCCTTCACATCGAGCTTCTTCTTCAGCGGCATCGCAGCGGTCGCCGTCACCGAAACCGCGCCCTGACCCAGCTCGACCGGAAGCCCTACATTGTCCAAAATGCTTAAGGGTGCGCGATTGAGCAACGACAGCACCGCCAGCGCTGGCCCATCCGCCTGCGCCCGCAAAATCCCAAGACTGCTGTCCCCTTTTTGCGACATGTCGGGAATGATGAAAGAGGAGCCGGCCATATCCATGGCGCCCCCCTGTCGGGCCGTCACCGCACCACGGGTGGCCGTAACCACCAGACGCTTGCCATAGATGCTGAGCTGCCCTGCGGCATCTTCAAGATTGGGGTAGAATTTGTTGAACCTGACGCTGCCGTTCTCGAACCCGAGGTCCAGCGCGACAAAGGGCTTCTCCGCATCCCGTCCACGCAACGCAAACTGCGCATTTTGAATGTCGCCGGTCAACACGTTCTCAGTGAACCAGGCGCGGGGTTTGGGGGGCGCCGAGGGGGGCCACATTTCCTTGACGACCGCGACATCCAGATGGTCTGCCGCCCCCTGAACATCGTAGTTCCAGCCTTTGTCTCCGGCCCGGACCTCCCCGTGCAACAGAAGGTCGGTGTCGCCTTGCTGAACCAGCATTTCGCCGAGACGCAACCGGAATGGCGCCAGCTCCATCAGGAAATCGACGCGCACCCCGGAGAACGTCAACGGCTCGGGATAAAGCCGCAGCGGGTTCAGCTTCAGATCGGTAAATCGCAGCTGGCCGACCAACTCCGTCAGGCGCCCGTCGCGCACCCCTACCAGCTCTGCGCGCCCCTCCATCTGACCACTGACCCAGCCGCTGTCGACCGAGAGGCGGGAGAACTCCAGCTCCTGCGTGGCCGGATCGAAGGTAAAGAAACTCTGCGCAGACTGCAGCGGCACGGGTTTCAGAGCCTCGTTTGGCTGGATCACGCCGCTGCCGATCTCCAAACTCGCGGTCAATGGCAACAAGATGCCCTTGCTGTCCACGGCCCCTTGCAAGGCACCGGAGATCGGCGCGCGCAAGACATCAAGCCACCCGAAAGCGGGGCTTTGGCTGGCCACGTCCGAGCTAGGCACCTGATCCACCACCACGGCAAATTCTGCGGCGGTATTGCCAATGTCTGAGCGATAGGTGGCCTCGACCGTGCTCGCATATTCGCGCCCGCTCAGCACCGAGAACCCGGCCTCGATCTCCACACTGTCGCCCGCGCGCGACAGCAGGATCGTCCCACCGTCCAGCGTCCAGGCACGATCAATGCGCCGGTCAATATAGCTCAGGGTAACCGCCTGGGTCTCGACGCGCGTCAGGGCCGACAGGATCGGCAGTTCAAGCTGGCGGTCCCAGGCCTCGATCAACTGCGGCAGGTTCCGAGCCTGCCGGAATGGCGCCGCGCCGTCCGAGAAGCTCAGCGCGACCGCGCCATCACTTTCCCGTTGCAAGGTCGCAAAGAGGCCGGACAGGGAAATCGTCTTTGGCCGGATCTGGCCGCGCAGCAACGGACGCATGGCCAGCGCCGCCTGCGCATCTTCCAAATGCGCCGCCGGACTTCCGTCTGGATAGAAAAGCGTCACATCACGCAACGACAGCCGCGGCCGCCAGCCGCTGTGCACCACCAGTTCGATCTCGCCGAATTCGATCTCCAGCCCGCCCAGCTGCGCCTCGAGACGCTGCTCTGCTTCCGCGCGCAGCCAATCAGGCGCGCCCAGCCGCTTGTCCAACAGGACAAACACCGCCACCGCCAGCACAGCCGCAACTGCCGAGACCCACACAAGGATCTTCCAGGTCCGGCGCATGGCCCGACGCCGCCATGTGGGTTTCTGATCCGCAGGCGCCACGAATTGCGGCAGGTCTTCCTGCGGCGGCGTGACGATCTGTGCTTTTTCTTCGCCTGACATGATCTATGTATGGCTCGCACCAGCAAGAAAACTTGCGCGAAAACGTCTGGAGACCCAAAACATGCTCGAACCCTCTGACCTTGCCCCTGCGTTCACTCTTCCGCGCGATGGCGGCGGCGAAATATCCCTCTCGGACCTGAAGGGTCAGGTCGTTGTTCTGTTTTTCTATCCTCGCGATGATACGCCGGGTTGCACCAAGGAATCCATCGGATTTTCCGAACATCTGCAAGCCTTTGCCGAAGCGGGGGCGGCTGTATTCGGTGTCTCGCGGGATACGGTGGCGAAACACGATAAATTCGTCGCAAAACATGGGCTCACCGTGCCGCTGCTCTCCGATGCCGAAAGCACCATGTGCGAGGATTATGGCGTCTGGGTGGAAAAGAACATGTATGGTCGCAAAAGCATGGGCATCGAACGGTCGACGTTTGTGATCGACCGCGATGGGAAGATTGCCCGCATCTGGCGCAAGGTCAAAGTCCCCGGCCATGTCGAAGAGGTCCTGGAGGCGGTCAAAGCTCTCTGACCCGATCGCACAAAACGACAGGCTCCCGCCCCTTTTTAAGATGCGGCAAAGCCACCTCTAAAAGCGTTGGGCCGGGCGGGGCCGCGCCGCAGGCGCGGCCCCGCCCTCCCGCGATTTGCGCAGCAAAGCGCAAAACCTCACAGGACCGCCTGCGCCGTGACCAGGCGTTTCGCTCCGGAACCGCACCTCAATTGCCCCTGTGACGTCACCGCCCTGGATGCGCTGCAAGAAAAATCGCCGAGGGGCCACACCCTGTGGGCGGGGGACGGCTATTTTCCTTGCAGGTCAGACTTTGCGATGGCAGGGGACAGATCAGATGAGGCGCAGTGCCGGAGCGTTTTCGCTCCGGTGAGCTCTGATCCACCCACCCACCGCACCACATGCGCCAGCCACACCCTGCCACGACCTCAAAGCCAGACTGACGGACCCATGACCCAAAGCCGCCCCACCCTCGCCCAGATGGCGACCGAAGTGCTCAATTGCGCCGATGGGCGCGCCAAGACCGCCCTGTCTCGTGCGCATGCCGCAGCGTGGCGGGCGGCCCGCGCTGGCAAGGCGCCCGAGATCGCGATCGGCAGCGCCGCGCCGCCGCTGCATCCCGCCCGCCCGGACCAGCCGGCGCTGCTGCACCCGCGTGAGGTACCGAAACGCAAACCCGGCTCGCCGCAGGGACGCATCGCGTTGCTGCATGCGGTGGCGCATATCGAACTCAACGCGGTTGATCTGCACTGGGACATCATCGCCCGTTTCACTCATGTCCCGATGCCGCTGGGGTTCTATGATGACTGGGTGAAATCCGCAGATGAGGAATCCAAGCATTTCAACCTGATGTGCGACTGCCTTGAGAGCCTCGACAGCCACTACGGCGCCCTGCCCGCCCATGCCGGCATGTGGCGCGCCGCCGAGGATACGAAGGACGACCTGATGGGCCGCCTCGCCGTGGTGCCGATGGTGCTGGAGGCCCGCGGTCTGGATGTCACCCCGGGCATGATCGCGATCTTTCGCAAGGCGGGGATGCAGCAGGCGATTGATGCACTGGAGGAAATCTATGCCGAGGAGGTCGGCCATGTGGCCTATGGCGCCAAATGGTTCAACTTTCTCTGCGGACGCGACAACCTTGACCCCAAGGCCGAATTCCACACCCTCGTGCAGACCTACTTTCATGGCGCATTGAAGCCGCCCTTCAACGAGGAAAAACGCGCCGATGCCGGGCTGCCGCCGGATTTCTACTGGCCGCTCGCGGATGGCGAGGCCCCCGCTTACGCGCGCTGAGCGCCTTGCAAGATCGCAGCCTGCCCCCAGAGCATTACCGCTGGGCAAACCGGCACATATCGGCAGCTTTCTGCCTAAGACCAAGGAATGCCGGAACTTCTTCGTAAACTCTTTGGAACAGGGTTGCCGAATGGCCACAGTCTGGCTATTCCATTCCGCCAAGGCTGCATTTGTCCACACCCACAGGGCATTAAGAATGTGGTCAGGGGACGGAACAAGGATATCGAGACTTGCGAGGCGGTTTGTACCTACGGATTCACGCGTTTCTGGAACGTCGTTTTCCCGAACGTCGGGTTTTCCTGAAATCAGACAGCGACACGCGGTTCATCCGTCTGAGCTCGGAAACCCAGCTTGTCACCGTCGCCGGACTGGCCCTGTTTGTGTCCTGGGCCATCGTGGCAACCGCGATCGTGCTGATGGACAGCATCGGGTCCGGCAATTTTCGCGATCAGGCCCGGCGCGATCAACAGGTCTATCAGGAGCGTCTGAACGCGCTGTCCACCGAACGTGATCGCCGCGCCGAAGAGGCGTTGGCCGCGCAGGAACGGTTCAACTCCGCGCTGCAGCAGATCTCCACCATGCAATCCGAACTGCTGGCCTCCGAAACCCGCCGCCGCGAGCTGGAAACCGGCATCGACGTGATTCAGGCCAACCTGCGCGAAACCATCAAGGAACGCGAGATCCTGAAACGCACGGTGCTCGACCTGCGCGAACAGACGGCCCCCGACAGCCCCGAGGAAGTCCTCGCGGCCACCGCACCCGCGCAGCTTGAGTTTCTGACCGCGGCCCTGGCAGAAACCGCAGAAGAGCGCGATCAGATCGAGAGCGACGCACAATCCGCCCTCAACCAACGCGATGATCTTGAACTGGAACTGCGCCTGAATGCGCAGCGCAACGACCAGATTTTCCGCCAGCTTGAAGAGGCGATGGCGATTTCGGTCGATCCCCTGAACAAGATGTTCTCCGCCGCTGGCCTGCCACCGGATCGGATCCTGGAGCAGGTGCGCCGGGGTTATAGTGGCGAAGGCGGCCCGCTGGAGCCGCTGTCGCTGTCGACCCGCGGCGAAGAGGCAAGCCCGGACGAAATTCGCGCCAATGCCCTGCTCAATCAGATGAGCCAGCTGAACCTCTACCGCATCGCTGCGGAACAGGCACCCTTCTCGGTCCCGGTCAACCTCAACCAAGTGCGCCAGAGCTCCGGCTTCGGCTATCGCCGCGATCCAAAGACCGGCGGGCGGCGTCTGCACAAAGGGTCGGATTTTGCTGGCGGCACCGGCACGGACATCTTTGCCACCGCTGATGGCGTCGTCACCCATGCGGGTTGGCAGTCGGGCTATGGCCGCCTCGTCAAGATCCAGCATGCCTTTGGCATCGAAACCAGATATGCCCATAACTCCAACCTCCGCGTAAAGGCCGGTCAAAGGGTCTCGCGCGGAGATCATATTGCTGATATGGGTACCACCGGACGGTCCACCGGGACCCACCTCCATTACGAGGTCAGGGTCAATGGCAAACCCGTAAACCCCATGATCTATATCAAGGCTGCGAGAAATGTTTTCTAAGAGCAAAATCAACGAGCCCGGCCCAAAACAAGCCGAGACCCCCACGGCGACCCCGGCCTCCAGCCCGGCGTCCTCTTCCTCTTCGAGCAGCGCATCCACAGGTGCCAGCGAATACAGCAAGCCTGCTGCGCCCAAGGCAAAGCCGCCGGCGTCGCTGCTCAGCTCGGACCTGCACATCACCGGCAACGTCAAGACCACCGGTGACATCCAGGTCGAAGGCACTGTCGAGGGCGACATCCGCGCGCATCTGCTGACCATCGGCGAATCCGCGACGATAAAGGGTGAGATCACCGCCGATGACGTGGTCATCAACGGTCGCATCGTGGGTCGCGTCCGTGGCCTCAAGGTCCGCCTGACCTCCACCGCGCGGGTCGAGGGTGACATCATCCACAAGACCATCGCGATCGAGTCCGGCGCCCATTTCGAAGGCTCCGTGCAGCGTCAGGACGACCCGCTCAGCCCCGGCAAGGCGGCTCAGAAGGCTCCGGCGCATGCGGCAGCAACTGTTGTTCCGGCCAAGGCCGAAGGCTGAGATCACCGGCATCAGGCCTGCGGGCCTGACGTTGCAGACCCTTTCTGTGACCACAACGTATAGCGAAGGCGTCGGAGCAGTCCGGCGCCTTTTTCTTTTTGCTCACACTGTCCTGGCGCGTTGCCCCACGACGCCGCTCTCAAGGCAGACAACAAAAAACGCCCCGCAGCATCAGACTGCGGGGCGTTCTGTCTCAGGAATGGGCGCGCGCCTTACTCGGTCACGGTGACCTTGGTCATCACGTCCGGCTTGCCGGTGATCGCACCGGAGCGCGGCGCGCCGCGCTTAATGGCGTCGACCACATCCATGCCCTCGGTCACACGGCCCACAACGGTATATTGACCGTTCAGGAAATGCCCCTGATCAAACATGATGAAGAACTGCGAATTGCCGCTGTCGGGGTTCTGCGAGCGCGCCATGCCCACCACGCCGCGATCAAACGGCAGGTCGGAGAATTCGGCAGGCAGATCCGGGCGGTCGGAGCCGCCGGTGCCCGCGAGACGCATGTCAGAGCCGAGACGGCCATTTTCCACGTCGCCGGTCTGCGCCATGAAACCGTCGATCACCCGGTGGAACACCACACCGTCATACTGGCCGTCATTGGCCAGCGCGGTGATCTGCTCCACATGCTGCGGCGCCACATCTTCCAAGAGGTCGATGACGATGGTGCCATTGGCCTCGCCCTCAACCTGGATTTCTAGGCCGGAGGCAAAGGCGGGCGCGGAGACCAGCAGCGCCAGTGCGGTCAGACGCTTAAGCATCCGCTGCCACCTTGACCGAGATCATGCGGTCCGGGTTCGCAGGCGGCTCGCCCCGGGTGATCGCATCCACATGTTCCATGCCCTCAACGACACGGCCATAGACGGTGTACTGACCGTTCAGGAAGTGGTTGTCCTTGAAGTTGATGAAGAACTGCGAGTTGGCGGAGTTCGGGTTCGACGACCGCGCCGCGCCCAGGGTACCCCGGTCATGCGGCAGTTTGGAGAATTCCGCCGGCAGATCCGGCAGGTCGGAGCCACCGGTGCCCGCGCGACCGATGTTGAACCCGTCTTCCATGTCGCCATGGGCCACGTCGCCCGTCTGCGCCATGAAGCCGTCGATCACCCGGTGAAAGGCCACGTTGTCATATTCGCCGGCGCGCGCCAGTTCCTTCATGCGCTCGGCATGTTTCGGTGCCACATCGGCCAGAAGCTCGATGACGACATTGCCGTCCTTCAGCTCAACGATGATGGTGTTCTCGGGATCCTTGATCTCGGCCATGAGGCCCTCCTGTCATTTTCGTATTGCCGGAATACCTAAAGTCGATGCCCGGTCTTGCCAAGGGCGCAATGCACACTGTCAATCACCTCGGCGGGAACCGGGCGATGATCGGGGCATTGACTGAGATCCCAAAACACAGGACACAAGCGCCAGAACCGAATTTCTGCCATGCGCTCCTCCGCATGCGCGCCATATTCCGAAGGGAGCCGGACATGAGCTGGAAGACACTCGATGACATGGATCTGCAGGACAAGGTCGTTCTGACCCGCGTCGACATCAACGTGCCGATGGAGGGTGGCCGCGTCACCGATGACACCCGCATCCAGCGGCTGGTTCCGACCCTCTCCGATCTGCTGGCCAAAGGCGCCAAGCCGGTGCTGCTGGCGCATTTTGGTCGCCCCAAGGGGCAGGTCGTGGCGGAGATGTCGCTGCAGCCGCTGGTGCCTGCACTGGAATCCGCCTTTGGCGCGCCGGTGGTCTTTGTCGCCGATTGCCGTGGTCCTGCTGCCGAAGCTGCCGTCGCCGCCCTGCAACCGGGCCAGATCCTGCTGCTGGAAAACACCCGCTTTCACGCCGGCGAGGAAAAGAACGACGCCGACTTGGCGGCTGAGATGGCAAAGCTGGGCGATATCTTCTGCAATGACGCGTTTTCCGCCGCACACCGCGCCCATGCCTCGACCGAGGCGCTGGCCCGGTTGCTGCCCGCCTGTGCAGGCCGTCTGATGGCGACCGAGCTGCAAGCGCTCGAAGGGGCGCTGTCGACGCCAGACCGTCCGGTCACCGCCGTGGTGGGCGGCGCCAAGGTGTCTACCAAGCTCGACCTCCTCGGCAATCTGGTGGCCAAGGTCGACACGCTGGTGATCGGCGGCGGCATGGCCAATACGTTTCTGGCCGCACAGGGCATCGATGTGGGCAAATCGCTGTGCGAACACGACATGGCCGACACCGCCCGCGAGATCATGACCAAGGCCGAGGCGGCAGGCTGCACCATCCTGCTGCCGTCGGATGTTGTTGTGGCGCGAGAATTCAAGGCCGGAGCCGCGAATGAGACCGTGCCCGCCGATGCCTGCCCTGCCGATGCGATGATCCTTGATGCGGGCCCCGCCTCGGTTGCCGCCATCGCCACAGTCCTGGCCGACAGCAAGACCCTGATCTGGAATGGCCCGCTTGGCGCCTTTGAGATCGCGCCGTTTGACATGGCCACCAATACCGCTGCGCAAAAGGCGGCCGACTGCACCAAGGCGGGCACATTGATCTCGGTTGCCGGTGGCGGCGACACCGTGGCCGCCCTCAATCAGGCCGGTGCGGCGGAGGCGTTCAGCTATATCTCCACTGCTGGCGGTGCCTTCCTGGAATGGATGGAGGGCAAGACCCTGCCCGGCGTCGCCGCGCTGGAAGGGTGAAACCTGCAGGCAAAATGCCCTCAGGCTGACCCTCTGCTCCATCTTGATACCTCGCTTCCGCCGCGCCACCCGCGCGGCGGAAATCATTGAAAATTTGAAGAAATTTTCCACGCTGCGCGATTGAGATCATGCAAACATAAGCCTATCGCAAACGGTTTCTTTACGATGCTTGACGTAAGGTTTGCTCAATTGGTGGGCACTCACGCCCACATGAATACGTCAGGCAGTTAGGCATGAGCAACTTTTCACTCCGCACTCAGATTTTCATTTTCGCCAGCATTTTTATCATCATGATCCTCGCGCTCGCGTCGGTATCCTGGATGACAAATCAGCGAATGACCCAGGCGACCTATCATTACCGCGCCGTCAGCACACAACTCAAAAGCACGGACGCGATCAAGGAAGACATCGAACAGGGCATCGGTGACCTGCTGTCCTATACTGTCGGCATGCCGGAGGGGCTGAACGAATTGCGCGGCAATATCGTCGAGGTCCGCGACGAAATCGCAAAGGCCGACGCCAATTTCCTCAGCACAAGCGTGGTGGCGGCCCGCGACCCCGCCGCTCACAAGGCGTTGCTTGAACTCTCCCCCAAACTCGACGCCATCGAAGTCACCTTGGAGCAGGTCGAACGCACCGCGGGCGACGCGCGTCTGGAACTGGTATTCGACAACGTCATCCCAGCCGTGGGCCAGTTGCGCGACATTATCGACGGGCTTCAGGACAAACTGGGCGAGAAAAGCACCGCCGTTCGGGGTCAGGTTGACCAGTTGATTTCCATCAGTCAGATGATCCAGATCTTCAGCAGCGTCGCGGCAACGCTGATCGCGATCGCCGTGGCCTTTGTCTTTGGCCGCAAACTCTCTCGCCCGGTGGCGGATGCCGCAAAAACCATCGATGCACTGGCGCAGCAGGACTATGACGCAGAGATCACCGGCACGGACCGCGGTGACGAGCTGGGCACGATCGCCCGGAACCTGCAGGACCTGCGCACGCAGCTCTCTGAAGCGGATACGCTGGAGCGGCAGAACCAAGAGGAAAACGCCCGTCGAGTGGAGCTGTTCAACGTCCTTGGCGCAGCCATGAGCGGCCTCAAAAGCGGCGAGCTTGACCAGCAGATCCCCAGCGGTCATTGGTCGGATCTGGGTGCCAGCTACACCGCGCTCTGCGATGATTTCAACGCGCTGTCCGTCTCTCTGGCAGATCTGGTGGCACAGCTGAACCAAAGCTCCACCGTGGTCGAAGAGAACGCCCGCGAGATGGAGCGCATGTCCGATCAGATGTCCCAGCGCGCTGAAACCCAGGCCGCGACGCTGGAGGAATCCGCCGCTGCACTCGAAGAGATGTCTGCTTCGGTCCAGTCCAGTGCCGCTCAGGCGCAGGCGGCGGACCGCGAGGTCGAAGAAGGTCGCCGCCGCGCGGAACAGGGCGGCGAAGTGATGCAAAAGGCCCGTCAGGCGATGGCCTCGATCTCCGAGTCCTCCGCCAACATCACCCAGATCATCACCTCCATCGACGACATCGCCTTTCAGACCAGCCTGTTGGCCCTGAATGCCGGCGTCGAGGCGGCCCGTGCAGGCGAAGCGGGGCGCGGCTTTGCCGTTGTCGCCTCCGAGGTGCGCGGACTGGCGATGAAAGCCGCTCAATCTGCAAGCGAGATCAAGCAGTTGGTCCAGGACAGCTCCAGTCAGGTCGAAGAGGGAGAGCGCCTGGTTCAGGCCACGGCCGAGACCCTTACCCAGATCGTCGAAAGCGTCACGAATGTCTCCGGCATGGTATCCGCTATCGCCAGCTCCTCGGGCGAGCAGGCCGCCGGCATCAAGGAGATCAACATCGGCGTGGCACAGCTGGACAAGGTGACACAGGAAAACGCCGCAATGGTGCAGGAAACCTACGGCGCCAGCCAGGAGATGCGCATGCAGGCGAGCCGCCTCACAAACCTGCTGGAGGGGTTCACCGGCGGAGCCTCTGCGACGCTTGACGACTTCACCGACACGCAATCCGCCGCCTGACGACAAGCGGGATCTACGCGGTCGCCATACGATAGCGGCCGAGACGCAATCTCTGTCCTAAAAAGCGCGGTCGGGGCCATCAGTGCCCCGGCCGCGCGTGTCGACGACACCGTGCTTGATCGGCCGACTGCCCCATCTATGAACCCCTGGCCGCCTGTACCCGCCTGATATGCGCCCGAAATACACCAGACTGTCCCGACTTTGCGACACTCCGTGCCCGTTCTCCTTTTGGGAATTCACAGCGCAGCTCTCCTGTGGCATACGAAAGACAGACGCCGGACAAACTGGCGCGACCGAGCACATTATTCTTCTACAGGCAGCTCCACCGTGACGCGAAAATCGACCCCATCTCTCGGCACCCTGCTGTTCTTTGCCGCGGCATTCTTGCTGAGCGCCTATTTCACCTTCGCCGCCGTGCAGGGGGATTTCGGTCTGTTCCGTCGTGTCGAGCTTCAGGCCGAAGCGGACGGTTTGTCAAAAGATCTGGAGCGCCTTGAACACGACATCGCGCGGATGGAAAACCTCACCCGTCGCCTGTCCGATGACTACCTTGATCTTGATCTGCTCGACGAACAGTCCCGCTCCATTCTCGGCCTCGTGCGCGCCGACGAAATCATCGTCGACTGAACGCTGCCGCGCGACGGGGCTTGATTTACCCATCGCAAGACGTCAGCCTCATCCTGTCACCCTGCGTTTCGTCGGAAAATGCCGCATTTGTTGGGGTTTCAGTATCCGTTTGCGGCATGGAAAATGCTGTCAGCCCTCTGATCTCACGCGGCTTTTTCCGGCAACTCCATGCTCGAAATGCAATTGCGCTAGATTATTCCTCGCATGCCTGTCCAAAATGCTTTATGAGATAGTTTAGTGTTAAACTACCTAAACTTTAGGGGGAGCCAGCCGTTATGGCCGCAAGAAAAAGCGCTCAGAAATCAAATGTTTCCGCCGAAGAACTGACCAAATACTACCGCGAGATGCTGTTGATCCGGCAATTCGAGGAAAAAGCAGGTCAGCTTTACGGCATGGGCCTGATCGGGGGCTTCTGTCACCTTTACATCGGTCAGGAAGCGGTTGTTGTTGGCCTTGAGGCCGCAGCCGAGGACGGCGACAAGCGCGTCACATCCTACCGCGACCACGGCCATATGCTCGCCTGTGGCATGGACCCGAACGGCGTCATGGCCGAATTGACCGGTCGCGAGGGCGGCTATTCCAAGGGCAAGGGCGGCTCCATGCACATGTTCTCGAAAGAGAAGCATTTCTATGGTGGCCACGGCATCGTCGGCGCGCAGGTGCCGCTCGGCGCCGGCCTGGCATTCTCCGACAAGTACAAGGGCAATGACCGCGTGACCTTTACCTATTTTGGTGATGGCGCGGCGAACCAGGGTCAGGTCTACGAGACCTACAACATGGCCCAGCTCTGGGATCTGCCAGTGGTCTTTGTGATCGAGAACAACCAATACGCCATGGGCACCTCCGTTCAGCGCTCGACCAAGTCGCCTGCGCTGTGGAAGCGCGGCGAGGCCTACGGCATCGCGGGCGAGGAAGTCGACGGCATGAATGTGCTGGCGGTGAAAGAGGCCGGCGAACGCGCCGTCGCCCACTGTCGCGCAGGCAAAGGCCCCTACATCCTCGAGGTGAAGACCTACCGCTACCGCGGCCACTCCATGTCCGACCCCGCAAAGTACCGCACCCGCGAAGAGGTGCAGAAAATGCGCGAGGAACGCGATCCGATCGAACAGATCCGCGAGATGCTGCTGACTGGCAAGCATGCCTCGGAGGAGGATCTCAAGGCGATCGACAAGGAGATCAAGGACATCGTAAGCAAGTCCGCCGATTTCGCCAAGGAAAGCCCGGAGCCCGCGCTCGACGAGCTTTGGACAGACATCTATGCCGCCGACGTGCCGCAGAAAAGCGCCTGAGGGGAGAGACCAAGACTATGGCAACTGAAATTCTGATGCCCGCCCTGTCGCCGACCATGGAGGAAGGCACGCTGGCCAAATGGCTGGTCAAAGAGGGCGATACCGTAAATTCCGGCGATATCCTCGCCGAGATCGAAACCGACAAGGCCACCATGGAGTTCGAAGCCGTGGATGAGGGCACCGTCGGCAAGATCCTGATCGACGAGGGCACCGAGGGCGTGAAAGTGAACACCCCCATCGCCATTCTCGTCGAAGAGGGCGAAAGCGTCGAGGATGCGGTCGCCGCAGCCCCTGCCGCAGACACCTCCGCCCCGGAAGCCGCCGCGGCAGAGGCTGAAAAAGCCCCGGCCAAGGCCGCTGCCCCCAGCGCGCCCGAGGTGGACGAAAGCCCCGACTACCCCGAGGGCACCGAAATGGTCTCCACCACGGTCCGCGAAGCCCTGCGCGACGCCATGGCCGAAGAGATGCGTGGCAGCGAAGACGTCTTTGTCATGGGGGAGGAAGTCGCCGAATACGAAGGCGCTTACAAGATCACCCAAGGCTTGCTGGACGAGTTCGGCTCCAAGCGCGTGATCGATACGCCGATCACCGAGCACGGCTTTGCCGGCATCGCCACCGGTGCCGCCTTTGGTGGCCTGCGTCCCATCGTGGAGTTCATGACCTTCAACTTCGCCATGCAGGCGATCGACCACATCATCAACTCCGCCGCCAAGACGCTTTATATGTCCGGCGGTCAGATGGGCGCCCCTATGGTGTTCCGTGGCCCCAATGGTGCCGCCGCCCGCGTCGGCGCGCAGCACTCGCAGTGCTATGCCGCATGGTACATGCAGATCCCCGGCCTCAAGGTGGCGATGCCCTACTCTGCCGCCGACGCCAAGGGCCTGCTGAAATCGGCGATCCGCGACCCCAACCCGGTGATCTTCCTCGAAAACGAGATCATGTACGGCAAGTCCTTCGACGTGCCGAAGCTGGATGATTTCACCGTACCGTTTGGTAAGGCGAAGATCTGGCGCAAAGGCGATGATGTCACCATCGTCTCCTTCGGCATCGGCATGACCTACGCGCTCGAAGCGGCGGAAAAGCTGGCCGAGGATGGCATCAACGCCGAGGTCATCGACCTGCGCACCCTGCGCCCGATGGACCTGCCCGCAGTGATCAAATCGGTGATGAAGACCAACCGTCTGGTCACCGTCGAGGAAGGCTTCCCGCAGGGTTCCGTCGGCGGCTATATCGCCTCCGAGGTGATGCAGCAGGCGTTTGACTATCTCGACGCACCGATCATCACCTGCACCGGCAAGGACGTCCCAATGCCCTATGCCGCCAACCTTGAAAAACACGCGCTGATCACTACCGACGAGGTGATCGAAGCGGTGAAGCAAGTGACCTACCGCTAAAGGAGAGCAAGGATGCCCACTGAAATTCTCATGCCCGCCCTCTCTCCCACCATGGAGGAAGGCACGCTGGCAAAATGGCTGGTCAAGGAGGGCGACACTGTCTCCTCCGGCGACCTGATTGCCGAGATCGAGACCGACAAGGCGACGATGGAGTTCGAAGCCGTGGACGAAGGTGTCGTCGGCAAGATCCTCATTGCTGAGGGCTCCGAGGGGGTGAAGGTCAACACCCCCATCGCGGTCCTGCTGGAGGACGGTGAAAGCGCCGATGATATCGACACATCGGCGGCAAAACCGGAAGCGGCCCCCGCCGCTGACGCGGCTCAGGAGGCGGCCGCCGAAGGAGGCTCCGACGCAGCCGCAGCCCCCGCCGCCGCTAGCGCAACCCCTGCCCCGGCAGCACCCGCTGCGGCGGATGGCTCGCGCATCTTTGCCTCGCCCTTGGCGCGTCGCATCGCGGCCGACAAGGGTCTGGATCTTGCCTCCATCAAGGGCTCCGGCCCGCGTGGTCGCATCATCAAGGTCGATGTGGAAAACGCCACTGCCGCACCCAAGGCAGAGGCAAAGACCGCCGCGCCCGCCGCAGCTCCGGCTGCTGCTGCACCTGCTGGCCCCTCCGCCGATGCGGTGGCCAAAATGTACGAAGGTCGCGAGTTTGAGGAGGTCAAGCTCGACGGGATGCGCAAAACCATTGCCGCGCGTCTCACCGAGGCCAAGCAGACCATCCCGCATTTCTACCTGCGCCGCGACATCCAGCTCGACGCGCTGCTGAAGTTCCGCTCCCAGCTCAACAAGCAGCTGGAGCCGCGCGGGGTGAAGCTCTCGGTCAATGACTTCATCATCAAGGCGGTAGCGCTGGCGCTGCAGTCGGTTCCCGATGCCAATGCTGTCTGGGCTGGGGATCGCGTCCTCAAGATGAAAGCCTCCGATGTGGCCGTTGCGGTCGCAATTGAGGGCGGTCTGTTCACGCCGGTCCTGCAGGATTCCGACATGAAATCCCTGTCGGCGCTTTCGGCGGAGATGAAGGATTTGGCCAAACGTGCCCGCGACCGCAAACTCGCGCCGCATGAATACCAGGGCGGCGCCTTTGCGATCTCCAACCTCGGAATGTTCGGTATCGACAATTTCGACGCCATCGTGAACCCGCCGCATGCGGGCATTCTGGCCGTCGGTTCCGGCGTCAAAAAGCCGGTTGTCGGCGCCGATGGCGAGTTGACCGTGGCCACCGCGATGAGCGTCACCATGTCGGTCGATCACCGCGTCATCGACGGCGCACTTGGCGCGGATCTGTTGAAGGCGATCGTCGACAATCTGGAAAACCCGATGGTGATGCTGGCCTGACCGGCTGCATCACTTCGAGATGTATTTTGACGAGGCCGGGCAGAAATGCTCGGCCTCGTTTTTATGTGGATTCTGTGCTGGCATCACTCGGATCTCGCACCAGCATCCAAGTCTACTCCGCGCCGCCGCCATTGTGGCGACCTGCACGCGATCTACGCGGCGGACGCCGCAGAACGCAGGCGTTAAAACCAGGATCGTTCCCCCGCTCCACTGTTACCTCTCAGTCGAGAGCGCGATCCGACAACTTTCAGACAAATGTAGAAGAAATTTTAAGCCTTCACCGATATCGCTAGGGGCAGAGACAGAAAGTCTAAATAGGTGAACAACCCCATGACGCAGGCCCCGGTCAGCTACAATATCGTCATCGTACAGCCGGCAGGATACAAGCATTCTGCGTCGTTCAACGAAATTGCGGAAACTCTTCAACATGGCCTTGAGGAGCTTGATCTGCCAGTCAAACTTTCCAACAGGATTGCACCGGCGGCGCGTAACATCATTCTAGGCGCGAATTTGCTTAGCCATACTGATATCGGCCCGCTGCCAGGTGACACTATCATCTATAATTTTGAGCAGCTCAGCGATGATAGTATATGGGTGACGCCCGCGTTTCGCGCCCTGTTGCAAACCTATCAGGTCTGGGATTACAGCCTCCGCAACATCAAATATCTACAGTCCCTGGGCTGCCGATATGAGCCACGCTTGGTGCCGCTTGGGTTTGTCGAACAGCTCAATCGGATCGAAAAGCCTGCTGAACAGGATATCGACGTTCTGTTCTACGGGTCGTTCAATGAACGCCGACAAAAAGCCCTGCTCGATTTACGATCCCGGGGCGTCAATGTCGTCCCGCTAATGGACGCCTATGGTGCCACGCGCGATGCCTATATCGCGCGCGCCAAGATTATTGTGAACATTCACTATTTCGACACCAAGATCTTCGAAATCGCCCGCGTCTCTTACCTGCTGGCAAACAAGAAAGCGGTCGTCAGCGAATGCGGTCCCACAACAGAGATAACGTCTGAGCTCAAAGGTGCGCTCAAGCTCGTCGAATATGACGAAATCACCGAGGCCTGCCTGGCTTTGCTCCAAGATGACGACGCCCGATGCGCATTGGAACAGTCCGCCTACGACGTGTTCAGTGCAACAAAAGAATGTGACATTTTGAAATCCACTCTCGCAGACAAGGATCAAATCCCGATGCAACATACCACGCCTGATACGATATCCGACCAACCCGAGAACAGCATCCTGTCCGCGTCACAGAGCGTTCCGACCAGCCTGAACATCGGCAGCGGCAAGAACCATCGTGAAAATTGCCTCAACCTCGACATTCTGGACTATTGGAAGCCGGACGTTTGCGCCGATCTTGCTGACAAAAATCTGATTGGCACCACTCATCAGACCGACCGGTTCGGCGAGGTCGAAATCCAGCGCGAGATGTTCGATGAAATCATCTGCAACGATGTAATCGAACATATCCCGGATCTCGTCAGCGCCATGACGAACTGCCTTAACCTTCTGAAAGTTGGCGGGAAGTTCAACATCCTGGTACCCTATGACCTGTCATACGGGGCTTGGCAGGATCCCACTCATGTTCGCGCATTCAATGAAAACAGCTGGCTGTATTACACCAGCTGGCATTGGTACCTCGGCTGGAAAGAGGCCCGTTTTCACGTGCGAAAACTGGACTTCAATCTCAATCCTGTGGGTCAGAAACTGCTTCAAAAAGGGATGGAACAAGAAGAGCTGCTGCGTACACCGCGCGCCGTGGACTCGATGTTCGTGATCCTCGAAAAGCAACTGCTGACCGAGAAGGAAAAACGCACTGTCGAAATCGCCAGCGCGCGCTAGTTCCGCTCCCGCGTCCGGCGGGTCTCTACCCCGGGCACATGCGGTTCATCGGATCAACCAACATAAGATAAATGGAAAAAGGCAGGGCAACATGCCCTGCCTTTCCTGATTTCAGAAAGCACCGCATCCAATGGTGACGGTGGCACGACGGCGCTTACTTGCCCGCCAAGACCTGGTTCATGCTGACGGAGGGTTGGTCGCATCCAGCCTCGCCGACGATCTTGGCCGGCACCCCGGCCACAGTCTTGCAAGGTGGCACCTCTTGCAACACCACCGACCCTGCGGCAATGCGCGAACAATGGCCGATGCGGATATTGCCCAGAACCTTGGCCCCGGCGCCGATCAGAACGCCATCCTCGATCTTGGGGTGACGGTCCTCTTCTTCCTTGCCGGTCCCGCCCAGCGTCACCGAATGCAGCATGGAGACATTGTCGCCCACCACGGCGGTCTCGCCAATGACGATGGAATGGGCGTGGTCGATCATGATGCCCTTGCCGATCCGGGCGGCGGGATGGATGTCGACTCCAAAAATTTCCGAGATCCGCATCTGGAAGAAATAGGCCAGATCCCAATCCCCCTGCTGCCACAGCCAGTGGCCGACACGATAGGCCTGCACTGCCTGATAGCCCTTGAAATAGAGGATCGGTTGCAACAGCCGGTGGCAGGCCGGATCACGGTCATAGACCGCCATCAGGTCAGCGCGCGCCGCCTCGACCAATGCCGGCTCGGCCTCATAGGCGCCATCGACCACCTCGCGCAGGATCACCATGGACATTTCGTTGGAACAGAGCTTGGCCGCGATCCGATAACTCAACGCCTTGTCCAGCGTCTTGTGGTGCAAAATACAGGCGTGGATCAGCCCACCCATCAGCGGCTGTTCTGCAACCGCAGTCTCGGCTTCCTCGGTGATCCGGCCCCAAACAGGGTCGATCTGCCTGACGGCCTTGTGCGTATCCAACATAGGCTTGGTCCTTCTTGCGCGGCGTCTCCGCGCGCTCCGGGAGGGGCACCAGCTTATTCCGGCACCTCGAGGCTCAACTTAATGATCTAAGGCCTCGCTTGCAAAGCGCAATCCCTTGATGGCATCGATCAGCAAGCGTAATGTAACACGGGCGTGAAAATTACCTTGTGTCCACATGCGCTTACACCGCAAACTCATCGAAAATGTCGAAGAATCCCACTTGTCATGTATCAAGATTTGCGGCAAAATACCCGAGCAACCTTATCCTATCGAAGTTCTGTCTACCCGACCAGCTTTCGACGTTAAGCTGCCGGGTCGCCGCACGTTCGCGGGCGACAAAGACAAAAAGGAACTTTTAAAATGGCAAACGGTACCGTCAAGTGGTTCAACTCCACCAAAGGTTTTGGTTTCATCGAAGTTGATGGCCGCTCCAGCGACGTATTCGTACACATCTCCGCAGTAGAGCGCTCCGGTCTGACCGGTCTGGCCGATGGCCAGGCAGTGACGTTCGAGATCGAGGCAGGTCGCGACGGTCGCGAATCCGCCACCAATCTGGAACTGGCCTAAGCACCCAGCGGATCGTGCTCTTCAGCTGATCCGCCTCTGCTGAACCGACATTTGAACGCCCCGGCTACCATATGGTGCCGGGGCGTTCTCATTTTCGCGCGCGGGCTGCAGCAGCCAATGCCACGCGCAGGCAATGGGCATAGTCCCGGTCCCCCGGAAAGGGCTCTGGCGCCAACGGATAGCAGCGCGCCGCCCGGTCCAGAGATCCATCGCCCCAGCGCGGATGACAGCGGCCGGTGGCCTGCGCCTGACGTCTTGCCCGTGCCGCGCCCTGCAGGATTTGCCGACACAGCGCCGCACGCCGGGGCTCCGGATGGGCCAGAAGCGCCCGCGCAAGGCTGCGAATATCTTCCCAGAGCACTGGTTGCTGCATCAGCCGAGGATCCACTCCGCCACCGGCCCGGCGCCATAGCGGGCGGAGATCTGCGCCACCTGCACCACATCGCCGGGGCTGGCGCCATCGCTGATCTGCATCGCCGCCGCATAGACCCACGCCGGGGTCGAGACACGCGCATCCCGCAGGACCGTCGTGCCCGAGAGCACTTGTACACGGTAGCGCTCGCTCTCCTCGCCCAAGGGCACCTCCTCCATGTCCCAGCTGTCGCCCTCGATCCGGGTGCGGCGGATCCAGTGGAACGCCATGTCATTGCCCAGACTATCCGGCGTACGCAAATGCACCGGCGCATAGGGGCGCAGGCCCGCGCCATCAAAGGCCGCCGAAAGCGCCACATAAGACGGGTCATCATAGGCCCGCCGTGCGGGGCCAAAGCGATAGTCGCGCGCAACCCGACGCTGGGAGATGGCAAGATCCAGCTGCTCCACCGCCGCATCCATAAGCACCACATAAGACCCCACCGGCCAGGCCACCGGCATCACCCCGTCGCTGCCGTATTGGCCGCGCAGGCGGTTGCGGATCAGATAGCGGTTGGGCGCGATCAGCTCAGCCTCGGAAAACTGGATCACCTCCCAGTTCTCCGGGCTGCCATCGCCGATCGCCAGCCGATTGGCACCGCCCAGCACCGCAAGGCGCTCCTGACTGTCCAGTGTGCCAGCGATCAGCTCCACCTCGAGATCAGCGCCCCTGTCCCATCGCCCGATTGGCCCCGCCAGCAATTCCGTTCTGGTCAGCCCCACGGTGGCGCGGGCGGGCATCAGCTCTTCCAATGCAAACTCCCCGCCAAGGTCAGCACCATAGAGGGCAACCGCGCCCGGCCAGTCCCGCGCCGTTGCACAGACATGCGGTGCATGCGGCACCTCATCCCCGCGCATCAAGGGCAGGTCGAGGAACAGCGGCAGCACCGGCACCGGCGCGGCAAAGGCATCATTGCGCGGCAGATCCTCAGGCGTGGCCAGCGGCTGATAGACGACGGGTTCAATGCGCACAGCCTCTAGGATCTGCGCCTCGGCCTGCTCAACACGATCCACGCGGTAGCGCGCCGCGCCCTCACCGTCCTGCCCCGGCAGGCGCACCACATCGCCCGCCGCCACGTCCAGCGCGCGCGAGGGCGGCAGGGCAAAGCGTGCGGTGTCGCGCGAAATTCGTGCCTCCGCCAGCCAGCGCTGCACCACCTGCCGCCCCTCGGCACGGGTCAAAGCCATGGGCAGGTCGTTCTGGCTCACCGCATGGGTGGCCTCATCCGGCAGCACCGCTTCTTCGGCCACGGTGTCGTGGCTGCCGCCCCATTCGACAAAGCGCAGGCGCACCCGGCCCATCAGCTCTGCCTCGGGCATGCGGCTTTGTTCCTGATCGCCGTCCATCTCTGGCAGCACTGCCAGCGCATCCGTCTCCAGATCCAATGCGTTCAACCCGTCGCGCAGGCGAAAGATCAGCGTGCCATCACGCTCGATCGCGTCAAACCCGTGGCGCAGCATCAAGGGCTGCAAGGCGCTGCGCGCCTCTGCCACGTCATAGACCGCATAGCCGCGCACAACGCCGCAGAGCTGGCTTACGTCGATCTCCGTCACGCCCGCCTCCCGGCAGATCTCCGTCACCACAGAGGCCAGCGTGCGCTGCCCCGCGCGCCCGTTGAGCCAGTGCCCGCGAGCATAGTTCTCACCATCGTCCCAGACCTCCACCCGGTTGGGAAAGGCCGGAAAGGGCCGCGCATCCCATGCCCAGACATAGGCGTGGCTCAGGTCCACCATCGCGCCGCCGTATTCGTTTGAGATCGGGTTATGCGCCGCCTCCTGCCAGTATGTCAGCTGCGCGCGCAGATATTGCTGCTGGATCAGATCATCGCGCAAGCCATTAGAGGCACGCGGCAATTGCGACTCGGAGCTTTTCGGATCAAGGAATTTGTTCGGCTCATTGGTGCCCTTGTCGATGGCCGCACAGCCCAGTTCCGTGAACCAGATCGGTTTGGATTGCGGCACCCAATCGGTCGCGGTCTCGGACCGCACCCCGCCAATCCGGTCGTGATGCGGCAGCGACCACCAGCTGCGCATGTCCTTGTTGCGGTAGATCCACGGCTCATCATAAGCACCATCCGTGATCGGCGTGCGGATCTGCGCCGCCTCGGCCTCGGACGAATGGTAATACCAGTCATAGCCCTCACCGCCCTCGATATTGGCCTTGAGGTAGCCGAGATCATAGATCGCAGGCCACTCCTGAGCATCGAGATGATCCTCCCCCTCGCGCCAGTCGCTGAGCGGCATGTAATTGTCGATGCCGATAAAATCGATCTGCGGGTCGGACCACAGCGGATCGAGGTGAAACAGATGGTCGCCCTCCGGCGTCTGATAGCCGAAATACTCCGACCAATCCGCCGCATAGCCCAGTTTGACCTCCGGTCCCAAGAGCGCGCGCACCTCGGTCACCAGATCCTTCAAGCCTTCGACAAAAGGAAAGCCGCTCGCGCCCCGGATCTGCGTCAACCCGCGCAGTTCCGAGCCGATGCAGAACGCCTCGACGCCGCCAGCCGCTGCACAAAGTGCTGCGTAATGCAGAATAAAGCGGCGAAAGCTCCACTCATTGGGGCCGTGATAGCTCACCTGCGCGCCCGAGATGGTGAAATCGCTGGCCTGTGCGGTGCCGAGAAAGCTAGCGACCTCCGCATCCGCCACGCCTGTGCCATCCGGACTACCCGCCAGCCCCGGCGCCTTTGAAAGGGTGATCCGCCCACGCCACGGCAGCACTGGCTGGGGGTTCGCAGTTCCATGAGGGTCCGGCAAATCATTGCCCGCCTGCTGCTCCATCAGGATGAACGGGTAGAACATCACCCGCTTGCCTTGGGCGTTCAGGTGCTGGATGCCCTGCACCACCGCCTGATCCGCCGGGGTGCCGCCATAAACGGCTGCGCCCGCGTCCTTGATGACCTCTTCCGCACTGGCCCGGTTGAGCCCCGCCACCTGCCACGGCATCGAGCCATCAGCGAGCTTTTGTTCCACCTTCGGCGCTAGGGTACAGTCACCACAGCGCAGATCGTCGCCAAACCAGCACACCACCATGGACACCGCCTCGGCCTCCGGCAGCTCCTCAGAGAGTGCATCGACCGAGGCTACCAGATCTGTCTCACCCGAGACCTGATTGATATTGGCGACTTTCTGCGCGCCCGGCCCGTGCTGCATATAGACCGGTTGGCTGGCCAGACTGTATTCGCCCGTGCCGGGGATCAGCGCCACGCCGGGCACGATCTGGGCCAGATCCTGGTCGTAGGTCTCGCCCGAGGGCTGTTCCGCGCGCAGCACCTCAAAGGAGAACTGCGGCACCCGGTTGCCGAACCGCTCCAGATCGAGGTTTTCAAACACCACATAGGCGGTGCCCCGATAGGCAGGCACCTGGCCCGCGCCCTCCACCGCCTCCATCAGGGGGTCGGGCTGTTGGTCCTTGCTGCCCCGGTAGACGGTCATATTGAGATCGCTTAGTGCGACCTCCTCGCCATCGGCCCAGACCCGCGACACCCGGCTGATCTCGCCCGCGCAGATCGCTACCGCCATAGACAGGCTGTAGGAATAGCTGGTGGTGGTGCGTTTGGGGGCAGAGCCCTTGCCGCCCGAGGAGGTGGTGGATGCGGTCTCGACAAACTCTGTCGCCCAGATCACCTGCCCGCCCAGCCGCACACGCCCAAAGACCTGCGCCATCGGCTCACCATCGCTGCCGGTGGTGATGCGAAAGCGGTCGACCTTGCTGGTTTCCACCGCAGCACTGCCACTGCCCAACAGGCGCTCGTCAATGACCCGGCCC
Organism: Tritonibacter scottomollicae; assembly: GCF_032924845.1. Classification (NCBI taxonomy): domain Bacteria; kingdom Pseudomonadati; phylum Pseudomonadota; class Alphaproteobacteria; order Rhodobacterales; family Paracoccaceae; genus Tritonibacter; species Tritonibacter scottomollicae. The sequence goes on from NZ_CP136704.1 coordinate 1,252,677, forward strand.
AGGGTTGCACCAACCGCACGGCCAATGATCGCGGTCGACAGGCCCGCCACAGAGCCACCGATCGCCCCGCCCGCGGCGGAGCCTGCCGCTGCCAGTACCAATGTCGCCATGATATGTCCTCCTCAGGGATCGTTGGGGTGGAGAAAGTCCGGGCCGCGGCCCGCTCGCTCACTCTGCGGGAAAGGCAAAGCGCGCCACGATGCGCCGCTGCCATGCGGGCGTCAGCGCGCTCTCGACCACGCCATGACCGCTGTAGGCATGGATGAAACGGGACGCGCTGCTTTGCAGGCCAAGGTGTTTGGCCACAGCCCCCCCATGCATGCGAAACAGGATCACTTGACCCGGTGCGGCGTGTTGGACGGGCTGCATATGCCGCAGCGCTGCCCGCCACAGACGCTCCTCGGTGCCGCGTTCGGCCCAGTCGCGGGTATAGGGCGGCACGGATTCGGGTTCGCTACCATAAAGGCTGCGCCAAATGCCCCGGATCAGCCCGAGACAATCGCAACCCGCGCCCCGCGTGGCCCCCTGATGCCGATAGGGCGTGCCAAGCCAGTGCCGCGCCACAGATAGCGCCTCTGTGTTGATGTCGCGGCTCATCGGCGACTGCCGCCGGTGTTCTGACCATTGCGTTTGGGCACCGCCACCATCCAGTCCTCGCCGGGGATGTCGGGAAAGCCCTGATAGTTCACCAGATTGTCGAACTTCAACCGACAGGTGCTCATGCGCTTGTCACAGCCTGCGGTCAGACGCACCCGGTCACCGAGCTCAATATCGGCGCGGATCGGCTGCCAGAGGGCGATTTCACGGCGCTCGCTCATGCTGTCCGACCGGATCGGCGCCCACAGACCGGCGCCTGCGCCGCTCAGCACCGTGAGCCGCCCGCCGGTGAACCACTCTGGCGCAAACCCATCAAGCACGTCCCAAAGGAAATGCTGCCCCTCGTCGATGTTTTCCACTGATACCTCAGTGACATAACCAGCAGTGTTGAGGTCGAATCTACACGCCGCATCCCCCAGAACCGCGCTACAGGGCGTCTGAAACACCCGCCCCAGCGGCTGGTTCAACCCTTCGGTCAGGCCACGTAATTCAGCCTCAAACGCGCCACCTGCGCGGCGGATCTCGCCCAGGGAGCCGCGAAACTGCAAGGCGCGCTGGGTGGTGTCGGCCCAGTTCACCAGCCAGGCCCGCACCTCGGCCCCATCATAGCGCCCGGATTCAATATCCGCCTCGCGCACCGCATCGGAGCTGAGTGCGCCGAGTGCTTCGCTGTTGTCGACCGCAAGCCCGGTGCTCTGCATCAGGCTGCGCGCCGTGAGGCCGCTTCCGGCGCGGAATGTCACGCCGTCAAAGCTCAGATCCCGGTCATGATCGGTGAACCCCAGCGTCACGCCATCGGCGCGATTGACGGCCCAGGCGCGGCACACCGTGGTGGCCCCGGATTTGAGATGCGTGTTTAAGCCCTCGCGATCCATCACACCCGCACCTCCACCACTGGCACATTCGGGGCCTCGCCCGCCTGAAACGACGCCACGGAGGTCTGGATGCGATCTGTGTCAAAGCGGACCGGCACATCAAACTCAAACCCGGCGCGGATTTCACGGCCAATTTCCGGCGCATAGGCCAGCGTCACCTCGCCCGTGGTCAGGTCGAGGTCATAATCCACGCCCTCCACCAGCGCCTCATTGTCGATCCCAAGGCGCACGGTGCCCGCCACAGGTTTGCTGATCGGACGCAGGTATTCATGCGGGCCGGAGCGGTAGCGTTTGGCCAGCTGAAACCTGTTGGTGTCGCCATCGCCGGTGGCAATCAGCTGGTCCTCAAACGTCACATCCTGACCCGGCAGCGATGACGCATAGTCGGTCCAGTCCTTCCAGCGAAACCCATGGAGCTGGCCCTGACGGGCCTCGAAAAAGGCAATCAGCGCGGCAATATCCTCAAGACCGCGCAGGCCCAGCCCCGCATCATAACGCCGCCTTGCATGGGCCCATGGGGTGTTACGTTCCTCATGGCCATTGGCCAGCGTCACCACATCCGTGCGCCGCTCCGGCCCGCCAACAGAGCCGAAAGAGAGCGTCCCCGGGAAACGAACTTCGTGAAAAATCATTGACTTACTCTCCTTACCTATTGCGGTTTCCGCGTGCGAGCATGCGGCTCATCTGGGCTGCAATCTGCCCACGCGAACGCTGAAACCCGGCCACATCGGGGGTGGTGACATTCATCACCACGGTCGGAGATGTGCCGCCGCCTTGCGTCTTCACCCCGAGGCTGCCGTCATGGCCGCGCGCCAGCGGCAGGATCGCCTCTGGCCCTGCTTCGCCCATCAGCCCCAGCCCGCCGCGCATCGGGAAATGCGTCGGCGAGGACACCACGCCACCGCGTGCAAAAGGCGTGACCTTGCCCTGACTGAAGGCCGCGCCGTCGGCAAAGGGCAGGATGCCCCCGACCAGCGCGCCGATCCCGTCGCTCATCAGCCCGCCGAGGTGATCCGTCACCGGGCGCATGGCGGAGTTGAAGGTGGTGTTGATCATCGTCTTGGCGAGGCTTTCCAGCGCATCGCTCAGACTGTCGCCATCCACCACCAGATCCTTCATCGCGCGCCGCAGCCCCCGGCTCAGGCCGGTTTCAAAATCCGCCGCATCGGCTTGGGTCGCCGCAAAGGCCGCGCGCACCCGGTCCATCTCGGCGGTGAATTGCGCCGCCATCCCGGCCGCATCGCCAAGGCTGTCCTCCAGCGGCCCCGCCTGGGATTCAAAGTCGGAATCTGTCGTGTTTGCCATGGGTTACTCCGGTTGGTTCACGTCGTTGATCTGATCCGGGAACTGCGTCATCAGATGGCTCAGGCGGTCGCGGTCCATGGGCGGTGTGCTGGCATCAAGGTTCAGCATCAGCCGCAGCTCTGCCGGGGTCAGTTGCCAGAACTCACGCGGGGTCAGCCGCAGCCCCAGCATCCCGGCCCGCATCAAGGCCGGCCAGTCCAGCATTGCCGCACGGCTCATGCATCCCCCGAGGGCAGCGCGAAACTCAGCGCCAGCAATTGCGCCGCAACCTTGGTGGCCTGCATCACGCCGCCCTCAATCTCGGCCTGCGCCAGATTTTCGCGGCTAATCTCAGACCCGCCACCACGCAGCCCAGCCGCCAGGAGCGCCAGCATATCGCGCGAGGAAAACCGCCCGGTTTCAAACCGTTGCACCAGGGAGATCAAGTCACCCTCGCCCAGCTCCGCCTCCAGTCCCGCCAGCGTGCCCAGTGTCAGTTTCAGCACCTGCGGCCGGCCATTGAGCACCAGCGTCACTTCGCCTCTGTAGGGGTTGGCCATGGCTCACACCGCCGTAAAGGTCAGCGCACCGGCGGAGGCCAGCGACAGCTCATAGGTGGCTTCGCCATTGTGGCTGCCCGCGTACTCCAGTGCGGTGACCTGAAACGGCCCTTCGATGGTGCCGAAATCCGGGATCACCACCTGGAAAGCTGGTGTCTCGCCGTCAAAAAACAGCTGCCGCGCGCGCTCGTCGGTGTTGGCATCGCGAAACACGCCCGAGCCGGAGAGGTTTGCCGACCGCACGCCCGCACCGCCCAACAGCTCACGCCAGCCGCCCGCACTGTCGAGGCTGGTCACATCGACGCTCTCGGCGTTGAAACTGATACGGGTGGCACGCAGGCCTGCGATGGTGGTGAAACTGCCGGTGCCGGTCATGTCCACCTTGATCAGGAGATCCTTGCCGTTTTGAGCACTCATGGGTGAGGTCCTTCCTCTAATGCGTTGAATTTCAGTCAGGAGTTTTCGAGCCGCGCGGAAAACCGCAGCGCAATGGAGCGATCCCCGTTGCTCAGCCGTTTGGCGTTGGCGCGGTCGAACCACAGCCCCACCAGATGCCCGCGTGCGAGGGTCAGCGGCGCATCCACCAGCGCATCCGACACTGCCGCTGCCGCCCGTTTGGCTGCGCTGAACCCGGCCGCATTGGCGACCACGGTCACGGTAAAGCGATGCAGCGCGCCGCCGCCTGTGACATCGGATCGGTCCCGCACGCTCTCAGCGCCGAGGGTCACATAGATCCCCGGCAGCGTGCCCGCAGGCAGCATGTCGTAGATCGCCGTGCCCACCTCTGCCGCCAGCGTGGCATCGCTGATCAGGTGCTGGTAGACGGCGGTTTGCAGGCCGTGAGACAGCGCATAGGTCATGTGGCCAGCTCCTCTGTTGCGAAACAAATGAGGTAACGCCCGTCCATGTCGCGCTCGGCCACGGCGTCGATCTTGTAGATGCGGCTGCCTTCGCGAAACCGCTGGTCCGGTTTGGGGCGCGCGGGAGATCCCACCGGGGCGGCGCGCAGGGTGATCCGGTAACGCTGCAGCGAGACGGAGGTGCCACGTCGGCCACTCTCGCGGCCCGTCAGCGCGTCGACCTCGGCCCAGTGCTGGCCCAGCTCAACCCAGGTGATGTCAAATCCTCCGGCGCCATCGCTGGTCGCTTGCGGATCCTCCAGCCGCAGTGGGCGGTTCAGTCGCGGCGCGCTCATGAGTGCACCTCGCTCCGGGACAGGCTCAGGCGTGGCATGCGGTGCCGGTCCAAGAGGCTCGCCACGCCAAAGGGCATGCAGCCCGCATGCAGCGAGGTGTCATCGCGGTACTCGTAATAATGCGCCGCCAGCAGCATCACTGCTTGTGCGAGATCAGCGGGCAGCGCGTCCCATGTGGCGGCCATCCCGGCAGTAAAGCGGATCACCGCGCCGCCCCCCGAGGGCATCATTGGCCAGACCGCCGCGCGCGGCGTCAGGCGCGGAGCATGGGCGTCGGGCGCCAGCGCATAGGCCGCCACGGGCACCTCCGTCTCCGCGCCGGTCTGATCCACCAGCGCCACCTGCGAGACGTTTGAAACCGGCGCCACCGGCAGCTCCACCACGCGGGGCCATTCGTTCAGCCGCCACTCATAGTCGCGCGTCAAGAGCGCCTTGTTGGTGCGCGCCTCGATCGCCGCGAGGCTGGCGCGCAAGAAGGCCAGAAGCACCGCGTCCTGCAACGCCTCTTCGCCAAAGCCGGTGCCCAGACGCAGATGCGCCTTGAACGCCGCGAGCGGCAAAATGCTGTCGGGCAGCGGGGTCAGTTCGTGCAAAATCATCGGCTCTCTCCGCTGAAAATCTATCTCCCTCACGCGGTCTCTGCCGCGCCGTCCCTTGGACGGGTGCGCACCGGGTCTGCCGCTCGGACGGAGGGAGCAGCTGGACGACAAACCCATGAGGCACGCACCCGCCGACGGAGCCGGGCTGCCGGCCCCGTCATCCGGGCCTAAGCGCTTAGCTCAGCCCGAATTTCATCAGCTTGATCGCGGCAAAGTCGCTCACATCGCCGCCCACGCGCTTGGTGGCGTAAAACAGCACATGCGGCTTGGCGGAGAACGGGTCGCGCAGGACGCGCAGGTCCGGTCGTTCGGCAATGGTGTAGCCGGCGGCAAAGTCGCCAAAGGCAATCGAGAGGCTGTCAGAGGCCACATCCGGCATGTCCTCGGCCACCAACACCGGATAGCCCATCAGCCGTGCAGGCTCACCCGCCGCAAGACCATCGGACCACAGGAAGCGGCCATCGGCGTCCTTCAGCTTGCGGATCAGGCCGGCGGTTTTGGAGTTCATCACAAAACTCGCACCGGCGCGGTAGCGCGCGTCCAGCGCATAGACCAGGTCGATGATCGCATCCGCCGAGCCGATATCGCCGTCGCTGCCGGTGGCCACATAGCCGATATTGCCCCAGCTCCAGCTGTCATTGTCCACCGTGGGATGGGTCAGGATGCCGGTGGGTTTGTCGATCCCATCGCCCGAAATAAAGCTCTGCGCCTCGGCGCGGGCGAATTTGTCGGCGATGCGCCCCGCCAGCCATCCTTCGATGTCAAAGGCGCTGTCATCCAAGAGCCGTTGCGAGGCCTTGGGCAGGGCCGAAAGCTCGTGCAGCGGGATCACGATGCGATCAATGGAGGGCGTGCCGGTTTCCGTGACCGAGCCAGTCTCAGTGGCCCAACCCGCGCCCACGTCGGAATGGTCGATCAGCACGTCAAAAGACGTCGCCTCCACATTGACCACCGAGGCCACCGCACGGATCGAGGCGGTGGATTGCAGCACCGATTTCACCACATCCGAGGTCTGCGGGTCGACGAGGAAACCGCCATCGGAATTCACAGCCGTCGACAAGGCCTTGGTGCCCATGTCGAGGCCGCGAAAGCCCTCCTCGTCGCCATGGCGCAGATAGGCCTGCATGGCCTTTTGATGCGGCGCGCCATCGACCTCCGCCGCCGCCAGATGCGGCCGGGCCGCGGTTTGGGTTTTACGATCCAACATGGTCATACGCTCTTCCGTCTGTTTGAGTTTCTCGGTCACGTCGTCTTGGAACCCCTTGAAATACTGCACGAATTGCGAAACAGCCTGTTTCACTTCCGTGGCCACATTCTGCGGCGGGGTCGCCGCATCCTCGGGCGCGTGGCCCGTGAATGGATGATCTGTCATCTCTGGTCCTCTTTCGGGGGTTAGGGTCTGGTGGCCGCGCGCAGGGCGTCAGCGAGGGCGCGCAGGCCCGCATCGGAGGCGTCGGATTTCGCCGCCTCCGCCTCGCGCCGGGCAAGCCGCGACAGTCGGGCCGAGGGCAGCATCGGGAAGGTCACCAGCGACACCTCCCAGAGTTGCAGTTCCTCCAACCGCCGGTGGCCTTCCTTGTCGCGGGTCGCCTTCACGGTGCGATAGCCGATCGACAGCCCCTCGATGGCCCCGGCGCGCACAAGGGCGGCGGCCTCTGCGCCTTTCTGGGTTTCCGTAAGGATACGTCCTTTGACGCGCAGGCCGGTGTCGTCCTCAAGGATCTCATCCCAGACGCCGATGGGGTGGCTCGGGTCATGCTGCCAGAGCATCTTGACCTTGCTGCCGCGCGCCTGATGCGCCGCGAGTGAGGCCGCATAGGCGCCACGGGTGACGATATCCTTGCCCTGATCGGGGGCACCAAAGAGGCTCGCATAGCCTTCGATCACCTCTCCGGCGCTTAGGGACAGCGCCTCGCCAAAGCGGGCGAATTTGGTCTCGAGCCGGGGCTCATGATCTGTCAGCATCACGCTCTACCTTTCTGAAATGTCTTGATTATCGCTCAGGGTAACTGCACCGACAAAAAGCCCTGAAAGGCCTGCGCAAGGATCACGGCAGCGACGCCGTAGACGGTGATCCAGAGCCGTTTTTCCAGCCGCTCCATCATCCGTTCCATCCGATCCAGACGACGGTTCAATGCGTCCTGACGGATTTCGCTCACGCGTTCATGGGCATTCAGTCGCTGGCTTGGGGCACAGTCAAAGGGCGGCAACGGGTAGTCAGTCATCCGGCCCCTCCACGCTGCGCGGCGGCAGGCCCAGCATCTGGCGCTTCTCAGACTCCGTCAGGAAATTCGCTTGGGTGACGCGCCGCCACTGCGCCTCGCGTTCGGTGCTGAGGGCCTGTACCTGATCGAGGTCCGGTATCAGCTCCAGAACTTCTCCGCCAAAGCGCATCAGCCAGTCAGAGAGTTTCGCCGCCACCCGCATCGCCAAGGGCAACACCGTCAGGCGATAGAACGCCCGGTTGGCCTCCTGATAGTTGGCATAGGTGGCATCGCCCGGAATCCCGAGGAGCATCGGCGGCACCCCGAAGGCCTGCGCAATCTCGCGCGCGGCGCCGTCCTTGGTACGGTGGAATTCCATATCCGAGGGGCTGAACCCCATCTGCTTCCAATCCAGACCGCCCTCCAGCACCATCGGCCGTCCGGCATTGCGCGCGCCCTGGAAATTGGCCTCGATCTCCTCGGAGAGGCGCCGGAACTGGTCGTCGCCCATCTGCCCAAGCCCGTCCGATCCGGTCCAGACCAGCGCGCCGGAGGGTTGCGCAGCATTGTCCAACAGCGATTTTGACCAACGTGCGGCGGCGCCATGCACCTCGACCGCGGTGGCGGCGGCCTGCAGCGGCGCCAGCCCGTAGTGATCGTCCAGCGGATGAAAGCTCTTGAGGTGGCAGATCGCCGGGCGCGCGGGGTCGATCGCAAAGCGATGCGCCTTGCCGCCGACAGTATAGTCATAGCCCATCGGCCAGCCATCACCCCCCGGCACCACCCGCATCCGATCCGGGCGCAGGATGTGCAGTTCCACCGGCCAGCCCTCATCAGCGGCGACCGCCTCGATATAGGCATTGCCCGACAGGAGCAGGTTGGCATAGAGCGCTTCCAGCATCTCTGCCCGTGCCTGCGCCGCATTGGGGCGCGACAGCAGCGAGAGCAGCGGGTGGCTGTCATAACGTGCTTCCGTGCTCTGGAGCACCAAAGGCAGCGCGGCGGCCGCCTCGGCGATGAGTTTCACCGCGCGGTGGCCAACCGGGTTGCCCAGAAACCCTGCACGGGTCAGAGAGACCGTGTCGCGCGGCCCCCAGGCGGCCTGCGTGCCATTGCCCATGGGCAGCACCCGCGCCGCAGCGCTGGCCTTTTGCGACGGGGCCGCAGCCGCCGTCTGATCCACTCGCCCCGTCTTGCGTCGCTGCAGGTCAAAGACCATGGTGCACTCCTTTGCCGTTCCGGTTGTCGTTTGGGCCGATGCCCGTCGTGTTGGAAAACAAACTGCCACAGAGGGTTGAACATCCCGCCAGCAGGGCGCGCGCTGGGGGCGCAACACCTTGCGTCAAGCCACTGATAGAAAAGCAAAACGCCCGCGCGAGGCGGGCGTTTCACAGGTTCGATTTGGGATAGCGCGTGCCCTAGAGACGGCGGATCTTGGGGCAGCGATGCTGCTCTGCCGGGCCGATAATCAGCGCATGCAGCGCCCAGACCAGCGCATCCACACGGTCGGGTGAGCCATCGCCGCGATAGCCCTGCGCCGTCATCAGGCACATCTGCTCCTCCAGCTCTTGCAGGCCCGGTGCATGATGCACGCGACCTTGCTCATAGAGCGCTGCCACGGGTTCGGCACGCGCGGCCTTGCCGGTGCTGGCGTGAACGGGGGTGAAGGGCACCAAAGGGTCAACCTGCCGCAAGACAGACCCCACCAGCGCACCGCCCTGATTGACCTCCGCCACCAGCCGGTCGGCCCGGTAGGCATCCCGCGCGGCAATGGCGGCGCGCGCCCAACCGGCTGGTCCCAGCCCCTGGACCGTGTGATCGGCCAGCACATAGGCGCGCCACTCGGAGATCGGCCCCTGCGTCTGCGCCCCAGCGACAATGATGCCGCAGGCATCCGAGCCTTTGTGCGCGCTCACCGAAGGATCAACGGCCACCACAATCCGGTCGAGCGGAGGCCTGTCACGGCGTTGGAGCTGCTCCAGCATCGCGGAAGTCCAGAGTGCGCCATCCACATCGGCCAGCATCACACCGTCCAGTTCCTGCCGCGCCAGACGCGAACCCGCATAACGCGCCCGCACTTCCGCAAGGAAGCTCGACGCGAGATTGGCGCGGTTCGCCTCGGTGGGCGCATGGGTGGTGACGGTCGAGGGGCTCTGAAGCAGCTGTTTCAGCAGCGGCACATTGCGCGGTGTGGTGGTCACACAGACGCGTGGGGCCGTGCCCAAACGCAGGGCGAACTGCAGCATGTCCCAGGCATCCTGAGCGCGGCGCCATTTCGCCAACTCGTCCACCCAGGCGGCATCAAACTGCGGCCCGCGCAGCGCCTCGGGGTCAGAGGCCGAAAACGCCTGCGCGGTGGCCCCGTTGGGCCAGACCAGCCTACGTTCACCCGCACGCCACTCCGGACAGCGGTCCGGCGGCGAGCAAGCAAGGATGCCGCTGTCGCCATGGATCATCACGTCGCGCACCTGATCGTAGGTCTCGCCCACCAGTGCAACCCGGCACGCACGACCGGTGCCAAAGGGCTCTGCCCCCTCAACCTCGGACCGCACCCATTCCGCACCGGCGCGGGTCTTGCCCGCACCGCGTCCGCCGAGGATCACCCAGGCGCGCCACTCGCCAACAGGCGCGCATTGATGCGGCAGCGCCCAGAGATCAAACACATAAGGCATCGCCGCCAAGGTGTGTTCATCCATCTCCTCCAGCCACATCTGCGTCATGAAGTGCGGCACGGAGGCCAGCCAAGCGGCGCTCGATCTCATCGCGGGCGGCACAGAGGTCGAACGCCACCATGCGGGCGGCACCAGGGGCATCTTTGCGATCAACAAGGGTTTTCTCCACTTTCTGGATGTCACGGATCAGGCCATCAAGTTTGGCAATCTGTGGTTTCAACTGCGCGGTGTCGGGGTTGATGTCCTGTTCGGCCTCGAACTGGGCGAGATATGCCTCGCTGATCCGACGCGCACGCCGGAGACTGTCGTGGAGAGAGCGCAGAAGGTCAGAGCTGATCTCGACCAGCTCTTCTGGGGTTTGTGGTGTCATGAGGGGGCTGCCTCGTGTCGAAACAAACCGATGGGAGAAACGGGAGGCGCGGAGTACGGCCCCATCGAGGGGCCCGGTCCGCGTCGTCACATTTTCCAGCTGCCTGACATAGTTTTACAGGCCGCAGATGAACATGCGTTGACCGAACCGTTCGCAGAGGCAACGGCGGTCCGGCACGGCGAAGCCTCGCGTCTCAGAAAACTGGAAGGAGAGGAAAAAGGCAGCAGCCCGTCCCGGTCGTTCGACAGGGGGTCTCGGCGGGGCAGAGAGATGTGCCGCAGACAGCAAGAGGGGGGCCGCGCCCCCCTCATGTCGTATCAGTTGTTGTTGCGCTCAGCTTCGATCTGGCGCCACTTGGCCACGTTGCGATTGTGCTCTTCCAGCGTCTCCGCAAAGGCGTGTCCACCGGTACCATCGGCGACAAAGAACACATAGTCGGTCTGCTCCGGGTTCACCGCAGCCACCAGGCTCTCCAGGCCCGGATTGGCGATCGGTGTCGGCGGCAGTCCTTCGATCACATAGGTGTTCCAGGGGGTGACACCGCGCAGCTCGCTCTGGCGCAGGCCCCGGCCCAGCACGCCTTCGCCCTTGGTGACACCATAGATCACCGTCGGGTCGGTCTGCAGGCGCATGCCGCGATTGAGACGGTTGGTGAAGACAGATGCCACCACGCCACGTTCGTCCGCCACCGCGGTTTCCTTTTCGATGATCGAGGCCAGGATCAGCATTTCCTCGGGGCTTTCCACCGCGGCATCAGAGCTGCGCGCCTCCCAGGCATCGGCGATACGCTTGTCCTGACGGTCCTTCATCTCGGTCAGAACAGCCTCGCGCGAGGTTCCGGGACGGACCTCGTAGCTGTCCGGCGCCAGGCTGCCCTCGGCGGGACGACGGCCGGGGTCGCCTTCCAGGACATCCATGGCTTTGAGCGATTCAACCACCTGCCAGCTGGTCACACCTTCGGCCAGCGCGATCCGATAACGGGTGTCGGCCTCGGCTTTTTTCTCGGTGTAGACCGCAGGGGTTTCATCAACGCCGGGCACGAACTCCGCACGTTCAACGAATGAATTCGTCGCCGGATCCAGCTCGCGCACCTCGGCCAGCACGCGGGTGACACCGACGCGGTAAACGATTTCTGTGCCGCAGGTGGAAGCACCGCCGCGCGTGATGGTGTCAATGATGCTCTCCATCGACGCGCCGGGTTCGACCAGATAGCTGCCAGCCTTCAGATCCTGCGCCTTGTCGGAGTATTTCACACCAATACGGAAGATCGAGCTGCTGCTGACGGCGCCATCTTCTTCCAGCTTTCGGCTGACACGGGACATATTGGTCCCGCTCGGCACCTGAAAGCAGATTGCCTCCGACAGCGGACCCTCGGAGGAGTATTCATTCTTACCCCACAGGATCACGCCCGCGAAGAGGAACAGGCCGACGATCAGGATCGTCAGCATATTCGAGGCCAGGCTGCGCCACATATCAGTCGCTCACTTTCCCGAAGATCACCGAAGCATTGGTGCCGCCAAAGCCGAAGGAGTTCGACAGCGCCACGTTGATCTCGCGTTCGCGTTTTGCATTCGGGGCCAGATCCACCGGAGTTTCCACTGCAGGCGTATCAAGGTTGATGGTCGGCGGTGCCACCTGATCGCGGATGGCGAGGATGGAGAAGATCGCCTCGATCGCGCCCGCAGCACCCAAGAGGTGGCCGGTGGCGGATTTGGTCGAGGACATGGTCGCCTTGCCCGCGTGATCGCCCAGCAGGCGCTCAACCGCGCCCAGCTCGATGGTGTCCGCCATGGTGGAGGTGCCATGGGCGTTGATATAGTCGATGTCCGCAGCCGTCAGACCGGCATTGGCAAGGGCTGCCCGCATGGAGCGTTCGCCGCCTTCGCCGTTCTCGGACGGCGCGGTGATGTGATAGGCATCGCCGGACAGACCATAGCCCAGAACTTCGCCATAGATCTTAGCACCGCGTGCCTTGGCGTGTTCGTATTCTTCCAACACCACGATGCCGGCTCCCTCGCCCATCACGAACCCGTCGCGGTCCGCATCATAGGGGCGCGAGGCCTTGGTCGGGTCATCGGCATACTTTGTCGACAGCGCCTTGCAGGCGTTGAAGCCCGCGATGCCGATCTCGCAGATCGCTGCCTCGGCGCCGCCTGCGATCATCACGTCCGCATCGCCGGATTTGATCAGGCGGGACGCGTCACCAATGGCATGGGCGCCGGTCGAGCATGCCGTCACCACGGAGTGGTTCGGACCCTTGAAGCCGTGACGGATGGAGACCTGGCCGGAGATCAGGTTGATCAGCGCGCCGGGAATGAAGAACGGCGACACGCGGCGCGGACCCTTTTCCTTGATCATCACAGCAGTGTCGGCGATCGACGACAGGCCACCGATGCCGGAGCCGATCATCACGCCGGTGCGCAGGAGGCTTTCCTCGTCCTCGGGTGTCCAGTCGGCATCTTTCACGGCCATCTCAGCCGCGGCAATGCCGTAGAGGATGAAGTCATCGATCTTTTTCTGATCTTTCTTCACCACCCAGTCGTCAGGATTAAAGCTGCCGTCGGTGCCATCGCCGCGCGGAACTTCGCAAGCGTAGGTCGTGGCAACACCGCTTTCCTGCGCATCAAACAGGGTGATCGGACCGGCGCCGGACTGCCCGTCCAGAAGCCGCGCCCAGGTTTCCTCGACCCCGGATGCCAGGGGGGTCACCAGGCCCAGTCCGGTAACAACAACTCGACGCATTCCTTGCTCTCCTTAGCACTTCAGCAATTCGTCCATCCAATTACCTTGGAATGGCCAAAAGGTGCAAGAGCGGGAAGACGCTGGGGCGGTTCGATCAGTTTTATGTTAATTCACCGTGAGCGTTCGACCGCCTGTAAGGCTTTGGTAACGCTGATGCGCAATACTGGAGCTTGGACGCAGCAAAGAACCGGGGATCCCCCATATGAGGCTCTTTAAGCAAAGCAGGCCGTAGGAACAGAAATTCCCTACGGCCTGTGTTCGTTCACAAACAGCCCCTCATCCAGAAATGCCGTCGTTTTGACGAAACCATCCCATCAGTCCTCGTCCGGGCTCGCACAGGCGCATGTCCGGGGAGAATTGGCGGGGCCTTGGTGTCATGAACGGCACAAGATCAGCATCATTGACGGCATGAAGCCGCCACAGGACCGCATGGCCCAGAACTCTACGGCCCCGCGTCACCGCCAGATCGGCACAGTGCGGTCAGAGGAACTCTGCCACCGGCTCCGCAGTCGGCTGTGCGGCGGCCAGGGCCTCGGCGACGGTGATGGTCTTGTTGAACAAGGCCCGCCCGACTAGTGCACCAGAGATGGTCTGCAGATACTTGAGCCGTGAGATATCATCGACGCTGCGCACCACGCCACTGGCGATCACCGGCGATTTTGCCAGGCCCGCAAGGGCGGAGACCTGACCAAGCTGGCCTTCCAGATCGCTCATGTCGCTGTCGATATCGGTGACCACGATGCCCGCGAAGGGCGTATTCTCGAAGGCGGCAATAAAGGCCTCCGGCGTCCATGCGCCGGACTTGCGCCAGCCTTCGGTCATCACCTGCCCCTGCCAGATATCCACGGCCAGCACGATCTGGTCCGGGTGGTATTTGGCCAGTTCGGACGCGGCGGCAGGGTCATAGGCGGCCATGGTCCCGATCACCACACGGCCTGCCCCCTTGTCGATCCAGTATTCGGCACGCTCTCGCGAGCGGATGCCGCCGCCCAGCTGCACCGGGATCCCAGCGGTTCGGATGATCTCCTCCACCAGCGCCGCATTGCTGTCGTCGCCCTGCAAGGCGTTGAAGTCGGTCAGATGCATCCACTGCGCCCCGGCTTCGGCAAATCCCTTCGCCGTCTCCACGGGATCGACATGCCAGACCATCGGCGCATCCAGGTTCCCCTTGTCGAGGGTCACGCAGCGACCGTCCAGCAACTCCATTGTGGGGTAAATCATCATGTGATGTCATCTCCGATCATTTTCATAATGATCATGAGTATAGCACAAGATGGCTGATTTTCGATGCGGAACGCGCGCGCTCAACCGCGCGGCAAAGGCTCAGCAAACAAAAAGCGGCGCTTCCCCGCAGGAAAGCGCCGCCTCTTCAATCACGAATTCGTGAGGTCTCGCGGAAGAGTCCGATCAGGACGCTTCGGAGATGAACTTCACTGCGTCGCCGAAGGTCTGGATGGTCTCGGCCGCGTCGTCCGGAATCTCGATGCCGAACTCTTCTTCGAACGCCATGACCAGCTCAACGGTGTCGAGGCTGTCTGCGCCCAGGTCGTCGATGAAGGAGGCGCTCTCGGTCACCTTGTCTTCTTCAACACCCAGGTGCTCTACAACGATCTTTTTCACGCGATCTGCGACGTCGCTCATGTCTATTCCTCGTTTTTTATCAGGGCATGATGCCCGGTTCTGCCCTTACCCACTCGGGAGGGTTGGTTTTGCCCAAGCGGGCGGTGGGGTCCCCATCCGGAAACGGGGGCGTGATGGCTAAGCAAGGTGCCAGCCAACACGAAGATGGGGGGCCTATAGCACAGACGCAAGCCAACGCAAATCATTTCCAACCCGTAAAGCGCCGTTGCAGGCGCAGCATTTCGCCCTGGAAATGGCCGCGCGGACGACCTCGCATTCTGCGCCGCAGCATAAGCGGGCGCGTGATCTAGGTTAGCGGAGCTTGATCACTCAAGCTACTGAAAGAATGGGAAAAGCCGCGCGGTTCCCCACACGGCTTTCCCAAAGGTCAACGCGGATCGGATCAGATCATCGCCATGCCACCGTTCACATGCAGCGTTGTGCCGGTCACATAGGCGGCCTCTGCAGAAGCCAGATACAGCACGGCGGCGGCGATTTCTTTCGAATCTCCCATCCGGCCGGCGGGGATTTGCGTCAGGATCGCGTCCTTCTGCGTGTCATTCAACTTTTCGGTCATCGCGGTCGCGATAAAGCCCGGCGCCACGGCGTTCACGGTGATGCCGCGGTTAGCCACCTCATAGGCCAGCGATTTCGACATGCCGACCATGCCCGCCTTGGCGGCGGCATAGTTGCCCTGCCCCGGATTTCCGGTGGCCCCGACGATGGAGGAGATGTTGACGATGCGGCCCCAGCGCGCCTTCATCATGCCGCGCAACACGCCGCGGCACAGACGCATGGTGGCGGTGAGGTTCACGTCCAGCACGCTCTGCCATTCCTCGTCTTTCATCCGCATGAACAGGTTGTCCTTGGTGATACCGGCATTGTTCACCAGGATATCAACAGAGCCCATCACCTCGGCGGCCTGTTTCGGCAATGCCTCAACCGCCTCGGCATCGGAGAGGTTGCAGGTCACCACATGCGCCCGTTCGCCAAGCTCCTCGGCGAGGGCGTGCAGCGGGTCGGGCCGGGTGCCGGACAGCGCAACAGTCGCACCCGCTGCGTGGAGAGCGCGCGCAATGTCGCCACCGATGCCACCCGATGCGCCTGTGATCAGCGCGTTCTTACCTGTCAGATCAAACATATCTGTCTCTTCCTTATGGATTATGCGCCGGTCACGGCTTTGACGTCGGCGTCGGTGCCAAACTGTTTTGATACGAGGGCGCGGTCGATCTTACGGACCATGCCAGACAGCGCCTTGCCCGCGCCGATCTCCCAGAACTCGGTGACGCCCTTGGCGGCCATCGCCTGCACGCTCTCGCGCCAGCGCACGGATCCGGTGACCTGCTCCACCAGAAGCTGGCGGATGGTGTCGGGATCAGTGACCGCATCGGCGCGCACATTGGCGATGAGCGGCACCGCAGGCGCCTTGATTTCAACGCCCGCAAGCGCTTCGGCCATCACATCGGCGGCGGGCTGCATCAGGGCGCAGTGGAACGGTGCTGAGACCGGCAGCATCACTGCGCGTTTGGCGCCTTTCTCCTTGGCGATCTCGGCGGCGCGCTCCACTGCGGCCTTGTGACCGGAGACCACCACCTGCGTGGGATCATTGTCGTTGGCGGCCTGCACCACCTCGCCCTCGGCGGCGGCCTCGGCGGCGACGGCTTTCACCGTCTCAAAGTCCAAACCCAAGAGCGCCGCCATGGCGCCAACGCCCACTGGAACGGCGCTTTGCATGGCCTGGCCACGGGTGCGTAGAAGGCGGGCCGTGTCGGCAATGCTGAGCGAACCGGCGGCCGCCAAGGCGGAATATTCGCCCAAGCTGTGACCGGCCACAAAACTTGCCTTGTCGATGGAAACACCCTCAGCCTCCAGCGCGCGCATCGCGGCCATGGAGGTGGCCATCAGTGCGGGCTGCGCGTTCTGAGTCAGGGTCAGGGCTTCGATCTCGCCCTCCCAGATCAGCGTGCTCAGACGTTCGCCCAGGGCGTCGTCCACCTCGTCAAAAACGGCTTTGGCAGCCGGATAGGCCTCGGCCAGCGCCTGTCCCATTCCGATGGTCTGTGCGCCCTGTCCGGGGAATACGAAAGCGATCGACATGGCTGTCCTCATTCAAAAAACTGTCTTCTGCGTTGGTTTAAACGGGGCGGAACGGGCACACAAGCATTGGGTTCGGTGAAATCCACGCGGCTGTGGACAATTCAACAGCGCCAGCCGCACACGTGGACGCGCTCGTGGACTCACGGGCGCAGATCACCTGTGCATGAGCGAATACTACTGATGATTGCGCCCGCCCCGTGTGTTGCTAGGTTGGAACCAACGCTAGCCCCAGTAAGGACCGATGTCCCATGTCCCGTCTCAACACCCACCAGAGTTACGGCTCTGTCAGCAAGAGCTTTCACTGGCTGACTGCCTTGCTGATCCTCACCGCCTTTCCCCTTGGGTATTT
The DNA here is from genome assembly GCF_032924845.1 of Tritonibacter scottomollicae. Classification (NCBI taxonomy): domain Bacteria; kingdom Pseudomonadati; phylum Pseudomonadota; class Alphaproteobacteria; order Rhodobacterales; family Paracoccaceae; genus Tritonibacter; species Tritonibacter scottomollicae. The sequence continues at coordinate 1,269,841 of NZ_CP136704.1, forward strand.
CGCCAACTCTCTCGCCCATACGATTCAGGGCCCGGAGTTCGACGGCTCCCAAGCCACGATAGATCGCGCCAAACTGCTATTTTCCCTGCATAAGACCATTGGCGTCACGGTGTTCTTCACGGCGCTGCTGCGCATTCTGTGGGCAATCACCCAGGAGAAACCGCGCCTCCTGCACCCGGATCGCAAGCTGGAGGCCTGGGCGGCAGAGACCGCGCATTGGGTGCTCTATTGTGCGATGGTGATCGTGCCGCTGTCAGGCTGGATCCACCACGCCGCGACGGACGGGTTTGCCCCGATCTGGTGGCCGTTCGGGCAGAACCTGCCGATGGTACCGAAATCCGAGCTGCTGTCGGAGATGTTCGCCAGCATACATTATTATGCCATGCTGCTGCTGGGGGCGTCGATCCTCGCCCATGTGGCCGGAGCGCTGAAACACCATGTGATCGACAAGGACAGCACCCTTCTGCGGATGCTGCCCGGAGAGCGCGCCATGCCGGAGCCCCCGGCGCAGACGCACTCGGTTCTGCCCTTTGTCACCGCTGTGCTGGTGTGGACCATGGTGATTGGCGGCAGCACGGCGCTGTTTGTACGCTCACACAGCGCCGCGGAACCTGCCGCGCCGGTCGCAAGTCAGACCGCCGACGGCTCTGGCTGGGCGGTCCAAAGCGGCACCCTCGGCATCGAGGTCGTGCAGATGGGCAGCGCCGTGAGCGGGAGCTTTGCAGACTGGATCGCCAATATCACCTTCGCCGAGCCCGACGCGCCCGGCCCTGCCGGTGATGTGGAGGTGACGATCGCCATTCCGTCTCTGACGCTGGGATCTGTCACGGATCAGGCCATGGGGGCTGACTACTTCGATGCGGAAGCCTACCCATCCGCGGTGTTTGCGGCCGACATCGTGCAGATCGAGGGCACAAGCTACGAGGCGCAAGGCACGCTCACCATCCGCGACCAATCGGTGCCCACCACCCTGCCCTTCACGCTCGAGATCGAAGGCGACACGGCCACCATGAGCGGTCGCACCGAAGTCAACCGGCTGGACTTCAACGTCGGCACCGGCACGCAGGACGAAGGCACGCTGGGTTTTGGCGTTGATATCACGGTGGAGCTGACCGCAACCCGCGCCGAGTGACCGTCCTGCTGGGATACAACAAAGCCGCCGCGCCCGGGATCAGGCGCGGCGGCTTTTTTCATGTCTGCAGGTTCACGTCCGCGCTGCGAGATCAGTGACCGAGGTACTGTGTCCCCAGCGTATCGCGATACTGATCCGCCCATTTCTTGTTGATCGCATCAATGGTGCCATCGGCGCTGGCCTCGCTGTAGCAGCGGTTGAAATCCGCCGTCAGCGCCTCGGAGCGGAAATTCATGCCATAATCGGAGGGCGCAAAGATCGCCTGAAATGTCACGCCCTGATTGGGATCGAACATCAGGTCGTCGGCCTGGTCGCGCAGCTGGCGATTGTATTCGGCAAAGATCATGCCGTCACCGATCACCGCGTTCACGCGCTTGCCAAAGATCATCCGGCTCTGGCCGATCTGATCCGCGACTTCCTTGTAGCTCTTGAAGCTGGGCACCGCGTCCTTCAGCCCCGGCAGAATCTCAGACGCGCCCATGAAAGCGATGACCGACTGTCCCGAAAGCGCGCCGAGATCCGCATAGGAGGCGCCGGCCTCGGTCAGGGATGACACGCCGTTCTGATACTGGATGTAGACCTCGCTCTGGTGACCGTCCAGCGGCATGCCGAGCGGGACAGTGGCAACTCCGTCGCCCTTGCCATTGGCATAGGTCTTCCAATGGCGGGTGAACGGCTGGATCTCAAAGGTCACGCTATGCCCGCAGCGCTCCATCACCGTCGTGATGACCTCCGCTTCGCGTCCGGTGCCATCGGCGTTGAACATCGGTGGCAGGTCCCCGGCAAGGATGGTCAGATCCTCGGCGCTGGCCATGGCGGGCAGCTGGGTGGTGAGGGCAAGGGCAAGGACGGCGACTACACGAGAGGGGTTAGACATGGGCTGGCTCCTGAACGGCTGGCACGGAAGGGATGCGCGTTCACGTTTCACGACATGGGCTAACGATGGTTTAATTGCGCCTCAGCAAAATGCGCATGAAAAGAGTTAGTTTTTCGCAAAATGCCACGCATCCGCAGGATCCGACCGCGACCTGTCGCCGGGGCGAGATCAGTGGATACCGCTGGTCAATCCGCGCATCAACCAGCGTTGGGACAGCAGGATCACCAGCCCCGGCGGCAGCATCGCCAGAAGCGCCAGCGCCTGCCCCTGCACCGCATCTGGCCCGGCGCGCACAACGCCGCTGACGACCGTCACCATGTCCTGCCGGGTGGTCGACAGCATCAACGGCCAGACATATTGGTTCCAGCCCAGCACAAAGAAGATCGCAAACAGCGCCGCAATCATCGGAGCAGAGATCGGCAGAATAATATCCCGCAGACAGCGCATCGGGTGGGCCCCGTCCAGACGTGCGGCCTCGATCAACTCCTTGGGCACCTGTCGCAGAAACTGGCGGAACACCAGCACGCCAAAGCCACTGGCAACGATGGGCAGCACCATCCCGGCATGACTGTTCAGCAGCCCCAGCTGATGCACCACCGCAAAGCTCGGCAGGATGCGTGTCTCAATCGGAAAGAACATCGCCAGCAACATCAGGCCAAAGATCCACTCCCGCCCCGGCAGCGGAAAGAACACCAGCGCAAACCCCGCCAGCAGGGACAGGGTGCAGGCCAAGGTCGCCACTCCAAGCGCAAGCAGCACAGAATTGCCCAGCATGCGCCAGAGGCTGACATCATACCCAAGCACCCCATCGGCTCCAAACAGGGTCTGGAACTGCGGCCAGAGGTTCGGAGCAGACAGCAGATCCACCACCAGCAGCGCAACCGGCCCGACCATCACGACGCAGCCGAGGATCAGGATCAGGTGGTCAGTGACCTTGGCAAGAGAACGCGGCATGGGCAGACCTGACAGATATTTCCAAGGGGAAGTCCTGCGGGCCAGATGCTCTGCAGCGTTCGTTGATGTCAATCAAAGGATTGCGCGGCATACAAAAATGCCACCGGCGCGCGCTGGCACCGGTGGCACTCTCAATCGTCTTGAAGGCGCAGGCGCGGCTTATTCGGCCTTCATCGCCTCGACGGAGATATGCACTTCGACCTCATCGCTGACGTAGGGGGCAAACTGGCCCAGCTCATACTCGGACCGCACCAATGTGGTGGTTGCGTCAAAGCCTGCCCATGGTTTCTTCGCCATCGGGTGCTCACCCGCCTGGTTCAGCTTGGCGTCGAGAACGACCGACTTGGTCACACCATTCAGGGTCAGATCGCCGGTGATCAGGGCGGTGTCGTCGCCGGTCACTTCGATGCCGGTGGAGGTGAAGGTGACCATCTCATCATCGGTGGCACCAAAGAAATCATCGGACATGAAGTGGTTGAAGCGTGCTTCCCACCCGGTCAGCATGGAGTTTGCCGGCATGGATACGGTGACGGAGGAGTTCGCAGGGTCTTCCTGGTCGAACATGATCTCGCCCTCAAAGCCGGAGAACATGCCGTAGGTGGTCGAAAAGCCGAGGTGGTTGTAGTTGAACAGGATCTGGCTGTGGCTCGAGTCCAGAGTGTATTTCTCTGGTGCGGCGAAAGCAGAGGTCGCGGCAGTACCGATCAGCGCAGCAGCAAGAAGGATCTTTTTCATGGGCTTGGACTCCAAAGTCGTGGTTTTCATGGTCATAATGTCGGCCATGCGGTTGGCGTCAGCTAGTCCGCAAAACCCAACATCGGGTGTTGGTATATGAACACCCGACCCTGCGGTTCTTTTCACAGTGCTTGCACACCTACACACGCGAACGCGACAAATCCCCCCGGATTGGCCGCTGTTCACGTGAATGTCAGGCGCCGTGGGTCAGAGTTCAGGAGGTTGCCTGCCTCTGTCGCCCCCAGATGCTGTTGATCAATCGAGAATAGGCAGATGCGGGCGGATCTGCGACATCAACAGCCTGCGGGTCGCGCGTCCTTCCAGCGGCAATTCGAGCAAAATCGTGCCATTGGTCTCGATGATTTGCAGAGTTTTGTCGCTGAAACGCGCAGCCCCCAAAGAGCGATAGCTGCGGCGCATCACGACAACGGGCCGACCGTCGGCGCGGATCTCTTCGATCCGCATCTCGCCGCGCCGCGCATCGAACTGAAATTCCGGCTGATCGGCGGTCTCACGCTGCAGCAGCAGGCACAGACCAAGGAACATCAAGAAGACCGTAATGCCCATGCGCACCAATGCCAGCTGCGGGTCGGCACCGGCCTCTGGCGCGAGCCAGATACCGATGGAAGCCAAAACCATGCAACCGCCGAGCAGACGCAACAGCATGGCGGACACCGACCCGCCGGGACGAATGTTGACCTGGGATTGCGCCGCACCCCGCCCCAGCGAGGGTTGCACTGGACGCGCGCCATGGGAGAAATCGGCAAAGTTCTGATTGATCGCGGTCATGTCAGTCACATCCTCAGTTGGTCCAGGCGCCTTCGGTCAGGCCCTCCAGGCATTGTTAACGTTTTGTTAACCACGTTATTCTTGCGGGAATGGGGCTGGAGTGTGGCACGCATTGGGAAACACTTGGCCCGGGCTGTTTACCTTCTCCTGCGTCTATCCCTCACAGACGCACTGCGGTGGGTTGCGCTTTTGAGGAAAGCCGTCTAAAGCGAGGCCTCCTTCCGTATCACTTTGATCCGCGCAGACTCTCGTGGTGGGGCAACGGAAGGCGATTATGCCCTGCCTATGAAATGCGCCCAGACACAAACAGGAGTTCGCATGCCACTCTATGAGCATGTCATGATTGCGCGTCAGGACCTGTCCAACTCGCAAGCTGAAGGCCTCATCGAACACTTCGGTGCTGTGCTGTCCGACAATGGCGGTAAGCTGGTCGACAACGAGTACTGGGGCGTCAAGACGATGGCCTACAAGATCAACAAAAACCGCAAGGGCCACTATGCCTTCCTGCGCTCCGATGCTCCGGCATCTGCAGTTCAGGAAATGGAACGCCTGATGCGCCTGCATGACGACGTGATGCGCGTCCTGACCATCAAGGTCGACGAGCACGCCGAAGGACCTTCGGTCCAGATGCAGAAACGTGACGAACGCGACAACCGTCGCGAGCGCCGCTGATCTTAGCTTGAGAAAAGGACGCTAAACCATGGCAGCCAAACCGTTTTTCCGCCGCCGCAAAGTCTGCCCCTTCTCGGGCGACAATGCGCCGAAGATCGATTACAAAGACACCCGTCTTCTGCAGCGCTACATCTCTGAGCGCGGCAAAATCGTTCCCAGCCGTATCACCGCCGTTTCGGCAAAGAAGCAGCGTGAGCTGGCCCGTGCTATCAAGCGCGCCCGCTTCCTCGCCCTTCTGCCCTACGCTGTGAAGTAAGGAGACCTGATCCATGCAAGTTATCCTTCTTGAACGCGTTGCAAAGCTTGGCCAGATGGGCGACGTCGTCGACGTCAAACCCGGCTTCGCGCGCAACTACCTGCTGCCGCAAGGCAAGGCTCAGACCGCATCCGAGAGCAACATCGCCTCTTTCGAAGCCCGGAAAGCGCAGCTTGAAGCGCGCAACCTGGAGACCAAGAAAGAAGCAGAAGCTCTGGGTGAAAAGCTGGCCGGTCAGCAGTTCGTCGTGATTCGCTCCGCTTCCGATGGCGGCAACCTCTACGGCTCCGTCACCACCCGTGACGCGTCTGACGTTGCAACCGAAGAAGGCTTCTCGGTCGACCGCAAGCAGGTCATCATCCGTGAGCCGATCAAGACCCTGGGCCTGCACATTGCAGAAGTGCACCTGCACCCCGAGGTCATGGTGACCGTCGAGCTGAACGTTGCGCGCTCCCCCGAGGAAGCGGAACTGCAAGCCTCCGGCAAGTCCATCCAGGAACTGGCCGCTGAAGAAGAAGCCGCAGCAGAGTATGAAATCTCTGAACTGTTCGACGACATCGGTGGCGCAGCTTCCGAAGACGACGAAGGCGACGCACCGGCAGCAGCAGCTTCCGAAGAAGACGACACCAACGCCTGATCCACGAGATCGGACAGTGAAAAGACACAGAAGGGCCGCCCAGATCGGGCGGCCCTTTTTCATGTTCATGACGCATCCCGGCAGTCGCGGGATGCCCCAGTCTGTTATCGCTGGAACAACTGCAGCAACAGGCGCGGCGCCTGATTGGCGATGGTGAGCGACTGAATGGCCAGCTCTTGCTGAGTTTTCAGGGCCGCGAGCCGTGCCGAGGCCTCTTCCATGTTGGTATCGGTCATCACCGAAACGCCCTGCTGCATCGAGTCTGCCAGTCGCCCCACAAAATCAGCCTGATCCTCAAGCCGTGCCGACGAAGAGCCAAGCGCAGCGGCGCCGGTGATTGCGGTCTGCAAGAACCCCTCGATTTCAGACAGGGCGGTGGCCGCAGACGTGGTGTCAGTGATACTGGTGAGGTTCGACGCCAGATCGAGGTTGGATTCAAAATTCACCGAATTGACAACGATTTCCTCGGTCGTCACCGCTCCGCCCGCTCCCACCCGGTTCAACGAGGCCAGAACGCCGACCGACGTCGCACCGGACCCGTCGACATCACTCGCCAGCAGGTTGGCACCATTGAATTGCGCAGCGGAAATGATCGCCTGGACCTGCTCGACCTTGGAGGCGATATCCTGCTGAATGGTATCGTGATCCACGTTCTCGGATTGACCGGAGACGATCAGCTCTTTGATTTCGGTCAGTTTATCGACGATCTGCTCCGCCCCGGCAGAGGCGACGGCGACCGTTGCTTCGCCAAGTGCAAGCCCGTCTTCGATGGAGCGGAACCCCGAAATATCGGATTCCATTGTTTTGGCGATGGCCCAGACAGCGGAATTGTCCTTCGCCTCGCCAATCCGTTTTCCGGTGGAAATGGAGGTTTGAACATCCATCAGATTACCATTGATGGCCTTCAAAGTGCGCAGGGCTGTCATAGCCCCGAAATTCGTCAAAATGCTGGACATAACTGGGTTCCATCTTGTGGGACAACTTTCGTCCCGCAGGTGCAGACCTCGTTTCAAAGATCGCCACGCGTCCGTTTGGACACTGCCGCTCCAAAGGGATTTCGGCGCCGCCCTGCAATATTTGCAAGATGCGACACTATTTTATCCACAATTGCTTACCAATTGATTAACGCAGCCTGCCCGTGTTTGCCTGATCTTTACGATTTGCCTGCACCAATCTGTCATGCGCCTCGCACATCACACAGCAAAGCCGCCGGCCCCGCTAAAGGGCCGACGGTCTATTTTAGCCGGAAAGCTCAGCGCCTTAGCGGAAGAGCTGCAGCAGCGAGCTTGGTGCTTCGTTCGCGATGGTCAGCGACTGAGTGGCCAGATCCTGCTGGGTCTGCAACGCGGACAGGCGGGCAGAGGCTTCTTCCATGTTGGTGTCCGTCATGGTGGAGACACCCATCGTCATGGAATCCACCAGATTGCCCACAAACTCGGACTGATCTTCGATGCGAGCCGCATCCGCACCCAGAGCCGCAGCGCCGGTGATGGCGGTCTGCAGGAAGGTTTCGATCTCACCCAATGCGCTTGCCGCAGTGGCCGTGTCGGTGATCGTCGTCAGGTCATTTGTCAGATCCAGGCTGGATTCAAAGCCTACAGCGTCGATTTCAATCTCGACAGCAGTCACTGTACCGCCAGCGCCAACACGGTCGAGGGAGGCCAGAACACCCAGCGAGGACTCAGTCCCGTCAACTAGATCTTTCAACAGGTTTGCACCGTTGAACTGAGCTGCGTTGATAATGGATTCGACCTGCTCAACCTTGGAGTCGATATCGGTCTGAATCTTGCCGTGGTCAACGTTTTCAGACTGGGCGGAGACGATCAGCTCTTTCATCTCGGTCAGTTTTTCCACGATCTGCTCGGCACCAGCGGAGGCGACGGCAACGGTGGCTTCGCCGACAGCGAGACCTTCCTCGATCGCTTCAAAACCTGCAATGTCGGAATCCATGGTTTTGGAGATTGCCCACACAGCGGAGTTGTCTTTGGCTGTGCCCACCTCTTTACCAGTGGAGATGCTGGTCTGGGTTTTGCCGAGGTCGTCGTTGACGGATTTGAGAGTTTGCAGCGCAACCATTGCGCCGTTGTTGGTCAGAATGCTGGACATAGAGCACCTTGTAATATGGCAGGACAGTGATTTTTATATCTGTCCCTTATTCAGGTTATCCCGTTACACGGGGGCGAGTGGTCCCGTCCTAAACCTGCTTTAAGCCTTGCGGCGCCAGCGCCACCTGTCTCCAGATGCACCGTAACATTGCCATTAAACACCTTACCGACACCTTAACGGCGCAGGATTTCAATCCTAAAATTTAAGATAGTTGAATGAGGTCCTAAGCCCCAATAAACAACCATAATTTCTGCCGATATTTTCTTAAAACTCAACCGCTTGCCACAGGCTATGCATATCGCCGACCTGCAGTCACCTCGGCAGGAAAGGTCAGTCAGCCAGTGCCCTCCGACCTGATCGGCAAGGCTTCGCCTCGCAGGAAACTCGGGGATTGCGACCATGGACGAGACCGGTAATCTACCGTCAGAGAAATTATTGCGAGACAGCCCCATGCACCGTCGACATCTGCTTTGGACTTTGGCGGCCTTTTCCCTCAGCTCCGTGGCTGGATGCGCCAAGACCGAACCGGTCACGCGCGCTTATAATCCACCCCTTTACCCGAACGAGACACCGGAGCTGCGTAAAAAGATCAACTATTGGGCAGATCACTATGAGGTGCCCCGCAGCCTCGTTCACAGACTGGCCGTGCGTGAGAGCACCCATCGCCCCTGGGCAACAAACTCCCCCTACTACGGCCTGTTGCAAATCCTGCCCGCAACCGCACGATCAATGGGATTCAAGGGCAAGCCCAAGGATCTTCTGGATGCAGACACCAATCTGAAATTCGCCGTGCGCTACCTGCGCGGGGCGTGGATGATTTCAGATGGCAGCCACGACAATGCGGTGAAGCATTACTCCCGCGGGTACTATTACGAAGCCAAGCGGCGCGGCATGCTGGAGGAAACCGGGCTGCGCTGAGACTTGCGGCACGCTCTGCGGGATGCGTCCAAATCATTTGACCGGATAGTCAAATTCTGGCCTGTTGAAATACAAGTGTCACATGTTTTGGCTACGTCATTGCCTGACGCCCCGATCTCGGGGCCAATTTCATTTGAAGGAGTAGACCATGCCGCTTCACCTTGATCGTCGGTCCTTTCTTGCTGGCAGTGCCGGCCTCATCGCATTGCATCCGTTTTCCGCCCAGGCCGCCGCTGGCCAGGTCCATTTGCGATTGATGGAGACAACCGACCTGCATGTGCATGTGTTTCCTTATGATTATTACGGCGACAAGCCGGTGGACACCGTGGGCCTTGCCCGAACCGCGTCGCTGATCGGTGACATCCGCGCCGAAGCCACCAATTCGCTGCTCGTGGACAACGGCGACTTCCTGCAGGGCAACCCGATGGGCGACTACATTGCCTATGAACGGGGCATGAAGGAGGGCGACCAGCATCCGGTCATCACCGCGATGAACACCGTAGGCTTTGATGCCTCGACGCTGGGCAATCATGAATTCAACTACGGCATCTCCTTTCTGATGAAATCGCTGGCTGGCGCCGGGTTCCCGGTGGTCTGCGCCAATATCGCCAAAAAGACCGGCGCCTCCCCGCGCGAGGACGAAACCTTGCTGCCGCCCTACGTGCTGCTTGATCGCGAGTTGACGGATGGTGCGGGCAAGACCCATCCGATCAAGATCGGCATCATCGGCTTTGTGCCGCCGCAGGTGATGAACTGGGACCGCAAGCATCTGGAAGGCAACGTGCAGGCGCGCGACATCGTCGACTGCGCCCGCGCCTATGTGCCAGAGATGAAAGAAAAAGGCGCAGATATCATCATCGCGCTGTCACATTCCGGCATCGGCTCTGCTGATCTGAGCGAGGGGATGGAGAACGCCTCTGTTCCGCTGGCGGCGGTCGAGGGCATTGACGCGATCATGACCGGACACAGCCATCTGGTGTTCCCCTCCTCCACCTATGCGGATTTTGCAGGCGTTGATGCCGACAAGGGCACCATCCACGGCACACCCGCCGTGATGGGCGGCTATTGGGGCAGCCATATGGGCCTGATCGACCTGATGCTGGAACGCGACGGCAAGGGCTGGCGCGTGGTGGGGCATGCCTCCGAAGCGCGGCCGATTTCAAAGCGCAACGAGGACCGCAGCGTCACCGCGCTTGTGGAAAGCGACCAGAGCGTGCTTGACGCGGTGCAGGCGGATCACGACGCGACGCTGGCCTATGTGCGCCGCGCGGTGGGGAAAACCGATGCACCACTGCACAGCTATTTTGCCCTGGTGGCGGATGATCCGTCGGTGCAGATCGTGTCCATCGCGCAGACCTGGTACATCGAACAGATGCTCAAGGGCACCGAACATGAGGGCCTGCCGATCCTCTCCGCAGCGGCGCCCTTCAAGGCTGGCGGACGTGGCGGGCCGGAGTATTACACCGATGTCCCCGTTGGTGATGTGGCGATCAAGAATGTCGCCGATCTCTACCTCTATCCCAACACCGTGCGCGCGGTGAAGGTCACCGGCCAGCAGGTCAAGGACTGGCTGGAGCGCTCGGCGGGCATGTTCAACCAGGTTGAGCCCGGCACGGCGGATCAGCTGCTGCTGAACCCTGAGTTCCCGAGCTACAACTTTGATGTGATCGATGGGGTAACCTATCAGATCGACCTGAGCCAGCCGCCGATGTTCTCCGCCAAGGGCGACGTGATCAATCCCGACACCAACCGCATCGTGAACCTGCAGTTCAATGGCGCGCCGATTGATCCCGCAGAGACCTTCATCATCGCCACCAACAACTACCGCGCCAGCGGTGGTGGCAGCTTCCCCGGCGCCATGGGCGATACCATCATATTCGAGGGACCGGACACCAACCGTGACGTGATCGTGCGCTACATCGTGGAACAGGGCACCATCAGCCCCAAGGCAGACGGCAACTGGAGCTTTGCGCCGCTGCCCGACACCTCGATTCTGTTTGATACCGGCCCCAAAGCCGCTGACTATGCCGCCAACGTGCCGGGCGTGACAATCACTCCGGCCGGGGATGGTCCGGACGGGTTTGCCCGGTTCAAGATCGCGCTCTGACCGAAGCCTTACACACGAAACCGGCCGTTCCTGTTGACGCAGGGGCGGCCCGACGCATCAGACGACGCGATTGCGCCCTGCCCGCTTGGCTTGCAGCAATCCGGCGTCCGCCTGGCCTAGAACCGGTTCAATCTGAGAACGGCCCGCGAAATCCGCACAGCTGAACGTCGCGGTGATCCGACGGGTCGCCAATATACGCGAGGCTTCAAGCCGCTGCCGGCACTGCTCTGCAAGGGCACGGGTGGTGCCTTCCTCGGGCTTGAGCCGCAGCACCAGGAACTCCTCACCGCCGATGCGAAACAACAGGTCCCCCTTGTCCAGCTGTTGACGCACCAGGGTTGTCACGGCCCGGAGCACAAAATCCCCCGTGGGATGGCCAAAGGTGTCATTCACACTCTTGAAGTAATCGAGATCGAAGAGGATCAGCGACGCGGCGGACAGATCTTCCGCCTCCGACAGCCGGGCCAGATGGCGGCGATTGAAGCATCCGGTCAGCGGATCCTGGATGACGCTGGTTTCGAGACGGCTCTGCGCTTCGGCAATGCGTTGCGCGGCAAACCACAAGAACCCCAGACAAAGCAGCAAGGCCAGTCCCAGCCGGATCGCGATCTGCCAGTCGGCAGCACACAGGCCAATCACCGGCACAACCGCCACCAAAAACACACTGGAAAACAACAGCGGGAAGCACCCCTGCCGCACAAGAAATGCCCCGACCACGACAGGAAAGGCATAGAACGCCGCCTCGGCGCCGAACTGGCAAATCGCGACGAGAATCGCAATCCCGACAAGGACCAGAACCATTTCAACCCGCACCGGCAAGCGTCGCGCGCGCATCAAAGCGTAGAGATCGGCAAGCAGGGTCAGTAAAACCACCATTAGGATCGTGGCCAAAGCATAGGCCCCAACACTTACATTCAGCGCCACCATGACGGCGCATATCAGTGCCACTATGACGCCGAGATATAGGTTTACCGGTGAGTGGACCTTTCTGACCGACATGAACTTGTCCCAATACTCCGATAGTGTGCCGGATTGCCCGCGTATATTCAAGATTTCAAAGTTAATGAACTTTTCGCGTGTAAAGAAAAGCCCATAAATCACCGGAATCGAGGGAAAATAGCCACTCAGTTCCCCGCAAACTGGCGCGGGCGGAGTGTTTTATCGGCTTTCGGCGCGACAGAACACCTGCAGGTAGATTTGACAAAGCCAAACTCACCTACAGAAAATCGTGCCCTTCCAGCCGTCTGGCGCGAGTATTCATCGCCGCCCCCGCTCTGACGTCGACTGCAGCAGGCACCTTGGCATGGGCAACGCCCCACCGCTCAGCCTCTTCATGCGTTGACCTTCAAGAGGCCACGCGCGGCAACAAAAAAGGCCGCCCCAGAAGGACGGCCTTTGAATAAGTCACATCGGAAGAAATTACTCTTCTTCGAGCGCCTCAACAGCTTTTTGCAGCTCTTCTTTGGAGATCTCTTTCTCGGAGACCTGCGCCTGTTCGAACACCAGGTCGATGACCTTGTCTTCGAAGATCGGCGCGCGCAGTTGCTGCTGCATCTGTGCGTTCTGCTGGATGAATTCAAAGAACTGGCGTTCCTGACCCGGATACTGGCGTGCTTGCTGCATGATCGCCTGGGTCATTTCCTGCTCGGTCACTTCGACTTCGGCTTTCTGACCCATTTCGGCCAGCAGCAGGCCCAGACGCACGCGGCGCTCGGCGAGGCTGTTGTGCTCGTCGGTGGCTTCGATTTCCGGGTGATCGTGGCCCTGCACGTCCGGGTTTTCCTCGTGCCACAGCTGGTGTGCGATCTGCTTGGCTTCGGCCTCAACCAGGCTCGGCGGCAGGTCGAAGGACACCAGATCAGCCAGCGCGTCGAGCGCGGCGCGCTTCATCACCTGACGTGCGGCACCGGCATATTCTGCTTCCAGACGCTCAGCGATCTGACCCTTCAGCTGGTTCAGATCTTCGGCACCGAATTTGGTCGCCAGCTCGTCATTGATCTCGGCCGCTTTCGGGGCTTTGACTTCCTTGACGGTGCAGGAGAACACGGCTTCTTTGCCCGCGAGGTGCTCTGCGCCATATTCTTCGGGGAAGGTCACGGTCACATCTTTTTCGTCACCGGTCTTCACACCGACCAGCTGCTCTTCGAAGCCGGGGATGAAGGAGTTGGAGCCCAGCGTCAGCGGGTAATCCTCGGCGGAACCGCCTTCGAACGCTTCGCCGTCGACCTTGCCGACAAAGTCGATGACAACCTGATCGCCATCCTCGGACGCAGCACCCTCTTCACGGGCCTCGAAGTCCTGTGCGGAGGACGCCAGGTTTTCCAGCGCTTCGGTGACGGCTTCGTCTTCGGCCTTCACGACCAGCTTTTCCAGTGCAACACCGGAGACGTCCACTTCGGGGATCTCGGGCAGCGCTTCATAGGACATCTCGACGTTGACGTCGTCGCCCTCTTTCCAGTCTTCGTTGGTCATCTTGACGTCGGGCTGCATCGCCGGACGGTCACCGGAGTCTTCGAAGTGCTTGTTCATCGCACCATCGACAGCTTCCTGCATGACTTCGCCCATGAGGCGCGGACCGAACTGCTTCTTCAGAAGCGGCATCGGGACCTTGCCCTTGCGGAAGCCTTTCATCTCGATCTCGGGCTGCGCCTCGGCCAGTTTCACGTTGACCTTCTCTTCCAGCTCGGTGGCCGGAATGGTGATCGCGTAGCCGCGCTTCAGACCTTCGTTCAGAGTTTCTGTGACCTGCATCATATTCCCCATAGAGATTTGGGGCGCGCGCGCAGGCTCCGCCCCCAGACAATTTGAGGCCTTCTATTGGCCAGCGCCGCGCGGTGCAAGGGGCATAAGGCCTGATCCGCGCCGGAAGCGGCCCAAACCGGCGGTTTCCCCGGTTTTTATGGGGCCAAGCTGGCCCGGATGTGCAAACGCCCCCCGGAGGAACCGGAGGGCGCAGCATCATGCGAGAGACCGCACCGGGATCGGTGCACGAGGTAGGAAGCCCCTCGCCCGGTCCGGTCACCCGAATTTAGATCACCGTCAATGGCATGATCCGATCAGAACTTCCAGCGTGCACCCGCCAGAATGGCGGAGCCGTCCTGGTAGTTGGTGGCGGAGCTGTCATCATAGGAGTACTCGCGGTACGCGACATAGGCCTCAAGGTTCTGACGTTCAAACTTCTGCACCGCCGCGACGCCAAAGGATTTGGCGCTGTCGTTGACCGACACCAGATCCGAGCCGTCATAATAATCGACGGAGAAGGATGTCGCACCGACGGAGATCAGGTTCGCAGTGTACCCCAGCTTGACATAGCCATAGTTGCCACCGGTGTCCCGATCACCCGACGCCGCACTCAGCGACAGGCCTGTCGGCTCGTGCAGAACCGCAGCAGAGGCGATAGTGTCACGGGTGTCCGCGCCGCCCTTGTCGGTCCAGCTCACAGCCAGAGCACCCGCAACGGTGAAGTCACCCAGATCTTCGTTCTCATAGTTCAAGGCGATGTCATACTGCTCGGTGTCGGCATCTTTGGTCAGGATATCCTCACCATATGACGCGGAGACGGTGAACCCGGCAAAGTCTGGCGAGTTATAGCGCACACGGCCCCGGCGGGAGCCGTCAAAGGTCGCAAAGACATCGCCGATTTCGATCCCGGTCAGGTTGCCGCCCGCATCCCGCAGGAAATACCCGCCCGCTGCATCTGCAACGGATGTGTTAGCCGCGACGCCGGTACCGGACAGATCGATGCCAGTTGCACCGTCAGCGGCCATGGAGCCCTGACCGATGGAGAAGGTACCATAGCGCGGAGTGTGCCATTGCAGATCGACATGACGCAGGTCGCTCCGCGTCCAATCGGTGATATCACCCTGATCGTTCTGGTTCACACCGTCAGACGCGCGCAGCGACAAGGATGTCTCGAAACGGAACTTCAGTGTGTTCTCGCCAAAGGGCTGTTCCAGCCAGAACCCGACACGAGAGCCGGAGTTCCCGTTGTCGACCAGGCGATTGTAGTCCTCACCGCCATCATCATAGCCTTGATAGGCTAGGTTGAGCTGACCGTACCAGCGGAAGGAACCACCGTTGTCGGATGTGTAGGTGGGGCCGGCAAACGCGGGCGCCGCAAGGAGGGCTGTCAGCGCAAGCGTGCTGGAGCCCACCGCAAGGGATTTGGTGCTCATGATATGAGTTTCCTAAGTAAGTGTCAGCCGGCCATCCTCCATCCCCGGACCCGACTGGGATCCGAGATAACATGTAAGAATTTCGCGAACAGGACTTGAAAAGACCGCCGCATGAACCGTTCGGTTCACTTTCTGGAGAGCACTGTAATTAAGGCAGTTTTTCGCCTGACATGCGGCCTGACACGGAATTCAAAAGGCAGATTTCAACCCCGGAACTTTGCATTTTTCAACATACTGCTAGTCGCTCAGCGCAACCCTGCATCGCCGATACACGCCGCCTAGAATCAAATCCAACGTAAAAAACGCAAAACCATCTGAGGTCGGCAATTGTTGATTAGCACTCTCGTTGGACAATTTCGTGCATCTCATCCACCTCGGAGCAAAACGATCATGAAACACACATTGAGTGCCGTCGCCCTCGCGTTGACGGCAGTGACCACGCCGCTGATGGCAGACCCCGTGCGCATCGCAACGGGCGAATACGCCCCGATGACCGGCGCAGCACTGCCCAACGATGGCGTGGTCAACGGTCTGGTGGCCCGTCTGGCCGCCGACGCTGACGTCGAGATCACGTTTGAATACATGCCCTGGAACCGAGGTCTGGAACTGACCCGCAACGGCCAGATGCATGGCGCGAGCTATTGGAACGATCTCGCGGATCAGAGCGGCTTGATCGAGGTCGGCCCGGTTTCCACCGGTCGCATCGTGTTCTTCTACCGTAAGGACGACCCGTTGCCCGAATGGCAGACACTGAACGATCTGGCGGGAACCACATTCGGCGCCACGCTGGGTTATCCCTATACCGAGGAGTTCTGGGCACTGGGCGAGGCGGGCACCTATGTGGTGCAGACCGCGTCCAATGATCTGTCCAACTTCAAGAAGCTTCAGAAGGGGCGCATCGACGCCTTTATCATCAACGAGTTGGTGGGCTGGGATCTCCTGAACCAGAGCTTTACGTCAGACGAAGTGGCACAATTCGCGGCAACAGAACTGCCCGTTGCCGAGGCATTGGGATATCTGCAGATTTCGTCTGAAATGGACGGCGGCGCAGACCTCGCCGCCAGGCTTCAGGCCGCCTATGACGCGCTTGAGGCCTCCGGCGAACTGGAGGCCGTGAAGACGGAGCTGAACGCAGCCTCCGGCATCCCGTCCAACTGAACCTTCTTCAGCACTTGCTACGGGCGACGTGGTCTTGCACCGCGTCGCCCGCTCCTGTGTCCATCTCCCGGAAACCAAACGCATGTCGCAGCAAATCCGGGGCGCTGCGCACTGTCACCTCTAATTCAAGCCAGGTTGGCGCCGGAAATCGCATGTCCCTTGCAGGCCCGTCTCAGCCTTCCTCGCTCGCAGACCTGCCACAGGGAGGACTTGCACATTCGTGTCGGCCATCTGAGACAAGCTGCATGCAGCCGCCTAAGTGGTGATCTGGCAAGCTCACTTTCACAGTCGGCTCGCGCAATCGGAAGCGAAGGCGTGGCATAGCCCCGGTGTCGACCCAGTATCAAAATCGCGAAGCTGCACAACCCTTCCTGCTCCGCCACCAATACTTTCCCGCCAGTCACTGTCGGTCGGTGCCCCGACCGACATACTGCGCGGTATCATCTGGCGATGGGCTTAGAAATCAGCCCACCGCTCGTTGGCACGCTTTGCGGGCTGTACGTCCGAAGTGGGGTCGGACGCCACTTGCGCCTGCCCGCCGGTGTCCTCATCGTTGGCTTTCGGCTCCGATTCCGCATGGCTGATCGGTGCCGCGATTTGGTCTGGCGGCGCAATCTCGGTCGCAGTGGCATCCACGGCCACGGTGCCTTGCGACGCCTCGCCCTCACCGCGCTGGTTTTGGGTCTGAAAGCGGCCCACAAATTGCGCAAGGCGATCCGAATCCGACCGTAACATGTGGGCGGCAGCGGTATTTTCCTCGACCATTGCGGCATTGCTCTGCGTCACCTGATCAAGCTGCGACATACCAATGTTGATTTCAGTAAGTGCCGTGGATTGTTCCTGAGAGGATTGTGCAATCTCGTTGATCAGGACCGAGATATGCTTCACTTGATCAACGATCTGGGTCAGCGCGTTGCCCGTCTTGTCAACCATCTGCACACCGCGACCAACCTGATGGCCACTGGTTTCGATCAGTGCCTTAATTTCAAGCGCGGCCTCGGAGGACCTCTGCGCCAGGCCGCGCACCTCCGATGCCACCACGGCAAAGCCACGTCCCGCCTCTCCCGCACGGGCGGCCTCGACACCGGCATTCAACGCCAAGAGGTTGGTCTGGAAAGAAATGTCATCGATAACGCTGATGATGTTGCTGATCTTCTGAGATGACTCTTCGATCCCGTTCATCGCGTCGATCGTCTCTTTCACAATGGTTCCGCTCTCCTCGGCCATTCCACGCGCTTGCGTGACCGTATGCTCAACATTGAGAACGTTGTCATTGGCCGATTTCACACTCGAGGTGACCTGCTCCAGAGCCGCAGCCGTTTGCTCCAGCGTTGCGGCCTGGCTTTCCGTGCGCGACGACAGATCATCGGCAGAAGAGCTGACTTCTATCGCGCCTTGAGCAATGCTCTCCGCCGTTTCACGCACAGATTCAATCACCGTACTCAGCTCCGTCATCGCATCGTTGATGCTGTAACGAAGCTTCTTGTGTTCAACCGGGAAGAACTTCAGCACCTTGTTGCGGAAGTCGCCTTTTGCAAGGTTCATCAAGGCGTTGCTAAGCGTACGCACCACCATTGCATTGCCTTCCTGAATCTCCTTTTCGCGCTCCTTAGCGGCAGCACCTTCCTGCAGCCGAACCTGAAGATTGGACAGGGTCTTGGAGATAAATCCAACCTCATCGCCGATGCTCCGTCCTGTGATTTCCTCGTTGTAGTTTTCATCTGCCAGCTCTTCCACGTGACCGGCGAGCCGCTCCAGACGTTTGACAACGCCGCGCACTGCGAGCCAAGACGCCAGTACCACCAGAAGACTGGTGACCGCCAGTTCGATCAACGCGTTGGTCGTCGCCTTATTGACAACCGCCATCGCCTCTGACCGGTCAATTTCATAGACCAGTCCCCACCGTTCTCCGTTTGGTATGGTCACGCTATCAGCGACAGAAATCACGTCATGCCCGCCAACCCCGATCGCCGGATCAAAATACTGATGCTCCCCTGCGAGAGCCGCGCGGATCTGTTCACGCTCCGGCAGTACATCATAGGCAGAAAACCCGCCTTCATGCGGCGATTCCGTTAACGACATGCCGTTCTGATCGACCAGGTAAATGAAACCGGTCTGGCCCATCTGTTCGGACTGAGACAGGATGCGCATGATCCCGTCGAGCGGAAACTGCACAGCCAGAACGCCAGCCTGCTGCCCGTCAACAAAGATCGGCGTCGACATGAACATGGCCTGCGCGCCGGCACTTGGTGCATAAGGCGCAAGAGACGTCATGTAGAATGCCCCCTCGGCCAGTGAGCGCCCCTCCCGGAACACCTCTCCGAGACCGGAGTCCTTGTATTTCCCAGTCTCAAAGTTCAGACCAAAATCGTCTTCCTTGAACACCGAATAGATCAGATTCCCGTCCATATCGAAGAGGAACAGATCGTAATATCCACGAGATTGCAGGAACGCCCGCAGCCCGCCGTGATGGCGCTGGTGGACTGCGGACCATCCGGACCCGTCCCCGGCATTTTCCAGGACGTCCTTCTCTCCCACCGGGTGCGGATTGTCGACGATGTAGGATTGGCGCAGCTGTGCTTGCGGATCGCCATCGACCGCCTTCCAGGCCTGCGAAAATTCGGTCACCGCTGTCTGAATTGCGAAGCTGGACCGCAGCGCTACCACTTCGCCCTGCACCTCGTTCAGCCACCATTCCAGCGCGCGCTTACGTCCCTGCACAAAGCCCTCGTATGTCGCCTTGTGTTCTTCATCGACTGCCTGCGACATCTGCGACAGCTGCAATGCCCCCGACGCAAGAACAATTATCACTACGGGCAGTGCGATCATAATAGGCAGTTTCAAGCCAAGCTTGAGATTACTCAAACGAAACATTCTCGGATCCTCGTTACCAATCCGCCCGAAACAAAATGAGCGGCACGCCAAACTTCTGATGAAAAATTAGTCGACAAGGCCTTTAGACTTCGTGAATTATATGGTTTCCAGCCATTTAACGGCAGAATATCGGTGTCTTTACGTGGCATTGTCGCGTGCAAAAATTCCACGTCCGGTCAGTTGATCCGCAAATAAAAAAAGCGCGCCCTTGATAGAGCGCGCCTTGTGGTTTTGTCAGAGCTCAAACCTGCTCGAAAAAGGGACGAGAGCGTGCCCGCCCCTTCGGTCAGGTTATCAGAAGTGAGCGGAGCGAGCGCCAGCCGGCTTTTCCAGCGGCGGGGCGAATTTAGTCAGGTCGATCCCTTCGATCGCTGCCTTATACTCCTCGATGCTGGGCGTCCGGCCAAGAATGGCGGACAAGACCACCACTGGTGTCGAGGCCAGCAGGGACTTGCCCTTCTTCTCGGCCGCATCCTCAACCACACGGCCCTGGAACAGGCGTGTGGAGGTCGCCAGAACGGTATCGCCCTTGGCTGCCTTTTCCTGATTGCCCATGCAGAGGTTACAGCCCGGACGCTCCAGATACAGGATGTTCTCGTACTCGGTCCGCGCCTCGCCCTTGGGGAACAGATCATCGAACTCAAAACCCGAGTATTTCTGCAGGATCGCCCAGTCGCCCTCTTCCTTAAGCTCGTCGACGATATTGTAGGTTGGAGCCGCGACCACCAATGGCGCCTTGAACTCTACCTTGCCCTGGTCTTTCTCAAGGTTCTTGAGCATCTGGGCGACGATCTTCATATCGCCCTTGTGCACCATGCAGGAGCCGACAAAGCCGAGATCGACCTTTTTCTGCGCGCCGTAGTAAGACACCGGACGGATGGTGTCATGGGTGTAGCGCTTGGAGACATCCTCGTTGTTGACATCCGGGTCGGCGATCATCGGCTCGTCGATCACATCGAGATCAACCACAACCTCCGCAAAATACTTCGCGGTGTCATCGGGCGACAGCGCCGGTTTTTCACCGGATTTGATCTCCGCGATACGCTGATCGGCCTTGTCGATCAGACCCTGAAGCGTGCCGGCGGCGTTTTCCATGCCTTTGTCGATCATGATCTGAATGCGGCTCTTGGCGATCTCGAGCGATTCAATCAACGTATCGTCCTGCGAAATACAGATGGAGGCCTTCGCCTTCATCTCCGCGGTCCAGTCGGTGAACGTAAAGGCCTGATCCGCCAGCAAGGTGCCGATGTGCACTTCGATGATCCGGCCCTGGAACACGTTGTCGCCGAATTGCTTCAGCATCTGGGCCTGCGTGGCATGCACGACATCACGGAAATCCATGTGATCCTGCATGGTGCCGGTGAAGGTCACCTTGACCGATTTAGGGATCGGCATGGTCGCCTCGCCGGTGGCCAGAGCCAGTGCCACGGTGCCGGAGTTGGCGCCAAAGGCCACGCCCTTGGACATGCGGGTATGGGAGTTGCCGCCGATGATGATCGCCCAGTCGTCCACGGTGATATCGTTCAGCACCTTGTGGATCACGTCGGTCATCGCGTGATATTCGCCTTTGGGATCACGCGCGGTGATCAGGCCGAAGGTGTTCATGAAGTTCATCAGGCGCGGAATGTTGGCCTGTGCCTTCTTGTCCCAGACCGAGGCGGTGTGACAGCCGGACTGATAGGCACCATCAACGGTGGGCGAGATCACGGTGGCCGCCATGGCCTCCAGTTCCTGCGAGGTCATCAGGCCGGTGGTGTCTTGCGAGCCGACGATATTGACCTTTACCCGCACGTCAGAGCCCGCATGCAGGGTCTTGCCCGGCGTGCTGCCCACCGCGTTGCGGTTGAAGATCTTCTCAACCGCAGTCAGGCCTTGGCCCTCATGGCTGACTTCCTTGGCCGGAGCAAAGACCAGCGGAACCTCGATGCCGAGGGTTTCGGCCGCAAATGTCTGCAGCTTCTTGCCAAAGACCACAGCATAAGAGCTGCCCGCTTTCATGAACTCGACCTTCTGCGGCGTGAACGCGGAGGAGACATCCACCAGTTCCTTGCCGTCTTCGTCCAAGAGCATCTTGGTCTTGGTGTCGATCTTCAGCACGGTGCCGGTCTCAACCGAGTATTTCTGCTCAAGCACCGGGTTGCCGTCATTGTTGAGGATCGCCTTGCCGTCGCTGTCGACCTTCTTGACCCAGTTCTTGAGGTCGAGACCAATGCCACCGGTCACACCCACGGTGGTGAGGAAGATCGGCGAGATGCCATTGGTGCCTGCAACCACGGGGGCGTAGTTCACGAAGGGCACATAGGGGCTGGCCTGCTTGCCAGTCCAGAGCGCCACGTTGTTCACGCCCGACATCCGCGAGGAGCCGACGCCCATGGTGCCTTTTTCGGCGATCAGCATCACGCGCTTGTCGGGATGCTGCAACTTCAGCGCCTCGATTTCCTTTTGCGCGGCCTCGGAAATCATGCATTTACCGTGCAGTTCACGGTCCGAACGCGAGTGCGCCTGATTGCCGGGGGACAGAAGGTCCGTCGAAATATCGCCTTCGGCGGCGATGTAGGTCACGACCTTGATCTCGTCGTCGATGTCGGGGAGCTTGGTGAAGAACTCGGCTTTTGCGTAGCTTTGCAGCACGTCCTTGGCGACTGGATTTCCAGCCTTATGGGCTGCCTCCAGACGCTCCATGTCCGCCTCATAAAGGAAGACCTGGGTTTTCAGAACCTCTGCCGCCTGCGCTGCCACATCGGCATCCTGCCCCAGTGCGAGATCCAGAAGAACCTCAACGGAGGGACCGCCCTTCATGTGCGACAGCAGCTCAAACGCGAATTCCGGCGTGATTTCCGCCACTTCAGCCTCGCCGAGGATAATCTCCTTCAGGAACGCCGCCTTCACGCCCGCCGCACTCGTGGTGCCTGGCAGCGTGTTGTAGATGAAGAACTTGAGCGAGTCTTCGCGGTGCGGGTTGCCGACCTCTTTGATCTGAGAAATCAGCTCTGCGACCAGCGCGCCATCGTCGATGGGCTTGGGGTGCAGCCCTTCGCTCTTACGCGTTTCGATCTCTTCTAGGTAGTCTGTGTACAAGCTCATGACGGTCCCGACGATTTAATGTAAGAAGAAGCTTGAAACGGGTTCGCAAACACTCTTGGCGAGCCGCGTCAAGCTTGCTGTATGCGGCAGTATACCAGTGGTGTTCACGTTGCAAGATGTTCCCGCCCGACAAGGTGAAGCCTCTCACCGTCGGCGCCAAGCGGAATAGGCTGTCGACATCCTATCGGGTTCTGTGCCCGACAGATACAAAAATGCAGTGCGTCCGCTGCATGAAGCACCTGCTTGCTCATTACGGCAACGCAACCGGCACCTCTCCCTGCAGGCAGGGATCGGCCGCGATATACTCTGCCATAAAGTCGAGAAAGCAACGGGCCCGCGCGCTGAGCAGACGTCCAGTTGGCCAGACGGCATAGATGGCCCGGTTCTGTCCGCGCCACTCCGGCAGCACATGCATCAGCGCGCCAGACCGGATTTCCTCGATAATCTCGGACACTGGTATCAGCGTCATCCCCTGCCCCCGCGTGGCCAGCCGGGCCGCCAGCCCGATGTCGTCCACCGCCGTTGCCGCCGTCAATCGCAAGGTCGTGCGCGCATCGGTCTGCAGACAGGTCAGCTCCCACGAGGGCAGCACCTTCACACCGATAATGCGATGGTCCGCCAGATCCTGTGGCGCCATCGGCGTTCCTGCCTTGGCCAGATATTCAGGTGAGGCAGCAATGATGGTCCGCGCCGTGCCGAGGCGCTTTTGAAACAGCGCCGAATCCGGTTGCGGCCCGGCACGCAACGCGAGGTCCGCACCGATCTCCACAAGATCGACACGGGAATTGGATAGCCTGAGATCCAGCTGAATATCAGGATACTGCGCCACAAAATCCGCCCACATAGGCTCAAGCACATGAAGCGACATATTGGTTGGCGCGGCCACGGTCAGGCTCCCCGCCATTTTGCGCTGATCATCGTCCAGCCCCTGAAGCGTGCGCTCAATCTGGGCGATCTGCGCACCCAGCTCCTGATAGTAAACGCTGCCCTGAGGGGTCAGCGCGAAACTGCGCGCCGACCGATGGATGAGCTGCACACCCAGCGCGTCCTCCAGCCGACGCAGGCGACGGGTCACCGTCGCCGCCGGAATGTTCAGACGCAGCCCAGCCGCCGCCAAACCATTGGCCTGAACGATATGAACAAACAAGGCGACATCATCGAGCATGATTTCAAATCCGGAATTTAGACTTCTGTAATTGACAATATATTTCACTTTTGAACAATGCCAAACCTCACTCTGAAGAGACTTCCAACCACAAGGAGTGACGAAATGAGCCGTTATTATGTAAGCGCCGGTCTTGAGCTGACCCCGGGAACCGATCCGCAAGCCGCTGCAAGTATGCTGGCGGGCTTGGCTGAAACCACGCGCGATGAGCCCGGCTGCATCTTCTTCGAGGTGCGCCAGAATATCGAGGATCCGCAGCGCTTTACCCTGTGGGAATGCTGGACAGGCCCCGACGCGTTGGCGCGGCATTTTGAGTATGAGCACACCAAGGCGGTGCTCGCCACCGGCATGACGCGGGTCTGCTACATCGAAAAACTCACCGACGTCAGCGGTGATCCCGCGCCCACGCCCGCGTCCGGAGACTGAGCATGTTGCAGCGCATCCTGTTCGCAGCACTGATGTCGCTGGTGCTGTGCAGCCTGATGACCCTATGGGTCACCCTGATCAACCTCGGGTGGTCATCCGATTTCCTTGGCAATTGGGCCCGGGCCTTCGCGTTGGCCTGGCCCGCTGCCGCTGGGGTCGCCTTTGTGGCGGGACCTCCGATCCTGCGGCTGAGCCAACGGCTGGCCGGTGGGTGGCACTCCTGACGGGACTGGCTTCGCTCCGGCGCGTCGGGTTTGGGCAGGATGTCACGCGCCTGCTCAAACCCGACGCGCCGGAGTGCCGGACGCAAGCCTTCTGTCACTCTTTATGCGCAGGCTCCGAGGACACTCCGTACCGGCGCATCTTGTCGTTGAGCGTGCGGCGCGGAAGCCCAAGTGTTTCAGCCGCGCGAAGGGTGTTGCCGGCATGCGCGTCCAGCACCGCCGCAATCTCACGCGCCTCAAATTCCGCCACACGATCCGCCAGTGTCAGCGGACCGGGTGACGCCCCGGCGCCCTGCGGTATCTCAAACAATCCAAGGGCATAGGCTTCGGCGCAGGCCTTCAGCTCACGGATATTGCCGGGCCAGCCCAAACGCTTGAGCTTTTGCTGTGCCTGCCATGGCAATTCGGGGTCAGGACGCCCGTAGCGGCGGGCCGCAAGTTGGGCATAGTGAGAAAAGATCAGGGGAATATCCTCCCCCGCTTCGCGCAAGGTCGGCGCCGCAAGCTCGACCCCCGCCAGCCTGAAATAGAGATCAGAGCGGAACGCATCGAGCTGGCGCAATGGCGTTTTCGTCGTCGCGATGACACGGATATTGAGCGGACGTGGCGTGGTGTCACCGATGCGTTCAACCATACGCTCCTGCAGGACACGCAGCAGCTTTGCCTGAATGGCCGGCGACATGGTTTCGACCTCATCCAGCATCAGCGTACCGCCGTCAGCGGCTTCCAACTTGCCAGCTCGACCATTCACATCATGGGCGAAGGCCCCTTCGCTATGTCCAAACAGGATGGTTTCGGCCATCGCGTCCGGAACGGCCGCACAGTTCATCGCGATGAACGGCTGCTCTGCACGCGCACTGCCAGCATGGATCGCGCGCGCGGCCAGCTCCTTGCCTGTCCCGGTGTCGCCCGTAATGACCACGTCCAGATCAACTGAGGCCAGCGCTGCGATGCGATCTCGAAAGCTGGCCATCGCGCGTGATTTGCCCAGAATGCTAACCCGATCCCGTTCGGCCAGGACCTGCTGAAGACGCACCACCTCGTTGCGGGCGGCCTGGGCATTCAGCGCGCGTTGAATGACGGACAGCAAATGTGCGGAATCATAGGGTTTTTCCAGAAAATCCTCAGCACCTGCGCGGATCGCCTCGACCGCATGTGCGACATCGCCGTGACCCGTCAACAGAATGACCGGAACAGCCAAGGTCTGTTCGCGCAGCGCCTTGAGCAACCCCATCCCGTCCATGCCCGGCATGCGCAGATCGCTGATCACCATATTGGGCGGATCCGTCAAGGCGGCCAGGACCGCCTCTGCAGCCTCGAACCCATGGACCTCATAGCCCGCAGTTGCCACCAAATCGCACAGCGCCGACAGATGATCTGCATCATCGTCCACAATGTGAATGCAGGCTGTCATCGTGTCTCTTCCTTCTTCTCGGCAATCGGCAGGGCGATGGTGACCCGCGTGCCTTGCTCTGGCGCTGACCAGATATCCAGTGTTCCGCGAAAATCAGTCAGGATCGCCTTGCAGATCGCAAGGCCAAGTCCCAGACCCTCGCCTGTCAGCTTGGTCGAGAAGAACGGATCCGTCACCCGCGGCAGGTCCTGTTCCGAAATCCCGACCCCAGTGTCGCAGACCTCTATGAGGGCCTGATCACCTTCGGTCGTCAGCGTTACGGTCACCGACGAGTCCGGTTTGGCCTCGATGGCATCAAGCGCGTTCAACAGCAGGTTTGCGATCACCTGTTCGACCCGGACGGCTCCCGCCATGACCGGCACTTTGCCCTCCGGCACCTGAATATCGGGCGTGACACCAACCACCTTGGCCCGGGGCAGAACCAGATCAAGCGCCGATTTCAACGGCGTGCGCAGATCTATCAGGCTGAGTTCGGCGTTTTCTTTCCGGGCGAAGCTCTTGAGGTGTTTGGTGGTGCGTTGCATCCGACGGATCATGTCGCGCGCCTTGCCGATCCGGGTGACCGTCGCAGCATCCGGGGGCTTCATGCCCATTTCGGCTGCGGACAATGTTGCCTCCATCGCGGCAAGGGGCTGGCTGATCTCATGGACGATCGCGGCGGACATGCGGCCCATGGCGGCCATTTTCTCCGCATGGATCAGCGCCTCTTGTGTGGCGCGCAGGTCAGCTTCGGCCTGTCTGCGTGCATCGACCTCACGGGCAAGATCCGCGGTGCGCGCAACAACCATGGCTTCCATCTTTTCCGATTGCGACAGGCGCAAGGCGGTGATCTGGCGACGTTGTTCAAGCGCCTTGACGGTTGCCGCAACCGCAAGCGCCGCCAGCGCGGCCAGCACTGCCCACCCGAAGGCCATCAACTGCAGCGCCCCCAAGGGACGGATCGCGACCACCTGCCCGCCGGTTGCCGGAACCGCTCCGATCCGCGCGATCCAGTTCCGGCCCCGCGCATCACCGCCGACCGGCGGCTCCGTCAACAAAGGCGCGGTTTCGCCCAGCCCGACCCCTTCGTAGGCGCGCGTAGTAACAAGCTGTGCCAGAGCGTCCGGCGTCAGCTTCACAAGCGGGCGATATTGCCAATCCGGGCGTGCAGACAGGAATACGACGCCATGTTCATCCGCAAGGGCGATGTCCGCCTCTGCCGCGCGCCATGTGTCCTGAAGGATGGAAAGATCCTGTTTCACAGCCACGACGCCCTCGGCACCGCCGACCTCGACACGTGCGGCGAGGAAATACCCCGGAATACCGGTCGTGACACCAATGGCGTAAAATTGCCCCTGGCCCTCTGTGATGGCGTCCTGAAAATAAGGTCGGAAGGCATAATTTTGCCCGATGTAGCTGCCGTCCGTGTTCCAGTTCGACGCCGCAATCGTGTCGCCTTCGGCGTTGATCAGAAACAATTCCTCCGCCCCGACATGCGCCGCAACCGCCTCAAGATAGGTATTGGCGTCCTGCAAAGGCCCATCGCCCGCAAGCGCGTCGCGGATACGGGCGTCTTCACCAACGACAGCAGGCAGAGCGCGCAAACGCTCCACCTCTGCCTCCACCGCGCGGGTGGTCAGTAATAGCGTTTGATCCAGCTCCCGCCGCGCCGTGTTCACCGCAAGGGTTTGCGCAATGAACCAGACCAGCAGGGCCGACAGCCCCGCCAGCATCAGAGGGCGCGCCATCTTCATGACCTGACGCCTGTCATGAAGATGGCGTTTGCGCGGGCGACGTCATCACGGAGCTTCATACCATCACGGATGGCTGAGATCAGACTGGCCGACGGTCCCATCCTGTCCAGTCTCCCGATCCCGACGCGACTGCATCCAGTTCAGCGCCAGCAGTGCCACAACAAGAGCCGCACCGGCGATTTCGACCATCAGCTCAGGCCAGAACAAGGCGACAATGCCGGGCATCAGCAGCACCCGCATCCAAAGCTGCATTGGCCGCCACAAGAAGGCCTCGAGCACCGCGGCAAATGCCACCAGCCCGAGTATGGCAATCGCCCCGCTCCACAGCACCAGCGGCAGCGGGCCACCGATGATGATTTCCTCGTTGAACACCATGAACAGCGGGATCAGATACAGCCCTTTGGCGTATTTCCACGCCTGAACGCTGGTTTCCATGGGCTTTGACCCCGCGATGGCGGCCCCGGCGAACCCGGCCAAAGCCACAGGCGGCGTCACGTTGCTGTCCTGCGAATACCAGAAGACCACCAGGTGCGCGATCAGAACCGGCACCCCGAACTCCTCGGTCAGGGCAGGGCCAACAAGGATGATAAGCACGATATAGGCGGCGGTCACCGGAAGCCCCATCCCCAGGATGAGCGATGCAATGATCACCAGCAGCAGCGCGAGCAACAGGTTGCCGCCGGAAAACGCGATCATCATGGCCGAGAATTTCAGGCCCAAGCCGGTCAAACCAACGACACCTACAATGATCCCGGCCACGGCGCAGGCCATCGACACCGCAACCGCGTTGCGTGCGCCAAGTTCCAACGCCTCCAGCGTTAGCTCTACGCCTTTGCGACACATGGCAACGAACCGCGCCATGCTGGGTCCCGAGGCTGCGAAATTCCAAAGCGCCCGCGCCGCTGCTGCCGCCATGATCGACAGGATGGCATAAAAGCCCACACGCATTGGCGAATATCCCGCCACCAGCAGGGCCACCAAGGCCACAAGTGGCAGCAGGAAATGCCAGCCTTCGGCCAGAACCTTGCGCGTGCGCGGCAGATCAGTGGCGCTCAGCCCCGTCATGCCCTGCTTGATGGCCGCAATATGCACCAGCAGGTACACCACGCCGAAATAGAGCACTGCCGGGAAAATCGACACCAGCACGATGTCCACGTAAGGCACCCGCGTGAACTCCGACATCAAGAACGCGCCCGCCCCCATCAAGGGTGGCATGATCTGGCCGCCGGTCGATGCCGCGGCCTCGATGCCGCCGGCCTGTGCGGGCCGATAGCCCAGCTTTTTCATCAGCGGAATGGTGAACGCGCCCGTGGTGACCACATTGGCGATGGCCGATCCGCTGATCGACCCCATGCCGGCGCTTGCGATAACTGCAGCCTTGGCCGGACCGCCACGCTGTCGCCCTGTCGCAGCATAGGCGAGATCAATGAAGAACTTGCCTGCACCTGTGACCTCAAGAAAGGCCCCGAACAGCACAAAAACAAAGACAAAAGTCGCCGCAACACCAAGCGGGATGCCAAAGATCCCCTCGGCACCCAGCGTCATCTGACTGGCAACCCGTTCCAGCGGGTAGCCGCGGTGGTTCAGAATGCCGGGCATCCAGTCCGACAGAAACGGCAACTCCCCGCGGGAGCCCGCAAAGGCATAGGCCAGAAAGAAGGCCCCGATGATCGTCATGCCAAGTCCGACGGAACGGCGTGCGCCCTCCAGCACGACAAAGAGGGTCAGGACCCCCATCCAGACATCAATCTGGCGCGGAAAGATCTGGTTGGCGATGATATCGATATTCATGGGCACCCAGGCCCCGACCGCGATACCACACAGGATCAGCGGCCCGTCGATCGCCCAGCCCAACAGACCGCGCGGTTGATCCCGGCCGAAGACCGGGTAGATCAGGAAACAGAGCACCAGAATAAAGCCCAGGTGGATGGGCCGCTGGAAAAACAGGCCCAGTGGCTGCACCCCCGCCGCATACAGCTGGAACAGTGAAAGCGCGATCCCGATCACGGCAATCGCCCGCAACAGAAGGCGCGGTTGCGGTGGTGGAACAGGGGTGATGTCGGTGTCTGTTGTCATCAGTCAGTCTTCCCTCTCAGGGTAATCCGCACCCGCTCGCGCGGTGCCACAGCAGACAGGGAAACGACCTTGTCGCCCACCTGCAGCCGGTGATCGACCGGCCCCGCCCCCGGGCGCAACACATAGGTGTTGCCGGGCACCGGCTCGTCGATATCGAGTATGAAATAGCCACCCTGCCCGTCCGACACCTGTCGTCCGCGCCCGGGAATATGATCCAGCCCCGCCGCGAAGTCCGGCAGATGTGACCATACGAGGACCATCTGGCCCCCGCGGTTCTCGTAGCAATCCGAGACTTCGAACCCTTTGACCGAGTGGTGCCACTTTACGCACCACTCACTGCCCTCGGGCACCGAAAACCGGGCGATCTGCTCGTCATTGGGCCGCGTGGCAACAAGCACGTCGGCGGACGCAGGCGACGCGACGCACAGGAGGAGAGCCAGAAGCCCTCCTCCACCTAGTCTGCCGGTCACGGACGCAGGCGGTCCGGAACTTCGGCGCCGATTTCCTCGAAGTAGCGGATCGCGCCGGGGTGCAGCGGAACCGGTGTCGCGTCGAGCGTGAACTCAACGGTGGTCTGCTTCGCTGCCGGGTGCACAGCCTGCAACTCTTTGATGTTGCCGAACATCGCGCTCGTCACCGCATAGACCAGATCATCCGGAGTTTCCGACGATACGGTCAGCACGTTGGGAATGCCCAGCACGGTGAGGTCTTCGTCCACACCCGTATAGGTGCCGCCAACCAGCGTGGTCTTGGCAAATGTCGCATTTGCGTCAAGTGCGGCAGCCAGCTCGTCCTCTGTCAGGGCGATCAATACGATGTCCTGCGTGGTGGAGAGGTTCAGGATCGACGAGGTCGGCGCACCGACGGACAGGAAGCCCGCATCGATATCGCCATTGGCCAGCGCGTCGGCTGTTTCGTTGAAGTTCAGACGCTGCTCTTCGATGTCGTCATAGGTGATGCCGTTGGCTTCGAGGATAGCGGAGGTGTTGACCTCGGTGCCGGAGCCCGGCGCACCAATGGACACGCGTTTGCCACGCAGATCTTCCAGCGCGGTGATGCCGCTGCCTTCGAGTGCTACAATATGCACCATATTCGCATAGAGCGAGGCCACGCCACGCACCATCGACAGCTGCTGGCCATCAAAACGACCTGTGCCGCTGTGCGCCTGCGCCACGGTGTCCGCCAGACCAATTGCGAAATCCGCATCACCGGTTGCGATCAGGCCCATATTCTCGACCGACGCGCCTGTGACCTCGGCGGTGGCGGAGTAGCCGTCGACATGGCCGTTGATGATCTCGGCCAGACCACCGCCCATGGGGTAGTAGACGCCGCCGGTGCCGCCGGTGGCGATCGAGAGCTGCTCTTGCGCAAGGGCCGGTGTGCCCAGGCTCAATGCGACCAGCGCAGCCGATCCGATCAGGCCCTTGGGCCCGCGAAGAAGTGTATTAAACATGCTGTCCTCCCAAGACAGGAAAATTATAAGTTCGTCCCGCGTTCCTCCCGCGATGTGCTCAAACTTTCAGAATAGCGAATGAATGTGCACTGCTTTTTGCCGCGGCAGACGACTTCCTTGGCAATCACTCGCCATGGCGCGCGCAGAATTCTGCCATACCGCGTACCGTGCGTCTACTCAAGCGCACCACTCGGACTTGCACGGCAGAGCCACGTAAAACCAAAAATAAATTGACGTGAAAAACGTAAAAAGAAGTCATTTTTCGACAGCACGCCAGGTCAACACAAATTGCCAGAAGAGGTAATTTAAAAAGATTGAAATCCATTAATTTGAAATTTGTTCGCACAATATCTCCAAGCGCCAAATGAACCCTCTCGAAACAAAAAGAAAATATTCATCTTTTCGAGCGAGTTTCCCTAAGCGCTCCGTTTTTTTGTTTGACGATCTGGTTGCCGTGTTTTTGTTCAAGGGAGATGTTTAATGAAACTCCGACTTCGCCTGCTGATGGTCCTTGTGATCGCACCGCTTTCTGCCTTCGCGGCATATATGCTGTACGATGACGTCAAAGGCCTTGACGCCATAGCGACCGAAGCCAGGTCCACGACGGCCCAGATCGGTCACGGCGTCGCGTTGAGCCAGTTGATCCACAACCTTCAAAAGGAGCGTGGCTACTCCGCTGGCTTCCTCAGTTCAAAGGGCAACCGGTTCCAAGCTGAGCTGACGGCGCAACGGGACGAGACCAACGCGAGTATCGCGGCAGTCGGAGATCGTGCGCAACACCTTGGAGAAACCCAGCCACGTACTTACGAGGCATTCTCGGAGCGACTCGCCGCTCTTGAGGGCACACGAAACACTGTCGACACGCTGGGCCTCCCCCCTGTTGAAATGGCGAAAGTCTACACGGCGTTGATTGAAGTTACGCTCGACCTGTCTCGCCCGGCGATCGGTGAACATACCGAAACCACGATTGTCAAACTTCTCGAGGTGAAGAACCTGATCGCTGGTGCCAAGGAAAGCGCTGGCCTGGAGCGTGCAATGGGCGCATCCGGTCTGTCCGCTGGCTTTGATTTCGACATTTACGAAAATTATGTGTCGCGGCGCGCGGTGCAAATTGCGTACCTTCGAGAAGCCAACCTCCTTCTCGATGCGGAGGATTGGTACACAGGTCTTTCAGAGATGGCTCCGTACCAGCGCATTCAATCCGCCCGAGAGGCTGTTGCCAGTGGGATGGAAACCGGTGATTTCTCCCTGACGCCGAGCGAGTGGTTCAACATATCGACATCTTGGATCGATCTTTTGCGAGATGAAGAAGTCCAAATGGGGCAACGCGCCTACGATCTGTCCGCACAGGTCTCAGCAAAAGCTGAGCGGAAATATCTTCTCCACTTAGTCGCAGGGATTGCGGTCGGATTGGGAGTTCTGGTTTTTTCCCTGATCGCATTTGAAGGAATGATCCGACGCATCAAGTATCTTGCGAGCGTGGTCAATGGATTTGCAAGCGGTGAGTATGACGTCTTCATTAAGGATATCGAAGGTAAAGACGAACTGAGTCGCCTCGCCCATGCAATTTACAAGTTCAAGCAAGAAACCATGTCCATGCGACGTCACGCACTCGACCTGGAAGCAGAGCAACTGGCACGAAAAGAAGAGCAGGATTTCGTGGTTGCAGAGCTGAAGGACGGTCTCTCGCGTCTTTCCAAGGGCGAGCTGACCGTTTCTTTCGACCAGAATTTTCCAAGCGAATACGAAAGCTTGCGGATTGATTTCAATGCTGCCAGTGCGCGCCTGAATGACGCGTTGTCTGAAATCATGCAGACATCCAAGCGCATTCATCAGAGCTCCGACGACATTCGGTCTGGATCTGATGACTTGTCGCGACGCACCGAAGGCCAGGCAGCCACTCTCGAAGAAACTGCAGCGGCGCTGGAACAGTTGACCGCAAGTGTTCGCTCTGCAGCTGACGGAGCGAGAACAGCCGAGGAAACCACATCTGATGCTCAGATCGAAGCAACGGAAAACGGGACCGTCGTGAAGCAGGCCGTCGCCGCCATGGCATCAATCGAACAGTCTTCCCACCAAATTTCACAGATCATCGGCGTGATTGACGATATTGCTTTCCAAACCAACCTCCTGGCTCTCAACGCAGGTGTCGAGGCCGCACGCGCCGGAGAAGCAGGCCGCGGGTTTGCGGTCGTGGCATCGGAGGTTCGGTCGTTGGCGCTGCGCTCGGCTGAAGCGGCCAAGGAAATCAAGACGCACATCCAAGAGAGTTCCTCTCATGTTGAGGCGGGTGTCGGCTTGGTCAATCAATCCGGTACGGCTCTGGAATCCATTCTCTCGCGCGTCGAGAACATTTCACAGTTGGTCAAGGACATTGCGGAAAGTGCGCAAGAGCAAGCGATCGGCCTTGCCGAAATCAATACCGGCGTTTCCCACCTGGACGCCGCGACCCAGGAAAACGCCGCCATGGTCCAACAGTCCAATTCCACCAGCCACACCCTCAGTACGGATGCCTCTCACCTTGAGGAAATGATCGCACGGTTTGAATTGCGCTCCAGTCACACTCAGTCCCCCATGAGTGAGGTTGCATAGGCGTCAACGCAGTCGTGTCGAAACATCGCACAGCAGGCGGCCCCTCTGCGCTTCGCGACCCGCAAAGCGAGGCGTAGTTTTGGCCTGACCGGTCGAGCAGAGCTGAGACGTGAAGCTTCCCCCTATTCAGCAATGGCTGTGGCTGGCCCTCACTGCTTCCGAAGCCCGGAGAATATGCATTCAACGGACAAGCGACCAAAACTGTACAGATCGAGAAAGTTGCAAACTCATCGAAGAGGCCACTCTTCGTACACAGGAATCATGCGCCGTAAGTTCGCTCTATGACTGAAAGCCAAAATGGTGCGGGTGAAGGGACTCGAACCCCCACGCCAAAGGCGCCAGAACCTAAATCTGGTGCGTCTACCAATTCCGCCACACCCGCACTGCAGCAAGACCAGCCTGCCGCGAGGTCGTTCGATATCAGAGCTTTTTGGGGGATGCGAGAGAAATTCGCCTCGCAACCATCAAAAATCATCGCGATGTCGAGTGAAAGGCGATTGCGCACAAAGGCATGGCTTGGCTCGTACCTATTTCCAACGGAACGAACGAGGTCTTCTTGATCGAGGCTAGCACCTCTAAGCATGACCGTTGCAGGCGTTCTGCCACCCTCTGTCCCGACAAGCTGCCAGTGCTTTCGCACCCATCGCTTCAATGAGGAACGGTAGACACGGCTCTAACTACTGCGACGCGCCAGGACCTTGGGCAGCTCCTCTGGCAGATCCTCCGCAATGAGACCCGCACCAAACGTCAGCGCGCATTCCACATGCAACCAGGCAGCTGTAGCGGCTGCGTCATGAGGACCCAATCCGCGGGCCAGCAACCCGGTGATGAAACCAGCCAGAACATCGCCGGATCCGGCGGTTGCGAGCCAAGGCGCTGATCGAGCATAGACGGCAGCATGAACCGAGCACAGGCCTGTCGGATCAGCGATCACCGTGTCTGCTCCCTTGAACAACACGCTACATCCCGCACGTCTGGCCGCCTCGCGCGTGGCATCAACCTTTGAGAAAGCGGGGCCCTGTGATGCCGGGGCCGCCAAGCGATCCGCAATGTCGGGGAACAACCGGGCAAAC
This sequence comes from Tritonibacter scottomollicae, assembly GCF_032924845.1. NCBI lineage: Bacteria > Pseudomonadati > Pseudomonadota > Alphaproteobacteria > Rhodobacterales > Paracoccaceae > Tritonibacter > Tritonibacter scottomollicae. Next base: position 1,304,471 of record NZ_CP136704.1, read on the forward strand.
TCTCCAGCGTGAGGTGTCAGCACGCATTGCGTGTGCAGAAGGTCGAACAACTGCCGCGGGTCATCGGCAAATGCCGAGAGCGCATCGGCATCCAGAATCGTGGCACGCTTCGCCGCCAAGGCAACAGGAACCAGGTCCCGTGCCCGCTGCTGCCCCAATCCGGGGCCAAGGCACAGCGCATTGATCCGCTCATCCTGAAGGATTTCGGCGAGCACATCCGCTCCCCCGACGCATTTCAGCATGACAGCTGTGATCTGACAGGCGACCTCCATCTGCGCTGACGGTGGCACACCAAGCGTGACCAGGCCCGCTCCGACACGCAGCGCTCCACGCGCTGCCAGCCGTGCTGCGCCAGTGCGCCCTGCCCCACCGGATAAGACCAGTGCATGACCGTAAGTGAATTTATGTGCCCCCTGCCCCTTCGCCAGCGAGGCCACCTCGGGGGCCGCCATCAACACCGGAGGCGACATCGACCCAAGATCAGCGCGCGAATCCAAACCAATAGACTTGACCAACAGCCTGCCACATCGCGCTGGTCCGTCCGCCAGAGCATGGCCACGCTTTGGCGCGTGGAATGTCACCGTAAGATCCGCCCAGATCCCCCGACCTTCCTCGCCAAGCTCCTTTCCGCTGTCGCTGCACACCCCCGAAGGCAGATCAATCGCTACCGTCTTATGGGTCTCCCCAATCGCTGGATCCGCTGTCAGTGCAACCAACGGCAACTCCACCGGCCGGGTCAGCCCAATGCCAAACAGGGCATCTATCAACAGATCCGCCTGCTGCGAGACCCGCCTCTCTTCAATCGTTGAGGACGCCAAAGGAGAAACAGCCCCCATCGCACTCCAGCGTAAGTAGTTGGTGTGCGCATCTGTCGGCATTTTAGCAGCATCCCCGTAAAGGAACACTTCCACCGCCCAGCCGCGCTCATTTAACAATCGTGCGACCACAAACCCGTCGCCGCCATTGTTGCCCGGACCACAAAGAACCACTGCCCGCTTCAGCTTTTCAGAAATACCTCGGGGGGCGGCCGCAGGCCGGGGGGCAGAGCCCCCATCCGGCAGCATCCCAGCGCCCAGCTGGGGCCATTCCTCAAAGATCGCCTCGACCACGGCTGCGCCTGCGCGCTCCATCAACTCCAGACCAGTGACCTCGCCGCCGTCGATGGCTGCTTTTTCGATCACTCGCATCTGTGTCGCCGTCAGTAATTCAGTCATCACAAGCCCTCAGATTTCACAACTGCACATTTTTTAATCTCTCAGATTAAATTTTCATCACAACGTCTGATTTCTGCACATTCCTGCAGCAGTTGCGCCCGCTTACACATTGTGGCGCTCAGTTGAAAATGATCTGACCATCTTCGACAAGGTTGCGAGGAGCTCAGACATGAAAAAGATCGAAGCCATCATCAAGCCGTTCAAGCTGGACGAGGTGAAGGAAGCGCTGCAGGACGTCGGCGTGCAAGGTCTCTCTGTCATCGAGGTCAAGGGCTTTGGTCGCCAGAAGGGTCACACCGAACTCTACCGCGGTGCGGAATATGTCGTGGACTTTCTGCCCAAGGTGAAGATCGAAGTGGTGCTGGACGACGATCAGGTCGACGCCGCGATCGAGGCCATCGTTGCCGCAGCAAAGACCGACAAGATCGGCGACGGCAAGATTTTTGTCAGCCCGATCGAGCAGGCCATCCGCATCCGGACCGGCGAAGCCGGGTCCGACGCCCTGTAACGGCACGCGACGCCGACACTACTGAACACCCGAAATACATAAGTTTTCTGACGGAGGAAGTACTTCAAATGAGCAAGGAAGCAGTTCTCAAGCTGATCAAGGATGAAGAGGCGGAATACGTCGACATCCGTTTCACCGACCCGCGCGGCAAGCTGCAGCACGTCACCCTGATGTCGGACCAGATCGACGAAGACTTCCTCGAAGAAGGCTTCATGTTCGACGGCTCCTCCATCGCGGGCTGGAAATCCATCGAAGCCTCCGACATGAAGCTGATCCCGGCGACCGAGTCTGCCTATGTGGATCCCTTCTATGCGGAAAAGACCATCTGCATTCACTGCTCCGTGGTCGAGCCTGACACCGGTGAAGCCTATGATCGCGACCCGCGCGGCACCGCCGAAAAAGCCGAAGCCTATCTGAAGTCCTCCGGCATCGGTGATGTGGCTTACATGGGCCCGGAAGCGGAATTCTTCCTGTTTGATGATGTGCGGTTCTCCAACACCATCAACAAGGTGTCCTATGAGGTCGATGCGACCGATGCCTCCTGGAACTCCGATGCGGAATTCGAGACCGGCAACATGGGCCACCGTCCCGGCGTCAAGGGCGGCTACTTCCCGGTGAACCCGATCGACGAAGCGCAGGACCTGCGTTCCGAGATGCTCTCCACCATGAAGCGTCTGGGCATGAAAGTGGACAAGCACCACCACGAGGTTGCGTCCTGCCAGCACGAGCTGGGTCTGATCTTCGACAGCCTGACCAAACAGGCCGACGAGCTGCAGAAATACAAATACGTGATCCACAATGTGGCCCACGCCTACGGCAAATCCGCAACATTCATGCCCAAGCCGATCGCCGGCGACAACGGCACCGGTATGCATGTGAACATGTCGATCTGGAAAGACGGCAAGCCGCTCTTTGCAGGTGACAAATACGCGGATCTGTCGAGCGAAGCCCTGTGGTTCATCGGCGGCATCCTGAAGCACGCCAAGACCCTCAATGCCTTCACCAACCCGTCCACCAACTCCTACAAGCGTCTGATCCCGGGCTTCGAGGCCCCCGTTCTGCGCGCCTACTCTGCCCGCAACCGCTCCGGCTGCGTGCGGATCCCGTGGACCGAATCCCCGAAGGCAAAGCGCGTCGAGGCTCGCTTCCCCGATCCGGCGGCCAACCCCTACCTGGCGTTTGCAGCGCTCCTGATGGCCGGCCTTGACGGCATCAAGAACAAGATCGATCCGGGCGAAGCCATGGACAAGAACCTCTACGACCTGCCCGCAGAGGAACTGGCCGGCATCCCGACTGTCTGTGGCTCCCTGCGCGAAGCGCTGGAATCGCTGGCATCGGATCACGACTTCCTGCTGCAGGGCGACGTGTTCACCAAAGACCAGATTGAAGGCTACATCGCCCTCAAGATGGAAGAGGTGGAAACCTACGAACACACGCCGCACCCGGTGGAATACCAGATGTACTACAGCTGCTGATCTCTAGAGATTGGGCTGAATTGGAAAGGGCGCCTCATCTGGGCGCCCTTTTTCTATGCTGTCGGACCGGCATGGGGCGCCCGCAAGACGCGCAACGCAGAGGGGCGCAATCCGGGTCAGTCCACGAATGGGGTCGATCCATCCCAGCCGGCACTGTTTCCTGCCGTGGTGACCGGCACAGGTCCGGAGGTCACATTTTGGGCAGGCATATTTTGGACAGGCACTGCACCCGCAGCCCCCGGCGGTCTGGACGCAAGTTGGTTCTGCAGACTACTCGCAGCTGGCACTGCACCTGCGGCGCAGCGCCCTGAAAAAATCATGTAATCGGGCGACGAGCGTGATCTCCTGACTTCGAAGTCCACAATTGCGCCATCGCCACATTCAAGATCGGAAATCTCTGTTTCGATTTCCTGAGGTGTCCAGTCGGAACCTGCGCTGCCACTGAACCGGCCACTCCCATCACTATCGAATTGCAGTTGATTGCTGGCAGGCACCCCGCCGCAGGCCGCAAGCATCACGCAGCATGCGATCGGTAAAAAGCGTTTGGCCGGTTTTGTAGTCATGACATTTCTCCTGTATGGGTGGCATCTTACGTGCGCACTCCCCTAGAGCAAGAGCTTGAACCCTCCGATGCAACCGACCTAAATCCAATTCGTTGTTCTCCTCTTGAAGCCCTATGCCGTCTCCCATAGGAAAGCGCGTTCCAGCGCCCGACAGGAGCCCGCACAAATGACCTCCCCTGCTATGTCCCCCACCACGCTTGGCATCGACTTTGGCACCTCGAATTCCGCTGCGGGTCTGACAGTGGCAGGTCGGCCCTGGCTGGTGGAACTGGAACCGGGCGAGACCACTCTGCCCACGGCCGTCTTCTTTGACAGCGACAGCAAGAAGATGCGCATCGGACGCAGCGCCACCCGCGCGCTGATCGATGGCGACGAGGGACGGTTCATGCGGGCACTCAAAAGCCTGCTGGGCACGCCGCTCTTGTATGAAAAGCGCCGTCTTGGTGGCCAGATGATGGATTTCACCGATGTCATCGCGCATTTCCTGCGCGAGGTGAAAACCCGTGCGGAAACCGCCACACGGATGGAGTTCACCCATGCGCTCTCCGGTCGGCCGGTCAAGTTTCACTCCAAGGACGAGGTGCGCAACGCCAAGGCCGAAGAGGACCTGCGGGGCTGCTACAAAAAGGCGGGCTTCGAGGATGTCCAATTCCTCTACGAACCCGAAGCCGCGCTGCGCTCTGCCCGCCCGCACCCTGGCGTCGGGCTCGTGGTCGATATTGGCGGCGGTACTTCGGACTTTACCTGTTTTGAACAGGATGCGACGGGCGGCACCCGCATTCTGGCCAGCCATGGTCTGCGCCTCGGGGGGACCGACTTTGATCGCCAGATCAGCATTGATCATGTGATGCCCCATCTTGGACGTGGCGCCCTGATCCGTAACAGTTTTGGCGGCGGCAGCCTGCCCGCGCCCAGCCGGATGTTCAACGATCTCGCCACCTGGCAGATGATCCCCTTTCTCTATGGGCCGGACACCCGTCGCGCCGCGCAGGATCTGGCGCGTAACGCCGAAGATCCCACCGGTCTCAACCGGCTTGTTCAGGTGCTTGAGGATGAACTGGGCCATGACCTGGCCTTTGCCGCCGAGGCGGGCAAAATTCGCGCCAACAGCGCAGATGGCGACGCCGCACAGATTGACCTGCGGATCGTGGAACGCGGCCTGTCTGCCGCCCTGCCCCGCAAGGCGCTGGATCAGACGCTGGCAGAGATGGTGCAGAACATTCAGGCCGAGGCTGCCGAGACCCTGCGGCTTGCCGGGGTCACGCCGCGCGATGTCACCCGCTGCGTGATGGTTGGCGGCTCTGCGCTGCTGTCATCAGTGCGCGACAGCATGCAAACCCTCTGCCCCAACGCGGAGATAGAGACTGACCGTGCGATGACTGCCGTGGCGGACGGCCTGGCGTTGGCTGCGCGGGATGCCGCCTTCTGAGGTGGTTTCCCCGTAGAAAAAGCGTGAACCCCCGAAGCTGCCCGCGTAAGCTGCGCCAAGACATCTGCACAGTCCTGAGGTTTTCCATGCTTGTTTCCCGCCTTGCCGCCCTTGGCCTTGCTGCCACTCTTTCCGTTGCAATGCCGGTTGCCGGCATGGGCGCCACCTGCGGCAACACGGCAGCCGGGTTTGAGGCCTGGAAGGCCGATTTCGCCCGCACCGCCCAACGCGCCGGGGTCCGTCAGGCGGGGCTGAACGCGCTGGCGCAGTCGCGATATGCAACCGGCACCATCGCCGCCGACCGCAACCAGAAGAGCTTCAAATACAGTCTTGAGAAATTCATGCAGGTTCGCGGCGCAACCACGATCGTTGCGCAAGGCAAAAAGCACAAGGCGCGCAACGCCGAGTTTTTTGCCGCGCTGGAGAAGAAATACGGCGTGCCAGCAGGTCTGCTGATCGCCATCCACGGCATGGAAACCGCATTTGGCAATTACATGGGGAACAGTCAGGTGGTCTCCTCCATCGTGACGCTGACCTATGATTGCCGCCGCTCGGAGTTCTTTGAACCCCACGCCATCGGCGCGTTGAAACTGGTGGATCAGGGCGCAATCAGCACGGCGACACGTGGGGCCAAACATGGGGAGTTGGGCCACACTCAATTCCTGCCGGGAAACGCGCTGGAATACGGTCAGGACTGGAACCGTGATGGTCGCGTGGATTTCTACGACATGGGTGACGCGCTGGCCTCCACCGCTTACTTCCTGCGCAAGAAAGGCTGGAAACCCGGCCGCGGCTATCAGCCGGGCGAGCGCAACTATCGTGTTCTGAAGCAATGGAACGCTGCGACTGTCTACCAGCAATCTCTGGCGATCATGGGCCGTCAAATCGACGGCAACTGAAGCACCAGCGCGATAACACCGGCGCGTTAAGAACAATCAACAGGTCGGTCGCAAGATTGTAAGGGCTTGGGCATCAATGTGGCTGTGACCGGTCCAGTTTTTGCCGCATTCCGGCGACACTCCGTGGCAGAAACCGGCGCAACACCTTGCATTTAAATCAAATTCTTTAGAATGGCGCCGTTTCTCTCCTCGCCTGCATGTCGCGGGGAAAATCTGTGTAATCCGCCCAATTTTCCGCGTTTTCAGATCCTACACTTGTCGGAGAAGACAACCGATGGAGGATTTCACGGTGCTGGATCAAACAACACAGAATATGTCGGCTTCGAACTATCGGGGCAAACTGGGGTTTGCAGAGCGGGATGACGCCGCCCTGTCCAAAGCCTCGGTTCTGGTGGTTCAGACGTTGGAAGAATTTGGGCATGAGGTGGATCGCTTTCATGCCAAACGCGCCCACCGGGTCAATTTGGATTGCGATCACTACATCGTCTCCTTGCGCCACCGCCGCAGCCCGGCCCCGATGCGCCAAAGTGACGGCGCGCCCTGCCGCAGCCATCTCGACATCACCTTCACACCACGGTTCCCAGAGCAGACCGATCAGGAACTGACCGAAATGTTGCTCGCACGGTCAATGCAGGCGCTGCTGACAGAGCTAAACGCCACAACTGTGGAATGGCTGGAGACAGGCGTCATGCTGGATCGGGCGGCGTTCCTGTCTGCGTTCGGCTCATCGTACGCGGAGGGCCCATCATCGGCTCGTGATATCGTCGCGCAGGATATTCAAGTTCCCGTTGACGCGGCGGGCGCCGTGCCCGTTGACGCCGTAGCCCCAGAGCAGGCTGAACTGGCGGCGACAATCAAGGCTTTCGACAGCTACGCCGCACGGTCCGGTGGCGCGCAGGTGGAGACGATCACGCGGGTCCCCGCAAAGACACCGCGTTTTGCCTCCGTCGAGGACACCTTTGGCACATTGACCACAGAATGTGATCGCGTCATCGAACGGCGTGCGGGCAAGACACCATCGGAGATCCTCTCCGCGTATCGCAAGGTCACCGGCGTTGTTTCCCTTGGAGGATGCAATGCAGGCACCATGTCGGCCTGGGTCCTGACCGCCATCATGGCGATGCTGTCTCTGCCGCTCGGCATCACCGCTGCGGCGGTAAACCTGGCGCGCGGCGGCGACATGCGGTTCAGTGTCCAGATGCTGGGCGTTCTGGCATTGCTTATGTTCCTGCAATCCTCAGGCCTAGTCTACGCTGCATTGCTCTGATTTGAGGGAATGGGTCACAAACATCTCGCAACAGGTTGATTTCCCTTCGATTTAAGCCTCAAGGTCAGCCTCTGACGCCCATTGCGCAAGCACATCCGCCCGCGTCAGAACCGTCGTGTGGATCGAGAAGATCACGGCGCGCGTCCGGGGCAACCGATAGATCGACTGCAGCTCACTGCGCATGTAGTGCTGCGTCTCCGGTGTCGATGTGGCGCGGGGGTCTTCTTCCCGGCGCGGCTGATGCAGGCTCGGATCCGCATACCAGAGCGCATTGAACCGCCAGAGCGGCCGCCCCGCCTGCACCCCGTCAAACAACCGCTGCACACGTCGGGCAATGCCTTCATCATAGTCCGCGACCGGGGTATGGATCGCCAGCAAGGGTTTCATGAACTTCTGCGCCAGCGTCCAGCTTGCAGGAAAGCACAGAATGGCCGCGGTCAATACGTGTTCATCGCTCGCCTCGGGCTTCTCGAGGATGCAGAAATCCTGTTGCGCAATCCGCCCCAACGTCTCCATCGGGACGCTGCGATCAATGGCAACTGTCACACCATCAGGCCGGGTAACGTGGCTGGCGTTCGCTTGCGCGCCATAGCGGACCGCCAGCACCTGATCGAGCAGCTCCTGCGCGGCAGGCTCTGCAGCATCATCCATCGCCAACACCGCATCCCGATGATCGCGCAACAATCGCTCCCGCTCGCCGAGCTGCGCCGCAAAACCGTCGTCAAAGCGCAGCCAATCCTCGGCCGGCAGTGGCTGGATGCCCGGCAAGGGCCGTGGCGCCAGCGGATTATAGGGGATGGAGGTCTGGAGAATCTCTGTCATGGACTAGCCATAGCACCCCGGTGGAAAGTCTGCACGACTGTACAGTTTCCTTCTGCAACGTCGTGATATGCGCTGGGATTCACATCAAATCTTCCAAAACGGACATGTTCTGGGTCGCATTTAGCAAGGCCAAGGCGCGCGCTGGACTTCAGGCTCTGACCATGAGCCAGGGAGGACAAGATGAACGAGCATTTCCGTGATCGCCGAAAGATCGACCCCAGCCGCGGCGCAGCCCTTGGCGACGGCACGCCGAACGACAATGACCGGATCGAGATCGGCCCGACCCAACTGGCCTTTGGCGAATGGACGGCGGCGGGGCTGGAGCTGCCCAGCCTCGAGGCGATGCGCCACTACCGCTGGCAGCGGCTGACGCAAGCCATCGTGGACCGGGGCTACGGCGGTCTGTTGATGTTCGATCCGCTGAACATTCGCTACGCCACCGACAGCACAAACATGCAGCTGTGGAACACCCACAACCCGTTCAGGGCGCTGCTTCTGTGCGCTGATGGTTACATGGTGATCTGGGACTACAAAAACTCGCCGTTTCTTTCGACCTTCAACCCTCTCGTGCGCGAACAGCGCTCGGGCGCGGATCTGTTCTATTTTGACCGCGGCGACAAGGTGGATGTGGCGGCGGATGCGCTGTCGAATGAGGTCCGCCAACTGATCGGGGAACACGGCGGCGGCAATATGCGTCTGGCGGTGGACAAGATCATGCTGCACGGGCTGCGTGCGCTTGAGGCACAAGGGTTCGAGATCATGGAAGGCGAGGAACTCACCGAAAAAGCCCGCGCCATCAAGGGTGTGGACGAGATCCTTGCCATGCGCTGCGCCTCACATGCCTGCGAGACCGCGGTCAAGGCGATGGAGGACTTCGCCCGCCTTAACGTCGGCGATGGCAAAACCTCCGAGGATGACATCTGGGCGGTGCTACACGCGGAGAACATCCGCCGGGGTGGCGAATGGATCGAGACCCGGCTGCTGGCCTCCGGTCCGCGCTCCAACCCCTGGTTTCAGGAATGTGGGCCCCGGATCACTCAGCGCAACGAGATCATCTCTTTCGATACCGATCTGGTGGGCAGCTACGGTATTTGCGTCGATATCTCCCGCAGCTGGTGGATCGGCGATCAAAAGCCACGTCCCGACATGATCTATGCCATGCAACACGCCCATGAGCACATAATGACGAATATGGAGATGCTGAAACCCGGAGTGATGGTCCCGGAGCTGACCGCAGGGTCTCATGTGTTGGACGCGAAATATCAGGCGCAGAAATACGGCTGTCTGATGCATGGCGTGGGCCTATGTGACGAGTGGCCTCTGGTGGCCTATCCCGATCATGCGGTCGCCGGTGCCTTTGACTATCCGCTGGAGCCGGGCATGGTCTTGTGCGTGGAGGCGCTGGTGGGCGAGGTCGGCGGCGACTTTTCCATCAAGCTGGAGGATCAGGTTCTGATCACCGAGGATGGCTACGAGAACCTGACCACCTACCCGTTTGATCCGGCCTTGATGGGTCAGGCCTAGAACAACGGCGCTGACCAGGGGACGGGGCGGCCTATATCTTGCGTCTTCGGCGGATCAATCCGCCGGGCGTGGCCAAGGCAGGCGCGCCAAAACCCCGTGGTGATCGGAGGCGAGTTTCGGCAACACCTCGATCACGCCCTCGCCGCCCGGCGCCAGCACATGGTCGATGCCGATGGGGTAATTGACCAGCGGCAAATCAAAGGTCGCCGCATAGGGCCCGACCCGCGCCATGCCGCCGGCCGCGCCGATCTGTGCCACCGCATCAGACCAGCCCACAGCGTTGAAATCTCCGGCGAGGATCACCGGTCCCTCAAGGCTCTCCAGGCGCTTCACCACCCGCTCTACATGATCGGCTTGCTCGTGCGGCCAAGGCCAGGGCAGATGCAGGGCCGCCACCCAGAACCGCCCTGTCGGCCCCTCCACCTCCATCGCGGCCAGCCCAAGATCCTCTGCGCAGTCAAGCCTGTCGGTCGCGGTGACCCCGCGCGCCAGAACCGCAACGCCTCCGACCTTGCGGAATGGGCAATACTGCTGCACCGGATAGTCCGGCTGCAGGGTCTTCAGGATCGGCAGATTGAAACGAGAGATTTCTTCGAGCGTGACAATATCCGCGCGCGCGTCACGAATGGCCTGCGTCAGGCTGTCATTGCCCGCGTTCCGCCAGAGCATGTTTTTCTGATACAGCGTCAAGGGCGGTGGGGTGCCACTTGCCTCGTCTGGCAGATGCCCCAGCCAATTGACCATCATCACAACCGTCGCCGCCGCCCCCATCAACGCCGCGCGTGCATCATGGCGCAGGATAAAGGCGCAGATCATCGCAAGACCCGCAAAGGGCACACGAAAGACCGACAGGCTATCCCCCAAAGGGTGCACCATCCCCAGAAAACTGCCCGCCAAGGCCAGGATGCTGAGGATCAAGAGCGCCCAAAACACGGCGCGGCACAGGTTCAATACGCGGCTCACAGTCCCAACCGCTCCCGCCAGAGCGGCCATTTGCGCGCCACAACGGCCACGCTGTCCGCCTCTGATGCCAACTGATCCAGCGGGACCCACGCCAGCGCATGGGATTCTTTGCTGGCAATAGGCTCGCCCGCCTCTGCCACAAACAGATAACGAACGTCATAATGCAGATGCGTAGGCTCCTTGGTGGAGGCCGGGATATCATGCACATCGACATCAAAGACCTCCGAAGTCAGCAGTCGGATGCGCGACAGGCCACTTTCCTCATAGGCTTCCTTCGTGGCGGTGAAGCACGCGTCTTGAATGCCATCACAATGCCCACCAAGCTGTAGCCAACGGTCGAGCTTGGCATGATGGGTCAGCAACACCGACGACAGGTCCGGCGACAGCACAAAGGCCGATGCGGTGACATGACTGGTCAGCGGGTCACGCCCGAACGCCCGCGGCTCTTGGCGGCAGAACATCACAAGGCGTGACCACATGTCCGTGTCGCGGGCGTCCAGAGGCGCAAACTGCCCGATGCCGGCAAGCGCGTGGTCTGAATTCTGATGCTCGCCCATGTGACGCTCCTTCACCTTCCCGTGACGGTTGTGACAGCCGCCTTGCCGTACCGCGGGCCTCGGCGCACCTTAGAAAGGCCGACACCCCAAAGCCAAGCCCCGAAAGCACTGCCAATGCCCACTGAACGCATCACATTTTCCGGTCACGCCGGACATGACCTCTCCGCCCGTCTCGACTTGCCCGACGGTCCGGTGCTGGCCACCGCCCTTTTTGCCCATTGCTTCACCTGTTCCAAGGATATCCCCGCCGCCCGGCGGATTGCCGCGCGTCTGGCCGCCATGGGCATCGCGGTGCTCAGGTTCGACTTTACCGGGCTGGGACATTCCGAGGGCGAGTTCGCCAACACCAGTTTCAGCTCCAATGTTGCGGATCTGATTGCAGCCGCGCGCTATCTGGCCGGACGCAATATGGCGCCCGACATGCTGATCGGTCACTCGCTGGGCGGAGCGGCGGTCCTGCGCGCGCGTGCGGGCATCCCATCGGTCAAAAGCGTGGTGACGCTCGGCGCGCCCTTTGATCCCAGCCATGTGGCACATCATTTCGATCACGCGCTGGAGGCGATCCAGCGCGACGGTCAGGCAGAAGTCAGCCTTGGGGGGCGCCCCTTTGTGATCGGCAAGGAGTTTGTCGACGACATTCGCCAGACGGAACTGGGTGAGGCTGTGGCAGATCTGAAGGCCGCCCTGCTGGTGATGCATGCGCCCCGCGATGCCACCGTCAGCATCGACAATGCCGCCGAGATCTTTCAGGCCGCGCGCCACCCCAAGAGCTTTGTCACGCTGGACGATGCCGATCACCTGATCACCGATGCCTGTGACGCGGAATATGCGGCGGATGTGATCGCGACCTGGGCCACACGCTATGTGGATATGAAACCACCCGGCCCGCCGCCCGGCGCGCCGGAGGGGGTCATTCGCGTCACCGAAGCCGATCCGGAGGGTTTCCTGCAGGACGTCCAAAACGGCCCCTATCACCATGTCTATGCCGACGAACCAGAAGCCTATGGCGGCACAAATCGCGGTTTGTCGCCCTACGGGTTCGTTGCTGCGGGTCTAGGGGCCTGCACCTCGATGACCCTGCGCATGTATGCCCGCCGCAAGGGCTGGCTGCTGGACAACATCAGTGTCGAGGTATGCCACGACAAGGTTCACGCGCAAGACGCCATCCCCTCGGGGCCGGCCAAGATTGATCGCTTCATGCGTGTCATCCACCTGAGCGGAGATCTGACACCGGAGCAGCGCGACAAGCTGTTGGAAATTGCCGACAAATGCCCCGTGCATAGGACGCTGGAGCAAAGCTCACATGTGGAGACCCGACTGGAAAGCGCGCCCTCAGAGGCGCTGTTCCGACCCGACGGTCCCACCACAGCCGACTAGCAGCCCGCCCCGGCAGCAGACACGATGCGGCGCCACGCTTGCCGCCGGGGCATGGCTCGTCTATGAGAGCGGCATCTCATCCACTGACGACAAAAGGTGCCGCCGCCCATGATCCCTCGCTATGCCCGCCCCGACATGGTTGCCATCTGGTCCCCCGAGACCAAATTCCGCATCTGGTACGAGATCGAGGCACATGCCTGCGACGCCATGGCGAACCTTGGTGTGATCCCGCGCGAAAACGCCGAAGCGGTCTGGAAAGCCAAGGATGTGGAATTCGACGTCGCCCGCATCGACGAGATCGAAGCTGTCACCAAACATGACGTCATCGCCTTCCTGACCCATCTGGCTGAACATGTGGGCAGCGACGAAGCGCGCTTTGTCCATCAGGGCATGACCTCCTCCGATGTGCTGGACACCTGTTTCAACGTACAGCTGACCCGTGCCGCCGACCTGCTGCTGGTTGGCATGGATAAGCTGCTGGCGGCGCTGAAGAAACGCGCGCTGGAGCATAAGGACACCGTGCGCGTTGGCCGCAGTCACGGCATTCACGCAGAACCCACCACCATGGGCCTGACCTTCGCGCGTTTTTACGCCGAGATGGACCGCAACCGCGCCCGCCTCGTTGCCGCCCGCGAGGAAATCGCCACCGGTGCGATTTCCGGCGCCGTGGGCACATTCGCCAATATCGACCCCTCGGTCGAGGAACATGTCTGCGAACAGCTTGGCCTGAACCCGGAGCCGATCTCCACCCAGGTGATCCCGCGCGACCGTCATGCGATGTTCTTTGCCACCCTCGGCGTGATCGCCTCGTCGATCGAAAACGTTGCGACCGAGATCCGTCACATGCAGCGCACCGAAGTGCTGGAAGGCGCGGAATTCTTCTCCATGGGGCAAAAGGGCTCCTCGGCGATGCCGCACAAGAAGAACCCGGTGCTGACCGAGAACCTCACTGGTCTGGCGCGTCTGGTGCGCATGTCTGTGATCCCGGCGATGGAGAACGTCGCCCTCTGGCACGAGCGTGACATTTCGCACTCCTCCGTCGAGCGCGGCATCGGCCCCGACGCCACCGTGACGCTTGATTTCGCCCTGCACCGTCTGGCGGGTGTCATCGACAAGATGCTGGTGTTCCCGCAGAACATGCTGGACAACATGAACAAATTCCCGGGTCTGGTGATGTCGCAGCGGGTGCTTCTGGCGCTGACGCAGGCCGGTGTCAGCCGCGAGGATGCCTATTCCATGGTGCAGCGCAACGCGCTGAAGGTCTGGGAAGAGCGCCTCGATTTCCGCGAACTGCTGCTGGCCGACGCCGATGTGGTTGCCGCGCTGGGCGAGGATGGCGTCAACGAGAAATTCGACATGGGCTACCACACCAAACATGTCGACACGATCTTCCAGCGGGTGTTCGGCGAATAAGCACGCCCTCGCGCACACAGATCAAACCCCGCCCTCGCCGGCGGGGTTTTTCTTTTCGCCTCACAGCTTCGTGATGACTTGTTTTGGCCGTTCACCGCGCTTTCAGCGTAGTTTGAGCAACAACAGATAGGAGATCTTCATGCGTTTCACGTCCCTCGCACTTGCCATTGCCCTGCCCTTCACCATGCCAATGGCCGGTTTTGCCGCTGGCGGCGACACGACCACGCCGCCGACCCCATCGGACACCACCAAAAAATGCTGGGGCAAACGCGTCTGGGATGAAGATGCGCAGAAATGCGTGAAGCCTGAAGAATCATCCCTGAGCGACGAGCAACTGCTGCAGACCGCGCGCGAGCTGGCCTATCTGGAGCGCTTCGAGGATGCGCAGGCCGTGCTTGCCGCCCACCCGGATCAGACGGATAGCCGCGTCCTGACCTATTGGGGGTTCACCCACCGCAAACTCGGTCACTCATCCGAGGCGAAAGACTATTACACCCATGCGATCGCGCAAGATCCCGACAATATCCTCGCGCGGAGCTATATGGCGCAAGGCTTTGTTGAAACTGGAGAATATGCGCAGGCACTGGCTCAGTGGAAGGAAATCAGGGCGCGCGGCGGTGACGGAACATGGGCCGAAGCCTCGCTGCGTCAGGCAATTCAGACGGGTGTGACCGTTAACTACTAAACTTCAGGCTTTCTTTACTGCTGAAGGCATATCTTGCTTCCTGACAGAAAGAGAATCTTTTCGGGTCAAGGTTCAAGAATGGAACAATCATCAGCTCTAGCGCTTCCTATGGCGCCACTGGGCGACGGACTTGGCGATTTTTCGTCACCGGCGCCCGCACCATCCCTCATGGGGGGGGCTCCCCAGCTTAGTGGGAAAGCCAAAGCGGCTATTGTCGTTCGTCTTCTTTTGAACGAAGGCGCCGATGTCCCCCTTGAAGAGTTGCCAGACGATCTGCAACTCGAACTTACTCAGCAAATGGGTAAGATGCGCCTGGTGGATCGCCAGACGTTGGACGCAGTCGCGGCCGAATTTGCAGAACAGCTCGAGAATATCGGGCTGTCCTTCCCCAATGGCCTCGCAGGTGCGTTGAGCGCCATGGAGGGCAAGATCAGCCGGCACACGCACAGCCGTTTGCGAAAGGAAGCGGGTGTGCGCCAATTCGGCGATCCCTGGGATCGGCTGCGCAAGCTGCCGCCCGAGGAACTGGCCGAACTGGCCAAGGCCGAAAGCACCGAAGTCGCAGCTGTGTTGCTGTCCAAGATCGACACCGCCAAGGCGGCAGAGATGTTGCAGCATTTGCCAGGTCCGATTGCACGTCGCATCACCTATGCGGTGAGCCAGACAAGCAGCGTTACACCGGACACGGTGGATCGCATCGGACTGTCGCTCGCCTCACAGATCGAAGCGCGCCCGCAGGTCGCCTTTGACAAAACGCCAGGCCAACGTGTCGGGGCCATCCTGACGCAATCCGCAGCAGCGAAACGCGAGGAGGTTCTGACCGCGCTCGATGAGGAGGACCAGGAGTTCGCCACGGATGTGCGCAAGTCGATCTTCACCTTTGCGCTGATCGCGCAGAAACTGGAACCGGTGGATGTGCCGAAACTAGTCCGCGCCTTGGGCCCGCAGGACATCACCACCGCCATCGCCTTTGCCACGGATGAGGACGATGTGGCGTCGGTCACCTTCCTGTTGGACAACATGTCCAGCCGCATGGCCAACAACCTGCGTGAAGAAGCAAATCAACTTGGTCGTATCAAACGGGCCGATGGCGAGGCTGCCTACGGTATTATCGTCAATATGCTGCGTGAAATGGTGGTCAACGGCGACATCGAGCTGAAGTCTGACGAGGAAGAAGAAGACTAGCACCGCCGCGCGTCGATCACGCCATCATGACCTGACACAAAACAAACCCGTGCCACACCGGCGCGGGTTTCTTCGTGGCGGTTTCTTGTGCAAGGCAGCGGCGCCCTCTATGATCGGGCGTTGCGGTATCGCAAGCAGGAGCACAATCCCCCATGCCCGTCGCCCACTCGGAGCTGACCTTTTCACAGCGCGCAAATTACTTTGTCGGAAATCTGTTCCTGCGTGGGCTGATCGGCGGGTTGAAACTGATCCCATATCGCTGGCGCGTGCCCGCGATGGGCTGGACCCTGCGCAAGGTTGCCCCCCTCGCCGGGTTTCACAAGCGGGTGCGCCGCAACCTTCATTATACACGTCCGGACCTGACCGAGAGCGAGGTCGACGCGCTGTGCCATCAGGTCGCCGACAATGTCGGACGCACGCTTGCAGAACTGTACGCTGGCGCGCCCTTCTGGGCCCGCGCCAAGGCGGCCCCCATCAATGGCCCCGGCCTGAAGGCGCTGGAGGCCGCGCGCGCAGAGGGGCGTCCGGTGGTGCTCGTCACGGGGCATTTCGGCAATTACGACGCCGCACGGTCCAAGCTGGTCCAGATGGGGTTCAACATGGGGTCGCTCTATCGGCGCATGGCAAACCCCTATTTCAACGACCACTACGTCAAAGCGATTTCCGCCACCGGAAAGCCCATGTTCGAGCAGGGAAAACGTGGCATGGTCGAGATGGTGCGCCATCTGAAAGCGGGCGGAAACATCGCTATTGTCGCGGATATGCACGCAATTGGAGGGCAGTATTTGCCGTTCTTCGGGCGCCCGGCTCTCACCTCGACAGTGCCCGCGGAGCTGGCATTGAAATACAACGCCGCCTTCATTCCGATCTACGGCCTGCGCGGCGACAATGGGATTGATTTCGAGGTAGTGGTCGCCGACGAGATTCCGCACTCAGATCCGGTGACGATGACGCAGGCGGTCTGCGATGATCTGGAGCGTATGGTGCGCGCGAATATGGGACAGTGGTTCTGGGTCCACCGGCGCTGGAAACCCATGCATGACACCCCGCACCCCGACCATCCGGACAGTGCGTAGACCCGCTACTCCGCGCGGGCGGCGGCGAGGATAGGTCCAAACGGCCATTGCTGCACCAATACCGCAGCCGGCAGATCATCAGGCAGCTCGACAGACAGATCGAGTGGGTCAGCGCCGTCCCAATCGGCCAGAACCTGCACGCTTTCAACCACATTGGCGTAATCCAGCGTATTGCCCGCAAGTTCCCCGCGTTTGATATCGACGCGGCGAAGCGGCATGTACCTTACCAGCTGAACCCGCAAAACATCACCGCGCCGCTCAGGCTGTTTCGGCACTTTGATCGAGATTTGCTCCCCCCGAACCAGAACCGAAAGGTTCACCTTCGGCTTGTGACCGGCATATGTGCCCAGCACCTCTGACAGCTGCATCGCATCGGCGCCGACCACATCCTCGCGCCCCATGATGATCATCTGGGGGGTATAGATCATGTTGCGCCCACCCACCTGCGCATATCCGCGCTGGCGCACCGTATGGGCCGGATCGGCAAAAGCGTCTGCCCAGCCAATATAGTCCCAATAATCAACGTGATAGGCCAAGGGCAGCACATCCTCACGGGTGGCAAGCCGCTTCAGCAGTTCATCCGCCGGAGGACATGAGGAACAACCTTGCGAGGTAAAGAGTTCTACCACCACAGGGGAAGGCTCCGCCGTTGCCGGACCAGAGACGGCGCAGATCGCCGAAAAAATCAGAGAGGAAAGCGAAATAAACCGCATGAGTCGCCTGTCAGGTTGTTAGGCTTACGGATGTACGCTCCGCCTGCCTCAATGGCCAATCAATCATTCTTGAGAGGTGTGACAGGAAATAATGCATACTTGTGTACCATTGCATACAATTCTGCGTCATGCGATGTTTCTTCTATTGAACGACAGGTCTGCATGAGGCAGACAATCTGCAGCGAAGTCCCTATTTGTCATTTATGAGGGAGGCCACCATGCCTATCACCGTCGGACAGGACACAGCCAAGACACGCAAGACGCTCAGCGTGAACGGCACGTCGATTGCCTATTACTCGATACCAGCAGCCACCGAAGCCGGGCTTGGGGATTTTACCAAGCTCCCCGCGGCGCTCAAGGTCGTGCTGGAAAACCTGCTGCGGTTCGAGGACGACGGGTTTTCCGTCTCCACGGATGACATCAAGGCTTTTGGCGAATGGGCCAAGAATGGCGGCAAGAACCCGCGTGAGATCGCCTACCGCCCGGCCCGCGTGCTGATGCAGGACTTCACCGGCGTGCCTGCCGTGGTCGACCTTGCCGCCATGCGCGACGGCATCAAGAACCTTGGCGGTGACGCCAACAAGATCAACCCGCTGGTGCCCGTCGATCTGGTGATCGACCACTCCGTGATGATTGATGAGTTCGGCAACCCGCGTGCCTTCCAGATGAATGTGGACCGTGAGTACGAACGCAACATGGAACGCTACCAGTTCCTGAAATGGGGTCAGGGCGCGTTCAACAACTTCCGCGTCGTGCCACCGGGCACCGGCATTTGCCACCAGGTGAACCTGGAATATCTTGCCCAGACCGTCTGGTCCGACGTGGACCAGAACGGCGAGGAAGTCGCCTATCCTGACACACTGGTGGGCACAGACAGCCACACCACCATGGTCAATGGCGCCTCCGTTCTGGGCTGGGGCGTTGGTGGTATCGAGGCTGAGGCCGCGATGCTCGGCCAGCCGATCTCCATGCTGATCCCCGAAGTCGTGGGCTTTGAGCTGACAGGCGAGATGATGGAAGGCACCACCGGCACCGACCTCGTGCTGAAGGTCGTCGAGATGCTGCGCGCCAAGGGCGTTGTTGGCAAATTTGTCGAATTCTACGGCTCTGGACTGGATCGTTTGCCGCTGGCCGACCGTGCGACCATTGCCAACATGGCGCCGGAGTATGGCGCCACCTGCGGCTTCTTCCCGATCGACGGGGAGACCATCCGCTACCTGCGCAACACCGGCCGCGATGAAGCTCGCCTTGCTCTGGTGGAGGCCTATGCCAAGGAAAACGGGTTCTGGCGCGACGAAAACTACGCGCCGATCTACACCGACACGATGACGCTCGACATGGGCACCATCGTACCGGCGATTTCCGGCCCGAAACGCCCTCAAGATTATCTGGCGCTCGACATCGCCGCGCCCGCGTTCAAGAAGGTGGTATCCGACTACCGTGGTGTTGATGCGTCCTCTGATGCAGCCGACATGGCCTCCGAGGGGCCAGCGCCGACGGCACCTGTCGATCCGCGTAAATCCCACCCCGTGAAGGGCGAGGAGTTCGAGCTGCGCGACGGCTCCGTTGTGATTGCCTCGATCACCTCCTGCACCAACACATCGAACCCCTATGTGATGATCGGTGCCGGTCTGGTGGCGAAAAAGGCGCATGAACTCGGTCTCGACAGTAAACCTTGGGTCAAGACCTCGCTCGCGCCCGGCTCTCAGGTGGTGTCGCATTATCTGGAGGCCGCGGGCCTGCAGGAGCATCTGGACGCGATCGGTTTCAACCTCGTGGGCTATGGCTGTACCACCTGCATCGGCAACTCCGGCCCGATCCAGCAGGAGTTCTCCGACGCCATTTCCGAGGGCGATCTGGTGGCGGCATCGGTCCTGTCCGGCAACCGCAACTTCGAAGGCCGGATCAGCCCGGACGTGCGCGCCAACTACCTAGCCTCACCGCCGCTCGTGGTGGCCTATGCGCTGGCTGGCGACATGAATGTCGATCTGACCAACGACCCGCTGGGACAGGACAAGGATGGCAATGACGTCTACCTGAAGGACATCTGGCCGACCCAGAAAGAAATCGCCGATCTGGTCGAGGCCACAGTCACCCGCGAGGCGTTCCAGTCCAAATATGCCGACGTCTTCAAGGGCGACGAAAAATGGCAGGGCGTGGAAACCACCGAAGCGGAAACTTACGACTGGCCCGCAGCCTCGACCTATATCCAGAACCCGCCCTATTTCCAGAACATGGGCGCGGAGCCGGGCACCATTCAGGACGTTGTGGGCGCCAAGACGCTCCTGATCCTTGGCGATATGGTCACCACCGACCACATCTCTCCGGCGGGGTCCTTCGCGACCACCACACCCGCGGGTAAATACCTGCTCGACCGTCAGGTGCAGCCGCGGGAGTTCAACTCCTACGGGTCGCGTCGTGGCAACCACGAGATCATGATGCGCGGCACGTTCGCCAATATCCGCATCAAGAACGAGATGCTGGACGGCGTTGAAGGCGGCTATACCAAAGGCCCCGATGGTCAGCAGACCTCGGTTTATGAGGCGTCCATGGCGCATCAGGAGGCCGGCACCCCGCTGGTTGTCTTCGGTGGCGAGCAATATGGCGCCGGGTCTTCGCGCGACTGGGCGGCCAAAGGCACTGCGCTCCTGGGCGTCAAGGCAGTGATTGCCGAGAGCTTCGAGCGCATCCACCGCTCCAACCTCGTGGGGATGGGCGTCATTCCGTTTGAGTTCACTGGCGGCGACTCCCGCAAGTCACTGAAACTCACCGGCGATGAGATCGTGGACATCAAGGGTCTTGAGAGCGTCACGCCGCTGCAGGAGGTCGACTGCGCCATCACCTATCCCGATGGCAGCAGCAAGACCATCACCCTGAAATGTCGCATCGATACGGCCCCGGAGATCGAGTACATCGAAAACGGTGGCGTGCTGCATTATGTGCTGCGCAAGCTCGCGAAAAGCTGATCGTGACCGGTTCGACAATGGCGCGGGCGGCACAGTGTGCCGCCCTTTTTTATTGCGACTACAAGATGGTAACACAAGCATAACACCCCGTGTGATACGCATGATCCATCTGCCGTAAGGACCTAACGAGGCGTCAGAATGATTGCTGTTATCACCAAGTATTATCCGCTCCATGCCCGATTTGAAGAAGTTCTGAACCTTGCGACCGCCCTGTCGAAGGATGACAAGGGTCTCCGCAAGGGATGCTATGAAACCCGCCTTTATGCTTCGCCGGAGCATGGCGAAATCAAATCCGTAAGCTTGTGGGAAAATCGGGAAATCTTTGAGGCATATCTCGATCACGTGATTTCAGGGGACGAGCTTCTGGAGTTTCAGTCCACCTACATGCGGCGCGAGATTGATACGCGCATCTATGAGACCATCGACACAGGTGTGATCGGCCAGTTTCCGGTTGAGACAGAGCTGGAACGCCGACAGATCAGCTGTTGAGCGGCCGCGTCAGCCCCTGACGACCTCCGTCGCGGCGGGTGGTCTTGTCATTTCTGCCTGCCCGCGCTTGAGTGGCATCATGGTGCAGCCGCTGCATCTTTCAGCGTGGGAGACCCTGATGACCAAAACCGTCCTAGTTACCGGAGGCACTTATGGCCTCGGCCGTGCCATTTCGGTGCAATTCTCCAACGATCACAATGTCCTGCGCTCGTATTTGAATACACCGCCATCCGATGATCTGGAGGCACAGACCAATGTGGTTTCCATCCCATGTGACCTGCTGCAGGACGAAAGCGCCGCGGATCTGGTCGCGCAGGTGATCGAAAAATTTGGCCGGTTGGATGTGATCGTCAACAACGCCGGACTGGTGCAATCGACCCCGAAAGAGAAATTCGACGCCGCGGCCCATCGCCGGGTGTTCGAGCTGAATACCATCGTGCCACAAGCCATCCTCGCCGCCGCCCTGCCCCATCTGAGGCCTGGCGCCAGTATCGTCAACATCTCGTCGATAAACGCCGATCTGCCGCCCCGGGATGCGGCCAGCTATGGTGCCAGCAAGGCGGCGCTGAACCTCTGGACCCGCGCGATGGCCAAGGAACTGGGACCAGAGGGCATTCGCGTGAACGCGGTGGCACCTGGCGCGATCAACGTGCCCGAAGCGCCCCGCCCAGACGAACTGACCGAGACCTTCGTGAAGGACACCGCCCTGGGTCGCCCCGGAACCCCGGAGGACATCGCCAAGGCGGTGTATTTTCTGGCCTCTGACAATGCCAGCTTCATCACCGGCGCAGTGCTGCCGGTGACCGGAGGCTACCGGCTCTGAACCGGATCAATAGGCCGCGTGAAAGATCTCGCGACTATGGGTCGGGGTCTCCACCTCATCCATCAGCGCCACGGCATAGTCTTCGGCAGAGATCCGGCTGTTGCCCGCCTCATCCGTCATCAATTCCCGGCCGCCAAGACGGAACTTACCTGTCCGCTCACCGGGTTCGATCAATCCAGCCGGTGCCACCACGGTGAAATCGAGGTCACTTGCGGCGATCTTCTCGAACGCCTGCCGCATGCCCTGTGCCTCCGCGCGGTAGGCCTCTGGCACGACATCCGCCACCGGGCTTCCATCCGGCAGGTTCAGCGACCCCGCGCCGCCCACGATGACCACCCGGTTCCCGCCCAGTCCAGCGATCAGGGCTTCGGCATAGGCGTTGGATTCGGCGATCGCGTCGCCGGTGCTGCGCGGGCTGACCGCGGTGATGGTGACATCCGCCGCTTCGGCCTGCGCTGCGAGTGCCGCCGTATCGCTGACGTCCAGCTTAACGGACTGCACCCCGTCGAGCACTGCGACCTCGGGGCTGCGACTGCCGATGGTCAGCTCATGACCACGCGACAGGGCCTCTGCTACGATCCGGCTGCCGATCATGCCGGTGCCGCCCAGAACAAATAGCTTCATTTGATGTCTCCAACTTGATAGTTACTGATAGGAACTACCTAAGGGCAGAGAACCGCGCCCGGAATACGCATGTTTTGAGCACATAGTTACCTGAAAGGAACCGCCATGGGACGCCGACGCGCCTTGGAATACGACTGCGCCATCCGGGATGTTCTGGATCGCATTGGCGATGCCTGGTCGGTGCTGGTGATCATGGAGCTGTCAAAAGGCCCCTGCCGCTTCAATGCCTTGCGCCGCGTCATTGAAGCAATCTCTCAGCGCATGCTCTCGGTGACCCTGCGCAATCTCGAACGTGATGGGCTGGTGTCTCGTCAGGTGCTGGACACCTCGCCGCCGCAGGTGGAATACAGCCTGACCGAACGGGGGGCCTCACTACACGGCGCAATTAGCCATCTGGCGCATTGGGCGGAGACACATCAGCCGGGAATTCGCACCTCCCGCGCCGCCTACGACGCGAAAGAGCCCATCGCCTCCTGACGGGATCAGCGGCGCCTACTCCGCCGCCTTTTCCATCGCCGGTCGGATAGTCTGTTCCAGCACTTTCGCCGTAATCGGTCCGGCAAAGCGCAGCACAATGGTGCCCTCGCCATCAATCACATAGGTTTCCGGCACGCCGTAGAGACCCCAGTCGAGCGCCATGCGCCCGTTCTCGTCCCGTCCGACGCCCGCATAGGGATCACCAAGCTCCTCGAGGAAGCTTTGCGCATTGCCCAGCTGGTCCTTGTAATTCACCCCGTATATCGCCACGCCCTCCTCAGAGAGCGCCGTGAGGCTCGGGTGTTCGGCGCGACATGGGCCGCACCAGCTGGCCCAGTAGTTGACCAGCTTAACCTCGCCATCGCGCAGGGTCTCATTGGCAAAGCTCTCCTTGCCGGGAAAGTCGCTCAGCGCCACTGCCGGGGCGGCCTTGCCCTCCCGCGCGGATGGCAGGTTCTCCGGGTCCTCGCGGCCCATGCCAACAAACGCCAGTCCGACAAAACCCGCAAAGACAACCACCGGAAGCGCCATCATGGGCGAGATCTTAGCCATTGCCACGTATCCTCTTTTCGACAGACTTCAGCTCTGAACGGACCCGGGCACCGCGCCACAGGGTCACGACAAGCAACAGCGCCAGCAGCAGCAGCGATGCGGCATAGGCGGACAACACCGTGTCAGCGTATTTTCCAAGATCAGGCATCTGACATCCTTTCCCGCGCGATCAGCGTCTTCATCCGGCGGGCGCGGATTTCCGTTCCGGTCCGGTAGAGCACCAATGCGATGAAAAACAGAATGAACCCCGCCATGCATGTGTAGAGCGGAAAGGCAAAGACATCCGCGACATTCTCTTCCTTGTCGAGCGACAGCGACGCGCCCTGATGCAGCCCCTGATTCCAGAAATTCACCGCATAGCGCGACAGCACCGCAAAAACAGAGCCCACGAGGCAAAGGATCGAGGTCAGGTCAGCCGCGGTGTCCGGATTGTCGATCGCTTCCCAGAGCGCAATGTAGCCGAGGTAGAACAGGAACAGCACCAGAAAGGAGGTCAGCCGCGGGTCCCAGGCCCACCAGGTGCCCCACATCGGTTGCCCCCAGATCGCGCCGGTGATCAGCGCGATCAGGGTCATGATGATCCCTACAGGGGCGGCTGCTTTGGCGGCCAGCGCGCTAACATGGTGCCGACGGATGACCCAGATCAGTGAGGCCAGCAGCATCATGAACCAGGCATTGATCGCCATCAGCGCGGCCGGCACATGCAGGTAGATGATCTTGACGGTGGAGCCCTGTCGGTAATCATCCGGCGTGAAGAAGAACCCCCAGATCAGCCCGCCGACAATCAACGCGGCAGAGGCCACCCAAAGGGACGGCAGCACACGCTCGCTGGTGTGCAGGAATTTCTTCGGATTGGCGTATTCCCAGATCGACATGCTGGCCTTCTAGCTCTTGTTTCGGGTCATCACAATCTCCTGCTGCTAGCGCAAATTGACGCGCAGCACAGCAGCGGAGGCAAAGGGTAAAAGCGCGATGGCACCAAGCGTGATCCCGCCCAGCATCAGGAGCGGTGTCTCCACCGCCATCCCTGCCGCGCCGCGTCGGGCGGCCTCAGCGCCAAAAATCAGTGTCGGCACGTAAAGCGGCATCACCAGCAGCGACAGCAGGAGGCCACCGCGCTTCAGCCCCACGGTCAAAGCAGCACCAAAGGTGCCAATCACCGACAGCGCAGGCGTCCCGATCAACAGCGAAAGCGTGATCCAGAGATAGCCGCCTGCGGGCAGGTTCAACAGCACCCCCAGCACCGGCGCCGCCAGCACCAGCGGCAATCCGGTGGTGAGCCAATGCGCCAGCGATTTCACGCTCAAGACAGCCTCAAGCGGCAGGGGCGCGGTGGCCAGCAGGTCGAGAGATCCATCCTCCCAGTCCAGCGCCAGCAGCCGGTCCAGCGACAGAAGGCACGCCAACAGCGCACCCAGCCACAACACGCCGGGCGCAATCACCGCAAGCGTGGCGGAGTTCGGACCCACCGAGAACGGCACCATCACGGTCACGATCAGAAAGAACGCAAGCCCCAGCCCGAAGCCGCCCCCGGCGCGAAACGCCAGCCGCAGGTCCCGCAGCAACAGCGCGCTCACAGGAAGCCCCCGTCATCCGCATCCAGCGCCGGCAGCTTTGCCTTGAACGGTGTCAGGTCCAAAACCCGCCCCTCGATGCCGAGGTCGATATGGGTCGCCATGATCGCCGCACCACCGGAGTTGAGATGAGCGCGGATGGTGGCAGCGAACAGCTGCACCGAGGCGGCATCAAGGCTCACTGTCGGCTCATCGAGGATCCAGAGCCGCCGCCCGGTGACCATCAACCGCGCCAGCGACAGGCGACGTTTCTGCCCGGCGGACAGGCTACCTGCGGCTCGTGTCCGGAGCGCCGCCAGGTTAAAGGCCTTGATCGCCGGCTCAATGTCGTGGGCGCCGAACACCCGCGCCCAGAATGTCAGGTTTTCCTCAACCGTCAGCGTCAGTTTCAGACCATCCGCATGGGCCGCATAGGCAATATCGTCCGGGTCGCCGAGGATCTCTCCGGCAAGCGGGGGCTGAAGTCCGGCCAACGTGCGCAACAAGGTCGTCTTGCCGATCCCGTTAGGACCGCGCAGCACAAGCGCCGTTGCTGCAGGCAGCGCAAACTGCACGCCTTCAAGCACCGGAAAACCTGCCCGGCTCACGCTCAGATCCCTGACGTCAATCATATGCGCCCCGCAGCATAGCACCCATGGCCTAATCTATTGCTATCATGCATGAAAAGCAGATCTTCACATGGTTTGCCTTGCGCCAGATCAAACTGGCAGTGCGGCCAGCGCGATGCGGCGGCCTTCGGACAGGAGCACATTGTAGGTGCGGCAGGCGGCCGGCGAATTCATCACCTCGACGCCCAGCCCGGCCTGCTCCAGCTCCGCGCGCAGATCAGCCGGAATATGGGCGATCTCAGCCCCGGTCCCCACAAACAGCACATCGACATCGCCAGCCAGCGCCAACAGGGGCGCGGTGTCGGCATAGCCGCCCCATGTGCGGGTGCCCGTCGCACCGGTGAGAATGGCCCCTTCGTGGAGGTCACCACCGACACGAAAGAAGCCCGGCCCATAGCCGTCGACCGGAACGGCATCGGAATAAACCACTTCGTTGAGGCGCATGACACTCTCCTTCCTGACGATTGCACTGGTGAATACCACGCAAGTTGAAATGCTGAAACCGGCAAGTGGACATGCGAGGCTCTGCCTCGCGCTCCGAGATATTTTTGAAAAGATGAAGCCAGTCTGGTCGCGCTGTAGGTCACCCGCATCGAATATGAGGGCCTGATGTAGCCCCCCTGAACGCAAAACAGCCGCGGCATGTTACCGCGGCTGCTTCAAGTCTGTTATCGCCGAAAATCAGGCGTCGATTTTGGCAAACTGATTGCCCGTTGTGTTGTCGGGCTTGGACCAATCCCGTTTGACACCCAGCCAAAGCAGGATAGTGGAGGCCACGAAGATCGACGAATAGGTGCCGATCACAACGCCCCAGATCATCGCGAAGACAAAGCCCCGGATCACATCGCCACCCAGCACGTAAAGCGAGATCAGTGCCAGCAGCGTGGTGACCGAGGTCATCACCGTCCGGCTCAGCGTCTCGTTGATGGAGATGTTCAGAACCTCCGACAGCGGCTTTTGCTTGTACCGGCGCAGGTTTTCCCGCACCCGGTCAAACACCACCACGGTGTCGTTCAGCGAGTAGCCAACGATCGTCAGCAACGCCGCGATGATGGCGAGGTCGAACTTGATCTGCAGTTCGGAGAACACCCCGATGGTCAGAATGACATCATGCACCAGCGCCGCCACGGCACCGAGTGCAAACTGCCACTCAAAGCGCAGCCAGATGTAGATCAGCACGGCCCCGATCGCCAGCGCAACCGCCAGAAACGCTGTCTGCACCAGCTCACCGGACACCTTCGGGCCGACGCTTTCCACGGAGATGAATTTGATCCCTGGCGCCACCTCATCCAGCACAGCCTGGACATCGGCGATCACCTGGCTCGACAGGGCTTCACCATCCTGTTGGGCCTCGATCCGAATCATCGCAACGTGCTGATCGTCTTCGAAGGTCGGATCGAACACCTCGGTGATTGTGATGTCCCCGAGCCCAAGCGGCGCAATGGCATCACGATAGGTGCCGATATCCAGATCCTGCTCCGCCTCCGTGCGGATGGTGGTGCCGCCCCGGAAGTCGATGCCGAAGTTCAGCCCCTGCAGCGCAAAGGACGCAAAGCCAATGACGACCATCAGCGCCGATATCCCCAGCCAGAGCTTCCAGCGCTTGAAGAAATCGAAGGAAGTTCCTTCAGGTACGAGTTTCAACCGCATCTCATTACACCTCGATGGTTTTGGGGCGGCGACGTTCGAACCACATCACGATAATCAGTCGGGTGACGAAAATCGCGGTGAAGACCGAGGTCATGATACCGAGCCCAAGGGTGATGGCAAAGCCGCGCACCGGGCCTGAGCCCATGGCAAAGAGGATCACGGCGGTGATGAAGGTGGTGATATTGGCGTCCACGATTGCCGAGAGCGCCTTGGAGTAGCCCTCGTCGATGGCTTTGGCCGGACCACGCCCGGCTTTCAGCTCCTCGCGGATGCGCTCAAAGATCAGCACGTTGGCGTCTACTGCCATGCCGACCGTCAAGACGATGCCCGCGATACCCGGCAGGGTCAGTGTGCCGCCAATGAGGCTGAGCGCGCCAAAGATCAGGGCGATGTTCAGGATCAATGCGATATTGGCGAAGAAACCAAACATCCCATAGCTCAGCATCATGAAGACCAGCACCCCGACAAAGGCGACAACCGTGGCCACCTTGCCTGCGTCGATGCTGTCCTGACCCAACTCTGGACCGATGGTGCGCTCTTCCAGGAACTGAAGCTCCGCAGGCAATGCGCCCGCACGCAGAAGAACGGCGAGATTGGTACTTTCCTCGACGCTGAAATTGCCGGTGATGATACCGGAGCCGCCGGGGATATGCGAACGGATCACCGGAGCGGAAATTACCTCATCATCCAGCACGATGGCAAAGGGCGCGCCGATGTTCTGGGCGGTATAATCGCCGAACTTGCGCGCACCGGCCGTGTTGAACCGGAAATTCACCGCAGGCTGACCGTTCTGGTCAAAGGCCGGCTGCGCGTCCACCAGCTCTTCGCCGGTGACGACAGGCGCGGATTCCACGGTGTAGAATGTGCCCGGCTCATCCAGAGACGGAATGAGCTTGTTGCCAATGCCGGGGTTTTCCTCGGCATCCGAGCCGCGGCTGACCACCGGGTTGAAGGTCAACTGAGCCGTGGTGCCGATGATCTCTTTGAGTTCTGCCGCAGAGCCGATCCCCGGCACCTGGATCAGAATACGGTCACTGCCCTGACGCTGGATCGTTGGCTCGCGCGTGCCAACCTCGTCAATCCGGCGGCGGATGATTTCCAGCGACTGACGCACGGTACGATCATCAGAGGCCAGCTTTTCTTCATCCGACAGCGCAATGGTGATCATGTCACCCTGCCCGCTGACCGTGATATCCGTGGCACCGGCACCGGTGAGCGAGGTCACCGGGTTGGCCAGCCCCCGCACCAGTTCCAGCGCGCGGGTCATGCCGCTTTCATCCGACAGGCGCAGACGAATCTGATCCGCTGGCGCCTCCGGAACCCGGCGGAAGGTCCCGACACTGCCGCGCTCCTCCCGCAGGGTGTTGCGCACCTCGGGCCAGAGACCGTCCATGCGTGCGGCATAGACGTCCGAGACCCGCACTTCGGCAAGCAGATGCGCACCGCCGCGCAGGTCGAGACCGAGGTTCACCAGACCGGAGGGCATCCACTCTGGCCATTGTTCTGCCACTGCCAGACGCTCGGGCGTTTCGCCCTGAACGGCTATCTCGGCATAGGCATCGTTTGACTGTTCCACACGGGTGTAGAACGCGTTGGGCAGGGCGAGCAAAAGGCCGGCAACGCAAACCAGCCAGATGAGCACCCTCTTCCAGGTATCAATTTGCAGCATTACCCTGCCTTTTCAGAAACGTAAGAGGCGAGGCTCAGGATGCGGGCTCGGTCTTGTTCAGAACCTGAGCGATGGTGGATTTCACCACGCGCACTTTGACGCCTTCGGCGATCTCGACTTCAACTTCGCCGTCTTCCTTAACCTTGGCGACCTTGCCGATCATGCCACCCTGGGTCACGACCTGGTCACCACGGCGCAGGGCCTCGACCATGCTCTGATGTTGCTTCATTTTCTTCTGCTGCGGACGGATGAGCAGGAAGTACATGATCGCAAAAATCAGGATCAGCGGGATAAATTGGGCGATTGCGCCACCTTCCATGGGGTGTTCCTTCTGTCTGTAAGGGGGCCCTGTGTTAGCGCCCGGATTTTGCGGGGAACCTATGCGGTGCATTAAGGCTTTGCAAGGCGCGGCAGACGCGATCCATACCGGTTTCACGAGGCCAGGGCGCCGTTCCGGCCCGATTGCCACAATCCGCGCGGGAACATCCCCGGATGACGGCCCTGCCCTCTTCCCCTTCGCCCGCCGCTCGGGCATAGCTGTCAGCATTGATTCAATCCGCATGACAGGAGCAGACCCATGCATGACATCCGTGCAATCCGCGAGAACCCGGCCGCCTTCGACGCCGCCCTGGCGCGTCGTGGAGAGTCTGCCCTGTCGTCTCAGGTGCTGGAGCTGGACGAGGCCCGCCGCGCCAAGATCCTGGCGGCAGAAACCGCACAGGCCGACCAGAACAAGGCCGCCAAAGCCATCGGTGCCGCCAAGGCCAAGGGCGATGAGGCCGAGTTTGAACGCCTGCGTGCAGAGGTTGCCGACAAGAAAGCAGAAGTCGCCACCGTGCAGGCCGAAGCCAAGGAGCTGGACGCCAAGCTGACCGACATGCTGGCGCGCATTCCCAACAGCCCGGCCGCGGATGTGCCCGACGGCGCGGATGAGGATGACAACGTCGAAGTTAAAAAATGGGGTGATTTGCCGCAGTTCGATTTCGCGCCCAAAGAGCATTTCGAGATCGCGGGTGTCGCCAAGGCGATGGATTTCGAGACGGCTGCCAAAATCTCCGGTTCGCGTTTCGTGGTGCTGAAAGGCGCCGTGGCGCGCATTCACCGGGCGCTGGCGCAATTCATGATCGACACCCATGTGGATGAGAACGGTCTCACCGAGATCAACTCGCCGGTATTGGTCCGTGACGAGGCCATGTATGGCACTGATAAGCTGCCGAAATTTGGCGAAGACAGCTACCAGACCACCAATGGCTGGTGGCTGGTGCCTACCTCCGAAGTGCCGCTGACCTATTCGGTGGCCGGTGATGTGATTGAGGAAGGCGCGCTGCCTATTCGCTACACCTCCCACACGCTGTGCTTCCGCTCCGAAGCAGGCTCGGCGGGCAAGGACACATCCGGCATGCTGCGCCAGCACCAGTTCGAGAAGGTCGAGATGGTGTCGATCGTGCATCCGGAAAAATCCGACGACGAACAAAAGCGTATGCTGGGCTGCGCCGAGGGCATTCTGGAAAAACTCGGCATCCCTTATCGCACCGTGGTGCTCTGCACCGGCGACATCGGGTTTGGCGCTCGCCGCACCTTTGACATCGAGGCCTGGGTGCCGGGTCAGGAAACCTATCGCGAGATCTCTTCGGTCTCCACCACAGGTGATTTCCAGGCTCGGCGCATGAACGCCCGCTTCAAACCCGCCGATGGTGGCAAGCCGGAGTTTGTGCACACGCTGAACGGCTCTGGCCTCGCTGTGGGTCGTTGCCTGATCGCGGTGCTGGAGAACGGTCAACAGGCGGATGGCTCCGTCACACTGCCCGATGCGCTTGCGCCCTATCTGAACGGCAAGCTGACCCTCACCGCCGATGGTGTTCTGAGCTGACACCAGCGCTGCTGCCCCTCCACCATGCGGGGGCCGAGCAGTATCGGACAAACGAAAACCGGCGCCACATGAGCGCCGGTTTTTTTATCGACAAAAGTTTGGAAACGGACGCCTATTTGTCCTTCTTCTTTTTCTTGCCCTTGTCTTTGTCCTTCTTTTTCTTCTTGTCACCGGATTTTTCCGAAAGGATCTTCTTCGCTTTGGCTTTTTCCTTGGTGATCTCGGACTTGGCCTTGCCTTTTTCCTTCTTGGCCTTGGACTTCGCCTTTTCCTTGGCTGCCGCAAATTCGGCCATCAGCGCCTTGGCCTTCTTGGCAGCCTTCTCAGCCTTGGCCTCGGCCTTGGCGGCCTTCTCCTCGGCGGCCAGACGTGCGGCTTCGGCAGCGGCAACCGCACGGTCAACGCCCTCGCGCGTCTGGGCATCAACGGTATCCGCACCGGATTTCACCGCCTGAGCCGCACGTGTCGCGGCACCTTTGGCCGCTTCGATCGTCGCCGGCTTGGTCTTGGCGGGGCTGACCTGACGCGGCTTGCGCACCGCTGGCGCAGCCTTTCCGGCAGGTTTGGCAGTGCGTCGCGCGGCAGGTGTCGTGCCACCGCTCCCCGCCAACTCCGTCGCGGCAGATTTCAGACGCGCCACGCGACTAACCCCTAATCCTGGCACCTGCGCCAACTCCGCCTCAGGTTTCGCTGCAAGATCTTCGACCGAGCGAACACCGTGGTCCTGCAGCGCTTTCGCCAGCGCGGGCCCCACACCGGGGAGCTTTAAAATCGGGGTCATGCGTCTGTTCTACCTCCAAAAAACCTAAATCCTGTCGTGCAGGAAGGTTAGCATCTGTTTTTGATCTATGTCCAACCTCTCGCAGGCTGCAACCATGGCTCACGCGGGAAAAGGCACCAAACGCTTTTGGTCTTCGTCCCATAGTTTCAGGCCAAGTGCGCGGATTGCCTCGCCAAACTTGACCCGGTGCGGCGCCATGTCGTCTGGCAGGTTGTAGTGACACGCCCGCAGCCGATAGCTGGGAATGCGAGCGTTGAAATGGTGGATGTCGTGCAGGGTGATATTCGCCACGGCAAAATCGAAAAACCAGCCGAAATCCAGACAGGAGGACCCCTGCAAGGCCGCATCCCGAGGGTCAAGATCCGGGCGACGGTCCCAGTAGGTGTCCTCAAAGTTATGCTGCAGATAGACCAGAAACACACCAATCATCCCGCCCAGAAACGAGAAGCCGAACCAGATCAAAACCCCTTCACTCCCCGCGATCAGGTAGAGCGCATAGAGCAAGAGAATGATCGACAGGTTGTGCAGAACCACCGGGACAACGCCGAATTCCAGCGTGTTTTTCGGCCAGCGATAGCGGATGAAATATGTGAAGGCGGCACCAAGCGGCACCAGCACAAACGGGTTGCGATAAAGCCGATATTGCAGACGCGT
Source organism: Tritonibacter scottomollicae (assembly GCF_032924845.1). Classification (NCBI taxonomy): domain Bacteria; kingdom Pseudomonadati; phylum Pseudomonadota; class Alphaproteobacteria; order Rhodobacterales; family Paracoccaceae; genus Tritonibacter; species Tritonibacter scottomollicae. Next base: position 1,336,878 of record NZ_CP136704.1, read on the forward strand.
CCAAAATCCGGCGTCACGCCATTCCGAAACCGTCATGGTGTGAATTTCGCCAGTCTCGCGATGCTCCAGGTTGCCGACATTGGCGTGATGCAGATTGTGGTTCTGCTTCATCACCTCAAACGGCGCAAAGGTGAACGGCGACAACCCGTGGCCAGCCCATTCGTTCTGGGCCCGAGTTTCAAACAGAGAATGGTGGCCAGTGTCGTGCTGCAGCACATAAAGCCGCACGGCGCTGAAGGCGAAGACAACGCCCGCTGGCCACACGACAAACCACAGATGGGAAAAATGAATAGCCAGATACAAGGCCGTGAAATAAACGGCAAAAGTTCCAAAATAGCTCAACGCGGCAAGCCGGTTGTCTTTGTCTGTATACTGGCGTGTGTATGCTCTCAGATCCATATCTGACCCCATAAATACGCTGCGTAACGCGCATATGACGGCGCGCGGTGCGGATAATATTGCACTCTCTGTCAGTTAATATGCGTACCTCCTATGACAAGAGGCAAGCGAAAAGGAAACATGTCAAAGCGCGGGGCACCGAGCAGGCGTTTGCCGGTCAGCTGCCGCATCCCGGGATCCAAGGGTGATCAGATCGGCGCGTTGGACAGCGCCAGAACCCCCATCTGCTCCAGCCCCTGCAGCACACTGTCCACCGCAACGGTCGCCAGAATAAGCCCCATGACCCGGCTGACAACGCTGACCCCGGTCTGGCCAATCAGCTTCTGGATCTTGCTGGCCAGCAACAGCAGCAAAAATGTAATCACAAGCACAAAAAGCAGGACCACGGCGGTCATCGTCTGCTCCACGATCCCGGTGGAGTGATTGTCGGTCAAGATCACCACCGCCAAGATCGCTCCCGGCGACGCGATCGACGGGATCGCCAGCGGGAAGACCGCCCCGGAGAGATCTTCGGTCTCGGCTTCCTTGATCTCGCTTGCGGCCTTGGTTTCGCCAAAGATCATGCTGAGGGCAAAGAGGAACAAGATGATCCCGCCGGCGATCTGGAACGCGCCAAGACGCAGACCAATGCCTTCCAGAATGATCTGCCCGAGCACCAGAAACAGCCCAAGCACCAGCGCCGAGACCAATACCGCCCGCAGAGCAAAGGACCGATGCAAGCGTTGCGGCACTGCTGCCGTGGCAAACAGAAACACCGGGATGGTCCCGACCGGGTCGATCACCACAAAGAGCGTGATGAATTCACGGAGCAGGTCCTGAAACGCGAAAGGCCAGCTCATGAGGTGCGATCTCCTGTCAGCAGTGGACCGCGCCAGCCGGGATCAGCTTTTGCGACCGTCGAGGTGTTTGCGCAAGCGCGATGGCGTCGACTTTTTCTTGCCCTTGTAGGGGTTCTTGTCGCCCTGCCCGCGCAGCGTCAACCGGATCGGCGTGCCAGGCATGTCGAAATCCTCGCGCAGCCCGTTGACCAGATAGCGGTTGTAGCTTGCTGGCATCTTGTCGGGATGCGAGCACATCACCACAAAGCCCGGTGGCCGGGTCTTGGCCTGGGTCATGTAGCGCAGCTTGATGCGCTTGCCCTGCGGTGCGGGCGGCGGGTGCTGCTCCAGCATGCCCGAAAGCCAGCGGTTCAGCGCCGCCGTGGGAATGCGCCGGTTCCAGACGTCATGGGCCTTCATGATGGCATCATGCAGCCGGTCGAGGCCCCGGCCCGTCTTGGCAGACACGGTAATCAGCGGCGCCCCGCGCAGCTGCGGCAGCAGGCGGTCGAAGGCTTCCTTGAGCGCCTTCAGCTTTTCCTGCTTCTCGTCCTCGATGTCCCATTTGTTCACCGCGACAACCACGGCGCGGCCTTCGCGCTCGGCCAGATCGGCAATGCGCAGATCCTGCTGTTCAAACGGGATCGCCGCGTCGAGCAGGACAACGACGACCTCGGCAAATTTCACCGCCCGCAGCCCGTCGGAGACGGAAAGCTTTTCCAACTTTTCCTGCACCTTGGCCTTCTTGCGCATACCGGCGGTGTCAAAGATCCGCATCGGTGTGCCGGCCCAGTCGATCTTGAGGCTGATGGCATCGCGGGTGATACCGGCCTCGGGGCCGGTCAGCAGACGATCCTCACCGAGGATCTTGTTGATCAGGGTGGACTTGCCCGCATTGGGGCGACCGACGACGGCCACTTGCAGCGGTTTTTCCATTGTAGGAATGGGCGTTGCGGCGATTTCCTCGCCCGCGTTGAACTCGGAATCCTCGTCCTCGTCGAGCACCACATCGGTGATCGGAGCGGTCTCAGCGGCCAGTTCCTCGAACTTGTCGGAGACCGGACGCAGCTCGGAGTAAAGATCGTTCAGCCCCTCGCCATGTTCACCCGACAGGCGGATCGGCTCGCCCAGACCAAGCCCGTAAGCCTCAATCACACCGGCGTCGGCGGCAGAGCCTTCGGATTTGTTGGCCGCCAGGATCACATGCGCGGATTTCTTGCGCAGGATTTCGGCAAACAGCTCATCCGTCGGTGTCACCCCGGTGCGCGCGTCGATCATGAAGAGGCAGACATCGGCCATCTCGACAGCGCGCTCGGTCAGGCGACGCATGCGCCCCTCGAGGCTGTTGTCGGTGGCGTCCTCAAGCCCGGCACTGTCGATCACCGTGAACCGCAGATCGCCCAGCCGCGCTGCGCCCTCGCGCAGGTCGCGCGTGACACCGGGCTGGTCGTCGACCAGCGCCAGTTTCTTGCCGACGAGACGGTTGAACAATGTGGATTTGCCCACATTGGGGCGCCCCACGATGGCGAGCGTAAAGGACATGGAACCGAACTTTCCGAGATTGTGAACCGCGCGCATACCGTATCCTTGATGCGCGCGCCAGTAAATAATAACGCGAGGCGCCCGACATCACGGCAATGCCAGCCCGTCCCACGACGGAGCACATCAGCGCGTCTCCAGCCTCACGTGTCGTGCCGCGATATGCCTCTGGCCAAAGCTGAGGCAGTCAGCAGCGACGATCTGAAATCAGCACAGCTCGCTGCCTGTCAGCGAAACGCTGCGAGGTTTCCGTCGCGGGTCACCACATAAAGCGTGCCGTTTGCCACCACCGGTTCTGTCGTCGCACCGCCCTTGACCTCGACCGTTCGCACGAGGCTGCCATCAACGGGATTGAAGAACCGCAACAGCCCGTCGTTGGACGCGACCACCAGCTGCCCACCGGCAAGGATGGGGCCATGGTGGGCCACGATCTCGGCCCGTTTGCGCGGTTTGTCCTTGAGATAGCCCGGCAGATCCACCGACCAGATGGTTTTGCCGTCATTTGCGCCAAGGCGCATCAGGCGGCTGCGGTCATTGACCAGGAACACGCTGCCACCGGCAACCCAGACCGGACCAAAGGTTCCCTCAAACGCGGTCCACAGCCGCTCGCCCGACTTGACGTCAAACGCGGCCGTCCGGCCAGAGTGATTGCCGACATAGACCCGATTGCCGTCCATGAACGGTGCGCCGGTCACGTCACTGATCTGCGAAATGGCACTGCCCGTGCGCGCACCGGAAACCGAGGCGATCCAGCGCTGGAACCCGCCGCGGCGGAAGCTGCCGACCAGATCCCCGGACCCGAAGGCAAAGACCGAGATCTCAGAGCCGACCACCGGCGCAGGGGCGCCCAGAATATTCGAGGCACTAGGGCTCGCCCGCAGCTGCCACGCGATCCGGCCATCCTTGGTATCCACCACCCAGCCGGTGTCATCCCCGGCCACCAGATACAGCAGACCATCACGAATCGTCGGGTTGCCAGAGCCGGTTGCCTCCAGCTCCTGGCGCCAGACCTGGTTCCCGGTCTTGGCATCCAGCGCCGTCAATACCCCGAACCCGGAGGAGATATAGACCACCCCGTTCGCATAGGCGATGCCACCGCCAGTGGCGTCGCCATCGTCATCCGCGCCCGGCAGGATGGAGCTCTGCCACAGGACCGCACCAGCGGGCGAAACCGCCGAGACCTGGGATGATGCATCAAGCGTATAGATGCGTCCGCCCCCAACAACAGGCGCAGCGGTGATACGCTGCTTGCGGCTGTCGCCTTCACCGATATTGGTGGACCAGATCGGCGCGGGTGCCGCGGACAGGGCTGCATGCGTGGTTCGCGTGGTCGGCTGGCCCGGACTTTGCGTCCAGGCGCCATTGGTCACCGCACGGGGCAACGAAATGGCAACCGCGCGGTTCTGGACGTCACCGCCCTGACCGCCGTGAATGTCCTCCCGCGCACCGCGCAGAATTTCCTCCGGCTCGGAGCACCCCAAAAGCAGGGCCGCAATCGCCGTTGCCATCACACTTGCACGGAGGCCGAAACCGCCTGGACTTGCCGTCATTACCCTGCCCCTGTCGTTATTCATGGGTCATACCACTGGTCTTCTTCGCGGATCTGCTTGTCGCAGATCTCAGCCTTCCTGTGCGTCCGCCTCAGGCGATCCACCAAGGGCCACAATCACTTGAGAGACGCGCTCTTGCAAGTCCCGGGACACACCGGCCGACGCAGCAATCTCGTTAAGACGCGCAAGAGCAGCATCGGTATCGCCCGCTTCAATATCCAAAAGCGCCAATTGCTCGGCCGCCAGATACTGCAGGGAGCCGCCAGCGGCAGCAAGTGTGTCGAGACGCAGACGGCGCTCTTCAGCGGGTAGCGTATCCGCTTGCAGGGTGACCGACTTAAAGGCGGCAATGTCGCGGTAGACCTGCGGCAGGTCCGCCGTGGTCGCGATGCCATCGAGAATAGTCGCAGCCCCTGCGACATCTCCGGCATCGGCCAAAGCGGCGGCTTCAGCCATGTCCACCACTGCTTGCGCGCCAAGGCTGTCGGATGTGATCGCTGCCAGCTCCTCGGCCCGGGTGGACGAGTCGTCGGCGGCCAGCGCCGTCGTCATCGCGTCCCCCACGGCCTGCGCTTCACTGCGCGCCTGCGCCTGGCTGTACTCGCGCCAGGCGGCACCGCCAACGATCAGGACAACCACCACAGCACCGATCCAGCCATAGCGCTTGAGCATCAGGAACAGGCGATCACGGCGGACCTCTTCTGTCACCTCGTTGATGAAACTGTCGGTATCGCTCATGAAACGGCCCTTGTCCCTCGTGTCCGCGCACCCACGATGGGGCGGCATTATCTCTTGCCGATGTGTCATAGCCTGCCCGTTCAGACAAGCCAAGTCCCGTCCACTTCGGCACAAAATGCTCCAATTCCGCGCAAAGCGGCCCCCAAACGATGAGAATCTTTACCTCTGCGACGCATTTTGCGTGACAAGAGCAACCTGAGGCATTTTGTTACGCGCGAGAAAACCTACGTTCCTTGGCGGCCTATTCCTTCGCCACCGGTGCCGGATAAATTTTGCCGCCTGTGACCTGCATCACAGTGTGACGCGACGGAACAAGGTAGTATCAACAAAAAGTGTTCAATTTGGAGTCGACTTTTACAATGCGCATCATCCCCCCTCTGACCGCCCTGGTCGTGACTGCTGGCCTTTATGCCGTGGTCATGGAGCGCGACAGCCTGCTGGCTTTCGCCCGCGGCGAGGACACCACGGAGATCGAAGCCGACGCGGCAGAGGCCTCGGACGATCAGTCGCAACTGGCAGAGGCCGAGGATGCCGGCGTGCGCGTGGCCGTGGTGGCTGTGCACAGCCAGGCCCGCGCCATTGACAATGCGGTTGTGCTGCGCGGCCAGACTCGGGCCATACGCGAAGTCAACGTCATGGCGGAGACCACCTCTACCGTGATCTCCGAGCCCCTGCGCAAAGGCGCGTCGATCAAGAAGGATGAGGTGCTCTGCGAGCTGGACCCGGGAACACGACCGGCGTCGCTGCTGGAGGCCCGCGCGAGATTGCTGGAAGCGCGCGCCAAGATGCCAGAGGCCGAGGCCCGGCTGAAGGAAGCCCATGCTGTGCTGGAAGAAGCGCGCATCAACCTGACTGCGGCTCAGAAACTCTCCGAAGGGGGATACGCCTCCGAAACCCGGCTGGCATCCGCCAAGGCCGCCGAGAGCACCGCGCAGGCAGCCATCGCCTCCGCCGAAGGTGGGCTTGAATCGACCCGGGCAGGCATTGAATCCGCGGTCGCCGCTGTGGCCTCTGCAGAAAAGGAAATGGACCGTCTGGTACTGCATGCGCCGTTCAATGGTATCCTTGAATCCGACACCGCAGAGATCGGCAGCCTGCTGCAACCGGGCAGCCTCTGCGCGACAGTGATACAGCTGGATACGATCAAACTGGTTGGCTACGTGCCGGAGAATGCCATCGACCACGTTACGCTTGGCTCAAAGGCCGGTGCACGCCTTGCCGCTGGGCAAGAGGTGACGGGCACGGTATCCTTCATCAGCCGGTCGGCGGATGAGGCCACCCGCACCTTCGAGGTGGAAATCACCGTTCCGAACCCGGACCTGAAAATCCGCGATGGACAGACCGCCGAGATCGTCATCGCAGCCGAAGGCACAAAGGCGCACCGCCTGCCGCAGTCTGCACTGACGCTGAACAACGAGGGGCAATTGGGCGTGCGCGTGGTACGTGCCGACAGCACCGCCGGGTTTGTACCTGTCCGCCTGCTGCGGGACGAAGCGGCGGGTGTCTGGCTTGATGGCCTGCCCGAAGAGGCGGATGTCATTATCGTGGGACAGGATTTTGTCACCGAAGGGGTTGCCCTGAAACCCAGCTATCGGGAGATGAGCGAATGATCGGCCTCGTCAATTGGGCTGCAGACCGCGCACGGATGGTGATGGCCTTCATCGCCATTTCGCTGCTGGTGGGTGGCTTTGCCTATGTCAGCCTGCCCAAGGAGGGTGAGCCAGACATCGAAATCCCCGCCCTGTTCATCTCAGTCTCCTTCCCCGGCATCTCTGCCGAGGATTCCGAGACCCTGCTGGTCAAGGTGATGGAAACCGAGCTGGGGGATCTTGACGGGCTCGACAAGATGTCGGCGACCGCCGCCGAAGGCTATGCCGGTGTGGCGCTGGAATTCGATTTCGGCTGGGACAAGACCGCCGTTATGGCCGACGTGCGTGATGCCATGGATTCCGCCGAAGCTGCCTTTCCCGAAGGAGCAGAGAAATACGCGATCCACGAGATCAACTTTTCCGAGTTTCCGATCGTCATCGTAAACATGTCCGGCCCGGTGCCGGAACGCACAATGGCGCGGCTTGCCAAGGACTTGCAGGACGACATCGAAGCCCTTGATTCCGTGCTCGAAGCAGGCATCGCCGGCAACCGCGATGAGATGGTCGAGGTGCTGATCGACCCGCTGCGGCTGGAATCCTACAATGTCACCGCTGTTGAGCTGATCAATGTGGTCCAGAACAACAACCAGCTGATTGCCGCCGGCGAAGTCGAAAGCAACCAGGGCACCTTCTCGGTCAAGATCCCGTCCTCCTTTGACAGCGTTGAGGATATCTACGGCCTGCCGGTCAAGACCAACGGCGACCGCGTCGTGACGCTGGGCGAACTGGCCGAAATCAACTTCACCTTCGAGGACCGTCAGGGCACCGCCCGGTTCAACGGCAGCGACACGTTTGCCCTGCAGGTGGTAAAGCGCAAGGGCTTCAACCTCATCGATACGGTCGAGCAGGTCAAAGCCACGCTTGCAGAGTCCCAGAAAAAATGGCCGCCGGAGCTGCAGACCGCGGTGACACTCGGCACCTCCAACGACCAGAGCCGTGTTGTCGGATCTATGGTCAGCCAGCTCGAAGGCTCGGTATTGACCGCGGTGGCGCTGGTCATGATCGTGGTGCTCGCCGCTCTTGGCAGCCGCGCTGCTCTGCTGGTGGGGTTCGCGATCCCGACCTCCTTCCTGCTGTGTTTTGCCTTTCTCGCCCTGATGGGGATTTCGGTCTCCAACATCGTGATGTTCGGCCTCATCCTCGCTGTCGGCATGCTGGTGGATGGCGCGATCGTGGTGGTCGAATATGCCGACAAGCGGATCTCCGAAGGCACCGGCCCGATGCACGCCTACGTCGAGGCCGCACAGCGCATGTTCTGGCCGGTGGTCTCCTCCACAGCGACGACGCTCTGTGCCTTCCTGCCAATGCTGTTCTGGCCCGGCGTTCCAGGTGAATTCATGGGCATGCTGCCGGTGACGCTGATCTTCGTTCTGTCCGCATCCTTGGTTGTGGCGCTGATCTACCTGCCCGTCATGGGCGGCGTGACAGGCCGGATGAGCCGGACCTTCGGCAATGCCTCCGACGCTCTGCGTCGCACCCTGCCATGGGTGATGCGCGCCGCGCTGGTGCCGGTGGCAATCTGGGGCATGTTTGCAGGTGCCATGCAACTGCTGAACCCCGGTTATCTGATCCCAGGCGGAACGGGCACCGCTGCCACCCTGCTGGGGGTGGTGATCTTCCTGGCCTCTGCCGTCGCCGCCTCTGTGACCCTCGGCGCCGCAGAGCTGCAGCATCGCCAGCGCCGTGTGGTCGCGGGCCATCGCCTCGGTGGTTTTGGCTGGGTGATCAAGCTGATCGTCGGCAACCCGGTGATGCCGGTGGTCACGCTGGCGGTTGTCGGCTTTGGCATCATGACCGTCTTTGGCCTGTTCCAGACCAACAACCATGGCGTTGAATTCTTTGTCGAAAGCGAACCGGAGCAGGCCACCGCCTATGTTCGCGCCCGCGGTAATATCTCGCTGAGTGAAAAAGACGCGATGGTGCGCGACACCGAACAGATGATCATGCAGCATCCTGCGGTGATCAACGTCTTCTCCTTTGCCGGCGAAGGTGGACTGAATACAGATGCCTCTGGCGCCAGCACCCCACCCGATACCATCGGTCAGGTTCAGTTCGAAATCATCCCATGGGAAGATCGCCCAACCAAAAGCGAGCCGGTGTTCGGCGGCTTGTTCGAGCGCGAGGTCACCGCCGACGCCTTTGACGGCAACACCGTGCTGGACGAGCTGTCAGGCATGGTCGCGACGCTCCCCGGATTTGAAGTGGAGATCAAAGCGCTTGAAGGGGGCCCCGCCTCCGGCAAGCCGCTGCATCTGCGCATCAAGGGCGATGAGTGGGAGCCGCTGCGTGCCGCCACCAACATGGCCCGCACCCGTTTCGAGGACACGCCGGGCCTGACCCTGATCGAGGACAGCCTACCCCTGCCGGGGATCGATTGGGAAATCGACGTGGATGTGGCCAAGGCCGGTCGCTATGGCGCCGATGTGGCCACAGTGGGCGCGATGGTACAGCTGGTGACGCGGGGCATTCTGCTCGACACCATGCGGGTGGACAGCTCGGATGAGGAAATCGACATCCGCCTGCGTCTGCCCGAGCAGCAGCGGGTGCTGTCCACTCTCGATACGCTGAAGCTGCGCACCGATGAAGGTCTGGTGCCCCTGTCGAACTTCGTCTCGCGTAAACCTGTGCCGAAGCTTGCCACCATCTCCCGCATTGAGCAGCAGCGCTATTACGACGTGAAGGCGGATGTGGAACCGGGCCTGAGCCAGATCCTCATGCCACAGGAAAGCGGCGAGGCGCGATCGCTTGCCATCGTGAAGCAGCTGACCGAAGGGCAGACCGCCTCGGATCAGGCCATCACCCTGCCCGGCGGCGCTGTCGCGGAGATCAAGACCCTCACCGGGGCCACCTCGGCAAATGAGCTGCGCGCAGCGCTCGCCACCGGCGAAACCGAGACCGTATTGATCAATGCCAACGAGCGTATTGCCGAGCTAACCAAATGGCTGGAAACCTCGCCCTTTGACTCCTCCATCGACTGGGAGTGGACGGGCGATCAGGAAGAACAGGCAGAATCCGGTGCCTTCCTGATGAAAGCCTTTGCCGGGGCGCTGGGGTTGATGTTCGTGATCCTGCTGGCGCAGTTTAACAGCTTTTACAATTCCGTGCTGGTGCTGCTGGCGGTGGTTCTCTCCACCACCGGGGTGCTGATCGGCATGATGGTGATGCAGCAGCCCTTCTCGATCATCATGACCGGCACAGGGATCGTGGCACTGGCGGGGATCGTGGTGAACAACAACATTGTTCTCATTGATACCTATCAGGAATTCAGCCAGCACATGCCTCGGCTTGAGGCGATCATCCGGACCGCGGAGGCGCGCATCCGGCCCGTGTTGCTGACCACCATCACCACGATGGCGGGTCTGGCGCCGATGATGTTCGGCATCAGCCTCGACTTCATCGACGGCGGATATTCCATCAACAGCCCGACTGCGCTGTGGTGGAAACAGCTGGCAACAGCGGTGGTCTTTGGCCTGGGTGTGGCCACCGTGCTGACACTGGTTGTCACCCCATCTCTGCTGGCGCTCCGGGTCTGGCTCTCCACCTATATGAGCTGGATGAAACGGATCACGGCACGGATCACCGGTGGCAGCACCAGTCAGGTGGCACAGGACAGCGAGCTTGCCCGCAAGGCCCGTCGGCTGCCCTCGACCGAAATCGACTGGACGGCGGAGCCACATCCCGCAGCCCCGCAGGACGACAGTCCGAGACAAGACGCCGAGGATGAGACCGACAGCACAGCAGGCTCGCAACCCTCCACCGGGCCGTCCCCTCTTAGGGCCGCGGAATAACATCCCGTCCCTTGGGCCACTGCAGCCCATCAGAACATAGGAAAGCCCCCTCCCGAATACTCAGGAGGGGGCTTTTTTCTGCGTGATAACAAAGTCCTGACGCGTCCCTATTCTGACGCGCTGGCTGACTGGCATCGGGATCACGATTGATCCCGACACGTCAGGACTTCAGGTCAGCTCTTGTCCATCATGCTCTGTGCTTCCAGAACATCGGATTGCTCAGCCTGGTCGATCTCTTCCATATCGGCGACACCGTCCTTGTTCACATCAACCATCTCAAAGGTCTTCTTGGTCAGAGTAGGATACTCCTGCTTCAGCTCCTTGTAGGTCAGCGCGCCCGCCTGCTCTACTTCGGCGACGGCAGGTGCTGCGAACAGGGCGGCAACGGCGGCGGTGGTCAATACGATGGATTTCATAATGTCCTCCTTTAGAGGTCTTACTCGTGAATTTGAGGGGATGCCCCCTCGTGACACCACAGAACGTAAGAAGGGCGCTGCCGATCTCCAGCCCTCGCGACCTGATCCGCGACCTCTGAGCGCCTCCCTGCTGGTCAGGCGTTCTGCGGACAGCAAGACTCCGCACAGATCTGACAGATCGGCCGCCCTCACGAGGGCGTGATGGAACATCACCGCAAGTTGGCTCGACATCCACATGAAAAACATAGGTTTTTCGCATGCAGACCCGGACCAATTCAGGGCCCGGAACCTCTGTCCCACCCATCCGTGGAGCCCTCGAACAAAAAAGACCCCGCCGCAAGGACGAGGTCTCTTCTGATTGTGCGCGTCGTCTCGGGGGTGGCCAGCCACATCTTTGGGGAAAGATGTGGACATCGGATCCAGGGAAGAGCCCGTAGGCCAGATCACGACCATGACGGCACAATAAACAGCGGGTGGCCCGCACCAAAACACATGCAGACCCGTCGCACGACGCACCACCCGAAACCGGGGCGGACCAAAGGAGATGGCCCGCCCCATCATGAGGCTGGATCAGCCGTTCTTGAGAAGAAGCCCTGCGTCCTGAGCGGCGGCGATCTCCTCCATGTCGGCCTCACCGCTTGCATCCACATCGATCTGCGCAAATGTGTCTTCGGTCAGTGCCGGGTAGGCGACTTGCAGCTCTTCCAGCGACAGGGCGCCACTGCCATCTGCATCGACTTCTGCGGCAAAGTTGCTGGCCATAGCCGGTGCAGCGGCCAGAGTTGCGATAGCGGCGGCGGTCAGGGCAAAAGTCTTCATCGTTATACTCCACTCGTTTGTTTGTATGTGTCGCTCGGCACATCTGCGCCTCGTGACAAGAATGAAGGTAGAGAGCCGATCTGCCCGCTGCCAGTGGGCCCCGACAACGGGGCGAATTCGGGCGATGATCGGCCTGATTTTCTCTTTCACACCGGCGACTTAATGCGCGCTCCAACCACGTGGACATTTCCCCGCCGCCGCAGACAGGGCGTTCTGGCGGAGCCCCGCGCAAAACGGGTGCCGAATTGGGATCTGCATCTTTTGCGGGAACAAAGCGCTGTTTCGCAGTTTGCCTTGGCCTGCCCCATACCGAGCCGCCGGCACTAGAGAATACGCGCGATGCACCGGTTATCTTCGATGCATCGCGCGTTGGGGTGTTGTGATTCTTCCAGCCTCCGGCGGTCAGGGCGTAAGCCACCAACGTCCGGAGCTGTTCAACAAGCGCCGCCGGGGATCAGGCGACGTCCTGATCGGCCTGCTGTCGCTGCCAGAGATAGGCATAGCGCCCGCCCTGCGACACCAGCTCGTCATGGGTGCCAGTCTCGGCAATCTCGCCCTGTTCCAGCACCACAATCCGGTCGGCCTCGGCGATGGTGGACAGGCGATGGGCGATGGTGATCACCGTGCGCCCCTGCCCGGCCCGCGCCAAGGCGCCCTTGATCTCCTGCTCGGTGTCGGAATCCAGCGCCGATGTGGCCTCGTCCAACAGCAGGATCGGCGGGTTCTTCAGCAATGTGCGCGCAATGCCCACCCGCTGTTTTTCACCGCCCGAGAGCTTCAGCCCGCGTTCACCAACCTGGGTGTCATACCCCTCGGGCAATTGCGCGATGAAATCATGGATCTGCGCATCCCGCGCGGCGGCGATGATCTCTTCCTCCGTCGCGCCCTCACGGCCATAGGCGATATTGTAGCGAATGCTGTCGTTGAACAGTACGGTGTCCTGCGGCACCACGCCGATGGCACTGTGCAGGCTCTTTTGGGTCACGTTGCGCACATCCTGCCCGTCGATGGTCAGCGCGCCGCCGGTGACATCATAAAAGCGGAACAGCAACCGCCCGATGGTGGATTTTCCCGATCCGGTGGAGCCGACAATGGCCACGGTCTGCCCTGCCCCAACCGAGAGCGACACACCCTTCAGGATTTCGCGCTCGGTGTCATAGCCAAAGCGCACGTCCTGCAGGCGGATCTCGCCGCCGGTGATCTGCAGATCGCGCGCCTCCGTGGCATCCTGCACATCCGGCGGCTGCTCCAGCAGGTCGAACATCTCTCCCATGTCGACCAGGCTTTGGCGGATCTCGCGGTAAACCGTGCCGAGAAAGCCCAGCGGCCCGGTGATTTGGATCATATAGGCGTTGACCATGACAAAATCGCCGACGGTCATCTGGCCGCTATCAACCCCGATTACCGCCATTACCATCACGGTGATCAGCCCGGTGGTGATGATCACCGTCTGGCCGAAGTTCAGCGCGGCCAGCGAATAGGCGGTCTTGAGCGCCGCCGCCGCATAGCCCTTCATGGCAACGTCATAGCGCGCCGCCTCACGGTCCTCGGCGCCGAAGTATTTCACCGTCTCGTAGTTTAGCAGACTGTCGATCGCCTTCTGGTTGGCGTCCGTGTCCTGCCGGTTCATCTCCCGGCGCAGCTTCACGCGCCATTCGGTCACCGCAAAAGTGAACCAGACATAAAGCCCGACGGTCACCGCAACCGCCACCAGATACCAAACGTCGAACCACAAGGCGAGCACCACTGCGACCAGCGTCAGCTCGAGCATCAGTGGCCCGATCGACAGCACCAGAAAGCGCAAAAGGAACTCTACGCCCTTCACACCGCGCTCGATAATGCGGCTCAGGCCGCCGGTCTTGCGGGTGATGTGATAGCGCATGGACATGGCGTGAATATGCCGGAAGGTCGACAGCGCCAGCCGTCGCAGCGCCCGCTGCGTCACCGGCGCAAAGATCACGTCGCGCAGCTGTTGAAAGCCCGCATTCATCACCCGCGCCATGCCATAGGCCACCGTCAGCCCCACGGCCCCCAGCGCCAAGAGCGGCACGCCTTCATCGGCCAGCGCATCCACCGCACCCTTGTAGAACACGGGCGTGAGCACGGCGATGCCCTTGGCGCCGACCAAGACCAGCAGCGCCAGCACGACGCGCACCCGGATCGCCCGCTCGGTCTTCGGCCAGACATAGGGCCAGACCTTGCGCAGGGTACGCAGGCCGGAGCGGCGTTCGTCGGCGGCGGTGGGATCGTCCATCGGGGGCATCGGGCTTCCTTGTTCTTGGCTCTGTCGATCCTGGGTCGAATCCAGACATGACAAACGCGCCCCCATTTGGGAGCGCGCCCACATTCCAGTCTATGTAAGCTGTTACTTCGGCAGAGTGAAGATCTGCCCGGGATAGATCAGGTCCGGATCGCGAATATCGGACTTGTTGGCCTCGAACACCCGCACATAGAGAAAACCGCTGCCGTAGCGTTCCTGCGAGATCGCCCAGAGGCTGTCCCCTTCCTGCACGGTCACCACCTGGATGGCCGGAGCTGACGCATCCGGGCTCGATCCCGCCTCAAGCGCGGGCTGCAAGACCTCAGGTGCCTCACGCTTGAACGGCGTTTCGAGACGACTGCTGACACTGCCGTCGGCCAGGCTGATCTCGTCAAGGCGCAGCGTGTAGATCCCTGGCGCCACCGAGGTCAGCGCCGTGGACCAGCGGCCGTCACTTGCGGTTGCGATATCCGTCACCGGGCTGTTGTCGAGATAGACCCGCACCAGCGCCTCGGGTTGTGCCCGTCCGGCCAATTGCACATCGCCCGTCTCGGTATAGCTGATGGTGTCCAATGCCACCTTGTTCACCAGCTCCGGCGCGACGGGCGTTGCGGGCTGCACCAAGGATACGCCGTCCTTGCCTGCACGCAATACCGTTACGGCCACGTCAGGTTGAGGCGCTGTCTCCCCGTCGGCCTCAACAGTGGTGTCTTCGGATGTGGCCTGCGGCTCGGAAACCCTGGCCTGTTCACGCGACGGCTGCGAGCCTGCATCATCGGTCGCGACGACAGGAGGCCGCGCTGGCTCCGCCGATCCCACGACCTCTGCTAGCCCATCGCTTGCAGCCTCTGCTGCAGGAGGCGTCGCGAGCTGCGCGCGTGTATCACCTGCTGCGGGGCGCTGGGTCTCATCGGAAACCACCTCTGGCCCTGCGGCAGGATCAGGCGCTGTTTCGGTCTCTGCCCGAACCGATTGCGCGGCCTCTGCGCTGTCGCTCTCCGACGCATCTGCTTCAGCACTCAGCGACGCGGTCGCGTTGTCCGCATCTGAACCGGTCTCGGCAACAGACACCTCCGAAGGTTCGTCCTGCGGTTCGTCCTGAGCACGCGCAACCACATCGGCCACCACCTGTTCGGGTGCGACGGGGTCAGCGGCGACCGTTTCTGGGGCAACACCGTCAGACGCTGCGACATCAGCCACAACCACGTCGGGCGCATCCGTTTGGGGCGAGGTCGCTTCAGACGCCGCAAACTCGGTCCCTGTGTCTTCAGACGCAACCGCACCGCTTTCATCAGATGCCACCTGAGTGGCATCATCAGGGACCATCGGTCTCGCAACATCGGATTCCGTCGGGCCGGGTGATGTCGCATCCTGCGCAGATGTATCAGAGGCCACCTCCTCCGGTCCTGCGTCTTCGGGCGCTGCAACCTCCGACCGGGAGCTGCTGTCGCGCTCCAGCGGCAACCACGCGTCATCCGCCTCAGCCGTGCGCAATTGAACAGGCGCGAGAATAAAGTTGTCCTCAGACGCCATCTCTTGACCCTGGAACCGGGCCAGCAGAGACAAGACGCGCGGCTCGCTACTGGAGGTGATGGTGACGAATGACACGAACTCCCCCGCCGCGGGCACGGTCTGGCTGTCCAGCACCTGCCCGTCAAGCAGCACCTGCACCTCGACCCCTGCCTGCGCGGAGGCCGCGACGATGCCGGATCCGTCCATGTCAAACCGGGCCACTTCCAATTTCGGCGGGGCCAGAACAAAGCCGGGGTCACGTTCGTCCGGCACGGCGGTTTCAGGCGCCACCGAGGAGGCCTGCGCCGGATCCGTCTCCTGCGCAGAAGGCGCCGGCATCATCGGCGCAGGTGGCACCGCGAGGCCCAGCGATACCAGTTGACGCGCGACAAAGCTCTGCGCCCCGTCGCCCAACATACCGCCCCGCGCCAGAAAAAACCCACCGCACACTACGACGACTGTCGCCACCGTGCCGATGGCCACCCCGGCGCCTGCGCCTATCCCGCTTGATTTCGTCATGTTGCGATGTATTCCCTTGCATCCCTTTGCACCGGTGGCCTTGTTGCCGACCACTCGGTTGAGCAAACCTAGCAATACCGCTATGACGGGTCAAAGCACGATGTTTCTCTGCACTCGTCCGAAATTCCGTTGAAAATGAAAAAGGTGCGCCATGGCTGTCACATCCGTCTGCGTCTATTGCGGCTCCCGCATGGGAAAAAATCCAAGCTATGAAGCCGCGGCACAGACATTGGGCATGGGGTTGGCCAATGCTGGCCTGCGACTGGTCTACGGGGCCGGTGACGTCGGGCTGATGGGCACCGTTGCGCGCGCAGCGCAGGCTGCAGGTGGCGAGACCTTCGGCGTGATCCCCGAGCATCTGGTCAAACGCGAGGTCGGCAAGCGCGATCTCACCACCTATGTGGTGACGGAAACCATGCATGAACGCAAAAAGGTCATGCTCTACAACGCGGACGCCGTGTTGCTTTTGCCCGGCGGCATGGGGTCACTGGATGAGTTGTTCGAGGCCATCACCTGGCGCCAGCTGGGTCTGCACAACAAGCCCATCGTGATCCTCAACACCGACGGCTACTGGGATCCGTTGCGTGCGTTGATGGATCATGTGGTGCAACAGGACTTTGCGGGGGCAGATCACGCAAGTTGCATTCTCTGGGCGCAGACCCCCGAAGAGGCGATTGCCGCCCTGACCTGAGGCGGCACAGATCGGCGCGCCTCGGACAAAGCAAACAACGCGGCCACGCGACAGTCCGCCGGATTTGGCCTGCGCCAATCGCAGAAAACGGAAAAAGACGCGGCACGGAAATGCGCCACGTCTTCTTTTTTATATCCTGATTTCCACCGGACAGGCACTCAGGATGCGGCCAACTCCCGCTTCACGATCTGCTCGATCTCATCCAGCGGATGATTGGTCAGGGTCTTTGGTATCTCGCCCGCGATCAACGCGTTGACTTCCTTGTGCAGCTTCGGGCGCAGATCGCCGAGCACCTGCGGCGACGCCACCAGAACCACCGGCCCCAGCTTGCCCTTGTGGGCACGGGCATAAAGCAGCTCTGCGATGTCATCGGCAAAGCGTTCCTTTGCCAGTTCGTGCCAGTCCGTGTCATCCAGCGCTGAGCGTTGGCCGACGCCCGTGTCCTGCATGCGACCCGGACGATTGGCGGATTGCGCCTGATCGGAGGGGTTGTCCTGTTCCTCCTTCTTGCGCACCTCGAAATGCGGATCCTGACCATCGGTGATGTTCTCCAGCAGCAAGGCCTTCTCGCTGTCGGCCACCAATACATAAGTCCCTTGGTCTAAAGCGCTCATCACTGGTCCTCCTGCTCATTTGACTTGGTCACGCGGGTGGCGCCTGCAGGCCGCTCCTTGGCACGTTTCTCTTCGTCTTCGCTGGCGACTTCGCGCGCCAAACGTCCGCCATTGCGCCCACCATGGGACACGCTCCCGTCGGCACCGAGAATATCCTTGGTTTCCTGATGTCCGTCCTTTGATCGCACACGCTCTGCCATCTCAGTCCTCCATACTTGGCTTCATTCAATTGGAAAACGCGGAGCGTGCGCGGAATGTTCCACCGGAAACCTGCGTGCATAGTCTGGCGGCGAGACAGCAAAAGGCCCCGTCCGATGCCGGACGGGGCCTGTTGATACGTTTGCCGTTGCGCCGGAATTTACAGGCGGGAGGCGACGTTTTCCCAGTTCACCAGGTTGTCGAGGAAGTTCGACAGGTAGGCCGGGCGCTTGTTGCGGAAGTCGATGTAGTAGGAGTGTTCCCACACATCGCAGCCCAGAAGTGCGGTCTGGCCGAAGCACAGCGGGTTGACGCCGTTTTCGGTCTTGGTGACTTTCAGGCCACCATCGGTGTCCTTGACCAGCCAAGCCCAGCCGGAGCCGAACTGACCGGCGCCTGCGGCGGAGAACTCTTCCTTGAACTTGTCGACGGAGCCGAAGCTCTCGACCAGTGCCTTCTCCAGCTCACCCGGCAGCGCGCTGCCGTTCGGGCCCATCATTTCCCAGAACTGGTTGTGGTTCCACAGCTGGGAGATGTTGTTGAAGATGCCATTCTGCGCCACGGCGTCCTTGTTGTAGGTGCCGGTGATGATGTCTTCGAGGGACTTGCCCTCCCACTCGGTGCCGGCGATCAGCTTGTTGCCGTTGTCGACATAGGCCTTGTGGTGCAGGTCGTGGTGGTATTCCAGCGTCTCGGCGGACATGCCCTTGGACGCCAGCGCATCATGTGCATAGGGAAGATCGGGAAGTTCAAAAGCCATTTTGGCCCCCTGTCATTTAATGTTGCGTTCCTGAGGGATACATGCGGCCCCGCCCCGGTTTGGTCAAGCCCGCGCAAGCGGAAAATCGCAGGGATGCCAGAGACTCTAAGTACACTCACTTCCGCAACGCGCAGCGCCCGTTGCCGGACTCGGTATTGCCATATCCCGGAATATCCATGTTGAGAAAGGCTTTGCCGTTGCCCTTCTGATGCGTGAGCGAGAAATTCAGCGTCGCCTTCTGGCCGGAGCTGCTGATGACATCCTTAAGCGACCAGCGCACACGCAGGCGCTTATTGGTGTTCTTGACGAATTTCGCTGCCACCGGCGCAATTTTGTGATGATGACTGACGCTATCGATCACCTGCGCCGACTGCCCGTCAGCTGCCAGCTCCACAACGACTTGCGACGGGATGACATTGCGCCGATGCCCATCATTGAATGTGCAATCATAGGTTTGTGCAACCGCCGCAGAGGACATCGCTGCAAGTGCGACGGCCATGGAAAACGTGAACGATTTGAAAAACATGGTGCCTCCTTAATACCTTCTCGCCTTCTATTCACAAACGAAATGCGGCCCCGCAAGGGACCGCATTGTGATTTTCCGAATTGTTGCCAATTGGCGTCTGAGGTCCGACGTCAGGCGTAGACGCCCACCTTGGACTGCGGATGTGCGGCAGCACAGAGCAGGTTGTACATGTAGCCGGCCACCGAGCGGAAGCAGACGATGTGGAACGTACCCGCGTCGTCCAGCCAGAAAGCGCCGGCGATCTGCGCAAACCGGGTGCGGCGGAACGTGCCGGCCTCGAACTGGCCGTCGTCCAGATCCACAGGCGCGACCTTGGCGATCACCTCGCGGGCGGCCTCGCCGCTGACCGCGAAACAGGCCCGCGCATCGGAGACGTTCACCGCCATATGGTGTTCACCGGCCAGATCCTCGCCCAGCTTGGCCACAACCGCATCGACGCGCTCATACTCCACCAGCAGCAACAGCTCGTCCGGCGACATCCAGGCCGCCGCACCCGCATCGCCAAAGACGATCCTGCGGGTATCGGGCACCGCGGCTCCGGTGGCGGCCTTGACCGCCGCCTGAACCTTGGCCGAGGCGAGATCGCCGCGCAGGGTGATCATGCCGCCGAGACCAGTGTCCGTGACCTTGGCCAGACCGGCGAAGCTTGCGCCGCCCAGGGCGCTTACAGCGTTAGACATTCTGCTTTTCCCCGTCCTTGTCGTAAAAGATCGGCTCTACGATCTTGGCTTTGTAGATTTTGCCGTCGGTGCCGGGGAAGTCGAGGACCTCGCCCATGCGCTTGGGACCATGTTTCACCAGACCCATCGCGATACCGCGATCGACCGTGGCGGAGTAGTAGGTGGAGGTCACCCGGCCAATGGTGTTCTTCTGACCATTGGCGTTGGTGCCATTGCCCACCGCATAGGCCCCATCCGGCAGCACGGAGCCGTCGACGGTTTCCAGACCCACCAGTTGCCAGCGATCCGGATCGGCCATGTGGCTGCGCGCTTGTGCACGTTTGCCCAGGTAGTCCTCTTTCTTCTTCGACAGCGCCCAATGCAGGCCGAGATCCTGCGGGATCACGGTGCCATCTGTCTCGTCGCCGATCATGATGAAGCCCTTCTCGGCGCGCAGGATGTGCAGGCATTCGGTGCCATAGGGCATGACGCCAAATTCCTTGCCCGCCTCGACCAGCGCGTTCCAGAACGCCTGACCTTCCGAGGCCGCGACCGCGATCTCGTAGGACAGCTCACCCGAGAAGGAGATGCGATAGGCGCGTGCCGTGAAGCCGCCGATCTCGCCGTCCTTCCACTCCATGAAGGCCAGCGCCTCTTTCGACAGATCCATGCCGCCGCCCGCCTGCGCGTTCAGCTTTTCCAGCACCTTGCGGGCGTTGGGGCCGACCACGGCAACCTGTGCCAGTTGCTCGGTGGCGTTGGTCACATAGACTTTCCAGTCCCACCATTCGGTTTGCAGCCATTCCTCCATATGGGCGTGGATGCGATCCGCACCGCCGGTGGTAGTGTGGCAGAGCCAGGTGTCCTCGTCGATGCGCGCAACCACGCCGTCATCATCGAGAAAGCCGTTCTCGGAACACATCAAACCATAGCGACATTTGCCGATCTTCAGCGTGCTCATCATGTTGGTGTAGAGCATGTCGAGGAACTTGCCCGCGTCCGGTCCTTTGACAATGAGCTTGCCCAGGGTCGACGCATCCAGCAGGCCGAGGTTGTCGCGGGTGTTCTTGACCTCGCGATTGACCGCATCATGGACGCTTTCGCCGGAGCGCAGATAGGCATAGGGGCGGCGCCAGTGGCCGACCGGCTCCCAATGGGCGCCGTTGCTGTCGTGCCAGTCATACATCGGCGTCTTGCGCAGCGGCTGGAAGATGTCGCCACGCGCCTCGCCTCCGATCGCACCCATGGAAATCGGGTGATAGGGCGGACGGAACGTGGTGGTGCCAACCTGCGGGATCTCCGCCCCCAGCGTGTCCGCAAGGATTGCCAGACCGTTGATATTGGAGAGTTTCCCCTGATCGGTCGCCATGCCAAGCGTGGTATAGCGCTTGGTGTGCTCGACGCTTTCATAGCCTTCGCGCGCGGCCAGTTGCACGTCGGAGACCTTGACGTCGTTCTGATAGTCGAGCCAGGTCTTCATGCGCAGCTTGATGTCGGCTTTGGCAGGCATCAGCCAGACCGCTTCCATCGGCGCCTCGACCAGCTCGGAGGTGGCAACCTCGGCCGGCTTCGTTGCCGGACGGCCAGAGGCCTCGGCAGCACGCGCACCGGCAGCGGCCGCATCCTGCATCACCTCCGACAGACCCAGCGGACCGGAGGCACAGCCTGCCGTCACCACGAAGGGCTTGCCGTCATGGCCGGTGGGGGCGCGCTCGGGGTCGGGGCGGAAATGCGCCTGGGCATCATCCCAGGTCAGCTTGCCGCCGCAATGGGACCACAGATGCACCACCGGCGACCAACCACCGGACATCGCAACCGCATCGGCCTCGATCTCCTCGCGGGCACCGCCCTCGCCGTTCTGGGCGCAGATGGCAACCTTGGTGACGCGTTTGCCGTCCTTGACCTTGGCGATCGCCCGGCCACACTCAACGCGAATGCCAAGGGCGCGGACCTTGTCGGCCAGATCGCCACCGCCGCTTTCGCGGGTATCCAACACGCGCACGACCTCGACGCCGGCCTCATGCAGGGAGATGGCGGTGCGGTAGGCATCGTCGTTGTTGGTGGCGACGACGACCTTCTGGCCCGGGGTCACGCCCCAGTTCACCACGTAGTCGCGCATCGAGGCCGCCAGCATCACGCCCGGCACATCGTTGCCCGCAAAGGACAGCGGACGTTCGATGGCACCGGTTGCGGTCACGGTTTGCGTCGCGCGGATGCGCCACAGGCGGTGACGCGGGCCACCCTGACCCGGCGCGTGGTCGGTCAGACGCTCGTAGCCGAGGATATAGCCGTGGTCATAGACACCAGCGCCCATGGTCCGGGTGCGCAGGGTGACATTGTCCATCGCATCCAGTTCAGCGACGGTCTTGGCAACCCAAGCGTCGGCCTCAAGGCCCTCGATGGTGCCGCCGTCGACCGGCGTGCGCCCACCCCAGTTGGATTTTTCCTCCAGAACCAGAACCTTGGCGCCGGATGCTGCGGCAGTTTTGGCCGCCTGCAGACCGGCAACACCGCCCCCGATCACCAGCACGTCGCAGAAATAGTAGAAGTGCTCGTAGGTGTCGGCGTCCTTCAGCTCCTTGTCGGGCGCCTTGCCCAGACCAGCGGACTGGCGAATAAAGGGCTCATACACATGCTTCCAGAAGGGGCGCGGGTGGATGAACATCTTGTAGTAGAAGCCGGCGGTCAGGAAGCGGGAGAAGAACTTCGAATTCAGCTCACCCACGTCATATTCGAGGCTCGGCCAGTGGTTCTGCGACTGGGCCGCGAGACCCGAGAACAGCTCAGTGGTGGTGGCGCGCTGGTTCGGCTCGAAGCGGTCGCCGACCCCGAGGCCCACCAGCGCGTTCGGCTCTTCGGAGCCTGCGGCGACGAGGCCACGCGGACGGTGGTACTTGAACGAGCGACCGACCAGCATCTGGTCATTGGCGAGAAGCGCAGAGGCAAGCGTGTCCCCGGCAAAGCCCTTGAGCTTCTTGCCGTTGAAGGAGAACTCGATCTGTTTGGAGCGGTCGATCAGCCGACCCTGTTTGGCGAGACGCGTGCTCATAGTGCGACCCTTTCGCGGCAGGAGGTCTGGGAGCCTCCGGCGGAGGTATTTGGGAAAAGATGAAACATGGCGATCAACCTTCGAATTCGCGCCAGGTCCAGCCCGGACGCTTGGCGGAGATCTTGTCCTTGACCTCCTGCGGCGGCTCGGTGGTCTGAGCGCTGTAGGTGGCAAAGACCTCGAGCGTCTGGGTGCAGCGGGCAGCGTGGAACCACTTGCCGCAGCCATTGACGTGACGCCAGCGTTCCAGGTGCACCCCGCGCGGGTTTTCCTTCATGAACAGGTAGTCGTGGAATTCATCATCCGAGGAGCCGGGACCAAAGCGTTTCAGATGCGCTTCGCCACCGCCATGCAATTCGGTTTCTTCGGCTTTGACACCGCAATAGGGACATTCAAGGATCAGCATTGTGCGTGCTCCGTCGAAAGAGTTACAGCAGCGCCCTGCCCCGCAGCGATGGCGGGCAGTGTCGCGGGATGAGATGTTCGGGGAGCAGCCCAATGTGGCGCGCCACCTGAGGTCGGCGCCGCAGCGAAAGTCACACGTGGGGCAAGACGCGTGTCGCAAACATGGGACACGCCACCATCAGAGGCGGCGTGCCCCTGATCGTCAATTGCCTTCGATGTCGCCTTCGATGGCTCCACCGCCGGGCAGCTCGATGCTGACATCGGGCTCGTCCATCGGGTTTCCACCGCCAAGGACGAACCAGCCAAGCACAGCGAGTGCGACAACGACACCGCCAAGGATGAAGGCAAGTGCGCCATTGCCGGAGCCGGACGAGTTCTGCGTTTGATCTGACATGTGTTTCTCCTGCGCGATATTGTGTTCGCGGCTTTAACGCCCGAACCCGCGCAGAAGTTCCCGGCAGCAAGCCAAGAAACACTTTCAGTCTGTGAACCAAGGCGCTGCATCAGTGCGCCACCCCGGCCGCGACGCTTTCGTCGATGAATTTGCCTTCCCTGAAGCGCGTCATGGAGAATTCCTCCGCCAGCGGGGAATGCCCGGTCGCCATCAACTCTGCCATCGCCCAACCGGAGCCGGGGATCGCCTTGAAGCCGCCGGTGCCCCAGCCCGCGTTGACAAAGCAGTTCTGGACCGGGGTCTTGGAAATCAGCGGTGAGCGGTCGCCGGTCACATCCACGATACCGCCCCATTGGCGCAGCATCTTCAGGCGGCTGACCATCGGGAAGGTCTCTACCAGCGCGCGTACGGTTTCCTCGATATGATGGAAGGAGCCGCGCTGGGTGTAGTTGTTGTAGCCGTCGGTGCCGCCGCCAATGACCATCTCGCCCTTGTCGGATTGCGACATGTAGCCGTGCACGGTGTTGGCCATCACGACCACATCCATGCAGGGTTTGATCGGCTCGGACACCAGCGCCTGCAAGGCCACGCTTTCCACCGGCAGACGGAAGCCCGCCATCTCGGACAGGACAGAGCAGTTGCCCGCCACCACCATGCCCAGCTTGTCGCAATCGATCGCGCCCTTGCTGGTGTCGACGCCAACAACACGACCGTTTTCGGTGCGCACATTGGTGACTTCGCATTGCTGGATAATGTCCATGCCCATGTCAGAGCAGGCCCGCGCATAGCCCCAGGCTACTGCGTCGTGACGGGCGGTGCCGCCACGCTCCTGCCACAGCCCACCCAGAACCGGATAGCGCGGCCCTTCGAGGTTGATGATCGGCACCAGCTCCTTGACCCGCGCCGGCGAAATCCACTCGGTCGGCACGCCCTGCAGTGCATTGGCGTGGGCGGTGCGCTTGTAGCCGCGCACCTCATGCTCGGTCTGGGCCAGCATGATCACACCGCGCGGCGAGAACATGATGTTGTAGTTGAAATCCTGGCTCAGGGTCTCATACAAGCTGCGCGATTTTTCATAGATCGCGGCAGAGGGATCCTGCAGGTAGTTCGAGCGGATGATCGTGGTGTTGCGACCGGTGTTGCCGCCGCCAAGCCAGCCCTTCTCGATCACCGCAACATTGGTGATGCCGAAGTTCTTGCCCAGGTAGTAGGCGGTGGCCAGGCCATGGCCGCCGGCGCCCACGATGATCACATCATAGTGCCGTTTCGGCGCGGGCGAGCGCCAGGCCCGTTCCCACCCGGTGTGGTAGCGCAGACCTTCCCGCGCCACTGCAAAGGCTGAATAGCGTTTCATGAGCGAATCCAATGCTTCGTGTCTGGTCCCAGATATGACCGGGATCCGCTCCGCCCCCGCGCCGTTAATCGTCGCGTTTCGTCAGGTTTGCGACATCGCTCTCATTGGAGTGTCGGAAGGGGCCCCGATGTATGGTCTCCGTCGAAGCTGACATATATCTCAGAAGCGGGACAGCGCGTCGCACCGATAGGGCTTTTTTCCGCAGCCCTCCGCCTATACATGAGAGCAAACGGCGGAGAGACGATGATATTTTGGATTTTGACCGGGCTGGTGACACTGACGATGGCAGGCATGCTGGCGCTGGTGTTGCTGCGCAACAAGAACGGATCGGGGGAACCCGCCGCTGCTTATGATCTGCGCGTCTATCGCCAGCAGCTGAAGGATCTGGATCGCGATGTCGCCAGAGGCGTCGTCGGCGCCGAGGATGCGGATCGTCTGCGCACGGAAATCTCGC
This sequence comes from Tritonibacter scottomollicae, assembly GCF_032924845.1. NCBI lineage: Bacteria > Pseudomonadati > Pseudomonadota > Alphaproteobacteria > Rhodobacterales > Paracoccaceae > Tritonibacter > Tritonibacter scottomollicae. Next base: position 1,361,989 of record NZ_CP136704.1, read on the forward strand.
GCCGCATTCTGGCGGCAGATGCACAGGTTCAGGCCGCAGAGACTGGTCAGGACCAACCTAATGGACCAAGCCGCGTCGCTGCCGTCCTGATGGTGGCGGTGATCGCGCTTGGCACCGCTGGCCTCTATTGGTGGTACGGTGCGCCCGGCTATGGCGACTACGGCCTTGACCGTCGCATGGCGCTCGCCGAACAGCGCGCAGAGACACGCCCCAGCCAGTCCGAAGCAGAGGCCCGCCAGCCTGAGGCCCCAGCGGCCGAGATCGATCCAAACTATCGTCAGCTGGTGGTCGAACTGCGCAAGGCCACCGCGGATCGCCCCGATGATGCCCGCGGTCAGGCACTTCTGGCGCAGCACGAGGCCCGGCTTGGGAACTTCACCGCCGCCTATGAGGCAAAGGCGCGCTATAACGCGCTGCAACCCGACGCCCCCGCCCCACAGGATCTGGTCGATCAGGCTGAGCTGCAGGTGATGGCCGCCGGTGGCTATGTCTCGCCCGAGACCGAAGACCTGTTGTTGCAGGCTCTGTCCGAGACCCCGGAGGACGGGCGCGCGCGCTATTACTTCGGTCTTATGATGGGGCAGAACGGACGTCCGGATCGCGGCTATCAAATCTGGGCCGAAACGCTGAAACAAGGCCCCGCAGGCGCGCCATGGATCCGCGCGATCCAAGCTCAGATCCCGGAGATGGCAGCGCTTGCCGGGGTCGACTACAGCCCGATCCCCCCCGGTGAGGCCACGGGACCCGGCAACACCCCCGCCCTGCCCGGCCCGAGTGCCGAGCAGATGGCTGCCATGCAGGATATGACCGCCGAAGAGCGCCAGCAGATGATCGAAGGCATGGTCTCCGGCCTTGCCGCCCGTCTGGCCAGCGACGGCGGCAGCCCTCCGGAGTGGGCCAGGTTGATCACCGCCCTCGGGGTACTGGGTCGGTTGGAGCAGGCGCGTGAGATCTACGCCGAAGCAGAACAGCAATTTGCGGAAAATGATCCCGCTCTGGAGATCCTGAAATCCGCGATGGATCAGGTCGAGGCAAACCAATGATTTATGACGATTTTTCAGAGTTCGCCGCCGCCCTGCCGCCCCTGTCGGCCCTAGTGGGGCTGGATTTCGGCGAAAAAACCATCGGGGTTGCGGTCTCCGACCGGATTGGTGCGGTGGCGACGCCGCTGGAGACCATCCGGCGCAAGAAGTTCACCCTCGACAGCAACCGCCTGCTGGAGATCATCGCCGGGCGCGAGATCGGCGCCATCGTGCTGGGGCTGCCGCGCAACATGGATGGCTCCGAAGGGCCGCGCTGCCAGTCCACCCGCGCCTTTGCCCGCAATCTGTCACGGGTGACAGAGCTGCCGATCAGCTTCTGGGACGAGCGTCTGTCCACAGTGGCCGCCGAACGGGCGCTGCTGGAGGCGGATACGTCGCGCAAACGTCGCGCAGAGGTGATCGACCATGTGGCGGCCTCGTATATCCTGCAGGGAGCCCTGGACAGGCTGAGCCACATGAGAAACGGTTGACGCATGACTGACGACGTCTGGCAACGTGACGAGATCGAGAGCCCCTGCATCAAGCTGTGTGTGGTCCACCCGGACACGCGGCTGTGCACCGGCTGCGCGCGCTCCATCGACGAAATCACCCGCTGGTCAAAGCTGAGCCATCACGAACGCGCCGAGATCATCGCCGAGCTGCCCTCCCGATCTGCCGTCCCAAAGGGTCGCCGTGGCGGTCGGGCCGCGCGGATGAAGCGCGACTGACACAGGCTGGCGGAACATCCCGCTTCTTGTGAAAAAACCGCGTCACGAAACGGCAGTTTGATCCGGGGTCGCGCCGTTGCCCAGCGTGCGAACGCCCTGCTAACACCTTGAAAATCATGCGGAACGTGTATTGACCCATTGTTTCGCGCGCGAAACAATGGGTCAACGTGGCTGACTTATCTGGCGAACGTCACGGATCTGTCAGCCAGCGGGTCTGCCAATCCGCCAGTTCCGGGCGAAAATAGGCGATCATGCGCCCCTCGCCCGCCGGCGCAGTCGCGTCGTCCCCCCAGGGCGCAACCCCGTGCAAACACAGACGGTGCATCAAATACGCCTCACCGGGCTGCGCATGCACGGTGACGCGTGGGCAGGTTTCGAAGACCTCACGCCTTGCGGCGGTATAGCTGTCGGTGACATCCACCGCGTGCCAATCTTCGGGCGCAACGCCAGCAAAGGCGGCGGCAAAGGCCGCGCGCATGATCTCGTGGCTCCCCTCCCAGACCACCAAGGGTGCGGCGTCCGGGCTGGTGGCGTTCAACGGCAGGCCCAGCACCCAAGCGTGCGGCTCCTCGACCCGACGACGACGATCACTGCCGAACATCTTGACCCCATCCACATGCGCCGCATCCCGGTTGCGACGATAGCCAAAGGCCGCCGTGCTCTCGCCCTGTCGTGGTCGCGGATAGCCGGGGTAGATCACCGAAAGCTGCGCACGGTGCAGTGCGCCCAGCGGGCCGATCTGGCGGGTGATGAAATCGATGGCGGGACCTTGCAGGGGTGGCCCGTCCGCCAGTTGTCCGGCGGGATCATTGGGCAGCGCATCAACGCCGATGAACCAGGTGCCCTCGCAATCGAGCCAGGCGGCATGCGCCGGATCCGCCACCGCGTCCTGCGCCAGCACGCGGGCGTGCTCCGACCAGGCCATCGTGCCCGCGTCCGCCGGGAACCGCAGCCAGCCCTTTGCACGGTAGTGATCGAGCCCCATGGCTTTCACGCCGCCCGCGCCACAACAAGGCCCAGGGCCTCTTCAACAAGTTCCGGCCCCGCGCCTTTCTGACTGACCCCTTCTGAGAGGTGGCGCCGCCATTGCCGCGCGCCCGGACGACCCGCAAACAGGCCCAGCATGTGACGGGTCACCTGATGCAAGCGAGCCCCCTTCTGCATCTCGCGCTCGATATACGGCAGCATCTGCTGCACCACCTCCACCGGATCGCTGGCCTCTCCACTGCCAAAAATCCTTGGATCAGCAGCGCAGAGCACATCCGCAGGCTGGTGATAGGCCGCCCGCCCGATCATCACCCCGTCCAGTCCGCGCGCCAGATGCGCCTCGGCCTCCGCCAGCGTGGCGATGCCGCCATTGATGGAGATATGCATGTCCGGAAACGCCGCCTTCATCCGATGCACCAGCTCATAATCCAGCGGCGGGACGTCGCGGTTTTCCTTGGGCGAGAGCCCCTGCAGCCAGGCCTTGCGGGCGTGGATGGTGACCCGGGACACGCCTGCAGCGCGGATCTGTTCCAGGAACCCCGGCAGGATCTCTTCCGGCGTCTGATCGTCCACGCCGATGCGGCATTTCACCGTCACCTCGACATCCACCGCCTCGGCCATCGCGGCCATGCAATCAGCCACCAGCTCCGGCGACTGCATCAGCACCGCGCCAAAGGCACCGGATTGCACCCGGTCGCTGGGGCAGCCGCAGTTGAGGTTGATCTCGTCATAGCCCGCCTCGGCCCCCAGACGCGCCGCCTCGGCCAGCTCTGTCGGATCGGACCCGCCCAGCTGCAGCGCCACCGGATGTTCGCGGGGATCATGGTCCAACAGATGTAAGGCCCCGCCGCGCACCAAGGCCGGCGCGGTCACCATCTCGGTATAGAGCAGCGTCTCCTTCGACATCAGCCGATGCAGATAACGGCATTCTCGCGTGGTCCAATCCATCATAGGCGCCACCGACAACTGCGCAGACCGCCAAAGTCCTGATTTTCCTGCGATTTCCTTGCTCATCGTAAGATTTCCTTGACCGTCAAACTAGCCGATTATTGCACATTTTTGCACGTTCTGGCGCGTCCACCTAGAAATGATGGGAATTGTTCGGGGAGAGTTTGGGACATGCCAGTCGTTGAACCTGTGAGAGCCGATGGCTCGAAGGCCTATCTGGCACAAATTGACATTGTACGAAAGGGAGAGCGCGACCGGGAGAACCGTACTTTCGACAAGAAACGACATGCCGAGCAATTGATAAAATCGAGATCCCAAAACATCAGAGCGCTTGTCGAGAATGCTCACGGTCATGCGTAGAAACGCAAAAGTACTCTCCAGACAGATCAACACCCATATTTCCGTAGCAATATCAATAAGTTCACAAGGACGACATGGCTCTGTCACATATCCTTTGAACATCGAAGTTAGAGACGCGGCTGACACTTTTACCAAAAGGACAAAATTCGTGCCCAAAGCCAATTCCGCCCTGTCGCGCCGCGCGTTTCTCACCTCCAGTGCAGCAGGCCTTGCCGCATTCTCCTCGATCATCGCCTTTCGCGCCAATGCGCAGGCGGCAGCGGGCGAGCTGCTGATGGTGCCGGCGGCACCCAACCCTCATGGCGCGATAGAACGTCTGTTCCTGTTGCACGGCGACCCGCTTGCCGGCCCGATCCGCAAGATCGTGACGGAAAGCGGCAACCCCGTGCCCGCGCCGACGATGGAGTCTGGTGCGCGGCGCGTGCTGCGGCTGATGCATTTCAATGATATGCACAACCACATCACCGATATGCACGACAAGCGCGGTGACACGCACCGCATGTCCCAGATCGTGCGTCGTATGCAGGAGACCCGCGCTGCTGCCGCCGAGAACGAGGTCGTGCTGTTGCTGGGCGGCGGCGACGATCATACTGGTTCGGTCTTTGACGAGCTGCTGGGCTGGGAGCCCGAGGAATTCGTCGCGGATGCGGGCTACCGCGTGAACTCGGCCGCAGGTGTCGATGTTGCGGTTCTCGGAAACCATGAATTTGATCGCGGTGCAGAAATGCTGCGCCTCGGCATCGAAAAGGATGCCCGTTTCCCGCTGCTGTCGGCCAATGTCCACAGCTCCGCGCATATCGCGCGTGACCGCGACTACACCTCTGCAGCGGTGGCGGAAGTGAAGGGCATGCGTATCGGCTTTATCGGGCTGACCACTCAGGTCGACACCCGCATCGGTCAGCCAGATGACCCCGACATGGGCGTCGCAAGCCCGGTCGAGGCCGTCCGCAATGTCCTCCCCGCGCTGTCGCAGGTCTGCGATGTGGTGGTGATCCTGTCCCACTGCGGCTATGGCACCGGCCAGAGCCGCTCGGGCAAGGCGGGTGCGGACCGCATGATCGGAGAGGGCGATTTCGACATCGCCGCCGCAGCAGGTCCGCTGACGGACAAGCCGGTGGTCCTGATCGGGGGGCATTCTCACACCCGCCTGAACGCCGAAGGCCTGAACCCCGACAACGTCATCGATGGTGTGCTGATGACGCAGGCCGAGGCAAACGGCAAGTATCTGGGCGAAATCACAATGTCGCTGGCTGCGGACCAGGGCCGCACGGGCTGGTTTACTCATGTCGGCCTGCATCCGATCAAGTCCCGCGATGATCGGGTCGCTGCCGATGACCCGAAGTTCGATACTTTCGAGAAAGAGGACGACTACGACGCCGCATTTGAAGAGGCCCATGTCGCGCCGCTGCGTCTGGCACTGCAAAGCAAGCTGGCCGAGGCCATCGGCACCGTCACCGCAGGCGACGCCGTCAGCACCGCCACCGTCGAAGCGGAACGCTATGTCGGGGAAAATGCGCTGCTGAACTTCATGAACGACGCACTGGTGAAACGCTCGGCCGGTTTTGCCAATGGCACAGTCGACCTGGCCCTGTTCAACGCCACCGCGATCCTGTCCGGTGTGGCGCAGGGACCGCTGTCCTTTGGCGATTGGTATGATGTGATGCCCTATGCCGATCAGGTGCATATCGCCACCATGACCGGCGCGCAGATCCACGACATGCTGCAATCCAACGCCAAGCGGATTGTGCGCCCCGAGGAGGCTGATGCCCTCGATTTCAGCGGTTTCATCTCGCGTGGCTTCCTGCATTTCTCTGACGGCTTGCGCTATCGTCTCGTGCTGGGCGACGCGGTGGCGGACGCCCGTGCCGAGGACATCACCCTGCACGGTCAGCCGCTCGACAGCATGTCCGAACGCCAGTTCCGGGTGGCCTTCAACAGCTACGTTCGGCTTGGCGGGTTCTCCGAGGCCTGGAATGGCAAGGCCATCGGCGCAGGGGTGCCCGGTCAGATCCAGGGCATGGACCTGCGTGGTCTGGAGTATGAGGAAAGCGGTCTGGTCTATCGCAATGAAATCATCGCTCAGATCCGTCAGGACGGTGGGATCAGCGCCGACGCAGCCACGCTGGACGGACGTCTGACCGTCGCCTGACCGTCCAATGTCACCCAAGGACATCGAAACCCTGGCCAGATGCTCCGGCCAGGGTTTTTCTGCCTGGCGCAGTGGCAGCGTTCAGTCCACAGCCTTCCAGTCAATAACGATCAGAACACAGGATGTTTGTGTCCCAAAAAAAACCTGCCAGACCGCGCAGGCACTTCAGAACGGACTGTCGTTAAGCAGTTTTCAGCGCCCAACGTCGGCGACCGGATGCTGCACACTACGCACTCATCAGCTGCAGCATCACGGGCGGGGCCATACAGGTGCTATTTCGGCGCCCTGCCCCGTTTTCCGGTCTATAAAACGAGCGCCTTGTTGTTCTTGACATGACGCGCGGCGAGAGAACGGGCCTGACGGCCATTCAGTAAGAGACGTGCGCCGTCGGGGGCGCAAAAACCGGACCGTGCGCGCAGTTGCGGAAAGATCGAAAATATCTCCTCCCGCGCCTCGGCACTGATGCCTTGAACCGCCATCGGCCCAAGGTAGAGCGACTCTGTCTGGGCCCCGTTCGAGGTGACAATCTGATGCGTGTCGAAGGTGAAGTGGTAATATGTGACATCACTGACATCCGTTGCAACGTCGATGCCCTTGGCTTCCAAGAGCTGTTTCGCCGCCGCCAGAACCTCGTTGGTGCCAAACATGCGCTGCGCGATCTTGGACCGCACAAGCACCCGGTGTTGCGGTGACACCAGAAGATCACGGGACGGGGTATCATTGCCAAGGGCGCCCGCTTTGATCCGGATCGGGTAGAGTTTCGGGTCCGCAACAAGTGCCGCCGCGCTTACCGTGCGGGAACCGATCCAGCGGATCTTCTGTAGTCCGGCGTCGCGGGTCATCACCAGATCGCCCGCTTTGAGGCGCTCTACCGCGGTCTGGCCCATGTGCGTCTCGATCAGCGTGCCCGCCGCGAAACAGACCAGAACCCCACCAACGCTGGCATGGGAATAGGCGTCGCTGTTGCTATCGATACCCAGGCTTCTGAGCGGCGTGTCCGGGGGCGGCATATCGCCGATAAAGACGAGGTAATAGCCATCCTCCCCCGCATCATTGAGATCCGCATCATTGTTCAGGTCAACATCAACAACGCCGATCTGATAGACGTTCGTCCCGTCGCTGACCTCGAACACATAATCCATGATGGCATGCCGTTCGGTGCCACCGATATTTGTGGTCTGCTGTCCGGGCTGGCCAATCACCTGGCTTGGAGAGACCGTCTCGTTTGTCGGGTCGCCGTTGTAATTGATCGCGTTGTCATCTTCTTCGCGGACAACATGCGAGGTGGTGCTGCCGGAATAACTCCAGATAGCCCCCCGAGGCGGCGCAACATTATAGGTAAACCCGGATCCGTTCACGGCGCTTTGCGTGCCGAAGATCGTCTGAGTGTAGTTGTAATAAATCGCCATATTGAATGCGTTCACGCGCTAGGGGCAACCGTGGATCGGTCGGGGTTTTTGACTGCTGTCTTTAACTATAATTTAAAGATTTGTCACTTTCACCCTCAAACTCACACATATTCGGCGAGGGTGCCAACCGTGCAACTCACAAAGCAAGTCGCGGTACTCGCGGGGAAAACTTGGGGCTTGCGCTCGGGCACGGCGCGCTGCCAACGACATCGTGATCGCGGCAATACACGCCAAATTGTCGATCCTCGCCCCCTGCCCGCTATGCGTTTTTTAATCCTTTGCCGTCATACCCAAGACACATATGGCACTCTAGCCGAACCAACCACACCCCCTCAGGAGGAGGCGCTCGACCGCCCCATCACACAGCCACGGCTAACGTCAAACCCAAGGGTTTCATTGAATGACTGTCCCTTTCTCGCGAGGCACCTCTCGTCCCCTATATGAACAGGCCGTTGCTCTTTTGCGGGGGGGCGCGTTTTTGCGTGCGGAGGGGATGATGCAACGGTCTCTTGCCGAAGAAGGTGAAACAGCTCTCAGCTATCATTACCTTTCTGAAATCCTGTCGCGTTTGCCCGATCGCGTCGAAGACGCCCTGCAGGCCCAGCAACAGGCCGCTGATATCGCAGGCGATCACCCTGTTTTCCTGGCGGCTCTTGGCCTTCGCCTGCATGACGCCGGCAAGGATGCCGCGGCGCTCGATTTGCTGGAACGCGCGCTTGCGATTGATCCGAACTGCCCGCTTGCATTGCCCTGGGCGCTTCGACTGCGCCGTCGTTTTCTGCGCTGGACGGATGAGGCGCAGGAAGACCAGGGCATCCGCACCGCGCTGAAGAGCGGACGCCTGATCGATCCACTGATGCTACTGTCGTTCATCGACGATCCAGAGGTGCAGCAAGCTCACTCGCAACCCAGTGCAGCGGTTGCGCGGAGCACGGACCATGTGCCAAAGGCCCCGCCCGGCAAACTGCGGATCGGCTATTTCTCTTCCGACTTTTGCGAACATGCGACCATGCATCTGATTGCCGGGATGCTCAAAGCACATGATCGGACGCGGTTTGAGTTCTATGTTTATGATTTCCTCCCGCAACCACAGAGCCGCTATCACACGCTGATACGCGATTTTGCCGATATCTATCACGACATCTCACAGATCGACGATGCCGGGGCGGTTGCGCTGGCGAGGTCAGATCAACTCAACATAGCGGTCGACCTCAAGGGGCTGACGACCGACTGTCGCCCCGTCCTTTTCGAACATCGCATCGCCCCGATGCAAGTGTCGTTCCTGGGCTTTCCGGGCACAACAGCCATCCGTGAAATCGACTTCATGATTGCCGATCCTATTACCATACCGGCGGCGGAGGAGAGGTATTACAACGAGCAGATCCTTCGCATGCCCATATGCTATCAGCCCAATGACAATACGCGCCCTGTGCCCGAGGCGGACAATCTGCGGGCAAAATACGACCTGCCGGAAGACAAGTTCATTTTTGCGAATTTCAACCACCCGCATAAGGTCGGACCACGGGAATTTGGGGTCTGGATGAACATCCTGCGGCAAGTGCCTGACGCCGTCCTTCTGTTTTATACCGGCGCGCATGACCTTTCGGTCGAGCTTGCCCGGCAGGCACGCCGTCACGAGATCGATCCATCACGGATCTTGCCTTGCGGAATAATGACGCAGACGGCGCATATCGAACGTCTGGCGCAGGTTGATCTCTGCCTCGATTGTTTTGCCTATAACGCCCACACAACCGCGTCCGACGCGCTCTGGGCCGGGGTTCCCCTGCTCACGCTGTGCGGGCGTCAGTTCTCTGCGCGTGTTGCGACGAGTATTCTCTCGGCCGCCGGAGTTCCGGAATTGTCGACGAACTCTCTCGAAGGCTATGTCGACCAGGCTGTTCGGCTGGCCGTCTCACCTCACGAGATCAACGCGCTGAAACACACCATCCGGCGGAACCGCAACTCTTGCGCACTGTTCGATACGAATACCTGGACCAGAGATTACGAGGACCTTTTGGCCGGGGCCTACCTGCGGGGCGCATCGAACAGTCCGGCCTAACGACGGCCCGGCGCGGTATAAAACGCATACGCGCCAGAGACCGGTCTGAGGTGATCGGAGCGTTCTAGAGATGCGTCCTCCGCCAAGGCAGAGGCGGTGGAGTGGACGCCGCATCTGTTGCACTGACCGCGATCGGTGCCTTGGTTGTCTTGGGCTAAAATGCGCTCAGCGACGTTAGGTGATTGAAAACAGGCGATCAAAAGACGATATCGGGGGGACAAAGAAGCGAGGGATTCGATGCGACGCAAGGACGGGATACGACATCGGCCGTCCTTATCGTTGCCCATACTGCGCACGCTTCGCAGCCAGCATCAGACCGGCGCGCTCACCCTCGGAAGCCTTCTCTCTGGCCTTGGGGAGCGATCATTTGGCTGGGCGATCGTGGTGTTTTCATTGCTGACGCTACTCCCGCTCCCCCCCGGTTCCACGCTGATCACCGCGCTGCCCCTTCTGGTGACCACCGGGCAGATGATGCTTGGCTACCGATATGTTAGCCTGCCCGGCCCGCTCGCCCGGCTGCGTCTGGACCAGAGCAAGATGCGCCACACGGTGTTACGTCTGCGTCCCATTACCCGGCGGATCGAACGGATCCTGACCCCGCGCGTAACGATGCTTTTTGCCCGGCGGTATGATCGCCCTCTTGGACTGCTGCTGTTCCTGATTGCCTTTGCGCTGTTCATCCCGGTGCCGCTGAGCGGGTGGTTTCCGGCGATCGCGCTGTTCGTATTTGGCGTCGGGCTGGTTGAGCGTGATGGCTTGGTTGCCATGCTCGGTCTGCTCCTCGGAGCGGCCTCAGTCCTGCTCACGGTGGTGATCCTGACCTCGCTTGCTGCGGGCGCCGACGCGCTGATCCACTAGACCAGACCGGGTCTCACCGCGGCTGTTCGTTCTCCACCCCATCTGCTGCACTGACCTCGACCCGATTGCGGCCCGCCGCCTTGGCCCGCAGCAATGCGGCATCCGCGCGGGCACGCAGCGTCTCTGTGCTATCGCCTGCGTTTGCAATCGCAAGTCCAATGGAAACGGTGATCCCGTCAATATGCTGCCCCCGGAAGGAAAAGGAGGTGCTTGCCACGCTCTGGCGAACATCCTCTGCCAACTGATGCGAACGCTCTGCGTCGTAGCCCGGCAGAAGGACCACAAACTCTTCGCCCCCAAAGCGATAGCAGGTGCCATGCCCCTCTGTGATGCGGGCCAGGATGCCGGAAAAAGACTGCATCACCGCATCACCGGCATCATGACCGAACTCGTCATTGAAGCGTTTGAACCAGTCGATATCGAGCATCAAGCAGGCCAACGGCGCCATCAACCGCCCTGTCGCGTATCGAATGAGCGCTGCATCAAGGGAGCGCCGGTTGAGCAACCCGGTGAGCGGATCCCGCTCCACCAGCTGCGTCATCTGATCGCGCAGTTTCAAGTTCACCGCCGTCAGAGCGATATTCTCCGCGATCAGCTCCAGATACAGCTGATCGTCCCGGATCATCTTGGCGTCGCCCCCACGGGCGTCGAAGCTCAGCAATCCCACCGTATCACCCTGTGCGGAGAGCGGAATGCACAAGGCTGCGGCCTTGCCCGCGCCAAGGTGGGCGCAACGCATATCCTCGCCCTCGTCAAAGTTACTGCCATGGGTACGTCCCCGGCGCAGCCCCCAGCATGCCTCGGTTTCGAACTCCTGCGATGGCGACAGGTCGCTCTGCCAACGCGCGACACATTGCAATGCACCGGTCTCGTCATCTCGTAGAAAGATGCCGCCAGAGAGCTCCGGAAACATCTGCGGCGCATAACATGCAAGCACGCGCGCCATTTCCGACAGGGACTGGCAGGCCTGCAGCCGGTGCATCATCTGCAAGATCAAATCCTTGATCTTGATATCCCGACGCCGCTCCGCATCCAGACGCTCCCGCTCCAGCCCGTTCTCGCGGAAGATATGGATCGCCGAATTCAACTCGCCGATCTCGTCCCGACGTCCGTCCAAGGGAACCTCGACCGCGAAATCCTGACTGGCGAGACGTTTGACAATGCCGGTCATGCGCGACAGCGGCAGTGACACCCGACGCCGCAGAACAAAATAGAGCACAGCGAGAAACACCGCCGCGGTGAAGGACAGCATGATCCGAGCCGCAAGGCCGAACAAGTTGCTGCGCGCTTGCGCAGCGATCAGATCCTGATCGGTACGAGATCGCACCATACTGCGAAACTGTCGCACATCGTCGATCAGCTTGACGTGGTCGCGATAATGTTCAGCCCCGAATAGGATCTCTTGCGCGGTTGCAGCATCGCCCGCCCGATAGGCCTTGATCGCCTCCAGCTCCATGTCTTCCAGCGCATCCACATCGGTGTTGATCCGCTTTAGAAACGCCTGTTCCTCTTCCGTCGCCCCCAGCGATGCAGCCGCTCTTGCAGTCGCTTCAAGCTGGTGCTCTACCGTGTTCGCATCGTCAAAAGCCTGCAAATGGGCGAGATCACCGCGCATGACATAAAGACGTGCCTCATCGGTGCGCAGCTCGGCGCCGATTGCCAGCTCCTCACCCAGCTCATTCAGAGCAAGATGTACGCTAACCGCGCGGCGTTCCTCGCGCGCACTATCGGCGGCCGCGATAAATGCGATACCCGAAACCGCCGTGAGAACCACGGTTACACCATAGGCCCAGTTCGTTATCGTGCTGATCTTCATGCGGTTTTGTCCAGATTTGCCGCTACCACCTTGCAGAGCACATGCACTGGTACAATTGGAAATCGGCTATTTTCGAACAATTGGAATGTGTTGTGGTTTGAACGCCACCCCGCCACCACGTTTCACATCCGAACCAGGCACTCCAAGCAGTGAAATCTCCTGCCGGACCGGAAGAGCGACCCCTGATGCGTTTCGATTTATCGAAACCAGCGCGTTTTAGACGCTCGCGCAGAAGGGATCTGTTAGGATCTTTTTGTTACCCAGAGTCACACGCCAGTCCGTTTTCGGACGTAGACACTGACGAAGTGGTACATGTACATGTTTTTGCGAAAGTCCCGAGAAACCGCCCAATCCAGTCAGAATGATGACCGTAAGTTGCGCGAGATGATTGAACGGACACAAGCCGTTATCGAGTTTGAGACCGACGGTACCATCATTCGAGCGAATGATAACTTTCTCGAAGCAATGGGATATTCACTGGACGAGGTTCAGGGCAAGCATCACAGCATGTTTGTCTACCCTAGTTTCGTCAAATCCGACCGATACCGCCAAATGTGGCAAGATCTGGCGGACGGGATTCCGCAAACGGATCAGTTTCCACGACTTGGCAAGGGGGGAAAGGTTGTCTGGATCATGGCAACATATGCCCCTATCATCGCCGAAGATGGCAAGGTTGAGCGTATCATCAAGATTGCCAACGACATTACCAAGCGCCGCATGGAGATCCTCGGCATCGCATCCGCGCTCGAACAGCTGCGCGATGGCAACCTGACCCATCGCTGCGCTCCATCTGAATTGGAAGATATCGGCAGACTGTCGAGCGCCTATAACGAGGCCGTGGACGCCCTGCAAAATGCGATCAGGACCGTCGGCGATGTGGCACACGGCGTGGAACGCACTGCCGGGCAAATGAACGAGTCCTCCTCCGAGCTGTCGCAACGCACGGAAAACCAGGCTGCAACGCTGGAACAGACCGCCGCAGCCATCGAAGAGCTGACGGCGACCGTGCGATCTGCCGCAGATGGCGCCAAGGAGGTCGAGGGCAACGTTCAAAACGCGCGCAACACTGCCGAAAAGAGCGGCCAAGTTGTGCGCGACGCCGTCGAAGCCATGTCGAAGATCGAAACCTCGTCGCAGAGCATTTCCAAGATCATCTCCGTCATCGATGACATCGCATTTCAGACCAACCTCCTGGCGCTCAACGCGGGCGTCGAGGCCGCTCGCGCAGGAGAGGCCGGTCGTGGGTTTGCCGTCGTGGCCTCCGAAGTGCGCGGTCTTGCGCTGCGCTCGGCTGACGCGGCTGGAGAAATCAAAGGGCTGATCGATCAAAGTGCGCAACATGTGTCCGAGGGCGTAACCCTCGTTGGTCGCACCGGAACCGAACTCGAAGAAATCGTAACCAGCGTCAATTCGATCTCTGAAAATGTAAGTGACATCGCGCGCGGAACCGAAGAGCAGTCCATCACTTTGGCCGAAATCAACACCGGCATCGGTCACCTTGACGAAGTCACACAACACAATGCGGCCATGGTGGAACAGACCACTGCCGCTAGCCAGACACTGGCCAGCGATGCCAAGGAAATGTCACGGCAGATGGCAAAGTTTGTGACGGAAGAAGGCGTTGTAGTTGCCGAAGCCCCATCTACGGGAGAGAGCCAAACAGCGCCGGCACCTGAGCTGCGCACAGGGACCTGATCGCAACGACGTCGTCTCGGCGTCGTTTCCCCCTCGTCCCGCCTGCCCCGCCGGTTATTGGTCGGGCGGGACAGTATGCTGCCGGGTTTCATCTGCCTGCGCCACCACCAACAGCCGCGTAGCATGCGCGTATCCTATCACGGCAGTACTCTTGGCCCCCCATTGGGCGCTAGATCGGGCACTCAGGCAGAATCCCAAACCCTGTGTGCGAACGAGCTTCAGGTTTACGGATCAGAGGAAGTTCGCCAGCTAACCATTTATTTTAAATTAATTCTCCATGGCATCACCGCTATCGACACGACCATTTTTCCAAAGCATGGCTTCACCCAAGCGGGTAATCCGGACACCTACGAGCGTTTCGTTCCTGCCTCGCCATAGAGGGCGCTCACACTGCGCGGCCATGCGGCTATCTGAGTGCGATGACGAAATCCACCACAGCCGATGAATGTGAAAAGTCCCGAGATACCGGCCATCGCGCCCATACGGCATAGACGAAGCCCGGCACATCACACCTCGAAACACCGATGCGCGCTGCAAACTACGGCGCAGTTTTCATGCGTTACAGGGTATGAAATTGACAGTAAAAGCGCGTCTTCTCATGTAAAAATCGTCAAATTCGTGCTTTGATTTACAACTCAGCCCCTGCCATCGGAAATTGATTTACAAGCAAGCCCTTATTTTCGCGATGTTTATTCACATCTTTTCAACTTTGCTTATTATCACGCCCGAGGTTGGAGATCGTTTGACTCTTTGCGCGCTTCCATGTGGAGATCACGCGCAAGAGAATATTGGAGGGAGGACATTCCATGACCACGCCCGAGAGCGCTGTGTACCCGCCGTCTGAGGACATCGTGAAGAACGCCCATGTGGATGCGGCCAAGTATGACGCGCGGTATGCGCAATCGCTGGAAGATCCGGATAAGTTCTGGGCCGAACAGGCCGAACGGATCACCTGGATCAAACCGTTCAGCAAGGTCAAGAATGTCTCCTACGACTTTGGCAACGTTGACATCAAATGGTTCGAAGATGGCACGCTGAACGTTGCTGCCAACTGCATTGATCGCCATCTGGACACGCGCGCTGAGCAGACCGCAATCATCTGGGAGCCAGATGACCCGAACGAAGCGGCCAAGCATATCTCCTACAAAGAGCTGCACCTGAAGACCTGCCGGATGGCCAACATCCTGGAGAGTATGGGCGTACGCAAAGGTGACCGCGTGGTGATCTACCTGCCGATGATCCCGGAGGCCGCTTATGCCATGCTGGCCTGCGCCCGCATTGGTGCGATCCACTCCATCGTGTTTGCCGGCTTCTCTCCGGATGCGCTGTCAGCGCGGGTGAACGGATGTGACGCCAAGGTGCTCATCACCGCCGATGAGGCGCCGCGCGGTGGTCGCAAGACACCGCTGAAATCCAACGCCGATGCGGCGCTGCTGCATTGCAAGGAAAGCGTGAAATGCCTCGTTGTGAAGCGCACCGGCGGTCAGACCACTTGGGTCGACGGGCGCGATTACGACTACAACGAGATGGCGCTGGAGGCGAACGACTACAACAAGCCCGCCGAAATGAATGCCGAGGATCCGCTGTTCATTCTCTACACCTCCGGCTCCACGGGGCAGCCCAAGGGCGTGGTGCATACCACCGGCGGCTATCTGACTTATGCGGCGCTGACCCATGAGGTGACCTTCGACTATCACGACGGCGACATCTACTGGTGTACTGCGGATGTGGGCTGGGTCACCGGCCATAGCTACATCGTCTACGGCCCGCTGGCCAATGGCGCCACGACGCTGATGTTCGAGGGCGTCCCCACCTACCCCGATGCGGGCCGGTTCTGGGCTGTCTGCGAGAAACACAAGGTCAACCAGTTCTATACCGCCCCCACCGCGATCCGCGCGTTAATGGGTCAGGGTCCTGAATTCGTGGAGAAATACGACCTCTCCGACCTCAAGGTTCTGGGCACGGTGGGCGAGCCGATCAACCCGGAGGCCTGGAACTGGTACAATGACGTGGTCGGCAAGGGTAAATGCCCCATCGTCGACACCTGGTGGCAGACCGAAACCGGCGGCCACCTGATGACGCCGCTGCCGGGCGCCCATGCGACCAAGCCGGGGTCTGCGATGAAGCCGTTCTTCGGCATCGAGCCAGTGGTGCTTGACCCGCAATCGGGCGCGGAGATCGAAGGCAATGATGTCGAGGGCGTGCTCTGCATCAAATCCAGCTGGCCCGGTCAGATGCGCACGGTCTGGGGCGATCACGAGCGCTTTGAGAAGACTTATTTCTCCGACTACAAGGGCTATTACTTCACCGGCGACGGCTGCCGCCGCGACGCGGATGGCGATTACTGGATCACCGGTCGCGTCGATGATGTGATCAACGTCTCCGGTCACCGCATGGGCACCGCCGAGGTCGAAAGCGCGCTGGTGGCGCATGCCGCCGTGGCTGAGGCCGCCGTGGTGGGCTACCCGCATGAGATCAAGGGCCAGGGCATCTACTGCTATGTGACGCTGATGAATGACCGCGAGCCCTCGGACGAGCTGGTCAAGGAGCTGCGTCAGTGGGTGCGCACTGAAATCGGTCCGATCGCCTCGCCCGATGTGATCCAATGGGCGCCGGGCCTGCCCAAGACCCGCTCCGGCAAGATCATGCGCCGGATTCTGCGCAAGATCGCCGAGAATGATTTCGGCAGCCTCGGCGATACCTCGACACTGGCCGATCCTTCGGTGGTCGATGATCTGATTGCAAACCGCACGGCGAAGGGATGACCAACATGAGTGTAGACGTGATGACCCGCCCCGCGGTCTTGATCCTGCTCGGCCCGCCCGGCGCAGGCAAGGGCACCCAGGCGCGGATGCTGCAGGACCGGTTCGGTCTTGTGCAGCTCTCCACCGGCGACCTGCTGCGCGCCGCGGTGGCCGCCGGCACCCCCGCCGGCAAGCAGGCCAAGGCGGTGATGGACGCGGGCGATCTGGTCTCGGACGAGATCGTGATCGCGATCCTGAACGACCGCATGGCGGAGGAGGACTGCCGCAACGGCGTCATCCTCGACGGTTTCCCGCGCACCACGGTGCAGGCCAAGGCGCTGGACGATCTGCTGGCCTCCACTGGCCAGCGCATCAACGCCGCGATCAGCCTGAAGGTCGATGACAGCGCCATGGTCGACCGAATTTCGGGGCGCTCCACCTGTTCTGGCTGCGGCGAAGGCTATCACGACACCTTCAAGCCACCGCTGGCGGATGGCAGCTGCGCCAAATGTGGCTGCACCGAGCTGACCCGCCGCGCCGACGACCGGGCCGAGACGGTGGCCAGTCGACTGGAAGCGTATCACGCGCAAACCGCGCCGCTGATCAGCTACTACGACGAGGCTGGCGTTCTGACATCGATCAACGCCATGGCCGATATCGACAAGGTTGCCAGCGAGATGTCCTCGGTCGTTCAGTCTGTCATCGACTGACCCGATCAAACGAGACAGACTGCTCTGATTGAAAGATCCCGGTTCTGGACCGGGGTCTTTTCTTTTGCATCTTGTGCCGGTCATTGAAATAAGAGCGCAACGCGCGCAGGCGCCCGACTTGGCACAGAGCACGATAGACGGATTTCACGACACATGACCCAAACCAGCTTCACGCCCGGCCCTGATACGCTCACTGAGATGCGTGCCGCACTCGGCTGTTTTGCCACTGGCGTCGTCGTCGTTACCACCGAGACCAAACGTGGTCCTTTGGCCATCACCGCCAACAGCTTCACCTCCGTCTCGCTGACGCCGCCCCTGGTTCTGTGGTGCCCAGCCCTGCAGTCTAAACGCCACGATCCATTTGTCGACGCAACGCATTTCTCGATCCATGTCATGGCAGAGCGCGATATAGACACGGCGCTGCATTTTGCCCGCAATGGCGAAGTGTTCGACACCCATGACTGGGTCCAAAGCCCCGAAGGCGTGCCAGCGCTGGCGCAGGCTCTGGTGCGCCTTGATTGCAGTCACCATGCGGCCCACCCCGGAGGCGATCATACGATCCTGGTCGGGGAGGTCCTGCGGGTCAGCCAGCGCGGCGATCTTGGCGCTGGATTGGTTTTTCACCAAGGCAAATACGGCCGTTTTACCGACTAGGCAAAGACCGTCAGGCCCGCCGCCTTACCGGCGCAAGCGGCTGAATGGCCAACACGCGCTCCGGGCAGGCTGAGGCGCACAGACCGCAGCCCGTGCATTGGTTGTCCCGGATTTCGAGTGTCTGACCCTCCTCACCAAGGTGAATCGCTCCGGTCGGACAGGCCCACTCACATTGGCCGCACAGGGTACACCCTTGGGTTATACTGACACATCCCTGTGCCTCCGGCGCAGCGGCAGGCGCCAGCCCCGGATTGCTTGGCCCGATGTGACCGACAATGGCATCCACGTCGTCAAGCAAGCTCCCCAGTGCGGAGTCCGAGTGAAACAGCGCAACCGCACCCTTCAGGCCAGGACAGACCGCCAGATCTTCGACGAGTTTCAACTGATGATGTATCAATCTGATATCCGGAGACAGTTCCAGGAACACCTTCTGGAACCCATGTGCAAGCGCGTCCAAGACATCTTCTGATGACAGACATGCGCGTGTGCAGACAGAGACATTCGTGACCGCGTAGGCCCCGCGCCGAAGGTTCGGCGGATGCCGGGGCATGGGGACATTGAAGTAAAGCACCAGCGCCTGAGCCCCGCCCCCCAACTGACTGCTGAGCCGCGCCTCAAGACAGGCGCGCTCCAATGATGCGGAGCGGCGATCACCCGCAGACGTCGCCGCGCCGCAGAAACACAAACTACTTGTTAAATGGGACATTCTATCCCCCCAGAACGCGGGGCGGCAGATGCCCCGCACACATCAATTGAAGCGCCTAGACCCTTAACAGAAAGTTACTTTTTCTTAGAATTGACGGCGCCCACCCGCAAATGCTGATGGGCGCGCTCGCCCCCTCACTCGGGAGCCCTCGTCTCAACGAAAGTTCAGACCTTAATTGAGTGCTGCATCAGAGATTGCATGGGTCCATGCCCCTTCAGGCGTCTTGGTGATCACCGGATCGGAGCCGCCGGTCAGCAGGGTCTCCACCGTGCGTTCATAATCCGCCGCATCAAGCGCACCATTGCTGCCGGAGGTCAGCTTGGCCACTTCGCGCATCATGCGCTTCTGGTGGACTTCCGTCTGCGCGCCGGACGCATCGTTGTCGAGCACAATGTCGGCCGCCTCATCAGGATTCTCTTCCGCGTATTTCCAGCCCTTCATCGAAGCCCGCACAAACCGCTCCATCTTCCCGACGAACTCCGGATCCTCGAGGTTCTCCTCAAGTACATAAAGCCCGTCTTCCAGCGTCGCGACGCCCTGATCCTCATATTTGAAGGTGACCAGCTCATCCTCGGCCACACCGGCGTCGATCACCTGCCAGTATTCATTATAGGTCATGGTGGAAATGCAATCGGCCTGACGCTGCAGCAGCGGGTCAACGTTGAAGCCCTGTTTCAGCACCTCGACGCCCTCGGGCCCCTTGCCCTCTGTCGAGATCCCCAGCTTGCCCATCCAGCTCATGAACGGAAATTCATTGCCGAAGAACCAGACACCAAGGGTGCGGTCGGCAAGGTCGGCGGGTTCCGAAATGCCCGTGTCTTTCCAGCAGGTCAGCATCATGCCGGAGGATTTGAACGGCTGGGCGATATTGACCAGCGGCAGACCCTTTTCGCGCGCCGCCAGCGCGGCTGGCATCCATTCCACGGTGACATCGGCACCACCGCCTGCGATCACCTGTGTTGGTGCAATGTCAGGTCCACCCGGCAGGATGGTCACGTCGAGGTCTTCCTCGCCGTAGAACCCTTTGTCGAGGGCCACGTAATAGCCAGCGAATTGGGCCTGCGTGACCCATTTGAGTTGCAGTTTGACCTCATCCGCGGCTTGGGCGCCAGAGGCGGCCATCAGTGCCATGGCGGCGGCTGTGAGCACTTGTTTCATATGTTGGAACTCCCTGTTGATTATAGTGAAAGCCTGCGCGAAACGGGTGCTTCGATCAAAGGTTTTTCGCGTCAAGACCGCAGGAAAACCTAAAAATGCGCAGGTATTGAGCACAGCCTGATCGGGGAATTTATCCCTCTTTTCCAGATGCTTGTGCGCAAATTTGAATGCGCCCCCGCAAAACGCGGAGGCGCAGAATTCACGCCCCGCGTTGCGACGGGTGCCAGAAGGTCAATGCCTTCTCCAGCGCCGCAATCAGGCCGTAGAACAGTGACCCGGCCAGGGCCGCCACCACGATCTCGGCCCAGACCATGTCCAGCGCCAGCTGACCGACCGAGGTGGAAATGCGAAAGCCCATACCGACAGTGGGCGAGCCGAAGAACTCTGCCACGATCGCGCCGACAAGCGCCAGTGTGGTGGAAATCTTCAACCCGTTGAACACGAACGGCAAAGCGGCAGGCAAGCGCAGTTTCAACAAGCTCTGCCAGTAGGAGGCCGCATAGGTGTGCATCAGGTCGCGCTGCATCTCGGAGGCTTCGCGCAGCCCCGCCACAGTGTTCACCAGCATTGGGAAGAACACCATGACCACAACCACGGCGGCCTTGGAGTGCCAGTCAAACCCGAACCACATCACCAGAATCGGCGCGGTGCCAACGATGGGCAGGGCCGCCACGAAATTGCCGACAGGCAACAGGCCGCGACGCAGGAAATCGCTGCGATCCACCAGAATGGCGGTCACAAAGGCCGCGCTACAGCCGATGACATAGCCGCCAAGCGCGCCTTTCAGGATCGTCTGGGCAAAGTCCTGCCACAGGATCGACAGGCTGTCCGCAAACCGCACCGCGATCAGCGTGGGTGCGGGCAGGATCACCAGCGGAACGTCCAATCCGCGCACCAGCAGCTCCCACACCAGCAGTATGGTGAGGCCAAAGATCACCGGCACCAAAAGGCCGACGGCCCGCGTATCAGCGCGCGGTCCATTGGCCAGACGTGCATTGATCCACCAGCCCGCACACCAGACGAGAAACGCAAGAAACACCAATTCCATCACTGCGCCCCTTTTTTCTGTCTAACACACAAAGGAGGCTGCACCTGCGCTGTGGGGGCCGCGCCCGTTTTTGCAACAGTCATCATGCCTTCACCCCCATGCGTCCAAGCAAGACACGCTCAATCAGCCCCAGCAGCGCA
Source organism: Tritonibacter scottomollicae (assembly GCF_032924845.1). NCBI lineage: Bacteria > Pseudomonadati > Pseudomonadota > Alphaproteobacteria > Rhodobacterales > Paracoccaceae > Tritonibacter > Tritonibacter scottomollicae. The sequence goes on from NZ_CP136704.1 coordinate 1,383,180, forward strand.
ACCAGCAAGGCCGCCAGAATCGCGGCAGCAAACAGCGCCGACCAAATCTGTACGGTCTGCCCGTAGTAGCTACCCGCCAGCAAGCGCGCGCCAAGCCCCGCCACGGCACCGGTGGGCAATTCCCCCACGATCGCGCCGACCAGCGACGCCGCGATGCCGATTTTCAGCGAGGTAAAGAGATAGGGCATCGAGGACGGCAGCCGCAGTTTCCAGAACACTTGATTGCCGGAGGCGAAATAGGTCTTCATCAGGTCGAGCTGCATGTGATCAGGACTGCGCAGCCCCTTCACCATGCCCACCACCACCGGGAAAAAGCTCAGATAGGCGGCGATGATCGCCTTGGGCAACAGCCCCTGGACGCCGATGGAATAGAGCACCACGATGATCATCGGCGCCAGCGCGATGATCGGGATGGTCTGACTGACGATGGCCCAGGGCATCACCGACATGTCCATCACCCTTGAGTGCACGATGCCCACGGCCAAGAGAATGCCCAGCCCTGTGCCGATGGCAAACCCCAAGAGGGTCGCCGACAGCGTCACCTGCGCGTGGTAGATCAGGCTGCGTTTGGAGGTGATCTTCTTCATCACGGTGGTCTGCCACAGCTCCACCACCACCTGATGTGGAGCGGGCAAGCGCGGTCGATCCACCGACCAGACGCGATCAATGGCAAAGCTGTTCTGCGCCACCAGACCAAGGGCGGAAGCCTCCCGGCGCTCTCTGGCGGTGGCCGGTTCGACCTGCTCCCCGGCGCGCTCGGCGGCGTCCAGCACACCTTTGATGTTCATCGGAACGCAGGCGAGATACCACAGGCCGACAATGGCGGCGACAACGGTGAGGACGGCTACAACGGTCTTCATGCGCGCACCTCCCGGATGTTTCGGTCAGTCATGGCCATGCCCCGCGCGCAGACCTTCACGAACACGATGGGCGATCTCGATGAACTCTGGCGTATCGCGGATATCCAGCGGACGTTCCCTGGGCAATGTGCTTTCGATCACCTCATGGATGCGGCCCGGACGCGGCGACATCACCACGATCTTGGTCGACAGATAGACCGCCTCGGGGATTGAGTGTGTGACAAAGCCGATGGTCTTGTTCGTCCGCGCCCAGAGCTTCAACAGCTGCTCGTTGAGGTGGTCGCGCACGATTTCATCAAGTGCCCCGAAGGGTTCGTCCATCAGCAACAGATCCGCATCGAACGCAAGTGCGCGGGCGATCGACGCCCGCTGTTGCATGCCCCCCGACAGCTGCCAGGGAAACTTGCCGCCGAAGCCCGCAAGCTCTACCAGCTCCAGCACCTCGGCCACACGCTGGTCTTGTTCGGCCCTGGAATATCCCATGATTTCAAGTGGTAGCTTGATGTTCTTAGCGATGGTCCGCCACGGATACAGCCCCGCCGCCTGGAACACATAGCCATAGGCGCGGCTCTGGCGGGCCTGCTCCGGTGTCATGCCGTTCACCGACAGGCTGCCCCCCGTCGGGGTTTCCAGCGCCGCCACGCATCGCAGGAATGTGGTCTTGCCACAGCCCGACGGGCCGATGAAGGAGACGAACTCCCCCTTGTTGATATTGAGATTGATGTCTTTCAACGCATGCACCGACGTCTCGCCGGATCCGAACACAAGGTTCAGATCACGGGCTTCGATCACGGGGCCGGCCTGGGCGGCGTCGGAGGCGCTGTCTACCTGGGAGGTCATTTGCATATTCATTTCATAGCCTTGGTCAGACAAACGGGGACCCGAGGCCCCCGCTATATTGCGCTTAGACGCCGGTGGCGGGAATGCCGCTGCGTTCGACGGGGCGCGGTGCGGTCAGGTCCTTCCAAGTGGACAGGGCGGTGTTGACCGTGGTGTTGGGCGCGCGTTCAACGAACTTGCCGTGACCTTCCTGGGTCTTGATCTCGCCATCCATCACCGCGACCTGGCCGCGTGTCAGCGTATAGCGTGGCAGGCCCTTGACCTCCTTGCCCTCGAAGACGTTGTAATCAATAGCAGATTGCTGCGACGCCGCCGAGATCGTTTTGGTCTTCTTCGGGTCCCAGACCACCAGATCCGCATCGGCGCCGACGAGCACCGCGCCCTTTTTCGGGTAGCAGTTCAAGATCTTGGCGATATTGGTCGAGGTCACCGCGACAAATTCATTTGGCGTCAGACGCCCGGTCTCAACCCCATGGGTCCAGAGCATCGGCATACGGTCCTCAAGCCCGCCGGTGCCATTGGGGATCTTGGTGAAATCCCCCACGCCATAGCGTTTCTGCTCGGTCGAGAATGCACAGTGATCCGTGGCCACCACCGACAAGGATCCGGACTGCAGACCAGCCCAGAGGCTGTCCTGATGCTGCTTGTTACGGAACGGCGGCGACATCACCCGGCGCGCGGCGTGATCCCAGTCGGCGTTGAAATACTCGCTCTCATCCAGCGTCAGATGCTGGATCAGCGGCTCGCCCCAGACCCGTTTGCCTTGCATGCGCGCACGGCGGATGGCCTCGTGGCTGTCCTCACAGGAGGTGTGCACCACATAGAGCGGCACGCCCGCCATATCGGCGATCATGATGGCACGGTTGGTGGCCTCGCCCTCCACCTGTGGCGGGCGGGAATAGGCGTGCGCCTCGGGGCCGGTGTTGCCCTGCGCCAAGAGTTTCGCGCTGAGTTCGGCGACCACATCGCCGTTTTCAGCATGCACCATGGCAATGCCGCCCAGTTCCGACAGGCGCTGGAAGGACGAATAGAGCTCATCGTCGTTCACCATCAAGGCGCCCTTGTAGGCCATAAAATGCTTGAATGTGTTGATGCCGCGCGTCTCGATCACGGTCTTCATCTCGTCAAAGACCTGCTCACCCCACCAGGTGACCGCCATATGGAAGGAATAGTCGCAGTTCGCTCGTGTGGATTTATTGTCCCAGCGTTTCAGCGCGTCCAGCAGGCTCTCGCCCGGCTGCGGCAGTGCGAAATCCACCACCATAGTGGTGCCGCCCGCCAGCCCTGCGCGGGTGCCGCTTTCGAAATCATCGGTGGAATAGGTGCCCATGAAGGGCATCTCCAGATGGGTATGCGGATCAATCCCGCCCGGCATCACGTAGCAACCGGTGGCGTCCAGCACCTCGTCGCCCTTCAGATCCGGGCCGATTTCGGTGATGGTTCCGCCCTCGACCAGCACATCCGCCTTATAGGTCAGATCCGCGGTCACGATGGTGCCGTTCTTGATGACTTTGGTCATTGTTATCTCCCTGTGGTCCAGCGCCTGTCGCGCTGTTGTCTGACATCCCCGGGCCGGCTTCTTGTGGCTCTGAATACCCCGGGGGAGGCGCGCCCGCAAAAGGCGCGGCGGGGGCAGCGCCCCCTTGTTCCTGTGCGGTCAGGCGACGATCTCTGCCGTCTCCAGCACCGCATGCAGCATCACATCGGTGCCCGCTGCCGCCCATTCCTGCGAGATATCCTCGGCCTCATTGTGGCTGAGCCCATCGACACAGGGGCACATGATCATCGCCGTCGGCGCCACATCGTTGATCCAGCAGGCATCATGGCCAGCGCCCGACACGATATCCATATGGCTGTAGCCCAGACGTTCGGCGGCATTGCGCACCGCAGAGACACAACCGGGATCAAAGGTGACAGGATCAAAATGCCCCACCGGCTCGATCTCCAGCCCGAGGCCCAGCTCTTCGGCGATCTCGGCAGCCTTGGCCTCGAATTGCGACCGCATGGAGGTCAGTTTTTCCAGGTCCGGGGTGCGGAAGTCGACGGTGAACACCACCTTGCCGGGGATCACGTTGCGAGAGTTCGGATAGACGTCGCAATGCCCGACCGCCCCCACCGCATGTGGTTGATGCGCCATGGCGATCTCATGCGCCGCCTCTGTCATCCGCGCCATGCCAAGGCCCGCGTTCACCCGCATATTCATCGGGGTCGAACCCGTGTGCGCGTCCTTGCCGGTCACCGTGCATTGCAACCACCAGAGCCCCTGCCCGTGGGTCACGACGCCAATGTCCTTCTTCTCAGCTTCGAGAATCGGCCCTTGCTCGATGTGCAGCTCGAACATCGCATGCATCTTGCGCGCGCCGACCGCCTCATCACCTACCCAACCGATGCGCTTCAGCTCCGCGCCAAAGCTTTTTCCCTCGGCATCTTCGCGCCCGTAGGCCCAGTCCTGGGTGTGCTTGCCAGCAAAGACCCCGGAGGCCAGCATGGCGGGGGCAAAGCGGGTGCCCTCCTCATTGGTCCAGTTGGTGACCACGATGGGGTGTTTGGTCTTCACACCAAGGTCGTTCATGGTGCGGATCACTTCCAGCCCGCCAAGCACGCCAAGCACACCATCGTATTTGCCGCCCGTCGGCTGGGTGTCGAGATGCGAGCCCATGTAGACCGGCAGCGCGTCAGGATCCTCGCCCGCCCGGGTGGCAAACATGTTGCCCATCGTGTCCAGCCCCATGGTCATGCCCGCGGCCTCGCACCAGGATTGGAACAGGGCGCGGCCCTCGGCGTCCTCGTCCGTCAGCGTCTGGCGATTGTTGCCGCCCGCGATGCCGGGGCCGATCTTGGCCATCTCCATCAGGCTGTCCCACAGCCGGTCGCCGTCGATTTTCAGATTCTGTCCAAGCGTCGTCATTTTACGCTTCCTTCCCTGTCGTCTGCCCCATTCTCATCTCGCGGAACGGGTTTATTGTGGCTGGTGCAGCCTGGGTCAGTGGCTTATGTCTCGTCCAGTGGAATTATCGGGCCTTTCGGTCTGACATTTGACCATCTGGTCAAACTCACGCTAACAGCAGATGACACTCAGTCAAGAATTAGCGCGCCTTTCGTGATGTTTTACATTCGCGCTGCTGGACAAATGCGTGAAAACCGGGCGAGTTTGCCGGTGATCATATGAAAAGAGAGACCCGGCCCGACATGCCCAGAGACCGCAGCCCCACCCGGATCCAGAAACGCAACCGCGCCACGATCATCGAAGCGGCGCTCGACGTGTTCTCCCAACATGGGTTTCGCGGCGCCACGGTCGACCAGATCGCCACTGCCGCCGGGCTGTCAAAGCCCAATCTGCTCTATTACTTCCCCTCGAAAGAAGCAATTTTCACCGAACTTTTGTCGGAGTTATTAGATACTTGGCTGGCACCCTTGAGGGAGATTGACCCGCAGGGGGAGCCGCTTGACGAAATTCTGGCTTACGTGACGCGCAAACTGCAGATGAGCCAGGACATGCCGCGCGAAAGCCGTCTCTTTGCCAACGAAATCGTGCAAGGTGCGCCGCGGATGATCGATGCGCTGTCGACGGATCTGCGCGCGCTGGTGGATGAAACAGAGACGATTTTTGCGGCCTGGATGGATGCGGGGCGGATCGCACGCGTGCATCCCCGTCACCTGCTGTTTTCCATCTGGTCCCTGACCCAGCACTATGCGGATTTCGAGGTGCAGGTGCAGGCCTTGATGACGCCAGAAGATCCGTTTGCAGAGGCAGGCGCCTTCCTGGATACGCTCTATCGCCGTATGCTGACCCCGACGACCTCACCGGCGATTTTGGGTGACGCCTAGCCAGATTTTGCGGGCTTTGTCGGCCTGAAAATCGCCATTCTCTGATGCCATTTCACCGTGCGCTCTGCGCCTTTTGCCCAGTTTGACGTCTGGTCTGGCTGGCATCTGATCTGGGTGCTGGCGTATCGTCCTATTGTCAGACGTATACAACGCCAACACCCTCCGTAATTTCACGCGGCGCCCAAGGGCGCGACGCCCTTACTCCGCAGCAGTTGCCGCAGGGTTGTTCGGATGCGCCGTCCAGTTGCCATACTCGCCGGACACCACCTGCCCCGTGCGCTCATCCACCGCGCCGACTGCGATCTCTTCCATGGTGATGCAGTTCTCAACCGGGCAGACATTGACGCAGAGGTTACAGGCCACGCATTCATCGTCCTTCACGGTAAAGGTCCGGTCCTCAGACATGGCGATCGCCTGGTGCGAGGTATCCTCGCAGGCCGCAAAGCAGCGACCGCATTTGATGCAATCGTCCTGACTGATCCGGGCCTTGGTGACGTAGTTCAGGTCGAGATACTGCCAGTCGGTGACGTTCGGCACAGCCATGCCGCGGAAGTCCTCGATCGAGGTGTAGCCTTTCTCGTCCATCCAGTTGGACAGGCCGGAAATCATCTCTTCCACAACCTTGAAGCCATAGGTCATGGCAGCGGTGCAGACCTGCACGTTGCCGGCCCCCAGCGCGATGAACTCCGCCGCGTCGCGCCAGGTGGTCACGCCACCGATGGCAGAGATTGGCAGGCCAGCGGTCTGCGGATCACGCGCGATCTCGGCCACCATGTTCATGGCGATCGGCTTGACAGCCGGGCCGCAATAACCGCCATGGGTGCCCTTGCCACCAATCATCGGCTCTGGCGACATCGCATCCAGATTGACCGAAGTGATCGAGTTGATGGTGTTGATCAGCGACACAGCATCGGCATTGCCCGCATGTGCGGCGCGCGCCGGGTGGCGGATGTCGGCGATATTAGGCGTCAGCTTCACGATCACCGGCTTGCCGTAATATTTCTTGCACCATTCGGTGACCATCTGGATGTATTCCGGCACCTGCCCCACGGCGGACCCCATGCCGCGTTCAGCCATGCCATGCGGACAGCCGAAGTTCAGCTCGATCCCGTCGCAGCCGGTCTCTGCCACACGCGGCAGGATCGCCTTCCACGCGGCCTCCTCGCAGGGCACCATGATAGAGGCAATCAGCGCACGGTCCGGGTAGTCCTTCTTCACGCGGGTCATCTCATCGAGGTTCACCTGCAGCGGACGGTCGGTGATCAGCTCGATATTGTTGAGCCCCAAGAGCCGTCGGTCGGCGCCCCAGATCGCGCCGTAGCGCGGGCCGTTGACGTTGACCACCGGCGGGCCTTCGGCGCCGAGCGTTTTCCAGACCACACCACCCCAGCCGGCCTCAAAGGCGCGACGGACGTTGTATTCCTTGTCGGTGGGCGGCGCGGAGGCCAGCCAGAACGGGTTCGGCGATTTGATGCCGAGGAAATCTGTCGTAAGATCAGCCATTTGATCTCTCCCTATTTGCTAACTGTGCAGCCTGCCCTGCGGCGCAGGGCGGCACACAGCGGCTTCAGCCCATCAGGCTGGTATGGATGTCTTCGGCCGCGTCGCGGCCCTCGGCAACGGCGGTCACGGTGAGGTCTTCTCCGCCCGAGGTACAATCGCCCCCGGCCCAGACCCCGGCGACGGACGTGCGGCCTGTCTCGGAGACCGCGATCTTGCCGCCAGTGACGTCGATGCCTTGCGGCGCGCCCTCCAGCGTTTGCCCGATCGCCTTGAACACCTGATCGGCGGCCAGACGAGTGGTCTCGCCGGTGCCTTTCACGCGTCCGTCGACAACCTCAGTGTATTCCAGCTCGATCTCAGCGGATGCGCCATTGCCGTGGATAGCCTTTGGCATCACGTTGAACATCAGCTTAACGCCCTTGGAAGCGGCGAGATCCTGTTCGAACCGGCTGGCGCCCATGGCACCGCGATCCCGGCGATACGCGATGGTGACGTTTTCCGCGCCCAGCAGTTTCGACTGCACCGCCGCGTCCACCGCGGTCATGCCGCCGCCGATCACCACCACGTTGCGGCCCACCGACAATTCGGTCAGATCATCCGCCTGGCGCAGATCCTCAATGAAGGACACTGCGTCCCGCACGCCTTCCTTGTCCTCACCCTCGGTGCGCAGCGCGTTGACGCCGGCGAGACCGATCGACAGGAACACCGCGTCATGGTCGGCCTTCAGCCCTTCGAGGGTCAGCCCCTTGCCAAAACCCTTGTCATATTCGATCGAAATGCCGCCGATCTGCAGCAGCCAATCGACCTCGCGCGCGGCAAAGTCATTGGTGGATTTATAGGCGGCGATACCAAATTCGTTGAGGCCACCAGCCTTGGACTTCGCCTCATAGACCACCACGTCATGGCCCTTCATCGCCAGACGATGCGCCGCGGCCAGTCCTGCCGGGCCTGCGCCCACAACAGCGATCTTCTTGCCGGTGCTGGCGGCGCGGGTGAATGGATGCACGTCCTGCTCCATCAACAGATCGGTGGCATAGCGCTGCAGGCGACCGATTTCGACCGGCTTGCCTTCGGCCACTTCGCGCACGCAGACCTCTTCGCAGAGAGTCTCTGTCGGGCAAACCCGGGCACACATGCCACCAAGGATGTTCTGGTTCAGAATTGTTTTGGCCGCGCTTTCAGCATGCCCACCCTGAATTTCACGGATGAACTGGGGAATGTCGATCGAGGTGGGGCACGCGGTCATGCAAGGCGCATCGAAACAGAAATAGCAACGATCCGCCGCGACCGTGGCCTCATGCGCGTCAAAGGGCGCATGAAGATCCCCGAAGTTGTCGGCAATCTCTGCCGCGGACAAGCGCGCGGCGTGAATCCCGGATGCCTGGTGGCTACTCGCCATTGGGTATCTCCCTATTGGTGTTGGGTGTTCGTTTTTTCTCTTGTTGTTGGAATCAGAGTGCCACAGGCTGATTTTTTATCAACTGGTAAAATTTTGGATTGCTGTATTTTCTTCATAAAACGCACAAACAGCAGCCCGTAACCCACTGTTCCAGTTGAAGAAGGCGTAAGTGATGAAATCGGTGGCAGATGCGCGTGATAGCACGTCACCAGATCGTCAAACGCAAAACGGGGACCTGAGTCCCCCCAGATCCCCGTTCAAACAGCTGTGTGGCGCAGGCCGCGTTAGTGCATGCCGAGCGCTTCTTTGTACATTTCCAGCACCGCCTCTTCTTCGGCAATGTCGTTCTCGTCACGCTTGCGCAGAGCGATGATCTTGCGCAGAACCTTGACGTCATACCCGCGCCCCTTGGCTTCGGCCATGACCTCTTTCTGCTGCTCGGCGATCGCTTTTTTCTCTTCGTCCAACCGCTCGAACCGTTCCACGAACTGACGCAGCTCGCCTGCGGTCACGCGGTAGTTTTCGCTCTTTTCGTCTTCGGTGATGTCCATGTGATGGCCCTCGTGCAATTTGCCTCAACTGGTCCGGCTTGTCACCGGTTGAGGCAGAGGGATACAGCGCCCTCCCCCGCCCCGCAAGACTGGAGTTAACCGCCCTCGCGCTTGCAGTGCGGCGACCACTCTTGTAGGCGCTAATCCACCGGTACGGCCCGCGCGCGCTTCGCTGCGTCGGACGCTTGAGACAAGAGGTAGGCGGAAATGGAATATCTGGTTTGGGCCGGCGGCGCCCTGTCGATCCTGGGCATGCTGGGGCTTGCATGGTGCGTGCTGAGCGTCGTGCGCGCAAAGCGCAAAGGGCTCGACGACGAGGAGCTGCGCGCCGTGTTGCAATCGGTTCTACCGAAGAACCTCGGTGCGTTGCTGCTGTCGGTGCTGGGTCTGATGCTGGTCATGGTCGGCCTGTTCCTGAGCTGATCGCCCCGGATCAGGCTTCTGACCGGTTGCGACACCGACCCAGGCGCAACCGGCGTTCTTCAATGTCGCGTTTCAGATCGGCATATTGTCGAACTGGCTTTCGACGATTTCGTCATTGAGAACCTGCTCCGTGCGGCGCAGATGTGCGGGCACCGAAACTCCGGTGTCCTTGATCCGCTTCAAGACCTGCGCAAACTCTGGCTGCAGGTCCAATCGAGCCTGTTCCGGCGCGATGCGGATCTCCTTCTCAAGCTGGCAGGCACGTTCAATCAGTTGCTCCGTGGTCATTCGTTACTCTCCTCCCCTACACAACGGCATCACTGGCCCCGAGGCAGTCTCTGGCGCGTCGCCGCATTGCAACAGTCTACATCAATCCAGAGTTGCCGCAATGTCAGGCGAGCGCAATTCCCTAAACTGACGCAGGCCTGCAGAAAAAGTCTAAAAATAAGGCATGCCGCACTGCAGCGAGGACGAGCTTTGATTTCTGCACACGCAAATGAAATACTGCGATAGCTAGCGTTAACTCAACTCTTACGTGTGTATCGCATAGGAGCTCGACAACCAGAACCACATTTATTTTCTCGGTCGATTTTGTTGCAGTGCAGCACCCTTCTCAGGTGATCGGGAACCAGAAAATTCCGGATCAGCCCCGCCATTCCTGTGCTGGCGGCGCGCCCTCGCGGGACGTCGACGCGAACGCAGCGCCAAAACGTTGCGGTACTGTCTCATGTCCAGAGAGGTTGCAGCCGCCTCACCTTTGCACGGGCTCTGTCGCTGGGTGCGCGTCGGCACGGCTGTGCCGGGAGCGCGCCTGTGCTTCGTTCTGGACCAGCACGCGGCAAACGCGTAAACAAACGCCATGGATGCACGCACGCTTACGCCCCGCTATTCGGTTACTCCGCAGATCTCCGTGGAGGATGTTCCCGCCATTGCCGCAGCCGGTTTCACGACCGTGATCTGCAACCGCCCTGATGCGGAGGTTCCGCCGAGCCATCAGGCGGATACGATTCGTACTGCTGTGGAAAGCGCCGGTCTGACCTTTCATGTCCTGCCCCTGACACATCAAACGATGACCCCAGAGAACGTCGCTCAGCAACGTGCCTATTTTGAAAATGCCGACGGTCCGGTACTGGCCTATTGTGCCTCCGGGACACGTTGCTCTGTGATCTGGGCCCTGGGCCAAGCGTCCGACGTGTCGGTGGACGAGATAATGTCGACAACGCAGAAAGCGGGCTATGACCTGTCTGGTTTGCGCCCAACTCTGGAAGCGCTACAGGGCTGAGGCTGTTTCCAACGCTCGATAAAGTCACATTGCATATGGCCCGCGCATGACATGCCGGGCCATTTTCGATAGAACACACCACGCGTTGCTCATAGCTGGTTGCTCAGACGCGTTTCGCGCCATTTGCGCCTCGTCGACCTTAAGTGCCGGTTTCAGGCAGCTCGTGATTGAGGCCCGCAAGTTCCGAAATCTCTGCTGCGGCATCATCTGCGTTGAAATCCCCGAGATCGTTCATCGGCAGTTCCGGCAGCTCCCCCATGCCAGCAAAATCACCCATCGGCATATCGCCCGCATCGAGCCCGCCGTCGAGATTGCCACCGAGGTCGCCGCCCAGGCCTCCCCCGAGGTCTCCGCCGAAATCGTTGCCCATCATGCCGCCAAAATCATCGCCGAGGCCATCGCCCGGCTCTTGCAGCCCCTGTGCCGCAATCGACAGGTCCAATGTATTGTCTTCGAGCGCGGGCGCTGCGCCCTGGCCAATGCCGTCAGAGAAGACACCTTCGTTGCTGGGAACCATCCGGGTGCGCTGCTCATTGAGACGCACGGCCCTAGCGCCGTTGATCTGACCGAGGCGTCCCTTCGCAATGTGCTGACCGTTGATCGCGATCAGATCAGTCTCATAGAGATAGGCCTGATCCAGCGGCAGCAAATCGCCAGCCTTGAGGCCAGAGAACTGGCGCAGTGGAATACGCTTCTTGCACAGGACGGCCGAAAGCTCTGCGCGCATTGAGCCGACGCTGGAGCCAAGGCGCGGCCCGCTCACCGAATTGGATTCGTCATATTCCTCGACCGACGGTTCCGGCAGCACCAAGCAGATCTCGCCCTGCATCTTGCCGGTCGCCAGATCCACATTGAGGTTGATAACGCGATAGTCATCAGCTTCCATCCCAAGGACCAGCGTGCGCACATCCTCGACCTGAGCGCCAAAGCGATAGCCCTCGAAGATGCGCAGATCGGTCTGCTCCTCAAGCAAGGCCGTGACCTTGGAGAACATTTTTTCAAGGAACTCCGCCACCATGGCGGCATCCGTGGGCGTATAATTTCGCTCGTCACCGTACATGCCAAGCACGGTGCCCATGGTCTGCTGTTGAATCAACGCGGTCACGGCCGCCGCGTCGAATGTGGCCGCGCCGATGCGCCCTTCCGGACAATCCAGCACCACCAGCAAATGCTTGTCGGACAGAAGTCCACTGAGATCCTCTGGCACGCGGTTGGTCTGGCGCGCTGCAATCACCGCCATGGGCAGTTCACACAGGTCCTCCGCTGCACGCGCAACAGACCTGCGCAACGCCTTCAGCGTGATCGAGCCGCCTGTTCCTGCTGTGCCCTCTTTTGAGGCCGCAAGTTTTCGCGCCAGTCCCCCGACCGCGCGCTTGCCATCCTCGCTTTGATCCTTGTCAGTCATAAAATGAACCTGAGCCTTCCACACCCGTATGAAACTGGTTTTAGCCCAGAGCTGGTTACCAAGACCTTTACAGAATTCAGCGGATTTCTTCTATTTTCATCTGAATTGGAAAAGTTACACGAAACGCCGCCCCCGCAAGCGCTGGTTGAAAGCTAATATCGCCTCCAAGACGGCGCATGATCTCCTTGCAAATCGCCAGGCCAAGCCCCGCCCCACCAGCACGTTCCGGCGTCGCCCGCGAGAATTTTTCAAAAATCATCTCGTGGAAATCTGCCGGGATGCCCACGCCATTGTCACAAAAATCGACATGAACCTGCCCGTTCATATTGGAAACGGAAATTTGTAACTCTGGTGCAACGGCTGTGCAATATTTCTGAGCATTCGCAATGAGATTGATAAAGACCTGCGACAGCCGGTCCACATCCGTTTCCATCTCCATCGCCTCCGCTTTGCGATCCCGCGTGACGCGCAGGGGCCCATCTGCCCCGGCCAATGCGGATGCGACGGCATGGTCGAGAATATCCGACAGATGACGGTGAGACACATTAAGCGTCACCTCACCGCTCTCCAATACACTGAGATCAAGCAGATCGTTAAGCAGCCGCGTCAGACGCAGAGCCTCGTCATGGATGATCGACGCGTATTTATGCTGCTCCTGTGCATTCAACCCCGGCTCGTCCCGCAAGATCTCTGAGAACGCCCGGACGGAGGTCATGGGCGTGCGCAATTCATGGCTGACCTGACTGAGAAAGACGTCTTTCTGCTCCGAAAGCTGCGTCAACTTCTGGTTGGTCTCACGCAGCTGCCGCGCAGTGCGCGACAGTTCCTGAGACTGCATCTCCAGCCGACTTGAATACTCCAGAAGCTGCGCCAACTCGTCCGCCACAGCCAACAGATCTTCAACCGACACCGCCGCCCCGCTGACGATCTGACCGATCATCGCATGGGCTGCGGCCGCCCCGATCGAGGCGCTCAGCTCGCGCTCCAATTGTTCCAGGAAAATCGGAGTCGGCTCCGGCAGAGGCCCGGGTCCTCCCTGACGTTTCAATGCCGCCTGAAAAAACACCTGCGCCTCGTCCGGACCCAGGATGCGTTGCGACATGATCATCAGGTCCTCGCTCTGGGCAACTGAGCCGGTCCAACCGCCGGGTCCTGCGGAATGATCAAAGACATGTACGAATTGCGCACCCTGCAGGCGCTCCATCGGGCTTGGAAAACTGCAAACGGAAACAATCGCATAGGCGGCGATATTCAGGCTCATGGACCAGAGGACGCAATGCACGATCGGGTCCAGCCCCTCGATTCCAAACAGGGCCTGCGGTCGAAGCCAATGCAGGCCAAACGGTCCCTGCATCAGCGTCTCGGCCGAGAACACCCCGCCTGCAACCTCCGGCAACAGAAGCGTATATCCCCAGACCGTGAAGCCGATGAACAGCCCCGCCAGCGCCCCGGACCGGGTGGCACCGCGCCAGAACAACCCGCCCACAAGCGCAGGCAGGATTTGCGAAATACCGGAGAACGATATCAGGCCAATGGCGGCCAATGCGGCGCCTCCGCCGGAAATCTGGTAGTAGGCATAGCCCAGCCCCATGATGGCAGCGATCGAGAAGCGGCGCGCAAAAAGCACCACGGAGCGCACATCCCCCGACACCGACGCACCACCAAAGGCTCCGGTGGTGCGCAGCCAGATCGGCATGACGATGTGGTTTGACACCATGGTCGACAGGCTCATGGCGGCGACGATCACCATCGACGTTGCCGAGGAAAACCCGCCGAGGAACGACAGCATCGCCAGCCCGTTCTGCCCTTGCGACAGCGGCAGCGTCAGCACGAAGAGATCCGGATTAGCCCCCTCCGGCAATAGCTCCAGCCCGAGAGCCGCAATCGGCACCACAAAGATCGAGATCAGCAGCAGGTAGGTGGGAAAGGCCCAGGCGGCGACGCGCAGATGTCGCTCGTCCTCATTCTCCACCACCATGACCTGAAACATGCGCGGCAGGCAGACGAAGGCAGACGCCGCCAGAAACGTGATCGCGGTCCATCGCCCGCCATCGACCTGCCAACCGCCGATAGGCGATTGGTCTACGCGATCCAGCACCTGTTCCACGCCCCCGGCCAGCCCCCAGACGACAAAGATGCCGACCGCAACCAGTGCAATCAGCTTCACCACCGCCTCTAGTGCGACGGCCATGACCACGCCGTGGTGGCGCTCATTCGCATTGAGATTGCGGGTTCCGAACAGAATCGCAAAAAACGCCAGCCCGGTGGCAATCCAGAACACCGTGCCGCTTTCGTTGTGGCTCCGGGTTGGATCCGCCTCGGCGAAGATCGCCACCGACAGGGTGATCGATTGCAATTGCAGCGCGATGTAAGGTGTAACGGCGATCACCGCGAGCACGGTCACCCCGATGGCCAAGACGTTGGATTTGCCGTAGCGCGCCGACAGCAGATCCGCAATCGAGCTGATCCGCTGGCTGCGCCCCACGCGCACCAGTTTGCGCAGCCCCCACCACCAGCCGATCATCACCAGCGTCGGGCCAAGGTAGATGGTGATATACTCCATCCCCGACCGTGCCGCATATCCAACCGCGCCGTAGAATGTCCAGGCAGTGCAATAGATCGACAATGAGAGCGTATAGATCAGCGGTGATCGCATGAAGCGCGCGCTGCGCCCCCTGAGAGCCTGCCGATCAGCCCAGAATGCCACCATGAACAAGAGGGTCACATACCCGATACTGACCATCGCCAGAAGGTTCAGTGAGGTCATGCCTTCGTCTCCGAGGAGGAGCGATCTGCCTCCGCATCCGGCAGGCGTTCTGTCAGCACATCTACGGTTTCTGTCGGAGCGCCCTTGCCTGTCCAATGCACCGCCCAGCGACGCACCGCGATGGAAAAGCCAAACGAAAACAGGATCAGTCCGATCCAGACAGAAAAGACATAAATCATCCCAGAGGACATGCTGCTGCCCGACTGGCTATCCGGCGCCACATCAGCTGACGGGCCAAGCTCTCGCCGTGCCCACAACAACGGCACCAGAAACAGCAGAGCCCCGATGAAGGGCGCAAGGCGCGAGATATCCATCAGGCGTCGTCGACGATAGGTACGCCGTTCGACAAAGGGGGCACGCAGCTCGTCCTTCCCGCCTGCGCCATCGGAGCGTATCATCGCGCGCAGCTCAGCCTGCGTCGCATATGGACGACACGGAGGGCATTCCTTGCTGCGCCTGAGCGTTCAGGTCGCGCACCGCGGTCAACACTTCCGTGTTAGAAAACGGCTTGGTCATGAAGCGGGTGACGCCAGCGCGTTCCGCCATTTCACGATCCTTGAGCTGACCGCGTGCGGTCAACATCAGAACAGGCAGATGAGCCATCGCCTCCACCTCTCTGATTTCGCGGATAATTTCCATACCGCTCTTACCAGGCAGCATAAGGTCGAGAATGACCAGATCGGGCGCCTCGGCCTCGATCACCGCCAGCGCATCGCTGCCGTCTGCATGTACCTTCACCTGCCAGCCCTCGCGTGAGAGCAGGAAGCGGATCGCCTCTGCGATATTGGCTTCGTCTTCGATCAGAACGACTCGTCCAGCCATAGTCCCTCATGTCCTCCCCATGCACCGCGCCGTTTGCCGGTTCCTCCGGGTGCGGGGCGATCTTTGCATAGAACCAAAGCATCTGTCACCCGGCAGTTACATCTGCGCATGTTCCGCCCCGTCCGCATCCCGCAGGATCGACGGTTCACGACGCGCGGCGCACCCACGACGCACACAGATGCGACAGCTGGCCCCCACGGGGCGCGAGTCTTCCGGCACAGGCTCATCGGGGAGCTGCGACGGCAGGATCAGCATTGCCGCCCGCAAGACTGGGTCATGGTCAAAGATCGGGGGCTCTGCCGTCCAGGAGATCGCAAAGCACGCGCTGTCACGCGCGGCCCGACCCTGCTGGTGAACGCGCCGTCGGATTGGCCTGCCCGGCTGCGACAGCGCCGTGAACAGCGGCCACAACGGGCAGGACGCCCCAAACCGTGGCAGTGAAAAGCCTGCGACCGGCTTGCGAAACAGGATCGAGCCGGAGGCGTCACAGATCACCAGACCAGCGGGGCGTCCCAAGACCTCTTCCGGGATCACCGCGAGACGGCGCAGCATGCGATGCAGATCGACGCCAAACTCCCGCGCCAGAACATCCGGTGCGACGCCACAGCGCCCTAGCGCTTCCTGCAAGATGGCCAGCGGCATTTCGCGGGCATCCGTCTCGTAATCCGCCAGCGCTGCTGCCGCGAGTTTGCGGGCGGCACGGCTGTCCAGTTCGGACGCCGCATCCGCAATCTGCTGCGCGCTGCGCTCGCCCGCCTCCAGCTCTGCAAAATAGAACCCCCGCGCGGTAAAGAACGCCTCGACTTCCTCCTGTGGAATTCCACGGCGCTCCACCCCCTGATCGCTGTCGTCCAGAAACCGCACAAGCGCCCGGCTGCTGTCGGCCAGCCGCTGCGCATCTTCGTCCAGGTTTCGGTGAAATCGGTCGCGCCACTCGGCTTCGAGTTCACCCGGCTCTGCCAGAATGCCCGCGGTGGAGCGGATGGCCGCAGCGGTGGACAGGACCTCGTGCAATGACGCCGCCAGATGCGGATCATGAGTCAGCCGATCCGAAAGACTGCGCACCGTGCGTTCCAGCGCGCCAATGCGGCCGTGCGTTTCAGCCAGCACTTCCGCCCAACCGGGAAAGCGGCCGGCAAATTCGTCGACCCGATCTATTTCCACTGCCGGCGTGCGCGCCTCCGCGGCTGCCTCTCGCAGGGAGGCCACCAAGGTCGCCTCGACACCATCGGTCAGGATCGACGGCTCAACGCCCAGCACATTCGCCAGCGTCACCAGCAGCTTGCCACCAATTCTGCGGCGGTTGTGCTCGATCAGATTTAGGTATGAGGCGGAGATCCCCACATCCCGTGCCAGATCAGCCTGACGCAGCCCCAGCATCAGGCGCCGCTCACGAATGCGGCTGCCGGTCAGACTGTCTCCTGCCATGGCGATACCTCCTCCAGCAAAACGTCGGATTTTCAAAGGCTTTCTGCGTCGCAGAATAAGAAAATTTACCGCAAACAGGGTGCCTCTGTACATTTCTTTACAGAAAAACCCCACAAAACAAGGGTTTTATTGCGATGATTTACAATACGCGCCCATACTCATTTTGCACAATGATGCGAGGAGACGCGCGAAAGTGAGGAGTCGCGCCTCTCCTTTTTATTCCAGGGAGGAAACCAAATGTCCAAGACAGACCTAAGCCGTCGTGGCTTGCTCAGAACCGGTGCCGTGACAAGCGCCGGGCTGGCGCTGCCGACGATTTTCACCGCGCAGAGCGCCTCGGCCTTCACCAATGATCCAACCGGCGGAAGCGTCACCCTCGGCTTCAACGTGCCGCAGACCGGTCCCTATGCGGATGAGGGCGCCGACGAGCTGCGCGCCTACCAGCTGGCGGTCGAGCACCTGAACGGCGAAGGCGACGGCGGTATGCTGAACACCTTCACCTCCAAGGCGCTGGAAGGCAGCGGCATCCTGGGCAAGAAGGTGGAATACGTCACCGGCGACACCCAGACCAAATCTGATGCGGCGCGCGCCTCTGCGAAGTCGATGATCGAAAAAGACGGCGCCATCATGATCACCGGCGGGTCGTCCTCCGGCGTTGCGGTTGCGGTTCAGGGCCTGTGCCAGGAGGCGGGCGTCATCTTCATGGCGGGTCTCACCCACTCCAACGACACCACCGGCAAGGACAAGAAAGCCAACGGTTTCCGTCACTTCTTCAACGCCTACATGTCCGGCGCTGCGCTGGCTCCGGTGCTGAAGAACCTCTATGGCGATGACCGCAAGGCCTATCACCTGACCGCCGACTATACCTGGGGCTGGACGCAGGAAGAATCCATCAAGGCCGCCACCGAAGCGCTGGGTTGGGAGACCGTCAACACGGTGAAGACCCCGCTCGCTGCGACCGACTTCTCCTCTTATATCGCGCCGGTGCTGAACTCCGGTGCGGACGTGCTGGTGCTGAACCACTACGGCGGCAACATGGTGAACTCGCTGACCAACGCGGTGCAGTTCGGCCTGCGCGAGAAGGAAGTGAACGGCAAGAACTTCGAGATCGTCGTGCCGCTCTACTCCCGTCTGATGGCCAAGGGTGCGGGCGAAAACGTGAAGGGCATTCACGGCTCCACCAACTGGCACTGGTCGCTGCAGGACGAAGGCTCCAAGGCGTTTGTGCGCTCCTTCGGCACCAAATATGGCTTCCCGCCCTCTCAGGCGGCGCATACCTGCTACGTGCAGACGCTGCTTTATGCGGATGCCGTGCAGCGTGCCGGGTCGTTCAACCCCTGCGCGGTGGCCGAAGCACTCGAGGATTTCGAATTCGACGGCATGGGCAACGGCAAGACGCTCTATCGCGGCGACGACCACCAGTGCTTCAAGGACGTTCTTGTGGTGCGCGGGAAAGAGAACCCGACATCCGAGTTCGACCTTCTTGAGGTCGTCGAAGTCACGCCACGGGCGCAGGTCGAATACGCAGCGGATCACCCGATGTTCGCAGGCGGCCAGCTTGGGTCCTGCAACCCGGGCTCCTAAGCGAGAGCACACAGCACAGGTCGGGCGCGGCACACGCGCCTGACCACCCCTCTCCCGCACAGCTGAGGTCCACCTGAAACGCGCCCCGATGGCCATCGGGCGTGACCTGCTGCTGCACTCCGAAACCAGCCACCCAGACGAACCGGAAGGTGGGGATCATGGACGCATTCCTTCTGCAAATCCTAAACGGGCTCGACAAGGGCTCTGCCTATGCGCTGATCGCATTGGGCCTGACACTCATCTTCGGCACTCTTGGTGTCGTGAACTTCGCCCATGGGGCGCTGTTCATGATCGGGGCCTTCTGCGCGGTGACGCTGCAGAAGATCTTCAGCCTCAGCTACGAGACCGTGGATCCCGACAAGACCGACTTTCTCGGCAACCCGCTGAAAGTGAAAACCCCTTATGTGGAAAGCTGGTTCGGCCCAGAGTTCGGTGGTGCGATCATCGACTGGTCGGTGCCACTGGCGATTCTCTTTGCGATCCCGATCATGGTGGCCGTCGGCTTCATCATGGAGCGCGGGCTGATCAAGCATTTCTACAAGCGCCCCCATGCGGACCAGATCCTGGTGACCTTTGGCCTGGCTATCGTGCTGCAGGAAGTCATCAAGTATTTCTACGGTGCCAACCCGATCCCAACGCCCGCGCCCGATGCGCTGAACGGTGTTGCCAACCTCGGCGCGGTGATCGGCATGGACCTGATCTATCCGGTCTGGCGCATCGTCTACTTCTGCTTTGCCTGTCTCATCATCGGCGGCGTCTTTGCCTTCCTGCAGTTCACCACCTTCGGCATGGTGGTGCGCGCCGGCATGGCCGACCGCGAAACAGTGGGGCTCCTCGGCATCAACATCGACCGTCGCTTCACCATCATGTTCGGCATCGCCGCCGCGGTGGCAGGGCTGGCGGGCGTCATGTACACGCCGATCAATTCGCCCAACTACCACATGGGCATGGACTTCCTCGTGCTGTCCTTCGTTGTGGTCGTTGTGGGCGGCATGGGCTCCCTGCCCGGCGCCGTCCTTGCGGGCTTTTTGCTCGGCATTCTCGAAAGCTTTGCCTCGATGGAATGGGCCATCAACCTGATCCCCGGCATCAACCAGATCATCATCTACCTCGTCGCCATCATCATCTTGTTGGTCCGCCCACGTGGCTTGATGGGGCGCAAAGGCGTGATGGAGGACTAACCCAATGTTCGGACTTGATAAAAGAGACACAACCCTGCTTCTGATTGTGGCTTGCCTCGCGATCTTTGCACCCTTCATCCTGAACCCGTTCCCGACCGACAGCGGGCTGGCACAGTTCAACGCCGGCTACCCGGACCTGATGCAGCGCTTCGTGATCTTCGGGATCTTCGCCATCGGCTTCAACATCCTCTTCGGGCTTACAGGCTACCTCTCCTTCGGTCATGCGGCCTTTCTCGGGGTGGGCTCCTACTCGGCGGTCTGGATGTTCAAGCTCCTGAGCATGAACGTGCTGCCGGCGATCATCCTCAGCGTCATCATCGCGGGCCTGTTTGCCCTGGTGATCGGCTACGTGAGCCTGCGTCGATCCGGCATCTACTTCTCGATCCTGACGCTGGCCTTTGCGCAGATGTCCTTCAGCCTCGCCTATTCGGTGCTGACGCCGATCACCAATGGTGAGACTGGCCTGCAGCTGACACTGGATGACCCGCGGGTGCTGGGCCAGACATCCACGGCGGATGGTTCGATCCCGGTGACCAACTTCTTTGGTCTGGAGATGCGCGGCACCTATGAGATGGCGGTGGGCCCCTGGGCGTTCCAGTTCAACATGGGCTACTACCTCTGCGCGCTGGTGCTGATCGCGGCCTTCTACCTGTCGATCCGCATTTTCCGCTCACCCTTCGGCATGATGCTGCGGGCAGTGAAATCGAACCAGCAGCGGATGAACTATACCGGCCTCAACTCCAAACCCTACACGCTGGCGGCCTTCGTGATCTCCGGCATGTATGCGGGGCTTGCCGGTGGGCTGATGGCGTCGATGGACCCGCTTGCGGGCGCGGAGCGGATGCAGTGGACCGCCTCTGGTGAAGTGGTTCTGATGACCATCCTTGGCGGTGCAGGCACCTTGATCGGGCCAGTGCTGGGCGCGGGCTTCATCAAATACTTTGAGAACATCTTCTCCAAGATCAACAGCAACGTTCTGCACAGCTGGTTCAGCTTCCTGCCGGATGGGCTTGAGGATTTCATCGTCTTCATCATCTACCCGTTCATCGGCAAGGGCTGGCACCTGACCCTGGGCATCCTGTTCATGCTGGTGGTGATCTACCTGCCAGGCGGTCTGGTCGAAGGCGGACAGCGCATCGGCAACTGGATCAGAGGGCGCAAGAAGTCTGACGCCCGTCAGAACGAAACCCACCCGGCGGAATAAGGAGAGAAATCAATGAGCATTCTCGAAGTCAAAAACGTCGGCAAACGCTTTGGTGGCCTGCAGGCGCTCTCGGATGTGAACCTCTCCGTCAAGGAGAACTCCGTTCACGCCATCATCGGCCCCAATGGGGCCGGTAAATCCACCCTGCTGAACTGTCTGGTGGGCAAGCTGATCCCCGACACCGGATCAGTGATGTTCGATGGCCAGTCCGTGCTGGGGCGCGCACCCTACGAGATCAACCAGATGGGGATCTCTCGCGTGTTCCAGACGCCCGAGATCTTTGGCGATCTGACGGTGCTGGAAAACATGATGATCCCCTGTCTGGCCAAGCGGGATGGCGCGTTCGAGTTGAACGCGATCGCGTCCGTCATGGGGCAGCGGGACATCATCGACAAGGCCGAGCATATGCTGGTGGAGATGAACATGGCCGACAAGCGGCACATGCATGCCGCTTCGCTGTCGCGCGGTGACAAGCGGCGGTTGGAAATTGGCATGTGCCTCAGCCAGGAGCCGCGCCTGCTGCTGCTGGACGAGCCCACCGCCGGCATGGCGCGGGCCGACACCAACAACACCATCGACCTGCTGAAGCAGATTTCCGACCAGCGTGACATCACTATCGCCATTATCGAACACGACATGCATGTGGTGTTCAGCCTCGCCAACCGGATCACCGTATTGGCCCAAGGCACCCCGCTGGTGGAGGACAACCCAGAGAATATTCGTGGCAATCCAAAGGTCCGCGAAGCCTACCTCGGCGAAACCGCGTAACAAGGGGACAGAGATATGAACGTCAAACCTGATTTCTCGAAAGGCGCCAATCAGGCGGCCACCGCCCCTGCCTTCCTGTCGATCTGGGATGTGCATGCCTATTATGGCGAGAGCTATATCGTGCAGGGCATCAACTTCAATGTCCACGAGGGCGAAATTCTGGCGCTGCTGGGCCGCAACGGCGCGGGCAAGACCTCGACCTTGCGGTCGATCGCCCGCACTGGATCGCCCATGGTGACACGGGGCGAGATCTGGCTCGACCACCAGCCGCTGCACCTGATGGCAAGCCATGAGGCCGCTGCAGCAGGCCTTGGTCTGGTGCCAGAAGATCGCCGCATCATCGCCGGCCTTACCGTCGAGGAAAACCTGCAACTTGCGCAGATTGCCCCGCCCATCGGTTGGTCCATCGAGCGGCTCTATGAGCTGTTCCCGCGTCTTGGCGAACGCCGCAAACAAGAGGGTGTGACACTTTCAGGCGGCGAACAGCAAATGCTGGCGATTGCCCGTGCCCTGGCCCGCGACATCAAGGTTCTGCTGCTGGACGAACCTTATGAAGGCCTTGCCCCGGTGATTGTGGATGAGATCGAAAAGACCCTCATCCACATCAAGGAACAGGGCATGACCACGGTCATCGTTGAACAAAACGCCGTGCGTGCACTGCAACTCGCGGATCGCGCAGTGATCCTGGACACTGGCGGCATTGTCTTTGACGGCACCGCGGCAGAGGTGTTGGAAAACGAAGAGCTGCGTTCGGAATATCTCGCGATCTGAGCCCCCTCTCCTCCCCGTCGCACGGTCTTGGACAGCCGGGCGCACCTTATCGACCGGGCCTGTTTCAGCGCCCGGTCATCTTTTGCCCCGGTCATTTTTTGCGACCTCCGGGGCCTGCGCCCTTTCCCAGGGCGGTGCGTTCGGCATAAGACAAAGACCATGTCTGATCCCGCATTTGAATTCGCCCCCGTTGGTCTGGCCCTGCTTGAGCATCGCGTCATCAAGCGCTGCAACCTCCAATTTGCGGAAACCTTCGGTGGCAGCCCGGCAGAGCTGTGCGAGCTGCCGATTGCAGCCCTCTACCCCAGCGCCGAGGACTATCAACGCATCGGAGAGATCCTGCAGCTGCCCGAGGCGCAAAGCGGGGTCTACAATGATGAGCGCATCATGCGACGCACCTCCGGCGCGCTCTTTTGGTGCCGTGTCCGGGGCCGCTCCACCAGCATCAGCCAGCCCTTCCTGACCGGGGTGTGGTCCTTTGCCGACCTGTCCGAGGAACGCCCGGTGGTCAGCCTGACCCCGCGTGAGCGTGAGGTGGCCATTCTGACCTGCCGAGGGCTCTCGGCCAAGGAGATCGGACTGAAACTCGACCTCTCCTACCGGACGGTAGAGACTCACCGGGCGCGGCTGCTGGACAAATTTGGAGCACGCAAGCTGCCCGAGCTGGTGGCAAAACTCAGCGGCATGCCCCTGTAGGCGAGGTCTGCGGCGGAACATTCCCCTGCAAAAACCATTGTAAACCGCCGGTTTCATCCCCATCCTGTGCCCTGACTGAGTACACTTTCCTTATGGTCAGCTATGGCCTATAAGGCCGCAAATTCCCGCCCCGGAACCGTTCGGGGCCAGACAGGACCCTGCCGAGGAACAAAATGACAAATAAATCTCATGAAGCAGATGTGGCATTCATCAAGGCTCTGGCAGAGCTTTTGCGCGAGAACGACCTGACCGAACTACAGGTGAAGCGCGACTATGCCGAGGATGACAGCCTGAACGTCCGCGTTTCCCGTCAATTCCCCGCCGCACCGGTTGCGCCGATGCAGATGGCAGCCCCGGCCCCGATGGCCGCAGCAGCACCTGCCGCAGCCGCCCCGGCCGCCGCAGCCACACCTGCCGAGGATCCGGCCAGCCACCCCGGTGCCGTAACCTCGCCGATGGTGGGCACCGCCTATCTGTCCCCAGAGCCGGGCGCGTCCGGCTTCATCAGCGTTGGCCAGCAGGTCAGCGAGGGCGACACGCTGCTGATCGTCGAAGCGATGAAAACCATGAACCACATTCCGGCGCCCAAATCCGGCACCGTGAAGCGCATCCTGGTTGAGGATGGTGCTGCGGTGGAATTCGGTTCCCCGCTTGTGATCGTCGAGTAAGGCGCAGCCATGTTTGACAAAATCCTGATTGCCAACCGGGGTGAGATCGCGCTTCGCGTGATCCGCGCCTGCCGCGAGATGGGCATCCAGTCCGTGGCCGTGCACTCCACCGCCGATGCCGATGCAATGCACGTGCGTATGGCTGACGAGTTGATCTGCATCGGCCCGCCCTCCGGCGCCCAGAGCTACCTGTCGATCCCCGCCATCATCTCCGCCTGCGAGATTTCCGGCGCTCAGGCGATCCACCCAGGCTATGGCTTCCTGTCCGAGAACGCCAATTTCGTGCAGATCGTCGAAGATCACGGCATCACCTTCATCGGCCCCTCGGCGGAACATATCCGCCAGATGGGCGACAAGATCACCGCCAAGGACACAGCCAAG
This sequence comes from Tritonibacter scottomollicae, assembly GCF_032924845.1. Taxonomy (NCBI): domain Bacteria; kingdom Pseudomonadati; phylum Pseudomonadota; class Alphaproteobacteria; order Rhodobacterales; family Paracoccaceae; genus Tritonibacter; species Tritonibacter scottomollicae. The sequence goes on from NZ_CP136704.1 coordinate 1,407,541, forward strand.
GCGCTTGGCATCCCCTGCGTGCCCGGCTCTGATGGCGGCGTGCCGGACGTGGAGACCGCCAAGAAGGTCGCCGCCGACATGGGCTACCCGGTGATCATCAAGGCGACCGCCGGTGGTGGTGGCCGTGGTATGAAGGTGGCCGAGACCGCCGCCGATCTGGTGCAGGCCTTCCAGACCGCGCGCTCCGAATCCAAGGCGGCGTTTGGCAACGACGAAGTCTACATGGAGAAATATCTCCAGAAGCCGCGCCACATCGAGATCCAGGTCTTTGGCGACGGTCAGGGCGGCGGCGTGCATCTGGGCGAGCGCGACTGCTCCTTGCAGCGGCGCCACCAGAAGGTGTTCGAGGAAGCCCCCGGCCCCTCCATCACCGCCGAGGAACGCGCCCGCATCGGCGAAATCTGCGCCAATGCCATCGGCAAGATGGGCTATTCCGGCGCAGGCACCGTCGAGTTCCTTTATGAGGACGGCGAGTTCTACTTCATCGAGATGAACACCCGTCTGCAGGTGGAACACCCGGTGACCGAAGCGATCTTTGGTCAGGACCTGGTGCGCGAGCAAATCCTGGTGGCCTCCGGTCAGAAACTGTCGTTCTCGCAAGACGATCTGCAGATCAACGGTCACGCCATCGAGGTGCGCATCAACGCCGAGAAACTGCCGAACTTCTCGCCCTGCCCGGGCAAGATCACCGCGTTCCACGCGCCGGGCGGTCTGGGCGTGCGGATGGATTCGGCGCTCTATGACGGCTATTCGATCCCGCCCTACTACGACAGCCTGATCGGCAAGCTGATCGTGCATGGCCGCGACCGGGACGAGGCGCTGGCGCGTCTCAGCCGCTCTCTGGGCGAGCTGATCGTGGATGGCGTTGACACCACCGTGCCGCTGTTCCACGCGCTGCTGCAGGAAAAGGACGTCCAGACCGGTGATTACAATATTCACTGGCTGGAAAAATGGCTCGACGCCAACCTGTGAACCAGACTTGATGACGACAGGGGTGGCAGAGTTTCTGCCGCCCCTTTTTTTCATTGTGTTAGACTCCAACTTATGACGCTGAGCGCAGATCTCCTATTGCATGCCTATGCCAGCGGCGTCTTTCCCATGGCGGAGAGCCGCGACGACCCCGACGTATTCTGGGTCGACCCCAAGCGTCGTGGCATCCTGCCGCTGGATGGGTTTCGCATCTCTCGCTCGCTCGCCAAGCGCATTCGGCGAGGTGGCTATGAGATTGCGATCAATACCGATTTTGCCGGGGTCGTGACGGGCTGCGCAGATCGGGAAGAGACCTGGATCAACGACGAAATCTTTGATCGATATGCGGAATTGCACGACATGGGCTTCGCCCATTCGCTGGAGGTCTGGCAGGATGCAGAGCTGATTGGGGGTGTCTACGGCGTGTCGCTGGGGGCGGCGTTCTTTGGCGAGAGCATGTTCTCGCGCCGAACCGATGCCTCAAAGATCGCCCTGGCCTATCTGGTGGACCGCCTGAACGCCGGCGGCTACATCCTGTGTGACACCCAGTTCATTACGCCGCACCTTGCCTCACTCGGCGGGCGGGAGATCGCTCGCGCACGCTATCGCAGAATATTGGCAGAGGCCTTGCCACAATCCGGGGATTTCCTGTCACCAGAAATCCCTGACCCTCAGCTGCTCTTGCAGCGCAGGACCCAAACGTCGTAACGGCGATGGTCCAGCGCATTCAGCGCCGGGCTTGACGCGATCATCCAACCATCAAAGAATACTTTGCCGTCCTGACGATCCCGGATGCTCAGATAGGCGTAAGCATCGCCAGAGGGGTTCTCGGTTGGATAGCGACACTCTTTCAGCGTCACCAGCAATCCAAAGACCTCTGCGGAACTGCCGGTTTGCAGCTCGACATCAACGCTCTTGCCGTTGACTTTGTCGAGGCCACGCAAGCTGACAATATTGCCTTTTTCCGCCTCGACCCGCTCCACCGTTTCGCGTTTCTCGGGCACCAGAGGCTCGGTCGGCGCAGGGGCCAATTCTTCGATAGAGATGGACTGAGCGGCCACAGTTGTGGCGCAGGCGAGACCAAACAAAACTGTCGTTAGTCGAAACATCACGAGTTGTCGCCGCCGCTGCCGGATACGAACTTCACCAGAAGTGAAATCAGGCTCACCGCCCCTTGGGTGTCCACGATCTCGTCACCGGATTCAAAATTGAACGGCGACCCTCCGGGCATGACTTCCACGAAGTTGCCGCCCAGCAGGCCTTCGGACGCGATCACGATGGCGCTGTCGTCAGGGATCATGATGTCTTTACTTACCGAAAACGTCGTATCGGCGCGAAACGTTTCTGCGTTCAGCTCCACACCGGTCACCGTGCCGATCTTGACACCAGCCAGCCGGACGTCCGTGCCGACGCTGACACCTTCAAGGGAACGGAACGACGCGGTGAGCGGATAGTTTTCACCGCCGCGGGACAGGCCCGCCGCCTGCGCCGCATAGAAAGCGAAGCCCGCAGCAACCACCAGCACAAGGCCGCCGGTCAGAACTTCGGTCGTGGAATGGGTCATTCAAAACCTGCCTTTTGGCCAGATCGAAACGGGTCATCAGGTTGATCTCTGATGGCCCAGAAAATTGCTTTATTCGGGGCTCCAGGCCTCGTAGTCGCTGCGCTCTTTCGGAACGCCGCCAGCCCGGATCGAGCCTGCAGGCGCATAGGCCAGCATAGTACCGGTCAGGTTTTCCTGATGCGGCTTTTCCCACGGCTTGTGCTGCAGCGGCTTTTCACTGGGCACCTCGTTGAAGGTGCGGTGCAGCCAGCCGTGCCAATCCGCGTCGACACGGGAGGCTTCGGCCTCGCCATTGAAAATCACCCAGCGGCGACTGTCATCAGCGTTGCGGTAGAACACATTGCCCTGACCGTCCTCTCCAACCTTCACCCCCTTGCGGCGGGTGTAGATCATGGTGTTCAGGGTGGCGCCGTTCCACCAGGTCACGGCCTGCAAAAGCGTATTCAGGATTCCCATCGGTCCCTCCGAAAATCTCGTTCCCGATATGGCGCATTCTGCGTCCGAGGTCCAGTGGTTCGCGCCCCCGTGGTGAAGACGCAGGCGGGAATTGGCAGTTTTAACGCAATCGCTTAGGAGGTTGAGGCCTGTTCGCCGCGATATTCACAAAACCGTAAACGATTTCCAAAGGGATCGGTCACGGTGATTTGCAGCCCCCATGGCATAGCCTCAAGCGCCGGTTTGATGTTGCGATAACGCCGATCGCCCAATTCCTGATGCAGGGCCATGGCGCCCGTGATGGGCACAAAGCAGGTTGAGCCCGGCGTCGCATCCCCGTGGTGTTCGCTCAGATGCAGCACGCATCCGGACCGAGAAATCTGCATATAGGTGGGGAAATCCTCTTCGTGGCGATGTTCCCAATCGACGGAAAACCCGAGATAATCGAGATAGAACTGCTGGGCCTTCTCCAGATCAAAGATGCGGATCACTGGGATAGCGGGGCGGATGTCGGTGGACGCCTTGTCTGTCATCTGATGCGCCTCAGGCCGACGGCGCCAGCGCGGTGACTTCGATCTCGATTCGAAATTGCGGCGCAATCAGATTGCACTCGATCATTGTCGCAGCCGGTGGGTGATCCCCAAAGGCGTCCTTCAACAAAGGCCAGCAGGGTTCGAACTCGGCGGCATCCGGCAGGTAATAGTTAACCCGCACCACATCCGCAAAACTGGCACCAGCCTGTTGCAATGCACTCCGGATCGTCTCAAGCGCAGACCGGCACTGAGAGATCACATCATCGCCCTGCCCCACTGTGCCAGCCACATGAACAAAGCCCCCTGCGACCACGGCCCTGCAGTATCCGATCTTGTCTTCGAATTCACCGCCGGAGGAAATGCGTCTGATGGTCATGAGGGATCCTTCTCTGTCTGCACAGTCAGTGTCTTGCTCCCAATTTTGTAGGCGATCACGCGGGGGGGCAGAATTGCAATCTAAACAATCCTGCTATGCACAGACACGGTCAGGCCAGCGTGGACTGAAGAAAGCCGATCAGTGCTGTCCAGGCCCGCTTTGATGAGCGCTCATTGAACATCATGCCGCCTGCCCGATCTTGGGCTTTTGGGTTTGTGAAGGCATGTCCCGTGCTGCCAAATCCAAGCACCTGCCAGTCTGTACAATACTGACTAAGCTCCTCTGCCAGCGCCCGCAGCGCATCAGGCGGAGCCAAAGGATCATCCCAACCGTGCAGCACCAAAACTGAGGCCTTAAACGGTTTGTTGTTGAAATTCGGCGCGTCATAGACACCATGCAGTGGAATGCAGGCCCGAATATCGGCTCCCGTGCGCGCCAGATCGAGCACGGCCTTGCCACCGAGACAGTAGCCCATGGCCGCAATCCGATCTGCATCCACCTGCGGCAGGTCCCGTGCAGCGTCGACCGCAGCGCGCATTCGTCGGGCCAACACGCGGCGATCTGAGGTGACTGCCGCCATTTGCGCTCTGGCGTCCTCGGGCGTCTCCACCCGGAGCCCATTTCCGTAATAGTCCACCGTCAGCGCCACATAGCCAAGCGCCGCCAGTTCGGCGGCCCGCGCCCGCTCAAAATCACTGAGCCCGCCAAAGGCCGGTGCGATCAGCACGCAGGGCGCCGGGCCCCGTTGCGTTTCGTCCCAGACCAGATGGCCGATAAACTCATCCGTACCGTCACTATAGGAAAAGGTCTGGCTTTGCATTTATGCCTCCGAAACAAATCAGTTCCGCCCGCGCGTCCCGCGACCCGTGCTGCCGCGGGACCACCCAGAAAAAAGGGCCGGTGTCCTGCTGACACCGACCCCGTTCATTTCATTTCGACACCAACAGAGATCATCCGGCGGTGGCCGATTCCTTTTCATCCGCGTGGATCATCAGGGGCTGCGCATCGGAGGTGACGGCTTCCTCATTCACGACAACCTTGGTCACGCTCTCCATGCCGGGCAGTTCGAACATGGTGTTCAGCAGAATGTCCTCAAGGATCGATCGCAGCCCTCGCGCGCCAGTCTTGCGTTCGATCGCCTTCTTGGAGATCGCGGACAGTGCTTCATCGGTGAAGTCCAGCTCGGTCTCTTCCAGCTCGAACAGGCGCTGATACTGTTTGACCAGAGCGTTCTTCGGTTTGGTCAGGATGGTAATCAGCGCGTCCTCGTCAAGATCTTCGAGCGTCGCCAGAACCGGCAGACGACCGACGAATTCCGGAATCAGGCCGAATTTCAGCAGATCCTCAGGTTCGAGATCGCGGAAGGTTTCACCAATGCCCGCTTCGCTTTCGTCGCGCACATCAGCGCCAAAGCCCATGGCAGAGCCCTTGCCGCGCTGTTTGATGATCCGGTCGAGACCGGCAAATGCACCACCGCAGATGAACAGGATGTTGGTGGTGTCCACCTGCAGGAATTCCTGCTGCGGATGCTTGCGGCCACCCTGCGGCGGCACGGAGGCCACGGTGCCTTCCATCAGCTTCAGCAATGCCTGCTGCACGCCCTCGCCCGACACATCGCGGGTGATCGAAGGGTTTTCGGACTTGCGGGTGATCTTGTCGACTTCGTCGATATAGACGATGCCGCGCTGCGCTTTCTCGACGTTATATTCGGACGCTTGCAACAGTTTGAGGATGATGTTCTCCACATCCTCCCCGACATAGCCAGCCTCGGTCAGAGTCGTGGCATCTGCCATGGTGAAGGGCACATCGAGGATGCGCGCCAAAGTCTGCGCCAACAAGGTCTTGCCGCAGCCGGTGGGGCCAATCAGCAGGATGTTGGATTTCGCAAGCTCAATGTCATTCCCGGCCTTCTGGGCGTGGTTCAGGCGCTTGTAATGATTGTGCACCGCCACCGACAGCACACGCTTTGCCGTCGCCTGACCGATCACGTAATCATCCAGAACCTCGCAGATATCCTTTGGCGTCGGCACGCCATCGGTGGCCTTCATGCCGGAGGCCTTGGTCTCCTCGCGGATGATATCCATGCACAGCTCGACGCATTCATCACAGATGAACACCGTCGGTCCCGCAATCAGCTTGCGTACCTCATGCTGGCTCTTGCCGCAGAAACTACAGTAAAGCGTGTTCTTGCTGTCGCCGCTCGAGTTCGTCGCCATGGTCTACCTTTCCATCCGCCTCGGGGCCAGCGCGTGTCAGTATGCCCCGATTTCCAACCAGCTTAGGACAGCTCCCAACCGGCCACAATGTCAAATTGTGCTCCCTGACACACACAAGTGCACAGGGAACACAAAGCCGGCATAGTCGCCGGATCAGCTCTCTTCGTCGTCACCCTTCGCACGGTTCTCGACGATTTCGTCGATCAGACCAAATTCCTTGGCCTGCTCTGGTGCCATGAAATTGTCGCGTTCCAGCGCCTTTTCAATGGTCTCGTAGTCCTGACCGGTGTGTTTCACATAGATTTCGTTGAGGCGGCGCTTCAGCTTCTGCGTCTCCTCGGCGTGAATCATGATGTCCGTCGCCTGCCCCTGATAGCCACCAGAGGGCTGGTGCACCATCACGCGGGAGTTGGGCAGCGAGAACCGCATGCCGGCCTCACCTGCGGTCAGCAGCAGGGAGCCCATGGAGGCCGCCTGACCGATCACCAGGGTCGACACCTTCGGCTTGATGTACTGCATGGTGTCATAAATCGACAGGCCAGAGGTCACGACACCGCCGGGGCTGTTGATATACATGGAGATTTCCTTGGACGGGTTCTCCGCCTCAAGGTGCAGCAACTGCGCCACGATCAGCGAGGACATACCGTCGTGCACCGGACCGTTGAGGAAGATGATACGCTCCTTCAACAGGCGCGAGAAAATATCATATGCCCGCTCGCCCCGGCTGGTCTGTTCAACGACCATCGGCACAAGAGTGTTCATGTAGGTTTCTGTTGGATCAATCATTGGACCTGCCTGTCTTGGGATCTTGTCGAGCACCATACCCGACGAAGGATTACCCAAGTCTTAGTGCTGCGAAAAATGGGCTGCAAGAGGTGCACCCGCATTTTAGCGGCAGCGTGATCCTGCAAATCATCAGGCCGATGCCTCAAGCGGACGGTCTCCGGTGTCGTTATTCACCGCACCGAGGTCGCAATATCCGGGCACATATCCCTGCCACGGGGATAGCTGGTATAAGAGCGCCGAACACGCATGGTCCTGCGCCCGCACCCTTAGCCAGCATGGAAACGCCCGTGTCCGACGACAGTTTTGTTCAAAAAGGCGCTGCCGCCACGCTCTCGATCCCGCACATCGGAGAGCCACAGGATTTCTATTTCCTGCTGTTGCCCAAGGCGACAATGCTGCCCGTCGCCGCGGCGATCGAACCGTTGCGGATTGCCAATCAGGTCACCAATACAAAGCTTTACCGCTGGTACATCATGACCGAGGACGGCGCACCGCTGCGCTGTTCCAACGGGATGATGGTGACCCCGGACATGGCGCTCGGCGCCTTGCCCTCGGATGGGATGGGCTTTGTCTGCGCCGGGGTGGAGCCTCAGGATGCGGCGGGCGATATCACCCTCAACTGGCTTCGGCGCGAACATCGCTTCGGCCGCAAGCTGGGCGGCATCTGCACCGGCGCCTTTGCCTTGGCGCAGGCCGGGTTGATCAAGAACCAGCCGTTTACACTGCATTGGGAAAATCAGCCCGGGTTCGTCGAGCGGTTCGAGCATCTGAAGCCCTCGCCCAATATCTACGAGGTCACCGGCAGCCTGATGACCTGCGGCGGCGGCAGCGCGGCCACAGACATGATGCTGACCCTGATCGAGGAGCGTCACGGCAAGCAACTCGCCATCATCGTCGCCGACATGTGTCTGCATGTGCGCTCGACCTCGGGCGCGGCGCCGCAGAAATCGAACTACGCGGTCGCCATCGGCAGCCGCAACCAGCGCCTGCTGAGCGCGCTGCAACTGATGCAGGAATCGCTTGAGGAGCCGCTGTCGATCGGCGCGCTATGCACCCGGCTTGATATCTCGCGCAGGCAGCTGGAACGGCTGTTCTCGCGTTATCTCGATCAGAGCCCGATGCATGTCTACTCCGACATGCGCCTCAGCCATGCCTTTGCGCTGATGAACGAGACCTCGATGTCGGTGACCGAAATCGCGCTGGCCTCCGGCTTCAACTCCGCGACGCATTTCTCGCGCCAGTTCAAGCGCAAGTTCGGCGCCAGCCCGCATTTCTTCCGCAAGGGCTGGGCCTGAGTCCCTTTGGCACCGTTCCCGAGGCACGCGCGCCCCAGACCTGACGGCAAACGCACTGAAATGTGACGAGTATTTCAACCCGGTTGCGCGTACACCCGGTCCAGTCTCGTAGCCAGCCAGGAGCCGTCGCCATGGTCACACAGTCACTCTCTGCCCGTCTTGCCGCCGGGGCGATTGCCGCCTTTGTTCTGGCCGCCCCATTGCACGCCTCTGAGCAGGGCGCGGATCTTCAGCCACGCGAGGGCTGGGCGGTGCACGCCAGCATCAAGGATTACCCCACCCTGCTTGCGGATTTGAAAGCGGCTGTGCGCGACCATAATATGGGCGTGGTGACGGAGGCCGGCCCCACCGATGCCGCTGCCGCCCGTGGCATAACCATTCCCGGCAATCGCGTCGTGGGAGTCTTTGCCAATGACTACGCGGTGCAGATCCTTGACCTCTCCACCGCCGCCATGATCGAGGCGCCAATCCGCTTTTATGTCACCGAAGGGGATGACGGCACCGCCACCCTCTCCTACAAGACACCAAGCCATGTGTTTGCACCCTATGTGCCTGAGGCTGGCGAGAAACTGGCCGCCGTCGCAGAGCAGCTAGATGGCGTCTTCGGCGCCATTGCCACCGCCGCCCTGCGCGACTGACCCATCTGATTCCAACGCGAGATGTTTCCTCCGATGACCCAATCCCTCCGCGCCGCCGATGTTCTCGCCCGTCGCCTCTATGAGGCGGGCTGCCGCCACGCCTTTGGCATGCCCGGCGGCGAGGTACTGACCCTCGTTGATGCACTCACACGGGCCGGTATCACCTTCCACCTCGCCAAACACGAAAACTGCGCCGGTTTTATGGGCGAAGGGGTGCATCACGCCGATGGCGCTCCGGCGATCCTTGTGGCCACGATCGGCCCCGGCGCCCTGAACGGGGTCAACGTGGTGGCCAACGCCCATCAGGACCGGGTGCCGATGCTGGTGCTGACCGGCTGCGTCGATGCGGAGGAGGCGCAGACCTACACCCATCAGGTGCTGGACCAGCAGGCGGTCTTTGCCCCGATCACCAAGGCCAGCTTTCGTCTCGACGCCGCCGCCGCCGAGGTGATCGCCGATAAGGCCGTTACCATTGCCACGGAGGCCCGCCAGGGGCCGGTGCATATCGACGTGCCGATCACGGTGGCAGAAACGCCTGCAACCGAACGCCGCCCCCGCGGCGCGCCTGCCGGTGCTACCGCGCCTGCCGGTGCGACATTGGCGCAGGCGCATGGCTGGCTGGCAGAGGCCACCCGCCCGTTGGCAGTGATCGGCCTTGATGCGCTGCTGCCCGGCGGCGCGGAGGCCACAAAGTCTTTCCTTGAGGCCCGCCAGATCCCCTTTGTCACCACCTACAAGGCCAAGGGCATCCTGCCCGAAGACCATCCGCTCTGCCTCGGCGGGGCCGGATTGTCGCCGCGTGCGGACAGTCACCTGCTGCCGCTGCTGGAGGCCGCCGACCTGATCCTCTGCATCGGCTATGACCCGATCGAGATGCGCACCGGATGGCGTGACGCCTGGGATCCGCGCCACACCCGGGTCATCGACATCACGCCGGAGGCCAACAGCCACTACATGCATCAGGCCAGCCTGCCGCTGATCGCAGATCTGCCCGCAACGCTGGCCGCATTGGCCGTGGCGCCGCCCGCTCCCCCCCTCTGGCCGGGCAGAGAGATTGCCAAGACGCAATCCGCGCTGGCCGACGCCTTCCCGCACACCGACGATTGGGGCCCCGCAGGCGTTATCGCCCAATGCATGGAAACCCTGCCCCGCGACACCCTGCTGACGGCAGACAGCGGCGCCCATCGCATTCTGCTCAGCCAGATGTGGAAATGCCGCTCACCGCGCCAGCTGGTGCAATCCTCCGGCCTCTGCACCATGGGCTGCGCCGTGCCGCTGGCGATGGGTCGCAAACTGGCGCAGCCCGACCGCACGGTTGTCAGCTTTTCCGGCGATGCGGGGTTCCTGATGGTCGCAGGAGAGCTGGCCACCGCCGCCGAGATGGGGCTTGCGCCGATCTTCGTGGTCTTTGTCGATGCCTCCCTCGCCCTGATCGAACTGAAGCAGCGCCAGCGTCAGCTGCCCAACGCGGCCGTAGATTTTGGCCACCACGACTTTGCCGCCATCGGGCGCGCCTTTGGCGGTCAGGGCCATCGCGTGCGCAACCGCGCAGAGTTGACCGCAGCGCTCGATGCGGCCATGCAGGCGGACACATTCACCGTGATCGCCGCGGAAATCGACCGGGAGGGCTATGATGGCCGGATCTGACTTGTTGCCCCATGGCGCCCTCAAGGGGGTCAAGGTTCTCGACCTTACGCGCATTCTGGCAGGTCCCACCGCAACCCAGTTGCTGGGCGACCTCGGCGCGGATGTGATCAAGGTGGAAAACCCGTCGACGGGGGGTGACGACACCCGCCAATGGGGCAAGAGCGTCGCCGAAGGTGCTGATCTCACGCCCTATTTCATGGCCGCCAATCGCAACAAACGCTCGCTGGCGCTGGATATTGCCCACGCCGAGGGACAGGCGATCATCCGCTACCTGGCGCAGCAGGCAGACGTTCTGGTCGAGAATTTCAAACCCGGCGGGCTTGCCAAATACGGTCTGGATTACGCCAGCCTGCGCGAGAGCTGCCCGCGGCTGGTCTATGCCTCCATATCGGGATACGGCCAGACCGGACCCAATCGCGAAAAACCCGGCTATGACCTGATGGCGCAGGGATATGGCGGCATGATGTCCCTGACCGGCGAGCCTGACGGCGCGCCGATGAAGGTGGGCGTCGGCGTCGCGGATGTGATGTGCGGCATGTATGCGACCATCGGCATCCTCTCGGCGCTACGGCACCGGGATCTTACGGATGAGGGCCAGCAGGTCGAGCTGTCGCTGGTTGACGCGCAGATCGCCTGGCTGATCAACGAGGGCGTCAGCTATCTCAACACCGGGCAAAAGCCGCTGCGGCGTGGCAATGAACACCCCTCGATCATGCCCTATGGCACCTATGAGACCTCCGACGGCCACGTGATCCTTGCGGTGGGCAACGACAGCCAGTTCCGCCGTTTCATGGCGTTTCTGTCGCTTGAGGGGCTGGCGGAGGATGACCGTTTTGCCACCAACCCGGCACGGCTGGAGCACCGCGACGCGCTCAACGAGATCCTGAAGCCCGCCTTGCGACGCTTCAGCACCCAGCAGGTGATCGACGGCATGGAGGCCGCCAAGGTCCCTGTCGGGCCTGTGAAGACCCTCGACCAGGTGTTTGAGACCGATCAGGTCGACGCGCGCGAGATGGTTGTGACCATGCACTCCGGTGACACGCCGCTGCGCCTTTTGGGCAATCCTCTGAAGTTCTCGCGCACGCCGGTGACATACCGTAAAAGCCCGCCTAAGTGCGGCGCAGACAGTGACGAGATTCTCTCGTCCGATACGCCCTTCAAGGACGACTGACATCAACAGACGTGTTGCGGCCTTTGCCCGCCCCGCAATGTTACAGCCCCCGCCGTTTGGGCTGTCATATGCTGCGTCAAACGGCATAGCATCCCGCTTTTGCGCCGTTTTTTGCTCATTTGCTCTGACGACAGTGACACAAAACCGCGCACAGCCACACGCGCCTTCACCAAAGCGCGAGTGGGGGGCGCGCGGCCAATAGCGCTCCGCTAGCATCGTTTTCAACACAAGTTTTTTTCTCAAGCGCGCGAAAGTGACCCGCCCATGACCCAGGATATATTCGGACAGGATTGCAGTCTGACGGACGCGCATGCGCTCGATGCATGGAACGGCCTTCAACTTGGCGTGCTTGCCCATGCCGCAAGCACGGCCGATCATCTGGGCGCATTGCTGAAGGCCGCCCCTGATTTTGCACTGGGACAGGCCATTCGGGGGATCTCGCTGCTGATGCTGGGTCGCTCTGAACTGGTCCCAATTGCGCATGAGGCGCATGCGATCGCAAAATCCGCCTATGAGGGCGCCCTGCCGCGTGAACGCAAGTACATTGATGCGCTGGAGGCCTGGCTTGGCGGCAAACCCTCGCGCGCCGTTGCCTGCATGGAAGAGGTCCTGACCCTTTACCCTTGCGATACGCTGGCGATGAAACTCAGCCACGGCATCCGCTTCATCCTTGGTGACGCACGCGGCATGCGGGCCTCGATCGAACGGGTTCTGCCCGCCTATACCACGGAACACGCCGGTCATGGCTATCTGCTCGGCTGTCACGCCTTCACGCTGGAGGAGACCGGCGAATACGACCGCGCGGAGATCACCGGGCGCCAGGCCCTGTGGACTGCGCCGGATGATGCCTGGGGCCTGCATGCGGTCGCCCATGTGCATGAGATGACCGGCAACGCCAAGGCCGGGCTCGACTGGTTTGACGGGCGCGAACAGGCCTGGGCGCATTGCAACAACTTCCGCTACCACGTCTGGTGGCACAAGGCGCTGATGCATCTCGATCTCGGGCAGGTCGACGCGGTGATGCGGCTTTATGATGACGAGGTGCGCAAGGACAAGACCGACGACTACCGCGATATCTCCAACGCCACATCCCTGCTGATGCGTCTGGAACTGGATGGGATCAATGTCGGCAACCGCTGGGACGAATTGGCGGATCTCTGCGCGGAGCGCACTGAGGACGGCAGCCTGATCTTCGCCGATCTGCACTACCTTCTGGCGCTGGTGGGCGGAGACCGAAAATCAGCAACAACCCGTCTGGTCGAGCGGATCCACGCCGACGGGGTGTCCGGAACAACCGAAACCGCGCAAAGAATGGCCGACCCGGGCGCGACAGTTGCAACAGGGCTTGAGGCTTTTGGTGAAGGTGACTACCGAACAGCCTTTGATCGCCTCGCTAAGTCTCGGGATTCGTTGCAACTTGCAGGTGGCAGCCACGCTCAGAGGGACGTCTTTGAGAGAATGACCATAGACGCCGGTCTGCGGGCCGGAAACTGGGCGCATGTGGAAGCCATTCTTGATGACCGTCAGGCAAAACGCGGTGGCGCCGAAGACAATTACGCGATTGCCCGTCGCGCTTTGATCGCATCCGCCCGGAACAAGGGCAGCACCCAAAGCGTTCCAGCGGAGTGATCCTTTAGGAGATTGAAAACTGATGGCAGAAGTCGCGCCCTTTCCGGCGCCTGATAAGGGGAGCGCGTCCCGCGCCGCCGCCAATGCGATGAGTGCCCCGCCGGAGACTGCGGTGGCGTCGCGCCCCCGCGACCCGCGCCTGGATTTCTACCGCGGCATTGCGATGTTCATCATCCTGAGCGCGCATATCCCCGGCAACCGCTGGGGCAGCTGGATACCGGCCCGTTTCGGGTTCTCGGACGCCACAGAGATCTTTGTCTTCTGCTCGGGCATGGCCTCGGCGATCGCCTTTGGCGGCTCCTTCGCCCGCAATGGCTGGTGGATGGGCACCGCCCGCGTCGCCTATCGCTGCTGGCAGGTGTTCTGGGCCCATATCGGCTTGTTCTTCTTTCTTGCCATGTCGATGGCCGCGCTTGATCTTTATGGCGGCTTTGACAAGAGCTACATCGGGTCGCTGAACCTGCACCGGTTCTTCTCCAACACGACGCAACAGATCGTCGGGATTTTCACCCTGACCTATGTGCCGAACTACTTTGACATCCTGCCAATGTATCTGGTGGTGCTGGCCTTGATGCCTGCCGTCATGGGCGTGCGCAAAGCCGGACGCTGGGCCGTGGCCTGCCTGTGCATCGCACTGTGGTTGCTTGCGAACCCCTATATGATCGGCATGGGCCCCGATGGCCTGTCCCTGCCGGCCGAACCCTGGTCCGAGCGCGAGTGGTTCTTCAACCCCTTCGGCTGGCAGCTTCTGTTCTTCACCGGCTTTGCCTTCATGTCGGGCTGGCTGCCAAAACCGCCTGTCAGTCGCACACTTGCGGTGCTGGCCGTGGCGTTCCTGGTCTTCTCCATGCCGTTCGGTTCCTGGAAGGTGTTCAGCTGGCTCAATGCAGCCGCTCCAGATCTGGGCGAGACCATCCGCCCCGCCTGGCGCATCACCGACGAATGGCGCGAGAAGACCGACTTCGGTCTGCTGCGCTACATGCACTTCTTGTCGCTGGCCTATCTGGCGTGGCTCGTTGCCGGTGAAAATGGCCAGAACCTTGTGGCGCGCGGCACCTCCGTGATGTCGCGCATCTGGGCCACTGTCATTACCCTGATTACCAAAGTCGGTCAGCAGAGCCTCGCGGTGTTTGTCGCCTCTATGGCGCTGGCCCGCTTCATCGGAGCCGTGCTCGATCAGACGGATCGCAGCATCACCGTGACCGCTGCCGCAAACCTTGCCGGTTTTGCCCTTATCATCGGCTGCGCCTACGGCGCGGCCTGGTTCAAATCCCAACCGTGGAGACGCAAACGATGAGCAAACTGAGCCGTCGTTCCTTCCTGCAAACCGCATCCGCCCTGTCGCTGATCGCTGTCGCACCCGCTGTCCAGGCGACTGCCGGAACAGAGAAGTTTTCCCGTGCCGATGTGATCGCACGGGCCAAGGCCCTCGCGGAGCGCCCATACAGCGCGCGCAGCTCAGTCCCCGATGACTGGCTGGCGATGTCCTACGACCAGTATCGCTCGATCCAGTTTGATGTGGACAAGGCGCTCTGGGCCGGCACGGATCGAAGCTACAATGTCGATTTCTTTCTGCCCGGTCTGTATTTTGAGCGCCCGGTCCTGATCCACTCCGTTGTCGACGGCATAAGCACAAGCGTGCCTTTCGATATGGACCGGTTCAACAAGCACCCCGAAATTTCGCCCAAATTGTCCAAGGAAGGCGCGCTTGGCTATTCCGGTTTCCGCCTGCGTACGGATCTGGATGACGAAAACCATCCGGGCAAGAAAACCGAATTCTGCGTTTTCCAAGGCGCGAGTTACTTCCGCGCCATCGCCAATGGCAACAATTACGGGCTCTCAGCCCGTGGTCTGGCGCTGAAGACGGCCGACCCGGAGGGCGAAGAGTTCCCCGAATTCGTCAGCTTCTGGCTCGAGGCCCCCGGCCCGCTACAGGAGAACATGATCGTTCATGCACTGATGGACAGTCCCTCGGTCACCGGCGCCTATCGCTTTGACATCACGCCCGGCAACCCCTGTGTGATGGATGTCGAGGCGACGTTGTTTGCCCGCAAGGACCTGACCCACGCTGGCCTTGCGCCGCTCACGTCGATGTTCCTCTTTGATGGCACCAACCACCAGCGCTTTGACGACTTCCGCCCGGCGGTACACGACAGCGATGGCCTGTTGCTGAAGAACGGCCATGGCGAGGTCATCTGGCGGCCACTGGCCAACCCGACCCGGCTGCAGGTATCGAGTTTCGTGGATGAAAACCCGATGGGCTTCGGCCTGATGCAACGGGCGCGCAAACTGTCGGAGTTTGCGGATCTCGAGGCCTTCTACCATCGGCGCCCCTCGCTCTGGGTCGAGCCCAAGGGCGACTGGGGCAAAGGGGCCGTGACACTGGTGGAGATCCCCGCCGACAAAGAGATCTACGACAATATCGTGGCCTATTGGCGTCCGGACGAACCCTATGCCGAAGGCACGCGCGTCGATCTGGAGTATCGGCTGACCTGGGGCGAGGAGCCGGTACCGGACCTGCCGCGCGTCATAAATACCGCGTCGGGCGCAAAGATCTTCGGCGACCCGGGCCGTCTGATGGTCATTGATTTTGAGGCGCACCCGCTGTTCGAGGCGGACCCGGATGCTTTCACCATCCATGTGTCCTCTCCCAATCTGGAGACCCGCGACGGCATTCTCCAACGCAATCCGGAAACCGGCGGCATGCGGCTGGCGTTTTCCTTCGATCCGGGCGATCAGAACTCATGTTGAGCTGCGCGCCCAACTTCGGAAAGATGGCGCTGCGGCCTCCGAAGTCTGGCTTTATAGGTGGACTGTTTAAATGCGTGACTTCCCTCCCACTCCCCTGATCCCTCCGGAGACCCCGCTGGCAATGCCGGCGCAGGACTTCGGGACCGAGTTTCACGACGTCAAAGCGCCGGCCACCGGTGAGGGTCAGCCCGGCGTTGCCCTGTGGCGCATCCTGGCGTTTTCGCCCGCGATGGCTGCCACAGTGGCCCTCGGCTGGGTCATGCAAGGCTGGTTTGCCGCTGATGGCACAACCATGCTGGAGTGGGTTCTGTTGACGCTGATCGCGTTCAACTTCTTCTGGATCACCTTCACGGTCTCCACCGTGCTTCTTGGGCTCTACAGCCTGTCCCAGACCCGCCCGACGCCAACCCGTGGTCCGCGCAAGCCGATGCGGGTTGCCCTGCTGGTGCCGGTCTATAACGAGGTGCCGTGGTACGTGCTCGGCAATGCCCGCTCGATGCTGGAGGAACTGCGCGCGATCAGCGGGGCGCACCAGTACGACATGTTCATTCTGTCCGACACCCGCGATGCAGAGATCGCCGCGCAGGAAGAACAGAGTGTCCGCGCCCTGCGGGACGAATTGCCGGAGGGCATCAGCCTCTACTACCGGCGTCGCGAAAAGAACACCGCCCGCAAAGTTGGCAATATCCACGACTGGGTAACCCGCTGGGGCGGCGATTACGAGGCAATGCTGGTGCTGGATGCAGACAGCCTGATGACAGGCCGTGCCATCGTGCGCCTTACGGATGCGCTGTCACGTGATCCCGCCGCCGGCCTCATTCAGAGTTTCCCGCAACTCATTGGTGCACAATCCGTTTTTGGCCGCATGCAGCAGTTTGCAAATGGCGTCTATGGTCTTGCTCTGGCCGAAGGGTTGGCGCGCTGGACCGGGCATGAAGGCAACTACTGGGGGCATAACGCCATCATCCGCACCCGCGCCTTTGCCGCCTGCGCTGGCCTGCCGGAACTGCCGACACTCACCGGTGGCACCTCGATCATCATGAGCCACGACTTTGTCGAAGCAGGGCTTCTGCGCCGCGCAGGCTGGCGGGTGCGGTTCCTGCCGCGCATTCGCGGCTCCTACGAGGAAACGCCTGCAACCCTTGTTGATCACATCCAGCGGGACCGTCGCTGGTGCCAGGGCAACCTGCAGCATCTGCGCATTCTCAACGCCACCGGCTTTCACGCCATGTCGCGGTTCCACCTCGCTCATGGGGCGATCGGCTATCTCATGGCGCCTGTGTGGTTTGCTCTTCTGGTGATCTGGGCCGTGATCGGTCATGACGAAGGCGCCTCGGTCATCACCTACTTCTCGGAGAAGAACCCGCTTCGGCCAAACTGGCCCGACATGAGTGAGCCGCGTCATGTCGCCGTGATCATCCTGATCTACGCCATGCTGCTTGCGCCCAAAATCCTGTCCGTCGCTGCGCTGCCGCTGACCGGGCGGCGGATTTCGGACTACGGTGGCATCGGGCGGTTCCTGCTGTCGATGCTGACGGAAATCCTACTGGCGATCCTCTATGCGCCGATCCTGATGGTTCAGCAGATGATCGCCGTGCTGCGCACCGTCTTTGGTCTGCAAAAGGGCTGGTCGCCGCAGGCACGCGCGGGCGGGCACTACAGCCTCGCGACGCTGTTCAAATGTCATGCGCTGGAGACCATCAGTGGTGTGACGCTGTGGATTGGCGTTGCGACGGGTTTGGTTTCGCTCTGGCTCGCACCGATCGCGCTGTCGCTGGTGCTGGCGGTCCCGTTGTCGGCCCTATCCAGCCTGCGCCTTCCGCGTCGTTGGATGAGCACCGCCGAAGGGCTGCATGAGCCACGCATCAATCGCGCTGCACGGCATTATCGCGGCCTGCTGCGGAAAAACCTGCACGGTCCCGATGCGCCTGTGCAGGCCGTCGAGTGACGCTGACCTGATAAAGACGCGGGGGCGGCCTGCCCCCGCATCCATCGGGACCTCCGAAAGATCCAAGCTGAGACTAGTCGGTATGTTCGGCGTCGAGTTCGCTGGCTTCCAGCCAGTTGATCGCCCTGTCCGCCCAGCCCTGCGGAATCATGTGCCCACCCGGGAACAGCTCAAAGGTGAGATCTGCTTCCGCGTGACAGCTCCAGCTGCGCAGCATCAGCTCGCCCTCCTGCCACATGCGATCCGGCGCATGGGTGGCGCAGCCGAGCGTCTCGCGCCACAGCTCCAGCCCGGCCCAGATATCGCCTTGGATAAAGCGTCCACCGCCGAGGATCCGCCCCTCCAGAGGCACAACGCCATCGGTCCAGCCGTGACTTTGGTAGAGCCGTACAGGCCCCGCACAGTCCTCAGGCTGCTGCCGCCAGAACCCACCCGAGACCGGAAGATACGCCGCAAAGCTGTCTGGCCTCTCGCAGGCCAGATAGTTCACCATAAAGGCGCCCGATGAAAAACCTGCGAGAACAGAGTGTTCGGCATCGATATTGAACCGCTCCCCTGCATCCGCAAGCACCGCAGGTAGAAAGTCGAAGTCATCACGTCCACCAAATGTGGGCAAAAACGACCAACTCCGCGGTCCATCCTCGGCACGGCGCGCACCATTGGGCGCGATCACTGCGTAGCCCCGGTCTGTCAGTGCTGAAATCACACCGCGCATACTCAGAACGCCCCGCGCAGAGCCGCCGTGGCCGTGCAGGAACATCACCGCGGGCACCGCGCCTTGCCCGTCCGACGGCAGGACGAGTTCATAGCTACCGTCAGGCAACGTGCAGGCGCCCTCTGCCGTGCCGCATATCGCATGGGCCGCAGGCGCCGCCATGATCAGCGCAAGCGCGAGGGAGGTGATCGCAGCAGAGTGTGTCATCCGTTCCATGCGCGCACCGGCAGGTTTGAATTGAGCCAGCCCGGCCCCGCAGCAGACCCAAACATGCCTTCGGGCACATCGATGATCGTGGTGAACCCTGCCGCGATCAGACGTTTACTCAGCCGCGCGGACCGCACGCCACCTGCACAGATCAGAGCAACCGGGCGCGTATTGTCCCCCTGCATCAGCGTGGTCAGCGCTTCGGTGAAATCGGCACGCCGCATATCGAGTGGAACGGCGCCCTCCGGCACGCCAGTGCGGCGCCATTCCGTCGGGGTGCGGATATCCAAGAGCAGAATATCCTCCATCGAGGCTTTGGCATGCGCCTGTTGCACCGACAGCAGACCGCCCTCATGAGGCGGCGTATATCGGTAGAGCCACCACCAGGCGCCGCCGCTGCCCGCAACAGCCACCGCGCCCAGCATCAGGCCCCTGCGGTTGAAACTGGTCACATGTCCGATTTTTTCCATGGTTCTATCCGTAGACGTGGCCTCATCCCTCTCCTAGCATGAACGTCATGATTGCGCGCGATCCGCGCGGTGACGAGCTGATCAAGATCGCGTCATCGCAATGCTGCATCGCCGCAACCAGCGGCGGCGGCAGAAAACATGCGGCCCAATGTCACATTTAGCTGTTTCCGATCCGAAACAGTCCACTTTCAGAGCGGATTTTCTGGAACACCACTGGAAATTTCCTTACGCAAATAGCAGCTAAGGGCCTGTTGCCCGAAAAATAAAACAAATGCCCGACCTGGAGAGTATGACGTGTCCCTTTTCTTGATAGCGGCCCTGCCATTCCTCGGCGCGCTGTTTCCCGCGCTTCTGATCCGTGCCGGTCGCAATGCCTCGGCCTCATCTGCCGGGCTTGCGACGGGCCTCGCCTTTATCGGCCTTATGCTGCACGCCCCTGCCATTCTGCGAGGAGAGACAGTGCAGGTCGGCCTCGAATGGCTGCCCGCGCTGGGGCTGCATGCGAATTTCTTTCTCGACGGGCTGGGTTTTCTGTTTGCCACCATGATCCTCGGAATCGGGCTGCTCATCATCCTTTATGCGCGCTTCTACCTGTCGCGAGAGGATCCGATGGGGCAATTCTATACCTATTTGCTGCTGTTCCAGGGCGCGATGGTTGGGATCGTTCTGTCCGACAACATCCTGCTTTTGTTGATCTTCTGGGAGCTGACATCGCTGTCGTCCTTCCTGCTGATCGGCTATTGGAAGCACCTGCCAGAAGGCCGTCAGGGCGCGCGCATGGCACTGACGGTGACCGGCATGGGCGGGCTGGCCATGATCGGTGGCATGCTGATCCTCGGCAATATCGCCGGCAGCTATGACATCAGCGTCATCCTGCAGAACAAGGACGCGATCCAGTCGTCGGATCTCTATCTTCCTGCATTGATCCTGATCCTGATCGGGGCCTTCACCAAATCGGCGCAATTCCCGTTTCACTTCTGGTTGCCGCATGCGATGGCCGCGCCGACGCCGGTTTCGGCCTATCTGCATTCCGCCACGATGGTGAAGGCAGGCCTGTTCCTGATGGCGCGCCTGTGGCCCGTTCTGGCAGGCACGCCGGAGTGGTTCTACATCGTCGCCACCACGGGCCTGATCACCATGGTGCTTGGTGCCGTGATCGCGTTGTTCAAGGATGATCTCAAGGCGCTCCTGGCGTTCTCTACCGTCTCGCATCTGGGCCTGATCACCATGCTTCTGGGCATGGGCACCAAGCTGGCGGCTGTGGTCGCGGTGTTCCACATCATCAACCACGCCACCTTCAAGGCCGCGCTCTTCATGTCTGCGGGCATCGTCGATCACGAAGCGCACACGCGGGATATCAAGCGCCTTGGCGGGCTGCGTCATCTGATGCCTGTCACCTTCGTGATTGCCACTCTGGCGTCGCTGTCGATGGCGGGCATTCCGCCGCTCAACGGGTTCCTTTCAAAGGAAATGATGCTGGAGGAGATTTCGCACACCAGCTGGATGCAAAGCCCGCTGGCCATGTCGATCCTCGCAACCATCGCGGCGATGTTCTCGGCGGCCTACTCCTTTCGTTATATCGCGCATGTGTTTCTCGGCCCCAAACGTGACGACTATCCAGCGAAACCCCATGATCCGGGGTTCGGCATGTGGGCATCGCCCGCTTTGCTGGTGACACTGGTGGTTCTGATCGGCCTGTTCTCGGCCAAGCTGGTCGGCCCACTGGTTGCCGCCTCCGCAAGTGCCGTCATCGGCGGAGAAAAACTTCCCTATTACTCGCTGAAACTCTGGCATGGGGTCACGCCTGCGCTTTACATGTCGATCATCGCCATTGTCGGCGGTCTTGTGCTGCTGGCCCTGCACCGCCCGCTGGAGCGGGTCTGGACCGCCCTGCCCCGCCCGGAGGCCAAGGAGATCTTTGATGCGATCGTTGGCGCAGCCACCCGTTTAATGCAGGGCATCACGGCCCGGCTGCATGACGGCTCGCTGACCCGCTACGGCGCTATCATGATCAGCTTCACCGCGGCCCTCAGTATCTATGCCTTTTCAACCGGCCTTTTGGGCGCACCCACCCGTGCGCTACAGGAGGCAGGTGCCTTGCCCATCGTTGCTTGGCTTTGCCTCATCGTGGCGGCCGCCTGCATCGTGTTGTTCCACCGTCGCCGGTTCATCGCGCTGATCCTGATCGGTATCGTCGGCCTGATCGTGTCGCTGTCGTTCAACTATCTCTCGGCACCGGATCTTGCCCTGACGCAGATCTCGGTCGAAGTGGTGACGATAATCCTGATGCTGCTGGCACTGAACTTCCTGCCCAAGGACACGCCGGTCGAAACCCCGGTCCTGACCCGGATGCGTGACGGCGTGATTGCGATCATCGGGGGCGTCGGCGTCGGCGGCCTGATCTACGCGATGCTGCTGCGGGATTTTGCCTTCCCGTCCATCTCCGGCTTTCACGTCGAAAACTCCTACAAGGGCGGTGGCGGCACCAATATGGTGAACGTAATCCTCGTGGATTTCCGTGGCTTTGACACCTTTGGCGAGATCATCGTGCTGGGCATCGCGGCGCTGGTCATCTTTGCGCTGACCGAGGCTGTTCTGTCCACGCGCGTCCGGGCCTATCTGCTGAACCGCAAACCCGACATCGAGCAGGCGGGCGACAGTCATCCGGGTATGATGGTCGTGGTGACGCGGATGATGATGCCCGTGGCTTTGATGGTTGCGGCCTACATCTTCTTCCGCGGGCACAATCTGCCGGGTGGTGGCTTCATCGCCGGTCTGATCGCGGCCATTGCCGTCATCATGCAGTACATGGCATCCGGCTTTGGCTGGGCGACGGAGCGACAACGCTTCCCCTATCACGGCATCATCGGCTCAGGCGTGCTGATCGCAGCCGCCACGGGGATTGGCGCCTGGTTCAACGGCCAGCCGTTCCTGACCTCCGCCTTTGGCTATGTGCACCTCCCGCCGTTGAATGAATTCGAGGTCGCCACAGCCGCATTGTTCGACCTTGGCGTGTTCCTCGCCGTCGTGGGCGCTGTCCTGCTGGCGCTGGAAAGCCTCTCGCGCTTTGCATGGCAGCCAGGCTCTGCATCCGAACATGCCATGGACATCAACCCTGCCCGCGACGACGCGGAACAAGACATGAAGGAGGCCTGAGAGCATGGAATTTCTCGTTGCTTCAGCCGTCGGCCTGCTCACCGCTGCGGGGATCTATCTGGTGCTGCGTCGCCGCACGTTCCCGGTGATCCTCGGCACCTCGCTGCTGTCCTATGCAGTGAATGTATTTCTCTTTGCCTCCGGGCGATTGGCGAGCAATGCGCCGCCGATCCTCAACAAATACGCCGATGTGGCCTATAGTGATCCGCTGCCGCAAGCGCTGGTGCTGACGGCGATCGTGATTTCCTTCGGCATGACCGCCGTGGTGGTGATGGTGGCCCTCGGGGCCTACCTCAGCGCCCGCAACGACAATATCAACATGGACGACACTGCGCCTGCGCAGGGAGAGGACGCATGAACCACCTTCTGATTGCGCCCATCGTGCTGCCTGCGCTGGTGGCACCATTCATCATCATGGCATTGCGCTACCACATTGATCTGCAGCGCATATTCTCGCTGGCCAGTAACGTGCTGCTGGTCGCGATCGCGATGGCGCTGGCCGTACAGGCCGCCGACGGAACAGTGCAGGTCTACGAGCTGGGCGACTGGCAAGCGCCCTTTGGCATCGTACTGGTGCTGGACCGTCTCTCGGCGATGATGGTTCTGCTCACCACGGTTCTCGCGCTGGCGGTAAACCTCTATGCGGTGGGCAGCAAATGGGACGAGCGCGGCGCCAATTTCCATCCGCTGTTCCTGTTTCAGCTGATGGGCATCATCGGCGCCTTCCTGACCGGGGATGCGTTCAACCTGTTCGTGTTCTTCGAGGTGTTGTTGATCGCCTCCTATGGTCTGATGATCCACGGCGGCGGCGCGCGGCGCTTTCAGGCGGGCGTGCAATATGTGGTGTTCAACCTCCTTGGCTCCACTCTGTTCCTGTTTGCGCTTGGCACGATCTACGGGGTGACTGGCACGCTCAACCTGGCCGATCTTGCGGTGCGTGTTGCGGAACTCCCGGCCGAGGACACCGCATTGATCCGCGTCGGCGCGATCATGCTCCTACTGGTCTTTGCGATCAAAGCGTCGCTGTTGCCGCTGCACTTCTGGTTGCCCGCTTCCTACGCCAACGCGCCTGCCCCGGTGGCGGCGCTGTTTGCGATCATGACCAAGGTGGGCGCCTATTCCATCCTGCGCATCTATACGCTGGTCTTTGGCCCCGATGTGGCAGTGGTCGAAGGGTTGGTGGACAGCTGGCTGCTGCCCGCCGCGCTGCTGACCGTCGCCATCGGCGCCATTGGCGTTCTGGGCTCAAAAGAGATCGGTCGCCTGATGTCCTTTGGCGCGATCACCTCGGTCGGCACGCTCCTGACCGCAATCGCGCTGTTCACGCCCGAGGCCACCGCAGCCGCCCTCTACTACACCGTACACTCGACACTGGCTGCGGCAGCGCTGTTTCTGGTGGCTGATATGGTCCGTCAGCGTCAGGGGGACGACATCGCGCCAAAACCGGTGATGGCGCAGAGCGGGCTGATTTCGGTCCTGTTCTTCATCGCAGCAATCGCCACCGCTGGCATGCCTCCGCTGTCCGGTTTCCTGGGCAAGCTGCTGATCCTGGACGCGGCACGCGACAATACGCTGGCGGTCTGGGTCTGGGCCGTGATCCTTACCAGTTCGCTCATTACCATCATGGGCTTTGCCCGCGCAGGCACGATGATCTTCTGGAAAAGCCACGGCCTGCCGCGCGATGACAGCATGGCAGAGCCAGAGATCGAGGTGGAACACCGCCAGGGCGGTGACGGAGCGCGAACGGCACCTACACCTGCGCTGCCGTTTGTCGCGACCTTCGGGTTGCTGGCCGGGCTAGTTGCCCTGACCCTCTTTGCCGGGCCGATGATGCGCTACACCAGCGCCACTGCAAACGACCTCTTTGCGCCACAGGCCTATATTGAGACGGTACTGGCCAACCGCGACCGCCCTGTTTCCGACCCTGACCCCGACGAGGCCGCGGACTATAATGCCGGGCAAGACAGCGCGAGTGAAGCCGCCGCCGAGGAGAGCAACTGATGAGGATCTTGAATCGCCTTCTTCCGCACCCGCTGCTGACACTGTTGCTGACGGTGATCTGGCAGCTGCTGGTCAACCGTTTTTCCCTGAACTCGCTGTTGTTTGGCTTCTTTCTCGGGCTGCTTATTCCATTCGTGACACAGCCCTACTGGCCCAACCGCCCCAAGCTAAAGAGCCCGCTGCGGCTGGCAGGGTATGTGCTCTTGGTGTTCTGGGACATCGTGGTCGCCAACATCATCGTGGCTCGCATCATTCTCTTCATGCCCAACAGCAAGCGACAGCCTGCTTGGGTCGAAGTGCCGCTGGACATCCGCACACCAGAGGCCATCGCGATACTCGGCGGCACCATCACCATGACGCCCGGAACGCTCACGGCGGACATTTCGGCTGATGGGCACTACCTGCTGGTCCACTGCCTGCACGCACCGGATACGGCGGCCGTCAGAGATGACATCAAATCCCGCTATGAAACCCGCCTGAAGGAGATTTTCGAATGATCGAATATGCCTATATCTTCGCCTTCGGGTGTTTCGCCGTCGCAATGCTGATGAACCTCTGGAAGGTGGTCACAGGCTCGGAAATCACCGACCAAATCCTCGCGCTGGATACCATGTTCATCAATTCCATCGCCTTGGTGGTGTTGTTTGGCGTCTTCCTGAGCTCGGAAATCTTCTTTGAGGCTTCGCTGATCATGGCAATGCTCGGCTTCATCTCAACCGTGGCCTATGCGCGCTTCCTGCTGCGCGGCAACATCATCGAGTGAGGAGACAAAAATGATCATCGACCTTCTCATCACCGGTTTCATCATCGTGGGGGGCCTTTTTGGCTTTGTGGGCTCCTTCGGCCTGCTGAAGCTCAACGACCCGATGTCGCGCATGCATGCGCCCACCAAGGCCACCACACTTGGGGTCGGTGGCGTGCTGCTCGGCTCCATGCTGCATGCCTGGGCCTACGAGGGGCGCGTGTCGGCGCATGAGCTGCTGATCACCCTGTTTCTGCTGGTCTCCGCTCCGGTCACGGCAAATTTCCTTGCCAAGGTGTTTATCAACCAGCAGACAAAGCCCAAGGATCTGCCGACACCCGGCACATGCAAGCTCTGGGCGACGCATAACAAGCCCGAGCACCACCCGGCGTCTGAACAGACCGGGGCCTGAGCGGCCTCTCTGACGGTCGCATGCGACAATGAGGCCGATACAATGCACAGTTCCCGCCTTCCGCTGACCCGCGATCTGGTCCTTGTGGGAGGCGGGCACACCCATGCGCTTCTGCTGCGGATGTGGGGAATGAATCCCCTGCCGGGCGTGCGCCTCACTCTCATCAATCCCGGCCCAACCGCCCCCTACTCCGGCATGTTGCCGGGCTTCGTGGCCGGGCACTACACGCGCGAGGCGCTGGATATCGACCTTGTGAAACTGGCGCGCTTTGCCGGCGCGCGCCTGATCCTTGGCGCTGCCGAACAGATCGACCCGGCCACCAAGCGTATCGCGGTCCCGGGACGGCCCGAGATCGCGTATGATGTCGCCTCCATCGACATCGGCATCACCTCTGCGATGCCCGATCTGCCCGGTTTCGCCGATCACGCCATCCCCGCAAAACCACTCGGCATGTTAGCTTCCGCATGGGAGGCATTTCGCGCCGACAGTTCTGCCGCACGTATCGCCTGCATCGGTGGAGGTGTCGCCGGGGCGGAGCTGATCCTCGCCATGTCTCACGCGCTGCGCCAGCACAATCGCCTGACGCAGGCCACGCTGATCGACAGCGATACGGCCCTGTCCGCGTTGGGAGAGCAAAGCCGGTCCCGCCTGCGCGCCGCACTTGAAACCCATGGCGTCACCTTGCTGGAGCAGACCAGGATTGATCGGCTGACGGAGGGCGAAATCCACCTTGAGGACGGCCATGTCCTTCTCAGCGATTTCACAGTCGGGGCCGCCGGTGCGCGTGCCTATGGCTGGCTTGGCTCCTCCGGCCTCGAACAACACGATGGCGCGCTTGTGGTGGATACAAACCTGCAAACCTCTGACGCTCATGTCTTTGCCGCCGGCGATTGCGCCCATATGGCCCGGACGCCGCGCCCAAAGGCCGGGGTTTACGCGGTGCGACAGGCGCCCATTCTCTTTCACAACCTCAGAGCCATGCTGAGCGGTGGCCCCCTGAAAGACTATCATCCGCAAAAAGACTACCTGAAACTGATCTCCATGGGCGGCAAGACAGCGCTCGCGGATCGCAACGGGCGCAGTTTTTCCGGCGCATTGCTGTGGCGGTGGAAGGATCACATCGACCGAAAGTTCATGGCGAAATTCGACGATCTGCCGGTCATGGCACCGCCCCCTTTACCCCGCCTTCGCGCGTCGGGACTGGAGGAGGCGCTCGGTGCAAAACCGATGTGTGGCGGTTGTGGCTCAAAGGTCGGACGCGACAGCCTGAACCGGGGGCTTGGCAGCTATACGGGCGCAGCAAGAGCCGACGTGACTCCCCTGCCCGGCGATGACGCGGCGCAGCTGCAGACCGGGGGGGCGATCCAGGTGATCAGTACCGATCACCTACGCGCCTTCACCGAAGATCCGATGACCATGACCCGCATCACCGCGCAGCACGCGCTGAACGACATCTGGGCCATGGGCGCCCGCCCGCAAGCGGCGACTGTCACCCTGATCCTGCCGCGCCAGACACCGGACCTGCAGGAGCGTCTTCTCGGCGAGATCATGAGTGCCGCGGATCAGGAGATGACATTCGCGGGCGCGGCCATTGTCGGTGGACATACCTCGCTCGGTGAGGAGCTGACGCTTGGCTTTACCATCACCGGTCTATGCGCTTCCGCCCCACTCACACTGGCAGGCGCGCAGGAGGGGGATCACCTGATCCTGACCAAGCCACTGGGAACCGGAACTATTCTTGCCGCAGAAATGACAGGTCAGGCGCGGGGGCGCTGGGTTGCCGACGCGCTTGACCTGATGTGTCAGAGCCAACGCAAGGCCGCCGAGGTATTGTGTGCACAGGCCCATGCCATGACCGATGTGACCGGCTTTGGCCTGCTGGGGCATCTGCAGGGAATGTGCGAGGCCTCTCATCTGGGGGCCGAAATCCGCTTTGACGCGATCCCCACGATGTGCGGCGCCCCGGAATTGGCAGAGGCCGGGGTGCGTTCAACCATATTCGACGACAACGCCGCCTTGTTGCCCGGCATTGGCACTGCCGGCGCACGCGCGCTGCTGTTCGACCCGCAAACCTCAGGCGGGTTGCTGGCCGCAGTGCCCTCGGATCAATCAGAGCAGCTCTTGGACCAATTGCGAAACCACGGCTATTGCGCGGCTGGGATCGGCGTCATGCGTGGTGCGGGCGAAGGGATCGTTCTGCGATGACGGCGCAAGCCAGGGTGCGGTTTGATAAGTCTTTCCCCTGACGGACGTCAAAGATGTAGAACACACCATGCCCCCTCAAAGGAGTCTCATCGTCAGACAGAAAACCGACACACCGGTGGCTCAGGGTCAATCGACCCTGCCCCTAGCGGGCAAACCTCTGCAGAAGAGTCATGATCTGCTCTGCAGCAGCAAGCCGATCCTGCGGTGCGAGCCCCTTTAGCGACAGACGCCCCAGCCCGTCCACTTCATAGCGCGCGCGTGCCTTGCGATAGGCGGGATCATAGTGGTCAGCCATCAGCCGCGCCGTCAGCCCCCGTTTATCCCCGGCCTCGATCAGCGAGATCCAACCATCCACAACCGCATGAGAGCGGTGCGTCCGCAACGGATCGAGCTGCGCCCGCAAACGTTCCGCATCCGAGAGGATGTCGTCATAGGCCTCGACCAGATAGTCGCAGCGGGCCTCAAACGGGGCCTCCACATCTATGCGGGGCGCGGTCTTCATCGCCTCCCACAGGCTGGGTGGCAGGATGCGGGCGCCGATTTTGCTGGCCTCCGCTTCCACAAGAACCGGACGCGTCGGGTCCATGCCTGCAAAAGCGCAGGCGATATAGCTCTCGAACCGTTTCTGGCTGGGTTGCCCACCGGGCCGCGCACCAAGCAGAGAGCCCCGATGACGCGCCAATCCCTCCAGATCGAGCACCTGTCCGCCAAGGCGTTCAACCGCCTGCAAGATCTCGGTCTTGGCGGTCCCGGTCAGCCCGTCCAGCAGCACCAACTGATGCGGCAGTGATGTCTCATAGAGGGCCGCATGCACCAACCGGCGATAACTCTGATAGCCGCCCTGAACCACCTCGGCGCGCCAGCCAATCTGGCTCAGCATCCAGGTAAAACTGCCGGATCGCTGCCCACCGCGCCAGCAATAGACCAGAGGACGCCATCCCCCCTCATAGGCGCTCAGACTGTGCTCTATGTGGTTGGCCGCGTTGCGAAACACCATCGCAGCACCAATCTTGCGCGCGCGAAAGGAACTCTCCTGCACATATATCGTGCCGACCTCGGCGCGTTCATCATTGTCCAGCACAGGCAGGTTGATGGCGCCGGGCACATGGTCCTCGGCATATTCAGCAGGGCTGCGCACATCGATCACGGTGTCGTGCCCATGCGCAAGAAAATCGGAAAGTGTTTGAAAGGTCAGAGCCATGCCCCATCTCTACTCTCACAGCCGGGGCAACAAAACAGAAATTCGCCGGACTGAGGCCGCCACCCGACTGATTTTGCCGAGATAGGGACCCGACCCAGAGCCGCGAACGGAACACTCAGATGCCCGATCCCGAATTGGAAATCGCCACCCTGCCTGCCACGCTGATCCGGCGCCTGCATCAGATCTCGGTGGCGCGGTTTGCGGCAGTCATGAGCGCCGCCGGGCTCGATCTGACGCCAGTGCAATACACCGCGATCGCCGCACTGGATGCAAGGCCCGGCATAGATCAGGCGACCCTCTCCGGATTGATCGGATATGACAGGGCAACTCTGGGCAAGGTCGTGGAGCGGCTGGAAATCAAGCAGCTCGTGCAGCGTGACATCTGCCCCGAGGACCGCCGCGCCCGCCGCCTGCGCCTGACGGAACGGGGACAGTCCCTGTTTGCCGCAGCCCGTCCCAATGTGGAGGCCATCCAGCCGGAGATCCTGTCTAACCTGACGCCAGAAGAGCGTGAGGCGTTGGTGCGGCTCCTGACCAAGGCGACGGATGTGGACGCACGCGGCGCTCCTTATGATGCGGATCGCCCAAGCTGACGTCGCATCACAGGCCGGCGTTCAAAAGTTTGCGCCGCACGTCCATTGATGTCGCATTTTTCGTCACGTGATCGCCCGACCTCCGGGCAGATATTCTTATCAACCGCGCTTGCGCGCAATTTCGATCCGCGCCTCCATCATGGACATATCCGCAATGATCTGACGACGTTTGCTGCGATCCCCGGTGTCGCGCAGCTCTTCTCGCAGGCGTGCCAATTCTCGGCTCAGGGAGACCACTTCCGGAACCGCTCCATTCTCTTTCATGATCCGGTTCATCACCGCGTTCTCGGGGTCCTCGCACTGCGGCAGCGGTTTGCCTGCCCCGTCAAGGTTGTCGAAGGCCCCGTCCCGCTCAGCAGCTTCAATCCGGGCATTGATAAGGTCGATCAGCGGATGGTCCATAGTGGCAAGATAGACGGAGGACCGCCGGCAGGCAACGCCATACCCAAGGCACCCTCACGTGGAGGTCCCACGGTAAGGAGCCGTTCGGCGACATGCGATGCACAGTCACGTCTCTGTCATCCATGCAACCGAATGTGTTGTGATAACTGCATATCCACTACGTTACCTCGATCAACATTCACAGCGACCAAAATGAAACATCAAATCACCTTCGCCCGCCTACCTGACATAGAACCCGACGAGATCATTGCTCACATGTCCGACCCACGCGTCGCCGAGCACATGCCTCTCCTGACATTCAAGTGGGACAAGTCCGCCGTGGCCAAATTTGTCGCAGCAAAGGAAGAATGCTGGAGCCGTGATGGGCTCGGCCATTGGGCCATACTGTCGGGTAAGACATATGTTGGATGGGGGGGATTTCAGAAGGAAGGGGACGAGTGGGATTTCGGCTTGGTTCTCACGCCACAATCCTTCGGGCTTGGCGCGCGCATTACAAAGCAAGCACTCGACTTCGCCCGTACCGACGAACGCATTCCTTTTGTGACGTTTCTCCTGCCTCCGTCGCGTCGGAACCTCGGTGCGCTCGACCGGCTTGGAGCCGTGTTCGTCGCTGAGCAGGAGTATGACGGTGAAACATTCCTTAAATTTCGGCTAGAAACCGAGTGACGGCTTCGCCCCGCGCCGCGGTCAATCAAAACCCCCGCCGGATCTCTCCGACGGGGGCTGAAAACGCACTGTTAGACGGGCTTATTTCTTGGTGATGCGGCCATCGGTATAGGCGCTGTAGGGGCCGACTTCGGCGAGGTATTCGGCAACCACATCGGCCAGGTCGGGGCCGTAGTCGTAGGCGTTCTTGTCGTCGCCTGCGAACATCTTGTAGCCGTCGCCACCGTTGCGCACGTAGTTGTTGGACACCACGCCGTAGGTTTTGGCAGGATCAATCGCGACCCAAGAACTTCTCCGTCCATGACCATTACCTCAGAGATACGCGCGCCCGGCTCTTTGGACGCATCAAAGGCGAATTTCATCCCGGCAACTTGCGGGAAGCGACCCGCGCCCTCTTCGATCTGACCAACACCGTTTTCCAGCGCGTCGATCATCGCCTGACCGGAGACCTCAAAGGTAGACAGTGTGTTCTGGAACGGCAGCACGCTCAAGACTTCGCCCATGGTGACTTCGCCCGCGTCGATGGAGGAGCGCAGACCGCCGCCATTCTGAATTGCCATGCTCACGCCTTGATCTTTCACCCGCGCAA
The DNA here is from genome assembly GCF_032924845.1 of Tritonibacter scottomollicae. Classification (NCBI taxonomy): domain Bacteria; kingdom Pseudomonadati; phylum Pseudomonadota; class Alphaproteobacteria; order Rhodobacterales; family Paracoccaceae; genus Tritonibacter; species Tritonibacter scottomollicae. The sequence continues at coordinate 1,438,858 of NZ_CP136704.1, forward strand.
GCATCGCATCGGCAACCAGATTGCCCATGGAGCATTCACCTGCACGGCAGACATCGCGCGAGCCATCAACGATATCCTTGGTTTCCGCAACGATCCGGGTTTTCATTTCCTCGATCGGCGCGCCCATTTCCTTGATGCGTGCCGTCATCTCCGCATCCGGTGTCACCGATGCATCCAGAAGGATCGGCTCACCCTCTGCTGAGACGACATTGCCCTCATCGTCAAAGGTCACGGTCAACTCACCGAGGTATTTGGAATAGGCATAGGCCTGCACCACCGGCACGTCGCCAACCATGGTGGGGTACGGACCAGCGGCGCGATCAGAGGTGTTGGACAGCAGCGTGTGCGAATGGCCGCCCACCACCAGATCCAGCCCCGGAACCTGCTCGGCAATCTCCATATCCTTGGCGAGCCCCACATGGGTCAGCGCGATGATCTTGTTCACACCTTCCGCTTGCAGCGCTTCGACATCGGCGGCCAAGCTGTCGATTTCATCCTGAAACACAACATTCGGCCCTGGCGAGGAGGTCTCGACCGTATCGGTCGCAAGTGCGGAGATGATGCCGATCTTCTCGCCTCCGACCTCAAGCACCACATGATTGCCGACCTTGCCCTTCAAGAGCGGCTCGGAGGTCAGGTCAAGATTGCCTGAGATCACCGGAAAGGACACGGTGTCGACGAATTTCTCAAGCCCAGCCGGGCCATCGTCGAATTCATGATTGCCAACGGCCATCACATCGTAGCCGATGTCTTCCATGAACTCAGCCTCAGCCGCGCCTTTGTAGGTGGTGTAGAAGAGCGACCCCTGAAACGGATCGCCTGCATCCAGCAGAACGACGTTCTGACCTTCCAGCGCACCGCGCATCTCGTCCACCTTGGCCTTCACGCGCGCGATGCCGCCAAAGCACTTGCCCTCGGCCTCATCGTCTGCGCCGCAGGTGGAATCATACTTGTTGATCGACTCGATGCGGCTGTGAATGTCGTTGGTGTGCAGAATGGTCAGCTTATAGTCCGCTGCGGCCATGCCCGCGGTCAGACCCAGCGCTGCTGCCGACGTCAGTAAACGTGAAATCATAGGATAAACCCTCACCTTGTTATGCCACCTCTACCGGCGGTTGTTATGGTCTCAGTATTCGTGATCTTTGCCCAAACAGTCAAAAACAAACTTACGTGACACCGCGATGTAGACGCAGGGGAAACTTTGCGCTGCCCTTCGCACAAGCACTCTTGCGCAAAGGGGGCGTCTGAGGGCATGAGGTGGCCATGCTGATTTACAAGATTTTCCGTGACGACGAATGGCGCGCCTTTGAGGCCGCCGGTGAAACCGATGGCGCGCCCGTGGACCTTGCGGACGGCTTTATCCACTTCTCGACCGCCCCGCAGGCGGCAGAAACCGCAGCCAAGCATTTCGCGGATGCCGAGGGGCTGTGGCTTCTGGCTTTTGAGGCGGATCAGATGGGCGATGCGCTCAAATGGGAGCCGTCACGCGGTGGCGCACTGTTCCCGCATCTCTATCGCCGGCTGCAACATGCGGAACTGATCTGGGCCAAACCGCTGCCGCTGGTTGAAGGTGTTCACCGTTTTCCCGCAGAAATGGTCTGAGCGCGCCGACGCGCAACAAAGGAGGCACGGCCGATGAAGCTGTCCGAAAAACTGGCGCTGGCCGTGATGCATCGCCTTGATCCCGAAACCGCGCATGGGCTGTCCATCAAGGCCCTGAAATCCGGTCTCACGCCCTGCCCCGGCCCGGTGACATCGCCGCGCCTGAAGACAGAAATTGCCGGTCTGAGCCTGCCCAATCCGGTCGGGCTGGCCGCAGGGTTTGACAAGAACGCCGAGGCGCTCAGCGCGCTGACGCAGGCCGGTTTCGGGTTTATTGAGGTGGGGGCCGCAACCCCGCGCCCTCAACCGGGCAATCCCAAACCGCGCCTGTTTCGCCTGAGCGAAGATCGCGCGGCGATCAATCGTTTCGGCTTTAACAACGAGGGCATGGAGGCGGTTGGCGCACGCCTTGCTCAGCGACCCAAGGATGGTGTGATCGGCCTCAACCTCGGCGCCAACAAAGACAGCGATGACCGCGCGCAGGACTTTGCCCGCGTCCTGAGCCATTGCGGCGCGCATCTGGACTTTGCCACCGTCAATGTCTCCTCTCCCAACACCGAAAAGCTGCGTGATCTGCAGGGCAAAGCTGCCCTTTCTGCGCTATTGGCAGGGGTCATGGAGGCACGAGAGGGCCTGGACCGCCCAATCCCGGTGTTCCTCAAAATTGCACCCGACCTGGATGAGGCAGGTCTTGACGATATCGCTGATGTCGCGCGCGAAAGCGGGATTGATGCGGTGATTGCAACCAATACGACGCTTGCCCGCGACGGTCTGAAAAGCGCGCAGTGCGATGAAATGGGCGGGCTCTCCGGCGCACCATTGTTTGAAAAATCCACCCGGGTGCTGGCACAGCTCTCCTTCCGGCTTGACGGTGCCGTGCCGATCATCGGTGTGGGCGGAATTTCCTCGGCTGAAGACGCCTATGCCAAGATCCGCGCGGGTGCATCAGCGGTGCAGTTTTATACCGCGCTGGTCTATGGCGGTCTGTCACTTGCAGCAGAGATAGCCAATGGCCTTGATGCGCTTCTGGCGCGCGACGGACATGAGAGCGTCGCGCAAGCCGTCGGCACAGATCGCGCGACTTGGCTCTAGTCATCCACGGCAGCCAGGGGCGCTCCCGCCCGTCAGGGATGCTTTAAAAAGCCCCCCTTCCCGTTGGGCCCAGCAGGCCGCGCCAAAGGCGCGGCCTGCCCCCGGCGATTTGCAAAGCAAAGCGCAAAACCTCACCAGTGATTTGCGATAGCAAATCTCCGTTTGCTATCAGGCGCCTCGCAAAGCGTCAGCTCAGCAATTCATCCCGCAGGCGAAATCGACGCCTCCAGCCGAGGGTAGCGGGCCGCCAGCGTCGCCGCGCGGGCGAGGTTCAGCACCATCAGCGCCAGCCACAGTCCGTGATTTCCCAGCACCGGCACACAGACCACAAGCGCGATCACATAGATCCCCACCGCCTGGATCATCGCGATCCGCATGTCGCGGGTCCAGGTGGCACCGATGTAGATGCCGTCGAACATGTAGCTTGCCACGCTGATCAGCGGTGCCAGTGCCACCCAGATCAGATAGCTCCGCGCAGTTTCACGCACCTCCGGCGCCGTGGCCATCAGATCGATCAGCGCAGGTCCGCCGCACCAGAAGGCCAGCGCCAGAGCCACCGCGAAGCACACACCCCAGTGGGACGACACAAGCGCTGCCCGGCGCAGGCGCACAGGATCCCGCGCGCCCACAGCCCCGCCCACCAGCGCTTCGGCGCTGAAGGCGAACCCATCCAATGCAAAGGCGGTGATCTCGATAAACTGGATCAGCACCTGATTGGACGCCAAGGTCACATCGCCCAGATCCGCGCCAAGGAACAGGAAGGTTGTGAACGACAGCGTCAGCAGCACCGACCGCACCATGATGTCGCCATTGACCTGCATCATCCGCTTCAGCCGCGCACGGTCGAAAATCCGCGCCCAATCGTACCACTGGTCGCCCGCAAAGGCCGATCTGCACAGCCAGAGGCCAAAGGCCAGCCCCGTCCACTCGGCGATCAGCGTCGCGATGGCGACCCCTTCGACGCCCCAGCCGAGCCCCAGCACGAACCACAGGTCCAGCGCGATATTGAGCCCGTTCATCCAGATCTGCAGCAGGAAGACCCCACGCGTGCGCTCGATCGCGATCAGCCAGCCCGTCACGGCATATAGCCCGATGGTCGCAGGCGCGCCCCAGATGCGGATCTGCAGATATTGCCGCGCCAGGCCCTCCACCTCGGCACTGGCGGGCGCCAGCGCGAATGCCCCCCAGAACACCGCCACCTGCGCCAGGATAAAGAACAGACCCGCGCCGCCTGCAAGGATCAGCCCCCGCATCAGCAGCGCGCCGGTCTCGGCCTCATCTCCGGCGCCGCGCGCCTGTGCCGCCAGACCGGTGGTGCCCATGCGCAGAAAACCGAACACCCAGTAGATGGTCGACAGGATCACCGCGCCGATGCCAACGGCGCCGATTGGGGCCGCCTCGCCCAGCTGTCCCACCACGCCCGTATCCACCGCACCCAGGATCGGCACGGTTGCATTGGACAGAACGATGGGCAGCGCGATTTTCAACACCCGGCTGTGGGTGATCGGTCCGGAGGCCTCCGACATGAAATTGGTCCTTCGTGATCAGCCCTCGGAGGGGCGCTCCTGCGGCATCAGGAAATGCCCGGTCGCCTGGGCAAACAGCTTGTCCTTGTGGTCCTGCCAAGCCGCCACATGCACCGAGGCATAGCGCCGTCCGGAGCGGTTCACGGTGGCGCGCGCGTAGGAATCACGCGGCAGGCCGGAGCGCAGGTAATCCACCGTGAAATCAATGGTCTTGGGCAGGCGCGGCATCTGCCCCGCCGCCATCGTTTCCACATCCAGATCACCGCTTTCGAACTGTGGCCAGAGGTGGAACCACTGCAGGGTGATCACCGAGGTCACCTCGAGAAACGCTGCCGTGGCCCCGCCGTAAATCGCCGGCAGCATCGGGTTGCCAATCAGATTGTCGTGGAAATGCATGGTCGAGGTCAGCTCATCGCCGCGGCGCTCGAAGGTGATGCCAAGAAAGCCGATGTAAGGCACCAACTCCACCAGCGCCGCAAGGGCCGCATCACGGCGTTGCTTGATCACCTGCACGGGTTCAGGACGCGGGCGGCTCATGATTTCAACTCCACTGTGAAAGCGCCGGAGGCGGTGGCCACGGGTGTCTCGCTCTGCTCATCCGTCGCCACCGCGCGCACAAAGGCAACATTGCGGGTCACGTGGTGACAGGTGGCGGTGGTGGTGATGGTCTGACCCGGCGTTGCGCCGCGCATATAGTCGATGCGCAGGTCGATGGTGGCGGTGCTGGAGGGCGCGCTCGGGTGGCTCATCACCGCCGCACCACAGCAGGTGTCCATCAGCGCCGAGACCGCGCCGCCATGGATCACACCGGTGTCCGGATCCCCGATCAGCTTCTTGTCATAGGGCATCACGATCACCGCGCGCCCCTCGCCGATCTCTGTCAGCTCCATTCCCAGCGCACGCGAATGCGGGATCGCCTCGATGAACTGGCGCGCCAGTTGCGTCTTGTCTGCCATGGGGAGCTCCTTGTCGCTGTTGCCTCATTTATCAGGTCCCGCTCTCCAAAGCGCAAGGCTTGCAAAACTCCCAGTTGCACCGCTCGGTTCACTTCCTTAGGTTGCCCCACAAGGGAGGACGTGGATGACCGAAACAAAACTGTCATTCAAGGAGATGTGCGCCGAGTTCGAAGTGACTCCGCGCACCCTGCGCTATTACGAATACATCGAACTGCTGCAACCAGAGCGGCAGGGGCGGTCCCGCTTCTATGGGCCCCGCGATGTGGCGCGGATGAAGCTGATCCTGCGCGGGCGCAAGTTCGGCTTCCAGCTGGAAGAGATCCGCCAGTGGCTCCTGATCTATGACAAGGAAGGCGACGCGGCCCAGAACCGTGCCTTCATCGAAATGGCCGACCACCAACTGAAGGAGCTGGAACATCAGCGCCAGCAGATCGACGAGGCGATGGAAGAGCTGACCGACCTGCGCAAGGTGACCCTGAACCTGCTGGATGGCTGATTTGCTCTTGTGAGGCGCAAGACCCGGCCTGGGTTTTGGATCGGTGCCAGTATCTCAACTGCGGTCGCTCCCTAGTCGTGATGCACGCTTGGACCTTTCAGCCATGAAACATCTATGAAGGACTTTCGCTGGCAAGTCGCCGGAAACGTCCAAGGCAATTGTTTGTCAGTAGAGCTGATCGACGAATACGGAGATGTATTTGCGGACATATCTCGCTGCGATGGCCCCAATGCACTCAGAACTCAACTCCTTTGGCAACGACATTGATCTCGGCATCGTGGAGGCATTCATCCGCGTCGCCCGCGAAAGATTGGAGCGTTTCGAAGACGGTTCGTCGCTGACAAAGGCCCGAACCAACCAGTGATTTACAACAGAGTGAGAGGCCGTGTGGACCCGCTCTTTCGACTTCGCTGACAGTCACACCAGAATTTCCAGTGCAGAGAGACCCGTCACGCCAACGGGCACTACAAAGCCCTGACCTGCACAGAAAACCCCTTATTTTACGCTTGTTTTCCGGTCGTTGCGCCGGGGAGCTCCAGCAATTTCCTGCCCTTTCGGTTCACGACGTCACGTCAAACCGCCCTGCCACCACGTCACCCTTTGAAGTGACGCGGCGTCGAAGTTACGTAAACGTCAAGTTCATGTTGTAACTCTCGACAAGAGCCGCCAAGGTTTACGCAGACGACGCCAACGTAAAGCAACATCTGAGTGACGCCCCCATGACTGAAGACACCAAATCCATTCGCGATATGTGTGACGAGTTCGGAGTGACTCCGCGCACGTTGCGATTTTACGAAGCCAAGGAATTGCTGTTCCCGGTCCGGGACGGGCAAAAACGCTTGTTCACCAAACGCGACCGGGCGCGGCTGAAACTCATCCTGCGTGGCAAGCGATTTGGCTTTAGCCTCGAAGAAATCCGCCAACTTCTGGACCTCTATCACATGGGTGACCAGCAACTGACGCAGCTGAGCCGCACCTATGACATTGCCCAGGACCGTCTGGCCGACATGGAACGCCAGCGCGACGAGCTGACCGAGGCAATTGATGACCTGAAGGATCAGCTGAAATGGGGCGAGAAAGTCATCGCCTCGATGAAAACAAACGCCAAGGCGGCCGAGTAGCCCTCACCGCCCTGCCCGCCTGATTGAATCCGCAAACCGCACCACTCCAACCAACGAGGACCGCGATGCCGAGCTATACCGCCCCCACCAAGGACACACAATTTGTCCTGCATGACGTGCTGAACATCAAGGAGTCGGGCATCCCCGGCTACGACGAACTGGAACGCGACTTCACCGGCGCCGTGCTGGAAGAAGCAGGCAAGATCGCCCGTGACGTGCTGCACCCGCTGAACGTGGTGGGCGACACCGAAGGCTGCCGACTGGAAAACGGTGTGGTCTACACCCCGACCGGCTTTAAGGCCGCCTTCGAGCAAGTAAAGGAAGGCGGCTGGCCCGGTCTCGACATGCCGGAGCAATACGGTGGTCAGAACATGCCCTATGTAATGGGCACCGCCGTGGGTGAGTTCTTCTCCGCGGCCAACCAGGCCTTCACCATGTATCAGGGCCTGACCCATGGCGCGGCCTCGGCGATCTTGGTGCATGGCACCGATGAGCAGAAGGACAAATATCTGCCCAAAATGGTCTCCTGCGAATGGACCGGCACCATGAACCTGACGGAGCCCCATTGCGGCACCGACCTCGGGCTGATGCGTACCAAGGCAGAGCCGCAGGACGATGGCTCCTACGCGATCTCCGGCCAGAAGATCTTCATCTCCGCCGGCGACCACGACATGTCCGACAACGTGATCCATCTGGTGCTGGCCAAGATCCCGGGCGGCCCCGAGGGCATCAAGGGCGTTTCGCTGTTCATCGTGCCGAAATTCCTGGTGAAAGAGGACGGCTCCGTTGGCGAACGCAACGGTGTCTCGGTCGGCAACATCGAAGAGAAGATGGGCATCCACGGCAACTCCACCTGCGTCATGAACTACGACGGCGCCAAAGGCTGGCTGCTCGGTGACATGCATAAGGGCATGCGCGCCATGTTCACCATGATGAACGAGGCCCGTCTGGGCGTCGGCATGCAGGGTGTGGCGCAGGCCGAGGCCGCCTATCAAAACGCGGTGGACTACGCCAAGGACCGCCTGCAGGGCCGTGATGTGACCGGTGCAAAAAATCCCGACGGCCCCGCCGATCCGCTGATCGTGCACCCGGACATCCGCCGCAGCCTGATGGATCAGAAAAGCTTTGCCGAAGGCGCACGCGCATTCCTGCTGTGGGGCGCCACGCTGATCGACAAGGCCCACCGCGGCGAGGACAAGGATGCCGACGGCCTGATCTCGCTGATGACTCCGGTCATCAAGGGGTTCCTGACCGACCAAGGTTACGACATGACCGTGAAGGCGCAGCAGGTCTATGGCGGCCATGGCTACATCGAGGAATGGGGCATGTCGCAATACACCCGCGACGCCCGCATCGCGATGATCTATGAGGGCGCAAACGGCGTGCAGGCGCTGGATCTGGTGGGTCGCAAGCTGGCGCAAGACGGCGGCAAGCATGTGATGGCTTTCTTTGATCTCGTCAAAGGGTTCTGCAAGGAAAACGCCGAACTTTCCGAAGATTACGCAAAGGACTTCATCGAACCCCTGAAAGCGGCATCGAAGGATTTGCAGGCGGCGGGAATGTATTTCATGCAAAACGGCATGAAGAATCCCAACCACGCGCTCGCAGGTTCCAACGACTTCATGCACATGTTCGGCCACGTCTGCCTCGGCTTGATGTGGGCGATGATGGGCAAGGCGGCCAAATCGGCGCTTGACGCCGGGGCCTCTGACGCGGCGTTCTACGAGACAAAGCTCGCCACCGGCCGCTACTACATGGCACGTCAGCTGCCCGCGACCAAACTGCACCTTGCCCGCATCGAGACCGGCGCCGACACGGTGATGGCGCTCGACGCCGCGCAGTTCTGATCGCGATCTGCGACATGACAGCGGATGTGCCCTTCAGGGCGCATCCGGTCCCTTCTGCAGCCGGGGCGCATTTGGAAAAGAGAGGATCCGAATATGCCCAAACGTTTTCGCCTGACCCGCCGCTTTCCCGTCGCCATGACCGAGGACGGATTTCGCAGGCTCAAGCGCTTTGCCCATGAGGCCGGACTGGACGAGGGAGAGGCGCTGTCCTTTCTGTTCGAGAATTTCGACAGCGTGATCAATGAGGATAATCTGACCCACCGCATGCGGCTGTTCAACGCCGAGCTGGAGGATCGAAAACGCTGACGCCAGGACCCGAATCCTGAACCAGGGCGTCAAAGGGGAGAGAGATGAGCGCAGAGCTGGATTTCCGGACCTCATCCGCATGGATGAGCGACGAGCACAAGATGCTTGCCGACATGACACAGAGCTTCATCACCAACGAATGGGCACCGAAGTTCGAGCGCTGGCGCAAACAGGGCGAAATGGATCGGACCACCTGGGCCGAGGCCGGTGAGCTGGGCCTGCTCTGCCCCTCCATCCCGGAAGAATACGGCGGCGTCGGCGGTGATTTCGGACATGAGGCCGCGATCCTGATAGAGGCGAGCCGCGCCAATCTGGCCAGCTGGGGCCATGGCATCCACTCCGGCATCGTGGCGCATTATATCCTGTCCTATGGCACCGAAGAGCAAAAACAGCGTTGGCTGCCCAAAATGATTTCGGGCGAGCTGGTGGGTGCGCTGGCGATGACAGAACCCTCCACCGGGTCCGACGTGCAGGCGATCAAGACCAGGGCCGTGCGCGATGGCAATGTCTACCGGCTGTCGGGGCAGAAAACCTTCATCACCAACGGCCAGCACGCCAACCTGATCCTCGTCGCCTCCAAGACCGACCCCGCGCTGGGGTCCAAGGGGGTCTCCCTTGTGGCCTTGGAAACGGATGGTGCCGAGGGCTTTACCCGTGGTCGCAATCTGGACAAGGTGGGACTTCATGCCGCCGATACCTCGGAGCTGTTCTTTGACGACATCGCCATCCCGCCAGAGAACATCCTGGGCGGCAGTGAGGGCCAGGGCTTTTACCAGATGATGCAGCAGCTGCCACAGGAGCGGCTGATCATTGCCTGCGGGGCGGTTGGTGCGATGCAGGGCGCGGTCGAGCGCACCATCGCCTATTGCAAGGAACGCGAGGCCTTTGGCGGCCCGCTGACCCAATTCCAGAACACCCGCTTCAAGCTCGCCGAATGCTTGACCAAGAGTAAGGTTGCCCGCGCCTTCCTTGATGAATGCATGGTGGAACACCTACGTGGAGAGTTGAGCGTCGAGAAAGCCGCAATGGCGAAATACTGGATTACCGATACCCAAGGAGAAGTGCTCGACGAATGTGTGCAACTGCACGGAGGATACGGATTCATGCAGGAATACGCCGTGGCCGAGATGTGGGCGGATGCACGTGTGCAACGGATCTATGGCGGCACCAATGAGATCATGAAAGAGCTGATTGCGAGGTCGATGTGACAGATTTGACGCTTTGCCTTGACGGATCTGACGGGAGCCTCCGGCGGAGGTATTTGAGAAAAGATGAAGTCATGGGGCGCGCCCGCCCCCGGGCTCTCCGCCTAATGGGCAAGCGCGCCTTCACCTTTTGCAGTCATCGGCTCCTCAGCCTGTACCGCATCGCCATATTGCTGCCTTCTTGGTTAACAGGCCCTCAAAGGTCTTCACCTTTTTCCAAATACCTCACGGGGGTGCGGGGGTGTGAAACCCCCGCCGCGACATCGCCACTGGGAGGGGCGGTCTGACATGAAACTCCATTGTTTTGGCGAATCCGGCCATTCCTACAAGGCCGCTCTCGCGCTTGAACTGGCAGGGCTCGACTGGGAGCCGGTGTTTGTGGACTTCTTCAGCGGCACGACCCGCGGCGCAGAGTTCCGCAGTGACATCAATGAGATGGGCGAATGCCCTGTGCTTGTGGACGGCGAAGTGACGCTCAGCCAATCCGGCGTGATCCAGCAGTATCTTTCGGACACATACGGAAAATTTGGCGGCAACACCCCGGAGCAGAAGCGCGAGATCCTGCGGTGGCAGCTGTGGGACAATCACAAGCTGTCCTCCAATGCAGGGCTTTGCCGATTTTTGATGAATTTTCTCCCCCAGGAGAAGCGCCCCGCCGAGGTGATCGCCTTCCTGCAAGGACGCTTAAAAGCCACCTATGCGGTTTTGGAGAAACATCTGGAAAGCCGCGACTGGATCGTGGGGGACGCAGTGACCAACGCCGACCTCACCTGCTGCAGTTATCTCTACTATCCGGAGCCCTTCGGCTTTGACCGCGAAGAGCACCCCAATATTGACGCCTGGCTATCGCGCATCTCTGCGCTGCCTGGCTGGAAACACCCCTATGATCTGATGCCCGGCAACCCGTCGGATCGAGCTTGAGGAGACCAATATGACCGAAGCTTACATCTACGACACCGTCCGCACCCCGCGCGGCAAGGGCCGCAAGGACGGCGCTTTGCACGAGGTGACCTCTGTGCGGCTGTCCGCCCTCACCCTCAATGCACTGAAAGAGCGCAATAGCCTCGAAGGCCATGCGGTCGAGGATGTGATCTGGGGCAATGTCACCCAGGTGATGGAACAGGGCGGCTGCCTGGCGCGCTCTGCCGTGCTGGCCTCGGACCTTGACGAGTCCATCCCGGGCCTCGCCATCAACCGCTTCTGCGCGTCTGGCATGGAGGCCGTGAACCTGGCCGCGAACCAGGTCAAGGGCGGCGCAGGTCAGGCCTATATCGCCGGTGGCGTGGAGATGATGGGGCGTGTGGCCATGGGCTCCGACGGGGCGGCGATCGCCGTGGACCCGACGCTTGCCATGGACAGCTATTTCGTACCGCAGGGGATCTCGGCGGACATCATCGCCACTGAGTATGGCTTCAGCCGCGATCAGGCGGATGCCTTTGCGGTGGAATCCCAACGCCGCGCCAAGGCCGCATGGGACGACAACCGTTTTGCCAAGTCCATCATCACCGTACGGGACCAGAACGGCTTGCCGATCCTCGATCACGATGAATACATGCGTCCCGGCACCGACATGCAGGCGCTTGGCGCGCTCAACGCATCCTTCCAGATGATGGGCGAAGTGATGCCCGGGTTTGATGCGGTGGCAAAACTCAAATACCCGCATCTGGAGAAGATCAACCACATTCACCACGCCGGCAACTCCTCCGGCATCGTGGACGGCGCGGCTGCCGTGTTGATCGGCAACAAGGAATTCGGCGAACGCCATGGGCTGAAGCCGCGCGCGCGCATCCGGGCCACCGCCAAGATCGGCACAGATCCCACCATCATGCTGACCGGCCCGGTGCCGGTGACCGAAAAGATCCTCGCCGAGACCGGTATGAAGATCTCCGATCTGGATCTGTTTGAGGTCAACGAGGCCTTTGCCTCGGTGGTGCTGCGCTTCATGCAGGCCTTTGACGTGGACCCGGGGCTTGTGAACCCCAACGGCGGCTCCATCGCCATGGGTCACCCGCTCGGCGCCACCGGTGCGATCATCATCGGCACGCTCCTGGACGAGCTGGAACGCCAAGACAAGGAATGCGGTCTCGCGACGCTCTGCATCGCCTCCGGCATGGGGGCCGCCACCATCATCGAGCGCGTCTGATGCCCAAGCTCGACCTGTCACAGATCGCCACGACGGGCGGCTCCACCTATCCCGGCAAGTTGGCCGAGAGCGTGGAGGGGCGCACGTCACAGCGTCTGGGCGATGCCGCAGGGATCAGCCAGTTTGGCGTCAACCTCGTGCATCTGGAACCCGGCGCGCTGTCCTCCCTGCGCCACTACCACATGGAGCAGGACGAGTTCGTGATGGTCACCGCCGGTGCGCTGGTGCTGGTGGATGACGCGGGCGAACATGAAATGAACCCTGGCGATTGCGCCGCCTTCCCGAAAGGCGATGCAAACGGCCACCACCTTATCAACAAGAGCGATGCGCTGGCCTCCTTTCTTGTCATCGGCACCCGCACCGAGAGCGAGACGGCCTTCTACAGCGACCTCGACATGATGGTGAAGGTTGCAAACGGCGCCTTCACCTTCACCCGTAAAGACGGCAGCCCGCTGACGGCTGACCAGATCGGAGACGACACATGAGCGATTTCACATATGACGTAGACGCCGATGGCATCGCCATCATCACCTGGGACGCGGTGGACAAGTCCATGAACGTCCTCACCCGCGAGGCCTTTGGTCTGGTAGAGGAGTTCATCGACCGCGCGCTGGCGGATGACGCGGTCAAGGGCGTGGTGATCACCTCGGGCAAGAAAGACTTTGCCGGCGGCATGGATCTGAACGTGCTGGCCTCTATCCGCGAAGAATCCGGTGAGAACGCTGCCCAAGGCCTGTTCGACTTCACCATGAACGGCCACCGCATCCTGCGCAAACTGGAACGCGCCGGGATGGAGGCCAAGACCAACAAGGGCGGCAAGCCGATTGCCTGCGCCATCAATGGCACTTGTGCGGGCATCGGCACCGAGATCGCATTGGCCTGCCACTACCGCAGCATGACCGACAATCCGAAAGCCAAGATCGGCCTGCCGGAAATCCTGCTTGGTATCTTCCCCGGCGGCGGCGGAACCATCCGCTATTCAAAGATGGTTGGTGCTGTGAACGCCGCACCGGTGCTGCTGGAAGGCAAGATGCTGGACCCCAAGAAGGCGAAATCTGCCAGCCTTGTGGATGAGGTTGCCGCCCATCCGCTGGAGGCCGCGCGGCAATGGGTGCTGAACGCCAAGCCCGCGGACATCGTCAAACCCTGGGACGCCAAGGGTTACAAGATGCCCGGCGGCGCGCCCTATCACCCGGCCGGTTTCATGAACTATGTCGGCGCCTCCGCGATGGTACATGGCAAGACCCAAGGCGCCTTCCCGGCGGCCAAGGCGCTGTTGTCGGCGGTCTATGAGGGCGCTCTGGTCGATTTCGACACCGCCCTGCGCATCGAGGCGCGCTGGTTCACCCATGTTCTGATGAACCCATCCTCCTCGGCGATGATCCGATCCCTGTTCATCAACAAGCAGGCGCTGGAAAAAGGCGCGGTGCGGCCCAAGGGCATCGATGATCAGACCGTGAAGAAGATCGGCGTTCTGGGCGCGGGCATGATGGGGGCCGGCATCGCGCTGGTCTCGGCGCAGGCCGGCATGGACGTCGTTTTGATCGACCGCGACCAGGAGGCTGCCGACAAGGGCAAGGCCTATGCCGCCAACTACATGGATCAGGGCATCAAGCGCGGCAAGGCGACGGCGGAGAAGAAAGAGGCTCTGCTGGGGCAGATCACCGCGACGCCGGATCTGGAGCACCTCAAGGGCTGTGACCTGATCATCGAAGCGGTGTTCGAGGACCCAAGCGTGAAGGCCGAGATGACCAAGAAGGTCGAGGCGATCATCCCCGATGACTGCATCTTTGCCTCCAACACCTCCACCCTGCCGATCACCAGCCTGGCAGAAGCCTCGGTCCGGCCTGAGCAGTTCATCGGCATCCACTTCTTCTCTCCCGTCGAGAAGATGTTCCTGGTGGAGATCATCAAGGGCGAGAAGACCGGCGACCGCGCGGTGGCCAAGGCGCTGGACTATGTGCGCCAGATCCGCAAGACGCCGATCGTGGTCAATGACGCGCGGTTCTTCTACTGCAACCGCTGCATCATCCCCTATCTGAACGAAGGTCTGCGGATGATCACCGAAGGCGTGTCGCCGGTGCTGATCGACAATGCTGCGCGCCAGCTGGGCTTCCCGGTGGGGCCAGTGCAGCTGACCGATGAGACGTCGGTCGATCTCGGTGCCAAGATCGCACGGGCGACCAAGGCGGCGATGGGCGATGCCTATCCCGAAAGCCCCGCGGATGATCTGATCTTCTGGATGGAGGAGCAGGGCCGACTGGGCCGCAAGGCCAACGCGGGCTTCTTCGACTATGATGAGAAGGGCAAGCGGGTGGAATACTGGACCGGCCTTGCGGACAAGTACCCGCAGGCGTCGGAGCAGCCAGATCTGATCGAGGTGCAGGAACGGCTGATGTTCGCGCAGGTTCTGGAAGCGGTGCGTGCTCTGGAAGAGAACGTGCTGATGGACATCCGCGAAGGCGACGTTGGCGCGATCCTCGCCTGGGGCTTTGCGCCTTGGTCCGGCGGTCCGCTCTCCTGGCTCGATATCATCGGCACGCCCTATGCGGCCGAACGCTGCGACCAGCTGGCAGAGGCTTACGGCGACCGTTTTGCCTGCCCGCCGCTCTTGCGGGAGATGGCCGAGAAGGGCCAGACCTTCTATGGCCGCTTTGCCCCCGCCGAGGACGAGGCTGCCTGAGGCGGTATCCATCGAGGCACCACCACAAGGTCGCCCCTTCGGGGCGGCCTTTTTTAATGCGAGGCGCTGCCTCGCGCTCCGAGATATTTGAGAGAAGCTGAAGGACAGGGCCACGATGTTGTGCTAGTCTGGTCTAGCACCTGCCGTGGTAGCGGTGTTTCCCCCCGATCAGAATTCAAGAGGTAGGTCATGTCCGACCAACTGTTTGCCGTGACCGGCGGTCCCGGATCAGGCAAAACGACATTGCTCGAAGCACTGGCACAGCGCGGGGTCACATGTATGCCGGAAGCCGGACGCGCCATCATACGCGATCAAAGCTTGATCGGCGGGCAGGCCCTGCCTTGGGAGGATCGCAGCCTCTTTGCCGAAATGATGCTGTCGTGGGATCTGCGCTCCTACCACGAGGCAAGCGCCATGCCGGGCCCTGTGATGATGGATCGTGGCATTCCCGACAGTCTTGGCTACCTGCGCCTCTGTGATCTGCCCGTGCCGACGCATATGGCGCAGGCAGCCCAACGGTTCCGATACAACAGAAGGGTGTTCGTCGCCCCGTTCTGGGACGAGATCTTCGAACAGGATGAAGAGCGTACACAAGGCAGGGACGAAGCACGGGCGACACTATGCGCCATGGAAGACGTCTACCGCGCGCTTGGATATGAATTGATCCCCCTGCCCTTTGACAGTGTTGCGCAGCGCGTCAGCTTTGTCCTGTCGCACCTTTCAAACGCAGAATGACCTGCTCCGGGGGGAAGAAGCAGGTCATTCTTTCTGGAGGGCGTCTGTGAGAGAGTGTGGAGATCAGGCGAAAGCGGCGTATTGCGGCTCTCCGGTGCCGCCGTTTCCGGCCATTGCGCCGGGGGTCCAGAAGCTGTCCTCGGTGATCATGTCGATGACCAGTTCACGTGCCTCGGTCGCGGAGAGAATGCTGTAGAGCTCATCGGCCTGTTTCGTCACGCAGTAGTGCATCAGGTCATGCTGTGCCGGGCAGAAGGCCAGTACACCCGCTTCGATGTAGACCACCTCGTCCTCATCAAAGCTCAGCACCACGGTTTCCATGGTCACCTGCTGCGGGGCGCGGGTGATGCCGCGATATCCTTCGAGAGCGCAAGCCGGAACAACTGCAAACGGATCACCAAGCGCATCTTCGAGCAAGTCATGTTCAATCACAACGCCCTGCTCCGGCTTGACCCAAAGGGGGTTGCGGTTGCCCAGTGCGTCACGCGGGATGTAGACCGGCGCCATTTCCTGAGCGGAGGCGGTGTCGCCCAGAACCAGCGTGCGGCGTTCAATGGATTTGATCGGGCGCATGCCGTGGTCAAAGGTCAGGACTTCGTCACCGGAGCTGAGCGCGTCAACCGGGCGCCAACCCGCTGCCGTGGCAACCATGGTACCGGCCAGAAAACCTGCATGCCCGGTCGCCACCATCGGATATTCAGTGGTGAACGCTTCTGCCATCGGGGAGGCATTCCGTTTTGCAAACCAATCCAGCATGTTCCTGTCCTTTCGACTTCTAAGTTGCTTCGGTCCTCTGGGGCTCGAAGCTCCAATCGCCGTTCCGTGAATTCGTTATAGCAAACCGGTCGGGCCTGGGCGCGGTCTCTTAGGGAGCCGCTCTCACTCAAAGGGATAGGGTGTAATCGTTAAAAGAGTATTCAAATCGTTCGATTTCGGTAGCGCAGCACGTCCTTACGGCAGAAACGGCCGGTGAATCATAGTAAACACGCCAGTCGCGGTCTCGGTGCGACTCATTGATAACGGGCAAATCGAGCGCGAATCCCAAATGGTCGAACAATGGCTGCGCGTCAGACGCGAAATGTTCGAGACGTATATAGAGGCTGCAATGCTCCCGCCCATCAGATTGGCGCATATACGCAGGCGCGGGCTGGGCGGACAGTGCGCGCATCACCAAGGGATCAGTCACAAAGTCCGAAAACGCGCGCGTCCTGGCCAGCGGCACCATCGGGTTGTCAAAGCTCTGCGCTTGTAACCAGTGATACAAGCTCACCATCCGGTCCCACGGATTGCGTACCAGCGTGAAGGCAAACATCTGTCGCAACTCTTCAGCGCTGGCCAATCCTTCGATGTCGGACAGGGTGGAATGCTTCCACAACCGCCCTCGCGTGGTGCTTCCCTGTAGGCGGCGCCGACGCTTTATCGCTTTGGGCGTGTCACCCAGCATCTCATCCCCGGCCATAGCGCGATCCTCCAGCGCCAGCGCCAATGCGGTGCCACCGGTCTTGGGAATATGGATAAAGACGTAGCTGCGGCCGCGCGAAAGGATCATGCGCAGAGGCTAACTCATTCGGCCTGCTGAGGAAACACGAGGGGTCGGCGCTCTTGATCGAGATTTTCCTCCTCGAAGCATTCGATCTCTTTCAATTTCGGGATCTCCAGCGCAATATTCCGCCTCAAGGGGAAGAACTCCGGCACGACAGAGGAGGAGGACACATGGGTTGGCTGGCGGATGAAACGGGTCTGGAGCGGACGGCGGCAAACTATGTGCCACTGACGCCCTTGTCGCACCTGCAGCGCGCGGCGCATGTTTTTGCGCAGGACACGGCTGTGATCTATGGTGGGGTTCGACATAGCTACAGCGCGTATTACGACAGATGCACCCGACTGGCCGCAGCGTTGGCTGGCATGGGGGTGAAGCCGGGCGATGTGGTCGCGACATTGCTGCCCAACATCCCGGCGCAAGCAGAGGCGCATTTCGGCGTGCCTGCCTGCGGCGCGGTTCTGAACACCATAAACATCCGGCTCGATGTGGACACGGTCGCCTATATCTTTGACCACGGTGGCGCAAAGGTGGCTCTGGTCGACAGCGAGGTTCTGGCGCTCGCAGAGGCAGCCAAGGCGCAGATGGAGGGAGACGGCCCGATCCTGATCGAGGTGCCCGATGCCGAAGCGCGGATCAGCGCCAGCGGACGCCATGTGACCTATGAAGATCTGCTGGCAGAGGCCCCGCCTGCGTTCGACTGGATCATGCCCGAAGACGAATGGGAGAGCCTTGCCCTCAATTACACCTCCGGCACCACCGGGCGGCCCAAAGGCGTCGTCTGTCACCACCGCGGCGCCTATCTGATGACCATGGGCACGGTGATCTCATGGCGGCTGCAGATGCGGCCCGTCTATCTGACCATCGTGCCGCTGTTTCACTGCAACGGTTGGAATCACACCTGGATGATGCCGGTGCTGGGCGGCACGGTGGTCTGCTGCCGCAATATCACGGCGGCTGCGATCTATGACGCCATCGCCGATGAGGGTGTCAGCCATTTTGGTGGCGCGCCCATTGTTCTGAACATGCTCGTCAATGCCAAGCCACAGGACCGGCGCGCCTTTGATCATACGGTGGAGGTCTTCACCGCAGGCGCGCCCCCAGCCCCGGCCACCCTGACTAAAATAGAGGCGCTCGGCTTTCACGTCACGCAGGTCTACGGGCTGACCGAGACCTATGGTCATGTCACCGAATGCCTGTGGAAAGGCGCGGAGTGGAATATGCTCGACACCACAGGGCGCGCCGCCGTCAAGGCACGACAGGGTGTTGCCTTTCCGATGATGGAGGAGGTGACGGTTCTGGACGACACCCTTGCACAGGTTGCCAAGGACGGAACAGCGCAGGGTGAAATCGTGATGCGCGGCAACTCGGTCATGAAAGGATATCTGAAGAACCCAGAGGCCACCGCAGAGGCCTTTGCCGGGGGGTATTTCCACTCGGGCGACATCGCGGTCCAACATCCCGATGGCTATATTCAGATCGCCGACCGCGCCAAGGACATCATCATCTCTGGGGGCGAGAATATCTCATCGGTCGAGATCGAGGGCGTCTTGATGGCGCATCCGGATGTGAACCTGGCCGCCGTGGTCGCCAAGCCGGACGAGAAATGGGGCGAGGTTCCCTGCGCCTTTGTGGAATTGAAGGAGGGCGCGACGGTGGATGAGGCCGGATTGATCGACTTTGCGCGACGCACGCTTGCGGGGTTCAAGGCCCCCAAGGCGGTGATTTTCGAAGAGCTGCCCAAGACCTCCACCGGCAAAATCCAGAAGTTCGAACTGCGCAAGCGCTTCAAGACCTTCTGACATCAGGGAAAAAAGATCCACAAGCCGGGGGTTTCGGTGGCAAAGCGGTTTGCTGCCGACATCCCTTGCATGCTAAAACAACCATAGAACAACAGGAGCAGGCATACCCGGTTCATGACGGTACTCCGTGAATTTCAGCGGCTTGAGGCGGTCGGAATCTGGCGCCCGTCGCCAGAAGACCAGCGACGTGATGTAATCGTCTCGCTCGGGAACGCCACGCTCACCATCACCGACATGCGGGACCGCCCGCTGGCGCATTGGTCTTTGGCTGCGGTGGAACGGGCCAATCCCGGTGAATTCCCAGCACTCTATCATCCCGATGGCGATCCCGGCGAAACGCTTGAGTTGGCCGAGGATGAAAGCACCATGCGCGAGGCCATCGAAACCGTGCAAAACGCAATCAGCCGCGCCCGCCCTCGCCCCGGTCGGCTGCGCGTCTTTGGTGGCATCGGCGTGGTGGCCTGTGCGTTGGCCCTCTTGGCTTTTGGCCTGCCTCAGACCATGCGGACACAGACGCTGGCCGCAGTGTCCGAGGTCCACCGAAAGGCAATTGGTCAGGCACTTTTGGGGCGGATCGAACGGGTCTCCGGCCAGGCCTGCTCCACCCCCGAAGCCGATCCGATCCTGAAGAAACTCGCGGAACGCACCGGTGTACGCCGGGTTGCCGTGCTGCGTTCCGGCATTGCGGAGAGCCTGACCCTGCCGGGGGGAATCGTGTTGATGCACCGATCCTATTTCGAGGACTACGAGGATCCTGCTGTCGCAGCAGGCGCAGTTCTGGTTGAACATGTGCGCGCCGATGAACGCGATCCAATGGCAGATATTCTTGATATTGGCGGCATCGGCGCCACCTTCCGCCTGCTGACCACCGGCGAAATCAGGCGCGATACGCTGGATCGCTATTCCGAAACCATGCTGTCCTCACCACGCCCAGATGTGGAGACCGAAGCCCTGCTGGCCGAATTTGCCCGCGCCGCGATCCCCTCCACGCCCTATGCCTATGCCCGTGATGTCACCGGCGAAAGCACCGTCAGCCTGATCGAGGCAGACCCGATGGCGGGACGTGAACTGGCGCCGGTTCTGAATGATCGCGACTGGGTGCAGCTGCAGAATATCTGCGGCTGATCCAGCGGACTAAGCAGGCCCTCTGCACCTACGCGAACAAAAGAGACCGGGTAAATTGAAAAGACCGGGCAATTGCCCGGCCCCTCATTTCACTCTCGGTTCTTCATCTCACCGTCACACGACCAAACAGCTACTTGCTGAGCCGTGCACCGCTGAACCCGGCGGCCCGGATGCGCTGCAGCGCTTGTTCGGCGCCGGCAGTGAATGGGCCAGCCAGCACCACCTTGAGCGTCTGCCCATTGCGCGTCACAGAGCCCAGCCGCATCTGCAGTCCAGTTGCCGCCGCAAGATCACGCGCCACCGCGCGGGCCTGTGCCGGATCCGCCAGCGTCGCGGCGCGAACGTACCGTGGCGCCGCTTGGACCGAAGATGTGTCCGGCAGCACCGCGTCAGGCGCGGAGCGCGTGGACAACCGCGTCACCACAGCCCCACCGCGACGCGGCGGCACGATCCCGTATTTCGCCTTCGCATCCCACAGCACGAATGGGGTCTTGTTCAGCGCCCTTTCGACCGGGCGGCGCGGCAGGCTGTCGCTCCAGACCTGCGCCATCTGTGCATCACCTTGCGGCGTGCGCACGCCACGCAGGCGGTTCATGCGATTGTCGGCCCGGTCCGCAGGTGCGTAGCCTTCAGGGACAACCGCACGATCACTCAAGACCGTTGGTCGGATGGTCTGTTCCGCACGATGAATATTCAGGCGATCATCTTCCCAGGCTACGCGATAGCCCTCGGGCACCTGCAGGTCCTCGCTCTTGCGCCGCTCCAGGTAAACATGCACGGGCAGAATGCGGGTATTGGGCGTGATCTGAGCCAAGGGGTTGTCAGAAGTGCGCACGCGCGAAGTGGCAACCGGTACCGTTGTCGGCGCAACCGGGGCCGGAGCGGCAGCGACCGGCTGCGGCGCGCGTCGTACAGGACGTGCTGGAGCAAGAGTGGCCTCTGCCTGACCGGCTGAGGTCATCTCGGGTGTGCGTTGGGGTTTGACAGCGGCAACCGGGGGATTGCTGGCCGATGTCGGGGTGGCCGTGCGGACCGGCGCGGCCGCGCGGCTCTCCGCTTCGGGTGCAAGCGTGATGAGGTCCGGTTGCGGCCCTGCGGGCTTCTGGCTCGACGTGCCCGCGACCTTGGTCGGCTCCGCCCCGCAGAGCTGCTGACGTGCCCGGTTTACCCGCGGGATCCAGGCAATATTGCCGTCGACTCCGGCGCGAATGAAGATACAGCCCCGGCTGTCGACATATTGCCGCCCCTGATAGCTTGCCGGGGGGAACTCCGCAGGCTCGGCGGTGCGTGACGAAATTTGCGCTTCGACACCGCCTGTAAACCCACCTGCCAAGATGATGGACACTGCCGTAACTATAGTGATTTTCATGGCCCCACCCCACAACATATGGGCCCAAGATGACTGAGTTTCCGGTGTGAGTAAAGGTAATGCCCGCAACAATATCGGGTGTTTCGGCCAATCGTCGCCAGATTGTCGCCGCTCAGCCCGACAGGAGGGGCGGAACGGCGCTTTGCATGAAGTGACAGCACTGCTGTCGGGCGATATGCAGGTTTACTTGGTGCCGAACATGCGGTCGCCAGCGTCCCCGAGACCGGGCATGATATAGCCCTTTTCATTCAAGCCACGATCCAGCGATGCTGTGATGATTTTGACATCCGGATGCGCTTCTTTCATGCGCGCCACCCCTTCGGGCGAGGCCAGCAGGCACAGGAAACGGATATTGTTGGCACCTGCCTCCTTCAGCAGGTCGATCGCCGCCACCGAGGAGTTGCCGGTCGCCAGCATCGGATCCACTGCAATCACCATCCGGTCGGAGATCTGCTGCGGCACCTTGAAGTAGTATTGCACCGGCTGCATCGTCTCTTCGTCGCGGTACATGCCGACAAAGCCGACACGCGCCGACGGCACCAGCTCAAGCACACCGTCCAGCATGCCGTTGCCTGCGCGCAGGATCGACACAAGTGCCAGCTTCTTGCCCGCGAGGATCGGTGCTTCCATATCCTCCATCGGGGTTTCAATGGTGGTGGTGGTCAGCGGCAGCTCGCGGGTGACCTCATAGGCCAGGAGCTGGGTCAACTCGCGCAGGAGCTGGCGGAATTCCGAGGTGGACGTGGCCTTGTCACGCATGATCGTCAGCTTGTGCTGCACCAGCGGGTGGTCAACAACTGTCAGGTGGTCACTCATCAGGCACACTCCATTTTGCTTTTCGCTGTCTTAAGACAGCGCGATTGTGAACAAAAGCGCTTTTGCCGCGCATGGCTGCACGGCAGTTACAGAAACGACCGCCCCGGCCCCTGTGCGGCCACGCCGAGATGCGCCGCGACCGAGGCCGCCACATCCGCAAACCGCACCGAACCAATCGAGCCTGCGCCCGCGCCTGCGATCAGCACCGGCACCTGTTCGCGGGTGTGGTCCGTGCCGGGCCAGCTGGGGTCATTGCCGTGATCGGCGGTCAGGACCATCAGATCACCCGGGCGCAAGCGTTTGATGACGCGCGCGATCTCACCGTCGAACCACTCCAGCGCGCGGGCATAACCGGAGATGTCGCGGCGATGGCCATAAAGGCTGTCGAATTCGACAAAATTGGCAAATGTCAGGCTGCCGTCCTCGGCGCTCCGCACCGCTTCTGCCAGATGCCCCATCAGCTCAGCATCCGTGCCTTTCTTCAGCGTATCAATGCCTTGCATGGAGAAGATGTCACCGATCTTGCCGATCCCATGCACACGTCCGCCGCTCTGCTGCACCCAATCGGTGAGGATCGGCGCAGGCGGAATGATGGCATAGTCACGCCGGTTCGTGGTGCGGGTGAATCCCTCTTCCGGGCTGCCTACGAAGGGGCGTGCAATCACCCGCCCCACTTTCATTGCATGCAGATACGGCGCCACATCACGGCAAAGCGTCAACAACCGGTCGAGGCCAAAGCTCTCCTCATGCGCGGCGATCTGGAACACGCTGTCGGCGGAGGTGTAGCAGATCGGCAGACCGCTCCGCATATGCTCCGCGCCCAGCTCGCCGATGATGGTGGTGCCGGAGGCATGACAATTGCCGAGGATACCGTCGGTGCCCGCCGCGTGCGCCACATGAGCGACCAGTGCGGCGTCAAAAGCATCGCCCTGGTCCGGAAAATAGGTCCAGTCCCAGGGCACCGGCAGCCCGGCAAGTTCCCAATGCCCCGAAGGCGTGTCCTTGCCCGCACTCACCTCAGAAGCCGCGCCCCAGAGCCCCTGCGGCGCAGCGTCCAACCCCGGCACCGGCTGCGATGACGCCAGCCGCAACGCCGCCCCCAGCCCCAGCGCGTCCAGCGTCGGCATATGCAACGGCCCGCTGCGGTCCTCCTCGGCCCGTCCTTCGGCGCAGGCTTGGGCAATATGGGCCAGCGTATTGGCGCCGAGGTCCGGCAGGTCCTTATTGAAATAACTCGACGCATCCGGCGCGCCGCCGATCCCCACGGAGTCCATGACCACCAGAAAAGAACGCGCCATCATGTGATCCTTTCATGCACCAGCGGCGGCAACTCGGGGGCAGCAGGCGCTATGCTCACCTCCGCCCGCAAGGCCAACGTCGCCTCTTGCGCGGCGTCCATGTGGGCGGCATGCACCCGCGCGATCACATCGCCCTTGGCCAGTTTGGCCCCCAGCGGCACAAGATCAGAAATCCCCACCGCCGGGTCCACCCTGTCGCTCTCCACCATGCGCCCGCCGCCCAGCCGCACCACCGCAAGGCCAAGCGCCTCGCCGTTGATTGCGGCAACATGGCCGGCACTCTCGGCTGTCACCTCAAGGATCACCGGCGCTTTGGGCAGGATCGTCTCCCAAGTATCAGCAAAGTCTATCGGCCCGCCCTGCGCCGCAACCATGCGGGCAAAGCGGTCCGCAGCCCGACCATCCGCC
This sequence comes from Tritonibacter scottomollicae, assembly GCF_032924845.1. Lineage (NCBI taxonomy): Bacteria > Pseudomonadati > Pseudomonadota > Alphaproteobacteria > Rhodobacterales > Paracoccaceae > Tritonibacter > Tritonibacter scottomollicae. The sequence goes on from NZ_CP136704.1 coordinate 1,462,928, forward strand.
AGAACAGCCGTAATCTGCGCCTCGCCATCAGCAATACTCTCCGCCAGCCCCGCCTGAACCAGCAGCCCGCCGCCCAAGGCCACTGTGATGTCGAGGATCGGCCCTGCCGCCTGCCCCGTCAGCGCCCGCATCACCTCAGCGACTTCCAACGCATTGCCCAATGCGGGCACCAGCGGCTGGTTCATATCGGTGATCAGCGCCTGTGTCGGGCAGCCGGCGGCATTGGCCGTCTCAACCAGCGAAGTTGCCAACGCGCGAGCCTCCTCCAACGTTTTCATAAACGCGCCGGAGCCGATCTTCACGTCCAGCACCAGGGCCTGCGGGCTGGCCGCCAGTTTCTTCGACAGGATCGAGGCGGTGATGAGGTCGAGGCTCTCGACCGTCGCGGTCACATCCCGCACCGCATAAAGCCGCTTGTCCGCCGGTGCGATCCGCGCCGTTGCACCGACGATGGCACAGCCCACCTCGCCCACGATGCTGCTCAGCCGGTCCTGCGAGACCTGCGTGCTAAGGCCGGGAATGGCCTCCAGCTTGTCCAGCGTGCCGCCGGTATGGCCCAGCCCGCGCCCGGAGATCATCGGCACATACGCGCCGCATTCCGCCAGCGCCGGCGCCAGCAGCAGAGAGACACAATCGCCCACGCCGCCGGTGGAATGCTTGTCCACCACCGGCCCCGGCAGATCCCAGGTCAGCACGTCGCCGCTGTCCCGCATCGCCAGCGTCAGGGCGCTACGCGCGGCGGGCGGCAGGCCGTTGAGACAGACCGCCATGGCAAAGGCACCGGCCTGTGCATCAGAGACCTCGCCACCAGCCAGCCCTTGGGCAAACCACGTCAGGTCCTCGGCGGACGGCACCTGCTTTTGTCGCAACTTCGCAATGACCGCACGCGCATCCATAATGTCAGCTCCGCTCCATGTGGCCCGCGTCAAAGGCACCGGGCAGCAGATCGCCGATGGTGGTCTTCATCTCGACCCCATCCGTGGTTGCCAGCGTCACGGCGACATCCGCCGCCCCGAATTCCTTCAGCTTCTGACGGCAGCCACCACAGGGCGGGACCGGGCTCGGGCAATCTGCAATCACATAGACCTCCGCCAGTTCGGTCTCACCAGAAGCGACCATTGCGGCAATGGCGCCCGCTTCTGCGCAGGTGCCCTCGGGATAGGCGACATTCTCGACATTGCAGCCGACATAAACGCTGCCGGAGGTCGCCCGGATGGCCGCGCCCACCTTGAAGTTGGAATAGGGCGCATGGGCGTTTTCACGCACGGCGGCGGCCGGAGCGCGCAGCGACGGGCCGGAGGGTGCATCAGATGCGGGCATGGGAGTACTCCATCCTGAGCCCCCGGCGCGGCATCCGCATGGGATCCAAAGCCGGTTGGGCCGTAGTGTTCCTGTTCACCGCCAGTCTTTGCCGGTTTTGATCGGATGGTCAAACGCGATCTCTGCGCCTGATGTGCGATCCATCCGGTTCTGCGGTTTGGTGAGGTCTGCCCGCCTGCGGCTTGTCTGGTGCGATGTGATGATGTCAGATGTGCATATTCCGCCGAGAGGAGATCGTGCGACAAAACGCGGTTCCCCTCGATGAAAAAATAGTTTAACGCTAAACTATCACCATCAGGAGCGCTTATTCATGCCCGACAAGACATCGGAATCCCTGCGCGACGCGGCCCTTCGCTACCACGAGTTCCCGCGCCCCGGTAAACTGGAAATCCGCGCCACAAAGCCGCTGGCCACCGGCAATGACCTCGCCCGCGCCTATTCGCCCGGCGTCGCCGAAGCCTGCCTCGAGATCAAGGAAGACGAGGTCAACGCCGCGCGCTTCACCGCCCGTGGCAATTTGGTTGCGGTGGTCTCCAATGGCTCCGCCGTGCTCGGCCTCGGCAATATCGGCGCGCTCGCCTCCAAGCCGGTGATGGAAGGCAAGGCGGTCCTGTTCAAGAACTTCGCCAATATCGACTGCTTCGATATCGAGGTGAACGAGAGCGATCCGGAAAAGCTGGCCGATATCGTCTGCGCGCTGGAGCCGACCTTTGGTGCGATCAACCTTGAAGACATCAAGGCGCCGGATTGTTTCATCGTCGAAAAGCTCTGCCGTGAGCGGATGAACATCCCGGTCTTTCACGACGACCAGCATGGCACCGCCATTGTCGTCGGCGCCGCGGCCACCAACGCGCTGCACGTGGCGAACAAGGCCTTCGAGGACATCAAGATTGTGTCCACCGGCGGTGGCGCGGCGGGGATTGCCTGCCTCAACATGCTGCTGAAACTGGGGGTGAAGCGCGAGAACATCTGGCTCTGCGACATCCACGGTCTGGTCTACGAGGGCCGCGAAGAGGACATGAACCCGCATAAGGCCGCCTTTGCGCAGGCCTCGGACAAGCGCACCCTGGACGAGGTGATCGACGGCGCGGATCTGTTCCTCGGCCTCTCCGGCCCCAATGTGCTGAAGCCCGAGATGGTCGCCAAGATGGCGCGCCGTCCGATCATCTTTGCGCTGGCCAATCCGACGCCGGAAATCATGCCCGACGCGGCACGTAAGGTGGCACCGGATGCGATCATCGCCACCGGGCGCAGCGATTTTCCCAATCAGGTCAACAACGTCCTGTGTTTTCCGTTCATCTTCCGCGGCGCGCTCGATGTCGGCGCGACGGAGATCAACGACGAAATGCAGATCGCCTGCGTCGACGGCATCGCGGAGCTGGCGCGCACCACCACCTCGGCCGAGGCCGCTGCCGCCTATAAGGGCGAACAGCTGACGTTCGGCGCCGACTACCTGATCCCGAAACCCTTCGACCCGCGTCTGGTGGCTGTGGTGTCCTCTGCCGTGGCCAGCGCGGCCATGAAGAGCGGCGTGGCGAAACGTCCGATAGACGACCTCGGGGCCTATCGCGCCAAGCTGAACCAGAGCGTGTTCAAATCCGCCCTCCTGATGAAGCCGGTGTTCGAGGCCGCCCGCGCCGCGGCCCGTCGCATCGTCTTTGCCGAGGGCGAGGATGAACGGGTGCTGCGTGCGGCTCAGGAAATCCTGCGTGAAACCACCGAGACCCCGATCCTGATCGGTCGTCCCGAGGTGATCGAGAGCCGCGCCGAACGGCTGGGCCTGTCGATCCGCCCCGGTCAGGACGTGCAGATCGTGAACCCGGAAAACGACCCGCGCTACCGCGACTACTGGTCCAGCTATCACCGCATCATGGAGCGCCAGGGGGTCACGCCGGATCTCGCGAAGGCGATCCTGCGCACCAACACCACCGCCATCGGTGCCATCATGGTACATCGCGGCGAAGCGGACAGCCTGATCTGCGGCACCTTCGGCGAGTATCGCTGGCACCTGAACTACGTGCAACAGATCCTCGGCGGCGGCACCTATGCCCCCCATGGCGCGCTGTCGATGATGATCCTCGAAGATGGGCCCCTGTTCATCGCGGACACGCAGGTGCGCATTGAACCCACCCCGGAAGAAATTGCCGAGACCGTGATCGGCGCCGCCCGCCATGTGCGCCGCTTTGGCCTGACACCGCAGATCGCACTATGTTCACAAAGCCAGTTCGGCAACATTCCATGCGATACCGGAGCGCGTCTGCGCGCCGCACTGGAAATCCTCGACGACAAGCGCCGGGACTTTGTCTACGAGGGCGAGATGAACATCGACACCGCGCTCGACCCGGAGCTTCGCGAACGGATCTTCCCCAACTCCCGCCTTGAGGGAGCCGCGAATGTACTGGTCTTTGCCCATGCGGATGCCGCATCCGGCGTGCGCAACATCCTGAAGATGCGCTCCGGCGGGCTGGAGGTCGGTCCGATCCTGATGGGCATGGGCAACCGCGCTCATATCGTTTCGCCTTCGATCACCGCGCGCGGATTGCTGAACATGGCTGCCATCGCAGGCACGCCCGTAGCCCACTACGGCTGACGCCCAGCGCGCAAAGCAGACAGCAAAGGCGGGCCGCAATCTGCGCCCGCCTTTGTCCGGATTGGGGGTCGTCGGATGCCAGCCTCTGAGGTGGGCATAGCCTCATCCTACCACCCCTGCGCTGACTGTTTGCGCAAACTGAGTCGCAGCTGTCTGCGCAATATCTGCAAGAGTTAGCTTTGCAACTTTGCAGACTTCAGAATTTTCTTCACCGAAATGTCGGCTATGTCATGGTTTGCAAACTTTGCAATCCGAATTGGCAAATTCATCCACAAATCTGATCCGATCTGACGCAGGGTCGCCCAGCGCGCTTGCGAGGGTTTGAGCCTTGCGCCTAGGCTCTGTCGCAAGAGGAGACAGTGAGGAGGATCCCCATGACCTATTCTGAGGTGTATGCACATTGGAAGGCTGACCCGGAAGGGTTCTGGATGGAGGCCGCCACGGCCATCAGCTGGGACCAGGCTCCGACGCGGGCGCTGAGCGATCTTGGCGACGGGCTTTATGAATGGTTCGCCGACGCCAAGGTAAACACCTGCTACAACGCCGTTGACCGCCATGTGGAGGCCGGGCGCGGTGAGCAGACCGCGATCATCTACGACAGCCCCGTCACCCACACAAAACGCGAGATCTCCTATGTGGAATTGCGCAACCGGGTGGCGACGCTGGCCGGGGCGCTGCGGGCGAAGGGGATCGAGAAAGGCGACCGCGTCATCATCTACATGCCGATGATCCCCGAGGCCATCGAAGCGATGCTGGCCTGCGCCCGCATTGGCGCGGTACATTCCGTGGTCTTTGGGGGCTTTGCGTCCAATGAACTGGCGGTGCGTATTGATGACGCCACCCCCAAGGCGATCATCGCCGCCTCCTGCGGCATCGAACCGGGGCGTACGGTGCATTACAAGCCTCTGCTGGACGGCGCCATCGAACAGGCCAGCCACAAGCCCGACTTCTGCGTCATCTTCCAGCGCGAACAGGAAGTGGCAGAGCTGATCGAGGGGCGTGACGTGAACTGGCACGGGTTCCAGTATGGCGTGGAGCCTGCAGATTGCGTGCCGGTAGAAGGCAACCACCCCTCCTATATCCTCTATACCTCTGGCACGACTGGGCAGCCCAAGGGGGTGATCCGCCATACCGCCGGCCAGCTGGTGGCGCTGAACTGGACAATGAAGAACATCTTCAACGTCGATCCCGGGGACGTGTTCTGGGCCGCCTCCGATGTGGGCTGGGTGGTGGGTCACAGCTATATTGCCTATGCGCCGCTGATCCATGGCAACACCACCATCGTGTTTGAGGGCAAGCCTATCGGCACGCCCGATGCGGGCACCTTCTGGCGGATCATCTCGGAACATAAGGTCAAGACCTTCTTCACCGCCCCCACCGCCTTTCGCGCCGTCAAACGCGAGGACTCCAAGGGCGAATACGTGGCGAAATATGATCTTTCCTGTCTTGGTCAGGTCTATCTGGCGGGCGAACGGGCCGATCCCGACACGATCACCTGGGCGCAGGATCAACTGAAGGTGCCGGTGATCGACCACTGGTGGCAGACAGAGACCGGCTGGCCGATTGCCGCAAACCCATTGGGGATCGAGACACTGCCGGTGAAACTGGGCTCTCCCGCAGTGCCGATGCCGGGCTATGACGTTCAGATCCTCGATGAAGGTGGCCACCCGATGCCTGCGGGCGAACTGGGCGCCATTGCCATCAAACTCCCCCTGCCCCCGGGCACGCTGCCAAACCTGTGGAATGCCGAGGATCGCTTCCGCAAAAGCTATCTCACCACCTTCCCCGGTTACTACGAGACCGGCGATGCAGGGATGATGGACGAGGACGGCTACCTCTACATCATGGCGCGCACCGATGATGTCATCAATGTCGCCGGACACCGTCTGTCTACTGGCGCGATGGAGGAGGTACTGTCGGGCCACCCCGATGTCGCGGAATGCGCCGTCATCGGTGTGGCGGATAGCCTGAAGGGTCAGGTGCCGCTTGGCTTTCTCTGCCTGAATGCCGGATGCAGCCGCAGTCATGCGGAGATCAACGCCGAAGTCGTCAAGCTGGTGCGCGACAAGATCGGCCCGGTCGCCGCTTTCAAGCTCTCCTGTGTGGTGGACCGACTGCCCAAGACGCGTTCGGGCAAGATCCTGCGCGGCACCATGGTCTCGATCGCCGATGGCACGGAGTGGAAACAACCGGCCACCATCGACGATCCGGCGGTTCTGGAGGAGATCACCGTCGCTCTGAGGGCGCTCGGCTACGCGAAGTGACCCCGTAAAGACGACAAAGCGGCCCCCGACGGGGACCGCTTTGCTTCATCGAATGCCGCTTGCTCTACGGCAAATAGTCACTGACGCGCCGCGAAATCATCGACCTGACGTTCAGCTTCGTCCTTGGCCACGCCGTAACGCTCCTGAACCAGACCCACCAGCTTTTCACGATTGCCGGCCACCTGATCGATCTCATCTTCAGTCAGCTTGCCCCACTGGTTCTGTGCGGAGCCTTTGAGCTGCTTCCATTTGCCTTCGATAATATCCCAGTTCATCGTCAATACTCCTGTCTGTTTAGCTTCGCTCACACTGCATAAACTGCGATGCGTGCTGCTTGACCTGACAACGTGGATGCACCGGGATTGTTCCAAATTTTCTGACGACCGCGCGCCCGTATCTCTCAGGGGCGCACGTTTTTTGGCTCCGCGAAAAACTGCACCCTGATGCTGGCCTGGTCTGCCAACTCTCCGTTGCGATGGCGAAACTCGACCACATACTGGCGTGGTCCTGCCGGGTAGTAACCCGCACAAGGCGCAAACGGGTCAAAGCTCGCCGCGACCTGCGCCTCGATCTGCTCTGCGTATTGCGCGCCCAACTCAGGGGTTCCACCCGACTTGTAGCTAATGCCCGCGCCCTGCCCCTGGCTCGGCGGGCATCCCCAGCCGAACAGGAACTCATACTCAGAAAAAGCCTCGAACACCCAAGGGTCACCAGTTGCATCGGGAAGCGCAAACCACGCGGCATTGTAGATGATGCCCTCCTCCGAATACATCAGCGACACGCCGGAACAGCTGTCCGTCACCGGGTCGTAGTCGGCGCATTCATAGGGCGTGTCGATCATGTCATCCATCACTTGCAGGACAGACACGAATCCCTGTGCGTGCCCCATCGAGCTGACCCACACACCGGCGGTGGCCAGCAAAGCGCACCGAATAGTCTTCATCATCTGATTATGATCTCTCGTATCAAAGGACGCAGGATCTCCCTCCTGCACTGGCACGACACTGTTGTGACCGGCCTGAACATATCCTTAACAGGATTGGCCCTTCCCAGCCCAGAGGACGCGCACTAGTCTCTCGATCAAGGAGATTGTTAACATGTCAAATCAAGACCTTTGGCGCCTGAGCGCAACCGAATTGTCCACCCTGACCACAGCCGGTGACATCACGCCCACAGCCGCCGTGCAGAACGCCATCGCCCGTCTGGATGCAGTGAACCCAGCCCTGAACGCCGTGGTGGAGGATCTCCGGGACGAAGCCCTGGCCCGCGCAGAGGCTCTCGACGGCACCCCAGCACATCTGCGTGGCCCGCTGCATGGCGTGCCGGTGACCATCAAGATCAACGTGGACCAGACCGGCCATGCCACCTCCAACGGCATTCCCGCACTCAAGGACCTGATTGCCCCGGACGACGCGCCGGTGGTGCAGAACCTCGAACGCGCAGGCGCAGTGGTAATCGGGCGCACCAACACACCGGAATTCTCCTTTCGCGCCGACACCGACAATCCGCTCTACGGGCGGACGCATAATCCCTGGGGGCGGCATATCTCGCCCGGTGGCTCCTCCGGTGGCGGCGGGGCTGCGGTCATGGCCGGCATCGGCCCGCTGGCCCATGGCAACGACATTGGCGGCTCACTGCGTTTTCCCGCCGCCGCCAATGGCGCGGTGACGGTGAAGCCCGGCCTCGGCCGCGTGCCGGCTTGGAACCCCTCCCAGACGGCAGAACGCGGGCTGCTGGCCCAGTTGATGAGCGTGCAGGGCCTGATGACCCGCTCCGCCCGTGACCTGCATCTGGCCATGCCCGCAATGATCGCACCGGACGTGCGCGACCCGTTTCACGCACCGGTGCCCTGGCAGGGTCCCAGTGTCTCAGGCCCGACAAAGGTCGCCTTCACCCGCAACCCGCACGGCTATGACCTGCACCCGGAGGTCGAGGCCGCATTGCTCTCGGCCCGCGACGCCCTCACCGATGCGGGCTACATCGTCGAAGAGATCGAGCCCCCCAATGTGTTCGAGGCCGGACGCACCGGCTACCGCGCCTTGATGGGTGAGATACACGCGCTAATGAAGCCGGATCTGGATGCCGTCGGCTCAGACGTCATCCGCACCATGTTCGACACCTATTTTCAGGAGTTCCCGCCCTATCAGGGTGACGAGCTGCTGAAGATGTACGCCAAGCGCAGCCACTACGCCCGTCAATGGGCGCTGTTCATGGCGGATTACCCGCTGGTGCTGACGCCGTTCCTGCCACAGCCCTTCTTTGCGCCAGACCGGGACCGCGAAGGGGTCGAAGGCGCCCATGACGTGCTGGGCTGCGCGGTCTATTCCTACGCGATGAACTACATGGGGCTGCCCGCCGCCTGCGTGCCCTCCCGCCTGGCGCAATTGCCCAAGGGGCCGCAGCCGATCAACGTGCAGATCGTGGCGCAACGCTGGCGCGAGGACATGGCCGTGGATGCCGCCATCGCCATCGAGGACCGTCTCGGCCAGATGGCAGCTCCCCTTTGGGACCACATGGCCGCACAGGTCTGAGCTCTACCATTGGGGCCGTCTCATGGTCCCCGCGGCACCGTTTCATCTTTTTTGAAATACCTCCCGCCGGGAGGCAACGGCCCTGTGCCCCTCGGGCACGGGGCTCACCCTGTCGCGCGTCAGCGCGTCCGCTGGGGTCAGGGGTTAGTTGAACTGCTCAGAGATCAACCGTTCCTCCAGCCCGTGGCCGGGATCGAACAGAATCTTGTGGCCGATGCTGCGCTCGCTCTGGATCTCCACCCAGTCGATATCCTTGAACGACACCGAATTTGCCTCCGCCATCACCGGCCGCTTTGCCGCGTCGATCACGTCGAACCGCACAGTTGCCCCGCTGGGCAATAGCGCCCCGCGCCAGCGCCGCGGCCGGAACGCCGCGATTGCGGTCAGCGCCAGCACATCCGCCCCGATCGGCAGGATCGGACCATGGGCAGAGAAATTATAGGCGGTGGAGCCCGCCGGCGTGGACACCAGCGCCCCGTCGCAGACCAGCTCCGCCATCCGTTGCCGCCCATCCACCGAGATCTGCAGCTTGGCCGCCTGCGGCCCCTGACGCAGCAGCGATACCTCGTTGATTGCCATCGCTTCATGCATCTGCCCGTTCCGATCCCTTGCATGCATGCGAAGCGGGTGGATCGTCTCTTCCTGCGCGTCGGCCAGACGCTCCATCAGATCGCCCTCACCATAGCTGTTCATCAAAAAGCCGACGGTGCCACGGTTCATGCCATAGATCGGCACGTTCAGATCCACCGTCTCGCGCAGGGTGTGCAGCATGAACCCGTCGCCGCCAAGCGCCACGATCACATCTGCCTCGCTCATCTCGACGCTGCCGTAGCGACTGACCAATACGCCACGCGCGGTTTGCGCCAGCGGGGCCGTACTGGCCAGAAATGCGATTCTCATGGAACGTGATCCTGTTTCCGGAAGGGTCCAAACGGTTCCGAAACAAGCACAGGTTTTCCCCGATGACCAGACTTGCCGTTCAGCTGACCCGTTTCGTCGCTTTACAGTCTTTCAGATCCGTGAAGTTTCCGATAGGAAATCTCGCAAAGACCACCCCCAACCAGACGGAGCCAGCATGACTGAGACCCCCCGTGACACCGGTTTCTTCACCCAGAGCCTTTCCGAGCGTGACCCGGAGCTGTTCGGCGCAATCACCGACGAGCTTGGCCGTCAGCGCGACGAGATCGAGCTGATCGCCTCGGAGAACATCGTCTCCGCCGCCGTTATGGAAGCACAGGGTTCCGTGCTGACCAACAAATACGCCGAAGGCTACCCGGGCCGCCGCTACTACGGTGGCTGCCAGCATGTGGACGTGGCAGAAAACCTCGCCATCGACCGCGCCAAGCAGCTGTTCAACTGCGAATTCGCCAATGTGCAGCCGAACTCCGGCAGCCAGGCGAACCAGGGCGTGTTCCAGGCACTGCTGCAGCCAGGTGACACCATCCTCGGCATGGATCTTGCCTCCGGCGGTCACCTGACCCATGGTGCGGCGCCAAACCAGTCCGGCAAATGGTTCAACGCGGTCCACTACGGTGTGCGCGAAGACGACAACCTGATCGACTATGACCAGCTGCAGGCGCTGGCCACCGAGCACCAGCCCAAGCTGATCATCGCCGGCGGCTCCGCCATTCCGCGCCAGATCGACTTTGCCAAGTTCCGCGCCGTGGCCGACAGCGTCGGCGCCTGGCTGATGGTCGACATGGCCCACTTCGCCGGTCTCGTGGCCGCGGGCGAGCACCCCTCGCCCTTCCCGCATGCGGATGTGGCCACCACCACCACCCACAAGACCCTGCGCGGTCCGCGTGGCGGCATGATCGTCACCAACAACCCGGATCTGGCGAAGAAGTTCAACTCCGCCATCTTCCCGGGCATCCAGGGTGGCCCGTTGATGCATGTGATCGCCGGCAAGGCCGCCGCCTTTGGCGAAGCGCTGAAGCCCGAGTTCAAATCCTACCAGAAGCAGGTGCGTGCCAATGCGGTGGCCCTGTCGGACGAGCTGATCAAGGGCGGTCTGGACATCGTCACTGGTGGCACCGACACCCATGTGATGCTGGTCGATCTGCGTCCCAAGGGCGTGACCGGCAACATCGTCGACAAGGCTCTGGGCCGCGCGCATATCACCACCAACAAGAACGGCATCCCGTTTGACCCGGAAAAGCCCACTGTGACCTCCGGCATTCGTCTGGGTACCCCAGCGGGCACCACCCGTGGTTTTGGTGAGGACGAGTTCCGCGAGATTGCCCGCCTGATCGTCGAAGTGGTCGATGGTCTGGCCGCCAATGGCGAAGACGGCAACGCGGCAGTCGAGGAAACCGTGCGTGGCAAGGTCGCAGCCCTCTGCGCGCGCTTCCCGCTCTACCCGAACCACTGAGTTTGATCACCTTTGAGCGACCATGAACACATAAACCGCCGCGTCTCGGACGCGGCGGTTTTACTGTTTCTATCTGTGGCGACTGACAAAAGGAGCAGGCGTTCCCTGCCCCCCGTTTGTCGCATCAGCTCTCGGAAGATGGTTCCTTCAACGCCTCTTCCAGCATGCGCTCGTTGCGGACCTCTTCGATGCGGCGGATCCGATCCGAGCTCTGACGGATATCAAAGCGGTATTTCACCACGTTGATCAGGCTCAGCGTCAGCAGCAGGATGCCCATGCCCCAATATCCTTTGGTCGCCAGCGGCACCTCGGTCGACAGCCAGAGCGAAATGCCCAGCATGCCATAGGCGACCACGACGCCGATGATGTTGAGGTTGGTGATCAGGGCGTTCTCATTGCGTGCGTCAAACATGGTTTTATCCTTCATTTCCAAATAGATTATCTGCGGAGCCTGGTGCTCACGGATTTTCGTCTCAGGGCAGTTCTGCCCTCGCATGTCGGGATCAGCGTTCGGTCTTCAGGCGGCTCAGCACATCTGTTGCCGTGCTCTTGAGCGGTGTGCCAAACCCCGCATCCGCCAATTGATCCGCCACCGAGTGCGGCGCGAGACCGGTTTCAATCTCGCCCAGAATTTCCGAGGCCTCGAAGGGGTCTTCCTGGCCCAGGACCTCTTGGATCAGCTCAGCCGCTTCATCCATGGGCTGGCGGTTCAGCGACCGGCCAAGGCTCGCCTGAGCGCGGTGCTCGCCCTTGACGGCGCGGGCCGAGATCGCGCCCTGCCTCAGATCAATCAGACGACGATGCGCCGTCTCCACCGATTGACGCAGGCGCATGATACGCGCCTCCAGACGTGACCGCGTGTCCTGACGCAGGCTGCGCTCATTCTCCATTTCGGCAATCGCTGCGGCAGCGGCTTCGGCCAGATCCTCGCGCCCCTCTGTCAGGGCCGCACGTGCCCGCGCCGTCAGATCCGCAATCCGCGTATCCAAGGTTGCAATCTGGCGCTGCTCGGCCCGTTCTTTCTGGATCAGGCTCACCAGCGTCGACTTTGCCGATTTCAGGTCATCGGTGGCCTGGGCAATTTTCTCCTCGATCAGCTCGATCGAATACTGCTGGCGGACCTGCGCCTCTGCTCTGCGATTTGCGCCCGTCATCAGGGTCTTGAAAGTTGAGAACATGATCGCTCCTCCATTCGTGAACATCGTTCACAAGTGAGGTAGCAAAGTCATGAACGTCGTTCAAGATATTTTTTGAACAATGTTCAAAAGGTATGGATTACCTGACCATCAACCGTGACAGAACCAATGCGATCATCCGTCGGATGTCCTGTGGCGGCACACCGGAGATCCGGTTTTCAAGCCCGAGGAGCACAATTCCATGAACAGAAGAAAACAACGCCCGCACCGTCAGGGCCTGCTCTTCTGGTGGCTGATCAGGGAACAACTCCGCCACCGGGCCCGCGATATGCTGGAACAGCCGATCCAGCGCCGTGCGGTACCAGACCGGCACCGCGCCATCCGCAGGCAATTCCAGATCGAACAGGGCGCGCCACAGGCGACTATTGTCACTTGCAAAATCCAGATAGGCCTCACTCATCAGGATCAACCGATCCGTGGCAGACGCGCCCCTCGATGCGGTTATGGACGCTTCGACCACCGCCCCCAACCGCTGAAACGTGCGACCGTTCACCGCCATCACAAGCGCGGTCATGTCATCGAACGCGTTGTAGATTGCCCCCACCGCACAGCCCGCATCCTTGGCCAGATCGCGTGCGCGCAATGCCGTAACCCCCGTCTCCCGAATACGCGCTTCCGCCGCAACAACCAGTTTGTCGCGCAGATCCGCTCTGCGTTGCTCTGCTTTTGTCGTCATGCTTGCCCGCCAATTCTTGAACCATGTTCATGCACCTATAAACCCGCTCAGGCGCGAGATGCAAACCTCGGCATTGCATCTGGGGCTGCACCCTGTCTCGGCGGCAACACTCTGTCAGGGCAGACAAAGTCAGCGAGTACAATCAGGATGGACTTTGGCGCGGTTTTCTCGTCATTTGCCCCGCATGATCCAGACTGACCAAAACCCGAACCGCACCCGCCGCCTTGAACGCACCCTCGGCGATTGGATGCGCGCCCGCCTGCCCTTTGCGGTGGCGGAATTCGTGATGTTCACTCTGAAACAGGGCTGGGCAGCGATATTCGGCATTCTGCTCCTTGGTGGACTGCTGATTTCGGATCGCATCTGGCAGCCGGATTGGGCGCTGGCGCGCTATGATGCGCTGTTGCTCTATGCGCTGGGGCTGCAGGTGCTGTTTCTGGCCGCCGGCATGGAAAGCTGGCGCGAGGTGCGGGTGATCCTGCTGTTCCATCTCACCGGCACGGTGATGGAGATCTTCAAGGTTGATGCGGGCAGCTGGGCCTATCCCGGCGACGGTCTGGCGAAACTCTGGGGTGTGCCGCTGTTTTCCGGCTTCATGTATGCCTCCGTTGGCTCCTACATGGCGCGGGTGATCCGCCTGTTCGACATGCGCTTTGCTCCCTACCCGCCGCTATGGTTGGCCACCTGCCTCGCGGTTGCGATCTATGTGAATTTCTTCAGCCACCATTTCCTGCCGGATATCCGGCTGGCGCTGTTTGTCGCCACGGTGGTGATCTTCATCCGCACCCGGATCTGGTTCTATATCGGCGGACAAGCCTATTGGATGCCGCTGCCGCTGGCGGCCTTCCTGTCCAGCTTCTTCCTCTGGGTGGCGGAAAACGTCGGCACCCGCACCCGCACCTGGCTTTATGCCGGTCAGGACAGCGACCAATGGGTCAGTATCGCCAAGATGGGCAGCTGGTATCTTCTGCTTTATGTGAGTTTTGTCACTGTGACATTGGTGGTGCGCGATGCGCTCTCACACACGCCTTACCGACCGGTCACGCCAACCGATGTCAGACAAAGCCCCGCCAGCGCAACACCACCACCAGAAGTGCAATGACACAGATCAGCGCAAAGCCGACAGTGGCCGCGATATCCAGCAGCCGCCCCTTGCGCCGGTCCTTCAGGTCCAGCTCTGCCAGATAGGCCCGAAGCCGCCGCGCTTTTCGGAGCAGACCGTCCTGATCCAGCGTTGCAGCGATGCGCGGATGGGCAAAGCTTGCCTCCGCTGCCACCAGATCATCCGCCGCCCGGCGCATCCGGTGCGGCAGGTGACGCCGGGCGCGGCGCAGGCTGTCCGCCAGCTCGCCGGAGAGTTTCAGTCGTTTTTCCAACAGCGTTTGGATCTGGTCCAGCTCACTCTGTAACGTCTCGCTCATGGCGCGGGGATCCTCAGGCTGCGCGTGTAACAAGCTGGACCATACCCACCGCGGCTGTGGATCTCAATGCCGCGTACGCGCAAGGTTGGGGGCTGACAGTCGGGCGGGTTGCGGCTATCACCGCCCTATGCTGAACACGATCATACATGGCCACCCGACCGACCAACCACCCCTGCTGATTGCCCATGGCCTCTATGGCTCCGGGCGCAACTGGGGCGTGATTGCAAAGCGCCTGTCTGATGAGCGGCAGGTGATTGCGGTGGATATGCGCAACCACGGCAACAGTCCGCAGACCCAGACCCACAGCTATGCCGATCTGGCCGAGGATCTGGCCGAGGTGATCGCCGCCCATGGCGGGCGCATGGATGTGGTGGGGCACTCAATGGGTGGCAAGGCGGCGATGATGCTGGCGCTCACCCACCCGGACGCGGTGAACAGGCTGCTGGTCGCCGATATTGCCCCGGTGAGCTATGAGCACACACAGGCGCATTTCATCACCGCCATGCGCAGCGTCGACCTCGCGCGGGTGAGCCGCCGGTCCGATGCACAGGAGCAACTGGCAGAGGCCGGCGTCGATGCCATGTTGCAGAGCTTTTTCACCCAATCGCTGGATGTGGAGAACAAACGCTGGCGATTGAACCTCGACACACTGGAGCGCGAGATGTCGCATATCCTGTCGTTTCCGGAGGTTGAAACCCATTGGGACGGAGCAGCGCTGTTCCTGACCGGGGCCAACTCCGATTATGTGCAGGCCCAGTATCGCCCGCAGATCAAGGCGTTGTTCCCCAAGGCGCGCTTTGCCAAGATCCCCGGCGCGGGCCATTGGCTGCACGCGGAAAAGCCGCGCGAATTCGAGGCCACGGTGCGCGCGTTTCTGAACGCCTGACAGCAGCGCATGTATGTGGGGCTCTGCCCCCGGCCCCCACGGGCCTCTCACAGGATTTTTTGGCTTAGAGGAAGCGGCGGTCAGTAGGTCAACAACAACCGATCCCGGACCGCCTCTGTCTGCATCCGCTGGCCACCCATCTGGAACCGCTTCAGCATGGATTGCCCCATATTGACGAGGATCTCGCGCTGAAACAGCCCGTGCGGGATCTCGATGTCACAATAGACATCGCCGGATTTCTTGGTGCCGTCGATCGACATGGCCACCCGCACCCCGCGCGCCTTGCAGGCGGCGATGCTGGCGAACAGCTCCTCCAGCCGGAACGCCTGCGCGCCATACAGAATGGTCTGCGAATGCGCATAGGGCGGGTCGCAATAGACCACATCCCCTGCTCGCGCCTGTGCCATGGCGGCGCGATAATCCAGACAGGCAAACCGCGCGCCCGCCATCCGGGTGCGCCACATGTCGACCCGCTCAGCAAACTTATGCGGCTTCATCACCGGGTGGCTGCCGCAGGGCGTCGACATATAGCCATCCTTGCGGCGAAACCGCACCACGCCGCCGTAGCAGGCCCGGCACAAAAACAGGAAATCCGCCCCATTGGGCGCCGCGTTGTAGCGCGCCTTGATTGCCTCGTAGACCGCCACACGGTCGCCCGCCATGAAGGCCTCATAGCGCGCCTGATACCAATGGTTCAGCAACTCGGGGTCATCCTGCAACGCCTGCCAGATCTCAACCAGCGGCGGGTAGATGTCGGAGCCCACTGCGTGGATGGGCCGCAAGTTGGCCATCACACCGCCCGCGCCCAGAAAGGGTTCGAAATAGGTGCCATAATCCTTGGGCAGATGGGCGACGATCTCATGGGCAAAGCGTTGCTTGTTGCCGACCCATTTCAACAGCTGGGTCTTGAACGGAGGAGCCGGTGCCTCGCCCGCCACGGGCAACAGCGCGTCCATCCCCTCAGACCTCGTCCCGATAGGCGATCCGCCGCGTGTAGCTCAGCGCATTGGCGGCCACGAGGCGATAGTGACGCTCCTGGAGCACCTGGATCTCATCGCCCTGCACCACCAGTTCGAACAGCGCCACGATGCTGTCATCCATGAACTGCGCGGCGATCGCACGGCAGCGCATGCCGGGAAACTTGGCGTCGGCATAGCGGATGTCCTGACTGACCTGCACGATGCCGATCTGATCCTTGCCGCCCTTGGCCTGCACCGGAATGATGGTATGGCAGCCGTACCGGTCGAGGCCGATATACAGCTCGTCGATCTCGATCTGGCCCATGCCCTTCACCGTGGTGCGCAGGTGGTTCTGCAGACTGTAGGTGGTGAGGCCCAGAAACGTGTCGATCAGCCGGTTGTAGCGCACCACCGCCAGCAGCGCCTGCTCGTCATCCAGCGCATAGGCGCGGATGATGGCGGGGGTGGCATCGGGGATGTCGATGACCTCCAGATCCTGCTGCGGCAGGATGCGGTTGATCTTCACCAGGCTGAATTTATAGACCGCCCGCCCAGCCAGTTCGATCACCCATTCGCGCCCCTCGGGCTGGGTGGCCACGATGGCCTCGGGCAGCACGTTGCGAAAGCGAAAGGAATAGAGCACATCACCGAGGTTCTTGGGCAGTTTGATCGCCAGCTCCTGTGCGGCCTGCTCCAGCTCCTCGCGGGTGAAGCCAAACTCGGTCGCGCCTTCGCTGTAACGTTCAACAAAGATCTTCTCGATCAGGGCGCTGTAGCGGTTCTGCTGCCTAGCCATTGGCGGTCTTGGGCGCGGTCTCTGCGCGTTCCAGCTCGATATCCGCCTGCCGCCGCTTGGTCGCGCCGCTCTTGCGGTCCCGGCGCGCGGGCATGGCGTCCACCTCGAAATGGGCAGCGGCGCGGGTCAGGTCGAACTGCAGCAGCTTGGGATCCCCCAGCGCCAGCGTACCCTCCGGGCGTTCGGGCTGATAGCCAAGTGCTGCCATCATCTGAGCCGCCACGGCGCGGGCCAGCGGCGGGGGCACCGAATTGCCGATCTGACGCGCACCATGCCATTTGGTGGCGTTGAAGCGGAACCAGTCGGGGAACCCGTGCAGCCGCGCCATCTCGCGCACGGTGACGCAGCGGTCGTATTTGTAGTGGATTGGCCGCGGGCTGGTGAAGGCACCGCGCGCGCCATCCGTGCCCGCCCGCAACGTGTTGGAGACACCGCCCCGGGCGAGCTTGAAGAAGCGGCTGATCGGCTCCACCGCGCCCTCAGCAGTTTCGCCAAAGCGACGGCGGGTGATCTCGGTGTGGCCGGTCCGCGCGCTCGACGTCAGAAGCGAGGGCTGCCAGTCGCGGATATAGCCGTGGTGCCAGGCATCATTGGTCAGCCCGCGCAGCTCGGCTGCGTAGTCCGACGGTTTGCCAAACCGCACACCGCGCGTGGCATCGCTGTCCAGCAGCGCGTCAAAGCGTTCCGCATCTGGCAGATCCCCCAGCGCCTCGCGGCAGCTGGGCCCGTCAGGCAGCCCTTCGAAGGTCTTGGGCTTGCCGCTGATATTGGTCTGCGGCGCGGGGTATTCGGGCAGCGGCAGGCCTTTCTTGACCCCCATCAGGATCAGTCGCTCACGCGATTGCGGCGTGCCGAAATGGGCGGCGTTCAGCACCTTCCACGGCGTGCGACAGACATATCCAGCCGCATCAAAGGCAGCCACCAGCTCCTCAAGGAACTGCTTGTGCTTGCCCACCGTCAGCCCCTTGACGTTCTCGAACACAAAGGACTTGGCGTCCAATTCCTTGACAATGCGCAGGAAATCCATCGCCAGCCGGTTGCGCGGATCGTCCAGCACCCGCTTGCCGATCATCGAGAACCCCTGACAGGGCGCGCCGCCGGAGACACAGTCGATTTCCGCATCGCCCAGGCCTGCCGCCGCGCGGATCTGCTCGCCGCTCAGCCCCTCGACCGAGCGTGCAAGAACCGCCGTATGGGGGAAGTTGAACTTGTGAACGGCGCAATGCACCGGGTCGATTTCCACCGCGGCCCGGACGTCAAACCCCGCCTGCTCGAACCCGAGGCTAAGGCCACCTGCGCCCGCAAACAATTCGACTGCGATCGGTCTCAACTTTCGGCGCCCTTCGTTCACGTTTGATTCTCATATTCTAGCATGGGAGAGACGCGATGTCGATCGCGTCTGTACCTCTTACACAAGCTGCAGATCGAATGCCAGAACGTCTCAGAGCCGACAGAAATAACGCCAAGTCCGCAGGAGCGGCGGCGCGGACGATGATGGCAGTTTCGGGCAGCTCTCACGTCCCGGGCATTGCGACGAACGCCGTCATTTCAGCTTTAGATCCAGTGGCGTGATGACTATAGTGAGCGCCGGAGCTTCTAACTGGAAAGGCTGTGCTGGCCGTGACTTCGAACAAAGTCCCTTTCAACCGTCCCTCATTCGTCGGACAGGAACTGCGCTGGGTCACCGATGCCATCGAGCGGGGTTAGCTCTTCAGGTGTGGTCACTTCTGCGGCTGCACGAGCGTCATTGTCCCCGGCTTCTTTCGAGATCGGAGTGAATGGGTCGCGTCACATCCGCTTGGTCGGGTTGGCGTTGCATATGGGCTCGACGATTTGGATCATGCCCGCCAAACCCGTAGCCAGGTGCAGGGCGTCCTAGACGCGCAGGAACAAGCCGGGCTGGACACAGTCAGGCGTTTCATTTCCACGACACAAGCCGGTTTCTCCGTAGCGTAGTCACAGCTGCGGTTGCGAACCCAGAATTGAACGCCTCTCCAGTCCTGAACTGAACCGTCGGGAGCAGGTCAGTCACAAATAGCTGATGGGCCTCCATGTTAAGTGAGGCGGTCTACCTGAGCAGGTACAATCAATGCCAAAGCAGAGCTCAAGGCGTTGATGTGAAACTCTCCAGCATTTTCAAAGTGGTACGGGCGGCGGGACTCGAACCCGCACGGCTAAAGCCTGGGGATTTTAAGTCCCCTGTGTCTACCATTCCACCACGCCCGCGCGGCTGGACCTCAGCGTCAAGCTCTACCCGCGCGGGCGGCTGTGTTCAACAGGATTTTCAGAGGCTTGAGGTTTCATCTCTCACACGACAGACGTCGTTACAACTCGATCTCATCCGCTGCCAAAGGCGCACCGGGGCCAAGCAGGTGGCGTTCGGACAGCCAGGGATTCAGCCGCAGAGCCTCCTGCAGGGTACTGCGTGCCTCATCCGGTCGCGCGAGGCCCAGCAACGACAAGGCACGCCCGCTCATCGCCGCCACATGGCGCGGCGACAGTGCTAAGGCGCGATCCAGATCTTCAAGCGCAGCGGCGAAGTCCCGGCGCAGATAGTGCACGAAGGCGCGCTGATTGTAGCCCTCCGCATAGTCGGGGCAGTAGTCAATCAGCCGGTCGAAATCGGACATCGCGCCGAGGAAATCAAAGGCCGAGCGCCGGGTCATGCCGCGATCCAAGATCTCCTGCGCCTGAGCGTCCGGCGCATCCGCCCAGAAGGTCCAGAGCTGATTGGCGATGCGCTTTGCCTCGCGCTCGCTGTCGGCGGCCTGCACCTGCTCCAGCACCTCATTGATCCGCGCCGCGTGATCCGGCGCGCTGGGACACTCTGCCCAACTGCCCCCGGCAAGAAATGACAGGGACACGACGGCGGGGATCACGACACGGAGCAACATACCCATAATGGTGCGCCAAATTCCGCTGCGGACAAGTTACAATCGCGTGTGCTGGCGCCTGCTCGATAGCCCTCGTGCCTAGATCGGCCCCAGACCCCCGTCGTCCTTGACCGTCTGCATCGACATGTAGGTGGAGGTCGAGGACACATGCGGCAGCGAGGAAATCCGCTCGCCCAACACCGCGCGGAAATCCGACATCGAGCGGCAGCGCACCTTCAGCAGGTAGTCGAAATGCGATGCCAGCATATGAACTTCCTCGATCTCGGCCACCTGTACGACGGCGGCGTTGAATGCCGCCAAGGCCGCCTCGCGGGTGTCGGTCAGCTTCACCTCGACAAAGGCGATGTGATCGAGCCCCAGCCGGATCGGGTCGATCATCGCGCGATAGCCTTGAATGATACCCTCCGCCTCCAGCCGCTTCAGGCGGGCCTGGGTGGGCGACTTCGACAGACCGATTGCACGCGCTAGATCGGAAATGGAGCTGCGGCCGTTGTGGCTCAGCTCACGTAGAATCGATTGATCAAACCGGTCGAGACCGGGGAAGCGCGATTGCATCAAAAAGCCTCCGCAAATAGACGCGTTTGATCCGCATTATCGACACAAACGGGAGAAATGACCAGTATGAACGCGATACAAGGGTCAAAATCTCTGAGATTGGGGAAAAGACATGACATCTACCATCTTGTTGCGCGACCGGATCGATGCCGGCACCTATGCAGATCAGGCCCGCATGCGCGATGCGCTGGTGGCCCAGGCCGCGCTGTCCGAGGCCGACCGCTCTGCCATCTGTGCCTCCGCCACCCAGCTGGTGACGGACATCCGCGGCCATTCCTCGCCCGGGCTGATGGAGGTCTTCCTGGCCGAATATGGCCTGTCGACCGACGAAGGCATTGCCTTGATGTGCCTGGCTGAGGCGCTGCTGCGGGTGCCGGATGCGGATACCATCGACGCCCTGATCGAAGACAAGATCGCGCCCTCCGACTGGGGCAAGCACATGGGCAAATCGACCTCCTCGCTGGTCAATGCCTCCACCTGGGCCCTGATGCTGACCGGTCGCGTGCTGGACGAGGAAAAAAGCCCCGTCGGCGCCCTGCGCGGTGCCATCAAACGTCTGGGTGAGCCGGTGATCCGCACCGCCGTGGGCCGCGCTATGAAGGAAATGGGCCGCCAGTTCGTGCTGGGTGAGACCATCGAAAGCGCCATGAAACGCGCCTCCAACATGGAAGCCAAGGGCTACACCTATTCCTACGACATGCTGGGTGAGGCCGCGCGCACCGAGGCGGATGCCTCGCGCTATCACCTTGCCTATTCCCGCGCCATCTCGGCCATTGCCAGCGCCTGCACCAGCAGCGACATCCGCGAAAACCCCGGCATTTCAGTGAAACTCTCGGCGCTGCACCCGCGCTACGAGATCGCCAAGGAAGCCTCGGTCAAGCAACAGCTGGTGCCTCGCCTGAAGGCCCTGGCGCTGCTGGCCAAGGCGGCAAAAATGGGCCTCAACATCGACGCCGAGGAAGCCGACCGCCTGTCAATCTCGCTCGAGGTGATCGAGGAGGTGATCTCCGATCCCGCGCTCCATGGCTGGGATGGCTTTGGCGTGGTGGTGCAGGCCTATGGTCCGCGCACCGGGCTGGCCATCGACGCCCTCTACGAGATGGCCGAAAAATACGACCGTCGCTTCATGGTGCGTCTGGTGAAGGGCGCCTATTGGGACACCGAGATCAAGCGCGCGCAGGTCGAGGGCATGGATGGTTTCCCGGTCTTCACCTCCAAGGCGCTCACGGATGTGTCCTACATCGCCAACGCGCGCAAGCTGCTGGCGCGCACGGACCGGATCTATCCGCAGTTCGCCACCCACAACGCCCATACCGTCGCCGCGATCCTGCACATGGCAGAGGACGGTCAGGCCTATGAATTCCAGCGCTTGCACGGCATGGGTGAAACCCTGCACCAGAAGGTGATGGACAAGAACAACACCCGCTGCCGCATCTATGCACCGGTTGGGGCGCACCGCGACCTGCTGGCCTATCTGGTGCGGCGTCTGCTGGAAAACGGCGCCAACTCCTCCTTCGTGAACCAGATCGTCGATGAGGATGTGCCACCGCAAGAGGTCGCCGCCGATCCCTTCCTTCAGATCGACGACCTGAGCACCGACATCCCCACCGGCCCGAACCTGTTCCAGCCGGAGCGTATCAACTCCAAGGGGTTTGACCTGCGCCATGCGCCCACCCTTTCGGCCATCGACGAGGCCCGCGCGCCCTTCCGCAGCGCCACATGGGACGCAGTGCCGTTGATCGCGGGCGAGGCCATGCCGGAGACCCGTGTGGCCGTCACCAACCCCAGCGATCTGAGCGAGATCGGCTCCGTGGCGCAATCCAGCGCCGAGGATGTGGAGCTGGCCCTGGCCTCCGCCTCCACCTGGGACGCCCCGGCAGAGATGCGCGCCGCCGCACTCAACAAAGCCGCTGACCTCTATGAGGCCAACTATGGCGAGCTGTTCGCCCTGCTCGCGCGCGAGGCTGGCAAGACGCAGATGGACGCGGTGGCAGAGCTGCGCGAGGCGGTAGACTTCCTGCGCTACTACGCCGCCCGCATCCCCGATGCCGCTCCTGCGGGCATCTTCACCTGCATTTCGCCGTGGAACTTCCCGTTGGCGATCTTCACCGGTCAAGTGTCGGCCGCACTGGCGACCGGCAATGCGGTGCTGGCCAAACCAGCCGATCAGACCCCGCTGGTGGCCTTCCGCGCAGTCGAGCTGATGCATGAGGCCGGCGTGCCGCGCGAGGTGCTGCAATTCCTGCCCGGACGTGGCTCCAAGGTCGGCGCGGCGATCACCGGCGATGCGCGTGTGGGCGGCGTCGCCTTCACCGGCTCCACCGCCACCGCCATGCGCATCCGCGCGGCGATGGCCGACAATTGCGCCCCCGGCACGCCGCTGATTGCGGAAACCGGTGGCCTTAACGCGATGATCGTGGATTCCACCGCCTTGCCCGAACAGGCCGTGCAGGCGGTGATCGAAAGCGCGTTTCAGTCGGCAGGCCAGCGCTGCTCCGCCCTGCGCTGCCTCTACCTGCAGGAAGACGTGGCCGAGGGCGTGCTGACCATGCTCAAGGGCGCGATGGAAGTGCTGGATCTCGGCGATCCCTGGGCTCTGTCCATCGACAGCGGCCCGGTGATCGACGAGGGCTCGCGTGCCAAGATCCTCGCTCATATCGACCAGGCCCGCAGCGAAGGTCGGGTGCTGAAGGAGATGCAGGCGCCGCAGGGCGGCACGTTCGTCGGCCCGACGCTGATCCAGATCGACGGCATCAGTGACCTGCAGGAGGAGATCTTTGGCCCGGTGCTGCATGTGGCGACCTTCAAGTCGCGCCAGCTGGACGATGTGATCGACGCCATCAATGCCACTGGCTACGGGCTGACCTTCGGTCTGCAGACCCGCATCGACGACCGGGTGCAGCATGTCTGCGATCGCATCCACGCTGGCAACATCTATGTGAACCGCAACCAGATCGGCGCCATCGTAGGCAGCCAGCCGTTTGGCGGCGAAGGTCTGTCGGGCACCGGTCCCAAGGCGGGCGGCCCCCACTACCTCGCGCGCTTCTGCGCCCCGGACCGCCAGCAGAGCACCGAGGCATGGGACGGCACCATGGCGGAACTCCCCGGCGAGACCGGCGAGGCCCGCGCCCCTGTCACCACGTCCCTGCCCGGCCCCACCGGTGAGTCCAACCGTTTGACAGTCTCCGCCCGCGCGCCGCTGTTGTGTATGGGCCCCGGCAAAGCCGCCGCCGCAGAGCAGGCCAAGCAAGTCATCGCACTTGGCGGCACCGCGCTGGAGGCAGACGACATGGTGGATCTGCATCGCCTGCAACATCTCGGCGGCATCGCCGGTGTGCTGTGGTGGGGCGATGAGGCAACGGGCCGCGAGATCGAGCAGGCCCTGTCGAAGCGCGACGGCCCGATCCTGCCACTGATCCCGGGCACCCCGGATCGCGCCCGCGTGCTGGCCGAACGCCACGTCTGCGTCGACACCACTGCGGCCGGGGGCAATGCAGCACTCCTCGGCGGCAACGCCTGACGCGCGACATCTGACGCGATCAACACCAACGCGCCGCTCCGTTTCCTTCCGAGACGGGGCGGCGTTTCTTTGAATTGCTCTTCCGAGAGAGGGGTTGCGCTGCGCGCATCGCGGGGGGGCGGGGGCCGCGCCTTTGGCGCGGCCCCCGCCCGGCCCAACGCATGCGTGGGTGGCTTTGCCGCCTGCCCATGGGACGGGAGCGCCCCCGGCCAAAAATCACTCAAGGCCGGTGGCAAATCACGCCAATGGCCTTGACCTCGGCCCGGCCACGGCCCAGCGTCTGCGCATGTTTCCACTGCGCGATCACAACCCATCCGGCCGCACGCCCTATGTCGTTTATCTTCTGATGGCGGCCAACATCCTTGGGTATCTGTGGTACTCCACCAGTTTTTCGACAGATCGCAGCCTCGCGCTCTTTTACAGCGCCTTTGCCACGGTCCCGCGAGAGATCATGATGGGAGAGGCGCCGCTGACGCTGGTGACGTCAATGTTCATCCACGGTGGCATCCTGCATCTGGCGGGCAATATGCTGTTCCTGTGGATCTTCGGCGACAATATGGAGGACGAGATGGGCCACCTGCCCTTCCTTCTGTTCTACCTGCTGTCTGGTGTCGGCGCGACACTGGCCCATGTGGTGTCGGCCCCGCAGTCACTGGTGCCGCTGGTGGGAGCCTCCGGTGCCATCGCCGGTGTCATGGGCGGCTACCTCTTGATGTTCCCGAAGGCGCGGGTGGATATCCTGATCATCCTGATCATTTTCTTCCGCATCATTCCCGTGCCCGCCTTCATCATGCTGGGTCTCTGGCTTGGCATGCAGTTCCTCGGTGGCCTCAACGCCGATCCCAATCTGGGCGGCGTCGCATATTGGGCCCATGCGGGGGGCTTCTTCATCGGGCTGGCGCTGACTGTGCCGCTCTGGATCAAGCGAGGCGGCCCAAGGTTCTGGACCCGCACAGACGGTCAGCCGCCGCACCCGGAAACGACCTACAGCACCAGCCGCATTCCACGCATCCCGCGCCACACCCCAGCCCGCCGCCCCGGCCCCTGGGGCAAGTGAAGGAGACGGATATGGAAACCCGCCACGCCACCTGCCATTGCGGGGCCGTTGAAATCAGCGCCGACTTCCCGGACGGGCTGACCTCCGCCAGCCGGTGCGACTGTTCCTTCTGCCTGCGCCGCGGCGCACCTGCGGTGACCGCCCTCACGCAGAGCCTCAAGGTGCTGCGCGGGAGCGAGGCGCTCAGCTGCTACACATGGGGCAGCCACACCGCAAAGCACTATTTCTGCAAGATCTGCGGCATCTATGTCTATCACCAACGGCGCTCTGACCCGGCACAATGCGGCGTCAACCTCGGCTGTATCGAGGGCGGCAACCCGCGCACCCATGCCGACAGCTTTGGCGACATTCCCTGGACCGACGGCGTCAACCACCCAGCCGACCGCTAGGCTCAGGTTCCGAGCGCCCCCATCCATCCATGCCCACTGAATGATGCCGCCCGAACACTTGCGTCAGATGGCGACCACAGCCGGCTTTTATGCTACCTTAGCTGACAAGCCGTAGAAACGCAGAGGCAGACATACGTCAGGACGCCCGTTCACTTCAGGGAGGCCTCGCCATGATCATGCGCATTTTTCAAGTTATCACCCATCCGGGGAAGGAAGGCGAGTTTGCCGAATTCTTTCACCGCACCGCGATCCCCATGATGAAAGCCACCAAGGGCGTCATCTCGGTGTTCCCCGGAGCCGCACGCAACGACAGTCCGCGGGACTTCAGCCTTGTCATGGTCTGGGAGAGCCTCGATGCGCTCAAGGACTTTGTCGGCGAGGATTACGACAGCCCGCATATCGACCCGGCCGAGGCAGATCTCGTCCAGTTCAGATCGATCAAACATTACGAGTTCATCGAAGCCTGAGCCGGATCTGAGGCAAATGCCCCGGTCGCCATGATCGTCCGAAACAAAAAACACCCCGAGGCAGGAGCGCCGCCGGGGTGTCAGATCAGATCATTTGGACGGCACCGGGGTCTCCCCCCGAAACCGATGCGTATGTCCCGGGCTCGATCAGCCCCGGATAACCTTGGCAAAGTTTTCAAAGATAGGCTCGTTGGAGCAGATCACATTCCCGCTCTCGATGATGGAGGCCTCGGGGTCGAGCCCTTCGCACAGACCGCCTGCTTCCTTGACGATAATGATCCCTGCGGCAACGTCCCAGGCGTTCAGGCGACGTTCCCAGTAGCCCTCATACCGTCCGGCCGCCACATAGGCCATGTCGAGGGCGGCAGCCCCCCAGCGACGCACACCGGCACAGGCCGGCATCAAACGCGCCAGATCTTTCAGGGTTTCCGGCAGGTCGGCACGACCGGCGAACGGCAACCCGGTGGCAAAGATCGACTCGATCATGCGGTGACGTGCAGAGACACGCATGCGGGTTTCGTTCATCCAGGCGCCTGCGCCCTTTTCGGCAAAGAACATCTCGTCCTTGGCCGCGTCATAAACCACGCCCGCAACGATCTTGCCCTTGTGTTCCAACGCAATGGACACCGCCCAATGGGGCAGACCGTGCAGGAAGTTGGTGGTGCCGTCCAGCGGGTCGACGATCCAGCGACGGGTCGGATCCTCGCCGGGTTCTTCGCCGCCTTCTTCGGCCAACCAGCCATAGGTCGGGCGCGCGCCCATCAGCTCATCTTTCAGGATCTTCTCGGCGGCGATATCGGCGCGGCTCACGAAATCCCCGGCCCCTTTGGTAGAGACCTGCAGGTTTTCGACCTCGCGGAAATCTTTCACCAGGGAGCGGCCTGCCTTGCGAGCGGCCTTGATCATCACGTTGAGATTTGCGCTACCAATCATTGTACGAGCTGTCCTTGCGGGGGGAGATGTCGGTCAAAGGGTGCCCATACACGCCTCGCGCCCGCTTGCCAAGGGCGAAACCTGCCCCCATCGGGATCTGTCGACCTCGTGGTAAACTGAGAGGGGGTTGTCGCCCTCAACTAAACTGACTAGTTCAGTTTATGCAAACCGGATGCAGCCCACCTGCCCCATTCATCTCGATAGGAGGACACCCAACATGACCGAGCAGATGCAACGGATCGTACTCGCCAGCCGCCCCAATGGCGCGCCCACCCCTGAGAACTTTCGCCTTGAGAGCCTGGACATCCCGACACCGGGCAAGGGCGAAGTTCTTGTAAAAGCGGAGTATATGTCCCTCGACCCCTATATGCGCGGGCGGATGGACGATGCCAAATCCTATGCGGCCCCTGTCGCGGTCGGCGCGCAGATGGAAGGCGGCGCGGTGGGCGAAGTGCTGATCTCGAACCATCCCGATCTGACGCCGGGAGACAAGGTCCTGGGCATGTTCGGCTGGGCGTCACATGCGGCTGTGCCCGGTGATGAGCTGCAAAAACTCGACGCTTCCCTGACGCCGACCTCGCTGGCACTGGGTGCCCTGGGCATGCCGGGGTTTACCGGGTGGCATGGCTTGACCGTCCATGGCCGCCCCAAGGCGGGCGAGACATTGGTCGTGGCAGCGGCCACCGGCCCCGTCGGCTCCATGGTGGGACAGCTGGCCAAGGCCGCCGGGCTGCGCGTCGTCGGCATTGCGGGGGGCGGCGAGAAATGCGCCCTGGCGACCAGGACGTTCGGCTTTGATGCCTGCCTTGACCACCGCGCCTATGACACGGCGCAGGAGCTGCAGGCGGCCCTCACCGAGATCTGCCCGGACGGGATTGATATCTACTTTGAAAATGTCGGCGGCAAGGTGTTGGAAGCGGTCCTGCCCCTGATGAACCGCTTTGGCCGCATCCCGCTGTGCGGCATGATCGCCTGGTATGATGGCGCTGCGGACACGCAACTCAGCGGGCCGGGGATCTGGCGCACGGTGCTGGTGAAGCATCTGTCGATCAATGGCTTCATTATCGCCAATCACTTTGACCAATACCCCGCCTTCCTGCAGGAGGTCGGCCCGATGGTGGCCTCTGGTCAGGTGAAGTTTATGGAAGACGTGGCTGAGGGGCTGGAGAATGCGCCTACTGCCTTCATGTCAATGCTGAAGGGCGGCAACACCGGCAAGCAGGTGGTCAAACTCGCCTGACCCCCGGACTGCTAGTCTGTCGTCCAATACAGACCACTCCGCCCTGAGCGGCTTCCGATCCTGACGGATCGGACCCGCGCAACGCGCGCCGATCATTGGGTCTGCAGCTTGCGTGCCTCAACACGCGCCAGACGGATCAGCTCCTGCATGTAGGGCTTTGCCTCATCCTCTGTTCGGATAGCGGCATAAAGACGACGTGTGATCCCCGCCTCGGTCAGGGGGCGTGTGACGTAATCGGAGGAATATTTCACCTCGCGCACCACCCAGTCCGGCAGCACCGACACCCCGCGGTTTGACGCCACCAGCAGCAGGATCACTGCCGTCAGCTCGACCTTGCGGATGCCCGCAGGTTCCACCCCCGCCGGGATCAAAAGCTGACTGAAGATGTCCAGCCGGGTGCGCTCCACCGGGTAGGTGATCAGTGTCTGGCCACGAAAATCCTCGGCCTCCACAAAAGGCTTCTTCGCCAGCGGATGCTGCGCCGAGGCGACGAAGACCGGGCTATAGTCGAACAGTTCGATGAAGGTGACGCCCGGCATTTCCTCGGGATCGGAGGAGACCACCAGGTCTACCTCCTCACGCTTCAGGGCCGGCATCGCCTCGAACGCCAGACCGGGCCGGATGTCCACATCCACATCGCCCCAGCTCTTGCGGAAGGACTCCAGTACCGGAAACAGCCACTCAAAACAGGCGTGGCATTCGATGGCGATATGCAACCGCCCGGCCTCGCCTTCGCGCAGGGCCGCAAATTCCGCCTGTGCCGCCTCGATTTGCGGCAGGATCTGCTCTGCCAGCCGCAACAAACGCATGCCGGCCGCTGACAGTTTCATCGGCTTGGAGCGCCGCTGGAACAGCTCCACCCCGGTTTGCTCCTCCAGACCCTTGATCTGGTGGCTCAGCGCGCTCTGGGTGATGTTCAGCTGATCGGCCGCACGCGCCATGCCACCCGCCTCGTGGATCGCCTTGATCGTGCGAAGGTGACGGAATTCGATATGCATCCTGTGGTTCACCTCATGTTGTTCTTGAGAAATATGAATTTGCTTCACTCTTAGCTCTCGTGTGACAAGGGGTCAAACGACTTGCGACGCTTACCAGCCGCAATGCGACACCCCGTGCGCAGAACGCCCATTTTCGGCCCCACCGGCCCCCGAGGAGACAGTGACAGTGACCACGCCCGAGATTTCCTTTGAATTCTTCCCGCCCAAGAACCTGGAGGCCTCCTTCCGGCTCTGGGACACGGTTCAATCGCTGGCACCGCTGGCACCGCGGTTCGTCTCCGTCACCTATGGCGCGGGCGGCACCACCCGTGAACTCACCCGCGACGCGGTGACCACGCTGCACAAAAACTCCGGCCTCAAGGTTGCCGCGCATTTGACCTGCGTGTCCGCGACCCGTCAGGAAACGCTTGATATTGCAGACCAATATGCCGAGGCAGGGATCACCGACATCGTCGCCCTGCGGGGCGACCCGCCCAAAGAACAGGGCCGCTTCACGCCCACGAGGGATGGGTTTGGCTCCTCTGTTGAACTGATCGAGGCATTGGCTGCGAAGGGAAAATTCAACCTGCGCGTCGGCGCCTACCCGGAAAGCCACCCGGAGGCCGCCAGCCAGCAGGCCAATGTGGAGTGGCTGAAGCGCAAGCTTGATGCAGGCGCGGATGAGGCGCTGACCCAGTTCTTCTTTGAGCCCGAGAGCTTCTTTCGCTTTCGCGATGCCTGCGCCAAGGCGGGTCTCGACACGGATCGCATCACGCCGGGCATTCTGCCCATTGAGAACTGGAAAGGCGTGCGCCGCTTTGCCGAGGCCTGTGGTACCACGATCCCGGCCTGGCTCGACGAGGCGTTCGAGAAGGCCGCGCGCGATGATCGCTGTGACCTCCTGGCGACCGCATTGTGCAGCGAGCTCTGCACCGAGTTGCTGGAGGGCGGCGTCAAGAAGCTGCATTTCTACACGCTCAACCGTCCCGAACTGACCCGCGATGTCTGCCACGCGCTTGGCGTGACCTCGAAGGTGCGCCTCGAGAACGTTGCGTAAGACTTGTTGACGCCCCGGCGTCCTCCTAGCCTGCGCGCAACGCTGACAGGAGGACGCCATGGCGGTTGCAACATCCCCAAATGATCTGATGCCGATGGCCGAGATCGCTACGATCTCTGGCCTCGACTTCATGACCGGCATCCTCGAGGGCCGCCTGCCCGGCCCGCCCATCGGCGAGACCATGGGCTACCATTTGACGAGCGTGACCGCCGGTCGCGTGGTGTTTCGCGGCACCCCGGAATTCAATGTCACCAACCCTATGGGCACGGTCCACGGGGGTTGGTACGGCACCTTGCTGGACAGCGCCATGGCCTGTGCGGTGATGACCCGGGTGCCGAAGGGCTCGGTCTACACAACGCTGGAATACAAGATCAACATTCTGCGTCCGATCCCGCTGGGCATGACCGTGGACTGCTGGGGCGAGATCGACCACGTCGGCCGCTCCACCGGGATCGCCCACGGCGAGATCCGGGGCGTGGAGGATGACAAGCTTTATGCCACCGGATCGACCACCTGCATCGTGATGAAGCTCGCGCCATAACGCGCTGAGGGCCGCCACTTTTGCGGCTCGTGCTTATTGGTGGCATCATAAAAGCTCAGACTGAAAATTGAATGGTGGGCCTGGAAAAACCATATCCCTCACAATGCAGGGAGGGATGATGGAAAACTTGGGCCAGGACGCCGCCAGGATTGTGATCGAACCGGGCCTGAGGGCGGAACATCGCGCCAGCGCCGCGCGCGGCTACTGGCAGGCTTTTTCCCGCAAGCTCCGCTATCCGCTGGGTCCACAGGAAAAGGCCGTGGCCTTTTTCGAACAAGTGATCGCGCCCGATCACGCCATCAGTGCGATCTCATCCAACGGCAGGTTTCTCGGCGTGGCCGGGTTCAAATCCCCGCACGGCAGCTTCATCGGCGGCACGTTCGCGGATCTCGCGGAGGTCTATGGCACGTTCGGCGCGGCTTGGCGTGCAATGCTGGTCAGCTCCCTGGAGCGCGAATGCGAGCCGGGAACCCTTCTGATGGACGGGATTTTCGTCGCCCCTGAAGCCCGCGGCCTTGGCGTCGGAACCGCGCTATTGCAGGCGATTGTGGATCACGCCGAAACATCCGGGCTGGAGCGGGTCCGGCTGGACGTGATTGACACCAACACACGCGCCCGCGCGCTGTACGAGCGCGAAGGGTTCGTCGCCCAGAATGTCCAGTCACTTGGCATCTTCGCTCCGGTCTTTGGATTTTCCAGCGCAACGGAAATGTCCAGAACGCTAAGTGATCATCCCGGCACGTAAGATACGGTCAATGCGGCGTTCGACGCATGAACAAACTCAGCCAATTTGCTGACTTCTGATCTTTTCCGGTGGCATGGACACTGGGGTGAATTTTCTCGCTCCGGTCCAATCCGACCTTCCGGTGGCGGCGCATGAGAAAGATCTTCCCCCACCCCGACCAGGTTCCAACGGAGGGCGCGTCCGGGTCGACCGGAAACCGCATCCGCCAGTCGCGCGGCAAGGGCAATCCACACATTTCAGCCCGCTCCAGCATCCACACCAGAGAGATATTGGCCAGCGGGCGTGCGTCTTCAAACCCGCCCAGTTGACCGCCCACATCCCCATGCGCACCGCGAAACCAGACCTGCTCCAACTGCCCCTCGTAGTCGGGCGATGTCTCCCACAAGACCGGCGCGTAGACCTCGCGCGTCTCGTCAAGTGCCAATGCCTGAAACCCGGCTTTCACATGTTGGCTCAGCTTGTGGTCGTGAAAGGCATGATGCACCTGTGACCATCGCCAAAACAGCGGCAACCTGAGGCCCAGCGCCTTGACCGTGTCCCAGGCTCCGACCATTTCCACCTCGACCGAGGGGTGGCAATAGGCGCTGCGGAATGCCTGCCGCACATCACTGCCGCTGGCCAGTTGATAATGGCGATAGGCGGTGCGGATGTGGCGCACCGTGGCATGTTCGCTAGTCACAAGCCCAACCGCCCCCAGCATCCCCGCCAGTGATCGCGCCGCATACGCGCCGCGCGAATACCCCAGAAGGTAGATCCTGTCGCCCGGACGATAGCGCGACGCGAGATAGCCATAGGCGCGGCGGATCTTGCGATTGATGCCGCGCCCGATCATCACATCGACAGTCTTGTTCCATGCGGTCCACTGCACGCCAGCCTCATAGTAGACCGACACCTGGGGGCCCATCTCCTTGCACAGGCGATAGGCCATGCCCGCGTGGGTTTCATGACCGGGCTCCAACGTCGACATGGTGCCGTCCAGGATGATCACATGACATTGCGGTCCGCGTGTGACGGTTTCCGAGGATTGCGCGGACAGCAGCCTTGGCCGCCCGAACAATCCCAGAACTGATTTACTCAGCCGCTTGAGAAACATCCGTGATCAACTCCCATAGTTTGACCGGCGTGAACGGCATGTCCACCTGCCGGATGCCCTGATCCCAGAGCGCGTCCTGCACCGCATTCGCCACCGCCGCCAGCGCACCGACAGTGCCAGCCTCGCCGCAGCCCTTCATGCCCATCGGGTTCTGGGTCGAGGGCACCGGTTCAGACGTGAAGCCGACCCAGGGCATATCTCCCGCGCGGGGCATGGCGTAGTCCATGAAGGTTGCCGTGAGCAATTGCCCCTCGGCGTCATAGACCACATGTTCAAGCATCGCCTGCCCAAGCCCCTGCGCGACACCACCGTGAACCTGACCTTCGGCGAGCATCGGGTTGATCAGATTACCAAAGTCATCGACCACCGTATAGCGGTCCACGCGCGATTGTCCGGTATCACGGTCGATCACGACCTCCGCGAGGTGCGCACCATTGGGAAAGGAGCGCCCGGGCAGAGACGCCTCCGCCTGATGGCGCAGCAGGTCAACACGCCCCTTTTCGCGTGCCAGATCAGCCGTTTCCAGCACCGTTGGCGTCAGGTTTGATCCGGGCGCGCGGAACGTCTCACCGTCAAATTCCACGGCCTCCTCATCGACCCCCATTTCTTCCGCAAGAAAGGGGGTAAAGGCGGCAACCATCTTGTCGACCGTTGCCAGTGTCGCATTGGCCTGTGTGGTGACAGACCGGGATCCCCCGGTGCCGCCGCCTTTGGCAATGCGATCACTGTCGCCCTGAATAACGTTGATCTCACTGACGGGGATGCCGGTCTGGTCCGCAAGGAACTTGGCAAAGACAGTCTCGTGCCCTTGTCCGTTGCTTTGCGTGCCCACGTAGATGTTCACCCGTCCGTCCTCCAGGAATTCGACGTCTGCGGTCTCTGAAGGATCACCCAAAATACTTTCGATATAGTAACAAAGGCCCGCGCCCCGGTAACGCCCCTCTGCCGCATCCCGCGCGCGCCGCGCCTCGAACCCGGCCAGATCCGCCTCTTTCACCAGCCGGTCCAGCACCAGATTGAAGTCGCCCACGTCATAGGTTTCATCGGTGACGGATTTGTAAGGGAACTTTTGCGGGGCGATGAAATTCTTGCGCCGCAGCTCAATCGGATCGACGCCCAGCTCGCGCGCCGCGCGGTCCATCACCCGCTCGAGCACATAGATCGCCTCGGGACGGCCCGCGCCGCGATAGGCGTCGACCTGCGTGGTATTGGTATAGATGCCGTCCACCTCCAGCCAGGCGGTCTGGATGTCGTAAACCCCGGCCAAGACCCGGGAAAACAGCTGTGTCTGGATCGGTTGCCCGAAGTGGGAGTTATACGCACCAAGGTTGCACTGCGTATGCACCCGGTAGGCGGTGATCTTCAGATCCGCGTCAAAGGCCAGCTCCGCCAGCGAGGTCAGATCACGGCCGCCATTGTCGCTGAGCATCGCTTCGGTACGGTCCGACATCCAGCCCACCGGACGCTCCAGCACCCGGGTCGCATGGGCCACGGCGAAATACTCTGGATAGGGCATCGCCTTCATGCCAAAGCCGCCCCCCACATCAGGTGTCACCACATGCACGGCGTCTTCGGCCAAGTGCAGTTTCTTGACCAATTGCTCCTTCATGCCCCAGACGCCCTGCCCACCGAAGTGGAAATGCAACCGCCCGTCCGCCCAGCTGGCATGACAGCCGCGCGGCTCCATCGCGTTCACGATGATCCGGTTGTCCGCCACCTGCAGGCTCACCCGATGTGCGGCATCGGCAAAGGCGGCGTCCGTTGCGTCCTTGTCGCCCAGCCCCCAGTTGAAGGCCCGATTGTCCGGTGCTTCGGGATGGATCTGAGGGCCGCCTGACGCGAGGTCCATTTTCACGTCGAGATCATCGTAGTCGAATTCGATCAATTCGGCCGCGTCGCGGGCCTGCTCCATGGTCTCGGCAATGACCACGGCGACAGGCTCTCCGACATATCGCACACGGCGTCCGGCCAGCACCGGGCGTTCGGGGGCCGCCCCTTTGCTGCCATCGATGTTCTTGACCAACGCCCCGTCCAGACTGGCCTCGATCCCGGCTTCGACCAGGTCCGCCTGCGTGATCACCAGATGGACACCATCGGCCTCGCGCGCGTCATCTACGTTGAGCGTGGTGATCTCGCCATGCGCCACCGGGCTGCGGAACACGAACGCCCGCAGCGCCCCCTGCGGCATCGTATCCTCGATATAGCGTCCCTGCCCGGTCAACAGGCGCTGATCCTCAACCCGCGCGAGCGGCTGGCTTTTCCCGAATTTCTCGACGCGTTGGTTCATGAGACTGCTTCCTCTGTGCCTGCGATCTGCTGTCGCGGAGCCTAATGCGCCTGCCGCGCTTGTCCAGTGATAGCGCTGAACAGGTGAAGGAATTTCGTCGAAGGGCGGAGAACCGCTGCCCCGCGCAGCTGCCATAGGCTCCGATCATACACGCCCCGGTCGTCAAGGCGTGGAGGTCGGTGGCAATTCCCCCACCTACGAGCCCTTCCAGATCAAAGGAAAACCCGACCTCGTGTGCCCGGCCAGGTTCGCGGGATGCGCGTCAGACCTGACCGGGCACTAAGGCCGGGTTCTTGATTGGTTCAGGCCGCAGTTTGGGGGGTGTGGGTGGGGTGGGCTGCGGCCCTTGCTCATCTTTATTTCAAATAAGACTTAATAGCCGGTTATCAGACCGCCCCTCTTGACCCTCTCCTGTGGATTTTTTCCGGATCGGTTCGACACTTTCCCTTTGCACCCGCATTCGCTATTGGAGGTTTCAACGCGGGCCAGTCCCGCTACATGAGATCAAAGACGTGACGGACGGGGCATCAGACATGGCAATGAAAAAGACCTTCAACGCAGCAGAGGCGGAAAGCCGTCTCTTCGACGCCTGGGAAAAGGCCGGCTGCTTTACCGCAGGCGCCAACGCAAAGCCCGGCGCCTCCACCTATTGCATCATGATCCCGCCCCCGAACGTCACCGGCGTTCTGCACATGGGCCATGCGTTCAATAACACGCTGCAGGACATCCTGATCCGCTGGAAACGCATGCAGGGGTTCGACACGCTCTGGCAGCCCGGCACCGACCACGCTGGCATTGCGACGCAGATGGTGGTGGAGCGTGAGCTGGCGGCAACCCAGCAGCCCTCCCGCGCCGAGATGGGCCGCGAGAAATTCCTGGAGAAAGTCTGGGAATGGAAAGAGACCTCTGGCGGCACCATCATCAACCAGCTCAAACGCCTCGGCGCATCCTGCGATTTTGACCGCACCGCCTTCACCATGGCGGGCGCTGCCGGTGATACCCGCACCGGGCATGAGAACTCGCCGAACTTCCATGACGCGGTGATCAAAGTCTTTGTCGAGATGTACAACAAGGGCCTCATCTACCGTGGCAAGCGGCTGGTGAACTGGGATCCGCATTTCGAGACCGCGATCTCCGACCTTGAGGTGGAAAACATCGAAGTCGCCGGCCACATGTGGCACTTCAAATATCCGCTGGCGGGCGGCGCGACCTATACCTACGTCGAGAAGGACGAAGACGGCAACGTCACCCTCGAAGAAGAGCGCGACTACATCTCCATCGCCACCACCCGGCCCGAGACCATGCTCGGCGACGGCGCGGTTGCCGTGCACCCCTCGGACGAGCGTTACGCGCCTATCGTTGGTAAGCTGGTGGAGATCCCGGTCGGTCCCAAGGAACACCGCCGCCAGATCCCGATCATCACCGATGAATACCCGGACAAGGACTTTGGCTCGGGTGCTGTGAAGATCACCGGCGCGCATGACTTCAACGACTATCAGGTCGCCAAGCGTGGCGGCATCCCGATGTATCGCCTGATGGACATGAAAGGCGCGATGCGCGCCGACGGCGCACCCTATGCCGAAGATGCGGCAAAGGCCCAAGATCACGCCAAGGGCGCCGCCTTCACCGAAAACGATGTCGACGCCATCAACCTGGTGCCCGACCACCTGCGCGGCCTTGACCGGTTCGAGGCGCGCAAACTGGTGGTGCAGGAAATCACCGACGAAGGCCTCGCCGTCATGCAGACCGTCACCCGCACAGTGAAGGACGCCGACGGCAACGAGAGCGAGGCCACCGAGACCCTGCCCATGGTCGAGAACAAGCCGATCATGCAGCCCTTTGGCGACCGTTCCAAGGTGGTGATCGAGCCGATGCTGACCGACCAGTGGTTTGTGGATGCGGAAAAGGTCGTCGGCCCGGCGCTCGACGCGGTGCGCAATGGCGACGTGAAAATCCTGCCGGAATCCGGCGAGAAGACCTATTTCCACTGGCTGGAAAACATCGAGCCCTGGTGCATCTCGCGTCAGCTCTGGTGGGGCCACCAGATCCCGGTCTGGTACATCCCCGGCGAGGATGACTGGTACCCGATCTGTGCTGCCACCGAAGCCGAAGCACTGGAAAAGGCCCGTCTGCAATCCGCCGAGGGCACCGAATTCCGCATTGTTGCGGACCAGCACGAGGCCGCCGATATTCTTGCCGAGCAGCGCAAGTTGATGGATGTGCGCACCGAGGGCACCATCCAGAGCTTTGCCGGCCCGATGCAGGTGCCGATGTGGCGCGAACCGGATGTGCTTGATACCTGGTTCTCTTCCGGTCTTTGGCCGATCGGCACGCTGGGCTGGCCGGAATGGACCGAGGAGACCTCGAAGTATTTCCCGACCTCCACGCTGATCACCGGTCAGGACATCCTGTTCTTCTGGGTCGCCCGGATGATGATGATGCAACTCGCCGTTCTGGACGAAAACCTGCCCGTGCAGGACCGCATCCCCTTCGACACCGTCTACCTGCATGGCCTCGTGCGCGACGCCAAGGGCAAGAAGATGTCGAAATCCACCGGCAACGTCATCGACCCGTTGGAGATCATCAAAGAATACGGCGCCGACGCCATGCAATTCACCAATGCGGCGATGGCCTCGCTGGGCGGCGTTCTGAAGCTGGACATGAAGCGGATCGAGGGCTATCGCAACTTCGTCACCAAGATCTGGCAGGCTTGCTCTTATGGCGAGAGCCAGATTGACGCCTTCTCGGTCACCCGCGACGCAACGCCGCCCAAGGCCACCCTGCCCCTCAACCGCTGGATCATCGGCGAGATCGCCAAATTGCGCGAAGAGGTCGATGCGGGCTTTGAAAGCTTCCGCTTCAATGACGCGGCCAATGCGCTTTACTCCACCTTCTGGAACACCTTCTGCGACCGTTATCTGGAATTCACCAAACCGGTGTTCCAGGGCGAGGACGTAGCGGCCAAGGAAGAGACCCGCGCCACCTTTGCCTGGGCCATTGACCAGGCATTGATCCTGATGCACCCGATCATGCCCTTCGTGACCGAAGAGCTGTGGAACGTCACCGAGGGTCGCGGCACCAAGACAGGTGAGGCGTCGAAGATGCTCGCCCACGCGACCTGGCCAACCTATACGGCGGCCGATCTGGTGGATGCAGAGGCCGAAGCGGAAATGAACTGGGTCATCGCGGTGATCGGCAATGTCCGCTCCGCCCGCGCTCAGCTCAACGTGCCCTCGGGCTCCATCGTGCCGATGCTGGTGACAGAAATGGACGCCACCAGTCAGGGGTTCTGGGACCGCAACGGGGCGCTCATCATGAACAAGGCGCGTATCGAAAGCCTGACCCGGACCGAAACGCTGCCCAAGGGCTGCATCTCGATCCCGGTTCCGGGCGCCTCCTTCGCGCTGCCGCTGGCCGACATCATCGATGTGGCCGCCGAAAAGGCCCGTCAGGAAAAGAACCTCGGCAAGCTGGCCAAGGAGCTGGGTGGCCTGCGCGGTCGGCTGAACAATCCCAAGTTCGCCGCCTCCGCCCCCGATGAGGTGGTGGCCGAAGCGCGCGAAAACCTCGCCATGCGCGAGGAAGAGGAACAGAAGGTCAAAGAGGCGCTGGCGCGTCTTGCAGAGATCGGCTGATCTATCGCAAAAACTGAATGAAAAACGCCCGAGGTCATGCTTGGGCGTTTTTTGTTGCAACAGAGCAGCTTGACGGATGCGCATACACGGGCTTTCCCCGTGAAATTATCAACAATCGCCTATAGGTGGTGATTGCCAAAGCCTGTGATCTGGTACAGCTTGGACTACGAAATGACAGAGGCCGGTCACCGGTCCGCAGAAGGGTGAGGGAACTACATGACCAAGGGGTATTGGGTTGCGCATGTCGATATTGACGACATGGAGCGCTACAAGGAGTATGTTGCAGCCAACGCAATTCCCTTTGCCGACTACGGCGCGCGCTTTCTGGTCCGTGGTGGCCCGAAGGAGGTGCGCGAAGGTCAGATGCGGTCCCGCACTGTGGTGATCGAGTTCAAGGATTTCGCAACGGCCAAGGCCTGCTATGATAGTGTCGCGTATCAGGATGCGAAATCCCTGCGCGATCCGGTATCAACCGGGGATATGGAAATCATCGAAGGCTACAACGGTTGAGCCCGCGGGAGAGGATTTTTTCATGCTGAAGAAGCTGTTTCAGGCCTTCCGCCCCTCGCAGAGCCAAAGCCTGCCGGACCCGGATGCAGAACTCGCCCTCGGGGCGCTTCTGGTGCGCATCGCCCAGTCAGATCGGGCCTATGTGCTGGAAGAAATCAGCCTGATCGACCGCATTCTTGCCCGGCTTTATGAGCATAACGCGATCGAGGCGGCCAAAGTGCGCGCCACCTGCGAGAAATTGCACGCCGCCGCTCCGGAAACCGACACATTTGGTCGCCTGATCCGTGAAACTACCGGGCTGGAAGAGCGCCTCGCCGCACTCGATGCGCTGTGGGAAGTGGTGCTGGCGGACCGCCGCGAACACGAGGGCGAGGTCCAGATCGTGCAGGACGCCTGCAAGGCCATGGGGCTTTCCGTGATGGACAACAAACGCGCACGCGACAAGGCGCGCGCAAAACTGGCGACAGAACCGACAGACCGGGAGGACGTGTGATGTTCAAGGAATTTCTGGACAAATTGCTGGCCCCGGCCCCCGCGATCCTGCCGGATGAAGAGGCTCGTCTGGCGCTGACGGCGCTACTGGTGCGTCTGGCGCGCTCGGATAACGTCTATTCGGATGTGGAGCGGGATCGCATCGACCGCATCCTGCGCACCCGCTTTGCGCTGGATACCGGCGCCACGCAGATCCTGCGCGAACAGGGCGAGGGCCTGGAGGCCGCAGCCCCGGACACCGTGCGCTTCACCCGCGCGATCAAGGA
Organism: Tritonibacter scottomollicae; assembly: GCF_032924845.1. NCBI lineage: Bacteria > Pseudomonadati > Pseudomonadota > Alphaproteobacteria > Rhodobacterales > Paracoccaceae > Tritonibacter > Tritonibacter scottomollicae. The sequence goes on from NZ_CP136704.1 coordinate 1,502,596, forward strand.
GGCCGTGCCCTATGAGGACCGGACCGGCGTGGTCGAAGCCCTCTGGCAAGTCGCACTGGCGGACGGCAAACGAGACGATGGCGAAGACGCGCTGATCCGGCTGGCGGCCAACCTTCTGGGTGTGAACGACGTCGACAGCGCCATGGCGCGCAAACGGGCAGAGGCCCGCGCATGATTGCTTTGTTGCCGATGTATGACCGCCCCGAGACAAAGGCGGCCAATGATGCCTTCTGGCAGGCGATCCGTGCCGCGCTTGGCCGTGGTCCGGACCATCTGACCCGTGACATGGATCTCTGGCAGGCCTGGCGTTCGCCGGACCTGCTGCTGGCACAGACCTGCGGCCTGCCCTATCGCGCGCGCCTCTATGGTGATGTGGAGCTTGTCGGCACCCCGGATTACGGCTTGCCCGGCTGTCCCGAGGGCCACTACAACAGCGTCCTTGTTGCCCGCGCCGATCAAAGCGGCATCCGCCTGTCCAAATTCGGCGGCAGCCGGTTTGCCTATAACGACCCGCTGTCGCAATCCGGCTGGGCCGCCGCCATGATGCGGATGCGCTCCGAGGATATCCTGCCCGGCGAGCTGCTGGAAACCGGCAGCCATCGCGCCTCTGCCGAGGCGGTCGCAACCGGCAAGGCCGATTTCGCCTGCATTGATGCGCTCACCTTTCAGATGCTGCAGAGCTACGAGCCTGACCTCATCGCGCAACTGTGTGAACTCGAACGCACGGAGCCCACCCCGGCGCTGCCCTTCATCACTGCGCTGAGCGAGGACGCCGCCGCGATTCTGGCCGCCATGCAAGCCGCGCTGGAGACCCTGGACACGGGCCATCGCGAGACGCTGCACCTGAAGAAAATCTTGGCGATGACGCCCAGCGACTATCTCGCCATTCCCACCCCGCCCGGGCCGACCTTGCTGATGGACCGTCTGGCGCGCGCACGCTGAAGCTGCCCTGCAACACCGCCCGGACCTGCGCGCACAGTCCCCGTTTCCGGAGCATTTTCAGGAGCATTGCCCCTTCTGGCAGTTTCCGCAGCGGAATTGGCGTTTTGACGGGCGTGTTTGCCCCATTGCGCATTGCATTCGCCCAAAAAGTTGGTCCAATAGGGTCACCTTGCACAATAGCCGGACGAGATCACATTGACCGACGACACCCCTGTACTCGAAATCCGCGGATTGCATAAATCCTACGGCGACTTGGAAGTCATCAAAGGGGTGGATATCACCGCCAAAAGAGGCGATGTGGTGTCTCTGATCGGCTCTTCAGGCTCTGGAAAGTCCACACTGCTGCGCTGCTGCAACCTTCTGGAAGACAGCCAGCAGGGCGATATTCTGTTCAAGAGCGAGCCCATCAGCTGGCGTGGCGCGGGCCTGTCCCGTCAGCCGGCCGATGCCAAGCAGGTGCTGCGCATCCGAACCAACCTTTCGATGGTCTTCCAGCAGTTCAACCTGTGGTCTCACATGACCATTCTCCAGAACGTCATGGAAGCACCGCTGACAGTGCTGAAACGCGACCGCGACGAGGTTGAGGCCTCTGCCCGGAAATACCTCGATCAGGTCGGCATCGGCGACAAATGCGACGCCTTTCCGGCGCAGCTTTCGGGCGGCCAGCAACAGCGCGCCGCCATCGCTCGCGCGCTCTGCATGGAGCCCGAGGCGCTGTTGTTCGACGAACCCACCTCCGCCCTCGATCCTGAACTGGAGCAGGAGGTGGTCAAGGTCATCAAGGATCTCGCCAGCGAAGGCCGTACCATGCTGATCGTGACCCACGATATGCGCATGGCCGCCGATGTCTCCGATCACATCGTGTTCCTGCACAAGGGGCTGATCGAGGAAGAAGGTTGCCCGGACGAGATCTTCGGAAACACTCGCAGTGAACGGCTGCGGGCGTTCCTGTCGTCGACGCGACAGGACCAATAACCAAAAACCAGACCAACACAATAACGGGAGTAACACCATGAAATCTCTGCTTCTCGGCTCTGCCGCGCTGGCTCTCTCCGCAACATTTGCCCTGGCCGATACCGTTCGCCTCGGCACCGAGGGCGCCTACCCTCCCTACAACTTCATCAATGATGCTGGCGAAGTTGACGGGTTCGAGCGCGAGCTGGGTGACGAGCTGTGCAAGCGCGCCGAGCTGACCTGCGAGTGGGTCACCAACGACTGGGATTCGATCATCCCGAACCTGCTGTCCGGCAACTATGACGCCATCATCGCAGGCATGTCGATCACCGACGAGCGCAAGGAAGTTGTTGCCTTCACCGAAGGCTACACCCAGCCATCGCCCTCCGCCTATGCGGCGCTGTCCGAAGGTGTCGACGTGACCTCCAGCGTCGTTGCGGCTCAGGCAGGCACCATCCAGGCCGCACATGTCGCCGAATCCGGCGCAACCCTGGTGGAATTCCCGACCCCCGATGAAACCATCGCGGCGGTGAACTCCGGCGAGACGGACGTGGTCATGGCCGACAAGGACTTCCTGGCGCCGATCGTCGAATCCAGTGATCTGGTGTTCCTCGGCGACGTCTACCTCGGCGGCGGTATCGGCATGGCCTTCCGTCAGTCCGACGACGAGATGCGTGGCAAATTCAACGCCGCGATCGCCTCCATGAAAGAAGACGGTTCCCTGAACGACATGCTCGAAAAATGGGAAATCGAAGGTCAGTTCTGATCCGCTGACCCCAGACTGAAACACGGAAGGGGGGCATTGGCCCCCTTTCCACTTTTCCCCGCGCACCCTGCTGCGCTTGCGTGCGATCCCGCGCCAGAAAACGAGGCCCGCCATTTTTTCCTATTGCTCCGATCCGGCCATCCTGGAGGGTTTCCAATGGCTGAGCTGTTATCTGACCACCGGCAAGCACATGGGCTTTTACCTGTCTTTCGGGACCGTGTTGCTGCTTCTGGCGATCACTGCGCCACTGGCGCTGGCCTTCGGGTTCTTTGGCGCCAGCGCCGCACGCTCGCGCATTGCCCCCTTGGCCATATTCGGCAAAGGCTACATCGCCATCGTGCGCGGTGTGCCCGATATCGCCTTCTTCCTGTTTTTCGTCATTGCGCTCGATCAGGGCATCGAATGGCTGCGTCACAAGGTGAAATGCTCTGACTGGGATGAACCGATCCGACAGGGCAATGATTTTGTGGTCTGCCAGATCGCAAAGATGCCGCTGAACGATTCCCCCCAATGGGTGCATGAGGCCTATGGCTTCGGCCTCGCGGTCCTGACCTTTGCCATCGTCTTTGGCGCCTTCGCCGCGAATGTCCTGTTTGGTGCGATGCGTGCGGTCCCCCGGGCCCAGATCGAAACCGCCGAGGCCTACGGCATGTCACCGCGCCAGTCGTTCTGGCGGGTGCTGGTGCCGCAGATGTGGGTCTATGCCCTGCCCGGCCTGTCGAACCTGTGGATGGTGCTGATCAAGGCCACGCCGCTTCTGTTCCTGTTGGGTGTCGAAGACATCGTTTACTGGGCCCGCGAACTCGGCGGATCCAAGACCGAACGGTTCACCGACTTCCCGCACGGCGACTGGCGCATGTGGTATTTCCTGGCGCTGCTGATCTTCTACCTCGCTTTCACCAAGGTCTCTGAACTTGTACTGGCACGGATCTCGCGCCGCCTGTCCAAAGGTCAGGCCACGCTGGCCGGAGAGGCACAGCGCAAGGAACCCGGCACGGCTGCGGAGGCCACGACATGAGCTGCTTTGAGACGCTACAAGCCTATGCCTTTCGGTCGCTCGGTTATGGCGAACGCCTGCTGCCGCGCAGCGACTTCACCCTATGTGAACAATTCGTGCTGATCGGCTCCGGACTGATCTGGAACGTCTACTTCGGCGTGATCGCGATCGTCACCGGGTTCTTCTTTGCCAACGCGCTTGCGATGGCAAAGAACTCGCCGCGGCGCTGGCTGCGCAGCCCCGCCAACGGGTTCATCTTCGTGTTCCGCGGCTCGCCGCTGTTCATCCAGTTCTTCTTTGCCTACTTCCTGTTCCTGTCACTCAAGAGCGTGTCGCCGATCTTTGACCCGCTCTCGGCGGCGTGGCTCGGGGCGTTGATCGTGCTGTTTCTCAACACCTCCGCCTATTCGGCAGAGATCTTCTACGGTGCGCTGCGCTCGATCCCCAAGGGCGATATCGAGGCCGCGGATGCCTATGGGCTGTCCGGCTGGCACCGCTTTCGCCGGGTGATCTGGCCCACCATGATGCGGCTCGCCTGGCCCGCCTACACGAACGAGGCCATCTTCCTCTTTCACGCCACCACGCTGGTGTATTTTTCGGGCTTTCCCGCCTGGCGGCAAAAAGGCGACGCGCTCTATTACGCGAACTATTTCGCGGACAAGACGTTCAACCCCTTTGTCCCCTACCCGATTCTCGCCTTCTACTTCATCCTGCTGACGCTGGTGATCATCGCCGTCTTCGGGGCGATCAACACCCGGCTGAACCGGCATCTCCCGCAAGAGCGGCGCACCAAAGTTCGCTTCAAGCCACAGATGATCCGCTGAACCACATCTGGGCTAACACGGCTCCTGTGCGACAAAGGCTCCTTCGGGAGCCTTTGTTGTTTTGTGGCCGCAGCCTCGCTCCCGGGCTTGCGACCCGGAAATGTCGCAAAAGAATACGGCACCTTCTGCCTTGAGGAATTTTTTTGATCAAATTTGCTTGCCAGCTTCGATTGGTCACGCCAATGTAGGGGCAACAAGACAAGGAGCACGCGCATGGACTTCTCTGCGCTCAGAACAATTCGTATCGCCGCCTGTGACCTCAACGGGCAAATGCGCGGCAAACGCCTCCCCGTCGGCATGGCCGACAAGCTGGGTGAAGGCTCCGCCCGCATGCCGTTTTCGGTTCTCAACGTCGACATCTGGGGCCGTGACATAGAAGACAGCCCGCTGGTGTTTGAAACCGGCGACGCCGATGGCATTCTGCTGCCCACCAAACGCGGCGCCGTGCCGATGCCCTGGCTCGCCACCCCCTCGGCGCTGGTGCCGATGAAGATGGTGCATGAAGATGGCCGCCCGTTCTTCGGCGACCCGCGTCAGGTGCTGGCTCATGTGCTCGACCGCTATACCGAGAAGGGCTGGACCGTGGCCGCCGCCACCGAGCTGGAGTTCATCCTGATCGACGACGCAGGCAGCCAGCCGCTGCCGCCCATTGATCCGCTGACCGGTCGCGCTCTGGACCAGCAATCGGTGCTGTCGATTGCCGAGCTGGACGCCTATGACGACTTCTTTACCGATCTTTATGATGGTGCCGAGGCCATGGGCATCCCGGCCCAGGATGCAATTTCCGAGGCCGGTCTGGGTCAGTTCGAGATCAACCTGACCCATCAGGACGCCATGCGCGCCGCCGATGATACATGGCTCTTTAAGGCGCTGGTCAAAGGGGTTGCGCGCAAACACGGCTTTGCCGCCACCTTCATGGCGAAACCGTATGCCGAGGAAGCCGGCAACGGCATGCATGTGCATTTCTCCGTCTGCGACACCGATGGCACCAACATCTTTGACAATGGCGGCCCCGAGGGCACGCCCGCCTTGCATGCGGCGGTGGCAGGCTGCATCAACGCCATGCGCGACAGCACGCTGGTCTTCGCCCCGCATGGGAACTCCTATGAACGGCTGGTGCCCGGCGCCCATGCGCCCACCTCCGCCGCCTGGGCCTATGAAAACCGTACCGCCGCGATCCGCATTCCCGGCGGCAGCCACAAGGCCCGCCGGATCGAACACCGGGTCTCTGGCGGCGACATCAACCCTTATCTGATGCTCGCCACCGTCCTTGGCGCGGCGCTCATCGGCATGGAGGACGGGTCCACGCCCCCGCCCCCCTCAGAGGGCAATATCTACGAGATCGAAGGCCTGCCGCAGCTTGCTGGCAGCTGGGCCGAGGCCATCGACCTGTTCGAGAACAGCCCCCTCATCGCGCGCATCCTGCCGCCGATGGCCATCCGCAATCTGGTGATGACAAAACGCCAGGAGCTTGCGGGCTTTGCAGAGAAGCCGGCAGAGGGCCATTGGCTCTCGTGGCTCGAAGCCGTATGACCGCGGAGAATGGGTTCGATGTGCGAACCTCCAGTTTTGATCATATTTGGTGACTTATGAAGATCGGCATCCTGCAAACCGGCCACGCCCCAGAAGAGCTGAAACCCGCCTCCGGCAATTATGACGAAATGTTCCGCGCGCTGCTTGCGGGGCATGGGTTCAGCTTCGAGACCTATCCGGTGCTTGACGGGGTCTTCCCGGATACGGCCGAGGCCGCCGACGGCTGGCTGATCACCGGCTCCAAATTCGGCGCCTATGAGGACCACGACTGGATCCCGCCGCTGGAGGATCTGATCCGCCAGATCCACGCCCGCAAGATGCCGCTGGTCGGCATTTGCTTTGGCCATCAGATCATCGCGCAGGCCCTTGGGGGCAAAGTGGTGAAATACGATGGCGGCTGGAGCGTCGGCCATACCGAATACCGCCTGCACGGCGCGCCGGTGCAGCTGAATGCCTGGCACCAGGATCAGGTGGTGGACAAACCCGCAGAGGCCCGCGTGATCGGTCAGAGTGATTTCTGCGCCAATGCCTTTCTGGCCTATGGCGATCACATCTGGACCGCGCAGCCGCACCCCGAATTTCAGAATGCCTTTGTCTATGGTCTGTTGCGGACCCGCGGCAAGGGCGTGGTCCCCGACGCTCAGCTTCAGGCCGCGTCAGAGACCCTCGACCGCGCCACCGACTCAACGCAAATAGCCAATGAGATTGCCGACTTCTTCAAGAAAGTGAGGACCCGATGACGAGCCCGACGCGCTGGCAGGAAAATCTGCCCGAAGCCGCAAAGACCTATCTGGAGGGCCGTCGTCTCGACGAGGTTGAATGCGTTATCTCGGACCTTCCGGGCATCGCCCGAGGCAAGGCGGTGCCAGCGTCGAAATTTGCCAAGCAGGATTATTTCCACCTGCCCGACAGCATCTTCTACCAGACCATCACCGGCGACTGGGCCGATGCGGCGGATGAAGATGGCTGGATCGAAAAGGACATGACGCTGAAGCCCGACATGTCCACAGCCACGGCCGCCCCCTGGACCGGCGATTGGACCCTTCAGGTGATCCATGATGCCTACGACCGCGACGACAAGCCGGTGCCCTTCAGCCCGCGCAACGTGCTGAAACGTGTCGTCGACCTCTATCACGCGCAGGGTTGGAAACCTGTGGTAGCGCCGGAGATGGAGTTCTTTCTGGTGGCCCGCAACGTCGACCCTGCCCGCGACATCGAACCGATGATGGGCCGCTCTGGTCGCCCTGCCGCCGCCCGTCAGGCCTATTCCATGACGGCCGTGGATGAATTCGGCCCGGTGATTGACGACATCTATGACTTTGCCGAGGCGCAGGGCTTCGAGATCGACGGCATCACCCAGGAAGGCGGCGCCGGTCAGCTGGAAATCAACCTGCGCCATGGCGACCCGGTGAAGCTGGCGGATGAGGTGTTCTACTTCAAGCGGCTGATCCGCGAGGCGGCGCTGCGCCACGATTGCTTTGCCACCTTCATGGCCAAGCCGATCGCAGATGAGCCGGGTTCGGCGATGCACATCCACCACTCGATCATCGACATGGAAAGCGGCGAGAATATCTTCTCCGGTCCACAGGGTGGCGAGACGGATGCTTTCTATCATTTCATCGCCGGTCTGCAGACCTATCTGCCCGCAGGTCTCGCGGTGATGGCGCCCTATGTGAACTCCTATCGCCGTTATGTGAAGGACCACGCCGCGCCGATCAACCTGGAATGGGCGCGCGACAACCGCACCACCGGCATCCGCATCCCGCTGTCGGGACCGGCGGCGCGTCGGGTGGAAAACCGCATCGCAGGGATGGACTGCAACCCCTACCTCGGCATCGCGGTGTCGCTGGCCTGCGGCTATCTCGGCCTAATGGAAGAGCGCCGCCCCACCCGCCAGTTCAAGGGCGATGCCTATGAGGGCGATGGCGACATTCCCCAGGTGATGGGCCAGGCGCTGGATCTTTTTGACGAGGCCAAGGCGCTGCACGAGGTGCTTGGCCCCGACTTTGCCCGCGTTTACAGCTGCGTGAAACGGGCTGAATACGAGGAGTTCCTGCAGGTTATCTCGCCATGGGAGCGCGAGCATCTGCTGCTGAACGTCTGATCCATTGGCGCCGCGCCCCGTCCTGGGCGTGGCGCCAATGGATATTTATGAGAAGTTGAAAGACCAGCCCCCTGCGTTTGAACCTCAGGGGTGGCAGACCCATGAGGCCGACCCGATGGCGCTGAACCTGTTGCACGCAAATGACCGCCCCGGCAAATATCCCGAAAGCTGGTATGCCGCCACCGCGACGCCGGGGGTGCATTATCCTTCGCTGTCGGGGGGCGTACGGGCGGATGTCTGCATTGTGGGCGCGGGCTACACCGGCCTGTCGGCAGCGCTGCATCTGGCCGAAGCGGGCCGCAAGGTGGTGCTGCTGGATGCGCAACGGGTAGGCTTTGGCGCCTCCGGGCGCAATGGTGGCCAGCTGGGCTCCGGCCAGCGTCAGGACCAAGAGGTGCTGGAGCGCATGGTGGGACGTGAGGATGCCACCAAGCTCTGGACCCTGGGCGAAGAGGCCAAGGACCTGGTCAAGGGGTTGATCGCCAAGCATGATATTGACTGTCATCTGAAACCCGGCGTAGCCTGGACCGCCGACAGCGCCCGCGAGGTGCGGCATCTGCATGACTATGGCCGTCACCTGCAGGACGCTTATGGGTATGACCAGATCGAGATCCTCGATCAGGAGGCATGCCAGGCCATGTGCCCCTCGCCGGCCTATGTTGGCGGCGTGCTGGATCACGGCGCCGGGCATCTGCATCCGCTGAACTACGCGCTTGGTCTGGCGCGCGCTGCCGCCGCAGCCGGGGTGCAGATTTATGAGCGCAGTGAGGTCTTTGCCATCGAGGATGGCCCACAGGTGGAGATCCGCACCGGCGAGGGCACGGTGCGCGCCGACCATCTGATCCTGGCCTGCAACGGCTATCTCGGCGGGCTGAACGATCAGGTTGCTGCGCGGGTCATGCCGATCAACAATTTTGTCGCCGCCACTGAACCGCTGGGCGATGACGCCGCCCGGGTGCTGGCCCGCGACGTGGCGGTCGCCGACAGTAAGTTCGTGGTCAACTACTTCCGGCTCAGCCATGACAAGCGGCTGCTGTTCGGCGGTGGCGAGAGCTATGGCTATCGTTTTCCCAGCGATGTCGCCGCCAAGGTGCGCCAGCCGATGACCGAGATCTTTCCGCATCTTCGCGACGTGAAGATCGACTACGCCTGGGGCGGCACTCTGGCTATCACCATGAAACGCCTGCCCTATCTGGCGCGGGTCTCGCCGCGTATCCTGTCGGCCTCGGGTTATTCTGGCCATGGCGTCGGCACCGCCACCCATGCGGGCCGTCTGATGGCCGAGGCCATCGCCGGCCAAAGCGACGGGTTCAACACCATGGCGCGCATTCCCACCGCCCCTTTCCCGGGTGGGCCCAAGATGCGCACGCCGCTGCTGGCGCTGGCGATGACCTGGTTTTCCCTGCGCGATCGGCTCGGCCTCTGATCTCGGCCGGGGGCGCTGCCCCCGGACCCCCGAGGTATTTTTGTAAAGATGAAGACGGGTCACGCCCCCATTCACCTGAAATGAAGCAGAGCTGAAGACAGCGAATCTCCGGTGCTGTCGCCGCGCGCCACATCGCTCCTTTGGCCAAGTTTCGGGCGCGACATCCCTGCCCCAAGGCAACAATTTCGTGAAATTTGCACCCCGCAAGTGCCTGAGCACAGGGGAATCCTTGGCATCTCGACGTCATTGTTTTATATTTCTGAAAAGGTAAATTCAGGATTTTGAAATATGAGCCAGACCCCCAATTCCCAGGTCCCGAACGTCCAAGTTCCGAATGTGCATCAGGGTGAACCCATCCCCGAGGCTGCGCGCGAGGCGATCGAGGCCTTGATGCAATCGGGCGACCTGTTTCGCTACACCGCACCAGAGGATGCGCCGGTGTCCTTGCTGGAGACGGAGTTTGCCGCACTTCTGGGCAGCAAATATGCGCTGGCGGTCTCGTCCTGTTCCGCGGCGCTGTTCCTGTCGCTGAAGGCGCTGGATCTGCCCCGTGATGCCCGTGTGTTGATCCCCGGCTTTACCTTTGCCGCTGTGCCCTCCTCAGTGGTGCATGCGGACTGCGTGCCGGTGCTCTGCGAGGTGGGTGAGAACTACCGCATCAACATGGACGACTTTGCCGCGAAGCTGGATCAGGACATTTCTGCCGTGATCATTTCGCACATGCGCGGGCATACCTCCGACATGGATGCGATCATGGCGTTGTGCGATGCGCGTGACATCCCCGTGGTGGAGGATGCGGCCCATTCGCTGGGCACCACCTGGCACGGGCGCAACATCGGCACTATCGGCCATGTCGGCTGTTTCTCCTTCCAGTCCTACAAGATGCTGAACGCTGGCGAAGGTGGCATTCTGGTGACCGATGACGCCGATCTCGTGGCCCGCGCGGTAATCATGTCCGGCGCCTATGAACACAACTGGCAGAAACACAAACCGGCGCGTGGCGACAATGGCACCGCGCTGGCCGAGGCCTTCGGGCGCTGGCAGAACCTGCTGCCACTGTATAACCTGCGCATGAGCAACCTCTCTGCCGTGGTGATCCGCCCGCAGATCCCTGAGCTTGCCCGCCGCGTTGCCGATGGGCTGAAGAACCACGATTATGTGGCTGCAAAGCTGAACGCCCATGCCAATTTCCACGTACCCGCACCGCTGGCGCCCGAACGTCGCGCGCCGGATTCGATCCAGTTCAATCTGGTCGGCATGACTGATACGCAGATCGCAGATTTTGCGCAGGCTACGGCGGACAAGGGGATGAAGGTGCAGATCTTTGGTCGTTCCACCGACAACGCCCGGGCGTTCTGGAACTGGCAATTCCTCAAGGATCTGCCAGAGCTGCCGGAAACCCGCGCCATGCTGATGCAGGCCTGCGATGTGCGCCTGCCGGTGCGTCTGACACAGGCAGAACTGGATGTGATCGCGGATATCCTGCTGGCCTCGGTCGAGGAGGTCATGGCACGCGAAGCCGCCTGATCGACGGGGCAACACACTGACTTTGTGAAGGGCGCGTCCGAACGCGCCCTTCTTCATGTCCACCATCTCCCGCGCCCATCGCCGCCGCGCGTCAGCGCGGCGCCCGGCCCAACTGGCGGTACTGCATCTTTGATGCGGTGCCGGTGGGCGGGAGCGCTCCCGCGCGTCGCGCCTGACATCAAAGATGTCAGGCCGCCCCTTGGGCCGGGTCGCGAGCATTGCGCAAAAAAAAGCCCCGGCAAACCGGGGCTTTCTACAGCTTCAGTTAAGAAACAGGCGCCCTCAACTCAGCTTTGAGAGTTTTTCCTGCAGCTCCGCGAGCTGGCGCTTGATGGTGTTCAAATCGTCTTCGCTCTCACCGCTATCATTATCCTCGCCGCCGCCAGTCCAGCCGCCACTCATTCCGCCGGTCATCGCCTTCAAGAACGCCTCCTGCTGGGTTTTCATGGCCTCGAAGCCGGGCATCTGCGCCATCGGATTGATCGCCGTCATATTCTCCATCATCTTCGACTGGCTGTCGCGCAGCATATCGAAAGACGCCTGCAGAAACTGCGGCATCACACCGCCACCCGGCACCATATAGCTGCGCACCAGGTCGTTGAGCACATTCACCGGCAACACGTTTTCGCCGCGGCTCTCATGCTCGGCAATGATCTGCAACAGATACTGGCGGGTGAGGTCATCCCCCGTTTTCAGGTCAAGGATCTGCACCTCGCGCCCGTCCCGGATAAAACCTGCGACATCTTCCAGCGTCACGTAATCGCTGGTCTCGGTATTGTAGAGCCTGCGGCTGGCATAGCGTTTAATGAGCAGAGGCTTATCCTGTTCCGCCATTCTCTTCTCCCCGGGAAATGTGCGCGTTGCAAAAACCCTAGGCGAGGCTGTCATAAAAAGAAAGCACTGAAAGCAAAAGGAGATGCTGCTGAGAACACCCCCCTTTCACCGCTGGAGGCGGATCAAGTGCAACGCACTCTTTAGAGGACACAGACTCTCTGTGAATGCCGCTGTTGTCTCACTTTGAAGGTCCGCAACCCGTCCCCAGGCTCACCGAAGGCCTCCATCATCACAAGCGAAGATCCGTCGGACCGGTCCCGATGCACCGCTTTCGAGGGGGCCAGCCATACCGCGTGCCTCATCGGCCCCGGAAGAGCCCCTTGTGCCCAACACTGATTGCCAGGCTCTCAGACACAAAAAAGGGCAGGCGCGCAGCCTGCCCTTTTCTTCGGGGTCCCGTTGGTTGGGAGGAGAGCTGAACGGGCCCCCGGACGTTCTCGCTGGCGATTATTTCGCGGCAGCGGCTTTCTTGGCAGCGGTGGAGACCTCTTCAGTGGCCTTCTTCACAGCAGCAGATGCCTCTTCAGACATGTCCTTGCCAGCCGACATCATCAGCTCGACGGTGTCCATCTGAACCTTTTTGGCAACTTCGGCGAAGGCTGCCATGTTCTCGGCTGCAACTTCAGCGGAAGAAGATGCAAAATCGGTTGCCGATTTGGCGTAGTCGGCCGGATCGGCTTTCGCCTTGGAGATATCGCTCATCTTCGCCAGAGTGTCTTTGGTCCACTTGCTGGAGATCTCGGCGTTTTTCTCGGCCGCGTCCAGCGCAACGGAGGAGAGCTTCTCGTTCAGAGCGGCAGTGTTCTTGAAGAAGTCTTCCATCGCGGAGGTGTCAACCGGGAAGGAAGCCATCATGTCTTTCATCATCGCGGAAAAATCTTGGGTCTTAGCCATGGTACTCATTCCTTTATTACGATCCTTCGGAACGCGTCCGATCAGGAGGGTCCTAGCGGGAACCGCCCCGCTGTTGAGATCAATATGCATGCCGCAGTGCAGCATTTCAAGCAAAATTTGCTGCGTTGCAGAAATTTCATCTTAGTTTTACGTTAGCGATGCGCATTGAGGCACAGGTCTCCAGCGCATCCGTAGCGCGCGCCCTCGGTATCCTGCGGCGCGGGCCTCTATAGACACGCCAGAGAGAGCGACGTCAGGCAATCAGCTTTTCGACCACCTCGGCCCAGCAGATGTGCTGTACATTCCGCCCCCCCTCACGACCTTGCTTTGGCGCGCACATATTGGCCCGGTGCGGCGTCCAAGGCCGGATAGGACGCATGCGCCCCCGGCACCCGGGCGGGGACCTGCTTGCCGGATCGCGTCTTCAGCCAGCTGCCCCAGCGCGGCCACCAGGACCCTTCGGTAAAGCGCGCGCCCGCCATCCATTCGTCCGCGTCCGCTTTCAGGTCGTCGTTGACATAATGGCCGTATTTGTTGCGGCTGACCGGGTTCACGATCCCAGCGATATGGCCCGACTGGCTGACAACAAAGGTCTTGGAGCGCGATCCCATCTGCTGCACGCCGCGATAGCATTGCTTCCAGGCGGCAATGTGGTCGGTCTCGCAGGTGATCGACATCAACGGCACATCCACGTCGCGCAAGTGCAGCGTCTCGCCAAACAGCTCAAACCCGCCCTCCGCGAACTTGTTGCCCTGACACAGCCCGCGCAGGTACTGCACCGCCATCCGGCCCGGCAGATTGGCCCCGTCCCCGTTCCAATAGAGCAGATCGAAGGCAGGAGGGGTTTCGCCCATCATGTAGCTGCGGATCGCCGGGCCGTAGACCAGATCATTGGCCCGCAGATAAGAGAAGGTCCGCGCCATGATGTAGTGTGGCATGATCCCGTCGTCACCGATCTCCTCCTCGATCGCATCTACAAAGTCGTTCTGAAGGAAGGGGGTAAAATCCCCCTGATCGGAAAAATCCGTCAGCGCGGTAAAGAACGTCGCGGATTTCACCGACTTGTCACCGCGCTTCTTCATCAGGGACAGGGTCAGGCTCAGCGTCGTGCCGGCAATGCAATAGCCCACCGCATTGACCTGTTTGGTGCCGCAGATCTCCTTGACCACCTGGATCGCCTTCAGGAACCCGTCCTCGACGTAGTCCTCCATGCCAATATCCGCATAATCCTCATTCGGATTGACCCAGGAGACGACAAACAGGCTATAGCCCTGGTCGGTAATCCACTTGATCAGGCTGTTCTTTTCCTTGAGGTCGAGGATGTAGAACTTGTTGATCCATGGTGGAAACAGCACGATCGGCGTCTCATGCACGGTCTCTGTCGTCGGCCGATAGTGAATGAGCTCCATCATCCGATTGCGGAACACCACGTCGCCGGGGCTGGTGGCGATATTGCGACCGATTTCAAAGGCCGTGTCATCCGCCAGCCGCACGATCAGCTCGCCATCGTTGGCCTCCAGATCCGCAACCAGGTTCTCCAGCCCGTCAATCAGCGACTGGCCGTCCGTCTCCAGTGCCTTTTCCAGCGCATCCGGGTTCGTCGCGAGGAAATTCGTCGGCGCCATCATATTGATGATCTGATCAGAAAAATAGCTCAGCCGCTGCCGGTCCACCCGGTCCAGATCCTCGACCTCCTCGACGGCGGTGCGGATCGTCTCGGCATTGGTCAGATACTGATCGCGCACAAATCTGAAATAGGGATTGTTCTCCCACATCGGATTGGCAAAGCGGCGATCTGCCGGGCGGGGCACATCAGCTTCTTCGGGTGCGCCTTTCAGGGCGCCAGCCATGGCTTTCTGTGCTTCGGCAAAATTCTCGACCGACTTGCCCCAAAACTGCACCTGCTGTTCCAGCAGTCGAGAGGGGTTTTGTGCCATCGCGGCCCAATAGGACGATGCTGCACGTGCGAAAAGCTCTTGATTCGGAGCGTCCAATCCGGGGTTATGGGTCTTCTTATGCGCCATTACCTCTATCAGGCGCTTGGACAGCTGCTCCACGCGTTCAAGATTTTCCTTAAGCTGGTCAATCTGTTCCGCGGAGGTTGCTTCAATAGCCTTGTCGGTTGTTGTCATCTTAAGGAAACCCTCTTAATCTTTCTGCTGTGCAGAATACTTGCCCTGCCATTCTACGGCAAAGCGACCCAAGGTCCGAATCCGCCGGAATGATCCGGCACACTCGGGCTCAAACCGCGGCACGAAAAGCACCGCCAAGGAGACGCGTATGCGCTACATGATGTCCTACGACCTGATGGAGACGGTTCGGAACACGAACCAGTGGCTGGGCGCGACGGCGCAGTCCATGGCCTCCTATCCGGCCTTCGCCGCCCTGCCCAACCCGATGCTGAGCTGGCTGGCTGGTTGGGGCGAGGTCACCGAACGCAGTTTCAAACGCATGGTGGCCAAACCCGACTGGGGTATCCATGTCACCACGCTGAACGATGGCAAGGATCACCTGGTCGAGGTCGACACGGTTGTTGAAAAGCCGTTTGGCGACCTGATCCACTTCCGGGTCACTGACCGCCCCGAACAACCCCGCAAGGTTCTGGTTGTTGCGCCGATGTCCGGCCATTACGCCACCCTCCTGCGCTCCACGGTCAAAAGCCTCATTGAAAACTGCGAAGTTTATGTGACGGACTGGCACAACGCCCGCGACATTCCGGTCTCTGCCGGCAAGTTCGACGTGGAAGATTACACCCTCTACCTCGTTGATTTCATGCGCGAGCTTGGCCCTGACACCCATGTGGTTGCGGTCTGCCAACCTGCCCCCCTGACGCTGGCGGCCACTGCCTATCTCGCCGAGATGGAGCCCAAGGCCCAGCCCACGTCCCTGACCCTGATCGGTGGCCCGGTGGACCCGGACGCGACTCCGACAGATGTAACAGATTTTGGTCATCGCGTCACCATGGGCCAGCTTGAACAGACCATGATCCAGCGCGTCGGTTTCAAATACAAGGGCGTGGGCCGCGCGGTCTATCCCGGCCTGTTGCAGCTGTCGTCTTTCATGTCGATGAATATGGACCGCCACTCCAAGGCCTTCTCCGAGCAGATCATGCGGGTCAGCCAAGGCGACGCCACGGACCACGATGCCCACAACCGGTTCTACGACGAATATCTCGCGGTCATGGACATGCCGGCCGAGTTCTACCTCTCCACCGTCGAGCGGGTTTTCAAGAACCGCGAAATCGCCAAGAACGAATTTGTGGTGGATGGTCATAAGGTCGACATCGGCAAGATCACCGATGTGGCGGTCAAAACCGTCGAAGGCGCAAAGGACGACATCTCCGCGCCTGGCCAATGCATCGCCGCGCTGGATCTCTGCACCGGCCTGCCTGACAGCAAAAAGGCCAGCCATGTCGAGCCTGACGCTGGCCACTACGGCATTTTTGCGGGCCGTTCCTGGCGCAACAACATCCGCCCGCTGGTGATTGAATTCATGGACGCAAATGCCCGCAAACCTGCGCGCAAGGCGGCCGCCAAACCCGCCCAGGCTGCACAATAGGCCGGAGAACCGTGATGTCAGCGCCCCTTCGCTTTGCCTGCGCCTGCGGCAGCCTCTGCGGCCATGTCGAGCCGACGTCGGTCAAACAGGGCACACGTATCCTCTGCCACTGCGCGGACTGCCGCGCGGTGGAGCTGTATCATGGCTGTCCGGACCCCAATGGCACCGGCGTCGACCTGCTGCAACTCAACCCTGACATGGTGACCATCGACCAGGGTGCAGAGCATCTGCGGCTGCTGAAACTATCCCCCAAGGGTCTTTTGCGTTGGTATGCGGGCTGCTGCGGCACGCCACTGTTCAACAGCCTTGGCAAACCAAAGTTGCCGTTCATCGCGGTGCGATCCGCCCTTTTTGATGACCCCGACCAGCTCGGCAAGGTGATCGCGCAGGCCTTCATCCCGCAGCCGGGCAAACCGCCCAAACACGAAGGCGCGGCACGTATGACCATGAAACTTGCCAGTCGCATGATCTCTGCTTGGGCGTCCGGTCGCTGGCGGCAGACGCCGCTGTTTGACATAGACAGCGGCGCACCGAAGGCGGAGCCGCTGATCCTGACCAAATCCGAACGGCGCGCCCTCACCGCAGGGGAATAGCTTCGCGACCCTGCCTTGCCTGTGCTCGGCAAGGGGTGGCAAGGGGTGCAACGCCTCCCCCAACCTAGACTGCCTGCACATCACTCAATCGTCGCGGCGCGCGCATCATCAGCTGGCGGTGTCGTTAGGGGCGTCTTCCCGTTTGACCAAAGGCCCGCGAGACCTGACCCGCTCGGCAGGTAGGCTGCCCACAGGGGAGCCGCCGTCCGTGTGTCACCGCATCATGCGCGATATCAGGCGCTCGCCCGCAGCGCTGGCGTCAGCTGCAAAATCTCTTCTGGCACGGGCTCTATCACTTGCGAGGCCACAGGTGACGGCTGGAAATTACGGCGCGACCGTCGGCTGACCCAAAGCGGTTCATGTTCCGACGGGGCAGCGCTCTCACGCGCAGCTCCGTCTCCAACGATCCAGCTGTGCAGGATCGCAGAGATACGATCTGGCTGTTCCATCAACGGAAGATGCCCGGCATCCTCGATCATTTCCATCCGGGTGTTCTTCATCAATTCGGCGGTGAACATCTGCCGCTTCACCGGAATGATCTGGTCATGCACCCCGCAGATCACCAGCCCGGGCTGCTCTGCCCGCATCAATGTCGCTTGCTGGTCGATCCGTCGTTGCAACATCCGACTCTGTGCAACAAAGATGTCGGGTCCAAGGTCTTCCGCCATATCGGCGATCTGCCCCATGATCTGACTGCGCAGCGGGCTCGGGGCCAGACTGGCCGCGGGAAAGACATCCTGCATCACCGCCCGCAATCGCCCGGACCGTGCGCGGATGATCCAGGGTTCCCGCTCGGCCGCCTTTGCCGGGGTTTCCGACAGCGGGCTTGATGCGATCAACCCGATCCCGGCAATACGATCCGGCGCAACCTCAAGCATCGACATCGCGATGGACCCGCCAAGTCCGGCGCCAATAACGGTAAATTTCGCAGGCAGGTGAGCCAGCAGAGAGGCGGCCACATCCTCGACCCGATCCGCGCTCAGCACCGGTGCGACGGTGACCGGCACGTCGTATCGTGAAAGCAATCGGATCTGCGGCTCCCAGATCCGACCATCACTCATGAATCCCGGCACCACCACCACAGGGTGCCCCGACAGCTCCGCTGGTTCATTCATCTGTATCTGCCCGTTTTCCTGCGCGCCTATAAGTGGCGCTTGGGTTCACTACATGTCCCAAAGTGCGGGGCAGCAAGGACTTTTTTACTTTGCGTAAAATTGGTTAAGAATGTGTGACTTCCTCAATACCCGTTCCAGCGAAACGCCCCATCCGGTGCGAGCGGCGAATACGGATTATGCGCAATCTCCCAGACGTGCCCATCCGGAGCGCGAAAATACCCAATGGTGCCGCCCCAGAACACCGCCCCTGCCTCGCGCAGGATTTCGGCCCCCGCGTCCCGCGCACGCGCCATCAACGGGGCCACCTCGCCTTCGGTGCGCACATTGCAGCTTAACGTCATCGCCCCGGTCCCGAGCGCCTCCACCGGCAGGTTCATATCCTCTGCCAGCTTGTCCAGCGGGTATAATCCGATGGTTTGCGAGATCAGATCAAATGCGATCACCCCATCGGGGCTCTCCGCCCGCGTCCATCCCAGCGCCTCGTAAAACCGTGCCGATGCCTCCACATCCGGCACACCCAACGTGATCAGGCTCACTCTCTGGTCCATCTCAAAATCCTCACCATAAAAATATCACCCCAAAAGATGCGTATTGTCAGAGCTTACACAATTCGGAACAAAATGTGAACACCCATCAACGGGCCCACGTCATCCTTGCGCGCACACCTCTGCGACAGCCTCTGCAATCAACCGCAAACAGGCTTCGTCCGAGAACCGGTGATCGGCGTCTTTCACCAGTTCCAGCCGCATATCCTCACAGGTTGCATGCTCCAACAGCCGCAGCGCGGTCGCGGTCGATACCGCCGAGTCGTCGGTGCCCTGCAGGCAGCGCACCGGGAAAGGCAACGCCAGCGCATCGCGCAGCACCAACCGCGTGCGGCCATCCTCAATCATCCGTTTGGTGACCACATAGGGCTCCATGTAGTCACTCGGCAATTCGACCCGCCCGCGCGTGTTCAGCTCGTCCTTTTGCGCATCGGTGAAATTCGCCCAATAGCCATCTTCGGTGAAATCCGGCGCGGCGGCGATAGTCACCATGCCTTTGATCCGCCCAGCCCGCGCCTTCGCCAGCAACAGCGCCTGCCACCCACCCATGGACGACCCCACCGGTACGATCTCACTCTGTGTCAGCTGATCCACAGCCGCCAGCGTGTCCTCGTGCCAGTCACCGATGCACCCGTCCTCAAACCTGCCGGAACTCTCGCCATGCCCCGAGTAGTCAAAGCGCAAAAACGCCTGCCCGCGCGCCTTGGCCCAGTCTTCCAGAAACAGCGCCTTGGTGCCCTCCATGTCGGACTTCAAACCACCGAGGAACACCACGCAGGGCCCCTGCCCGTCGGTCTTGTGATAGGCAATGCGTCGCCCTTGGGCGGTTTCCAGATATTGCGGCGCCATCGGCTGTCTCCCAAAATTCTTCATGCGTCCTCACATGCCATGGGTGGTGAGATTCGCCAAATCCGCCCCCTTCATCTTTTTCAAAATACCTCGGGGAGCGCGAGGGGCAGCGCCCCTCGCCCACAGCACCCGCCTTTTTGCACCCGCTACCTTGACCTCACCGCCCCCCTCCGCCAAACAGCTCTCACACATATAACCCGCAACCGGGCGTTCAGTGGGCGCCAAACCGACGAGGAGAGCCAAGATAATGGCCCAAGTCTCCCTTACATTCCCCGATGGCAACGCACGGTCCTATGACGCAGGCATCACCCCTGCCGAGGTCGCCGCCGACATCTCCACCTCGCTTGCCAAGAAGGCCATCTCCGCCACCGTGGACGGTCAGCACTGGGACCTCCAGTGGCCGATCACTGCCGACGCCGTGATCGCCCTTCACACCATGAAGGACGAGGCTCAGGCCAACGAGCTCATCCGCCACGACCTCGCCCATATCATGGCGCGCGCCGTGCAGGAGATCTGGCCCGACACCAAGGTCACCATCGGCCCGGTGATCGAGAACGGCTGGTATTACGATTTCGACCGCAAGGAGCCCTTCACCCCCGAAGATCTCGGCACCATCGAAAAGAAGATGAAAGAGATCATCAACAAGCGCGAGCCGGTGACCACCGAGGTCTGGGACCGCGCAAAGGCGGTGCAGTATTATACCGACAACAACGAGCCCTATAAGGTCGAGCTGATCGACGCCATTCCCGGCGACGAGCCGCTGCGCATGTACTGGCACGGCGACTGGCAGGATCTCTGCCGGGGTCCGCACCTGCAGCACACCGGCCAGGTGCCGGGCGATGCGTTCAAGCTGATGTCGATCGCGGGTGCCTACTGGCGCGGCGACAGCGACCGCGCCATGCTGCAGCGCATCTACGGCGTCGCCTTCACCGGCAAGGAGAAGCTCAAGGCCCATCTGACCATGCTGGAAGAGGCCGCCAAGCGCGACCACCGCAAGCTGGGCCGCGAGATGAACCTGTTCCACATGCAGGAAGAGGCCCCGGGTCAGATCTTCTGGCACCCCAACGGCTGGAAAATCTACACCACCTTGCAGGACTACATGCGCCGGATGCAGGACCGCGACGGCTATGTCGAGGTCAACACCCCGCAGGTGGTCGACCGCAAGCTCTGGGAGGCCTCGGGCCACTGGGACAAATACCAGGAAAACATGTTCATCGTTGAGGTCGACGAGGACCACGCCCGTGAAAAGGCGGTGAACGCGCTGAAGCCAATGAACTGCCCCTGCCACGTTCAGGTCTTCAACCAGGGTCTGAAATCCTACCGCGACCTGCCCCTGCGCATGGCGGAGTTCGGCTCCTGCGCGCGCTACGAACCCTCGGGCGCGCTGCATGGCATCATGCGGGTGCGCGGCTTTACCCAGGACGATGGGCATATCTTCTGCGCCGAGGATCAGATCGAATCCGAGACCGCAAAATTCATCGCCTTCCTGTCCAAGGTCTATGCCGATCTCGGCTTTCACGACTGGACCATCAAACTGTCGACCCGCCCCGAAAAGCGCATCGGCAGCGACGAGAGCTGGGATCTGGTGGAAAAGGCGCTGGGGGATGCCTGCAAGGCCGCCGGCTACGAGTATGAGCTGCTGGAAGGCGAAGGCGCCTTTTATGGCCCGAAGCTGGAATTCACCCTGACCGACGCCATCGGCCGCAACTGGCAATGCGGCACTCTGCAGGTGGACCCCAACCTGCCGGAACGTCTGGATGCGAATTTCATCGGTCAAGACGGCAGCAAGCACCGCCCCTTCATGCTGCACCGCGCCACATTGGGCTCGTTTGAACGTTTCATCGGCATCCTGATCGAGGAACACGCCGGCAAGCTGCCCTTCTGGCTGGCGCCGCGTCAGGTGGTGGTGGCCTCCATCACCTCCGAGGCGGATGACTACGTCAACGAGGTGGTCGAAACCCTGCGCGCCGCCGGTGTGCGGGCCGAGGCTGACATCCGCAACGAGAAGATCAACTACAAGGTCCGCGAACACTCCGTGGGCAAGGTGCCGGTCATTCTCGCCGTCGGTCACCGCGAGGTCGAGGAGCGCAGCGTTTCGGTGCGGCGTCTGGGCGAAAAGCAGACCAAGGTGGAAAGCCTGGCAAATGTTACAGAAGAGCTGTCGCGCGCTGCGACGCCGCCGGATCTTCTGTAATAATTCCCCTCTGAAACTGAAACGAACGGCCCCCACTTGGGGGCCGTTTTGTTACAACAGGCCGAAATATCGCAAAAACAGCGGCTTGCGGGCAACGCCTCTCTGACATTGACTGACGCGGACGTGAGGCACGGCCTCGTGAGTTTATTTTCGCAACCCTCCCCGGTTAAGGTAGCCCTGTCACCAAAGACGACGCTCATCACTTCAGGAGGACACGCGTATGTCGACCACCAAGAAAACCCTCGCCGTTGCCGGCGCCGTTGCCGCAGCTCTGACCGCCGTCACCACCACCCACGCCTCGGCGCAGGCCAAGGAAAAATGCTACGGCGTTTCCCTTGCAGGCCAGAACGACTGCGCCGCCGGTCCCGGCACCACCTGCGCCGGCACCTCCACCGTGGACTACCAGGGCAACGCCTGGACCCTGGTGGACAAGGGCACCTGCACCGAGATGGACCTGCCGGCAATGGCCGATGGCACCGACCGCTCCGGCGCGCTGGAGCCGCTGGAACGCGACCTGCCGGCCTAAGGCCCAAGCCCGGACATCACGTCCGACGCATACAACGGGCGCGCACAACTCGGCGCGCCCGTTTCTCCCGGCCAAGGCCCGCCGGCTCTCCTGTTCTCCGCCTGATTCAGCCTGATCCAGAAAGAGATGCGCCATGCTCACCCGCCCCGACTGTTCCCCGCGTCCAGACGCGCTGCCACATGCGCCCGGCGTCGGCTACAAGCCGCAGCATTTCCAGCATATTCTGGAGGATGCCGGATCGGTCGAATGGCTGGAAATCCACGCCGAGAACTACATGGGCGATGGCGGCCGCCCGCTGGCGCAGCTGCGCCATCTGTCGCAACGCTTCGCCATTTCGGTGCATGGCGTCGGCCTGTCGATCGGCGGCGCAAGCCCGCTGGATCCAGATCACCTCGCCCGCCTCAAGCACCTCACGGATTGGCTGAACCCCGCGAGCTTTTCCGAACATCTCGCGTGGTCCACCCACGACAGCCATTTCTACAACGACCTGCTGCCGCTGCCCTATACCAACGCTACGCTGGCCCGTGTCAGCGATCACATCGATCAGGTGCAGGGCCTGCTGGGTCGCCAGATGTTGCTGGAAAACCCCTCCAGCTACCTCGCCTTTGCCGAGAGCACCTGGGAGGAACCCGCCTTTCTGCACGAGATTGCCAAACGCACCGGCTGCGGATTGCTGCTGGACGTCAACAATGTCTTTGTTTCCGCCACCAACCTCGGCTATCGCCCGCAGGATTACATCGACGACTACCCGCTTGATTTAGTGGGGGAAATTCATCTTGGCGGCCATGACGAGGACGAGGATGACCACGGCGCTCCGCTCTTGATCGACAGCCACGGGGCCGCGGTGGTGGACCCGGTCTGGGCGCTGCTGGACTACACGCTGGCCCGCTCCGGCCCCAAACCGACGCTGGTGGAATGGGACACCGATGTGCCCGACTGGCCCGTGCTGGAGGCTGAGGCCGCCCGCGCCGCCGCCGCGCTGAACGCCGTGAAACTGGCCGCCTGATGTCGCGCGAGGACCAGTTCACACGCGCCATTCTGGACGCACGCCTGCCGGTGCCCGAGGGGCTGCTGGATGGCGCCGATCAGCCCGCCGGGCGGCGCTTCAGCGTCTATCGCAACAATGTCGCCGTCTCCCTGACCGAAGCACTGCATCAGGGCTTCCCCGTCATCACAAAGCTGCTGGGGCCGGAAAATATGGACGGGCTCGCCGCCCTCTATCTGCGCGCCCAGCCGCCGACCACGCCCCTGATGATGCACTATGGTGAGGGCTTTCCCGACTTTCTGGAGGGCCTCGAACAGCTCTCTCACCTCGGCTATCTCGGCGATGTCGCACGGCTGGAACTGGCCCTGCGCTGCAGCTACCACGCCGCCGATGCACCGCCCCTCGACACGCTGCACCTCGGCACCCTGCCGCCCGACGAACTGATGGCCAGCCGCCTCAGCTTCGCGCCCGCGATGGCCGTGCTGCGCTCGCCCTGGCCGATCCACGCCATCTGGGCCTACAACACCCATCCCGACGCGCCCAAGCCCATTGCCCGCGCCGAGGATGTGCTGATTACCCGACCCGAATTCGACCCCATTCCGCAGCCTTTGCCCCCGGGCGGTGCGGACTGGATTGCCAGGCTTCAGGCAGGCGAGACCCTCGGCAGCGCGACCGAGGCCGTCACAAGTGATTTTCCCGATTTTGACCTCAGCGCCCCGCTGGCGCTTCTGATCGAGGGCTTGGCCCTCACCGACCTCTCGCAATAGGACTTCGCATGAACGCCCTGATTTCTCTGCATAACGCCGCATTCGACCTGATCGAGCGCGCGGGCAATTGGCTGATGCCGCTGTTTGCCCGCTTCACCTTTGCCGCCGTGCTGCTGATCTACTACTGGAACTCCGGCCTCACCAAACTGGGCGATGGCCTCTTCGGCGTGCTCTCGCCCTCGATCGGCGCCTACAGCCAGATTTTCCCGAAACAGCTGGAGGCCGCGGGCTATGACGTCTCGCAGCTTGGTGTCTTTCACTGGGCCGTCGTCATGGCGGGCACCTACGCCGAATTCATCCTGCCGCTGCTGATCGTCATCGGCTTTGCCACCCGTCTCGCTTCGCTGGGCATGATCGGCTTTGTGGTGATGCAATCGCTCACGGACGTCTACGGCCACGGCGCCACCGATGCCAAGACGCTTGGCGCCTGGTTCGACCGCGCCTCCGACAGCACCATCATGGACCAGCGCCTGCTCTGGGTCTTTGTCCTGGTGGTGCTGGTGGTCAAGGGCGCCGGCGCGCTCTCGGTGGACGCCCTGCTGCGGCGGCGCCAGGACGATGCCAGCGCCTGAGCCATCACCGTTCCCCCGTAAAATGACGGCGCGCGAGGATCATGCCTCGCGCGCCGTTTTCACTCAATCAAGCGCGTATCTTCAGGCCACGCCAAGCGCCGATTTTACATCCGCGGTCCAGCCGAGATAGAGCTGATCGCCCGTCTCGATCAGCGGTCGTTTCATCAGGCTTGGATGCTCTTTGACCAGCTCCAGCGGCGGGCGCGCCCGCTCATCTTCACTCAAACTTCGCCATGTGGTTGAACGTGTGTTGAGGAATTTATCCGGAAATTGAGCATATGCCCGCTCAATAACCACCTCTGGAACACCGTCTTTCCGCACATCGACAAACACCGCATCCGGCAATGATTTCAGCGCCTTGCGGCACGTATCACATGTCTTCAACCCATATAGCTTCACGACTGCTTCCCCTTGCATATGAAAGTTTCACACAATTTATGGTAGAGCCCCACCGATTTTCTTTGATTTTTCGAAACTGCGTGCCACACTCAAACTGGCTCTTTTGAATTAAAGGGCTTCGGTTATCGTGTTCCGGACACCATCCATCGGCTCCGGCACGCGTGGACGAAAGGTACTTTGAGCATGCTCAAAGTGAAGTGCAAGTAAGAAGGAGACACGGGACATGCCAACTGGCACCGTGAAATGGTTCAACACCACCAAGGGCTATGGTTTTATTGAACCCGAAGAGGGCGGCAAGGACGTGTTTGTCCATATTTCCGCCGTCGAACGCTCTGGCCTGACCGGCCTGGCTGACAACCAAAAAGTGGGATATGAGCTGAGCGAAGGCCGAGATGGCCGCGAAATGGCCGGCGATATTCGCCTGCTCTGAGCCCTTCCCCCAAAATCACCGCTGCGCCCGAACTGCTTGTGTGTGGCTTGGGCGCAGCCGCGACTCTTTCAAAAATCAAAATACCATCAGTGCCGATCGTCAGACAGGGGTCCGCAGGTACTCCGTCAGCACACAGCCCGGCGCGTCATCTCTGAGCGGAATTTTTGCCGCCACCCGCCAGGCCGTATCGTCAAAGGCCGGGAAATAGGCATCAGCCTCCGCGATGTCCAGATCAACCTCGGTGATCATCAAACGGTCCGCCATCTCCAGCATCCCCTTGTAGATCCCGGCACCACCGATCCCGTAAATCCGCGCATAGCCCTCACTCCGCGCCAGTGCTACCGCCTCCGTGATCGAGGAGACCACGGTCTCTGCCGCGTCGGGGTTCGACGATACGACAATATTCAGGCGATTTTTCAACGGCTTGAACGGCAGAGAGTCCCAGGTATTGCGGCCCATGATAATGGCCCCGCCAGAGGTCTCACGCTGAAACGCCTTCAGGTCCTCCGGCGCGTGCCAGGGAATGTCGTTGTCCTTGCCGATGGCGCCATTGCGGGCCCGCGCGACGATGAGTGTGATCATGGGAAAGCCTGTCCTTGCCCCCAGCGGTCAAACCGCAACGGGCGCTTTGATGGTGGGATCCGGGTCATAGCCGACGACCTCGAAATCCTCGTATTTGAAGTCAAAGATCGACGTCACGTTCCGCGCGATCCGCAGCTTCGGCAGAACCTTGGGCTGGCGCGACAGCTGCAATTGCACCTGCTCCATGTGGTTCGAATAAATATGCGCGTCCCCCATCGTATGCACGAAGGTCCCAGCCTCATATCCAGTCACATGGGCCAGCATCTGTAACAACAACGCGTAGGATGCGATGTTGAACGGCACGCCAAGGAACATGTCCGCCGAGCGTTGGTACAACTGCAGATGCAGCTTGCCGCCCAGCACCCGCACTTGCCACAGAGTATGACAGGGCGGTAGCGCCATCTCCGGCACGTCACCCGGGTTCCAGGCGCTGACAATCAGGCGGCGACTGTCGGGGCTGGTCTCGATCATCTTCACCAGATCCGCAATCTGATCGACAGTGCCCGCACGATAAAGCGGCTCATCCCCCAGCGTGCCCTCGGCCAGCTCCAGCCGCGGGAATCTGCGCCACTGGTGGCCATAGACGGGGCCGAGGTCGCCGTTCTCATCCGCCCATTCGTTCCAGATTGAGACACCATTATCCTTTAGATACTTGATGTTGGTATCGCCGGACAGGAACCAAAGCAGCTCATGGATGATCGAGCGCAGATGCAGCTTTTTCGTGGTCACCAACGGAAACCCATCCGCCAGATCGTAGCGCTGCTGCATCCCGAAACAGGACAGCGTGCCGGTGCCGGTGCGGTCACTGGTTTCCACCCCGTGGTCGAGGATATGCTGCAAGGCATCGTGGTACTGCTGCATGGGAAAACCTCCTGATTGCCGGTCGGTGATACCGCGCCAAACCCCGAGATCCAAGCGCTTTGCTCTGCCCCTCTCGACATTCCCGCCACCGAGCTTAGGTTGACCTGCGACGCCGAATTGTTTCGGTAACTGAAAAAGGACATTCCCATGCCGCTCAAGTATCTGCACACGATGGTCCGCGTGAAGGATCTGGACAAATCCATGGCGTTCTATGCGCTTCTGGGCCTGCAAGAGATCCGCCGCCATGACAGTGAGGGCGGCCGGTTCTCATTGATCTTTCTCGCGCCTCCCGGTCAGGACGAAGCCCCGATCGAGCTGACCTGGAACTGGGACGGCGACGACGAGCTGCCCTCTGACAGCCGTCACTTTGGCCATCTCGCCTATGAAGTCGACAATATCTACGAGACCTGCCAGCACCTGATGGACAATGGCGTCACCATCAATCGCCCGCCGCGCGATGGGCGCATGGCCTTTGTGCGGTCACCCGACAATATCTCCATCGAGCTGCTGCAGGCCGGTGACGCGCTTGACGCTGCAGAGCCATGGGCCAGCATGGAAAACACCGGCCATTGGTAAGCCTCATCATATGACACCTGTCATGTGAGACTTGCCCTTGATGCCCTGCCACGCCCGCGCCCGGACCGGTCGCGGGAGCGGCTTCTGGCACCTTATCCCTTTGACAACCCTGAATATTGCGACCGCCACTCCCATCAGTCGGAGCGCCGGTGATACCGTTGAAAAAATACGGCCCGCCCGGAATAGACTTGCGTAGGTCCGCATGACCAAGCTGCTCATACAGCGCGGATCGGACCATGCGGAGCACTATTTCAGCAAGACAGCCCGTTGCAGCGCAGGCCTCATGGTCGCGAAAGCCAAGGGAGCGTTCTATGAATAAGGGCGTCATGACGATGCGGTCCATCACCTTCTGATTTGACGATATATCAAAGGCCCGTCGCAGCATCGCACGGCCACCGCCACCGAAACGCAACGCGCCCCCGCCAGCCAATGCGCTCTTGCAGCTTCCAGCAATCGGCACCGGACAGGGCCGCGCTCTCGCCAGACCGGACGGTCACACGACATCCAGCCCGGCGCAGGTCAATACCTGGACCGGGCTGGGTGAGAGCCATCATGCACATGCGGGCAAGCAATCAGGACCAGCGATCCGTGGTCGATCACCCAAACGTCACGTGCCTCCTGCTAAGGAAGGACAGGCGCGCGCCGCAACATGGATCTTACATCCGCAGGTCGCAACTGGTCGGGTGGCCCATGGGGTCACCGTCGCAGCATGCCCGAACCAATGGGATGCAACGTGTTACGTACACTCTACTAACAGATTGCCGAATTTTCCGGCGTCGGCAGTGCCTTGGTTGCTTCTGCAACCACCCCGGTCTCATCATCCTGACCGCGCATTGCGGTGGCTTGGACAGGGTTGACAGTTTTGCTGGGTCGGCAAATTTGACTGGTGATCTCCGGCACAGCCGAAGGAGGCAAAAAAGGCGAACGTCGTGCAATTCCTGTCTTTATGCTCCACGGACCTTGGGCCCGAAAAACGGTTCTTAATAGATGTAGCGAATTTGGTCTGACCAGTACCGCTCCATACGCTTGAGAGAGACGGTGATATCCTCGATCCCTTCGGCGCTGATCACGCCTTTGGTCTCCAGGCCCTCAGCGTGACGAGAGAACAGCGACGCAACAATGTCGCGGATTTCCCGGCCGCGGGGGGTCAGGCGCACACGGACCGACCGACGGTCGATTTCGCAGCGCTGATGGTGCATATAGCCCATCTCCACCAGCTTCTTCAGATTGTAACTTACGTTACTGCCCTGATAATAGCCGCGGCTTTTCAGTTCCCCGGCTGTCACCTCATTGTCGCCAATGTTGAACAGCAACAGAGCTTGCACCGCGTTGATGTCAAGGACACCCACGCGTTCAAACTCATCCTTGACTACATCTAGCAGCAGGCGGTGCAGACGCTCCACCAGTGCAAGTGCATCCAGGTAACCAGTCATGAATCCTTTCCGATCCAGCTGGTTGATTGGTCGTTCCATACTCATGCAGCATCTCCGAGTCGAAATTGCTTCTCGTCGAATATGACGGCAATTTCCTGAAAATGCGTTAAACTGGATTTCTCTTTTATTTTTCGTATGTTCTCGAGATTTCATCGATCAGAGCGTGAAACGGCTCCGGCGCGGCGACCTGACCTGTTACCCATTGGTAAAGATCTTGGTCATTTTCCCGCAAAAGCCGATCATAGAGCGTCAAACCCTCATCGCTCATCTGAGCCAGATTCGCCGCCGCATACCCGGAGAGGAGAATGTCCATCTCCTTGATCCCACGGCGCATGGACCGCATGGAGAGCCGCTTGATGCGGACCTCCCGCGTTTCCTGGCCTGCTTCGGCTTCGATCATTCCGCAGGCTCCTGGGATGCCACCAGACGACGCAGGGACTTTTCCAGACGCCCCGCCCGTTCGGCCTGCGACCGCAGATCTTCGCGCAGGCTGCGCAATTCGCGTGCGATCGCGGAAATGTCCTCGCCCAGCGAGTCCTCTGTCGGACCAGACAGGTCATCGCCTTCGCCGGTCAGCAACCAGCTCATGGAGACATTCAAGAGCCCCGAAAGCATCGACAGCTTGTTGGCCCGCGGCTCGGACAGATCCTGCTCCCAGCCCGCAAGGGTGGATTTCTTCACCCCCATGCGGCGGGCCAGCTGTCCCTGGGACATGCCGGAGCTTTCCCGGGCCGCGGCCACGCGATCACCAAACGTTGCTGCGTCAGGGCCGTACCAGTCCGTCGTGGTGTCGGTCATGTGGTCTCTCCTTCGTGGATGACTTGATTGCCGTTTGGCCTCATCTTATGAGGTTTAAAGATGACATTCAAACCGAGGTCCGACATGTCCTTTCTATCTGCGACACTTTCCCGCGTGAAGCCTTCGCCGACCATCGCGGTCACCAACAAGGCCCGCGAGCTGAAGGCGGCGGGGCGCGACGTGATCGGCCTGGGTGCGGGCGAGCCCGATTTCGACACGCCGCAGTCCATCAAGGACGCCGCCGTGCGCGCCATCGCCGAGGGCAAGACCAAATACACCGCAGTCGACGGCATCCCGGAGCTGAAGCAGGCGATCTGCGAAAAGTTCAAGCGCGACAATGATCTCGACTACACGCCCGCGCAGGTCACGGTGAACTCCGGCGGCAAGCAGACGCTGTATAATGCGCTGACGGCGACGCTCAATCCCGGCGACGAGGTGATCATCCCGGCGCCCTATTGGGTCAGCTACCCCGACATGGTGCTGCTTGCGGGGGGCACGCCGGTCGCGGTGGAGGCCAGCCTGGAGACCAACTTCAAGCTGACGCCGGAGCAACTGGAAGCGGCGATCACCGACAAGACCAAATGGTTTATCTTCAACTCGCCGTCCAACCCCACCGGCGCGGGCTATTCGCGCAGCGAACTCAAGGCGCTGACGGATGTGCTGCTGCGCCACCCGCATGTCTGGGTGATGACGGATGATATGTACGAACATCTCGCCTATGACGGTTTTGAATTTGCCACCCCGGCCCAGGTTGAACCCGCCCTCTATGACCGCACGCTGACCTGCAATGGCGTCTCCAAGGCCTATGCGATGACCGGCTGGCGCATCGGCTATGCCGCCGGCCCCGAGCCGCTGATCGCCGCCATGCGCAAGGTGCAGTCGCAGTCCACGTCGAACCCCTGTTCGGTCAGCCAATATGCCGCGCTTGAGGCGCTGACCGGCCCGCAGGATTTCCTCGCTGCCAATAACGAGATCTTCGTACGCCGCCGCAATCTCGTGGTGTCGATGCTGTCGGAGATCGACGGGCTGACCTGCCCGGTGCCGGAGGGGGCCTTCTACGTCTACCCGTCGATCGCCGGGTTGATCGGCAAGACCACGCCCGCCGGCACCAAGGTAGTCGATGACGAGAGTTTTGCCACCGCGCTTCTGGAAGAGGCGGATGTGGCGGTGGTCTTTGGCGCAGCCTTTGGCCTGTCGCCGAACTTCCGCGTCAGCTACGCCACCTCGGATGAGGCGCTCAAAGAAGCCTGCACCCGCATCCAGCGTTTCTGCGCGTCGCTGCGCTAAGCCGCGCGGGACCCAAGGACTCGTGCAGGAATGACCGGGGCGTCGTGTAGCAGCGCGGCGCCCCGTTTTGGCATCTTGCAACGGATCTCGGGATCGCCAGAGGACCCCATCCGCAGGGATGCCCCACCATAGCCCGTCAGCTCCGGGTGATTGGCAGGGTTAGATTGACGCAACATCGCGCCGCCTCTTGCTTCGCCGTATCAGCCTGATAGATTTCAAAAATTGCAGGTATTTTCAGGTTCCTCCATGAGCATCGCCCTACCAGACTACTATTTCCGAGTGCGCGAGAATGGCGCCTTGGTGTTTCGCGTCGACACCGAAGACCGCAACCAGCGGCTTGCGATGAACCAGATCGCGGTGGTCAACCTGAAGAAAGGCGACATCAAACCCCATGGCGACAGGGTGCTGAGCGCGGATGATCTCACTGCCATCCGGGCGTGGATGGAAGAGCGCAAAGCCTTGCTCGCGGATCGTGAGGTCGACGACATCCTGCGCACCGTGGATCACCTGAACCTGACGGCACAATGGGCGCAGTCCCGCGCCAGCGACGATCAGCTGGCGCAGGTCACCGATGGGCTTTTGCTCGCGATGCATGACCTGCGGAGCACATTGGTACGCAAAAAAGCCGACCGTCTGTCACAGAACCACGGGCAGGACAGCTGAGCGCGTCACAGCACTGCGTCAGGTCCGACGGCTGCCCCCTGCCCTGAGATAGGAAAATCGGGCCGCTGCCACCTCAGGCGGCAGGACCGGCCGTCATGTCCGGGGGCAGATCGCCGGGCGGTGTCATGTTCATATGCTTCAGCGCATGCACCCAGAACCGCAACAGCAGCAGAACGCCCGCGGTGCTCAGGCCGAGGATCAGACCGATCCAGACACCGACGCCGCCCATCTCGAACCGGAAGCCGAGGATATAGGAGGTCGGCACCCCGACCGCCCAGTAGCTCAGAACCGCCATCACCATTGGCACGCCGGTATCCAGCAAGCCGCGCAACAGCCCCAGCGCGATCGCCTGCATCCCGTCCATCAGCTGGAACAGACCGGCCATTGCCAGAAGCGTGACACCGATTGCCAGGATCTCGGGCTTTTGCGGATCGTCCGGGTCAAGGAACAGCAGGATCAACGGCTCCGGAGCAAGAAAGAACACCAGCACCGTTGCCACCGCGATCAGCAGCGACGCCATCGTCACCACCAGCGCACCGCGCACCATATGCACCTTGTCGCTGCGCCCCAGCGCGTTGCCGACCCGAATGGTGGCTGCATTGGACAGCCCCAGATGCGCCATGAACGTCAGGCCCGCAACCGAAACCGCGATCCCATGCGCCGCCAGCGGCACCGTGCCCAGCCAGCCCATCATCAGCGCAGAGGCCGAGAACAGGCTCACCTCGCACAGGGTGGTCAGACCGATGGGCAGGCCGTGACGCACGATCTCGCGCATCATTTCCCAGTCGGGACGCTGCAGGTTGCGCAGCAGGTCATGCTCCGGCAGGCGCCACAGCGCGTAGCCCACCACCGCCAGCAAAGACACGCTTTGCGTCGCCAAGGAGGCCAGCGCAGCGCCTTGCAGGCCCATCTCGGGCAGGCCGAGGTGTCCAAAGATCAGCACATAGTTCACGACCGCATTGACCACCGCAGCCATCACCGTGATCCACAGCACCACCTGCGTGCGCTCCAGCCCGGCGAGGTAGGATTTCAGCACCATCACCAGAAGCGCCGGGAAGATCCCCCAGCCTGCAATCCGCAGGTAGGTTCCGGCATCCGCCGCCACCTGGGGCTCCTGTCCGGCCGCCAGCAGGATCGCCTCGGAATACCACATCAGGGGCGTCGACAGCGCGCCATAGACCACCGACAGCCACAGCCCCATGCGGGTGGAGCGGCGAATGCGGCGATGGTCATCCCGAGCGGCCGCCGAGGCCACCATCGGCATCACCGCAAAGGCAAACCCGGCACCCAGGATGAACCACACGAAAAAGAATGACTGCGCCAGCGTCACAGCGGCCAGCTCGGCAACACCATACCACCCCAGCATCACCGTATCGGTCAGACCGATGGCAAACTGCGCGATGTGACCACCGATCAGCGGCAGGCCAAGGATCGACAATGCGCGGACATGTCCGCCATAGCTCATCTGTACCGGGGGTGTATTTGCCATCTGATCGGCCTCCTTGTGGCACAAGCCCTTAGGCCGGGTTTGATGTATCGACAAGTCAGGTTTTCGTACCGATACAATTGCACAAGGAATAGGCAGTTGGAAAACGGCGAGAGCCCGCCTATAGCGGCCTCTCCGGCCAATGCGCTGTGTAACGCTACGTCACATACTACGCATCAGAAGCTGCAGGCACAGCACCAGAACCAGCCCACCGGCACAGACCTCCAGCGCGGCGGCCAGACGCGCGCCGCCGGTCCCCTCCTGCCCCAGCACCCGCGCCAGAACGCCACCGCGCACGCCCGCCGCAACAAGCGCAACACAAAGGGTCACACAGGCCGTGCCCACCCCCATCGCGAATGTCCCCGCCACCCCTGCCGACAGCACATCCAGCCGCCAGGTCAGCAACAGCAGGAACACTGCGCCCGTGCAGGGACGTGCCGCGATGCTGAGGATGATCGCCACGGCTTCCCGCCAGGAGGAGAGATTTGCGGCCTCCTCCAACGTCGGTCCGTGGCGATGACCACAGCTGGCACAGACTGCGCCCAGTCCATGATGGTGATGATCCGCATCACCATGGCCATCATCCGTGTGAGGGTCATGGGATGGATGGTCGTTAGATTGGCGATGGGTCTGGTGATGCGTGTGACCTGCCTCAGCCGTGGCGCCATGCCCCGGCGCCACATGGCCATGGTCGGCGTGATGATGCCGCCCGCCTGTTGCCCGCAGCCGAAGCGCCCTGCGCAGACCGCGCAGCAGCAGATACAGTCCAAGCAGCGCCATCAACCCGTAGGAGACTGGCGCCAGCAGATCCTCCGCCGTGGCGGTCAGCCGCTCCCGCCCCCAGTCAAACAGCCAGACACCGGCCAGCACCAGGATCACCGCGCTTGCCGCCTGGGCCAGGGAGGACGCAACCGCCAGACCAGACAGGCGCCACAGGGTGACGGCCCGCCCCAGCCCGTAGCCGCCGATCACCAGCTTGCCATGCCCCGGACCGGCTGCGTGAAAGAACCCATAGGCGAAACAGACGCCCATCAGGCTCCACCAGGCACCGGGCTGGCCGCCCTTCAGCGCCCGCAGCCCCTGCGCCATGGCATTCTGGGCCTCCCGCTGCGCCTCGGCCGCCGCACGCAGCAACGGCTCCGCGCCGCCAAAACCCCAGAGCCAGACCGCGCCCAGCAGCACAACCAGCAGCAGCGTGCTGCCAAGGATCGTCAGCAAATGCCGCGCCATCTCAGCCCTCACACGCCAGCGAGACGGTGGCGGCAAAGGCCGCACCGACCTCCGGATAGGCATCCTCGGCCTGCTCCGTCGGCATCGCATAGAGAAGTTCTTCGACCAGCGTATAGGCCCGGTCCAGATCCGGCGGCGTGACCGAGGCGGTACAGGGTCCGGTCACCTCCACCCCGCGGCTCAGGTCGTAGGCCGTGTAATAGGTCGGATCATAGGGTTTCACCGTCACCCCACCAGCCGCGACAGGCGTCTCGCCGATCAATTCGCGCCGGTGGCGGGTGGTGATGATGCCACGCTCCACCTCGGTGCTCAGGTGGACGGGGTCGCCCAGCGCCAAAGCACGCGCCCCGGCGGTCAGGTAAAGGTCGCCCTCGAACCCCTCGCTCCAGTTCATGTCAAAGCCTTTCAGCCGCTCCAGCTCCTGCGGCGTCAGCGCGCCGTCAAAATCACTGTCGAGCAGCAGATCCTCGAAGATCAGCAGCGAATAGAAATCATCATAGGCCCAGGTGACCTCCACCGCGGTCAGCTCTCCGGCGGCGTTCACCTCCAGCTTCAGCCCGGTGTCCACAAAGATATGCGGATGCGCCAGAAGCGGCGCAGGCGCGAGCAGGGCAATACAGAGGGCAAATTTCTTGATCATGTTATAACATCTACTGAAGGCACCCATAGGGCTCAAGCGGGTTTGAAGATCACGCGCGCATCCTGCGCCGGTTTCCGCCCGGCACCCGGCCCGCGGCTCACCGATGGCCCCAGTCCTGCGGATCGGCGCTGTTGCCCGGGCTCAGCCCCAGCACATCGCCCTGCGTCGAGCAGCCCAACCCCAGCACCGTGCGATTGGCATAGGCGAAATAGGCCACCACCTGATTGATCTCCAGGATTTCGCCATCAGACAGCCCATTGTCCCGCAGGGGCCAGATATCAGCCTGGACCATCTCTGCCGGACGCTCTGTCAGCTTTTGCGCATAGACCAGCGCGGCCTTATCCGCATCCCGCAGCGGCAGGCTGTCAATGTCACGCGCTGCAATGGCAGAGCGGATCGCATCGGCACGCGCATCATCCTGCAGCAACCGCTGCAAGCCCGCAAAATGATGCTCCACGCAATAGTCACAGCCGTTGAGAGCCGACACCCAGACCCCCAGCACTTCGAGAAACCACTTGGGCAGCGCATTGCCGCTGTGGTGCAGCACATTCTTGTAGAGCGCCATATGCCCTTCCATGGAATGCGGACGCAGGGAATGCGCCATCATGATGTTGTCGACATTGCCATCCGGCCCCACCACCCGGTCATAGAGCTTGCGCAGTTTTCCGGTCGCCTTTTCAAATGCAACGGTCTCAATCCAGGCCATTCGTCACCTCCAGCATATAATGCAGGCACGCTACCCCGCCGCCCGCGCAAAGCAAAGCCTCCCGGTCGCGCGGCAGGTCAGACCCGCAACCGCATCTCCTGCACCGCATCCAGCGCGGCGGTGATATCCTCGTCCCGCGTCCGGTGATTGGTGATCGCGGCGCGCAAACAGGTGGTTCCCGCCACATCCGTGGTGGAAAAGACCGCGCTCCCGGTCAGCTGCAGCGCCATGGCGATCTGCGTGTTGATCTGTGACTGGCGCTCCGGTGTCTCTTCGGCCGCGGCGGTAAAGACGCAGATGTTCGACACCACCGGATGCATCAACGCAAAGCCGTCCCGCGCCTCTACCTGCGCGGCCATCTGCGCCGCCTGCCTGCAATTGTCGGTGATTGCCGCTGCAAAGGCCGCCGCGCCAAACATCTCCAGCGCGCACCAGACCTTGATCGCGCGATTGCCCCGGCTGAGGTCGATACCGTAGTCGCAGAACCATGGCTCGCCCCCGGCAAGCCCCGCCTCGGCCCCCGCCAGATAGGACGGGCGCGCCGCAAAGGCCGCCCGGTGCGCGGCCGCGTCCCGCATCAGCACCAACCCGCAGTCATAGCCCACATACATCCATTTGTGAAAATCCAACGCCAAACTGTCGGCCCGTACGATACCATCACTCAATCCCCGCCACGGCGGCTCCGCCAGCCGGGTCCAGGCACCAAAGGCCCCATCCACATGCAGCCAAAGCCCCTCGGCAGCCGCCAGATCCGCCAGCGCATTGAGGTCGTCAAACAGCCCGAGGTCCACCGATCCCGCCGTGCCCACGATCAGGAACGGCATCGCGCCCGCCGCCCGATCCTCGGCCAGCATGGCCCGCAGCGCCTGCGGATCCATTTGCCCGTCGCGCAGCGGCACCCGGCGCAGGTTCTGCGATCCAATTCCCAGCAGCTCCAGCGCCTTCAGCGTGGCATTGTGCACGCCTGCCCCCGCATAGGCCGTCAGTCGCCGATCCCCCTGCCCCGACTGCCGCAGATCCGGCACCGCCCGCACCCGCGCCGCCTGAAACGCCAGCACCGTGGCCTGCGACGTGCCGGAGGTGAAAACGCCGCTTGCGCCCTCGGCAAAGCCCATGGCCTGCCGCGTCCAGTCGATCACCGCGCGTTCCATCCGGTTGGCGCCATGGTCGCGACCGCCGCAATTGGCATTCACCGCCGCCGCCGCCATGCCCGCGATCAGATCAGAGGCCAGCCCGGTGCCCTGCACCCAGCCCCAGAACCGCGGATGGATATTGCCGCCATGATGCGGCAGCACCTCCTCGACCAGCCGCGCCACCAAGTCGCCCTGATCCGCCTGCCCGATGGCATAGCGCGCCTCCAGATCCTCTGGCACCGGCTGCCAGGGCCGGTCGCGCGCCACCTGCATCTGGCTGATCGCCGCATCCAGCATCCGCCGCGCCTCCACGCGAAACGCGCCCCAGTCGTCGGGGTCCAATATACCGTTCTTTTCCATGGACCTATGTCCCCCGTTTGCTAAGCTGCGACTGTTTGAACAGCACATTGAGCAGCCCCCCGCGCAGGGTCAACTCGGGCTGCACCCAAAATCGGCAAAGGGAGGTTTGATCGTGGCCATTGGACGCGTCGAGCGTATCACCGCTCTGGTGGCGGCGCTCTTGGGCATTGCAACCGGCATCGGCTACTTTTGGGATCGGCTCAGTCCGACGCCGACATTGGCCTATTTCGACGGCACCGCCAGCACCGATGCCAGCCAGCTCGGCGACGGCGACAACACCGCGCTGCGTGATTTTCTGGCCCAGCAGGGAAACAACCCGGTCTTTCTGGACCTCTCCGTCTACGTCAACGAGCTGTCACCACGCCGCACACCGGCCTGCGACACGGATCCGCCCGCTGGTATGAGCGCGGCCCCGGACGCGAGCTCCTACGTGTTCTGGTCTCTCGAGCCGAACCACACCTGCACCACAGGGACCGGCGCACAGCAGCCCTCCGCGGTCATGTTCGCCTTAGACTTGGCCCTGGATCAGACCATACCGGGCGCCGACGTCCAAATCCCCCCATCCTCCAGCGGCGGCGTGGGGCGTTGGGTTCAGCGGATCTCCGGCTTCTTTCTGGTTGCGCACGGCAGTTACGGTGGGCAGGAAGTCTTTACCCTCACCCCCACAGCTGTTGCGCAGGATCTACGGCAGGCCACCCGTACGGCCGCCGCCAAACGCTGACCGGGCGGGGCGTCGACACGCGGGATGCAGCCTTATCCACAGGCGCGTCACGCCCCTTCCCCCGCCCGATCACATACGCCATAATAGCCACCAACCAAACCCAACGATAAGAGCAGTGATCCGCATATGGCCGACGATCTCCTGAGCCCGTCCTCGTCCGACACCTATGACGCCTCCTCCATCGAAGTCCTCGAAGGCCTGGAACCCGTGCGTCAACGCCCCGGCATGTATATCGGCGGCACCGACGAACGGGCGCTGCACCATATGGTGGCGGAAATCCTCGACAACTCCATGGACGAGGCCGTCGCCGGTCACGCCAACCGCATCGAGGTGGAACTGAACGCCGACTACTCGCTCACCGTGCGCGACAATGGCCGCGGCATCCCGATCGATCCGCACCCGAAGTTCCCGGACAAGTCGGCGCTGGAAGTGATCCTCTGTACCCTGCACGCGGGCGGCAAATTCTCCGGCAAGGCCTATCAGACCTCCGGCGGTCTGCACGGGGTCGGCTCCTCGGTGGTCAACGCCCTGTCGGATCTGCTGGTGGTGCAGGTCGCCAAGAACAAGGAACTCTTTGAACAGCGGTTCTCGCGCGGTGTACCGCAGGGGCCGGTGGAAAAGATCGGCGCCGCCCCCAACCGGCGCGGCACCACAGTGACCTTCCACGCCGACGAGCAGATCTTCGGCTCGCATCGCTTCAAACCCAAGCGCCTGTTCACCCTGGTGCGCTCCAAGGCCTATCTGTTCTCCGGCGTCGAGATCCGCTGGAAATCCGCCATCGACGACGGTGAAACCCCGACCGAGGCCACCTTCCACTTCCCCGGCGGTCTCAAGGACTATCTGACCGAGGTGCTGGGCAAATCCTCCGTCTACGCCGACGCGCCCTTCGCCGGAAAGGTGGAGTTCCGCGAGAAGTTCAACGCGCCCGGCTACGTGGAATGGGCGATCAACTGGACCCCCTCGCGGGATGGCTTCACCCAGTCCTACTGTAACACCGTCCCCACCCCCGAAGGCGGCACCCATGTCGCCGGCTTCTGGGCCGCAATGCTCAAGGGCATCAAGGCTTATGGCGAGCTGGTCGGCAACAAGAAGGCCGCCAGCATCACCCGCGAGGATCTGATGGCGGGCGGCTGCGCGCTGGTCTCCTGCTTCATCGCCGATCCGGCCTTTGTCGGCCAGACCAAGGATCGCCTCTCCACCGAGATCGCCGCCAAGATGGTGGAAAACTCGGTGCGCGATCACTTCGACAACTGGCTCGCCGCCGACACCAAATCCGCCGGTGCCATCCTCGATTTCCTGGTGCTGCGGGCCGAGGAACGCCTGCGCCGCAAGCAGGAGAAGGAGACCCAGCGCAAATCGGCCACCAAGAAGCTGCGCCTGCCCGGCAAGCTCACCGATTGCACCTCCAAGGACCGCTCCGGCACCGAGCTGTTCATCGTCGAGGGCGACTCTGCGGGGGGCTCCGGCAAGGGCGCACGCTACCGCGAATATCAGGCGCTGCTGCCGCTGAAGGGCAAGATCCTCAACGTGCTGGGCGCCGCCTCCGGCAAGCTGACCTCAAACGCCGAGATCCGCGATCTGTGCGAAGCGCTTGGCGTTGGCTTGGGCACCAAGTTCAGCCTCGATGACCTACGCTATGACAAGATCATCATCATGACCGATGCGGATGTCGACGGCGCCCATATTGCGTCCCTGTTGATGACCTTCTTCTTCACCCAGATGCGCCCGCTGATCGACGGCGGCCACCTCTATCTGGCCTGCCCGCCCCTGTTCCGCCTGACCCAAGGCGCCAAGCGCGTCTATTGCCTCGACGAGGCTGAGCGCGACATGTGGCTGGAGAAAGGCCTCGGCGGCAAGGGCAAGATCGACGTCAGCCGCTTCAAGGGTCTCGGCGAGATGGACGCCAAGGACCTGAAAGAGACCACCATGGACCCCAAGACCCGGAAATTGATCCGGGTCACCATCGACGAGGACGAACCCGGCGAGACCGGCGATCTGGTCGAGCGTCTGATGGGCAAGAAACCCGAACTGCGCTACCAGTATATTCAGGAAAACGCCAAGTTCGTGGAGGAGCTGGATGTTTGAGCGTTCCTGATCGCCATCACATTTTAGCGGAAACCTACCAAAAACAATTTATTGCAGAAGGCAAGTGCGTCTGGGTTCATGACAAAGAGGAGGGGAAGCAATTCCCCACTCAACCCAAAAACTCCACTGTACGTACAGGCTTCAACACCGCACTTTTGCCGGATGGCAGCTTTGACAAGGCGTCGATGGAAACGTTCTTTTCAACGCTGGAAACTGAATACGCCCAAATCATCACCCAATTTCGATCAGGTTTCCAGACTAGCGAGCGAATAGGCTATGCTATCGCCTTCATGCAATTTCAAGCGGCACGTTCTCCATTAGTTCGAAGATTCATGACCGATTTGCTACTACAGCTCACTCCTGACGACGAGCGCCTTCTGAAGGTATTGCAGGTAGAGAATGTAGGAATCGAACTTCTTCGGCGAGCACGAGCAGGTGATGCAGATGCGAAGACAAAAATTGGACTACATTCTACCAAACACATTGTGGATGGAGTGAGTAACGCGCTAAAGGGACTTTGGTACAGACCTATACGCCTCTGTTCTCCCATGCCATTGGTAACCTCCGACAATCCAGTGATATATTTTTCGGTCAAGAGACAAAACGGAAAAGTACAGACCGGGTTGCCATTTGAAGGGTCAAGAGTTCTGTGTTTCTTTCCAATGGCGAAAGACATCCTTCTATTCGGCGACACTGAACGCCCGCCTCTTGACAAGTTAATGAACGATAGGCCTAGTCAGATTTCTAATTCTATCGCATTGGTAAAACGGCTGAACGCTGTAAGCGCCATAAATGCGGAGCGAAGTATTGTCGCTCCTTCCGAGACGAGTTTAAAAAGAACCATGTCGTCTATTGCCAAGAAAACTGCTAGTGTTTCCACTTTGCTTGAGATGTACAATCAGTTGGCGAAAGCCGCTTTATATGTAACTTCCGAACACTGGAAGTAATCCCGCAACACAACGCCCGCGCCTGACCTTGGGGAGGCGTGAAGCGCCTTCCCGGGGGGAAGGTCAGGCGCGGGCCGTGCGGCTACGCCCCACGTCCCAAGTGAAATCCTGCAGGTGCTGCACTTCGAATTGCAATGTTCGATGCGAGGGGCTCCGCCCGTCCGAACCTCAAACGCTCCCCCAGAGCGATTGCCGCAGCGCGAACCGGTTCGAACTCCCCGGGGGGGGGGGAGCTGAGACGGTCCTGGAAACTGTCCGGGGGACAGTTTCAGGTCGCAACGGGCGGAGCCCAATCAAGCGCGGGCCGTGCCGCTGCGCGCCACGCCCAAAGGGAAACTCCGACAAGCGCTGCGCATCGGCGCACACGGCTGCGCGCGCAGATCTCCGACCGCCCAGCCCTCACATTCATCTTCTCTCAAATATCCCCGCCGGAGGCTCCCCGAACGCCCCAAGCGCCGCGGCCACCGGCGTTGCACCCCCGGCGCACGGCCAGCACGCGCGCCCTTTACCCCCGCATGCCATACTCAACGGCGTCGCGACATCGGGCGCGGGCTGACATCCCGCCGCCCAACCGGAGAACAGGGCCCCAGAGACCACCCCTTCATCGGGTGCAGGGGATCCGGCCAGACGCGGGGAAACCTGCGCCATCTCTCCGCCTCCCCGGGGACTTCAAACCCTCGTGGCGGCGCCGCCATTTATCACGCTCTTTGCCACAACGCCTTGTAAGGCAGTGACAAAACAGATTGATCCCAGCAGGCCACCGCGCCTCACCTTCCCGCCAGACAGAGGGCGGAGAAGGGCATCTGCACGTCTGGCCTTCATCACCTCACCGCCCAGCTGCTGCAGTTGCGGCTGGGCGAATCCATCGTGGAGCTACGCCCCCGCACGCGCTAAGCTTGCCCGAAGAGACCCCATATTCGACCTGCCCGGCTGAGGACGCCACCCATGCGCCATTTCGACGAGATCTTTGCCATCCCGGTCGCCCGCCATTGCGACCCCGCCGCGCTCAAGGGCAGACGGGCACAGCCCATGTCGCAGATCGCCGCCCGGCCCAAGGACCGCTGGCCGCCAGTGGTCTCCCTCTGTGCCGTCAACGCGGGTTGCGACCGACAAGTCACTGATACGCCCGCCGCCATAAAAGAGCCGATGCAGATGCGGCCGGACGCCTGCGCCAGCTGGGCGGCGCAATCGGACCAGTCGCTTCCCAGGGGCAGCCGGGTGCGGGCGTTCAGTGTCTAGGGCGCTCCTCCTCATTCTGATCCTGCTGGCCGCCTGCGGCCGCAGCCCGACCGAGCGGGAACGCTTGTTCCTCGGCACCATCCATGGCGACAGTCTGGATTATGCCCGCCTGCGTCTGGTCGAGGGCGCGCCACTGCGCGCGGTCACCTTCCGCCGCCCGCAACGCCCCCGCACCACCTGCCGCGAGCGCATCCTGCCACCGCGCCCCGCCGGCGAGCTGGTCACCGCCTCTCCCGCTGCGGTGGCGCTGTTCAACCGCATCTTCTTCACCCGCGAATGGTTTGCCCCGGACTACACGCCCGACTATCCGCAAACGCTGCATCTGGTGGAGGCGATGCTCCTGGCGCATGAGGCCACCCATGTCTGGCAATGGCAGAATCGCGCCCTCACCGGCTACACCCCGCTGAAGGCGCTTGGCGAACATAGCGCCTCGCCCGATCCTTATCTGTTTGACCTAGATGGCCCGGCAGAGTTCCTCGCCTATGGCTACGAACAGCAGGGCACCATCGTGGAGGAATACGTCTGCTGCCGCGCCCTCGCCCCCAAGGCCCCGCGCACCCAACGCCTGCATGAGATGCTCGCCGAGGTGATGCCCGTCTCCGACCTGCCGCACAGCCGCGAAAGCGACGTGCTGTTGCCCTGGAAGGGTGCCAAACTCGACAAGATCTGCGATTGATCCCCGGCCCAGAGGAGCGTTGCGTAGAAATACGCGGGCGCACGGATAGCGCTTGCCCCCTGTTTGCCAGCGCCGCATTCTGCCCCGACACGCAATCGCAGGTGGAGCGATCATGGGGAGGACAAGCGAAATGACCCAGTATGCGCTGATCATGCTGGCGGCCGGGATCGGCATTCCGG
Source organism: Tritonibacter scottomollicae (assembly GCF_032924845.1). NCBI lineage: Bacteria > Pseudomonadati > Pseudomonadota > Alphaproteobacteria > Rhodobacterales > Paracoccaceae > Tritonibacter > Tritonibacter scottomollicae. The sequence goes on from NZ_CP136704.1 coordinate 1,545,532, forward strand.
TGCTGGCTGCGCTCAACGCGCGATTGGGGCAGTTCCTCGGCGCCCCGGGCGCGGCCTGCGTGGTGCTTTTTGCGGTGGCCTTTGTCGCGGCGATCGCATTCTACATGCTGGTGGGGCCCAAAACCCTGACACAGGTTGTGGTGGCCCCGAAACACCTGCTGCTGGGTGGGATTCTGGTGGCCTTCTACGTGCTCTCCATCACCCATGTGGCGCCCCATTTCGGGGTTGGCAACGCGGTGTTCTTCGTGCTGTTGGGGCAGCTGTTGTCCGCCGCCGCCATCGACCATTTTGGCCTCTTTGGCGCACAGATCAGCCCGCTGACATGGATGCGGGCGCTGGGTATTTCGGTGATGGCCGCCGGCGTCTGGATCACCCAGATCGCCGCCTGACCCCCGCTTTGCCTGCTGAAATCAGCGTGCATCACCCCGCGCGCAGCACGCCCTCTTCCAGCCGCAGCACCCGGTCCATACGCGCCGCCAGCTCCAGGTTATGGGTGGCGATCAGTGCCGACAGGCCGGTCTCAGATACCAGCCGCATCAGCACATCAAACACCTGATCCGAGGTCGCCGGATCAAGGTTCCCGGTCGGCTCATCCGCCAGCAGGATACGCGGGCTGTTGGCCAGCGCCCGGCAGACCGCCACCCGCTGTTGCTCGCCCCCGGAAAGCGCTGCCGGTCGATGCGCGGCGCGGTCCGACAGTCCCACAAGCGCCAACAGCTCGGCGCCGCCCGCCTCTGCCGCGCGTTGGGAGACGCCATTGGCCAGCTGTGGCAGCACGAGGTTTTCCAGCGCCGTGAACTCCGGCAGCAGGTGGTGGAACTGGTAGACAAACCCCACATCCTGCCGCCGCACCCGCGTGCGCTTGCGATCACTGGCGCCCGCCATGTCCTGCCCGCCGATCTCGACGGTGCCCGCATCGGCCACATCCAGCAGGCCTGCGATCTGCAACAGCGTTGACTTGCCCGCCCCCGAAGGCGCCACAAGCGCCACCACTTCGCCCGCGCGCAGGGTCAGATCCGCGCCGCGCAGCACCTGCACCTCGCCCGGGGTGCCGGGCAGATAAGTCTTGGTCAGCCCGTCGATCTGCAATGTGATCTCACTCATAGCGCAGTGCCTCCACCGGGTTCATCCGCGCCGCACGACGGGCCGGAAATATGGTCACGACAAAGGACAGGCCCAGCGACAGGCCCACCGCCGACAGCACATCGCCCATCTGCAACTCCGCAGGCAGCGCATAGATGCCGCGGATCGAGGGATCCCAGACTTCGCCGCCCATCGCATAGTTCACAAAGGAGAAAATCGGATCGATATAGATCGCGAACAGGCAGCCAAGGATCACCCCCAGCAGCGTGCCGATCACCCCGGTGATCGAGCCACAGATGAAGAACACCCGCATGACCGACCCTTCGCTGAGGCCGATGGTGCGCAGGATACCGATGTCGCGGCCCTTGTTCTTCACCAGCATGATGAGGCCGGAAACGATGTTCATCGTCGCGATCAGAACCAGGATCGACAGGATCACGAACATCACGTTGTCCTCGACCTCCAGCGCCCGCAGAAAGCCCCCTGAACTGTCGCGCCAGCTCCAGACGCCATAGCTCTGCCCCGCGGCCTGCAGCAGCGGCAGGATATACTGATCGACGGCCTCGGGGTCGGCGACCATCACCTCGATCTCATCCGCCGCCCCTTCGCGGTTGAAATAGCTCTGCGCCTCGGCAAAGGGCAGATAGGCGCGGGTGTTGTCGATGTCATAGCGCCCGGCGGTGAAGACATAGACCACCTCATAGGCGTTGACGCGTGGCGAGGTGCCAAAGGCGGTTTTGACCCCGTTGGGAGAGATCAGCTTGACCTTGTCGCCAATGCTCAGCCCCAAGCTGCGCGCCACACCGGAACCGATCGCAATCCCCTCGTCAAAGCGACCAAGATCGCCATAGGATTCTTCGCTCTGCGCAACACCCGGGATCTCGGCGAGATCTGCGGCGTGGATGCCATAGACCTGCACCCCGGCATTGCGATCCCCGCGGCTGGCCATCACCTGGCCCTTGATCAGGGGCGCCGCCTGCAACACTCCGGGCACCTCGCCCACTGCATCCGCCAGCGCGGCAAAATCGGTAATGCGCCGGTCCAGCGTGCCGGCTGCCGTGACCTCGCCATGCGCATAGACGGTGGCATGGGCATTGGCGCCAAGAATGGTGCCGACGAATTCCGACCGGAACCCCGACCGCACCGCGAGCGTGGCAATCAGCGCAAAGACCGCCAGCGTGATGCCGATGAGTGAGATCCAGGTCATCACCGAGACACCGCCCTCGCTGCGGCGGGCGCGCAGATAGCGCCAGGCGATCATCCATTCGAAACGGGAAAAAGGCGCGGGTGCGGCCATTTAGGCTGTCTTCCTTATGTGGTGCAGATCCGGCTCCGACCGTCGGGAGCGCGCGTCGCGCAGACCCTAGGGGCGCACGCGGGCACGGTCAAGCAAGCCGGTCGTGGCGGCGCGCGCGGCGGGCAAAGACACGCCGGAGCCCGCGCAACACCGCCCAGAGCAGACCGCCTCCCAGAAGCGCCCCAGCACCCGCCAGCAGCATCGCGTCAAGAGACACCGGAACCGCGGGTTCAAAGGCGCTGAGCGTGGCGCTGGCGATCTCTGTTTCGGCAAAACGCCCCAGATGCAGCGCCCGCTCCACCGGGGCCATCGCCGCCAGCTCATGCAGATCGGAGGACAGACGCGCATATCGGTCGATGGTGGCGGCCATGGTCTCGGCTCGCTGCGCTCCCATCTCGCCACCCTGCGCCAGTTGCACCAGCGCCGCCTGCCGTTCGAGGCCAAGGGCCGCTGCATCCGCGTCAAACTCTGCCACCGTGCGGCGCAACGCATCCACATGGCCGCCGAGCCGCTGCAGATAGGCCTGCGCATAGGCCGGGAACTGCGACAGACCAACGCCCGCGCCCAGACCGCCCAGCAGAGACACCATCCGCGTGATCATGTTCGTTGTCCTTCTCTCCGCCCGTCGCCGCACAGGTGCCCCCATGCGCCCGCCGGGTGCACCCCTCAGCATGAGCGCGCTATCAAACCCGCGCAACCCTCCCCTGTGAAGGGGAAAGGGGGGCGCTCCCGCCCCCTTTTGGTGTTTTGCAGTCGCAAAACGCCGAAAAGGCGTTGGGGGGGGCGCCGGGCCTCTGGCCCGGCGCCCCCCCCAACCCACAGGGCCCAACCGGATCAGGGCATGTTTCATGCCCGCAAGACGGACGGGAGCCCTGACAGCACGCACCGATACGGAGCGATCTGCAAAAAACAGCGCAAAAACCGCAGGCGCACCAGACAATCGGTATGAAATGCAACCCTTTGGTAAACTATCAGCAGCCATTCTCCCATAGGTGGATTTAGACCTTTGCCGCATGGATCGCGCCATGAGGAGATTGATATCATGACAGCTATTTTGCCGGGCCAAGACCCCCGGATCGCACAGATTTTTCAGGATATGGCCAGCAACAAACGCACCCTCAAGGATGCCGATGAGGTCGAACAGGCAGGCAAACGCGGCCAGGCGGCCATGCACACCGAATATCAGATGCGGGCAGAGGATGGCATCACCGTCAAGGAAGGCATGGGCGTCGGCGATATCAACCTCACCGCCCAACGCTACCGCCAGCAGGCCGCGGACATGCGCGTCGCCATCGCCAAACTGCGGAACGAGGATCCCGACCACGCAGATTACGCCACCACTGTCGCCATGCAGTTCCTCGGGCAAGTCAGCACCGGTGACACGATGGCGGACACGATCCTGATGTCGATCGTGGGCGGTGACGCGACGGATGACACCTTCCTGAGCGCCAAATTCGCCATGCCGGATGCGGTGGGCACCGCAGGCGCGGATGAGGTCTCGGTGGAAACCGAGGGTATGATCTTTGGCGTCAAGACCGGCGACGGGGCCGATGTGGTCTCCCTCAGCGGCGCGCAGGTCTTTGACGTCAGCACCGATGCCACGCCCACCATTGCCGTCACGGTTGCCGACACGGAAGGCTCCAAAACCTGGATGAGCACGCAAACCTTTGCCAACGATGACAGGCTGACCATTCAGGCCGAAACTGCGGGGGCCATCAGCACCGGTGGCGGCGATGACAGCCTCCGCATTGATGCGGATAACCTCTACAGTGTCTCCGCCGGGGACGGGAACGACGGGCTGCGGATCTCAGCCGATTATGCGCAGGGCATCAATGCAGGTGCAGGCAATGATATCATCAGCTTACACGCGACAATTGCCGAGCGCATCAGCGGCGGCGACGGGGCCGATGCGATTGATGTCACGGCCGCGCGGGGCTCTGTGGATGGTGGTGAGGGCGACGACCTGATCCGCATCTCCGCAACCGAGGCCGTCACAGTGAGCGGTGGACGTGGCAATGACATGATCGAAGTGCGCAATGGCGGTGGCACCGTCACCCTGTCGCGCAACGATGGGGACGGCGATGATATTGCCATGCTGGCACCTGGGGCAAACCTGACCATCGCCTCTGCCGCGCCCACCAGCATCACCCGCGAAGGCGACAAACTGCTCCTGCGCTATGCCGATGGCGGCAGCCTCACCCTGAGCGGGATTGATCAGGCGGGAGAGATTTCCCTCGCCAATGCCCGCGGCGATGATCCTGTAGCGCTGCAAATCCCGGCGGCAGACGCCACTGGTGTCGATCTGAGGGTCTGACGTTCGGATCTGACAGAGGCCACGGTTGCCGCGCCTTCAGATACCCCCCGGAAGACATGAGTATTGGTAGGTACCCAGTGGGCGCACTCGCGCATCGGGCTGCGCGCCCTTCACCGGCGTTGCGCGTATCACTCAAACAAAGACATCTGATCTGGATGCGGCTGCGTAGGTGTCGCAGGGTTGTCCGCACGGACTGCATCAACCAACGCGCGGAGGTCTCTGGCCAAGTCCGGGCACAGCTCTTGCAGACGCGCGGCCTCCTGCGATGCAAAACTGAATTCGCGCGCGCTCATGTGAAACGGGACATCCTCATCTGCCTCCAAGGTTTCGAGCATCTCTTTGATCGACCAGCCATCGGATAGAAACCCGAGTGCCCGCTCAAAACTCTCATGCTCGGGATGCGCCCAAGCGATAATCCCGCGCAAGTAGTGGGCAGCCTGCGCGCGATCTGCGCCCTCGATCAACGTGTTCAACGCACGACAAACCTGCACGGCCCATGGTTCGATCCAAACCACCAGCGCCTCAAACAGCGCATCCGCAGGCGGGATCATCGCGGGTGGAATCGAGACATGCCAATGATCCAGATCCGCCCCCGAGAGCGGCAATCCTTCGTAGGCGCAGTAGCTTGCAGGCGCACGTTTGGCCAAGGCGAGAAGATGGGCGAAAAAATCAAAGAGCGGTGCCACCGCATCCTCATAGCGACCTGCGATCTGCCAGAGCCACGGCAGTGCCGCCCAAGTGGCCGGGTAGAGCGATTCCTGATGATACAGGCGATCCCACAGCAACGTGTTGCACAGCTCCGGGTCCCATTGCTCCAGGAGGCTACAAAGAGGTCCCCGCACATCCTCCACGCCGTAAGCGCCAGGCAAATGGTCCCAAAGCGGATCATCAAGTGAAAGTTGCATCGTGGTAATATCCGAACTGAAATCTGGCCAGACTGTTACATAACATTCGGCGCAGAAAAACCCCGCCCAACGAGTCTGTCGGGCGGGGTTCTCAATTCTGTATGTGCCGGTGGCTTCAGAAGCCGCGCGGCGTGGGGTGGTTGGCGTAGATCGCGGCGATCTTTTTCACTGCCTCTTCCGGGCTCATCTCTTCGCTTTCGCCGCTGCGACGCGAGGTCAGTTCGACCACACCGTTCTTCAGGCCGCGCGGGCCGACGGTGATGCGCCATGGCAGACCGATCAGATCCATGGTGGCAAACTTGCCGCCTGCCCGTTCCTTGCGATCATCATAGAGCGGCTCCAGACCAATGCCGGTGAGGGCAGCATAGAGCTGCTCGCAGGCCGCGTCGGCCTCATCGTCGCCCTGCTTGAGGTTCACGATCCCGCAGTGGAAGGGCGTCACGCCTTCGGGCCAGATGATGCCCTTGTCGTCGTGGCTGGCCTCGATGATGGCGCCGAGAAGACGCGAGACGCCAATCCCGTGAGAGCCCATGTGCACCGGCACGCTGTCGCCCTCGGCGGTCTGCACGGTGGCGCCCAGCGCCTCGGAGTATTTGGTGCCGAAGTAGAAGATCTGGCCGACCTCGATGCCGCGTGCGACGCGGCGACGATCCTCCGGGACCTCGTTGAACAGGGTCTCTTCGTGGGTCTCGTCGGTGCGGGCATAACGAGAGGTGAACTCCTCCAGCACCGCCTGGCACTCCGCCACGTCATCATAGTTGATCTCGCGGTCGCCGAATTTCAGATCGGTGATCTCGCTGTCATAGAAGACCTCGGATTCGCCGGTGTCGGCCAGCACCAGGAACTCATGGGTGTAGTCGCCACCAATCGGGCCACCATCGGCACGCATCGGGATCGCCTGCAGGCCCATGCGCTCGTAGGTGCGCAGGTAGGTGACCAGATGGCGGTTGTAGGCGTGCAGCGCCGCCTCCTTGGAGAGGTCGAAGTTGTAGCCGTCCTTCATGTAGAATTCACGCCCCCGCATCACGCCAAAGCGCGGCCGGATCTCATCGCGGAACTTCCACTGGATCTGATACATCGTCAGCGGCAGGTCCTTGTAGCTGGACACATTGGCGCGGAAGACATCGGTGATCAGCTCCTCGGCGGTGGGGGTGAACAGCATGTCGCGGTCGTGGCGGTCCCGAATGCGCAGCATTTCCTCGCCGTAGGCGTCATAGCGCCCGGACTCGCGCCAGAGGTCGGCGGACTGGATCGTGGGCATCAGCATCGGGATATGGCCTGCGCGCATCTGCTCTTCGTGCACGATGCCTTCGATCTTCTTCAGCACGCGATAGCCCAGCGGCAGCCAGGTGTAGATCCCCGCCGCGGACTGTTTGATCATGCCGGCGCGCAGCATGTAACGGTGGCTGACGACCTGGGCCTCGGAGGGGGTTTCCTTGAGGACAGGCAGGAAATAGCGGGACAGGCGCATAATGGCTCCATGCGGTGAGAGGTGTTTTGCCCGGTGTAGTGGCTGGAACCCGCGTGGACAAGAGTTGAGATGCCTGCAGGATCTGGCGCCCGCGCTCATCCACAAACCGGATCACACACCGCCCTCCCAATGACCCAATGCACGCAAAGGTAATTTTATTACTCGCCTTCACGCAAAGCCGATATGCGGCGCATCACACCTGCCACAATTGCCCAGTGAAAATTGGCCGATCACAATTGGCCAGCGATACTGGCCCGAAGACAATTGAATACCTCTGCCCGTGTGAATCGGTCAAACCGTGCAAAGCCTCCGCCCATTCGACATCAGCACAGCCCGGTGTCGTGACATGCCCAACGAAGCGAATGATCTGCCGTCTGCGCTTGGCCTCGCTGCAAGATTGGACATCGCAGCATGCAGGTCGATCCGTCTGCAGGGGAGCGGCCCTGACATGCCCTGCACGGCAGTCGGACTACTAAACCCTTAGCAGGCTGTATTCGCGACCTTCGAAACGCCAAAGCGATTCCCCCTTGCCCCCGCTGCGCGCCCCTTCGATCCGGCACGAAACAGCGCGCACTCCACAGCCCAACCGGTTGCAGCCCCGGATCGGTTCACAGCCACCGCACAGGAGATTTTGCGTCGACGTCCAACCGCAAACTGTGTAAGCAACGGGCCCGTCAGTGTTTTTGATCGCACCTGTTTCGACCTCGTTGCGAGATGTGGCGCGTGCCCGACAGAAATAGTTTTAATTCGACGCAGTTTTTTGACACATTGTCGCCGAATGCGCGTATTCAACGAATGGAATTTCGGCACTATAGGTTTTCTGCCGCCGAATTTCAGGCCAGTCCTTGTTTAGTTTAAAAGATGTGTTGTTGATGAACCAAGCTGCCAATTTCACCCCCGACTCCTATGATGTGCAACTGCGCGAACTTGGATTGGTGGAAGATGAATACGACGCTGGTTTCGACAATCTCACCGCTTTGGCAGCCCGGGTTCTGAAGGCCCCCACCGCATTGTTTTCGGTGGTGCAGCCCAGCCTTGACCGGCAATTTTTCAAGAGCTGCATCGGCCTTCCCAAGCTGGCGGTCGAACTGCGCCAGACCTCACTGTCCTACTCCTTCTGCCAGTATGTGCAGGCCACCAACCAACCGCTGGTGATCGAAGACAGCCGCAGCGATGCTGAGCTGAGAGACAATGCGGCGGTGGTGGATCTGGGCTTGGTCGCCTATCTTGGCGCTCCAATCCATCTGCCGGATGGTACCCCCATCGGGGCGCTCTGCGTCATCGACACGGTGCCGCGACGCTGGAGCGAAGAGGATCTGGAGACCATTCGGCAGCTCGCGCGCAGTGTTGACGACATGATCGCCCTCCGGCGCGCGCGCGACACGGCTCAGGAGGCGCAGGCTGACGCCCTGCGGGAAGCCGACGCCCGCAAGACCTTTCTGGCGCATATGAGCCACGAGATCCGCACACCGCTGAACGGGATCATCGGCTCCGTCGACCTGCTGATGCGCAACGGGTTGGGACCGACGCAAATGCAGAAGGATCAGACAGAGCTGCTGCGCACCGTCAGCCGCTCCGCACAGAGCCTGCAACGCCTGCTGAGCGACGCCCTCGACATCGCCAAGATCGACGCGGGAAAGCTGGAACTCGCCTCCGCGCCCTTTGACCTGCGTGAAGTGGTGGATGACGCGATCCAGCTGTTTTCGGCGCAGGCCCGCGACAAGGGCATCGACCTCAGCCACAGTTTTGCCGGCATCGAAGTGCAGGAACTGCGCTACGGTGATGCATTTCGACTAAGCCAGATCCTCGGCAATCTACTGAGCAATGCGATCAAGTTCACCGATCATGGAGGGGTCAACCTCTGCCTGCGTGGAACGCCGGAGGCATTGTTCATCACCCTGCGTGACAGTGGCTGCGGCATTGCGCCGGAACAGCTGGATCAATTGTTCCAACCCTTCATCCAGGCGGATGCCAGCGTTGCGCGCGAACGGGGCGGCACGGGTCTCGGCATGACGATCGTACAGCAGATGGTGGCGCTGATGGACGGGCGCATCCGAGCTGAAAGCACGCCCGGCGAGGGCACCACATTCCGTATGCGACTGCCGCTGCCTGTGACCCAGGCCCAGCCGCACACCGCGCATGCCACGCCAGCGTTGTATGACTGCGATGACATGCGCACACCTCCCGCAGAGCCCCTTCAGGGCAAGCGTATTCTGATCGCAGATGACAGCCCCAGCAACCGGATGGTCCTGCAAAGGATGCTGGAGAACCTCGGCGCCAGCGTCGACAAGGCCTTTGACGGCGGGGATGCCTTTGCGCGCGCGGTGACCAACCGCTATGACGTGATCTTGCTGGATATTCACATGCCCGGTCACAACGGCATTGAAGTGGTGCGCAAATTGCGCGCCCACCCTCGCCATCTTGCACATGCGGCGCTCTGTGTGGCGGTGACCGGAAACACCCGACGCGAACAGGTCACGGCCTATTTCGATGCGGGGTTTGACGCCTGGCTTGGCAAACCACTGCGCCAGTCTGATCTGATCCGGGTCCTGGCCCCACTCATGAAGGACATCCCCGTCCCCGGGCGCTCTCTGACCAACCGCTACGTTGCGGAATGACACAGGCCGCCGCGCAGCAGCATCCTGTGCACTCGGATCGGCGTAACTCTCTCTTGCAACTGCATGTGCCATGGGCGATCACATAGGCATCGGAGAACAGCCAGAACGAGGATGCCGGATCATGGCACTGCCCGCGCGCAAGCAATTGAAATACTGGGGCGTTGCCGCAGTCCTCTTCGCCGTGGTGATGTGGGCGCTCGGCAATGTGCTGCTGCCCTTCATCCTTGGTGGCGCAATCGCATATATGATCGACCCCCTCGCCGACCGGCTGGAGCGCGCCGGGCTGAGCCGGGAAGGCGCAACCGCGGTGATCACTGTGGCTGCGGTTCTGATTTTCCTGATCATGCTGCTGCTCATCGTGCCCATGCTGGCGAACCAGATGATCGATCTGGTGCAAACCCTGCCTCAGGCCTTGTCCAATCTGCGCGACTTTGCCCAGGACCGCTTCCCGGATCTGTTCGAGGAAAACAGCCGCGTGCGCGAGGCGCTCGCAGGGCTGTGGTCAATCCTGCAGGACAAGAGCATGGGGCTGTTGCAAACCTTTGTCGGCTCGGCCCTGTCCCTGTTGAACGTTGTGGTGCTGATCGTGATCGTGCCGGTGGTATCGGTCTACCTGCTGGTGGACTGGGACCGGATGGTCGCGCGCATCGACGCCTTGCTGCCCCGCGATCACGCACCGGTGGTGCGCCGCCTGGCGCGCGACATCGACAACGTCCTGTCCTCCTTCGTTCGCGGCATGGGCATGGTCTGCGTGATTCTCGGCACCTATTACGCGGTGGCGCTGATGCTGGTGGGGCTGAACTTTGGCCTTGCGGTGGGGTTCGTCGCAGGTCTGGTGACCTTCATCCCCTACCTCGGGGCGATCATCGGTGGCGTGCTGGCGATCGGTCTGGCGCTGTTCCAGTTCTGGGGCGCGCTTGAAGGCGCCGATGGCGAGATGATCCGCCAGGGCACCGACTGGATCCGCATCGCGCTGGTCGCGGGCATCTTCATGATCGGCCAGATGGTCGAGGGCAATTTCCTGACCCCGAAACTGGTCGGCAATTCCGTCGGGCTGCACCCGGTGTGGCTCCTGCTGGCGCTGTCGGTCTTTGGTGCGCTGTTCGGCTTTGTCGGCATGCTGATCGCGGTGCCGGTGGCGGCGGTCATCGGGGTGGTTGCACGTTTTGCCGTGGAGCAGTATCTCGACAGTCGACTTTATCAGGGCCAAAGCCATCGGGATGCTGCGACCCTTTCCGTGGACGAGCCGCGCTCCGACATTTGATCCAGACACCAGGCACAGAACAAGCAGACTGACGATGTCCGAACAGCTGAGCTTTGATCTCCCGGCGAAACCGGCGCTGGGGCGGGATGATTTCTTCGTGGCGCCATCGAACGCGATGGCCGTGGCGCTGATCGACCCCGCCTTTGCCTGGCCCTCGGGCAAACTGGTGCTGAGCGGGCCGAAGGGATCCGGCAAGACCCACCTTGCCCATGTGTGGGCCAAGGAAAGCGGCGCCCGCGTGGTGCCCGCGCAGACACTGACCGAAGCCGATGTTCCCATGCTGGCAAGCGGCCCCGTCGCCATCGAGGACGTGCCGGAGATCGCCGAGGACGCGCTGGCTCAGAAGGCGCTGTTTCACCTGCACAACATGGTGCTGACCCATGGCCATCGTCTGATGCTGACCGGACGCCCGGCGCCGAACCTCTGGGGCCTTGGCCTTGCCGATCTGCAAAGCCGGGTGCAGGCCGCCACCCATGCCGCGATGGATGCACCGGATGACGCACTGCTGGCGGTGGTTCTGGCCAAACTGTTCAACGACCGTCAAATCACCCCGAAGCCTGACGTGATCCCCTATCTGGTGGGGCGTATGGACCGCAGCTTTGCCGCCGCACAGGCGGTGGTGGATCAGCTCGACCGGCTGGCGCTGGCGGAGCAGCGCACCCTGAGCCGCGCCCTGGCCATCCGCATGATGGCCAACGACCGAGAGCGTGAAGACGGATGAAACGCCCCGTGACAGGATATCGCCTGCGCCCCGGATCCCGCCGCTGCCGAATTGACCTGATCGCCCTGATAGACCATCCTTCCCACAGCCAAAACGCCCCGGAGTCTGCATGACAATCCAGTCTGACGCCCCGACACACGCCGCCTCGGACATCACATCCGCCGGGCTGGACAGTCCCGAGGCCCCGCAGCCCGATGCACAGGGCGAGGACTGGGGCCCCTATGGCCGACCGCTGTTTGACGACCCGGACGCGCGCGCACTAAAGCGAGTCGGCGTGGTCGATGTGGGCTCGAACTCGGTGCGTCTGGTGGTGTTTGACGGCGCCGCCCGCAGCCCGGCCTATTTCTACAATGAAAAGATCATGTGCGGCCTCGGCGCGGGCCTGTCGGAAACCGGCAAGCTGAACCCGAAGGGCCGCGCCCGCGCGCTGGCGGCGCTGCAGCGCTTTCAGATGCTGGCGGACGGGTTGCTGCCCTACCCGCTGACCGTGGTGGCCACCGCAGCGGTGCGCGACGCCAGCGACGGGCCGGAATTCTGCGCCGAGGTGGAGGCCGCCACCGGCCTGCGCATCCGGGTCATCACCGGCGCCGAAGAGGCGCGGCTGTCAGCGCAGGGTGTGCTCTTGGGCTGGCCCGGCGCCTATGGTCTGATCTGCGACATCGGCGGCTCCTCGATGGAGCTGGCGGAGATCCATGACGGCGAGGTCGGCAAATGCGTAACCTCCAACCTCGGCCCGCTGAAACTGAAGGACATCACGGGCGGACGGCGCGGGCGCAAGAAACACATCGATGAGGTGATGACCGGGCTGCGTGACCAGATGGGCGATCAGCGCGACCGGCTGTTCCTGGTCGGCGGAAGCTGGCGGGCCATCGCCCGCGTCGACATGTTGCGGCGCAACTACCCGCTGACGGTGCAGCATGAATACCGCATGACCGCCAAGGACGTGCGCGAAACCGCGAAATTCATCGAAAAGAACGACCTCGACAAGATCCGCAGCGACTGCGGCATTTCCTCGGCGCGGATGGCCTTGGTTCCTTATGCGGTGGATGTGCTGGCCCGGCTGGTGAAGACCTTCCGCCCCAAGGACATCGCGATTTCGAGCTATGGTATCCGCGAGGGGCTGCTCTATGAACAGATGCCCGAGCGTCTGCGCCAGCGCGACCCGCTGATCGAGGCGGCGCGCTTTGCCGAGGCGAAGGACGCGCGGGTTCCGGGCTTTGGCAAGACGCTCTATACGTTCGTGAAACCCCTGTTTTCCGGCGCGCCTTATGCCAAGTTGCGATTGGTGAAGGCGGCCTGCGTGCTGCATGATGTCAGCTGGCGCGCGCATCCCGATTACCGCGCCGAAGTCTGTTTCGACAATGCCACCCGCGCCAATCTGGGCGGGCTGAAACACTCCGAACGGATCTTTCTCGGCATGGCGCTGCTGCATCGCTATCGCAACAAGCGTCAGGGCACCCATTTCGAGCATCTCTATGATCTGCTGGCCCCGGAAAAGCAGAAAGAGGCAGAGATCCTCGGCAAGGCCATGCGCTTTGGCGCCATGCTGATGGTGGGCGAGGATCAGGACATCGGCAGCCTGCGCTGGCAGCCGCGCAAACGCATCCTGCATGTGGAATTGCCCGCCGCCAGCGCGCCGCTCTTTGGCGAGGTGGCGCAATCGCGGCTGATGTCACTGGTCAATGCACTGGAGGCTGAGGTGCGCGTCACTGTCGAAGGCAAGCGCGGCGCGCTGCTGCAAAAGGACTCGCGGGAGTAATCAAGCTCCCCGGACCAGGTCCCTTGCGATTGGGCATCTTCGGATGTGGTGCCAGTTCAGCGCGCAAACCGGGGCATACCGACCCTTCGCGCCATTACGACGCGGCGGTGCCGCCAGCGTGCGGGTCGTCCCGTCCCGGCTCATTCGGATCGCAGGAGAAAATGGCGATCTTGTTGCCTTGCGGGTCGCGAAGGTAGCCGACATAGAAGTGAGCCCCGTAAGAGGCGCGAAAGCCCGGCTGGCCCGCGGAGCCACCACCCGCAAGACATGCGGCGGCGTGAAGCTCGCGGACCTGCTGTTGAGTACGCGCCTCGAATGCGACCATGCAGCCATTGCCAGCCGAGGCCGGACCCCCGTCGAATGTCGGCTTCACGTAGAAATCCGGCAAGACCGCAGACTGCCCCGGCGCAACGGGCAGCGCGTAGCTCAACCCCTCAGCACCCTCCTCTTTCAGCGTATAGCCCAGAGCCGGCAGGATCGCCGAATAAAACCGTTTTGCACGTGCGATGTCATCCGCACCAACTGTGACATAGGCAATCATGTTTGGCGTTTCGCTCCACGTGATCAATCAGTCCGACGCGCCTGTTGCGTTGCTATGGGCGATCAGCGCATCCGCCTCTCGCGACGCCTCACCTCACGACCTCACTGGCCGACGCATTGGCGCACGCCTTACAATTCGATACTGCCGTCTTCATCCGCCTTTGGCGCCTCCCCCTCCGGCAGCGGCTCCTTGCGACGGATGATGATGTCGCCGTTGGGCAGGATCTCCGGCATCTCGTAGACGCTCCAGTCCTCCACCTGATCGGCAATCTCCGCCAGCGCCGGACCCATCTCGGTCAGGAAACTGCGCATGGAGGGGCCGATTTCGGCAAAGAGACGCGCTGCCTCCTCCAGGGTTGGCTCCATCTCGCGGCGCAGACCCTCGAAGAACAGCTCCGCCCCGCGCTCCATTAGCGACGGCGCGCCATCGCTATCTGGGGTGGTTTGATCCTGCGCGAGCACCGGCAGTGCGGGCAACATCAGCGCCAACCCCAGAACGCGGGGCAATCGGCGCAGCGAAGAGAACGAGAGAGCATGTGTCATACCCGAAGTATAGCGCGCCTGTGTAACAGGTATAGAGGTCGCGTGGCGCGGTCCCCTCCGTCACGGGCATATGGCAATCTCTTGCCGCACCTTGGCTCACGTCCACCAGCGCGCATCCATACGAAATACGCTACTGGATTGGCTGCGCGACTGTGTATCAGACACGGCGGCGCAGGCCCGCGCAGTCACCCGCCCGACGGACGGGTGAGGTCCAGATCTAGCGTGACGGGAAAGTGGTCCGAAGCCGCCAGCAGGGCCTGGCAGAGATCCGGCGTGCCATAGCAGCCGGCATCCTCAAACGGGTGCCAGATGCGCCATTGCGGATCAAACGACATCAGCTCCGGCGACACCATTGCGTAGTCCAGAAGCGCCTGAAAATATCGCTTATCCAGATGGTTATAGAAACGGGCTGATGTAGGGAGCCCCTGCCGATTGGGCCGCAGTAACTGGCGGGCATGGGGGTCCACCAGCTCGGCCCCCATGATGATTTCCACCGAAGAGCGGCCAAACAGAGCCTCGTAGACATCCAAGCCGGGACCATCGTTAAGATCGCCCATCAGCACCAGCGGCACACCTGCCTGCAGATGATCCTCGATCCGCGCCCGCAGCCAGACTGCCTGTGCCAGCTGCTTGCGCCGGTTGGTGATGGAAATCGCGCGGGCATCCTCGGGCGTCCGTGCGCCATGCGGAGCCTTGGATTTCAGATGCGCGCCGATCAGGCGAAAGGGCAGGCCTGCGCGCGGGGTGATCTGCAGCTCCATCGGCGGTTTGGAAAAGCGCACCAGATCCGCCCTCGCATCCACATCGAGGTCGATCTCAAAACTGCCGTCAAAGCGCGGCGCCTGGGGCGAGGAGACTGGTGCATGGACCGCCTCCAGCACCGCTGCATCATAGAGGAAGGCGATCTCCTGCTGGGTGTCATTGGCAAAGCCCATCACCACGTCACGGGTGCGCAACCCGGCCCAATTGGCAAAATTCTCCAACGCCCGCAGTGTGTTCTGGCGCTTTCCGCTATTGGGGGCCTCCACCACGACGATGCCATCCGCATTGATCGCCCGCAGCACAGATGCAATCGCGTCGGCCTGCGTCCTGCGGCTGATGCCGTGCCGTCCCGATGGCCCCTCATCAAGCCGCAGCCCGTCCGCGTCATCAAAGAGGTTGGCGAACCATTCGATGTTATACGTGCTCAGGCGCATGATCTCGGGCCTGCGCCGTGCCGCTGATATCGTCCCAGGCGCGGTTGATATCGGCCATGCGTTTCTCTGCCAGTCGGATCGCCTCGGGCGGGACACCGCGGGCGATCATCGCATCCGGATGATTGTCGCGCACCAGCCGTCGCCAGATGCGCCGGATCTCCTCCAGCGGTGTGCCGGGCTGCACGCCAAGCACATCATGGGGATCACGCGGCGCGCCCTCGACAAACCGCGCCCGCAATGACCGAAACTGCGCGTCTGACTGCCCGAAGATCCGGCTCACATCCTCAAGAAACGCATTTTCATTCGGGTGATAAAAGCCATCGGCAATGGCGATATGAAACAAGCCCTCCATCAAATCGCAGAGGGTTCCAGGGTCATCGGCAAACATCGCCCCGATGCGGCGGGCATAATCATCGTAGCCTGCAATGTCCTGTCGCGCGAGGTTGAACACCCGTGCGGCCTGCACCTCATCCTCGGCTGCAATCTGGAACACATCCCGAAACGCGGCAACCTCGTCGCGGGTCACCTGCCCGTCCGCCTTGGCCATCTTTGCCCCCAAGGCAATCACCGCAATGGTAAAGGCCACCGAGCGTTCCGGCGGCGTGCGCAAGCGGTCGAAAACCTGGCTCAGGCTTTCGCCATTGGCGAGCGCGGAGAGCGCTTCGGTTATGCGAGTCCAAAGTGACATGAGGACAGTTTACCTGCGATCGGCGCCGGTGTCAGGCGGGGCATGTCCCTCCTCACGGAGAATTTTCCACGATCGCACAGGATCGCGCCATTGGCCCGGCGGCCCGTCCGCGCACACCCGTCATGCAAGTGTTCGCACCCCATGCGGTGTGTCGATCTCAGCGCGGATGTCAGCCGGTCCCGCCTCAAACACGACACGCGCATCTGGGAGCGCCAGCATGGCACGCAGCGCGTCCGCCTCCGGGTGGCAGATTATAAGGCGCCGGAGGCCGCAGCCCTGCTGGGTCAGCCGCGTGGCCGGATGCGGCCCCTGCCATTGCATCAACGCAGGACAGCAATTGTCAAAGGGCAGAATCCCGGTTTCGGGCACCGCCATCTGCCAGCTGAGATCGCCGCGTGTCAGCGACACCGGCTGACCGGCATCCACCTCCTGCGCGGCCAACGTGGCCAGCGTGGCGTCGAGATCATCGCAGCGGCAGATCCAGTTGCCGATCCGAGGCGGACCACTAAACCGGTCAAGGTCGAACCAGCGTGGGCTGCGCTCTGGCGTGGCATCGGGGTCAATGGCGATCGCCTCCAGATACAGCCCGCCCTCCAGGCCAAGCAACGCGTTATGGGTACCGAACACCTGATGCTGCCCACCGGGCTGCAGCGGCACACCTAGCGCCTGCTCCACATGCGCGGTGGCCTCCTCAAGCGTGTCCCCGGCAACGGCGAAGTGATCAAGTTCCATATGCGTATCCTTTGGCAGCCGCGCGTGTTTCGCTCAGTCATTTACCCAAACTTTCCGGGCTGTTGCATAGCGTAACGCCCTAGCCTCAGAAGAAAACCCCATGCCTGCGGTGCCTGTGTCCAGAGGGTCGAAACATCGGGGCATATCTGCTTGATCTCAAGTTAACTTGAGCAATTACAGTGCGAGTCGCGGGGCATTCCCCACCAGACAACCCGGAGACAGAAAATGCACTCAGACTGGTCGCCCGACGATTTACTTGGCCTGTATGAAACTCACCTGACAGTCCGCGACCTAGATCGGGCGCTGGACTTTTACACCAATAAACTGGGCCTGACGCTGGCGCGCCGACTGCCGGAGCGCAAGGTCGCCTTTCTCTGGGTCGGACCGAAGGAGACCGGCATGCTGGGGCTTTGGGAGGTCGGCAGCGCACCGATGGGATTGCAGCTGCATTTCGCGTTTCGGGCTACCCGGTCGGCGGTGCTGCACAGCTGCCAGACGCTCGCGAAACGCGGGATCACGCCGCTGGGGTTCACAGGCGAACCGGTGCAGGAGCCGGTGGTGCTGGGATGGATGCCAGCGGTGTCGATCTATTTCAAGGATCCGGATGGCCACTCTATCGAGATGCTGAATATGCTCGATGAGGCGCCCGATGCGGCATTCGGTGTGCGCAGCTACTCGGACTGGCAGAACCGCTGAAGCCATCATCAGCTGAAGCCATCATCATAGGGCACACGGCATCGTGGAAAACGACGGGCGGGCTCCCGCCCGTCCCGGTGGCATGATACATGCCACCACGCCCGTTGGGCGTGGCGCGTTGCCCCAGATGGGGAAACGCGCGCAGCCGACCCTCATTGAGGGTCGGCTGCCACCGGATAGCTTCAGACCTCAGCCACGCGCCGCGCGGATCAGTTCCAGAATATCCTGAGCAGCCGTCGGGATATTGGTGCCGGGACCAAAGATCGCCTTGACGCCAACCTTGGTCAGGAAGTCGTAGTCCTGCTGCGGGATCACCCCGCCGCAGATCACGATAATATCCTCGGCACCCTGCGCCTTCAGCTCGGCGATCAGTTGCGGCGCCAGCGTCTTGTGACCTGCCGCCTGGGACGAGATGCCGATCACATGCACATCGTTGTCGATCGCATCCTGCGCCGCTTCCGCTGGGGTCTGGAACAGCGGCCCGACGTCGACATCAAACCCGATGTCGGCAAAGGCGGTGGCGATGACCTTGGCGCCACGATCATGCCCGTCCTGGCCCATCTTGACCACCAGAAGACGTGGGCGGCGCCCCTCTTCTTCGGCGAAGTCCTCGATCGACTTCTGGATCGCGGCAAAACCCTCGTCGCCCTCGTAAGCAGCGCCATAAACTCCGGCGAGGGTCTTCACTTCGGCGCGATGGCGACCGAATTCCTTTTCCATAGCCATGCTGATCTCCCCAACAGAGGCCCGGGCACGGGCGGCTTCGACCGCGGCCTCGAGCAGGTTGCCACCCTCACGCGCGCGGCGGGTCAGTTCACCCAGCGCCGCCTCGCAAGCCTCCGTGTCGCGGCTGGCACGGATGCTCTCGAGCCGCTTGATCTGGCTATCGCGCACCTTGACGTTGTCCACATCGAGGATGTCGATCGGGTCTTCCTTGTCCTTGCGGTACTTGTTGACGCCGACGATCACCTCTTCGCCGCGGTCGATCATCGCCTGACGGCGGGCGGCGGTTTCCTCGATGCGCAGTTTCGGCATGCCGGAGGCGACGGCCTTGGTCATGCCGCCCATCTCTTCCACTTCCTGCATCATCGCCCAGGCCTTATCGACCAGCTCGGCGGTGAGGCTTTCGACATAATAGCTGCCCGCCAGCGGGTCGACCACATTGGTGACACCGGTTTCTTCCTGCAAAATCAACTGCGTATTACGCGCAATTCGTGCAGAGAAATCGGTCGGCAAGGCGATCGCCTCGTCCAGCGCATTGGTGTGCAGACTTTGCGTGCCGCCCAGAACAGCGCTCATCGCCTCATAAGCGGTGCGGATGACGTTGTTGTAGGGGTCCTGCTCCTGCAGGCTCACGCCGGAGGTCTGGCAATGGGTGCGCAGCATCTTGGAGCGGTCGCTCTCAGCGCCAAATTCGGTCATCACCCGGTGCCACAGGGTGCGGGCCGCGCGCAGCTTGGCGGATTCCATGAAGAAATTCATGCCGATGGCAAAGAAGAACGACAGTCGTCCAGCGAATTTGTCCACGTCCATGCCGGCCTCAATGGCGGCTTTGACGTATTCGCGCCCGTCCGCGAGCGTATAGGCCAGCTCCTGCACCAGGTTCGCGCCGGCCTCCTGCATGTGGTAGCCGGAGATCGAGATCGAGTTGAATTTCGGCATCCCGTCCGAGGTATATTCGATGATGTCGGAGATGATCCGCATCGAGGGTTCCGGCGGATAAATATAGGTGTTGCGGACCATGAACTCCTTGAGGATGTCGTTCTGGATGGTCCCCGACAGCTGGGACTTGTCATGGCCCTGCTCTTCGCCCGCAACGATGAAGCTTGCCAGGATCGGGATCACCGCGCCATTCATGGTCATCGAGACCGAGACCTGATCCAGCGGGATGCCGTCAAACAGGATCTTCATATCCTCGACACTGTCGATGGCGACACCGGCCTTGCCCACATCGCCCATGACCCGTTCATGATCGCTGTCATAGCCGCGGTGGGTGGCCAGATCAAAGGCGACGGAGACGCCCTGCTGACCGGCGGCGAGGTTGCGGCGGTAGAAGGCGTTGGAATCCTCGGCGGTGGAGAAACCGGCGTATTGGCGGATGGTCCAGGGGCGACCGGCGTACATGGTCGCCTTGACGCCGCGGGTGAAGGGGCCAAAGCCCGGCAAGGTACCCATATGGCCGAGGTCTGCGGTATCCTCGGCGGTATAGATCGGTTTTACGTCGATGCCTTCGAGGGTCTGCCAGGTGAGATCCTCCAACGCACGGCCGCGCAGCTCTTTTTCAGCCAGCGCCCGCCAGTCTTCCGGTGTCTGGGTCATGCAATGGTCCTCTTGTCAGATCGTCCTGCGGCATGTGGTCCGCCGCAGTGTTATTGTCGGGTTTGACGTCCGATTTGTTCGGATCTTCAACCAGTTCTGCGAGCCCGTCGGCACCGCCGACCAGCCACATCATATCGTCGTAGTAACTCTCCCGCAGGCTGGCGGTTTCAGCCTCGGAAAACGGCATCCAGCGCCCATCGCCCTCAGGCAGCAGCCGGGCAAAACGCTCCGGCAGATCGGCGCGCAGCTCCGGCAATCTGGAGCTGGAATTAAGCCGGAATCGCCCCCGTACAGCGGGACAATTCACACCGGTCACCGCAGAAAGTTGCGCCTCGGGCTGGCTGGCAAAGACTTCATGCGCAAAGACCCTGATGCGGGCCCCCGGCATGGCGCAATAGATGTCATGAATGACGTCGCGCCAGCTGCGCGTCGCCTCGGCGATGCGTTCCAGCGTACGGGCATTGGACATCCGCAAGGACTGTTCCAGGCGCACGGCCATGGCGGAGGCCCAATAGCTTTCGGGACTGCGGATGTTCAGCATCACATCGGTGACCGCGCCGCCGAAGGCATGGTCCAGGCGCGACAGATGCTCCCCCGCACCGGGATACAGCTGCCCGAGAGAGAGGTTCTGTTCCAGCTTGCCCATCATATTGGCATCCGACACCACCAGCGATGCGGTCCCGGCGTCACGCAATGCGCAAAGCTGCAGCGCAATACGCCCCTTGGCACGTGTCACAGGGTCGCGGCCCGTCACCGACAATGCGCCGGGTTGGATGCCGTGCAGCAACCCCTTGCGCGTGCGGTCCGGTCCCATCATGGCAATGCCGTATTGCGACAGCTGATCGCCTTTCCGGGTCATGTAGTTCTGAAAATTGCGCGTTGCGCAGCGGTGCGCACCGATATGCAGAATGACTTTCATCGCAGGTTCTCCTTGCGCCAGCGGGGGGCATCGGAGACAGCATGGCGCGTCAGGTGTTCCATCGCGCTTAACAGAAGATGATTTTTTTGTGTCTTCCACGGTTTCAGAGGTCGCTTTTAAGCTTGGACCACATATATTTATGCTCATAGGAGAGCGTATGAACAAATTGAATACACTGGCCCTGCTTGCCACAGTTGCCACCCTGCCGCTGGCCCTCGCGCCTGCCGTTCTGGCCGCACAGGAAAGCCCGCAGCCGCCTGCTCCCTCGGTGGCGGGCCTGAGCGATGATGCCTCCCCGGTCGATCTGACCGCAGAAGAGGCAGCGCCCGCCTTCGAGATCCGCGACGGGTATGAGGTGGAGATCGGCGAATACCGGTGGACCCACCGCCCGGTGGTGGTCTTTGCCGACAGCCCGGCAGATCCGCGGTACCAGGAGCAGATCGACGAATTCCTGCAGGACATCCCGGCCCTGATGACCCGCGATGTTCTGGTGTTTGTCGACACCGATCCGGACGCCAAATCCGCCCTGCGCAAGAAGCTGCGGCCACGCGGGTTCATGCTGGTGCTGATCGGCAAGGATGGCGGCGTGAAGCTGCGCAAACCGCTACCATGGAGCGTGCGGGAGTTGAGCCGCACCATCGACAAGATGCCGATGCGGCAGCGCGAAGTCGAAGACCGACGGGGCGGGTGAGCGCTGCGCGCCCTGCCCTGCCAACCGTAGCGGCCCGACCAACCCTGCCGAACCTGCCATCCGTGGGCGTGATCCGTTAGGAGGTGCGGCCGCGCGAGTAGAACAGGCGCCGGTTGCGCCGGTCGAAGACGGCCATGAACTTCTCTTCCGGCTCGAAGATCAGCACCGAAGTCGGGTCCAGAAGCGCGTTGAAATAAGCCTCTTCCATCTCTACTGCCATGCAGTCCTTGCCGCTGGTGCCCGAAGACAGAACCCCGATGCCCTGCGGCAGATCGCGGGTCATGATCTGCTCGGTGACCACGGTGGGTGACATGCCGTCGATCTCGAATGCAACCGCGGTGCCCTCGGTGATCATACGCATGCCGGTTTCGACATCGCGGACCTTTTTCACCATGGAGCTGATGCGGGTGGCCTTCACCTCGAACAATGCGGCGGTGCAGTTCACGCGGGAAAAGAAATAATGCGTCTCGCCCAGCTTGACCCAGTCTTCCACCTGCGCGCGCACCTTCTCCTCCTGGTCGAGGCTGCAGGCCGCAATCAGCGCG
Source organism: Tritonibacter scottomollicae (assembly GCF_032924845.1). NCBI lineage: Bacteria > Pseudomonadati > Pseudomonadota > Alphaproteobacteria > Rhodobacterales > Paracoccaceae > Tritonibacter > Tritonibacter scottomollicae. Next base: position 1,567,833 of record NZ_CP136704.1, read on the forward strand.
GCACTCAGCAGAGCCAAAACAGTGGCACGCATAAGGCGACTGGAACGGGGCAAGGACATAGGTAGGACCACGGGCAAGACCTTCAGAAACTTTGGCGCGCACTTGAGACCGGGGCGCAGAGCGACCCGGCAAGCTGGATGTGCCAACCCTATGGCGCGGGCGTTCAGAAAGCCTTAACACACCCCGCGCAAGCGCAGGATTTTGCGGTATTTTTGACCCGCGCGCGTACGCCCTGCCGGGGCCGTGCGGCCACCGGGTTGGATCAGGGAATATCCGGGCGCGCGGGGTCATCAGATCATTCGAATTCGATGATCACGTCGTCGACGGCAAGGCTGTCACCGGCGGCGGCGTTGATCTTGGAGACCACGGATTGCTTCTCGGCACGCAGGATGTTTTCCATCTTCATCGCCTCGATCGTGCAGAGCGGCTGGCCTTCCTGCACCTCCTGCCCCACTTCGACGTCGATTTTCACCACCAGACCCGGCATCGGGCACAGCAGCATCTTGGAGGTGTCGGGCGGCAGCTTCTCCGGCATCAAGGCGGCCAGTTCCGCCTGACGAGGACGGCGCACATGCACCTTCAGCTCTGCCCCACGGCTGCGTACGCGGAACCCTTGGGTGATCTTGTCGACCTTGAGCACCAGCGGCGCGCCATCGGTCTCCACATGCGCCAGCAGGTCGCCCGGCGTCCAGTCGGAGGTCACGCGGATGGCAGCGCCGTCCTCCTCGAAGGTCACCGTGGCGCCTTCGGGATCGGCGGCGACATGAGTCTTGAAGGTCTGCCCCTGCAGATCCACCACCCAATGGTTTCCGACACGGCGTTCGTGGTTGTCCATCCGGCCCGACACCTGGGTGCGGCGGATCTCGGCGATGCGATGCATGGCGGCACAGGAGGCGGCGATGCGGCGCAGATCGCCCTCGGGCAGCTCCACCCCGCTAAAGCCGTCGGGATATTCCTCGGCGATGAAGGCGGTGGTGATGTCGCCGGAGATGAACTTTGGATGATCCATCACCGCTGCCAAGAACGGCAGGTTGTGCCCGATGCCCTCGACCTCGAAACTGTCGAGCGCGATGCGCATCGCCTCGATCGCCGCCTCCCGGGTCGGCGCCCAGGTGCAGAGCTTAGCAATCATAGGGTCGTAATACATTGAAATCTCGCCGCCTTCGTAGACGCCGGTGTCATTGCGAACGACCACGGGGCCCGCCTCGCCCGGCGCCACGCCGGGGGTATATGCGGCGGTTTCCGCTGGCGGGCGGTAGCGGGTCAGACGGCCGATCGAGGGCAGGAAGTTGCGATAGGGATCCTCGGCATAAAGCCGGTTCTCGATCGCCCAGCCGGTGAGTTTGACGTCATCCTGAGTGATCGACAGCTCCTTGCCTGCCGCGACGAGGATCATCTGCTCGACCAGATCGACGCCGGTGATCAGCTCGGTCACCGGGTGTTCCACCTGCAGGCGCGTGTTCATTTCAAGGAAGTAGAAATTCCGCTCACCATCAACGATGAATTCCACCGTCCCGGCCGAGGCATAGCCCACCGCCTTGGCCAGCGAGACCGCCTGTTCGCCCATGGCGCGGCGGGTCTCTTCATCGAGAAAGGGGCTGGGCGCTTCTTCGACAACCTTTTGGTTGCGGCGCTGGATCGAACATTCACGCTCGCCCAGATAGACGCCGTTGCCATGCGCATCGCAGAGCACCTGGATCTCAATATGGCGCGGCTGGGTGACGAATTTCTCGATGAAGATCCGGTCGTCGCCAAAGGAGCTAGCAGCCTCGTTCTTTGAGGACTGGAAGCCTTCGCGGGCCTCTTCGTCATTCCAGGCGATGCGCATGCCCTTGCCGCCGCCCCCGGCGGAGGCCTTGAGCATCACCGGATAGCCGATCTCGCCGGAGATCTTCACCGCCTCGTCCGCGTCCTCGATCAGCCCCATGTAGCCGGGCACGGTGGAGACACCGGCCTCCTGAGCGATCTTCTTCGAGGTGATCTTGTCACCCATCTTCTCGATCGCGCCCACCGGCGGGCCGACAAAGGCAACGCCCTCGGCCGAGAGCGCCTCGGCGAATTTGGAGTTTTCCGACAGGAAGCCATAGCCCGGATGCACCGCCTGCGCGCCGGAGGCCCGGATCGCCTCCATCACCTTGTCGATGACGATATAGGATTGGTTGGCCGGCGCCGGCCCCACATGCACCGCCTCATCCGCCATCTGCACATGCAGCGCCTGGCGGTCGGCATCGGAAAAGATCGCGACCGTCTGGATGCCCATCTTGCGCGCGGTCTTGATGACGCGGCAGGCGATTTCCCCCCGGTTGGCGATCAGGATCTTGTCAAACATGGGCTGTCCCTTGTGGTCGGTGTTGAGATGTCGGACGCGCGCACGCAAAACCGCCGCGCACGGAGATCATCCGTGGCGGCGGCGTGCCAGCGTCGTGGAAAACGGTCAGGGGGACGCGGATCAGCTCCGCACCCCGGGCGCCCTTAGCAGCGGCCCGGATTTTCCTGACAGTAGATGAGGTTGCCTGCGACGCCAACGGCGGCACCGGTGACCAGACTGCCGTTGAGCAGCGCGGCACCGGCCGCACCTGCACCCGCGCCATAGAGCGCCTGTTCGCCAGTGGTGTCGCCGCATGCGGCAAGGGCCGTGGTGCCTGCAATGAGGGCGGCAATGATAGATTTGCGCATCGAAATGCTCCTTTGGGAGGGACTGCTAGATTGCGTCTCACTTTGCCCGGACAACGCGGAGCGTCCAGATATGTTCCATGCATAGCGTTGCGATGGGCGACGGATCGCCCGTGAAACTGGCGCAAATGGCAAGGTTTCGCCCATCTGCGCCGACAGCCGCCCTTAGGGTCGATGTCGAGTTGAACAGAAGCGCTACCGCCCTGCCCCGTCAGGGTTTTTCGCGGCGCAGGCAGACTGCGAACCGCGGCAAACAGGGAGAGAGAGTGGGGACCAAAAATGGGCAGCTGGCGCGGGGATGCACACAGCTGCCCAGTCAGGTTTTGGGGCCAGAACAGCAACCAGAAGGGACGAAATGGCTGTGACGGCTGATTTGACCCTACAGCCATCTGCAGGCCTGAAAACCAAATCGTAAGCGTATGGATTTTTTGGGCAGCAGGCCGCGCACTTTCCAAATGTGAGAGCGGGAATGCGCCGATCAGGCCCGGACATACCTCTGAATGCGCAGCTTTTTGCTGCAACAAGAGGGGCATTCGGGCGATATGGCGCATATCCCGCATACGATCAGCCCTCAAAGGCCTCGGGAAAGGACCTGCGCGCCACTTCGACGTCAATCACCAGCAGCGAGTCGTAGCTTTCAGGATCGAAGGGGTCATCCACGGCCACCACCTCGCGCCCGAACAGCCAACTCAGCCGCCCTGCGTCGAGATTGCCGCGCTCAAACGGCTGGTCGCCGAAGCATTCCCACAGCGCTTTCATGAAACCGGCATCGGCCCGCTTGTCCGCAGGCCTGCGATCACGATACCGCTCGCGCTTGGTGATCGGTGTGACGCCCTTGGGATTGGGGCGGCGGATGATATATTGGAAATCTGTGCCCGGAAGACGGCCCGGAAAGCCGCGATGTTTTAGCATGGGTGTGCCTCCGGTCCGGCACCCCGCAGGTCGGAAAGGTCCGGCCACAGGGCCGGACCCCTGAAGTGATTACTTGTATTTGCCGGTGTAGACCGGTTCTTGCGAGATCGGCTCGGGCTCGACCACGACGAATTCTTCTTCGCGCTGGCCTGCGCATGCGGAAACGGCGGCCACGAGACCGGCGAGAGTGAGAAGTTTGATGCTCTTGGACATGTCAGTCTCCTAAGATCATTGATGAAACCTGCACGGGCGCGTGCCCGTACCTCTGTCAGCCTAGCGGAAAACCCACCCGACCGAGGCGCATTTTTGCGTCCTGCGCGCAGCATAGCGGCATTGGTTTCAAGGTTATATGAAAATTCCGCGTCTCCAGCGGGCTGTGGCGCGAAAATCGCAGAAAAATGCCGATGTGGTGTCTCTGGCAGCAGCATCAGAACCCCTCCCAGACGCAAACACCATCATCAACGCGGTAGGTCTCGAAGAACTGCGTCGCTTCGGGTGCGGTGCTGCCAAAGGGCAGATCGCGATCCGCCAGTGAAATCACCACGCGGTCCGGCGCCAGCGCGTGGTGTGTCAGGTATGGCACGGCCAGCTTGGCACAGAGGAAATCAATATCAGTGGCGCTGGCCTCCTGCGTGGTCTGCTCCGCAATCTGCGGCGCGACAAAGCGAAACCGCGCCCAGAGCGCACCGGGCGCCGTGTCCAGCAGCACCTCGGAGAGGGTCACAGGCTGGCCAGAGGGAACTGTGATTGCGCTGGCAGCCGGTGCCTCGCCCTGCCCCGATGCGGCGTCCGCGCCGCTGCCGAGCACCAGCGCGACGCATGAAACAGCCACGGCACACAGGTGTTGCACAGGCGCAGAGCGCCGACTGACGGGCGTAACTTCAACCACTGCTTGTGCTGGAAATTGTGGGAAAGATCCAAATTTGCCGCAGCCCCGACCCCAATCAGATCGGGCTCCTCCTGCCGGGGCTGCGGGCGCTGCGCCTAGGGCGCGCGCTAAACTCAATTCGGCTGTGGCAGAGCATGCAACCGATTCGGCCTCTGAGTTAAACCCTGTTACAAATTTGTGCAAAACCATGTGATCCCGCCCAACCTGCGATCTGTTTGGGAACATGCGGGCGGCATACAGGCGCAATTGCGTCACCCCGGATGCAATTTGCCCGAACATTCCCCTATTATTGCGCTGTTCTAGCGCCATCAAAGCGTCCTCCCGGAGCGCTGCGCCTGAGCCACCCAACGGGCGCGCCGCGCCGGGCACGCCAAAACCGCCCCGATCTCCGACGCCAGACCCGGCGCCACCGGGGCCACGACTCGCCCGCCCGCCTCAACGCGAATCACCTCGCCCTGCCGGGTCAGCCGCACCACTGGAGAGAACCCCCGCACCCGCTGCAGCGCCCGCCACATGTCCTGACGGATCTGATGTGCCAGCCGCATGGGATCACCCACAGGGAGAGTGGTGGTGGCCACCACGTCAAACCGGGCGGGCAGCTGTCGGGAGAGCGTCAGCTCCCCCTCAGCGCGGGATATGTGCCAGCGAGGTGCCATGGGGATCCGGGATCAAAGCGGGATGTTGTCGTGTTTCTTCCACGGGTTCTGCAGCTTCTTGTTGCGCAGAGAGGCAAAGGCGCGCGCCACCCGGCGGCGGGTCGATTTCGGCTGGATCACCTCGTCGATAAAGCCGCGCTCTGCCGCCACAAAGGGATTGGCGAAACGGTCCTCATAATCCGCAGTATGCGCTGCGATCTTCTCCGCATCCTTCAGGTCGGCGCGGTGGATGATCTCGGTCGCGCCCTTGGCGCCCATCACCGCGATCTCTGCCGTCGGCCAGGCGTAGTTGAAATCGCCGCGCAAATGCTTGGAGGCCATCACGTCATAGGCGCCGCCATAGGCCTTGCGGGTGATCACCGTAACCTTGGGCACCGTCGCCTCACCGTAGGCAAACAGCAGCTTGGCGCCGTGCTTGATGACGCCGCCGAACTCCTGGGAGGTGCCCGGCAGGAAGCCCGGCACATCGACAAAGGTCAGGATCGGGATTTCAAACGCATCGCAAAACCGCACGAACCGCGCGGCCTTGCGTGAGCTGTCGATGTCCAGACAGCCGGCCAGCACCATCGGCTGGTTTGCCACCACGCCCACGGTCCGCCCCTCAAGGCGCACAAAGCCGGTGATGATGTTCTTGGCGAAGTCTTCCTGGATCTCGTAGAAATCACCCTCATCGGCGACCTTCGTGATCAGTTCCTTCATATCATACGGCGTGTTGGCGTTCTCCGGGATCAGCGTATCAAGGCTGTCCTCGATCCGGGCCGGATCATCGAAGAACGGGCGCACCGGAGATTTCTCGCGATTGTTGGCGGGCAGGAAGTCCACCAGACGGCGCACCTCGGCCAGGGCCTCGACATCGTTTTCAAAAGCGCCATCGGCGACGGAGGATTTCTTGGTATGGGTGGACGCGCCGCCCAGTTCCTCGGCGGTGACCTGTTCGTTGGTGACGGTCTTCACCACGTCCGGGCCGGTCACGAACATATAGGATGTGTCCTTCACCATAAAGATGAAGTCGGTCATTGCGGGACTGTAGACCGCGCCGCCCGCACAAGGCCCCATAATGACGGAAATCTGCGGGATAACGCCGGAGGCCATGATGTTGCGCTGGAAGATCTCGGCATAGCCGGCGAGCGCATCGACGCCTTCCTGAATGCGCGCACCACCAGAATCGTTGAGACCGATGATCGGCGCGCCGTTCTGGATCGCCATGTCCTGGATCTTGCAGATCTTCTGCGCATGTGTCGCGGAGACCGAGCCACCCAGCACCGTGAAATCCTGAGAGAACACATAGACCTGACGGCCATTGATGGTGCCCCAGCCGGTGATCACGCCGTCGCCTGCAGGTTTGTTGTTCTCCATGCCGAAATCGGTACAGCGATGGCTGATGAACATGTCGAACTCTTCAAAGCTGTCCTCGTCCAGCAGCAGTTCGATGCGTTCGCGCGCGGTCAGCTTGCCGCGGGCATGCTGTGCATCGATGCGTTTCTGTCCGCCGCCAAGGCGCGCGTCTTCGCGGCGCTCTTCGAGTTCGGCAAGGATATCCTTCATGGCAAATGCCCCCTGATCAGTTTGGGCCCAATGTTTCGAACGTATTTTGAACCGGGTTCGTTATCGGCGACCCTAACGCGCAGCCAGCATCAGCCCAAGGCAAATATCGCAAATTTGCAAATGCAATGCATACCCCGAGTGCAAAGCAGCAAATTCGCAAACCAGCTGTGGAAATCGATCCTCGGCGCCGCATCTATGGAAGATGCAATGTGGCTCCGGCGCCCACGACCCGCGAGGCCTTTGGCCAACGGGTGTCGCCACTCGGCAAAATTGTACCACACCGGCAGCTTTGTTGGACTTTAACGAAGCGCCGGACTAGACGATTAACACGCAAACTAAACCGAGACGTATAGTGACCCGCACCACGCCCCCGACCATCTGGACGCTGATCCTGCTCACCGGCCTGTCCGCACTTGGCATGAACATCTTTCAGCCCTCACTTCCCAGCATGGCAGCATATTTCGGGGTCGAGTATCGCATGATCGCGCTCTCCGTGCCGCTCTACCTCGCGTCGAGTACCGTGGTGCAGATCTTCATCGGCCCGATTTCGGACAAGATGGGTCGCAGGCCGGTGTTGATGGCGTCGCTGATCCTGTTTCTTCTGGCGACGCTGGGCTGCATCTTCTCGCCCACGGCGCCCATCTTTCTCGCGTTCCGCATGGCGCAGGCGGTGGTGGCCACCTGCATGGTGCTGAGCCGGGCCGCCATTCGCGACATGCACGATGGCCCCAAGGCGGCCAGCATGATCGGCTATGTCACCATGGGAATGACCGTGGTTCCGATGATCGGTCCGGCGCTTGGCGGGGTTCTGGATCAGGCCTTTGGCTGGCACTCCAGCTTTTGGCTGCTGTTTGCCAGCGGCGTCGCAACACTCGCGATTTTTCACGCCGATTTTGGCGAGACCGCAACCAAGAGCGGCAAGACACTGCTGCAACAGTTCCGCGAATACCCGGAGCTGCTGCGCTCGCCGCGGTTCTGGGGCTATTCGCTGGCTTCAGGCCTGTCGGCGGGCAGCTTCTTTGCCTACCTCGGTGGCAGCCCGTTTGTGGGCAGCGAAGTCTACGGGCTCAACAGTGCCGAACTGGGCTTCTACCTCTCTGCGCCGGCCCTCGGCTATTTCATGGGCAATTTCCTGTCAGGCCGGTATTCGGAGCGCGTCGGGATCAACGCCATGGTATTCTGGGGCGCGATCGTGAACATCTTCGGGGTCGGATTGTCGCTGACAATCACCCTGGTCGGCTGGGACACGGTGTGGAGCTTCTTTGGCCTGATGTGTTTTGTCGGCCTTGGCAACGGCATGGCGATCCCCAATGGCACCACCGGCGCCATCAGCGTCCGCCCGCACTTGGCGGGCACGGCGGCGGGTCTGTCTTCGGCGATCATGATTGGCGCCGGGGCTGCGCTGTCGGCGGCCGCAAGCTGGCTGTTGGCGCCGGGCTCCAATGCCTCACCACTGCTGGAAATCATGTTTGCCAGCAGTATCTTCGGGCTGATCGCCATCCTTTACGTGATAAAACGAGAACGTCAGCTTGGCCTCACGGTCTAAGCCTTTTCCGGCCTAACGCCACGCCGAAGGCTGGTGTTTCGCTTCGGGCTGCGCCCGAAGCGACCCGCGCGTCGCGCGCCCCATTCGGGGCGCGCGACGCGCTCGGCCCAACTGCAACGTCAGCTTTTTAAAGCTGGGCGTCGCAGGCGGGAGCCTCGCGTCAGACGCAACGCAGACGCTGGCGACATTCCACGACTTGCCAGCCCGACTTTGCACTTCTACAGTTTTAGCGGATCCTATTTGCAAAGGCATGCCGCATGGCCACCCAAAAGCTCTATGCCGGGGCGAAGCTGCGCGAAATGCGCACCCGCCTCGCCCTCACCCAGAAGGATTTCGCCGCCAAGCTCGGCGTGTCCCTGCCTTATCTGAACCAGATGGAGAACAACAACCGCCCCGTCTCCACCACCGTGGTGCTGGCGCTGGCGCAGGAGTTCGGGCTGGATGTGACGGAGCTGTCATCCGGGGACAGCGAGCGGCTGATCTCCGACATGCGCGAGGCCATGGCCGATCCGGTCTTTGCCGAGGACGTGCCGCCGCTGGCGGATCTGCGCCTTACTGCCTCCAACGCGCCAGCACTGGCGCGCGCCTTTCTCAGCCTGCACCGCGCCTATCGCCAGACCCACGAGCGGCTTGCGTCGCTGGACGAAGCCTTGGGGCGCGAGGATGCGCGCATTCAGGCCAGCCCCTGGGAGGAGGTGCGCGATTTCTTTCACTATTGCGACAATTACATCGACGCGGTCGACCGCGCGGCCGAGCGGTTTTCGGGCAGCGGCGACACCCGCCTCAACGCCGAAACCGCCCTGCAGGAGATGGGCGTCACCCTGACCCTGCGCGACATGGAAGGCCTGCGTGCCTATGATCCGGAAACCAAGGTGCTGGCGCTGTCGCATCGCTCCGCGCCGCAGACCCGACTGTTCCAGATGCTGTTGCAGCTGGCGCTCCTGCGCTACGGCGACCTGCTGGATGCAACGCTGGATTTTGCAAAGTTCCAGACCGAAGAAGCCCGGTCGATTGCAAAGATCGGTCTTGCCAACTATTTCGCCGGTGCGGCGCTGATGCCCTACACCCGCTTCCTTGAGGCTGCACAGGCCTGCCGTCACGATCTGGAGCTGTTAGCGATCCGCTTTGGCGCCTCGATCGAGCAGGTGGCGCATCGGCTGTCGACCCTGCAGCGCCCGGGCGCAAAGGGCATCCCGTTCTTTTTTGTGCGCGTCGATCAGGCCGGCACCATCACCAAGCGCCACTCTGCCACCCGGCTGCAATTTGCACGTTTTGGTGGTGCCTGCCCCTTGTGGAACGTGCACCGTGCCTTTGAGACACCGGGCCGCTTCCTGCGGCAACTGGCCGAGACGCCGGACGGGGTGCGCTATATCTCGCTGGCGCGGGATGTGTCGAAACCGGGCGGATCTTTCGGGGCACCGGTGCGGCGCTATGCGATCTCGCTGGGCTGCGAGGTGAGCCACGCGGATGCGCTGGTCTTTGCAGACGGGCTGGATGTGACGCAGGCCTCGGCGTTTGAGCCGATCGGGATTTCCTGCCGCATCTGCGAGCGCCAGCACTGCCATCAACGCTCGGTGCCACCACTGGAACGCCGCCTCACGGTGGACACCAATGAACGCAGCGTGCTGCCCTACCGGGTGAATTGACGCAAAACGGGCCGCAGATTTGCTGCGGCCCGTCGTGGTTCACCGCTGCCTCGGCCCTCAGGCCTTGGACAGGATACCCCAGATCTCATCCTTGAGCGTCGCGCGTGTCTTGCGCAGCTCGCTCTCGGCCTGCTCCGAGACCGGCTCCACATTGGTTTCGGCGCGGTGCACGGCGCGGTTCACGTCGTGGTATTCATCCGCCAGCTTTGCAAAATGAGCGTCCGACTGCTTCAGATCGCTGATCAGCGCGGCTTTTTCGGGGAATTCCTCGGCCAGTTCATGCGGGGTATGCGACATCTGTTCGCTCCTTGTCTGTGTTGTTTGACAAGAGCTTAGAAGATGACTCGCAGGCACACTTTGACCGGGATCAAGTTTTGGAGGAATTCAAAACCCCCGAATGACGTGCGGCCGGCATCGCCGCGATATCCGGCCCTCAAGTCAAGGTGCCGCACCTGCGCCCGATTTGAAGCGCTGCAACATTGTGTGCCGTAGGGTGGCAGAGGTTTAGAACCGTGTGAGGAACTGCTCACCTGCTCCACCCCACTCCGACACGGAGCAGCTGTCTGATCGGGCATAGGGAGAGGAATAAAGACAGCCTTCAAATCAGGCTGGTCTGCTTTGAGCCCTTCACTGCCATAAAGCGTTGTTCGCTGGCTCTGATTATGCGACCCATTTCTTCCATGACCGACCTGTATTTGACCGAGCCTGACTTCGAAGCTGAGATTACGATCCTTACCGAAGAGCAGCGAGGGCGCCGGGCGCCTCCACACAACTACATTCGCTGGGATTTCGGCTATGCAGAGGACAATCCTCTAGAGCGAGAGCGCTATCTGGATGCAGAAATCTACATGATTTGGCCAAATTTTCTGGATACCGAAGGCACACCTATGCAGAAGGGCATCCCGCTTGTAGGAACATACAAGGCTCGGATGCACATCCTGGTGAGAGAAATGGTGTGCTACCACCAGAAACGGATATCGGTTGGTCTAAAATTCAATTGCTATGAAGGGGGCCAGATCGTGGCAAGAGGGGTCGTAACAGAGCTTCGGGCCATTTCGCCCAACGGCAACTAAATCTCGCTTTTCGACCAACAGGACTTTCAGACACGTCCATAAAAAACCGCCCCACTGCGGATGCAGGGGGCGGCTAGGCGTGACTGACAGTGCAGGGCTCAGCGCTGCGAGGTCTCCCAATCCGGATTGAACCAAGGCTCTGCATTTGAGGACGGCAGACGGCGCCCCAGGATATGATCGGAGGCTTTCTCGCCGGTCATGATCGAGGGACCGTTGAGGTTGCCATTGGTGATGCGCGGGAAGATCGAACTATCCGCCACCCGCAGCCCCTCGACGCCGATCACCCGGCATTCCGGGTCGACCACCGCCATCGGGTCGTCCACCGCGCCCATCTTGCAGGTGCCGCAGGGGTGATAGGCGCTTTCGACATGTTCGCGCAGGAAACCGTCGATCTCCTCATCGGTTTGCAGGTCGGTGCCGGGCTGGATCTCATGCTTGAGGTAGGGCTTCATCGCATCCTGGGCAAAGACCTCACGCGTCAGGCGCACGCATTTGCGGAAATCGATCCAGTCCTGCTCGGTCGACATGTAGTTGAACAGGATTTTTGGCGCAGCGTTGGGATCGGCGCTGGCCAGCGTGACCTCACCGCGCGAGGCGGAGCGCATCGGGCCGACATGGGCCTGGAACCCGTGCCCCTCAGCAGCAACCTGACCGTCGTAGCGCACTGCGATGGGCAAGAAGTGATACTGAATGTCCGGGTAGTCGATACCCTTGTCGGAACGGATGAAGGCCGCACTTTCGAACTGATTGGAGGCCCCCAGCCCGGTTTTGGTAAAGAGCCACTGCGCGCCGACCAGCGCCTTGCCGAAGAGGTTCCAGTATTTATAGAGCGTGATCGGCAGCTTGGAGGCGAACTGGAAGTAGAACTCCAGGTGGTCCTGCAGGTTTTGCCCAACGCCGGGGCGATCTGCGATCACCTCGATCCCGTGTTCTGCCAAATGCGCGGCGGGACCAATGCCCGACAGCATCAGGAGTTTCGGCGAGTTGAGCGAGGAGGCTGCGAGGATCACCTCAGCACCCGCACGGATCACCTCGATCTGGCCACCGCGCTCGACCTCGACACCAACGGCGCGGCCGTCTTCGATCACCACCTTGCGGGCCAGCGCGCGGATCATGGTGCAATTGTCGCGTTTCAGGGCAGGCTTCAGATAGGCGTTGGCGGCGGACCAGCGGCGACCCTTGTAGACCGTCATCTCCATCGGGCCAAAGCCTTCTTGCTGCTCGCCGTTGTAATCCTTGGTGACCGGATAGCCCGCCTGCTGCCCGGCCTTCACAAAGGCATCATGCAGCGGGTTGTCGCGCGGGCCGCGAGTGACATGCAGCGGGCCATCTTTGCCGCGCCAGTCGGGATCGCCGCCATGGCCGCGGTCGTCCCAGGTCTCCATGCGTTTGAAATAGGGCAGCACGTCGGCATAGGACCAGCCTGTCGCGCCGCTTTCGGCCCAGTGGTTGTAGTCGCCGGCGTGGCCGCGCACATAAACCATGCCGTTGATCGAGGACGACCCGCCGACGACCTTGCCGCGCGGGGTGACCAACTCGCGCCCGCCCAGATGCGGCTCGGGTTGGGATTTGTAGCCCCAGTCATACATCGCCATGTTCATCGGGTAGCTCAAGGCGCCCGGCATCTGGATGAACGGGCCTGCATCGGTGCCGCCATGTTCGATCACCAGCACCGATTTCCCCGCCTCGCTCAGACGGTAAGCCATGGCGCAGCCTGCGCTGCCGGCCCCAACAATCACGTAATCCGCGTTCATCGCGTCCATTCTCCTGTCACAGGGCCGACCCGTCGGGGCTGACCAAAAGGCATAGCTTCTCTGGTCCCGCGCGTCCTTTTGGGCGACGGGGTGGGTGGGTGGGCGTCGCCCAAAAGGACGCGCCCTATCGTTTAGGTGCAGACCTCAGAAGGCTGCTTCGCAATCGCCCATGCGCACATAGACCGACTTCACCTGGCTGAAGTGCTTGATCGCCTCCTTGGAGTTTTCACGCCCCACGCCAGAGGCCTTCACGCCGCCAAACGGCGCCTCGACCGGCGCGTCATTGTAGGAATTGATGAAGCAGCTGCCCGCTTCCAACTGACCGATCACCCTGTGGGCGCGGGTGAAGTCCTTGGTGAAGACACCGGCGGACAGGCCAAACTCGGTGTCATTGGCGCGCGTGATCGCCTCTTCTTCGGTTTCGAAGTCGAGCACACACATGACGGGGCCAAAGATCTCCTCGCGGGCGATGGTCATATCGTCGGTGACATCGGCAAAGACGGTGGGCTGCACGTAGTAGCCGTCCATCTCGGCGCGCGCACCGCCGCAGATCAGCCGTGCGCCCTCTGCCTTGCCCTTCTCGATATAGCCCAGCACGATGTTCATCTGGTTTTCGGTCACCATCGGGCCGAAGTTCACCTCTTCATCCATCGGGTCGCCCAGCTTGGCGGTCGCTGTGCGCTCGGCCAGACGGGCGAGGAATTTCTCCTTGATGTCCTTGTGCACAAAGACGCGGGTGCCGTTGGAGCAGACCTGACCGGAGGAGTAGAAGTTGCCGTTGATCGCGCCGGAGATGGCGCTTTCGATGTCGGCGTCCTCAAACACCAGCATCGGGGATTTACCGCCCAGTTCCATGGTCACATGCTTCATGCCTTCGGCGGCGGCGGCATAGACTTTCTTTCCGGTGGGCACGGAGCCGGTGAGCGAGACCTTGTCGACGCGCGGATCGGTGACCAGAGAAGCGCCCACTTCGCCCATGCCCTGAATGACGTTGTACAGCCCCGCAGGCGCACCGGCCTCGATCAGGATCTCAGCCACTTTCAGCGCGCAGAGCGGCGTGGTCTCGGAGGGTTTGAACACCATCGAGTTGCCACAGGCCAATGCAGGCGCGCCTTTCCAGCAAGCGATCTGCGTCGGGTAGTTCCAGGCGCCGATGCCGACGCAGAGCCCCAGAGGTTCGCGGATGGTATAGACCCAATCCTCGCCCAGCTGGATATGTTCGCCCGTCAGGCTTGCCGCCAGACCACCGAAATACTCCAGCGCATCAGCGCCCGAGGTGGCGTCTGCCACCAGAGTTTCCTGCAACGGCTTGCCAGTGTCATAGGTCTCCAGCACCGACAGATCATGGTTGCGCTCGCGCATGATGTCGGCGGCGCGGCGCAGCACCCGGCCACGCTCGGTGCCGGACATCTTCGCCCAGATCTTCTGTGCCGCCTGCGCAGACGCCAGCGCCTGATCGACGATGGCGGGGGTGGCAGCATACACGCGGGCGATCTCTTCGCCAGTGGCGGCATAGATCACCGGGATCGGGGTGCCGGAGGTGTCTTCGATATATTCGCCATTGATGAAATGGCTGGCTTTGGGCTGGGCCGGATGTGTCATGGTCTCGCCTCTTTCCTTCTCAGGTCAGCGTGGTGTCCCGCAGGGCGCGGGAAGGTGTGGGATTCTTCGTGCCCGCAGATGCGGAACACGAAGCTGTGCGGTTTTTCGGGGACCGGCACATGCAGGATGGGCGCAGGAGGCGTCGATCGTGCATGGGTCGGTAGCGGACCCGGGGTGGTGCCGCCCGGCCTGCGGGCACAGGCAGGGCGACACCGAGGTGCGTCTTAGTGCACGGCTTCGATCTTGGAGAAATCGAGATCGTTCTCATCCGGGCTGGCCTCGATGGCCATGACCTCGTTGCGCTTGACCGCGAAGATGTAGATCAGGCAGCTCACGTAGAGCCCGATCACCACGGCACCGATCCACTGGATTTGCAGCCACTGGCTCTGGAAGGCGACGGTCAGCGCAAAGAGCACAACCGCGTTGCCCAGAACATAGGGCAGCTTGCCAAAGCGTTTGGTGGTGAGGTTCAGGTTGTCGGTATAGAGGCGGATCAGCGAGTTCAAACGAGTTGATCACAAAGACAACGCCCACAACCATCATCGAGACATTGATGAACAGCGTCGTCGGGATCTCGTTCAGGTGGTAGTAGTACAGCACCGAGAACCACACGCCGAGCGGGATCGACGGGAAGATCAGCAGCGCGGCCAGCACCTGCCAGGTCTTCAGACCGCCGACAAAGCGCGAGGTGAACTGACCGATCATGATCGACCAGGCGAACCACCAGAACAGGTAGAATTCATGGTAATCGGTGAGCGGCAGCACGAACTTGTGGATATTGGAGAAGTAGCCGCCGATGTTGCCGGCGGTGCCCGCAAACTCACCCAGACCCATGCCGGAATAGGCCCACATGCCCAGGATCAGCACCATGAACAGGCCGGTGGAGCCCAGCGACAGGATGCGCACGTATTTGATGTCGGTCGAGGAGAAGGCGGCAAACAGGATCACCAGGAAGGTGATGACATAGAAGGCCGGGATCACCGTCTCGCCGTCGCCCATGAAGGTGGCGTAATAGGGCAGATAGATCAGGAACAATGCGCCGGTGAAGGCACAGGTGCCGATGATGACGATGTTGTTGATCCACTTGACCACCGGGATCTCGAAGAACTTCACCCGCGGTTCGATGACGCAGAAATAGAAGGTGGTCAGGAAGTAGAAGCCCCAGATCAGGAAGCCCCAGAAACCGAACTCCAGCGCCAGCGGGTTGGTGAACCCATAGGCGGGATTGTTTTCCACATCCGCATAAAGCGGGAAGTCCCAGGCCAGCGGGAACATGATCAGCCCCACGTCGAGACCGGATGTAAACAGGATTGCGATGAACGTGAACAGCGGCACGGGAGTGACGCCGACCACCTCCAGGTTCCACCACTTGATGACGCAGAATGCCACCAGCGCGAACGCCAGAAGAATACCTGCTGAGATCAAATAGGTCATGAATTTCACCTCCCAGTGAATTGGTCGCAGGAACACACACTGGCGTCCCGGCGGGGCGATGTTATTGTTGTTGGAGACCGTGATCGTGATAATCAGGGTCTGCATAACCTAACCAAATTTTGAATGGTCATTCAAGTTTTGGTTTTTGGACGCCAATTTTTGAACACTCATCCGGGCTGACGCACTCTTATTTCATGGCACGAAAACGCATCCGCGACATCCGCAACGAAGAACTGATTGAAGCCACCATCGTCACCGTTCACAAACGGGGTTATGGCACTGTAACAATGGCGGAAATCGCACAAGAAGCTGGCACCTCCGCCGCTTCGATCAGCTATTACTTCGGCTCCAAGGAAGGGCTGATGGAGGCCACCATGCGGCATCTGTTGCGCAAGCTGCGCTACGCCATGGTGGCGGGCTACGGACAGGCCGAATCGCCACACGAACGGCTCTATGCGTTGATGGATGCGAACTTCTCAGATTCGCTCTTTACTGTGCCGCAATGCAGCATCTGGATGCAGTTCTGGGCCAGCGCGCCCTATTCGTCAAAACTGGCCCGCCTGCACCGCATCAACCGCTCGCGGGTGCGGAGCCACTTTGTGGCCGAGCTGAGCCAGCTTGTCCCCGCCGACCAGATCGAAACCGCACGCCTGGCGCTGCAAAGCTATATGGATGGTGTCTGGCTTCAGGCGGCGCAGTCGGACGACCCACTCGACAGCGCCAGCGCCCGCCGCGCCGCGCATCGGGTGGTGGATCTGGTCACCTCTCGAGAGCTGGTCGCCTGAACCGCCACCCGGCGCAGGCCCCTGCCCCCCCCTCAACTCTCGCGTCGATAGGTCAGCTGGGTCCCGATCGGCAGATAGACCAGCGACAGCTGTTCGTCGGACGCCTGTGCAATGCGATAGCACAGGCTGGTCCCGGCATTGCGGTCCCAGGTGAACAGATACATCCCCTGTTCGTCTTTACTGCCGGCGCATTGCGTCTGGATCGAGATATACTCCACTGATGTTTCCGCACCGGCATAGGTGTTCACGCGCTCTGCGCCGGTCACGCGGAAGCTGTCATTGGGGTCATCGACCGATTGCCAGCGGCCCTGCAGCCGTGCCAACAGACGATCAAAGCGGTCCATCGGCAGCACTTCGATGTTGCTGAGGATCAATTCCGACGTGGTATCAAACACATCTTCACGCTGCCCGGTCAGCGCGACGCTGCGCCCCTGCGGGAGCGAATGCATCTGCTGCAGCAGCGCATCTGGTGTCCGACCGTCATCATAGACCACGAAACGCCGCCCTTCGCCGATGAAGGTGCAGAAACTCACGTAGGGGTCCACTTCGCGCAAACAGCCCTGAAACACAGCGATATGCCTGAGCTGCGATGATGCAGCACCTGGGGCGGAGTTGAGGAAATCGCGTTTCAGGTTGGCGCTCAGGGCATATGTGAAATCTGGTGTGTCCGGTCCCGTGTCGATGCGGGCGAACTCTTCCTGCCGATATCCCCGCCGGGCGCAATTGTCGTCGTCCGCAATGGCAAAGGCCTTGTCATCAACGCAAAATCCCAGTTTGTCGTCGAGAAACCCCCAGCCTTCGGTCTCAACCCGGAGGTAATAGAAGCGGCGCGGCAAATCGCCGGAGACGACGCGCGCACAGCCATCTGCGGGCACTTGCCACCACCCTTCCGAGATCCAGCCCTGCTCACTCTCATAGCCGATGGCGACGTTGTGACTGGCAGCGGTGTCGTTGCAAACATCCAATGCCGCTTGCGCGCCGGAAGACACCGCCAGAGCGGGCACCAGCCAGAGTAGCCGTCTCAAGAGATGATGAAGCATGGCACCACTGACTTCGTATTTCCGCAGTCAGGCGTATCACACAAGTGTAACGCCCTGACGACAGGCGGAGCGCAAAATATTTCAAAATTCCGAATTGGCCAGACCTCGCCCGGTCAGGATTTCATCGCATATGGCGCTGGCGTGACCGTGCGCCGCTTCAGCATCGCCTCACGCCAGGTGATGAAGGTGACGGCCGCGAGGATCATGGTGCCGCCCAGAACCACCCAGGCATCGACCCCTTCGCCAAAAGCCAGCGCCCCGAGAAGCGTCGCCCAGATCAGCTGTAGGAAGGTCACCGGCTGCGTGACCGTCAGGGGCGCGGCGGCAAAGGCCAGCGTCATGGTGTAGTGGCCGGCGGTTGCAAAACAGGCGACCAAGAACAGCAGACCCAGCTCCGCCAGTGTCGGCGTGACCCAATTCATCAGCGCAAAGGGCGCGAGGCCAAGAGTCACCCAAAGCGACAGCATCGCCACCACCACGGTGGGATTTGTCCGCCCGACCATGGTTTTAGCCAGGAGATAGGACAGGCCGAAGGCAAATCCGGTGACCAGCATCGCCAAATGGCCCGGCGAGACCTCGCGAAAGCCGGGGCGCAGGATCACCACCACGCCCAGCAGCGCCACCGCGATGGCCGCGATGCGGCGAAACGCCAGTTTTTCGCCCATGAAGAGCGCGGCCCCCAGCGTGACATAGACCGGCGAGAGGTAATTCATCGCCGTGACCTCGGCCAATGGGATGCGCGTCATGGCAAAGAACCACATTATGACCCCAAGCGCATGCACCGCGCCCCGCATCGCAAAAAGCCCGTGCAATTGCCGCGTCCAGTTCACCGCCCTGAGCGAGCCGATCATCGGGATCAGGAACACCAGCCCCAGGAGGTAGCGGAGAAAGGCGCTCTCGGCTGGCGGGATGCGCGGCCCCATGTATTTCACAAGCGCCGTCACCGCCACGAAGTTGAGCCCCGTCACCAGCATCCAGAAGACACCACGCAGAGGGTTGGAGGTCGGCTCGCTTGTCAGGGTCGTTGCATCGGTCATGGCGCAAAACAGACACCCATTGCCGGGGCAAGACAACCCTTCACTTGTGAAATATTGTACCCCTTTTACGTCCGCGTCACGGGTACAAGCGGCCCGCCCTACCCGGTCGCCCCCTTGCCATTGGCTCCAGGCTCTCTATGTTTGAGGGATAGGTAACAGAGGAAGACCGCATCCATGATCCAGACCCTTGCCGCACTCGCCCTTTTTGTGTCGCTGCACGTGGTTCTTTATCATGCCGTCTCCCTCCGCCTCCGTCATTCTCGAAAGCCTCTGCTGGTCCGCGCCTGACGCCCGGCCGCTTTTCGACGATCTTTCCCTCTCATTTGGCCCCGGACGTACCGGGATTGTCGGTCGCAATGGCACCGGCAAGACGACCCTGCTGCGCCTGATCGCAGGGCGGCTGCCCCCCGCGTCGGGGCGGGTCATCACCACCGGGTCATTGGGGTGGATGCAACAGGACGTGGCCTCTGATGAGACGCTGAGTCTGGCAGAGCTGTTTGGCGTCGCCCCGCATCTGGACCTGCTGAACCGGGCGGAAGCAGGCACGGCCACCACCATGGATCTAGCCGAGGCCGACTGGACCCTGCCCGCCCGCATGGCGACCGCCCTTGCGACCTGCGGCTTGCAGATTGCGCCGGAGGCCACGCTGGCCGGCCTGTCCGGTGGCCAGCGCACGCGCGCCGCGCTGGCGGCATTGCTGTTTCAGTCCCCCGACATCCTGTTGCTGGACGAGCCGACAAATACGCTCGATATCGAGGGGCGCGCGGCGGTGCGTGACATCCTTCGGACCTGGCGCGGGACCGCGCTGGTGGTCAGCCATGACCGCGATATCCTCGAGGAGATGGACGCCATTGTCGAACTGACCGCGCTTGGCGCGACGCGCTACACCGGTCCCTACAGCAGTTTCAGGATCGAGCGGGAGGCGGCCCTGGCGGCGGCGCATCATGATCTGGCGGAGGCCGAGAAAACCCGCAAGCAGCTCGGTCGTCGGGTGCAAGAGGCGACAGAGCGCAAGGCACGGCGCGACAAGGCGGGCAAGGCCGCGCGGGCCTCTGGCAGTCAGCCCAAGATGTTGCTCGACAAGGCAAAGGAACGGGCCGAGGCCTCCAAAGGGGCAGCGGCGCGGCTGCATGAAGACCGTCTTGCGACTGCCGAGGACGCGCTGACGGAGGCCCGGGCGCGGATCGAGGTGCTGGAGCCTATCCGGATGGAGATCGCCGACACCGGCCTGTCGGCCACGCGACGGGTGCTGCAAATGGCGAATGTGACGGCGGGATATGCCGAGGCCGCGCCGGTCCTGCGGGACGTGTCGCTGGAGATCACCGGCCCGGAGCGGATCGCCCTCACCGGTCCCAACGGCTGTGGCAAGTCGACAGTGCTGTCGGTGATCCTTGGCCAGTTGGTACCAACTGCGGGAGACATCGCCTTGACCGTGGATCCGGTGCTGCTGGATCAACACGTCAGCCTTCTGGCGCAGGATCAGACATTGGCGGAAAATTACCACCGCCTGAACCCGGAGGCCACCGCAACCGACGCCCGCGCGGCGCTGGCCCGGTTTCGCTTCCGGGCGGGCGACGGCGACCGCAAGGCCGGGGCCCTCAGCAGTGGACAGCGGCTGCGGGCGGGGTTGGCTTGCACTTTGGGACGGCCCTCACCGCCGCAGCTGTTGGTGTTGGACGAGCCCACGAACCATCTTGATCTGGACGCGACTGAGGCGCTGGAGGCCGGATTGCGGGCTTACACCGGGGCGCTGATCGTGGTGAGCCACGACCAGCCGTTTCTGGAGCGCATCAACCTGACCCGCCGCATTTCGCTTTCGGACAAGGGCCTCAGCGGTCTGGCAACGGAATGAATTCGCTGTCATCCCCCGGCGGCAGATGAAAGCGCGGATTATTGGCAAAATCGCCGCGCGCCCAGGCCTGTTTCGCCTCTTCGATCTTTTCTTTCGAGGAGGCGACGAAGTTCCACCAGATATGGCGGGGGCCGCCCATGGTCTCGCCGCCCAGCGCCATCAGCCGCGCGCCCTCCGGCCCGGCGGTGACGGTGATGGCATCGCCGGGGCGAAACACCATCATCTGGCCGGTCTCAAAGGTCTGGCCCGCCACCTCTACCGCACCCTGCGTGATATAAAGCCCGCGGTCCTCATGATTGTCGGGCATCGGCAGCTTGGCCCCGGCCTCAAGGATCACGTCCGCATAGAAGGCTTCTGACTGCATGGTAACGGGCGCGGTTTCTCCCCAGGCGGTGCCGAGGATCAACCGCACCTCCTTGCCCTCACCCGTCAGGTACGGCAGCGCCTCCTTGCCGTGGTGTTCAAACACCGGCGCCATGTCTTCCTTGTCTTCGGGCAGGGCGATCCATGTCTGGATACCAAAGAGGCTGCTTTGGCCCTTGCGGGTGGCTTCCGAGGTGCGTTCGGAGTGGGTGACGCCCTTGCCGGCCACCATCCAGTTGACCGCGCCCGGATGGATCATCTGATGGGTGCCGAGGCTGTCGCGGTGCTCAAACTCGCCCTGATAGAGATAGGTCACGGTGCCAAGGCCGATGTGGGGATGCGGGCGCACGTCGATGCCGCCGCCGGTGAGGAACTCTGCCGGGCCCATCTGGTCGAAGAAGATGAACGGCCCCACCATCTGGCGGCGCGGCGCGGGCAAGGCGCGGCGGACCTCAAACCCACCGATATCGCGGGCACGGGGAATGATCAGCGTCTCGATACTGTCGAGGCTGCCCGCATCGGGGCATTTTGGTTCCAGTGTCGGGTTCCAGCTCATGGGCCTGTCCTTTCCTCGCAACTCTGCCTTTTAAGATAGACCATGCGAGACCGTCTGACAGCCTGTTGGTTCTGCACAGGCCCTGCGCGCGGCCTCACATCAGGGCGAGTTTCAGCGCCAGCGCCAGCATCACCACGCCAATCAGCGCATCCAGCACCTGCCACGCGCGCGGTCGGACAAAGACCGGCGCCAGGAGCCGCGCGCCATAGCCTAGCGTGAAAAAGAACACGAAGGACGCGGTGACCGCCCCAAGGCCAAAAATCCACGCCGGCGTATATTGCGCCGAGATCGCCCCGAGCAGGACCACCGTATCCAGATAGACATGCGGGTTGAGCCACGTGAACGCCAGGCAGGTCAGAACTGCGGGCCAGAGCGCCATCTGGGCGCCCTGCCCTTCGGTTCTGAGCGCGGCACCGCCCGTCCAGGCCGCCCTGAGAGCGCGCAGCCCATACCACGTCAGAAACAGAATACCGCCGATCAGCATCACGGTCTCAAACCACGGCAGCGCAGTGGTGAGCCTGCCAAATCCGGCCACCCCGGCGGTGATCAGCACGGCGTCCGACACAGCGCAGGTCAGCACGACCGGCAGCACATGCTGGCCCCGGATACCTTGCCGCAGCACAAAGGCGTTCTGCGCCCCGATGGCCAGGATCAGGCTGAAGGCGAGGCCAAAGCCCGCCATCAGGGTCGGCAAGGCATCGACAGCAGCGAGGGGCGAAAACATGGCGTGGCTCTTTCTTTCTGGGTCAATGTCACTTTGACTACCCCGATGCATTTCGGTAATCCAATTAAAGATACTCATCTGGATTAAGCACAACTAATGAGATTTGATCCCCCTCAACTGGCCGCGTTGTCGGCGGTCCTCCATCTTGGCAGCTTTGACGCAGCTGCCGCATTGCTTGGGGTGACGCCCTCGGCCGTCTCGCAGCGGATCAAGGCGCTGGAGGATCGCATCGGCACACCGCTGGTGAACCGCACCAGCCCCTGCACTGGCACCGAAACCGGCCTGCGCATCGCCAAACATGCCGAAGATGTCGCCCTGCTGGAGCAAAGGCTGAGCCGGGATCTGTCGCTGGACACCACCAGCACGCCCGCCCGGCTCAAGGTTGCGGTGAACGCCGACAGCCTTGCCACCTGGTTTGTCGAGGCCATGGTGGCGGCGGGCGATGTGCTGTTCGAACTGGTGATCGACGATCAGGACCATAGCACCGAATGGTTGCGCCGCGGCGAGGTCTCTGCCGCCGTGACCGCCGAGGCACGCCCGGTGGCGGGCTGCGATGCCTTTGCGCTTGGGCAGCTGGACTATGTGGCCACCGCCAGCCCCGCCTTCATGGCGCGCTGGTTCGCAGACGGGCTGACGCCGGAGGCCGCAGGACGCGCGCCTTGCATGATCTTCAACACCAAGGATCGCCTGCAGCACCGCTGGCTGGCGACCCATGTGACCCCGGATGTCGTGCCGCCCGCCCATTACCTGTCGTCGACACAGGCCTTTCTGGATGCAGCGACTGCGGGCCTCGGCTGGGGCATGAACCCGGTGCAACTGGCCCGCCCCTATCTGGAGCGCGGGGATCTGGTGGAACTGGTGCCGGGCAGCACGCTTGGTACGCCGCTCTACTGGCAGGTGAGCCGGATCATGGCCCCCGCCCTGCGCGACATCACCCAAGCCGCGCGCCGTGCGGCGGCGAGGACGCTGACGCCTGTAGACGCCTAGGCGAGCACGCAACCCACCGGCCGCTCACCTGCCGCTAGCGAGCGCGCGCCGGACAGTGCTAGGCTGGTTGCATGCGGCGCGCCCTTCTTTCATCGCCCCGGTCGTTCGGGTGGACCTTCTGGCTCATGCTGGCGATGCCGCGTGCGCTGGTGATTGCGATGCTTTGGGGTTTGACCCACCTGGCTGACATGCCGCTGACGCTGGCCTCTGCGGTGATCGCCAGTGATGCGCTCGTGCTGATATGGCAGATCACACGTTACCATCACAGCGCCGACGCCCATATCCGCGACACCGGCGCAATGGTGGCAAGCTGGGGCGGGTATTTCGCCTGTTTTCTGGCTCTGCTCGCCTCGGCAACGCTGTGGTGGGATCTGGTTCTGATCGCAACGCGCCCGCCCGTGGAAGAAACATTCGACCAGCAGATGCGGCGCGAGAGAGAGCAGCTTTATGTGCTGGAGGTCGCTTCAGACGGCATCGAACTGCGGTTTGAGGGCGAAATCACCTATGGGCTGAAAGCACGGCTCACGGGCCTTCTTGTGGCACATCCGAACCTGCGCCGCATGTCATTGACCAGCCCCGGCGGCCATGTCTTCGAGGCCCGTGGCACGGCTCAGGTGATCTCTGCGGCAGGGCTAGACACTTACGTGGAGGGGGACTGCACCTCGGCCTGCACATTGTTGTTCGCAGCCGGACAGCGCCGCAGCCTCGCCCCAGATGCGCGGCTTGGATTTCATGGCTACGGGTTTGCGACGGTGGTGCATCTGCCCGGCTATGATATCGAGGCGGCACAGGACAAGGATCGCGCGTTTTTCCTGTCTCATGGGATCGCCCCGATGTTTGTCGCGCGCATGTATGACACCCCGGCACAGGACATGTGGTTTCCGGACCTGAGCGTGCTCAGAGCCGCCGGCTGGCTCCGCGACTAGACGATCCCAAACGCCCCAAACGACAAACGGCCCCGCCAGATGGGCGAGGCCGTTCTCGGGTTACTTTGTCAGGGGCCGCTCAGAGCTGCGCCATCACCTCGTCGGAGGCCTCGAAGTTGGTGGTGACCCGCTGCACGTCGTCGTCGTCTTCCAGCGCATCCACCAGCCGCATCAGCTTTTGCATGCCTTCCAGGTCCAGCTCGGTGGTGGTGGTGGGCTTCCAGATCAGCTTGGTGCTGTCGCTCTCGCCCAGCTCGGCCTCCAGCGCATTGGACACGTCGTTCAGATCGGTGTCCGCACAATAGACGATGTGACCGTCCTCGGAACTTTCCACATCCTCGGCGCCGGCCTCGATCGCCGCCATCATCACCGTGTCCGCATCGCCAACTTCGGCGGGATAGGCGACCTCGCCCTTGCGTTCGAACATGAAGCCGACAGAGCCGGTCTCGCCCAGATTGCCGCCGTTCTTGGAGAAGGTCGAGCGCACGGTGGAGGCGGTGCGGTTCTTGTTGTCGGTCATCGTCTCCACGATTACCGCGACGCCGCTGGGACCATAGCCCTCATAGCGGATCTCGTCATAGGTCTCCGCGTCACCGCCGGTGGCCTTCTTGATGGCGCGGTCGATCACGTCCTTGGGCACGGAGTTCGACTTGGCCTCCTTGACGGCCAGACGCAGGCGCGGGTTCTTTTCCGGATCCGGGTCGCCCATCTTGGCGGCGACGGTGATTTCCTTGGAGAGTTTGGAGAACAGCTTGGATCGCGCAGCATCCTGGCGACCTTTACGGTGCTGGATGTTCGCCCATTTGGAATGGCCTGCCATGGTGCATCCTATGTTTTGATTTCAGAAACTGGCGCTCATATAGCCCCGGAGCGTGCAGGCATTCAAGCCGGGGCTGTTTTTCTTTGCCACGAGGAGGGTTCGAACGCGTCACATCCGGTACAGAGTGTGTATGGCATTCTGCATTTCTTGCGGAGCGCACCTCCTCAAGAACCTGTTCCACGGCAACATAGCCCGAGACCTGGTCTTCCTATGCCGAAACCGATGTAGAACATCTCGTTCTTGCGTGGATCAATGAGCGCATAAACATAGCGACCCATCCGGTCCACGAGTACGCCCCTAGAACATGAACCCCACGTAGCCAATTGATTTTCCTCGACTGATTGTTCACAGCTGTAATACCAGAGCATTGCCGAAGGTGCTGAGGTGATGCCTACTAAAAACCCCGGAGCCAACGATGACATTGGACCAAACCCTGCTTTTCAGCCTCTTTGCCGCCGTATTCGGCCTGCTCCTCTGGGGAAAATTCCGCTATGATCTGGTGGCCTTTGGCGCGCTCATGGTGGCCGTGGTGCTGGGGCTGGTGGAAACCAAGGACGCCTTCGCGGGCTTTGGTCATCCGGCCACATTGGTTGTGGCGCTGGTGCTGATCGTCTCTGCCGGGTTGGTGAAATCCGGGGCGGTGCATCTGATCACCCGCACCCTGGTGGATCAGAGCCGTTCGCTGGGGGCACATATTGTCATGATGGGCAGC
The DNA here is from genome assembly GCF_032924845.1 of Tritonibacter scottomollicae. Lineage (NCBI taxonomy): Bacteria > Pseudomonadati > Pseudomonadota > Alphaproteobacteria > Rhodobacterales > Paracoccaceae > Tritonibacter > Tritonibacter scottomollicae. The sequence continues at coordinate 1,593,365 of NZ_CP136704.1, forward strand.
GTCGGCGCGGTGCTGTCGGCCTTCATGAACAATGTGGCGGCCCTGGCGCTGCTGATGCCGGTGGACATCCAGACTGCGCGCAAGGCGGGGCGCGCGCCGGGCCAAAGCCTGATGCCCCTGTCCTTTGCCACCATCCTTGGCGGCATGGCGACGCTGATCGGCACGCCCCCCAACATCATCATCGCCAGTATCCGCCATGACACGCTGGGCGAACCGTTCAAGATGTTCGATTTCGCCCCCGTGGGCCTTGCAGCTGCCGCGGCCGGTCTGGCCTTTGTCGCCCTTGTGGGCTGGCGGCTGATCCCGGACCGCTCCGGCGCGGCAGGCGCGACGGAGAGCCAGCTTTCTCCTTACGTGGCGGAGCTGACGGTGCCGGAAGAGTCGGAGCTGATCGGCCAGCGGCTGGGCGGTCTGGACCCGGAGGCAGAGAAGGCCGATGTGGCCATTCTCGGGCTCATGCGGAGCGGCCAGCGGCGGTATGGTCGCTCGGCGGGGGCGATCCTGCAGGCCGGCGACACCATCGTGCTGGAGGCCACGCCGGAGGCGCTGGACGAGTTCCGCTCGACCCTCAAGCTCGACTTCTCCGATGCTGCGCGCGAGGAGAAACTGAAGGCGGCGGGCGACGGGCTGGAGCTGATCGAGGTGGTGGTGCCCGAACATTCCCGCATTGCCGGGCGCAGTGCGCAGGCGGTGGGGCTGGCCTGGCGGCAGAGCGCGGTGCTGCTGGGCATCGCGCGACAGGGCCAGCGGCTGAAGAAGCATCTGCGCCAGACCGAAGTCGCTCCCGGTGATATCCTGCTGATCCTCTGCCCGCGTGATCGCGGCACCGAAGTGGCCGACTGGCTGGGCTGTTTGCCGCTGGCCGCACGAGGCCTGTCGGTGACGGCCAATGACAAGACCTGGTGGGCGATCGGTCTCTTCGCGGCGGCGGTGACGGCGGCCTCTTTCGGGTTGGTGTATCTGCCGATCGCCTTGGGGTTGGTGGCGATCAGCTACGTGCTGCTGAAGATCCTGCCGGTGGCGGAGATCTACGACCATGTGGAATGGCCGGTGATTGTGTTGCTGGGCTCGATGATCCCGCTGGGGCAGGCGCTGGAAAAGTCCGGCGGCACAGAATTGCTCGCTACGGCGCTGGTCGATCTGACCCAGGGGCTACCCGCCTGGGCGATCCTGACGGTGCTGATGGTGGTGACCATGACCCTCTCGGATGTGCTGAACAACACCGCCACGGCGATCGTGGCGGCGCCGGTTGGGATTTCGATGGCCAATGCGCTGGATGTCTCGCCCGATCCATTCCTGATGGCGGTGGCGGTGGCGGCCTCGGCGGCTTTCCTTACTCCGATCGGGCACAAGAACAACACGCTTGTTCTGGGCCCTGGCGGCTATCGATTTGGCGATTACTGGCGCATGGGGCTGCCGCTGGAGATCCTGGTGATCACCGTCTCGATCCCCGCGATCCTGCTGTTCTGGCCGCTTTAGACCGGTCGTTGACACAGCCGCACAGCTGAATACTGCGGGGGTGCTCCCGCCCCTTTTGCCTGCGGCAGAGCCACCATCAAAAGCGTTGGGCCGGGCGGGGGCCGCGCCGAAGGCGCGGCCCCCGCCCCCTCGCGACGCACAGGGTGCGGCGCAACACCTCTGTGGCGCTGACCTTTCATGTCGCACGGACGAGAGGCTCGGCACTACCGCGCCGCGGCACCTGCCCTCACGGCAGCGCCACACGCAAGGATTGCGCGGCGCGCCCCCTTGCGCCTAGGCTCAGACAGAAGAACACCGCGAACCGGGGAGGAACGCCATGGCCGCCGCGCAGAGAGACAACAGCGCAGATGTCATCGTGACTGGCGCCGGGCTGGCCGGGCTGGTGGCGGCAAACGAGCTGGCCGACCGCGGAAAGCGGGTGATCCTGCTGGAGCAGGAACCGCCGCATTTCCTCGGTGGGCAGGCGCATTGGAGCCTTGGCGGGCTGTTCATGGTCGACACGCCGGAACAGCGCCGCATGGGTATTCGCGACAGCCTCGATCTGGCACGGCGTGACTGGGCCGGCAGCGCGCAATTCGACCGCGACGAGGATTACTTTCCGCGCCAATGGGCCAAGTCCTATCTGGAGTTTGCCGCAGGCGACATGCGCCAGTGGCTCCACGGGTTGGGCCTGCGCTGGTTTCCGGTCGTCGGCTGGGCCGAGCGCGGCGATGGCCGCGCCGAGGGGCATGGCAATTCGGTGCCGCGGTTTCACGTCACCTGGGGCACCGGGCCGGGCGTGGTTGCGCCCTTCGCCCAACGGGTCGAGGCGCATATCGCGGCTGGGCGCATTGAGGCACGCTTTCGCCATCAGGTCAGCCACGTCATCCAGCAGGGCGGCCTCATCAAGGGGGTGTCGGGAGAAATCCTCGCCAAGGACGCCAGCCCGATCGGCGCTCAGACCAGCCGCCAGGAGGTCGGTGAGTTCGAGGTCTATGCCCCTTCGCTAATCGTGGCTTCGGGTGGCATTGGCGGCAATCTGGAGATGGTGCGTGCCAACTGGCCGGTGGAGCGTCTGGGCCCCGCGCCAAACCGCATGGTCTCTGGCGTGCCCTTCCACGTCGACGGGCGCATGCTGAAGGTGGCGCAGACCGCGGGTGGCCATATCATCAACAACGACCGCATGTGGCATTACTGCGAGGGCCTGCGCAACTGGGATCCGATCTGGCCCAACCACGGCATCCGCATCCTGCCCGGCCCCTCGTCGCTGTGGTTCGACGCTCATGGCAGCCGCCTGCCCGACCCGGCGCTGCCGGGGTTCGACACGCTGGGCACCCTGAAGGCGATCCTCGCCACCGGACAGGACTACAGCTGGTTCATCCTCAGTCAGAAGATCATCGAGAAGGAATTCGCCCTGTCCGGTTCTGAACAGAACCCGGACCTGACCTCCGGCAAATGGGGCGAGGTGCTGCGCGCCCGCCTGCTGTCGCGCGGACAGGCACCAGGGCCGGTGGAGGCCTTCAAGAAACATGGCGCCGATTTTGTGGTCGCCGACACGCTGTCGGAACTGATCCGGGGCATGAACGATATTGGCGATGTTGCGGTGGACGAAGCCCATATGCGCGCCCAGATCGAGGCGCGGGATGCGCAGGTCGACAATCCCTTTGCCAAGGACCGGCAGATCCAGGCGATACATGCGGCGCGCAACTACCGCGGTGACAGGCTTATTCGCACCGCCAAGCCGCATCGCATTCTGGACCGCGCAAACGGACCGCTGATCGCCGTGCGGCTCAACATCCTGACGCGCAAAACGCTGGGCGGGCTGCAAACCAACCTCGACAGTCAGATGGTGGGCGCAGATGGCCAGCCCCTGCCCGGCCTGTTTGCGGTGGGAGAAGCCGCCGGCTTTGGTGGCGGCGGCTATCACGGCTACAACGCACTGGAAGGCACTTTTCTGGGCGGGTGCCTGTTTTCAGGCCGACAGGCGGGACGCTCGAACAAGATCGCCTGAGCCACCGCATCCGGGCAGCATCACTGACAGGCCAAGCATGCTCTCGATAGGCGCGCGCAGTCCGGATAGGTCAGCCGCCGGTCTCCAGCAAGCTCTCTTCCTCGGCGTCGCGGCTGTAGCGCAGCAGCTCGGTGCCCTCCTCATCCAGCAGGATCAGCGCCGTCGGCTCGATCTGGTAGGAGGTCACCCGGGCCAGCAGCGCCAGCACTGTTTCCTCCTGCTCCGCCAGCCCTTCCGGACAGGCCATCATGGTGCCCGCGATCTTGTCCGGGAAGCTAATCGCCTCGCCGTCGATCTCCGCCTCGCCCATGAACCGGTTGCAGCCAGCGCTGGTTCCGAACTGTCCATCCTCGGCAAAGCTGAGATCAAGACCACGTCCCTCCAGCGGTTCGGCGCCCTCGATCTGGCTCAGGGTCCAGTCCGTCTCGGTGAGCGCAGAGTGGCCCACTTCGGTGGCACGTGTCTGCACCCCGATGACAATGGCGGACGCCGAAATCATAATTGCTGCGATAAATGCGCGTCGGGTTGTTTGCATGGGTCCCATTCCCAATTTCTAATTCACTTATCAAATGTGGGACTGCAATCAGGCCACCACAAGAGGCGCCGTTGGGCGCGACGCAGCGATGCGCGGAAAGACGCGCAGTTGCTGCCAATTGATCCCCGTCAGAGCGGCCACAGGAGCGGGATCACCGCCGAGGCCAGCAGCCCCATGGACAGGTTCAACGGGATGCCAACGCGCAGGAAGTCCGAGAACTTGTAGCCGCCGGGCCCATAGACCAGCATGTTGGTCTGATAGCCGATCGGTGTCGCGAAGGCAGCTGACGCCGCGATCATCACCGCAATCACCAGCGGGCGGGGATCGAGCCCCATAGACTGCGCCAACCCCACCGCGATCGGCGTGACAACAACGGCGACCGCGTTATTGGAGACCAGCTCGGTCAGCACGGACGTCAGAAGATAGACCGCCCAGACAAGGAAGAATGGCGGCAGGTCTGCAAGCGAGGGCCCGATTGCCGTCACGATCAGCTGCACCGCGCCAGAACTTTCCAGTGCCGCACCGATGGCCAGCATGGAGAAGATCAAGGCCAACAAGCGCCCGTCGATAAACGAGAAGGCCTCGTCCGCATCGATGCAACGGGTGACCAGCACCAGCGCCACAGCAAGGATCGACAGCATGAAGATCGGCGCAAGCCCGAAGGCCGCGCCAATCACGATGCCGACCATCGCGGCCACAGCGACCGGCGCATGACTGCGGCGATAGGCACGTTGCGTGGGCTGCGAGACGTCAGCCATGTCGGTTTCCGCCGCGAGCCGCTGAATGTCGCCAGGGGCCCCCTCCAGCAGCAGCGTGTCACCGACGCGCACGACGAGATCATCCAGCTGCACGCCGATGTTTTGATTGCGCCGGTGCACTGCCAGCACATAGACGCCGTAGCGCCGCCGCAAACGCATTGCGCCAAGGCTGCGGCCAACCAGACGACAGCCGGGCGTAATCAAGACTTCGACGGTCTTGGTCTCCACTGCGGAGACCTGATCGACGCGCTTCAGCTCCTTGTTGCTTTGCAGGCTGAGCAGTTCGGTCATCTTGGTGCGCAGGACCACCCGATCCCCCACCTGCAACTGCACGCCTTCGAGGTTGCGGCGCAGCGAGTCATCGCCACGGATCACGTCGATCAAACGCACACCGGGGCGTTTGAACAGCTGAACGCCGGTCACTTCGCGCCCGATCAGGTTGCTGTCCGGGGGGATCACCGCCTCGGTGAAGAATTTCATCTTGGAACGATCCGACAGCATCATCGCCAGATTGTCGCGCTCCGGCAGAAGATGTGGGGCGATGAAGCGCAGGTAGAGCATGCCCCAGATCACAACCACGATCCCCAGCGGGGTCACTTCGAAGATCGAGAACGGCTCCAGCCCCTGCGCGCGCGCGACACCATCCACCAGCAGGTTGGTCGAGGTCCCAATCAGCGTCAGCGTCCCGCCAAGCACAGCGGCATAGGACAATGGGATCAGCATCTTGGAGGCCGACACATTGAGCGTGCGCGAGATCTGGATGAACACCGGAATCATCACGACAACAACCGGCGTGTTGGACACAAAGGCAGAGGCAATCACCACGAACCCCATCAGCAGGGCGACGGCGAGTCTCGGGCTGACCTCGGCCTTTTTGCGCGCCACAGCCGTAAAGGCATTCAACGCACCCGTGCGCACCATCGCCCCCATGATCACGAACATCGCGGCGATGGTCCAAGGCGCCGGGTTGGCAAGGACCGGCAGTGCTTCGCTATACGGCAGCACGCCGGTGACAAGCATAACAGACACGCCACAGATGGCGACCACCTCGGTCGGATAGGATTCGCGCAGGAACGCCACGAACATCGCAAGAACGATCAACAGCGCAAGAATGGCGCTCGATGTGTCACCCGATTGAAAGAGAAACATGTAGATCCACTATGCCAGGGTTATCCCGCCGCACTCCGCGAGGGCGTGTCAGCTGGCGGTCAGTTTCACCGATCCCGCGTCGCACAGCAAGCGATTGTCGCAGCAAAAATGCAGTAAACGCAGTATGATCAACGCAGACGTCGCGGATGCGACACGCGCTGCTGGTCGCCGAGCGTCGGCAAAGGTTTCGCGACCTGCTGCCCCGGACCAACTGGCGGGGATGCTCCCGCCCAAGACACGCTGCTCTGGCCTGCGCCAGAGAAACGGTCTCGGTTGGGCCGGGCACCGCACGCTTGCGTGCGGTGCCCGGCCCAACGGGAGGAGGGTTTTTGTCAAAAAACATGACGACGGGCGGGAGCCCCCGGCCCGGAGGGTGCCACCGGTCCGGCCAATACTCATTTCGCGCCCCGCGTCGGGCGTTGCGTGACCCGGACTAAACACAGGTGAGACAGCGACTAGGCAATCTTCAGCAACGCGAACGAAGTGCGCAGGGCACACCCTTTCCAATGGCGAACTTGCTTTGAAAAGATCGGGCAGTCATCGTCTCAGGAGAGGCGAAACAGATCCCTCTGCCTCAGGGCGCCGCCTGTTGCAGCAAACCGCCCTGGCGCACCATTTCGATGCGTTTGGCAGCCCCGGTACGATCATCGGTTTCCACATAGACGCCGGACAAGGTCGCCTCGCCCGAGGCCGGTGTAAACCGCCCCTTGGGCATGCCGGTCAGGAAGCGACGCATTGGCTCCGCCTTGTCCATGCCGATCACCGAATTGTAGTCGCCACACATGCCCGCATCGCTCAGATAGGCGGTACCGCCCTCGAGGATCTGCGCATCGCCGGTCGGCACATGGGTGTGGGTCCCCACCACCAGCGAGGCCTTGCCATTGCAGAAATGCCCCATGGCCATCTTCTCCGAGGTGGCTTCGCAATGCATGTCGACGATGATCGCCTGTGCCAAGCCCCCGCGCGGGTGCGATTTCAGCACGCCTTCCACAGCGCCAAAGGGATCGTCAAAGGCGCGTTTCATGAACACCTGCCCCAGCGCCTGCAGCACCAGAACCTTCTGGCCGCCACGCGCCGTGAACAGCCGGTGCCCGCGCCCCGGTGCCCCCTTGGCAAAGTTCAAAGGCCGCACGATCCGACTGTCCTGTTCGATATACTGCAGCATGTCCTTCTGATCGAAGGCATGGTCGCCCAGCGTCACGCAATCGGCCCCCGCATCAAACAGCAGCTTGGCGTGTTCGCCCGACAGCCCCATGCCGTTGGAGGCGTTCTCGCCATTCACCACGACAAAATCGAGCCGCCAGTCGTCGCGCAGACGCGGCAGGTTTTCGGAAATCGCCGCACGTCCCGCGCGGCCCATGACATCGCCAAGAAACAGAATTCGCATAGTCCCCGAATAGGCGCTGTCGCGATGCGCCACAAGAGCCAAAGCTGCCGCTGCGATGTTGCACCACGGCTCTCAACCGGTGGCGCAGTCCTGCCCCTCGACGCGCGCGCCCTTGCATGGAAACTGTTGCGATGCGGCAAACAATCCTGCATGCCATAGGAGATTGCCGCGAGCTTTATCCGGTTCACCCTGCAAAAATTACAGTTTTTAGATAAATTGGTTGCGAGATGGAGCCGAGGCGACGAGCCTTAGCAAGAGCAGATCCGCCTGCCGCCCCTTTGCATCCGCCGTTTGCGAGAGTTTTATCATGTCCACACCGATTCTGAGCCTCGACCCCGACACGCTTTTGATGTCCACCAAGGATGCCCGTTCTGCGGCCACTGCGCTGGCGCCGGAATACCAATCGCGCGGCCCCTTCAACTACGGTGGCTACGACGGTTTTCTCGACCCGGAGATCCTGGAGCGCGTGCGCGAGGAGCTGAAACAGCTGCCGGAGGCGGAGAACAGCTATGACCGCCCGCAGGAACGGCTGAAGACCTCCTATGTGCCGGAGCGCCTGCCGATGTACACCCGACAGCTGTTCTACGCGCTGAATTCGCGTCCCGTGCTGGCGTTTGTGGAAGAGCTGACCGGCATCAAGGGGCTGATCCCCGATCCCTATTTCGCCGGTGGCGGCGTGCATGTGGTGGCCAATGGCGGCCATCTGGACATCCATGCGGATTTCAACCACCACGCCGGGCTGAACCTCGAACGACGGGTCAATATGCTGATCTATCTCAACAAGGATTGGCGCGCGGAGTATGGCGGCTCCTTCGAGGTCTGGGATGAGAATATGTCCAACAAGCTCGGCAGTTACGTGCCGGAGTTCAACCGGATGTGCATGTTCTCCACCTCCTCCGACAGCTGGCACGGCAACCCGGAGCCGGTGAACCACCCCGATGGCGAACCGCGCATGTCGATCGCGCTGTATTACTATACCGCGACTTGGGACAGCACCCGCAAAAGCCACACCACCCTGTTCAAGCCCCGCCCCGGCAGCAAGGACCAGCGTGACCGGCAGGTGGCACGGCGCGAGCTGCTGCAGGATCTTCTGCCGCCGGTGATCCACCGCAAACTGGCGTGGCGGCTGGAGAAGCTGGGGTTCTGATCTCTCGGGGCTGCCGACACGGACCGCTGACGGCGCCGAACATATATGCACCGGCTGGCGGCCCGTTCGGGTCCGTACGGGGTGTTCCTAGCGTTTGAAATCCAGGATCCGGCTTTCGGTCACGATCATGTCGAGCGGCTGGTCGGTGGGCTCCAACGGCAGCTGCTCGGCCTCCTGCGCGTCAAAGGCAAAACCGATGGCCAGCGTGGCACGACGGCTGCGCAGCCGTTCCAGCGTGCGGTCGTAAAAGCCGCCGCCATAGCCCAGACGGTTGCCCGCAGCATCAAAGGCCACCAGCGGCACGATCAGGATCTCGGGATCGAAATAATCGTCCACCTCCGGCACCTTGGCACCAAAGGGTCCGTCGCGCAGCGCGCCCTCGGGGTGCCAGCGGCTGAACTCCAAGGCCAAGCCCGCGCCTTGAATGACCGGCACGCCTACGGGGCCATGGGCGGCGGCTTCGGCCATCACCGCGAGCGGGTCGATCTCGGTGCGGATCGCCATGTAACCGGCCAGCGGCACGCCGCGATAGCCGGCCAGCACCTCAGCCAGATGGCCTGCCGCGCCTGGATGCTGCGCCTCAAACGCGCCCTTGCGGCGCACGAAGGCCGCCTTGCGCGCCGCCGCCTTGATCGCTGCCAATGCGCTGGCGTCCTGATCCGTCTCGCTCATGTCCTGCTCCTGCCGACCTGTTACAGCAATATCGCTCCGGCAAGACCGAGGAAGGCAAAGAAGCCAACCACATCCGTCACCGTGGTCACAAAGGCGCCGGAGGCCAGCGCCGGATCGACGCCGATACGATCCAGAATAACCGGGATCACCGTGCCTGCGAGCCCCGCCACGACAAGGTTGATCACCATTGCGGCACCGATGACGACGCCCAACATGGGCGTGCCGAACCAGATCACGCCGATGATGCCCATGACGACGGCAAAGATGACGCCGTTGATCAGCCCCACCAGCACCTCGCGCCGGATCACCCGCCAGACGTTGGCGCCGGTCAGGTCGCGCGTGGCAAGTGAGCGCACCGCCACCGTCAGCGACTGGGTGCCTGCGTTGCCGCCCATGGAGGCGACGATCGGCATCAGCACGGCCAGCGCCACAAACTGCGCGATGGTGGCCTCGAACTGGGCGATCACCAGTGAGGCGAAGATCGCCGTCACCAAGTTCACCGCCAACCAGGGAAAGCGCTGCTTGGTGGTTTCCGACACCTTGTCCGACAGGCTGCCGTCGCCGACACCGGCAAGGCGCAGGATGTCTTCTTCGTGTTCCTCGTCCAGCACCACCATGGCGTCGTCGATGGTGATGGCGCCGACCAGTCGACCGTCGCCATCCACCACCGGGGCGGAAATCAGGTGATACTGATTGAAGGCATAGGCGACGTCTTCCTCGTCCTGATCTGCGGGGATGACCTGAAAGGTCTCCTCCATGATCTCCAGCAACGGCAGGGTCCGGCGCGAGCTCATCAGCCGACCCAGCGTCACCTGCCCTACGGGGTGCATGCGCGGGTCGACGATCACCACGTGGTAGAACTGTTCCGGCAGCTCCTCGGCCTCGCGCATGTGGTCGATGACCTGACCGACGCTCCAGTGTTCGGGGGCGGTGACCACCTCGCGCTGCATCAAACGGCCGGCGGAGTTCTCCGGGTAGGCCAGCGATTGTTCCACCGCGACCCGGTCGCTGTCTTCCAGCGCGTCAAGGATGGCTTCCTGCTGCGGCTCCTCGAGGTCCTCGAGCAGGTCGACCACATCATCGCTGTCGAGGTCGCGCACCGCATCCGCCAGCACCTGTGGTGTCAGCGCGGCGATGACCTCTTCGCGGATCGACTCGTCCAGTTCCGACAGGATGTCGCCGTCGAATTCCTTGTCATAGAGGCGGATCAACCGCCCCCGGTCAAAGGCATTGATCTGTTCCAGAAGGTCGGCGATGTCGGCCGGGTGCAGCGGCTCCATCAGCTCGACGAGCGTTTCGCGCTCATCCCGATCGAGCGCAAAGAGGATCTGCGCGACCCGTTTGCGGTCCAGCTCGTAGGCGTCCTCGCCCGTGGCTTCGACGTCGGGGGTGTCCTCGCCTGTGGTCATCCGCAGCCCTCCGGTTTTCTGAACCATCTGCCTAAAGGAAGGTGCCGGGAGAACGCAACGGTTCGTCAGCGATTTACCCTCGGCTGTGGGAGGCCTATCCTGTGTCTGCATGATTTTACAACAGGTGTGATGCGTCGATGGAACAAGATCTCATTCTTCTGGGCCGGGTGCTGTCCTTTGTGGCCTCTCCCTTTTCCGAGACCGGACCGGAGGCCGCGGTGCAGGAGCATGAGGCCATTGCCCTGCGCGGTGGTCGAATCGTGGCGCTTGGCACCAGGGCGGCGCTGGTGAAGGCGCTGCCGGGGGCGCAGTTGCTGGACCATGGGGACAAGGTGATCCTGCCCGGGTTTGTCGACGCGCATGTGCATTATCCGCAGACCGCGATTATCGCCAGCTGGGGCAAGCGGCTGATCGACTGGCTGAACACCTATACCTTTCCCGAGGAGATGCGGTTTGGCGATGCGGGCTATGCGGCAGAGATCGCGGCGCGCTATCTGGACCTGACCACCGCCTGTGGCACCACCACGGTCGCCAGCTACTGCACCATCCACCCCGAAAGCGTCGAGGCGCTTTTTGCCGCCGCTCAGACACGCGGCCAGCGCGTGGTGGCGGGCAAGACCTGCATGGATCGCAACGCGCCCGAGGGCCTGCGCGACACGCCCCAAACGGCCCATGACGAGAGTGCCGCGCTGATCGCGCGCTGGCACGGGGTCGACCGGCTGACATATGCGATCACGCCACGGTTCTCGCCCACCTCGACGCCGGAACAGCTGGAGGCGCTTGGCGCACTCTGGGCGGCGCACCCGAGCTGCCTGATGCAGACCCATCTGAGCGAGCAGCTGGACGAGATCGAATGGGTGCGCGGGCTGTTCCCGCAGGCGCGCGATTATCTCGACACCTACGAGGGCTTTGGCCTGTTGGGCGAAGGGGCGGTGTTTGGCCATGCCATCCACCTGCAGCCGCGCGAGCGCGACCGGCTGCGCGAAAGCGGTGCAAGCCTGGTGCATTGCCCGACCTCCAACACCTTCATCGGCTCAGGCCTGTTTGATCTGCACGGCCTGATGGCGGAGGGACAGCGGATCGGGCTGGCCACCGATACCGGCGGCGGGTCGAGTTTCTCGATGCTGCGCACCATGGCTGCCGCCTATGAGGTGGCGCAGCTGCGCGGCACGCCCCTGCATGCGGCGCAATTGCTGTGGCTGGCCACCCAAGGCTCGGCCAGCGCGCTGCGGCTGCAGGACAAGGTCGGCAACCTCGCGGTCGACATGGAGGCGGATCTCGTGGTGCTCGACCTGGCATCCACCCCGGCGATCGCTCAGCGGGTGGCGCGGGCAGATGACCTCTGGGAGGCGCTGTTTGCCACCGTGATGATGGGCGATGACCGTGCCATATCGGAGGTGCGCATTGCCGGTCGCAAGGTGGTGTGAGTGCGGCGTGGATGTCCGGTGGCTCAGGCCCCAAGGGGCCCGAGCCTGCAGGGGGCGCTGCCCCCTCGGCCCTGACGGGCCTCACCCCCGGGATATCTGCGGTCAAAAGACGTAGGCATCCGGGGTTTGCCCCTTTGAGGGCACCCCCAAGCGACGCAGAAAGAGCAAGATGATGAAACTCTTGGCGATTTCCGGCAGCGCCCGGCAGGCCTCCAGCAATACCGCGCTGTTGCGGGCGGTGGCAGAGGTTGCGCCGCCCGCTTTCGATATCTCCGTCTTTGCAGGGCTCGCGGGCTTGCCGGTGTTCTCTCCGGATCTGGAGGCCGCGCCGCTGCCCGCCGCGGTGCAGGCGTTTGCCGATCAGATCGCCGAGGCGGACGGGCTGATCCTCGCCAGTCCGGAATATGTGCACGCCCTGCCCGGCGGGCTGAAGAACGCCATCGACTGGCTGGTGTCGCGCGAGGAGATCATCGCCAAACCCATCGCCCTGATGCATGGCTCGCATCGGGGCGATGAGATGCTGGCGCAATTGCGCCGGGTGCTGTCAACGGTGAGCAGCGGCTTCATGGCGGAGCCGTTTCTGCGCCTAGACCTGCTGAAGCGCAGCCCGGAAGAGATCGTGACGCAGATGCGGGCAGATGAGATGCGCGCGGCGGTCGCGGAGTATCTGGAGTTGTTTCGCAGCCGCTGCACATCCGCCTGAGACGGCTAGCCGCCGTTGGCCTCTCCGTTGGCCAGCGCGCGGGTCATCTCGCCATGGCGGCGGATCACCCCCGGCAGGTCCAGCGTGGTGACGGCGCCGTCGCGGACCACCTGACGCCCCTCGACGAACAGGTCGCGCACCTGGCGTGGCCCGGCCAGCACCAGCGCCGCTGGATCCCAGCTGCCGCTGGAGGCCAGACCGGAGACATCCCAGATCGCCAGATCGGCGCGTTTGCCAACCGCGATGCGGCCACAATCCACCCGCCCCAGCACGTCGGCGCCACCGCGTGTGGCCATCTCCAGCGCCTCGTAGGCGGACATCGCATCGGCGCCATTGGCGACCCGCTGCAGGAGCATGGCCTGACGGGTCTCTTCCCACATGTTTGCGATGTCGTTGCTGGCGGAACCGTCGACCCCGAGGCCGACCTTGACGCCGGCATCACGCATCTGACGCACCGGCGCGATGCCGCTGCCGAGGCGACAGTTCGAGCAGGGGCAATGGGCCACGCCGGTACGGGTTCTGGCAAAGAGATCAATCTCCTGCCCGTCGAGTTTCACGCAATGGGCGTGCCAGACGTCCTCGCCGGTCCAGCCCAGATCCTCGGCGTATTGACCCGGGCGGCAGCCGAACTGCGCCTCGCTATAGGCGACATCCTCGCCATTCTCCGCCAGATGGGTGTGCAGCATCACCCCCTTGTCGCGGGCCAGAACCGCCGTGTCGCGCATCAGCTCGCGGCTGACCGAGAACGGCGAACAGGGCGCGAGGCCAACCCGGCACATGGAGCCTTCACTCGCATCGTGAAAGGCGTCCACCACCCGGATCATGTCGTCGAGGATGTCCGCTTCGCGCTCCACCAGGCTGTCGGGCGGCAGGCCGCCATCGCTTTCGCCGATGCTCATGGCGCCGCGGGTGGGATGAAAGCGCAGCCCCACCTCGGCGGCGGCATGGATGGTATCGTCCAACCGTCCACCGTTGGGAAAGAGGTAGAGGTGATCCGAGGTCAGGCTGCAGCCCGAGAGTGCCAGCTCTGCCAGCCCCAGCTGGGTGGAGACCTGCAGATGCGCAGGCCCCATGCGCGCCCAGATCGGGTAGAGCGTCTGGAGCCAACCGAACAGCAGCGCATCCTGGCCGCCCGGCACCGCGCGGGTCAGGTTCTGGTAGAGGTGGTGATGGGTGTTGACGAGCCCCGGGGTGACCACCGTGCCGCGGGCCTCCACCACAGGTTCCTCGCCTCGAAGCCCGGTGCCGATTTCGGCAATCACCCCGTCGCGAACCCGGATATCGACGGATTTCAGCACCCGCCGTGCGTCATCCATGGTGAGCAGGGTTTCAACGTTCTTGATCAAAAAAGCAGACATGATTTCACGCTCCATCTATCGCCCGTTTCGGTGTGTGGAGGTGATGATGCGCCGACAGAACAGGGGCAAAGGACTCGGCGCGCCCCTATTGGTACAACCGCTGCCGCGATGGGGCAAGTTCGGCAACCCGCATAAGCGTTTTGCCGAAATCCTGAAAATCAACCCTGACATGGCCGCATCATGGGCACTGGACCGGAACAGGATCGCGGCGCGCTTTGTCTGATGCTGTTCCGGTCAGCCCGCCTTGAGCAAAGCCAGAGCGGCGGCGTGAATCTGCGGGTTGGCCGCCGCAAGCGCGCGACCGCCGTTGTGCACGGGGTCGCCTTCCCAATTGGTGACGATCCCCCCTGCCGCCTCGATCACCGCGATGGGGGCCTGAATGTCATAGGCGTTGAGCCCGGCCTCGATCACCAGATCCACCGTGCCCGCCGCCAGCAGCGCATAGGCATAGCAATCCATGCCATAGCGGGTCAGCTTGACCTCACGTGCCACCCGCTCAAACCCGGCGCGGTCGGCCTCGGTGCCAACCTCGGGAAAGGTGGTGAACAGGATCGCATCCGCAAGACTGTCCGTGCGGCGCGTGACCAGCGGTCGGGTGCCATGCGGGCCAACGACCTGGGCGTGGTCACGAGTGCCTTCGAAACGCTCACCGATGTAGGGCTGATCGACAATGCCCAACATCGGACCATCCCCATCCGACAGGGCGATCAACACCCCCCATGTCGGCGTGCCGCTGATGAAACCGCGGGTGCCGTCGATCGGGTCCAGCACCCAGGTACGCCCGCTTGTTCCCGATTTCGGGGCAAATTCCTCGCCGAGAATGCCATCCTCCGGGCGCAGGTCGCCCAAGACAGAGCGCATCGCCTCCTCTGCGGCGCGGTCTGCAATGGTGACAGGGTCGAAGCCGTCATGCAGCTTGTTGTCAGCGGTCGTATTGGCATTGCGGAAATGCGGCAGGATGACAGCGCGCGCCGCATCGGCAAGCTGTCGCGCAACGTCGAGGTCAGACATCGTCATGGCAAGGGTCCCGGTCAAATCAAAAGATAGCGGTGTCCTGCGGGTGCCATGGCGCGCGGATGCTTTCAAGAGAAAAGCCCGAGGCAAACCCATTGCAGAAAAAACGAATGCAATTCCGCCAATCCGCCCAACGGAAGGCACAGAGCGATGCTGCAAAGCGATGAAAACACATCGCCGTGATGAAACGATGGATACATCCCAACGAAAAGGAGGCCGCAATTGCGGCCTCCTCGGGTATGCGGATGTGTAAAGCGAATATGTTCGGAACAGACACGTCCAACATATCTAGTTTTTGTCAGGCGACGTCGCTCAGAACACGCGCCAGTTCAAAAAGACGGCGGCGCTGGTTTTCCGGAATGGCATAGTAGGACCGCACCAGATCAAGCGCTTCTTTGTCGCCCATGAGGTCCGCAGGCACACGCGCCTTTTCAGCGACGGCCTTGTCCTCATCCTGCAGCCCTTCGAAAAAGAAACTGACGTTCACGCCGAGCGCATCAGAAATGTCCCAGAGCCGCGACGCGCTGACGCGGTTCGCGCCGGTTTCGTACTTCTGGATCTGTTGAAATTTAATTCCAACTTTTTCAGCCAATTGCTGCTGCGTCATTCCAATCAGCCAGCGGCGATGTCGAATGCGTTTGCCAACGTGAGTGTCGACGGGATGTGCCATTTAAAGTATCTCCCAGTTACGGTAGCCCAGAATGCTGGCGGTGCAGCCTTCACAAGGCCCACAATTCTATTTCCGGACCCGCAGGCCGATGGCGCACAAACCGTCATCGGTATCTTTTGGTTAGAGTCAGAGGTTCAGTTATGTGGAAAGTGTACGCTCTTCGTGGTTGAATTCAAGTAAAGCAACACGCGCGCAACGGGCCGGGCCAAGCAAATATATGATTTTATGCATCAAAATTTAGAATGGTTAATACCGCAAATACGGTTTCCAGCCACCCGCCATAAATAGCGAGGCTGTAAATCGTTGTATATGCGCTTGCATCAATGCCGAATCGCTAGCGCAAGAATCAGGGAGTAAAACATCTATGCTATCCTTTCGTATAGGAAAACAGGGGTCCTGCGGAAATCTGATGGAAATTGACACCCCCGCTCCTGGCCCCGGTCAGATCGGTTTGGAAATCCATGCATGTGCGCTCAACTTCGCCGATCTTCTGATGGTGGAGGGGCGCTATCAGGATACACCGCCCCTGCCCTTCACTCCGGGCCTGGAATGCGCAGGGCGGGTCACCGCAGTGGGCGATGACATTTCGGAATTCCAAATCGGAGATCGGGTCGCAGTTTTTGGGGGCCAGGGTGGTCTGGCCGAGTTCGGCGTCTTCGATGCGGCGCGGGCGGTCCCCCTGCCCGCGTCGGTGGGCTACGACGCGGCGGCGGCATCCTTGATCGCCTATGGCACCAGCCTGCTGGCGCTGGAACAGCAGGCCCGGCTGCAGAAGGGCGAGACGCTGCTGGTGACCGGCGCCGCTGGAGGCGTCGGGTTGACGGCAGTCGAGATCGGGAAACATCTGGGGGCGACGGTCATCGCGCAGGCACGCGGTGAGGAGAAGCTCGCAGTGGCAAAAGCTGCAGGCGCAGATCACCTTATTGACGCCTCCGAGGATCTACGCCTGCGCGTGAAGGCGCTGGGTGGCGCAGATGTGGTCTATGATGCCGTCGGAGGCGAGACCTGGAAGGCGGCGTTCCGGGCCACCAATCCAGGCGGGCGGCTGCTGCCGATCGGCTTTGCCGGTGGCGAGGTGCCGCAGATCCCGGCCAATCACCTGCTGGTCAAGAACCTCACCGTGATCGGCTTCTACCTCGGCGGATTGGTGAGCCTGCGCCCGGAGCTGGGGCGCGAAACCTTTGACAAGCTGATGCGCTGGCTGGCCGAGGGGCGGATCACCCCGCACATCAGCCACCGCCTGCCCCTGAGCGAGACCGCACAGGGACTGGAGTTGATCCGCAACCGCAAAGCCACGGGCAAGGTGATCATGCAACCCCGACCTGAGACGACGGGCTGACGACCTCGGTGCCGACCATACGCAGGCCGGGTTGGGACAGCCCGGCAAACCCCTGCCGGATCAACCCGGCCAGGTGCTCAACGTATTGGGCACGCGCCCGCTCTGCCCCATAGAGGTTGATGTGCTGCCCCGGCAGCGATGGCAGGGCGCCGCCGTGGTCGATCGCTTGCTGATGCGCGGGCTGGGTGCCTTCCAGCAGCACGCCCACCGCCAGATCCGCGCTGATGGTGGCCTCCACCGTGCGATCCGAACTCGCTGTCGACGGCCATTTCCCAACGGATGCCCGCATCGTCGAGCGCCGCGGTGGCCAGCCCGCGGAAGATGCAGTTGCGGCAAAACCCAATGCGCAACGGGCGCTGACGCCAGGTCTGCCCATTGAGGGCCCCGATCCAGCGCAGCGGCATCTGGTGGATGGTCTCACCACCGGCCCCGGCCACGCTTTCGGTCGTGACGATCAGGTCGAACCGCCCGAGGTCAAAATCCGTCCTCAGGCCCCGGGTGTGAGAGGTGCAAAGGTTCACCTTCACCCGCGGAAACTGTGCGTTAAAGCGTTGCAAGACCATCGGGATCACCGGATGCACCACGTCATGCGGCACCCCAAGCGTCACCTCGCCCTCGAACGCCTGATCCGTCAGGCGGGAAATGATCTCGTCATTGAGGCTGAGCATCTTGCGCGCAAACCCCAAGAGCTGCTCTCCGGCTGCGGTCAGGCCGATACTGCGCCCGCTGCGGTCCAGCAACTCCTCGCCCAGCATCTCTTCCAGCCGCTTGAGCTGCATGGACACCGCCGATTGCGTCAGATGCAAAAAGGAGGCGGCGCGTGTCACGCCGCCCGTGTCGGCGACGGCCACAAACGAGCGCAGCGTGGTTATGTCCAGATTTCGCATCATCACACCTCTTGATGGGTTACTTCAAAATCATTCGTTTTGAGAATACACTTATTCGCCTCTATATATCAACAGAAGTGATGCAAGAAAGCTCACTCATCACAAACGATACTATGGAGCCCATCATGACCTGCAGCATATCCCAAAGCACCCCACTCCCCCGCAACCGCCCCTCACTGCTTGCGCGCCTTCACGCTGTCGTTGCGCTTCGTCGGCAGCGCCGCGCCCTGGCGTCACTGTCCGACACCCAGCTGAAGGACATCGGCCTCAGCCGGTCAGAAGTTGACGCCGAAGTCCGTCGCAAGCCATGGGATGCGCCCCATCACTGGCAGGGTTGAGGTCGCCACAGTGATCTCTCTGATATTGCCGAAAAAACCATTGGAACCGGCCTGCCATCACCTGCCGTGCCGGTTCCGCTAAAAAACATGTCTTTGTCGCGTCGCTTTTCGTTGGTTTGCAGTCCGGAACCCCTTGAACATGAGGGCCCAAAGGCCAATATTTGGCACAACAGGCAGGTCCGCGTCGCGGATGTGCTCTGAGGGAGAATTCTAGACGGAGACCATGACATATGGCACAGTTTGACAGCATTCGGTCTGCTGCCGGCGCACGTACCGCCGAGATCGACGCAGGGCTTCGCGCCCACATGAACAAAGTCTACAGCACGATGTCCGTGGGCACGCTCATCACGTTCCTCGCCGCTTGGGCGATCGCGGGCCTCGCGGTCACCTCTGATCCGGCCAACGCGGTCGCTCAGCTGAGCGGTGACAACTACCTGACCAACTTTGGCTACGCGATCTACGCTTCGCCGCTGAAGTGGGTGATCATGTTCGCGCCGCTGGCGTTTATTTTCTTCGGCTTTGGTGCCGCAGCGAAACGCCTGCCCGCGTCCGGCGTGCAGCTGGTATTCTACGCATTTGCCGCGCTGATGGGCTTGTCGATCTCCTCGATCTTCGTGGTCTTCACCGGCGAGAGCATCGCTCAGGTCTTCCTGATCACCTCCGTCGCTTTTGCGGGTCTGTCTCTGGTGGGTTACACCACGAAGAAAGACCTCTCCGGCATGGGCTCCTTCCTGATCATGGGTGTGATCGGCCTGATCGCCGCGTCCATCGTGAACATGTTCCTGGCCTCCTCGGCCATGGCGTTTGCGATTTCGGTGCTTGGCGTTCTGATCTTTGCCGGTCTGACCGCTTATGACACCCAGCGTATCAAGAACGACTATCTGCAGATGGTACATGCCGGTGACCAGGAGTGGCTGGCCAAGTCCGCGATCATGGGCGCTCTGAGCCTCTATCTGGACTTCATCAACATGTTCATGTTCTTGCTCCAGCTGTTTGGGAACCGCGAATAACGCACTCTCCCATACCATATGACAGCCGGGGCGGATCTTTCAGATCCGCCCCTTTTTTGTTCGCCTATCCCTTTTGTTCGCCAAACCCATTTTGCGACAGCCATTTGAACCGACATCAGAAATGAGGATTATCACATGAGGATTTCACCACTTGATCCACATGAGGCCCCGCGCCTTGTCCCGCTCCTGCAAGACTTGCACGCGATACATGTCGCGCATCAGCCCGCCCGCTATCCCGCAGACCCCGCACCCGATGCGCTGACGCTCTGGCTGCAGGAGTGGCTGGCACAGCCGCAGACTGTCGCTCTGGTGGCGCTCAGCCCGCAGAACGCGGTGATGGGCTATCTGATCTACGAGGTTGAGGATCGCGCCGCGCTGCCCGTCCGCGCCGCAGAACGACGCGCCATGGTGCACCACATCGCCGTCGCAAAACCGTTCCGTCGCATCGGTGTCGGCAAGACCCTGATGGCGGAGATGAAACGCCGCGCGCTCGCCGATGGGGCAACGGTGATCGGCGTGACCTATGCGCCGTTCAACACCGCGTCAGCCGGGCTGATGCAGAGCATGGGGCTGCAACCGGTCACAACCGTTGCGGAATGGCGCCTCGAGGGCTGATAGCGATGCGTGACATGCGCGGGCCGTGCTGTCACGTCCTCTGGCTCGCCGGTGTGGAGAAGAGGCCAGAGAGCTCGGGATATGCCCTCAGAGCAGCTCTACGACGATCTGTGAGGGCGGTCCCATCACCTCGGCGGTGTCGTCCCTCTCTTTCACCACGGCCACCGCAGGAAGCAAAAGAATGAGCGCCGATAGTCCCAATACTTTTTTCATATCAAACACCCCGATCAACACACCACTCAGAGGTCTTTTCTGCAGGGAGAATGTGGTTGGAATGTGTGAGCGCGGCGGCGTCAAATGGCAGCTCGTCGCGCATTTTAGAAAACTACGACAGACCTGAGCACGCGTGGCGTGGCCCTTTTTGCAGGGTCCACAGAAAAAAGGGCCACGCGATATGCGTGACCCTTTTCAAATCAAAAGATCTTGTCTGATCCCGAAAGCCTTACTTGATTTTGCCTTCTTTGTACTCGACGTGCTTGCGCGCGACCGGGTCGTACTTACGTACGGACATTTTTTCGGTCATGGTGCGTGCGTTCTTCTTGGTCACGTAGAAGTGGCCCGTGCCCGCGGTCGAGTTCAGGCGGATTTTGATGGTGGTCGGCTTCGCCATTGTGCTTCTCCTGCGTCCGAAAAGGCAGGGGGCCTCTCGGGTCTAATTCCTATATGAGCGTGCGGTTTTACCCTTGTCGTGGCGAGTGTCAATAGGATTCGCCGGGATAAATGTGCTGCCCGTTGAAATGGCGGTCCTTGCGGGCCGACCACTATGATTTGCGCAGAGAGCCTGTAAGCCGGATCTTGTTCCCCCTGCCCCGAAGGACAAGGTTCGATGACCATTCTTCTGCGACGCCCGTTGCCGGACGCCTGTAGCTGCCAACCCGGCCTCTCTCGGGTGAAACATCCCTAGCGGCGGTATCGGGTTGCCCCGACCGGCCCGCGCGGAGGCCCTATTTGGCATTGCTCCCGGTGGGGCTTGCCGTGCCACCCCTGTTGCCAGCGGCGCGGTGGGCTCTTACCCCACCGTTTCATCCTTACCCCGCAACGTCCCCTTCGGCGAACCTCCGGTTTGGCGAGGCGGTTTCATTTCTGTGGCGCTTTCCGTCAGGTTGCCCTGCCCGGGCGTTACCCGGCACCGTCGTCTCAGGGAGTCCGGACTTTCCTCGCGGGGGCTTGCGCCCCAACGCGGCCATCCGGCTCTCTGCGCGCGGTCTGCCTACGCCTGCGTGGGCGGTGCGTCAAGGTGGCACGGAGGTGAGGGGCGTTGCCCCTCTGCGCTGATGCGCATTCACCCCAACGTATTTGTGAAAAGGTGAAATCAATCCAGGAGTGGAGTGAGGTCGTCGGGGCACAATGGCCCCTCCCCCCAGGGCCGATAGCGCAGACGAACGGCTTCAAGAAGCGTGGCATCGTCAACCTCGGCGGTGAACCCGCAGGCCCGCGCGGCCTTGCGAAAACTCTGCGGCGTGGCGGCGGTGGCGGCATTTGACCGGCGGGCGGGCCGCGCAAACCCGAGGGTCGCAAGCCGCTGCCAGTCGAAGCGCGGCCCCGGATCACATTTGCGGCCAGGCGCCATGTCGGAGTGACCGATCACCCCCTCTGGCGCGATACTCCACCGCGTCATGATGCGCGGCAGCAGCGCCTCCAGGCGCTGCATCTGCGGGTCTGGGAACGGGTGATCGCCGCGATTGTCCAGCTCGATCCCGATCGAGCGCGAATTGATGTCTGTGTGACCCATCCACTCGCCAGCCCCGGCATGCCAAGCGCGCATATCTTCACGCACCATCTGCCAAAGGGTCCCATCACTGCCAATCAGATAATGCGCCGAGACCTCATGCGCGGGATCACACAGTCGGCTCAATGCCGCCTCTGCGCTGGCCATCGCGGTGTAGTGCAATACGATCAGCTGCGGACGCAGACCGTTGCGCCGCGGCCCGAAGTTGGGGCTCGGGTGCCAGAGAGGCGCACAGCCGGTCAAGAAGCAGGGCCCTTACTGGCTCTGAGCGCGCACGGCGGCACGATAGGGGGCCGGATCCCAGCCGCAGGCATAGCCGTCGCCATCGGGATCCAATGCCTTGCGGTCCCGTTTCGGCCCTCCCAGCTCAAGGAAGGCTGTTTGCGCCAGATCTGGCGAAGCGTATTCGGCGCAATGACGCTGGGACCGGGCTTGCAGATTGAGGCCGGTGCGGCTGTAGATGCGCTGCCCCCGGGGGTTCGAGGTCGACAGGGCATAGCGCACGATGTTCGGCGACAGATCCTGTGGACGGTCCGGCACCGCTGTAGGCGTGACAACTTCATATTGCGCGCGCTGCCGGGCAAGCCGCTCCGCATCGCTTTCGATGGTCTGCCGGGAAGCCACCGCTTCAAAGTTGTTTTCATCCGAAATCGTCGGATTACCAACAAGTGCAGGCGCCGGGTTGGACGGGCTGGCCTCAAGCGGTGCCCGGCCCGAATTCTGACCGGATGCGCTGATCGCAGCGGCAGCTTCGCGGGCAATGTCGTCATTGCCCGCAGAGACGGCGCCAGAGGGGCGTGGATCTTGCCAGTTGGCGGTGTTGGAGGCGTTCTCGTCAGACAGGCGCGTGGGAGACACCAGCGGGTCGCCGTTCAGTGTCTGCCCCGGCTCGACCGCGGGCGGCGCATTGAAGGGGCTCGTGTCATCCCCGATCCCTGCGGCGCTGTCGGGCACTTGCGGGCTGCAGGCTGCGAGCGCAATCACGCTCACCGCCACCATGGTTCCCAGAACTCGCATAGGTCTCACCTGTCTGCTCAGTTTTGCTTTGCCGTTTGTCTTACCACCACTGCGCCGGTTTGGCCACAAAGCCCGCCGATTGCTCCAGCGCATAGGCAGTGTTCAGCAGATCGCCCTCGTCCCAAGGTTTGCCGATGAGCTGCAGACCCAACGGCAGTCCCTGTGCATCCAGCCCGGTCGGCACCGAGATGCCGGGCAGGCCGGCGAGGTTCACGGTGACGGTGAAGACATCATTCAGGTACATCTTGACCGGATCGGCGTCGTTCATCTCGCCCAGGCCAAAGGCCGCGGAGGGGGTCGCCGGAGTCAGGATCGCGTCGACACCGGCGGCAAAGACATCCTCGAAGTCTTTCTTGATCAGGGTACGGACCTTGCGGGCGCGGTTGTAATAGGCATCGTAAAAGCCTGCCGACAGCACATAGGTGCCGACCATGACACGGCGCTGCACTTCGGAGCCAAAGCCCTCGGCGCGGGTCTTCTCATACATCTCGGTGATGCCGTCGCCGACGTCGAGGCTGGCACGGTGGCCGAAGCGAACCCCGTCGTAGCGCGCCAGGTTCGACGACGCCTCTGCCGGGGCAATCACGTAGTAAGCCGGCAGCGCGTATTTCGTATGCGGCAGGGAGATGTCGACGATCTCCGCACCCGCCGCCTTCAGCATCTCCGTGCCATCATCCCAGAGCTTGGCGATTTCGGCAGGCATGCCGTCCATGCGGTATTCGCGCGGGATGCCGATCTTCTTGCCCTTGATGTCGCCAGTCAGCATCGCCTCGAAGTTCGGCACCGCGAGGTCTGCGGAGGTCGAATCCTTCGCGTCATGGCCACACATGGCCTCCAGCATGATCGCCGCGTCGCGCACCGATTTGGTCATCGGGCCGGCCTGATCCAGCGAGGAGGCAAAGGCGACAATGCCCCAGCGCGAGCAACGCCCGTAAGTGGGTTTGATGCCGACGGTGCCAGTGAAAGCCGCAGGCTGACGGATCGAACCGCCCGTGTCGGTGCCGGTCGCCGCAAGGCACAGGTCAGCCGCCACCGCAGAGGCGGAGCCACCGGAGGAGCCGCCGGGGGTGATCGCGGTCTCATCCGCGCCGCGCCGCCAAGGGCTGATCGCATTGCCATAGGCGGAGGTCTCGTTAGACGACCCCATGGCAAATTCATCCATGTTCAGCTTGCCGAGCATCACCGATCCGGCGTCCTGCAGCTTTTGCGAGACGGTGGATTCATACTCCGGCTTGAAGCCCTTGAGGATGTTCGAAGCCGCCTGGCTGTCCACGCCCTTGGTGCAGAACAGATCCTTGATGCCGATCGGCAGGCCGCACATCGCGGGCGCGTCGCCCTCTTTGATGCGCGCATCCGCCGCCTTGGCGCGTTCCAGTGCGATCTCAGGCGTCTTGTGCACAAAAGCGTTGAGGGCATTTGCCGCGTCGATGGCCTTGAGGCAGCTCTCAGTCAGCTCGACAGAGGTGGTCTCGCCCTTGCGCAGCAGATCGCGGGCCTCTGCAAGGCCCAGTTTGTTCAGGTCAGACATGTCTTACTCCACAACCTTGGGCACGGCGAAAAAGCCTTCGCGGGCATCGGGGGCATTGGCCAGCACCTTGTCCTGCTGGTTGCCGTCGGTAACCTCGTCGACGCGGCGCGCGAGGCGCTGCGGGGTCACCGAGGTCATCGGCTCGACGCCTTCGACATCCACTTCGTTCAGTTGCTCGATGAATCCGAGGATCGTGTTGAACTCCTCTGCCAGCGCGGGCAGAGCGTCCTCCTCGACCTTGATCCGGGCCAGTTTGGCCACCTTCGCGGCTGTGCTTTGGTCAATCGACATCAATAACCCTCATCTCGTGTTGCCCCCGCATTTACCGCCCGCGCCTGCGCGCCGCAAGCCTGCCTTGGGATTTCTCCGCCCAAAGGCCAAATGAAGTGCTGCGCCAGGGCGCTTGCTGGCTTGGTCCGGGTCGCCGCAGTCGAGAAGCCTCTCGTAAAGACCGCGCCGCGCGCGCCACGCCCTGAACCACAGGATCTTGCTGCACCGGACGTGTTTGACCGGCACTCAATCTTGCGCGTTAGATCAATGGATTTTTCCGAAACCCCTGATAGGGTCGCAAAAAAGGCATCCTGCATGAACCACCCACAGGGAGAGCGCATATGAAACTGATCTGGCTTGGTCATGGCGGCTTCCGCCTGCAAACCGGCGACACCACGATCCTCATCGACCCTTGGCTGACTGGCAACCCGATGCTGGAGGACCACCAGCACGAGGCTGCGACAGCTGGCACCACCCACATCTTGCTGACCCATGCGCATTTTGACCATGTTGCGGATGTGCTCGGTCTGGCCAAGCATCTCTCCGTGCCGATCATCGGCCAATACGACCTGATGGGGTTTTGGGGCGAGACCGAGGGCGTAGAGACCCTCGGCTTTAACAAGGGCGGCACGGTCGAGGTTGGCGACACCCGCGTCTCCATGGTGCCGGCCTCGCATTCCAACACGTTTTCCACCCGCGACGGGCTGCGCACCGCCGGCAGCGAGGTTGGGTATATGATCCAGGCCGAGGGGCATATGATCTATGTCTCGGGCGATACCGACATCATGGCCGACATGGACTGGATGGGGGATTACTACCGGCCCGACATCGGCATTCTGTCCGCTGGCGGTCATTTCACCATGGACATGAAGGCCGCCGCCTATGCCGCAAAGCGCTATTTTGCCTTCAAAACGGTCATTCCATGCCACTATCGCACTTTTCCATTACTGGAACAGAGCGCACAGGACTTGATTGACGGGCTTCCCGGCGTCAACGTCATCGAGCCACAGGTTCTGAAAGAAATCGAGTTCTAATGCCAGCCAACGATTTTACCACCACCGAATACGCCCGCAGACTGGAAAAGACCCGCCGCGCCATGGCCGCGCAGGGCTTTAAAACACTGGTGATCTGCGATCCCTCCAATATGGCCTGGCTCACCGGCTATGACGGCTGGAGCTTCTATGTTCCGCAGGCGGTGATTCTGCATGAGACCGGCATGCCGATGTGGTGGGGCCGCACCCAGGACAAGCCGGGCGCCGCGCTGACCACCTGGCTGGAGGCCGATCACCTGTTCGACTGGCCCGAAGAGCATGTGCAGCACCCGGACCACCATCCGTTCGAACTCGCTGGTGGAGCTGCTGCGCGACTTCGGCTGGACCGAGGCCATCGGGGTGGAGATGGACAACTATTATTACTCCGCCCGCAGCCATGAGATCCTTGAAACCGCCCTTGGTCGCGACGCCCTGGCCGATGCCACCGGCCTGGTGAACTGGCAACGCGCGGTCAAGAGCGAGCAGGAGCTGCAGCTGATGGAGGCCGCAGGCAAGCTCTCGGCGCATATGCACGGGGTGCTGCGTGCCTCCTTCAACGAGGGCATCGCAAAGAACGCGCTGGTCGCGCGGGTGCAGGCCGCCGGCATCGAAGGCCTGCCGCTCCTGGCCGGGGACTATCCGGCGATTTCACCCATTGCGCCCTCGGGGATTGAGGCCTCCGCCTCCCACATCACGTGGAACGACCGCCCCTTGGCCCCCGGCGAGGCGACGTATTTCGAGATCTCCGGCTGTGTGCGCCGCTACCACTGCCCGATCAGCCGCACGCTGTTCCTCGGCAGCCCGCCCGAGGACATCCGCCGTGGTGAAAAGGCAATCCTGCAGGCGATCGAGGACACCTTCGCCGTCGCCAAGCCGGGTGTGACCTGCGAGGAAGTCGCCGCCTGCGTCTACGAGAGCTTTGGCCGCGCGGGCTATATCAAGGGCAACCGCACCGGCTACCCGGTGGGTCTCAGCTACCCGCCGGACTGGGGCGAGCGCACCATGTCGCTGCGCCCCGGTGATACCACCAAGCTGGAGGAGAACATGACCTTCCACCTGATGCCGGGCCTGTGGACACCGGATTGGGGCATGGCGATCACCGAGACCTTTGTTGTGACTCCCAACGGCGGCGAGCCGCTGGTGGATGTGCCGCGCGAAATCGTGGTGAAGTAACACCGCAGGTCAATCGCGTACCACACTGCCGGGCGGGGGAGCTCCCGCCCGTCGGCATGGTTTATTAAAAACCACACCTTCCGTTGGGCCGAGCGCCGCGCGCCCTTCGGGCGCGCGGCGCCGATCGCTTTGGGCACAGCCCAAAGCGAAACAGCTCAGACAAGACATCTGCCATCAAATCAAAAGTCAGTCGGGACAGCTCCGAAAGTCAGACCGGGACTGTGAACGCTCGACGCGCCTGAGCCGCCAACGGGCGGCAAAAACAGCCTTCGGCATGGTCATTGACCAACCCCATCGCCTGCATGAAGGCAAAGCAGGTGGTCGGTCCGACGAATTTCCAGCCACGCTTTTTCAATTCCTTCGACAACGCCACCAACTCGGGACAGGTAGAGACCGTCTGCGGCTCTGGCGGTGTCTTGACCTCATAGCGCCAGAAAAACGCAGCCAGAGAGCCTTCGCGCGCTTCAATCTCGATTGCCAGTGCGGCGTTGTTGATGACCGCTTCGATCTTCCCGCGATGACGGATGATACCTGCGTCCTGCAACAAGGCCGCAACCCTCTCCGGCCCGTAGCCCGCCATCGCGTGATAATCGAAGCCATCAAAGGCCACGCGAAAGTTCTCGCGCTTTGACAGGATGGTGCGCCAGCTCAGGCCGGACTGGAAACTTTCCAGACAGATCTTTTCAAACAGCCGCCGATCCTCGCCCACCGGAAAACCCCACTCCGAATCGTGATAGGCGTCGAACTCCGGCGCGGAGGCCGACCATGCGCAGCGGTCACGTCCGTCCGCGCCGGTGACAATCCGGCTCATGCGGCCACCTTCAGGAATTGAAGCCGCGCATCGGTGCGGGCGGGCGTGAACCCGGTAATCTCCGCCACGACAACTCCTTCAACCACAAAGGGGTCTGCGGCGACCCGGGCCTCTAACGCTCTACGGTCCTCTCCCGATGCAAGGATCGCCCCGCCCTGCCCCTCTTCCAGTGACCCGGCCACGAGGAAAACGCCGTCGGAAAACCCCTGCGCCAGCCACGCCTTATGCGCCTCCATGACCTGCGCGGCGTGCGCCTTTTCTGCAGTGAATTTCAAATAGATCACAAACATCGCGACCCTCTCTCCTGTTTTGAATGGACTACGGGGCCTGCGTCGCAATTTGCTGCTCGACCCAATCTGTCATCTGCGCAACCTCTGCCTCGATCAGCGCCTCGTCACCAAAGGCCTGCGCCAGCGCCGCAACGCCCTGACTGCGCCCCATCAGATGGGTGGCCAGTGCCTTCGCATCTTGCTCAATACCAGCGCTGCGAAATTGCGTTGCGAGCCAGTCGATGAAGAGGGTGAACAGCTCCGCCGCGCGACCTTGTGCGGCATGTTCGAGCTTTGACAACTCGCTGACCAATGTGCCCACCGGGCAGCCCCAGGACATGATCTTGGCGCGATTGCGGATCAGGATGCGGATGAAACAGGTGATGCGCGCAAGCGGCGTGTCGCTCTCTGCTTCCCACGCCGTCAACATCGCCGCCGTGCGAGACAAGCGCAGGTCTATGACCGCATTCAAAATCTCATCCTTGGTCTTGAAATGATAGTAGAAATTCCCGCGCGACAGGCCCAGCCCTCCGGCAATATCGGCCAAGGACGTGGCCTCAAACCCGCGCTCGTAAAACAGCACATCCGCCTGACTGACAATTCGATCTCTCGTGCGGGTCATTGGTCTCTCCATCCACGTGTGAAACCCGAGCAGGTTTGACGATTAGGTCAATTGCCCTAACTCATATTTAGGTCACTTGACCTAGATCTGCAAGCCCGATTTCGCAACGCGGAGCATGTGCCGCAAGAGCATACGGTCATCCAGGGCTTCTTGCCCGGACCAGAGCATCGACAATAGCAGCTTCGCAATTGCCCAATGGAGTTGCTCCCGCGCAGTGCAGCCCGCCACACGCCCCCACATCATCGCGCGACGCCGGATCACCTGCGGGTCTGCGGCATGGGCGCGACATCCACGCGGATGACGAAACGCATTGGCCAACTCATAGGCGCGCGGCCCCACCAACCCCTTGGCGTCAAAGGCCCGCAAGCCCTGAGCCGTTTGGATGATGTTGTCGTGGTGCAGATCGCCGTGCAGGGCGACGTCCACCCCCACACCGCATTGCAACTGATCCAGACAGGCCCGCGCAACCCCCTGCGCGTCTTGCGCTTCGGGCGAGGTGAAACTGGCGTCGCGCAGGGGCGACATGACCGTTGATACTGGCAGCAATCCGGCGCCTGAGATGCGGGTGGCACACAATCGAGCGGCCACGTCAGTCACCCCATGATCCGCCGCCTCTGCCCCCTTCGCACGCGCCAGATCCCCCAATGATGGCCCCTCAAGCCACTCCATCAGAACCGCATCTGCACTGCGCTCGAAAACCCGCACGGCTACCGCGCCCTCGCAGCGTTCGAGATAGTCAAGGCCGCTTGCCTCATTCCCCATATGACCGGCGGGATAGTACTTCAGCGCCGCCCATGCGCCCGACCCCCGGCGTACGCGCCAGACCTTCGCACGCGCGGTCTCTGCAACCAGCTCGGGCGCGCTCACGCCAAAGCGCTGCAACAGGTCTGTCGGTGGCAGGCTCATCCGCGCCGTTTCGCGAAGAAGTCCCGCAACAGCGCCTCAGATTGTGTCGCGGAAAAGCCGTCATAGACCTCCGGCGCGTGATGGGCCTGCGGATGGTCGAACACGCAAGCGCCATGGGCCACACCGCCGGATTTCGGGTCGGACGCGCCGTAATAGACGCGCGCCACACGGGCGGCGGCGATGGCAGCCGCGCACATCGCACAAGGCTCCAGCGTCACGTAGAGATCGTGCCCCAGGAGCCGCTCACTCCCCAATGCCGCACACCCCGCGCGGATCACCAGAACCTCTGCATGGGCAGTGGGGTCGTTGAGTTCCCGTGTGCGATTGCCAGCCCGCGCGACCACCTCGCCCGAGGGGCCTACCAGCACCGCGCCCACCGGCACCTCGCCGCGCGCGGCGGCGGCGCGCGCCTCAATCAGCGCTTCTGCCATGAAGGATCGAAACTCCATCCCTGTGGTGCTCCTTTGTCGCCGATGCCGCCGAGATCCGGGGCAGCCTTACCCTGCAATGGGTGCTTTCGCAGGTCTCGCGAATAGGCTATGGCAGCGCCATGAGCAAGAAAACCCCATCCGCCCCTTCCAAGCATCGCGCAGCCACCGGTGCCGCGCCCGGCTCCCGGCCAAAGGCCAAACCGTCGGCAAAGCCGCGCGCGCCGCAAGGCCCGCAGGGTGATGCGTCGGCCAGCGCACAACCCGCGTCCGAAGGCGGCCGTATCGCCAAGGTGCTGTCCCGTGCTGGCGTTGCCTCCCGTCGCGAGGCAGAGCGGATGATCGCCGAGGGCCGCGTGGCGGTGAACGGCAAAGTGATCGACAGCCCGGCGCTGAATGTGACCGACAACGACCGTATCGTCGTGGATGGCAAGCCCCTGCCCGAGGCCGAGGCCCCGCGCCTGTGGCTCTATTACAAACCCACCGGGCTGGTGACCAGCAACTCGGACGAAAAGGGCCGTCGCACGATCTTCGACGAACTGCCCGAGGATCTGCCCCGGGTGATGACCGTCGGACGGCTCGACATCAATTCCGAGGGGCTGTTGCTGCTGACAAACGACGGCGGCGTCAAACGCCAGCTGGAGCTGCCCTCCACCGGCTGGCTGCGCCGCTACCGGGTGCGCATCAATGGCCGCCCTCAGGACCATGAGTTCGAGATCCTGCGCAAGGGCGTGGTGATCGACGGCGAACGGTTCCAGCCGATGACCGTGACCCTTGATCGCCAGCAGGGCGCCAATGCCTGGCTCACGATCGGTCTGCGCGAGGGCAAGAACCGCGAAATCCGTCGTGCGATGGATGAGGTGGGATATCCGGTCAACCGGCTTTTGCGTGTGTCCTACGGTCCTTTCCAACTTGGCACGCTGAAAGAAGGCGAAGTCGAAGAGCTGCGGTCGCGGGTTGTCCGTGACCAGCTTGGCCTGCCAGCGCCCGAAGGGGATGGCGAAGCGAAAAAGAAACCGCAGCGCCCCTCGCGCGGGCCACGCAATGCCCCCGGCAAACCGCAGGGTCGCCCTGACCAGCCCGGTGGCAGGTCTGAGGGTCGCCCAGCGGGCAAGGCCCCGGCAGGCAAGCCCACGGGCAAGGGCGGCGGTGGCAAGGATGGCGGCGCGAGCATGGGCCGTGGCAAGACCTTTGGCAGCAAAACCTCCAGCAGCGCCACACGTCCCGGAAAGTCCGGCCCCGCCACAGGCGGTAGACCCAGCGGCAAACCAAGTGGCAAATCAGGGCGTTTTGGCAAAAAACCGCAAGGTTGAGCGCCCTTGAGCGGACTTCCCCCTAGTACGCGGGCCTGAGATCTCCTAGGTTTCAATGCGTTGAGGAAAGTCTGGGGGCCAAAACGGTGAAATCCATCGCCTATGTCGCGTTGCTGATCCTGATGCTGGGCATCGGGACCGGCTGGATCGTTGGGGTCTAGACACATGGCACAGCGTTTTGGTGGCAAATTCAGCCCCTCGGGCAACGACCCCTCCGGCAGCCGTCCGGACGGTAGCACCTCAAGCTCCTCCCGGATGATGGCAAACGCACAGGTGAACCCCGTGGGCCTGCGCGCCAACCTGATGTTCGTACCTGCTGCTGTTCTGATGCTGTTCTCCCTTGGCGCCGGTGCCTCGGCCCTGGTGATCGGACTGATCGGCGCAGGTCTCTGGGTCGGCTCCGCTGTGATGCTGCGCGAAGGGCTGAAGGCCGAAGCCGCCTATGCTGCGCGCAAGGTGGCGCGTCGCCCCGCCCTTCCCCGCAAAATCCTCGCCGCGCTTCTATGTGGTCTCGGCGGCGCGGTCGGTGCCTGGGCCAGCGAGCCTGGCGTGATCACAGCTGCGCTCTATGGGCTGGCCTGTAGCGGGCTGCATTTCGCCGCCTTCGGTGTTGACCCGCTCAGCGACAAGGGCGTCGCGGGGGTGGACGAATTCCAAAGTTCCCGCGTGGCCCGCGTGGTGGATGAGGCCGAAACCCATCTGGCCGCGATGAAGGATGCCGTTCTGCGTGCCAAGGATCGTCAGGTCGAGCTGCGCGTGGACCAGTTTCAGGCGGTGGCCCGTGACCTCTGCCGCACGGTGGAGGAAGACCCGCGCGATCTGACCGCCGCGCGCAAGTATCTGACCGTCTACCTCATGGGG
Organism: Tritonibacter scottomollicae; assembly: GCF_032924845.1. Lineage (NCBI taxonomy): Bacteria > Pseudomonadati > Pseudomonadota > Alphaproteobacteria > Rhodobacterales > Paracoccaceae > Tritonibacter > Tritonibacter scottomollicae. Next base: position 1,625,210 of record NZ_CP136704.1, read on the forward strand.
GCCCGCGACGCGTCCATCAAGTTTGCCGATATCTTTGCGCGCAGTGGCGACGCACAGGCCCGCGCCGACTATCTGGCGCTGCTTGACGATCTGGAACAGAATTTTGCCGCCCGGACCGAAAAACTCCTGCTGGAGGACCGTGGCGACCTGACGATTGAAATTGATGTATTGCGCGCCCGGCTGGAGCGCGAAGGCGTCCAGATGGACCGCCCCTCTTAACCTGACAGAAAGGCCTGGCCCATGTCCGAGACCATTCAGAAAAAAGCCGTCGAAGCCGAAACATTGGTGAAGGAAGTGACCGAGGTTGCCCTGGCTGAGCCCAAGGGCGAGCTGGCCACGCTGGAGGCCGCAGACCCGGAGACCACCACCGCGATCCGTCGCCGCATCGGCGAGATCGACATGGGTGACACCAATTCGATCATCTCCTTCGGCTCTGCCGCACAGGGCGAATTGCAGCAGATCAGCCAAGCGATGCTGACGGATGTACGCAACAAGGATGTCGGCCCCGCCGGCGATTCCCTGCGCGATATCGTCACCACCATCCGGGGGTTTTCGGTCTCCGAACTGGATGTGCGCCGCAAGCCCACCTTCTGGGAACGGCTGCTGGGCCGGGCCGCACCCTTTGCCAAGTTCACCGCCAAATACGAGACCATTCAGGGCCAGATCGACCGGATCACCGACAATCTCCTGGGCCATGAGCACACGCTGCTGAAGGACATCAAATCCCTTGATGTGCTCTATGAGAAGACGCTGAACTTCTACGACGAGCTGGCGCTTTATATTGCCGCCGGTGAGGCAAAGCTGGCAGAGCTAGACGCCACAGACATTCCCGAAAAGGAGGCTGCCGTCGAGGCGGCGCCAGAAGACGACAAGGTCATCAAGGCGCAGGAGCTGCGCGATCTGCGTGCGGCCCGCGACGATCTGGAGCGCCGGGTGCATGACCTCAAGCTGACCCGTCAGGTCACCATGCAGTCGCTGCCCTCGATCCGCCTGGTGCAGGAAAACGACAAGTCGCTGGTGACCAAGATCAATTCCACCCTCGTGAATACCGTGCCGCTGTGGGAAACCCAGCTGGCGCAGGCGGTCACCATCCAGCGCTCCGCCGAGGCGGCGCATGCGGTGCGCGACGCCAACAACCTGACCAACGAGCTGCTGACTGCCAATGCCTCCAACCTGCGCGAAAGCAACAAGGTGATCCGGCAGGAAATGGAACGCGGCGTGTTTGACATCGAGGCCGTAAAACAGGCCAATGCGGATTTGATCGGCACCATCGAGGAAAGCCTTCAGATCGCCGACGAGGGCAAGCGCAAGCGCGCCGAGGCAGAGACCGAGCTGAAGAAGATGGAAACCGAACTGCGCGACACGCTGGCCTCCGCCAAGGCGCGCAAGGATGGTGTCGGCGACAATGCCGGCACCGCCGTGCCAAAGTGAGCATGGGCGCGTGACGCCTCGACACAAAAAGACCCGGAACCGCCGCCTTGGCGCGGTTCTGTCGCTGGGCGCGTCTGTCGTGCTCAGCGGGTGTCTGGCGCTTGCGCCCGGCCCCAAGGACACGCCGCGCCCAACGCCACGGCCGGAAAAACCGATCTACACCCCGTCGGTCGAGGCACAGGCCCTGACGAAGTACTACGCTGATCTTGAACAGGATCTGCTGACCCGCGGGTTATTGCGCACAGATGGCGGCGGGCCGGAAACGCCGTATGACGCCGAGGACCTGGCGGAAAACTTTGAAACCCTTGCGTTTTACGATGAATACGCCACGGCCTCTGATGGCGGTGCCGGGGGCCTGGGGCGTTGGGAGCAACCGGTGCGTCTGGTGCCGGTCTTTGGCCCCTCGGTGTCCGCGGCGCAGGCCAAACGGGATCGCGCCACACTTGCTGCATATGCCGCCCGTCTCGCGCGCATAACCGGGCATCCCGTCACGGTCGGCGCCAGCGGCAATTTCACCGTGATCTTTGCAGGCATTGATGACGCTGACTATGTTGAAAGCAAGGTACGACAGCTCCTGCCCAATCTTTCGGCCAGTGACGTCGCCCTGTTTGCGACCCCGCCGCGCAAGTTCTACTGCCTGGTCTTTGCAGGCGGCCCGCAGCGCGACCCGCTGAATTACTCCCGCGGGGTTGCGCTGATCCGGGCCGAGCAATCTGAGCTGATGCGCGACAGTTGCATTCACGAAGAAATCGCGCAAGGCCTTGGCCTGCGCAACGACAGCCCCAGGGCGCGGCCCTCCATCTTCAACGATGATGACGAATTCGCCCGCCTGACCAGCCACGACGAGAAACTGCTGCAGATCCTGTATGATTCCCGTCTGCGCGTGGCCATGAGCGCGGATGAAGCCCGACCGACCGTCGCGCGTATCGCCCAAGAGATCATGGGCGACCTGTCTCTATAGGACGCCATCCCTGCACCCCCTCGGCAAGTACACCATACGGTTGCGGGGAAAAGCGCCATGTCTCCGGCAGAATCGCAAGTTCCACGCCCTGCCCTCTGGTTTCGAGGCAACGGGGTTGCTACATCTTGGGAAACAGCCGTGGGAGGACACAGCGTGGGCATTTTCGATTTTCTCAAAGGCGAATTCATCGACGTCATCCATTGGACCGATGACACCCGCGACACCATGGTCATGCGGTTTGAACGCGAAGGCCATGCGATCAAATACGGCGCCAAGCTGACGGTGCGCGAGGGTCAGGCGGCGGTCTTTGTGCATGAAGGCCAGCTGGCGGATGTGTTCACGCCCGGTCTTTACATGCTTGAGACCAACAATATGCCGGTGATGACGACGCTGCAGCACTGGGACCACGGCTTTCAGTCGCCGTTCAAATCCGAGATCTACTTTGTCGCGACAACGCGGTTCAATGACCTCAAATGGGGCACCAAGAACCCGATCATGTGCCGCGACCCGGAGTTTGGCCCGGTCCGCCTGCGCGCCTTTGGCAGCTACTCGGTGCGGGTGGTTGATCCGGCGCGTTTCCTGACCGAGATCGTCGGCACCGATGGTCAGTTCACCATGGACGAGATCTCCTATCAGATCCGCAATATCATCGTGCAGGAGTTCTCGCGCGCCATTGCAGGATCGGGCATCCCGGTGCTGGACATGGCGGCCAACACCGCCGACCTGGGCAAGCTGGTGGCGGCCGAGATTGGCCCCGTCGTGGCGGAATACGGCCTCGCCATCCCGGAGCTTTATGTGGAAAATATCTCGCTGCCGCCGGCGGTGGAGCAGGCGATGGACAAGCGCACCCAGATGGGCATCATCGGCGACCTGGGCCGCTATACGCAGTTCAAGGCCGCCGAAGCCATGGAAGCCGCCGCCAAGACCCCCAACAGCGGTATGGGCGCGGGCCTTGGCATGGGAATGGGCATGGCGATGGCACAGCAGATGGGTCAGACCTTGCACCAGGCGCAGTCCCCGGCAGCAGCGGGTCAGACCACCGGCCCCTGGGGCACACGGCCCGCACCCGCTGCCTCGCAGGCGCCAGCGCAGGCCGCCCCGATGGCCCCGCCGCCCCCGCCGGTGGAGCATGTCTGGCATACTGCTGAAAATGGCAAAACCTCCGGGCCATTCTCCAAGGCGCGCATGGGGCGCATGGCGCAGGAAGGCCAGCTGACACGTGACACCCATGTCTGGACCCCGGGACAAGACGGTTGGATGCGCGCAGGCGACGTGACTGAGCTGGCGCAGCTCTTCACCATCCTGCCCCCGCCGCCTCCGCCGCCTGCTGGCAGCTGACCCACTCGCCGATCCCTATTCTGGCCGGGCGCTTTGGTGCCCGGCCATTTTTGCCCTGACCGTGTTCAAAGAGCCCCATCGCCGTGACCCAGACACCGCCGCCCCCGCCCGCAATGGACACAGCCCCCCAGGAAGCAGAGGAAACGCACCGCTTTCCTTGTGAACAATGCGGTGCCGATTATCGCTTTGCGCCAGCAGAAGGCGCGTTGATCTGTGATCACTGTGGCCACCAGAAAGACCTGACAGAGAGCCCATGGGGCGGCAGCGCCCTGAAGGAGCTAGATTTCCTATCTGCGTTGCGCGAACAGCTTCCTGCCGCCGAGATGGAAGTGACCCGCGTTTCCTCCTGCCCCAATTGTGCCGCGCAGGTGGAGTTTGACCCCTCGGTGCATGCGCTGGAATGCCCCTTCTGCGCCACTCCCGTGGTGGCGGACACCGGCGAGAACCGTCACATCAAACCCAAGGGTGTCCTGCCCTTTCAGTTCGACGAACGCGCCGCGCACACGGCGATGGAAGACTGGCTGGGCGGGCTGTGGTTTGCGCCAAATGGCCTCAAGGAATATGCCCGTAAAGGGCGCAAGATGGATGGGATCTACGTCCCCTACTGGACCTATGACGCCCAGACCCACAGCCAATACACCGGCCAGCGCGGCACGGAATATACCGTCAGCCGCACCGTCATGGTCGACGGCAAACCGCAGGTGCGCACCGAAATTCGCGTGCGCTGGTCCAATGTCCGTGGGCGCGTGCAGCGGTTCTTTGACGACGTATTGGTGCTCGCCTCCAAAAGCCTGCCGCGCAAATATACCGAAGGGCTGGAGCCTTGGGATCTGTCGCAGCTTGCCCCCTATCAGCCCAAATATTTGGCCGGGTTCCGGGCTGAGGCCTATACCATCGACCTTGAGCCCGGCTTTGCCGATGCCAGCCGGAAAATGGACCGGGTGATCGAACGCGACATCAAGTTCGATATCGGCGGCGACCGCCAGCGCATCAGCTCGGTCGATACCGATGTGAGCGCGGTGACGTTCAAACATGTGCTGCTGCCGGTCTGGATGGCAGCCTATAAATACCGCGGTCAAAGCTATCGCTTTGTGGTGAACGGGCAGTCGGGCCGGGTGCAGGGCGAACGCCCCTATTCCGCATGGAAGATCGCAGGCGCCGTTGTGCTGGGTTTGATCGTGGCGGCTGGCGTGGCCTACCTCGCGTCACAGAGTTAAATTCCGACACCTGCTTGCCTTTTCGCGACTCCCCCTGCATGTTCGCGCCAAATTCCGGGGAGACGATACATTGTCCAACAGCGCTTTGAGCGAGTTAGACCAGCTGCTAAGCACGCGGCATAGCTGCCGCGGGTTCAGGCCCGATCCAGTCCCCCGCGCGGTGATCACCCAGATCTTGGACGCCGCTTGCAAAGTGCCTTCCTGGTGCAACGCTCAACCCTGGGGGCTCACGATTACCAGCGGCGCGGAGACCGACCGGCTGCGCACGGCTCTGACCGAGGCTGCCACTGCCGGTGACCATGAACCTGACCTTGCCTTTCCCACGCGGTATTCCGGCGCCTATCAGGCCCGCAGACGCGCCTGCGGCTGGGCGCTTTATGAGGCGGTCGGCGTGCAAAAGGGCGACCGGGAGGGGGCCGCGCGACAGATGATGGAGAACTTCTCCCTCTTTGGTGCCCCCCATTGCGCGATCCTGTCGAGCCCGGCTGAACTGGGCTCCTATGGCGCAATGGATTGCGGCGGTTTTGTCGCCGCTTTTACCCTTGCGGCGCAGGCACTGGGGGTCGCAACGATCCCGCAAGCCGCCGTCGCGTCCCATGCGCCGCTGCTGCGCCAGCTCTATGATATACCGGAGGATCGGCTGATCCTCTGTGCGATCAGCTTCGGCTACGAGGATCCGGACCATCCCGCCAACGGGTTTCGCACCACTCGGGCCGCAATCGAAGACTTCACCGATTGGCGCGGCGCCTGAACCGCCGCAGGAAGGACAGCCATGCGCGCCCTGTTGCAACGTGTGAGCGCGGCAAGCGTCACCGTCGACTCTGCCACCATCGGCGAGATCGGCCCCGGAATACTGGTCCTGATCTGCGCGATGCAGGGCGATAGCGAGGCCGAGGCCGAACATTTGGTGCACAAGATTTCACGCCTGCGCATCTTTCGCGATGACGCGGGCAAGATGAACCGCTCGGTTGCGGATGTCGGTGGCTCAGTGCTGGTCGTCAGCCAGTTCACGCTGGCCGCAGACACCCGCAGCGGCACAAGGCCCGGTTTTTCCAAAGCCGCGCCACCAGCAAAAGGAGAAGAGCTTTATCATTGTTTTTGCGACAAAATGCGGGCTACGGGCCTGCCCGTTGCGACCGGTGCATTTGGAGCTGACATGAAAGTTTCACTTGTAAACGACGGTCCTGTTACAGTCTGGCTGGACACCGATGATCGTCCTAACAAGTCCGCAAGACCGGGGTAACACCCCCGCTCAGCCAGAGCATTTGCAGGCCATGATGGGAGCTCTCAAGGGCCGGTTATCCCGGCACTCCCAGCAAGTCCGACGCAATTTTCTGGCATTATTCCTTGCCCCAGTGTGCCAAATCGGCAAATCTTGTACCACCATTCAAGAAAAAACCGGGGCCTACTCGTAACCTCGATAGGGAGACAACGCATGAACGATTATCTCAAACACCTCGCACAGGAAGCCGCTCTGGGCCGTATGGGCCGACGCGAATTCCTCGGCCGCGCCGCGGCGCTGGGTGTCACCGCATTGGGTGCAAACACGCTGCTGGCATCCGCTGCAAAGGCGGCCGGTCCTCAGGCCGGTGGCACGCTGCGTGTCGGCCTGCAGGGTGGCTCCACCACCGACAGTATGGATCCGGCGCTGGCCACCAATCAGGTTGCGCTTTCGGTGATCCGCCTCTGGGGCGAGCCGTTGGTCGAACTGGCCGAAGACGGCGGTCTGGACGGAATGGTTGCAGAGAGTTTCGAAGCATCTGCCGACGCCAAGACCTGGACCTTCAAGATCCGCTCCGGCATCACCTTCTCCAATGGCAAAGCCGTGACCGCAGAAGACGTGGTTGCCACCATGGAGCGCCACTCCGGCGAAGACACAAAATCCGGCGCGCTTGGCATCATGCGGTCGATCACCAAAGTATCGGCTGACGGCGACAACGTGGTGTTCGAACTCGACAGCCCGAACGCCGACCTGCCCTATCTGCTGACCGACTACCACCTTGTGATCCAGCCCAATGGCGGCAAGGACGACCCAGCCGCAGCGATCGGCACCGGCGCCTACGTGATGAAGGCCGTCGACATGGGCGTGCGTTTCGTGGCCGAGAAAAACCCCAACTACTGGGGCGATCTGGGCAACGCGGAAACCATCGAATACGTGGTCATCAACGACAACACCGCGCGCGTCGCCGCGCTGCAGGCCGGTCAGGTGGATATGATCGACCGTGTGCCGCCCCGCACCGCCAAACTGGTGGACCGCGCGCCCAACATCACCGTGCATTCCACCGCAGGTCCGGGCCACTATGTGTTCATCGCTCATTGCGACACGGATCCCTTTGCCAACAACGACGTTCGGATGGCGCTGAAATACGGCATCAACCGTGAGGAACTGGTCGACAAGATCCTCAACGGCTTTGGCTCCGTCGGCAACGACAGCCCCATCAACGCCTCCTACCCGCTGTTCACCGCGGCCGAGCAGCGCACATATGACCCGGACAAGGCGAAGTTCCACATGAAGAAGTCGGGCTATGACGGCTCCATTCTTCTGCGGACCTCCGACAACTCCTTCCCGGGTGCGCCGGATGCGGCGGCTCTGTTCCAGCAATCGCTGGCGGCAGCCGGTATCGAGCTTGAAATCAAGCGCGAGCCGAATGATGGCTACTGGTCCGAAGTCTGGAACAAGCAGCCCTTCTGCACCTCCTACTGGGGTGGCCGTCCGAACTCAGGACCAGATGTTCACCACCGCCTATCTGTCCACGGCAGACTGGAACGACACCCGTTTCAACAACGAGCAGTTCGACCAGATGCTGATCGCCGCGCGCGGCGAGCTGGACAATGCCAAGCGGACGCAGATGTATGCGGACATGTCCGACATGGTGCGCAACGAAGGCGGCTTGATCTGCCCGATGTTCAACGACTTCGTCGATGCCACATCCGACAAGGTAGACGGCTGGGTTGACGGCGTGAAAGGCCACGCCCTGATGAACGCATATGCCCCGCTGAAAATGTGGGTCAAAGCCTGATATGCACCCTGTCCTAAAACTACTGACTCAGCGCATTGCGCTGAGTCTCATTCTCCTGTTGATGATCTCCGTGCTGATCTTTGCCGGCACCATGATCCTTCCAGGCGATGTCGCCCAGTCCATCCTCGGACAGTCCGCAACGCCCGAGGCGCTGGAGAATTTGCGCGCTGAATTGGGCCTGAACGATCCGCCTGTCACCCGCTACTTCCAATGGTTTTTTGGCGCCCTGCAGGGAGACCTTGGCACTGCTCTGACCTCTGGGCAGGACATCACATCCGCCATCGGATCACGCCTGTCGAACACGCTGTTCCTCGCCTTCTGGGCCGCGCTGATCGCCGTACCGCTGGCGATTTTTCTCGGCCTTCTGTCGGTGCGCTACAAGGACCGCTGGCCGGACAAGCTGATCTCCGGCGTCACGCTGGCGTCGATCTCCATCCCTGAATTCCTGATCGGCTACGTCCTGATGTATCTGGTCGCCGTGAAACTGCGCTGGTTTCCCTCTGTCGCCATGATCAACGACAGCATGAGCCTGTGGCAGAAGCTCAATTCCATCGCCCTGCCCGTTGCGGTGCTGACGCTTGTGGTGCTTGCCCACATGATGCGCATGACCCGTGCGGCGATCCTGAACGTGATGCAGTCCGCCTATATTGAGACCGCTGAACTGAAAGGGCTTTCGACCTTCAAGGTGATCTGGCGTCACGCGTTCCCCAACTCGATCGCTCCGATCGTGAATGTGGTGATGCTGAACCTCGCCTATCTGGTTGTCGGCGTCGTGGTGATCGAAGTGGTCTTCGTCTACCCGGGCATGGGGCAATATCTGGTCGATCACGTGTCGAAACGCGACGTGCCGGTGGTGCAGGCCTGTGGTCTGATCTTTGCCGCCGTCTACATCGGGCTCAACATGGTTGCCGATATCGTCTCGATCCTGTCGAACCCGCGCCTGCGGCACCCGAAGTAAGGACACGGACATGAAAAATATACCCGTATCCGCCCTCATCGGCCTGTTTTTCACGGCCCTCTATTTCCTCGGCGCGATCTTTGCGCCCCTGCTCGCGCCCTATGGTATGGCCGAAGTGGTCGGCGATGTCTGGGAGCCCTCCAGCGCCGACTATCTGCTGGGCACCGACAACATCGGTCGCGACCTCCTCAGCCGCATGATCTATGGCGGCCGGACCACCATCTTCATCGCCACCGTGGCGACCATCATCTCCTTCACCACCGGCTCCATCCTCGGCATCTTTGCCGCGGTGGCAGGTGGCTGGGTGGATCAGACGCTGTCGCGTTTCGTCGATCTGATCATGTCGATCCCGACGCTGATCTTTGCACTGGTGGTGCTGTCGGTGACACCTGTCACCGTGCCGATGCTGATCCTCGTCATGGGTCTTCTGGACTCCACCCGCGTGTTCCGACTGGCCCGCGCGGTCGCCGTGGACATCGAGGTGATGGACTTTGTAGAAGCTGCCCGCCTGCGCGGTGAGCGCACGGTCTGGATCATCTTTCGCGAGATCCTGCCCAACGCCCTCTCGCCGCTGGTGGCCGAGATGGGCTTGCGCTTCATCTTCATGGTGCTGTTTGTCTCCACCCTGTCGTTCCTCGGCCTTGGCGTGCAACCGCCCGAAGCTGACTGGGGCGGTATCGTGAAGGAAAACAAGGACGGCATCGTCTATGGCATTCCCGCCGCCCTGATCCCCGCCTTCGCCATCGCGACCCTCGCGATCTCGGTGAACCTGGTGGCCGATTGGGTCCTGAACCGAACCACATCGCTGAAAGGAGGCCGCGGATGAGCGAACCACTTCTGAAGGTCCGCGACCTGAAAATCGGCGCCACGGTCTACCCGCCGGGCGAAAAGCCCCATGATATCGAGATCGTGCATGGAGTCAGCTTTGACCTGATGCCGGGCAAGGTGCTCGGGTTGATCGGGGAATCCGGCGCCGGCAAGTCCACCATCGGTCTGTCCTCCATGGCCTATGGCCGTGGCGGCGTGAAGATCACCGGCGGCGAAGTCTGGGTCAACGGCCGCGATATCCTGCAGTCCAAACTCAGCGATATCCGCAAGCTGCGCGGTGGCGAGGTGACCTATGTATCGCAATCCGCCGCCGCCTCCTTCAACCCGGCCAAACCCATCATGGAACAGGTGGTCGAAGCTGCGGTCGAGCAGGGTAAATTCTCTCGCAAGAATGCCGAGGCCCGGGCGCGGGCGCTGTTTGACAAGCTGGGCCTGCCCGATCCGGACAACATCGGTGAGCGCTATCCGCACCAGGTCTCCGGTGGTCAGCTGCAGCGCTGCATGACCGCGCTGGCGCTCTGCCCCGAACCCGATCTGGTGGTCTTTGACGAGCCCACAACGGCGCTGGATGTGACCACCCAGATCGACGTGCTGATGGCGATCAAGGAAGCGATCCGCGACACCGGGGTGGCGGCGCTCTATATCACCCACGACCTCGCGGTGGTGGCACAGGTCTCCGATGACATCATGGTGCTGCGTCAGGGCGAGACCGTGGAATACGGCCCCGTCAACCAGATCATCAATGAGCCGCAGGAGGAGTACACCCAGGCGCTGGTCTCGGTGCGCTCCATCGATCACGAGGAAAAGGCCCCCACCGAGGAGCCGGTGCTGTCGGCGCGCAATGTCACCGCGCGCTATTCCGGCACCAAGTTCGATGTGCTGCACAACGTCAACGTCGACCTCTACCCCGGCCAGACGCTGGCGGTGGTCGGTGAATCCGGCTCCGGCAAATCGACGCTGGCGCGGGTGATCACCGGGCTATTGCCCCCACGCGAAGGCGATATCCAATTTGCCGGTCGCACCCTGTCGCCGGACTTCAAGAACCGCACCCGCGAGGATCTGCGCGAATTGCAGATGATCTACCAGATGGCGGATGTGGCGATGAACCCGCGTCAGACCGTGGGCACCATCATCGGTCGGCCGCTGGAGTTTTACTTCGGTCTGCGCGGCGCGGAAAAGCGCAAGCGGATCCAGGAGCTGCTGGATGAGATTGAGCTTGGCGACGGTTTCATCGACCGCTACCCGGCAGAGCTGTCGGGCGGTCAGAAGCAGCGTGTCTGCATTGCCCGCGCGTTGGCGGCCAAGCCCAAGGTGATCATCTGCGACGAGGTCACCTCGGCGCTGGATCCGCTGGTGGCGGACGGCATCCTGAAACTCTTGCTCAACCTGCAAAAGATCGAGGATGTGGCCTATCTGTTCATCACCCACGACCTGGCGACGGTGAAGGCGATCTCCGACAACATCGCGGTGATGTACAAGGGCAAGGTGCAGCGCTACGGCGGCAAGACGGAGGTGCTGAGCCCGCCGTTTGATGACTACACCGACCTCCTGCTCAGCTCCGTGCCGGAGATGAAGCTGGGCTGGCTGGAAGAGGTCATCGCCAATCGCAAGATGGAGAGCGCGGGCAACTGATGCCCGCCTCCTGCCAACCGGCAGCGTCCGCTCGATGCGGGCGCAAGACAACAAAAGCCCTGTTCGGCCGCAAGGCCGGACAGCGCCCTCCCCCCAGTGAGGGCGCTTCACGCCCAACCTAAGCTCAGGCGCTGTCCTGAGCACCAACAGACCACCCCCAGCCCAGGACCTCTCACATGGACCGCAAACTCCTGCTCATCATCCTTGATGGCGTGCCCTACCGCAATTTCCGCCGCCTGTTCGGCAACCTCGAAGGCTGGGTGCAGTCGGGCGAGGCGCGCGTCTGGAAACACCGCGCCGTGCTGCCGTCGATCTCGGCCAGCTGCTACGCCTCGATCCACACAGGCGTTTCGCCGCAGGTGCATGGCTGCACCGGCAACGGCAATGTGTTCCGCCTGAAGGAGGACGATGTGTTCTCGCAGGTCCGCAAGGGCGGCGGCACGACGGGGGCGGTGGCGCACAGCTTCTGGTCAGAGTTCTTCAACCGCTCGCCCTTCGATTACGTGCGCGACATCGAGTATGACGAACCCGAAAGCGCCACCATCAACCATGGCCGGTTTCACTCCATGACCGGTTACGGCCACGACAATCAGATGACCCCCTCGGATGTGGATCTCTTTGCGACGCTGACCAACCTCTGCGGTCGCTTCGATCTCAACTACGGCATGCTGCACACCTGCACGCTGGACAGCATGGGGCACCGGTTCTTTCACGAAAGCGCCGAGATGGACAAAGCCTGTTTCGTGATGGACGAAATGCTGGCCCCCTTCATTCCGCGCTGGCGTGCCATGGGCTATGAGGTGATCGTGACGGCCGACCATGGCCAGGACGACCGAGGCCACCACGGCGGACACCACCCGCTGCAACAGGAAACCGCGCTTTATTACTTTGGCGAGGCTGAGGGGCCGGCGCAGGACGACGTGATCGACCAGCGGCAGCTGGCGCCGACGATCCTGAACCGCCTTGGCGCGCCGGTTGCAGACAGCATGAAAGCCGGGGCATTCTTGCGCTGAGGAAACAATAGGCCGCCGCGTCTCCGCGGCGGCCTATTCATACGGGCAAGCCCGATCCGCTCAACGTCACGCGGTCACCTGCGCGACACGTCCTCGCCCCGGTCCACATCGCTATCAGGTCAAGAGCTGGCCCCCCTCGCTGAGGTCACTCTTCGTCTGAGGTCACTCGTCGTAGGGCCAGATTTCTTGTCCCAGCCCCTCAATCGCCAGCACGATACGTTCGAAACTGTCGCGCGCACGGCCCACGCTGTGACGGGCGCGTAGATATCCATGCACCAGACCCGTCTCATTCATCCATTCCGCGACCCCGCCCGCCGCGTGGATGGCATCGCGATAGGCGCGGCAATCATCGCGCAGCGGATCGCAATCGGCAGAGAACATCACCGTCGGCGGCAGTCCTGCAAAATCGCTGTCCTGTAACGGCGCATAGGTGGGGTCATTGCTGACCGGTGTGCCGCCGCTGCGCACGTCTGCATAGAATTTGACATCCTCCAGCGTCAGCATCGGCGCGTGAGCATGTTCGTTGTAGGAGGGCAGAGTGTGTTCACCGCCAAGCCCCGGATAGATCAGCACCTGGCCCAAGACCGCATCAACGCGACCACGCGCGTGATGTGCCACTGAGGCACTGAGCGTCCCGCCCGCGCTGTCACCTGCAAGAACCACGCCCCCGTCATATGTCGTGGCGATCCATTGCAGCACCGTCCAGGCGTCGTCGAACTGCGCCGGGTGCTCGTTTTCAGGTGCAAGCCGATAGTCCACGGCCACCACACGGTAGCCGGTCTGCTCGCAAATTTCGGAGCACACATCATCATGGCTGTTGAGATCACCGACGACAAAGCCGCCGCCATGACAGTACATCACCGTACGGGTGGGATCTCCGGCCTCGTAGATGCGCACCGAAACCGTCTCGACCGTCTTCTCGGTGACCTCGACCACCTCGGAACGCGGTTTGCGAAAGGCCGCGGCCATCTTGTTGTAGACCGCGCGTTGTTCGTCGATGCTCAGATCCACGGTGTCTTCGGGGTAATGACGACCCGTCTCCCGGATAAAGGCCCAGGTTTCTTCGTCAATTTGCTTTTCATAATCCATAGTGTCCACCCATCGGCGTCCTCAGTCACGTCGAGCCTAGGACCGCAAGTCCGGGTTGGAAACGGTAAAATGGAAAAAGCACACCAAAGGTGGCGTGCTTTTCCAGTGATACGGCGTGATCGCAGATGTCAGGCAGCGGGCTTGGCTTCGTCCCAGGGCCGGGTGAAGGCAGACAGCACGTTACCGACGTCCTCGGGGCCACTGCCGTGCAATGTGACCTGAGCCACCAGCCCGCGCTTCTTGTCATCGATGACAGAGGTCACGCGCGCGTCCAACCCTGCCTTCTCCAGCGCCGCGTCATAGACGCGAATGATCGCGTGACGGCGCAGATCCGGCTTGAAGACCTTACCGACAGCGGTTTTGGGCAGCTCCGGCAGAATGGTCATATGCTTTGGGATCGCCGCCCGTTCGTGAATATGGCGTTTGCAATGCGCCAGAAGCTCTTCTTCGGTGACGGAGGCCCCATCGACCAGCTCGACAAAGGCGCAGGGCAGCTCGCCCGAATGGGCATCCGGCTGGCCGATCGCACCGGCAAAGGCCACCGCATCATGGCCAAGCAGGGCTTCTTCGATCTCCGCCGGGTCAATGTTGTGGCCGCCGCGAATAATCAGATCCTTCGCCCGGCCCGTGATCCAGAGATAGCCGTCCGGATCCACGCGCCCCAAGTCCCCGGTCCGCAGGTATTTGTCCTGATAGTAGAGATCGATGTTCTTGTCGGTCTCCGTGTAGGTATGGCCGGGGAACACACCCGGCGTATAGACGCAGATCTCGCCGATTTCGTCAGTGCCGCATTCCTTCAGCCCCTCGGGCGTGCCCTTGATGATTTTCACGTCGGCATAGGGGAATGGAATGCCGATGGAGCCGACCTTCTTCTCGCCCTCTACCGGGTTGCAGGAGACGAGGCAGGTGGCCTCGGTCAGGCCATAGCCCTCAACCAGCGTGACCCCGGTGGCCTTTTCAAAGCGGCGGAACAATTCCAGCGGCAGCGGGGCCGAGCCGGAGAACGCGGTCTTGATGGTAGAGACATCCGCGTCCACCGGGCGCTGCATCTTGGCAGAGATCGCCGTGGGGACCGTGATGATAAAGGTGATCTTCCAGCGCTCGCAGAGCTTCCAGAAATTGTCGAAAACCCCATCCCCGCGATATCCCTGCGGCGTCGGAAACACCACATGCGCGCCAGACGCGACAGCGGCCATGACGATCACATGGCAGGCAAAGACATGGAACAGCGGCAGAGGACACATGATGTTGTCCTCCTCGGTAAACAGCAGCGTGTGCCCAAGCCAGCCATTGTAGATCATGCCCTGATAGGTGTGCTGTGCGACTTTCGGCATGCCGGTTGTGCCGCCGGTGTGGAAGTAGCAGGCCACCCGGTCGCCGTCGCTGTCAGGGAAGGTCAGCTCGGTCGGTTGCTTGGCCATTTCCTTGCGAAAACACTTGTAGTCCGCATGGGCGTGGGCCTTGTTCACCTTGGGCCGGATCAGCGGCACGATCCAGGATTTCGGCGGCGTCAGATAGCGGTTGAGATCCACCTCCAGCACGGTCTTGACACTGGGCGCATGGGCCACCGCCTCGGCCACTTTCTGCGGCACGTCGGTCTTGGGAAAGCCCTTGAGCGTCACCACAACCTTGGCGCCGGTCTCGCGCAGAATGGACGCGATCTGCTCTGGTTCCAGCAGCGGGTTGATCGGGTTCACGATCCCTGCCACCGCGCCGCCCAGCATGGTGATCAGCGTCTCGTTGGCATTGGGCAGCACGTAGGCGACCACGTCCTTTTCGCCCACGCCCAGGGACCGGAACAGATTGGCCGCCTGCGTGGTCTTGTCTTTCAACTCGGACCACGTCAGCGTTTCTGCCTTGTCGGTCGGACCGGAAAAGATCTGGTAGCTGACGGCACGGTTGTTTGGAAAGTTGCCCGCAGTGCGCGACAGCAGACCATATAGCGTCTTGGGGACGTCGCGATCCGCCCAGGCACATTCCTGTTCGATCGCCGCGACATCCGCGGTCGTTGCAAAAGCCATGTTCTTCCTCCCCTAGCCCGTCCCACGGATCTTGATTGTTCCTCAGGGCCACGATGATTGGAATACCTTGGCCGTGCAAGCAAGACACGAGGTTCACGTAAAGGAAGTTCAGATATGACGCTGCGCAATTTCATGCCTGCGCGCGTTGTCAGGGAGACGGCGCGCAGGCAAATCCGGGCTCAGGCCACGGCCTGACCATCGGTGAACTGCAACCGCGCGAGACGGGCATAGAGCCCTCCTTCGGCCACAAGGCTGTCGTGGGTGCCCACCGCCACGATCTGTCCCTGATCCATCACCACAATGCGATCCGCCTTCTTCACGGTCGCCAAGCGATGCGCCACCACGATGGTGGTGCGGTCACGGCTCAGATCCTCAAAGGCGGCCTGCACCAGACCTTCGCTCTCGGCGTCCAGTGCCGAGGTCGCCTCGTCAAGCAACAAGACCGGTGCGTCGCGCAGGATGGCACGTGCGATCGCGATCCGCTGTTTCTGCCCACCCGACAACATCACGCCACGCTCACCCACATAGGCGTCATAGCCCTCGGGCAGTTTCATGATGAAGTCATGCGCGGCCGCGGCCTCTGCGGCGGCCTCAACTTCGGCATCGCTGGCGTCCGGACGGCCGAAACGGATATTCTCGCGCGCGGTGGCGGCAAAGATGATCGGATCCTGAGGCACCATGGCAATATGACGCCGGAACTCACCGCGCGAAAGCGCCGTCAGCGGCACGCCGTCCAGGCGCACCTCGCCGGACTGCGGATCATAGAACCGCTGGATCATCTGGATGATCGTGGTCTTGCCCGCCCCCGAAGGACCAACAAAGGCCACGGTTTCGCCGGGCTGAATGGTCAGCTGCACCTGATCCAGTGCAGAGGTGTCGGGACGCGACGGATAGGTGAAGGACACGTTGTCAAAGGTCAGCTCGCCGCGCACCGGCTCGGCCAGCACCTGTGCGGCTGCGGGGTCCGTCACGCTGTCCTCGGCCTGCAATAGCTCTACCAGACGCTCCGTCGCCCCTGCGGCGCGTTGCAGCTCGCTCCAGATTTCCGACAGCGCCGCGACAGAGCCTGCCACCATCACGGCATAGATCACGAATTGCACCAGCGCGCCTTCGGTCATGTCGCCAAAGCGCACATCGTTGGCGCCGATCCACAGCACGCCTACCACGCCAGAGAACACCAGGAAGATCACGATCACCGTCAGCCAGGCGCGGGTCTGGATACGCCGGCGCGACACGTCATATGCGGTCTCGGTCATATCCGAGAAATGCGCACGGCTCATGTCTTCGTGGGTGAAGGCCTGCACGGTCTGCACTGCACTCAGCGCCTCGCCCGCGTTGCCGGAGGAGGCCGCAATCCAGTCCTGATTCTCCTTCGAGATCACCCGAAGACGTCGTCCAAGCACCAGAATGGGTACGATCACCGCAGGCACGATCAGCAAAACAAGCGCCGTCAGTTTCGCCGAGGTCAGCAGCATCAGAACGAGACCACCGAGAAAGATCAGCAGGTTGCGCAGCGCGACCGAGGCAGAAGAGCCCAGCACCGACTGGATCAGAGTGGTATCCGTGGTGATCCGGCTCAGCACCTCGCCGGTCATGATCCGCTCAAAGAAGGCCGGGCTCATGCCGATGATGCGATCAAACACCGCCTTGCGGATATCGGCCACCACCCGCTCGCCCAGCTTGGTGACCAACGCGTAGCGCAGACCGGTGCCAACCGCGAGCAATGCCGCCATCACCATCGCGGCGGTGAAATACTGGTTCAGCAGCGCGGCATCGGTGATGCGGAAATTGTCCACCACCCGGCGCACCGCCAGCGGCAGCGACAGAGAGACGCCCGCAGTCAGGGTCAGGGCCGCCAGTGCCGCGAAGATCATGGTCTTGTAGGGGCGCATGAACGGCCAGAGTGCCTTCAGCACCCCGATCTTGCGGGAGCCTTCACGCTCTTCGTTGCCGCCTTGGGTTTTCACCGCACGTCGTGCCATGAGCGCTCCTTTGCTCGCCGCCTGAAGTCTGGCGCGCATTGCGCCATTGCCGCCTCGTGTCATGGCCTTGCCTCACAGGCAGGTCAAGGCTGCATTGGGTCGCACAGTGGGAACAATCGCCGCAGGAGCGCGCGACAACCATTTGAAACCACGATGATTTAGCAAGTGGGGAGAGAATTTGGAGCGGGTAGCGGGAATCGAACCCGCACCTTAAGCTTGGAAGGCTCTTATGATACCATTTCACCATACCCGCTTCGTATCGTGTGGTCTATGTGAAGGACTTTTTGCCGTCAACCACTTATGCGGAGATTTTCTGCGACAGATGGCATGACACATGTTTCGCCAGGACAA
Source organism: Tritonibacter scottomollicae (assembly GCF_032924845.1). Lineage (NCBI taxonomy): Bacteria > Pseudomonadati > Pseudomonadota > Alphaproteobacteria > Rhodobacterales > Paracoccaceae > Tritonibacter > Tritonibacter scottomollicae. The sequence goes on from NZ_CP136704.1 coordinate 1,643,051, forward strand.
GAGACCCGCACTTGCCCCTTCCCTGCGGCTGCCGCCCGCCCTAGGTTCAGACCTCTGACGCCAACGCCTTTCCCACGGAGCCTATGACAGCACATCCGCGCATCGCCATTCTGACCTCGCATGGTCAGCCCTCCGCCCCGCCCCCGCCGGAGATCCATCTCGCCGCAGTTGCCGCCGCGGTGCAGGATCACCTGCCGGGCTGGGAGGTGCGCTCTGCCACGCTGTCGTCCAAAGGGTTTCTGGAGGCCGCAATGCCAGAGGACGGTGCGGTGATCTATCCGTTCTTCATGGCGCGCGGCTGGTTCACCGGCAAGGTGCTGCCCAAACGTCTGGCGGGCTGGCGCTATCGTATGGCCACGCCCTTCGGACTTGATCCTGCATTGCCCGCGCTCACGGTGACTGCGCTGCAAGACGCGATCGCAACCCGCGGCTGGGACGTCACCGACACCGATGTACTGCTTGCGGCCCATGGCTCTGCCCGTGGCCCAAAAGCGGCCGAAGCGGCAGAAACATTCGCGGCAACCCTGCGCCCTTCCCTCCCCGGATTGAGACTGACGACAGGATTTGTGGAACAGGCGCCCTTTGTCGACGCCGCAGCGCGCCCGCTTGGGCCGCGATCCCTCTGCCTGCCGTTTTTTGCGCAATCCGGGGCGCATGTCCGGCATGACATCCCGGAGGCGCTGGCACAGGCGGAGTTCAAAGGCGACCTTCTGCCGGTTCTCGGCGCATTGCCCGGCGTGCCTGCATTGATTGCACAGGCCATTTGCCGGGCTGAGACGGCGGAGCTGTCGGCGTCCCCCGCAAAAACGGACACCGAACTGCCCTGAACCGGCCGACGCGCGGCCGCGCGGTCTGTGCCGTGATGAAAATCCTCGAACATCGTGCCTGTGCTGCCGGACCGCCCGCGGGCTTTGACGGGCGCGACCAAGGCTTTGCGTCAATTTGACTGACCAGCCGTGAATTTGTCGTTTTCTCAAGGACTAGGCCTTTGCCTCGAGCGCGCTTTGGATATGATCGCCGCGATCAGGAGAGGAAGACCAACAGATGTCCAGCGACAGAGCACAGCCCAACGCCACCCCCCTTCGCAGCGGTGGCAGACTTCTTGCGGACCAGTTGCAGATCCTGGGAGCGGACACGATCTATTGCGTCCCCGGAGAAAGCTACCTGGAGTTGCTCGACGGGCTCCATGCCCATCAGGACGCGATCAATGTCGTGACCTGCCGCCACGAATCCGGTGCTTCCAACATGGCAGATGCCTATGGCAAGCTGACCGGGCGCCCCGGCATCTGTGCGGTGACGCGCGGTCCGGGGGCCACTAATGCCTCCAACGGGGTGCACACCGCGTTTCAGGATTCGACGCCTATGATCCTGCTGATCGGTCAGGTCGGCCGCGACATGATGGACCGCGAGGCGTTTCAGGAGATCGACTATCGTCGCATGTTTGGCGAAATGGCCAAATGGGTGGCCCAGATTGATGATGCGGCGCGCATTCCGGAATACATGGCCCGCGCGTGGAAAATCGCGCAATCGGGGCGACCCGGCCCCGTGGTGCTGGCCCTGCCCGAGGACATGTTGACCGATGAGGTCCATGCACAGGATCTGCGCCCGACACCCCGGCCCCGGCCCGCGCCACACGCACAGGACATCGCGTCCCTGCAAGCCATGATCGCTGAAGCAAAGCGACCGATGTTGATGGTGGGCGGCCCGTCCTGGAGCAAAAGCTGTGCTGACAAGGCGCTGGCCTTTGCGGAGCGACTGGGCCTTCCCGTCACCACGTCCTTTCGCAGTCAGGACTACGTCGACAACGGGCACGACAATTTCGTCGGAGCGGTCGGTATTGCCCCGGTTCCCAACCTTCGCAAGCGGTTGCGCGAAGAGGTTGATCTGCTGATCGCGGTGGGTCCGCGGCTGGGCGAGATGACCACACAGGGCTACGAGCTGATCGATATTCCGCATCCGCAGATGACGTTCGTGCACGTGCATCCCGGCGCGGAAGAGCTCGGCCAGGTCTACCAGCCAGACCTTTCGATCCAATCCGATCCCGAGCTGTTCTTTGATGCCGCGGACGCCATCACCGGTCCGGATGGAGCAGATGTCTGGTCCGATTGGCGACAGGCGCAGCGGGCCGACTACCTGGCCTTCCAGACGCCGACCGATGTGCCGGGGGATGTGAACATGGGGCAAGTGGTGCGCCACATGAGCGAGGCCTTGCCCCAGGACACGATCTACACCAATGGCGCGGGCAACTACACGGTCTGGCTGCATCGCTTCCATCAGCACCGCGCCTATCGCACCCAGCTTGCCCCCACCAGCGGCTCCATGGGCTACGGGGTGCCGGCGGCGGTGGCGGCCAAGCTGCAGCACCCGGAGCGGACAGTGGTGGCGATGGCCGGGGACGGCTGTTTCATGATGACCTCGCAGGAGATGGCGACCGCCGCCCAGCACGGCGCCGACGTGATCTATGTGGTGGTCAACAACGGCATGTATGGCACAATCCGCATGCATCAGGAGCGCCACCATCCGGGCAAGGTGATGGCAACGCAGCTGGTGAACCCGGATTTTGTCGCCTATGCCGCCGCGTTCGGCATTGCCGGAGAGCGGGTCTTGTCCACCGACGGCTTCCCAGCCGCGCTGGAGCGGGCGCGGAGTTCAAAGGGCGGCTATCTGATCGAGATCGTCGTCGACCCTGAGGCCCTGACGCCGAACCAGTCTCTGTCTGCCGTGCGTGCAGAAGGTGAAGCAAAATCAGCTGGGTAAGCATCCGGCTGAATGCCCTGCTTGACTTTGAACACTCGCATGACGTGGCACGCCGTGCCGCGTCATGTGCGCCGTATTCGCCCCCTAGGCTGAGCAGCGACACCACGCAGGACCAGAATTTCCTTCGGCAGGATAAATTGAGTCTCCCCAAGCAGCTCCCTCTTTATCCGCACCACTAAACGCAGCCGGCCCCTCTCGCCACAGTTCCGCATGCTTTGTCGACTACCACCGTGATATCGGCTTCCCATAGAGGGCCGGACGGGATACGCAGCGCACTCCGGGGTACGCAGCCCGATTTCAGAACGTATTGAGAAAAATCATGGCGCAAAATGCCACCATCTACAAAATAGAGTTGTCGGTCTCTGACATGGATCGCCACTATTACGAGACCCATAAACTGACGGTGGCCAAGCATCCCTCGGAGACCGATGAGCGATTGATGATCCGCCTTGTCGCCTTTGCTCTGAATGCACATGAGCATTTGGAACTGACCAAAGGGTTGTCCACGGATGACGAGCCCGACATCTGGCAAAAAAGCCTGAGCGGTGAAATCGATCTGTGGGTGGCGCTTGGGCTGCCCAGCGAGAAGGTCATGCGGCAATCCTGCAGCAAGGCGTCGAGTGTGATTGTCTACCCCTACGGCGGCCGGACAGCCGAAGTGTGGTGGGACAAGGTCAAGAACGGCACCACCCGTTTCGATAACCTGCACGTCATCAATCTTTCGGAGGCCGACACCGCTGCACTGGCAGAGCTGGCCAGCCGGTCGATGAAGCTGCAGGTCAATATTCAGGATGGTGAAGTCATGGTCAGCTGCGATGAAAGCCTCGTCTATCTGACCCCCGTCACATGGAAAGGCGCAGCCTAGGTTCGCTGCGCTCACCGACAGATCAAACCACCCAAGCTGCGCGCCACGCTCGACAGCGCGCCGGTCTGCACTGCGTCGCAATGATCGCCGTGCCTGCAGAGAGGCGTGTAAGGTCGCTTCACCGTGTTCTTGAGCACGGCGGCGCGCTGTGAGCGTGTGGTCTGTCGCGGTGTCGAGGAACTGAAGCGGACACATGTCCCGCCCGTCACGGGATGGCTACAGGCCCAACGTCGCTGGGCGCTTAACGACCCCTCTTTGCTGCGAGGGAATGTATGGCAAACAGTGCGCTAGGCCTCTTGCGCTTCCTCTCGGAATCACCTAACTAGTCGCAACCACAGCGGCTTAGGCGAGTTGGCGGAGTGGTGACGCAGCGGATTGCAAATCCGTGTACACCGGTTCGATTCCGGTACTCGCCTCCATTTAATTTCAAGCACTTAGCGGATTTTTCGCTTTATCTTGAAATCGCGTCTAAGCAAATGTCTAAACATTCTGTTTTTGTTCTGTTCGTTTTGCGAACCAAAAACAGAGCGTGGTGTCATGGCTTTTTCCGGCGGCTTTGGGCTTCGATTGCCCGCACGCGCTGACGGATTTGCTGGGTGTAGTGTGCGACCATCTTGGGGCTTTGCCCGGTGACTGCGGCCACCAGTTCGTCATTGCATCCCGCTTCGACCAGTTCGCATGCCGCGTTGTAGCGCCAGCTGTGAATGTCGAATTCCAGCGCCCCGATGTCTTCCCTGATCTTCCGAATGGCCTGCGAAGCGCCGCGATATGACCAGCGATTGGTCGCACGGTGGTTCGTCAGCATGAACAGCGACCGGCGCGGTGCCGCGTCCAGCGCTTCCTGAAGCGCGGGCACGATGGGCACCCAAAGCCGTTTCCCGGTCTTGTTCTGTTTGACCGTGATTCCCCCGTCCTGGATGTCGCCCCACCGCATTTCCAGCACGTCACCGATGCGCTGACCGGACCCAAGGCACAATTCCATCAGCAAGCGTTCGCGCGTGCCAAGGGGCGCGGCTTCGCGGAAGTCGTCTATCAGGCTTTGCGGCCACGGCAGGCGTGGGTCAGTGTCCACCTTCAGCAGCGACACCCCCTTGGCGGGGTTGTCGGTGCGCCACCCAACGTCGATGCAGTGTTCCATCAGGATGCGGAGGACCTTCACCGCATAGTTCGCGAAATACGGCTTTTCGGCGTTCTGGTCGCGCAGGCGGATAACATCCTTGCGCTGCAGGTTGGCTGGGTTCAGCGGCCCAAACCGTTCGTCAATGAAGGCGGTGTATTTGTCATAATCCATCGCCGTGCGCGGCTTCAAATTCCGATAGCGCGGCGACTTATGGTAGCTGCGAATAAGCGCGGAAAAGCTGCGGCGCAGGACTTTGGGCTGTTCTTCACCCTTCAGGATGGTGGCATATTCGGCCCAAAATTCAGGGGTTCCGAAGTCCGATTTGATCTTTTGCGAAGGCCAGCCGCGCCGTTGAAAATATAGCCCATTGCGTTGTCGGTATATGAATTTAGGAAGCTCCCGCTTTGTCATATCGCATATCCACTTTGTCAAACTCCGAAAGATTTTCCGGTTCCGTTTCTAATTCTAACTCGATTCGTTTTCCCTCGATCACCACGCGCTTGACAACCCGCCCTTCGGCCTCGAACGCTTTCAGGTAGTTCAGGGCTTTCTTTTCGGCGGTCATGGCTGGCATGGCGCGTCCCCTTCCAGCGGGCCGCGCGGCACCTCGTTCCACTGCTGCCCGTCCAGTGATCGCCCGGCGGCTTCCTTTGTCACCCGCTTCATCAGGTGCACGCGGTCGCCGTGAAACCCTGTGCCGCCTTCAGCGTTCAGGATGGCCCATCCGTCGCGGTTGGCTTTTGAATAGTTCGCACGCCAGTCCGGGTCATCTTTGTCGCGGTCGATTTCGGCGGTCCAGTTCCCCCATTGTTTGAAGAAGAATGCGACACCTGCTGTGGTGCACTGGGTGCGTAGGTCTCGTGCCCAATCGGGGTGCATCGGGCGAGCGTTCGGGCCACTCTCTCCTCCGCATATGACCCAATCAATTGACCGCATTGGAGTCGACGGCGTTCCAAATTTGGGATCGGTACTAATTGCGGGAATATATCCCTTGCCGTTGCAGTGATGGCATTTGCCTTTTGGAAATCTGGCCAAAATACCTGTCCCGCCGCAAAGGTCGCAGTGGAAATCGACGCGCGGAAGCTTCATCGCGCCAAGCATCGGTTCGCAGGATAGGAAGCGCATGCGTGCTGGAACTGACAGAAGATGCGGAATGTTCTGATCTGCCGTTTTCTGTGTCCCAGCGCTGGTGCCAAGCCATACGTGGGGCCAGCCATTACCCCAATCCGGCGGCAACATCTTCGCGATGTTCTGTGGGCGCTTGGTCAGCATCAGCCAATCCATCTGGTTGCATTCCCGAATGAGCGCCCAAAGATCATCGCGCCAGCTGGTGTCCACTGCATTGTCGAAGACATCGGCAAGCGATGCGCAGAAAACCCGCTGTCGCCGCCCATGGGTGGCATGGAAGGCTTCGGCCTGCGCGTTCCACCGGCGCGGCTTGTTCCAGTTCTGTGCACTGGTCCTGCGCCGTGGGGCCTTTGGACCCCAATGGATGCCGCCGGTGAACCGCTGGTCACGATTTTCGGCATAGCAGTGGTCGCATTCTGGGGCGACTTTCTGGCATCCTTCCCATGGGTTGAACGTGTGGTCTGTCCATTCGATTTTCGACTGTTCAACCATGGGCTTGTCCTTTCGCGCAGGCGGCTTTCGCCGCTTCGACTGCGGCGCGTTCGTCAAGGTCTGCGAACCACTTGCTGCGGTATCGCTTCATCACATCGACCAGCTGGCGGCGGTCCACTTCGATGGCCCCGGCGGCGACCGCCTTGGCCCGCATCGCTTTGCAGATGTCGAAGTGTGGATGGCTGGCGGGCTGGAACCACTTGCGGGCCACACCAATCCGGTCGGCCATCACCAGCAGTTCTTCCATGCTGTCGGCCAGCATGTGACACATGACCATCCGACCGACACGGTGACGGGGTGCATCGACATAGACGGCCATCAGGGCACCTGTTTCGGCTTGTCGGTTTCCTGCACCGGCTTGGCATTGCCCATCATGGTTTTGATGGCCTGCTGGTAAATCCGTGCTCCATTCCAGATTTGCTTGGCGACCGCCGCACGGGCGTGCGCTTCGGTGGGGCTGATTTTGCCCGCCCGCAAGTCCTGCAAATCACGTGACAGCCCAAGGATGGTGTCCTTCAAATTCAGTTCGTCGGATGCAGGCGTGGAAACATAGTCACGTTCAGCCATAAAGCGGTCCCTCTCCAATCTGAATTCTGTGGGCGTCAATTTCGAGTGCGCAAATCAGGGCGCTGATTTGCTTGATTGTGCGGCGGTCGGGGTTGGTGTCGCCATATTGGCCGGTACCAAATTCCTGTTCGCAGCCCCAGCATAGCGGGGGCCGGTCTTGATGCTGTGGAGACTGCCAGCGCGCAGGCCGTGCCTTTCTGCAGATTGCGCACCTGAAGGGTTCGGGTTTGTTGGGGTAGATGGGCATGAGCAATCCTCGCCTTTAGCCGACGCGCTCCCAGCAATCGAAGTCGGCTTCGGCGCATGCCTCTGGCCCGTCTTCGCGCTGGAATTTTTCGGCATAGTAGCTCGGCGCGATTTCGCGGGCATAATCCTCTACGCTTGACCCGTCCGCGAAGGTTTCACCCCCAAGGCGAACCAGTTCCTTCACGAATTCCTCTGTGAATTCGTCAAGTGCCAAATCAAATTCTGTAGTTGCCTGAGTTGTTTTTTGGCATGCTGCTGCGCGGTCGATGCGCTCAATTTCAGCTGTGATTAGCGCGGCTGCGCGAATGAGGTTTGATCGGGCGTCTTTCGGCTTCCACCATGTGGCTTCCCAAGGCCAGCCCACTGGCGTCCCATCATCACGATAGTGGGCGTCATGGAAGGTCGCGAAGGCGTAGCAAGCTGCCGCTCGCGACATCGACCCCGGCGCGTGACTGTCGTCATGCTCTGGTGTCCAGCCTTCTTCATGTTGCTGGCGGTCGCGCTCTTGAATGATGTCGAGAGACGCTTGCGAAAGATCGTCTGGATCAATCCAGCCCGCCTCAGAGGCGGCATCTGACCAGCTATCATAGTGGGCGTCGTCTGGGTTCTCATCACCCCAAGCTTCTAGGCTCATTTGATTTTCCTTTCGGGGTTAGATGGGCTGGTCTGGCGCGTGGGGCTGCGCAGGCAGCGGCGTCCAGTGGGTGTGGTATCCGGGCCAGCCGCCGACGAAGATGCGGGCGGCTGGCGCTTCGCCCTTCTCGCGGTCCGTGTGCACCTCGACCGTCTGCCCCGTGTCCAGTGGTGATCCGACATATGGCGTCTCATCCAGCCACCGTTCGCCATCCCACCCCCAGCACCACCAGACCACGTCGCCGTGATCTTCGTGCCATTCATTGAGCGGGCGTGGCACGCGGGTCGCATCGCGCGGTGGTTCGGTCATGGGGTTCATCAGATCCTCCGGGGCGTTGGTTTCCGTCGCTGACCCCTGTCTCCAAGGGCCAGAAAGAGAAATCAGGCATCAGGCTTCCGGTGTGCCACGGAAGGTCGGTAGGCCGGTCTGTTCGGTCGCCTCTTCGACGGCTTCCTTGAAGGCGGCTTCAAATGCTTTTTCCGGGTTGTAGACGGACAGGATGAAGCGGACGGTGCTGCCCGCCTTGCGGTAGCGGAACCGCACCGGCATGCGGTACGCCGCGCCGCCCATGAAGACCGGGATCGCGATGATAATTAGGTTCGGGATCTTCAGTGGCTGGCCATCAGGCCCTTTGTGTTCGTTCAGGAACTGGATTTCGCTTTCGCCGGTGTCGCGATTGCTGACCACCTTCAGGTCGCTGGTTTCATAAACCTGAAACTGGCGCGACATCTGTAACAGCTGGGTCAGCTGGCCATAGCGCCCTTCGATCTGCTGCGCGGTCTGAATCAGGCGGTTTTCCCACGTCTGATTTTTATCGCCTTCTTTACCGGCAATGATGGCCGGCGTCGGGTCCATGATGTCTTTGGCATTGGCTTCAATGAACTCGCCCAGTTCGTCCTTCAGCATCGGTTCGCCGGAAATGGCGGTCCATGCTTTCCATTCTTCGGACAGCGGGAAGTCATAGATTGCCCGGTGGTGGCAGTGGCGGGCGGAAGGGTCCCCGTCCGGGTTCAGAGGGTCTGCAGCGCCACCGGCGTGGTAGTCTGCAACGCAAGTGATGGTCGGTGCCTGCAGGTCGGGTTTGGCGAACAGAACAGATGTTTCGCCCTTGTTTCGGTTGGTCCAGTCGATAAGGCTTTGCAGGTCGTCAAAGCGTGCAGTGCCTTTGCGGCGGGTCGGTTTCAGGTGTTCCGCCGCCGCCAGATGCTTGGCCGTGAGGTCTTCGATCTTCCGGTGTGAGGGCACCGTCACCAGATGCGGCTTGGTTAGGTCCAAGCCTTCAGGCGTTTCGATTTCATCGTGGTGGCCCAGCTTCTCCATCATATCTCGCATGGTGACGGCGGGATTTTCCATGGTCGCAAGGTTGGTTTCGTTTGTCACTGTCGTGTTCCTCTATTGTGGTCAGTGAAGGGTCAGTCTGCGTCGCGGATTTCGCCGGTCACGGGGTCGAAGGCCTCGACGTCGCGCACAGGCTGGTGCATCCGCTTCATCATCGGGCTGTAGAGGGTCAATTCCCCTGCATCGTTGATGTATGCGCCCGCGCTGGATGGCGGCTTTTTCGGGGCCTTGAAGCTGACGGTTGCACCCATGCCGACATCGCCAGAATTGCCGACCGCGTAGGACAGCTGCAGGGTCATGGTTCCGTTGCAGCCCTTGGGGCCGTGTTCGGCGTTGTGTTCCAGCAAGTCCTGCATCAGATTCTGGTGCCCGGACATGACTTCACCCATGAAGTCGCCGCCATCAAACAGCATCAGAATCTGTTCGAGCGTCCGCATCTTGTAGGGGTCATGTGGGTCCGCAGTGGGCGCTGCGGGCGGTTCTTTGCGCTTGGTCATCAAGGTCGCACTCCTTTCAGGGTTTGGGGATCGTTAGGCTGCTGCGCCGTCGCGGGCTTTGCGGGCGATGGCATCGCGCAGGGTGTCCAGTTCCACGAAAGCGTCAGCTGCGCGGCGCAGGTCATCGGCAACCATCGGGGGTTGCGTGCGGATGCTGGACACCACGGTCACCCGCGTGCCGCGTTCCTGAAGGAAGCCGACCAGCGGGGCGAAGTCGCGGTTGCCGGTGAACAGCACCGCATGGGCAATGGCCGGTGCCAGCTTCATCACTTCCACCGTCATTTCGATGTCGGTGTTGCCCTTGATACGCTTGCGCCCGTCTTCGCCTTCAAAGACCTTCGCGGGCTTGGTCACCACATTCCAGCCGTTGTACTGCATCCAGTCCACCAGCGGGCGGATGGCCACGTGGTCATCGGTGTCGGCCAGCGGGGTGAAGTAGCTTGCCCGCAGCAACCGCCCCTTGGTCTGAAAGGCTTCCAGCAGGCGCTTATAGTCCACGTCAAAATTCAACGCGCGGGCAGTGGAATAGAAATTGGGGCCGTCGATGAACAGGGCCAAATTTTCGTCTTTATAGAACACGGGCAATCCTTTCGTGGTCGGTGGGTTGCGCGGCCACGGCTTCAGCTGCCGCGCGGCGTAGGGCAGTTGCCGCGCGTGACGGGCAATTCGGCTTCAGGGTGATCGTCACGGGGCCATCGCGAAATTTGCGGACATGCGCCCCGTGCAGGTCTTCTTTGTCCTTGGCGTCAAGGTTGCGCCATTTCATGATGCAAAAGTCACCATGCATGATGCCGCGCGGGTCATCGCGCTGGCTGGTGCCAAGGCTGAAGCCGGTTTTTTTCAGCGCGGTCTGCGCTGCAGCTTCGGTCGGAAAATGAATTTGTTCGCTCATGGTGCCTCCTGAAATCAGCCGCATTCCGCTTCGAAGCGGCGGCGGGCGTTGTAGTCGCGGGTGATGCGGTCGAGCAGTTCGATCCGCGCCGGAGTGGCGCGGTAGTCGATGCTGATACGGATGATGGTGGCGCAGTCGGTGCCGCGCTGGTGGCGCAGCGCCAGCCGCGCCAGCGTGTCGATGTCGGCCTGCAGGTTGCCGCCGTTTATTAGAACGGCTTCGGTGGCCACGTCGCCATTTGGACGCATGTGGGTCACCAGCCATTGCTGATCGGGAAACAGCGACTGCGGGCGCATGGGCTGGACCGTGCCGCCTGCGGTGCCTTTGCGAAACCGGCGGAAAAAAGAGCCGAGAGCAGCGAGCAGTCCGCCCCCGGCAGTGGTGCCGGTTTCATACGGCAAGGGTGTGGGGCGTGTGTGCATCGTCATCACGCGGCCCCAATCTGTTTCAGGGCTGGGTGCGCCGTGATGAACCCGTCATCTTCGCTGCCGTCCAGTTTGCAGGTCTGGCGGGCCGAGCGCTTCCAAATGGCCATCGCCTCTTCGATGGTCGCACCGTTGGCGCTGATACCGTGCAACTCCACTTCCCACTGATGGGTGCGGTCGCCTGCAGGTGGATCGAAGCGCCCGAAGGTTTCCATCACCTCATTCACAAAGGCGTCCTGCTGTCCTTGGACATCAAGGCATTCCAAGTTCATCAGGAAGGCTGGAAGGCGGTGGTGCAGGACGTCCATCACGCGGCCTCCTGCATCTGCGCTAGCGCATCGGATGCGGCGGCACGTTCAGCGGCGTCGGCCGAATGGCGAAGCAGGGTTTCGCAGGCAGCGGTCAGGGCGCGGGGGTGAATCGGGTCCGGGGCACGGATGGCGCGGCGGGCATCGGTCAGCCGGGCTTCAATGGCTGCTGACCGCAGGGCCAGCGCCAAGGCAAAGGGGCGGTTCGCGGCGGTCTGCCGCCAGCGCAGCAACTCACTGCAGATTTCGGGCAAGGCGACTGCCAGCATCGCGCGGGTTTCCGCGTCGAACTCTCCGCATTGCTGGTGATAGTCGGGGCTGGCCAGTTCGGCCAACAGATCATCGCCGACAAGCGGCTGGACTTCTGTTGCAAGCATGGTTGCCTCCATCGGTTTGATGAAGGCAAACTATCCAATAAAAATGGACTTGCAAGAAAAAAATCCAAATTATATGGATTTACACCAGATCAAGGGGTGCGCCGGGCGGTGGGGTCTGATGTGCGTTACATAAGGACAAGGGGGACAAGGTGGCCGATAATACATCCAAGCAAGGCATTGGCGGATTGCTTCGTCGGAACCTTCATCGCCCCTGCGACGATGGATGCGACCACCGCACCTGCAATGAACGCCAGAACGAGGCTTTGAGCGACAACGCTTGCGCCAATGCTGCCGATGATAAAGGCCACGGCCAGAACTGCGCCTTTCCAAGGTTCGCCACCCGCAATTCGCATCCCGATAGCCGCCAAGATGATCGCGCTGACCATCGCAATGATTACCATGTTTCCCGTCATTATCGCTCCTGTCGTTTTGGTGCCGCATCCGCGACCGTAAGGCATTGTCTCATATCGCTTTATCTATTTCCAGCTGAGCCGATGGTGGGACGGTTGGTTGCGGGTGCCCCGGTTGTGCCTGTGGCGAACGCCGGTCGGGGACAATCGGCGCGGAGTTTTTCAGTTGCGCCGCGCGCCTGTTCCCTCAATGTTCTAACTATGGAGGGCTAGATGCGAAAACCGCTCGCTTACAGATTGGCAAGGGTTGCAAACTGGTTCGGCGTGAACCTTAACCTTGTGTTTGATCCCATTCACTATTTGCGCGTTCGAGCGCGTCGAAAAGGTTCTGCTGAACATCAGCGGGAAGTTGGGCGAAATCGCCGTTAATAATAAAGTTAAAGTCAATCCGGTGCGCGCGGTACAAGTATTTCATCACGTCCCTGTTCGGAAACTGAAGTCCTTTCTCGATATTATTGTAAGAAGTCTTTGAGATTCCGCAGGCGCGGGCGAATTCATGCTGCTTCTCGAAGCCGCTCGAGTACCGCGCCGCCTTCACGCGAATAGCGCTTGCTTTCACGCCCATGTCGCCACGGTGGGCGAGGTGTTCTTTGCGTTCAATGTCCATGGCTTAGTTCTACGCTTTGTCCAGAAAAAATGAACCGGGGTCGAGATGGATGTGGACAGTCCATAATTTATGGATTATCACTTGATATCATGACAAACACATCAGAAGTCTGTGATAAACTTGGTCGGAAGCGCATGGCAGACAGCCTTGGCGTTGGCGTGACCACCATCAGCAACGCCGCAGTGTCCGGCGTCTTTCCTGCCAAGTGGTATGCGGTGGTGAAGAAGCTTTGCCGCACTGACAGCATCGAATGCCCTGATGAACTGTTCAATTTCATAAAACCTGCCGGTGGCGATGCTGGCGAACCGATGAAGAGGGCCAGCTGATGCGGGGATGGGTGCTTTGCGTTTCATGGCTTCACCCTGCACCGCTTTCCCGCGCGTGCACAGGAAACGAGGTTTCCCGTGGTTGAGGAAGTCGCAGGCAAGAGGGTGAGCGCTCCGCGCCAGTCACTGCAAGTGACGTGGCGGGGTACCACGCGGGATAAGATCCTGTTCGACTGTGAAGACGGGACTGTGCTGGAGTTGCTGCTGCAGCCGAAATGCTATCAGGCCCTTTGCGAGACTATGGCGTACTATCGACGGGCTGGGCGCTTGGGTACAGCCGTCCAGTCTTCAAAGTCGTCTGAGATACCGCATTCCGAAGGGTCCAAGACGCCGGGCCATTCGCAGCTACCTCCTGTCAGTTCGTCCAGTGCAACAAACGGGGATGCGTAGTGGCCAAGGTTTTCCTTTTCAAAAAACACACGGTACCAGCCGCCGATGCGGTCGATGCGGTCGATGCGGTCGATGCTCCAAGTGCCGTGACGGGTTCTGAATTGCACGAAATGAGTATCCCAGTTCATGGGCTTTTTCCCCTTCTCCGAAAAGCACGTTGCTGCGGCGTGAGCCGACGAATGATCGCTTTAAAATCCGGCACCAGCGTTAGCGTAGAGGCTGTGCAGAAGGAAGCCTCCCATGCCTGACTTCCGCAAAATCGTTCGCGCGAACATGAAGTCCCTTGTGGACTGGTTTGGCTGCTATGACGCGGTGGCCGAAACCTTCAACGCCCGGTGGGGCGGCGGTGCCAGTAAGGGCACGGTCAGCAAAAAGGTTAGCGGCAATCTGGACTGGACGGTGGCAGATGTCATTGCGCTGGAAGATGCGGCTGGCCGCTACCCCGTCACCCGCATGATGGCGCGGCGGCTGGAAAACCGCCCGGTGTCCGAAGGCGGTAGCTTGCTGCAGGACGGGTCCAGCATCGCCAAGGAAAGCGGCGAAGCGATTTCAGCCATTCTGGCGGCAGAGCAATCGACCTGCGCCGATGAATGTGCGCAGGCCATCAAGGAAGTCGATGAAGCTATGTTCGCCCTGCGCCAAGCGCGGGCGCGGCTGGAAAGGTCGATGGGGAACGGGGGTGCAGCATGACCACGCTGCGCCGCCCCACTGCCCGCCATCCCGCCGTCCTGAAGCATCGCGACCATGGGCGGCTTTGGCGTTTGGTCGAAGGGGCCGTGGTCGATGCGTTCCGCAATCATCCCGATTTTCTGACGGTCTCCGGTCACCGGTCTGCCGTGCAATCGGTGACAAAGCGCGTGGTGGGCCAGTTGGTCGGCCACGCCAAACAGGCGCAAGGCGCGGTCGGTCCTGCCACTGGCGGGGCTGGCTCTGGGGGTAGTGCCGCGATTTCCGGCGCTGCCAGTGGTGCGGGGCGGCACCTCCTCCCGCTGTCCCGCACCCGCTGGCCCGACTTGCATGCTGCCCTGTGCGGGGGTGCCTGATGGGCCTTGATTTTGATTTCCCGCGACAGCCCGATTGGCCTTGGCTGAAGGCCAGCTATCCCGGCAACATCCTGTTGCACGTGGACTGCCCGTTCATGGAAGTAGTGCGCCGCGTCGGTGGCCGGATGGCCTATCTGGCCACGCCCTACACCAAGGCTGTGCTGAACGATGACCTGCAGTGGGATCGCGGCCTTTCGTTTGACATCGAGGTCCGTAGCGCCCGCTGGTCGCGGTCTTTCGCCATTGAGGGTGTCACGGTCGTTTCGCCTATCGTGATGTCATGCGCCATCTGTCATGCGGATGTCGAAGGTCATTTGGACCCGCTGGATGATGCGTTCTGGTCGCGCTGGTGTCAGCCAATGCTGTCGGCCTGCGGTGCCGTGGTCATCCCGGCGATGGATGGCTGGGATGTGTCGCGCGGCGTCTGGCGCGAAGCCTGCTGGGCGCTGTTGCACAATGTGCCGGTGTATCTGGTGGCCGAAGGGTCGGAATTCGGGGGTGCCGCATGACCCGTGCCATCCTGAAAGACGTGACCATCGGCAAATGCCGCTTGATCCTGGGCGACTGCCGGGATGTTCTTCCGGAACTGGAAGGCATCGCGGACTTCCTGTTCTGCGATGTGGCCTATTCACTGACATCCGGCGGCAATGCGCATCAGTCGATGGGCGGCATCTTTGCCCAAACCAACTATCAAAATGACGGTCTGCTGATGGAAGTTCCCGATTGGGAAGAACTCGGCGGGCCGTTCTTCCGGGCCTGCAAGCCGGATGCCGACGCCTACATCATGACCAATGACAAGAACCTGTTCCGCGCCGGGCTGGCGTTTGAGGGAGCGGGGTGGAAATTCCACAACCTGCTGGTCTGGGACAAGGTGCGGGCGAACTCGGAACCGCTGGTACATGAAGAACCTCGAATTCACGATTTACATGTGGAAAGGCCGCGCAGATCAGAAGGGCATCAATGACTGCGGGTCAAAGCAGCTGTTCACGCTGAACGCCAAGAGGGAGACTGCGCACCCCACCGAAAAACCGGTGGCGCTGTGTGACCACTACATCCGGAATTCCACAAATCAGGGCGATACCGTTCTGGACCCGATGATGGGTTCGGGCGCAGCGCTGGTGGCAGCGGCGCAGGCAGGCCGACGCGCGGTCGGGATCGAAAAGAACCCCGAATATTTCGCAATTGCCGAAAGCCGCGTGCGCAAGACCGTGGCGGCGGGGCTGCAGACTTCAGAAGAAAACCATGAGGCACGGCAATGACGACTGGCGGCACAGGCAGGACCCGGCGCACACCCTCCAAGGCAGAGGTGAAGGCGCGTGCAGCGAAGCGACTGGAATCCATCTTTCATCCCCGCTGGTCGCCGCGTGATGACCACCAGCTGGTCACGTCGCGGGACAAGGGCATTTCCTTTGATCGCATCGCAGTGGGCCTGATGCGCGACCGCCGGGCGGTGGAACAGCGCTGGCACCGGCTGCGGGTCATCCCGTGCATCGACAGGCTGCTGGAAGAATACGGCCTGTCTACGCAGCCCTATGCATTCGACTGCGGGGTGCGGTGATGGTCGCCTATAACTTCCAGCAAGAGTTCGAGCCTGACATCCTCTTGGGCCGGAAGCTGTCCACCATCCGTCCGAATGGCAAGCGCCGTCATGCGGTCGCTGGCGATGAACTACAGCAGTATGTTGGCATGCGCACTCAATCCTGCCGCCTGCTGCTCCGGGTGCCGTGCATCTATTCAAAGCCCATCGAAATTCATCATTGGGGCGCTGACATCGACGGTGTGGGCTGTACGGGGGCGAACATGGAAAAACTGGCGGGCATCGAAGGCTTCGCCAGCGCAGGCAATATGCAAGCTTGGTTCGACAACCGCTATGGCCTTCCGGCAGTCGGTTTTACCCAAATCCGGTGGGATTTCGCCGCCGCAATTTTCGTCGCAGAAAGCACCACAGAAGAAGGGTCCGCACCGTGACCCTTCCGGCACCACGCCTTGCGAATGCACCGGCGGCGCATTTTGATTTGGAACCCTTTCACGTCACGGCGCATCACGAATTGGCGGATTTTCCGCTGGTCGCGCCGGGCGTTTGTCTGAACCCGATGTGTTCGCGCGTCTTCGCGCCATCGCGCAGCTGGCAGCGCTACTGCTGCGAAACTTGCCGCAAGATGGATGAAGCCGAAATGCGCCGCATCGGTCAGAAAGCCGCGCCCGCCCTGCTGGCATGGCGCATGGGGAAATACGAAAAAGAAGACGCAGCGCTGCGGGCACTGTCCCGCGCCGGTCGCAACTATGTCACCCGGCTGCAGTCGGAATGGTATCGCGACCGCATGGCCCGCGCGTCCAAACAGGGGAAGTATTATGCAGGTTGATTTTTTGATCCAATCGCGATTTTCATGCACACATGCGAAGCGATGTATTGCAGTATCCCTATCCGCTGAATCTCCGATGGAACCACATCCAGTGGTTCCCGGTCTATTTTCGGCGGCATTTGCAAGGCGAATTTGGGGTGCTGGCCGACATGGATGTACAGGGCGCTGCATTCAACCTGATGGCCAAGGCGATGGAGATGTGCCCGCCCGCAACGCTGCCGTTGAACACGGATCTGCATGCCTTGTACCTGCGGATGCAGCCGGACGAATGGCGAACTCTTTTGCAGCGCAAAATCAACCCGCTGCACGGCTGGGTAGAAATCCAGTGCGGCGAAGAGGTTCGGCTGACGCACCCGCTGTTGTTGGAAGGTCTGGAAGAGGCCGTGAAGGCCAGCAAGCTGCGCCAGCGTGGAACTGTAGACCGGAAACGCGGCTCACCGCCGGATGCGGGGCGCGCGCCGGGCTGACAGCGGCATTCAACACTACTTCTGTGCAGGGGGCGGTCCAATGAACAGCCCTGTGCGCAACCTGCAGCCTGTCGATGCACAAGACCTGCCGGAATACCCGATTTCCGTCGAAGACCGATTGGATTCTCACTTCTTCATCCAATGGAACCTGAAGCGCTGGCGTAAAAGCAAGTTCCGCCAATTGGCGGAGCCGGAAGTGGGGTGGTTCGGGTTTCTTCTCTTCTGTGAATCTCATGACGAAACGCCGGTGGCGACATTGCCCACTGATGAGCGGCTTTTGGCGAAGGCGTTGGACATTTCTGTGGATCGCTGGCGGCAGCTTTGCGACCGGGAAATCACCCCTTTGCACAACTGGTCATTGGTCCGGTGTGATAATGGTGAAATCAGATTTGCCCATCCCGTGGCTACAGAGGTGGCGCAGGAAGCGTTGAAAACCCGCCGCAAGAACCAAGCGGACACTGAGCAACGCAAACGGGCAAAGCGCCTGAAGGACCTTCGTGAGATGATCGAGCAGCGCGTTGGGGCCGGGCAACTGCTACGCAATCCTGACTTCTTGGAACGTTTCAACGATTGGCTGGAAGCCCGGTATCCAGAGGCGCAGCGGCGGGAGCCGTTTATCCGGTCGGCGCTCGAAGAGTTTCAGGTGGAGATGGCCCGATGATTGCCGCCCTGCCATTCTGTGACATTCTGTTACGGTCACAGAATATTCCGGAACAGAAACAGAAAATTACGGGTTTTTCCCGGATGTTTCCTGCTTGTTCCCTTTTTTTTGCGCGCAATCTGTAACCGCTGAAAAGAGAAGAAACGAAAAGAAAAAGAAAAGAAATTGCCACCACCGCCCCAATACCGACCGAAGCGCCATTTGAGACCGGGGCAGATGCAGAGAAAAAGGGCAAGACGGATGGACAGTGCTGAACAGGCATACGGTGAAAAGCGGGTCAGGGCGTTGCTGATTGAACCCCTGCTGGCGCGCGGGCTGACAAAGCCCAAAGGGTTCACGAAACAGGCGGACTTTGAGGTGATGGTGGCAAAGGTGCTGTGCCCCAAGCTGGCCTACATGACCGAACTAAGCCTTGCGGCCTTGGAAGAGGAAGTCGCCGCCAATCCCAAGGGCAAGGGTCGCGACCAAATGATGATCCCGAATGAAATCCTTGAGCGGGCCGCGAAGATCCAGCCGCCTGCCGCTGAGGCGTCGCCGCTGATGCGCGCGGTCTTCGCCGCAGCTTTGGGCCGGGATGCCATGGCCGGGAATTGGGGGCCGGAACTGTTGCGGTTCCTGCGGAAGAACCGCGCTTGGCCGAGCGCCTTGAATATTCAGGGCATCAAGGCGGAGTCGGAATTGGCGCTGCGCAGGGTGGAAGACATCCGCCAACGGCAGGCATCCGGCAGGCTGGTGTCTGAGGCGGATCAAAAGTGGTTCGCTTCACGGAATGCCGCGCAGCGGAAGTGCGAAGAAATTCGTGAATTGGTGTCGGGGGGCACGGCATGCTGATGGGCAAAATCGAAGCGCAGGAAATGCAGTGGTTCGCGTGCCGGGTGAAGCGCAAACAGGTGGGCGGCATTCGCACCGTCACGGTCGGTGGCGAGTTCGAATCCTACCGCGACCGCGCGGGCCGCGTGCGCAAGCGGCGGGTCGATGGTACGGGCGACCGGGTGTTTCTTCCCGAACATCTTCTGCGCCGTGCAGGATTCGAAGTCTTCCTGCCGGTGAAGAAGGTGCTGAGGCGTAAGAACCGCTTTAGCCCGGAAAAGGTTCTGGTGTCGCAGCCGCTGCTGGTGGACTGGATGTTCGTGGGGTGGTCGGTCGGGGAAAGCCGATGGCCAGACCTGATGGAGTTGGATGTGGTCACCGGCGTCATGGGTACCGGAGGGCGTCCGGTGGAAATCCCGCCTGCCCGTGTGATGCGCCTGATGCGACAATGGGGTGGCGGTCAGCTTTCGCCGGAATGCCATCGCTACCTGAAGACGGGCTGCGAATTTGCGGCGGGTGACACCGTTCGCGTGGTCACGGGTCCGCTAGATGGGGTGAATGTTCGGGTCATTGATGTCACGGGTCCGACCGTCAAGGCGGCGCTGGATATTCTTGGCGGCGAAGTTGTCACCGAAATTCGCAGTGACATGCTGGAAGCTCTTCGGTCATCCGATGTTAAGCTTTAATCGGATTTGTTAAGGGGGGGGTTGACGCAAGGGCGGTGGTGGAGTTAACAGTGATTCCACCACTAATACCAAGTCCCTGACGGAAGTGCTTCAGCGCGATGCAGTTAGACCGAGTAGGTGGGGCAAGTGCTTTTGATGGCATTGCGCGTCGTGATTTAGGCGAATGAACGCCACCAGATCGCGCACGGTATTACTCTGTTCGATGGCCCGGCTGGAAAGCGCGGGCCTTTTTCATGTCTAACGGGTGTGTGAGATTTGAACGCCAGCAACGGAGGCAGCTATGAAGCGCATCTGAACTTTCCCTTGTCCCTCGGTTTGAAGGCCGGTCGCGGAAATCCTGCGGCTGGCCTTTTTTGTGCGTGCAGTGGTTCGATAGGTCCAAACGAACCAGAGGGGGTTCGGTGGCGGGCGCACCTGCTGCCGATTTAGCCTGCGGGGTTAAAGCTAGATGCGTGATGCGCCACGACTATGCACCGCGCCTGCGCGTACCTATTTCGGAGGGGGTCAAGATGTTCAGCGTGGGCGAAGTCGATGTGAAAGGCCTGCAGCGGTTCGAAAACATGCTGGGCGCTTTGGGGGCGGAAGCGCCAAAGGCGGTGAACCGGGCCATCAACCGCACCGGCGACATGGCGCGGACGCAGGTTGTCCGCACGCTGGCAAAGCAGACCGGCCTGCCGCAGAAGACCATCCGCAAGTCCGTGAAGGTCAAGCGGTCATCTTGGGATGACCTGACTTACACGCTGAAGTCGGCGGGCGGTGATGTGGCGCTGAAGTATTTCCAGAAGCGCGAGACCAAGAAGGGCGTGGTCGCCAATCTTGGTTCAGCCCGTGGCCGCGTTCTGTTCCCCCGCACTTTCTTCCGGGGCGGCGCTTTCCCCCGCCGCGTGGATCTAAGCGCCTTCGGCGGGCACGTGATGGACCGGATGAGCGAACGGCGCTTCCATCTGAAGAAAGTGAAGTCTGGCGTGTTCATCCCTGAAGAGATGGTGGAAGGCGCGACCGCCGACGCCTTTGAGCGCAGCGTGCAGCAGAACCTGCCGCGCCGACTTGATCACGAAATCAGCCGCCTTTTGGGGCTGTGACCCGGCGATATGAGTACAAGCATAGGGGGGCCAAAACAGGTCAGAATCGGCCCCTGAAAAAAGGGACCGTACCCCCGTTTTGAAAGCACGCGGTGGTGGAACCGCCCGAGGGTTCGGTAGTCAGACGGGTTTGGGAAAGCCTTAACACAAGGGGGTTCGCTTAATGCCGGGGGCTTAACAATTAGCCCGACCGGCAACGGACTGAACGGGTCAGGCATGGAAGCTGCACATCAGGAAATGTCGCAGGCCGATTTTGCGCGGGCCATGGGGGTCAGCCGCGCGGCGGTCAGCCAATGGAAGTCGAAGGACATCCTGCGCGACGATGCGTTCACCAAGCCGGGAAAGTCCGGCAAGATCATTTATGCGGTCGCGATTGAACAGGTCCGGCGCAACCGTGACATCGGCCAATCGCTTGGCAACGGTATCGCGACCCGGACCACGGTGGATGATGCGGCGCAGGTGCAGCCTGCCGCTGCGCCTGATCCCGACCCCGCGCCGGTTCAACAGCCAAGCCTGCCGATGGCCGAAGCCGCCCCGGCTGAACAGGCTGTTCCCGAAGCGCCTGCCGCGTCATCGACCCCGGCTGCACCAAAGCCCGATACGGTCGAAGACCAGCTGAAGCGGGCCAAGCTGGAAGAACAGCTGCGCCGCAACCGAATTCAGGCTGCGGATGAAGCGCTGCGGCAAGGCATGCTGATGTCTGCCGACGATGCCCGCGAACAGATGACCCGCATCGCGGGTATGATGCTGCAGATTTTCGAAGGCGCTTTGCCTGACTTCGCCGCTGCGATGGCAGCGCAGTTCAACGTCCCGCAGCGTGATGTCCTGCACCTACTGCGGGCAGAGTTCAAAAAGGTCCGCAAGACCGCTGCGATGAAAGAACGCGCCCGCGCGGATGAAGTGGAAAAGGACGTGGCCACCTCGGTTGAACTGGATGCCTGATGCTGGATGTTGCAGTCACAAGCGCTGAATGGATGGCGCACGATGTTCTGGCGGATGTCATCGACCCGCCGCCGCCTGTCGATTACCTGACATGGGCAGAGGAAAACATCGTGTTTTCGTCGCGGGAAAGTCCGCTGCCCGGCCCGTACAACCGGGAACGCTTCAGCTACTTTGACCAAATCCTGCGGGCCTTGTCGCCCGATGACCCGTGCCGGGTTGTCACCTTGTCGAAATCGGCGCAGCTGGGTGGCACGGTGCTGGCAAATATCTTCACCGGCGGTTCCATGGACATGGACCCCGGCGATTTCCTCTATGTCCACCCGACCGACGAAAACGCGCGGCGGTGGTCGAAGATGAAGCTGGCCCCGATGCTCAAAGGCACCACGGCGCTGCGCAAAATTTTCCCGATGAAGGCCCGCGACGGGCAGGATTCGGTTTTCTACAAAGAGCGCCGCGACGGTCGCGGGGCCATCCAGATTTCAGGCGCGAATTCGCCCGCTTCGCTTTCGCAGGTGTCCATGTCCCGGCAGGTGCAGGATGACCTTGCGAAGTGGGATATGAACAGCGCGGGCGACCCGGAAACCCAAGCGGACAGCCGCAGTCAGGGTTACGAGTTCGCCAAGATTTTCAAGATTTCGACACCCATGGTGGTGCCGGGATGCCGCATCACCAAGAACTTCGAATCCGGCAGTCAGGAGTTTCTGCACGTGCCGTGCCCGCATGACGAATGCGGCCACATGCAGGTGCTGGAATGGGAAAACATGCTGGCCAGTCTCGATGAAGACCATCCAGAACGTGCGCATTTCACCTGCGAAGGCTGCGGCGCTTCGATTGAAGAACACCACCGCCCTAAGATGCTGCGGGGGGGCAAGTGGATCGCCGCGAACCCGAAGATGAAGCGGGTGCACCGGTCATTCTACATCTGGTCGGCCTATTCATTGCTGCAGTCGTTTGAGCGCATCGCGCGGTCATGGCTGTCGGCCAAGGGCGACCCGCCAAAGGAACAGACCTTCTGGAATGATGTGGTGGGCAAAGCCTATCGCGTCTTGGGTGAAGCGCCGCCATGGGAAGACATCCGCGACCGTGCGTCGGAATCGGATTATGCCCACGGCACCATCCCTGCGGGCTTCCCGCTGGTGACCTGCGGTGTGGACTGTCAGGGCGACCGAGTGGAATGGCAAGTTGTCGCATGGGGTCAGAATAAGCGCCGCGCGGTGGTCGAATATGGTGTGTTTAACGGGCACATTTCCGATGAAGGGTGCCAGTCGAAGCTGAACGGCCTGCTGCGGCAGGGCTTTCGGAACGCCTATGGCCGGAAGGTTGAAATCGACCTGCTTGCCATCGACGGCAACGCCTACACCGAAGACGTTTGGGATTGGGCACGTCGGCACCCTGCATCCCGCGTCATCATGGTGCGCGGCGTGCAACCTGAAAGCGCCCCACTGCTGGCGCAGGTGAAAAAGGAACGGAACCGGCGCGGCAAGATTCTCCGCTATTCAAAACGGTTCTTCAACTTCGCCTCGTCGGTTCTGAAAATGGGGCTTTACCGGAACCTGAAGAAGACAGATCCGGAAGAGCGCGGGTTCATCGCCCTGCCGAAAGGTCTGGAAGATGAATTCTTTCGCCAGCTGACGGCGGAAAGCCGGAAGGCACAAAAAGCGAAATCGGGCTTCACACGGTATCTGTGGGTGAAAGACCCGAACCAAGCAAACGAAGGTCTGGACACCCACCTTCAGGCGGAAACTGCGGCCCTTCGCCTTGGGGTGCGCGATCTTCCGGACACCGAGTGGGACCGCCTGATGGCGGAACGCGAGTGCCCGCCGGAAGATGTGCAGAGTGATTTCGAAGACCTGCTGATGGCGGCGCAGCCGCAGGCCGAACAGATGGCGGATGAAAAACCCGCCGAAGACGAAACTGAAGCGCAGGCCAAAGAGCGTGCGCGGTCTAAGTGGAGAAACAGGACGCGATGAGCGGTCTAATCAAGCCAGACGGAACGCCACTGGTGGCGGCTGAACGGTCTTCGCGCCCGACCGCCCGCTATATGCGTGACACCAAGAGTGGCGTCATCGCCAGTCGGGCCGCGCCACTGACCAGCCATCGTGACGATGTGCGACGGTCATGGTCGCGGGCTGCAGGTCTGGCCATGGACCTGATCCAGAACAGCGGTCGCCTGAAGGGCGCGACCGACCAAGTTCTTGCCGATACGGTTGGCGTGGGTCTGACCCTGACGCCTGACCCGGACCTTTCGGGCATGGGGTATGATGAAAAGGAAAAGGCTGACTGGATTCGACTGGTCAAAAAGCGCTGGCGGGCTTACTGGCACAACGCCCGCGAATGCGACATGCGTGGCAAGCTGACAGGTCCGCAGATGGTGGACATCGGGCTGCGCTGGCACATCGCCTATGGCGAGGCAACCGGCGTCTTCGATTTCTTCACCGCTAGCGACCGCAGCCGCTATGGCATCACCAGCGGCACCAAGTTATGCCTTGTCCCGCCGCCCCGGCTGGTGCAAGACACCAGCCCACTGGAAGGGTTGTTTCAGGGCGTTCACCACGATGGCAAGGGCCGTCCGGTGTCCTACCGGTTCGACACCGTCACTGGCGGTTTGAAGTCGAAGCGCGACTATGCCGCCTTCGATGTCGATGGACGCCCGCTGGTCATGCACGTCTTCGATCCGATGGACGCCACCGATGTTCGCGGCATTTCCCTGCTGGCCCCGGCCTTTCGGAAGCATATTCAGGCGGAGTTGCTTGATGACGCAACCCTGCAAATGGCCATTCTGCAGACGGTTTTTGCGATCACGCTGACATCCGAAGCGCCAAGCCAAGACGCCTATGAAGCGCTGGAAGTGCTGAAGGAAAGCAAGGGCGGCACGGGCTATGCGCAGGAGTATCTGGATTTCCTTGGGGCGCAGCTGGACCGGGCGGCGGAAAGCCGAATTTCGGTCGGGGCTGACCCGCAGGTGTCGCACCTTGGTCCCGGTGAAAAGCTGGGCATGGAAACCGCGAAGGTTCCCGGTCAGGACTTCCTGCCGTTTTCGAACAGCCTTGCCCGCGACATGGCCCGCACCATCGGCATCACCTATGGCGGGCTGACGATGGACCACACCGCTGCGACCTATTCCAGCGTGCGCATGGAAAATGCGTCCATCTGGGCCGTGGTCATGCGGCGGCGCGAACGCATCGCCGCCCCGATGTGCCAGATGGTCTATGGCAACTGGCTGGATGAAGAAGTGGGCGAAGGCCGCATTCCGTTCAAGGGCGGATATGAAGCCTTCCGCGCGAACCGTGACCGGGTGTCTGCGGCGAACTGGCAAGGCCCCGCAAAGCCCACGGCGGACGATTACAAGTCGGCAAGGGCATCGACCGAACGGCTGTCGAACGGAACCAGTTCCATCGCCAATGAAACCGGCGACCTTGGGGTGGACCCGGATGCGCTGTTTGAACAGCGTCAGCGGGAACACCAGCGCTATGTCGATGCCGGGATGGAATCGCCCTATGCGGCACGGGCTGTGCAGCCCGTCATCGAAACGGAGCCTGCGCCATGAGTACGATGAAGGTTGGACAAGATATCGTGCAGATGGATGACCCCTGCGCGATGGCCGATGCGCTGCGCAAGGTCCGCATTCGCTTGAGTGCGGGTCAGCTGCGGGAAACCGTCCGCATTGACGGTGAAGAAGTGACATTCCAGCGGGCGCGACTGGATGACCTGAAACAGCTGATTGCGGAATACGAGAACGCCTGCCGCCGGAAGTCCGGCGGCGCGGCCCGCACCAGACATGCGAAGCGGTTTCGCTTTACCTGACCGACAAGGAGACAGACATGACCATCTTGGTGGATGGCGAACTCGTTCTTTACGGGTTCGTCGGGGATGACTTTTGGGGTGATGGCTTCACCGCATCGCAGGTCATCGACGCGCTGGCGATGCTGGGGCGGGATGCGGACATCACTGTGCGCATCAATTCGGGCGGCGGTTACACCGATGACGGCATTGCGATCTACAACGCCCTGAAGGCACATCGCGGAGATGTCGCCGTGGTGGTCGATGCCATTGCCGCATCGTCAGCCTCGGTCATTGCCATGGCGGGTGACACCATCACCATGCGGGCCGGTGCCCTAATGATGATCCATGACCCGGCGAAGTTCACATGGGGCAACGCGGGCGACCACGAAAAGTCCACCGAACAGCTGAACAAACTGGCTGACCTGATGGCCGACATCTACGCCGAACAGACCGGCGAAGATGCCGAAACCATCCGCGAAGACATGAAGGCGGAACTGTGGCTGTCCGGCGCGGAAGCGGTGGAACGCGGGTTCGCGACCGACACCGAAGGGGGCCGCGCCAAGGCTGTCGCCGCCTTCGATTACCGGGTTTATTCCCATGCCCCCAAGAAACTCGTGGCCATGGCGAAGAAGGAAAAGTGGTCCTTCGAAGCTGCGACCCGAAACGCGGCGTCCGCCGCGCCTCCCCCGGACCATGAAAAGGAGACACCGACCATGGCACCCAAACCCGAAGCGGCGGACAAGGCACCCGCCAATCCGGCCACCGGTCAGCCGACCGGCGGCGCTGATGTTTCCAGCGCTGCAGATGTGAAGGCACGCATCAAAGCCATCACCGAAGACGATGCGGCCAAGGGGCATGAAGCCCTTGCGAAGCATCTGGCCTTCGACACCGACATGCCCGCCGATGACGCCATAGCGGCGCTGAAGGCGGCAGCAACCGACGGCGCTAGCCAAGCGAAGACCGACGGTGCACCGAACCCCGCCAAGTATCAGGCCAGCCGCAGTGCTGCCGCTGACCTTGCGCAGCCCGCGCCGGGCACTTCGGCCAAGACGAAGGCCACCATCAACACCGGAGGCATCTATGCCGCCCGCCGTGCCGGAAAGGAGGCATAAGCCATGGAAAATGCAACCATGCAGACCCGCAATCTGGCGTTCCTGCTGTCTGAAGCCGCAGGTCGCCGTTCGCGCAGCATCGTCACCATCGCCAATGGCGCAGGCAAGCTGGCCGCTGGCACTGTTCTGGGCAAGGTAACCGCCACCGGCGAATACGTTCCCGCGCCCGATGCCGAAGTGGTCGGCAAAGAAGGTGCTGAAACCGCCGTGGCCATTCTGGCCTATGGCGTCGATGCGATCGGCCAAGCGGTGGAAGTCACCGCCATCGACCGCGATGCCGAAGCCAAGCTGCCGATGCTGTCCTTCGACGCCTCGGTGGATGACCAGACCAAAACCGGTGCGAAGGTGACGCAGCTGAACGCTGTCGGCATCCGCGTGCGCTAAGGAGACCGCGACCATGTGGGAAACTGAATTTTCTGTGCTGGCCCTGACGGCAGCAATCAACAATCAACCGTTCGTGCCGGGTCAGCTTGGCGCGACCGGCATCTTCGATGAAGATGGCGTGGCCGTAACCACCATCAAAATCGAAGAAAACAACGGCACGCTGGCGCTGATCGAACCGACCCCGCGCGGTGGCCCCGGTCAGACCATCGGTGACGATGACCGCCGCGTCATTCCGTTTGAAATCGACCACTACGAAATCAATGATGCCGTGCTGGCCGATGAAACCCAAGGGGTGCGGATGTTCGGCAGTGATGACCAGTTGGAAACAGTCCAGAACCGGGTTGATTCCAAGCTGTCCACCCACGCGCGGGCACATGACGCCACGCTGGAACACCAGCGCGTCGGGGCCATCAAGGGTGTGATCCTGTCCGGCAAAGGCAAGGTGCTGCACAACCTTTATGACCGCTTCGGCCTTGCTGTGCCTGCGCCGATTGCGCTTGGTATCAACGCGCAGGTGGACGACATCGCCACCAAGATCAAGGGCGATGTGGTCTATGCCATCGAAGACGAACTGGACGCGCCCTATGATCACATCCACGCGATGTGTGGTCGCGATTTCCACGATTATCTATGGGACCAGAAGGAAGTGCGCGAAACCTTCCTTGCCGACAACATGGGCTATCAGCTGCGCGACGGTGCGCCGGACGTGTTCACGGTCGGCAAGGTCACCTTCGAGCGCTACCGCACCGGAAAGAAAGCGACCGCCGCAAATGGTGGCGCAGCCTTCATTGCAGCGGATGAAGCGCGGGTGTTCCCGGTCGGTGTCGCGGATCTGTTCATCACGCGCTTCGCCCCGGCGGACCTCGAAGAAACGGTGAACACCATCGGCCTGCCGCGCTACGCGCACCAGTATGCGATGCCGAATGGCAAGGGTCGCCATCTGGACAGTCAGATGAATGCGATTTCGCTCTGCACCCGTCCCGGTGTTCTGAAAAAGCTGACCATCGCCTGAACCCTTTCGAACAGGACAGTGAAGCAAGGCCCGGCAGGAAACTGCCGGGCCTTTGGCTGCATCCCCAAGCGCCCGCGCGGCGCTTCGGAATTCAGCCTGTGAAGGAGACAATCATGGCGCAGTCGAAGAAGAAGTGGGTGGCCTTCAAGAGCAATGCCACCGTGCCTGGCGATGTGATGGGTGAAGACAATGACCAGAAGATGCAGGTCGGTGAACCCGTCCAGCTGCCGGAATCCTATGCCAATCATGTGGTGCAGGATGGCTTTGCCGCTTTCTGCGATGCCCCGAAGAAGACGGCCCCGAAGAAATCGGGTGGTGGGCAATCTGCCGAGGAAAAGGCGGCAGCAGAGGCCGCGCAGAAGCTGGCCGCAGCGCAACAGGCGGTGTCCGACGCAGACCTGCATCTGAAGTCTGTGGCAGGCACTGCTGATGAGGGAGAGGCGCGCGAAGCGTTGGCGGCAGCTGAAGCTGAACTGGACGCGCTGCAGTCCGCATCCTGATGGATAGCAGCCTACGCGAAGACCTGATGGCTGAAGTGGACGATGTGTGGTCGGAGACCATCCGCCATCTTCCACTGGCCGATGGCCGGAAAGACCCGGAGCGCGATGCGGTGGAATTCACCGCCGTGCTGCGGACGGGTGACCGCGATGCGGAGCGGATGAACTTCGGTCGCGGGAATAACGCCCGCGCCGGTGTGACGGCTGACGGTGGCAATCTGCGCATCGACCGTGCGGTGCATGCTGCGCTGGTAGTCCGCAAGGGTGACAAGGTGGTGGCGCTGGATCGTGATGGCCAGCCGGTGTTCGAAGTGCTGTCGGTCGATGATCGGTCGCACCTTCGACTGATTTGCGAACTTGGGGATGCGAACTGATGTCGCTGACGATGATGGCACTGCGGATTGCGGCGGTTCAGGCGCTGAAGGCTGGCGGCACGCTGGTCGGTGACAACGTGCTGGACAGTCAGATTTCCGCCATCGACCAGACGGCGGATGGTCAGCTGCGCAGCGACCAGCAGCGACCCTTCATCGCGGTCTATACCGATGCGGCCAAGGCACAAGATTTGGGCCGGACCGGCCTGCGGTCGAATGGCCGGGTGGACATCATGTTCAATTGCGGCGTGTCGGTCACGATGGCCGAAACGAACAAGGAAACCGGAGAGACGCAAATCGTGGACCTGTTCCCGGCGACCGACGCCAATCTGGAAGCGGTTCTGGATGCGCTGGATGTCCAAATCAGCCGCGTTCTGACCGACCCGGACAACGCGTGGGCGCAGGTCTTTGGGGATTTCGTGCAAGCCTATGTGGCGAAGGAACACGTGCGGTCCAGCAGTTCGGCGGAAAATGTGCGCCTTGCGGCGGGCCAGACGAAGCTGACGGTCGATGTCTTTGCTGATCCACGTCATGGCCAGCCCTTGGCTGAAGGTGGCCCTTGGCCACGCTTCATGGCGCTGATGGCGGAACATGGCGTGCCGCAGCTGGCGCTGTTCCAGCAGCTGGTGGGTGACCCCGCGTCGGGGGCCTATGAGGAATTCGAACGGCTGATCGGCATGACCACGCGCGATGCGCAGTCGCTGCGCCTCTACACTTTCGAGGGCGTGCCCCGTGATGTGGTGGTGACCGATGCAGCCACTCAAGCGGTGCCGGCCTGATGGCGGGCCTGCCTGAAATCATTGATGACCTGCGCCGCCGTGTCAGTGAGTTGGAAAGGCGCATCCGGTCGCAATCCCGCACCGGGGTAGTCGAAGAAGTAGACGCGGCGAACGGTCTGGCGCGGGTGCGATTGCTAGATGGTGATGCGCCATTCGTGACCGGATGGATACCGTGGGAAGAACCTGCAGCGGGTGCGAACAAGACCCACAACCCGCCATCGGTCGGTCAGCAGGTCAAGCTGTATTCGGAATCCGGTGATCTGCATGATGCAAGTATTCAGGGAAGCCTGAATTCAGATGCGAACGGTCGGCCTTCCGGGGCCGGTGATGAATATGTTTTGGCGTCGGTGGGTGCCGCCAGTGTGACGATAAGTGGTGGGGGGGCTTCCATGGTTCTCAAGGTTGGCGGCAGTACCGTGACCCTGACGGATGGTGGAATTGTTCTGAACTCGCCGCGCATCGACCTAAACTGATGCCTGCGGTCACCAGAAAGGGCGATAGCTGCACGGGGCACGGTTGCTGGCCCCCTCGCGGAAGTACGCAAGGCAGCAGCGATGTCTTTGCGAATGCCATTGCCGTTCATCGGCAGGGCGATGCGTGGGCAGCCCATACTTGCCCGGCAATACCAGAAACCCACGCTGGTGCGCTGGCCAGCGGGTCGGGAACGGTTTTCGTGAACGGGCGTCAAATCGGGCGCATCGGTGATCCGGTGGACTGCGGGTCAAGTGTCGCCAGCGGGTCTGGCGATGTGTTTGCGGGCGGATAGCCCAAATCCAAGGAGAGACAAATGGACAATTCGAAACCCGCCCCGGCGGACTATGAAGTGACGCAAGCTCGCGAAATCGGTGGTGTGCACCGCGCTGTTGGCGAAACCGTCACCCTGACGCCGCTGCAGGCGAAGTATTACCTGCCGCCCTACGGCACGGGCCTGAAGGCTGTTGCCGCGATGGGTGCGGCAAAGTCGAAAACGGATGCGGAAAAGCCCGCGACCAAGGGCGACAAGGCTGAAGGCTGACCGTCATGGACCTGAACCACGATACCGGGGGCGCGGTCGAGGGGTGGGACCATGTGGTGCAAAGCATTCAGACCATCCTTGCCACGCGGCTCAATGCCCGCGTCTTCCGGCGTGAATTCGGGTCAGAAGTCCCGGCGCTGGTCGATGCGCCGATGAATGAAGCCAATGTTCTGGCGCTGTATGTGGCCGTGGCCGAGGCGCTGGAACGGTGGGAACCCCGTTTCGAACTAACTGATGTTTCCGTGGAAGGTGCGGAAACCGGGGCCATCACCATGACCTTGATCGGGAACCACCGCCCGAACGCCCATAAGGGCGACCTGACAACGGTTGTCGATGACATTCAGACCATCCGCGTCATGCGCGACCGGGTGGAAAATTGGAGCCTTGCCGCATGAGCCGATTTGCCGCGCTGGACCTGACCACACTGCCGGACCCGACCGCGATTGGCGTGCTGGACTTCGACGCCATTCTGGAAGCGCGACTGGTCGAACTGGAAGCGCAGTTGGCGGGAGTCTTCGATGCGCCGAAGGTGGCCGAAGTCATGGCGCTGGCCCGCAACATCGCGGCCAGCCCGATACGCTACCTAAGTGAAGCTGCGGCGGCGCGGGAACTGTATCTGGAAAACCGCATTAATGAAGCGGTGCGGTCGGTGTTCCTGTCCACGGCGCGTGGCGATGACCTTGACCAGATCGGGGCTAATCGTGGCGTGCTGCGCAAGGTGCTGGATGACAGCGACCCGGACAACCCGGTCATGGAGAGCGATGAAGCGTTTCGCGCACGCATCCAGTTGGTCATCGAAGCGTGGTCGCCGCATGGCACCGAAGGGTCATATGTCTATTGGGCGCTGGATGCCGATGACCGCGTAGTGGACGTGGCAGTTTATGGGCCAAACCACGGGTTAGACCCGGCCATTCCGCCCGCCGAACCAAAGATGGTCATTCTGTCCAGCGAAGGCGATGGCACAGCGGATGCGGCGCTTCTGGATGCGGTGTTCCAGCACTGCACAACCGACAAGCGCCGCCCTGTGGCCGACAAGCTGACGGTGGTGTCCGCGCAGCCGGTGCCCTACGCCATCGAAGCGGTTCTGCATGTCACCACTCCGGAAACTGCATCAGCGGTTCAGGCGGCGGCGCAGGCGGCGGCGGAGGCGTTCGTGAATGGCCGTATCCGCATTGGTCGCAAACTTTATCGCACGTCCATCGCTGCCGCGCTGAATGTGCAGGGCGTGGTCGATGTCGAACTGGTGTCGCCTGCCGCTGATTTGGACATCGGGCCGTTCGATGCGCCCCACTGCACCGGCATCACCTTGACCCTGCAGTCCATCACCGGGGGCTGGCGCGATGTTTGATGTGAAAGACACCCTTCTGCCGCCCACGGCCACGCCGCTGGCCAAGGCGCTGGACATCTTGGAAGAACGGCTGTTTGCCCTGCCGGTCCAGATGGTTTCGAAAGATCCGATCACGGTCGAAGTTGGATGGTTGGACCATCTGGCGTGGGAAAATTCGGTCGATACTTGGGATTCGGACTGGCCTGAGGACATCAAACGTAGCGTCATCGCAGTCAGTGCCGAGGTGCACCGGTTCAAGGGTACACCCTACGCCATCCGCATGGCACTTGCCGCCTTCGATGTGGACACCGAACTGCTGGAATGGTTCGAGCCCGAAGGTGTGGCAGATGGCCTCGAGGCGGGCAGCTTCAGGGTAACGGCTTATGCGGGCCGGTCGCTCTATGGGCCGAATGAAAACACCATCGACAACCGGATGGTTTACGCGATGAACGCGGTGTTGCAGCGGGTCGCGCCGGTGTCGCGCAAGCTGATTTTCCGGCTTGGCGAGCGCTTCCGCTCTGACGCCTATCTGCGCACCGGCGTTCGCCCGGCGCGGCTGCATCAGGCGGACATCGACCCCGGCCCGCGACCTGCGATGGTAGAGGGTGGACCGATGCTACGCACAGGTCTGCGCACCCGGCGGGTGTTCAGCGAAACCCATGAACCACAACCGCGACCGGCCACTGCGCCGGTGGCGGCTTTTGTGCGGCTGGCGGCGCGGGTTCTGACCGTCAGTCAGGAATTTCATGATGTTCAAAGGAGGGCAGCGGGCTAATGCCGACAACACTTCTGACCGATATTGCGGAGGCGAAAATCACAGCCGCCGCCGGGTCGGGAACAGCGGTCGCCATCACGCATATCGCGCTTGGTGACGGTAACGGGGCAAACTACGCCCCAAGCTATTCCCAGACCGCCCTGCGGCGCGAAAAGGCGCGGCAGGCCATTCAGACCCGTCACATCGTCGGCACCAATGCGTGGCGCGTGAAGGCGGAATTCGACCCGGAAACGCCCGCCTTTGCGGTGCGGGAAATGGGGTTCTTCGATGCCGATGGCGACCTGATTGCCGTTTGGGCTGGCAATGATGTGGTGGCCCGGCAGACCGGGGCAATCACCTATCTAGTGGACCACGTGCTGAGTTTCACGCGGGTCGAGGATGGTCTGGTCATCGTAAACGCGCCGGATGACGTGGTGTTTGATGTGGCTGCATCGACCGCCGCAGCGCTGGCAAATCTTCAACTTGAGCAGTTGCGGCAGGCCGATGTGCTGCGCCGCCTGACCGGCAGCTACTAAGGAGGGCCAGATGGCTACCAGCACGGAACAAATCAACGCCTTGATTGCGGGCTACACGGATCTGAAAGCCTACTTCGAGGGTGCGCGTGATGACCTAAACACGGCAAAGAATAACCTTCCTGCGCTTTTGCGTCAGGTGGTCTATGTCGATGAGGCGAATGGCCTTCCCGGCAATAGCGGCAGTTCAGCGGAGCCGTTCGCCACGATTGATGATGCGATTTCGGCTTTCAAGGATGGGCAGGCGGTCGAAATTCGCCTCCTGACCAATGCGACTTTCGGCAAGCGCCACTGGCGCTATGGGATGCAAATCCGCTTGGCCGGTTATGACTTGGGCGCAGGCACATTTGTGAACCGGTCTGTTACGTTGGCTGGCGCGGCGGTAAATCAAGTCACCTCGGTGCCCGGTATCAATATGTCAGGCTCCGGTATGGTGTCTTTCCTGAACGTGGACTTGTCATTGTCGCAAGCCGTTCTGGATGGCCAGCATTTCGTGTCCAGTGGTTTTCTTGCTATGTCTTTCGATGGGTGCGCCATCGACGGCGGCGCTGCGGGCGATAGTGCGCTCTTGCATCAATATGCCGGTGCATTCGCTCTGGGTATTCGTTCCACCACTTTTTCCAACATGGATGGCCGTTGGGTATACGGTTTTGCCGCCGGAGCCCCGCTTACCGCTGACGCCTGCGGCGGGATCATTGATCCAGCCATCACGAATTAAGGAGGGCTTGATATGCTTACACTGAAGCACAATGGAAAGACCTTTGCCAACTGGTCTGCGGACGAACTGCGAAATGCCGGTGTGCCATCAGAGGTTATCGTGTCTGCAAAGCAGGGTGTGCGCCGCCGTGCAGTCAGTGCGGAATGCCGCCGCCGCATCTACGCTGCCGCATCAGCCGAAGCGCAAATGAATATGGCGACCGCTGCTGCAATCACTTCTGCGAAGGCAGAAGTTGACCGCACCGATGATGACAAAACGGTACTGGATGGCGTGCATCTGGCCCTTGCTTGGGTTGCTGATATGCGCGCGGCGTTTGAGGCTTTGGCTGCAGATCCCGATGCGGATTTCATGAGCGACGCGGCTTGGCCTGCGCTGCCACCCGAAATTCCGCCTCTTATCGACCGGTTCTAAGGTCGAGCGCAGCAACGCTGCTGTCACAATTCAAATCCCTTCCCGGCGGATGCCGGGGTGTGCCCGGCTGAAGAGTGCCGGGTTTTCTTTTGTCAAAGGAGACGAAGATGAGCTTTCTTAGCTTCCACCACGGCACCCGCCTGCAGGAGTCCAATGAAACCCCGGTGCTGGTGCAGATCGCGCAAACCGCCGTTGTCGGCCTGCTGGGCACCGCGCCGGATGCGGACGCGGCCAAATTCCCGCTGAACACCCCGGTGCTGCTGACGGGGAATCCCGCTACGGCAGCCGACCTTGGGGATGCAGGCACCTTGAAGGATGCGGTGGATGACGTGTTTGACCAGATCGGCGCATACACCATTGTCATCCGTGTCGATGAGGGGGTGGACCCCGCAGCCACCATGTCCAATCTGGTGGGCGATGCCACGCAACTGACGGGTGTTCATGCGCTGAAGAAAGCCGAGGCGCAGCTGGGCATCAAGCCCCGCCTGATCGCCATTCCGGGCTTCACCAGCGGCGACGGTGTAACCGCGAACCCCGTGGTGGCCGAATTGGTTGGTGTGCTGGATCAGCTGAAGGCCGTGGCCTTTGTGGATGGTCCGGACACTACCGACGCGGATGCCATTGCTTATCGCGACCTGATCGGGTCTCAGCGCGTCTATGTCGTGGACCCCAAGGTGCTGGTCTGGGATACCGCCACCAGCGCCTATGTGGCCCGCCCGGCTTCGGCGCGCTTCGCCGGTGTGCAGGCCCGCGTCGATACCAATCTGGGCTTCTGGCACTCGTTGTCGAACAAGAACATCAACGGCATCGGTGGAGCGTCCCGCACCGTGACCTACGGGCTGCAGGCGAACTACCTGAATGAAAACCACGTGGGCACCATCATCAACATGGGGTCCGGGTTCATCACGTGGGGCAACCGCGCCGCTACCACCGATGACCTGTGGGTGTTCCTGTCGGTGCGCCGGACGGCGGACTTCATCAATGAAGCCATCGAAAAGGCCTATCTGGAATTCGTGGACAAGCCGTTTTCGGCGGCAAACCTGAAGTTCATGCTGGAAAGCGGCAACGCTGCCATGCGGACCTTCAAGGCGTCCGGGGCCATTCTGGGCGGTCGCGTCTGGATTGACGAAACCCTGAACGAACCGACCGAAATGGCGGCAGGCAAGATCACGCTGTCCATGGAATTCGAACCGCCCGCGCCGATGGAAGACATCCGGTTCATCGCCCACCGCAACATCCAGTATTATCTGGAACTGACCAAGGAAGCGCTGAAGGCGGCGGCATAAGCCCACCCGCCCCGAAGACCGAATAGCCCGAATGCACCGAAGGGCGCGTTCGGGCTGCAACATCGCGCTGACAAGGAGTAACAGCCATGAAATCCACCCCCGCTTTCATCCTGCGGAACTGCGCCCTGTGGGCCAATGAAGACGTGAAGGTCGGTCAGTTTTCCGAAGTGTCGATTTCGATGCCGAAGGAAAAGACCGAAAGTTTCCGCAACGGCGGCATGATTAAGGAACGCAAGGCCAGCATGGGCTATGAACATGATGACCTTGAATTCACCCTGACCGCCTTCGACCCTGCCACCCTGAAGCTGATGACCGGCAAGCCCGGCACCGAACATGCTTTCATGGTCACCGGTGCCCATGTCGATGAAGACGGTGTGACGCACAGCGCCGTCTACTACGTGCGCGGTCGCCTCGTCGCGGGCGATGCCGGGAACTGGAAGCCCGGCGACAAGGCCGAACTGAAATTCACCGTGGTGCAGAACTATGCCAAGCTGGAAATCGACGGGTCCGAAATCTACGAGATTGACGATTTCGATTTCTCGGTGGGCGGCGTCAGCCAGACCGGCGACATCCGCGCTGCGCTGCTGCTGTAAGGGGGGCACCATGGATTATCCAATTGAAGTGACCCTTCAGCGCCCCGTCACCATGGACGGCAAAACCATCGGCAAGCTGGTGTTCGATGAACCCGACCTTGGCACCAGCATCGCGGTCGAAGAGGCGAAGTCGCCTGCAGAACAGACCGCTATCTTGCTGGCAGGCATGGCGGGCGTGGACCGCGCGGTGATGCTGAAGGTCAAAGAAAGCGACTTCCGCGAAATCGGCAAGCGCGTTCTGGAACCCTATCAGGCCCAAGTGGCCGCGCAGCAGGGATCTGATGCGGGAAACGGGAAACCGGCAAAGTAGCGAAAGACCTGCGCTTTGCCGCGGGGTTTGTCGCACGGGCGTTGGCGACCCCGCTTCCACAGGTGCTGTCCATGAAGGTCAGTGAATTCCACATCTGGCAGGATACGGCTCGTGATGTGTGGGAGGCGACCCGCCTGAAGTTCGAATAGCGTCAGTCGTCAGACAATGGGCGCTGGAAGGCGTTCAGCTGGTCGCGCTTCATCGGGCGGGCTGGCCCGTTCTGGTACGTCATGGCGCGATAGGTCACCACCAGCAGCGCTGCGAAGGCCAGTGCGCCCCAAATCCCGCCAGCAAACATTCCGACAAGTATTGTCGCCGCGATAGCGGCGGCAATCATCCAGATGGCAAAGATCATCGCAAAAAATTCCATAGCCTAAATATAGGCATTTCATCCTAAAATTGCAATGTGAGTGGGTGAACCATGGCGACCAAGCGCATCGAAACGCAGCTGACCATCAAGGCGGTGGATCAGTATTCCGGCATGCTGCGCAACATGCGGACGGTCACGGGGCGTTTCGCAGATGGTGTGCGCACCGAAATGAGTCGCCTTCAGGGGTTGCGCGGCCCGCTTCGGCTGATTGAAGATTTCCGCAAACAGCAGCAGGTTGTCAGCCAATCCGGTGAAGCCTTGGGGCGTGCGCGGGAACGTGTTCGCCAGCTACAGCATGCCATCACCACCACTCGCAATCCGACCGCGCAGATGCGCCGTGAATTTGAGCGGGCACGTGCTACCGCTGACCGACTTGAGCAGCAGCACCAGAAGAACCGCCGAGCGCTGTCCGGCCTGCAGGGGCAG
This sequence comes from Tritonibacter scottomollicae, assembly GCF_032924845.1. NCBI lineage: Bacteria > Pseudomonadati > Pseudomonadota > Alphaproteobacteria > Rhodobacterales > Paracoccaceae > Tritonibacter > Tritonibacter scottomollicae. The sequence continues at coordinate 1,680,165 of NZ_CP136704.1, forward strand.
CTGCGCCAAGCGGGTGTGAACACTGGCGATCTTGCCGGGGAACAGCGGCGGCTGGCCGGAGCGCTAGATGGCGCGACCACGGCCTTCGGTCGCCAGATGGAGCGCATGCGCCGCCTTGAAACGATGCAGACCCGTATTGCGGAGGCGCGGGAACGCATGGACCGGTCGCTGGCCACGGCGGCAAACCTTTCGTTTGTCGGCAATGCCTCGATGATGACCGGTCGCCGCATTATGACGGCGCTGTCCGGCCCTGTTCAGCAGGCCATCGAATTTGAAAGCGCGATGTCCGATGTCCGCAAGGTGGTGGATTTCGACACGCCGGAATCCTTCGCGCAGATGTCCGATGACATTCTGGATCTGTCCACCCGCATTCCAATGGCGGCGGACGGTCTGGCGCAAATCGTGGCGGCTGGTGGCCAGTCGGGCATCGCCCGCGAAGAACTGACGCGCTTTGCTGAAATGGCGGCGAAGATCGGCGTGGCATTCGATATTTCTGCGGATCTTGCGGGCACATCCATGGCCAGCATCAAGACCGCCATGGGGTTGACGCTGGATGAAACAGGCTCCCTGTTCGATGCGATGAACCATCTTTCGAACAATTCAGCCGCTCGTGCTGACCAAACGCTGGACTTTATGAACCGCGCGGGTGCATCCGGCGCGACGTTCGGCTTCAGCAATACTGAAACGCTTGCCGTAGGCGCTGCAATGATCGCGGCAGGGGCTGGTGCGGATACCGCCGCCACATCCTTCCGCAACATGGGGCGGGCGCTAACGCGCGGCTCAAGTGCAACCAAGCGGCAGTCTGAAGCGATGCAGGCCCTTGGCCTTGATGCCGAGCAGGTCGCCCGTGACATGCAGCGTGATGCAGTCGGCACGACCGCTGACGTGCTTCAGCGCCTTCGCGAATTGCCGGAGCATATGCAGGCATCGGTGATGTCTGACCTATTTGGCGATGAAGCGCGTGAACTGACCAAACTGATTAACAACGCGGAACTGTTGCCGCAGCTTCTGTCTCTGGTCTCTAAAGAGCGCCAGTATCAGGGCAGCGCTGAAGCTGAATATGCGGCCCGCGCGGAAACCACGGCGAACAATCTTCAGCTGATGCGGAACCAGATGGCCCGCCTTGGCATGAGTATCGGGGAAGTTGTTCTGCCGCCGCTGAATGACCTTCTGGAAATGTCGCAGGGCGTCATCGACCGGATGGTGGCGTGGACTAAGGAACACCCGAAGCTGACCAAGTGGCTGGTCATCGGTGGCGCGGCCCTTGGTGCGATGGCGATTGCTGGCGGGGCGCTTCTGACGGCTGCGGCGGGTCTTATTGGCACACTAGCGGTGCTGCGGTTTGGGCTTGTCGGGCTTGGGGCGCGTGCGGCCTTTGCTGCGGGTGACCTGATGGGTGTTGGCGGCGCGTTTCGTGGTCTAATGCGCCTGCCACGATTTGCATTGTCTACGCTACTGACTCCGGTGCGCTGGACCGCAAGGCTTGTGACAAAGCTGCCTTGGGCGCGATTGGCCGGGCGATTGGCGCTTTCATCGCTGGTGACGCCGTTGCGGTGGACTGCAGCGCTGTTGCCAAACTTCGCGCCCGCGCTGGCGCGGTTTACGGGTTTCCGCCGCAATGCTTCAGGCGAAATCACCCGGCTGTCCACTCATGTCGGGCGGCAGTCCGCCGCTATGCAGCGCAGCCTTTCGCGTATACGGTGGGGTGCGTTTTCCGCCGGGGCGATGACCTATCTTGCTATGCGCAATACTCCAGACGATCCGGAAAACCTTGCCGCGTTTCAGGAAAACAATGTTCAGTCTATGGACCGGCTTTTCCGCAACACGCCCGGAATTAGCCATCTGATTGAAGGCTATGAGCGCACGTTTGAGTGGGTGCATGGAAAGCCGCCGCCGGTCGAACCAGCGCTGCTGCCGAATGACCCCGGCGTCAGGGCTGCGGCAGATACTGTCTATCAGTATGCCGGTGATGAAAGTCTGCCGAACCCTGAACGTATCGCGCACTTACGCGAAGAGGTGGCTGCGTATCGGGCGGAAGTCGAAGCCGCACAGGCGGCGCTAGATGCCACCCCGGAATTCGGCAATGGCGTCACCAATCCGCTTCGCGTGCAGGCTCAGGGTGAACTGGATGCTGCTGAAGCAGGTCTCCGGCGTGCCGAAGATCGGTTGAAAAGCACTGAAGCTGCGTCGGCGCAGCTAACTGAGGCGCTGCAGGTTCTGAACGGAACTGAAGTGGCCCCGGAAATCAACACGGAGTCCATCGACCGTGCGATGGCCAAAGTGCAGCAGCTTGCTGCAGGTATTCGCGCTTTGCCTTCGTCGGGTGCCGGTGGTGCGCCCACGCCCAAGCCCGCCGGTGCCCGTGCTGGTGGTGGACCTGTTCGGATGGGTCTGCCCTATCTGGTGAACGAAAACACCCCACGTTCGGAGTGGTTCGTTCCAAGCCGGTCGGGTGGCGTTCTGAACGTTGGTCAGGCGCAGGCGGCTTTCCGGTCGCATCTGTCTGGCATCGCCGCGCGTCCAGTCGGTCGCAATCCCGAACTGGCGCGGCTGCATCGTGGGGCGCAGGGGCTTCGCGCTGCCAGCCTTGCGGTGCTGACCAGTTCGGCGCTTGCGGCACCGGCTGCAGCAGATCCAGTACAGGCTGCAAAGCCCGGTTCGGGTGCGGTGACGGTGCAGATCGAAAACTTCACTATGCATGTGCCGTCTGGCGTGTCCGACCCTGACGCCATTGCGGACCTTGTGTCTGACCGTATCGGGCAGCGTGTTGCTGCCACGATGTCGGCCAGTTTTTCCGACTAAGGGGATGACATGGCTGGACCTGTGACCATGGCCTTGGGGCCATTCATGTTTCGTGCCCACGGCTTCGGTTACACCGGAGTCGGGCGCAAGCTGGACACCACGTGGGCTGAAATCGAAACTGCGGGGCGGCTGAACGCCCTGCAGTGGACCGGACCCCGCACCGAAGTGGTGACTATCAATGGCGTGCTATTCCCGCAGGAATTTGGCGGGGCTGGCACATTGGAAGGTGTGCGGTTGGCTGCGAAATCCGGGGTGCCGCTGATGTTGGTTTCCTTGGGTGGCAAGGTCTTCGGCAGTCACGCCATCCAGAAGGTCGATGAAGACCGCGCGTTCCATGACCGCTACGGCACGCCGGGCCGCAATGCCTTCACCATCGAAGTGAAGCGCATCGGGGCCGGGTTCAGCCTGCTGTCACTGCTGGGGATTTTCTGATGGCCAGTGTTTACGTGACCGCCGCCGGGGATGCGTTGGACCTGATTTGCCTGCGCGAATACGGGGCGCAGGCGGGTGCGGTCGAACGGGTACTCGAGGCGAACCCGCACATCAAAACCGTTGCCCACCGATTGCCGGTGGGCGCTGAAATCACCCTGCCCGATATGGTGGTGCAGGATAGGGCTGGCCAGCCATTGAGGTTGTGGGACTGATGACGCATCCGCGCATTCTGGTGACTGTCGATGGCGTGCCCGTGTCAGGCGCGTTCTTTGATCGGCTTGTCAGCCTTACCATCACCGACCGCGAAGGCCTCCGGTCTGATACGCTGGATCTGGTTTTCAATGACGCAGCCCCGCATTTTCAGTCGCCCCGGCGTGGGGCGGTTGTCACCGTCACCATCCTGAACGGCATCAGCGGCGGGTTTGTCGGGGCCTACATCATCGACCGGGTGGAATTCGCGTGCCTGCCCCACACCATCACGGTCAGGGGGCATTCCACTGACCTGCGGTCGGAAATGAAGGCGAACAAGACCAAGCATTGGGACAATGCGTCGGTGAAGGACATCGTGGAAGAAAAGGCCGGCGACTATGGTCTGCAATCCAAGATTTCCGATGCGGTGTCGGGCCATGTCTATGAATGGATCGGGCAGCAGGACGAATCCGACCTGAACTTTCTGGAACGTCTGGCGCAGCGCCACGGGGCGCTGTTCACCATCAAGAACGGCACGCTTCTTTGGCTGGAACGCGGCACCGGAAAGACGGCAGACGGTACGGCCATTCCGCCATCGCTGGTATTCGTGCCATCCATCATCGAAGGGTCGTGCCGGGTGTCGGAAACCGATGTAGACCGGTTTGCGAAGGTCAAAGCCTATTGGCAGGACCGCAAGGGCGCGAAGCGGCAGGAAGTCATCGTGGATGCCGACCCTGAAGCAAGCGGTGAACACGTCCTGCGCGACCCGTACAGTTCAAAGGAAGAGGCAACCGCTGCCGCCAAGGCCGCTGCCCGCGAAATGATGCGGGGCCTGATTGAAACCGGGTGTTCGATCGTCGGTCGCCCGGCGCTGATGGCGGGCCAGCCTGTCATCTATGCGGGGGTGCGCCCGCTGGTCGATGGCCGTGAATTCATCCTTGACCGGGTGACGCACACCTTCACGAAATCCGGCGGTCTGCGCACCGCTTTCACAGGCAAATTGAAGGCTGAATAACAGTCAAGGGGGCAGGCTTGCTGGGCAAAAGTCTTGAGTATTGGGCCGTGGTCATCGGCATGGTTTTCTATGTCATGAGTCGCGATGCGGAGCGGGAACCGCTGGCGCGGCGGGCGGTGAAGACCGTCGCGTCTGCATTCCTGTCCTATGGGTTATCGCCCACGCTGGCCCCGCTGGCGCGGGGGTCCGAAGTTCTTGCGGCGCTGGCCATCATGGCCTTTGCCTTGGTGCTTCTGGATACCATCACCGCGCTGTTCGCGGATCGTGAATTCGTGAAGGACATGGTGCGGCGGCGTGTTGGCGGGGGGTCGAAGGATGATTAACACCCGTGCGGCCCTGCGCCAAAACCTTGCGATGATTGTGCTGCTGCTGGCGGTGACATTCATCAGCGGATTTTCCGCCGCATGGGATGCCCTGTCGGGCAAGCGGTGGTTTCGCGACATCACGATGCAGACCCCGTTCTATGCGGTGACCGCTGAAGCCGAACCGGTTGATGGCGGGTTGGCCGTGCGCGGCACGATGGTCAAGCGCCGGTGCGAATTTCAGGGCCTTCGGGCCTATGTGTTTCGCGCCAGTGGTTTGCGCGTGCCTGTCGCGCTGGATGTTTCGACGGAAACGGATGTCTGGGGCGGTGGATCGCGGCCCCCTTCCGAAATGGCGGAAGTGTGGGGGCCATGGGTCATTTCCGCGCCGCTATATGGCCGCGCCGCCGGATGGGAAATATTCGCTTTTCACCTGTGCCCTGACGGGCGGCTTCAGGTGAACCTGTTTGCGGCTGGCCCGTGGCTGCCCGCGAACTGACCTGACTTTCACAATCGAAGGAGGCGGCAATGGCTGCTGATGCTGTTCAGGCGTCCCTGAACGGGCGCTTTACCTATCGTGCGGACAAAGGCGAAAGCTGGCGCATCATGGGCGGTGACGGGCCTGTGGCGGGCGACTGCGAAGACTATTCGCTGACGCTGGTCTGGCTCTATGAGGGCCGGTCGATGTGGCGTTTCTGGTGGGCGCTGGTCACCTTCAAATACGTGCTTTGGCATTGCCTTTCGCCGGGTGGTGCGGGGCATGCCGTGGTCTGGTGCCGTGGTCGCGGCTGGACTGATAACATCCAGCGCCAGCTGGTGTCGCGCGGCGACCTGAAGGCCAAGGGCTATCGGCTGCGCTTTCCCTACCTGTTCCCGCTGGTCGCGCTGAAGTTCCTGCTGCGGCCATTGCTGCAGCGCATCTGACGCGCGGCATTTCCCTGAAAATCGAAACTGAAGCGAGGTGTGACATGCAAGTGTCGGACATCCAGATGCTGCTGGCCGATGTCGGTTGGTACACGGGCGCAATCGACGGTGATGCCGGGCCGAAAACGTGGGCGGCGGTGTCGCGTGCAGAACAGCTGCAGGGCACGAATTACCGCGATGCGCCGTCACGCTGGTCGAAGCGCCGTCGCCTGATTGGTGCCGGTCAGGCCGCGCTGACTGCTCTTGGCCATGAACCCGGCGTCATCGACGGGCGCACCGGGCACAATACCGCTGAAGCCCTGACCGCGTGGCGCAGCGCCAAGGCGGGCGTGTCTGCTGCGGTGGAGCGGTCGCCGGTCGCCGGATCGAGTAGCCATCCGAAGCAAGACACTTTCCCGCGCCAGCGCGACATGGCCGATTTCTATGGTGAAGCCGGTGGGCCGCAGTGCACGGCGGGCAAGGTGGACCTTGCCTATCCAATGGTGATCGCGTGGAACAAGCGCCAGACCATCCAGCGGTTTTCCTGCCACGAAAAGCTGGCGCAGCCGCTGACCGACATCTTCCGCCATGCCCTGCAGCACTACGGGCAGGCTGACATCGAACGGCTGCAGCTGAACGTCTTTGGTGGGTGTTTCAACTTCCGCAAGAAACGTGGCGGCAGCACGCTGTCCACCCACGCCTATGGCGCGGCGGTGGACCTGAACCCGGAACAGAATCAGCTTCGCTGGGGTGCTGACCGGGCACAGTTCGCCCGGCGGGAATATGAACCCTTCTGGAACATCGTGATGGCCCATGGCGGCACCCCTGCGGGCTACGCATGGGGCAAAGACTGGATGCACTTCCAATTCGCGAGGCTTTGACATGCTGAAGTTCTTCGGTCGGTTCATCATCGGCGGTCGGTCAGGCAAGCGGGAACAGGCGTGGGCCGTGTTCCTTCTGTGGTGCTTTGCGTTCGCGTGGATGGCGGCAAAGGAAGCCGCTGGCGTGGCCATGGATGGCACGCAATCCATCCTGTCGCTGGCCTTTCCCATGGTCATCGCGAACCTTGCGCTGGCCCACGGCATGGAATGGGTCAGCACCCAAACCGCATGGGGTGACGGGCAATGATGGCGGTGGTTCTGCGATATGGCTGGCGGTTTCTGACCGGCCGCATCGGTCTGGCGGTCGTGGTCTGCGCCCTTCTGTGGGGCTGGCATGTCTATGACAAGCGCCAAGCGGTCAGCGCAGCCCGCGACGGGTTTGTGCGCGAATTCGAACTGACCGCCGTTCAGACCGAACTGGATGCGATGCGCCGCAGGATGGCTGCGGCGGATGAAGCGAACCAAGCCCTGCGGGAAAAGGTGCAGGCGGCTGAAGGCGAAGCCCTGCGCTTTGCCGCCGAACTGGAGGCATATGAACGTGACACGCAAGTCAATCCTGAAGGTGTTGTGGATTCCGGTCTTCTTGAGCGCCTGCGGGCAAACTGACATCGCCCGCATTCAGGCCGTTGGCGAAGCTGTCGGGGAAGCGCGTGCGGAACAGGTTCTGCCGGACCTGCCGGAAGATTGCCGTCGCCTGTCCTATAGCGGCGTGCGTGCAGGTGACCGGCTGGATGTGGCGGTGCTAAAGGTTGATGCGGCGCTGGCTCGTCAGAATGCCCGAACCGCGCGCTGTGCTGACTGGTATGACCAGCTACGGGCCGGTCTTTAGCGGTCTGTCCAGCAGTGCAAGACTTCAGAAAATTGAGCCAATCAACTGTGGCCACATGCCGCCCTGAAAGTCACGCACTGCTTCATTGAAGTTCCCGCCAGCGTTGCCAACCCCTTGTAAGCTATTATGAAACGAAATAGCCATGCCTTCGACTTCGCCCCTCTCCAAACGGTTCGATGTCGCAATGAGTTGCTCGAGCGCCTTGCGATATTCTGTTTGCGCTTCGGCAATGCTATCGGTTGGTGCTCTTAGTCCGGAGAGCGCTCCAATGGTCTTCCGAGACCTTTCCCTAAGTTCAGACAGTTCTGCATCTAGATCCAGGCTGACCTTGGGGTTCAATAATTGTTGCTGAAGGATCAAGCTGTCATCCAGCAGTGTTTGTTGCGCCTGTTGCACTGCGGCGTAGTCAGTGGATAGGTTTCCACTGATGTCCTGTCCTTCAAGATAGGAATACCAAAGTATCGTAGCGAGGAAGCCCACTACGGTGATTACCCAACGCAACCATATGATGGTCCGCACAATCCAATTCGACCGCACCTTGTCCCATACAGAGGCCATGGTGTGTAGCCATGTGGTGTTGTTCTCGTCAGCAGTCATAGAAATCAAGGCTGTATAACAGCCGTTCCTGTTGGGGTTGTCGCGTTTCGTTCCAAGCCGTTCTGTAGAGCCTCTAGGTATTCATTATAGTTCGAATATCCAGATGTTGCGAAAAAATCGACAAGAGCGTGCGCACTGGCGGTCATCAGCGCAGGGTCAACCATCTGCTGTGCAGAGTTCTCCAAGATGACATCGGCGTTTGCGATAAGGTTTCCGGCGTCCGTAAGCGCGACCCCGCTGGCCGCGACAATCATCAGTAGCTTGACGGCAAAGGTTGCTATCCCGCTAGATTCAAGTGAAGCGCGACCGTCAGGACTGTTGATCGTCGCATGAAGTCTCGGTGCCTTCTCAACATTTTTGTCGTATAGAGCGCGACCCGGTTCTAGGGCCACTCCAGTTTCCAAAAAGTGCTGGATTGCTACATGTAGATCGATCATTTGACCCAGTACCATTGAGTCAAAGTCGTCGGTGTTGGCGATTACCCCTGCGACGTACTCACTGTCACGCTGATAATCACCATAGTAGAGGCGAAGCAATTGGTCTTCGGCATGGCCGTCTACTTCTTCGACAATGCTGGTACTTCGGGCACTGGCGACCACGGAAGCGGGTAGCTTCAGCATGGGAACTTTTTTGACACCGATAAGTGGTCGGGCCAGAAACTCCATTCCATGGTACTGGTCGATCCCCGCAACTTTTTGGCGGTCGGCCTCACGTGGACCGGCCTCTGCAATCAACGCATGCTCCGTTATGCGCTGAGAGGGCACCACAATGAGAGACTTTTCCGGTATCGACCAGAGGATTTTTTGCGCGGAGTTCCGAAGCTTTGTTCTAGCGCCTTGCGCTCCCGCTTCTGCCTCAAGCCCGACTCGGTAGAAATCCAAATCCATTATAGGGCGAGGTCTGTTCTCGTCCGCCAGCGGTCTTTTTGCCCACTTTCGCATCTGGCGCGCGCGTTCAAGCATGGGGCCAATATCATCTGCTTCCGGAACCCCCTTGCCATTGTCAATGCTCAAGAATGGAACGTCTGCGGGTAGGACGCTATGCTCTAATACCGTGTTATGGAAGACATATCTGGCTCCGGGATGGACCAAGAACACCTTCATATCGTCGCTTAGAATTCTCGTTGAAAGATCAATTTTAAGGGTCGGCATAGTAAACTTGCTTCCGTAATTCGTGTTGGTCCGACTTTTCGTCTTCGGGCCTTAAAAGCGACTAGCACCACTAGGCGTTGAGTTATCTACAAGTGTTATCAACAGTTACTTAATGGAAGGCAAGGGAAGTAGATGTTTTCGAGCATTCGGTAAGGTGTGTCCTTCCCGCAGCTGCTGTTCGATGTAGTCACGTGGAGCCACCGCGAAGCCCTGAAGGGCCTCTAGGCATTCACGATACGTTCCGCGATATTTCCGGCTTGGTCTAATCGAATAGCTGTGCGAAATCAGCGGCATTCCATCTCTGATTGCATCCGTGTACACTGGTTCGATTCCGGTGCTCGCCTCCAATATTTTTCAAACACTTAGCAGGATTTTGGCTGAAATGCTGGTGCTTAGATGAGTTATCTAGGCGAAATCTCTTAACATTCTCCTTTTGTTCGGCTAGCTCTAATCCCATGTGAACCAATGAAAATCTGGGGAAAGGTACACGTACATTTTGCTTAGACCACCTCAGTGTTGCGACAAAGCATGGAGATAACAATTGCCTGTACCAGTTTCAGTCGATGCCCAAATTAGACGCTTGGAAAAGCATGTACGCGAATTGCAGAACTTGAGAACAGAAGTCGGCGAAGAAGTTAGCGTTCTTGTCGCGGAAATTTGTAACGCCAGCATGCTGCTTTTGGACAAAGCGATGAACGCCATCTGGGCTGCAAAGGCACAGCCATCGAACGGCAAGAAGAAACCTCATGTGTATTTTCCAGTTTGCGAAAGCGAACGGAAGTTCTTTGACCGCTTGCGTCAGTATCAAATGCCCAGCTTGAAAGAAACCGATGGAGAACTCTTCGCGCTGCTGGAGGCCGTGCAACCGTACCGTGGCACAACCTGGCTGCCCCAAGCCCACAAGATAGCCGTGTTGCGACATGAGTATTTTCCGGAGATCTCGACCACGCAAACGTCTGGGCTAGGGATTGGGAAAGGCCAAAACCTCTACATAGAGAGTATGACCATAGGTGGTTCCGGGAACATCAATTTCAAGGGCGAAGCAACCAACCGGAAAACAGGTGCTGCCGAACCGCTCCGGGTCGACTTCATACTAGAAGTTAAGTCCATGATTGAGGCCGTGGGTGCAGAACCAGTTCCGTTTTGCAAGACTGTTGTCTCAGCGGTCAGAAAATTGGCGAAAGACATTTATCGAGTCATCTGAGAGCTGAGCTTGATTTCAACCTTGAAAGTTATCTTGTGGAAGGCCCGGAATGAACTTCGTTCAGCGTCTAAACAATCACGGTTTGTTCGCCGATTTTGGCGGCAAAATCTAAGCAAAAACCTGTGCAAATCCAACCACCTCTGGAGTTTTGCAAATCCGTGTACACCGGTTCGATTCCGGTACTCGCCTCCAACACTTTCAATAACTTATGTATTCTTTCGCTTCCTCAGTACCACTGACGGTATCGGGTTCTTGTTGTGGTCCGGCTTCGTTCACCTGCGTTTGTCTGTGGCCTGTCTCGCTTTCATGATTTGCTGCGGGTCACCCGCGCCATCGCGTGGCAGTCCACCGCAGATCCTTCGGCGCGCGCGAAAATATGACATGAGGGATGCAGCATCGTGGGCAAGCGGTCATTTGCCCTATCCAGCGAGGCTTTCAGGGATGCCGTGCAAGGCAATGTTAGTGTTCTGATGTACTTAGAGCGCCTCACCGTCGCAGGCACCCCATCTGAAATCCACCCAACCTGATGGGCGCCGTCTGCAATTTGACTGGCGCTCAACAGCGTGGTGCGTGTCGAGCGCAAATGCGACCCCGCCGTGATAAGCGGCAAGCCGACAAACACACAGAGGCGGCATCAGAGGCCGCGTAGATACTCCATGACCGCCGGTCGCACGGTCTGATCCCCGCGATGGCGCGCGTCAGAGATGATATTGCGCAGCTCAGCCAAATCGACCCGCAACAACAGCGACTTTACCGGGCCGATCGAGGCCGGGCGCATCGACAGGGTGCGGATGCCCATGGCCGCCAGACAGACCGCCTCGATCGGGCGGCCCGCATCCTCGCCGCAGAAACTCAGCGGCGTACCGGAGATATCGCAACGCTCCACGATGCGTTCAATGAAGCTCAGGAAACTCACATTGAGCGAGTCATAGCGCTTGCGCACCCGCTCGTTCTCGCGGTCGGCAGCAAAGAAGAACTGCTTCAGGTCATTGCCGCCGATCGACAGAAAATCCACTTCCTCGAAGAAACGAAGCGGTGCGAATCCCAAAGACGGTGTTTCCAACATCGCCCCGACTTCCAGACTTGATGGCAGCACATGCCCAAGCCGTTTCTCGCGCTCAATGGTCTTGTCGACCTCCTGACGTGCCTGGCGGTATTCTTCGAACTGCGCCACGAAGGGGAACATCACGGTGAGCGGACCGCCGTTGGCTGCCCGGATCAGGGCCTGCAACTGCATGCGCATGACGCCGGGTTTGTCCAACCCGACGCGGATTGCGCGCCAACCAAGCGCCGGATTGGGTTCGTCCTGCGGCTTCATGTAGGGCAAGACCTTGTCTGACCCGATGTCCAGCGTACGGAACACCACCCGCTTGCCACGCGCCGCCTCCATCACGCGCTGGTAGAGCACCACCAGCTCTGACCGTTTCGGCATCTGGTTGCGCACCAGAAACTGCAACTCGGTCCGGAACAGCCCCACGCCCTCCGCACCAGAGTTTTCCAACGATGGCAGGTCGGCCATGAGACCCGCATTCATCAGCAGATTAACCGTTTGCCCATCTTTGGTTACGGCAGGTTTCTCACGTATGGACGTGTAGCGTTCCTGCGCCTGCGCCTGCATCGCGATCTTGTCGCGGAACGCGCTGACCACCGGATCATCGGGGCGCAGATGCACCGCGCCGTGATCGCCATCGACCAGAACATGATCGCCGTTCAGCCCTTCGGTGGTGATCCGGCCCACCCGCACCACCAGCGGAATCGCCAGCGCCCGCGCCACGATCGCCGCATGCGAACCGACGGAGCCCTCCTCCAGGATGACCCCCTTCAGCTTGCGGCCGTACTCCAGCAATTCAGCCGGGCCGATGTTGCGGGCCACCAGAATGGGGTTCTCCGGCAGCTCGGCCCCGGTGTCCTTGCCCTGCCCGGTCAGGATGCGCAGCAGCCGGTTTGACAGGTCATCAAGGTCGCTCAGCCGTTCGCGCAGATAGGCGTCTTGCACCTGTGCCATGCGACCGCGCGCCAGAGATTGCTCTTTCTCAACCGCCGCTTCGGCACTCAGACCGCGCGCGATGTCCTCTTCCATGCGCCGCATCCAGCCCTTGGAATTGGCGAACATGCGATAGGTTTCAAGCACCTGGGCCTGTTCCTTATTCCCCCCCGAGACCTGCAGCATCTTGTCGACGCCAACGCGCAGCTCGTCCACCGCCTCTTGCAGGCGCTCAAACTCGCGGTGGGGATCATCAGCAAAGGGATTGGTCACCACCACGCGCGGCTCATGCAGCCAGATATGGCCCTCCGCAGCGCCCTCCTGGCCGGTAATCCCCTTCAGCAGCACCGAGTGCTGGTGCAGCGGCGACATGGCGGAGCCTTCGCCCACGAAGGCGCCCAGCTCGGTCATCTCTGCGATCACCATGGCGACCACTTCCAGCGCATAGACCGCATCGGCAGAGTAGTCGCGGGTCTCCTTGGACTGCACCACCAGCACGCCCATCATCTCGCCCAACCGCTGGATCGGGATGCCAAGGAAGGAAGAGAACCGCTCTTCGCCAGTCTCCGGCATGTAGCGAAAGCCCCGCGCACTGGGCGCGTCGGGTGTGTTGATAACCTTGCCGGTACGGGCAACACGACCCACCAGCCCCTCGCCTACGCGCATGCGGGTCTGGTGCACGGATTCGCGGTTCAACCCTTCGGTGGCACATAGCTCCAGCGTTTCTTCGTCGCGAAACAGATAGATGGAGCACACTTCGGTGCCCATGCTGTCGGCAATCAGCTGGGTGATCTTGTCGAGGCGCGCCTGCCCGGCGTCATCTCCCGCCATGGCCTCGCGCAGACGAACCAGAAGCTTCCTGCTCTCGGATTCCGTGTTCTCAACCATGTTCGCCCTTTCTCGGGTTTTCCTTAGACCACCGCGATGCCTGACAGATGTTTGGCTGGGCCCGGCGCTCGGAATAACAGATGACGCTCATGCGCATCAACACTCTTCACGCAGACCATTGGTGGTCTTTGGCAATGTGTCGGCTGCTCCGGGCGCTGGCAAGTGGTTTTACGTCTGCGACACGCAGGGTTACACCTCCTGCTCACCGGAGCGGCGCCCCCCGTGAAAGGCTGAAAAAACCGGGCTGCACCACCGCATTGCGCGCGGGCCAACGCAGCCATTGCCCCCCTTCACGAAAAACGCGCCGGATGCTCAGCTCCGGCGCGTTTCAAGTCTCGTGCTGGTGATCGGCTCAGCTGGCCTTGTCCAGTTCGAACGCGTCATGCAGCGCCTGCACGGCCAGCTCCATGTACTTGCGGTCGACCAACACGGAAATCTTGATCTCAGACGTGGTGATAACTTTGATGTTGATGCCCTCATCCGACAGCACCTTGAACATCTTGGCGGCAACGCCCGATTGTGAGCGCATGCCGATGCCAACCACAGAGATCTTCGCCACGCCGGTGTCAGCCACCAGTTCCGCGTAGTTCAGCTCACCCTTGTCCTTGAACGCGTTCAGGGCCAGTTCGGCGCGCTGCACCTGATCGGTCGGGCACGAGAAGGTCATGTCGGTGCGGCCATCTTCCGAGATGTTCTGCACGATCATGTCAACATTGACCCCCGCATCCGACAGGCAACCGAAGATGGTCGCCGCGATGCCGGGACGGTCGGCCACCGACAGGCATGTCAGCTTGGCCTCATCACGAGAGTAGGCAACGCCGTTGACAACATTGGATTCCATGATTTCCTCCTCGTCGCAGACCAGGGTTCCGGCCTCGTCGGATTGTTCTTCGAAACTCGACAGCACGCGCAGCTTCACCTTGTAGCGCATCGCCAGTTCAACAGAGCGGGTCTGCAGCACCTTCGCGCCCAAGGACGCCAGCTCAAGCATTTCCTCAAACGCGATCTTGTCGAGCTTGCGCGCCTTGTCGCAGATCCGCGGATCGGTGGTGTAGACCCCATCCACATCGGTGTAGATGTCGCAGCGCTCGGCGCCAAAGGCCGCCGCAAAGGCCACCGCGGTGGTGTCCGATCCACCCCGGCCCAGCGTGGTGATCCGGCCCTCGGGGCTGATGCCCTGAAAGCCCGCAACCACTGCAACCTTCATGCCTTCGCCGAACTTGGCGTTGATATGCTCGGTGCCGATTTCCTCGATCCGGGCCTGACTGTGGGCGGAGTTGGTCTTGAGCGGCACCTGCCAGCCCTGCCAGCTGCGCGCCGGCACGTCCATCTCCTGCAGGGTCAGCGCCATCAGACCGGCGGTCACGATCTCACCTGAGGAGACCACGGCGTCATATTCGCGCGCATCATAGAGCGGCGAGGTCTCGCCAACCCAGCCCACCAGCTCGTTGGTTTTTCCGGACATGGCGGAGACGATGACGATCACGTCATAGCCCTTTGCCACTTCAACGCCGACACGTTTGGCAGCACGGCGGATGCGGTCAAGATTGGCGACAGATGTGCCACCGAATTTCATCACAAGTAGGGGCATGGGGCCTGAGACTCCCTCCGCTTGCGGGGTTAAGGTTCGCGCGTTTCTAGGCGAGCGTCCCAGCAAGGGCAAGATGGGCGGCGCCGTTTCTTGCCCGCACCCCGGCGATTTGCGCAAGCATTGTCTGCATGCGACCTCAGCTGCGCCAGAAACGAACCGTCAGGATGGCGTAGACCGCCATCAGCTCCAGCCGTCCGATCAGCATGGCGATGGCGAGGATCCATTTGGCCGTGTCATTCAGCGGTGCGAAGTTGCCTGCCGGGCCGATGGTCTGCCCCAGACCGGGGCCGATGTTGGCCACCGCCGTTGCGGCACCGGAGATCGCAGTGATGAAATCCAGCCCCGTCAGCGCCAGCGCCCAGGCCACGATGCCCATGGTGATGACAAAGAACATGAAGAACGAGATCACCGAACTCAGAACATCCGGCGTCACCGCCCGTCCCTGATAGCGCGGCACGAAGATGCCATTGGGCGAACGGATTCGCTGCACCTGCACCCGGATCGAGGCAAACAGCAGCTGATAGCGGAAGATCTTCACCGAACAGGCGGTCGACCCCGCACAGCCCCCGATCAGCCCGATGAAGAAGAACAGCATGATCAGGAAAGACCCCCATTGCATGTAATCCACGCTGGCGTATCCGGTCCCTGACATGATGGAGATGATGTTGAACAGCGCCTCGCGCACCGCCTGTTCGGGGTGATGCGGAAAGATCGTGACCAGCACCCCTGCGGTGACCAGAACCAGCACCGTGATCGTGGCGAGAAAGGTCTGGATCTGGCTGTCCTTGAACAGCGGCACCATGTGGCCGTTCACCATCTGCACATAACGCACGAAGGGCAAGGCCGCCGCCACCATGAAGAAAGACGCGGCATATTCCGCCGGGCCGGAGAAGGTGCCAAAGGAGGCATCATAGTTGGAAAACCCGCCGGTGGACACGGTGGTCATCGCATGCACCACCGCATCGAAGGGGCCCATGCCCAGCACCGTGTAAACAAGCGCGCAGACCATCGTCAGCACCAGATAGATGACCGAGATCTGCTTGGCGATTTCCTGCGCGCGCGGCAGGATTTTCCCCATGGTGTCAAAGGCTTCGGATTTGAAGATCTGCATGCCACCAACCCGCAGCTCAGGCAGGAACACCATCGCGACCACAATGATACCGATGCCCCCCAGCCATTGCAGGATGCCGCGCCACAGCAACAGCCCGCGCGGCAGCTCATCCAGGCCGGAAATCACGGTGGAGCCTGTGGTGGTCAGCCCCGACATCGCCTCGAAAAACGCATCCGTAAAGCTCAGCTCCGTGGCCCCCAGCATCAGCGGGAGCGCCCCGAAGAAGGGCAGCGCGACCCAGACCAATGTGGTGAGCAAGAAGGTCTGGCGGATCGACAACCCGCGCCCCACCCCATTGGCGCAGGACAACGCCAAAAGACCGCCCGAGAGCAGGCAGAAAATGGCACTTTCCAGAAACACCGGCCACTCCCCCTGACCATCATAGAGGTCAAGGAGAAACGGAAAGACCATCATGCCGCCCAGAATGGTGACAAGAAGGCCAATGACATATCCAACCGGGCGCAGATCCAACATGACGCGAAGCGTTGGCAAGCCCCGGTCAGACTGTCAAGCCAAAGCGATCACGACTCGTCGTTTGTTCCGCCCGTCCCCGCGCTGGCCTCCGGCATCACCGGCGGAGTGGCGGGCGCGCGCGGACGTCGGCGCGACGGCTTGGCGCCATTTTCTGGGGCGCGCGCGTCACGTTGCACAGCATTGGTCGCAGCACCATTGCCCGACGCGGGTCGCTCAGCCAGCGCGCCTTCCGGCGCTTTCGGCTTTGACGAAGACACCGACTTCGTGTTCGTCGCAACGGAGGCTTCCGCCTTTGGCGCAGGTTTGGCCGCAACGGGCTTTCGGGCGGCGGGCTTTGCTGATGGCGCAGGCGCGGATTTGACGGGCGCGGGCTTTGCGGCAGCGGCCGTGGCTGATGCAGCGCCTTTGGCGGAGGATGTTTTTGCCGCCGGAGCAGCCTTTCGCACGCCAGATTTCGTCGCGCTTGCGCTCTTGCGGGCGGGGGCCTTGCGCGGCGCAGCGGGCTTTTTCGGCCTCGGTTTTGTGGTTGCGGGTGCGGTGACATCGGCAGGCGCAGTCTGGGACGGCGCGGCCTCTGTAGCTGAAGCCTGTCTGGAGGACTGTGTTGCAGCCGGCGCCGACACAGCCTTGGTGACCGTCGAAAGCGAACCAGGCAGCCCGCTGATCCACTCCTGCTGCATTTTCAGCAACGCCTGTGTCAGGTGCAATTGCCGCTGTGGCGCCTCTGCCGTCAGGGCCGCAATGGACCGAAGCATTTTCATCTGCCGCCCCAGCGCATAGCCAGCCCAGGCCTGCGGGGTGGTGGGGATGTCCTTCAAACCTTCAAACCGGATCATGTGATCTCCTCAGGGTCGACCTTAAACAACACTCGAACAGGGCGGGCACCCGGACGAATGACGCAAGCGCCCCCTTGAGGATCACGGTAACATGGTTTTTCTTCGCAGCAGCAGAAAAATGCCGCATTGCGGCAAATTTGAGCGGCGCGCCCGTGCCCAGCGCCACCCCTCTTCATCTTTTCAAAAATACCTCGGGGAGCGCGAGGGGCAGCGCCCCTCGCATCGGCAAGATCAACCCTGGTGGATCAACGTCGAAAACAGCTTTGGATCAAGGCTCTGGCTGGCAAAGGTCTTGCCCTGCGTCAGCACCGACACCGCATCATGGCTGTGCAAGCTCTCCTGATGGCTTGCCACCACCCGGAAATCGCCCACCCGCGCATCGCTCTGCAGCGCTTCACAGAACAGGCGCGCCGCATCCTCGACAAAGATCGGATTGGCCGCATTCAACTCCGCAAAGGCCTGCTCATCCTCGCGTTTCACCATCACCTGCGTTTCGGTCGGAACCGCGCGGCGACAATGGTCGATCAGATCCTCGAACCACAGGCACCCGGTGCCCGGCTCCATCTGCACGGAAATCCGCGCCACCGAGCGCTGCGAATGCGGTGTTGCCAGCTGGCCACGGGACTGGCGGGCGTGTTCCGACAGCTCCAGCGAACAGGGGCAGGTGGAGGAATAGACATAGTCCAGATGCACGATGCTGTGACGTTGACCGCCCGTCTGCACCAGCTCCAGGGCCACGTCATAGTATTGATAGCCCGACAGGCCAGAGCGCAGGCTCTCCACCTTCACCGGGAAGGAAAACCGCATCTGCAAGCGCGCATCACCGCTTTCCAGATCGCTCAGATAATCTTCCAGCGCCGCTTCCATCACCTCAAAGGAAAAGGTCTTTTCCGCATGACGGTAGAAGCTGCGCATGATGCGGGACATGTTGATGCCCTTCTTCTCCGCATCCAAACTGACGGTGCCTGTCACACTGGTCTCCAGCGTCAGATCGCCGCCCGCCCGGGTGTGAAACCGGATCGGCAATCGGAAATTGGAAATGCCGACATGCTGGATCTGCTCCTGCGCGCCGCGGATCAGGCTGGACGGACCGTTTTGCAAATCCGGAAGCGTTGCACGATAGCCCGCATCTGCCTCGAACTCCTCTGGATACTGGCGCTTCAGATCCGGGTAGTTCTGCACCTGACGTTCCGGCAACAGCCGAGCGATCGCCGGATCGAGCTGCGCCACTTCCGTCGCGCTCGCCTTGCTGGCCCAGCGCCGCAACACCGCCAGCGCCTCTGCGGCGTCTGACTGATCCGGGGTGTCTCTCAAGTCACCAGAGTGGACGTTCATTGTCGTGTACTCCTGTCCCTACAGCGACGGCGCTGCATCTCATTATGTAGGGTAGTACGGCACTAAACACAAAATAGATCACCAAAAAACGCCAGCACATGTCCCACTTCTGACCTTTTGCCCCCTCCGCCTGCATCCAGGACACTGAGACGCGATGTGGTGCTGGCGGAGGGGCGCTGAGGTGGCTGACGGCTCAACCGATACGAGCAAGCGCGTTTTTCAGATCGCGGATCAGATCGCCGGTGTCTTCCAGCCCCACCGAGAACCGCACCAGCCCGTCCGTGATGCCCAGCTCCTTGCGCTGGTCCACCGACAGGCGTTGATGCGTCGTCGTGGCCGGATGGGTGGCGATGGATTTGGCGTCGCCCAGATTGTTGGAAATCACCGGGATAGTCAGCGCGTCGAGGAAGGCGAAGGCCGCCGCTTTGCCGCCCTTGAGGTCCAGCGACAGCACCGTGCCGCCCTTGCCGCCAAGCTGACGCTGCACGAGGTCATTCTGCGCATGGGTGCTCAGGCCCGGATAGATGGTGCGCGCCAGCGCCGGATGGCCATCGAGCGCCTCGGCGATCTTCAGCGCGCTGTCGGCCTGCGCGTTCACCCGCAGATCGATGGTCTCCAGCCCCTTCAGGAACATCCAGGCATGGAACGGGCTGAGCGAGCCACCGGTATGCTTCATATAGGGTTCCAGCGTGCCGCGGATATAGTCCTTGCTGCCCAGAACCACGCCGCCCAGCGCCCGGCCCTGACCGTCGATATGCTTGGTCGCGGAATAGACCACCACATCGGCCCCTTGCGCGATGGCGTTGGAGAACACCGGCGTCGAGAACACATTGTCCACCACCACGGTGGCGCCGACGGCATGGGCGATCTGCGCCACACCTTCGATGTCGATCACCTCCAGCGTCGGGTTCGACATGCTCTCGAAGAACACAACCTTGGTCTCGGGGCGTACGGCGGCGCGCCACTGCTCCAGATCGGTGCCGTCGACAAATGTCACCTCGACACCGTAGCGGGCCAGGATGTTTTCCAGGATGTAGAGACAGGAGCCGAACAGCGCCTTGGCCGACACCACATGATCCCCCGCCTTCAGAAGCGACGTCAGCGCACCATTCACAGCGGCCATGCCGGAGGCGGCGGCAAAGGCATCCTCGGCGCCTTCGAGCAGCGCAATACGCTCTTCGAACATGGCGACGGTGGGGTTGCCATAGCGGGCATAGATGAACTCATCCGGGCCGCTCTCGATGAACCGCGCCTCGGCCTGGGCGGCGCTGTCGTAGACAAAGCCCTGGGTCATGAAGATCGCTTCGCTGACCTCGTTGTATTGGCTGCGCCGGGTGCCGCCATGAACCAGTTTGGTGCGTTTGTTCCAGGTCTCAGTCATCATCTCGCCTCCGCCGGATCCGCACTGACCTGCGGTCCGGGCATAAAAAAACTCCCGTCCGGCCAAGCGAAAGGGAGTCCCGTCGTCCTGACCTCTTTAGCGACTTCTTTAACGTGGCCCGCAATCCGGTAAACAAATCGCCACGGTTCTTATGTCGCGCATCGGATACGCCTGCAGCGCGCCTCAGTCAAGAGGGGCGCGGCGGGCCGTGCTGCGCCGCGCCTGCTGCTGGCCCCAACGACACCGCATGTGCCAGCCCCCCACTGAGGACCCCGCCGCGCGCGCGACCGGGGCGTGCCCCACACCGCGCCCACGTCACCCAGCCGTTACGCAGACGTCACCTTGCCGTCACCCGAGCGGGCTATCGTACAGGAAAAGTCATGGCTGCTGAGGGGCTGTGTGATGGCACTGATCCGTATCAACGCACTAGGTGAGACGCCGGTATTTCATGCCCGGCCAAGGTCGATCAACGAGGGCATCGCCAGGGTGGCCCGCGTGCCGGGACCAGTGGTGATCATGGTTCATGGCTATAAATATCAGCCCGGCAATCCGAACCACTGCCCGCATCGACATATCCTGTCTCTCGACCCCCAACATCTGCCCTGGCGCGCGCCTTCCTGGCCGCGTCAGCTGGGATTTGGTCTCGGGCGCAAGGACGAAGGGCTGGCGGTCGCGTTTGGCTGGGATGCCCGCGGGACATTGGCCTCGGCCCAGGGCCGCGCAGTTGCTGCAGGGCGCGCGCTTGCCCGTGTGATCCGCAGTTTGCACGCCGATGCACCAGAGCGCGGCATCCATATTATCGCCCACTCTCTGGGCACCGAAGTTGCCTTGGAAGCGCTGCACTGGCTGCCTTCGGGCGCGGTGCGCCGGGTCATCTCGCTTGCAGGTGCGAGCTATCAGAGCCGGGTGGACAAGGCCCTGTCGACACCTGCGGGTCGCAGCACCGAGTTCTTCAACGTGACCAGCCGCGAAAACGATGCGTTTGACTTCATGTTCGAAAGCCTCACCCGCTCGCCCACGCGCGGCGACCGTGCCATCGGCCACGGGTTCGAGGCGGTGAACGCGGTGACGCTGCAGCTCGATTGCCTGGATACGTTGAAGCATTTGTCGCAAATGGGCCATCCCATCGGCCTGCCGGAGCGGCGTGTGTGCCATTGGTCCGCCTACATGCGCCCCGGTGCGCTGCGGTTTTACAAGCGCCTGATCCGGCAGCCGGAACGCACGCCACTGCCGCTGATGCAGCAGGTGCTGCCGGAAACCCCTGCGCGGCGGTGGTCCCGTCTGCTGACCCTGCGGCCCCTGCCCGGCCCGATGCCGATCTGGCAACGTATCTGAGCCACGCCGCCCGCAGCCGCGCGCCTTTTCAACCGCTCAGTTTTTGGTGACATCAGCGCCCGCCGGGGACGCAACCCAGATCTATGCGCGCGCTGAGGACACAACGGGCACAAAAAGTATCACCGCTGATGACCCATTGTTTCGCGCGCGAAACATCAAGTCAGAACGCCTGACCTATCCGCCTAAATACCTTGCCCCGCACAAACTCGGCCGGTCAGGAAAAGCCCGGGGCGCTCCCGCCCCTTTGCCACACAGCCGGAGGCTGCACCCAAAGCGTTGGGCCGGGCGGGGGCCGCGCCTGAAAGGCGCGGCCCCCGCCCCACCGCGATGCGCGAAGCGCAGCGCAAACCCTCAGATGAGGACTGCCGAGGTCTTGTGCACTATCAGCTTGTGTCCTTGTCCTCTTCCAGCCCGTAGGTCTGGAAGAGTCTCGCCTGCGTCATGAAGAACAGGAACATCGCCGCGGTCAGCCCGAAGGTCTTGAAATAGACCCAGGACTCGGTGCTCATCATCCGCCAGATCAGCTCATTCGCCACTGCCAGCGCAAAGAACACCGCGCACAGCCGCCGGGTCAGGATCATCCAACCCTCGTCCTGCAGCGGCATCATCTCCTCCATCACCACCCGCAGGTAGCTCTGCCCCCGCAACAGGCCAAAGCCCAGCAACCCGCCGAACAGCAGATAGATCATCGTCGGCTTCATCTTGAAGAACCGCTCGTCGTTGAACCAGACCGACAGCCCGCCGAACACCACGATCAGCACCAGCGTCATCACCTGCATCTTCGACAGCTTACCGGTGAGCTTCCACAGCGCCAGCGTCGACAGCACCATCAGCGGCACAAATCCGGCAGTGACCACGATGAAACCCTCATAGGAGGTGCCGCCGATCTCGAACGCCTGATCCTTCAGCCGCAGATAGGCGATGAAGAACAGCACAACAGGGCCGTACTCCAACACCGACTTCAGCAGCGGGTTGATCGGACGCCCCTTGTCCATCGGTTGCTCACTTGTCTGTTCGCTCATGCGCTGCCTCATATGTCCCAATTGATCTTTCACAGATGGCGCTCTCAGCCACCCATTTCAACAATCACCGCGCCCGCCGCGATCAGCGCCATCAGCGCGATGCGGCGCGGGCCGACGGTTTCCTTCAGCACCAGCCAGCCGATGAGGGCGGCAAACACCGTTGATGTCTCTCGCAGCACCGCCGCCTCGCCCACCTTGTCGAGCCGCGTTGCCAGCATTACCGACCCAAAGGAGGCAAAGGCCACCAAGCCGCCGAAGAACCCGCGCAGCATCAGCGGGCCCACCGTGGGCCGCTCTGCCCCCATCCGACGCCAGCGCCAATAGGCATAGGGCGGCATGGTCAGCCCGTCGATCATGAAGAACCACGCCAGGAAGGTGAACGGATCCGCGGTCGCCCGGATGCCATAGGCGTCATAGGTGGTGTAGAGCGCCACAAACAGCCCCGTCGCCACCGCCAGCACCAGCGCGATCACCAGCGTGTCGCGCGCGGTAACGAGAAAGATGAAGTTATAGACCGCCAGCCCGAAGATCCCGGCCAGCAGCACCCCGACGCCCAGCCATTGCACCAGCGTAAAGGTCTCGCCAAACAGCCAATAGGCCCCGATCACCGCAAACAGCGGCCCGGTCCCGCGCACCACCGGGTAGACCACCGTATAGGCGCCCTTTGTATAGGCCATCGCCTGCAGCACCTTGTAGAGCACATGGATCACCCAGACACCCACGAAGATCAGCCACATATGCGGCTCCGGCCAGGGCACCACAAACAGCGCGAAGGGCGCCGCCATCAGCCCGTAGGAGGCATCGATCGCCCCCCGTGACAGCCAGGGATCATGCCGCCCTTTTTGCAGCGCGCCAAAAACCGCATGCAGGAACGCTGCCGAGACCGCGAGGATCAGCGCGACCTGATGGCCCTGTTCGGTGCCCTCAAGCGAAATCAGCCAGTCGCTCAGCATATGCTGTCATCCTTGTTGTGAACGTGGTGGTTTTCGGAACATCCGCGCGGGGCAGACGTTAAGACACGTCCACCAGCGCCCGAGGTCCCATGTTCGATACCGCCCTGCAACAGATCATCGAAGAGCTCACCAGCACCTTTTCCGTGATACCGGCACCGATTGCTTTCGCGCGGCTTCTGGCGGCCAGTGTGCTGGCCGCCCTGGTCGGTCTGGAGCGTGAGTTGCAGGACAAACCCGCGGGCCTGCGCACCCATATCCTTGTCTCCGTGGCCGCCTGCCTGTTCGTGGTGCTGGGGCGGGAGATCGCGGCGCTGGATTTTGGCGCCGAGGCGCAGCGCAACGATCCCCTGCGCATGATCGAGGCGGTAACGGCGGGCGTGGCCTTCCTGGCGGCAGGGCTGATCTTCACCTCCGGCGACCGGGTGCGCAACGTGACCACCGGCGCGTCGCTCTGGCTGGTGGGGGCCATTGGCCTTGGGTGCGGTGCCGGTCAGATGCCGCTGGCGGCGATGGCCACGGCCATTGTCCTCACGGTGCTGTTCCTGCTCCGCCATGTGGAGAAATGGATGAGCCGGCATTGATCCGTGATCCTCACGCCCCGTCTTCAAGCCCCGTCTTCAAGCCCAGTGAGCGCGGCGGCGAATTCCTCCGGGTCAAAGGGCGACAGGTCGTCGATCTGCTCGCCCACGCCGATGGCATGGATCGGCAGGCCGAACTTGTCCGCCAGCGCCACCAGCACACCGCCCTTGGCGGTGCCGTCAAGCTTGGTCATCACCAGCCCCGACACATCCGCCAGCTGACGGAAGGTCTCCACCTGCGACAGCGCGTTCTGCCCGGTGGTGGCATCCAGCACCAACAGCGTGTTGTGCGGTGCCTCGGGGTCCTTCTTGCGAATGACGCGGACGATCTTGGCCAGCTCTTCCATCAGGTCGGCGCGGTTCTGCAACCGCCCGGCCGTGTCGATCATCAAGAGATCGGCGCCATCAGCCTCGGCCTTGGTCATCGCATCAAAGGCGAGGCTGGCCGGGTCGGAGCCCTCAGGCGCGGTCAGCACAGGCACCCCGGCGCGGTCGCCCCAGACCTGCAGCTGTTCCACCGCGGCGGCGCGGAATGTGTCGCCCGCGGCGATCACCACGGATTTCCCGGCAGCGCGGAACTGGCTGGCGAGCTTGCCGATGGTGGTGGTCTTGCCGGAGCCATTGACCCCCACCACCAGCACCACCTGCGGTTTTGAAGGATAAAGCGGCATCGGACGCGCCACCGGCTCCATCACCCGGGCAATCTCCTGTGCCAGCAATTCGCGGATTTCGCGACCCGAAACGCGGCGGCCCATGCGGCCCTCGGCGATATTGCCGGTCACCCGCAGCGCCGTGTCCACCCCCATGTCGGAGGCGATCAGCATCTCTTCGAGGCTTTCAAGCATGTCGTCATCGAGCACCCGGCGCGGCTCGGTCGCGGCACTGCGGCCCATGAGCCGCCCCAGAAGGCCCGGTCTGGACACCTCGGCCTGCGGTGCAGGGGTGGTGGGCACATCTGCGGCGGGCGCCTCAGTCGAAGCCCCTGCTTGCGGCGTCCCGGCAGGCTCTGCCGCCGCGCGCGCTCCGGGCGCGGGCGGTGGGCTTGCTGGTGTGGGCTCCGGGGACGTGGCCCCCTCTTCCACGATCGCATCCACCTCCTTGCCGAGGCGGGATGAGGATTTCAGCAACCGTTCCTTGAGCTTCGAGAAAAGCGCCATCTGGGTCTCCGCAGGTCGTTTGATATTCACCTAATGCCCTTTGAGGCGGGATGCAAAGCGCAATGCGGCTGTGTCACATCGCAAACACCGCGAAAAACAGCGCCTGCGCCCCCCAGTAGAGCACCCAGACCACTGGCCCGGTGATGCGACGCAAGGCATGGGCTGGCGGCAGCACAAATGTTTCCAGCGCCAACACCATGTCCGAGAACATGAACATCACCGCCGCCACCCACAGCAGCGGCAGTGGCAGCGTCAGTGCAGCCAGCGCCATGGCGAGGATCACCGGCACATAGGCCAGGACCGCCCCGCGCATCTCGCCCGCATGGCGCGTCAGCACCCGCGCCATCAAGCCCGCCACCAACACAAGCGTCGCCATCCCCCAGATCATCGGAGCGGTCAGAAGCGCCGCAAGATCAGATGGAGGACGCGACAAGAACAGCGCCACATAGGCAAGATGCCCGGCGGCAAAGCTGGCCACCCCCGCCAGAAAGGCGCGCTCGCCCGGGCGCGACAGGGCCAGATCCCCCAACGCGCAGAGCCCCAGCGCCAGACCAAGCAGCGGCAGTTGCCCAAAGGCAAGGACGGCCAGCAGCGCCACCGCGCCGGTTTTCAGCGCCGATCGCGGCCAGCTCTCTGCCGCCCGCACCTGTGCCAGATATCCCAGCGCCAAAACCGCAGCCGCACCCAGTCCGATCATCTGCACCGTCATCGCGGCCTCCCTGCCGATTTGCATCAGCCTGCGCCGGGCATGGCCGACAGGTCAAAGCTGACCTTGCGCCAGCCAGCACCCGGCAATTGTACCCTTGGCGCGGCTTCGGACATGCGCCATGGTGAGGGCATGTGTAACTCTGCCCCCCTGCGCTTCTGTGCCGTGATCCTTGGCCTCTCCTGTGTCGCCGCGCCTCTGAGTGCAGCCGACGCGGAGCAATTCGACAGCTACACCCGCGGACGGACCATTCACTTCGACTTTCTGGGGCAGCACTACGGCGCGGAACGCTATCTGCCCGGCCAGCGGGTGCAATGGTCCTTTCTCGACGGGCGTTGCGTCGAGGGGGAGTGGTATGCGCAGGGCGATGAGATCTGTTTTGTCTACGAGGACAGACCGGAGGCGCAGTGCTGGAGCTATGAGATCGGCAGCGAGGGTCTCAGCGTCACGATCACGGGCGACGGGCCGGCGCTCACATTGACCGAACAGCCTGATCCGCCCAAGGACATGGTTTGTCTCGGCCCCGAAGTGGGTGTCTGAGGCGGCCTTGGAAGCGAGGCTCTGCCTCGCGCTCCGAGATATTTATGAAAAGATGAAGGGGCTGGCCGCCTGCTAGAACAGCGAGCCCTGTTCGCCGGGTGTCTTTGGCGGTTTGGGATTTGCCGGCTTGGCGGTGGCCGGATTGGAAGGGGCCGGGGCTTTTGTCTCGGCACTGCTCGCGCCGCCGATTTCGGTGATACCATCGGCAAATTCGATGCTGAGCGCCTGTGCCCCCTTCGCGCCTGCGGTGTCGGTCACCAAGGTCTTGCCGTCGCGCACCACCGCGTAGCCACGGCTGAGGGTGGCCTTATAGCTGAGGATCTCCAGCTGGCGTCCGGTGGCCATCAGGCGATCCCGCTGGCGCTGGATGCGCGCGGTCTGCGCGGCATCGAGCCGGTTGGCGATCTGATCCAGCGCGTCGCGCTTGCGGCGCGCGTCCTGTTCAATGGGACGCAGGCTCAGCCGCGAGGCGAGGTTGTTCAGCCGATCCCGGCGCCGCTCCACCAGTCCGCGCAGGGTGGCCGGGCGCAGCGACGCGGCGCGCTCGCTGAGGGTCAGCTTGCGTTTCTGCACGCCCGCGATCAGCGCGTTGGGCAGCCGGTCGGAGACCCGGTCCAGTCGCTGGCGCGGCGATTCGAGCAACGTGTCGGGCTTGGGCAGCGCCCGCGCCAGATCGCCCAGCCGCTGCCGGCGCAGCTGCACTGCGCGGGTGGTGGCATGGGCCATGCGCGCGCTTTGGTTCTCAACCCATCCCAGAAGCTCCAGCCGCACCGGCACCGCATGTTCCGCCGCCGCCGTGGGAGTGGGGGCGCGCAGGTCAGAGACATAGTCGATCAGCGTGGTGTCGGTCTCATGCCCCACGGCGGAAATCAGCGGGATGTCACTGGCCGCCACCGCGCGCGCCACGGCTTCTTCGTTGAAGCCCCAGAGATCCTCGATCGAGCCGCCACCGCGCGCCACGATGATGAGATCAGGCCGGGGCAAGGCGCCGCCGGGGCTGAGGCTGTTGAAGCCGTCGATGGCGCGGGCCACTTCGGGGGCGCAATTGCTGCCCTGGACTGCCACCGGCCAGACCAGCACCTTGCGCGGAAAACGATCCCGCAACCGGTGCAGGATGTCGCGGATCACCGCGCCGGAGGGCGAGGTCACCACGCCGATGATCTGTGGTAGATAGGGCAGCGGCTTCTTGCGTTCGGGGGCAAACAGCCCCTCGGACTGCAGCTGGGTCTTGCGCTTTTCCAGCAGCGCCATCAGTGCGCCCTGACCGGCGACCGCCACCTCCTCGACGTTCATGTTGTATTTCGACTGGGCGCCAAAAGCCGTCAGGCGGCCGGTCACCACCACCTCCAGCCCCTCTTCGGGCACCACAGCCAGCTTGCTCACCTGCCCCTTCCAGGTGGTGCAGGCCAGCACCGAGCGGTCGTCCTTGATGTCGTAGTAGAGATGCCCCGACCGCGCCTTGAACACCCGGCCTACCTCGCCCTTGACGCGGATGCGGCCAAAGGTGCCTTCCAGCGTGCGTTTCACCTCGCCGGAGATCTCGGAGACGGAAAACTCGGGCGCGTTCTGACCGGGTGTCGGGTCGTCGAGGAGGTCGGACATGGGAAACTCTTGCTCTTGGCTGCTCGGGTGGATAGGTTTGACGCCCGCGTGGCACAGGGCGTTCTTGTTTATGCGTCGCGCACAGCATAGAACGCGCGACAACGGAGGCCAAGCAGATCGGAGAACGGCTCATGAATATCCTCATCCTCGGCAGCGGTGGGCGGGAACATGCACTTGCCTGGGCGGTGATGCAGAACCCGAAATGTGACAAGCTGATCGTGGCGCCGGGCAATGCGGGCATCGCGCAGATCGCCGATTGCGCCAGCCTCGACGCCGAGGACGGCGGGGCGGTGGTCACATTTGCCGAGGAAAACGCCATCGAGTTTGTCATCATCGGCCCCGAGGCGCCGCTGGCGGCGGGCGTGGCGGATCGGTTGCGGGCGGCGGGCATCCTGGTCTTTGGCCCCTCCGAGGCGGCGGCCAAGCTTGAGGTCTCCAAGAGCTTCACCAAGGAGATCTGCGACGCTGCAAACGCGCCGACCGCAGGCTACGGCCATTTCACTGAAGCCGAGGCCGCCAAGGCGCATGTGCGCGAGAATGGCGCGCCGATCGTGGTCAAGGCCGATGGCCTAGCCGCTGGCAAGGGCGTGATCGTGGCGATGGACGAGCAGACCGCGCTGGATGCAATTGATGACATGTTCGGCGGGGCCTTTGGCGGCGCCGGGGCCGAGGTGGTCATCGAGGAGTTCATGGAGGGCGAGGAAGCGTCGCTGTTTGTGCTCTGTGATGGCGAGGAGATCCTGTCGATCGGCACCGCGCAGGACCACAAGCGGGTCGGCGAAGGCGACACCGGCCCCAACACCGGCGGCATGGGCGCCTATTCCCCGGCACCGGTGCTGAGTCCGGAGATCGAGGCGCGCGCGATGGAAGAGATCGTCAAGCCCACCATGCGCGTGATGGCCGAACGCGGCATGCCCTATCAGGGCGTGCTCTACGCCGGTCTGATGATCAAGGACGGAGAGCCGCGTCTGGTGGAATACAACGTCCGCTTTGGCGACCCGGAATGCCAGGTGCTGATGATGCGGCTGGGCGCGCAGGCGCTGGACCTGATGCAGGCCGCCGCCGAGGGCCGCCTGTCGGAGGCCCGGGTGAACTGGGCCGAGGATCATGCGATCACCGTGGTAATGGCCGCTGAGGGATACCCGGGCGCCTATCAGAAAGGCTCTGAGATCAAGGGGTTGAAGGCGCTTCCCGAGGACAGCATGAACATGGTCTTTCACGCCGGCACCAAGGCAGACGGCGACCGGATCTTGGCCAATGGCGGTCGGGTGCTGAATGTCACCGCGCGCGGTGACAGCCTGGAGGAAGCCCGGGATCGTGCCTATGCGATGGTGGATCAGATCGACTGGCCCGAAGGCTTTGTGCGCCGCGACATCGGCTGGCGCGCCTTGTAATGCCCGCGCCGGTTCAGCTCCCCTCCGACAGCCCCGCGCTGATCGAGGTTCTGGAGCTGATCCGGCGCAGCTTTGCCGATATGGACGGGCGGATCGATCCGCCCTCCTCCATGCATCATCTCACCGTTGCGGATCTAGCGGCGCAGGCCGAGGCGGGTGAGGTCTGGGCCATCGGCACGCCGGTAGTGGCCTGCGTGGTTCTGACCCCCCGAACAGATGTGCTTTATCTTGGCAAGCTGGCTGTTGCGGCGGACCAGCACGGCACCGGTCTGGCACGGCAGCTGGTTGAGTTGGCCGCAGAGCGGGCCCGCGCCCATGGGCTGGAGGCACTGGAGCTGCAGACCCGGGTGGAGCTGTTGGAAAACCACGCCACCTTTGCGCAACTGGGCTTCGTGCAGACGGCGACCTGCGCACATCCGGGATACACCCGCCCGACCTCCGTCGTCCTGCGCCGCTCGCTCTGATCGCTCCGATCGCCATACCCGTCGCAGCGCGGCCCTGATCCGGCGTTTGGCGACAGGATAACAGACGCGAAATTTGCTCTTGAGGGCGCAACCGCAACGGAGTGCTCCCGATGATCGTCCGCCACAAACCCGGCTTCCTCGAACTGCTGATCGCCACCCATGGCTCCGTACTGCCGCGAATCCTGCCGCGCATTCTCGCGCTGACGGCCCTGGCCGCGCTGCTGGTCTGGCTTGACGGCAGCCTGCTGGCCCTGCCCCACACCAATGCTGCGCCCTTTGCGGTCTTTGGCGTGGCGCTGTCGCTGTTCCTCGGCTTTCGCAACAACGCCGCCTATGACCGCTGGTGGGAGGGGCGCCGGCTTTGGGGGCAATTGGTGGCTGACATGCGGGCA
The DNA here is from genome assembly GCF_032924845.1 of Tritonibacter scottomollicae. Lineage (NCBI taxonomy): Bacteria > Pseudomonadati > Pseudomonadota > Alphaproteobacteria > Rhodobacterales > Paracoccaceae > Tritonibacter > Tritonibacter scottomollicae. The sequence continues at coordinate 1,710,213 of NZ_CP136704.1, forward strand.
CTGGGGCGCGAGGTGGTGATGTTCCAGCCCGAGGGTCACCAGCGCCGTCCCCTGCGGCTGGCGCTGGCCTTCATCCACCTGCACCGCGCCAACCTGCGCCGGTTGAGCCATTATGACGACGGGCACACATGGCTGGAAGACGGCGAGGATCTGCGGGACGCGCCGCATCCGCCCTGCGCCGCGCTCGACCTGATGGCGCGGGACGTGGCGCATCATGCACCTGACGGGTTTGCCAAGAAGGCGCTGAGCGAGCGCATCGGCTCCATCGCGCTGGCGCAGGCGGGCTGCGAGCGTATCGCGGCGACGCCCCTGCCGTTTGTCTACACGCTGCTGGTGTTCCGCACGACCTACCTCTACTGCCTGCTGTTCCCTTTCGCCCTGCTGGAGGGCGCAGGCTGGATGACGCCACTGTTCGTGGCGATCATCGCCTATGTCTTCTTCGGCCTGGCCGAGGTGACCGAGGAGCTGTCCAACCCCTTTGGCGAGACCGTGAACGGCCTGCCGCTGGATGCCATGTGCCGCACCATCGAGATCTCTCTGCTGTCGCAGCTGGGCGAGGAGGCTCCGGCGCCGCTGAAACCGGTCGGCTACTACCTGAGCTAGGGCAGTTGGCAGTCCAGCGCGGGACCAAGCCGGGTCTGCATGTCAAACGGGCCAAGATCGCGGCGGCTGATGCTGCCGTCTGGGTCGAGACGTGAGACGATGATGCGGGACCAATCGGCATCGACAGTCACGATCTCCGGCCCCTGCCCGCAGTCGCGCAGACCGGAGGTGATGACATCCTCACCGATCAGATGGTTCGTCAGGCCGGGCGCGGCGGCGACGTCCACCAGCTTGCCATAGTGAAACCGCCAAATCCGCAGGGTCTTGGCCAGATGGGGCCGGTCGATATAGGCGACCTCGATATGGCCGTCGCCATCCAGATCCGCAGCACCGGCAGGCGCCAGCCAGCGGTTTGTCTGGCCGATATGGGGCGTGGCGGCGATCTTGTCGCCCGTGCTGTTGTAGACCGCCAACTGGGCGCCCAGCGCCACATCCGTCTCGACCACCACAACCTCGGGCATCCCGTCGCCGGTGATATCCCAGAGGCGCGGCGCAAGATCCTCAAACACATGATCCAGCGGCAGATCGACCTCAAAGACATCTCGTCGAACGCCTGCCGCGGATTGCTCAGCGGTGCCGCCCTCATCCTGCTGCACATGGATGCGAAGCTGGCCGTATTCGACGTCATCCCCCAGAACCGCATGGCCATAGCGGGTCGTGGGCGCATCAAAATCTGCGCCCATGACCCGCCAGGATTCTTGCGCGTTCAGCGCGCTCGCCGCCCCCGCCAGCGACAGGCACAACACCTGCGCCGCGCGGCGGATGACCGGGGGCCTGGTGCGTGTCAGAAGACGCCGCGCCCGGCCCGCCGACCGCATCAGATCTGCTTTTCGGGCATATGCACAATCAGACCGTCCAGCGCGTCCGAGACCTTGAGCTGGCAGGTCAGACGCGAGCGGGCCGGATCCGGCTCAAAGGCGAAATCCAGCATGTCCTCTTCCATGTCGTCCTTCTTGGGCAGTTTCTCGACCCAATCCGGTGCAATGTAGACATGGCAGGTGGAGCAGGCACAGGCGCCACCGCAATCAGCCTCGATGCCTGGAATATTGTTGTCACGCGCACCTTCCATCACGGTCAGCCCGTTGGCGACGTCGACCACATGTTCGGTCCCGTTGTGCTCGATGTAGGTGATTTTTGCCATGATCCGTCTTCCCTTTTTCGGTACTCGCCCCCGTGTGTAGCGAGCGTATCCCAGCCGTTCCAGCCCCATTTACGTCATCCCCGGTGTCGCATGCCATTTCACGCTACATTTTCCATGTTTGTTCTCACCCCGTCACGCGCGCGCCCCTGCCGACAGCCCTGCGCGCCGATGACGCGCCATCAGATGCAGCCCCGTCAGACGCCCGCAACCGACCCTCGCGTCCTACCGTGTGAAACCCTCACCGCATGCGGTGCCAGCAAAAGGCAGGATCTTCTGTCGGCAAAACAGGACCGTAGCGCGAATGCGGGCTTTGCGCGCGCTTCGGATTTAAGATAGCATCCGCCATAATCGGGTCATTACAGGATCCCGAAGCCCGCTTTACCCGAGGACCCTGTCAGAGCCTATGACCGCCCCGCTGCCTCCGCGTTCCGGCCTCGCTTTTCTGCGACACGATGTCCTGAACCTGTTCCTCATGCGACAGCTGCATGTGCGCGCATCGGTCCCGGACGGGGTTGTGGTGCCCAGATCTGCGTCCTCACGGCTTCGGCTGGCCGCGTTGATGACGGTCAATCTCACCCTCCTGAGCGGCTGTCTGGCCCCGCCCCCGTTTGAAGGTGTCGGTCGTCCAGCTCCGCCGGGCGCTTTGCCCGGAACCTGCTGGGATACGCTGATTGAACCTGCACGGGTGGAGACCATAACCGAGCAGGTCATGGTCTCGCCGCCGGAAACAGCCGCCGACGGTTCGGTGACAAAACCTGCGGTCTTTGCCACTGAAACCCGGCAGGAGATCACCCGCCCGCGCAAGGAAACCTATTTTCAGACCCCCTGCCCCGACGCCATGACCCGCGAATATGTCTCCTCGCTGCAACGTGCGCTGGCAGCCCGTGACCTCTATCAAGGCGAGATCACCGGGACCCTGAACGCCGAGACCCGCGCCGCCATCCGCAGCTATCAAAAAGACATAGGCATCGACAGCGCCAGCCTGTCATTGCGCGGCGCACGCAGCCTGGGGCTCAGTGCCGTGGTGGTGGACCGCTGAGCCGCGATTTGCTGCACAATGGCACCGCAAACATTCCAGTCTTGATGCCTGAGCTTGCGCGACGCCGCCTTGCCGCCTAAAAGCCGAACATCGCCCCGATATCGTTCGCCCTTGCCGGAGATCTCCTATGCCCGTCGCCCCGCTTCCTGCCTCCAGCTTCCTGTTCGGAGCCTCGGAGCGCCTCAGAGCGATGCTCGACAGTCAGGCTACGGATGTGCATCTGGCCACCGGCGACGTGTTGTTCGAACGGGGCGACGAAGGCGATGCGCTCTATGCGATCATCTCCGGTGCGCTGGAAATTTCCACGCTTTCGGCAGCGGGGCGGAAGCTGTCACTTGATATGATGCGCCCCGGTGCAATTTTTGGCGAAATCGCCATGTTCGACCCCGGCGAACGCACCGCCACCGCCACCGCAGCAGAGCCAAGCCATCTGCGCCGTCTGCGTCACCGCGATGTGCTGGGACAATTGACCAGGCACCCGGAACTGGCTGGCGACATGCTGAAGCTTGCCGGACAGCGCATGCGCTGGATGAACACCCAGCTGAACGAACAGGTGTTCCTGCCAATGCCAGTGCGGCTGGCGCGCAAGCTGTTGTATCTCACGCCGGCAGAGGGCAACGGCCATCTCAGCCTGTCGCAATCCGAACTCGCGGAATTTGTCGGTGCAACCCGTGAAGCGGTGTCCAAGACCTTGTCGAACTGGCGCAAGGCCGGGCTGATCGAGATCAGCCGCGGCGGGCTGCAACTGAAGGATCGCGGCGGGCTGGCGGTTCTGGCCGACCCCGAGGGCATCTGAGCGGCGCGCCTCTGGCGAACCTCCCCACGGGGCGGCATGCAATATTCCCGCCAGAAAGCAAAATACCCGGCGCCAATGTGATCTGTTTCACAGTACATCGCGCGCGCGCCTGCCATAAGATCTGCAAGGCGGTCATTCTCCTATCCATCCCAATGATCGTCCGTCCCATCGTGAGCCATGTGTCCGCCCGACACATGGCTCTTTGGATTCTGCGCTCCTTGAACCCGCCCCGTGCCGCCTGCTGCTGCCCCCGAACGACAATCGGCCGGACCAATGGCCCGGCCGGTCGTTTGATGTTACGCCCTGCCCCTCTCAAGGGTCGGGGCAGTTTAGTCGTCGAGGTTCAGCGCCACGAAGCGCGGCTCGCCCGCCCGACGGACCATCAGGAAGATGGACTTGCGTCCGCCTTCCTCGGCGGCCTCGATCTGGGCTTCGAGATCGGCAATGGAGGCCACTTTGTTCTGCCCCGCCTCGGTGATCACGTCACCCGCCCGCAAGCCTTTTTCCCAAGCAGCGGAGGTTTCGTCCACCGACAGGATCACCAGACCGGGCGTGTCTGCATCGAGGTTCAGTTCCTCGCGCATATCATCGCGAACCGCGCCGACAGTGAGGCCGAGAATCTCTTTCTCGCTCTCATCCGGCACGACATCATCGCCGGTGCCGGTGCCAGCATCGTTGCCAACCGCATCCTCGCGACGACCAAGGGTCACGCGAACGGTCTCGGTCTTGCCATCGCGGAACACCACCACGCGCACAGTCTTGCCCACTTCGGTATCGCCAACGCGGCGGACCAGATCACGAGTATCCTTGACCTCGAAACCGTCAAAGCTGGTGATCACGTCACGGGCCAGCAAACCGGCTTCCTTGGCCGGGCCTTCCGGCACATCGGTGATCAGCACGCCTTCGTCGTTTGTCAGGCCGATCGCCTCGGCCAGATCATCGGTCACGTCCTGAATACGCACACCAAGCCAGCCACGACGGGTTTCGCCAAACTCCTTCAACTGGCTGACCACCTTGGTCACCACATTGGAGGCCATGGAAAAGCCGATGCCGATGGAGCCACCATTGGGCGACAGGATGGCGGTGTTCACGCCGACCACTTCGCCGTCCATGTTGAACAGCGGACCGCCCGAGTTGCCGCGGTTGATGGCCGCGTCGGTCTGGATGTAGTCGTCATAGGATCCCGACAGCGCCCGGTTGCGGGCAGACACGATCCCGGCAGACAGAGAGAACCCCTGCCCAAGCGGATTGCCCATGGCGACAACCCAGTCGCCAACGCGGGCGACATCGCTGTCCCCGAACTTGACGAATTTCAGCGGCATCGGAGCGTCCACTTTCAACAGCGCAATATCGGTGTTGGGATCGGTGCCCACAACGGTTGCGGGCAGAAAATCAGCAGGCTGGCCATCACCGGGAAAGAACTCGATCTCGATCTCGTCAGCGCCATCAATCACGTGGTTGTTAGTGACGATATAGCCGTCCTCGGAAATCACGAAACCCGATCCCAGCGCCGAAGAACGACGCGGGCGGTTGCCACCGCCATTGCGATCCTGGAACTCACGGAAGAAGTCCTCGAAAGGGGAGCCTTCGGGCACGATGCCCTGTGGGCCGGTCCGCCCTTCGACCACGGTCGATGTGGTGATATTCACCACGGCGGGGCTGACCTTTTCGGCCAGCGGCGCGAGGCTTTCGGGCCGTGCCGATGCGGACAATGTCTGCAGGACCAGCATTGCGGTCCCGAGGACCGCGATCCAGAACAGACGCCAACCGGTCTGCGTGCGCGGGAGGGCACGGTCCTGGCTCAGTGTCTTGGTACTTGTGATGGGATGCACGGACATACTCCTTGAATTGGCCTGTCAACTCTGTCTTTGCCCGCCCCTGCGGACAAGGGGAAAGGGCGCCACCCTGCCTCAGGCACTTGCAGCGCGCCAACGCTCGGGTCGACACACGCCGGGGTGAAATCTCTGGCTACAATGTAGCCACTCCGCGAGAGGTCGCAATGGGGGTTGCAGCCATCTCAATTCGACGTGAAGGCTGGTGAAGGTTCCGCGACGGCGTCGCGGCGGCAACAGGCGGATCTTCGCCCAATAAAAGCTGCCATATCGGGACATCCGCCCAGTCAGCCGCTGTCACGCATCAAAGCGGCCTGTCGAAGCCACCTGTGAAAAAGGCCACTCCGAAGAGCGGCCTTTTCCTGTTTCTCATGCTTTCGCAGATACGATCACTCGCGCGCCGCGCCAGCGGTCCCTTGCGAGGACTTCAGGTAGTTGAAGAACTCGCTGTCCGGAGACAGCACCAACGAGGAGTTGCCCGCCTGCAGCGACCGCGAATAGGCGGTCAGGCTGCGGTAGAATTCAAAGAACTCCGGATCCGCGCCATAGGCTTCGGCAAAGATGCTGTTCCGTTGTGCATCAGCCTCACCACGAATGACTTCCGCCTCACGCTCGGCTTCGGAGACCAGCTCGACCTCGGTCCGGTCGGCCTGGGCCCGCACACGCTGCGCGGCCTCTTCACCACGGGCGATCTCGTCGGCGGCTTCGCGTTCACGCTCAGCGCGCATCCGGGCAAAGGTCGCCTCAAGGTTGGCTTGCGGCAGGTCGGTGCGCTTCAGACGCACGTCGATCACCTCGAGTCCGAGACCCTCGGCCTGTGCAATGGCACCGTTGCGGATGCGTAGCATCAGCGCCGCACGATCCGACGACAGGATGTCGTTGGAGCTGACGGTACCCAGAACTTCACGAGTTTGGTCGCGCATGATGTTGTCGAGACGGCTTTCGGCAGCGCCGATATTGCCGACACCCACCGCTTCGCGGAAACGACGCACATCGGTGATGCGATAGCGCGCGAAGGCGTCAACCACCAGGCGGCGGTCGTCCAGAGGTGTGACCTCAAGCGGGCCGACTTCGAGGCTGAGAATACGGTCGTCGTATTTCACCACTTCATCGACGAAGGGCATCTTGAGGGCGAGGCCCGGGGCCTCCTGCACGTTCACGACCCGGCCAAAGCGCATCACCAGCGCCTTTTCCCGTTCGTCCACGATGAAAACCGCCGACAGGCCTGCAAAGACCAGAGCGGCAAGAACAACCAAAGAAATGACAGAGCGGTTCATCAGTTGTCTCCTCCCGATCGACGGATTTCATTCAGCGGCAGATACGGAACGATCCCCTGTCCGCCAGCGCCACTGGTGGTTTCGTCGAGGATGATCTTGTCGACGCGGCTGAACACATCTTCCATCGTTTCCAGATAGAGACGCTTGCGGGTCACCTCGGGGGCCTTCTCGTATTCCGCCAGAACGGCGGAGAAGCGCGACGCCTCACCCTGGGCTTCGTTCACCACCTGCGCGCGGTAGGCCTCGGCCTCCTCGAGCGTCTGGGCGGATTGACCACGGGCCGATGCCAGCTTGCGGTTGGCGTAGGCATCCGCTTGCTTTTCAAGCCGGTCACGTTCCTGACCAGCGGATTGCACCTCGCGGAAGGCGTCCTTGACCGGCTCCGGCGGATCGGCGCCGTCAAAGTTGACCCGGACGATGTTGACGCCGGAATCATAGCTGTCGAGCGTGAACTGGATCAGCTCTTCTAGGCGCTGAGAGATCAAACCCCGGTCGCGGTTGAGGATCGGTGCCAGCTGCGACTGCGCGATAATCTCGCGCATGGCGGATTCAGACACCGCCTGAATGGTCGCCTTGGGGTCGCGCAGGTTGAAGAGATACTGATCCGGCGCGGAGATGTTCCAGACCACCTGGAAATCCACGTCGATGATGTTCTCATCTCCCGTCAGCATCAGACCAGCGTCGGAGCCACGGGCGCCCGCGCCGATGCTTTCGGTCTGCTCAACGCTGACCGGGACCACCTCATAGGTGACAAGCGGCCACGGAGCGAAGTTCAGGCCGGGTTCGCCAACGCTGGAGAATTCGCCCAGGAACAGCTCCACGGACTTCTCTTCCGTTTTCACGGTATAGAAGCTGCCGTAAACCCAGAGGCCCGCAGCCACCAAGGCCGCCAGTGCGACGCCACCTTTGGAAAAGAGCGGGCTGCCACCGCCAGAGCCGCCACCTTGCGGACCCTTGCCGTTGCCACCGCCGCCACGACCGCCCATGAGGACGCGCAGCTGCTCCTGCCCTTTCTTCACCAGCTCGTCGATCTCGGGGATCTGGTTGTCTTCCGGACGGCGGCCACCGCCACCGCTACCGTCACCACCACCATTATTGCCCCGGTTGCCTCCGCCGCCGGAGGAACCGCCGCCCCCCCAGGGGCCACCACTGTTCCCAGCCATGTGTCTCCTATCCATCTCTCCCCGCCGTATCAGCGGATATTGCCCTCTAACCTGTGGTCACCGCGCCGATATTCAAGGCGGAGCAGCTCCCAAAGTGACCGAACGCGTCAAAGCGTCCGGACAGGGGTTTTTAGTGTTACCAATTCTTCCGACATGGTCGGATGAACTGCAACAGTTTGGTCGAAATCTTCCTTTGTCGCCCCCATCTTGACGGCAATTCCCGCCAGCTGAATCATCTCGCCCGCACCGGGTGCGACAATATGACAGCCCAGCACCTTGCGGCTGGCCTGACTTACAATCAGTTTCATCAGCACGCGCTGCGCCCGCCCGGCAAAGCTCTGCTGCATCGGCTTGAAGGACGTCGAATAGACCTCGATCGTTTCCTGTTCTGCCGCCTCTTCCTCGCTCAGGCCGATGGTGCCCATTTCCGGCTGCGTGAAGATCGCAGTGGGGATCAGCTCGTGGTCAGGGCTGGTGGGATTGCCGTTGAACACGGTCTCGACGAAGGCCATGCCCTCGCGGATCGCCACCGGGGTCAGGTTGACGCGATCGGTCACGTCGCCGATCGCATAGACCGACGGCACTGCCGTCTGACTGTATTGATCCACCTTGATTTCGCCGCCCTTGCCGCGCGCGATGCCCAATTCCTCCAGCCCGAGGTCATCCGCATTCGGGTTGCGGCCGGTGGCAAACATCACCTGATCGAACAGGCTTTCGTCACCATTGGTGGCCTTGACCCAGATCTGGTCGCCTTCCTTGCGCATCTCCAGCACGTTGGTGCCGAGTTTCAGGTCGATACCGGACTGGATCATTTCCTCGGCCACCAGACCGCGCGCTTCCTCGTCAAAGCCGCGCAGGATCTGGGCGCCGCGATAATACTGCGTGGTGTCCACCCCGAGGCCGTTCATGATGCCGGCAAACTCGGACGCGATATAGCCGCCCCCCACAATCAGGATACGCTTTGGCAGCGTCTCCAGGTGGAACATCTCGTTCGAGGTAATCGCCAGCTCGGAGCCCGGGAACTCCGGCACCCAAGGGCGACCGCCGGTGGCAATCAGGATGTGTTTCGCGGTTTTTCGGGTGCCGTCAGACAGCTCCACCGTGTGGGCATCCGCCAGCTTCGCGCGGGCGTCAAAGCTCTCCACGCCGGAGTTTTTCAGCAGGTTGCGATAGATGCCTTCCAACCGGTCCAGCTCGGTGTTGAGCTTGGTCTTGAAGTGATCCCAATCGAAGCCTTTGTTCTCAAGGTCCCAGCCGTAGGCCCGGCCATCTTCGACGATGCCGGCATACTCGGAGGCAAAAACCATCAGCTTTTTCGGCACGCAGCCGCGAATGACGCAGGTGCCGCCATAGCGGTCCTCTTCCGCCAGGGCCACCGATGCACCGCCTGCGGCTGCAACGCGCGCGGCGCGCACCCCACCGGAGCCGCCCCCAATGACAAAAAGATCATAATCAAAGCTCATAGTCGTCGCCCTTCTTTGGTCTTGCGCGAGGTATCCCACAGCGCGATGTGAATTGCCAGTGTCGCAAGTGGGGGCGCGGCGTGACTTTTCATATGCCTGTCAGGGCTTTTGTCGCAAAAGCGTGAAGTCCGCGTGAAGAACAGCGCGTGCTCAGATCACTCCGTATGCGAATGCACCACAACGTCAAAGCCTTCCTGCGGTGTTGGGGGCGCGAAGTGCCGGGTGAACTGGTGAAACTGCGCCTCTGTCGCGGCAAAGGCATGGTTGCCAGCAGCATTTCGGCGACGCAGCCGGGCCAGACATGTGTCATCAGATACATCGAGCAGATGGAGCTGATGCGCCGCCCCGGTCTGTGTCAGGAGGTCCCGCATCCAGGCCCGGGTCGCGACGGTATTGGCGGGAAAATCCAGAACCACCGAAACCCCGGCCTCCAACAGCGCCGCCACATGTGGGGCCATGACTGAGCGCAGGCTGGCCGAACAGCGGACATAATCCGCCGGGGAAGACATCTGATCCGCATATAGCCCATGAAGCCATGCGTCCTCCGCCAGCAGCACCGTGGCGTCCTGCGCCGCAAGCTGCGCGGCGAGGGTGGATTTTCCGGATGCGATCTTGCCACACAGCAGGTGCAGCATCGGATGAGACTGAGACATGGCGGCCTTTCAACAGTTGGGCAGGTCCGGCACGCCCCGCGCCAAACCACAGCAGAGCGTCCGCCCCACATAATGTGATGGCGTTGGATTGGCACAGGTCTGATGCGGCGTCCACCTGTTCCCACCCTGTGCAGCGTGAGGTCCACTGCACGCAGTCGGGGGATGTGGCGCCCCTGCCACGACACTTCGGAATGCACCAACGCCGGTCTGGCCCCCGCAACAGAATGCCCCGCTCATAGCCACAAGATCACATGCGCCAGCCACATCGCCTAGCCACCTCATCAGTGGGGTTGAACCCCGGCAATCCTTGTCCCACATTGCCCCTTGCAGGGACGACCCTGCGCACGGAGCCACCCCGATGGCGACGTGGTTTGTCACTTCGGGACGACCCGATTACGCAGTATGAGGTCGCCCATGCGCTCCCCCCTTGACCGTATCCGTCATGCCCTGAGTTTTGAGATCATCGCGTTGTTGATGGTTATCCCGCTGGGGGCCTATCTGTTTCACCTCCCCATTCATGACATCGGGGCGGTCGGCGTAGTCAGCGCTACGCTCGCGACATTGTGGAACTTCGTCTACAACTACGCCTTTGATAGCATTCTGAAACGCCGGACGGGCACGACGCTGAAAACCACACCGATACGGGTCTTTCACGCGGTGCTGTTTGAGGTCGGCCTGCTGCTGGTCCTGATGCCATTTATCGCCTGGTATCTCGGCGTAAGTCTCTGGCAGGCCTTCGTGATGGATGTGTCCTTCGCCCTGTTCTACATGGCCTATGCCTTTTGCTTCAACTGGGCCTACGACCGGCTGTTTCCCCTGCCGGAGTGGCAAAACGCCCGGCAGAACAGCTAAGGAGTAGGGACGCGCCCGCTTCGTGCGCGCCCGGCACGGAGGGCCAGGGAGGGCCAGGGCGGGCCTGGGACCGGCGCGTCTACTCGCTCAGGTCGGTGAACAGGTTCTCATCATCGACAAAGTCGATGCGATCAGTCTCCACCGTGCCCTCGTTGATGTCGCGCACCTCAACCTTGCCGTCACCATAGCCGATCACCACCGTATCGCAGATGTCGATGAACAGCCCGTTCTCCACCACGCCGGGGATCTGGTTGATGACCAGCGCCAACTGACGCGGATTGCCGATACGGGTCAGATGCAGATCGAGGATGTGATTGCCCTCATCCGTCACATAGGGGCTGGCACCATTCATCCGCAGGGTGGAGGTCCGGCCCATCACATCCATCGAAATCAGCGTTTCCTCGACCAGGGCCTGTGTGGTCTGCCAGCCGAAGGGGATAACCTCGATCGGCAACGGAAAGGCCCCCAGTGTTGCCACCTCCTTGGCCTTGTCGGCGATCACAACCATCTGGTCCGAGGCGGTGGCCACGATCTTCTCGTGCAGCAGCGCGCCACCACCTCCCTTGATCAGGTTCAGATCGCTGTCAAATTCATCCGCCCCATCAATGGTCAAATCGAGCCATTTGGCCTCATCCAGAGTGATCACCTCGATGCCAACTTCACGCGCCAGCGCGGCTGTGCGGGCAGAGGTAGGCACGCCGGTGATCTTCAGACCATCCTCGCGCACCATCTCGCCAAGACAGCGCACCAGCCAGGCGGCCGTGGACCCGGTCCCAAGCCCCACGCGCATGCCGTCCTCGACCATTTCAGCGGCGCGTTTGGCGGCCACGAACTTGGCCTTGTCGATAGGGGAAAGCTCTCCGCTCATGATCTCGTGACCTCCGTGTATTTGAATTGGACGATGACTGCACTCACCGATTTTGCAAGAGGTATAGGCCGATTGTCCGCCCTGTGCGAGGACCGAAGTGGCACCCGAAATGCGCATCACCTCTAGGGCAAGTGCTGCGATCCACGCCTGCCAACGCGTCAGAAAGCACCGTTGCGAGGTTCCCCAAGCGCCGCGCGCCATAGGCGCGCGGCGCGGGTCGTTTCGGGCCTTGCCCGAAGCGAAAACCCTAATGCCACAGGCAGATCATGAACAGATCGCCGCAACGGTTGCACTCAGGCACATATAACATAGATTGCAGCTGCGCGTTTCCTATCGGAAACGTCGGAAACGAACGCTTCGCGGCGGCGGAGCGAGACTAGGATCGCCGCATGACTGCACCGCTTCGCCTTCACTATGCGCCCGACAACGCCTCGCTCATCCTGCGACTGGCGCTGGAAGAGCTTGGGCTGGACTATGAGGCGGTGCTGGTGGATCGCAAGACCCAAGGCCAAACTGCACCGCACTACTTGCGAATGAACCCGAATGGCACCATCCCGGTGCTGGAAACGCCCGATGGTGCGATGTTCGAGACCGCTGCTATCCTGCTCTGGCTCGCCGACCGGGAGCGCCGCCTGCTGCCGGCACCGGAGGCGCCCGCGCGCGGCAGATGCCTCACCTGGCTGTTCTGGTGCTCCAACACGCTGCATATCGACCTGCGCCAGAGCTTCTATCCAGAGAAATACATCGGCGATGACCGCGCCCATCAGGCGCAGCTGCGCGCCATGCTGCGTGGGCGCCTGCAGAATGATCTGCGCATGATTGACACCGCCCTGCGGCAGGCGCCCGCATTGGCCGGCGGCGATCAGCCGACGGTGCTTGACCTCTACCTGCCCTGTCTGTTGCGATGGACCAAACTCTACGCCGACCCGCCCGAGGCGCCCTGGTTCGACCTCGCCGCCTACCCCGCCCTGCTGCATGTCTGCCAACGGGCCGAGACCCGCGCCAGCACCCATGCGGCGCAACGCGCCGAAGGGCTTGGCGCCACGCCCTTCACCGCCCCCATACTCGCCACCCCTCCAGAAGGATCAGCCACCTAAATGTTCCTCTCCGTCTTCGACATGTTCAAGGTCGGCATCGGCCCGTCCTCCTCGCACACCATGGGCCCGATGGTCGCGGCTGCGCGCTTTCTCGACATGATGCGCGCCTCGCCCTTTGCCTTTCACGGGCTGCGGGCCTCGCTGCATGGCTCGCTGGCCTTCACCGGCGTCGGCCATGCCACTGATCGCGCCACAATCCTCGGCCTCGCCGGGTTCCGGCCCGACACCTATGACGACGACAAGGCCGAAGCGACGCTGGCCGCCATCAATGAGACCGGCACCATCGAGCTGGACGGTCTTGGCACTCTGCGCTTTGATCCCAAGGCAGACATGATCTTCGACTACGATCATGCGCTCACAGGCCACGCCAACGGCATGGTGCTGATGGCCACCGATGCGCAGGGCGATGTCACCCTGCGGCAGGTGTTCTACTCTGTCGGTGGTGGCTTTGTGCTGACCGAAGAGGAGCTGGCGCAGGGCAAGGCGACCGATGAGGGCGACCCGATCCCCTACCCGTTCAAATCCGCCGTCGAAATGCTGGAGATGGCAAAATCCTCCGGCCTGACCATCGCCCAGATGAAACGCGCCAATGAGGTGTCGCGCGGCTGCGAAGAAAGCCTCAACCGGGGCACCGCGCGGCTCTGGCAGGTGATGAACGACTGCATCAACCGCGGGCTGGAGCGCGACGGCATCCTGCCCGGCGGCCTCAAGGTGCGCCGCCGCGCCAAGGGCATTTATGATGCGCTGATGGCCGAGCGTGGCATGAACCTGACCGCGCCGCATACGATCAACGACTGGATGAGCGTCTACGCCATGGCAGTGAACGAGGAAAACGCCGCCGGGGGACAGGTGGTAACCGCCCCCACCAATGGCGCCGCAGGCGTGTTGCCTGCGGTGCTGCGCTACTACCTCGACCATGTGCCGGGGGCGTCGGAGAAACACATGGAGGATTTCCTGCTGACCGCCGCTGCGATCGGGGGGCTGGTCAAATACAATGCCTCGATCTCGGGCGCCGAGGCGGGCTGCCAGGCCGAGGTGGGGTCCGCCGCCGCCATGGCTGCTGCCGGTCTCTGTGCCGTCATGGGCGGCAGCGTGGAGCAGGTCGAGAATGCCGCCGAGATCGCGCTGGAGCATCACCTCGGGATGACCTGCGATCCGGTCAAGGGGCTGGTGCAGGTGCCCTGCATCGAACGCAACGGCCTCGGCGCGATCAAGGCGGTCTCCGCCGCCTCGCTGGCCCTGCGCGGCGACGGCGAGCATTTTGTGCCCCTGGATGCGGTCATCGAGACCATGCGCCAGACGGGTCAGGATATGCATGAGAAATACAAGGAAACCTCGCTTGGTGGCCTTGCAGTGAACGTACCGAACTGCTGACACAAGGCCCCCCAGTCGACGCGCGTGCCAAAGACGGGGGCTGCTCCCGCCCGTGTGATCCGCATTGAAAATGCGGCCCCTCCGGTTGGGCCGAGCGCGCCGCGCGCCCCGCAGGGGCGCGCGGCGCGAGTCGCTTCGGGCATAGCCCGAAGCGAAACCCCTCGCTCAGCATGACGGACAGCCCCGGATGCCCGGACGACAGCTGCCGAGAACACACCTCGCAAACTCCTGAACATCTTCAGCACTTGCCAAGGTCCCACCCCGCCCCTAGCGTCCCCTCATGAGTACCTCCCCCGCAGCCCAAAGCCGCTCCGATACGGATCGCCCCTTGCTCGGCATTGCCCTGATGCTGGGCTTCTGCGCCTTGATCCCGCTTGGCGATGCGGTGGCAAAGATCCTCTCCACCCGCATCCCTGTCGGGCAGATCGTCCTGGCCCGTTTTGCCGCACAGGGCCTCATCCTCGCGCCGGTTGCCCTGCTCATGGGGATCTCACTGCGCTTACCTTCCCGCGTGATGCCGAAGGTCATCCTGCGCACGCTGCTGCAGATGGCCGGGATCACCGCAATGTTCATGGCCCTGCGCTACCTGCCGCTGGCCGATGCGGTGGCGATTGCCTTCGTGATGCCCTTCATCATGCTGCTCCTGGGCAAATACGTCCTGAAGGAAGAAGTCGGCCTGCGCCGCTTGCTGGCCTGCGTGGTGGGCTTTGCCGGTACCCTGCTGGTGATCCAGCCGAGCTTTGCCGAGGTCGGCCTCAACGCGCTCTGGCCACTTGCTGTGGCGGTGATCTTCTCAGTCTTCATGATGGTCACCCGCACCCTCGCCCGCGACACCGACCCGATCGCCATCCAAGCGGTCTCCGGCGGCATTGCCTGCCTGTTGATGGCCGGTTTTTTCGCGCTGGGTTACGGCTTTTCCATTGAGGAGCTGAACACCGCCCTGCCCGCGACACCGGAACTGAAGCTTCTGGCCCTTGCAGGCGTGCTTGGGACGATGGCGCATCTGCTGATGACCTGGTCGCTGCGCTACGCGCCGACCAGCACGCTGGCCTCGATGCAATATCTTGAAATTCCGGTGGCGGTCTTTGTCGGCTGGCTGGTGTTTTCTGAACTGCCCAACAGTATCGCGGCCTGTGGCATCGCGCTGACGGTGGCGGCCGGGCTCTATGCTGTCTTGCGCGAACGGCAGGTCAACCGCGCCGCACGCGAGGTTAATCCCGCTGCAACGACGGAGAGCGGCCTGCCCGCATCGCCGGAATAAGCGCCGGCAGGCAGTCTCGCGGCAGCAGCGCCAGCAACCCCGGCCCATCTGCCTCGATCCGGATCGCTCCAGTGGCCCGATTCGAGGTTCCAATCCGCGACATGGGCGACAGGTCGAGCCCCTCGATGGGCCATTCCAGCCCGCTGGAGCGCCCCGTCACAGGTGCCAGTGGAAACAGCGAGACCACATCGCCCGGTGTCAGCTCCAGCTCAAGTGGCGCCGTCACATGCACCACGACCTCATGCGCCCCGATCAGAATACAGGGCGTGTCATGCGGTTGCGCCAAGACGTGCAGGGCCGCCAGTTGGTGATCCACCCTCGCCCCGAGGAACCCCACAGCCAGTATCAGCGGCGCGGTGACCGCCCTCACGGCCTTATCGAAATCAGTGGTTTCCTGTTCCGGTACATGATGCAGTATACTGTCTGACAGGGATGATCGCGTAGCTGCAGAGAGCGAGTTGAAATCGCCGATCACCGCGCGCGGCTCATAGCCCAGACGCAGCGCCTGATCGGCACCGCCATCAGCGGCCACCAGAAACGGCGCATAGCTCAGGGCGTCCGCAAGGTCGGACTTTGCCACCTCTCCGCCGCCAATCAGCGTTACCGGGGTGGTTTCATGAACAATCACCTCTGTCATGAGAGGATACCTCGCAGAAATGGAAACAAGCCACAATCTAAACACAAAATTATACGAACAATTGCTAGGATTCGGGCCGAATTTGACCTGAGGATGAATAGGGTGAACGGTGCGACTTTGGTGAGGACGAACCGACAAATGGTACATAATAACAAAGTTCTAACGGTTTCTTATGGGACGTTTTCATGCACGCTCGAGGGGTTTGAGGACTCCTTTGGCACCATGAAGGTGATCGCTGAGTATTTTCGCGACCTCGCATCTGATGATCGCTACTTTGGCGCAGAGCCTCCACAGCCCGACGCCGACATGCTGGCCCGCATCGCCCAGAAAGAGATCGCCCGTCAGGTCGAGGCCCGCAGCGGCGAAGGCGGCATCCATCTGCGCGCGGCGGCGGCCGCCGAGCAGCCACCTGCCCCGGCCCAACCCGCCCTGACTTCAGCACCTTCTACCGCAGCCGAGGTCGCGCCCTCCGTGTCCGAAGCGCCGCAGACTGATTCGCAGCCCGAGGACGCGACGCCCACGCAATCCTCCGCGGCTGCTGAGGATGCAGAATCCACCGATGAAGAAACCGCGACGGCGCGCAGCGAGGACGACACCTCCGAGGCCGACACGGACAACGACGCCTCCGACGCCATCCTCTGGAGCGTCAACACCACGCTCACCCCGGCTGAGCCCGTGGCCGCA
Organism: Tritonibacter scottomollicae; assembly: GCF_032924845.1. Lineage (NCBI taxonomy): Bacteria > Pseudomonadati > Pseudomonadota > Alphaproteobacteria > Rhodobacterales > Paracoccaceae > Tritonibacter > Tritonibacter scottomollicae. Next base: position 1,726,953 of record NZ_CP136704.1, read on the forward strand.
GCAGACCCGGACGCCGAAGACATCACCCCGGCGTCGCCAGCCACTGCACCGCCGCGTGAAGATACCGTACCTGCGCAGGACAGCATTGCCGCCAAGCTGCAGCGCATCCGCGCGGTTGTTGCAAAAACGCCCGCAGACAACGATGATTTCACCGAAGATGAACACGCAGAGACCGTCGTCACAGAGGAGACCTCCGAACTGGAGGATGTCCTGACCACCGGCGATGACGCGGACAGCGAAGCGGTATCTGCCTCCGAAGAGGAATCGGTCAGCGACATACTGGACCGGCTGGACCTGACCGGGTCGCGCGCCGCATCCCGTGACGCGGACGAAGATCCCGCCGATGAGATCGAAGAACAGGCCGTCGCTCAGGAGATCGAGGACGAGGCTGAAATCCAGCCGGAACACGCGCCCGTGGCCGCAACGCCCCCGACCGCAGCATCACCTGTCGGTGCAGAACCGGCCGATGCAGGAGCCGCCAGCGCAGGACCGGCAGGGGACCCGCCACGCGAAAAGGTAACGCCACGCCGTCCCAAGCAAGGCCGGGTGATCCGCGTGAAGCGGGCTCAAGTCGACCCCAATCTGATCGACGCAACCGCCGAGCCTTTGGCCGAACCGCAGCCCTCCGAACCCTCCAAGACGCCCGCCCTCGCCGCTGCCAGCAGCCTGTCCGAGGATGACGAAGCCGATTTGGCTGCGGAACTGGCAGCCGTTGAGGCCGAGCTTCTGGCATCTTCGACAGACAGGGCTGACGATGACGCTGCGAAGGATGAAACCTCGGAGGAAGAAGACGCGCCTTATGTCACGCCGCAAGCCAGCCAGCATTTCGCTGACAGTGGCAGCGCAGCAGACGAAGCGGCCTCCGCCCGCCCGGCACGCGACATTCTTACGTCACGCGACAGCGCCTCGGATGGGGATGTGTCGCGCCTGATGGCCGCAGCAGATCACCGGCTAAACGACGAAGACGCCACGACGTCACGCGAGACCTACAATCAGCTGCGCGCAGCCGTGGCCGCCGCTCAGGCCGACAGCGACGGGTCCGACGAGGCCCGCCGCGAGGCGCGCACCCGCGCCTTCCGCGATGATCTGGCCAGCGTTGTGCGCCCCGGTCGCCCCGCCTCCGACGCAATGGGCGATACCGCGGCAGAACCGATGCGCGCAAAGGCGCCGTCCGCACCGCTGAAATTGGTTGCGGAACAGCGCATCGACCCGTCGGAGAAACACACTCCCTCCGAGGTTGCCTCGGCCGTGGCCGAAGGCGCACGCCAGGCGGCCACCGCGCCCGTGCGCCCGCGTCGCGTCTCCAGCGCGCTTCTGACACCAGAGCCAGATGAGGCCACGAGCGCGACCCAGCAGGACGGCGCGTTTGCTGACTATGCGTCGGACAAGGGAGCTGTCGAGCTGAGTGAACTGCTGGAGGCCGCGGCCTCTTACATGAGTTTTGTCGAAGGACGCGAAAGCTTCTCCCGGCCGCAGCTGATCAACAAGGTTCGGACGCTGGACACGGCCAAGGATGGCTTCAACCGCGAAGATGGCCTGCGCTCGTTTGGGCTACTGCTGCGCGAAGGCAAGCTGAAGAAAGCGTCAAACGGCCGCTTCTCAGTATCCTCCCAGATTGGGTTTCGCCCCGACAATCGCGCTGCGGGCTGAACACGCCCCGGCCTGCACCAGAGAGATCACATGCAAAACGCCGCCCCATTCCGGAGCGGCGTTTTGCATATCAAGTGATGAAACGCGCCCTGTCCGCCAGTCAAAATGCGCATCGAAAGAGAGGTTTTTCGCTTCGGGCTTTGCCCGAAGCGACCGGCGCCGCGCACCCCTTTGGGGTGCGCGGCGCCGGGTCCAACTGGACGATGTGTTCCGCCAGGGACACTGAGACCAGGCGGGAGCCTCCCCCGCCCTTTGGTCCCCGACCGTTATGTGAGCTACTTCGGGTGTTCGTCGTGCAGCGCATCCGGGTCTTCCTTGCCCACACCCTTGAACACGAACTTGAAGGGCAGCACCCAGGCCACGCCCAGCGCGACATAGACCAGAAGTTCGAGCCAGAGCGGCGGACGATCCAGAAGGTTCAGGACCGTCACCGCCAATACGATATAAACCGGCATCCCCACCAGGAGGATCACCAGCGCCCAGATCCGGCGGGCGCGATAGCTCAGACCCTCGCGCGCCATCAGTCGGCGAAGGGATCGGTCACCAGAATGGTGTCGTCCCGCTCCGGGCTGGTGGACAGAAGGGCGACGGGGCATTGGATCAGCTCCTCGACGCGGCGCACGTATTTGATCGCATTGGCCGGCAGGTCCGCCCAGGAGCGCGCGCCCTCGGTGGATTCGCTCCAGCCTTCCAGCTCTTCGTAGATCGGCTTGCAGCGCGCCTGCTGGTCGGCGGCAGTGGGCAGGTAGTCCAGCCGTTCGCCGTCCAGGTCATAGCCGGTGCAGATCTTCAGCGTCTCAAACCCGTCAAGAACATCGAGCTTGGTCAAGGAAATACCGTTGATGCCGGAGGTGGCGCAGGTCTGGCGCACGAGGCACGCATCGAACCAGCCGCAGCGGCGCTGACGGCCGGTGGTGGTGCCGAACTCATGGCCACGGGTGCCGAGCCGGTCGCCATCTGCGTCGGGCTTGCCCTCGGCGTCCAGCAGCTCGGTCGGGAACGGCCCTTCGCCGACGCGGGTGGTATAGGCCTTCACGATGCCCAGCACATAATCGATCGAATTGGGGCCGATGCCGACGCCGGTGGCGGCTTGGCCTGCGATCACATTCGACGAGGTGACAAAGGGATAGGTGCCGAAATCAATGTCCAGCAGCGCGCCCTGAGCGCCTTCGAACAGGATGCGTTTGCCGGCCTTGCGCTTCTCGTTCATCACCTTCCAGACCGGGGCCGCAAAAGGCAGGATCTCGCCCGCGATCTCCTTCAGCAATGCCACCAGAGCATCGCGGTCGATCGCTTCCACACCCAGACCCTTGCGCAGCGGGTCATGGTGCTGCAGCGCGCGGTCCACGCGGGCCTCAAGTGTTGCGTGATCGGCGAGATCAGCGACGCGAATGGCACGGCGGCCGACCTTGTCCTCATAGGCGGGGCCGATGCCACGCCCTGTGGTGCCGATCTTAGTGCCCTTGGAGGCGGCTTCTTCACGGGCGCGGTCCAGCTCACCGTGGAACGGCATGATCAGCGGCGTGTTTTCCGCGATCATCAGCGTGTCTGGCGTGATCTCCACGCCTTGCGCGCGCACCGTGGCGATCTCCTTCATCAGGTGCCAGGGGTCAAGCACAACCCCATTGCCGATGACCGAGAGCTTGCCGCCGCGCACCACACCCGAGGGCAGCGCGTGCAGCTTGTACACCTTGCTATCGATGACCAGCGTGTGGCCGGCATTGTGGCCGCCCTGAAAGCGCGCGATCACATCGGCGCGTTCGCTGAGCCAGTCAACGATCTTGCCTTTACCTTCATCGCCCCATTGGGCGCCGACTACCACGACATTGGCCATCTCAGGTCCTTTGCATGCTGGGTTGAAACCGACGCCCCGTATAGCGAGCCGGTGCGGGCGATGAAACCGGAAACTTCTATCCGACGCGACTTCACCGCAATCACGGCACTCAATACTGCTGTCAGACGCCCTCTGGCAAATGCACCGGCTGGCCATGCGGGGTTGCGAGGTAGGCACGTTCCCAGCCCTGCTTCACATGCTCGACCTCGGTGGCCGTCACATGTCCTTTGGCGGTCATCATGGCTTCGATGGTCGCCAGCCAGATCTCAAAGTAATCGTCCCCACCGTTCAGCTCACGCGCCAGCCCGGCCTCCTGAAGTGCCGCAGAGAACTGCGTGACCCATTCGGGCCAGGTGAACAGCCCACTTTCATTCAAATGCACGGCCAGAGCAAAGGCCTGCGCATGCCAAGGCGCCTCAAACACCGGCGTGGGGAGAGTGTCACATTGCGGCATGGTCACACGGGCTCCAGATAGCTTTGCCACAGATCCAGCACCACCTCGTCGCCGGGATGCTCGGCATGTGTCCACAGCGCGCCAGCCTCGAACACCACCGCATAAAGTGGCTCCGGCGCCTCGCCCAGACTGTGGGCATTGCAGTCCGGCAGCACGTGACTGCCATGTTGGCGCAGGATCACCCCCTGCGCGGCACTGGCATAGGTCGGCAGCCGGGTGTGACCGCCATCCACCAGCGTATTGGCGCTGCGCCGGGTCCGCACGCGATCTCCGGGCTGGAATCGCACCTCCACCGCGCTGGCGCGATCCGCGGGACCACCCGCTGCCAACATACCTGCGACCTTTTGAGCTGCCAGTCGGCGTGGGCTGAGTGGATGCGCCTTGGCAGGAGGTTCGCCCTCCGACGCGCCCTCCGATACGATACCCGGCGCGTCAAGCAGATCCTCACGGCTCAGCACCCCCTGCTCCACCAGCAGATTGGCCAAGGCTGCCATCCATTTCTCGTAGTAACTGAAACGGGTGTAATCCACCGGGCTGAGCCGCTCGCGCGCATGGCGCGAGATATCGATGTTCCACTGGCCGAGCGAGCCACACGCCAGCGTCACTGCAAGCGCGCGGGCGTGCCACTCCTCGGAGAAGACCGGCGCGTCCTCCGCTTCGGGTTCAATCTGGCCGTCACCGTAACGCCCCCCCATGTCATGAAGACGGCTCACCGCTGCGCCCCCCGGGCTGCGGCATCGTCTGGCTGGAGGGCAAGGCCGGTGCCGATCATCGAATCACGGCTGACCAGCCGCTCCAACGCCTCGACGCTCCAGCCCTCGGTTCCTGCCGGACGCATCGGCAGCACCAGATAGCGGACCTCGGCGGTGGAGTCCCAGACACGCACGGCCACCTCGGCAGGCAGGGTCACGCCAAATTCCGCAAGCACCTTGCGCGGCTCCCTCACGGCGCGGGCGCGATAAGCGTCAGACTTGTACCACCCCGGCGGAATGCCCAGCAGCGGCCACGGATAACAGCTGCACAGGGTGCAGACGACCATGTTGTGGCGCGCGGGCGTATTTTCCACCACCACTACATGTTCGCCCTGCCGCCCATTGAGGTCGAGCTTTGCCAGAACCGTATCTGCATCTGCCAGCAGCGCCTCGCGAAACTCTGGCTCTGCCCAAGCCCGGGCGACCACGCGGGCGCCATTTTGCGGGCCGATATGGTTTTCGTAAGTGTCGATGATTTCATCCAAGGCAGCCGGATCGATCAGCCCCTTACGAGTTAGAATCGTCTCCAGCGCCCGCACCCGGAGCACCGGATCAGAGGGCAAATGGGAATGCGGCTGGCTGTGCGGGTCATCTATGTCATGCGGCATGATCTGGACCTTGCCCTTGCAAATGCGCCCTGTCCAGATGTTCGACACGGAATGACAGGCCACAGGGGCGGGCACGCCGTAACTCGGCCCTTGCCCCGACCGGCAATCTTCCCTATGAACCGCTCGATACTCAGCCAACAGCCGCAGGAACCTATGGAAAACGTCGTTCTCATCATCCATCTTCTTCTGGCGCTCGGCCTCATTGCCGTTGTTCTTCTGCAACGCTCCGAAGGCGGAGGACTTGGCATGGGTGGCGGCGGTGGCGGCGGCGCCATGAGCGGACGTGCCGCAGCAACCGCATTGAGCAAGATCACATGGGTTCTGGCCATCGCGTTCATCGCGACCTCCATCACCCTCACGGTGTTGGCAGCACAGAAATCCAGCCGTTCCTCGATCACCGACGGCCTCGGCACACCGGCGGAAAATGGCGCACCCTCCGCGCCCGCTTCTCCCTTGGGCAGCGACCTGCTGCCGCCGAGCCAGGACGAAAACGCGCCGCTGGTACCCAGCGCCGACTAACCTACAAAACCTAGACAAACTTTCGGGAACCGTAACAGCATCTTGCGGTTCCCTTGCGCATGCTGTGCGAATCTGATAGTTGTTAAGTCCCGTGATGCTGCGGTTTTTCCGGCGTGAAAATTCACGTTTTGAACAACCGCCGGGCAGCTAGAGATCCGGGGGTTCCCGGGTCGCGACTGAACCGATTTGGACCTGACACGATCTCACGGGGGCAGCCGAAAACATGGCGCGTTTCATCTTTATTACTGGCGGTGTTGTTTCATCACTGGGCAAAGGGCTGGCATCCGCCGCTCTTGGCGCGCTGCTGCAAGCGCGGGGCTACTCGGTACGCCTGCGTAAACTCGATCCGTATCTGAACGTCGATCCGGGCACCATGAGCCCGTTTGAACACGGCGAAGTCTTCGTGACGGATGACGGTGCGGAAACCGACCTCGACCTAGGCCACTACGAGCGTTTCACGGGCGTGCCTGCGCGCAATACCGACTCGATCTCCTCGGGCCGGATCTACACCAACGTGCTGGAGAAGGAGCGCCGCGGCGACTACCTCGGCAAGACCATTCAGGTGATTCCGCACGTCACCAACGAGATCAAGGACTTCATCTCCATTGGTGAGGATGAGGTCGATTTCATGCTCTGCGAGATTGGCGGCACCGTAGGCGACATCGAAGGGCTGCCCTTCTTTGAGGCCATTCGCCAGTTCAGCCAGGATAAGCCGCGCGGTCAGTGTATCTTCATGCACCTGACGCTGCTGCCCTACATCAAGGCCTCTGGCGAGCTGAAAACCAAACCGACCCAGCACTCCGTGAAGGAGCTGCGTTCCATCGGTCTGGCCCCCGATATTCTGGTCTGCCGTTCCGAGGGTCCGATCCCCGTGAAGGAACGCGAAAAGCTGGCCTTGTTCTGCAACGTGCGCGCCGACAGCGTGATCGCGGCGCAGGATCTGAAATCCATCTACGAGGCGCCGCTGGCCTATCACCGCGAAGGTCTCGATCAGGCGGTTCTGGACGCCTTTGGCATCGCCCCTGCCCCGCGCCCGACGCTGGACACATGGGAAGACGTGGCCGACCGCATCTACAACCCCGAGGGTGAGGTCAAAGTCGCCATCGTCGGCAAATACACCCAGCTTGAGGACGCCTATAAATCCATCGCCGAGGCGCTGACCCATGGCGGTATGGCGAACCGGGTGAAGGTGCGTATCGAATGGGTCGACGCAGAGCTGTTCGACACGGAAGACGCGACACCCTACCTGCAAGGTTTCCACGCGATCCTCGTTCCCGGCGGCTTTGGCGAGCGCGGCACCGAAGGTAAGATCAAAGCTGCGCAATATGCCCGCGAGCACAAGGTGCCCTACCTCGGCATCTGCCTCGGCATGCAAATGGCGGTGATTGAAGCCGCCCGCAATGTGGCCGGAATCGAGGAAGCAGGTTCGGAAGAGTTTGACCATGAGGCGGGTAAAAAGCGTTTTGAACCCGTGGTTTACCACCTAAAGGAATGGGTACAGGGCAACCACCGGGTCAGCCGCAGCGCCGATGACGACAAGGGCGGTACCATGCGCCTGGGCTCTTATGATGCATCTCTGGCCGAGGGCTCTCGGGTGGCAGAGGTCTACGAAAGCACCACCATCGAGGAACGCCACCGTCACCGCTATGAGGTCGACATCAAGTACCGTGACAAGCTTGAGGCCTGCGGATTGAAATTCACCGGCATGAGCCCCGATGGCCGCCTGCCGGAGATCGTGGAATGGACCGACCACCCGTGGTTCATTGGCGTGCAGTTCCACCCGGAGCTGAAGTCCAAGCCGTTCAATCCACATCCGCTGTTCAAGGACTTCGTCCGCGCGGCCAAGGAAACGTCGCGTCTGGTCTGAGGTCAGGAGCGCCTGCCATAGCAGCATGATTTTAGGAGGGCATCCCGACGCGGGGTGCCCTTTTTTTGTTCTCTTGGCACGAGAGTTGAGGGGTGCAACACTCTCGCCCAAGCTAGAAGGAGCGAGCTATGCAAGCTGGACTGGGCCGCATCATTCTCTACACGAAGCACATCGACGAGATGGTCGCGTTCTACACCGTGCTGTTCGGCTACACCCGACAGGATGCTCCGGGGGACCGCATCGTCGAGCTTCGCCCGTCCACCGCGGGCATACCAATCCTGCTGCACCCGGCCGCCCGCAGCCAGAAACAGGGGCAGGCCTGCGTGAAACTGGTCTTTGACGTCGCAGATGTCTTCGCATTCTGCGCCGACGCTGCTGATGCCGGGTTTGCCTTTGGGACTATACACGATGCTGATGGCTACCAGTTTTCCAATTGCAAGGACCCCAGTGGCAACTCGGTCTCCGTCTCCAGTCGCGCCGGAAGCTCTGCAAACAATTGATCTTTGTTAGCAATTTGGAAGCTTGAATCGCCTATCGTCCCGAGTTGACGATGCGATCAAAGCGAGGCCGAGAATGGCCGCTGGAGACAAGCAAATGCCAGAAACAGGCAAGGAGCCCCGGGAAGAGTTCCCGGTGATCGGAACCGAAGAGGTCCCGGCCGTCTTTTTCGACGGGGACAAGCTGCTCTTGTGTTACGAGGTCGCGCCGATCGCCGGCGGTGGGCTGGCCATTCTGGAATTCGATGATGTGCTGGATTTCCGTGTCGACCCGATGAATGTCGATGAGCTGTCCGATTCCCCCTATCCAGTATCCGCCTGGAATATCACCGAGATCTGCGGCAGCGAGAAGGCCGCACGCTGGGCCGCAATGGATGCCCGCTACTGGAGCCTGTCGTTCAGCGACATGACCCTGACGGTGCTGTTCGACACCGTACGCCTGGCTGGACGCACCCGCGAAAAGCGCGCGCCCCAACTGGCATTGCGCCATTTCATCGGCTCGGCAGCCGCCGCCTAGGCAGCCATGCCAGCTTCCTGCCCAACTGGAATCGCCGGAGCGCCCCGCTGCAGGACTGCGACGATGCGGCGCCGGTCTCACCGGCTCTTTCGGCAATGCGGTCGGGTTCGTGCATCGGACTGAGGTGTCTGAGCAGTTCGTGCAGGCTCACAGGCTTTGACATCGCCAACACCTCCGGCCAGCGGTGCGGCCGTCAGGCCGCGCCAGTCATAATCGCCCTCATCATTCTTGAGATGCACGACATGACCGCACATGCTCCCCATGGGGGCGTTTTTTCGCTGGGTCACGGCCTAGGTTAGCGCAACCACCAGAAAGCGCTTGTTGTTTCTCTCATCGGCGGCGGTATAGAAGGAGCGACACAACACCCGTGCATTTCCCAAGGAGGCCGCGCGTCATGGCGACAGACACCGCAACCCATGAGCAACAGTTTGACCGCATCGCAACCGGCGAGGGCTTCATCGCCGCGCTGGATCAGTCCGGTGGCTCCACCCCCAAGGCGCTGGCGCTCTACGGGGTGATGGAAGATGCCTATTCCAATGATGAGGAAATGTTCGCCGAAATCCAGAAGATGCGCGCCCGCATCATCACCGCCCCGGATTTCAACAGCAAAAAGATCCTCGGCGCGATCCTGTTTGAAAAGACCATGGACAATGCCATCGATGGTACGCCGGTGCCGACCTACCTGTGGGAAAAATGTGGCGTGGTGCCCTTCCTGAAAGTGGACAAGGGTCTTGCGGATGAGGCCGACGGCGTACAGCTGATGAAGCCGATGCCCGATCTCGATGCGCTGCTCACGCGTGCCAAGGCTGCCGGAATCTTCGGAACCAAGATGCGCTCGGTGGTCAAAGACGCCAATGCGGCTGGCATCAAATCCGTGGTCGCGCAGCAGTTCGAGGTTGGCCTGCAGATTGCCAAGGCGGGTCTGGTGCCGATCATCGAACCAGAAGTCGACATCCACTCCGCCAGCAAATCCGAGGCCGAGGCGCTGCTGAAGGCGGAGATCGCCGCACAGCTGGACGCCCTGCCCTCCGGCACCAAGGTGGCGCTGAAGCTGACCATCCCCAATGAGGCCGGTCTGTATGACAGCCTGGCCGATCATGCCGCCGTGGTGCGCGTGGTGGCCCTGTCGGGCGGCTATTCCACCGATGACGCCTGCGAACGGCTGTCCAAGAACGGCAAGATGATCGCCTCCTTTAGCCGCGCGCTGACCGAGGGGCTGAACGCTGGCATGTCGGATGCCGACTACAATTCCGCGCTGGGGGCGAATATCGACAAGATCTATAAGGCCTCGATCTGATCTTGGCTCCTACGGGGGCACATTCCATTTGAATTGAAACGGGCCGCAACACCAGTTGCGGCCCGTCTGTTTTGGATCGGGTCAAAAGACGACCAGAGGACATCAGCCGCGGGCGGCGCGGGCGATGTCCTCTGTGCTGAGGTCGTAGCGCTGCGCAAACCGCAGGCGTGCCGCTACCAGACGCGGGTCATCGGGGCTCATGCCCAGCGTGCGGATGAACTCGATGCGCTGCTGGCGCTTCAGCGCCTCGCGGTCGATGGCAGTGCCCATGGCGCGGTCGATAACCTCACCGCCGGGTGACACATGAAACCATTTGGAAAAGTCGCGAAAGTGATGCTGGTTGTGCAGCTGGGTCACATGGCGCTCCACCCGCGTTTTGCTCACGTTCAAATGTGCGGTCATGTGGAACCACTCGTAACCAAGGAAGGTTGCCACGCCCCCGACAAGCACGATCGCCGCCGCCAGAGACAGTGCATGCAGCGGCACCACCATCCACAACAGCCCGTAGATCACCGCAAAATTCACCGCCAGCATAGGCAGCGCCACCCAGATCGGCGCGAAGAACAGCTGGTGATTGGTAGGGAAGTCATGGTGGCCGTAATGTGCCTGATAGAGCAGATCAAAGGCCCATTGGCGACGCGGCGGCTTCAGGTGAAAGATATAGCGATGCAGCCCGTATTCATTGAGCATCTGCAGGCCTACTCCCAGCACGACAAAGCCCCACTGCCAGGTCGCCCCCTGCATCAAAAGGATCGCCAGACCCAGCCCCACCGCGCCCAGCATCACCGGCACCGATGGGTGCGACAGCAAGAGTTTCAACCGCATCATGTCCGCTCCTCCCCGATTGGACCTGTCTGTTGGGCCGCCCATCGGGCTCCCGTTTTGAATGGCCTACTTATGGCCTACTTAAAGACCGGCGCGCGTTTCTGCATATTGGCCATGACCACTTCCATCTGTTCCGGCTTGCCGATCAGCGCCGCCTGCTCTTCGCTTTCGCGCAAGAGCACCTCGGCACTGCTGGCACCGCTCTCGGCATAGGCAACCAGACGTTTTCCAGCACGGATGGCATTAGGACCCTTGCCCGCGATCTCAGTGGCCAGCGCCTGGGCACGGGCCAGCGGATCCTCCGCGATCTCGGTCACCAAGCCCCAACGTTCGGCCTGCGTCGCCTCCACCGGCGTGGCGGTATAGGTCAGCAGCCGCAACACATCCGAGCGCACCAGCTGCGGCAGCAGCGCCATGCCGCCCATGTCGGGGATCAGGCCCCATTTCATCTCCATCACCGCCAGTTTGGCCTCCGGTGCCGCGATCCGGATATCCGCCCCCAGCGCGATCTGCAGACCGGCCCCGAAGGTGGCCCCGTGCAGGGCGGCAATCACCGGGATCTCCAGTGCGCGCCACAGCATTGCCACCGCCTGAAAATCATTCGCCTCACCCTCGGTGCGGTCCATGATCCAGGCGCTATCTTTCATCTGTCCCATGGCGGCAAAGCTCATCACGTCCAACCCGGCGCAAAAGCTCTTGCCCGCCCCCGACAGCACCACCGCGCGCGCGTCTGACGCGGCGACCTCATGGGCGGCGGCGATCACGGCGGCGAGCATGTCCTTGTCGACGGCGTTCATCTTGTCGGCGCGGGTCAGCGTGACATGGGCGACATGGTCGCGGATCTCGACTGAAACGCGGGCGTTGTCCTCTGCCATGATGGCTCCTCCCTCTGGCAATCTCTCTTGTCGTCAGCTTGCAGCGCATCGGGCGCGCTTTCCAGCCTGACGCCGGGGCATGGTTGGCGCATCATGCACACTTGCCCAGCTGCGCCCGCCCGGCTAGGTCTTGGCCCATGACAGATTTGCGCCAAACCCCGCTCGCCCAGTCCCTGCCCGCCTCCGTCCCGTTTGTGGGACCGGAAACCCATGAACGCCAGCGTGGCGCGCCCTTCGTTGCGCGGCTCGGCGCGAATGAGAACCTCTTTGGCCCCTCCCCCAAAGCGGTTTCGGCGATGCAGGCCGCAGCGGGTGAGATCTGGAAATACGGCGACGCGGAAAGCTACGAGCTGCGGCAGGCGCTGTCCGCGCTGCACGGGATTGCACCCGATCACATCATGGTTGGCGAGGGCATCGACGGGCTGCTGGGCAATCTGGTGCGGCTATATGTGGGCGCCGGTGATGCGGTTGTGACCTCGCTTGGGGCCTATCCGACCTTCAACTACCATGTGGCGGGCTTTGGCGGCGTGCTGCACACGGTTCCCTATCGCGATGATCACGAGGATATCGCAGCCTTGATGGCAAAGGCGCATGAGGTGGGCGCAAAGATCGTCTACCTCGCCAACCCCGACAACCCGATGGGCAGCTGGCATCGCGGCGCAGATATCGTGGCAGCGCTGGACGACCTGCCCGAAGGCAGTCTGTTGCTGCTGGACGAGGCCTATGTGGAGTGCGCCCCCGACGGCACGGCAGCGCCGGTTGATGTAAATGATCCCCGCGTCATCCGCATGCGCACGCTGTCCAAGGCCTATGGTATGGCTGGCGCCCGCGTGGGCTACGCCTTGGGCGCGGTTGAGGTGATTTCCGCCTTTCACAAGGTGCGAAACCACTTCGGCATGAACCGCTGCGCGCAGATCGGCGCGACGGAGGCAATCAAGGATCAGGACTGGCTGGCTCATGTGCAGGCAGAGATTGCCACCGCACGGGACGAGATTTCCCGGATCGCCATCGAGCATGGCCTGACGCCGCTGCCTTCGGCCACCAATTTTGTCGCCATCGACTGTGGCCAGGACGGTGCGTTCGCCAAGGCGGTGCTGGACGCTTTGGTCAGCCGGGGCATGTTCGTGCGGATGCCCTTTGCCGAACCTCAGAACCGATGCATCCGTGTCAGTTGCGGCCCGGAGGCCGAGCGGGCGGCCTTCGCAGCGGCCCTGCCAGAGGCCTTGGCGGAGGCCCGATCACAAGCAGACCGATAAACCGGAGCACGCGCGCCAGCGGCTTTACTCGGGATTTACCTCTTTGGCTTTAGTCTGAACGGGCATTGCCTGTCTGGAGGGGTAATATGAGACGCCATGATGTACCGCCTGCCTCGACGGACTTGCTGTCCGCCACGCTCAGCTTTCTGACCGTGAACCTGCTGTGGATCTTCATCGTGCTGTGGTTGCTTTACGGGCTTGCGCCGGTGCTTCTGCTGGCCGTCGTGATGAACCACATGATCAACCGACTGGAGGTTCGCATGCTGTGGGCTCACCAGAAGTCGGAGCGACGCGCCTAAGGCAGCTCGCAAGATCCGCCTGTGGGGATGCCAGCCGTCGACGCGTCGTCTCTGGCAGGCGCCTGCGGAGCGGAATTGATCTGCCCGCGAGATGCGGGCCGCGATCCATGTGTCTACATTCTAAGTGCGCTCTATGGCCATTGCGGACCAGAATCCGGCTTTACGCCACTGCGCTCAGACTCTTCTTCTTTCACCGCAAATGTGCACGCCGTTTTGAAACCGGATCCCGCGACGGCAATCTGCCTGACCGAGGAGATATCACTCGCGGTTGAAAAGGCGGTCACGGGTGGAACGCCCGCCCCCGCCTTTCGCTGGCATGTTCTCTGACAATGAGAGGGATCGCGCCGTCAGCCCGAATGGTTGCCGGACAGGACCCGTGTTGCGGCGTCGAGCGCGCCCGTGCCGTGAGGGATATCCAGCGCCTTCAGCCCTGTTTCGATCCCTCCCAGTAGCCCCATAATCATGTGACCATTCACATGCCCCATATGGCCAAGGCGGAAAAATCCGTGCCATTCCGAACTGTCAGGCGGCGCCATACCCAGCCCGATACCCAGGGTCAGGCCAAGGTTCTCTTCCAGCCACATCCGCAGATCCGTCGCCCGTGGCGATGGCAACCGCAACGCCGTCACGGCGTGAGAGCGCAGCGCGGGATCCGTGACATTCATCGCCAGCGCACCACCCTCGCTCCAGCATTCACACGCCGCCCAAATGGCCCGGGCCAGCATTTCGTGACGGGTCCAGACCTGCTCAATCCCCTCGGCGTGGAGGATGTCCAGCGCCGCGCGCAGCCCATAAAGGTGATGTGTTGGTGCGGTGCCGCCAAAGAACTGATAGAAATACTCCGGGTTGGCGCGCGGGGTCCAATCCCAGTACCGGCTGACGCGCGGCAGCGCAGCACGGGCCTCGGCGGCCTTGTCGTTGAAGAACACAAACGACATCCCCGCAGGCACCATCAGCCCCTTCTGGCTTCCGGTGACCATCACATCAACGCCCCAGGCATCCATTTCAAACCGATCACACCCCAGCGAAGCAATGCAGTCGGCCATCAACAACGCCGGATGGTTTGAGTGATCTATTGCGCCACGCAACCCGCTGATATCATTTCGAATTGATGTGGACGTATCCGTATGGACGCCCAGCACAGCCTTGATTTCATGCCCCCGGTCTGAGGCCAGACGATCCGCGACCCGCGCCAGATCAAACGGGGCCTGCAGACCAAAATCCATCACCTCGATGTTGAGCCCCAGCGCCTCGGCCATCTCGCTCCAGCCATAGGCAAACCGCCCCGACGCCGGCACCAGCACCTTGTCACCCTCCTTCAGAGTATTCGACAAGGCCGCCTCCCAGGCCCCATGGCCATTGGCGATATAAATGGCGACATGGTGCTCGGTGCGCGCGACCTTGCGCAGGTCGGGGGGCAATGTGTTGGTCATATCCACCAGCTCGCCCGCGTAGATATTCGGCGAGGCCCGGTGCATGGCTTGCAGCACCTCATCGGGCATGATCGACGGCCCCGGGATCGCCAGATATGATCGCCCGGACGAGAGTTTCACAGAATCGCGCATGTTCGAATGTCCTGCTGGGTGCTCCAAGTCAGGGTCTGATCGCAAAATCGACCGGAGCGTATTTGAAAATCTCAAGTAGCCTAGCGCAGCCCCGGCTGAGGTCAATTGCCAAGCAGGCGCCGACCCGGTCGTTGCAGATGGCTTGCACGCTGCAGCTAAGCTGCTTAAATGTCGGGACTTGTCGCAAGAAACGCGGCGCATCGACACGTTTCTACGCATGGGAAGAGCACAATGAGCACGCAATACATGTCCTCGCGCGAGTTGTTGCGCTGGCTCTGGCGCGGCTACCTACGGCATCATATGGGATTGTTGTCGATCGCCATCTTCTTCATGCTGCTCGAAGGGGCCTCCGTCGGTGGGCTCAGCTACATGATGCAGCCGATGTTTGACCTGGTGTTTGTCGACGGCAGTTCGGATGCGCTGATCTGGGTCAGCATTGCCTTTTTTGGCATTTTTCTGCTCCGCGGGATCAGCTCGGTCACGCAGAAGGTCATATTGGCCACCATCAACCAGCGCTCCGAAGCGCATATGCGGACCGATATGCTGGATCGGCTGATCCATCAGGACGCCAGCTTTCACCAGCATCACCCGCCCGGCTTTCTGATCCAGCGCGTTCAATCCGACGTCTCTGCCATCAACCAGGTCTGGCAGGCGATCATCACAGGGTCCGGACGCGACGTGGCGCAGCTCGTCGCGGTGCTTGGCGTGGCGATCAGCGTAGACTGGCGCTGGACCGCCATCATGCTGATCGGGGTGCCCCTTCTGGTGCTGCCGCTTTCCATCGTGCAGCGCTACGTGCGCAAGAAGGCCAGCCTGGCGCGCGATCTTGGCGCGGTGCAGGCCACGCGTCTCGACGAAGTGTTTCACGGCATCGTCCCGATCAAGCTGAACCGGCTTGAGAGCTATCAAACCGGGCGCTACCGCACCGCGACAACAGCGTTTGTGCGCGCTCAGATCAAGGCGGCACTTGGTGCTTCGTCGACCTCTGGTCTGGTGGACCTGATGGCCGGACTGGGTGTGATGTGCGTGATTCTGTTTGGTGGTCGCGAGATCATCAACGGGGACAAAACCGTTGGCGAATTCATGAGCTTCTTCACCGCGATCGGTCTCGCCTTTGACCCGATGCGGCGTCTCGCCTCGATCATGGGGGTCTGGCAGGCTGCCGCCGCCGCCATGGAGCGCATCAAGGAGCTGATCGATGCGCCGATTACACTGGTCTCGCCGACAGATCCGAAGCCAGCCCCGACCGGCCTGCCGGAAATCCGCTTGGACAACGTGAACCTGTTCTACGGCGAGGCACATATTCTGCGCGATCTGTCACTGGTCGCCGAAGCCGGCAAGACCACCGCATTGGTGGGCGCCTCCGGGGCGGGTAAATCCACCATTTTCAACATCCTGACACGTCTTGTGGACCCGCAGGAAGGCTCCGTGACGCTGAATGGCACGGAGGTCCGGGATCTCGATCTCGGCGACCTGCGCAACCTCTTCTCCGTGGTGACGCAGGATGCATTGCTGTTCGACGAGACCCTCAAGGAAAACATTCTGCTGGGGCGGACCGATGTCAGCGACGAGCGCCTGACCGAAGTTCTGGACGCGGCCCATGTGTCGGACTTTCTGCACAAGATGCCAGACGGGCTTGAGACACGGGTGGGGCCGCGCGGCTCTGCCCTGTCTGGCGGTCAACGCCAACGGGTGGTGATTGCCCGTGCCCTGTTGCGCGACACACCGTTGCTGCTGCTGGACGAGGCGACCTCGGCGCTTGATGCACAATCGGAAAAGGTGGTGCAGCAGGCGTTGGAGAAACTCTCTGGCGGACGCACGACGATCGTAATCGCACACCGGCTCTCGACCATCCGTGCCGCTGACAAGATCGTGGTGATGGAACGCGGCCGGGTGATGGACGAAGGCCGTCACGAGGAGCTGTTGGAGCGCGGCGGGATCTACGCCGACCTTTACCGGCTGCAGTTTCAGGATGGCAAAACGGTGATCGATACCGATGGGGTCAATGCGCAACTCACACGCAACGAGAACCGCAACGATGGTGAACAAGCTGGTCTGTTGCGTCGGTTTGCCCGCCGTCTGTTCGGCTGAACAATACGCTGGCCCTCTCCCAGTTTGGACGACCGCTTGAACTTTGGCTCTGGCCGCGTCACATCTTGGCCAACGCCCAAACCCAAGAGAGGGAGACCCAGCATGGCAGACCGCCGCATCCTCCGCCTATCCGGCTCAGAAACCCGCGATTTCCTGCAGGGGCTGGTCACCAATGACGTCGGCAAGCTGGATCAGGGGATGGTCTATGCCGCGATGCTCACCCCGCAGGGAAAGTACCTGGCGGATTTCTTTCTGGTTCCCGATGGCGATGCCGTGCTGCTGGACGTGGCAGAAGAGCTCGCGGATGGGCTGAGCAAACGCCTGAAGATGTACAAGCTGCGCGCTGATGTCACCCTTGAGGACAGCACGCTGAAGCTGCGCCGGGGCACTGGAGAGCCCCCCGAGGGCGCCTTTGCCGATCCCCGTCATCCCGATCTCGGCTGGCGGCTCTATGGAGAAGAGGCAGGAGATGACGGCAGCAACTGGGATGCGATCCGCGTGGCGCATGTGATCCCCGAAACCGGGATTGAGTTGTCCCCGGACAGTTTCATTCTCGAAGTCGGGTTCGAGCGGCTGAATGGCGTCGATTTCCGCAAAGGCTGCTATGTCGGGCAGGAAGTCACTGCCCGCATGAAGCACAAGACAGAACTGCGCAAAGGTCTGCAACAGGTCGAGATCGAGGGCAGCGCCCCGGTGGGCGCAAAGATCACCGCCGACGGCAAACCGGTTGGGCAGGTCTTCACGCAGGCTGAGGGCAAGGCGATCGCCTATCTGCGCTATGACCGCGCAAAGGGTGCGCTGCAAGCCGAAGAGGCCGAGCTGCGCTGGCCATCGGGCGCGACCTCCTAAACCGCCCTCCCCCGGAGCACAGCCCTGCCCATCTCAGTTGTGGAATATTTAAAATTTGCGCTCTAAGGTGTCGCCGACCGCCTCCGTTTGGGAGGCGCAAAGGGAACAAATTTATGAATTTTCGACATCTGATGGGTGCGGTCGGGCTAACGGTTCTGGCCGTGCCAGCAGCGGCAGACCATTATTGGGAATATGGCGACTGGCGGGTCAACATTACTGACGAAACCGCAGGCCAAAACGTGCGTCGATATTGCCGCGCCAGCACCGGTGGCGATGGAATGCCGACGCTTTGGTTGGAGTTCAGCGATGGCGATGCAGGCCCGCCACATGGCTATCCAACCCCGACATATTCCACCAGCGCGCCGCGCGGCTATCGCACGCAGGTGGGCAACGCACAGGGGGTGGCATTTGTCTTTGATCAACAGGGCACATTCTTTGGCGTTGCCGAGGGCGGCATCGACGAAGAGGGGATCGCCTGGGCGGCTGCCAGTCCGCGCTGGCAGGATGTGAAGAACATGCTGCTGTGGATGAAGGCCGCCTCGCAGATGGAAGTGCGCGCCCTGGATGCCTATCGAGCGAGCAATCAGGTCTATGTTGCCTCGATGAACGGCTTCACCGCAGCCTATGGCAAAATGATGGACAGCTGCGGTCACTCGATCGAGATTCCACGCTAGAGCATGTCAGATGGCGACCGGGGCGCTCCCGCCCGTCGCTATCGCATGGGACATGCGACATCTCCCGTTGGGCCGCGCGCCGCTGCGCGGCGCAATCGACCCAGACGCCTGACACAAAGAAGCCCCGGAACCATGCGCTGGCCCGGGGCTTTGGTCATCTTGTGGCGCGGATCAGGCCCGTTCCGAATATTCCATGGTCTCGGTGTTGACGATGATCATCTCATCCTGGCCGACGAAGGGCGGCACCATGACCTTCACACCATTGTCCAGGATCGCCGGCTTGAAGGAATTCGCCGCGGTCTGACCTTTGACGACCGGCTCTGTCTCGACGATCTGGCAGGTCACTTTTTGCGGTACGGTCGCATTCAGCGCCTCGGCGTCATAGAACTCCACCACGATGGTCATGCCATCCTGCAGGAACGGGCGACGTTCGCCCAGCAGCTCGGCCGGCAATTCGATCTGCTCGTATGTTTCGGTATCCATGAACACCAGCATGCCGTCGGTCTCGTAAAGAAACTGCTGATCCTTCTGCTCCAGACGTACGCGTTCGACCTTGTCCGCAGACCGGAACCGCTCGTTCAACTTGGAGCCGTTACGCAGGTTGCGCATCTCGACCTGGGCAAAGGCCCCCCCCTTGCCGGGCTTCACATGGTCGACCTTGACCGCGGCCCACAGACCGTCGTTATGCTCCAGAACGTTGCCGGGGCGGATCTCGTTGCCGTTGATCTTGGGCATGGAAAACTCTTTCAGGTGGTTGATGACAGCTTTGCCCCTCCTATATCCGGGTGAGGAAAGGCTGACAAGATGACGATATATCGTGTGTCATGGTCGAAAGACCGCGAAATAGGCATGCACAAGGTGCATAAATGATATGCATCTTTGGGGTACCCGAATCGTCACAATTCCGCCATAAGAAGCGACACGCCGAAAATGCAATAGCAAGAACAACAAAGGAAACGAGATGCGAGATTTCGTTGACGGCACCGCATTCAATAACGAACAGGGCAACCGGGCGCGCAAGCTTTTTGCCGCTGTTGTGCTGGCTGCCCTGGATGATGCCATTGCCGACGACAAGAAATACGGCAACGGACCCGAGCAGATCGCCCGCTGGGCACGTTCGCGCGATGGGCGTGAAGTGTTGACCTGCGCAGGTATCGACCCCAACGAGCGTGTGGTCGAAGGCCTGATGGACTTCGTTGGTCGCGGTGTTCGGACCTCTGTCGCGCTGTCGCGCGAAGAAAGTGAACGCCGGAATGCTGCGCAGGCCGAAGCGGCCTGATCGCACATAAATAAGCTGCCAAGCTGATTTGAGAAAAGCGCGTCCTGGGGGGCGCGTTTTTCTTTTGGGCGATACGTTTAGCGCATTGCTGAGCCGTGCAGGCCGTAGGCTCTCAGGCGATTTTGGACCGCAATCACGTGGCCCAAGGGCGCCACGACGCAACCTCGCCGAAACACACGTGGCGCATCACGCGAACAGCGTGCTCCGGCCGTTTGACGCCCCTCGCGATCCCTGATCCGTCGCTTGCGTGATTGACCTAGCAGCCCGCGACGGTGCAACTGTCACCAGTAGATCTGGCAAGCGAGAACTCCCGATGGGCACCAAGGCAATCATGATACAGGGCACCGGCAGCAATGTGGGCAAGTCGATGCTTGTCGCAGGTCTGGCACGGGCGTTGCGTCGCCGGGGCCTGTCGGTTGCGCCATTCAAGTCGCAGAACATGTCCAACAATGCCGCCGTCACCTCTGACGGAGGTGAGATTGGCCGGGCGCAGGCCTTGCAAGCCCGTGCCGCGGGGCTGCCCCCGCATACCGATATGAACCCGGTGCTGTTGAAGCCGGAAACCGACACTGGCGCGCAGGTGATCGTGCAGGGCAAACGGCGTGGCACCCGTGCGGCGGGGTCTTTCATGCGCGACAAGACAGGCTTGCTGGAGGCCGCGCTGGAGAGCTTTCATCGCCTTGCCGCCCAGCATGATATTGTCCTCATCGAGGGCGCCGGCTCACCGGCAGAAACCAATCTGCGCAAGGGCGATATCGCCAATATGGGCTTTGCAGAGGCCGCAGGGGTGCCGGTGGTACTGGTGGGCGACATCCATCGTGGTGGCGTGATCGCGCAGATTGTCGGCACTCATACGGTGCTCGATGCGGACGACCGTGCCCGCATAAAGGGCTTTGCGGTCAATCGCTTTCGTGGTGACCTTAGCCTGTTTGACGGCGGTCGCGACGATATTTCCCGCTGGACCGACTGGCCCTCCCTCGGCGTGGTGCCGTGGTTCTGGGACGCCTGGAAGCTACCCGCCGAGGACATGATGGATATCGCCTCCCACGCGGGCGGAGGCTGCAAGATCGTGGTGCCTCAGCTGGAGCGGATGGCCAATTTCGACGATCTGGACCCATTGGCCGCCGAGCCGGATGTCACCATCGAAATCGTCCCGCCCGGACGGGCGCTTCCGGGGGACGCCGATCTGGTGCTGATCCCCGGCTCCAAATCCACCATCGGCGATCTCGCCTATCTGCGCGCGCAAGGCTGGGATATCGACATCCTCGCCCACCACCGGCGCGGCGGACATGTGCTCGGCCTTTGCGGTGGCTACCAGATGCTCGGCAAGACCATCGATGACCCGGAGGGCCTCGATGGCTCCCCGGGCACGGTGGAGGGGCTGGGGCTTCTGGATGTGCATACCGTGATGGCCGGCGACAAGCGCGTCACCCTGAGCGACGCGCAGACACGCGACGGCGCCCTGCCCGTCTCCGGCTATGAGATCCACATGGGCCGAACAACGGGCCCTGACTGCGCGCGCGCCTGGCTGACAGTGCAGGGTCGCGACGAAGGTGCGGCCTCAACAGATGGCCACGTGCGCGGGTCCTATCTGCATGGTCTGTTCACATTGGACGCGTTTCGATCCCACTTCCTGAGTTCTCTCGGTCATAGCTCATCCATCGGATACGATGCCGGGGTGGAAGATACCCTGGATGCGCTGGCCGCGCACCTCGAAGAATATATGAACGTGGATCTCCTGCTGGAATTGGCAGACCCCATTCCCGGCCTGACGCGCTGACGCACTGAAACGTCAGGCCTGCCGCGACTGGCGCCGTGCGTGGCACGACGTCCAAGTGCGTTCATTCACAGGTCAGAGCAGCTCTTGAGATGCGAGTGCACGCTGGATTTCGCGGCGCACCAGCTTGCGCACATTGCGGGTGATGCGCTCGCCAAGGGGGCCCTGAAGCTCCTCTCGTACGATGTCGGACACCAATGCGCGCAGCGAGTCCTCGTCAAGGAAATCCTCGGCAGAAGACAAGGCCTCCATGGCGACCTCTTCCGTGGCGCCGCGTGCCACTGCACCGATCTCATCCTCTGCAGGCTCCCGCGCGGAGACAAAACTGTCGGCTGCGACGTCGTCCTGCTGGTGATCTTCCCATTGAATGGTCTCGACCGAGGGGCCACTGTGCGGCACCGCCTCGATATCGTCTTCGTTCAGGTCGGGCACAGCAGTGCCATTACGGTCGGCAGCCGCCTCATCTGTGTTCCGTCCGGCGGTTTCCAGTTCCGCGATACGACGCACGACGGCAGCGACACGGGCGCTCTGCTCGCGCGGCGTGTCCTGCGCCTTGGGTGCTGGATCCTGAACTGGGTCCTGAACCGCATCCGTCACCTGCGCCTCGGAATTTGTTTCTGCGCCGGTCTCTGTGCCTGTTTCTGCATCGGCCAGGCTATCAAACAGTTTCGCCGCCGGGTCGCGCCAGGGTGCATCACCCCCGGCCTCCACAGAGGGCTCCCGCTCAGGTAGCTCTGCCTCAGACGGGCTGGTCGACCGTCTCAGCTGGATCGGATCCGCCGCTCCGATCTCTTCAGTGTCCTCCACCGCGACGAAAGGCGCTTCGGCAATTTCTTCATCCCTGTCCGCCCCGGATGACCCTTCGCAGGGCGACAGCTCCGCATCACCCTGCGGCAATGGTTTTGCCGCTGAGGCCAATATGCGTGTAGCCTCATTACGGGATTGCTCTGTGACAGGATCGCGCCGCGTGGACAGGTTTACCTTCGCAATCTGGCGCACCAACTCTGCGCGGGCGGATGAATCCTCCGCCGCCGCAGTCGCATCGGGCTTGAACGACGCCACAACCGGCGCCTTCTCGCGTGCATAGTGATCTTGCTGGGGTTGCCCCTCGCGCCCATTTTCAGAGGTCGACGCGCTCTGGCTTTCCTGCGGTATATCCTCCGACAGGTCAGAGGCCGGAACCCGCAGCGCAGGTGTCAGCACCAGGCGGGTTGCAGGCCTGCCTTCGTTGCGTGTCGGCGATGCACTGTCCCCATGACCATTGGTCTCACTGACCAGACGGCGGATGGAGGACAATACATCCTCGATTTCGGAGTGCGTAACGGGTTCAGACATTTTTATGAGCCAAGATCACCTCTTAGGGGCAAGTCTAGCCAGCTTGCGCCCATCACACAACAGCAACGTCAGACGATCAGTTCTTTCCCAGAGCCTTGAGCACCCGGTCCAGATCCTGACCGCGCTTGGTCACGAATGCCGGCGCGGACCGAACCTGATTGTAGTAGATCTCAGGGTCATAGCGTTCCACCGCAAGGCTCAGGTTCTCCGCCGTCAACAGGCCCTGAGACTGCAGCAGGTCGTACGCGGCCAGCGCCTGCGTTGCACGGGCCGACAAACGCGCGGTCTGCGCATCCAGCAGCTCTTGCTCGGCCTGCAGCACATCAAGCGTGGTGCGCGACCCCAGCGTTGCCTCTTCGCGGACACCGTTGAAGGCCACCTGCGCGGCCCGCACCCGTTCGTTCGAGGACACAAGACTTGCAGCAGCCGTCTCAAACGCCGTGTAGGCGCTGGCGGTGTTGCTGGAAATGCTGCGCTGGGTGGAGATCAACGCCCCCCGCTCCGCATCCAGACGTGCCAGATCTGCACGACGCGCGGCCGCAAGGGACCCGCCCGCATAAATTGTCTGGTTCAGCGACACACCGATATCAAAGTTGTCGGTCCGCGTGTCGTTGCCGCGCACTTCGCCATGGGAGGCGGATGCGGACAGGTTCACGGTCGGCCCCATGTCCCGCAGGGAGCTGTCAGCGGTCAGCTGCGCCGCCTTGACCGCATGCTGCTGGGCACGCAGGCTTGGGTGGCTGCGCAGCGCAAGCGCTTGCGCAGTCTGCAGGCTGGACGCGCGGCGCGGCAGTGGCGGGTAGGATGTGACCGTTCCGGGAGCCCGGCCCACGACCTCCTCGTAGGTGGCACGGGCCGTCAGCAGATCACCCCTGGCATCGGTCAGATTGGCGCGGGCCTCGGCCACCTGGCTCTCCGCCAGGGCCACGTCCGTCCGCGTCACCTCACCCACTTCGAACCGGTCATTGGCCGCCCGCAGTTCTTCCTGCAGGAGACGCAGGTTGTTGCTGCGCAGGGACACGATGTCTTGCTGGGTCAAGACGTTCACATAGGCCTGCACCGCCGAGAAGAGCACTTGCTGCTCGACATCCAATAGCGTCTGGCGTGTGGCCAGAACCGTCTCTTGCGCGGCGGCGGTATCAAGACGTGAGGCGCCGTTGTCGAACAGCAGCCAGTTCATGCTCAGGCTCAGCGCAGCGCCGGTCCGATGGTCGGAGCTTGCGCCCAGCGACCCAAGTCCGGTGCGGTTATAGTCACGGGAAATCGACAGTGCTGTGCTGATCACTGGCCGCAGTCGCGCGACGGTGGCCGCGACCCCTTCGTCAGCGACGCGCAGCAAGGCGCGGTTCTGTTCGAGCAGGCCACTGCTGGTATAGGCGCCGATCATCGCGTCGGTCACATTGTCGGCCCGGACCTGCGGTGCGCTGACCGCAGCGGTCGCCAGGACGCCTATAGCAGCAAAAGCCCTGATCCTCTTTGTGTTTACAAATCGTTGCATGCTGTCGCCTCGGTTTTGTTGGGGTTCGTTCAAACCCGTTTACGGTCTGATTGCGCTCAACATATGTGAATGTCACACTAAATTGAAAAGGGCCTGCACCCTCGATCCGCACAAAAAGATCATAGCACAACAGACAAAACTTGTCAGAGCGCAAATTCTGCCGTCTTGCCAAAGCCAGGCAACACCGGCGCACCGGCATTGAATTCGAACCGCCACGAGATCTGATCGCCGCTCTTGTAGCCGATCTTCACCTCGCCAAGCGCCCCCGACATGAACAGAGCCGCAATGCGCCCGCCATCCTTGACCTGCGCCAACAATCCGGCAGGAATATCCTCGACGCCGCCCTCGATGATCATCACGTCATAAGGGCCATGTTCGCCAGCCCCGTCGACCAACGCGCCCTGGTGAACGATGGCATTGTCGGCGTTGCTGTCGCTCAACAGGTCCTGCGCTTCCGACGCAAGTGCCTCATCTTCTTCGACACCGATCACCATTTGCGCCAGTCGCGCCACGACCGCAGTCGAGTACCCGAGCCCGCAACCCACATCGAGCACCAGCTCATCTTCGCGCACATCAAGCGCATCGAGCATCTTGGCCAATGTCCGAGGCTCGGGAATGACGCGGCCCTCGCCCAGCGGAATGCTCTGGTCGGCATAAGCGACCTCGGCCTGGGCGTCGGGGGCAAAATTCTCGCGCGGGATGGCAAGCAAGGCCTCAATGATCGGGTATTTGGTCACATCCGCCGGGCGGATCTGAGTATCTACCATCATGCGGCGGCGGTCGGCGAAATCAGTCATCTGCTAAACTCGTATGTTCAGGCATTTGCATGAGTACTGACACATCGCGGCGAGCGCGGCAACGGCCCCTTTTGTGCAATGCGACGGGAACGGTCGCGGCTGTTGCCCTCAAGCTGCCCTCCACGGCCTGAATTTATAGTCGGCGCAAAAAAATACCCCCGCGCAGCGGAGGTATCTACAGGCCGTGATGGCTCCACGCCAAACTCTCTCAGGCGAAGCCGCCGCATCCAGGGGCGCGTCACCACACAAGCCACGCGCCCAAGGGGCAACACTTCAGACCAGCGTCGGGCTGCGCTCGGGCCGCATTTCGGCAACGCAGCGGTCAGGCCGAGCAGGATTCGCAAAACGGGGTCTCCGGATGCGCGCGCAGGTGATCTGGTGCAATGTCCGCACCACAGATCCTGCAGTAGCCGTATTCACCCGCGTTCAACCTGTCGAGCGCGGTGAGAATAGCCCCCACTTCGCCGCTCCCTTTATTGACAGAACGACCGCTTGGCCGCTCAATCTTCGCCAGCGCAGACAAGCCCATCCCTGCATGCATGCCCATCGACAAAGCGCTCAACCGAGTTTCCAGACTTTCCTTCTGAACCTTGAAATCCATTGCGCCACCTCCTGCAACAGCTACGCCTCGATTTGGAACGCGCATCACGACAAACAAGTGTCATTGTGCACTTCAGGCCCCGAGCAGGCCAAATCTTGCCACCACGCGTCGGCAGCATCGCACGTCCACACACCACAATACTGTACAACACTCACACAACCATAGGGCGAAAAAACATCACCAAATCGTCTGCGCACACGCCGGGCACCAGCGCAGGATCAGGCCGCAACTTCAATCTCCTTGCCATTTGCGCCGGGATCGGAGATTTTTGAACCTTCAGAAGCGGTTCTCTCTCGTGAATCGCGCATGCATGGAGAGATTTCGCCCATGATTCGCATGTTCCTATTCGGCCTCATGATCCTCGGCCTTGCTGCCTGTGAAACGACCAAAGGCGCAGGCCGTGATCTGCAGAAAGCCGGGCAGACGATTTCCAATACGGCCCGGAACGTCCAGAACTCGATCTGATCGCAGTTCAACCGCCGTAGAGTTTGCGGGCAATGATGGCACTGACCGGCACTGCGGCAATGAACCCCGCCAGCGCGGCGATCAATATCGACCAGAGCGTCGAGTATCCGGTCACCAGCGCGGCAATCACGGCGCTCCCTGCCAGTGTCGAGCCAATGAAAATGTGCAAGATCAGGGCCAAGCGAAGCATGTCGAACCTCATGTATTGAACTTTGGCCCTGTCTAACGCGGCCTTGGACCTCTTTGCATTGATCTGAGTCAGGTCACGACCTGCGTTTCAATTCGGCTCGCCCCGATATGACGCGGCACCTTGGACGCGCGCTCAATACGCCCCTCGCACACCAGACGCCTTGTCATAAAAAAAAGCGGAGCAAACGCCCCGCTTTTTGTTCATCCATGGTGTCAGACGCGCTCAGTCGTCCATCTTGAGGGCCGAGATGAAGGCCTCTTGCGGGATTTCCACGCGACCGAACTGACGCATCTTCTTCTTACCCGCTTTCTGCTTGTCCAGCAGCTTGCGCTTCCGGCTGGCATCGCCGCCGTAGCATTTCGCGGTGACGTCCTTGCGCAGAGCCGACAGGGTTTCGCGCGCGATCACCTTGCCGCCGATGGCCGCCTGGATCGGGATCTTGAACATGTGACGCGGGATCAGATCCTTGAGCTTCTCGCACATGGCCCGGCCTCGCTGCTCGGCCCGGTCGCGGTGCACCATGGTCGAAAGCGCATCCACCGGCTCATCATTCACCAGCACCGACATCTTGACCAGGTTGTCGGTGCGATAGCCGATCATCTGGTAGTCGAAGGACGCATAGCCCTTGGTCACCGATTTCAGACGGTCATAGAAGTCAAACACCACCTCGTTCAGCGGCAGGTCATACACCACCATGGCGCGAGAGCCCGCATAGGACAGATCCAGCTGAATACCGCGACGGTCCTGGCAGAGCTTCAGCACATCGCCGAGAAAGTCGTCGGGCACCAGAATGGTCGCCTTGATGCGTGGCTCTTCCAGGTGGTCGATGGTGGACAGGTCGGGCATGTCGGCGGGATTGTGCAGCTCCTGCATCTCCCCGTCCTTGGCATAGACGTGATACACAACGGACGGTGCCGTGGTGATCAGTTCGATGTTGTATTCGCGTTCGATCCGGTCGCGGATCACCTCAAGGTGCAACAGCCCCAAGAAGCCGCAGCGGAAACCGAACCCAAGTGCGGCAGAGGTTTCCATTTCATAAGAGAAAGAGGCGTCGTTCAGCGCCAGCTTCTCGATCGCGTTGCGCAGATCCTCAAATTCCGAGCTATCGACCGGGAACAGACCACAGAACACCACCGGCACAGAAGGCTTGAAGCCCGGCAATGCCGTCTCGGAGCCCTTTTTCTCGTGAGTGATGGTGTCGCCGACCTTGGTGTCGCGCACCTGTTTGATCGAGGCCGTGATAAAGCCGATCTCGCCGGGGCCCAATTCGTCCACAACCTGCATGGGCGGACGGAATACGCCGATCCGTTCGACGCCATAGCGCGCACCAGTCTGCATCATCTTGATCTGGTCGCCCTTCTTCAGGACACCATCCATGATCCGCACCAGCACGATCACGCCCAGATAGGCGTCATACCAGCTGTCGACCAGCATGGCCTTCAGCGGCGCATCGCGGGTGCCTGTGGGCGCAGGCAGACGCGTCACGATGGCTTCCAGCGTTTCCTTGATGCCGATGCCGGTCTTGGCGGAGACCTGAATGGCATCCGTGGCGTCAATGCCGATCACATCCTCGATCTGCTCCGCCACACGCGCACAATCGGCGGCCGGCAGGTCGATCTTGTTCAACACCGGGACGATTTCGTGATCTGCGTCGATCGCCTGATAAACATTGGCCAGCGTCTGCGCTTCGACCCCCTGCGTGCTGTCGACCACCAGGAGCGAGCCTTCAACCGCGCGCATGGAGCGGGAGACCTCATAGGCGAAGTCGACGTGACCCGGGGTGTCGATCAGGTTCAACACGTAGTGCTCGCCGTCATCGGCCACATAGTCAATGCGGACGGTGTTGGCCTTGATCGTGATGCCCCGTTCGCGTTCGATGTCCATGGCGTCGAGCAGCTGCTCTTTCATGTCACGATCCTGCACCGTCCCCGTCGATTGGATGAGGCGGTCAGCAAGCGTGGACTTGCCGTGGTCGATATGGGCGACGATGGAGAAGTTGCGGATTTTGGAGAGCTCTGTCATGACAAGCGCATATGATTGGGATTTTGCCTTTGGTCAAGATGGATCATGCGTCGCACCGCGCGCAACCGGCAGTCCCTGTGCGACGTGTTGCCGCTTCTGCGACTTCCCGTCGTCCGGGCCTCCTTGCCCCATTGATCCGTCTGGATGAAATGTGAAATAAGCAGTCAGTTCTCATCCCTTTCCAAACTGCGCAAAACCGGAGATCAAACATCGTGTTTCGCCTCGCCCTAGCCGCTTGCCTCTGCATATCCTCCACTCTGGCCACGGTCCCAACTGCCGACGCCGGGACCATCGAACGCGCCTGCCGCAGCTCCGGCCGAGGTGCCGCACAAGCGTCGCTGTGCGGCTGCATCCAGAAGGTCGCGGAATTGCGCCTGACCCGCTCCGAGCAGCGCACCGTCGCAAAATGGTTTGCCGACCCGCACCGCGCTCAGGAGGTTCGTCAATCCTCCAGCCGAAGCGATGAGCGGCTCTGGAAGCGATACAAGACCTTTGGCAGTGATGCGGAACGGATTTGCGGCTAAATCATCCGGCCCGTAACATGGAAATGGTTAATTCCCTCTCGGGTGTTAACGAAATAGTTTTGAAAAAACTGAATCCCTTTGCAAATCATCACTTTTGATAACTTTTTCTCTTCCCAAACTAATAAAATAAAAATAGAACCATTGCATATTGTTTCATGTGCGGGAAAATCCTGTGCTGTGCAGTGTTCGGACGCTCCCCCCCGGCAGAAGTATCGCGTGATGGAGTTTGAGAGAGATTGAACTTTTTGGAGCTTTTACATGCTGATGAAAGGCGTCACACTTCGGGGGCTAGAGGTTTTTGAAGCACTGGCAAAGTCGGGTTCAGTCGCGCAGGCGGCTGAAATTACCGGACTGAGCCAGCCAGCTGTGAGCCAGCAGCTTCGCAATCTTGAAAAAGCGCTGAGTTCCGATTTGGTGGACCATGGGCGCAGACCTATGGTTTTAACATCAGCAGGCCGCAGTTTCCTGTCCCGAACCCAGGCCGTCCTCAGCGAACTGCGACTGGCACAGAGTGAATTGACCGTCATGGATCTTTCGCATCTGCCGGCCCTGTCGCTGGGGTTGATCGATGATTTCGACAATGACCTCACGCCGCGTCTGGCCACCATTCTGGCGGACAGCCTGACCCAATGCCGGTTCAAGATGGTGACGTCCTCCAGCCATGATATTTATCGAGCGATGGAAGCCAAGGACCTGCACATCGGCATCGCCGCATCGACCGGAGAGCTGCGCAGTGGCGTGACCGAATACCCCCTGGTCGAGGATCCTTTCATCCTTGTGGCACCGCGCGGCGCAGTCACCGCGCCAGAAGACATTGGCAGCCAGTTGAACCACCTCCCCCTGCTGCGCTACGCACGCGATCAGCTGATCTCTCAGCAGATCGAGTCGCATCTGACCCGCAGCAAGCTGGAGTTCGAGGACCGCTTCGAGATCGGCTCTCACCTGGCGCTGATGGCGATGGTGGCCCGCCGCATTGGCTGGGCGATCACTACGCCGCTTGGATACATGCGAGCGGTGCGCTTTCACGATGACATCGACGCCTTCGCCCTGCCCTTCACAGGATTTTCGCGTCGGATCTCGCTCTTCTCGCAGTCGGACTGGCCCGATACGGTGCCGCTCGAGGTTGCAGATACCGTGCGCCGCCTGGTTCAGAGCCAGATGATCACCCCGGCGGTCAACCGGCTGCCTTGGCTCGCTGGCCAGATGCGCGTGATCGACGCCTAAGCCTTTAACCCGCCCCCAAGATCCTGCGCTGGAGGCCCGTCGCCGCGGCCTCCAGCAAATCCAGACAGCCGTCAAAATCGCGGGTGTAATACGGATCCGGCACATCCTGCGCGGCGAGCCCCGGTGCCATCGGGGCGAATAACTCCACAGGCGTGGTGTTTCCACTCGGTCGCAGGTCTTCGACATTGCGCAGGTTTTCGCCATCCATAACGATGATGAAATCGAATTTCAAAAAATCCTCGGGCGTGAATTTCCGCGCCCGCAAGTCCGACATATTAATAGAACGTTTTTTCGCTGCGGCCTGCCTTGGGCCATATGGCGGAGCCCCTGTGTGAAAATCCGATGTTCCGGCACTGTCGGTTTCGATTTCCGGGCATTTATCCCGAACCAAAGCCTCTGCTGCGGGAGAACGGCAAATATTGCCGAGGCAGACAAACAGGATGCGTTTCATCAGATAGCCCCTTTCGATCAGAAATGATGGAATGCGAGGATTTACCCGGCGTAATCTCCGTGTCAAATCATACTCCGACAGGCCAAGCACGGACCAGCAGAAGGGCACAGTACCGATGACAAAAATCGTGATCCTGACCGGTGCAGGTATTTCCGCCGAAAGTGGGCTCGGCACCTTTCGTGATGAAGGCGGGCTTTGGTCGCAGCACAAGATCGAGAATGTCGCCACCCCGGACGGGTTTTCACGCGACCCTGGCTTGGTCCATCGCTTCTACTCCGCGCGCCGCCAGCAGGCTGCGCAAGCGGTCCCCAATGCCGCCCACGCCGCATTGGCGCGATTGGAGCGCGACTGGCCCGGTGATGTGGTGATCGTGACCCAGAATGTGGACGGCCTGCATGAGGCTGCCGGCGCTCATCGGGTTCTGCACATGCACGGGACACTCTCAGGCGCGCTCTGCGCCAATTGTCAGCACCGATGGACGGCACCGCCGGAGATGACGCCTGACACCACCTGCCCCGCCTGTGGCGCGCGCACGGCCCGCCCCGATGTGGTCTGGTTCGGCGAGCTGCCCTATCATATGGACGAGATCCTGACCCACCTGGAAGAGGCCGATATATTTGTCTCCATCGGCACGTCGGGACAGGTCTACCCGGCGGCCTCCTTCGTGCAGGAGGCCAGAATGCAGGGCGCAGAGACCATAGAGCTGAACCTGGAACCCTCAGAGATCAGCGACGCCTTCACACAGCGCCATTATGGCCCCGCGTCGGAGGTCGTGCCGCAGTGGGTCGCGCGCCTTCTGCCTGACCCGGCCTGACTCAGCCCAGCCTGCCTGACACCGCCCGCCGGATGCAGAAAGCCCCGGCGCAGGGGCCGGGGCTTTGCAAGATGGCAACGAGATCAAACCCGCGGCGATGGCCTGTCTCTTAGTTGGACTCGCCGTCGCCATGATCAGAATGGCCGTCATGATCGGCGTGACCTTCATGGCTGCCGTGGCCAGTCTTGGGCTGACGCGCCATATCGACCGGGATCTCGACGGTGACTTCACCGGCGCTCTCGAACACAAGCGTGACGTTGACGGTATCGCCGTCCTTCAGCTCGCGGGTCAGCCCCATGAACATCACATGGTCGCCGCCACGTTTCAGCTGATGGGTCTCGCCTGCCGAAATGGCAAAGCCTTCCTCCACATGCATCATTTTCATGACGCCATTTTCGTCTTCACTATGAGTGTGCAGCTGCACGCGCTTGGCCACGTCGGACCGCACACCAACCAGCCGGTCATCGACATCACTGTGATTGATGATCTCCATAAATGCGGCGCCCGCCATCTTGTTCGAGGCGCGCGCATAGGCATCCTCGATAATCATATGAGCAGAGGCGGCGCCCGCGAGGGCAAGGGTCGCTACGGTCGAAAGGGCAGCGGATAGGGTGAGGGATTTGAAAGACATCTCGTGTCTCCTTTGAAAACTGGGTGTTGGCCGGATGCCTTCGGCGCGGCCGATCTGAGTGTGATAGGTGCTTCAGATCAGACCAGCGGCGGCGCGCGCGCGCGGGCAACGAGAGCAGATCCGACGTCGCATTGCGCGCGCGGTGCAACCGGAGCGGCCCGCCGCGCGGTCGCATGCGGCGCCGTCAGCGCAGAAGGATCCTGAACCAAATCAAGGAGATGGGTGATGCAATCCGGGCAAATATGCGGCGCGCCCGTCGGTTCGCCATTTTCATCGACATAGACGCTCACCGGCCCGCTGCCGGTGCACAGGATCACCTGTCCCGTTGCATCACGCGCAAACCGGCTGGCGGCGGCACTATGGCCGGTCATCAGCAGGGCTGCAGCAAGCAGCAGGGCAATATACTGTCTGAGCCGTTTCATTGCGTTAGATATCTCAGGAAGCCCGCCCTGCCTCAAGCCTCAAGCGTATGTAACGGGCAAAGAGTTCGCGCCTGCGCGCCCAGCGCGGGTCTGAGGCTATCACACACGCAAAGACCGCCGTGCGAACGCACGACGGTCTTTATAATTCTGGGCAGGATCACAAGGACGCGTCAGACCAATCAGGCCTGAGCAGCTTGTGCCTTTGCAATCTCTTTCTTGACCTTCAGCGCAGTGTCGGACAGTTCAACGTCCTTCGCCTTTGCAAGGAAGGCGTCCAGACCACCGCGGTGATCGACAGAACGCAGAGCCGCTGCGGAGATGCGCAGCTTCACACCACGACCGAGGATCTCGGACTGCAGGGTGACGTCGTTCAGGTTCGGCAGAAAGCGACGCTTGGTTTTGTTGTTGGCGTGGCTGACATTGTTGCCAGTCATCGGGCCTTTTCCGGTCAGTTCGCAACGGCGCGACATGGTGTTATCCTTCGTATCTGCGGCGTCCCGACCTCTGTGTGGCCTGCCCGGCCGTGTGAAGTCAGTCGCCAAATTACAAGGGCGCTGCCATTGGCTGCGCCCGAAAACTGGTTGCATGCGTTTAGGAGGAATCACCGGGATGGTCAAGCCATATGCGACGCTTTTGTGGCAGTCCGACCGACATTCCTGCACCCTTCCCATCAGCGCTGGCGGCCTTGTACAATTTT
This sequence comes from Tritonibacter scottomollicae, assembly GCF_032924845.1. Classification (NCBI taxonomy): domain Bacteria; kingdom Pseudomonadati; phylum Pseudomonadota; class Alphaproteobacteria; order Rhodobacterales; family Paracoccaceae; genus Tritonibacter; species Tritonibacter scottomollicae. The sequence continues at coordinate 1,760,109 of NZ_CP136704.1, forward strand.
CACCGGATCAGACAAGCCCCGAGGTCAGGCGATGTGCCTGATCGCGGCAGGCAGCCCCCCCGATATTCCCGACCTGCCCGCACCCGAGTCGTCAGCGATTGGTCACACCAAGCCCGGTCAGCAAATCCCGTGCTGCGGCCTGAGGTGTTTGCACCCCTTTGGCCACCTCGGCGGAGAGTTCGGTCATGCGGGATTTGGCCCAGGGCGTGTCGAGCCGCGCCAACAGCGCCTGACGCACCTCCTCGGCGAACCAGTATTGCGCCTGCGCCGCCCGGTTGCGATCCCAGTGGCCGCTTTGTCGCCGCCACTCAGCCAGGGCCTGGATCTCTGCCCAAGCGGTATCAAGCCCTGTCGCCTCCACCGCAGAGACCGTCAGCGCCTTGGGAAACCCTTCCGGGTCCTGGGGGCGCTTGCGCAGCAACCGCAATGCCCCGGCATAGTCGGCACAGGTGCGGGTGGCGGTGGATTTCAGATCACCATCCGCCTTGTTCACGAGAATCATGTCCGCAATCTCCATGATGCCGCGCTTCACCCCCTGCAGTTCGTCCCCGCCAGCAGGGGCAAGCAACAGCATGAACAGATCCGACAGCTCGGAGACCACGGTTTCAGATTGTCCCACCCCCACGGTCTCGATCAGCACCACGTCATAGCCCGCCGCCTCGCACAGGGCGACCGCGTCGCGGGTGCGGCGGGCAACGCCGCCCAGATGAGTCTGGCTCGGGCTGGGGCGGATGAAGGCTGCGGGTTCGCGGCTCAACCGCTCCATCCGGGTCTTGTCGCCAAGAATGGAGCCACCAGAACGCGCAGAGCTTGGGTCCACCGCAAGCACCGCCACGCGCAGCCCCTTCCCGACCAGCATCATGCCGAAGGTTTCGATGAAGGTGGATTTGCCCACTCCCGGCGTTCCCGACATCCCGATGCGCAAGGCCTGACGGCCACTTTTGTTGAGCGATGACAGCAGTTCGTCGGCTTGAGCGCGATGGTCCGCCCGCGCGCTTTCGACCAGCGTGATCGCCCGGGCCAGCGCCCGCCGGTCCGCGTTCAAGATCCTGTCACTCAGCTGTGCGATGTCCATGGCGCGCCTCTTGTCCTCACCGCGCATTGATGACGCAGGCAAGACGCGCTTGTCCAGTGGCGCCCGCCGCAAAACCCATAGAAAACCCAGCCGACAGTCTGCTAGAAATGACGCCGCTGTAACGGCACCATCGCCTTCCCTCGCGGCCCGTGGCTCCGCCTAGGTTCTCCGCGACCACCGAACGCGCGGCTTTGGACTGGACAAGGCGCTGATCGGCTCCGTTCATGATGCGATTCCGTTGAGGGGCGGCGTTACACTGTCTGGACCTCGCGCCTGCGATTGGCGATAAGCGCCGCCATGACACGGCTCCCCATCGATGACGCGCTGCCCGACCTGATCTCTGCCCTGCGCCGGAGCGGCCGCGCCGTGCTGCAGGCGCCACCGGGTGCGGGCAAGACCACCAAGGTGCCGCTGGCGATGCTGGAGGCGAAGCTGACCGAGGGTCGCATCCTGATGCTGGAGCCGCGCCGCCTCGCCGCCCGCACCGCCGCCGAGCGCATGGCCGCAACCTTGGGCGAAAGCACCGGCCAGACCGTCGGTTACCGGGTGCGCGGCGAGGCCAAGACCTCCAAGGCGACCCGCATCGAGGTGGTGACCGAAGGCATCCTGACCCGGATGCTGCAATCGGACCCGGACCTGCCGGGCATCGGTGCGGTGATCTTCGACGAGTTTCACGAACGCTCGCTCAACGGTGACCTGGGCCTGGCCTTCTGCCTCGAGGTCGCCGGCGCCCTGCGCGACGATCTGATGCTGCTGGCGATGTCCGCCACACTCGATGCCGGTCCGGTGGCCGCGCTGATGGAAGCGCCGGTGGTGACGTCCCAAGGGCGCAGCTACCCGGTGGAGACACGCTGGCTCGACAGTCCGCTACCCGCCCGGGCGCGTAAACTGGACGCGCTGGTGGACCTCGTGACCCGCGCCGAGGCCGAGACCCGCAACAGCGGCGGTGGTGGCGGCGGCCTTCTGGTGTTCCTGCCCGGAGAGGGCGAAATCCGCCGCGCCGCCAGCGCGCTGGAGCGCCGCCTGCCCGGCGATTGCCACATCCGCCCGCTGTTCGGCGCCCTGCCCTTTGCCGAGCAACGCGCCGCCATCGCCCCCGCATCCGAAGGCCGCAAGGTGGTGCTTGCGACCTCCATTGCCGAGACCTCACTCACCATCGAGGACATCCGGGTGGTGGTGGACATGGGACAGGCCCGGCGCGCGCGGTTCGATCCCGGCGCAGGCATGTCGCGGCTGGTGACCGAACGTGTGACCCGCGCCGAGGCCACGCAAAGACAGGGCCGCGCAGGACGGGTCGCCGAGGGCACCTGCTATCGGCTCTGGGCCAAGGGCGAAGAAGGCGCGTTGATGGCCTATCCCCCGGCAGAGATCGAGGCGGCCGACCTCACCGGACTGGCGCTGGAACTGGCGCTTTGGGGCGCAGAACCCGATGATCTGCCACTGTTGACCCAGCCTCCCACAGGCAGCCTGTCGGAGGCCCGCGCGTTGCTGCAGATGCTGGGCGCGCTGGATGGGCAGATGCGCATCACCGACCATGGCCGCGCGCTGGCTCGCCTCCCGCTGCATCCACGCCTGGCGCATATGCTGGCTGTGGCCGGCACGGACAGTGCCCTGCTTGCCGCATTGATGGCCGACCGCGATCCCCTGCGCGGCGCGCCGGTGGATCTGGCCCTGCGCCTGGAGGCCCTGCGCGATCTGCGCCGCTTTCGCGACCGCCGCCCCTATCAGGTCAAGACCCCCGCCCTCCAGGCGATCACCGCCGAGGCCAAGCGCCTGCGCACGCGGCGCGGCGGGCAGAACGACAGGGCCGCGAGCGCCAAGGGTGGACCCGCCGCATCCCTCACATCCGAGCCCCCTTCCCCCGCCGCCATGGCCGCGCTGGCCTACCCCGACCGGGTGGCACAGCGGCGCAAGGGCGATGACGCGCGCTATGTGCTGGCCGGGGGCAAGGGCGCGGTGCTGGATAATTCCGACCCGCTGGCCTCCGCCCCCTATCTGGTGGTGACCGACAGCGACGGCAACCCGCGCGAGGCAAGGGTACGGCTGGCGGCCCAGATCACCCTGCCCGAGATCCGCGGATTGTTTGCCGACCAGATCACATGGCAGGATGTCTGCAGCTGGTCCAAACGGGATCGTCGCGTGGTGGCGCGCAGGCAGGAACGCTTTGGCGCGCTGGTGCTGGAGGACCGCATCTGGAAGGACGTGCCGCCCGAGGCCGTGGCCACTGCCATGCTCGACGGGGTGCGCGATCTCGGGTTGCGCCTCTCCCCGGCGGCCACGCGGCTGGCCACCCGCGTGGAACTGCTGCGCGCCGAAGGACATGACCTGCCGGATTTCTCCGACGCCGGGCTGATGGCGAGCCTCGACGATTGGCTGCTGCCCATGCTCGGCGCTGTCCGCAACGACAGCGACTGGAAGGGCTTTGACGCGCTGCCCGCCCTGCGCGCGGCACTGACCTGGGATCAAACCCAGCTTCTGGACCGCGAGGTGCCGGGCAGCTTCATCACCCCGCTGGGGCGCAAGATCCCCATCGACTACGCCGGTGAGGTGCCGGGCATCGAGGTCCGGCTGCAGGAAATGTTCGGCGTCACGCGACACCCCACCGTGGCGGGCGTGCCGCTCAAGGTCACGCTGCTGTCTCCTGCCCGCCGCCCGATCCAGATCACCCGCGATCTGCCGGGGTTCTGGTCCGGCTCTTATGCCGATGTGCGCAAGGACATGCGCGCGCAGTACCCGAAACACCCCTGGCCCGAAGACCCGACCCAGGCCGAGGCCACCCTGCGCGCCCGCCCCCGGCGCTGAGATCGCAAAATTTGCACCAATTCGTATCATGCAGGCGCGGCACCCCCGGCCTGCGGTGTCATAAAACCGTTGCACTATCAGCCGAATTTGCATACTCACCATCGGTCAATCACATCCGTTCACCTTCAAGGACACCCGGTCACGCCGGACTGTTTATCACCCCGATGCAACGTTCCCTGCACAAGCTCTGGTTCCAGACACTGCGCCCCATGCTGTCGCGCCCGCGCCGACTGCAAGTGGCCGCGCTGTGTTATCGCCAGACGGGCGACGAGCGCGAAGTGCTGATGATCACCAGCCGCGACACCGGACGTTGGGTGCTGCCCAAGGGCTGGCCAATGGCAGGCAAATCCAGCGCCGAAAGCGCAGCGGAGGAAGCCTGGGAAGAGGCCGGCGTGCGCAAGGGGCGCTTTGATGACACCCCGCTTGGGCGCTATGAATATGACAAACGTCTCGACAGCGGCGCGGTCGAACCGCTGGAAACCCTGGTCTATGCACTGGAGGTTGAAGAGCTGTGCGATGACTTTCCCGAGGCACATGAACGCAGCCGCCGCTGGATGAAACCGTCCGAGGCCGCGGAACTCGTGAATGAGCCGCAGTTGCGCGATTTATTGAGCGTTTTTTGATCCTCTTGATCCGCGTGTCACATCTCCCCGCCAAAACGACTGCCATCGCACTGGGCCTGAACGTCGGCACTCCACCGACCGGCCCGGCTTGCGCGGCGCATCCTGAGGAGGCGACATGACCACAGGCCCCGACTGGAGATCCTTGGACAAGGACCTTGCCCGTCTCAATCAGACGGAGCGCGCGACAGGCTATGTGGTGCGTCCGCTGCTGGGGCTGGGGCTGGCGCTTGCTTTCATGGCCTTTGCCGGGCTTGAAGCTGCGCTGGTCATGGGCACCTCGCCCACCACCATCATGGCCATGGTGGCGGCGGTGTTTGGCGCTTATCTGGCGCTCAACATCGGCGCCAACGATGTGGCCAACAATATGGGCCCGGCGGTGGGCGCCAAGGCGCTTCCAATGACCGCCGCGCTGATCGCCGCCGCGCTGGCAGAGGTCTCCGGCGCGTTGCTTGGCGGCAGCGAGGTGGTCAACACCGTATCGCGCCGCCTGATCGACCCGACCGCAATGAACAGCCCCCAAGTGGTGGTTCTGGCGATGATGTCGGCGATGATCGCATCGGCGCTCTGGGTCAATCTCGCAACCTGGCTGTCTGCCCCTGTTTCCACCACCCAGAGCATCATCGGAGCCATTCTGGGCGCCACCTGCGCCGCCGCGGGCGTCGCAGCAGTCGACTGGCTGACCTTCAGCAGCATCGCCACCAGCTGGATGCTGTCCCCGCTGATCGGCGCTGCGCTGGCAATGGCGCTGCTGGCCTTGATCCAGCGCCTGATCAGCCGCCGGGACGACAAGATGGCCGCCGCCCGGCGCTGGGTTCCAGTTCTTCTGGCGGGCATGGGCGGGGCCTTTGGCACCTTCTTCGCGCTGAAACTACCGGACACCATCGCCACCGTCACACCTGAGCAGGCTCTCGGCGTTGGGGCACTTGCAGGCGGGCTTTCTTTCATGATCGCCCGTCCAGTCATCCGCTACCGCGCCGCGCAGCTTGAACACCAGAAGGGCGCTATCAAGGCCTTGTTCCGCCTGCCATTGGTCATCGCAGCGGTGCTGATGTCCTTCGCTCATGGTGCCAATGACGTGGCCAATGCAATCAGCCCGCTGGCCAGCATTGTTCAGGTCATGGGCCAGGAAAGCATTGGCACCCACCCTGCCGAAATCGACGCCTTTGCCCCGATCAGCGTACCGTTCTGGGTGCTGATCATCGGCGCACTCGGCATGGCCATGGGGGTACTGCTGTTTGGGCCGCGCCTGATCAACATGGTCGGCACGCAGATCACCAAGCTCAATCCCATCCGCGCCTATTGCGTCTCCACCTCCGCCGCCCTGACGGTCATCGTCGCAAGCTGGCTCGGCCTGCCGGTCTCCTCCACACATGTGGCGGTCGGCGCGGTCTTTGGTGTCGGTTTTTATCGCGAATATGCGGCCGCCCAGACCCGGCGTGCGGGCGGGAAATCAAACCGCCCCGGTCTGCCGCGCGAAGATCGCAGTCGCCGACGTCTGGTGCGGCGCAGCCATGTGTTGACCATTCTGGCGGCCTGGCTGATCACGGTGCCGCTCTCTGCCATGGTCTCGGCGCTTGTGTTTACGGTGCTGCGTTTCTTTGCAGGCTGAGCCGCGCGGTCATCCATCGCATGTCCCTTGCCGCGACCTTAGGTGGTCCCTCCGACCCTGTGCCCTGTTGTCTGCTGGCGCCTTCTCCTCCGACAGCGCCGACGATGACAGCTTCGCGGCGACCGGGCAGAGCTGTGCCGGTTCCGGCAGGCATCGCCCTCATACTGATCCGGTGACGTCGCGCCGTGCCCTCACCTCTAGGCACGGCGCATCAAGATCACGCATCAATGTCTCAGCGTCATTTGCGATCACCAGTGGACCCTGATCAACGCGATGCAGCCAGAGCGCCGCATCGCTCGAGCGGGCTGCGCCGCAGCTCGATCTGATAGGACAGGACAGCGGACAGAACTTTACGGTTCGGAACATGCCCCGCCGCCTAGAGACCGGCGCAAGAGCCCGCCGCAGCAGGCTCCCCCATGTCAATGACATGTCCGTCGACCATCTGGCCTCTTCCCGGCGCATTGCAGTGTCCGCACCCTGACTGAGCCATCCCGGCCAGACCAGATGTGAACCGCCTGCGCAAATGCACCGCGCCGGGCCAAAGGCCCGGCGCTACGCCCAACGGGCGGATCTGCATTTCAATGCAGGTGCGACGGGCGGGAGCCTCCCCGCCGCGACCTCATCGATGCCGGCGGATCAGACGCCGAGACACCAGCGCATCACGGCCTTCTGCGCGTGCAGGCGGTTTTCGGCCTCGTCGAAGATCACCGATTGCGGCCCGTCCATCACCGCAGAGGTCACCTCTTCCTCGCGGTGCGCCGGCAAGCAATGCATGAACAATGCGTCCGGCTTGGCGTGCGCCATCAGCGCATCATTGACCTGATAGGGCCGCAGCATGTTGTGGCGCCGCTCCTTGGAGGACTGGCTGTCATGCATCGACACCCAGGTGTCCGCCACCACCAGATCGGCACCCGCCACGGCCTTGGCCGCGTCGCGTTCGATGGTGATGGTGGAGCCCGCCTTGCGCGCCAGACCGATGAATTCCTCCTCCGGGTCCAGTTGCGACGGGCCGGTGAACGTCAGGTCGAAGCCAAACTGCCCCGCCGCATGCAGGAAGGAGGCGCAGACATTGTTGCCATCGCCGGTCCAGACCACCTTCTTGCCCTTGATGGGGCCGCGATGCTCCTCATAGGTCTGGATATCGGCCATGATCTGGCAGGGGTGGGTGCGATCGGTCAGCCCGTTGATCACCGGCACATCGGAATATTCCGCCATCTCGGTCAGCACCGTCTCGTCAAAGGTGCGGATCATGATCAGATCGACGTAGCGCGACAGCACCCGCGCGGTGTCGGCGATGGTCTCGCCGTGCCCCAACTGCATATCCTTGCCGGACAGCACCATGGTCTCACCGCCCATCTGGCGCACGCCGACGTCGAACGACACCCGGGTCCGGGTCGAGGGTTTCTCGAAGATCAGCGCCACCATGCGCCCCGCAAGCGGCTGGTCGTCGTCGGGGGTGCCCTTGGGGCGACCGGCGCGGGCGGACTTCATCTGTGCGGCCTGATCGATGATCTGGCGCAGGTCGTCGGGAGAGGTCTTATGGATGTCGAGGAAATGGTTCATGAGATGTATCGCTTTGTTGTGCCGGAGGAAACGCGGGGACCAGTCCCCGCACCCCTGAGGTATTTGGGAAAAGATGAAGGTCAGGCAGCCTCGACCGCCGTAGCGGCCGCATCGAGGCGCAGGACGGCCTCCTCGATATCCGCATCGGTGATGGTCAGCGCGGGCAGCAGGCGGATCACATTGTCGGCGGCGGGCACCGTGATGACCTCGGCGGCATAGCCTGCCTTGACCACATCGGCGTTCACCGCCCTGCATTTCAGCCCAAGCATCAGGCCGGAGCCGCGCACCTCCTCGAACACTTCGGGGTGCGAGGCCACCAGCCCTTCGAGCTTCTGGCGCATGAGGCCCGCCTTGCGGTTCACCTCCGCGAGGAACTCCGGCGCCGCCACGTGATCCATCACCGCGCAGCCCACCGCGCAGCCCAGCGGGTTGCCGCCATAGGTGGAACCATGGGTGCCCGCAGTCATGCCGGAGGCGGCCGTTTCGGTTGCCAGCACCGCGCCCAGCGGGAAGCCGCCGCCGATGCCCTTGGCCACCATCATGATGTCCGGGGTGATGCCCGCCCATTCATGGGCGAAGAGCTTGCCAGTGCGGCCCACCCCGCATTGGACCTCGTCGAGGATCAGCAGGATGCCGTGTGCGTCGCAGAGCGCGCGCAGGTCCTTCAGCTCCTGATCGGGCATCGGGCGGATGCCGCCCTCGCCCTGCACCGGCTCCACCAGAACTGCCGCGGTGGTCTCATCAATGGCGGCCTCGACAGCCTCGGCGTCGCCCCAGGGCAAATGCACAAATCCCGGCAGCAGCGGGCCAAAGCCCTTGGTCATCTTTTCCGATCCCGCCGCCGCGATGCCGGCGGAGGATCGACCGTGGAAAGACCCCTCGAAGGTGATGATTTCCACTTTCTCCGGTTGGCCCCGCTCGAAGTGATATTTGCGCGCCATCTTCACAGCCAGCTCGCAGGCCTCGGTGCCGGAATTGGTGAAGAACACCGTATCGGCAAAGGTTTCTGCCACCAGCTTGTCCGCCAGCGCCTGCTGTTGCGGGATCTCGTAGAGGTTGGAGACATGCCACAGGTTTTGTGCCTGGCTTGTCAGCGCCTCCACCAGCGACGGATGCGCATGGCCAAGCGCGTTCACCGCAATGCCGGAGCCGAGGTCCAGGAAGCGTCGACCATCCGCCTCGATCAGCCAGGAGCCTTCGCCTTTGACGAAGGTCAGGGGCGCCCGATTATAGGTCGGAAGAACGGAAGCGATCATCTGGATCATCCTTTGCAGTGCGGTCTAACAGGGATCAGGACCAAATCAGTGCCCCACCACGGGGCGACGGTCAATAACTGGTCCGGTCTGGGTTTGAGAAGGTCGCGCCCTCTTGATGAACAAGCGAGGCGCGCGGGATCAAAAGCGCTGCGGGTGGCAGCGTGTCAGGCACAGTGGCGTCGACGTCGAGTCGACAGGAGGCATGCGTGTTTGATCATAGAAAGGCTCCATAACGGAAGCTTTGCCGCCTGAAAACCCCCTTTGGCACCCGGTGGCGCACAAAATGGCATCCGGTCGCCCGTCATTGCGTCAGACAGTGCGTCGCAGACCGCAGCCTTTGCGCTTGCCTTTGCGGCCCAGCTCGCGCACCGCTTGTACCATGACGCATATGACCCCACAGAATCCCCCGCTGGCCGCCGCGCTGATCCTGCTTGCGACCGTCTTCATCGCTGGCACCACATTGCTGGCAAAGTCGCTCGGCACCGACACGCTGGGGCCGCCGCTGCACCCGCTGCAGATCAGCCAGGGGCGGTTTGTCTTTGCCTTCATCGGGATTTCCACCGCCGTGGTGGTGATGCGCCAGAAGATCCGGGCGCCGCATTGGGGGCTGCACATCGGGCGGTCGACCTTCGGCTGGGGCGGGGTCACCTTGATGTTTGCCTCCGTCGCCTTCATCCCGCTGGCGGATGCCACGGCGATTTCCTTTCTGAACCCGGTGATCGGCATGCTGCTGGCGATCCCATTTTTGGGCGAGAAAGTCGGCCCCTGGCGCTGGCTGGCCGCGGCGATTGCCCTGGGCGGCGCCATGGTGCTGCTGCGTCCAACACCAGAGAGCTTTCAACCCGCCGCGCTGCTGGCGCTTGGGGCGGCGCTGGCCATGGGGGCGGAGCTGATCTTCATCAAGAAACTGGCAGGGCGCGAGCCACCGCTACAGGTCCTTTGGGTCAACAATCTGATCGGCATGGTGATCGCCAGCACCGCCGCGATCGCCGTCTGGCAGATGCCGACGCTGGCTCAATGGGGCGCACTGGCGGCGCTTGGCGGGCTGATGGCCTGCGCGCAGGCCTGTTTCATCAACGGTATGGCGCGGGCGGATGCGTCCTTTGTGGCGCCCTTTGCCTATGGCACGCTGGTCTTTGCCGCGATCTATGACGCGGCGATCTTTGGCGTATTGCCGGATGCGATCACCGTGCTTGGGGCCTGTATCATCCTGTCCGGTGCGGCGCTCTTGGCCTGGCGCGAGAGCGTCAATGGCAAGCGTCCGTCCGTGACCCTGCGCCGCCCCGCGCCCTGACCCGTCAGCACATTCAGGATCAGGCCTTCAGGCGGTAGCCGGTACGCAGCATCTGCCAGGCCAGCGCCGTGATGGCGGCGGTCGCACCAAGGCACACCAGCGCGCCAAACAGCGGATCGCTGTCGGAGACACCAATCATTCCGTAGCGCACCCCGTCGATCAGGTAGAACACCGGATTGACGTGGGAAATCGCATAGAGCACCGGCGGCAGCGCCTCGACCGAATAGAAAGTGCCCGACAGGAAGGCCAGCGGAGTCACCACGAAATTGGTGATCGCGGCCATCTGGTCGAACTTCTCGGCGAACACCCCGGCGACGATACCCAGCCCGCCAAGGAAGGCCGCGCCCAGCACCACAAAGCCCAGCGCCACCAGCGGATGTGCCGGCACCAGCCCGAGGAACAGCACCATCCCCAGCCCGATTCCCAGCGCCACCAACGCGCCGCGTGCAATCGCACCGCAAAGATAGCCCAGCAGGATCTCCAGTCCCGACAGCGGCGGCATCAGCGTGTCGACGATATTACCCTGCACCTTGGAGATCACCAGCGACGAGGAGGTATTGGCAAAGGCGTTCTGGATCACCGTCATCATCATGATGCCCGGCGCGATGAACGACATGAAGGGCACCCCCATCACGTCGCCCCGGCGCGGGCCGATGGCAATATTGAAGATCAAGAGGAACAGCGCCGCCGTCACCATCGGCGCCACCAACGTCTGGGTGTAGACCACCAAAAAGCGCTTGATCTCGCGACCGGCAAGGGTCTGCAGCCCCAGCCAGTTGATCCGGCCGAACCGGCGCTCGCCCACTTCGATACGAAAGCTCATCTGCGTGCTGTTGTCGGACATGCCACCCTCATTTTCTGTATCCTGCCTGCATAATGGCTGTTTTCAGGGATGCAAGCTGCGGATCTGACCGCAGTCGGACCTGTTCATGACTTGTATCTCGCCCGTCAGTAATTAATATAGCGAGGTAACTTGGAATTCGATGGCGGCCACAGGACCCCTGAGGCCGCTATCCGCTTTGAAAGGCACCTAATGTCCTGGACAGACGAGCGCGTCGAACTGCTCAAGAAAATGTGGGGCGAAGGCCAGTCGGCCAGTCAGATCGCAAAGGAACTCGGTGGCGTGACCCGCAACGCGGTCATCGGCAAGGTTCACCGTCTCGGTCTGTCCAACCGCACCACGACCAGCAGCAGCAAGCCTGCAGCTGAAGCAAAGGAAAAGCCCGCGCCGAAGGCTCCCGCTAAGCCGAAGGTCCAGCCAAAGACCGAACCGGCCCGCCCGGTGACGCCGGAACCCGTTGCGGCGGAGGCCCCCGCGGTGGAGCCGAAGCCTTCGACCCATACGCGCAAGCAGATCATCCCGGCTGGCCAGCCGCTGCCGCCGCAGCCCTCGGCCAACGAGATCCCCGCCGAGGCGCTAGCCAAGGTCAACGAGATCGAGAAAAAGGCCAAGCGGCTGACCCTGATGGAGCTGACCGAGCGCACCTGCAAATGGCCCGTGGGCGATCCCGCGACCGAGGACTTCTGGTTCTGCGGCCTGCCGGTGCAGCAGGGCAAACCCTATTGCGAGGCCCATGTCGGCGTCGCGTTCCAGCCGATGAGCTCGCGCCGCGACCGCAAGCGCTGAGACTTCGGAACGATCAACATGCAAGACCCCGGCGCCCTTCGGCACCGGGGTTTTTCTTTTACCGGGAGACTGGTGGCACGCTCAGGGATGCATCTGCGCGCCCTTGGTGATCTTGTCGACCAGCTTCCGCTCCTCGCGCAGCGCCAGGCCGACCAGGTTCAGATCCGCCGTGGCGTATTCCGCCACCACAGCCCGGTTGGCCGCATCATCTCCAGTCGAAAACATCTCTTCGGTGTAGATCGACAGCGCCGCACCGCGTGCTCCGGCGCGGTCGAAGATCTTGCGAATCCCCGGCGCATCGGTGCCCAGCACGATCACCGGCTGCACCGCCAGCGCGTTGTAGCCAATGCCGTCGCCGTCCCGGTACCGCTCACCGATCAGCCCAGGAGTTGCGCCCACGATCCCCGACATCAGAAACGCGGTGACATTCAGCTTCTGCCAGGGGGCGAGGTCCGCACGCAGGACAATAGCGATCTTGGTGTCAAACTGCATCGCTCAACCCCCTGCCCGCAGGCGCTTGGGCGCGGAGACGGTCAGGGCGCTGTCGGCATCGCCGGTGTTGAGCGTCCCCGCCGGCTCCACCATCACCACCACCGGCTCCGGGGTCAGGGCGCGGGGGCGATGTTCCACGCCGCGCGGCACGCAGAGGAAATCGCCCTCTCCCAGCTCCACCACGCCATCGCGGAAATCGAGGGCGATGCGCCCGCGCAGCACCAGAAACGCCTCGTCTTCCGACCTGTGGCTGTGCCAGTCGAAGCGGGGGCCGAATTTGGCGACCTTGATCTGGGCGTCGTTCACATCCGCCACGATATGCGGATCGAAGACCTGTGAAATCTGCGCCTCCACGCGGTCGAGTATATTGAGTTTTTCGGGTGGCACGGGGATACTCCTTCTTTAATTCACCAACCGGCCCGCGCAGGGCCAGCCGGACGTGGTCCGCGCCGCACCGGGACTGCTCTCCGATGACCGACACGTGCTCAGGCTCCGAAACTGCCATGCCGCGCCCATGCGGTCTTGAACGATCCTGCGCCCTGCCCGGTGCGGGCGACTGGCTGCGCGTCGCACCAAAGGAGACCGGGCTGGAGCGGATCGAGGCGCATTTTGACGGCCATGCCTATGGGCTTCACCGCCACGACAGCTACGCCATCGGCTACACACTCGACGGGGTGCAGAGCTTCCGCTACCGCGGCGCCCGCGCCGACAGTCTGGCGGGCAATGTGATCGTGATCCACCCGGACGAGCTGCATGACGGCGAGGCCGGTCAGGAAGGTGGGTTTTCTTACCGGATGCTCTATCTGGAGCCCGCCCGCATCCGCGAAGCACTTGGCCCTGCCGCCCGCAGCCTGCCCTTTGCCAAAGATCCGGTGCTGACCAACCCTGCCCTTTTGCAGGCGCTGCACATGGCCTGCGCCGACATGGACCGCACGCTGGAGCCGCTGCAACAGGATCAGGTGATCGCGCTTCTGGCACAGGGGGTGCTGTCTCAGGACAAGAGCGCCGGGCGTGCCCGCCGCGCCCGTATCGACATGCGCGCGGTGGATCGCGCCCGCGACTATCTCGACGCCCATGCGACGCGGGTGGTGCCCTCCGAAGAGCTGGAACAGGTCACTCAGCTGGATCGCTACAGCCTGTCGCGACAGTTTCGCGCCGCGCTTGGCACCAGCCCCTACCGCTACCTGACCCTGCGCCGGGTGGAGCGCGCGCGGCAGGCGATTCTGGCCGACATACCCCTAGCCGAGGCCGCCGTTTTGGCCGGTTTCAGCGATCAGCCCCATATGACCCGCCAGTTCACTGCCGCCATCGGCATGTCACCGGGCCGCTGGCGACGTCTGTGTCGGCCAGACTAAGCGCCGCCCATCAAAAAAGCCCCGCACAACATGCGGGGCTTCGGCGGGCCATCCGGCCATAATCCCGACCAGGATCAGCGAATCAGTTCTGGGCCGGTGCGGGCGAGGAGAAGTTTGGGATCGTGCTGGTCGAGGCGGGCGCCGGGTCGATCTCCGGCCAGTTGCCCTCGGCCAAGGTAATGTTGCCCGGAATGTCCTCTTCCCAGAAGCCAACCACATTCGTGGTGATGTTCAGATAAAGCTTGTCGTCGATGATACGCCACAGGTTCGGGTTGCCCGGCACCTTGCCCCCCTTGGAGACGCCATAGGCGCAGTGACCATCGTACTGGGGCGCGTAATGCGCAGGGTTTTCCAGAAACATGTCGCGGTTCTCTTCGCTGGCAAAGGCAAAGGTCGCACCGTTGTAATCGGCAGTGATCTCCGCCTTGCCCGGAACCGCGGCGGGCTGCGCCTCGCCGACCGGAGCCTGCGTCAGGCTGCGATAGGCAACCACATCATAGCCGGAGGCCGCATAGCCTGTCTCATCGACGAATTGTTCGCCTGCAAACGCTGGCAGGCCAAGGGTCAGGGCTGCCACTGCAGCCAAAGCGAAACGTTTCATGCGAATTCCTCTCCTCGGGCGCCGCGGCGCACCATAAACTGAGACACCTGCAGTAAGCGCAGGATCTGAGGAGAAGATACTCGAAGCATCGTCCTTGCGAAGCCGCTCTCACGCGCCTGTGTTGGCAGACGAGCCTGCGTGAGATCGCTGTGATGATGCGGAAACGGCGCGTCGGCCTCAGCTGTTTCGAGCCCGCCCAATGCGGCCAAGATGAGTGAATTCAAACCCTTGCATCGTTTTTAGCCCATAGCCCAGCATCCGGTCAAAGCCGCAATGCGCCAACCATAGCGCGCCCAGCTCCCATCCGAGCGGCGCATGCCACAGGTGCCCCAGCGCCAATGTGACAGCGCCGAAGGCATAGACATGCACCAGATTGTAACAAACCGCGCCAAAGCGCCGACCAAACAGATACCCGAGAAAGCTCAGATCCAGCGCAAAGAACACCAGCACCGCCGCCCAGACCGGCAGCACCGTCTCCGCCCCGGCATAAAGCCAGATCCCAACGGCGCAAATCACCGCGCCTTCGGCCTTTTGCCAGCGGATGACGGACTGCTCCGGCACGTCCATCAGTCCAGCCTACGCACCACGATCTGGTTGCCCTCGCCACGCCGGGTTTCCAGGATCTTCATGGTGGCGATCAGATCCGACAGCTTGCGCTTGCCGTAGCTGCGGGTGTCGAAATCCGGGCTGGCCGCGGTGATATACTGGCCGATCTGGCCCAGAGAGAACCACTCGTCCTCCTGGCTGATCGCATCCATCGCGCGCAGCACCAGCTTTTGCGGATCCTCCAGCTCTGCCGGGGCCTCGTCGTCCTGCGCCGCGGCAGTCTGTTCCGTGATCTGGTCGCTGGCAAGTTCGCTGGCCTGTTCCGGCGTGGCGCTGCTGGCATGGGCTGCCGGTTTCTGACGCGGTCGAGAGGGTTTCGGCACCTCGTTCAGCAGGTTCTCCACATAGATGAACCGCTTGCAGGCCCGCACGAAAGCCGCCGGCGTCTTGCGCATGCCCATGCCGTAGACATCCAGACCCTGTTCGCGGATGCGGCTCGCCAGGCGAGTAAAATCGCTATCCGATGAAATCAGCACAAACCCGTCGAAGCGACCCGAATGCAGGATGTCCATCGCATCGATCACCAGCGCGATGTCGCTGGCATTCTTGCCGGTGGTATTGGCAAATTGCTGATGCGGCACAATGGCATAGGCCGCAAGCTTCTCCTTGCTCCAGCCCTGTGGGCCACCGCCGGAAAAGTCGCCGTAGATGCGCCGGATGCTGGCTTCGCCAAGCGAGGCGATCTCCTCGAACATGGCCTCGGCATGTTTGGCAGAGATATTATCCGCGTCGATCAGGACCGCCAGAAGGGGTGGTTTTTCGCTATTGGACATCGGAGATCCTGTCTGTGAAAGGGCTTTGTCCATACATACCCGCATGACAGGAAATGGAAACCGGGCATGGCGCGATCCGTGGAATTCTTCGCCGTTTCAGGCCGGGAGAGCCCCCGGTGTCGGAAAATTTACCGCACCAGACCTTCCAGTCATTGGAATTTTCATTATTGTCCCCATCTGATTTGGGACGCTGCCCCGGGACGTCTGCTTCACGACACCCCAGCATGGGTGGCTACGCTACCATAGTCTGACACGTAACATGATGAGGCCCTCCATGAGCGATACGACCTACACCCCTCCGAAGGTCTGGACCTGGGATCAAGCAAGCGGTGGCAAGTTTGCCTCCATCAACCGTCCCATCGCGGGTGCCACCCACGACAAGGAGCTGCCCGTTGGGGATCACCCGTTCCAGCTCTATTCGCTGGCCACCCCCAATGGCGTCAAAGCGACCGTGATGCTGGAAGAGCTGCTGGAACTGGGCGTGAAAGACGCCGAGTATGATGCCTGGCTGATCAACATCGGTGATGGCGATCAGTTCGGCTCCGGGTTTGTCGAAATCAACCCGAATTCCAAGATCCCGGCGCTGCACGACCGCTCTGGCGAGGCACCGGTGCGCGTGTTCGAAAGCGCATCGATCTTGATGCATCTGGCCGAGAAGTTCGGTCATTTCCTGCCCAAGGACGGCCCCGCCCGCACCGAGGTGATGAACTGGGTGTTCTGGCAGATGGGCTCTGCGCCCTATCTCGGCGGCGGCTTCGGCCATTTCTACGCCTACGCACCGGAGAAATTCGAATACCCGATCAACCGCTTCACCATGGAAGCCAAACGCCAACTGGACGTGCTGAACCGCGAATTGGCGGGCAAGACCTATCTCGGCGGTGAAGAGTATTCGATCGCCGATATCGCGATCTGGCCCTGGTATGGTCAGCTGGTTCTTGGGCGTCTCTATGATGCGGCAGAGTTCCTGGACGTGGAAAGCTACGAGCATGTGATGCGGTGGGCCAAGGCGATCGACGCCCGCCCCGCCGTGCAACGCGGCCGCATGGTCAACCGATCCTTCGGCGAATTGTCCTCGCAATTGCGCGAACGCCATTCGGCGGAGGATTTCGCAACGCGGACCCAGGATAAGCTGGAGTCCGAAGCGGCGGAGTAACTTCGACCGCCCAGAACATCTGCAAAGCCGCGCCGCATCCCGGCGCGGTTTTCTTTTGCTCCGTTGGGCCTTGGTCCGTGACATATCCCAGATAGGGGAGGCCTCCCGCCCCCGCTGCAGGCGCCCTGCCCTTGGCAGAGCACCCTGGCAGGGTTGGGCCGAGCCTCCAGCCCCCATCAGGGGCTGGAGGCAGCGCCGGGCCGAATGGCCCGGCGCCACGCCCAACGGGAGCGGATCACCCAAGTGATCCGGCGACGGGCGGGAGAGCCCCCGTCTCTGTTCTGCGCAATCGGATCGTTATTTCAAACGCGGAGGCTTGGCCGGATCTGATCCCGGCATCTGCGGCTGATAGCTTTGGGCGGCTTCCACCTTCGGCAGGTCGAACCGCAACCCCACGCGCGACAGCCGCGCCGAGATCTCCTCGCTGGCCGCAAAGAACCCCACATCCAGCGCTCCGGCCTCGATCCCCGAAAAGGTCAATGCCTCGCCGGCGGCCTTCGCCAGCGAGGCCTCGGCCCCTTCGGTTGTCCCGATAAAAGCCAAGAGGTGACCGCTGCCGCCGCTCTCATAGGTCACTGCCGCAAGATAGGCGGTCTGCGCCAGGCCGGCGGCAGTCGCCAGCTTGGCATCCAGCGCTGTCAGCAGAACCTCGGGCAGCCCCTTGGGCGGGCGCACCTCGGATATGGATGCCTCCACCTCGCCCGGCGCATGCGACAGCGTCTCTGCCAGCCAGCCCATCGCCGCCTCCGGGATCAGGATCGACGACGGCGCAACCTCCAGATTGACGCCCAGACCAATGCCCTGCCCGGCCAGCATCTGCGCGATCACCCGACCTGAAAGCGCGGCATAGGGCACGATCCGGTCGGCAAACTGCGCCAGACGTTCCTGGCGGTCGAACACCAGAACAAACTGCCCCTCGCCAGTATCAAACACCTGCGGGCTGATCCGCTCGCCCTCCGGCTCCTTGTCCAGCAGGATGAACAACTCGCTATCCGCAAGCCGCTCAAAAAACCGCAAACGGGCCGCGTCGTCGTCCGGAGCCGCCTCCATAGCTGCGTGAGCCAGATCCAGCGGGGTCAGTTCAGTCATTATCCATCAGCTCCTTCACCCTAGCACGCAGGACCGGCAGCAGCTCTGCCTCGAACCAGGGGTTGCGTTTCAACCAAGCCGTATTGCGCCAGGACGGATGAGGCAAGGCGAAGACATCCTCCGGCAGGGATCTCCAGTCCCGCACGACCTCCGTCACGCCTTTGCGGGTGCCGAGGTGATAGCGATGCGCATGCCCGCCAACCAGAATATGCAGGCGCACCCCGTCCAATGCGTCCATCACGCTGTCGTGCCAGGTTTCACCACAGATGCGCGGTGGCGGCAGGTCGGCCTTTTTGGCGTCATAGCCGGGAAAACAGAACGCCATGGGCACGATGGCCACCCGTTCACGGTCATAGAATTGCGCCTCGCTGAGCCCCAGCCATGCGCGCAACCGGTCGCCGGAGGGATCGGTAAATGGTTTACCACTTTCATGCACCCGCAGCCCCGGAGCCTGACCGGCGATCAAGATCCGTGCACCGCCCGCGAACCAGACCACAGGACGCGGCCGATGGGCCGTTTGCGTCGCCGCGAACCGCTCGGCACAGATGCGACATTCGGCAATCATTTGCTGCAGTTCCGAGACCCGCTTCACCCGTTTTCCTTTCGCTGAAATGCTGCGATACTGACCTGACCGTGCCACGTGCGATAACGCAATCGTTCCTGCTCTATGGCATGACATCGCTCAAATTCGACATATTTGCGCCTGAATCAACGCGTAAACCGTTAACGTTCCTGTGTTAGCACTCGCTGCACAGGAACGCGTCGGGTCGCTTTAAACGCCCGGCAGGGCATATGGTTCGCATCACGCGAATGAAAACACCGCCCGAGCGGGCGAACAACAAGAATGGCGCGAATGCGCTGAGGGAACATAGCAGGGTGTATGGGCACTCTGTTGATTGAGGTAAGAGACGGCAAGCCGAGCAGGTCATGTTGGAATTTGTGAACGTCAGTAAATCCTTCTGGACCGGGACCCAGCGCAAGGTGATCCTGGACAAGGTCTCCTTTCAGGTAGAGCTTGGCACCTCGCTTGGCATTCTGGCTCCAAACGGCACCGGCAAGACCACCCTGATCAACATGATGGCTGGTCTCGAAAAGCCGGACGACGGCGAAATTTACCGCGGCTGCAAGATTTCCTTTCCACTGGGGTTCATGGGCGGCGTTGTCGGACGTCTCTCGGCAATGGAAAACAGCCGCTACATCGCCCGCCTGTATGGTCTGGACCCGGATTACGTCGAATCCTATTGCCGCTGGCTGTGTGGTCTGAATGAGTATTTCGACCAGCCCCTTGGGACGTTTTCCGCCGGTATGAAGTCCCGGTTCACCTTTGCGCTGATGCTGGCTCTTGATTTCGATATATATTTGATTGACGAGGGCATGCCCAGCTCCACCGATGTGGAGTTCAATCGCAAGGCTGGCACCATTTTGCAGGAACGATTGGCAACCACGACGATTGTCATCGTCTCCCATCAGCCCAGCACGCTGGAGAAATTCGCAAACAGCGCCGCCGTGCTGTCGAACGGGCAGCTCCACATGTTTGAAACCTTGGAAGAAGCGAAACAGCTCTATGACTACGAAACCCAAGGCTAAGAGATTTCGCATCCGGCGTTCACCGTCCTCCTTCGGGGAGGCCGAGGCCCGCACCTCTGCGACCGCCCGTCCGGTAGACCCGCCACGGCAAAGCCCTGCCTCCTTTGCGGCCGCAACCGAGCCCACCGGGGCAGAGCACCAGCAGGCACAGCCGTCAGGACCATCGCCCGCGGCACCGTCGCAACCAGCCGCAAACGCCGCGCAAACCAGTGGCGATCAGGCAGCGTCCGCAGCTGCGGGCGCAGGATCCACTGACATCGAAGAGATCAAACGCGAAGGTCTCACCGGGCGCCAACTCCGCCTGGCCCGTCGCGTGGCGCAGAAACACGATTTGCCGGCGACCTCGGATTATGACGCCGTGCGCCAGCTGCGTCAGATCGGTATTGATCCGTTCAAACGCTCGAACATGCTGGAACTGGTGGTTCCGCAGTCAAAACAGGCGTCAGTGCCCGCCCCGACATCACCGTCAGGGGCCGATGCACAGACCTTGCCGCAGACAGTCAGCCGGGAGAAAGCCGCGCCTCCCACGCCCGGACACCTCAGCCCCGCTGAGCGTCGCAACCGCGAAATCCAATCCATCCAGCGTGACATTGCCCGCCGCCGTCGGCGCAAGATGGCGCTGCTCGGCGCACGGGTTGGGGCCTTCGTGATGATCCCCACATTTGTCGTGGGGTTTTACTATTACAACGTCGCCACGCCGATGTACTCTTCCCATTCGGAATTTCTGGTGCTGAAGGCCGACAGCACGGGCGCATCCGGGTTTGGCGGCCTGCTCAGCGGCACTCAGTTTGCCACCAGCCAGGACTCGATCGCCGTGCAGGCCTATCTGCAATCCAAGGAGGCGATGCGCCGTCTCGACGAAGAAGCGGGCTTTCGCGCGCATTTCACCCAGGACTGGATTGATCCGATCCAGCGGTTGGAACCTGGCGCCACCAACGACGACGCCTATACGATATACGAACGCAATGTGAAGATCGGCTATGATCCGACCGAAGGCGTGGTGCGGATGGAAGTATCCGCTGCCGAGCCTGAGGTTGCGGCGGAATTCTCCAGCCGACTGATTTCCTACGCGCAGGAGAAGGTGAACCACCTGTCCGAGCAGAAACGGGACGACCAGGTCGGCGATGCCGAGCGTGCGCTGGAACTGGCAGAACAGCAGCGCCGGGACGCGCAGGCCGAACTGGTGCGTCTGCAACAGCAGGGCGCCGTCCTTGACCCGGAAGGCGTGATTGCGTCTTTGCGCAGCCAGATCAACACATTCGAACTGCAGCTGCAGCAAAAGAAGCTGGAACTGGCCGCCCTGCAGGACAACCTGCGCCCGAACGCGGCAAAAGTCGAAGGCACCGCAGCCGATGTCAAACGGCTGGAAACCCTGATCGACAACCTGAACAAGCGGATGACGGATGCGTCGCAAGGCGAAAACTCGCTTGCCTCTCTGAGTGTCAAGATTCAGATGGCGCAGGCTGATCTCGCGACCCGCGACATGATGCTGCAATCGGCATTACAGCAGGTGGAACAGACCCGCATGGAGGCCAATCGTCAGGTGCGCTACCTCACCACCGCGGTTGAGCCGGTTCCCTCCGACAGCCCGTCCAGCCCGCGCAAGTTCGAAAATACGATTTTGGCTTTCCTGATCTTTTCCGGTATCTACCTGATGTGTGCCCTGACGGCATCCATTCTTCGGGAACAGGTATCTTCGTAAACTCATGAAAAAAATTGACATCAATGGTATCACCATTGGCAATGACTGTCCTCTGACCGTCATTGCCGGCCCCTGCCAGCTGGAAAGCGCCGATCACGCGCAGATGATTGCCGGCAAGATGAAGGAAGCCTGCGACGCCGCCGGCGCACAATTCGTCTTCAAGGCCTCCTATGACAAGGCCAACCGCACATCGCTCTCCGGCAAGCGCGGCCTTGGCATCGACGCCGGGCTAAAGGTGCTCGCCGACGTACGCGACATGTTTGGCGTGCCGGTGCTGACAGATGTCCACACCGAAGCCCAGTGCATCGTCGCCGGTGACGTCGTCGACATCCTGCAAATCCCGGCGTTCCTGTGCCGTCAAACCGACATGCTTTTGGCCGCTGGTAACACCGGCAAGGCCGTGAACATCAAAAAGGGTCAGTTCCTGGCGCCTTGGGACATGGACAATGTGGTGTCCAAGGTCGAGAGCACCGGCAACAACAAGATCCTGCTGACAGAGCGCGGCACCTCCTTTGGCTACAATACGCTGGTCGCCGATATGCGCGGCCTGCCCCGGATGGCGCAAACCGGATATCCCGTCGTCATGGACGCCACCCATTCGGTGCAGCAGCCCGGCGGTCAGGGCGGATCGACCGGTGGACAGCGCGAATTTGCGCCGGTGATGGCGCGTGCTGCCGTTTCTCTGGGCATTGCTGCGGTTTTCATCGAAACCCATGAAGATCCGGACAACGCGCCCTCCGATGGGCCGAATATGATTTACCTAAAAGATATGCCGCAATTGATTGATACATTGATGGGGTTTGATGCGCTTGCAAAAGCGGATCCGATCCGTCTCTGAGCTCCGAGATAAAGAGTACACATATGACCAAGCCTCAGCCCGAAGTGACGCCCAACACCTGGGAGTTCCTGCGCGACGCGATGATCAAGCCCACGGGCTTTCGCGAATATGACGCGCGCTGGAAGTACCCGGAAGAGATCAACCTGCCCGGCATGACCGCACTGGGGCTTGGCCTCGGCACCCAGATGATCCGCCGGGGCATCGCGCCGGTGATTGCCGTTGGCAATGATTACCGCGACTACTCCCTTGCCATCAAGAACGCGCTGATGCTAGGCCTCATGCAGGCTGGCATTCAGGTCAAGGACATCGGTCCCGCCGTGTCTCCGATGGCGTATTTCGCGCAGTTCCATCTCGATGTGCCCGCGGTCGCCATGGTCACCGCCTCGCACAACCCCAACGGCTGGACCGGGGTGAAGATGGGCTTTGACCGTCCGCTCACTCATGGTCCGGACGAGATGGGCGAGCTGCGCGATATCGTGCTGCGCGGCGAAGGAGAGCGGCGCGAGGGCGGCTCGTACGAATTTGTTGAGGGAGTGAAAGAGGCCTATATCGACGATCTGGTCGGCGACTTCAAAATGTCCCGCCCTCTCAAGGTCGTCTGCGCCACTGGTAACGGCACGGCATCGGCCTTTGCCCCTGAGATTTTTGAACGCATCGGCGTTGAGGTTGTGCCCAGCCACAACATGCTGGATTACACCTTCCCCCACTACAACCCCAACCCAGAAGCCCTTGAAATGCTGCATGATATGTCCGACAGCGTCAAAGCGTCGGGGGCTGATCTGGCGCTTGGGTTTGACGGCGACGGCGACCGCTGTGGCGTGGTCGATGACGAGGGTGAAGAGATCTTTGCCGACAAGGTTGGCGTGATCATGGCGCGCGATCTGTCCAAGATCTATCCAAATGCCACTTTTGTTGCAGATGTGAAATCCACCGGCCTCTATGCGTCTGATCCCGAGCTGCTGAAAAACGGCGTGAAGGCCGATTATTGGAAGACCGGCCACAGCCACATGAAGCGCCGGGTGAAGGAAATCGGCGCGCTGGCTGGCTTTGAGAAATCCGGCCATTACTTTCTCGCGGAACCGATCGGTCGCGGCTATGACTGCGGCATGCGCGTCGCGGTCGAGGTCTGCAAGATGCTGGACCGCAACCCCGACATGAAGATGTCCGACCTGCGCAAGGCGCTGCCAAAGACCTGGGCGACGCCCACCATGTCCCCCTACGCCTCTGACACCGAAAAATACGACATACTCGCACGTCTGGTCGACAAGCTGGTCGCCAAACACGCCGCCGGAGAGACAGTTGCCGGCCGCGCCATTCAGGACGTCGTCACGGTGAACGGCGCTCGGGTGATCCTCGACAATGGCTCCTGGGGTCTGGTGCGCGCCTCATCGAACACGCCCAATCTGGTGGTGGTCTGCGAAAGCTCTGAGAGCGAAGCCGAGATGCGCGCGATCTTTGCCGATATCGACGATGTCATCCGCACCGAACCGGGCGTTGGCGATTACGACCAAACCATCTGAGCACGCCCTCAGCGATGAAGACCAAAGAGGCCGCGCCTTCCTTTCCGGAGACGCGGCCTTTCTCATGTCATATCGCGAACCAGCGCGACGGCACCCTTCAGCTTTTCTCAAATACCTCGGGGTCCGGGGCAGCGCCCCGGTCCATACTCGCCTCAGTCGCCTCCGAGGAACTTCAGCAACTGCTTGCGTGCTTCTTCCTCAACGCGGCGCTTCAGCGCGTCATTGACGTCTTGTTCAGTTTCGACCGGCACGCCCAGCTCCTCGCTCAACTTGTCACGCACCGCTTGCTTGGCCTTTTCCTCAGCCTCATCCAGCTTCGGCTGCACCAGTTTGCTCAGATCCGGCTTGATCTCCGGGTCGAACCAGGACCCACGGATCCGCACCGGCACAGAAATGCCCGACGACGTATCGCTGGCGAATGCCGTAGGGGTGAAGGTGTAATCCAGATCCTGCGCGCCAAGCCCCACACGGCCCTCACCTTCGGCCTTCAGCACCTTGAGCGCAGCCCGCAGATCATCATTGCGCAGGGTGCCATCTTCCATCGCGAAACTGGCCGTCAGCCCCTCAAAGATGGTGGAACCGCCATTGCCCCCGTCCGGGTCCATGATCGCCTGCAAGTCAAAGCCGGTGAAAAACCCTTTGCCAAGCTCCACGTTGCCCTTGCCATCCAGCGAGCTCATGATCTGGTCCATGGAATTGCCAACACCTAGGAAATTCAGCGCCCCGGATGCCTCGCCGTGCAGCTTGTCATATCCCGCCAGCTGGCCCAGCGCCTCCTGCATCTGCACCTCGGCAAAGCTCAGCCGCCCGGCGACCGACAGGCCGTTGCGGTTGTTGGCAATCAACTCCCCCTGTAACGCGCCGCCGAAGGCCTGCACCGGCAGCAACGACAGCACCGCACGCGCGCGCTCAACCGCCACCGTCAGCCGGCTTGGTCCAAGCGTCAGCGAGGAGGTTTTCAGCCCCTGCACATCCAGCGAAATCTGCCCGTCCAACAGCGCAAGGGCCGAGGCATCAATCGGCTCTGTCGACCAGCCCCGCGCCGCAGCGCCGCCCGTCCCTGCGTCCCCGGCGGAGGGCGCCGGTGCAGCATCCAGCGCACTTAGATCGAGCACATCGCCCTTCAACGCTGCCGTCAGCTGCAGCGGCGAGGCGCTTGTGTTCACATCAGCCTCCCCCGTCACCGTGTTCTGATCCAGCGACAGGCTCAGGTCACGCAGCGCGATGCGGCCGTCCGGCGTATAGGTGGTGTCGGCAGCAAATTCGACCGTCCGGCCCAGCCCCTGCGGGATCTCTGCCGGTGCAAGTCCCAACGCCGCCATCAACGCGCTCGTGTCCTCGCTGGCGCCCGTCACACGTCCGTCAAATGCGCCGGTCAGATCCGCCCGCCCATCCAGCCGCGCCTTGCTGGCCTGTGTCGTCACCGTCGCCCCGACCGAGGCCACCTGCCCCAGCAGGAATTGCTTGAAGCTCCCCACTTCCCCCTGAACCCGCACCGGTTTTCCCGATGGGCGCACTGTCAGATCTATCGTCGCGGTGCCGTTGGGATCAGGCCACAGCAGGTTCAGGTCCACCTGGCTCATCTCGATCACGTCCTGACCATGCGGTGCATAGCGCAGCGAAGCCCCGTTCAGCGTCACCGCCTCGATCGCAAAGGAGGCGCTCTCATCCGTCGCGCTCTCACCCGCTGCGCCCGCTTCGGCCTGTGCGCTTTCAAACACCCAGTTGCCCGTCCCGTCCTCGCGGGTTTCCAGGTTGAGATGCGGCACGATCGCCGTCAGCTCGGTGATGCGCACATCGCCCCGGATCAGATCCGCCGCATCCACGCCGATCACCAGCCGCCCGGCGGTCAGCATCGGCTCCGGCCCCGCCCAATCCGCATTGGCAAGCGCCACGGTGTCGGCCTGAATGCCCAGCGTCGGCCAGAGCGAGAATCGCACGTCACCGCCAAACACCACCTGCCGACCGGTCTGCTTTTCGATCTGCTGCCCCACCAGCTCTGCCAGCTTCTGCCCCGGAATAAACGCCAGAATGGCAAAGGCCGCAGCGACGGTCAGAACGAGGGCGGTAAGAAGACGAAGGATCAGGCGCATGGCTCGTGGCCCCTTTTTGGGAATTCAGCGGATGTCTGGCCCAAGTTCAGGGCTTTGCACCAGATTACAACCCTCACCCGCGGGATCAATCCGGCCGTGTCCTCAAAACCATGGCTCAGCGCAGCCGGAACCTCTGGCGCAACCCCAGACCGAGGAAAAACAGCAGCGGCAGTGAAAACACGGTTTGCAGGCCACATAGCACCTGCGCCCAACGGGGGAGCTCTGTCAGCACATCGCCCAGAAACACCCGACCAAAGCCAAAGAGCGGAAAGAGGTTGGAAAAGCTGAGCGCCGCCGCCGTGCCAAGATCGCTCTGAGTGAGTACGGATGCTGCGCCGGGAAAGGAGAACACCGCCCAAAGCACCGCCATCCCTAGAAACCAGAGACCGAGCAGACCAATCAAGGGCCGCTGGATCGAATACCCAAAGTCAGACAGCCAGCCGTACAGCAGATAAGGCAGCCGCTCGGTGAAGCTGCGTCCTGCGCTTGCCATCCCGGCAAAGCGCATTTCCCGGCGAAAGAAGAAATGCGCGTCCTCCGGCAGCCCTTGCTGGGTCAGCACATGCCGGATGGTGGCACAGCTTTCGCGCGCACTGACCGGGTCCTGTTTGGTTTTCTCGGGCCAGTAGGTCTGCCCCTCAAGGTCTTCATCTTCGGAAATCTTATCCGAAGTCGGCAGCATCCGCGCGGTGAAGCTGGTCTTGTCATGCAGCACCGCGCCCGAGAAATCTGGATAGCCATCACAGAACAACGCCTGACGAAAGGAGGTTGGTTTTTCAAGCTGACAGTCTCTGAAATCCGGGATGCAGGGTTCTTCAGTAGAACTCCCAAAACGGGTTCCTGTGAAATAGGCAAAGCCGCTGAACGTGGCCGAGATGAACCGAGCGCCCTGCGTGAACGTCGCCGAGATGAACCGAGCGCCCTGCGTGAACGTCGCCGAGATGAACCAAGCGCCCTGCGTGAACGTCGCCGAGTTCGAACCAAGCGTCCTGCGTGAACGTCGCCGAGTCGAACCAAGCGTCCTGCGTGAACGTCGCCGAGTTCGAACAGAGCGTCCTGCGTGAACGTCGCCGAGTTCGAACCAAGCGTCCTGCGTGAACGTCGCCGAGATGAACCAAGCGTCCTGCGTGAACGTCGCCGAGATGAACCGAGCGCCCTGCGTGAACGTCGCCGAGTTCGAACCAAGCGTCCTGCGTGAACGTTGCCGAGTTCGAACAGAGCTCTGGAGGCAAAAACAGCCTTCTCCAAAACAACTGTATTGGAGAAGGCTGTTTTTGACAGCTCTATCGGGCCTTCGGGAGCGGGGAGATCTGGTACGTCGTCGACCTTTGGATTGCGGCGCTGATACTCCGCTACGAACCGTGCCTTGATCTCCTCTGCCAGTCCGTCCCAGGCCTCCAGCTCTGACATATCGATTTCAGAACTCTTCGCCGCCGCTTCGCGTTCCTCAGCATTCAGCGCGTGTCCCGACCACGCATTCCACGCCCGGCGGTTCTTTTCGTGCAATTCCCGATCAACTTCCTCTCCCTCCTGCTCGCCATAGAGCGTCATCAGGATGTACCAGGGGTTTTCATTGGCCGGGCGCAGGCCCTTCGGGGTCTTTGGTGGGCGCGTGTCGGCGGAATCGGGCATCAAAGTCTCACGTCATTGCAAATCAACTGCCCGGAGCCTAGCGCAGCTTTTGTGTTCCGCGAAAGGCAGATGGCCGCCCCGCCTCGTCAATCAGGGGCACATTGCGCGCAAACCCCCTATTCCCTTGACCGCGCGCGCGGTCTATAGGACGGCCATGACCAGCAATCCGCCAGATCTCCGCCCCGACCTCGCGCCGAAACCCTCCTTTGGCGCCGCCCCCCGCAAGGACCAGCCGAGCCTCGGCATGGTCTCCCTCGGCTGCCCCAAGGCGCTGGTGGACAGCGAACGCATCCTGACGCGACTGCGCGCCGAGGGTTATGGCATCTCCGCCGATTACGCCGGCGCCGATGCGGTGATCGTCAACACCTGCGGCTTTCTCGACAGTGCCAAGGCCGAGAGCCTGGAGGCCATTGGCGAGGCGCTGAAGGAAAACGGCAAGGTCATCGTCACCGGCTGTCTGGGGGCCGAACCCGATTACATCCGCGAACACCACCCGCGCATCCTCGCCGTGACCGGCCCGCATCAATACGAACAGGTGCTGGATGCGGTGCATGCCGCCGTGCCGCCCAGCCCGGACCCGTTTGTGGACCTGCTGCCCGCCACTGGCGTCAGCCTCACACCGCGCCATTTCAGCTATCTGAAGATCTCAGAGGGCTGCAATCACAAGTGCAAGTTCTGCATCATTCCGGACATGCGCGGCAAACTGGCCTCGCGTCCGGCCCATGCGGTGCTGCGCGAGGCGGAAAAGCTGGTTGGCGCCGGCGTCCGCGAACTCTTGGTGATCAGCCAGGACACCTCCGCCTATGGTCTGGATCGCAAATATGACGTGAACCCATGGAAGGACGGCGAAGTCCGCAGCCATATCACCGACCTCACCCGCGCCCTGGGGGAACTGGCCCCGGCGGAGGAGCTGTGGGTGCGGCTGCATTACGTCTACCCCTACCCATCTGTGCGCGAGCTGATCCCGCTGATGGCCGATCCCGCCAACGCGGTGCTGCCCTATCTCGACATCCCCTTCCAGCACGCCCACCCGGATGTGCTGCGCCGCATGGCCCGCCCTGCCGCTGGCGCCAAGACGCTGGACGAGATCCGCGCCTGGCGCGATATCTGTCCCGAGATCACCCTGCGCTCCACCTTCATCGTCGGCTATCCCGGCGAGACGGAAGCCGAATTCCAGCATCTGCTGGACTGGATGGACGAGGCGCAGTTGGATCGGGTGGGCTGCTTCAAATACGAAAACGTCGATGGTGCGCGCTCAAACGCGCTGCCGGATCACGTGCCCGAGGAGCTGAAGCAGGAGCGCTGGGAGCGGTTCATGCAGAAGGCGCAGGCAATTTCCGAGGCCAAGCTCGCCGCCAAGGTGGGTCAGACCATGCAGGTTATCGTGGACGACATCGACGCAGACGGCATCGCCACCTGCCGCACCAAGGCCGACGCGCCGGAGATCGACGGCAACCTGTTCATCGACGAGGGCACCGATGCGCTGAACGTTGGCGATCTGGTGACGGTCGAGGTGGACGAGGCCGGGGAGTATGACCTCTGGGGCGCACTGCGCTAACCACAATAGCCTCCTCTTGTCTGGCCGATAGGCCGGACAGCCCCCGACCTCCACGTCAAACCGTAGGTTTGCCTCCGGCAAAACGAGAGGGGGGGGCGTCACCCCCACCCGAGGTCGGGGCCGTCTTACATGTAATTCAACCAAAGATTTCGAGCTAGGCGCTGACCGAGAGTCAGCGCTTAAGCGAATCGCATCAGCATTTAGCGCTACTCATCCGGCCCTGCACTAAATGCAGACCGGGCATGCGCGGCTTCTCGCCACCATTCGAATTCGCGCCTCATACCCCTTGACAGCCCTTGAAAATAAGCGCATTTCGGCAGAAGGCAGACACCGAGAGCTATCGTTTAACGAATTATTGAATTTTAGACAGCTTGTGGCTATAAAAATAAAAGGCGAGGCACGCAGATCGCGGCCTCGCCTTTTGAAAAGAGGCCATGGTCCAAGCAACCCTTTCGGCCTGCCTCGTCCCAACATGCATCTCTCTCCTGACAAAGTGAGTGTATGTTTGGGACGCGGAAAATTCAATGGTTGCTGATTTGGCAACATGGAGGTTTTCCATGCCGCAGAAGAAATCGAGCCCCCGGCTCACCCCCACTCTCGCCGCTTACATCAAGTGGCTTTGGCAATTCACGCCGCTCAACCAGGCTCAGATCGCGTCCCTCCTTGGCGCATTGAACCAAGGACGCGTCTCGGAGGTCATCAATGGCCATCGCTTTCCCGAAGTCGCACCGCGGGAATATGCAGGGTGGAACGCATGACCAAAATCAAGGGCAACAATGATGGCCCCGGCGGCCGCAATGAGACCTACGACATCGGTCGACGCAAAGACGTCCCCCGCAGCAAAGCAGTCAAGGAAGTCGAGCAGGGCCTGCACCCGGACGCCCACGTCATCAAGGTGAAGAAACGCAAGTACGTGCGGGACAATCCTGATCGGTCCAAGTCTGACAACGTGAACAGGTGACACTGCGCCTCACGGGCGTCGAACACCTAGTATCAAGATAAAGGAAGCGCCGCCCGACAAATCCGGAAGGGCGGCGCATTTCGTTGTTCAGTTTGTGTTGTATTCTGAGTGAAGACTTCGGTCCTGCTTGCTGCTTCGCCCCGGCCCGGACCCTACTCCGCCGCCACCGCGTGCTCTTCCTTCAGATAGGCGAGCAGATCGGCGTTGCGGCAGTAATCCGGCGTGCGCTCGATCTCGCCCTCAAGGCTTGCCAGTTTGCGATCACAGACCTGCGGGCAGGCGCAGCGGGTGCAGCGCAGCACCGCCTCGGCGATTTCCTCGAACTGCAGGGTACCGCTGACCGCCTCTTCCTCAAGGTCCAGCCCCATGGCCTTGCCCATACGGTCAAAGAGGGCCGCGTGTGTCTTCAGCTGTTCCGGGTCGGTCATGATACGCGCTCCTGATCCTGTTCACGCGGATCACTCTGCCAGCGCGCAGGGGCGGACGCCTTGATGCAGGTCAAATAGACCTATGGCCACAGCGCCTCGCTCAGCGGGCCTCCAGATAGGCGCGCACCGCGTCCTGCACCCGGCGAAAGCGATCTCCGC
Source organism: Tritonibacter scottomollicae (assembly GCF_032924845.1). NCBI lineage: Bacteria > Pseudomonadati > Pseudomonadota > Alphaproteobacteria > Rhodobacterales > Paracoccaceae > Tritonibacter > Tritonibacter scottomollicae. The sequence continues at coordinate 1,790,505 of NZ_CP136704.1, forward strand.
CCAGCTTCTTGCCGCCATACCAGCGGGTGACGATGATGACGTGATCCGATAGCCCCTCGCGCTCCATCATCCGCAGGATCACCATGCCGGCGCCGCTCTCGCCATCGTCGGCCTTGAGGGCGCCGGTGGGCAGCATCGCCGCCCAGGTGTTGTGGGTGGCCTTGGCATAAGCGCGCTCCGTCTTCAGCGTCGCAAGCACCGCATCCACATCCGCGCGACTGCCCACCGGAGCACCGGTGACCGCATACTTAGAGCCGCGATCCGTCAGCACCACGCCAAGTTTCGTCAACCCCACGGGCGCAGCGTCCGGGTTCTTCGTCATCATCAGCCCTCAGTTCAGACCGTATTTACGGATGGTTTTCTTGACCACCAAGATGCGGTCGGGGTTGGCCGGATGCGTGCCCAGAAAGGCATCCCCCGGATCCGGGATGGCATCGAAGAACTGGACCCCGATGCTGGGACGATAGCCCGCCAGATGGGTAATCACCGTGCCCAGCGCATCCGCTTCCAACTCAAACGCCTTTGAATAGCTGCGCGCGCCCACCACAGCGCCCACATACTGCGCATTGGCGATTTCCTCCGGCGTGCCCCCTTCAAGCGAGACCAGCTCCCCCAGAAACACGGCCCCCTGCACGGCATTGCGCCGCTGCTGGTCCAGATGGCCGAGGATATGATGCGCCACCTCATGGCTCATCACAAAGGCCATCTCGTCCGGGTTCCTGAAGCTCTCGAGCATGGACGCCGTGAAGATCACCAGCGGACGCCCGCTGCGGTCCACCGACTGAAAGGCATTGGCAGGCGCCTTGGGGTCCATATCCAGTTGCAACTCGAAGTCACAGTTGCGGTTGGGATTGCGCTTGCGGCATTCGGCCTCGGCCACCGGCTCCACATCCTGCGCCACCGCGACAAAGGCGCGATAGGTCGGGTCATCGGCGGTGATACCGGCACAGCCGGCAACCCACAGGACAATGAGAATCAAGAAACGACGCATGACATTCCACGGTTGAACACACTCAGGCTAGCCCGGTTCCGGGCGAGGGTGCAATCAACTGGCGCGGTTGTGCATCCACATTGCGGTCCTGCCACCTGATGCGGCCCAAGATCACCGCTTGCCAGTGCCGCCCGGCCGGTGGCAAGCTGAAGACATGTTTACCATCGAGCATGAATTCGATTCCACGGTGATCACCCTCGTCGACGAGGGCAAGGCGCATCTGAACGAGGATGTGATCATCAACGCCTTTTCCGAATGTGTCACGGTCGAGCAATTCGACCCGCGCACCAACTCGGTTCAGCGCATCACCCTCTCTCCCGAGCAGCTGCAGGATCTTGCGGCCGCGCTCGACCTGCCAGAAGGCGTCTATCGGCTGGTGCTGGAAAAGAACAGCTGACGCCGCGCCCGTGTGGCTCTGGTCAAGGGACCGCCTGCGGTGGGGATCCGGTTGTCGCCCTCGGCCTCAGGCTGCGCGCACCACAAATGTCTTGTCGCGGCTGGTCGCACCCCGTCTCAGCTCCAGCCGTGACGGCGCCAGACCCAGCGCGCGGGCCAGAAGCGCCTGCACATCTGCCGTCGCCTTGCCGCCCTCCGGCACGGTTGTCACCAGAACTTTGATGATATCACCCTGCCGCTGCACAGCATTGAACGCCGCCTTGGGCGTCACCCGCACCGTGACTTCAGCCCCTGCCACGGCGAGGTCGCTGAGGTCCGCCATTTGCCGCGCCTTCGGCTTTGCCATCGCCTGCTGCTCCTACCTGCTCGCCTATCCATGTGCGCCGTGCACCCCATGTGCAAGGGCGCGGGGCACCCTGTGCGGGCCTGCCCGTGGACAGATCGCGCCTGCTTCACTACACGCCAGACAGGACAGTTCCCAGCCCGGCCCCTGCATCGCAGAGGTGGCCAGATGCAAGGCGTCTTGCCTCTTGAAACCCACGCCACGCTGCCCGACATAGGGCAGGATAGATGTAATAAGGTTTTACATATGCCGCAACGCAATGATGCCGCCCTCGATTTTCTGCAAACCCGCCGGTCTCGCCCGGCCAAGACCCTGATCGCCCCGGCTCCCAGCCGCGACGAGCTGATGCCCCTGCTCACCGCCGCCGCCCGCACGCCGGATCATGGCAAACTGGAGCCCTGGCGCTTCATCGTGGTGGAACAGGGCGCGATGGGCCGCCTCGGCGATCTGACCGAAGCGGCAGGCGCGCGGCTCGGAAAATCCGCCGAGGATATCGCCAAGGCCCGCAGCCAGTTCGACCTTGGGCAGCTTGCCGTTGTGGTCATCGAGATCCAGAAGAACAATCCCAAGATCCCGCCGCTGGAGATCACTTATTCCGCAGGCGCCGTCTGTCTGGCCTTGTTGAACGCGGCGCTGGCTGCGGGATGGGGCGCCAACTGGCTGTCCGGCTGGATGAGCCATGATCGCGGTTTCTGCGAGGCCGCCTTTGATCTTGCGCCGAACGAGCGGGTCGCCGGGCTGATCCACATCGCCACCGAAGGCTCCGTGCCGCCCGAGCGCCCGCGCCCGGATCTGGAGACGATCACCACCTGGGTCGACGCATGATCTTTACCGCTTTTGGCAAGGCCCTGGGCCAGGTCGGGGACCCGCGCTTTCGTCGGGTGCTCCTGCTTGGCATCGGGCTGACCTTTGCGCTTCTGGTGGCCGCCTATGCCGCGCTTTTGATGCTGATCCAATCGCTGGTCGGGCCAGAGACCTCCCTGCCCCTGATCGGTGAGGTCACGTGGATGAACGACCTGCTGTCGGTGGGATCGTTCTTCTTTATGATGCTGCTGTCGGTGTTCCTGATGGTGCCGGTCGCCTCGGCGATCACCTCGATGTTCCTCGACGAGGTGGCCGCCGCGGTCGAGGCGCGCCACTATCCGCATCTTGCGCCCGTGCCGGGCCTGTCGGTCTGGGAAGGCGTCAAAGACACGGTGAATTTCCTCGGTGTGTTGATTACCGCCAACGTGCTGGCGCTGGTGCTTTACGCACTCTTTGCCCCGGCGGCATTGTTCATCTTCTGGGGGCTCAACGGCTTTTTGCTGGGACGTGAGTATTTCACCCTCGCCGCTGCACGCAGGGTCGGGCTGGTGGAGGCCAAGCGCCTGCGCCGACGCCATGGCGCAACCATCTGGGCGGCCGGTGTGCTGATGGCAATGCCGCTGTCGGTTCCGCTGGTGAACCTGCTGATCCCCATCCTCGGAGCGGCGACCTTCACCCATATCTTCCACGCCCTATGGCGTGCGGAGTGACCGCCTGAGATGCCAGCCAACCTGCGGGTGCGGCGATCAAATTTGATCTGGTAGCTGCGACCTGCACGCCAGCGCCGCCCACCGCATGGTCACTTGCCACCGCATGGTCACTGGCCCGATCCGGGTCCGGCCAGGTGATCTGCGCCGGGCCGTCAGGTTCGGCGCTCGGCCCAACGGGCGCGATGGCATGTTTCATGCCGTCGCAACGGGCGGGAGAACGCCCCTCTCGCCGCTGATTTCTCGAATGATCCGATCAGGGACGGTCCGGCAGACGGTTGAGCCAGTCGAAATCGTTGACGCTGATGACACCGGACCAGATCACCCCGGCGATGATCGCCCAGAGCACAGCCGCCGCCCCGGTCGTGATCCAGGCCTTCTGCTTCAGAAAATGCCGCTCGGGCGCGCCAGCATGGGTGCCGGGCACCACCGCTCCGGCATCGCCCTGGGTCTCCAGTCGGATCGGGATCACCACCAGAAAGGTCATGAACCAGATGACCGCATAAAGCACGAGACCGGATGTGATACCCATAGGATGTTCCTTTCACGGGGCCAGAATGCAGGACAGCCTGCGGGACAATCAGTTCGGACACGTGGCCCGACAGTGGCCATCTAGTCTCAAACCTCTTCGAGTTCCACCAGGCAGCCGTTGAAATCTTTGGGATGCAGGAACAGCACCGGCTTGCCATGCGCCCCGATCTTCGGCTCTCCCGTGCCCAGCACCCGCGCGCCTTCGGATTTCAGATGGTCCCGCGACGCCAGAATGTCGTCGACTTCATAGCAGATGTGGTGGATACCGCCCGCCGGGTTCTTGTCCAGAAATCCCTGGATCGGCGAGCCCTCCCCCAGCGGATAGAGCAGCTCGATCTTGGTGTTCGGCAGCTCGATGAAGACCACGGTCACCCCATGGTCCGGCTCATCCTGTGGCGCCCCCACGCTTGCGCCAAGCGCATCGCGATACTGCGCCATCGCGGCCTCCAGGTCCGGCACGGCAATAGCTACGTGGTTCAGTCGTCCGATCATGGCAGGCTCCCTCAGCATCCGAAACAATATGTCCCCGTAAAGATCAAAACCCTACGTTTCTTGCAAGCCCACTGGCACACGCCAGAGATGTATATGACCGCGTCGAGACGTCACGTCGGCCGCTATTAAGAACTTGTTAGCCCAGATTCCATAGCGTCGGAGTATGTAATCAGTGAGGTCAGAACATGGACGATTCGGATCTTTTTGCCTCTGCGACCCGGCTGGGAAGTGGACGCCGCCCGCTTCTGGGTTTGACGATCCTTGTGGTAGAAGACAGCCGCTACGCCTGCGAGGCGATGCGCCTGCTGTGTTTGCGCAGCGGGGCCCGCATCCGCCGGGCCGACAGTCTGAAATCCGCCCGCCGACATTTGCAGGTCTACCGCCCCTCGGTGGTGATCATCGACATGGGCCTGCCTGATGGCTCCGGCGCCGAACTGATCGAAGCTCTGTCGGGCGCCTCGCGTCAGGTTGCCGTCATCCTCGGCATCTCGGGGGACGAAAACACTGAAAGCGCCGCTTTGGCCGCCGGTGCGGATGGGTTTCTGCCCAAGCCCATCGTCTCCGTCGCCGCGTTTCAGAACGCCATCCTCAACAACATGCCACCGGAGCGTCAGCCGATCGGCCCGCGCCCCATCACCGACGAGGCGGTCGAACCCGATATTCTCGCGTTTCGCGATGATATGGCACATGCGGCCGAAGTTCTCGACGAAGCCCGGGACGAAAAGACGCTGGACTATCTGGCCCAGTTCCTCGGCAGCGTCGCCCGCAGCGTCGGGGACTCCTCGCTGGCCACAGCCGCGACCCGTCTGGCTGAAACCCGCGAATCCGGAGGTCCGTTGGCTGTGGAAACAGCGGTGATCGCCGACCTCGTGCAAGAACGTCTGCAGCGCAAAATTGCGATCTGATCATGATTGAAACGCTCCTGATCGCCTCCGCAACACTGGCCATTGTATTGTTGCTGCAATCCCGCATCAGCACGCGTCAGCCCCGCCCATCAAAGCAAAGGGTCCACCGCGCGAGGTCCTGAACCTGCGGTGGCTGTCCTGTCTGGTCCAGGCGCGAGGGGTTGAACGGCCTTCGCATCTCGCCTCGGCCTCTACGAAAGCGTGCGTGCCGCGCCGCAAACGCCACAGCAGCGATCTGCGCCCGGCGTCTTGGGTCCGCATGACCTTCGCGCGCGGAGGCGGCAATCCCCGCTCGCACCAACACCTCACCAACACTCACAGAACACTGCAAAAGCAAATGGGGCCGCCAATTGGCGACCCCATTCCAGGATTTGCAGCGCATTTGCCCGTGGATCAGTTGTGCTGTGGAATCACCCGCAGGCCCAGCTCCATAAGCTGCTCTGACATGGGCTCGCTCGGGGCCGCCATCATCAGATCTTCGGCGCGCTGGTTCATCGGGAACATGATGACCTCGCGAATGTTGGCCTCATCTGCCAGCAGCATCACCATCCGGTCGATGCCGGCCGCGCAACCACCATGCGGCGGGGCGCCGTATTGGAACGCGTTGACCATACCGCCAAAGCGTTTCTCGACCTCATCCTTGCCATAGCCTGCAATTTCAAAGGCCTTGAACATGATCTCCGGCTTGTGGTTCCGGATCGCACCAGAGACCAGCTCATAGCCGTTACAGGCCAGGTCATACTGGAAACCGCGCACGGCCAATGGGTCGCCCTGCAGCGCCTCCATCCCGCCCTGCGGCATGGAGAAGGGGTTGTGCTCGAAATCAACCTTGCCGGTTTCTTCGTCCTTCTCGTAGATCGGGAAATCTACGATCCAGGCAAAGGCAAAGCGGTCCTTGTCGGTCAGGCCCAGCTCCTCGCCGATCACATTGCGGGCGCGGCCGGCAACGCTCTCGAAGGTCTTTGGCTTGCCGCCGAGGAAGAAGGCCGCATCGCCGACACCCAGACCGAGCTGCTGGCGGATTGCCTCGGTGCGCTCGGGACCGATGTTCTTGGCCAACGGACCTGCGGCTTCCATGCCGTTGCCCTGATCGCGCCAGAAGATATAGCCCATGCCGGGCAGACCTTCCTTCTGGGCAAAGGCGTTCATGCGGTCGCAGAACTTGCGGCTGCCGCCGGTCGGCGCGGGGATGGCGCGAATTTCAGTGCCGTCCTGCTCCAGTAGTTTGGCAAAGATTGCGAAGCCGGAGCCCGCGAAATGCTCGGACACCACCTGCATCTTGATTGGGTTCCGCAAGTCCGGCTTGTCGGAACCATACCACAGGGCCGCGTCCTTGTAGGAGATCTGCGGCCAGTCTTCGGCGGCATCCACCTTGCGGCCCTTGCCGAATTCCTCGAACACGCCCGCCATCACCGGCGCGATGGTGTCGAACACATCCTGCTGAGTGACAAAGGACATCTCGAGGTCGAGCTGGTAGAAATCGGTGGGCGAACGGTCGGCGCGCGGGTCCTCGTCGCGGAAACAGGGCGCGATCTGGAAATACTTGTCAAAGCCGGACACCATCATCAGCTGCTTGAACTGCTGCGGCGCCTGCGGCAAAGCGTAGAATTTGCCCGGGTGCAGACGCGAAGGCACCAGGAAGTCACGTGCGCCCTCGGGGGACGATGCGGTGATGATCGGCGTCTGGTATTCGTTGAAGCCACGATCCCACATGCGCTTGCGGATCGACTGGATCATCTGCGAGCGCAGCACCATGTTGTTCTGCATCTTCTCGCGCCGCAGGTCGAGGTAACGATAGCGCAGGCGGGTTTCTTCCGGGTATTCCTGTTCGCCAAAGACCATCAGCGGCAGCTCTTCGGATTTGCCGAGCACTTCGATGTCGCGGATGAAGACTTCGACCTCGCCGGTCGGGATCTTGGCGTTGATCAGGCTTTCGTCGCGGGCCTTCACCTCGCCGTCGATGCGGATACACCATTCGGCGCGCACCTTTTCGATCTCGGCAAACACCGGGCTATCCGGATCCGCCATGACCTGGGTGACGCCGTAATGGTCGCGCAGGTCGATGAACAAGAGGCCGCCGTGGTCGCGGACCCGATGGACCCAGCCGGACAGGCGAACGGTTTCGCCGACGTGGGATTTGTTCAACTCGGCGCAGGTATGGCTGCGGTATGCGTGCATGGATCTGGTCTCTCTCGGCTGCGGCTGGCGAGATGCGGGGCATCATCGCCGGGCAAAATTCATCCGCACCCGTACACAGGGTTCAACCGGTCTTGTCAAGCAAACCGGGCCAATTGACCGACCTCACCGCCCTGTTTTGCACCACTGCAGCGGCGCGGGGGGCTCCCGCCCACGCGGGCCGCCCTGCACAGGCAGGGCAACACCTTGCGGTTCGGCCGGGCGCCGCGCGTTGCGCGGCGCCGCAGCCGGTCCCCGGCGGGGACCGGCTGCCCCCCTCCGCTCGGGCATCCTGTCTGACACATTCGTCGGGAGAGAGGCGCGTGTTTACGCGCCAAGCCGCGCCGCGATCTGCCCGCGCAGTGCGTTCATCAGATGGATTTGCCGCGCCTGCCTCAAATCATCCATCGTCATAACCGCCTCGCGCAGCGCGCCGGCCTCCAGCAGGCTCTGACGGTAGATCCCCGGCAGACAACCGGAGGCCAACGGTGGTGTGAGCCTGTCGCCTTGCGCGGTGGTGACGGCGATATTGGTGATCGTTCCTTCGCAAAGCTCCCCGCGCGTGTTGAGGAACACCATCTCCTGCACCCCCGCCGGAAGGTCGCGCCGCACCTGGTCATAGAGCGCCCGCCGAGTGCTCTTGTGCTGCAACATCGGGTCATCTGCCTCCAGCCGCGCCTCGGCGATGGCAAATCGCCACAAAGGTGCGACGGGCGGCATCGGAGAGGTCGCCAGATCCAGCGCGCCATCTGCCGCAAGGGTCATACGGCAGCGCAGCGGCACCGAGCCACATAAGCCCGCCACCAAACGGCTGGCTCCTTTCGCATCGAAGGGGATGCCAAACACCGCCGCCGACCGTGCCATCCGCGCCAAATGCAGATTCAGCCGCGCCACGCGCGCCCCCTGCCCCGGCACATAGCCGAAGGTCTCGATCAGGCGGAAATCGGGGTCGTCACCTGCGCAAAACGGGCTTTCCACAGCGCTTCCTCATATTCCGAGGCGGCGGTGCTGTCCCAGACAAGCCCGCCGCCGACGTTGAAAGTGGCGCGGTCGCCGTCCAGAAGCACGGTGCGGATTGCCACGTTGAATTCCGACCGGCCATCCGGCGCCGCCCAGCCGATGGCGCCGCAATAGATGTCACGGGCCCAAGGTTCCAGATCTCGCAGCACCTCCATGGCGCGGATCTTCGGCGCGCCGGTGATCGACCCGCAAGGGTACAGCGCGGCAAAGATCTCCGCCAGACCACAGCCCGCCGCCAGACGTGCCCGCACCAGCGACACCATCTGATGCACGGTGGTGTAGCTTTCGATCGCGAACAGCTCCGGCACATGCACCGATCCGGTCTCGGCCACGCGGCTGATGTCATTGCGCAAGAGATCCACGATCATCAGGTTTTCCGCGCGGTTCTTCTCGTCCGCCTGCAGGAAATCACGCCGCCGCGCGTCCTCTGCCGGATCGGCGCTGCGCGGCTGCGTGCCCTTCATCGGGCGGGTCTCGATCACGCCCTCACCCGTGGTGCGAAAGAACAGCTCCGGGCTGCGCGACAGGACCGCGGGCAAGCCCTCCTGCTCGATCAGGACCCCGTGACCCACCGGCTGACGCTGTGCCAGCGCCGCGTATAGCGCATCCGGACTGCCCCAGGCCGCGACATCAATGGGAAAGGTCAGGTTGGCCTGATAGATATCGCCCGCGCCAATCAGCGCCTTCACCTGATCAAAGGCCTGCGCATAGCGCGCCGCGTCCCAGCGTGGCACCGCCTCGCCAAAGCCTGCATCACCCGCCCAGCGCGGAACCTCTGCCACCGCCGGCGCGCGGTACACCCCGAACTGCATCAACGGCAGACGCCGGCGCTCCGGCATCCGCGTCGAAAGCCGTGGCTCCAGCGCATAGCCCAGCTCATAGGAGGCATAGCCCGCAACCCAATAGCCCTCGGCGCGCGCCTCATCCAGGGCCGCCAGCGCACCCGGCACCTCCTGTGCGCAGGCGGCACGGATCATCCGCAGCGGCTCGGCAAATTGCGCCGCACCGCCGCCCTCACCACACACAGGGCCATTGTCAAACCGGAGTCGCACCGTCAAAGTCTCCTCACAGACTGTTGGAGCCCCGCATATAGCGGTTTGATCGCCTCGGGAAAGGCCCGAAAGCGGCAAATTGCGTTGCGGGGCCGATCCCCCTTGCACCTTTTGTCTCGCTCCCTATAACGCAGGACAATTTGGGCGCTGCCCGCGCCTGATTCAGACTGCCACCCGCATAGTTTTCCAAGAGGACGCCACGCCATGCCCAAAAGAACCGATATCCAGTCGATCATGATCATTGGCGCGGGGCCGATCGTCATCGGGCAGGCCTGCGAATTCGACTATTCCGGCGCTCAGGCTTGCAAGGCGCTGCGCGAAGAAGGCTACCGGGTCATCCTGGTGAACTCCAACCCGGCGACGATCATGACCGACCCCGGCCTGGCCGATGCCACCTATATCGAGCCGATCACGCCCGAGGTGGTCGCCAAGATCATCGAAAAGGAACGCCCCGACGCGCTTTTGCCGACCATGGGCGGGCAGACCGGCCTCAACACCTCTCTGGCGCTCGAAGAAATGGGCGTGCTGGCAAAATACAACGTCGAGATGATCGGCGCCAAGCGCGAGGCCATCGAGATGGCCGAGGACCGCAAACTGTTCCGCGAAGCGATGGACCGGCTGGGCCTGGAAAACCCCAAAGCCACCATCGTCACCGCTCCGACCAAGGACGACGGCAAGGCGGACCTCGACGCGGGCGTCGCCAAGGCACTGGAAACGCTTGACTATGTGGGTCTCCCAGCGATCATTCGCCCAGCCTTCACCCTCGGCGGCACAGGCGGCGGCGTGGCCTACAACCGCGAGGATTACATCCACTATTGCCGCTCCGGCATGGATGCCTCGCCGGTGAACCAGATCCTCGTCGACGAGAGCCTTCTGGGCTGGAAAGAATACGAGATGGAAGTGGTCCGCGACAAGGCGGACAACGCGATCATCGTCTGCTCGATCGAGAATATTGACCCGATGGGCGTGCACACCGGCGACAGCATCACCGTGGCCCCGGCGCTGACGCTCACCGACAAAGAATACCAGATGATGCGCTCCGCCTCGATCTCGGTGCTGCGGGAAATCGGTGTCGAGACCGGCGGCTCCAACGTGCAATGGGCGGTAAACCCCGACGATGGCCGCATGGTCGTCATCGAGATGAACCCCCGCGTGTCGCGTTCCTCGGCGCTGGCGTCCAAGGCCACCGGCTTCCCGATCGCCAAGATCGCCGCGAAACTGGCGGTGGGCTACACGCTGGACGAGCTGGACAACGACATCACCAAGGTGACGCCGGCCTCGTTCGAGCCGAGCATCGACTATGTGGTCACCAAGATCCCGAAATTCGCCTTCGAGAAATTCCCGGGCTCCGAGCCCTTCCTGACCACGGCGATGAAATCCGTGGGCGAGACAATGGCGATCGGCCGCACCATTCACGAATCGATGCAAAAGGCGCTGGCCTCGATGGAATCGGGCCTCACCGGCTTTGACGAGGTCACCATCCCCGGCGTCACCGCCGGTCACTGGGAAAGCGTCGGTTCGGACGACAAGGCCGCGGTCATCAAGGCGATCAGCCAGCAGACCCCGGACCGGCTGCGCACCATCGCTCAGGCGATGCGTCACGGGCTGTCGAATGACGAGATCTTTGGCGTCACCAAATTCGACCCCTGGTTCCTGGCCCGCATCCGCGAGATCATCGACGCCGAGCGCGACGTCCGCAAGAACGGCCTGCCGATGCGCGAAGATGGCCTGCGCGCCCTCAAGATGCTCGGCTTCACCGATGCCCGCCTTAGCCTGCTGACCGGTCGTGACGAGGACAACGTCCGCCGCGCCCGCCACAACCTCGGCGTCAAGGCGGTGTTCAAACGCATCGACACCTGTGCCGCCGAGTTCGAGGCGCAGACCCCCTATATGTACTCCACCTACGAGAGCCCGATGATGGGCGAGGTCGAGTGCGAGGCCCGCCCCTCCGACCGCAAAAAAGTCGTTATCCTCGGTGGTGGTCCAAACCGGATCGGCCAGGGGATCGAGTTCGATTATTGCTGCTGTCACGCCTGCTACGCGCTGACTGACGCGGGCTACGAGACCATCATGGTCAACTGCAACCCGGAGACGGTGTCGACCGACTATGACACCTCGGATCGTCTGTACTTCGAGCCGCTCACCATGGAGCACGTGATGGAAATCCTGCGCGTCGAGCAGGACAACGGCACTCTGCATGGCGTGATCGTGCAGTTCGGCGGCCAGACCCCGCTGAAGCTGGCCAATGCGCTGGAGGCCGAGGGCATCCCGATCCTCGGCACCACCCCCGACGCCATCGACCTGGCAGAGGACCGCGAGCGGTTCCAGACGCTGGTCAATGAGCTGGGCCTGAAGCAGCCGAAGAACGGCATCGCCTCCACCGATGCACAAGCTCTTGAAATTGCAGGTGAGATCGGCTTCCCGCTGGTGATCCGCCCCTCCTATGTTCTGGGCGGCCGCGCGATGGAGATCGTTCGCGACATGGATCACCTCAAGCGCTACATCAACGAGGCCGTGGTGGTCTCCGGCGACAGCCCGGTGCTCTTGGACAGCTATCTCTCCGGCGCGGTGGAACTGGACGTGGACGCGATCTGCGACGGCACCGATGTACATGTGGCCGGCATCATGCAGCACATTGAGGAGGCCGGCGTGCACTCCGGTGACAGCGCCTGCTCCCTGCCGCCCTACTCGCTCGACAAGGACATCATCGAAGAGATCAAGGTGCAGACCTTTGCGCTGGCCAAGGCGCTCAATGTGGTTGGCCTGATGAACATCCAGTTCGCGGTCAAGGATGGCGACATCTACCTGATCGAGGTCAACCCGCGTGCCTCGCGCACCGTGCCGTTTGTGGCAAAGGCCACCGACAGCGCCATTGCCTCGATCGCCGCGCGGGTGATGGCGGGCGAGCCGCTGTCGAATTTCCCCAAGCGCGCGCCGTATGAACCGGACGCGGGCTATGACGTCAACACGCCGATGGCCGACCCGATGACGCTGGCCGACCCGAACATGCCGTGGTTCTCGGTGAAGGAGGCGGTGCTGCCCTTCGCTCGCTTCCCCGGTGTCGACACCATCCTCGGCCCGGAGATGCGCTCCACCGGCGAGGTCATGGGCTGGGACCGCAGCTTTGCCCGCGCCTTCCTCAAGGCGCAGATGGGCGCCGGCATGGTGCTGCCCGCATCGGGGCGCGCCTTCATCTCGATCCGCGACACCGACAAGACCGAGGTGATGCTCGACACCGCCCGCATCCTTCTGGGTCAGGGCTTTGAACTGGTCGCCACCCGCGGCACCCAGGGCTGGTTGGCCGGTCACGGAGTTGCGTGTTCGGTGGTCAACAAGGTCTACGAGGGCCGCCCGCATGTGGTCGACATGCTCAAGGATGGCGGCATCCAGCTGGTGCTGAACACCACCGAGGGCGCGCAGGCAGTGGAGGATTCAAAGCCGATGCGCGAAGTGGCGCTCTATGACAAGATCCCCTACTTCACCACCGCCGCTGGTGCCCATGCCGCCGCCCGCGCCATCCAGGCGCAGGCCGAGGGCGAGGTAGAGGTCAAAAGCCTGCAAGGCTGAGCCTCCATCACATAAAGACAGACAAACGCCCCCGATCCGGGGGCGTTTTCTTTTGCCCAACAACGGCTTTGTCCTGTCTATGGCGGGCCAGGGACTGCCATAGCCGCACGGCAGGCACACCTGCATACGCGACGCGCCATATATGCTAGGAACGCATCAGACACGCGCGTTCTCTTGCTGATAGGTGCTCTGATGATGATCCGCCGCTTTCTCTGCCTCTCACTGTTTTTATCGCTGGCTGCATGTGATGTGCCCTTGGTCCCGCTGATCTGATCCCTCGCCGCGTTCGGTGATTTTTCGTACAATTGAATCAGATGTTTACGGAGCGCTCACGACGTCTGCGTTGCGACGACTCAATCGCGCAGGCAGAGTTAGTCCTGCATAGAGCAGCTCAGAAGAGCAGCGGAAGATCATGTTCCCTCCGGCCATCACCTTCTCTCTCACCCCCTCACAGATGGCCAACCCTTGATCTCCCCTTTAACGGAAAAGCCCCGTGGGACAGGATCCCCGGGGCTTTTCTCAGTCTTGTTTGTTCCGGCCGCGCTACGAAAGGCGCAACCGGATGTCTGTCAGGCCATCAGGCCGCCGCAGCCGCCTCGGCCTTCTCGCGGCGTTCTACTCCTTTGAAGAAGATCAGGTAGAACACCGGTGCGGCCACCAGGGTCAGCACGGTGGCAAAGGCCAGACCACCCATGATGGTCACCGCCATGGAGACGAAGAAGGCATCGCTCATCAGCGGCGCCATGCCAAGGATGGTGGTCACCGCCGCCAGCATCACCGGCCGCAGACGCGAGACCGAAGCCTTGACGATGCTCTCGCGCAAGGGCAGCGCCTCCTCGCGGCGCACGATGTCGATCTCCTCCACCAGGACGATGCCGTTCTTGATCAGCATCCCCGAAAGGCTCAGCAGACCCAGAAGCGCGGTAAAGGTGAAGGGCAGCCCGGTGCCCATCAGTCCGATCACCACGCCGTTCACGCTCATCGGCACCAGCAGCCAGATGATGATCGGCTGGCGGATGGCATTGAACAGCAGCACCGAGATCAGCACCATGATCAGGAGCGACAGCGGCAGCTGCTTTCCAAGGCTTTCGTTCGCTTCGGCGGAGTTCTCATGCTCCCCGCCCCACTCCATCTTGTAGCCCAGCGGCACCTCGATGGCCTCCACTGCAGACTGCACCTCGCTGAACACCGTCGCCGCCGTCACCTCGGATGAGATATCTGCACCGATGGTGATGGTGTAGACCCGGTCCCGACGATGAACGAGGGTGTTCTGCACCTCGTAGCCCACCCCGTCGAGCATCTGCTCGATCGGAATCCAGGTGCCCGCAGTCTCGGAAAACACCACCTGATTCATCAGGTTGTATGGCTCTTCCGGCGGCTGGCGCATGACGATGGGGATCAGACGCTCCCGCTCGCGGAACACCCCGGTGGTCAAACCATTGGTCGAGAACTTCAGCGCGTTGGAGATCGCCTCCCGCGTCACGCCTGCGGTCTGGGCGCGATCCGTTGCATAGACCGGCTTCAGCACCAGTTCCTGTTCCCGCCAGTCATGTCGGACGTCGCGCGTCAGGTCGCTTGACGTCTCAAGGACCACCTTGGCCTCTTGTGCCAGCTGTCGCAGCACGGCCGGATCGGGCCCGGAGAACCGCACCTCCACCGGAGCCCCGCCGCCGGGGCCAAAGACCAGCCGTTCGGTGCGGAACTCGCCTTCCGGGAAGCGGGACTTGCCAAAGGCTTCCAGCTCCGCCTGCAGCGCCGGGATCTGCTCGATGTTTTCGGTGCGGATGATCAGGTGACCATAGCTCGGGTTTGCCTTCTGTGCGGCGTAGGTCAGCAGGAACCGGGTTGCGCCCTGCCCCACGAATGTCGCGGTGGACACCACATCATCGCGCGCGTCCAGCCACTCCTCGACCACCGCCAGATGCGCCGAGGTGGTCTCGATCGCGGTGCCCTGTGGCAGCTTGTAGTGCACATAGAACAGCGGCGTGTTGGAGTTCGGGAAGAACTGCTGCTTCAGCATGCCAAAGCCCATGAAGCACACCACCGTCACCGCAATCAGACCAGCCACGACGAACCAGCGCAGCTTCAGCGCCGCCCGCAACAGGCCACCATAGGCGCGGAACATCAACCCGCCATAGCTGTCGAGATCCTCGCCGGTGCCACGCTTGAAGAAGTAATGCCCAAGCAGCGGCGTCACGGTCAGCGCCAGAAGCCAGCTCAACAGGAGCGAAATCCCGATCACCGCAAAGAGCGAGAACATGAACTCACCGGTGGCATCCGGGCTAAGACCAATACCGGCAAAGGCCATGATGCCGATGACCGTCGCCCCCAGCAGTGGGATCTGTGTCTTGGCAGCCGCCTCATGCGCGGCTTCGCGCGAGGATCTGCCCTTCTGCATGGTGATCTGCATGCCTTCGGCCACAACGATGGCGTTGTCCACCAGCATGCCCATGGCAATGATCAGCGCACCCAGTGAAATCCGCTCCATCTCGATCGAGAACAGCGCCATGAAGAACAGCGTGCCCACCACCGTCAGCAGCAGCGTCGTGCCCACCACGATCGCCGCACGCCAGCCCATGAACAGCGCCAGCACCACGATCACGATGGCCACCGACATGGCAAGGTTCACCAGAAAGTCGTTGGAGGCCTTCTCCACCACGATATGCTGCTGGTAGATCGGGTGCAGCTCGACACCAAAGGGAATTTCGCTGTCCAACTCGGCCAGCTTGTCATCCACCCGGTGCCCCACATCGACGATGTTTTCGTTGGCAACGCCCGACACGCCCAGCGTGAAGGCTTCCATGCCGTTGAACCGGATCAGCTCGTTCGGGTCGACTTCGCGCCCGCGCCAGACATTGGCAATGTCGATGATGTTGATGGTTTCACCACCCACGCCCACCGTGAGACCGGCGATTTCAGATACCGAGTCGGTCCCTTCCGGCGTCTGCAGAAGCGTGTTCACAGTGCCGGCCTTGATCTCCCCCGCCGGTGTGACGGAGTTCGATGTGGCGATGGCATTGGCGATCGCATTCACCGAAACGCCCAGATTGGTCGCGATCGGCATGTCGGGTTCGACATAGATGGATTCGTTGCGCAAACCAGCGATATTGACGTCGGCCACGCCCTCCACCGTCAGCAGCTCCCGCCGCAGATAGGTGGACAGCTCGTATTTCTCCTTGTCGGAGAATCCTTCCGCCGTCACCGCGTAGAAAATGCCAAAGACGTCGCCGAAACTGTCATTGACCAGCGGCTCACTGACACCATCGGGCAAACCCCGCGCCGCATCGCGCACCTTGGCGCGCAGTTTGGTCCAGATCTGTGGCAGCTCGGACCCGTCATAGGTGTCCTGCATCTCGACCTCGATGATCGACACGCCGGGCCGGTTCATCGAGCTGATTTCCTTCACTTCCGCCATCTTCTGAATGGCGGATTCCAGCGGTTCGGAGACCTCCATCGCCACCTGTTCGGCGGTGGCGCCGGGATAGGTGGTCTGGATCACCGCCTGTTTGATGGTAAAGGCCGGGTCTTCCAACCGCCCGAGGCTGAGAAAGCCCCAGATGCCCCCGAACAGGGCAAACAACATGATCAGCCACGTATAAAGCGGCCGTTGAATGGATCCGCGTGCAATGTCCATGTCGCGGGCCTCAGTTGCTGAAGCCGGTGAAGCGGCGAACCGCCTGACCGTCTTTCAACGCCGCACCGCCGGTCAGCACGACCTCGTCCCCGTCATTGACACCGGACAAGACCTCGAATTCACCAAACTGGTTCGGCTCGACCGTGACCTCGGTCCAGGTCACAGCCCCCTGATCCGCGCCGGTCGGGGTAAAGATCATCACGCCCGTCACCCCCGCAGGTGTGGTCACGATGGCTGTGGCTGGCAGGGAAATCCGATGCCGCCCGATCATCACCCGCACGCTGACGGTGGTCGAGGCCCCCGGCAGCACCTGCCGGTCCTCCGGCGGCTCCATCGACAGGGTCACCCGATAGGTCTGACCCACTGCTGAGGCCTCGGCCGTGTATTCCAGGATCTCCAGGGGATATTCCTTATCCGACCCGGGAAAGGTCGCAACGATCTCGAAACGATCACTTTCGTTGGTCCGCTGGAACAGCAGCTCCGGCACGTCGATTTCCACATGCAGCTCCGACATGTCGTGCAGACGTGTGATCGGTGTTCCGGCAGACACCGTGGAGAACAGCGCCACCTCACGTCGCGCGACCAGCGCATCAAAGGGCGCATAGAGCGTGGCGTGATTGAGGTTGGTCTGCGCCGTACGCAGGGATACCTCGGACAGGCCCGCCGCGGTCTCCGCATCCTCGATCACCACCTGGCTCACCGTACCCGCAAGGCGCGCATTGCGTTCCTTGTTGCGGTCGGCCTGCTGCTTGTTCAGCACCGCCTGTTCCAACTGCAACTGAAAGGTCTCCAGATCGAGCTGCGCAATCAGTTCGCCCTGTGGCACCACATCGCCTTCGGTCACCGGCAGTTTCAGCACCTGGCCGCCAACCTGAAACGCCAGATCGACGGTCTCCTTGGCGGCCACCTGACCGAAGAAACGCCGCTCCATCGGTGCGGCGCCCCCATCGGCAGTCATCAGCTTCACCGGTTTCAGCGATGTGTCCACCGCCTGCTCCGCATCCTGTGCCTGCGCCGCCAGCGGTGCCGCAAGCACCACCCCCAGCAGCACGGCCCGGATTGATGTCATTGTCATGTCTGATCTCCTTCACAGGGTCCTACAGCGCCCGACTGAACGGCCTTGTTGTGAATTTTCTGTGCGAGCCCTGCGAGAATTCGTGCTTCCTCTCGCGTCAGGCCCGACGTTTCATAAAATACCTCGGACGCATCAGCGACAAGCTGCCGCCGCCTTGCATGTCCGTTCTGCGTCAGTTCCAGCAGCCAGGCGCGCCCGTCATCGGCATCACGCACCCGACGGATTAGGCCCTGACGTTCCAGCGCCCCTGCTCCGGCCGTAACGGCCGAAGGCGCCTTCATCGTCAGCCGCGCCAGCTCTCCCATGCGACAGGGTCGCACGAGAAGCAGCAACAGATGGCATTCCATCCGGCCCAGCTGTTCCCCGAGACGTGCATCATTCAGGCGCTGCTCCAATTGCCAGTGCAGTGCAAAGACCCCCATCATGGCCTGCACTTCTGGTGTATGGAGATCCCAATTGTCGGAATGATCTGAAGTCATGTCTCGCTCCTGAGAGCCAAATAGTTCACGAACTGAAGTATTTAAAGGGGGCCCCTCCTCTTTCTGCGCGCATCCCGAAGCATTATGTCACATCTCACCGGTCAAAGCGTATATTTCACGCAAATGTCGCAGATCAGCTGCGGGACCTGCGGTCAGACCACATATCCCGCCTCACCTTTCGCCAAAGCTATTCGTCTGAGGTTTTCGCTGTTCGCCGGGTGTGATTCGCCCCCACTACATTGCTCTTGACCCGAGGGCATGCAGCCCGCCGCCCTTGACCTCTCGCCTTGAAAAAGGCCCTATATGCGCCACCTCGAGACAGGGGACCTGTTCAGGCCCCGCCACCTGGGACGCAAACATGTACACACCCGCCATTACCGGCACCGGGGTCTTCACCCCCGCAGAGCGCATCTCCAACGCGGAACTGGTCCAGGCGTTCAACGCCTATGTCGACCTGCAGAACGCCCGACACGCCGAGGCCATCGCTGCCGGTGAGCGCGAGCCGCTGCACTACTCTTCGGAAGAGTTCATCGAGAAAGCCTCCGGCATCCACAGCCGCTTTGTAATGGACAAATCCGGCGTGCTCGACCCGGAGGTGATGCACCCGCAGCTGCGCCAGCGCAGTGACGACGAACCCGGCATCATGGCCGAAATGGGTGTGGACGCCGCCCGAAAGGCGCTCGCGCAGGCCGGAAAGACCGCCGCGGACGTCGATGCGGTGATCTGCGCCGCCTCCAACATGGAACGCGCCTACCCCGCTGTCGCCATCGAAATCCAGCAAATCCTCGGCATCAAGGGGTTCGCCTTCGATATGAACGTTGCCTGTTCATCGGCCACGTTCGGCATTCAGGCCGCCGCCGACATGGTGCGCTCCGGGTCGATTCGCTCCGCGCTGGTGGTGAACCCGGAGATTTGCTCCGGCCATCTGGAATGGCGTGACCGGGACTGCCACTTCATTTTTGGGGATGTGGCCACCGCAACTCTGATCGAGCGTCAAGAGGACGCCACCGGCGCGCATTTCGAGATCCTCTCCACCCGCTGCGCCACCGAGTTTTCCAACAACATCCGCAACAACAACGGTTATCTGCGCCGCTCCCGCCCCGACGGGGTGGCCGACCGCCGCGACATGCAGTTCATGCAAAACGGGCGCAAGGTGTTCAAGGAAGTGCTGCCCATGGTCAGCCAGCACATCGCCGACCACATGCAGGCCGAGGACGTGACCGCCAGCGATCTCAAACGCCTCTGGCTGCATCAGGCCAACAAATCCATGAATGACTTCATCGGCAAGAAGGTTCTTGGCCGCACGCCCGAGGCGGGTGAGCAGCCAAACATCCTGCAGGACTACGCCAATACCTCTTCGGCGGGGTCCATCATCGCCTTCTCCCAGTTCTCCGACGACCTCAGCGATGGCGACACCGGTCTGATCTGCTCCTTTGGTGCGGGCTACTCGGTCGGTTCGGTGATTCTGCGCCGCCACGGCTGACGGGTGCGTCTTCTCTGTCGCAGTGCCGACGACGCGCGCGCTTACACATAAAAAGCACGCGCCCGATCTGGGCGCGTGCTTTTTTGTATCCGCTCAAAGCTGCGCAACCTGTCTCAGTGAACGACCAAGATTTCAGCTCCCGCTCAAATGCAGCGGAAAGGCTTCAGGCGCTTTCTTCTTCCAGGTGCAATTTCATGTCGATCAGCACCTGCTGCAGCAAGACCGTCTCCCTCAACAGCCGCTTTGCCTCATTCACGGTGATGATTCCATCGGCGATGGCATCCTGATACTCGCTCATCAGTTGCGCAAACCGACGGCTCAACGCGATCACGTCGGTATTGACCCCACCGGGCCGGGTAACAGCCCCCGGCGTGCCGGAATAGGACAGGGTGATGTTCTTCAGATCAGCCAGCGCAGAGGTGACATGCGGGAACGAAGACGCCCCCTCGAGCTTTGCCACTGCATCCACCGGAATGAAACGATCCGCGTGTTCCGTATTCTCGGAATAATACCGTCCTAATGTCGCCTTGGATTTGCCGGTAATCTGGCAAGCGGACTCGATCCCCACGTCCTTTACAAGTGCTTCGGTATGTTTTTTCAGATACGTCCCGATATCCGCCATAATACTCTTTTACCTACATGTATGCCCCCCGAACCAACGGCTTGGGGGAACCTCACGATTAAATTCCCATTCAGTTTGCTTAACCGAATTGTAATACCTTTGCCAGACCTGCCGTGACGACTTGAGCTTCAAGAGTGGTGTGAGTTGGCGTTTGAGTCACGACAGGTCGGAAGGATCGGCATTGTGAGTGAGTAGCCTGTCTTTTCAAGTGGCAATTGGTCTGCCGAGAAAGATGTCTCCCAGGGACGGAACGTGGTTCTCAGAAGGGCTTTTGACGCCTTGGATCGCAACTCCGGCTCTCTGGGGGCATCACCCTCGGCGTCGCTTTGGTTTCCGTGCGGTCTGGACCTTTTAGGCTGAGTGTTACCGACCCTTCGTGACGCCGCCGAAACAGCCCGCGACACGCCGAGCTTCCGCCAGAATACACCTCCTTGCAGCATCTCGGGCGCCGCAAGCTTTTCACCTTTTCTAAAGTCGCGGATGTGGATAGACCCCAGCCCATGGCCAAGCTCTACTTCAATTACTCCACCATGAACGCCGGTAAATCGACCGTCTTGCTGCAGGCGTCTCACAACTACCGCGAAAACAACATGCAGACCTATCTGCTGACCGCGAGCGTTGACGACCGGGCGGGCGCTGGCCGCATTGCGTCGCGCATCGGCATTGGCGCCGAAGCGGATGTGTTCCGACCCGAGGACGACCTGCACGCCCGCATCTGCGCCCGGCTAGAGCAGGGGGCGGTAGCGGCAATCTTTGTGGATGAGGCGCAGTTCCTGACGCCGGATCAGGTCTGGCAACTGGCCCGTGTGGTGGATGACCTGCGCATTCCGGTACTGGCCTATGGGCTGCGGGTGGATTTCCAGGGCAAGCTTTTCCCCGGCTCTGCCACCCTGCTGGCACTGGCTGATGAAATGCGCGAGGTGCGCACCATCTGCCATTGCGGCAAGAAAGCCACCATGGTTGTGCGCCAGGATGATCAGGGCAATGTACTGACCGAAGGCGATCAGGTGCAGATCGGTGGCAATGAAAGCTACGTCTCCCTCTGCCGCCGCCACTGGCGCGCCGCCATGGGTGATCTACCTGAAAGCAGCTGAGCGTGCTCTGAACGCAAGCGTCGACCTCAGGTTCGGTCAGGGCCGGTGGACCTCCCGCCCGCACCCGGGCTGCGCCAAGGCGCCGCCGGTTCGGTTGGGCCCGGCACGCAAGGTGCCTTTGGCACCTTGCGTGCCGCAGCCAGCCCATCGGGCTGGCTGCCCGCCCCAATACAGCCCTAAAAGATCGGTCTTGACGGAAGGCGTGCGTCTGAAGCACTGGGCGCTATGCCGTCTCGATCCGGGGTCGATGCAGACTAGACGGGGTTCGGCACGCGCTGCCCGGCCAGAAGTGCTGCCACATTGTCCAGCGCCATATGGCCCATATCGCTGCGCACCTCTTCGGTCGCAGTGCCCAGATGCGGCAGCAGCGTGACATTGTCCAGATCGCGCAACGCCTGCGGCACCTCGGGTTCGAACTCGTAGACATCCAGCCCCGCACCGGCGATTTGCCCGGACTGCAGCGCCGCGATCAGTGCCGCCTCTTCCACCACTTCGCCGCGGGCAATATTGACCAAATGCGCATGGGGGCGCATCGCCTTCAGCACCTGCGCGTCGACCAGATGCCGGGTCTCCGCCCCGCCGGGCACGGCGATCACCAGCATGTCGACCATGGACGCAAGCGCCATCAGGCTTTCCGCGCGTTCGGCAGGATAGTCGGTGGCCTTGTCGCTGCGCGCAACATAGGCGATCTGCATGCCGAACCCGTAATGCGCCCGCCGCGCGATCGCATTCCCGATCCGCCCCAGTCCAACGACACCGAGCCGCTTGCCCGACAGGTGTAGCCCCAGCATCTGGGTCGGGTGCCAGCCCGCCCATTGGCCGGACCGCACCAATCGCTCGCCCTCGCCCGCCCGCCGGGCCGTCATAAGCATCAGGGTCAGCGCGATATCCGCCGTCGCACCGGTCACAGCACCGGGCGTGTTGGCGACCTCGACCCCTGCCCTGCGCGCCGCTTCAGCATCGATATGATTGAAACCGACGCCGAAATTGGCCAGCAACCGGCAGCGCGGCGCCGATGCGGCGGCAAAGATCTCCGCCCCATAGGCATCGCCCAAGGTCGGCACCACCACGTCGAAATCGCGCAGACTGGCGATCATCTCATCTGGGGTCATCGGCGTGGTCTGGCTGCGGATCTCCACATCAAACTCTGCCCGTGCCCGGGCCTCCACCGCTGCTGTCATGGGCCGGGTGATCAGCACCCGGCCCGTCCTGGCGCCCGTCCCCGTGCCTGTCATCGCCCCCGACATCAGTGCATCCGCCCGCCGGTCGGCACCTCGGCAGTTACCTCGCCGTCAGGGCCGATCAGGACGATCTCACCATCGGCATCCGGCAAACCCAGCACCAGCACTTCGGACATGAACTTGCCGATCTGGCGCGGCGGGAAATTCACCACCGCCATCACCTGCTTGCCCACCAAATCCTCGGGCGCGTAATGCGCCGTCACCTGGGCCGAGGACTTGCGCTCTCCGATCTCGTCGCCAAAATCGATCCACATCTTGATGGCGGGCTGACGCGCCTCGGGAAAGGTTTCCGCCCGCAGCACTTTGCCGACGCGCACATCCACCTTCAGAAAGTCATCAAAGGAAATCTCAGCCACGCGACAACTCCTCAGAACGCTTGGCCGCAGCCTCCACGGCGCGCTGCAACAGCGGCGGGAAGCCGGCGGTCTCATCCATCAGCACCTCAAGCGCTGCCTGCGTGGTGCCATTGGGACTGGTCACATTGACCCGCAGCTGCGCCGGATCTTCCTCTGCGGCCTCGGCCAGCGCGCCTGCGCCCGCCACCGTCGCCTTGGCCAGCTGCATGGACAAATCCTCCGGCAGGCCCTGCGCCACGCCCGCGGCGGCCAGCGTCTCGATCAGGTGGAACACATAGGCCGGGCCGGAGCCGCTGACCCCGGTGACCGCATCCATCTGGCCTTCGCTCTCCAATCGCACGGTCTGACCCACCGCCTGCAACAGCCCCTCGGCCTGCGCCAGATGCGCCTCGGTCACATCGGCATTGCCAATGATCGCGGTGATCCCACGCCCGACCGCCGCCGGCGTGTTGGGCATGGCGCGGATGATCGGGGTGCCACTGCCGAGCATCTTCTCGAAGGTCGCGATGGAGGTGCCGGCAGCTACCGAAATGAACAGGGTGTCGCCGCCGCCGTAGGATTTTGCTGTGGGCAGCGCTGCGGCCATCACCTGCGGCTTCAACGCCACCAGAACGATGGCAGGCTGCTCGGGCGCGGCCGAATTGATCCGCACGCCGGTGCCCTTCAGCCAATCTGAGGGTTTGGGGTCCATCACATAGACGGCCTCGCGCGGCAATCCGCGTTCCAGCCAGCCCGCAAGCATAGCCGACCCCATCTTGCCACAGCCCAAAAGCACCAGCCCGCGCGCCGCGATCTGTTCCATATCCATGATATCCACCATCTGTCGTTCCGGTTGATGCCGACCCGAGGTCAGCTGATGGGGCTAAGACTTACGCGCGCCCATAAGCCTCTGCAATGGCGACCTGCATGGCCTCCTTGGCCGGGCGCTCGCCCCAGACCATCAGCTGGATCGCCGGGTAGTAGCGTTCGCAATTGCTGACTGCGGCCTGCACGATCGCATCCACCTGCTCTGGCGTCGCCATCTGCCCGCCCGACAGCACCAACCCGTAGCGATAAAGCATCAGCCGATGCTCCGGCCAGTAGCTGAACGCCCCGGCCCAGCACTGATCGTTCATGTGGTTGATCAGCTCATAGAGCTGCGGCACCTTGGCCTCCGGCGGCTCCATTTCGAAGCTGCAGACCATGCGCAATGTCTCGTCATAATCGGACCACGCCAGGGTCAGGGAATAGGTGCGCCACTGCCCTTCCACCGCCATGGCGATCTGGTCATCGGCGATACGGTCGAAATCCCAGTCATGATGGGACGCGAGGTTCTCGACAAGGTCGATCGGGTGAAGGTCGTCCTGCAGCTCGTGCTCGGAAAGTGCCATGATGCCACCTCTCTGGTCTCTAGCTTTTGGACCCGCAGTGAGCCCCTATTGCTAGCTGTCTTATCTAAGGACAGGGAGGGTTCCCCTGCTCCCTACCAGATATGGTGGGCGCGTGCCGCATCCGTGGCAACCCTTTATTTGGGGACAACTGCAATAAGTTGTGGATGACTGGAATTCTTGTGCAAAATATCGGGGTTCTGCTAGGCTGACACACAGGCGTTACCCGAGCGGCCTAGACTGGCGCTCCGGGATGGAGGCAGGCGGCCCTTGTTTTGTGACCGCAGAACGGCACGACCAATACATCACCGTAAAACGCCCGCCCAAGCCGCCGATCCGCGATTCCCCGCCCTGTTCCGGCGTCAAACGCCGCAGCCGCATGCCCGCGCCGCGGCGTTCTTCCGGCTCAAGGCCCCCGCTCCGCCTGCGGGCAGTGGGATCGCGAGCAGCGTCAGACGCCACGGCCTCTGCCGGGGCCGCTCTGCGCCCCTGCGGAGGCTCAAACTGAAAAAGGGATGCACTGCCGCATCCCTTTTCCCATATGACAAAGAGCGTTCATATGCCGGTGACCCGCCGCGAATTGCACGGCGCACGCCCTTCGGACAAGATCAGCGCACTCAGTTGGATTTGGCTTCCAGCGCATCCAGACGCGCCTTAAGCGCTTCGTTCTCTTCGCGGGCCTTCTGCGCCATGGCGCGCACGGCATCGAATTCCTCGCGGGTCACGAAATCGCGATCGGCGAGCCATCGGTCGATCATGCCCGACATCGCGGTTTCCGCTTCGTCCTTCGCCCCTTGCGCCACGCCCATGGCGTTGGTCATCAGCTGCGAAATATCATCCATAATCTTGTTGCGGGTCTGCATGGCCATCTCCCGTTTCATGTCTTACCTCTGTGAGGCTTGCTGCCTATATGGGCGCTAGAACACCAAACGGCAAGTCGTTGACAGCACTTGCTCCAAAGAGGCACAGAGACCCCCATGCTGGCTGAGATGATCCAATTCCCGAACCTGTCGCCGGAGATTTTCTCCATCTCCCTCTTTGGAATGGACTTCGCCCTGCGCTGGTACGCGCTGGCCTATATCGCCGGCATCCTGATCGCCTGGCATCTGGCGGTGCGTGCCGTGAAAACCCCGGCCCTCTGGGCCAATGGCACCGCCCCCATGGCGCCCCGTCAGGTCGAAGATCTGATGACCTGGATCATCCTCGGCGTCATCCTGGGAGGCCGTCTGGGCTATGTGTTGTTCTATCAACCTGCCGTCTATCTTGAAAATCCGGCCCAGATCCTGCGCATCTGGGAGGGCGGCATGGCCTTTCATGGTGGTCTTCTCGGCGTGGTAGTGGCGGCATGGGCCTATGCGCGTGCCCAGGGCATCGACAAACTGGCCATGGCCGATCTGGTGGCCCATACCGTGGCCCCCGGCCTGCTGCTGGGACGGTTGGCGAATTTCGTCAACGCCGAGCTTTGGGGCCGCGCGACGGATCTGCCCTGGGGCGTTGCTTTTCCGGGCCGTGCGGCACAGGACTGCGGTCAGGCACTGGGCGAAATCTGCGCCCGCCACCCCAGTCAGCTGTACGAGGCCGCGATGGAGGGGCTGATCCTCGGCGCTCTGATCCTCTGGATGGTCTACCGCCGCCACGCCTTTCACGCACTGGGCCGCATCCTTGGCACCTTTCTCGCCGGCTATGGCATCGCCCGTTTCATCGTTGAGTTCTTCCGCCAGCCGGACGCGCAGTTCATCTCTGACGGCAATCCGCTGGGGCTGGCCTGGCAGATCGGCGGCTTTGGTCTCACCCAGGGCCAGGCGCTGTCGATCCCGATGATCGCACTGGGGCTGTGGTTCGCCCTTCGGGCCCGCCGCACCAGCGCCAAGACCGGGGCCGCAGCATGAGCCTGACCGACACGCTTCGACGCCGCATCCTGCTTGATGGTCCGATCAGCCTGGCGGACTATATGTCCGAATGCCTGCTGAACCCGAGTTATGGCTATTACACCACCGCCACCGCTATCGGCGCGGAGGGCGATTTCATCACCGCGCCGGAAATCAGCCAGATGTTTGGCGAGTTGCTGGGGCTGGCGCTGGTGCAATCCTGGCTCGACCAAGGCAGCCCCGCGCCGTTCACTCTGGCCGAGCTGGGCCCCGGACGGGGCACCCTGATGGCGGATATGCTGCGCGCCACCCGCATGGTGCCGGGGTTTCATGACGCGATGGATCTGGTGCTGATCGAGGCCTCACCGCGCCTGCGTGACCAACAGGCCAGCGCGCTTCGGGATTATGCCCCGCAGTGGCTGCCCTCGGTCGAGGATCTGCCGCAACAGCCGCTCTTTCTGATCGCCAACGAGTTCTTCGACGCCCTGCCAGTCCGTCAGTTCCAGCGTGATGGCGACCTCTGGCGCGAACGCCGGGTTGGCTATGACACCGAGAGCGCCGCACTCTGCCTCGGGCTTGGCGCCCCTGCCCCGCAACCCGCGCTGGACCACCGGCTTGAGGACACGCCCGACGGAAAGCTGGTCGAGCTCTGCGAGATCGCCGGCGTGCTCTGCGAGGCCATTGCCCAGCGGGTTGCGGAGTGTGGCGGGGCCGCATTGCTGGTGGATTATGGCGACTGGCGCTCACTTGGTGATACGCTGCAGGCGATGCGCGCCCATGCGCCCGCCGACCCGCTCATCGATCCGGGCCAGTCCGACCTCACCGCGCATGTGGATTTCGAGGTGCTCTGCCGCGCCGCCCGGGCCTCGGGCTGTGCCCACACCCGCGTCACCCCGCAGGGAGTGTTTCTGGAACGGCTGGGCATCACCGAACGCGCGCAAACCCTCGCCGCCAATCTGGACGGCGCGCCGCTGGATCAGCTGATCGCCGCACATCGACGGTTGACGCACCCCGAAGAAATGGGAACCCTGTTCAAAGTGCTCGGCCTCTATCCCGCCAAATGCTCTCCCCCCGCAGGACTGGAAAAATGACCCTCGAAATCGTTACCTCGGATCTTCTGACCCCGGCTCACCATGGCTTCTTCACCCGCAGGGGTGGCGCCTCTTCCGGCGTGTTTCAGGGGCTGAACTGCGGTGTCGGCTCCTCCGATCAGCGCGAGGCGGTGATGCTGAACCGGGCCCGTGTGGCCGAGGCGATGGGGGTCGCAACAGACGCGCTGGTGGGCATGCATCAGGTTCATTCCGCAGATGTAACAGTCATCGACGGGCTGCCCGAAGATCCCACCGCCCCGCGCCCCCGTGCCGACGCGCTTGTGACAGCCACCCCCGGCGTGGCGCTCTCTGTGCTCACTGCCGACTGTCAGCCAGTGCTCTTTGCCGATCACGAGGCTGGGGTCATCGGCGCGACACATGCCGGCTGGCGCGGCGCCCTTGATGGGGTGCTTGAGGCCACCATTGAGGCCATGCTGTCGCTCGGGGCCACCCGCGAGGGCATCCGCGCGGTGATCGGCCCAACGATCTCCCAGCGCGCCTATGAGGTCGGACCGGAGTTCTTTGACGACTTCATGGCGCAGTCCCCCGAAAACGCGCGCTTCTTCGCGCAGGGCAAAGACGATCGCATGCTCTTCGACCTGCCGGCCCTGGGCCTTGCACGGCTGCGCGCCGCAGGCATCCAGCAGTGCGAATGGACCCGGCACTGCACCTATTCGGACCCGGATCGGTTCTATTCCTATCGTCGCACAACCCATGCCAAGGAAGCCGACTACGGGCGCCTGATTTCCTGCATCCGGCTTTAAGTGGCCGCAGCCCGCGCATTGTGGCGGCGGCTTTGAAGTTCTGCCATAATTTGAATGCGTGATGACCGACCATCACCTTCCCCTGCGTAAGCCGCATCCACCACACTCAATAAATTCAATACCTTAAGGGCACATCCGGGCGATGGCGGACTTTTCCGCTGTTGAACCGCTGTTTCCACGCGCTGGCCATATTCAGACCGCAATATTCAACGAAAACTGACGGTAGAAAGAATTCAGTTGCCCGAATTTGGCGGACAGGAGATTTAGAATGCCCGCGCAGTCACGTTTTGTGAAATCCATCGTCGCCACGTCCAAGGCACAGGACATCCGCCTGCCCTGGACCCGTGGTGCGCCCCGCAAGGCCATGATTGCACGCCGCCGGAAAGACCTCGTTGACGCGACGCCTGTCGCGAAATCCGCCTGAACGATCCATCGATCGTTCGACAGAGCGGACCCGCCGGAGAAACCGGCCCACCTGCAGGCCACCTGCAGGCGCATTGCCCGTCCCGCCCTACGGCCGAGACGCTCGTTTCTGTGTCCGCCCCATGCTTTCTGCAGGCAGGGGGTGCGGATAACGGGCTGCTCTGGGCCGGGCAGGTTCTGGGCTGAAGATCACGCGCGATACCTTCGGTGGGGGCCGGAGGTCGCGCCCTTAGGGAAAGAAGGCCAAGCATGATGACCTTGCCCCAGTCGTTGCAGCGCGCTGCCGCAAATATTACCGAAACCCAACCGGTGTTGCGGGATCAGGCGGCCGCGCAGGCCGGACCGAAACCGCAGCTGCGCCGCTACGAGGTCGCCAGCCTGCTGCCCAATGGCAACCTGGCCGAGACCCGTCACATTGCGCCGGCGCTGCCGCTGTTCGAACAGGCCTTCTGCGCCTTCACCCGGGGCTCCTTGGTGGAGACGGACTTCGGTCCTGTGGCGATCGAGGATCTCTATCCCGGCGATCAGGTCCTGACCCGCGACGGCAGCTATCAGCCGTTGATCTGGAAAGGCATGACAACCCTGGTGCCCGGTCGCAAGGCTGCCACCGGCACGCGCCACGCCCTCACAAGTTTCATGGCCGACAGCCTCGGCATGGAGAAGCCGATGTCCTGTGTGATCAGCGGCCCCTCGGCACGGTTGCTACGCACCCCGGCCCACCTGCGCCACGCCGAGGGCGATGGCCCGCTGCTGACCCCGGTTACAGAGTTCCTCGACGGAATGAACATTGTCGAAACCACACCGCCAGCGCCGGTGGACATGTATCACCTCTGCCTTGCGCGCCATGCGGTGATCCGCGTCGGTGGGCTGGAGTTTGAAACCTACCATCCCGGCCTCGACGCGCTGCGGCTGGTCAGCTACCCGATCAAGACGCTCTTTCTGAACATGTTCCCGCATGTGGACAAGATCGCGGATTTTGGCCCGCTCGCCTTTGATCGCGCCCGCGCGCTGCAGGCCTGAGGCACAGACCCAACAAAAATGCCGCCCCTTTCATGAGGAGCGGCAGCAGGATGTTCTCAACCGGAGGTGCGAGGTTAGGCCTGACGCGCCAGCCGTGCCTCAAGCACATCGAAGGGCACGCCGGGTTCGTCCTTGGCGCCCCGAATGACCAATGAGGTCTTCACGCTGGCCACATTCGGCGTTGTCAGCAGATCGCTGGTCAGAAAGGCCTGAAAGGTGGACAGATCCGGTGCGACGCATTTCAGGATGAAATCCACCTCGCCGTTCAGCATGTGACACTCACGCACCAGCGGCCAGCTACGGCATTTTTCCTCAAAGGCCGTCAGCTCTGACTCCGCCTGGCTTTCCAGCCCGACCATGGCAAAGACCTGAACCTCGAATCCCAGCTCGCGGTCGTTCACTTCCGCGTGGTAGCCGCGGATCAATCCGGCCTCTTCCAAGGCGCGCACGCGGCGCAGACAGGGCGGCGCAGAAATTCCGACGCGTTTGGCCAGTTCGACATTCGTCATTCGGCCATCGGCCTGTAGCTCCGACAGAATCTTCCGGTCAATCGGGTCCAGACGTGTGGTGACCATTGGGGTGCTATCTCCTGAGAGTTGCGTTTCTTATAGCAGGGACGCAAATTCACGCAACATTATTTCACAAACTCACAACATTCTTCTAACACCCATCGCCCCGTGCACCGTGACCGGCCCAGAGAACGGGTCGCCCGGTTTGCACAGGGTGCATCAACGAGGGTCTTTAAGCATGCGCGCGCCGCAGTTATATGCAGTCTCCGACGGCGGCAAGACCGCAAACACTCAGACGTGGGGAAAAACCATGAGCGACACGCGCCACACCAAGGTCCTGATCATCGGCTCCGGCCCGGCCGGCTACACTGCCGCAGTCTACGCCAGCCGCGCGATGCTGGAACCGGTCCTGGTGCAGGGCATCGAGCCCGGCGGCCAGCTGACCACCACCACCGAGGTGGAGAACTGGCCCGGCCATACCGAGATCCAGGGCCCCGACCTGATGGTCAACATGGAAGCCCACGCCAAGGCGATGGGCACAGAGATCATCGGCGACATCATCACCTCGCTCGACACCTCCCAGCGCCCCTTCGTGGCCAAGGGTGACAGCGGCACCACCTACACGGCGGATGCGGTGATCCTGGCCACCGGCGCGCGCGCCAAATGGCTGGGCCTGCCGTCGGAAGAGAAGTTCAAGGGCTTTGGCGTTTCCGCCTGCGCCACCTGCGACGGCTTCTTCTATCGCGGTCAGGAAATCGTGGTGATCGGTGGCGGCAACACCGCCGTGGAAGAAGCGCTGTTCCTCACCAACTTCGCCTCCAAGGTCACCCTGATCCACCGTCGCGACGAGCTGCGCGCCGAAAAGATCCTGATCGACCGGCTGATGAAGAACCCCAAGATCGAGCCGCTGTGGTTCCACGAGCTGGAAGAGGTTGTCGGCACCGATGCGCCGCTTGGCGTCGAGGGCGTGCGGGTGAAACACACCAAGACCGGCGAGATCACCGAGATTGCCGCCAAGGGCGTCTTTGTCGCCATCGGTCACGCCCCCGCGACCGAACTGGTGAAGGACGTGCTGGAGACCCACAATGGCGGCTATGTGACGGTGAAACCCGGCTCCACCGAGACCTCGATCCCCGGTATTTTTGCCGCTGGTGACCTGACCGACCACAAATACCGTCAGGCGGTCACCTCTGCTGGCATGGGTTGCATGGCCGCACTCGACGCGGAACGGTTCCTGGCTGAGCAGGAGTAAACCGCGCTTCTGGCCCGTAACGCATCAGAACAGGCTCCCGCGGTCCCCCTCGGGAGCCTGTTCGCGACTGACCTCCAGCCGCCAGTGACAGCCATGGCGCGCGCGGCGGATGGCCTCAGCCTGCGGGAGCGTATCCGCGCCACCAGCCCGGCAAGCCCTTGAAATAGCGCCTTTATTCCTCCTACTCAGGGATACTTCAGCAGGCATTCAGGGCCTCGGATCCGGTCAAAAAGGCAACGGGCGGGGTTGACGGACTGCGTCGACTAGTCCACGGCGACAAGGCCGATGCGCGAAACGTCATTTTGTCTCGCTGACATTCAACCCGTTGCGACCCAGTGCGCTGGGTCGATCCTGATGTGAGGTGTCCAGATCGCCGAGGCGCTCACGACCCGGTCCGCGTCCTGCGGCAGCCGGACACTCTATCTCATCGCGCTTCGAGCCAGACCGGTTCGGGCCCTCCACCGGAGACTCCTGCCATGACCGCCCCACACCCCAGTGATGCAGCCGCAGACGCGCGGCGCTGGGTTCCCATCCTCGCGCGCTATCGCGACCCATCGGATCGCCGCAGCCTGCTGGAGATTGGCCTGACGCTCGGTCCGTTCCTGTTGCTTTGGGGTTTGGGGTGGTGGGCTCTGTCGATCAGCCCCTGGCTCGCCGTGCCCATCGCGATTTTCAACGGTTTCTTTCTGGTCCGGCTGTTCGTGATCCAGCATGACTGCGGTCATGGGGCCCTGTTCAGCAACAAGACGCTGGGCGATTGGGTCGGGCGCGCGCTTGGGGTGCTGACAGTCACCCCCTATGATGTCTGGCAGCGCATCCACGCCGCCCATCATGGCACCGCTGGCAACCTGGACCGCCGCGGCCCCGGCGAAGTCTACACGATGACCACCGCAGAATATCGCGCAGAATCGCGGCTGGGCCGCCTGCGGTATCGGCTTTATCGGCACCCAGTGGTACTGTTCGGGATCGGCCCTGCCTGGGTGTTCCTGTTCGAGAACCGCCTGCCCCTTGGTCTGATGCGCGCCGGTGCGCGCTATTGGGTCAGCGCGATGGGCACCAATATCGCCGTCTTCCTCGTGCTTGGTGCCGTCGTGATGTTCGGCGGGCTTGATCCGCTGCTGTTTCTGTTCCTTCCCACCACCGTCTGCGCCGCAACAATAGGCGTGTGGCTGTTCTATGTTCAGCACCAGTTCGAAGACACACTGTATGAACACGAGCCGGACTGGAACCTGCATGAGGTCGCCCTGCACGGCAGCTCGCATTACGACCTGCCCGCGCCGCTGCATTGGCTGACCGCCAACATCGGTCTGCATCACGTGCATCACCTCAACAGCCGCATTCCCTTCTATCGCCTTCCCGCCGTGCTGCGAGACCATCCCGGCCTTGAAGGTGCCCAGCGGCTCAGCCTCGGCGAAAGCCTGCGCTGCGTGCGACTGAAGCTCTGGGATGAAGAGCGTCGCCGGTTGGTCACACTGGCCGACGCCTTCACGCCGACACCCGCCTAAGCCCCTGCCGCGCCACAGCCCGCCGCCTATCGCAGGCCGGGCCGTGGCGCGGCAGCGACGCCCCGACATCCGGGGCCCGACCGATCCCCCTCCCTCGCATGGTTGAGAGATGCGCGGCCTGCAGCGCGTAGCGCAGAGGTGACAGGCCGCTCCGGATCGCCTACACCCAACCAGATAGCAACAGAGGCGGAACACCCGTGGCGCAGGCACTCTGGCGGGGCAACTGGATTCAACGCAGCAGACTGGTCTCCGGGCTGGTGCTGTTCACCTTCGCCTTTTTCCATTTTCTGAACGTCGCAGCCGGGCTGGTTTCGCCCGAGCTACTGGAAACGGTACAGGAAGCGCGCGAGGCGGTGACCAAGAACCCCGTTGGCCAGGTCGTCCTCTACGGGTCGCTCCTTGTGCATGCGGGACTGGCGCTCTGGCAGGTGGCCACCCGGCGCACCCTGCGGATGAGCTTCACCCAGTGGCTACAGCTGAGCCTCGGGATCCTCATTCCACTGCAACTGTTTCAGCACATCGTGCACACCAATTACGCCGCCCGCGTCTATGACTATCAGGACGAGATGTCCTCGGTGATCTTGATGCTCTGGAGCTCGCCCGAAGCGCTGCACCAATATCTGCTGTTGCTCGCGGTCTGGATACACGGCTGCATCGGCCTGCACATGTGGCTGCGCCTGACCCGCTGGTGGGCCGCATATGTGCCCTATATGATCGGTCTTGCGGTGCTGGTGCCTGCCCTGGCGCTGGCTGGTCTGGTGACCGAGGGGCGCCGGATGTGGGGGTTCTTTGCCGAAGATGGCTTTGCCGCGCAGATCATGGCGGATTACAACTGGCCCGACGCCGCCGGGTTTGCCCAACTGGCGACCATAAACAGCGCCAGTGTCTGCGTCTTCTTCGCCCTCTTGGGGCTGGCCTGCGGTGCCTACATCCTGCGTCGCCTGATAAAGCGCAGCCGCTCGGTGCGTATCACCTACGAAAACGGTCCAGCAATCACCGCCGACCGTGGCCTGACATTGCTGGAAATGTCACAGATGAAAGGCATACCCCATCCCTCGCTCTGTGGTGGCAAGGGGCGCTGTACCACCTGCCGGGTTGCCATCACCGATGGGGTCGAGGATCTCCCTCCCCCCAGCCCCGCCGAAGCACGCAGCCTCGCCGCCATCAACGCCGCCGACAATATGCGGCTGGCCTGCCAGATCCGCCCGACCTCGGCGCTGAGTGTGAAACGGGTCTATGCGCCACAGGGTCGCCGCCAGCTACATGCGGCACAGGGCGAGGAGAAAACCATCGCAGTGCTGTTCCTTGATATTCGCGGCTTCACCGCACGCTCTGCAGGCTTGCTGCCCTATGATGTTGTGTTTCTGCTGAACCGGTTCTTTGACGCCATCGTGCCCGAGGTCACCCGCGCCGGGGGGACCGTCGACAAATACATGGGCGACGGTATGCTTGCCCTGTTCGAGACACACACGCCTGACAGCTCTGCCGCAGCCGGGCTGACGGCGGCGGCCAATATCGGCGCGGCGCTTGCCCGCTTCAACCAGCTGCTGTCCTCCGAAGGCGAGGCGCCGGTGCGAATCGGCATGGGGCTGCATGTCGGCACGGTTGTGTTGGGCGAGATCGGCGCGGCCGGTCAGGCCCCGCGCACCCTGATCGGCGCGGCAGTCAATGCTGCCAGTCGGCTTGAGGCCAAGACCAAGGACCTTGGGGTCGAGCTTCTGGTCTCGCGCGCGGTGTTCGAGGCGGCGGAGCTACCGCATCCGGACATTGGGTATGAGACATTTGCCTTGCGCGGTGTCGATGCCCCCGTCGACGCGCTGCCCCTGCCCCGCGCATCAAGCCTCGATACGATGGTGGCCACGCTCCGCTCCTGAACCACTGGACCGACTGCGCGCGAAACCCGGCGAATTCTGTTCCGCACTTCGGCCGCTTTGGGTGAATGGTGATCCAAACGAGACAGTATATGCCCACGCTGTCCTTTTTTGAACGCGCTGGTGGACTTTGGTCATGTCAAGAAGCTATTGCCCATCCCGAGTGCTGCATTAGCGCAGACCCGACGCCAGACGAGAGAGACTAATTATGCCCATGTCGAGTAATTTGGCTCCGATCCCGGAGCTCTATGTATCTTATGACTCCGCGCAGAAACTGAAGATCGAAGCAGGCGAGTTGACCAGCCACGACCTGACTCCGCGCCAGATCTGCGACCTCGAACTTTTGATGAACGGCGGTTTCAACCCGCTCAAGGGGTTCCTCTCCGAAGAGGATTACAACGGCGTTGTCGAGAACATGCGCCTGGCCGACGGCCAGCTGTGGCCGATGCCTGTCACCCTTGATGTCTCCGAGGACTTCGCCGCCTCCATCGAGATCGGTCAGGACATCGCCCTGCGCGACCAGGAAGGTGTGATCCTCGCCACCATGACCGTCACCGACCGTTGGGAGCCGAACAAGTCCCGCGAGGCCGAAAAGGTCTTTGGCGCCGATGACGACGCGCATCCGGCAGTGAACTACCTGCACAACCAGGCCGGCAAGATCTACCTCGGCGGCCCTGTGACCGGCATCCAGCAGCCGATCCACTACGACTTCCGCGCCCGCCGCGACACCCCGAACGAGCTGCGCGCCTATTTCCGCAAGCTGGGCTGGCGCAAGGTCGTGGCCTTCCAAACCCGCAACCCGCTGCACCGCGCCCACCAGGAATTGACCTTCCGCGCCGCGCGCGAAGCGCAGGCCAACCTGCTGATCCACCCCGTGGTGGGCATGACCAAACCCGGCGATGTGGACCACTTCACCCGCGTGCGTTGCTACGAGGCAGTGCTGGACAAATACCCGGCAGCCACCACCTCCATGAGCCTCCTGAACCTGGCGATGCGCATGGCCGGCCCCCGCGAGGCGGTCTGGCACGGGCTGATCCGCAAGAACCACGGCTGCACCCACTTCATCGTTGGCCGCGACCACGCCGGCCCCGGCAAGAACTCCGCCGGCGAGGATTTCTACGGCCCCTATGACGCGCAGGACCTGTTCCGCGAACATCAGGACGAAATCGGCATCGAAATGGTCGACTTCAAGCACATGGTCTATGTGCAGGAGCGCGCCCAATACGAGCCCGCCGACGAGATCGCCGACAAGGATGACGTGACCATCCTCAACATCTCCGGCACCGAACTGCGTCGCCGCCTGTCCGAAGGTCTGGAAATCCCCGAGTGGTTCTCCTTCCCCGAAGTGGTGGAAGAGCTGCGCAAGACCAAGCCACCGCGCGCGCAACAGGGCTTTACCGTGTTCTTCACCGGCTTCTCGGGCTCCGGCAAGTCGACCATCGCCAACGCCCTGATGGTCAAGCTGATGGAAATGGGGGGCCGTCCGGTCACGCTGCTCGATGGTGACATCGTGCGCAAGAACCTCAGCTCCGAGCTGGGCTTCTCGAAAGAGCACCGCGATCTCAACATCAAGCGCATTGGCTATGTCGCATCCGAGATCACCAAGAACGGCGGCATCGCCATCTGCGCCCCGATCGCGCCCTATGCGGCCACCCGCCGCCACGTGCGCGAAGAGATCGAGCAGTTCGGCGCCTTTGTCGAGGTGCATGTCGCCACCACGATCGAGGAATGCGAACGTCGTGACCGCAAGGGCCTGTACAAGCTGGCGCGCGAGGGCAAGATCAAGGAATTCACCGGCATCTCCGACCCCTATGACGTGCCGCAGAACCCGGAGCTGAGCGTCGAGACCGAGAATGTCGAAGTCGACAATTGCGCCCATCAGGTTCTGCTGAAGCTGGAAAGCATGGGCCTCATCAACGGCAACTGATACCGCCGCTGAGCACCCGTTCAGAACACTCTCCCGGCCTTTGGCCGAGGCATCAGAAACCGCCCCGACAACAGTTGGGGCGGTTTTCCTTTTCCGCGGCCATCTGGACGGCGTGCTGCGCAGGTCATGTGCCCATCAGGGTCCAAAAGCAGGGCGCGGCTGCCTGCCCTGCAAGGACACAGCCGCATCTAATCTTCACCACCGCACAGGTCACGCATTGCCGGATTGTCATAAAACCGTTACACGCAGCTCGCGTGAAAAAACGGAGAGGCCAGGTGTCCCAAAACGATCTAGACCCGCGTCACCTTGAAACCCTGGACCGGGATCTCGACCGCCTGTCCTCGCTGGAACAGGCGACAGCCTATGTCGGGCGGTCCAATGTCGGGCTTGGAATTGCCTTCGTCTTCATCCTGATTGTCGCTGCCGCGACCGGGTTGATGCTGGGCGATGCCAACAACACCGTCATCGTGGTGATCGCTGCTGCCTTCGGGGCCTATATGGCCCTCAACATCGGCGCCAATGACGTCGCCAACAACATGGGCCCCGCCGTGGGCGCCAATGCAATGTCGATGGGGTTTGCCATCGTCGTGGCCGCCATCTTCGAAAGCGCCGGGGCGCTGATCGCGGGGGGCGATGTGGTTTCGACCATCGCCAAGGGCATCATCTCGCCGACCACCATGGCGACCTCCTCGATGTTCATCGCCGCGATGCTGTCGGCGCTTCTGGCCTCCGCGCTCTGGGTCAATCTCGCGACCTGGATCGGCGCACCTGTCTCCACCACCCATGCTGTGGTGGGCGGCGTGATGGGCGCCGGCATCGCCGCAGCCGGCTTTGCCGCCGTGAACTGGGCGCAGATGAGCGCCATTGCCGCCAGCTGGGTGATCTCGCCCATGCTCGGCGGGCTGATCGCGGCGGGTTTCTTGTGGTTCATCAAGTCGCGCATCATCTACCGCGATGACAAGATCGCCGCTGCCCGTGTCTGGGTACCGGTTCTTGTCGGCATCATGGGCGGCGCCTTTGCCGCTTATCTTTCGGTCAAGGGTCTGAAGAAACTGATCAAGATCGACCTGACCGATGCGATCATGATCGGCGTCGCCGTTGCCCTGCTGCTGTGGCTGGTGATGATCCCGGTGGTGCGCCGCCAGTCACGCGGCCTGGAAAACCGCAACAAATCGTTGAAGGTGCTGTTTGCGATCCCGCTGATCGTCTCCGCCGCGCTGCTCAGCTTTGCCCATGGGGCCAATGACGTGGCCAATGCGGTCGGCCCGCTCGCGGCGATCGTGCAGGCCTCCACCTCCGGCGATTTCACCCAAGCGGTCTCGATCCCTTTCTGGGTGATGATCATCGGCGCCTTCGGCATCTCCTTTGGCCTGTTCCTGTTTGGCCCCAAGCTGATCCGCATGGTCGGCAGCCAGATCACCAAGCTGAACCCGATGCGCGCCTACTGCGTGGCGCTGTCGGCGGCGATCACGGTTATCGTGGCGAGCGGGCTGGGCCTGCCGGTCAGCTCCACCCATATCGCCATCGGCGGGGTGTTCGGCGTCGGGTTCTTCCGCGAGTGGGACACCGAACGCCGCCTGCGCCGGGCCAAGGCCGTGACCCCCGATGCCCCGCGTGTGGGCGCCGCGGAACGGCGTCGTCGCAAGCTTGTGCGCCGGTCGCATTTCATGACCATCATCGCCGCATGGGTGATCACCGTTCCGGCTGCGGCAACCCTCTCGGGCGTATTGTTCATTGCCATCAATCGCATGATCGGCTGACCTCGGCCCACCACTGCAGGCGTGCAGTTCGATCACAACAACGGCCTGCCCCGGTGGCGGGCCGTTTTCATTTGTGCCCCGCCGTGCCTTAATGGCGCAGAACGTCGAGAGGGAAAGCACGCCAATGGCCAAGCGCAATGCCTTTCACCATACTGCGGCCATGATGGGCATGACACCGCAGGTCTGGGCCCGCCACGCCAATCCCTGGAGCGGCTGGAGCCGCCTGCCCGTGCTGCCGCTTCTCGCCCTGGCGGTCTGGAGCCGCGTCTGGTTCGGCTGGGGCGCGCTGCTGCCTGTAGCGCTGCTGCTGCTGTGGACCTGGCTCAACCCGAGGGTTTTCCCGGTTCCAGCTCGCACCGACAACTGGATGTCAGAGGGCGTCTTGGGTGAACAGCTCTGGCTGCAGCGCAGCGACACACCGGCGCTCGCCC
The DNA here is from genome assembly GCF_032924845.1 of Tritonibacter scottomollicae. Classification (NCBI taxonomy): domain Bacteria; kingdom Pseudomonadati; phylum Pseudomonadota; class Alphaproteobacteria; order Rhodobacterales; family Paracoccaceae; genus Tritonibacter; species Tritonibacter scottomollicae. The sequence continues at coordinate 1,829,260 of NZ_CP136704.1, forward strand.
ACCATCGCAGGGTGGTCCATGCCCTGACGCTGGGTGGTCTCTGTGGTGGGCTTTTGTATTTCGCCGGTCTGGCAGTCTTGCATCCCGGGTTAACCGCGACCGGGCTGGCCATCACCATGCTGACCAAACTCTGGATGCTAGACCGAATGGTCTGGGTCCTGTGGGACTGCAGGGCGGAGGATGAGACCTGAGCCTCCGCCCCCGCCGCGACTAAAGCCGGATCACGTGGTGACGGGATGCCCGTCATACTGCTCTGCCGCGTCGCAAATCTCATACCAGGACGGCTTTTCCGCCACAAACTCGTGAAACCGATTGCGGATCTCAAGATCGCTGTCCAGCGCATGGGCCGAGATTGGAAAGCTCTCCTCCTCCGACAGGATCTCTCCCAATGAGGTGCCGCAGGTCCTGCAGAAACAACGGCCGTATGTATAAGGCGCCTCGGGCTGGTAACGCGCCACATTCTCGCGCCCCTGTACCCAGCTCACGCTGTCGCGTGCCACAAAAACCAGCACATTGGCCCCGACCTTGCGGCAGCGCGAGCAATGGCAGGTGCCCATCATCGACGGCGGCCGATCCAATGTGAACTGCACCGCGCCGCAACAACAGCTTCCCTCGATCATCCTGCCTCTTCCCGTATTTATTGAACTTGAAAAGAACAATACATGAACATTATGAGTTCAACAAGCGCTGTAACAGGCAGGTCAACGGATTTCGCTTCGACCTGCGTTCGAAGCGACCCGCGCCACGCGCGCCCAAAGGGCGCGCGTGGCGCGGGGCCCAACCGAGGGACGTGTCCCACAGGGGCATGACCCACGGGCGGGAGCCTCCCTGTGACGAATATGTACTCTTAGAGGGAGAGGTCTTCGGGCAAGGTGACACTGCCCCGCATCAACACAAACCCAGTGCCCCCGACGCACACGCCCTCGATGGCGTCTGGTGGTCCGATCCGCGTCACATGGGCCTGCCCGGGCCGCCCCATCAGGTGCCCCTGCTCCGCGACAAAGCTCTCTTTCTCCATCAGCCCATGGTGCCAGAGATAGGCCGCCATGGCGCCGGTGGCGGACCCTGTGAACGGATCTTCCGGCGGGCTTGGGGGCAACATCAGCAACCTCGAAAACGTGTCCCCCGCGCCGGTATACCCGTCAAGCGTCACCAGAAAGGGCTCCATGATATCGCTGCCATCTGCCCCCAGCGCCGCGCCCAGCGGCACCATCGCCTCGGCGTTCAGGCGGGCCGCTTTCAGTGCCGCGTGATCGTTCAGCACGGTGATGCAAAACGGCAGGCCGGTGGAGACCAACTGAGGCTGACCGATGATGGCGTCCTCCGGCAGGGACACCGCCGCCGCCACCAGTGCAAGGTCCGGCGCGGGGCCGAACTCCGGCGCCACCTGTTGCATGACGATCCGATCTCCCTCCAGCGCCACGGGCACGATCCCCGCCCCGGTCTCCAGTGTGATCCGATTGCCCGCGATCATGCCGCGATCCCGCATTGCCGCCACGGTGGCGATGGTGGGATGCCCGGCAAAGGGGATCTCGCGGCTGGCGAGGAAGTAGCGCACCCGGATATCCGCCACCTCAGAGGGGCCGGTAAAGGTGCATTCCACCAAGGAGGTCTCGCGCACATAGGCGCAGGCCACAGCTTCCGGCAGATGGGCCCCGCCATGCACCACCGCGCAGCCATTGCCGCCAAAGGGCCGGTCGGTGAAGGCATCGACCCAATCGAACTGAAACTCAGGCATCTCGTGCTCCTGCTGTGTCTTTGTGCTGCAGGCAAGCATCCCACCCCAAAAAGCTCAAGGTCGCAGTTCTGTGCCGATACAATAGATGCATCTCGACAGGCTCGGTGCTGTTCACTCAGGCGGTACACAAACTCGGGGCGGGCCAGCGGGGTTTCGCTTCGACCTGCGTTCGAAGCGACTCGCGCCACGCGCGCCCTTTGGGCGCGCGTGGCGCCGGGCCCAACCGGAGGACAGGTCCCGCAGGGGCATGGCCCACGGGCGGGAGCGCCCCCTCAGCCCTCAAAGGCAGCGCGCATTTCATCGATCCGAAATGTCTGCAACCAGTCGTGATACTCTTGGTAGAGTGGGACCAGCGTCTCCTTCCGGGTCGCTGACACATCCATGCCGCTATCATCATAAGGGTGAAGAACCAGCCCCCGCGCAAAATCCACGACATAGATATCTGCGGACACGGTCGGTCGCACCCCCACCTCGGCGCCGAGGGTCAGCCAAAGCACTTCGCGCAGCTGCCATCGCTCCTTCAGGATCGTTGCATCCCAGTGACGATAAATATCGCCGGTAAAGTCGTCCGAGTCCTCCTGAAACACCTTGCCGAGATACTGGAAGTCGGAGGGCCTGAGGGGTGTTTTCTTATAGGGTTTCAGGCGCTTCTTCCTGGCCTTTTCATCCCCATAATCCGATGACAGCAGCCACAGCTCCTCCGTGTCGCGAAACAGCCAGGAGGCCACCGCATCGGCCCGCTCGAACGCCTGAATGAACCGCCGCAGACACAAGGAATCAGAAACATCGTCTCCGCCAAGCTCAAAGCGCAGACAGTGGTCCCAGTCACGAAACAGATTGTGTGAGAAGTCCGTGCAGGGAAACACCGGCGAAAAGGACCCCAGGATATTATCGGTGGACGGGATCGCCTTGGCCATGCCTGCACGGGCCTCAAAACTACCTTGTGTCGGGGCAAACTATCCATATGGCAACCGCAAGATCAGCCATTTCGACAGGGTATGGTGAAACAGAAAAGGGCCGCCCGAAGGCGACCCCATCCCGACCCTTGCGGGTCAGACATCCAGACTGGATGGCGTGATTTACATCATGCCGCCCATGCCGCCCATGCCGCCCATGTCGGGCATGCCGCCACCGGCAGCTGCGCCTTCTTTGGCGGGCTTGTCGGCAACCATGGCTTCGGTGGTGATCAGCAGGCCAGCGATCGAGGCCGCATCTTCCAGAGCGGTCCGGGTCACTTTGGCCGGGTCGATCACACCGTAGGAGAACATGTCGCCATATTCGCCGGTCTGAGCGTTGTAACCGAAGGTCTTGTCGTCGGATTCGCGGATCTTGCCGGCAACCACGGCACCGTCAACACCGGCGTTTTCGGCGATCTGGCGCAGCGGCGCTTCGAGAGCGCGACGCACGATTGCGATACCGGCGTTCTGATCGGAGTTCTCACCGGTCAGACCTTCGAGAGCCTTGCCGCCCTGAACCAGAGCAACACCGCCACCGACGATCACGCCTTCCTGCACAGCAGCGCGGGTCGCGTTCAGAGCATCGTCCACACGGTCCTTGCGCTCTTTCACTTCGGTTTCGGTCATGCCACCGACGCGGATCACGGCAACACCGCCTGCCAGTTTGGCAACGCGCTCTTGCAGCTTCTCTTTGTCGTAGTCGGAGGTGGTCTCTTCGATCTGGTTACGGATCTGAGCAACACGTGCTTCGATCTCGGCCTTCTCGCCTGCACCGTCAACGATGGTGGTCTCGTCCTTGGTGATCTGAACCTTCTTGGCGGTGCCAAGCATGTCCATGGTCACGGACTCGAGCTTCATGCCGAGGTCTTCGGAGATCACCTGGCCGCCGGTCAGGATCGCGATGTCCTGCAGCATGGCCTTGCGACGGTCGCCAAAGCCCGGTGCCTTGACAGCAGAGATCTTCAGGCCGCCGCGCAGCTTGTTGACAACCAGGGTTGCCAGCGCTTCGCCTTCGACGTCTTCTGCAATGATCAGCAGAGGCTTCTGCGACTGGATCACCTGCTCCAGCAGCGGAACCATCGGCTGCAGGGAGGAGAGTTTCTTCTCGTGCAGCAGGATCATGCAGTCGTCGAGTTCTGCAGTCATCTTGTCAGCGTTGGTCACGAAGTAGGGGGACAGGTAGCCGCGGTCGAACTGCATGCCCTCGACCACGTCGGTCTCGGTTTCCATGCCTTTGTTCTCTTCGACGGTGATGACACCCTCGTTGCCGACTTTCTGCATCGCGTCTGCGATCTGACGGCCGATCTCGGCTTCGCCGTTGGCGGAGATGGTGCCAACCTGCGCAACTTCAGCGGAATCGTTGACCGGACGGGCCATCTCTTTGATCGCTGCGACGACTTTCGTGGTCGCCATGTCGATGCCGCGCTTCAGGTCCATCGGGTTCAGGCCAGCAGCAACCTGCTTCAGGCCTTCTTTGACGATGGCCTGCGCCAGCACGGTTGCGGTGGTGGTGCCGTCGCCTGCTTCGTCGTTGGTACGGGAAGCAACTTCCTTCACCATCTGGGCGCCCATGTTCTCGAACTTGTCTTCCAGTTCGATTTCCTTCGCCACGGACACACCGTCTTTGGTGATGCGCGGGGAGCCGAAGGATTTCTCCAGAACCACGTTACGGCCTTTGGGGCCCAGGGTTACTTTGACAGCGTCTGCGAGGGTGTTGACACCCTTCAGCATACGGTTGCGGGCATCGGTGTCGAATTTGACGTCCTTAGCAGCCATTTTTCAGTCTCCTTGAGAATACTGTATCTATGCGATGGAGGATGTGTCGGAGCCGGTGGCTCAGACGATCACACCCATGATGTCGCTCTCTTTCATCATCAGCAGCTCTTCGCCGTCGACGGTGACTTCGGTCCCGGACCACTTGCCGAACAGGACTTTGTCGCCCTCTTTCACGGCCATCGCGATCAGTTCGCCGCTGTCCTTGCGCGCGCCATCGCCACACGAGACAACTACGCCCTCGGACGGTTTTTCCTTGGCGCTGTCGGGAATGATCAGACCACCAGCGGTTTTTTCTTCGCTTTCGGTACGGCGAACCAGCACGCGGTCATGAAGCGGTTTCAATGCCATCTTTGCAGCTCCTCAAAAGGCTCAAAGTGTTTTCCTTACCCCACGCCCATCATGGGCCGCGAGGACGTTGGCACTCACCTTAGTCGAGTGCTAACTGCCGGATAGTTAGGCAGTGAGAATTGGCCTGTCAACCAATCCCTGCATGAAACTTGGTGGAATTTTTGTGACGGCCGGACCTGTGCGCGGATACCGGAATGCAAGGGGCTCTGGATTGCGCATTTGGCGATATATTTATCGTCATCTGCCCCTGCAAGCGGACCGCCTCAACGCGCCACCGATCCAGATCCCGACCCTGAGTCGGTGTCTGTCTCCGTGCGGGCCGTCTGTGGCTCCGGCCAGTCCAGATGCTCCGCCCGCCCCGTCTCGGTCAGGGCATAGATGCCCTTGGCCGCCCGCTCGAACCAGCCGTAATGGTTGGAGTACATCACCTGCGTGGCGCGGCTGACGCCGGTGGCGCGGGCGATCTCGGCCCCGCGCGATGGGCCATGGGCCGCAAGGTGACGCGCGCAGGCCAGCGCGTCCTGCCGGTAGCCGGTCATCAACCCGCCCCGCGTGGCGCCGCCGGTGTTGGGGTCCCCCTGGATGCGGGCAAATTCACGCAGCAGCCGTGCGGTTTTCACCTTGGATTTACGCGGCGCGTAGGGGCCGGGATCGCAATGCACCTCGGTGCGGCCATCCGCGCGCACCGTGATCAGCCCGAGGCCAAGCCGCCGGCAGAGCGCCAGATTGTCCTTCAGCGCCCGGCGCGCGGTCTTGCCGCTGGGGCGCGGCACCGCGAGATACACCAGATCGGTGACCGCAAGCCGCGTCACCGCCTGATGGAACAGCGACAGGGTGAAGCGCAGCTTCAGCTCCACCACCACCGGCGGCTCCGCGCCGCGCAGCGCCACCACATCGGCGGCACCCACCTCGCCCTTCACGGTATAGCCCTGCCCTTCGAACAGCGCCTTCACCGGGGCGTAGAGATCTTGTTCACGTTCCATCCCGGCCATGCTTGCCCCGCCCCGGCGGCAATGGCAATGTGAGACAAATGAAAAAACCGAGCGGTGAGTCATGACCGGACTATTCTCTCGCCTCCGCCCTGCCCCGGCATGGACGGTGGAGACCTTTGGGCATGGCTGCGCGCTGCGCAACAAACCCGCGCGCCCGTCCTTGCAAGCTTCGCTGCGGCTCTGGGCATCCGCATTTCTGATCGGCCCGATGCTGGCGGGCACCGCCCTTCAGGCCGCCTGTTCCGGCACCGACCTGCGCGCCACCGCCCCCCCGGAGATCCGCGCCGAGGTGGACGCGGAGCTGGCGCAGACCCCCTATGCGGAGGGGCTCAGCTGGATCGCCACACGGGGCGAGCGGCGGTTGCATATCATCGGCACCATGCACCTGAACGACCCCCGTCACGCCGCGCTGGTGGCGCATATGACGCCGGTGGTGGAAGGCGCCGATGCCGTGCTGCTGGAGGTGAACCGCGCCGACAAGGCCGCGCTGAACCGCACCCTGGCCGAAACGCCGTCAATGATGTTCATCACCGAAGGGCCAACCCTGATTGATCGCCTGCCCGAAGAGGACTGGCAGCAGATCGCCGATCAGGCCCGCGCCGCCGGGGTGCCTGCCTTCATGGCGGCCAAGATGCGGCCCTGGTTCCTGACCATGTCCCTGTCGGTGCCGCAATGCGCCCGCACGATCAAGGATGTGACGCGCGGCCTCGACATGCAGCTGATGGAGGTGGCCGAGGAAGCCGCCGTCCCGACTCTGTCGCTTGAGGATCCGCTGAGCGTGTTTCAGCTGCTCGACGCCGCCCCGCTGGAGCAGCAGGTGGCGGAGCTGCGCGGCTATATCGCCATGATGGGCGTGGGGCCGGACGACTTCTACACGATGGTGGAAAGCTACTTTGACGGCGCGGTGCAGGAATTCACACTGCTGCAGCTGAAGGACTATCTGACCGCGGAAAGCAGCCTCTCCGAGGCCGAGCGGCAGGCACAGGTGGATGAGCTGATGGAGCTGCTGCTCTACCAACGCAACCGCAACTGGATCCCGGTGATCGAGGCCACGCAGGGATCACGGCTGGTGGTGGCCGTTGGCGCCGCGCATCTTCCCGGCACGCAGGGGGTGCTGGCCCTCTTGGACGCAGAGGGCTACGAGATCGAAGAGGCACCACTATGACCGGCACCGCCACGCTGTCTGTGCTACGGGCAATGGCCCGCCGCCTGCCCCGGGGCATGATGGCCGCCACGCTGGCGCTGTCCCTGCTCACCGGGGTTGACCGCGCCGAGGCGCGTTGCTCCGGCATCGACCTGCGGGATCACCTGACTGACAGCGCCCGCAGCCGGCTCGACAGTGACCTTGGCAAGGTGCCCTTTGCCATCGGCAACCACTGGATCGCCACCCGCGGCGCGCAGCGGATCGATATCGTCGGCACCCAGCACAGCGGCGATGCGCGCATGGCAAAGACCGTGCGGCAGTTGCGTCCGCTGATCCGGCAGGCCGACGCGGTATTTCTGGAGGTCACCGAGACGCAGATGCAGGCGGCAGATGGCGATCAGGGTGCCTTTGCGCGCTATTTTCTGTTGCGACCGGGCCAGCAACTGGACCGGATGATGCCCGCCGCCGACTGGCGGTTGCTGACCGCCCGCCTGGCGCTCTACGGGATCACGGCAGAGGCCGCCAAACGGATGCAGCCGTGGTATATCTCCGATTTCCTCACCGGAACCGATTGCCGCAAGCGCGGCTTTGGCGCCCGGCGTGGGCTCGACGACCGCATTGAGCGCAGCGCCCGAAACGCCGGCATCCCGACGCTGGGTCTGGAGGCGCCGGAAAGCGGCCTTGCTGCGCTGGCCTCCATGCCGCTGGCGGATCAGGTCAAGATGCTGCGCCTCGATCTGCGCAGCGAGACCCGGCACGAAGACCTCTATGTCACCCTCTCCGAATCCTATTTCGACGACCGGCTGACCGAGGGGCGCATTGTCATGAGCTGGATGATCTACCGCGACCTCGACGTGCCGCGCCGCGAGGTCCACCGGCTGCTCGCCAGCTTTGACCGGGCCGTGCTGACCCAGCGCAATCGCGCCTGGGTCAAACACCTGCGCGCCCGCCAGGACCCCCATCTGATTGTCGCCGTCGGCGCGGCGCATCTGGCCGGGGACACCGGTGTGCTGAACCTGCTGCAACGGGCCGGGTATCAGCTGACCCCGGCCCGCAACTGATCCGGCCTGCACCGGACTCGCCAAGGCGCGGGGCTCACCCGCGATCAGCGGGCGAGTGAGAATTCCAGGATCGGAATGCCCCCCGTGGGACAGAGCCCATTGATTTTGGCCTCCACCGTCTGCGCTACCCCGAAATAGCTGGCATCTGGTGTCAGCAGCTGCGGCTGGCTGTCTGCCGTGACCAATGGTGCATCGTCAATGTAAAGCTGCGCAGACAGATCACTGCATCCGGCGGTACTGTGAAAGGCGACCGAGAACTCCCGCGTCGTTGCAAAACCACCCAGCAGGATATTGTGCCCCGGCAGCACGTCGACCTGCACGGTATCGCGCTGCGTGGCGGCATCACTCACCGAGGCCCAGGTGCACTCCACCACCTTGCCCGCCCCCGCCTCACGCAGCGCGAGGGTTTTCGCATCCACAAAGGCGGCGCCGCTTTCGTTGACCGGCCAGCGGTACTCTCCAGCCTCTGTCACCAGTAGAAAACTGGGGAACTCCTGATCATTGGAGATACCCTCGCAGGTGATGCGGATCAGGTGGCGGTTGGCGAGGCCGTTGATGATCCACTGTTTGTCCACGTCCAAACCCTGCCAGCTGCCGCTGTAGAATGCCGCCGGTTCCGTTGTGGCCACGTCTTTGGGCGCGCTGTCGCCTTCGGCCAGCGCAACGCCAGCCGCCACCTGCAACAACAGCCCGCCGGCCCCGCCGACCCCCCTGCGAAATACACTCATCATCTGAAATCCCTCCTCTTTACCAATCACGACCAATCACGTTTACCAATCACGGCCCCCGCCGCCTTAACGGGTTTACATGCCCCCCGACCCCGGGCAACTGCCCCTTGCGTTGCGGTGCCACCTTAAAGGGGGCCGTGACCGAGCCATGCGCTGCGCAGAACTCCGTCGCCCGCCTGTGGCGGGGTGACAAACCCTGCCCCGCTGGTGTAAGGCGCGGCAACAGACCCCGTCAGACAGGATTGACCTCATGACCATTCAAGTTTTCGGCCACAAATCTCCCGACACCGATTCCACCGGCTCCGCGATCATCTGGGCCTGGTATCTGAACGAGGTGAAGGGCGAAGCCGCCACCCCCGTCCTGCTGGGCGCGCCGAACACCGAAGCCGCCTTCATGTTGCAGCGCTGGGGCTTCGAGCAGCCCGCAATCATCGCCGATGTCGAAGCCGACGCGCCGGTGGTGATCGTCGACACCAACAACCCCGCAGAGCTGCCCGCCTCCATCAACAGCGCCGACATCCGCGCCATCATCGACCACCACAAGCTGGTCGGTGGCCTGGAAACCAAGGGTCCGATCGACATCACCGTGCGCCCGCTGGCCTGCACCGCCACCATCATGCACGACCTGATGGGCACAGACGCCGACCGCATGCCCGACGACATCAAGGGCGCGGCGCTGACCTGCATCCTGTCGGACACGCTGGAATTCCGCTCCCCCACCACCACGCCGCATGACCGCGCCGTGGCGGAGAAGCTGGCCAAGGATCTGGGCCTCGACGTCACCGACTACGCCGCCGAGATGTTTGCCGCCAAATCCGACGTCTCCGCGTTTTCCGATGCAGAGCTGATCCGCATGGACTCCAAGGAATACGAGGTCGACGGCACCAAGTTCCGCGTCTCCGTGCTGGAAACCACCGCGCCGGAAATCCCGCTGGGCCGCAAGGACAGCCTGATGGAGACCTTCAAGGCTGTTCAGGCCGAAGACGGCGTCGATCAGGTGCTGCTGTTCGTGGTCGACATCCTGAAGGAAGAAGCCACCCTGCTGGTGCCAAACGATCTGGTGAAATCCGTGGCCGAGAAGAGCTTTGACGCCAGTGTCGAGGGCGACCTCGTGGTGCTGCCGGGCGTGATGTCCCGCAAGAAGCAGATCATCCCGAACCTCAAGGTCTGATCGCGCTGGCGGTCCCGGACCTCCCTAACATGCAAAACGCCCGCTGCCTGCAGCGGGCGTTTTTCCGTTTTGAAACAGGTCCTGTTGATTATCGCACGTTGCGCAGCCCGACCTGACCATCAATCTGGGCCTTGGTGGCCAACACTGTCGCCACCCGCCGACGGTCCGGCGGATGGGTGCCCCAGATCGAATAGCCGCCACTGGTGCCGGTGGCCGCCTCGGAGCGGGCAAAGAACTTCGCGCCCTCTACCGGATCATAGCCTGCGTCATAGGCGATGCGGGTGCCCAGCGTGTCGCTCTCCAGCTCGTAGGATTGCGAATAGACAATCCCGCCCGCCGTCGCGCCAACACCAAGCCCCAGCCCCACCGCATCACCGCTGTCGCCCACCAGCCCGGCGAGCGCGCCGCCAATCAGCGCCCCCGCCAGCACTTGCTGCTGCTGTTTCTCGACGTGCCGTCCGATCAGATGACCGTATTCATGCGCCAGCACAAAGGCGACCTCGTCATCGCTGCCGGTGTCCTGAATCAGCGGCAGCGAAATGCGGATCACCGGCTGGCCGTTCTGATAGGTGAAATAGGCGTTGCGCTCCGTCATCTGCCGGTCGATGGCGATATCGACGTTGCAATTGACGCCGGTTCTCAGCCGCTGGCATGTCTCGCGCCCCGCTCGCATCACCCGGGGCTCCACCCGCGCAAACCGCGCTTCGGCGGCGGATCTGGACAGGGTGGCCGGTGGCGGGCTGCGACGCGCTTCGGCAAAGAGGCGTGCCGCCTCCTCGGAGTGAACACCGCCGCTGTCGGGCAACTCGTAAGTGGTGCCACAGGCGCTGACGACAAGGCATATCCCGCCCGCAAGCAGGGCGCGACAGGAGGAACCGGGGGACCGCAGAAACATCATGAAGGTATCGCTCTATCTGGCAGGGAAACGGATCTGACCGCGACGCAGATTAGCAGTGTCTGCGCCCGCCACAAGAGGCGTTGCGGGCGTCGGCGAACGCTCACCTCAAGGCGCGTTTCGCAGCGCAAGCGCCTGCTGCAGGAAACCGCGCGCATCCCGTGCCGCCACATCATCCGGATGGCGGAATTTCAGATGTCGGCGCGCCTTGCCCTTGCCCTCCAGATCCCCCTGCGGATCCGCAAAACGCGCCCCCTGCGAGAACTCGAGCGAGACATGTTCGGTATAGGTAAACAGCCCGCCGACAAACTGGTCGCTCGCGGGGTCGGGCGCGATCACCACGCCGCCGTATTTCGGCAGATAGCGCGCATCGGGGGCCAGATCCGCGACGATCAGGCGAATCGCGGCATCAATCTCCGCGATCACCTCCGGGGGCAGCTTGCTCATGTGCCGTCTCCTTGTTGCCATGACGTTGTCATGCCCGTGTCCCTCGTCACATCTGTCGCGCCTTGCGGCATGTCCCGCCCCCCGCGCGAACAGGCAGCAAAGGCGTGCGGGTCCGACAGCGGGCCTGCGACTGGACTCTGGACCTAAGGCCGCCAAATTGGCGCGCTGCCCGCCGCAAATCAACTCCGAAGCGCCTGCGCGGCGCCGTTCCCTTAAAAAACGCAATACAGCCATGCAGCCAACACGGGCGAGATATGCTATACAAAGCCGAAACCTTACGCTATACGCGCGATCTTGACCCATCGGCGCCTCTGTGGCCCTGCGCCCCGTGCGCCTCACTTCGATATGAACGGATCCCCTCTTGATACCCACCTTGCAGCAGGCGCTAGAGCGCCGTGGTTACACTTCTCTCACGCCTGTGCAGGAGGCAGTCTCCGACCCAGAGCTGGCGGGAGCGGACCTGTTGGTGTCGGCACAGACCGGATCCGGCAAGACGGTGGGATTTGGCATCGCCATTGCATCCACCATCCTCGAAGAGGACGGCCGCTTTGCCCGTGCCGGCACCCCGCTGGCGCTGGTGATCGCCCCGACCCGCGAGCTGGCGCTGCAGGTGAAGCGCGAGCTGACCTGGCTTTATGGTGATGCGGGCGCGGTGCTGGCCTCCTGTGTGGGCGGCATGGACATGCGCGACGAACGCCGCGCACTGGAACGCGGCGCTCATATCGTCGTCGCCACCCCGGGCCGTCTGCGGGATCACATCACCCGTGGTTCCATCGACCTAAGCGGCGTCGCCGCCGTGGTGCTGGACGAAGCCGACGAGATGCTCGACCTGGGCTTCCGCGAGGATCTGGAGTTCATCCTTCAGGAAACCCCGGAAGAGCGCCAGACCCTGCTGTTCTCGGCCACGGTGTCCAAGCCGATCGCCACGCTGGCGCAGACCTACCAGACCGATGCGCAGCGGATTTCCACGATCAACAAATCCGAACAGCACAGCGATATTTCCTATCTCAGCCATGTGGTTGCGCCGCATGACGTTGAAAACGCCATCATCAACGTGCTGCGCTTTCACGAGGCCCCAAATGCCATCGTCTTTGCCAATACCCGCGCTGCGGTGAACCGGCTGCTGACCCGGCTGTCGAACCGCGGTTTTCAGGTGGTGGCACTGTCGGGCGAGCTGAGCCAGGCGGAACGCGCCGGTGCCCTGCAGGCAATGCGCGATGGTCGCGCCCGGATCTGTGTGGCCACCGATGTGGCGGCGCGCGGCATCGACCTGCCGAACCTCGATCTGGTGGTGCATGCCGATCTGCCGTCGAGCCATGAGACCCTGCTGCACCGTTCAGGCCGCACCGGGCGCGCCGGGCGCAAGGGCGCCAGCGCGCTGATGGTCACGCCGCGCTCCGTGCGCAAGGCCGAACGCCTGCTGCGCGATGCCAAACTGTCAGCGGAATGGGTCGATGCGCCCTCCGCCGATGAGGTGCGTGGCCGCGACATGGAGCGGATGCTGTCCGACGCCGTCTGGACCGAAGAGGCCCCCGAAAGCCAGGCGGAAACGCTGGCGAAACTGGTCGAGAGCTTCTCACCCGAGCAGCTGGCCGCTGGCTATCTGCGCCTGTGGTCCGCCGCCCGCTCCGCGCCGGAAGAGCTGACCGATGTGGCCTCCGTGGATGCCCGCAAGAAGAAAGAAGACCGCGTGCCCTTTGGCCCCTCGGTCTGGTTTGCCATTGATGGCGGGCGCGACGCCGGTGCCGATCCGCGTCGCCTGCTGCCGATGCTGTGCAAGGCCGGCGGCATCGACAAATCCGCCATTGGTGCGATCCGCATCGTCGGCGACAAGAGCTATGCCGAGATTTCGCAAGACAAGGTCGATGGCTTCATGGCCACCCTTGGCGGCGAAATGGCGCTGGATGATGGCTCCGCGCTGGAGCGTTTGAACGAAGCGCCAAACCTGCCCGAACGCTCCAAACCGCCCTTCCGCAAAGGTGGCGCACCCGGTGGCGGCAAGGGCCGTGGTGGCTTTGGCGGCGGCAAGCCCGGCTACAAGGGCGGTGATCGTGGTGACTACAAGGGCGGCGGCGACCGCAAGAGCGGTGGCGACTACAAGAGCGACCGCAAGCCTTATCGTGCCCGCGAGGACAGCACAGACCACCCGGTAAAACCACGCGCGGCCAAACCACGCCCGTCCGGTGACAAACCCGCCTATGACAAACCCCGGGGCGACAAGCCGCGCGGGGACAAGGCGAAGTTTGACAAGCCGCGCTCGGACAAACCTCGCGGCGACAAGCCGAAATTCGATAAACCGCGCTCCGACAAGCCGCGCAGCGACAAGCCCAAGGGCCCGCCGCCCCCCGCGGGCAAGCCCTCCAGCAAGAAGAACAAGGCCCGCGGTGCTTCGGATACCTCCAAGCGCTTCACCCCGCCCAGCAAGAGGGGCTAAGCCCCGCCCGGCCTTGTGAAACATAGACACATCGGCTTGCGCCCGTCCCGAAACCGGGGCGGGCGCAACGCATTTCGGGGCACGCGATCCGTTTCACCGAGCGCGCCCATTCGCCGGACGCCCGCGCCGCGCTCCGCCTGCATCTGGCCAAACGGCTGCCCCTGGCATAGGAAGGACGCATATTCCTTTCCCATGAGGCGCCCCATGAGCCAGATCATCTCCGCCCTTTCCGAGGTCTCCGCCGACTACAAGGCCCTGTTCGTCGACCTCTGGGGCTGCGTGCACAACGGCATCACCGCCTACCCCGACGCGGTGGCCGCACTGCAAGCCTATCGCAAGCGGGGCGGCGTCGTGGTGCTGGTGACCAACTCGCCCAAACCCCGCGCCGGGGTGGCCGAACAGCTGAGCCAGTTCGGGGTGCCCGATGACGCCTATGACACCATCTCCACCTCTGGCGATTCCGCCCGCGCGGCGATGTTCACCGGCGCGGTGGGCAGCAAGGTCTATTTCATGGGCGAGTGGGAGCGCGATGCGGGCTTTTTCGAACCGATGAAGGTGATCCACGATCCCGTCGAGATCACCCGCGTGCCGCTCAAGGAGGCCGAGGGCATCGTCTGCTGCGGTCCCTTCGACACCATGGCCGATCCGGAAGTGAACCGGGCGGAGTTCCTCTACGCCAAGCAGATGGGGATGAAGCTGCTGTGCGCCAACCCCGACATCATCGTCGACCGCGGCGAGGTGCGGGAATGGTGCGCCGGGGCGCTGGCGAAGCTCTATACCGAGATGGGCGGCGAGAGCCTCTATTTCGGCAAACCCTACCCGCCGATCTACGATCTGGCGCGTCGCCGTCTGAGCGAAATCGGACATGATGTCAGCGACCGCGAGATCCTGGCAATCGGCGACGGCCCGCACACGGATATCTCCGGCGGCATGGGCGAAGGCGTGGACACGCTGTTCATCACCGGCGGGCTGGCGGCCAAGGACACCAAGACCGACCAGCAGCCCGACCCGGCCGCGCTGGAGACCTATCTGGCACAAGAGCAGGTGGCCCCGACCTACAGCATCGGCTTTTTGCGCTGACACTTGCAGTTTCGCGCCAATCGGGCCCGTCTGCTCCACCCGGAGCGGGCGGGCCTTTTGCTGTCGCCCGTCAGGGCGTCCGCTGGGATACCTGCGCCATAGGGGCCGGACGGGCGGGCTTGACTTTCTGCAGTTGCGAGGTAATAAAATTACCAAACACGCAATTCAGCGGTATATTTATTGCCGCTCAAATCCTTCAGGGAGGCAGGGATGTTGGACAATTTCCCCCGCGGCACCATCTGCATCGAAGACATCGAGATGGGCATGACCCGCTACCTGCGCAAGCAGATCACCGACCGCGACATCGAGCTGTTTGCCGAGGTCTCCACCGACCGCAACCCGGTGCATCTTGATGACAGCTATGCGCAGGACACGATCTTTGAAGGGCGCATCGCCCATGGCATGCTGACCGCCGGGCTGATCTCGGCGGTGATCGGCGAGCAGTTGCCCGGCCATGGCACCATCTACATGAGTCAGAACCTGAAATTCCTCGCCCCCGTACGCCCCGGCGACATGGTGCTGGCCGAGGTCGAGGTGACCGACATCCAGATCGACAAGCGCCGGGTGAAGCTGGATTGCCGCTGCATCGTCGAGGGCCAAAAGGTACTGGTGGGCGAGGCCATGGTGATGGCCCCCTCGCGCAAGTTCGACTGACGCGCGGCCGCGCATCAGGCCGCCTCGGGGATGCCCCCGGACGGAGTGCCGACGATGAAGCCGGTTCATTTTCATAGTCGGAGCCGATGATCTATCCAATACAGGACGGGTCGCGGTACCGCTTGCTCAGGCATCTGGACAGGTCGCACTACGGCGCCTGCTGGGTGTGCATCTGCATCATCCACCCCCTTTTTATCGGGGCCGGTCGTTGCCTTAGGGTCAGGACTCGTTATCCTTCATAGCCAGAAGATGACGAGAGCGGCGAGAGCGATAGCTGCCAGGAACACTGTTGGTGATCTGTCGTATCGTGTTGCGACCCTTCTCCAGTCTTTCAGCCTGCCGAACATGATCTCGATCTGGTTGCGGCGTTTGTAACGGCGCTTATCGTACTTGACAGGGGTTTTACGCTGTTTGCGCCCAGGGATGCACGCCTTTATCCCCTTGTCTTCCAACGCTTCTCTGAACCAGTCAGCGTCATAGCCCCGGTCGCCCAGCAGCCATCCGACCGTCGGCAGGCTGCTGCACAGAGCCCGTGCTCCGACGTAATCGCTGACTTGGCCGGCAGTGATGAACAAGTTGAGCGGGCGACCACGGCTGTCGCAGATCGCATGCAGCTTCGTGTTCATCCCGCCTTTTGTGCGACCGATCACCCGCCCGCGCTTGTCTCCAGGTCCCCTTTTTTCGCCCGTAGGCTGGAAGCCGTACGGTGCGCTTTGAGATACGTCGCATCGATCATGACAGTTTGTTCTTCGCGATGATCTGCGGCCAGACCGACCAGCATTTGTGCGAAAATGCCCTTATCGCTCCACCGCTTCCAGCGGTTGTACAACGTTTTGTGTGGGCCGTATTCCTTCGGTGCATCACGCCACCGCAAGCCATTGCGATTGATGAAGATAATGCCACTTAGGACCCGCCGGTCATCAACTCGCGGCTTGCCGTGAGACTTGGGAAAGAAGCGCTCAAGACGCGCCATCTGCGCATCGCTCAACCAGAAAAGATCAGACATCGTCACCGCCCATTTTTGATGCGGTGAATCACGCAGCCAACCGAAAATCAATGGGTCCTGACCCTAGACACGGCGCTGCCCACAGCTATCCCGCGTCCCCATCTTGGTGATCGATCCCGGCCAGCCTAACGCCATCGAATGAGATCCCGGTGAAGCGGGCGCACGCCGACAGCGCAACAGGTCCTTCAGACCGGGGTCGGTTGTCGCGCTGCAGGAGCCTCCGGTGGGGATATTTACAAGAAGGTGAACGGGGGAGGCCGGCTGCCTCTCTGGCTCCCGCCCTTCGGGCAAGGGATTTCACGCGCAGGTCGCGCGGTAGAGGTCGCCACTGACCACAGCACTCTTGCGCCGCCCAGCCGCGGCGGCTAGGGAAGCGCCATGCGCATCATCCGGGACTATCAATTTGTCGAAGAGCAGGATCGCGGGGCAACCGTTGCGATCGGCAATTTCGACGGCGTTCATCGCGGCCATCGTTCGGTGGTGGATCTGGCACGTCAGGCGGTACCAGACGCCCCGCTGGGCGTGATGACCTTCGAGCCGCATCCGCGTGAATTCTTTGCCCCCGACGCACCGCCCTTCCGGCTGATGTCGGCAGAGGCCCGCGCGCATCGGCTGGAGAAGATCGGCGTCGAGAAGCTCTATCAGCTGAACTTCAACCACGCACTGTCGTCGCTTCCCCCCGAAGAGTTTGCCCGCAAGGTGATCTTTGAAGGTCTGGGGCTGGCGCATGTGGTGGTGGGCGCCGACTTCTGCTTTGGCAAGGGGCGGGCCGGCACCGCCGAAGATCTGCAGCGCTTCGGTGAAGAGATGGGCTTTGGCGTCACCATCGCGCCCTTGATGGAATATTCCGAGCACACCGTTTCTTCCACCGCGATCCGCACCGCCCTGAGCGAGGGCCGCCCGCGCGACGCCGCCGCCATGCTGGGTCATTGGCACCGCATCGAGGGTGAGGTGATCGGCGGCGAGCAGCGCGGCCGCGAGCTTGGCTTTCCCACCGCCAACCAATCCATCGACGGGTTGCACCCGCCTGCTTTTGGCGTCTACGCGGTGCTGGTGGATGTGCTCGACGGCCCCCATATGGGCAGCTACCACGGTGCCGCCTCAGTCGGGGTGCGGCCGATGTTTGACGGCGACCAGCCGAACATTGAGACCTATCTCTTTGATTTCAAGGGCAACCTCTATGGTGCGCATCTGTCTGTCGGACTGGTGGATTTCTTGCGCCCGGAGCTGACATTTGACGGGCTGGAGCCCTTCATCGCCCAGATGCACGCCGATTGTGATCAGGCGCGCGCCATCCTCAACGCACTCTGAGAGGGCGGATATGACCAATCAAATCGACCGCAACGGTCTCGTCGACCGGTTTTGGGAAAGGAAGCCGCTAAAGACGCTGTCCGCGCACGAGTGGGAAGCGCTGTGTGACGGCTGCGGCAAATGCTGCCTCAACAAGCTGGAGGACGAGGACACCGGCGAGGTGGCGCTGACGCGTGTGGCCTGCCGCCTGCTGGACGATCAGTCCTGCCAATGCGCGCACTACGAGACGCGGCACAGTTTCATTCCCGAATGCATCGTGCTGAAGCCCGAAAACCTCGACACCCACGCCTATTGGATGCCGCAGACCTGCGCCTATCGCCGGCTGTGGGAGGGCAAATCCCTGCCCGACTGGCACCCGCTTGTGACCGGCGATCCGGACAGCGTGCACCGCGCCGGGGTCTCGGTGCGCGGCATGACCGTGTCGGAATTCGACACGCCGCTGGAAGAATGGGAAGACTACATCATCGAAGAGCCGGTCTGAGCACGGCGTCATTCCTTTGTCATCGAAGTCGGCTAGGCTGCCGTGATGGCCAACGCGTATATTATATGCACAACTCCCCGCAGTGGCAGCACCCTTCTGTGCCGAATGTTGCGCACAACCGGCATCGCCGGGGCACCCGCCTCGTTGTTCTTCGGCACCTCCCTCGCTGAGTGGCGGCGCCGCATGGCACTTGCGCCCTCCGATGCATCCTCGACAGTGCAACTCCGCGACATTATGGCTGCGGCGCATGCATTGGGAAAAGGCGACACGGCGGTCTTTGCCCTACGCCAACAATGGCATAGCTTCGCGTTTCTGCAAGCTCAGCTCGCCCTTCTCTTCCCTGCCGCCCAGACTGATTTGGTCCGGCTCACCTCGGTCTTTGGTCCGCTGCGCTTCATCTATCTGACTCGGGCGGACAAGGTGAGCCAAGCGGTGTCCTACCTATTGGCTCAACAAACCGGGCTGTGGCATCGACACGCCGATGGAACGGAGTTGGAGCGCACAGCGGCGCCGCAGTTGCCAACATACTCATACGAGGCCATCGCGGCGGCGGTGGCAAAGCTCACGGAATGGGATCAGAACTGGCAAGCGTGGTTCAACATGCAAGGTGTCGCGCCATTTACGGTGACATATGAAACTCTGGCAGACGCTCCACAAGCGCAGATACGAGACATCTTGGAGCAACTTAATTTACCAACTCAGGTCGCGGACAGTGTAGAGCCGGATGTTGCCCGTATAGATGACCCCAGAAGCCGAGAGTGGGTCGAGCGATTCCGCCGAGACGGCGGCGTCGCGCCCTAGGGCCAAAACGACCGCAGAACCTCCGCCACGGCCTCGGGATGTGTCACCGGCACCATATGGCCCGCGCCCTCGATGACCGCGACCTGCGCCTCCGGCATCCGCGCCGAGAGTGCCTGGGTGACCGCCGACATGATGGGCTGGGTCGCGCCCCCCTGCATCAGCAGAACCGGCATAGCCAGCGCTTCCAGCGCGCCGGGCGCCAGCAGACCGGCGGCGTCGTCATAGACCTGACTGTCGCAGTCCATCACCGCCGGGAAGGACCGTATCATCGCAGCGCGGGCGGTCTCCGGCAGGTCGGGCCATTTGGGGTGACCGGTGCCCCAGGCGCGGTTGAACAGGCGGGTGGCCAGCTCAACATCGCCTGCGGCAAAAGGCTCCCGCACCGCCATGTGATCGGCGCGCATCTGCGCGAGTGCTGCCGGGTCGCGCGCGCTGGCGGCGGCAAAGAGCACCGGCTCGATCAGGGTCAGCGTGCGCACCAGATCCGGGCGGGCCTGCGCCATCGCCAGCGCCACCGTGGCGCCAAAGGAATGCCCGATCAGATCGACGGGGGCACCCGCAGCCTCGACCTCAGCCGATAGCAGGTGCAGCCCGGCCTCTGCATTGCGCTGCTGCAGCAGACCCTGCCCGTCCCAGTCCGGACTTTTGCCGTGCGACAGCATGTCGAAGGCCCCGCAGGACACCGCATCCTCGCCCAGGGCCGCCACCAGGCCGCGCCAGGCACCGGAATGCGCCAGCGAGCAATGCACCGCAAAGACGGGCCGCGTGCCCTGGCCAAAGCGGCGGTGAAACACCTCTTGCGGCAATGCGCCCATGTCGAGGCTCATGCGCCCTGCTCCGCAAGGTGCAGGTCGAGATCATCCAGTCGATCCTGCCCCCAGAACTTTGCCCCGTCCGAGGTCACATAAAACGGCGCGCCAAAAACGCCGGCGTTGACAGCGTCCTCGAGGTTACGCGCATAGATCTCCGCGCCGGTCAGAAGTCCGCTGTCGGCCAGCGCGGCGTCGAAACCGGCGCTTTCGAGCAGGGATTTCACCACATCGTCCTGCGCGATGTCGCGATCTTCGGCCCAGATCGCGCGCAGGGTGCCATGCACCAGCGCGCCAGGATCACCGCCCCCCGCCTTCTGGGCCGCGATGATCGCGTAGGAGGACGGGGCCGCATTGGTGGGCCAATGCGCAGGCTTCAGGTTCAGCGGCAGGCCGGTGCGTTTGGACTGCCGCTCGATCTCGATGAGGCGGTAGTCCTGCCGCGCGGGGTGCCGGTCCTTGGGGGGAGTGCCGCCGGTGCGCGCAAACAGCGTCATGATGTCGAAGGGCTTGTAGGTGATGGCAGCGCCGTGGCGGGCCGCGATCTCCTCCAACCGCTGCCCGGCAAGGTAGCTGAACGGCGACAGGGTAGAGAAATAATAGTCGATTGATGGGATCGATGCGGCCATGGGACGAATTCCTCGTGCTTAGAACTAGGCCTGACCCTATGTGCGTGTTAAGCGGGGTTCAATATCACGAATCTGTCACATTGCTGCCCGGGGATAATCAGCCAATGCCGACCTTGAACGAACCCAAGCTGATCGCTGGGAACGCCAATCTTCCTCTCGCCCAATCCATATCGCGCCGTATGAGCATGCACCGGGGGGTCGATCAGAACCTGGTGAATGCTCGGGTCGAGCGTTTCAACGATGGCGAGATCTTTGTCGAAGTCTACGAGAACGTGCGCGGCGAGGATATGTTCATTATCCAGCCGACCTCGAATCCGGCCAACGACAATCTGATGGAGCTTCTGATCATCGCGGATGCGCTGCGCCGATCTTCGGCACAACGGATTACCGCGGTCATTCCGTATTTCGGCTATGCCCGTCAGGACCGCCGCACCAAGGCACGCACGCCCATCTCTGCCAAGATGGTCGCCAACATGCTAACAGGTGCCGGCATCGAGCGCGTGCTGACCATGGATCTGCACGCCGCACAGATCCAGGGCTTCTTCGACATTCCGGTGGACAACCTCTACGCCAGCCCGATCTTTGCGCTGGACGTGAAGGCACAGTTCAAGGACCAGATGGACGACCTGATGGTGGTCTCGCCCGACGTGGGCGGCGTGGCCCGCGCCCGCGAGCTGGCCAAGCGCATCAACGCGCCGCTCTCCATCGTCGACAAACGGCGTGAGAAGGCGGGCGAGATCGCCGAAATGACCGTCATCGGCGACGTGAAGGACAAGATCTGCCTCATCGTCGATGACATCTGCGACACGGCAGGCACCCTGTGCAAGGCGGCGCAGATCCTGCTCGACAACGGCGCCAAGGAAGTACACGCCTACATCAGCCACGGGGTCATGTCCGGCCCGGCGGTGGAGCGTGTGACAAACTCGGTGATGAAGTCGCTGGTGCTGACCGACTCGATCCAGCCGACCCAGCCGATCCTGGACGCGCCGAACATCCGCATCGTGCCCACCGCACCGCTGTTCACCCAGGCGATCCTGAACATCTGGCATGGCACCTCTGTGTCCTCGCTGTTTGAGGACAAGACCCTGATCCCGATCTACGAGTCGCTTTACACCGGCTAACGCCGCAGACGATTCAGAGATGGACCACGATACGCCCCGCAAAATTTTGCGGGGCGTTTTGCTGTCCGGCGTGGTTCGTCGTGCAGCGGCTCAGGCTGTCAAAGATGGCACCACGGGCCTGACACTGGCGTCAGGCAGCGGTCACCTGCGG
This sequence comes from Tritonibacter scottomollicae, assembly GCF_032924845.1. Classification (NCBI taxonomy): domain Bacteria; kingdom Pseudomonadati; phylum Pseudomonadota; class Alphaproteobacteria; order Rhodobacterales; family Paracoccaceae; genus Tritonibacter; species Tritonibacter scottomollicae. The sequence continues at coordinate 1,850,993 of NZ_CP136704.1, forward strand.
CTTGCTTCCTCATCCTCGCGCATGTCGTCGTTGTCATCTTCCGGCGTCAGGTAGTAGGAAAACCCAAAGCCGATCAATCCAACGACAGCACAGCCCATACCGATGGCGAAGATCAGCTCGAAGGTCATGCGCTGCCCTTCCCCGGTGTCCGGCCTGACTTAGGTGAAATACGCCCGATCATCCTGCCTGCGCCTCCGTAGTGCCCTATGTGTCTTTGCCGCATTCAGGTCGCCTGACATGTGGCACCGCGCCCCATACGGGAGCGGCATGTGCCACACACACCCACGCCTGCACTGCTTCGGGCCTGATCGCCCCGATGATCGCCCCGCCCCGCGGGTCCGCGCGGCCTTTCGCCTAGATCTCCGGTTCAGGATTGTCGAGGCCTTTTGTCGGAACATAAGTGTCCGCACCATACTGACGCGCAGCGAGGGCGGCCTCCATCTTGGCGATTTGTTTCTCTCGATCAGCGACCTGCTTGTCAAACCAATCCTTCTTTGCGGGCAGCAGATGTTTCGGATCTGCCTTGAACACGGCAAGATGTGCTTTGGCCGCGTCGATCTCCCGCTGTTTGATCGCAACAATCTCCGCCAGCGCATCGGCATCCGACTGCAGCCCCAAGGCCTTGATCGTCGCTTTCTCCAGCTTGTCCTGCAGCCCGTCATTCTCTTCGACAAAGTCGTTCAGGAAGGCCACGATTTTTGACGGTTCCGTGCTTTCCTCAAAGGACACAGAGACGTTCATAGCCCGGTAGGTGAAGGGGGTGGTCTGCAAACGCTGCACGACATCTGCAAAATCACTCAACCCCTCTAGTTGCTTATCCTCGGTTGTCAGACTCAAGTTCAGCAGCTTTTCAATATTCTCCGGCGGATCAGACTTCGGCATGGTGAATTGCGACCACGCATGCCCCCCCAGCACCGCTGCGGCCGTCATGGGACCAAACCCCAAATAATCCTTGCTGTCCTGCACCGACACCCGCTGGACACCGCCGCTGTCGGTGCGTTTCACATTCGTGGCGTGAAAGCTCGCCAAGGCGATATTCTCATCGCCTGATTGCGCGGGCGTCGACAGTTTCACGGTAAATGCGATGTCGCGGTCCTGGGTGCCGCTGGTCGCAAAGCGCCGGACATCGAAATACACAGGAACATATCGAAATGCGCTGCCATCCGCCGAAATCTCCAATCGTAGCTCGAGGATGGATCCGATCTCGCCCCCATCAAAAACAGACAAACCGGCTTTGGCGAGGCGGTAATTGACAGTTTCATCTTTCAGCCCGTTGATCTCTGCCTCGCGCGACCATGGATCAAGGCTGTTGCCGTCGTTCTCGATCGCCATGATCAGATCGGCGGTGGAGACCGAGCCATTCTCGGTCAGGACCGGAGCAGATGCAGTCACTATGGTCAGGCAGTTCAGCGCCGGGTTCAAAAATACCGGCCTGACAGTCTTTTTCTCAGGGGCCTTCGTGTCCTCTTTGTCGGCGGCTTCTTTGGTCTTGGCAGGGACCGATACGGGCATGTCATTCTCGACCCGAAACAGATTGATCGGAAGCACATCCTGGGCTTTTTCCGGTTCAGGATTTGCCTTTTTACTCAGGTAATTGACGCCTGCATCAAAGGCGAATTCCACCAGCTTTACGCCAATTGCCGCAGCGATTGCGCTCTTGGTGTCTGAAGGCGCTTGCGTCTCGCGCGTGATGTCGATGAACGCGACCGGCACAACAAAGCCAGCGCTCGGTTTGACATCGCGCCCGGCGGTCAGAATGCAGTCGTCGGAGGCTAAAACCCCCATTTCGGTCGCAACAGCCATTGAGGGCAGAAAGGACGCGGCAACAATTGCAGCAATGGACGGTCCAAAGGGCTTCATGACAAACACTCCAATATTTTAGAATCATCTCAATGTCGGAATGTTGCAGGCCGCAGGACACAATTGAAAGATAGTTCGTCCTGCGGCCGTCTTCTGGCGATTGATTTTCATGTAGCCTTTGCGACTGCAGGTCAGGCCCGCCGCAGCCGCAGCGCATTGGTCAGAACCGAGACCGACGACAGCGCCATCGCCCCGGCGGCAAAGACCGGCGACAGCAATATGCCGAACGCGGGATAAAGCGCGCCCGCCGCCAGTGGGATCAACGCGGCGTTGTAGACAAAGGCCCAGCCGAGGTTCTGGCGGATGTTCATCAGCGTCTTGTGCGAGATACGGATCGCCGTCACCACACCACTCAGGTCGCCCGACATCAGGACCACATCGCCGGCCTCGATCGCCACATCGGTGCCGGTGCCGATGGCGATGCCTACGTCTGCTTGCGCCAAGGCCGGTGCGTCATTGATCCCATCCCCGACAAAGCCCAGCTTGCGCCCGCGCGAGGCAAGATCCCTGAGCGCGGCCACTTTGCCCTCAGGCGGAACCCCTGCGACCACATGGGAGATGCCCAGATCGCGGGCAATGGCCTCTGCCGTAGCCGGGGCATCGCCCGAGATCATCGCCACATCCTTGCCCATCGCCCGCAGCGCTCTGATCGCATCTGCGCTGGTGGGTTTGATCGGGTCTGCCACCGCAAGCAGCGCCGCAAGCTGGCCGTCGATGGCGGTGTAGAGCACGCTTTCACCCCGGTTGGCGCGCTCCACCGCCTCTGCCGCCAGCGCATCGACGCTGATGCCAGCCTCCGACATCAGCCGCGCGCTGCCGATATGGATCTCGCGCCCGGCAACCTTGGCGGTGACACCGCGGGCTGTGTGGCTCTGGAAATCGCTGACCTCCGCGAGGGTCAGGCCCTTGTCCTGTGCGGCTGTCACCAGCGCGCGGGCGATGGGGTGCTCGGAGCGTGCCTCCACCGCGGCCACCGCACCCAGCACCTCGGCGCGCTCGAACCCTGCAGTCGGGTGCAGCGCGACCAGCGCAGGTCGGCCCTCGGTCAGGGTGCCGGTCTTGTCAAAGGCGATGATGTCGACCTCGTTGAGGGATTGCAGCGCGTCGCCCTTGCGAAACAGCACGCCAAGCTCTGCCGCACGCCCCGTGCCCACCATGATCGAGGTCGGCGTCGCCAGCCCCATGGCGCAGGGGCAGGCAATAATCAGCACCGACACCCCGGCCACCAATGCGTTGGTCACTGTAGGCTCCGGCCCCACCATCAGCCATACGGCCACCGTCAGCAGCGCCAGCCCCATCACCACTGGCACAAAGCGCAGGGTGACCTTATCCACGAGGCTCTGGATCGGCAGTTTGGCGCCCTGCGCGTCCTCCACCATACGGATGATCTGCGCCAGTGTCGTGTCCGCGCCAGTCCGGGTCACATGCACGGTGAGGCTGCCCTCGCCATTGACAGTCCCGCCGGTGACCGCAGCGCCTGCGGTTTTCTCCACCGGGATCGGCTCGCCCGAAATCATGCTCTCATCCACATGGGCGCTGCCCTCCAGCACCTCGCCATCGGTGGGGATGCGTTCGCCGGGACGCACAAGGATGCGATCACCGGGGGCAAGATCATCCACGTCCACATCCTCGGGCTGGCCATCCTTGGTCAGTCGCCGCGCATGGCGGGCCTGCAAGCCCACCAGCGCCTGAATGGCGGCCCCCGTGCGGCCCTTGGCGCGGGCCTCCAGCCAGCGGCCGATCAGGATCAGGGTGACAATCATCGCTGCCGCCTCGAAATAAACCGCACGCACATCAGCAGGCAGCAGAGACGGGACAAAAGTTGCCACCAGAGAATAGATCCACGCGGCCCCTGCCCCCAGTGCCACGAGGCTGTTCATATCCGGCGCGCCCTTGCGCAAGGCGGGCAGACCCAGCGTGAAAAAGGCCCGACCGGGAAGGAACAGCACCGCCGTGGTCAGCACGGCCTGGATCACCCATGAGGTCTGCATGCCGATGGTCTGCGCGATCCAGTGATGTACCGCCGGGACCATGTGGCCGCCCATTTCCAGCAGAAACACCGGCAGGGTCAGCATGGCGGCGATCCAGACCTGACGGCGCAGATCGCGTGCCTCACGGTGCTTGCGGGCGCTGCGGTCCTCGCTGTCGCGCGCCTCTGCCGGGCGGGCGCGATAGCCCGCTTCGGTGCTGGCTGCCGCCACCTGCGACGGCGTCACCACCCCTTGCAGGATCTCCACCTGCGCGCTCTCGGCGGCGAGGTTCACATTGGCCGAGACCACACCGGGCAGCGCCTTGATGGCGCGCTCCACCCGGCCCACACAGCCGCCGCAGGTCATACCCGCGATGGACAGCTGCACCATCTGATGGCGCGCCGGTTTGCCCAGATCGCGCAGGGCGCTGTCGGCCTGCTGCAGCGCCTCCGGGGTGGTGGCGGTGATCTGCGCGGTCTCATTGGCGAGGTTCACCGAGACATCGCTGAGCCCCGGCAGTGCGGCCAGGGTGCGGTCGACACGCCCCACGCATCCAGCGCAGGTCATGCCCTTAATCGAGAGGCGGGCGGTGATCGGTTGGGTCATGGAACGACTCCGTTATTGCCTGTTGCCTTCCATGTAGGGCTTCCAGTCACTGGAGGCTCAAGGGGAAATTTGAGATTTTTTCCTAGAGAAAGAAATGCAGGCCACTCTCCCCGTTCAACTACCGGTGTGGAACGCGATCCCTGCGATGAACAGCACGGCGAAATTTTTTTGCCCCCTTCAGCCCTGACCCGAGACCCATGCCCTCGCCTTCAAATTGCCTTGTGATTTCAGTGTGCCTGTTCTCTTGCCAATCAATAATATTGACCGCGGTCAATTAACTCAATATGACCGTGGTCAATTATTACAATGCAGACGGCAGGTACACGCATCTTTGTCCTAGACGGACAGGCGCGGGTGAGCCGAACCAAGGATAGCTCATGTTCAGAACCGCAAGACACATCGTACTGTATATGGGCATGGCATTCACAATGCTGATCGCTCTACACTCTCTTCGGTATCTCTTCGACGGTGCGGAGGCCGTTTCCGCACTCTCCGAGACAGACGCGCTGCTGGAGTATCTTTCGGGGCGGCAGAGCACATTCTGGTACAGTTTTTCCATCAGTCAGAAACCGCTCTATCATTTGAACGAGTTTGCAGTTGTCGGGCACATTAGTGCGGCATCAATAGCATTGCTCGCGGGTATCTTGCAGCTGACCCCTTTCATTCGGCAGAACGCACCGCTCCTGCATCGGGCGAGCGGCTATCTGTATGCTTTCACCGCGATCCTGGGATTGGGGCTAGGTGCCTATATTTCATTTTCCCTCCCAATGATTGGTGGCACGAAGACCATCATTTCCAACGTCATCGGTGGCGCATTGGGCATCGGGTTTGTGGTGGTTTCGTTCATCTACATCTCAAAGAAACAGTACCTGAAGCATGCACAATGGATGTTGAGAAGCTATGCCGTCTTGATGGCAATTCTAACCGTCTACCTGCTCGTCGCGGTGTTCGCACTGATGGGGTTGGATGCGGAACGCGGATACGGGCTGGCGCATATGATCTGCTTCCCGATCAACCTGATCCTGGTGGAGCTATTCATAAGAAAATCCTCCTCCTCAGGCATCTTGGTACTCACTCATTCACAATAATGCGGTGTCGTGCCTGATCGCTTCACATCGCTGGCACTCACACCACGCGCAACATCGGTACATAGGCCACAACACCGACCTGCGATGACATGAGGGCGGGTGCATAAATCCGGCTTCCTGCCAGCCTCATTTTGTGTCCGCGCGGTTGGGCTCGGCCCCTACTCCACGTCCCAGTCATCCTCGAACGGCAGATCGCCAATCGCCATCCAGGACACCCGCACGCGGGCAACGCGGCTGTCGGACCAGGTGCGGAACACGATATCAAAGCCCTCGGCCGAGATCTCCTCGGCCACCAGTTCCGCGCGGTAGGCGGCGGCGTGGTCCATGTCCATCAGGGAAGCCGTGAGATGCACCGCAGGCGGGGCAGCAAACGCCTCGTCAAAACGCAGGTGCAGGCGGCGCTCGCGCTCCCCCTCTCCGGTCCACATGGTGCCGCCGGACTCAAATTCAGAGAAGATCTCTGCATCACCCTGAATAATCCCGGTGCGTGCGCTGTGAAGACGAGTGGAGTGCAAGGCGAACCTCAAAGGTAAAATATGCGACAAAGTGAAACTATCGCGGGTTTCTTACCAAAAAGAAACCGGCCTGCGTAAACAGGCCGGTTTCAAAGATTTCAGTCTGACGACAGGCGTCAGAGGCTCATGTGGGTCCCGAGCGCTTCCATGTCCGAAAGCAGCTTGGCCGCGTCTTCCACCAGACCGTGCTCGGAGTCATCGTCCTTTGCGGTCTTGTACATGGCGCGGGCTTCCTCGATGAGCTCGTCCATATGGGCGCGGGTCATCTCGTCCATCGGAATTGCCCGCTCCGCGAGGACCGAAAGGCCCTCTGCGGTGATCTGGGCAAAGCCGCCGGTGACAAGATACTCCGACGATCCTTCAGGCGCATCGACCTTCAGGATGCCCGGACGCAGGGTGGTGAGGGTCGGCGCATGCAAAGGCATGGCCGTCATGTCACCCTCGGACCCGGGGATCTGGACCGCGCTGGCCTGAAGCGAAGCAAGGCTCCGCTCCGGGCTGACGAGGTCGAATTGCATCGTATCAGCCATAAGGGCCCTCCTTAGGCCGCGTCAGCAGCCATTTTTTCGGCTTTGGCGATCACTTCGTCGATGCCGCCAACCATGTAGAAGGCGCCTTCGGGCAGGTGATCGTATTCGCCGGCCACAACCGCCTTGAACGAAGAGATGGTGTCCTCGAGGGAAACCTGCACACCGTCAGAACCGGTGAAGACCTTCGCAACGTCGAACGGCTGGGAGAGGAAACGCTGGATTTTCCGCGCACGGGTCACGGTCAGCTTATCTTCTTCCGACAGTTCGTCCATGCCGAGGATGGCGATGATGTCCTGCAGCGACTTGTAGCGCTGGAGGATCTGCTGAACCTCGGAGGCCACTTTGTAGTGCTCTTCGCCAACGATCTGCGGGTCCATCAGGCGCGACGAGGAGTTCGAGCGGGTCCACAGCCGGGTAGATGCCCAGCTCGGAGATGGCACGGTTGAGAACGGTGGTTGCGTCGAGGTGCGCAAAGGTGGTTGCCGGCGCGGGGTCGGTAAGGTCGTCCGCGGGAACATACACAGCCTGGATCGAGGTGATCGAGCCGTTCTTGGTGGAGGTAATACGCTCCTGCATCGCCCCCATGTCGGTGGCCAGCGTCGGCTGGTAACCCACAGCGGAGGGGATACGACCCAGAAGTGCGGACACCTCGGAACCGGCCTGCGTGAAGCGGAAGATGTTGTCCACGAAGAACAGAACATCGGTGCCGGACTGGTCGCGGAACTGCTCGGCCAGGGTCAGGCCGGTCAGCGCAACACGGGCACGCGCACCCGGAGGCTCGTTCATCTGACCGTAAACCAGAGCAACCTGCGACTCTTCGAGGTTGTCGGGCTTGATCACGTTGGATTCGATCATCTCGTGGTAAAGGTCGTTGCCTTCACGGGTCCGCTCACCAACACCGGCGAACACGGAGTAACCCGAGTGCACTTTTGCGATGTTGTTGATCAGTTCCATGATGAGAACGGTTTTACCAACGCCGGCACCGCCGAAGAGGCCGATCTTGCCGCCTTTGGAATAGGGCGCCAGCAGGTCGATAACCTTGATGCCGGTTTCCAGAACCACGGATTCGGTGGACTGCTCGGAGAACTCCGGAGCAGGCTGGTGGATCGCGCGGTGCTCGGTCGCGTTGACCGGCTCACCTTCGTCGACAGGCTCGCCGACGACGTTCAGGATGCGGCCCAGGGTTGCGTTGCCGACCGGGATGGTGATCGGAGCGCCGGTATCGGCCACGGCCTGACCGCGCACGAGACCCTCGGTGGCGTCCATAGCGATGGTGCGGACAGTGTTCTCGCCGAGGTGCTGTGCCACCTCAAGAACGAGTTTCTTGCCATTGTTGTCGGTGGTCAGGGAGTTCAGGATCGCCGGCAGGTCGCCGTCGAACTGGACGTCCACAACGGCGCCGATGACCTGAACCACCTTGCCTTTTGCATTTGCCATTTGTTCGTCTCCGGTTGTCTCTTAGAGCGCCTCGGCGCCCGAAATGATTTCAATCAGCTCGTTGGTGATGACGGCCTGACGCGAGCGGTTGTACTCGATGGTCAGCTTGTCGATCATCTCGCCCGCGTTGCGGGTCGCATTGTCCATCGCGCTCATCCGAGCCCCCTGTTCGGAGGCCCCGTTTTCCAGCAGCCCCGCAAAGATCTGGGTGGCGACACCGCGCGGCAGGAGATCCGCAAGGATCGCCTCTTCGCTTGGTTCGTAATCCACCGGACCGGATGCGGCATCGGCGTCGTCAGCATCGAATTGAGCAGGAATGATCTGCTGTGCGGTCGGGATCTGGGTCACGACGTTCTGGAACTTCGCGTAGAACATCGTCGCAACGTCGAACTCGCCCGCGTCGAAACGTGCCAGCACGTCCTTGGCGATGTTCTGCGCGTCGACATAACCCAGGCGCTTCACCTCGGTCAGATCCACATGGCCGATGAACAGCTCGCCGAACTCGCGCTTGAGAACGTCGCGGCCTTTTTTGCCCACGGTGAGGATCTTCACGGTCTTGCCAGCCGCCTGAAGTTCTTGCGCCTTCAGACGTGCCAGCTTGGCGATATTGGCATTGAAGCCACCGCACAGGCCGCGTTCGGCGGTCATGACCAACAGGAGCTGAACCTGATCCGAGCCGGTGCCCGCGAGGAGCTTCGGCGCGGTATCGCTTTGGCCGACAGAAGCTGCCAGCCCCGCCATCACGGCATTGAACCGTTCGGCGTAGGGGCGTGCATCCTCAGCCGCTTCCTGGGCGCGGCGAAGTTTCGCCGCCGCGACCATCTGCATGGCTTTGGTGATCTTACGAGTGTTTTTCACACTCGAGATCCGGTTTTTGAGGTCCTTGAGAGAAGGCATGTGCTGTCTCTCTCCTTACGCGAAGTCTGCGGCGAATTCGTCCAGAACAGCCTTCATCTTCTCGAGCGGTTCACCCTTCTTGAACTTGGGATCTTCATTGGTGATCCAAGCCAGGAAGTCGGCCTTCTTGGTGCGCAGGAAGGTCAGCAGTTCCGCTTCAAAGCGGCCCACTTGCTTCACGTCGACATTGTCGAGATAGCCGTTGGTGCCCGCGAAGATGACGCAGACGATTTCGGAGTTGGTCAGCGGCGAATACTGCGGCTGTTTCATCAGCTCCGTCAGACGCGCGCCACGGGCCAGCAGTTTCTGGGTCGCGGCGTCAAGGTCGGAGCCGAACTGAGCAAAGGCAGCCATCTCGCGGTACTGGGCGAGAGACAGTTTCACCGGCCCGGCGACGGAGGACATCGCATCGGTCTGAGCCGAGGAGCCCACACGGGACACCGACAGACCGGTGTTCACGGCCGGGCGGATACCCTGGTAGAAGAGTTCGGTTTCCAGGAAGATCTGACCGTCGGTGATGGAAATCACGTTGGTCGGAATAAACGCGGACACGTCGCCGCCCTGGGTTTCGATGATCGGCAGCGCGGTCAGCGAGCCCGAACCGAAGTCTTCGTTGAGTTTCGCGGAACGCTCCAGCAGGCGGGAGTGGAGGTAGAACACGTCACCCGGATACGCTTCACGGCCCGGCGGGCGGCGCAGCAGCAGGGACATCTGACGGTAGGCCACGGCCTGCTTGGAGAGGTCATCATAGATGATGAGCGCGTGCTTGCCGCTGTCGCGGAAGTATTCGGCCATCGCGGTCGCGGCGTAGGGTGCCAGGAACTGCATCGGCGCCGGGTCGGACGCGGTCGCGGCCACAACGATGGAGTATTCCATCGCGCCGGACTCTTCCAGTTTCTTCACCAGCTGCGCCACGGTGGAGCGCTTCTGACCAACCGCAACATAGACGCAGTAGAGCTTCTTGCTCTCGTCGTCGCCTGCCGCTTCGTTGTAGGATTTCTGGTTCAGGATGGTGTCCAGGGCGATCGCGGTCTTACCGGTCTGACGGTCACCAATGATCAGCTCACGCTGGCCGCGGCCAACGGGGATCATCGCGTCCACGGACTTGAGGCCAGTTGCCATCGGCTCGTGCACGGATTTACGCGGGATGATGCCCGGCGCTTTCACGTCTGCAACTTTGCGCTCTTTGGCTTCGATCGGACCTTTGCCATCCAGCGGGTTGCCGAGGCCGTCCACAACGCGACCCAGAAGCTCGGGACCGGCAGGCACGTCCACGATGGAGTTGGTGCGCTTGACGGTGTCGCCTTCTTTAATGTCGCGGTCGGAGCCGAAGATCACCACACCGACGTTGTCGGATTCGAGGTTCAGCGCCATGCCCATGATGCCGCCGGGGAACTCGACCATTTCGCCCGCCTGGACGTTGTCGAGGCCGTAGACACGGGCGATACCGTCACCGACGGAGAGAACGCGGCCGATCTCGGCCACTTCGGCTTCTTGACCAAAATTCTTGATCTGGTCTTTCAGGATCGCAGAAATCTCTGCTGCTTGGATACCCATTTATCCGACCTCTTTCATTGCATTCTGTAGGGAGTTGAGCTTGGAGCGGATCGAACTGTCGATCATCTTCGAGCCCACTTTTACGACGAGACCGCCGATGATGCTCTCATCAACGGTGGCATTGATTTTGACCGTCTTGCCCACGCGCTCGGCGAGGGTTTTGGCCAGTTTTTCACTTTGGGTCTTGGTCAGCGCCTTGGCAGAGACGACATCTGCGGTGACCTCACCACGGGCCTCGGCAAGGCGCGCGCTCAACGCAGTGATCAGCGCCGGAACCGCAAACAGGCGGCGTTTGGCCGCCATCACGGACAGGGCATTGCGGAGCACTTCGTCAATCCCCATCTTCTCCGCTACGGCGGAGATGGCCGAAGCCTGCTCTTCGCGCGACACGAGGGGAGAAGAGATGAGAGTACGCAGGTCTTCGCTGTCAGCCAGCGCGGCTGCCAGATCGTTGATGCTTGTCTCGAGTTTATCAAGAGCATTGCTCTCGACAGCGATATCAAAGATCGCTGTGGCATAGCGGTCGGCAATGCCTGCGGAAATCGAAGCTGGTTCGGACACGTCCACCCTTCCGATATTATTTTGGCCCCGGTTTTTAATGCGTCCTGGCAGGTTGCATCCGGGGGCGTGAGGTCAACCCGATTTTGGCCGGGCATCGAAATCAGCGTGGATGTAGCAGAGCCTTTGCGACCTAGCAACTCCCTCTGTCCGCGACACAAAAAACCGATTTCTATGTTTTTCAATCACTTAACAAAAGTGCGACGCTTTATTGCAGGTCGGGCCGCAAAAAAATTACGTCCGCGAGCGAACCGGATGCGATTCCGATGTGACAAATTGCGCTATTTCAGTACACCGACGCATACAATGTCGAATCTCGCACATGAAGCGTCGACTGTGTCCCTCCCCACGCCAGCGACACTCCGAAGCGCGGCGGGGACGCCCCCCGGCATGGCGCCGGCCCCAAGAGATCAGGCCGGTTCCGCAACCGGATTGGACAGCCCCTCCAGAACCCGGATCGGGTTTGTGCGTCGCGATTTGATCATATGGCCCTTCTGCGGGTGGGTCTGCTTGGACACTTCGACCAGAAACACCCCCGCCGCCATCATTGCGGGCAAACGCCGTCCAAACCGCTCGATCATGGCGCCGGACTTGAGCCAGAACCGCCGTTGGCTCGGCAGGCGATAGAGCGCCGCCGCGTGACGTTCGATGACAAACTGGTGCCCTCGGAGCTGATTTTCCACCTGGGTCAGCGTATAAGGACGGCCAAAGCCAAAGGGCGTGGCATCCGAACGCGCCCAGAAGCCGCCCCGGTTGGGCACGATGAAGATCGCCCGGCCGCCCGGCCCCAGAACCCGCCAGCATTCATCCAGAAGGTCGGACGGCCGTTCTGAGGTTTCCAGCCCGTGCAACACCACCAGACGGTCGACCCGCCCCGTCTCCACCGGCCAGGAGGTCTCCTCGCACAGAATAGAGACATTGGGCATCCCCGCAGGCCATTGCATCACCCCCTGTGGCCCCGGCATCAACGCCAGCACGCGACGCGCCTCCGGCAGGTAGGGCCGCAACAGAGGGGCAGCAAAGCCAAAGCCCGCAACTGTCTCGCCTATCGCATCCGGCCACATGCGCAACAGCTGGCCCCGGATCGATGCTTGTGCCGCACGCCCCAGCGTACTGCGATAATAGAAGTTCCTTAGATCCTGCACGTCCAGATGCATTGCAGAGGCCCACTGCTTCGGTCAGTTTGGGGGCAGTCTAGCAATGTGAAAGCGAATGACCATGCCCGATCAAGCCTCTACCTCCGCTTCTGCCCTCGAAATCGTCACGGTCGCCTGCCTGTCGGACAATTACGCCTATCTGGTGAAGGGCCCCGACGGGGTTGCCGTGATTGACGCGCCAGAGGCTGCTCCGATCATCGACGCCCTTGAGGCGCGCGGCTGGACGCCCGCAGTGGTGATGATCACCCACCATCACCACGACCACGTCGGCGGCATCAAGGCGCTGCGCGACAGATACGGCTGCACGGTGATGGGCCCCAAGGCCGAGGCCGACAAGATCGCTGCCCAGGGCGAAGCGCTCGACATGGAGCTGGAGCCCGGATTTGAGGGCGGCACCGGCGCGGGACGCTGCCAGGTTCTGGCGGTTCCCGGCCACACGCTGGGTCATATCGCCTTCTACTACCCGGAAGGCGGCGCGCTCTTTACCGCCGACAGCCTGATGGCGCTGGGATGCGGTCGCCTGTTCGAGGGGACACCGGCCATGATGTGGCAGTCGCTGACGTCGCTGGCCGCCCTGCCCGACGAAATCATGGTTTATTCCGGGCACGAATACACCCAGTCCAACGCCTCCTTCGCACTCAGTATCGACCCGGACAACGCCGCGCTGCAACGCCGGGCAAAAGAAATTGCGCAGGCGCGCGTAAAAAACGCCCCCACAGTGCCCGTCGCATTGGGCGTGGAAAAAGCCACCAATCCATTCCTGCGCGCAGGCGATGCGGAAATGAAGAAAACCCTTGGCATGGAAGGGGTTGCAGACGTCGAGGTCTTTGCCCATATCCGGTCGGCAAAGGACAGGTTCTAACGCACCGGGGCTCTGCCTCATCAAATCTACGCAAGATATGTGAGCACAATGACGGGAATTGTGACCACAATCACGTAAAAAGCCCTTGAAGCTTACGCTCTATCAACCAAACTCTAACAGTATGAGGACATGGTTATGGGACAGGACCGGGCCGCCCGGTGGCGACGGGTCCCCATAACCCAAGACAGAGGAGCACGCCCGTGCCTTCATTCTCGAGCACTTTGGAACAAGCCATTCACGCGGCGCTGGCGCTGGCGAATGAACGGCGTCACGAATTCGCAACCCTCGAACATCTGCTGCTGGCACTGATCGAGGAACCTGATGCCGCACGCGTCATGCGCGCCTGCAGCGTCAATCTTGACGAACTGCGATCAACCCTTCTGGAGTTCGTAGAAGAAGATCTGGCCAATCTGGTCACCGACATCGACGGATCGGAGGCGGTTCCGACCGCGGCCTTCCAGCGCGTCATTCAACGTGCCGCGATCCACGTTCAATCCTCGGGCCGAACCGAAGTGACCGGGGCCAATGTGCTGGTGGCGATCTTTGCCGAACGCGAAAGCGATGCGGCCTTCTTCCTGCAGGACCAGGACATGACCCGCTATGACGCGGTGAATTTCATCGCACATGGTGTCGCCAAGGATCCCGCCTATGGCGAAAATCGCCCCGTGTCCGGCGCACCCGAGGCCGAGGAAGAACTCGGCGGCGGCCCGGGCGTGGCAGAAGGCGAACAGAAAGAGTCGGCACTGGCGAAATACTGTGTCGATCTGAATGCCAAATCCCGCGAAGGCGACATCGACCCGCTGATCGGTCGCGACTCCGAGGTGGAGCGCTGCATCCAGGTGCTGTGCCGCCGTCGCAAGAACAACCCGCTGCTGGTGGGCGATCCCGGTGTCGGCAAGACCGCCATCGCCGAAGGTCTGGCTCGCAAGGTGGTGCAAAGCGAAGTGCCCGAGGTGCTGTCGGAAACCACCATCTACTCGCTCGACATGGGCGCATTGTTGGCCGGTACGCGCTATCGCGGTGATTTCGAGGAACGCCTGAAGGCGGTGGTGACCGAGCTGGAAGACCACCCCGACGCGGTGCTGTTCATCGACGAGATCCACACGGTGATCGGGGCCGGCGCCACCTCCGGCGGTGCCATGGATGCCTCCAACCTGCTGAAACCTGCCCTGCAGGGCGGCAAGCTGCGCACCATGGGCTCCACCACCTACAAGGAGTTCCGCCAGCATTTCGAGAAGGACCGCGCCCTGTCGCGCCGGTTCCAGAAGATCGATGTGAACGAGCCGTCGGTGGAGGATTCCATTGCCATCCTGAAGGGGCTGAAGCCCTATTTCGAGGAGCATCATTCGATCAAGTTCACCTCGGATGCGATCAAATCCGCGGTGGAACTGGCAGCGCGCTATATCAACGACCGCAAGCTGCCGGACAAGGCCATCGACGTGATCGACGAAGCCGGTGCGGCCCAGCATCTGGTGGTGGAAAGCAAGCGTCGCAAGACCATCGGCGTCAAGGAAATCGAGGCCGTGGTGGCCAAGATCGCCCGCATTCCGCCAAAGAGTGTCTCCAAGGACGATGCCGAGGTGCTGAAGGATCTGGAGGCCAGCTTGAAACGCGTGGTCTTTGGTCAGGATGCCGCCATCGACGCGCTGTCCTCGGCGATCAAACTGTCCCGTGCCGGGCTGCGCGAGCCGGAAAAACCGATCGGCAACTACCTGTTTGCCGGCCCAACCGGCGTCGGCAAGACCGAGGTGGCAAAGCAGCTGGCCGATACGCTGGGTGTGGAGCTCTTGCGCTTTGACATGTCCGAATACATGGAGAAACACGCGGTCTCACGGCTGATCGGCGCGCCTCCGGGCTATGTCGGCTTCGATCAGGGCGGTCTTCTGACCGATGGCGTCGACCAGCATCCACATTGCGTGCTGCTGCTCGACGAGATCGAGAAGGCGCATCCGGATGTGTTCAACATCCTGCTGCAAGTGATGGACAACGGTCAGCTGACGGACCACAACGGCCGCACGGTGAACTTCCGCAACGTGGTTCTGATCATGACCTCGAACGCGGGCGCCACGGAGCTGGCGAAATCGGCTGTCGGCTTTGGTCGCGACCGTCGCGAGGGCGAGGACACAGCGGCCATCGAACGCACCTTCACGCCGGAATTCCGCAACCGTCTGGATGCCACCATCTCCTTCGGCGCGCTGCCGAAAGAGGTCATCCTGCAGGTGGTAGAGAAGTTCGTGCTGCAGCTGGAAGCACAGTTGATGGACCGCAACGTGTCGATCGAACTGACCCGCAAAGCTGCCGAATGGCTGGCGGACAAGGGCTATGACGACAAGATGGGCGCCCGCCCACTGGGTCGCGTGATCCAGGAGCACATCAAGAAACCGCTGGCGGAGGAGTTGCTGTTTGGCAAGCTCGCCAAGGGCGGGGTGGTTCAGGTTGGTATCAAGGACGGCAAGCTCGACCTGCGGATCGAGGGACCAAACAAGCCGCAGCTCAGTGGCAACAAGCCACCCCTGCTGACCGCCGAATAACGCGCGCTGCCTGCCTCAGGCGCAGCAACGGACAACGCCCACCTTCAGTCGAAGGTGGGCGTTTTTCATGTCAGAGTTCAGACTGCGGCGGGTGCCGCCCCTCCCCCCAAATGTTCAGCAAACACACCCTGGAAAAAGACTGCTCTATATCGCGGCATCGCCCCGTCGAGCAGGACAGTGCCCCCCGCACGAAGTCGCGGCTCAGCTGCGGCGGATGGGACTGCGCAAGGCGCGAAAGATCAACATCAGAACCATCATCAGCACCACCTGCCCGAGGATGTCGCCAACCATATACGCAGCAACCTCGCCAATCTGACTGCTGGGATCAACGATGCCGGAGAACACCAGCGTCTGCCCCATCGAGTTGAAAACAGATGCCAGCAGCCCTGCCAGCAGCAGCTGCCGCCAATTCATGCGTCTGCCGCTTCCGGCATAGGCAAAAACGCCGAACACGCGCAGCAGCTCAAATGCCAGATAGGTGGCAAGCGTGCTCGTCAAGATCGAGATCCACATCCGGTTCTGCATCAAGTCTCGGATGTCAGCTCCCGTAAAGATCAGGTTCGCAAGCACCGCGCCAAGAACCAACGGCAGGATCGCCCGCCACCCCATCAGCCAGACGCTCAGCACCCGAACCCCGTGCGGCAAATACGCCAGGCTGGCAAACACGGACGCGCTTTCCCAGAAGAAATGCTGCACCGGCGCGATCACCCAGATGGTGGCACCGTGACAAATTATATAGGCCATGGCGATCATCACCATGCCGGGGACACCGGGTATGAAGCCGTCAGCAGTTCTCATGCATCTGGTGTATCGCCCACATATTCACAAAACAATTCCTGTCGCGACCTTGACCCTCAAACCGAGAACAAACGCCACGTCCTTTGCGAAATCAATCGTGCAACAAGTCTCGTCGAACGATGTAATGCTTGGCCCGTGCGCCCTCGGGACGTTCGAGAAAGCCGAGATCCAGCAGCGAGCGCAATGCCCGATGAAAGGTGGCCTGGGTGATGTCGCATGTCAGAGGGTGCTGTCGAATTTGCTCGGAGCGCACCAATTGTCCGGGCTCATCCGTCAATTTATGTGCCGCCTGAAACACGTCCTTTTCGGCCCGGCTCAAATCCTCCAGCCCTATGTCGCGCTCCATCTGACGCAACATGTCGCGAAGTTCAAAGATCGCGCGTAGTCTATCCAATCAAAATGCCCCTCCAAGAAGATGCATATGCCCTCCAGGGGCCAAAGCAAATAATCTGTAGGATCAGCATAGCACATAAAAATTCTCACGCATGAGAATTTATTGAAATTTAGCTGTCGCCGTGCTACTCACCTACTGGGCGAACCCAATAGCCGTGAGTGGTGGAGACGTCCAGATTTCAAAGATGTTATTTGAGCAGTTCGGGCTCTGGCGATGTCATGTCGCCGGAGCCTTTTTATTTTAGAGATATCATATGTTTATCTTTGACTTCAGCGCTCGGTGAGCTTCAGTTCAATGCGGCGGTTCTGCGCCCGCGCAGCCGGCGTGTCGGCTGGATTGATCGGCTGAAATTCGCCAAAACCATTGGCGGCAAGCCGATCTGGAGGGATCCCAAGCGCATCAATCATGTAGCGCACAACCGACAGCGCCCTGCCCTGGCTGAGTTCCCAATTGTCGGCGTACTTCCCAGTGCTCGAAAAACTCAGATTGTCGGTATGGCCATCAACCCGGATGATCCAGTTGATCTCCTCAGGGATCACCGCTGCCACGTTCTGCAAGATACGCGCGACTTTGGCGATCTCGACCTTGCCCGCCTCTGACAGTTCGGCGCTGCCAAGCGCGAAGAGCACCTCTGAAGCAAAAACAAATCGGTCACCTTCGATTCGCACACCCTCTTGATCGCCCAGGACATCACGCAGCTGACCGAAGAACTCGGACCGGTACCGCTCCAGATCCTCCGCCCGGTTGGCCAGACGCTCCCGTTCGGCCTCCAGACGCTTGCGCTCCTGCTCCTCCAACAGGCGGCGGCGACGCTCCTCTGACGCGGCTCGGGCCAATGCGGTGTTGAGATCCTTGCCAAGCGACTGCACCTGCACGGACTGCGCGGCATCGCGTTCCTTGAAGTCATCCAACAGCGCCTGCAATCCGCCAAGCTGCTCGCGCAGCGCCGCCACCTGCTGGTTGAGCAGCGCGGTTTCGCGTCGCGCCTCCTCGGAAACCGCTTTCTCGTCTGCAAGGGCGGCGCGGGCCTGTGCGAGGAGATCGGCGCGTTGTTCGGCAAGGGTCTTTTGTTCGGCGGCCTGCGAGGCGAATTCGTCCTTGTCCGACAAGGCGGCCAGCAGACGGCTTTGCAACACATCCTGATCGGAGGCCGCAGCCTGCGCCCGCTCCAGCGCCTCCAAGGCGACCAGCAGGCGCTGCTCGACAGAGGCGCGCTCTTCCGCGGTAGAGCTTGCGGCGCTGCGGGCGGCCTGTAGATCGGCCTCGGCACGGTCGAGGCGCGTCTGCAAACCGCTGCGGGTTTCTGCGGTTTCGGCGCGAAGATCTGCCAGCTGTGTTTCGAGCGTGCGGCGGGTTTCGTCCGCCTCGGCCCCCAGCGCGGCAAGCTGATCCTCCAGCGCGCGCCGTTCGACATCAAAGCTGTCCTGCAAAGCACGCAACTGCGCCTGATACTGGGTTTCCGTCTCCACCGTGGCGGCCCGCTGGCGGGTCAGTTCGGTTTCCAACTGGCTGCGGGTGTCTGCGGCCTTCTGACGTGCGGCGTCGACCTCTGCCGACAGCCGGGCGCGCGTGGCGCTGCTGTCGGCACGCACACGCTCCAACTCCGCCTCCAATGCCGAAACTCGGGCGGCGGCGCTGCTTTCGGTGACCTCCATCTGAGCCAGCACGCGGGTCAGCCGTTCAGCCAATTCATCGCGATCCTGGGCTTGTGCCTTGGCCTGCTCGATCGTCGACAGCGCCTGTTCCAGTTCCTCGTCAAGCGTCTCGCGAGCGGCCTCTGCGGCAGCCAACAGCGTCAACGTGTCTTCGGCTTTCTTGCGCTCCTCTTCCAACGCCAGCGTCATCGCGGTGAGTTCGGCGTCGGCATTTTCCAACCGGTTGCGTAGCGCCTCGGCGGCGGCTGCTTCGGTCAGGCGGGCAGCTTCCTCCTCGGACAGCGCCTCTTCCAGCTCCGAGACACGGGCGGCCTGCGCGTCGTCTTCGCTGCGCAGATCCTCCACCAGGGCCTGCAGCGCCTCGGTGCGGGCGGCGGCCAAGCGCGCGGCCTCGACCTGCGCATCCATCTCGTCGCGCGCCTGCGCCAACGCGAGGTTCAGCGCGTCCTGCTCCGACAGCAGCTCGCTGCGCGCGGCCGCAAGATCGTCCCGTTCGGCGGTGAGTTCCGCAATCTGCGTCTCGGCTTGGTCCCGGCCTGCGATCAACGCCGCCACCTGGGCCTCGAAATCGGAAATCTGAGTCCGCGCCGAGGCAAGATCAGAGGTGGCCGCATCCCGCTCCTGCGTCAATGTGCTGATGCGCGCCTGCTGCGCCGAAATCTGATCCCGCGCGGCCTGCAGATCGGAGCGCGCCGAATTGAGCGTGGCGCCCAAAGCGCCCAAACGGGCCTGCAGCTGACTGGCCTCGCGTTCCTTCACCCCAAGCGCCTGCGCCAGCGCCCGGACCTCGGTCGACAGGTCATCAAGTTCGGTTTCTTGTCCGGAAATCGTTTCGCGTAACACGAACTGCACCACCATGAAGATGGTCAGCACAAACATCAGCACCAACAAAAGACCGGTCATCGCGTCCACGAAGCCGGGCCAGATCGCGCCCTGGAAACGTTGGCCGGTACGGCGTTTCAGGGCCATGGATCAGCTCTCTTTCCGCGCCGCCACACGCGCCGCCCGATCCATGCCACGCGGACCGGCGAAGGCCTTGACCAGAAGGTCGATGTCCTTGCGCAACTCGGCGAGGCTTTCCTGACGACCGGCGGAGAGTTCCTCGAGAATGCGCAGCATCTGCACGTCGATGGAACGCAGGCGCATGCGGCTTTCGGCGTCAATGCCCACGTCACCATGGGCGCGCATCAGCTCTGTCAGGGTTTCCTGCCCCAACGCGACCCGTTCCAGCGCCCCGGAGATCGAGGAGACATCGTCCTGACGGCGGTTCATGTCATCAATCGAGTTCGACCAGCCGCGACAGTTTTCCATCCACCTCGGCGCGGCTCTCGGCGGTCTGAACAAACATCGCCTGCAGCGCGTCCATCTGTTCCGCCATGGTATCAAGCACACCGGCCACGAGGTTGCTGTCGCCAACGCCCTCCTCCCCGGACGAGAAACTGACGCGGGTGAAGGACGACAGCCATTCCTCCAGCTCGCGATAGAACCGGTTCTGCCCGTGCCCGGCGAACAGCTCCAGCAGACCGACAATCAGCGAGCCTGCAAGACCCAGCAGCGAGGAGGCAAAGGCAACGCCCATGCCGCCCAATTGCGCCTCGAGCCCGGTCATCAGACGGTTGAAGACGGCGATGCCCTCTTCGCCCTCCTGCGGGGCAAGACTGCGGATGGTGTCGACCACAGCCGGAACCGTGGTGGCAAGACCGTAGAAGGTCCCCAGCAGGCCGAGAAAGATCAGCAGGTTGACGATATAGCGGGTGATTTCGCGCGCTTCATCAATGCGCTCGGCCACGGAGTCGAGGATTGACCGGGTCGAGGAGGACCCCAGCTGCATTCGCGCACCCCGGGATCGCAACAACGAGGCCAGTGGTGCAAGCATCGAGGGCGCACGATCATCATCGGTGGTAATCTCGGCGGCAAAGCGTTCGATCCAGCGCACGGAGTTGATCAGCTGCAGCACCTGCCAGAAGGTGGCCAGCACCCCGATGACAAAGACAAAGACGATAAACCCGTTGAGATAGGGGTTCGCCTCGAACACCGGCATCACCCGCGGCAGCGCCATCACGGCCCCTGCCCCGGCCAGCGCCAATGCGATCAGCATCATGACAACCTGACGCACCGGCTGTGAAAACTGCGGCCGGCGTTCGCGTTCGTGATGCGCCATTCCTTGCGGCTCCCGATAGGCTTCGACGTGGTTCTGCGCCTGCAGCCTAGACCGAAAACCTCATGGTCGCCAAGGATTTATGATAAAATTTGCCGGACGCGCTGCGTGAGCCAGCTGAGGTCGGGATCGCTGAGCCCGATTTCATCCAGATGGCCGGCCGTGTTGAACAGATACTCGCTGTTGGGACCACGCCCCCCCACGGCACGGGCGATGATCTGCGCCTGCTCTTCCAGCTCCAGATGACAGTATTGCACGTGATGCGGGTCGATCACGTAGACCACCGCGTTGACCAGCTCGCCGCTGGCAAGCTCCACGTCAAAGAAACGTTCGACATAGGCCGAGGAGATCAGCTCGCGTTCGCGCAGCGCGGCGAGGGTCGTCTCCTCGTGGCCCGGCTCCACCCGGAGCGCCAGCCCCTTGCAATGGGCATCCTCCTGCGCATCAAGTGCCAGCACCAGGCCCGGAACCTCGTCGCTGCCGCGATGGTGGATGGACCGCATGCAGAAAGATCGGGCGAAGCCATGCAGCGTTGCCACCTCGCTCTGCGCCACTGGGAACTCCGGGTTCCACAGGAGAGAGCCGTATCCGAATACCCACATCGTCATGTTACTGGTCCTTTTTTCCGTGCGCCTGTAAACAGCAAAACGGGTGGAAACAAAAGGGGCAGTGCGGCATGAAACGCGGGTTGAAGGTCCTTCTGGGGCTCTGTGTCATCTGGGTGCTCTATTGGGCCGTCGCGGCATGGGGCCTGCGTCAAAGCGTTGCGAACTGGTTTGAGACACAGGCAGCACGCGGCTGGCAGGTGGAGGTGGGCGGCATTGCGCCCCGTGGTGCGCTGGGGGGCTTTCCCTGGCGCCATGTGACCCGCATCGAGGCCCCCACACTGGCCGATCCGGGCACCGGGGCGGCGTGGCGCGCAGACTGGCTGGAACTGCACAGCCCCGCGATCTGGCCTGGACGTCAGAGCCTGCGGTTTGCCGATGGAGATCAGCGTCTGTCCTATTTTGACCAGACCGCCGTGATCGGCACTGAAGGGCTGCGCGCGGATCTGTTCCTCGCGCCCGGTCTTGCGCTGGAGCTCGAAGAGCTAGGGCTGAGTTCGGGCGCGTGGCGCATCGGTGATGGCGAGACCATCACGCTCAGCGCCGAGGATCTGGATCTGCGCATGGTGCAAGGCGCACAGCCGGAGGCGTATCGGATCGACATGCAGGCCCGCGCCTTTCGCCCCGGCCTCCGCCTACGCCGTCTGTTGCGGGCCGCGCCCGAGCTGCCGCAAACATTCGACACTCTGACCCTGCAGGCAGATGTGACGTTCGACACCGCCTGGGATCGCAGCGCACTGGAGGACCGTCGCCCGCAACCGCGCCGGATTGACCTTGATCGGCTTGAGGCCCGATGGGGCCAGATGCGGCTGAAGAGCACCGGAACGCTGGATGTAGATGCCTCGGGCGTCCCCACAGGCGAGCTGGCTCTGCAGGTGGAAGCCTGGGCCGAGTTTCTGGATATGGCGGTGGATACCGGCTTCATCACCCCTGGTGCCCGGGATCAGACCGCACGCGTGGTGGCGATACTGGCGCGCGCCAGCGGCAACCCGGAGGATCTGGACATCACGCTTGGCTTTCGCGGTGGCTATATCACCATCGGCCCGATCCCGCTTGGCCCTGCCCCGCGCCTGATCATCCGCTGAGGCTGCGCAAGGGCTAATGGGGGGGGGCTCCCGCCCCGGTTCATTGCGCCCCTGCGGGGCACATCGCTCCGCGTTGGGCATGGCGCCGGGCCCTTCGGCCCGGCGCCGCAGCCTGTCCCGATCCGGGACAGGCTGCCAGGCCCAACCCCGCCAAGGGGGAGGCCCACGTCAGGGGGCGTGCACCTGCGGGAGCGGGAGCCCTGCCCTAGCGATTTTGCCCGGACGACTCAGCGCTGACTGCGCGGCGCGAACCACAAGATCCGCGACGATGCCCTTAGCGACAGTAGCGGCCGCTGCGATGACGGGCTGTGTCGAGGTGGAAATGATCGCGGTGATAGATGTCGGATTCCGGCCCCAGCACCGTGTGAAACGGACCGCAGGCGGATTTCCACATGCGACGCAGGGCCTTGCGGGTGGGCTTGTCGAGCCAGCCCTTGAGGACGCTCACGGTGGTGCCATTCTCCAGAGTGAACCCGGAAATGTCGATCGCCCGCCCGCGCCCATGCTCAGAAATTTTAGCGCCGGGCCGATTGTTACGGGTGCGGCAGCTGTAATGTGCGGCCACCCGTAGCCGCACCACGCGGTTGGACCGGCCAAAGGCCGTTTCCACATCCCGCGCCACCCATTTGTTCAGCGCCTTGGCGGTGTCGCACGTCATCAGCGCCGGTGTGCTGAGCGCAACCCCGGAGACCGAGCGTACCCGCACCGCATTCTTGGCACCACAGCCCTTGAGCTTGCCAGGGATGTCGCCCGCGACCTCACCCTGGATGTCCAGGACGCCGCAGACCGAGCCGCGCCGTTTTTTGGCGCGACCAAACAGCACCTGCTGCATCAACTCCGGTGTGCGCATCATCGGGCGCAGGGTCACCTCTGGCGCCACCGGACTCAGATCCATCGGGCGCGCGGCGGCGGCCAGGATCTGTGGCGACACGGGGCGGATCTGTGGGCGCAGCTGAGCCGCCAGCGATGGCATGATCACGGCGGCGGCCGCCGCGCTGATTGCGGTAGACGCAGACAGGTCAGAGATCTCCGCCAGTGCCACCTCTATGCCCCGTTCAAGCGGTGGCCGCGGGGTGGTTTCCGGCGCAGCAGTGGTGACACCGCTGGCCGCATGGAGCAAAACCATCGCAACCCCGGCCAGCCTCATATGCGCCCGCACGCTCATTTCTTCGGCCCACGCCCGAAGTCCGGCGCATCCGTATCCTGGCCAGCCTCGATGATGCCGCGACGGATCGCACGGGTGCGGGTGAAATAGGCGTGCAGATGTTCACCGTCGCCGGTGCGGATGGCACGTTGCAGGGCAAAGAGCTCCTCGGTGAAGCGACCGAGGATTTCCAGCGTGGCATCCTTGTTGGTCAGGAACACATCGCGCCACATGGTTGGATCGGAAGCCGCAATCCGGGTGAAATCGCGAAAACCCGCGGCGGAATACTTGATGACCTCACTATCCGTGACCCGGCGCAGATCATCGGCCACGCCAACCATGGTATAGGCGATGAGGTGTGGCGCGTGGCTGGTCACCGCCAACACAAGATCGTGGTGGTCGGCGTCCATTTCCTCCACATGCGCGCCCATGCCCTCCCAGAGCGCGCGAAGACAGGCCACCGCCTCTGGGTCGCTGCCCTCTACCGGCACCAGCAGGCTCCAGCGGTTGTCGAACAGTTCGGCAAAGCCCGATTCGGGCCCGGAGTGTTCGGTGCCGGCCAGCGGGTGGGAGGGGACAAAATGCACCCCCTCGGGGATATGCGGCGCGACATCCTCGATCACATGGCGCTTCACCGACCCCACATCGGAGAGCGTGGCCCCCGGCATCAGCACCGGGGCAATCTCGGCGGCGACAGCGCCCATCACTCCGACGGGCACGCAGAGCACCACCAGGTCGGCGCCCTCGACGGCCTCTTGTGGCGTGTCGCAGATGCGATCGCACAGGCCGATGCGGCGAGCGGTGTCGCGGGTCTCGGCGCTGCGGGCGTAGCCGGTGACCTCGCCCGCAAGACCGGAGCGTTTCATCGCCCAGAACATCGACGAGGCGATAAGCCCCAAGCCGATCAGCGCCACGCGGTTGTAGACGGGTTTAGCCTGCGCTTCGGTCATTCTGTGCCCTGCCCGGATTTAAACGCCTTCACGGCCGCAGCCACGGCGCGGCAGGCGGTCTCATCCCCGATAGTGATCCTCAGCGCGGTGGGCAGGTTATAGCCCGCCACCCGGCGCACGATCAGGCCGCGAGCCTTGAGGAAATCATCGCAGGCCTCGGCCTCGGACTGGCTGGCAAAGCGGGCGAGGATGAAATTGGTGCAGGAGGTATCCGACGGCACGCCCGCCTCGGCCAGTTGATCGGCAAGCCAGCCGCGCCATTTCGCGTTCTCAACCCGGCAGGCCTCCACGTAGTCGCGGTCGCGCACCGCCGCCTCCGCCCCCGCCAATGCGGTGGAGGACACGTTAAAGGGCCCGCGCACACGGTTCAGCACGTCGATGATCTCGGCCGGGCCATAGCCCCAGCCGATGCGCGCACCACCAAGCCCGTAGATCTTGGAGAAGGTCCGCGTCATCACCACATTGTCGCGGGCCTCGACCAGCTTTGCACCGGCATCAAAGCCCTCGACATATTCCGCATAGGCACCATCCAGCACCAGCAGCGCGCCCTTGGGCAGGCCATCGGCAAGCCGGGCCACCTCGGCCTCGGAGATCATGGTGCCGGTGGGGTTGTTGGGATTGGCGATGAAGACCAGCTTGGTCTGCGGTGTGCAGCCTGCCAGAAGCGCGTCCACATCAGTGACACGCTCACGCTCCTTGACCTCGACCGGGGTTGCGCCCGCGGCCAGCGCAGAGATGCGGTACATGGCAAAGCCGTGCTCGGTATATAGCACCTCGTCACCCGGACCAGCGTAGCACTGGCAGAGGAAGGCGATGATCTCGTCACTGCCCGCGCCGCAGATGATGCGATCCGCGTCGAGCCCGTGGGTCTCGGCGATCGCGCTGCGCAGGGCGGCATGGTCGGAACTTGGGTAGCGATGCATCTTGGCCGCAGCCTGGGCCATGGCCTCCACCGCCTTGGGGCTGGCGCCCAGCGGGTTTTCATTGGAGGAGAGCTTGGTCACATTGCTCACCCCGTCCACATGGGCCGCGCCCCCCTGATACAGGGCGATGTCCATGATACCGGGTTGCGGCGTGATTTGGGTCATATCGGTCGAGCTCCTTCGCGAACCCGTCTCTCATAGCGGTCTGAAGGCGATGGGAAAAGCGGCAACTGCGCGCAGGCCTACACCAGTGGCGCGCAATCCGGGATGGGAGGGCGTGCTCCCGCCCGTCGTCCCTGCCCGCAAACGGACAGATCCTCCCGTTGGGCCGGGCCGCGCCGCGCGCCCCAAAAGGGGCGCGCGGCGCGGGTCGCCTCGGGCAAAGCCCGAGGCGAAACCTCTCAATTCAACGGCTCATGCAAACACAGATATCCGATGCGCTACGTCTTTACGCAGCGCGCGGCTGGAACCGGGCGGTACTCGGATCAGCATCATAGGACGCGGCGATTTGTTCCGCCTCCGCCACCAATTTAGCGACGCTTTCGATCACATAATCCACCGTTGCCTCCTCCATCAGGTAGGAGAAGTTGAGCCGCACCCAGCCGGGTTTCTGCAACTCGCGCCCCGCCAGAAGATCCCCCAGCAACGCCTCGGACTGCGGCTGGTCGATCTCCAGCAGCCGGTGCGCATAAGGTCCTGCGCAGGCACAGCCACCGCGGGCCTGGATGCCATAGACATCACTCAGCATGCGGGTGAAGAGCTGCTGATGCACCGGCGCACCGGAGGCCCCACGCACCGTAAAGGAATAGATCGGCAGCCGATGTGCGCTCTCATGACCCAGCAGCGTCAAGCCCGGCAGCGCCCCCCATGCCGCGCGGGCCTTGGCCGCATACTGCGCCTCGCGCGCCTCGATATACTCCTGCCCCACCGCTTCCTTGACCAGAAAGGCCAGCGCGGCGCGGATGTCACCAACCACATTGGGCGTGCCCGCCTCTTCGCGCGCGGCAAGACTGTCGGCGTAGCGATGCGACCAGGGCGACACAAAACTGACGGTGCCGCCACCGGGCCAGGAGGGCATGGTCGAGCGCACCGCCTCGCGGCGCAGGATCAGCACCCCGGAGGCACCCGGACCACCGGGAAATTTATGCGGCGAGACCACTACGGCGTCCTTTGGCTCGGCGCCATGCTCCCCCATATCGATCGGCAGATAGGGTCCGCCCCCCGCGTAATCCCAGACCGCCCGCGCCCCATGCGCCCGCAACAGCCGGGTCACCGGGTCCGGATCGGTGACGATCCCCGTGACATTCGAGGCCGCCGAGAAGCTACCGATCTTCAGATCCGCATCCGCATGCTGCAACAATGCCGCCTCCAAGGCCGCCAGATCAACGCCACCCTCTGCGCCCTCGGGGATTTCCACCACCTCGGCCCGGCTCTCGCGCCAAGGCAGGATGTTGGAGTGATGCTCGTAGGGGCCGATGAAGACCACCGGCCGCTCCGCCTGCTCGACCCCGAGCAGTTTCACCAGCCGGTTCAACCCCGCCGTCGCCCCGGAGCCGGCAAAGATCACCTCGCACGCCTGCCCCGCGCCGGTAAGCCGCGCGATCTCGGCCCGGGCCTCGCGGCGCAGGCGGGTCACATATTGCCCGCAATAGGAGGCTTCGGTGTGGGAATTGGCGTAAAACGGAAGCAGTTTCTCGGCGATGAACGCCTCCACCGGGCGCATGGCGCGGCCCGAGGCCACGTAATCCGCATAGACCAGCGGCACATCGCCGTTCAGGCCGGGGATCATCACCCCCTCGCCGATCAGCGTTTCAGCCAGCTTGCCCGCATCCGCGGTGTGTTTGATCGCCGTTTTGAACTCTTGCAGGATCATTTTTGCGCCCTCATGGTTATTTTGCTCATCATAGACCACCGAAGTAGGGTCATTCTCACAAAACATCACAGGTGACAGCGCTAATTCGCTATCATATGATCGAGATATGACAAAAACCATAGATCAGATTGACCGCGACCTCCTGCATATCCTGCAAAGGGACGGCAGCCTGTCGCAGCGCGACCTGGCGGAGCGTGTCGGCCTGTCGCAGAACGCCTGCTGGCGGCGGCTCCGGGCCTTGCAGGACAAGGGTATTCTGCGCGGCACCCGGGCGGAGGTGGATCGCAGCCAGCTGGATCTCGGTCTGGTGGTCTTTGTCATGCTGCGCACCCGGCATCACTCGGCAGACTGGCTGGCGCAGTTCCGCCGCCATGTGCTGACCATTCCCGAAGTGGTGGATTTCCATCGCATCGGTGGCGATTACGATTACCAGCTGAAGGTGGTGACCCGCGACATGGCCAGCTACGACAAGGTCTATCAGCGGCTGATCGGCGGCGTGGAACTGGACAGCGTGACGTCCTATTTCGCGATGGAGACAATCGCCGAGGGGCGTCCGCTGCCGGTCTGAGGCTTAGCCGCGCGGCAAATGGAATGCCTTGCCGACGCCACCGGGTTCAGAGCGATGGTCGACGAAGCCCATGGCGGCGTAATAGCCCAACCCTTCTGCATTTGCGGCTCCGATGAGGGCGTCAATGGCGGGCAGTCCGGCCTGCCGTGCCGCCGCCGTGGTGACGGCAAACAGCCCCCGCCCGATCCCGCAACGCGCCGCGCTTGGATGAATATGGGTGCCGATCACGCCCCAACCCACCAGCGCGCCATAGGGGTTGCCCGGCACCGCGCGCTTCAGCGATTGAAAGCCAAGAACCACGCCCGTTTCATCGGTCGCAACGGTGCAGGCCAATTGGTCGGAGTGGCGAATGTAATGCGTCCGGACAAAGGCGGCATCCCCAGCCTTGTGCCGCTTGCCAGCCCTGCGCAGCGCTTCGAGCACGGCGGAGAGCCCCGCCGCATCCGAAAGCTCCGCTGGGCGATACGTGATCTGCATGGGCTCTTCGGTGGCTCCGGACGCGCGGATCAGTGCCCGAAGGCCGCGTTGGGCATCCAGGTCGGGCGTTTGCCCGCCGGCGCGGCGCGCATGTGCAAACAAGCCGTGTTGGTGCGCTGGAACCAGAGCGCCTGCAGCGGATACCAGCCCGCTTGCGGGACCTCGACCTCTACCGCAAATGTCTCCTCGCAGGCCTGACGGCCATCAAATTCGCCAACAAGCTGGCCGCCCACCACGGCGTGCAGCCCGTCGTTGGTCAGAAAATCGATGGTGTAGACTCCGGGCGCGTCAAATCGCACATAGCCCCGAATATCGGCCACCACCCGTTCGGCCCGCTTGGAGGTGAGGACATTCTCGCCCAGCTCGGTGTCGCGGTAGTCCAGCCCCTTGAGCGGCGCGCCCTGTTCGACCTTGTATTTCAGCGCGTTGCGGGCCGCGCCCAGGCTCTTGACGTCCGAGGGATAAGCATAGCGCACCGAAAGCCCCGGCTTCAGCCCCGAAGGCTGCGGGTCTGCGGGTGTCAGCTGCACCGGGGCGGCGACCGCGGCGGCGGCCAACCCGGCAATCAGCCCGGTGGCAAGCGTGAGGGTGCGAAGGGTGGCGGATGTGATCGACATGGTGAACTCCCAATCTGTCCGGACCACGTATTTGTTCAGGGGTTGGGGCCGGTGTCAGGGGCACCATAGGCAGCAAACCCGCGATGACCCAAGAGATTCCTGACGTCATGCGGCGCGCAAGCCCACCCGCTCCACACAACAGAAGAAAAGCCGCCCCTTTCGGGAGCGGCTTTTGCAAATCTCGTATCCAATACGCCCTGCGGGCGACAGGATCAGTTCTTGGCGTAGAATTCGACCACGAGGTTCGGTTCCATGATCACCGGGTACGGCACGTCGGCCAGCGAGGGCGCGCGCACGAAGGTGGCGGTCAGCTTGGAGTGGTCGGCTTCGATGTAGTCAGGCACGTCACGCTCGGCCAGTTGCACGGCCTCGAGAACAGCAACGTTCTGCTTGGACTTGTCGCGCACTTCGATGACGTCACCCTCTTTCACGCGGTAGGAGGGGATGTTGACGCGCTTGCCGTTCACCAGCACGTGGCCGTGGTTGACGAACTGACGGGCCGCAAAGACGGTCGGCACGAACTTGGCGCGGTAGACGACGGCGTCCAGACGACGCTCCAGCAGACCGATGAGGTTTTCACCGGTGTCGCCCTTCACACGCTCGGCTTCGCCGTAGATGCGACGGAATTGCTTTTCGGTCAGGTCGCCGTAGTAGCCTTTCAGCTTCTGCTTGGCGCGCAGCTGGATACCGAAATCGGAAAGCTTGCCCTTGCGGCGCTGACCGTGCTGGCCGGGGCCATATTCACGACGGTTCACCGGGGATTTTGCGCGGCCCCAGATGTTTTCGCCCATGCGACGGTCAATTTTGTACTTGGCAGACGTGCGTTTGGTCACGGCTGTTCTCCTTTATATTTGGCTCCGCGACTTGCTCCGAAAACCGGTTCCCACTTTTCGGTTGCGGACGCGAGCGACACACAACCGTCAGAACCAGATCAGGCTCGCCACGGCGATAAAGGGCGTTGTCCTCTTGGGTTTGGATCTTGCGACCCTCTGCCATGACAGGCATTCCCTTGCGGGAGCCACCAACACCAATGAAGCCGCGCTTCTATAGGAACGCGCTGTGGTGTCAAGGGAGAAGCCGCGGATTATGGCACCGTTCAATGCAGCGGCCATTGCCGCGCCGGGACCTTCGGTCAGGTCACAACAGCAGATCTGCTGGAACACTGGGACTGGATGCCCTGCCCGCCCTCACAGATCCCGGACCACAGCGCGATCAACGCGGCGGCGCTAGGCTGCGTCATGCAGCAGAATGGCCGCCTCCGAAGCAGAGAGATTGCGTCGGGCGAAACCGCCGTAGCTGCTCGGGTCGCCTTCGATATCCGGCAACTGCCGCAGCAGCCGCTTGCGATCAGAATCATCCAGCGCCGACAGCGCCGCGTGGGCCGGATGAAAGCTCTCCGTCTCCACTCCGTTGGCCCAGAGCACCTGATGATTCTCCAGCAGGAGATGGACATAGGTTACCTCTGTCACGGCGCGGTCCACCTGGATCGTGCGGTCATTCACCAGATCACGCGCGGCCACCAGAACTTCCGGCTCATTGAACAGCGCCTGCGCCGCAGGGCCGCGCAACAACATGCGGTGTTCGGGAGAGACCAGCAGCTCCTGTTCGGGGCGATCAATGCCAAGCGCGCCCGCGCCGATGCGCACCGGCCGCAGCTGCGGCATCACGAAGAGCCGCGCGCCCGTCATGCGTCGCGCGCCGATCCAATGTATCATCTGGACACCGTTGTCGCGGGTCTGCACCCGGTCGCCCTCACGCAGGGTTTCGACGGCTCTGGGCCCATCCGGTGTGGCGATGCGGGTGCCGGGGGTAAAGCAGATCACCCCAGGATCGCGCGGCGCCTGAGCCACGCCCAAGGACCCAAGCGCATGATGTACGACCCAGAGATCGGTGTGGCGCGGCGGCATGTCATCGACAAACATCAGCAGAGGTGGTCGCCCCTTGCCGGCATCAATCACGGTCACCGTATAGCTGCGCACCCCATTGGTGACGACAAAGCTGCTGTCCATCACCGGATCCTTGACGTTGATTGCATGAATATCAGTGCGATTCTGCACGGCTGCGCCAACAAGACGACGCACCGAATGCGCCGCGCGCCGGCGGAGATCCTTTTCGCCATCTGCCATGTCGAGACGCAATAGGTCCGACGGTCCATCCACGCGCAGGGCATCCCCATGCCATGACCACGCGGCACCGACATCGAGCGCAGATATCGGCGCTGCGTCGAGACCGTCGATTTCTGTCTGCGTCCAGGAAATGACAAACGTGCCACGAAAGCCCGTCTTCATGCTCTAGCCTGCCTCAGTCACTGCTTCTTATTTTAACGAAGCGTTAACAAATTGAGGCGCGGCGGGAAAGTCCTCACACGGGGGCCAGGGTCACTATTCCCAAATGAACCGTGATGAAATGGCCACGTCACCCTCTCCTGCGGGGCGCAGGACAGCGGTGATCTGCGCCACGACAAGGCGAAACAAAAAGGGCGCGCCGCAGCACGGCGGGGAAAGTTCCTGAGCTTACTGAGGGATTCGGGATCAGTCGGCGCTATCTACCGCGGGCACCACCGGCCCCTCTGCCTTGACCCAGCCGGAGAAGCCGTCGCTGATATGCGCGGCCTCAAATCCCATGTCCTGCAACATCGCCACCGAAAGCGCCGAGCGCCAGCCGGACGCGCAGTGAAAGACGAACCGCTTGTCCTCCTCGGCGAAGATTTCCTTGAAATAGGGGCTGTCGGGATCCACCCAGAACTCCAGCATGCCGCGGGGGCAGTGAAAGCTGCCGGGAATAAAGCCCGTGCGCTGACGCTCGCGCACGTCGCGCAGATCGACAAAGATCACGTCGTCGCGCCCATGCAGCGCGATCGCATCCGCGCTGTCGATCTCCGCGATGCGGGCGCGGGCTGCTGCCACCATGTCCGCCGATGAGGTCTTGAGCTTGGCCATCATGTCGCCTCCTGCTGTGGGTCGAGCCCTGCTGCGTTTCCAGCACTCTAGGCCCAGTCGGAGCCCTGCGCCAGCCCGTGTCACGCCGCCGATTGACAGGCGTTCTGCGCTGCCCCAGTGTTCCCTGCAGGCCCGGCGGGCATCCCCGCTCCGGGCGCACCCCTAGCATGTGAGGCGTCCAACGTGAGCGCAGACACGTCCATTTCCCTGTGGGACCGCTCGTCCGCAGAACCCACCCATTCCGAGCCGCTGCAACAGGATGCGCGAGTCGACGTGGCCATCGTCGGTGGCGGCTACACCGGCCTGTCAACCGCGCTGCATGGGGCGCTCAAGGGGCTGTCGTGCCATGTGCTGGAGGCCGAGGAGATCGGCCATGGCGGCTCCGGGCGCAATGTCGGTCTGGTGAACGCCGGGCTGTGGCTGCCGCCGCAGGAGGTGGAGCATCTGCTGGGCCAGCGCCATGGCGCCGCATTGGTGCGGGAGTTGGGGGATATGCCCGACTACGTGTTCTCGCTGATCGAGCAATATCAGATCCGCTGCGAGGCCACCCGTGCGGGCACCATCCACGCCGCCCATGCGCCCTCGGGCCTGCGCGACCTGGAGGCCCGCGCCGCCGCCTGGCAGGCACGCGGTGCGCCGGTGCGCCTGCTGAGCGCTGCAGAGACGGCGGAAAAGACCGGCACAGGCAAATTCCACGGCGGCCTGCTGGATGCCCGCGCCGGCACCATCAACCCGATGGGATACGCACGCGGACTGGCCCGCGCGGCAAGGGCGGCAGGGGCGGAGATCTCAACCGGCACCAAGGTGCTGTCGCTGGCCAAGGACGGCGACATCTGGAAGGTCGAGACGGAGCGCGGCGTCATTACCGCAGGCCAGGTGGTGCTGGCCACCAATGCCTATAGCACCGGCCTGTGGCCGGGACTGGAACAAAGCTTCACCCCGATCCAGTTCTTCCAGCTGGCCACCGCTCCTCTCGGCGAGGAGGCGCAGGCGATCCTGCCCGAGGGGCAAGGCCTGTGGGACACCGGCAAGATCATGTTCTCGCTGCGCCGTGATCAGGCCGGACGGTTGATCATCGGCTCAATGGGGTCAGTGGTGGGCGGCACCACGGGTCTGTCGCGCCGCTGGGCGGAGCGCAAGCTGCGCCGTCTGTACCCGGCCCTCGGGCCGCTGAGTTTCGAGGACGCCTGGCACGGGCAGATCGCCTTTACCCCCGACCATCTGTTCCGCATTCACCGGCTGGATGACGGGCTTTACACTCCGGTGGGCTACAATGGCCGCGGCATCACCACTGGCACGCTGTTTGGCCGGGCGCTGGCGGAGCTGTTCTCCGGCGCACCGGAAGAGAGCCTGCCGCTGCCGATCACCGATCTGGTGCCGGACCGGGGCCGCGCGCTGAAGGCACCGCTCTATCGCACGGCCTTCCTTGCCAAACAGACCGCCGAAAGCCTGCTCTGATCCGGCGGCCCTGGATCAGCCCGGGTCAGCTCGATCAGCCGGGGGCGTCGTCCCAGACCAGATCCAGGGCCGCGTTGATGTCGCGGGCGGCCTGCTGCAGCGCCTCCAGATGCAGCGCCGCAAAACCTTTCACCGGCTTGTAGGTCCTGAGCCACAGCACCGAGATCCCGCCGAGCACCTGCCCGCGCGCCTTGATCGGCACCGCGATGGCGCGCAGGTCAGTGTCCCATTCCCGGTCGCTCAGATGCGCAGGCAGCCGCTCGGCATAGCCCTGGGCGCGAATCTGCGCGATCCGCTGCATCAGCGTGGCAAGGTCCAGGCCAAAGCGCACCGGCCCCCAGTGCCGGTCGGCTTTCAGCGCCTCATAGATGGCGGCAATCTCGCCGTCGCCCATTGCCGCCAGACAGGCCAGCCCTGTGGCTGACCCGAAGTGGCTGACCTGCCGGTTGATCTGACCCTGTTCGACGTGGAAATTGCTGGCCTGCCGGGTGCTGTCGATGATGCGCATGCTGCGCGCCTCGCGGATATGGATGTCCGACGGCCAGCCGATCTGCTGCGTCAGCGCCAGCGCCCGCGGGATCGCCGCATCGGCCATCTGCAACATACCCTTCGGCATCACCTCGCCGGATATATCGGGAAACACCAGCAGCGTGCGATAGAGCTGATCCGCCAGCGAGCGGCGCACGATCTTGCGCTGGATCAGCGTCTGCAGCAACCGCCGGATGGTGCTCTTGGGCAATCCGGTGGCGCGGTGCAGATCCGCCAGCGACATGGCGCCCTCGCGCGCGAGCGTTTCCAAGATCTCGATCCCGCGATCAAGTGAGCGGTTTTCCTTCAGCATGGCCCCTCATGCCACCCTGCGGCACGATTTGACAAAGGTTTTCTGCGCCCCCTGCCCTCTTCTAGGCTTGGTGCCGACACCACGGGAGCAGCGCGCGCCATGAATATCCTCTTCATCATGTTCGACCAGCTGCGGTTCGACTATCTGAGCTGCGCCGGGCATCCGCATCTGGAGACGCCGCATATCGACCGGCTGGCACAGCGCGGCGTGCGGTTTACCAATGCCTATGTGCAGTCGCCCATCTGCGGCGCGGCCCGGATGAGCTGCTACACCGGGCGCTATGTGTCCAGCCACGGGGCGCAGTGGAACAATTCGCCCTTGCGGGTGGGGGAGTGGACCATGGGCGATCATCTGCGCAAGGCGGGCATGGGCTGCTGGCTCATTGGTAAAACGCATATGAGTGCCGACAGCGAAGGCATGGCCCGCCTTGGCCTCAGCCCCGACAGCGTGATTGGCGCACGACAAGCCGAATGTGGCTTTGACGTCTGGATCCGGGACGATGGTCTCTGGGCCGAAGGGCCGGACGGGTTCTATGACCAAAAGCGCAGCCCCTATAATGAGTACCTGAAATCAAAGGGCTACGCGGGCCATAATCCCTGGCACGACTTCGCCAATGCGGGGCTTGAGGGCGAGGAGATGGCCTCCGGTTGGTTCATGGCCAATGCGCGCAAGGCCGCGAACATCAATGAGGAAGACAGCGAGACCCCGTGGCTCACCACCAAGACTATTGAGTTCATTGAACAGGCCCAAGGGCCATGGTGCGCGCATGTGAGCTACATCAAGCCGCATTGGCCCTATATCGTGCCCGCGCTCTATCACGACATGTACGGGCCGGACCATGTGCTGCCCGCCGTCAAAGACCCCGCTGAGCGCGACGATCCGCACCCGGTCTACGGCGCCTTCATGGGCAATGCCATCGGTCAGGCCTTCTCGCGCGAAGAGGTGCGGCAGGCGGCGATCCCGGCCTATATGGGCCTCATCAAGCAATGCGACGACCAGATGGGGCGACTGTTTCAATACCTTGAGGACACCGGCCGGATGCAGGACACGATGATCGTGATCACGTCTGACCACGGAGACTATCTGGGCGATCACTGGCTGGGTGAGAAGGATCTCTTTCACGACCCCTCCGTGAAAGTGCCGATGATCGTCTATGACCCCCGGCGCGCGGCCGATGCCACCCGTGGCACCACCTGCGACGCGCTGGTGGAAAACATCGACCTGCTGCCCACCTTCGTGGAGGCCGCAGGCGGCGAGGTGGCCGATCACATCCTCGAAGGCCGGGCGCTGACGCCCTGGCTGCATGGCCGAGCACCCGAAAAATGGCGGGAGTATGCGGTCAGCGAATACGATTATTCCGGCACGCCGATGAGCGTGAAGCTGGGGATTGCCCCTCGCGATGCGCGACTGTTCATGATCACCGACGGACGCTGGAAGTTCATGCACGCCGAAGGTGGCCTGCCGCCAATGCTGTTTGATCTGAGAAACGACCCGCAAGAGCTTCACGACCTTGGCCGGAGCGCCGATCATGGCGCGGTGATCGATCTGATGTATGCCCGTCTGGGCCAATGGGGACGGCGCATGTCGCAGCGCCTCACCCGTTCCGACGCGCAGATCATCTCCGGGCGCGGGGCCTCGCGCGGCAAGGGCATCCTGCTGGGAGTCTATGAGGCGGATGACGTGCCAGCTGACTTAACCCAGAAGTATCGCGGCAAACCTCCCATCTGACCAAACGCAGGGCACAATTCGCCAATCCCAACCGCCACGCGGGGAGGGCTCCCGCCCAGGCCGCAGGGATCACAGATCCCCTTGCCCGGTTGGGCCCGGCGCCGCGCTGGCGCGCGGCGTGCCACCGCCCCACCTTCATCTTTTTCCAAATATCTCGGGGGTGAGGGCCGCAAGGCCCGAGGGGGCAGCGCCCCCTTGCGCCCGGACCCTGTCCGGGCGCTGGGCCCAAGGTCGCCAACGGATCCTGCCGCGGGCCGGGCACCTGCGGGCGCGGGAGCTCTCCCCGGTCGGCACACAATAGCTCAGCTCACATCATAGCCCAGCGCGCCGATCGCCTCCTGCAGCGCCTTCACGAACAGCCGCTCCAGCGGTGTCGGCTCCGCCTCCTGTCGCTGCATCAGCCCAACCGGCCCCTTGGTGAGCGAGGTGTCAAACGGCAGCCGGATCAGCCGCCCGTCCGCCAGCTCATTGCGGACCACCCCATGCGAGATCATCCAGATCGCATCCGTGTCACGCGCATGCACCCGGGCAAAAGCGCCGGAAACCGTCTCGATCCGCTGCGGCGGTTCGGACAGCCCGTGACTGATCAACCAGCGTTCCACCTGCGGGCGGATGGCGGCGGTGGTGGGCGGAAAGATCACCGGCCAGCGGGCCAGGTCGCTCAGGTCGGGCGCCGCCAGACAGGGATGACCCGGGCGCACCACGCAGACCACCTCCTCGGTATAAAGCTGGGTGAAGGACACCCCCTGCATCGACGCGGGATCGCCAAGCCGCCCGATCACCATGCTGACCGCGCCGCTGCGCAACAGGTCCACCAACATGCCATGCGGCCCGTCCGAGAGCCGCAGCACCGCTTCCGGTGCCAGCCGCCGAAACCCCTCGGCGACCTTCGGCAGCAGCCCCGCGGCCACACTCGGCAAGGCCCCCACGGTGACCTCCTGCCGCAGCACGCCGCCACGGGTGCGGTCGACACTTTCCAGCCCGTGATCCAGCGCCGCCAGGCTCATCGCCGCAAAATGCGCAAAGACCTCGCCCGCCTCGGTCAGCTCCACCCCGGCGCGACTGCGCAGCAGCAGCGTGGTGCCGAGGATCTCCTCCAGTTCCTTCAGGGTGCGCGACATCGCTGGCTGGGTCAGGCCCAGATGCTCCGCCGCGCCCTTGAGACTGCCACGCGCCACCACCTCCGACAGGCATTGCATATGCCGGACCTTCACCTGCCGAGAACGTTGATAGTTTACCATATCGATATGTATATTCGCGGATAACTCATTTTTGAATACCGAAACGGCATGATACGCTCATCTGGAAACAGGGAGGGCATCAATGCGGACTCAGGTGGTGATCGTCGGCGGCGGACCGTCGGGCATGTTGCTGGGACAGCTGCTGCATCTTGCGGGTATAGACACTGTGGTGCTGGAACGGCGCAGCAAGACGCATGTCCTCAGCCGCATCCGCGCGGGGATCCTGGAACAGGGGCTGGTGGAGCTGATGCACAAAGCCGGTGTCGGTGCGCGGCTGGAGCGGGAGAGCTTTCGCCATGAGGGCACACTGATTTCGCACAACCAAGACCTGTTCGGGATCAATTTTCAGGCGCTGATCGGCAAATCGGTGGTGCTCTATGGTCAGACCGAAGTCACGCGCGATCTCTATGAGGCACGCGAAAAGGTTGGCGCGCAGACGATTTTTGATGTGTCGGACGCGGCCATTCACGACGCGGACACCGATGCGCCCTATGTGAGCTTTCACAAGGACGGGCGGGAACAGCGTATTGATTGCGATTTCATCGCCGGGTGTGACGGATTCCATGGCGTCAGCCGCCGCACCATTCCGGCCTCCGTGCGCACCGAGTATGAAAAGGTCTACCCCTTCGGCTGGCTCGGCATCCTGTCGGAAACCCCGCCGGTCAACGACGAGCTGATCTACGCCAATTCCGAGGACGGATTTGCGCTGTGTTCGATGCGCAATGCCCACCTCAGCCGCTATTACGTGCAGTGTTCGCTGGGCGATGACGTGGGCGATTGGACTGACACGCGGTTCTGGGACACGTTGCGCCGCCGCCTGCCTGCCGAGGTGGGCGAGGCGCTGGTGACCGGCCCGTCGATCGAGAAATCCATCGCGCCGCTGCGCTCCTTCGTCAGCGAGCCGATGCGCTGGGGGCGGCTGTTCCTCTGTGGCGATGCCGCCCATATCGTGCCCCCCACCGGGGCGAAGGGGCTGAACACCGCCGCCTCGGACGTGCATTATCTCTATACCGGATTGCTGCAATTCTACCACGACCAGGACAGCGAAGGCCTTGATCGCTATTCCGAAAAAGCCCTCGCTCGGGTCTGGAAGGCGGAGCGGTTCAGCTGGTGGATGACCTCGCTACTGCATCGGTTTCCGGACCAAAGCCCGTTTGATGTAAAGATGCAGGCGGCGGAACTGGCCTTCCTGCGTGACAATGAGGACGCGCAGCGGGTGCTGGCCACCAATTACGTCGGGCTGCCCTACTGATGCGGATGGCGCAGCTGACAGATGCGGCGCTGCACTGGCGCGAGGATGGCCCCCCGGAGGGGCCTGCGGTGGTCTTTGCCAATTCCCTTGGCACCGATCTGAGGCTTTGGGACGCGGTGGTGGAGCGTTTGCCGCGACACCTGCGGCTGATCCGCTACGACAGGCGCGGCCATGGGCTGTCGAGCTGCCCGCCCGGCCCCTATTCCATCGACACCCTTGCGGGCGATGCGCTGGAGCTTTTGGATCACGCAGGCGTCGAGACTTGCGTCTTTGTCGGCCTCTCCATCGGCGGCATGATCGGCCAGGCGCTGGCCGTGCGCGCGCCGGAACGCATCTCGGCGCTGGTGCTGTCGAACACCGCCGCCAAAATGGGCGAGCCGCAGATGTGGCAGGACCGGATTGCCGCCATCGAGGCGGACGGGATTGCGGCCCTGACGGATATGATCCTAGAGCGCTGGTTCGCGCCCGGCTTCCTGCAGACGGAGGCGCATCTTCCTTGGCGGCATATGCTGGAGCGCACGCCGCAGGCAGGGTACGTCGCCTGCTGCCAGGCCATCGCGGGCGCTGATCTGAGTGCGACCAGCCAATCGCTGACCCAGCCGGTGCTAGGAATTGCCGGCAGTGAGGACGGCGCCAGCCCGCCGGCGCTGGTAGAGGCAACGCTGGAGTTGATCGCCGACGCCCGCTTCACCCTGATCGAGGACACGGGCCACCTGCCCTGTGTCGAAGCCCCCGACGCCTATGCTGGCGCGCTGACCGATTTCCTGAAGGAGCTGGGCCATGTCTAAACAGCCCCCCAACGACCGCTACATCAGCGGCATGCAGATCCGCCGCAAGGTTCTGGGTGACGCCCATGTGGACGGGGCCGAGGCCGCCAAGACCGCATTTGATGCGCCGTTCCAGACGTTGATCACCGAGACCGCGTGGGGCAATGTTTGGGCCAGCGAGGCGATCAGCGACCGGGAGCGGTCGATGCTGACGCTGGCACTGCTGGCAGCGCTGGGGAATTTCGACGAGATCCCGATGCATATCCGCGCCACCGCCCGCACCGGCGCCAGCAAGAGCGACGTGCTGGAGGTATTCCAACATGTGGCGATCTACGCAGGGGTGCCGCGCGCCAATCACGCGCTGAAACTGGCCAAGGAGACTTACGCTGAAATGGAACAGGAGGCGGGCGAAGAATGACCAACGGCTATGTAAACCGCGACCGGCGCTGGCATCCGCCCAGCCTCACGCCCGACTACAAGACATCGGTGGCGCGCGGCCCACGTCACGCGCCGCTGTCCTTTCCCACCACATTGGTCGAGGAAACCGGGCCGGTGTTCGGCCACGATATGTTGGGCGAGCGGGACAACGACCTGATCCTGAACTTTGCCAAGGACGGTGGCATGGCGATCGGCCCGCGCATCATCGTGCATGGGCAGGTGCGCGACGAGTTTGGCCGCGGTGTTCCGGGCGCGTTGATCGAGGTCTGGCAGGCCAATGCGGGCGGGCGCTATCGCCACAAGAAGGAAAGCTATCTGGCACCGCTGGACCCGAATTTCGGCGGCTGCGGGCGCTGCATCAGCGACGCACAGGGGTTTTACGAATTCCGCACCATCCTGCCCGGCCCCTACCCCTGGCCCAACACGATGAACGACTGGCGCCCGGCGCATATCCATTTTTCCATCTTTGGTGCGGGATTTGCCCAGCGCCTGATCACCCAGATGTATTTCGAGGGCGACCCGCTGATCTGGTACTGTCCCATCGTCGACACCATCCCGACCCGCGAGGGGATCGAGAGCCTGGTGGCGGCATTGGATATGGCGCGCACGGTGCCGATGGATGCGCGGGCCTACAAGTTCGACATCACCCTGCGCGGGCGACGCCAGACATTGTTTGAAAACCGCATGGAGGGGCTTTGACCATGGTGCAACCGTTGGAGCGGCTGAAGGAATCCCCATCGCAGACCGCCGGACCTTACGTGCACATAGGCTGCACGCCGAATTTCGCCGAGATCGAAGGTGTTTATCCGCAAGACCTCGGCCATGAGATGATCACCGGCGACGTGCAGGGTCAGCGTATCCGCATCACCGGCCGCGTCATCGACGGCACCGGCACGCCACTGCGCGATGCGATGATCGAGATCTGGCAGCCGGATGCGGCCGGGCTGTTCAACTCCCCCGCCGAGACGCGCGGCACGGCAGATCCGAACTTCACCGGCTGGGGGCGCTGTGCCTCCGATATGACCACGGGTGAATTTGCCTTTGACACGGTCAAGCCCGGCGCGGTGCCCTTTGTCGATGGCCGCATGCAGGCCCCGCATGTGACGCTCTGGATCGTGGCACGGGGGATCAACCTCGGCCTGCACACGCGGATGTATTTCCCGGACGAAGAGGCCGCAAATGCCGCCGACCCGATCCTGAGCCGCATCGAACATCAGACCCGCGTCGAAACCCTGATTGGCGAGGATAAGGGCGACGGGCACATCCATTTCGAAATCCGTCTGCAGGGGCATAATGAAACCGTGTTTTTCGACATCTGAGGCCAGATCATGAGCAATCCTTGTATCCTCTGCGTGGCGATCACCGGCTCGCTACCCACCAAGGCCAACAATCCGGCGGTGCCGATCACGGTGTCCGAACAGATCGAGAGCACTCATGAGGCGTTCGAGGCCGGGGCCAGCATCTGTCACGCCCATGTGCGCAATGACGACCAGACCCCCTCCTCCGATCCGGAGAAATTCGCGGCGCTGAAAGAAGGGCTGGAGAAACACTGCCCCGGCATGATCCTGCAGTTCTCCACCGGGGGACGTTCTGGCGCGGGCAAGACGCGCGGCGGCATGCTGCCGTTGCAGCCCGACATGGCCTCCCTGTCGGTGGGGTCGAACAACTTTCCCACCCGCGTCTACGAAAACCCGCCGGATCTGGTCGACTGGCTCGCCTCTGAAATGCGAACGCATCACATCACGCCGGAAGTGGAGGCCTTTGACCTCAGCCATATCCTGCAGGCGATCCGGCTGCACCGGGAGGGTGCGCTTTATGGCAAGCTCTATGTGCAATTCGTGATGGGGGTTCAGAACGCCATGCCCGCCGACAAGGAGGTCTTTGACCTCTATGTCGATCTGGTCAAACGCCGCGCCCCGGAGGCCAATTGGTGCGCGGCAGGCATCGGGGCCAATCAGCTGGTGGTCAACGAATGGGCCATTGCCGCCGGGGGTCACACGCGCACAGGGCTGGAGGACAACGTCCGGCTGGATCGCCAGACGCTTGCGCCCTCCAATGCGGCGCTGATCCGGCGCGCGGCGGAGCTGTGCGACAAATATGAACGCCCCGTCGCCACGTGGCAACAGGCGCGCGAGATCCTTGACGTGCCGCTGCGCGGCTGATCTCCTTACCTCATCGCCGCATTCAAGGACTGTTTGCCCCGTGAACCCGCTGACCTCGACAAACCCCTATTTTGCCGGCCTCTTTGCTGATGAGGCGATCACCGGGCTGTTTTCCGGTGCCGCCACGGCGGAGGCCTTTCTGGGCTTCGAGATGGCGCTGACCCGCGCCGCCGCCGCAGTGGGTCAGATTGAGGATGACCTCGCACGGCGGGCGCTGGCGGCGATGACGGATTTCACCCCCGATACGGCAGCATTGCAGGCGGATCTGATGGTCGATGGCATGGCTGTGCCGGGCTATGTGCGGCAGCTGAAGGCCCATGCGGGAGCCGAGCTTGCCGCTGCGATCCATCCCGGTGCCACCAGTCAGGACTTGATCGACACCGCGCTGGTGCTGGCGATCCGTGCGGCAAACGCAATCTACCTGTCCCGGCTGGACGCGTTGAGCGCCGCACTGGAGGAGCTGGGGCGAACACAAGGTGAGAACGTCCTGATGGCGCGCACCCGGATGCAGGCAGCATTGCCGATCACTGCCGGGCACCGGGTCACCACATGGGCCGCGCCTCTGCAGCGCCACCGAGCACGGCTGGAGGCGCTGCGCCCCGAGGTGGAGCTGTTGCAGTTCGGCGGCCCGGTGGGGGATCGCCAGCGCAGCCATCCCCATGGCGACGCCATCACCCGTCTCATGGCGACCGAACTGGGGCTGAGCGCCCCTGAGCGCGCCTGGCACACGGAGCGCGACGGGCTGGCGACATACGCCAGCTGGCTTTCGGCCCTGACCGGCAGCCTCGGCAAGATCGGGCAGGATATCTGCCTGATGGCGCAGCAGGGCGTCGATGCGCTGGCGCAGCAGGGCGGTGGCAGCAGCTCTGCTATGGCGCATAAGCAGAACCCGGTGACGGCAGAGCTGTTGGTGACGCTGGCGCGCTACACCGCAGGCCAACTGCCGTTGATGCATCAGGCGATGGTGCATGAGCAGGAACGCTCCGGCGCCATGTGGACGCTGGAATGGATGGTGCTGCCCGCCATGATGACCTGCACCGGCGCAGCCCTGCGTCTGGCCACCGAACAGGTCCACGCGATCACCCGCATCGGCGCGGCCCCGTCGCCCGCCTGAGCGCACGTTCGAAATTTTTTTCGAAAAAATTCGCCCTCCGCTGCATCCAAATGCGGCCCTGGCGGAGTCTCCTCCCTGACAGCACGCGGATGGTCCGCGTTTTCGTCAAACAGAGAGGAGCTTTTTATGCATTCCCTTAAGACCGCTTTTGTGACCGCATCCATTTTCGCAACCGCGCAGCTGGCGCAGGCTGACGACCACGCCGCACCGATGGCGATCGGGCTGAGCGGCGACAACATGCTGCATATGATCAACGCCGAGACCGCAGGTGTCACCGGCTCCATGCCGGTCAAGGGCGTCGACAAGCTGCTTGGCATCGATCTGCGTCCGGCCACCGGCCAGCTGATCGGCGTCACCTCCACCTTTGACATTGTCGAGATTGACCCAATGACCGGCGAAGCCACGGTGATTTCCACCATGGACAAGGAACTGCCGATCGCTGAGGGCGCGCCCGTGATCGTGGATTTCAACCCCAAGGCCAACAAGCTGCGCTTCATGAGCGGCACCACCAACCACCGCGTGGACATCGAAAGCGGTGCTGTGACCGTGGACGGCTCGCTGGCGTTTGAGGACGCCGACATGCACGCGGGCGAGGCCCCGGCCATCGTCGCGGCGGCCTATATCAACTCCTACGGTCAGCCGGACACCACTGCGATGTACGACATCGACGCAACCATCGTGGCGCTGATTCAGCAGACCTCGCCCAACGACGGCACATTGGCGGCAATCGGCAAACTCGGGATCGACGGCAGCGACAGCTATGCCTTTGATATCGCGACCGACGCAGAGGGCAAGAACACGGCGTGGCTGGCGACCGACGGCATGCTGAACACAGTGTCGCTGGAAACTGGCGAAATCCTTGAAAGCTGGGAGATCAAGGAGGCCGACGCGCCATTGCGCGACATCACCTTCATGACCGCCATGTGATTTTCGGGTTGCACCCCGGAACGTAATTCGTGCTAAGGTTGTGTTAGTACGAGTATCTCCCCGTGATGCAGTTCATCACGGGGAACCGTTTCCCCGGGGGTCGTCGGGTTGATACCTGATGCCCCCCGGCTCACTGATTTCTCAAGACATCATGACGTTGACCGCATCCCCCTGCCCTCATACGGTTCACCAAAGCATGCCGTTCTCCCCCTCTGCGGGGCCAACGCATGAGGCAATGGACGCATTGAATGCGCAGATGGACGAGGACAGGCGATTGAGCGACTTGGCAGACCGGATAGAGGCCTGCGCATTGGGCGACAGGACCGCGCTACGCGCAATCATGGATCAGGAAGGATCGCGCCTGCTGGGTATTGCCCTGCGCATGCTACGGCGCCGGGATCTGGCGGAAGACGCCCTGCAGGAGTGTTTTGTCTCCGTCTGGCGCAAAGCCCATCAATTCGATGCCAGCCGGGGCGGCGCGCGCGGCTGGATCACCACCATTCTGCGCAACCAATGCCTGACGATGCTGCGCAAGGAGAGCT
Organism: Tritonibacter scottomollicae; assembly: GCF_032924845.1. Classification (NCBI taxonomy): domain Bacteria; kingdom Pseudomonadati; phylum Pseudomonadota; class Alphaproteobacteria; order Rhodobacterales; family Paracoccaceae; genus Tritonibacter; species Tritonibacter scottomollicae. The sequence continues at coordinate 1,895,217 of NZ_CP136704.1, forward strand.
GGGAAATCGCTGAAAGTGCCGACATACTGGAGCGACGGCAGGATGAGGAGGTCGTGATGGACGCCTATGGCAGGCTGGACATGAACAGCGACCTGCGCCGCTGCCTCGACCGGCTGGAGCCGCCCAAACGGGTCGCCATCCTGCAGGCCTATGTGCTGGGCTACACCCATGGCGAGATTTCGGGCCGCCTTCAGGCACCGCTCGGATCGGTCAAGGCCTGGGTACGGCGTGGACTGATCGCGCTACGGGAGTGTTTGGCATGAGCGATCATCAATCCCTGATGGATTTGGCGATGGAGGTTGCCCTTGGCCTTGCAGATGAGGCTGAAGCCGCAGAGCTGGAAGCCCGCGCCCTGCAGGATCCGGAGGCCGCCGCCGCCCTGAGCCATGCGCGTATGCGGCTTGCCGAACTGGACGACACCGCAACGCCGGAAACGCTGCCCGCAGATATGTGGGACCGGGTGACCCTGCGCCTGGACGAGCGAGGTTCTGCGGTTGGTGTGCCCCCCGGAACAGTGCCGGAATTCGACGCCGAAACAGATACCATCCTGCCCGCAAATGAGCCCCATGCGCCGCGGTCATGGTTCATGGCGGCCTGCACCGGACTGGCGGCCTCGGTCATGTTGGCGCTGGCACTTGGCTGGGTCGTGATGACGCGTCCCGATCCGACCGTGATTGCGGTGCTGATCAATGACACCACTGGCGAGGCCGTGGCGTTGGTTGAAGGCACGGAGGCAAACCTGACTCGCGTTACCCTGCTGGGGCAGACCGCCGTACCGGAGGGACAGGTGATGCAGGTCTGGACCAAACCGGAAGACGACGGCCCGCCTGTCTCGCTTGGCCTGCTTGCCGAAAATCGCGGCACCGCGCTTGCGGCTGACGGGCTGCCACCGCCGGGACCGGAGCAGCTCTATGAGATCACGTTTGAACAATCGGGGGGCTCTCCTACCGGATTGCCCACCGGGCCAATCCACGGCAAGGGGTTTGCGAAAGAGCCGCTCTGACAGTCAAACCACATATTCAACATGAAAAGGGGCGCCGTATATGGCGCCCCTTTTCATGCATCTACTGCATCCCCCCCTGTCAGAAGCGAATGCTATACGTTGCCTCAGGCTGCCGCTTTGATCGGCTTGTCAGCCTTGGACGTTTTGGCCTGCTTGGCAGATTTATCCTCGATCAGCACCTTGTGCAGGGCACTGATCACCGGCTTCAGATCCTCACGCTCAACGATGAACTGTACGTCCACGTTGCGCGGCCCCTGCGAGGCCCCAAGGCTGGCCAGCCCCACATCGGCAATCGCCTGCAGACCACGTGTCAGCACAGACAGCCCCTTGAGGTCGCGACCAATGGCCGAGGCCATGGACAGCAGCCGCGCCGAAATCTCGGCGTTGGGGTAGATCCGTGCCAGATCCTTTTCGACCCGCTTCAGTACGGTCAGCGAGGTGTCGAGGTAGTGGGTGATCGTATTGGCGTTCGAGGTCTTGGAGACGATGCGCACATCGTGACGCGTCAGAACCTCAAGGATCGAGGCATCATATCCCTTCACCCCGACCATGTCCTGTTCGAACACTTCCAGCGCGATGATATCAAGGCCGGTGATCATCTCCACCGCCGGGCTTTCTGCCGGCTTGTCGTCGATCAGCGTGCCGGGATCTTCCGGCTCGAACGCATTGGTGACGCGCAGCGGCACATCGGCCTGACGCAGGGTCTTGGCCGCCTTGGGGTGGATCGCCTCCATCCCCATGTTCGACATCTGATCCGCCACGTCATAGTTGGTGTGACCCAGCTTTTTTGCCACGCCTGCGCCCACCAGTTTCGGGTCGGCGGAGGACAGGTGGAATTCCTTGTGGATGATCGCCTCACTGGCGCCGGTGAGGGCTGCCAGACAGGAGAAGGTCACCTCGGAATAGCCGCGGTCAAACTCCCGCATCAGCCCTTCAACGCATTGCGCGTAGCCGGTGACGATGGGCATTTCGGTGGCGGGGTCGACATCTTCGAGCGCCTTGGAAATACGTTCCTCCAGCGTCACATCGCCCTCGTCACGCCAGCCGGACAGATCCACGAAGCGCGCATTGACGCCGCCACGCTGCAGCAGGAGCGCGGTAACGAATGCGGAATGCGCCTCGCCCAGCCCCGACAGCAGCTCGCGGATCTGCAGCATGTGTTCAGCCAGGCGGAAGTGGCCATAGCTGCACAGGCGCTGCAGGTCGATCAGGCAGTTGCGCGCGCCCTCGATGCGTTCGGCGACAAAGGCATCTGCCTGCGTCACGTCACCGGCATTTTCGAGCACCGCCTCATGCGCCTTGCGCATCTCGTCACCCACACGGCTGAGCGCTTCATGCCAGCCATGGTCGGACTCTGCGTCGGCAAACCGGGCATAGACGCCCGGCTCACCAGTCTTCTTGTGTTCGAGCAGGAGGTTGGTAATGCCCCCGAACGCGGAGACCACAAAGACGCGGCCATAAAGGCCAGCCGCGCCGCGGCCACCGGTAAACAGCGTATCCACCAGCTCGTTCACTCGGGACATCGAAGTCCCGCCGATTTTTTCAACGGTATGTGTCATGCGTCACCTGTGTCTCAGGCCAGCTCCTCCGCAGGAGCATAGGAGCCGTCTTCGCGATGGACTTCAGTGCCGGTCACCGGCGGGTTGAAGCAGCACGCCATGTGCAGTTCTTCTTCGGCCCGCAGGATGTGTTTGTCATGCAGGTTCAGCGCATACATGACGCCGGGCTTGATCTCATGGGTCTCGCCGGTGGCGATATCCGTGATCGAGCCTTTGCCCTTCATGCAGTAGACACTCTCGAAGTGGTGCTTGTAGTGGAACTGATGCTCCGATCCCGCTTCCAGCACGGTGATGTGAAAGGAGAACCCCATCCCGTCATCGGCCAGCAACATGCGGGTGGAGGTCCAGCGCGCATCCGCAACAGTACGGTCGGAGGTCTTCAGTTCGTTGAAATCGCGTACGATCATGGGTCTTAATCTCCGGTCTTCGAGTTATTGCGCGGCAATTTTGGATTTTGCGAACACTTCGCGGGCGGCGGTGCTGAGAATGGCGAAGCCTTCACAGAACAGCTGCTCGGAGGTGGTGAGCGGCGCGAGGATCTTCACGACCTCGTCGTTGGGACCGGAGGTTTCCACCACCAGGCCCAGCTCGTAGGCGCGGGCACAGATGTCACCGGCCAGCTCGCCAGAGCCCACATCGACACCCTGCATCAGGCCACGACCCTTGAGGTAGGCGCCGGGGATGTGGCTGGCCACTTCCTGCAGCGCGCTGGTGACCAGTTCAGTCTTGCGGGCCAGTTCGGTGGTGAAGGCATCATCGGCCCAGAACTTCTCGATCGCCACGCGGGCGGTCACGAAAGCATGGGTGTTGCCGCGGAAGGTGCCGTTGTGTTCGGCGGGGCCAAACACGTCATGCTCCGGGCGCACCAGAACCAGCGCCATCGGCAGACCAAAGCCGGAAATCGACTTTGCCATGGTGATGATGTCGGGCTTCACGCCCATCTCCTCGAAGGAGAAGAAGGTGCCGGTACGGCCACAGCCAGCCTGAATGTCGTCAATGATCAGCAGCGCGCCATGGGCATGGGCGATGGTTTCAAGCTTTTTGACGAACTCAGCGGAGGCGGCGTTGAGGCCACCCTCGCCCTGCACGACTTCCAGCATGATCGCCGCCGGGGCGTCGATACCACCGGACGGATCGGAGAGCATTTTGTCCAGCAGCGCGGCACTGTCGAGGCCATCAACATAGGCGTCGAAGGGCACGCGGGTCACGCCGGATTTGTCCATGCCGGCACCACCACGGTGGTAGCCATTGCCTGTCGCCGCCAGCGCACCCATGGTCACACCATGAAAGCCGTTGGTGAAGGAAATCACATTGGTGCGGCCAGTAACCTTGCGGGCGATCTTCATCGCCGCCTCAACGGCGTTTGCGCCGGTCGGACCGGTGAACATCAGCTTGTGATCCATGCCACGCGGCTTCAGGATCAGATCGCTGAAGCTGTGCAGGAAGGCTTCCTTGGCTTCGGTGTGGAAGTCGAGACCATGGGTAATGCCGTCCTTGAGGATGTGCTCGACCAGAGCGTCCTTCATGTCCGGGTCATTGTGGCCGTAGTTCAGCGAAGAACAGCCCGCGAGGAAGTCGATGTAGCGGGTGCCATCCTCGGTGAACAGCTCGGATCCGCGTGCAGTGTCGAAAGACGCGGTGAAGGAACGGCAGTAGGAGCGCGCATTGCTTTCGCGGCTCACATAGATAGACGAATTGGTTGCCATGTCTTTGGGCATGGGGGAATCCTTTTCGGATAAGATAAATTCTGGATGAGGAGAGAGGAGTTAGGCCGCGCGCTTCAGGACCTTGGCATCACTTTCAAGCGTGATGGACACCATGTGTTCGGTGTCATGCGCGCCATCGAAATGGGCCTCTTTCTCAAAATGCGGCTCGTCTGTCAGTTCGCCGCCGATGTCTCGGGCAAAGCTGCGGAAGAGGCCCCAGGAGGCCGCATTGTCCTTGGTGATGGTTGTTTTCAGCACGGAAGCGTCAGAAATGCCGTCACGCGCGATCAGCGCCTTCAGCATCTTCTTACCCAGTCCCATGCCGCGCGCGGCTTCACCCACCGCGACCTGCCAGACGAAGAACGCATCATCGCCCGGGATCAAATGGCCGGAAATCCAGCCGACAATTTCGCCGTCCAGCTCCGCCACCACGCAGGTGTCGCGGAAATGATCCGCTTGGATCAGGTTGGCATACATGGAGTTGCGGTCGAGAGGCTCACAGGCCTTGACCAGCTCCCAAATCTCGGCCCCGTCCGTCGCATTTGGCTTGCGCAGGCGGGGCTGGCAAGTTCGGGGGCTTTCGGTCTCAGTCTGCAGGATGTCTTTGGGCATCGCTTACCATCTCCATTATCGTTCGCCTTTCTAAATATAGTGAAGCGGTAAAAACTTCAAGAACCTCAGCAATTTTATTCCCCCGGCGTGTTTATCACTGTTTTTACAGGGAAAAACTCCTTAGCAAGACAAATGAAGGCCGAAAAATACTGCTTTAACCTGAGAAAATGTTGCGACGATACTTAGCGTATTGAAGGAAATCGCCATCCATGACATTTTAGAGCGTTATGAATGACAGGCCCCGCGACCGAACAGATGAAAGCCTGATCGCGCTCAGACGTATTCTGCGCGCGACCGAGCTGTATTCCCGCAATCTGGCGCAGGCCTCCGGCCTGACGCCGGCTCAGTTGCGCGTGCTGCAGCTGTTGGCGACCAGCGGTGGCAGCGCCACGCCGAAGGAGCTGGCCCAGACGATGGGGGTCGCGCAGGCCACTGTGACAACACTGGTCGACAAGATCGTCTCGCGCGGCATGGCGACCCGGATGCGGTCTGACGCGGATCGCCGGCAGACCAATGTGGTGCTGCAACCGTCTGGACGCGAGGCGGTCAAAGCGGCGCCGGACGCCCTGCAGCAAAGATATGTGCGCGCCTTCGAGCAGCTCAAGGATTGGGAACAGGCGCAGCTTCTGGCCTCGCTCGAGCGGGTTGCCGCAATGCTGAACGCAGACGATATGGATGCCGCACCCGTGCTGACCACCGGCGACCTCAAGATTGGTGATCGCCTCACCTGAGCCCGCCAGAGCCTGCCAGTCTAGCTACGCGCTGAACTGGAATCGCAGTCGCCACCGCGCATCCCGTCGCAGGTGCATCCAGTCGAGACTGGCGGCGTTAGGGATATGTGTTGCGCAGCTGAACGATGCGGACCAAATCCATCACAGCCGACCGTCGGACAATCGCAAATCAAGCTCTGTAAAGTAGCGCAGCCAGACCGCAACATCACTGCGCAGCCCCGCGCGTTTCTGCGCGAGGGCAGCGCGGGTATGAGCAGCCTCGGCGTCCTCGGTCAGAGCGCTGAGCGCATGGGCCATTTCGCCTGCATCCTGCGGTGAGACCAGCAACGCGGTTTCGCTGTCCACATAGTCCGCCACCCCCGCTGATCGCGTGACCGCCAGTGGCACCCCCAGCAACTGCGCCCCAACCAGTGTCACATGTCCATTGGGCGTGCGATCCGTGCGCAATGGGATCGCCATGCCACAGGACTTCTGCGCGATCGCCCAGGTCACAGGCCCCGGCAGATTGGTGAAGACCTTCACATTCTCTGGAAAGCAGATCCCTTCGATGCTGGCCGGACGGGCCACGATCGCCAACTGCAGATCCGGCGCCGCCCGCATCGCCTCTGCCAAGACGTGATAGTCACGCCCCTCCCCACCGATCGCGCTGAGATATGCGCCCTCAAAGGGTGGCGGGTGATGGGACGCAACCTCGGGGGCCTGCATGGCCCAAGGCAGGAAGGTAAACCGCGAGGGGGGCAGATCGAAGAGATCCGCATAAAGTCCAACCTCATGTCGCGAGAAGACCACGAACTCTGCCACATCCTGAAAGTAGCGTTGCGACAGAGCCAGGCGACGCCCCTCTGGCAAATGCGTGTAGTTAAAGGCAAAAGCGACATGTGGCCGCCCGGGCGCAATCAGCCGGGCCAGACCGGCGGTGGCCAGCGTGACATTCGGCAGATGCGACACCAGAACTGCATCGGAGCGCCGACGTGCGGACCACACCGCAGACATGCATGCGCGGTAGCGCGCCACTGCGGGACGGGTAATCAGCCGCTCCAGACGGTTTTGCGGCCGCCCATATCGCATATCCCAACTCAGCTCGGGCGCAGTAGAGACGGGTTCCAGAAACCGCCAGTCCCGATCCACCAGATCGGAAATATTGATGTAATGCATGCCCTGCCCCACTCGCCCCCAAGGCCTGCACAGGCCGCCGCGCGGCAAAGAGTGCCAGAGCCCGGTGTCGCTGACAATGGGCGCGCAAGTGGTCAAAATGCGATTCGTTGGCTTAGCTCTCCCCGACCCAAAGGTTAGATTGGCGTCAGGATCGTGAACAATCGCATCGCTGATCGAGGATTATCACCAACATATCATAAGAATTTGATGTAAATTCACTTTAAGATTAAGAGAATTTTGACTCTAATGATCGTCGGCGGGACACTGCTGACATCAAACAAACAGCTTCGCAGCTGCTGCGGAACGGGGGTGGGGACTCCTGTCGCATCGCGACCAGTGGTGGCTGGAGGCTTAATTCAGGTTGTGGGGAACCGTGTCAGACATTGCGCAAAGTGCATTTGTGGCAAGCCGTGGCTTGTCGCGCGTTACCATAGTGCCTGACGGCACCGGGGAGGTCTCCCTTTGAGCCGCTTTGCCTTTCATTATGAAAAGCTGGCGGTGGAGCAAGAAGGGCGGAAAGTCTTTGACGATCCGCGCCGCATCCGCATTCGCCGCTTCCGAATGGTCCTTGCCTTTGGTCTGATCTCCTTTGTCAGCTGGGTGTGCCTGCTGTTAAACGGGGCCTTTTCCTGGCAATCTGCGGTTCAGGAGCTGAATGGCTACTGGCGTGGAAACGAGGCGCTGCAAACAGTCCTCAGCAGCCCGCGCACCGACACGCCCGACGCATTGCGTCTTGCCTCAACCCGGCCCTATCTGCCGCCGGAAACAGCCTGCGACGCACCAAGCCAACCTTACTTCGCGGCCATGGCAGATCCGGCATCGCCCGTCATGTTTGGGCACCTCCCAAGCGACATAGACGGCGCACACCTGTCGCTTGACGACAGCTGCAACCAGCTCGGCGTGCTGGTGCCGGATTGGCTGCAGATCGAAGCGGATGGAAACGCGCCGACCCTCACAGTGGAGGACGCATCCAACCGCGCGCCGGTCGAGGACTATCGCTCCAGTGCCGCTCACACGCCGGTTCTCATGCCGAGCATTTCTATCGACGCAGGCGAGGACAAAGCCGCCTTCTACGCATCCCTCAGCACAGCGGATGTCGCACAGAGCACCACGCGGCAAATTCTGGACGAGTTGAAGCCGATCTACGCACATGGCGCCTGTCTGGATTTCCAGGATGTGCAGCAAAGCGATCTGCCAGCGCTTCAGCCGTTCCTGCAAACCCTGAGCAGCAGCTTTCAGGCCAACGGCATGGCTTCCTGCATCATACTGAGCGGCAGCAATGCGGTGTGGCAGGACGCGGAGACCATGGCGCTGTTCGACAAGGTAATCCTGAAGCTGTTCCTTGACCCTTGGGTCGGGGCCGCCCCCTCGCCGCTTGCGGCAGATCCCTGGTTTTCAGAAACCGCAGGCCTGGCGCTTGAGACGCTTGGCAAAGACAAGCTGGTGGTCGCCCTTGGCAGTTTTGCGGTCGAATGGGTGTCGGGAACCCCGATGCCCAAGACGCTCTCCTACGCCGCCGCGATGGAACAGATTGCAGAGGCCGACGCGGACGTCCGCTTCAGCAGCAAGACCTCCGGCAGCTTTGCCTCCTACCGCGACGAGATCGGCCGCACGCATAAAATCTGGATGCAGGACGCCGCCACCTTGCACAACCAACTGAAGACGCTGGCGGATCTGGGCATTTCCGCGACCGGTATCTGGTCACTGGGGATGGAAGATCCCGGTGTCTGGACGGTTCTGCGGTCCCGCGACAAGACGCCAGATGCGCTGAGTGCGGGGCTGGCTCTGGTGAAGCTGGAAAACCATGTGAGCTACACGGGCGAAGGTGCCCTGCTGCGGCTCACGCATCGCCAATCGCCCGGCATCCGGCAAGTGCGCATGGATGAGGTCACCGGACGGGTGAGCGCGCAGGAGTATGACATCCTGCCCCGCCCCTACGCGCTGGAGCGCTACGGCAAACCCGAGGGGCGCAAGCTGGTGCTGACGTTCGATGACGGACCTCATCCGGTGTTTTCCCAACAGATCCTCGACATTCTGAAGGACACAGATACGCCCGCGGCCTTTTTCGTGACCGGCAAGAGCGTGATGGACGCGCCTGACGTGCTCAACCGCATGATCAACGAGGGCCATGAAATTGGTGCGCATACCTTCTCGCACCCGCGCATGGACGAGGTGTCACAGACCCGCGCAACGCTGGAATATGCGATGCTGGACAAGGTGGTCGCCGGTGCAGCAGGCCGCAAACCGATGCTCTATCGCGAACCGTTTCAGCGCAGCAAGGGCCCGATCAGTGCCGACCGTGTTGCCGCGCTCGAAATCGCTTGGGAGCGCGGCTTGCAGGTGGTCGGCATGGATATCGTCCCCTACGACTGGTCCGGGTGGAGCGGCCGTGAAATCGCCGACTATGTCGTGAAGCAGGTCGAAGAGGACGCCGGCAACGTGATCCTCTTGCACGATGGCGGACTGGATCGCGCCGCCTCGGTCGAGGCAACGGCGCTCATCATCCGCGAGCTGACCGCAAAAGGCTATGAGTTTACCACGCTGGCGGAGCTGATAGGTGCGACACGCGCAGATCTGATGCCCGTGGCGGAGGGTGGCTACCAGACATTCGACCGGGTGTCCTTTTCGATGGTGGTCTGGGTGCAGTCGGCAATTGTCACCCTGTTCTGGGTGGCACTGGGGATCGGCGTCATCCGCTCCCTTGCGATCCTGCTGCTGTCGATCCTGAACTGGCGCGGCCGCAGCCCCGTTTCGCTGATCGACCCGAGCGTCGCAGTGGTCATCCCTGCCTACAATGAGGAAAAAGTCATCCGCAAGTGCATCGAGAGCGTGCGCGCCAGTGACTACAAGAACATCGAGATTATCGTGGTGGATGATGGATCCTCTGACAACACGCTCAACGAGGTGTTTTCCTTCAGCCACAAGCAGGACGTGCGCGTGATCTCTCAGCCCAACCAGGGCAAATGGAGCGCATTGAACCGCGCCATGCTGAATGTGTCCTCGGATATCGTCGTTTGCATCGATGCCGACACGCAGATCGAAAAAAGTGCAATCCGCCATCTGGTCAAGCACTTCAACGACGCCAAGATCGGCGCGGTTGCAGGCAAGATCATGGCGGGCAACAAGGTCAACCTTCTGACCCGCTTGCAGGCCTTTGAATACGCCACCTCGCAAAACGTCGAGCGCAAGGCCTTTGACCTCATCAACGGCATTCTCGTGGTGCCCGGTGCGCTGGGGGCCTGGCGCGTCTCCGCGCTGCGCAAGGCCGGGCTGTTCAGCGATGAAACCATGACCGAAGACACCGACCTGACAATCAAGGTCAACCGGGCTGGCTATCGCATCGTCTATGAACCCGACGCGCGGGGCTATACCGAAGTCCCCGAACGCGTAGGTCAGCTTCTGAAGCAACGCCTGCGCTGGTCGTTCGGCATGTTCCAGAGCGCCTGGAAGCACAAGAAAGCCCTGTTCGAAGGACGCGCGGTCGGCCTGGTTTCGATCCCCGACATGTTCATCTTCGGCTATCTGTTTCCACTGCTGGCCCCGCTTGCGGATCTGTTTGTGGCGATCATGCTGTACAAGCTGCTGTCCGGCGATTGGAGCGGCGAGAGCACAGGCATGCTCGGCTCGCAACCCGCGCAGTACCTACTGGCCTATCTGACCTTGCCCGTGCTGGAGTTGCTGATCGCAGCCTTTGCGCTGGCGCGCGACAAGGACGAGAGCCTGTGGACCCTGCTGTTGTTCCCGGTTCAACGTATTTTTTACCGTCCGTTGCTCTACTATTCGGTCATCCGGGCCATCCTGCGCGCCATCACTGGACGTCTGTTCAGCTGGGGCACGCAGAAGCGATTGGGACGGGACTACGCCCTGGCAACGAGCGGCTCATGAAACGCAGAACATTCCTGACATCAGCGGTCGCCGCAGGGGCGGCGCTCATTCCGGTGAAATCCTTTGCCTCCGGTTTCATCGGAGCGGTTGCGCCGCAGACCTACCCGGTGATTGCCGGCATTGATGCCAGCACGTCCGCGCCGCATCTGATCGCCGTGCTCGATGCGTTCTGGGCCCGCAATATTCCAGTGACCTGCCTGGTTTCACCCTTCGACGATCAGGGACACCCACTGGGCCCACAAAGCCCGCTGGCACGATTACTCTCCGGCTTTCTACTGGGGGGCAGCGGCATCGAGATCGCGCCCTTTCAGCCAGAACTCGCCACGCTGTCGCAGCATTTTCAGGCACGCGCCGCACATGACGCGGTCGCAGCCCTGCAGGGCATGCTGCAACCCGTGGAACGAACACTCGGACTCCCCATCCGAGTTCAGACCCTGGCCTGTCACGATGTGGCAAGCCCGATGTCCCCCATCGCGGTGCGCACGGCCGGGGTCTTCAATATTCTCTGCCTTCCAGAGGAAAGCGCCCCGGTGCGCTCCGAAACCTGGCAGAACGGTGTGGCCCGGCTGTTTGGTGGCAGCCGCGTTGATCTTGCGGCAGATACGCCACCAGCAGAGGACGGGACGACACCGACCCAAACGGTGGCCTACCTCTCCGCACGGGCCTTTTCAGAACTGCCGCTGGACGACCTGGAGGCCGCAGCCGCGGCCTATGCCGAACGCCTGACCCAACAAGAGCTGGACGGAACGGCGTCGTTGCTGCCCGTGTCCGACCTACAGCTGCGCGACGCCTATCAGTTCAACCGCTTCGTCTGCCTACATGTCACTGACCCGTTGCGCAGCGCCGGCGCAGATCAGGCCGGTCACGATGCGCTTCTCGATCTGCTGGCCGAGATGGAGCTGCCATTCTCTCGTGGCCCCGATATCGAACCCGGCACTCCGAACGCGGACCTTGGAATGTGGGTGCCCACCGAACCGCCTACGCCCGCCGAGGGCGAAGCCCCTTCGCCGCCTGCACCCCACCCGATCCGCCTGATCGCATCGCAATCAGACGGCACCACATCCATTCGCACCACCCGCCCGCTTGCAGCTGGCATCGCGGTTCGTATTGCCCCCAGCACTCAGACACGACGAGGGCTGGACGCCGAGGGCGTCTTGACGCTGCCCCAGCGCACCATCCAGACGCCCGTGACAGCCGACACGCTCGCTGCGGCATTTGCTGGCGTCGACGACATGGTTGTCCTGCTGCGCCCCGAAGATTTTGCCACGCAGGACGCAACGGACGCGCTGAAACGTCACTTGGAAACCCTGCGCGCTGACGCCATCACCACCTGCATTTCGATCAATGACCTGGCGCGACGCGTGGTCCCCAAAGGGCCCGTGCCCATGCGCCACAGGCGCGTGGCAGCGGCCCGACCAGAACTTGTGCCCCCCGTTGGCGGACTGTCGGAACGCGCCCGAGACACTCTGCTTGACGATGCCAAGGCGGCGTGGCGCTACCTCGACCAGTTCACGCATCCCGAGACGGGGCTGTGCCCATCCACTGTGGATTTCTCTCCCGGCGGGCGTCTGCACGAGGCGGTCACAATGTGGGACGTGGGCAGCCAGATCAACGGCTTGGTCGCGGCCTCGCAGATTGGCTTGATCAGCTCAAAGGATTTTGCAGCCGCAATCACCAAGATTCTGCCCAATATCGCAGGCCGCGTCTCACAGGATCGGCGCCTGCCGCAGGGATGGATTCGCACGGATCGCACCCGCTGGGGGAACAAGAACTTTGATGGCAGCGACGCCGGACGCTTGCTTGCGTCCCTCGACAACCTGCGTCGCCACAGCACATTCGGAGATCAGCTGGAGGAGCTGGTTGCGTCCTATGATCTGGATCAGGTGATCCGTGATGGCGAGATATTCTCCGTCACCGACGGGGCCTTGCACAGCTCCTATATCTCACACAGTGCCCACTATTCGGCTCTGGCGTTTCGGCGTTGGGGGCATCAGGTGCGATCTCCCTATGAGGTGTTTTCAGGGCGCTCCGTCAACGATGGCCAGATAGCACTTCTCGAAGCGGTGGTGGGCATCGGCCCGATCGGCGCCGAGCCGCTCCTGCTGGAGGGCCTGGAACTGGGCATGAGTGACGAAAGCGCATATCTGGCCGACGTGCTGTTCACCACCCAGCTTGAGGAATATCGCGAGACAGGTCGCATGATCTGCGTCTCCGAAGGTCCGATCGACAGCGCGCCGTGGTTCTTGTACCAAGGGTTGCAGCTCGACGCGCAAAGCCGGACCTGGGCGATGGACACCGTTGGTCGAGAACCGGAATATCGAACGCCTGAATTCCGTGACGAATTCCTCGCGGTCAGCAGCAAGGCGGCCTATTTATGGTCGGCGATGCAGCCCCATGATTATTCTGATAGATTGACGCATTACGTCCGCGACACCGCAAAAACACAAAATGGGTTTGCGTCCAGCATTTTCGTCAAGACGGGCCGCGCCACCAAGAATTACACCGACCTCAATACCAACAGCATCATCCTGCAAGCGATCGCGCATAAATTAAACACCACTGGCTGAGCGGTTTTAATGCGACCTGCCCCTGCCATCAGAACGTGCGGCACCCGGTGGAGGCAATCTCGCCCGGTACAACCGGATAGCCCGGTCGCGGATTGAGGATAACCGACTGGATCCCGGTAATCCGGCGCATGCAGGCATCCACCGAGGCCTCGTCCATGCGGCGTCCCCCCACATAGATATCGATCCAGTCATGCCCGCGATGTCCGGTGTGACACGGCCCCTCTTGCGGGCGAGGTCCATCGCCACACATATCTTCGACAATGGCGTATTTCTTCAGGTTTTCGATATAGAAGCGCGTTCCCGGCTTGTAGTCCATGATACTGCGGCCACCGGTTTTACGGTGCCCGACGGCGAGCGTGATGGGATCCTTGTATGTCCCGACACCACCTGCGGTGCGATGGATGACCGGGCGCGCAATCTGGGCCGATCCACGCGGCGTGTTATCCCACCAGCTATAGCCTGTCAGATACGCGTTCATGCTTTGTTCTTGCGTTGGTGCAATCGCAACGCGGGTCAGGCTGGACAGATCGTTGTCCACATTCAATCGGGTACTGACACTATTGAACGCATCATAATCAGATCGCACATCGCCACCACAGGCCGACATCGAGACCATGGCTGCGACCGCAAATGCGGCTTTAATAGAAACACTCGTCATTTCACCATCCTACTGAATAGAGACATCACCAAGAATCCGTTTTGGATTATCAGCCTACTTCAGCAGGATGTTGCAGAGTTATTTCCGAAACCTTAATCACCCGCACCCCATTCGAGCGAAATGATTTTCAAAATTTATTAAAATTATTATCATTTAGATTGTCAGAAAATTGACGCCCCAAAAATCTGCGCTAAGCCCAGTTTATATATCGATCAGAGGGGCGCGCGCATCGGCTCTGCGGATCGTTCCACTTGGATCACCCGACATCCCTCTGACGCGCAGCGCGCCAAAAGCGTCGATGGGAATTCCGCCCCGGTAACAATGACATCGTAGTCCCAGAGCATGTGTTTCCGACAGGGCAGTTCGCGACCAAATTTCGCACAATCCATCACCAGAACCTTCCGCTGAGCGCAGCCAGAGACCGCAACCCGGGCCGCGATCTCATCGGTGTTATAGTCCAGCACCTCGCCCGCACTAGACACGCCCCCACAGCTGAAGATCGCAATATCCGCGAGATAATTTGCAAAAAATTCACGACTGGCTGTGCCGATCAGGTCAAGATCGCGCAACCGAACGGCGCCTCCAGCCAGCGAAACGGTCGCACCGGACGCCCCCTGCAGCGCCATCACCGCATGCATGTTGTTGGTGGCCACAAACAGTTCCTTGCGCGTCGCCGCCAGCATCCGGGCGCAAGCCTCGACCGTGGTTCCCGTGCCCAGCGCCACCCGCGCGCCGTCCGCCACGAGGTGTTGTACCTCGAGGGCGATCTGCTGCTTCTCTCCCCGTGCGACGCTGATCCGAGGCGCATAGCCAATGTTCTCCGACTGCTGCCGCAGGCGCACGACACCGTTCCGCCGCTGCACCAGCCCCGCCTCATCCAGATCGCGCAGATCGGCGCGAATGGTCTGAACCGAAACCTCCAGCTGGCCGGCGAGCGCTGCGGCAGACATCTCATCAATGTCACACAACAGGCCGATGATGGCGTCTCGCCGCCGATTTAACTCGCTTCGTCGCATTCGCTTTCCTTTGAAAGTGAACAAGTCACCCCACGGTCCTAGCAAGCGCATTCAGCAGCGAGCAAGATAATATTTTCTTTGCCAAACCGTCACAAAACCGTTTCAAACTCAGTGGATACGGGCAGCGTCATAACTTTCGAACGAAAGCCAAATTGGAGATTTCGGATGAAACCCCTTCTGTCCGCCGCCGCCCTCGCCCTGACCGCATCTGCGTCGTTTGCCGAGACATTGACCCTTTACACATCGCAACCCAATGCTGACGCGCAAATGACCGTCGATGCCTTCACCGAAGCCAACCCGGAGATCGAGGTTGAGTGGGTTCGCGACGGCACCACCAAGCTGATGGCCCGTCTGATGGCGGAAATCGAAGCCGGCAACCCGCAGCCCGATGTCCTGCTGATCGCAGACACCGTCACGCTTGAGGGCATGGCACAGGACGGCCACCTGAAGGCCTACCAATCGCCGGAAGCCGCAGCCTATGACCCCGCGCTCTACAGCGCCGAGGGGTTCTATCACTCGACCAAGCTGATCACCACCGGCATCGTCTACAACACCGGCGCCGAGGTCCAGCCGACCTCCTGGTCCGATCTGGCCGATCCCTCCCTCAAGGGTCAGGTCGCGATGCCCTCGCCGCTTTATTCCGGTGCCGCGCTCATTCACTTGGCGACCCTGACCGGCGACAAGGCTCTGGGCTGGGATTACTACACCGATCTCGCCTCCAACGAGGCGCGCGCACAGGGCGGCAATGGCGGCACCTTCAAGGCCGTGGCCTCGGGTGAGAAACCCTATGGCGTCGTTGTCGACTTCCTCGCGATCCGCAACAAGGCCGACGGCTCCCCCGTGGAATTCGTCTTCCCGCAGGAAGGTGTCTCCTATGTGACCGAACCTGTTGCGATCCTCGACACCGCGAAGAATGTCGATGCCGCGCAGAAGTTCGTCGACTTCGTGCTGTCCCAGAAAGGTCAGGACCTGGTCCTCGACATGGGCTACATCCCGGCCCGCAACGACATGGGCGTGCCCGCAGGCTTCCCGGCCCGTGACGACATCAAACTGATGTCCTTTGATCCGGCACAGGCGCTGTCCACAGCTGACGCCAACAAGGCGAAATTCGCAGAGCTTTTCGGCGCCGAATGACCCTCGCATCCGCAAATCCCAGCAGCAGCCGGTCCGAGGGCCGGCTGCTGTCGCTTATTCTGGGGCTGGCCATCCTGGTGACCCTCGCCCCTGTCGCGCGACTGTTCTTTGAAGGTGTCACTGCGGGCGGAAGCCTCAACCTGACGTTTTTCTCCGAAGTGTTGGCCAAACCTGCGACCCACTCCGCCCTGCGTCATTCGCTGGTGACGGCCGGATTGGGAACGGTGATCTCCGTTCTCATCGGCAGTGTCTTTGCCTTTCTGGTGGCCCTGACGGATCTGCGGCGCAAGGCTGCGCTGGTGTTCTGCCTGATGATCCCGATGATGATCCCGCCGCAGATCACCGCCCTGTCCTGGACGCAGATGATGGGACCGTCCTCGGTCTTGCTGAAGACGCTTGGCCTTGCCCCGCCCCTTGGCGCGCCGCAGCCGCTTTATTCGCCTGGGGGGATCATTCTGCTTCTCGGAATCCAGCATACATCGATCATTTTCCTGACCCTGCGCGCTGGTCTGCGCGCGATCCCACAAGAGGTGGTCGAAGCCGCACGGATTTCGGGCGCGCGCGGGTTTCGCATCTGGTGGCAAGTGGTGCTGCCCCTGACACTGCCGAGCCTGCTGGCCGGGGTAGCAATCACCTTTGTGACCGCGCTTGGCAATTTCGGCGTCCCCGCAATGCTTGGTATTCCCGCAGGTTACGCCACCCTTCCGACCCTGATTTATCAACGGCTTGCGGGCATGGGCACAACCGTTCTGGCAGAGGTCGCAGTGCTGGCGATCCTGATCGGCATCGTGGCCATCACCGGCATTCTGATACAGCGCTTTTTCCAACGCCGCCAACGTGTACATCTGGTCGGAAGTACCGGCCGCCCGCTTGCAATACCGCTGGGACGGGCACGTCTGCCGGTCGAAATCACGCTCTGGCTGGTGATTGCCGGGATTCTGGTGCTGCCGATGATGGGATTGCTCGCAACATCGCTGGTGCCCGCCTACGGCGTGCCACTTCGGCTCGACACGGTGTCGCTTGATGGGTGGTATGAGGCCTTGTTTCGTCAGCCCTCGACCCGGCGGGCCTTTGTGAATTCCTTTGGTCTGTCGATCGGTGCTGCCGTTGTGTTGATGGCCCTGTGCCTGCCACTGGCCTGGCTGATGGACCGCCATCAAACCCGCCTGAGCCGCGCCTTTGACAGTCTTCTGGACCTGCCCTACGCGCTGCCCGGTGTGGTGCTGGCGATCGCCATGATCCTGCTACTGATCAACCTGCCCTTCACCGACCTGACTCTGTACGGCACGATCTGGATTATCTTCCTCGCCTATCTCGCCCGGTTTTTTGCGGTGATGTTTCGGCCCGTGCAATCCAGCCTGCGACAGCTTGATCCCGCGATGAACGAGGCCGCACAATCTGTTGGTGCACCGCTTTGGCGCCGCCTGCGCGATATCGTTCTGCCGCTCTCCGCTCCGGCGGCCGCTGCGGGGGCGATCCTCGTCTTTCTGACCGCGTTCAACGAACTGACCGTGTCCGCCCTGCTGTGGTCCTCGGGCACGGAAACCCTTGGCGTGGTGATCTTCAACCTCGACGACAGCGGCGAGACGGTGATGGCCTCTGCCGTCGCCATGACCATCGTCTTTGTCGTCATGATCCTGATGGCGGTGATCCAGCTTACATCCCGCCGCCTGCCCAAAGGAGTTGTCCCATGGCAGAGCTGACCCTCACAAACATCGGCAAGCATTTCGGCGGCGCCCCCGCCCTGCAATCGGTTACCACTCGTGTGAATGATCGCGAATTTCTGGCCCTTCTCGGCCCCTCTGGCTGCGGCAAGTCCACACTGTTGCGTCTGCTGGCCGGGTTTGAACAGCCCAACGCAGGGTCGATCCGCATCGGCAATCGCGAAGTCGCCAACGCAGACACGCGCCTGATTGTGCCGCCGGAAGAGCGCAACATCGGGTATGTGTTCCAGTCCTACGCGCTCTGGCCGCATATGACGGTGCGCCGTAACGTGGGCTACCCGCTGGAGATCAGAAAACTGTCAAAGTCTGATCGCGAGGCCCGCATCGATGCGGCTCTTGAGGCCACGGCCCTCGGTCCCTATGGCGACCGCATGCCCTCCGACCTCTCTGGCGGGCAACGACAGCGCGTTGCCCTGGCGCGCTGCCTTGTGTCTGATCCCACTGCCGTGCTGCTGGATGAGCCGCTCGCCAACCTCGACGTGGCACTCCGGGCCTCCATGCAGGGCGTGTTCTGCGACTTTCACCAGCGCACGGGCGCGACCATGGTGTATGTCACTCACGATCAGGCCGAAGCCATGGCGATGGCGGACCGGATCGCGGTGATGAATGAGGGGCGCATCATACAGCTGGACACGCCCGAGGCGCTTTATGCCCGCCCCCGAAGTCGCTTTGTCGCCGAATTCATCGGCGATGGCGCCGTTGTGCCCCTGACTGGGACCAGCCATTCCGACAGCGCCTGTGAGGCCACCCTGCTCGGCACGCGACTGAGGGTTGAAACGGACAGCCCAACCCCGGAGATGGCCTGTCTGCGCCCGGAAAACCTGACGATTGCCGAGACCGGCGACATCCGCGCCCGCGTGGAACGTGTGACCTATCTGGGCGGGCGCTACCGGCTCGATCTGGTGGCCGCAAGCGGCGAGCCTCTCGTCACCCAGTCAAACACCCGCTACGCGCCGGGCGAACATATCGGCCTCGCGCTGACGGCCCCCTGGGCCTTTGCTGCCGCCTGATCCGGAGAGACACATGAGCACCATTACCGTTCTCTCCGGCATCGGAGACAAGGGCCCCGCCGCCATGCGCCTGGACACCGGGCGTCAGCGCTGGTTGCTGGATTGCGGGTTTGGTCCCGAAGCCAATGCGAAATTCGACCCCAGCTGGCTCGACGGCGTCGATGCGGTCTTTGTAACACACGACCATATCGACCACATCGGCGGCGCGGCCTACGCGGTAGAGGCAGGCCTGCCGATCTACGCCACCCGCCATACTGCGCAGGCGCTTCCCCCATCGGCGCAGGTGATCGAGCTGCCAGAACGCGGCGAGATGCTGATCGACGGCATTCGCCTGACCACCGGCCTCAACGGGCACGCGCTTGGCGGCGTGTGGTTCCATTTTGATCTGGGTGAAGGGCTGTTCTATTCGGGCGATTGGTCGGAGGAAAGCGCATGGTTCGCCTTTGATCTGCCACCCAAGGCGGCCACCGCGATCATCGACTGCTCCTATCACCTGAGCAATGTGCCTCAATCCCAACGCCTCGCCGACCTTGACGCGCTGATCGACACATTGCCCGGTCAGGTCCTGTTTCCCGTGCCGCCCTCGGGGCGCGCCGGCGAACTCGCGCTGCATCTGATGCGCCGCTTCGGACCAGAGGCGGTTTTGCTGGACCCGGAATGCTGCATGAGATTGCGCGCCGCACTTGCCTCTGGCGGTGTCGCGGATCGCGCACAGGAAATCGCTCCGTTGCTGGAGCGCGGCCCACTGGACGAGGCGCGGTTTCTGATCTGCGACACGCCCAATGCCGACGGCGGGGCCGCCTGGGCCTATGTCCGTGCGTGGCGTGAAAGCGGGCGGTTGGGCCGCGACGCGCATGTGGTTTTCACCGGACATATGACCGCCCATGCCCGTGGTGTCGAAACCGTTGAGGGCGGCTATTTCCGCCGCTGGAACGTCCACCCGCCGTTGTCGGATCAAATCGCCATGATCCAGCGCCTTGGTGCAACGCGGTTTGCCCCGGCCTTCTGCACCTTGCCCGAGGAATACCTTGTGGAAAATGGCTTTGAGGCGCAGGTTTTCCTGCATGAGACGGTGACATTGTGATGGAAGATCTGCCCCCCCTCCCGCCGCGCACGATCTGCCTGATCCGCCATGGCGAGACGACGGCCAACCGCGACAGCATCATCGCCGGCCGCCTGGACGTCACGCTGACAGACCATGGCCGCAGCCAGGCCCGCAGCCTGGCCACGTTGACCTGGGAAGAACCGATTACAGTGTTCTGCAGCCCGATGGCGCGCGCGAAGGAAACCGCCCAGCTTGGCTTTCCTGATCGTGTCACAACGCCGCATGCGGGGCTACGAGAACGCGACTGGGGAGTCTTCGAAGGACGCCCGCTTACCCGGTTGCCCCCCCGAGACGAAACGCCCGACGGCGGCGATGGCTGGAACGACATGATCCTGCGCGTCCATGCAGCGATCCGTGACTGTTGCGCCTCCGCCGGGCCCACCTTGCCGGTTCTGGTATGCCATTCCGGTGTGATCAGAGCAACACGCCTGCTCGCATGTCTCGGCAGTGTGGGAGAGCGTCCCCCCAACGCCCACCCGGTGCTCTTTCGCCATCATGCAGGACGCCATGAGGAACATCCGCTCTGACCACCGCGAATGGCTGCTTTGGGTATACCTCAGTCTCATATACACCCGCAGATGGCCCGAACCGGTGTCGCCTTCACCCTATCGGGCAAGCGCGATACCGTCTCATCGCGGTCTCTGAAGCGCCAACTCCGTCTGCCAGTTTCGGCAAAAACACAATGGTGGATAAGGCGGTCGAACCGCGCGGTCGCCCTCTTGGCGTCGACGAAGACGAGGTTGGCCGTAAACAGGATCCAGCTGCGCAAGCAGGAGGGTGCCTGATGAAGTCCAACTATGGCGGAGCACGGGTGTGTGCGACAAGCAAAATGGCCATTCCCATCGGCATGCGATTGCGAAAACGGCTAGCAAGCTCCAAAAACCACTATAACATTTCAGATTTGTCTGAGATTTACATCGAAATGTAAAATGGTGCCCCCACACGGTCAACGCATATCAGTGTCTCACCCCCATTATACAGGGGGCATATGGACCACGAACGAGGGCTATACGCCTCTAAATAAATCAATCACTTACAATGAGGGTGGACCACGCCCGAAAACGCATTTCTACGGATCGAAAATTCAATAAGCGACTCGAAATTCTTCAGCTACTTTGTCAGGTGTAGCTGCCGATACGAAGTCAGCACACGGGGCGGTGTTAGGATTGTGGGATGTACAACGGATGCCTGAGGGCTGCCCCCCTAACGCTCCATCTACCCCCTTGCAACTCCGCGATGGTCGGCTTGTCCGCCAAACACACCCTATCCACCAGCCGCCGATCAGTGAAGTTCACACGCGAACCACACTTCGACGGGCGAACCTTGTGTACCGCCATCGTAGTGCCACTGCTGATACGCCTGCGGATTACCGCAGGTGCAACCTCTAGACTTCATCGAACGGGAACGGTGCGGACGAAACCGCCGCTCCCGTCGCCGTGGACAGTGGCGGCATTGCCAGCCATTCTTACCCATTCGTACAAAGCGCCGGATGCGACCAGGTTCTGAAACGAAGGGCGGAGAGCGGTCATTCGCAGCGGTCGCAAAGGCACCCTTGCCGCACCGCCGAAGCGGACATTCAGGCGAGGATCAGGGCCGAAGCCCGTTCGATCGACGCCAAGGGCCGGGAGCCGACTTTCTCAGCATGCGCGAACGCACCCTTGCCAAGACATGGAAGCGGACATCTCACCGTGATCCGATCCAAAGCCGGAGAGATCTAAATCGCGGTCTGACAGTTGACGTTCGCCGCACTTCTGCCTCTTCCGCGTAACGAATGCACTATTACTAACACTCATCTCTCAAATGCGCGTCATGCAATTTTTATTCGCTAGTATCGTCGGGTCCACAACGATAAATGAAGTCGAGCCAGTGTCCTCAACTTCATTCTTATAGCTCATCATCTTGACGCCTTGTGAGACAAGGAAATTGGCAAGGTGACACCTGCAATTTCTATATAGCTCCTTGTCACCAGGAAAAATCTCTGACTCATCCTCATTCTCATCCATTAATTTTGTTAGCTCCGTTCGTATTTGGGAGGAAGCTTTCCAGTTGGCTTCAAAATCTCCGCTTGGAACGAAAAATTTTGATTTGGCTAGCGAGGTCACAATAGCGTAAGGCCTTGTAGTTCCTGGATCCGATATTGATATAATCTTGTCGGGTGATGTAATGCTACATTTATAAATATAGCCTGGACCATTACACTGATTTTTTTTGCGACTTCTCTCTATATTGTCACGTGCAGCTGCATACGTTCCGAAGTGTGTCAACGGTAGAAAATCCGTAATTTCGGCTGTGAAGCTAGAATGGAATATAATCATAGAAGTCGCAATGCTCTCAGGGCTTTGACCTAATCATACTATAGCGCCGGCCTAGTTTCTAGCGTTCGAGGTTAATACGCTAGGCTGTCAGCCAGATTTTTTTGTGCTGCGAGCGCACTTGGCATCTGCTACATGAGACACGATGAGGTACCCCTCCTCTCCTACATTTGCAGTATAGGGTCAATATTGATGGTGCTCTTTGTTGCAGGTCACCCTTTGTCAACCGGTTTTGCTGCGCCATGTTACGATAGGTCGTCTTTTAAGGCTGGCCGGTCATCCGCCGCGCTTTGTGCGAACTGCAGCTCTGGGCCGTTCACGTCGTGTGATGCAAGGGGCTTATTTTGTTGAAAAACTCTTCCTTGATTGAGGCCTGAACTGCTGATTCAATTCGTCCCGTGAGCGGTAGGAGTGGCGGATGTTGGGACCTAGGCAGGAAGCGCAGGCAGCACTTTTCTACGAGTTCTCGCTGGAGGATCACATCCCCACGGATCACCTGCTGCGATCCATTGATCGTTTCGTCGACCTGAGCAGCATTCGGACACATCTGGCAGATTTCTACAGCCACACCGGGCGGCCCTCCGTCGATCCCGAACTCCTCATCCGGATGCTATTGGTGGGCTATTGCTTCGGCATCCGGTCTGAGCGGCGGCTCTGCGAGGAGGTGCATCTGAACCTCGCGTATCGGTGGTTTTGCCGCGTCGACCTGACCGACAGGATCCCGGATCATTCAACGTTTTCCAAGAACCGGCATGGGCGTTTTCGCGACAGCGAACTTCTGCGACACCTGTTCGAGACGACCGTCGCCCGCTGTATCGAGGAAGGTCTCGCCAGCGGTCAGCGCATGGCAGTCGATGCCAGTCTGATCGAAGCGGATGCGAACAAGCAAAACTCAACACCGAAGGAAGAGTGGGATGCGTCGTCCATCGATGCCGTAGATGCACCCCGCGCAGTCCGAGAGTATTTCGACACGCTGGATGAGGCTGCGTTTGGCGCGGCCAGCGATGTCCAGCCCAAGTTCACTTCGCATTCCGATCCGGCCAGTCAGTGGACAGCGGCGCGGAAAGGACCTGCTTTCTTTAGCTATTCCGACAATTACCTGATCGACACAGATCACGGTGTTATCTTGGACGTGGAACCCACCCGTTCGATCCGGCAAGCCGAGGTTGGATCGACAAAAACCATGCTAACGCGGGTAAAAGACAAGTTCGGATTGGTCCCTGACTGGATGATCGCCGACACAGCCTATGGTTCCGGCCCAATGCTCGGCTGGCTTGTAGATCGCAAGATCGATCCTTACATCCCGGTGATCGACAAGGCCGGACGCCCTGATGGCACCTGGGCGCGCACAGATTTCGACTGGGATGCACAGAACGATCAATATATCTGCCCCGAGGGTCACGCGCTCAAGCAGTTCCGTCGGAATTATTCCGATCCGGACCGGGGCCCGACCGGCAAGGGCCGCGCGAAGTATCGTGCTCTGAAACTGACCTGCCAGGTTTGCCCATCCAAGCCGAAGTGTTGCCCCAATGCTGACACCAGGTCGATCACCCGTGAAGAACACGAAGATGCCCGCCAAGTTGCCAGGGATTTGGCCAAAACTGATGAATACGTGATTGCGATGAAGCTTCGGAAGAAGGTCGAAATGCTCTTCGCCCATCTGAAACGCATTCTCGGACTCGGACGACTACGATTACGTGGGCCGTGCGGAGCAAATGACGAATTCCTCCTCGCCGCCACCGCCCAAAACCTCCGCAAACTAGCCAAGATCCTTCCTGCACCGCAGCAAACGCGCAAAGCCTGATAAGAAAGGCGCTCGCGATGGATTTTGAGCAGCTATTTCTGCGTACGCAAACGTTAGTTTTTCCACAAAATCGGCGGAGAGCGGCCATTCGCTGCAAATGCGAAACTTCTGCGTTGTTCGTTCTTAAACTGACATTCACGAGTTTTCCGTGTGGCGCAAGAAACGACACATCTAGAGTTGCATGGTAACAAAACATCACTATCTTGTGGTGGTGGTATTTAGAATTCTGACTCTCTCTGGTGGTGGCTACCGCGGCCTTTACACTGCTCAAGTCCTGGCTGGATTAGAGGAGGAGAGCGGGGACGTGCCGCTACACCGTCGCTTCGATCTAATTGCCGGGACTTCTATTGGTGGGATTCTCGCTTTGGCAATAGCGTCTGGGAAGACGTCGATGAAGGAAGTTGCGGCCGCGATGGAATCCCAAGGCTCGGCCATCTTCGGCGAGGATAACCCGCCCAAAGGCAAGATGGCGCAGTATCTCGACTATTGGAAAACGAAGAGCGCTGCGCGCTACGATCCGGCTCCGCTCAGAAACTTGATCGCCGAACTAGTCGGAGAGGACACTTACATCGGGGACCTCAAGCAAAAGGTCTTGGTGCCTGCCGTGAACGTGACCAAGGGCAGCCCACAAGCTTTCAAGACACCGCACCACCCGCGCCTTGTCCGTGATTGGAAGTTACCTCTTGTGGATGTGGCCATGGCGACATCGGCGGCACCTTCATATTTCCCGCTGCATACCATTGGAAGCGAGCGTTTTGCTGATGGCGGGATGTACGCTAATAGCCCTGATGATTTGGCCATTCATGAAGCTCAGTACTTCTTGGATCAGGATTTGGGTGACGTAGAAGTGCTGAGCATCGGTACAACGACATCGAAATTCAGCTTTCCAGCCAGCGTAGCCAGCGACATGAGTTGGCTCGATTGGATTCAAGAGCAACGGGCAATTTCTGTGATGATTGCAGCGCAGCAAATGAATACGGATTTTGTTATGCGCCATCGTCTTGGCGACAGATACATTAGGGTTGATGCAGAGCCATCAGCTGCTCAGCTTTCTGATATCACGCTGGACAATGCCAACCCCAAAGTGGCCAAGGACTTGATGGGTTTAGCAGAATCTTCGCTCCGTGACTATCTACCCACGATTAGGGCTGCGGGAATACTTGACCATACCGTGGACGAAGAAGACTTTCTCCAGCGAGAGGAAGTTTCGCTGTATTTAAAACGTTTGAGAGGTTGAACATGGGCATTGCGGCACTCCTTTTCCACAGCACATCAAATCGTGAGAATACTCTTTCGTATCGAATTCGCCCCTCAGAGCAGCAAGTGCAAGACCAACAAGAACGTTGGAACGACCTTGCTGGCGTACTCAAAGAGGGTCTCAAGTCAGAGTT
Organism: Tritonibacter scottomollicae; assembly: GCF_032924845.1. Classification (NCBI taxonomy): domain Bacteria; kingdom Pseudomonadati; phylum Pseudomonadota; class Alphaproteobacteria; order Rhodobacterales; family Paracoccaceae; genus Tritonibacter; species Tritonibacter scottomollicae. The sequence continues at coordinate 1,920,589 of NZ_CP136704.1, forward strand.
CAGCAAACCGGTCTCGTCGTGGTTACAAGGGTCCTACAAGTTTGGTACGCAAATCAGACCTGCACGCTTAAACGAAGAATTCGATATCGACCTCGGCGTGTATGTAGAATGGCATGGAAGTGCACAAGACGGGGATGTCGGTGCAAAACAGCTGAAAGACAGAGTTCAAGAGATCCTTTCAGACTATGCCAACGACGATGCCAATGATGCTTCCGAGGTGACAGCGCCGAAAACGCGCTGCAACAGAATTCGGTTCACTGAAGACTTTCACATCGATGTTCCAAGCTATCATCTAGATCGTGAAGATGATGCGCGCGAGCTAGCCACTGAAGACGACGAATGGGAAAACAGCGACCCAAAGGCGATCTATGTTTGGTGGAAGGATCAGTTTGACGGGAATGAGCGGGACCGGGCCAGACGTCTGACACGCTACCTAAAGATGTGGGCGGCTCTAACTTTTGAAGAGGCATCTAGGCCGTCTTCCATTCTACTCACGGTGCTCGTTGCTAGAACGTTAGTTGCAACAGCTACGGACAACCTGTCGGGTGATGATGAAATCTTGCGAGCCGTGATCAAAGGTATCCTAGATCGTCTGAGTAGTTCGAGTGTTGTTAGAAATCCAGCAAACAGCGCAGAAGACCTCAATCGTCTCTCTGAAGACGACTTTGAGGCCCTTCAGGTAGAGTTGGAGAAGTTCCTAGGAATCGCTGATCGGGCGCTCGACGCAATCGACGAGTACGAGAGTGCGGATGTTTGGTCAGAAGCGTTCCGGCACTTCTTCCCCTTCCCGGAAAAAGAAACGCAATCCGAAAGTACCAAAGTGGTAAATGGTGCCGTCTCTGTGTATCGCTGCGACCCCGATATTGCCGTTGCTGCAACGGCAGGAAATCGAAGGTGGAGCGGGTACAACGAAATCGGTCCGATCCCGAGAGGATGTGAGCTCTCATTTTCTATTGCGGAGCCAGGAAAACTTCCTGAAGGCTGCCAAGTCTTTTGGACGGTTCGCAACGAAGGCTCAGAGGCAGAGTCTGTGAACGATTTAGGACACGTCGCAGGGACAGGTATCCGAAACACAGAAAGCAGCGCCTACAAAGGAGACCATTTCATGGATGTGGTAGTCAGACTTAACGGGCGGCAGGTGGGAAGGCGGCGTGTGAAAGTGCGTGTTTCTGGCCTAGGCATTCCTCTGCGAAACCCGCGTCGGCCTGCGTGGACGAAGCTTCGTAGATAGTTGTTTCTTCGCCAAGCGTTTCGTCGAGCACCAGATTTAGCGCTCACAGCGAATGTCTCCTTCGATGAGCCGCACAGCAGCGATCCAGATCACAGGTCAATTTCTGCAATGGGCCGATGTCATCTCCACCATTTTCAGCTAGATGTGTCTGATGACATACTCTTTGAATTCATGGTGCGCCCGCCTGGCGTCATCACTGGGCCATCTCGCCAAAGTTCAAGAACCATTTCTTGAAGCATATTGGCAGGCGAATTCTTACCCGCCTCGCGTGTCATTCAACGGCAAAGATGAAACACCCTTTCCAAAGGATGATTTGGCCCATCTCTATGATCTCGCGCGCTCTGCCTCACGATCTATTGAGAAGAAATACTACAAGCCGCTTCGCGAATCGCTTGACCCGGTAAGAGGTATCCTGAGGTCACACCCGACACTCGCCAGGCCGCTTGGGACGTGTATCGGAAATGACGAATTTCACGTCAAAATTTTGAACGGGACATCGCTCACCTGGCTGACACAGATCGTGGCCGGTCTACTGGAGCGCGCCTATGCCCATGGCGACGGCGGGTTTGAAAAAGCTGCGAACGAACTTGGATCGGTCCTTGATCTGAGTTCGACGACCTTAGAAATCGATGTCCCAAACGGGCTCGGTCTGGGCTACGATCTACTGCTCTTCCATGGTCCCGAAATTCGCAACGAATTTGAGATTCAGGAGGGTTTAATCGTCAAACCTGCTGCCGTCCTCTCTGATTATCTGGATCGCGAATGGATCCGGGATTTTGTGCCAGAAGAGATGGATCGACGTGATTGGCGGCAGATTGGCGCTGTGGTGCGGCCGTTCCACTGGCGACCGGTGTTTCGGAGGAAGACTGACTATCGGGAGGAGCGGCCCAGTTGGCCGCCAAGATTTGAGGATGACGCTCTCACGTTTCTGGAAATCCTGTCCATTGCGAACCAAACGCCGATCTTACCTTTCATGTTGATGCACGGGTGTGTGCATCGATCCGCACATAGCTTGTTGGGCTTGGCTCACAGTCAAGGTGGTGTCCAACCGATACGTCAAGTCGGACGTCGGCACGACCCTTTTCGAGCCCCTCCACAGCTTCAGAACAGCTCGATCAATCTGGCCAAACAAGCCTATATCAAACGAAGAGACGAGGAATTTGAACGCCTTGCGCCAATCATTCATCGGCTCTCAGAAGCTCTGGCGCGTTTGGGGCGTTTTGGTGCCAACGATCAAATTCTGGACATTTCGCAATCGTTGGAATTGATGTTTAGGCCTAAAGGCGGTCGGATCAGCCAAAAACTCCAAGATGGGATGGCTGAATTGCTGGGTGTCGATGAAACACATAAGGACGACATACGAGCTGCAATCAAGCAGTTCTATGACGTTCGCTCGGCGATCGTGCATGGCGCAACCGACGCGAGGCGCAAACGCAATTTGGAAGACCGCCAAAGGGCATTTATCAGCGGCCTCAATCTGACCCAGCAGGCGCTCTTCAAGATGCTTCTGAGTGATGCCGGAGCCCGTGACTAATTCTGCACAGCTACGATTGTCCGCAGGCCGTGAGTTCGAATATCTCCAGATCGCGCACCTGCAGTGAATGTCGGCTATGCGGGTTGCAGGCGCAGCAACCCGAAGGTTGGGCCAATGCCCGGTATGGGCCGTTACGTGCAAGCCAACATAAAGCTTGCCTGATTTGCGGAACTATCAATTGAAGCCAGAGCAAGCCTACATGTCGTGTGATCTGTGCGCCAAGCCGTGACTTCGCCAGTGGACGAGTGGTTTTGTCCCGATGGAGTGATGACGGAAACAAAGTCCAAGTAGACACGATCAAGACCTACTGTTTGGGTCGCGTCGAAAAATGACTTGCTAGTTACGGCCTTCAGGGAAAACTTCTCATTAATGGAAACCTTTCTTTAACGAATGCCTATCAGTTTATGCTCATGCGTGTATGGAAGCTCGAAGCCAGCCGATCCGAAGAGAAGCAGCACTCAAAATGGGGCTGGGCCTTAGCGTTGAGCGGTGAGGAAGCTCTTGAGCTCTGCAAAAATACTAGCGGACTTCCATTCAATTGGGTTCACGAGAAGCATACCGACATGCTCTGGCCCGGCGTACCCGCCAAGCAAGTCGATTGGTCTTAGGTTGCTTCGCCGCGCGAGACGCGGAACGAGGTCGGTTCCAGCACCCATTCATCGATATCCCAGCGGACAAGTGTCTCCAGTATTCCGCCGGATGCTTCGGGCTGCGTCTCATCCCTCTTTAAACGAATGGATGTCACAATCATCAGAGCCGTACGCCCCTTCGCCTTGCGATGCAGCGCAACCTCGCCATGCGTCATTGCAATTGCATCAGCGCTATCGCTGGTCGTGCCTTTTACCTCAACAAAGAGTGTTTCCTCATCTTTCGTGGCCTCGAAGTCGTAAGGCTTGGTAGCAGAGGTGTTGCTTGGCTTATACCCGTGGGATCGCAACCAATCCTCAACGATATCCATGGCGCGTAGCTCTACTGCCTTACGTTCCTTGGCGTTGAGGCCAAAGCCCTGACCCTTTCGTGCATCGGATGCCGGGCGAGTGATGTCGAGCATATCGAGTTCGGCCTGGTCTGCCGGGGAGAGCTCTCTGCCCATTCTCTGCGCCGCGTAAATCGACCGCAGCATTTCCGCGGCTTCGATCAAGTGCTGCTCCATGACACCATCTTCAATGTCGCTGTAAGCGATCTTTTTCACGAGTGCGCAAGCGCGCTCGAACGATTTGGGAAGCTTCGCTCTCGCGCCAAAATCATTCGCATCTGTGAAAGATTTCAGCCTACCGCGTTCCTCAAAGACAATCTCACGTGCCCATTCGCAGCGTTTATCCAGTTCCTCTAGCGGCAAAACTATCGAAGAGCCATTGTGGAACTTGGAGGAGCTACATCCGACAGCGATGTTTACACCTGAACCATCGGTTGAGAAGTGCAGGACGACATAAAAGCCATCGGTCGGGCGCGGCGACATCTCTTTCGAACAAAAACGTACCCAAGCGAGCTCAGTCTTGCGACCAATCCCGTCTGAACCTTCAACATGGAAGTCATGGCCGAAAGGACCGAGCGCGCGTGTCAGTGGATTGCGGAGCGCGCGGATTTCCTCGACAAGTTTTTGGCGAATAAGCCGCCCACGCTCCTGCATTGCCGGCGTATTTTCGGAAGAGTATGTAGGCTGAAGTTCACAAATACGACGGAGCGTGTCGCGCATAATCTACCAATCCTTATTGCTCAATTTCTTCTTGGCAACCTTAATGTAGAGTACCAAAAACGAGCAAAGCAGAAACCCAATAAAGCTGGATAAATCCACGCTGCGCACACGCGATGAGTGACTGCTTTTGTGTGCTGCGATGCAGTCTACTAGAAAGCTTAACAGTGTCCGGTCTGAGCCGATCATGCCAGCTAGCTTTGTCTGCGTTCAAGAAATTGGTAGGCGTCAAGTATGGTTGCTGCCAGCTCATCAAAGAAGTGCGGCGAGGTTACATCGATCAAACACGTGGGCACGCCCTGTGATTCCGCCTCCTCAACATTGTCCTGCGTCGCTACCAACATCGCACTTTTGTTGTTCAGTAGCTCGCGGTGGCTCGCGCCTCGGCCGTGCTTCAAGACATTGATCGCCAAATAGTACTGGTGAAGGCGATCAGCGACGCCGGCATGCCCAGCCGCCAAAAGCGCGGCCTCTACTTTGCGTGACAGCGGGCCGCGTTTGAAATGGCGCTGCATCCGTGCTTCAAACATGGTGAAAATATCCACGGAAACCAATTTAATAGAGTCCGTTTCAGATGCGATTTCTTTGCTTTGTGCGTCCGAAAGGGTTTGACCCTCGGCACATTTCAAAATTTCTGAAACCCGGTCCAGGGACGCCTTTGCCGAGCGCTGCGCTGCATGAACCAGTTCCGGTAGGGGCTGTGAGTTTGCCATTGTTCGTCCTTCTAAGAGTTTCTCTCCCAATACGCTAAAAGACCGCCGAAGGTAGGAGCAATTGGGGTTGAGCGGCAACGTTACATCCACATCTGGGAAGCCGCATCGCGGCGTCGATGGCTTTGACCGATGGCAGCTAGGGGCCGAACCGCGATCAAAAGGGTAAGAACACTAGCTCGACTTTTCAGTGTCCGATACTGCTGCACTGGCCGATCTGGCCAGCCGCTCGATCAAGCTCCAGGTCAATTCCCAGGACGGCGACGTGATGGTCAACCTTGACGAGAACGTCGTCCACGTTGCGCCAACCACAGGGAAGGGCGCGGCCTAGCTTGCCCTATGCCCCTACTTCGCCCTCGGTCTCAATCTTCACCGACTCGCCGCAATGCTTGCAGTGAATAGCATCCGGTTCATGCCGGTTCAGGCCACATTGAGGACACTTGTACTTGATCTTAGACGGCTGGAAGATGGCGCGTGCCAGCTGCACAAACAGCGCCACACCTACAACCATGATGAACACTGATAGCAGCTTCCCGCTTGGTGTCGTCATGGTAATGTCACCAAAGCCCGTCGTTGTAAGCGTCGCCACCGTGAAATAAAGCGCATCAATATAGCCAGTGAGACCAGCCTTTTCATCGAAGGCCAGGACGAAGACCAGCGACGTGGTCACGAAGATGAAGACAAACAAGTTTACTGCCGCGAGGATCGCGTCCTCATGGCGTCGAAAGAATAGGCTCTCGCGCCTGAGGTCACGCAGTAGATGGTAGGCGTGAATAAGACGCAGCCCGCGCAGAACACGCAAGAAGGCAAAGTTTCCGGTGAGAAGCGGCGCGAACAGCAGTGATGCCACAACAACCAAATCTGCCAGCGTATAGATGCGCATAAGCTCTCTGCGCAAATTCTGGGATATCCAAGACCTCGCCGCAAGGTCCAATAGTATCAGCACCCCAAGCGCGGTATTGATTGCGAACATTGTCGGCGTCGTGGGCAGTGCTGCAGTCGCGATAAAATAGATGATGGTCAGCGCATCAAATAAGATCAGCCCATAGCGAAACCGGCGGGCGCGCTGGCTATGACCCGTGTAGAGTAACCTGATGGCTCTGTGCAGTTCTTTCATTTGCACAACATGTCGTAGAATGTCTTCCTATGCCATAGGTCGGAACAACGCTCCCGTTTCGAAAGGCATCTTCGAGGATGTCCTAGAGTGACGCTTGTACACCGCCACATCGCTGCGCAAGCAGGGAGCAATGTGCAGGTGCTCGCGCGACTACTGCACCAACACCCTCCGTACACCATTATAGGCTTTAACGGCGATGGCTTTTTCCTGCCCGCACTGGATCAAGGCATCTCCGATCCGCCCAAGGCTGATCTCGTCATCTGTAACAGTGCCGCCACGGCTCAGAAGTGTTGAGGGATGCGGACAGGACGCCGCAACCGCCGGCGGCAAAGAATCAAGGCGCAGGCCTCCAGCGCCGCTCCAGGCGCTGCAGCCCGTCATAGCTGATCCCAGGACGAGTGCTATCAGGATCCGCACGCGCGGCCTCCTCGAGCGCCTGCGCGTGGATCTGTTGTGCATGGCGGTAGGTCTCCAATTCGGTTTCGCGTTGAGACAGCTGATCCGCAAGACGAAACAGATCTTGTTGCCGGTGCTGTCGTACCTTGTCCTGACGCAGAATTTCGGCAGCGACGCCGGCTTGATAGCCCCGGGACCAGATTCCCCACCCCGCTGCACATAAGACGACGGCACCAGAAAGCCCCAGCGCCGCAATCATTCCCCAAGATCTCACGTCTCCAGCGCCTTCAGGCACATGGCACGTTCCGACATGCGCCGATTGGAAAGGCCACGGATGACCGATCCCCCTGCCCGGTTCCAACGCGGCAGCTCTTTGCATGCGCCGGCGAGATCGCCAGCGTTCGCCTTGCGCACCAGAGTGGATCGGCAGGCCGCGCCAGGCCCGACATTGTAGGCCCAGGACACCAGCGCGATCTTCATGCCCACCGGCACCTCTGGCTGCAGACAGCGATCCAGCGCGGCCTCATAGGCGATGATCTCGCGGGCCAGCATGGCGTCGCATTCAGCCTCACTGTAGCGATCACCGGGGCGCACACCTTTGGTCTCGCCATAGCAGACAGTCCAGACGCCCACGATATCGCGGTAGGCAGTTGTCCTGAGGCCTTCCCAATCTCCGATGAAGGTGACGGCCGAGGCCAGCGCGACACCGCCGGCAGCAAACACGCCGACAGTCTTCTTGTGCACGGCCCCGCTTTCATCGCGGCGGAATCGGGCCCAGAGGCTTGAGGTGGGCTGCACCAGAACCCGCGCCGGGATGGCGATCAGATTCACGCCGGCAGCAATGGCGGCAAAGATCAGCGGATTCACCCCCAACAGATCCGGGCTGACCAAGGCGATGAACACCGGCAGCACCGAGATCACCGCCGCCAAGATCAGCAGGCGGATAGACCAGGCACCGGTGAGGGTGGATTTCCAATCAGTGATGAGTTTCATGGGATGTCTCCATGGCAAAAGAGCCCGCTGGCGGGCTGGTTGAGTTGATAAATTTGCGGTTGCTAGCGGATCGGCAGGCGCTCCATGCGCTCCAGCCGGTTGTCGATCTTGTTCAGGGTGGAGAGAATCAGAGACAGGCGCTCATCCTGACGGGCGAGGCTTGTTTCATTGGCGCGCACACGCCCGGTCAAGGCGGTCTGCCGCGCCTCTGAGGCCGTCAGGTCGACCCGCAGCCCGTTGATTGTTTGGGCAAGGCTCTCGGTTTCTCCGCGCAGCGTTGCGACCTGCAAGCCGACCCAGAGCCCCGCGCCCACCAGCCCGCAGGCGACGGTCCAGGCCAGCGACTTGTTCAACGTGATCCCGCGGTCGCTGTTTTCGATCATGGTCATGTCCTGTCCTCAGTTTGCCAGCGCCGTGCCGAACGCCGCAGCCACGTCAAAGCCCGCCGGATCGCTCGTCGCTTCGATCTGCGCCGCCACTGTGGCCTCGGCGGCAAAACAGGCCTGAATGTGCTGCACCACGGCTTGCGCCGCCGCCTCGACCTGCGGCTTTGTCAGCTCCACAAAGCCGGTGGGTGTTTTCCACGCCAATGGCGCGCTGATCATGCCCTGCTGCAAGGCACTGACCGCGCCGGAGAGCGCCAGCCGCGTCGCCCCATCGCCCGGCACCTGCAGACCACCCGGCAGGACCACGCCCGCCATGGCACACTGCCAGCGAATGTCGGCGAGCTTTGCCAGTGCCTTGGCCCGGTCCTGTTCGATGCGCGCGGCAGCGGTGACCACTTTGGAAAAGTCGATATTGCTCATGCTTCACCCTCCGCTTCATCCGTTACGGCCTGCACCACCTCATAGGGCGGCAGCGGCACTGACCCGTCGCCGGTCAGGGTCACGGGCTGCGGAAAGCGGGTTTCCTCCGGCGCGTCCGCACCATGGGGCAGGATCAGGGTCAGGTGGATCTCGCCGTTCTGACGGGTGGCCTCCGAGGCCAGCCAGTCGCAGGTCACCGCCTCGCGGGGCAGCACGTCGCCCTCGGACAATGCGGTGAAGTCGAAGGCCTCGCCGTTGAGGGTCAGCACATCGCCCTGCCGGGTTGCGGTCAGCGCCGTGTCGCAGCGCGTGGGCGTGAATGAGATTTGCATGCTGTGATGCTCCTTTAGAACCAGCGGCCAATTGCCATTAAATTGATGCGAGTGCCGGTTCGGGCACCTGCCAGGTCCCACACATTGCATCGCAAAGACGAGATCTCCGGCAGATGCACCGTTCCGATCCGCGCGATACTGCTCTCCGCTGCCCCGAAGGCCCGGAGCGCACCGCTAAACGTCGCCGGATATGCCCAAGTACTGTCCGCACTGTTGCTTGTCAGAAAGGAGTGCCAGCAGAGCTGCGTGCCATCGGCAAAGCGTACATACTCGCCGTTTGCATTGCTGCCGCGCTCGATCACCGCGCCCGTGGGCGTGCCGCCGCTTTCGGAGACCATGCCAAGAAGGTTGCCCTGGCCGTAATGAGCGGACCACGCGCCCCATACGCCACCTTGTTTCTGGCGCAGGCAAGAGAAGTTGGCCGCAAATGCGATCTGGGTTGTTTCGCTGTGAGGATCAGCGGCTGCACGGCGTATCTGCAACAGGTTAAAAGCAGCAAGGCCCGGTGGTAGTGTGCCAGTGGAACCACCCCGGACACGATACAATCCACTTGGCATCGAACCGGCATCGTCAATATCGCCGATAAATTCGATCATTGAGCTACCCAGCCCAAACGCGCCCACTTTCATCAGAAGATCGGCGGTTGGATCCGTCAGGCTGGCCTGCACCGCCGCGCCGCTGGCGCGACCGGCGCTGTCGAACTCGATAGCCTCCTGATTACCTGCCATCAGCGCCAGCCGGGAACTGCCCGCAGCATTGCCGATGGTGGTCTTGTTGCCCTCGGTCTGCACATAGAAGTTCGACGCCACGCCGTCGCGGAACCTGGCCAGCACGCCGGGCGCGCCCAGCACCTCCAAATCGGTGAACTTCGCCGCCGCCGGATGGGTCAGCCCCACGGAGACGCCATTGATCGCGCCCTCGATGGCGGTGACGTTGCGCTCCAGGAAGTCGATGAAGGCCAGCAGCTCATTGCGATGGGTGACCGCGAAGTGCTGGAACAGCGCATACATCTTGGCGTCAAAATCCGCCTCCGGCGTACTGCGTTTGGGGATTGGGGGGAACGGCGAGAAGCCGGGAATGCTCATGAGGGAGTGTCTCCTATTTGAGAGTTTTGATGATCAGGGGGAAGACGGACTCGCCGGCCACATCGATGGGCTGGCTGTGGTCATCCACAAACCCCAGCCCCTCGATGCCGTAGCCCGGACCGTCTCCCGAGAGATAAAAAGCGGTCGCCAGCCCATCCACTTCGGCCACGATATCCATCACCCGCTGCGCCTGATGGGTGGGCACCAGCAGCGACAGATCAACCTTGCGGGTGGAGCCGCGCTTCACCAGGATCTCATTGCCGAAGTCGTCATAGCCTTTGCGGCTGTGGCTGACGAAGCGCACGCTCGGCAGGTTCAGCACTCGGCCCAGCAGGTTGTTGCGCCCCATCACGATATGGCCCGCCTCGGCCACACCACCGGGGGCATCGATGGTGATGTCGATCCGGTGCCCGAGATAGCCCGGAAAGCCGTTCACCACCTTCTGGCGGGCATAGACCACGCTGCCAAAGAACCAGGTATAGGCGCTGACCACATGGCCCGCGTCCACCATGGCAAAGCGCTGGTCATAGATCCGTGCGCCCCCATCCCAGACCTCGATCCGCAGGCTGCCGGCGGTGAGCCCAAACAGCGCAATCGCATCGCAGTCCTGCGTCGGCACGATCGAATAGGTGATCCGATCCGCCTGCCGGGCGGTGTTGGAGCGGTTCTGGTCAAAGGCCCGCCAACGGTTGGTCACGCTCAGCTCCAGCCAGGCGCTGCCATCATCCAGCGTCGGATCCTGCCCGGTGTTGCTGTCGATCACGCTTTCATAGATCCGATGCGTGTCCGTGGAGATCACCCGCGCGCCGGCCTCATAGGTCTCGGTCGCGCTCCAGTCCGGGTGATCGTCCTCGGGCACATTGGTGGCGACCAGCTCGGCCTCTGTGACGGCCATCGGGGAGAGGATGTTGAAGTCCATCAGCGCCGCTCCCCCGGCAGACCCACCTCATCCCAGCCATCAAGGTGACTGGCGATCCGGTCCACCAGCATGCGCACCACCTGCCCCTGCGCCACCACATGGCGGGTCAGATCTTCCACCCCCTTGGCCAGCGGTCGGTTGTCGAGCATCGCCACAGACTCCGCGTGGCTGTGAATGCGCGAGGGGCCGGTGCTCTCGATCTCCCAGCCCCGTTCGCCGACGATGCGCGCGCCGCCCTGATGGGCGCCGCCCCGTGCAAAGGCCGGAATGCCACCGAGGTCCCGGATCTGCGCCCTGAGCTGCTCCAGTTGGCGGGTGCTTTGCGTTTGGCGGCGATTGTAGGCCGCGATCTGATCTTCCAGCCCGCCATCCGCCCAGAAGGCGCGGCGGAAGCCAGCAAGATCCGCGCCCGAACCATAAGAGACCCAATCCGCATCATATTGGATGCGACCTGTCTCCCCATCAACGTGCAGCTCTGCGTCGCGGTTGCCACTGCGGCGCAGCGAGACGCCGGTGCGCTGCTCAAGTGCCGCGATCTGCGCAATAATTCCGGAGGCCTCACCGCGATCCTCCAGTCCCAGCGCCAGCCCCCGTCCCTGCGATTGCAAGTTGGCCAGCTGCTGCTGCGCCCCACGCGCTTCACGATCCGCATCGACCGCTGCACGCAGCTCTCCCAACATGCCCCGCAGCCGCTCCATGGGCTCCACCAACTGGCCGGTACGATCAACGAGATCGCCAAAGACATCATCCGCCTCCAGCACCACGCCGCCGCCAAAGGTCAGCCGACCACTGCCATTGCCATCGCCGACCAGCCCGGCAATCTCGGTGAGCTGTGCCACGGTCTCCGCCCCGCTGCCGGTGAGCGCCACATTGATGCGGCGTGACAGGTTTGCCGAGCGGGTCAGCACCAGAGCGCGGGTGTCGGGGTCGAGATCCTGCGCCAGATCCAGACGCAGGCTGCGGCGCACGTCTGCCGCCGTGGTCAGGGCCAGCCTGCGGGTGGCCTCATCTAGATCCTCGCCAAGCACCAGATCCAGCGTCGCCACATGCTGAGACAGGGCATGGGTGGCAATCCAGCGATCCGCCGCGCTCAGATCATCGCGCCGGAGGATGAAGTCCAGCGTCGTGCGAATGCCGGTGTCGGCCTGCTCCACCAGCTCCCGCAGCCAGACCGGGGCGCTGTCATCCAGAGTCACCGCCACATCCAGCGCCCCCACCAGGTCGTCATAGCTGAAGGCCTCGGCGGTCTCGATGGCGTCCTGCAGGGCGGAGAGTGAGCCCTCAAAGGCCGATACCGTGCCATCCCAATCCGCCGCCAGCGCCTGCACCCCCTCGCTCAGCTCCGCCACCTGATCACCGGTCAGGCTTTCCAGCTGCAGGAAGTGGCCGAGCGAGGTCAGCACATCGATTTGCTGCTGATAAAGACCGGCCAGCACCTCATCATTGCCCGCCTCCAGATCCGCGATCCCGGCGGCACGGGTCATGCGCGCCTGCACCTCGGCGGCAATCCGGCGATACTCCAGATCAGATCCCGCCTGATCCCGAGCACTGCGCAGATAGGCCCGCGCCAGATCCGGCAGGCCTGCCGCCGCCTCGGCATCCCCCGCCTCGACACCTGCAAAGGCCGCATCAAGGCGCGCCCGCTGCACCGCCTCCGACTGGCTGCGGCTGGCCGCACTCAGCTCGGTGTTGACCAGATCCGACACGAAGCCGCGCAGACTGTCCGACGTGCGCCGCCACTCCTCTGCGGCGGCGCGGGCCGCGCTGATCATGTCGCGGGCGGCATCGATCTGAACGCCGATCTCGCCGCCAACCTCATCCGCAAGGCCCGCCAGCTCCGCCGTGAAGGCCCCAACCTGCGGCAGCACCTCATTCATCGCGCCCGAAAGGCGCAGCAGCTCTGCATAAAGGTTTTGCCCGCCCTCGGTGGTCAGATCGAGGCTTTCGACCACCTGGCGGAAGCCATCGCGCGAGGTCGGCATGGCAATGCCGAGGCTTTCGAACTCATCCCGCAGGCGGCGCAGAACGGCCTCGCTCTGCTCCGCCTCGGTATAGAAGCCCGAGAAGTAGGAGGTGACCGAGGCGGAGAGCTGATCCGCGCCGCCAAAGGCCTCGACCAGATCAGAGGCCAGATCCGCCCCGGCCAACGAGACATCAAAGGCGGCACGGTCCAGAAGATCCATGGCGTCATTGACCGCCACCAGGCTGCCCGACAGGCGTGCCAGCGTCTCCGAGGCACTCTCCCCGCTGCGGGTGAACGCATCGGTGCCCAGGATCAGATCCGCCATCTGATTGGAGGCCGCAGCCATGTGATCCGCGATGTCCTGCTGGATCTGTTCCTGCGTCCGTCCCGAGGTCATCACCGAGAGCGTGTAGCCCTCGAAGTCCGCCAAAGCATCAGAGCCAAGCCCCAGCGCATCCGACATCGACAACAGCCCGGAGGTGATCCCCGCCACCTGCTGATCCAGCGCCGCATCCAGCCCGCCATCAAGGGCGCGATGGACGTTCTTGTCACTGCGGAACAGGCCGCCCTTGTAGAAGTCCCGCGCATAGCCATCAAAGCCGTCCGCCCCCACCGTGCCCTCCAGCGCGGAGAAGGCGAACTTGCGGCTAAACGCCTTCTTCAGAAGGGCTGCACCGCCAAGCACAATGCCAAGCGCCGGGATTGCCGCGCCGATGGCGCCCAGACCGCCAGACGCGCCGGAGAGCAAACCACCGAGGTTGGCAAAGCTCGATCCCAGCCCACCGCCGGAGAGCACGCCGCCAAGACCAGATCCCAGCCCGCCGAGAATGCCACCGCCGCCCAACAGGCCGCTTGCCCCCTGCCCCAGAATACCCGACAGCAGACCGCCGCCGCCCCCGGCACCACCGCCAAAAAGCCCACCGGCGGCACTGGCTGCAGAGCCTGCCCCCGAGAGCGACAGCCCCAGGGCGATGCGGATCTGGTTTTTGGCAAAGCTGGCGGCAAGATCCGCAAGGCCCCGTTGGGCCGCGTCTTTGATCCCGTCCCACATCGAGCGGAAGTTGCGCAGCCCCCCTGCGATCCAATCGCCAAAGGAGCGCGCCACGCCATCCACGGCAGAGGACAGCGGCCCGCTCATCTCCTGCCCCAGATCCTCTGCCGCCTCGGTGGTTTTGGACAGGCCCCCTGCCACGCCGCCGCCGGACCCGTCATCCAGCGTCTCGCCAAGACCATCCAGAGAGCTGGCAAGCGCATCTGCGCTGTCATCGCCCTCGGACAGCTCAGAATTAGCGCTGTCCATCTGACCGGACAACCGCTCCATCGCCGCCCCGGCCTGTTTGAACCCCTCCTTGAGCTTGCCGCCGGCTTCCTTGCGCAGCCGGATCATCCGACCCTCCAGCGTGCTGGCAGCAAGATCCAGCTCCATCACCTTGTCGATGGCGCCGTCGGAGGCGTCGCGCAGGCGGTGCTGCACATCCGACAGGGCCGGAATGCCATGCATCCCCTCCGACAGCGTCCACAGGAAGTTGCCCCAGCTCAGGGACAGATCCTGCACCATGCGGGTGAACCCCGCCTGCACCCGCGCCCAGATCGCCGCCAGTGCCGGGCCAATCGCCGTGGCGCTGGTCTGGATGCCCTGCCAGACGCCCGCTGCAAGATCGCCAAGCGCGCGCAGCGCCGCGCCCCAGCCACCGGTGGCCACCACCAGCTGATGGAACTTCATTGCCAGGTAGCCCGCCCCCACCACCAGCGCGCCAATGCCGGTGGCAATCACCGCGCCGCGCAGCAACAGCAACCCGCGCTGCAGGCCTTTCATGGCAAGGCTGGTCACCGCCGCCTTGGTCGAGGTGGCCCCAAGCGCCACTTCCAGCGCTATGGCCGATTTTGCCGCCGCCGCAAAGCGCAGAGGCGCCAGCGCCACGGTCGAGATCATCCCCGCCATCGCCACCCCCAGCGGCGCGGCCACCTTCAGCACCAGCCCCAGTGCCAGCGCTGCAGGCCCCACCGTGCCGACAATCAAGGCGCTGGTGGCGAGGAACCGTTTGGTGCCCTCCGACAGACCGTTGAACCAGGTCACCACATCCGCCACCCGATCACTCAGCCCCTGCAGCGCCGGCGCCAGCGCGACGGTCACCTGGTTGGCCAGACCCCGGCCCGCAAGGCTCATCCGCGACAGCGCGTCATTGGTCAGCTCGATCTGATCCGCATCCACCTCGGAGATCGCCACGCCAAAGCGGTTCACATCCTGCGCCGCCGTGCGCAGTGCGGCGCCATCCACGCGGGTGAAGATCAGACCGGCGCGACTGCCAAACAGCTCTGACGCCACCGCCGCGCGTTCCGCCTCCGGCACATACTCCGCCAGGGCGCCCTGGATCTGTTCCAGCCGCTGATCAAGAGGGAGCGCCTGCAGCGCGGCGGCGCTCAGGTGCAGCCGGTCGAGCGCCTTGGCCGCCGCCCCGGTGCCGCCCGCCGCCTGGCTTAGACGTTTGGTGAGCTGCAATGTGGCCTGTTGCATCTCGCCCATGGAGACCCCGGAGAGATCTGCGGCGCGCTCCAGAACCTGCATCGAGGCTACTGTGGTGCCCAGAGATTGCGCCATCTTGGCTTGCGCATCGACGATCTGCAGGCTGGAGCGGATGGCCACTGCTGCCGCCCCGGCCATCGGCAGGGTGAGACCAAGCGCCATGCGCCGCCCCGACCGTTCCATCCGCCCGGCCAGCCGCACCATGCGGCGCTCCACCGTGCCCATGGTGGCCTTGGCCCGCTTCGCACCCGTCTCAAAGGCGGCGGAATCCATGGAGAGCACGCCCCGCAGCGCGCCAATAACTGCCGACATCTACGGCCCCTTTTTACTCTCGAAGTGCATGTTCATCAGACCGGCGCGCAGCTGTTCCAGCTCCTGCGCAGGGTCGGTTTTGCCGTGGCCCTTGCGGCCCGCGGCTTTGGTAAAATCCGGCATCTTCCTGGGATTGTGGAAGGCGTGACTGACCAGCACGCCAAGCTCCTGGTTCAGCACCCGGCGCGCCTCCACCTGCGCATCCCTGGCCCGGATCCGCGCACGGGTGATGAGGTCGTATTCCTTCAAGGTGACCGCCTCAAAGCGTTCGTGGTGCAAGCCCAGCTCACACCACGACGCATAAAGCGCGCTCCAGTCTACGCCCCCGCCGGGGGGCTGACCTTTCCCGCTGTCTTATCCCCATCGCCCCTGCCGGGTGCATCACCCTCTCCCGTGCCCGAGGGCGGCGGGAAGGCCTTGGCGATGGCATCGCCCACAAACGGCACCACCTGGCGCGCACCACCGGCGGCATCGACCAGGGCAATCGCCTCCTCGCGCGCAACCCCGGCGCCATTGTCGAGCCCCGCCGACAGAGCCGAGACCAGCAGGCGCACGCCGCCCTTGCCCTGGATCAAATCATCCAGCAGCACGTCAAAGGCCTTGCCGTTGTTGTCTTCTTCAAAGCGCATCAGCGCGCCGGTGGTGAAGCGCAGTTTATGGGTCGTTCTGCCCTGCTTCAGTGTTGCTGCAGCAATCATTCCTTAGCTCCCTTTGGTCCAGCTGATGAGCCCGGTGGGGCGCAGTTTGAGATCCGTCATCAGATCTCCCTCATGGTCGACCGCAGGAACCGAGGGGTTCACGAAGGCCTTGTAGGCAAAGACATCCCCCGTGGTGGCCTGACCCTCCATCATGGGCAGCTTCACTCGGAAGAACACCGGCTTGCCGGAGGCCTTATAGCCGGCGGCCAACTCGTAAAGCGCGGCGGAATAAAAGCAGCTGAGCGTCAGCTCGCTGGTATCGGTGAGGCCAACGCCCCATTCACGCGACCGACCGGGGCTATCGAGCGAGGTGCGATCCCGGTATTCCGGGTTCTCCTCGGGGATCCCCACGGTTTTACAGCCCTTGATGACGACAAACGTCGCCTCTTCTCCATCCGGGGACCATTCAATGTCCGCCAGATCGCCTGCGATGACATTCTCTGCCATGGCTCGTCCTTTCATACTGTTTGGGAAGTGCCGGTTGCCCGGCCAGATCAGGCGCGGTAGCGCACCTGCACATCCAGCATTTGCAGCCGGATCACATCGCCGCCGGTCTCCTGTGTGGAATCCCGCCGGGAGAGTTCTTTGATGCGGATCACAGATCCGCCGCGATAGTCGGTGAGCGTGGTGGAGATTTCGCGACCGAGGCTCAGCAGCGCGCCATACGTCTTGGCCGCAACATTCACCTGCACCCGCGCCGTCTCGAGATCTCCGCGCCCCTTGAGCGAGTAGCGCGTCACCGTGGAGATCCGCTGCAGGGTGATCCGGGGAAAGCCCACATCCCTGTCAAACGCCCCCCAGACCACCGGCGCCCCGAGGGTCTTCAACAGATCCTTCAGCTCCCGTTCCATGCTCATCTGCCGGCCCGCGCCGCCTTGCGCCGGGCGCGCTCCACCGCCCGCTCGATCTCGCCCCAGACCTCGCGTTTGAGCGTGGCGAGCATCAGCGCCTGATTGGCATCCCAGGCCGGGCGCAGAAACGGACGCGCCGCCATCCGCCCCGTACTGCGCCCGGTGGAGGATTGCACCCGGATCCCGGTGCCAAACTCATAGAGATGGGCATGGGGCTCACCGTCACCTGCCGCATCAACCGGGCCGACATAGAGCACCACCTTGCTGCGCCCCCGGTCCTGGCGCGCCTCGCGTTTTTGCCGCGCGGTCAGCTTGGAGGTCACCGCAACCGTAAAGGGCGAGGCCGCCTCCGCCATCTGCGCCACAGGCTTGAGGCTCTTCTTCATGGCGCGCCGCATCACCCCCTTGGCGGTGCCGCGCGGCAGCGCCGCCAGCGCGCGCTCGATGTCGCCCGCGCCCTCGATCTTCATCTTGACGCTCATCAGGCGACCTCCGGGATCTTCCAGGCGGTGATCTCGATCTCTCCTTTAAAGCCGCGCTGCTTGAGGCCGGTGATCTGCCAATCCGCGCCGTCAAAGCGCAGCCGATGCGCGCCGGTGATCTGCACCATTGGCCCCGACCACAGCACCCGGAACCGCGCATCGCTGCGCTGTTCCACCGCTGCCGCCCGGAGCCGCTCGCCATCGCTCACCGGCTCATAGGCCGCCCAGCGATAAAACAACGTGTTCCAGCCGATGATGGCCTCTTCGCCTGCATCATTCTCCGCGCGCTGCGCCTCCAGAAAGACAATGCGGCGATCTCGCTCGGTGACCTCTGCCATCACCGCCACCAGCTTTTGAAGGGCGCGATCAGCCGCGCGATCGACAGCGGCACCTCCGCCGGCGTGCCCTCGAACACCACCGGCTCGCGCGCCTGGTAGAGATGGGCCGCAAACAGCAGAATGGCATGGCAGATCGGCTTGGGCACATCAGCTGCCGCACCAAAGCCGGTTTGATACCGCACCCTGAGCGGCAGCGCGCAGCGGCCCGGGCGCGGCCAGCTGCGGGCACGGACATAAAACCGCCCGCCCAACTCAAACAGCTCCGGCGATGCCACCGCGTCCCAGATCTCCGCCGGGGTGAAGACCTCGACCTGGTCCACCGCAGCCACCGGCCCCAGGATCAGCTCAACAGAGCCACCGGCACCGGGCACATGGGGATAGCTCTGCTGCCATTGCTGGCGGACCAGCGCGAGGCCCAGCTCACCATCATCGCCATCAAACTGCGCCACCGCCACATCCAGGCACTGTTGCAGGTGGCCATCCTCTTCGCCCTCTTCCAGCCGCAGATGCGCGCGCAGTTGGGCGAGCTCCACCGGCGGCTCCGCCGGTGGGACAAGACGATCCATCGCCATGGGTCAGGCCGCTTTCATCTGCAGGACCTTGATGGCCTTGGTCTGCGCCGGCGCGCCGTCAATGCGATGCACACCCATGATGCCGAGGTTGGGGAAGAACTTCTCGCGCGCCACGCCAAGGAGCGGATTGCCCACCTTGCGCACGTAATATTCCGAGAAGTCACCGTAAGCGATGGGCTTGGTGCCGGCGCCGATCTGCGCCATCGCCTGGTTGAACGACACGGGCCGCCCGTTGAGCGTGGCCGGCACGCCCTTGGTGACATCGCCATCAGACCAGAGATAGCGCCCGTTGCCGTCCTTCAGCTTGCGCAGCGCCTTCACCGATTGGTCATGCATCTGGTAGCGCACCTTGGGCCCACCGCGATAGGCCGGGTCGACGGAGTGCTCCAGATCAAAGATCTCATCAAAGGTGATGGCATCCGTGGCAGTGGCAACATGGCCCACCGGCGCCCCGGTGACAAAGCCCAGCGGTTGGTTGTTGCCGCTGCCGGTGGTCAGCCAGGCATTGCCCTTGCGCCCGATGCGCTCCCCGATCAGCTTGCCCAGAAGCGGCTCAAACCCAAAGGCGGAATCCTGTGCCAGCTCAAAGGACCATTTGATCCAGGGCGTCACCAGCGCATAGGCCAGCAATGTGGTCTTGCCCAGCTCGATGTCGCCGCTGTCATCATCAACACCCTCTTCGCCCTCGGCATGGGGTTTGGCCTCCTCTGCGGTGTCATCCACCGTCGGCAGATCAAACGGCGCACCATTGGCCAGGTTGATCTCGGTGGCGATCTGACCATCCATCATCGGGCCATGCGCCGCGGCGGCGACATTGATAAAGCCCGCAAGCGTGGTGGGCACCAGGAAGCCGCCCTGCGCCCCGGTTCCCGAGGTCTGCGTGCGCACCTCCCGCGCGCCACCTCGCAGGGCCGCCCGTGCCTCGCGATCCATCTCCGACAGATCCGCACCATTGGCCAGATACTGGCGGAACGCCTCGCGATATTCCTCGCTCACATCCCCCTCGGGCTGGTGGCGGCTTTCGTCCTGGCCGGGGCGGTTCTGTTCCCGCTGGGCGCGCTCTTCCTGCTCGCGGCGCTCTTCAGCCTCCCGCTGGGCGGTTGCTGCGCGCTCTTCGCGATCCGCGTCCCGCACCAGCCCGTCATACTGATCCATCAGCGTGTCGAACTTGTCATTCGCCGCGCGGGCCTCTTCCGCCGGCGTCTTGTCGGTGATCCCGTCGCGCAGGCTGGTGGCCTCGGTCAGGACGGTTTGCGCCTGTTCGCGCAGTTCTTTGATCTTGCTCATAATACCCTCATGGATGTGAACTTTTTGCGCTTGCCCAAGGCGCGGGACAGGGCAATGACCGGCGCCCCTCAGCGCAGGCCAGACAGACGCCCGCGCATCTGCATGCGGCGGCGACACAGCTGCGCGCCCCCGCCCAGGGCTGCCGCCTTCGAGCGCAGGCCGATCTCGGTGCCCTGGTAGGCAGGGTCGGTCACAATCGAGACATCGAAGAGCCGCACCGAGCCAATCGAGCGCAGCGGGTGATCGCCGCTCTCGTCCCAGGTTTCTTTCTCCGCAATGAAGGCAAAGCTCATCTTGGAAAGATCGCCGCGCCGCATCTTCGGCAGGATCCGCTGCACGTCCGGGTCCTGCGGATCCAGCTCTGTTTCCACCCGCAAGCCCCGCTGATCCTGCGCCAGCATCAACGTGCCGGAGCTGGTGCGCGCCAGCGGCAGGCCCTCGTGGTCGATCAGGAAGGTGACATCGTCGCGCCGGTCCAGCGCCGCGCTGAAGGCGCCGGCCTCCACCACCTCTTCCCAGCCCCAGCGATCCAGCGGGCCGATGGCGGTGCGCTCGCCAAACACCGCCGCATAGCCGGTCACGGCCAGCGCTTGTCCGTTGTCTTCGCGCAGCTCTATTGGCGCGACGGCGCAATACCGCACCTCGCGTGTGGGGTCGCTCATCGCAGCCTCCGTCAGTTTGTGTGGGTGGTCTCGTCGCCGTCGCCCGTCTCAGGCGCGACATCGTCATCAGGGTCGGGCGCCGCCGCTGCGCCCTTGGCAAAGGCCTTGCCGGCCAGCTCAATCGGCACGGTTGCGCCCTGCACCAGAAGCACATCGCCCCCGGACAGAGGCGCGCGGTTTTCCAGTGCGCGGCCCTCGTTTGGGGTCATCAAGCCGTTCTGGATGGCCTTCACAATCGCCTCGATCCGGGTCTTGAAGTCGCCCCGCATGATGCCGTCGAGGTTCAGCTTCACATAGCGTTTGGAGCCGCGCCCGAAGATCTTCAGCGTCAGCTCCTGCTCGAACTTCTTCACCCAGCGCCGCAGCGTGTGTTTGACCAGGTGAAGATCCTGATGCTCGATATTGTTGTAATTGCCCTTGCTCAGCTCCTGCAGGAACACCGGCGGCAGCTGGTAGATCCGCGCCACCTGCCCCACCGCAAACACCTGCACCGAGGTCAGCTGCATCTTGTCCGGATCATCGCCAAGCCGCTTCAGCTCATGCCCCGCCGGCAGCGGCAGCACCGGCTTGCTCTCATCCGCCGCCCGCCGCGTCACCTTCATCAGATCCGCCGCCGCCCGCATCATCTCCTTGGCCGCCTGGAACGGGCCGGTGAGAATATAGGGCGGCACGCCATTCTTGCCGAAGACCGTCAGCGCATAGCGATTGGCATTGAGCCCCTGCCGGATGGCGCTGGCGCAGGTCATCACCGGATTGTGGCAGCCCACATGGTCCGGTTTGAGCAGAAAGGCGATGTCGATCACATCCCGGCCCGGATAGGTCTTCACCCGCCCCGAGGGCTCCCGGTAGTCATAGAACAGACGCCCGCGGTCCTTGCGCACAGTGGTGCGGTGATACTCCATCGGAAACAGGTTGATCACCCGGCCCTGACCATTGCGCTCGATGTAGGTATAGGCGCGACCCGGGCCAAAAACCTCGGCAAAGAAGGTCTCCCGCCAGCTGAAGGAGGTGGTGCTGTCATTCACCGCCGCACTCAGCACATCCGCCACCCCGCCCGTGATCTTCTTGTCGCCGCCCGCGTCGCCCGTGGCCTCAAAGACCTCGATGGGCAGACCGGCCATGGCTGCCGACAAAAAGTTGATCGCCGCCCAGACGCCGGGCAGCGACAGCGCTTCGCGCATGGTCACGCCCTCGCCCACCGCGCCGGCCAGCATCTCGGCGATCATCCCCTCGCCGCTGTCCACCACCTCGGCGCGCTGTTCCGGCTGGTCTGCGCTCTTGGCCGCCGCGCGACGGCGCCATCCCATCAATCCCACAGCACATCCTCCAGAGAATAATCCTCATCGCCCCAGGGCGACTGTTCCGTCCCGCCGCGCTCCCGGCACAGCGCAATCCCCGCCGACATCGCCAGCGAGACCATGCCGTCGATGCGGCCATGGGCCTTTTCCTTGTCAAACATCCGATGTCCGGTGCGGTTCTCCGCGTAAGTGACAGAGGCCGCCATACTGTCCAGCATCGGGTTCTGCGCCACCATCTGGCGCCCGTCGTAGATGGCGTTCTCCAGCTTGTTGATGGAATCCGGCATCCACAGGTAGATCTCGACCTCCTGCCCCGGGTTGGTTGGATCCGGTACCTTGTCGAGCACCCGTTTCTGGAAGCCCTGCGGATGCACCTCTGTCGGCAGCACCAGGCCCTTTTCCGTCAGACTGTCTTTCAGCCGCTCCAGCCCGTACTGATCGCAGGCGATCACCTCCGGCTGATAGCGGGAGGTGAGATCCGCCAACGCGTCGGCCAGCCAGGGGTATTTGAGCCGATCCCCCGGCACCGCCTCGATGAAGCCCTGCTGCACCCAGAGATCATAGGGCGCCTGATCCCGCGCCGACCGTTCCATCAGCGTGCCCTCCGGCGTCCAGAACCAGGTCTTGGAGACCAGGCGCTCGGCATCCTTGGTGGCATCCAGCACCCATGTGAGTGTCAGCGCCGAGAAGTCGCGCACCTGGCTTAGATCCAGACCGCCAAAACAGGGATAGCCCTGCGCGGTCAGCTCTTCGGGATCC
The DNA here is from genome assembly GCF_032924845.1 of Tritonibacter scottomollicae. NCBI lineage: Bacteria > Pseudomonadati > Pseudomonadota > Alphaproteobacteria > Rhodobacterales > Paracoccaceae > Tritonibacter > Tritonibacter scottomollicae. The sequence continues at coordinate 1,943,151 of NZ_CP136704.1, forward strand.
ACCTCACCATGACAGGCCACCCAGGCCTCGCGCCGGATCGCTGCCGTCACCGATTGCGTCCACTGGCAAAAGTGCAGCCGCGCAATGCCGTTGCGTTTGCCCGGCATCATCTTGGCCTGGCTCACCACCTTGGTGAGGTATTCCTCATCAATGGTGACCCCCAGAAGCGGGTTTACCTTTACCCAGCAGCTGGGATCATTCTCCCAGTCGTCGCCCTCATCCAGTGAGCAGATGAAGGCGAAGGTGCTGTCATCGTCTACTGCGCCGTTGACGACATTGACGCCATGCTGATGCTCTTCCCAGCAGATCGATTTCTTGTCGGTGCCTGAGTTGGTGGCCATGCACAACAGCGGCTGTTTGCGGAACTTGAAGCCCCGCTCCAGCATGTCGATCACATCCCGGTTGGGATGCTCGTGCACCTCATCGGTGAGCGCGCAATGCGGACGCGGGCCGGATTGCGCTTTCTCTGCCGAGAGCGGTTTGAACTTGCGCTTGTCGCCACCGCGCCCGCGATAGGTCATCTGCCAGACGGGGTTCTCGCCCTGCTGCTGCACCGTCCGCTTCAGCACCGGCGACTGATCCACCATCGCCACCGCATCCTGGAACAGGATCCCGGCCTGGTCTTTCTTGGCCGCCGCCGCATAGATCTCGGCGCGCGGCTCATTGTCGGCCACCATCATGTACAGGCCGATGCCGCCCAGCATGGGCGACTTGCCGTTGCCCTTGCCTTCCTCATCGTAAAACCGCGTGAACCGCCTGAGCCACGCCCCGTGGCGGGCGCTGTACTGCTTCCAGCCAAAGAGCGAGCCAATCCGGAACGCCTGGCTGGGATGCAGCTCAAAGGGCCGCCCCTCGAACTGCCCGCCATTGAGCCGCAGCACCTCCGGAAAGAAGCGGATCGCCCGCAGTGCCGCCGCCAAATCCCACTTAAGCCCCCGCTTGGGCCCCTCGATCAGGTCGCGCAGATGCCGATCCGCCGCCGCCCGCACATAAGGACCGGCCACAACCTCGCCCGCCTGCACCGCTTGCGCCCAGGCAGTCACCGGATCCTCGCTGTCCGAGGTCCGCACATGTTCCGCGCTCACGTCAGGTAGCTCTCGGGTCCGTTGGGATCCGGAAAGCTGAACCCCATCTGCCCCGCCCCCGACAGCCCGCGCTCCGCCGCCGGCGTCATGCCGAAGTCATTGGCCAGCCCGCGGATCTGGCGGAAGGTCTCATTGAGCTGCGCCACTTCGGGCCGCGCCTTGATCTGCACCCCGTTGCGCGTCTCGCTCTCATAGGTCTCGCCCAGCTCCTCCAGCTCCAGTGTCAGCCGCTCATGGCGCACCACCGCCGCACAGAGCTGACGGAACATGAACACATTGGACGGCTTCAGGCGATCCACGGTCGGATGGCACAGCGGCAAGGCCAGCCGATCAAAGGTCCAGCGCAGCTCGCCGGTCAGCCCCTCGGGCCGGATCTCCTCCAGGCGCATCCGCGCCCGCTCTTCCAGATTGTGAAGCGGCGCGCCCTCTTCCGCGAGAGCCACAACCTTTTCCTCTGTCGGTCTGCGCCCTCGCATCTCCCGGTCAACTCCTTGTTCATGTGGCTTTTTCTATTCAATTTCCACTTTGCGCAGAAAAAGGCTCCCCCTCCGGTTGCCACCGCATCCGGAATTCCTTCAGACCCTCCCCCCGGGCTTATCGGTTTGCGGGGTGCTGTGGATCCACCGGCCAGCCATCCGCGCCGCGCTCTTCCGAGTACCCGCGCGCCTCAAGCCGTTGTTTGTTCTGATCATGATCATCCGGGCACAGCGTCTGCAGATTGCCCGGATCCAGGAACAGCGCCTGATCACCTCGATGCGGGACCACATGATCCACCACCAGGCGGCATCGCTTTGGGTTCACCTGTCGAGATCCTGACGCCGTCAGTGAACCGTCGTTCAGGATCCCCCGCCGCAGACACGCCCGGCACAGTGGCTCCCGCGCCAGATGCTGAGGCCGCAGCCGACGTCGCCACGCCGACAGGTTGTACAAATGGTGGTATTCGCTCCGCGCCGTCATCGCATACCCCCGGAACGCAAAAACGCCCGCCGGTTTCCCGTGGGCGCATTTAGTGATGATGCATATCTACTGCCATGCCGGTGACATTGGCGTCAAGGGGGGATGTGGGGGAGGCTATCGTTCCATAATTTCAGCTATACATTCCTTCAATCGATTAAAATTCTCACCTCTCCGTGAGCCACCAATTGTAATCAATTGCCGGGTACTAAACTTCACATCACGACCCTTTCGAGAGAGTTGCCTATGCAAAATTGCCATGAGTGACTTTCCCCTAACCAATCTCCGAAAGTCTCCTCCTAGTTCTTGGCGTAATGTATTTGGGTAAGTTTCACCTTCCAGCAAAGAGCTCTCCTCTATATAAAAGCTTTCATCGTCTAAAACTTTATTCGGATGCGTGCGAAAAGAACCACTCTTGCCGCGCAATACGCGGCTAACTACTAATGCATACCAATCCAGAAATTTTTGAATATCCACATTGAAAAGTGCCATCTCCTCTGGACCCATGAAATCCTCAAGTTCACCATCAATGAAAAGGTCATTTTCAATAGAGTATCCGTTGGTTTGAACGAGATTATTGTCAAAATGATCTGTGTGCGGAGTATGGACCCACAGATCTTTATCGACCACAAAGGCGAAAGTTACATTGGAAGCTCCTGATAGCATTTGCCTTAACCTCAAAACAGAATCCTTGTTTCCTGCTGGCAAAACATCTAGCCCTAGGTGGGATAGATCTTCCTCTATCTTTCGATAAAAAATAATGTCATCACTTCCTTCAACGAGTACAGTTGGAAGTGAAGTGCGCTTGAGCAATTGAAATAACTCATCAACGGTGGGGTGAAGTGCTCCATTTGCCACGTTTATTCCCCCCGATCCAGCCCTATCGCTACCTCCTTGTCTGGGTATTTTCCATATATAAACGGCGAATGAGTTGCGATAATGAATTGATTTTTTGACTCTTGGCTTTCCAGAATACCAAACAACTGCCTTTGCCAATCTACGTGCAAACTCAATTCAGGCTCATCGATTAAGAATACCGTATCTTTATGGAAGGCATTATAGCAAATAAAACTAAGCATTTGCTTCTCTCCTGCGGACAATACGTCACTATTTACGGCGTCTGCAGCATCTCCAAAATTTAGGCGCGTGCCAAATGATATCCCAGAATGGTGAAAAAGTTTCTCCACTAACTCTCGCACTGCATCCAACGGCTTCATTATATCCTTGCGAAATACTTCAATACTCTCAATTTCACTCCTTGTTTCGGAAAGTAGTGATCTAGCGTTTACGGTGCTTGACCCTGCCTCCTCATAGTCTCGAATCTTTTCAATCACCTCCTTCGAAACTCTGGATTGAAAAGAGCTAATTTCCTCTGAAAATGATGCATATCTCCTTAGCAAAAGCTGAACAATGTCTTGTGTGGAAATTGCGGAAACAAAAACGTGATCTTCATTGCCCAATCTATTCGACAAGTTCGTCAGAGCCTCATCGACTTCAGACTTTGTTCTACTAGTTTGGCGCCCAACTCGCTTTTGAGTGACCCGCATAGAGAAGCCACCTTCTATCCTTCTAAATGTTGGAAAAAAAACACTACCACCAATGCTGGAAACAAACCCGTTGGCTTTATCTTCGGCAGCCTCCGTGAATGGATTGAGATTCTCTTCGTCATCGTCATCTTCAAATAGGTATTCTGTTCCTTCGTGAGTCACTTCAACTGAGCAGTGAACAGGGCCAGTTCTGATAACTTTACAACGATATTCACTAGTAAATATTTCACATGTTTGAAATTCGACCTCTCGAAGTGCGAGAAGTATGTTTCCGCTTATGATGAACCAAGCCAGTTTCATCATTGTAGTTTTTCCAGATCCGTTTCGGCCAGTTAGGATGTTTAAATCTCTATTTAGTTCAAATACTCGTTCTCCCTCCACTCCCAAGAGGCCAGTAGTTACAATCTTTTCAATATACATGGTCTTTAAAGTCCTTCAGGTTCAACATTCCTCCGTACTTCAAGTTCAGGGAACGCATTGTGATGAAACGCTAGAAATTCCAGTCATGCTTATGCGTAGCAGTGGAATAGTTCTTCTACCATGCATCCAGTACAGCAGTATGTCACGGACAGTCTAGCTGCATCACCAACCCATCCGCCCCAGCGCCTCCGCCAAAGCCTGTCGCAACGCTCCCGATGTCAGTCCCTGAACACTCCACCCATGCGCCCGCAGCACCGCGCTGATCGGCTTGTCCTCCAGACACACCATATCCACCAACCGTCGATCCGCGATGTTCACGCGCGAGCCCCGTTTGGACGGTCGGATTTTACGGACTGCCATGGCGGTACTGGTGCCGATGCGCCTGCGGATGCGCTCGATCTCTTCGCGATCCCGCAGCACCGCATCAATGAAGCTGGCACTGCCGCCATCGCCGCTGCGGAGTGCCTCAACAGACGAACACCGGACACCGGCGCAGGCATGGCGCTCGACCAGATCCCGGTAGTAGCGCCCAGCCGCCACCTGCTCGCGGGTAAAGGGCGCGGGCTTACCGTTGCTGACCGCCTTGGCCGTCATCACGTCAAACACATCCGCGCGCTGCACTGCCGACCGGCCACGATAGCCCGAGGGGCGGGCGACCCAGTCGTTTTTGCCATCAGGAAACAGGCTCATCGGCTGGAACACACGGATCGCTCCCCGGGCCGGACCTTCTGGGATGGCATCACCGCAGATCTCCGGCACCTGCCCCCTCGCCTTCACCGCAGCGATGCGATCCACCTCTGCCTTCAGGCGCAGATGGCGCGCCGCCATGAACTTTGCCACCGGGGTCAGATCCGCCACGCCATCAGATGCGACGATCACAACATGCTCGCTCATGCTGCTGCACCTCGCTGCGCCTGGTCTGCGATCTCCCGACATTTCTGCAGCGCTTCAGACCGGCGGGCGCGAAAGCTCTCATCCTCCATCGACAGGTGATCCCCGCGGCCAACGCGCATCTCGATATCCGCCATCCGGCGCACAGCCCCATCCGCTTCATTGCGGATCTGGGTGATGGTGTACGGCCCCGGCCAAACGCGCGCACCGCGCAGGTAGCGCAGCAACTCCGGCGCCCAGCCCTCGGCCAGCGCCTTATGTCCAAGTTCTTCTGCAAAGGCCTTCAACAACAACGGCGAAGGCCCGTTGTCCGGAAGCTGGATATCGCGCGCCTTGTTCAGGATCTTCAGCCCAATGGGGAACCTATCCTTATCCTTGCCGCCCGGGTGCGCCTCAACCCAATCCCGCAAGATCGCAAGGTTTGCCGGGGTCATATACGCCAGTTTCTGACGCAGCTCACGGAGCATCACCGCAAACTGCGCCTTGGTCAGCGTCGAGGGCCGCGCCAGCCCCAACGCCTCCAGCGGTGTGATCAGCAAATCCTGCACTCGCGCCTCACCGGCGGCCTGTTCTTTCGCATCCATTTCTGCACCTCTTCTTCTCAGCGTTCCGACATATCCACAGGCTGCTCGGCCCGAGTGGGAGCGGAACGAAATCTCATTTCATATTCTCTCATTTCATTTCCTTTCTTATGTCTGGAACTGTTCCACTCTGTTCGGAACTGTTCTGGTATGTTCCGTTCTGTTCCGCCCACAGATGGCCGGATTTCTTCAATGTTTTCAGGGGGCGCGGCGCGGGCGACCCACAATACCCTCAGATACCGCCTCTTTGAGGGCACGTCCGATGGAGGCTTGGAACTGCGGCATACGCCGCTGACCTGGGTGGTGCTTGAGCAGCCAGTCATCCACCCAAGCCACGGCCAGCTCATCGGAACACAGATCCTCGCTGCAGCCGATGTCGCGCAGCACCTCGATCAGCCGCTTGCGCCGCGCATAGACCGCCTTGTCTTCATTGCTGGCCTTGTGCTCCAGGTGACCGCGCAGCGCGGCCTCCATCACCTCCTGAACCACCGGATGCGCCAGGCGAATTGCGCCATTGTCACAGCGCACCGGGTGCCAGTTATAGAGCGGGTTAAACGCACGCTCTTTGAGCGAGATCCACCGATCCAGCGGCAAGCCCAGCAGAAAGGCCAAACTGTCGTCGTCGCTGGGCAAGGTCCCCAAGGGAGCCTCACCATGCGACTTGAAGAACAGCTCCATACCAAAGAAGCCGACTTCCGGATCACGGTAGGCCTTGCGCCGGAAGTCGCTGCGGTCATAGCGATCATGGTTGAACGGCATGAAGTAATGCGAGTCCAACCGGCTTTCAGCCGAGATCGGATATTCTGGCAGATCCGAGGCCTCCACCAGTTTGACCTGCGCAACCTGTGTCATTTGACCCTCACCAGATTACGCGGGCCAACGGCGTCTTTGATCTGATCCAGCGTCTTGGACATCGAGGACACGCGAGAGATGACAGCCTCAAGGCTCTCCACCTCCAACTTCGCGGCGGTCAGACGCGCCTGTGTATCCTGCATGAACTTGCGGATTTCATCGCCAAGGGCGGCCATGTCGTCATTGCCGCCGTCCGGCCCAAAGAACTCATCCCGGATGCCTGCGACCCAGCCCGGCATGACATTCAGCACTTTGGCCACTGTGTCATCAGTTTCCCCACCGCAGTAGCACTGCCGATCATGATCATAGACCTCGTTCAGAATATCCATGATCTCGCGCTTTTGTACCCGCGTCGGTTCACGCGGAGCCGTTTCGGCAGGTGTTTTCTGCTCTGTTTTTGCTGCCATCTTTTCCACCTTTCTCTTTGCCTCACAGGTGCCGCATCGCAGTCGTTTGCCAATGTAGGACCACCCCAACCGTTGAATTTTTGACACCGCCTGGCCGTGCCCGTCGCTGCCATCCCGCCCATGGCGGGCCGCGACCGTGTCCTCGCGCCCGCAATCATCGCAAATGCAGCGGTAGCGTGGTGCGCCGCGCGCATCTCGAACCGGATCAAGCGCCATAGTGGCCCCCTGTTGCACCCAACATCAGGCCGCCTCCCCGAACAGAGACGACAGCTCGCTATCCAGCGCCTCGATCATCAACGGGCCGTTATCCAGCGCGTTGCTCCGCGCCATTTTGCGGTAGGACCCGGCCCAACCCCGATAGCGGCAGATCTGAGAACAGGTCTGCATTGAGGTCTCGGTAAATTCGGCCATATCCCGGAGGGTGCATTCTCCGGCGCTATCATGGATCAGCCACCAGATCTGATAGGCGATCCGCTCGATGCGGGGTGAGGATCTCTGCAACATCATGCGGCCCTCGCCAATCGATCCTGAAAGAACGCCGCCGCGCCGGGATCGGTGAGGATCATCAGCAAGGCAGTATGGCTGGCGGGCGCTGTCACCGCGCCCCACCAGTTGAGCGCGGTCTGAAACGAGACATCGCAGAACAGCGCCACCTCGCGCGGGCTGTGAAACCGTGCGTGGAAGTAGGCAGACCAAAGGTCAGGTGCGCTGATCTTCAGCGCATAAGGATCCAACTGATTTGACCAAGACGCTTGGTCAGCTGACGTGCCACGCTGGTCGCATGGCACGTCATTGTTCACGATCAGGGTTAGACGCGGGCGGCTCATGCGGCGGCGTCCTTTGCATCATTCTCACCCGCAACTGCAAGAAATGAGAAGAGACCGCGATTTGGTTCACAAACCTCAGCCTCCACTGCCATCACACAGAGTGCATCATACCAAGCAGCAGGTAGGACACCTACCTGCATATGGGTGTGTACCGTCGTCGGACTCTTGCCGAGACGTGCAGCGACGGCCCTGTATCCGCCAAGCTGATTGATCAGATTTCTTGTGCTCATGCACAACGGATAGTCCGAATAATTCAGACCATCAAGATCCGACGATGAGAAAGTTCAATTTATTCGGACCTGAAGTAGATAGTCCCTATGAACATCGACACCAAAGAACGCCTAGCCCGCACGGGAGACGTATCGCCCGAAGCTATTCGAGTGCGTCTTCTGGCCGCGCGCAATTCTCTCGGTCTGCAGCAGCTAGAAGTAGCGAAGCAACTTGGCTTGAAGAAGACTACATTCCATAGTCAGGAGAGTAGAGGTGCCCCAAGCATCGCCACTATGAAGTATTACTATCGGCAGCACCGCATCGACTTTAATTTCATTCTTCATGGTGACTTTGCTCAACTTCCGCAGGACGTTCAGGACAGGCTCTTCTCAGCGCTGCAAGACGAATAGTCCAAAGCGGATCAAAAATTAGGTTGAGATCCACCCCAATACGGCGCGCCAGCGCCAACACCTGTAACAAACTTACCTCTCCGATTCCCATATGTTCCGTTTTTGTTCTCATATAATCTGAACTCACAGGCAAACGCCAACACGAAATTATCCGAAATATTTGAACCAGCGCCTTGACCAGTCCATATTTTTCGGATTACGTCATCCCCATCAACCGATGGAGGATTGAATGCAAGACAGACTGGAAACCGTGCTGCGGGACGCGCAGCAGATCGCAGGTTCGCCCGAGGAACACCTCGACAGCCCGCATCTCTTCACAACCGCATGGGCAACACTGAAGGCCGCGCGCGGCCAGGGCTTTGACCCAGCACGCCTGCGGGCTGCGCATCTGATCGAGCGCCCGGCCCCCACACCCGAACCCACCGAACAGGTCTTGGAGCGTGTGGGCTACAAAGTGCGTCGCGTAATGGCGGATCGCCAGAACACTCCGCACGGCCCCCATGCGGCGTAAGGCGAGGCGCACCCGCAATGACAAACCCTACCTCTCAAGGTTCCGCGTCCATAGCGGACGAACTCCAAGGGCGCCGCCCTTGCCCGAATAACGAACACCCGCGCCGCGCTGGAGGATTGCGCGCCGCGGTTAAACCCGAGGTTTCGCGCCGGTCTTGCGGTGCGGACAACGCGCGGGCGGATCAATCCTCCAAATTGCCCACCGCCCGCGCATCATCTGCCGAGATCAACACCCTGACGCTCTACGCCGCGACAGAGGCCCTCAGGGCGACGCCGATGCATCAGAGATCGGCGCAGTTTGCAGATCTCGGCGGATGCATCACCGCACCAGCGTCGGACGCATGGGTCTATGATGAGGCGCTCTGGCTGGTCGATCTGATGGGCATTCCATGCGTCGGCACATCCCGCCAAAACGCGCTTAGCAACTGGATCAAGACCGCCTCGGCGCGCGTACCACGCCGCGCCAGCGATGGCCGCCCGGATTGCCCCTACAACGGCCAATCCTCCGCACCAGCAACGCGCTGACCACCACTCACACACCCGCCGCATTACCGGCATCTACCGGGGCAATACCACCGCTCACGCAAAACAATACGCGCCCCGGGCGCACGAACTTTAGGACGGCTTGAACATGTACTTGCCAATGCAAGCACCAATAACTCAACACAACGCGACGCTGGCCTACGGAGCTCTGCGCCCTCCCGACAGCAAGGCCAGCGCACTCAGCGCAAAAACGCACCTCGATGTAGGTCAGGTTACATTGCACCCCATCGAGCGTCAGCCTTGGGCCTGGAAGGGTTAGCCATGGCTGCGACCAGATTCACAAAGGCAGAAATCACGCGAGCAGTGGAGGCTGCAAAGGCCTGTGATCTTGTGGTTTCCGCTGTGGAAATCGGTCCGGACGGATCCATCAAAATTTTCTGCCCAGTGGACGAGCCTGAGAAAAAGCGCAATTCTCAAGGGCCAAAACAATGGTGACCGACGTGCGCAAGAACTATCCCGGCCTAACAGTTGAAACGCTGAAATCAGGCAAGCAACGCATTCGGGTGCGCGTCGAAGGCTACCCAAATCGAAAGATTCGCCTCAATATCGGGATGGATCACCCTAAGTTTTCAGAGCACTACTGGAGCGCACGCGCGGGTATCGAATTGGAGCATGAGCCAGAAACGACCGCCGTTCGCCAATCGATCCAATGGCTGGCAGACAAGTACCTTCGGCACCTGGAACGTATGGTCGAGGCCCGACAGGCTTCTGCAGCAACACTTCGCCAGCGCAAAAGCCTTCTAACTCGCCTGTGCCAGCACAAGACAGATGATGGCGATGAATACGGAGAAATGAGTCTGAACGCACCGCCAGCGGCCTTTGTGAAAGTGCGGGATGCGCGCGCAGCAACACCAGCAGAAGCTGACAACATGATGAAAGCTGCCCGATCAATGTATCACTGGGCTTGTGACGCTGGGCATGCCGAGATGAACCCACTCGTGGGGATAAAGAAAATCCACCGCAGCCAAGGCGGCGCAACTCCATGGACGCCCGATGACCTGCGCAAATTCAAAGAAGCCCACCCCACCGGGACCATGGCTCATCTTGCGCTAACGATTCACATGTTCACAGCGGCTAGATCGAGTGATGCAATTTGGTTGGGCCGCAAGCAGGAATTCGCAAGCCACGGCACACGGTGGCTGGGATGGCAGCCAAAGAAACGCGGCGCTGCTTTTGTCGAAATCCCCATGGCCGCACCGTTGCGCGAAGCTATCTCTGCAGTGGCCAGAATTGGCGACGCCTACATTCTGAGTGAGCACGGCAATCCATTCAAAAGTGCTGACACCTACCGCAATTGGTTCAGGAAACGCTGTGATGAAGCAGGCCTGCAGGGCAGGTCATCCCATGGCGTGAGAAAGGCCTTGGCTGAACTTCTGGCCGAAGAAGGGTGCAGTGAGCACCAGATCATGGCCGTTCTATCACACACGCAGCCAAGTACCTCTGCAATCTACACGAAAGGCGCAGAACGTCGCGCGATGGCCGCCGAAGCGATGCGCTCTATTAGTGGATTTTCCTGGTGATGTGGACCACGCGCAGTTTCAGTGTGGTCCAGAATCAAAAATAACTCATCTTTATCAATGCGTTATTTGTAAAATGGTGCCCCCACACGGACTCGAACCGCGGACCTACTGATTACAAATCAGTTGCTCTACCAGCTGAGCTATAGGGGCCTTTCGCGGCGGGATAATCACTTTGGCGCGGCTTGGCAAGAGACAAAATGAACGAGACCGGAGATGGATTCACACCAGCGGGACGGGCTCCTCATTTTGCAGCTGGGCCATCGATAAGTTGCGATTTGACCGCAAACTCGACGCAATTTATGCATAGCATTCTTCAGACGCGATAGAACGCGACAGACAGGTCAGTAGAATGCAGGTCATAATACATGCCGGCGCGCATGGCACAGAAGAAGATCGCCTGATGAAGACCCTCCTGCGCAACAAGGAGGGCTTTCTGGCGCGTGGAACTTCGGTGCCGGGACCTGCCAAGTATCGCCCCCTGTTGAAGGAGTGCATGGCGGCCTCAAAGGACCACGCACCGTCGGAGGATGCGCAGGATCTTTTGTGGGACGCCATTCTGGAGGAAGAGCACGCCGATCGCGTGGTGCTGTCCAACCCGCATTTCTTTGGCTCACAGCGCGATGCGCTTGACGGTCAGCGTCTCTATCCGGAGGCGGAGGACCGTATGCGAGCGCTCAAGGCGCTCTTTCCCGATGACGATCTTGAGCTCTATATGGCAATCCGCAGCCCGACCGGTTTTTTACCAAAACTGTTGGAAAAGGCGGGCCCCGGGCGCCGACAGGACGTCCTGAGCACCACCAACCCGACAGAGCTGCGCTGGTCGGCGATGATTGCCCGCATTCGTGCCGCTGTGCCGGATGTTCCGATCACGCTCTGGTGTTACGAGGATCTGCCCATGATCTGGGCGCAAATCCTGCGCGAGCTTGGCAATCTGGAGGCCGACAGCAAAGTTAAGGGTGGCATGGATCTGCTGGGCACCATCATGACGCGCGAGGGCATGCGACGCATGCGCGCCTATCTGCATGACCGCCCCGAAATAACAGAGATGTACAAACGTCGCATCTTCGCCGCCTTTCTCGACAAATATGCCATCGAAGAGGCGCTTGAAGAGGAACTGGACATCGAAGAGTGGACGCCAGAGCTCATCGCCCGGATCGAAGAGGCCTATGACGCCGATGTCGACCAGCTGAGCCGTATTCCCGACGTCAGACTGCTGACGCCCTAAGACCGCTGACGGGCAACACATCGGACGCAAGAGTGTTTACCGTCCCTGCCCCGGTGGTTAGGAAGAGGTCAGCATTTCCAGAATGACACGAGCGTTTCCATGTCCGGGCAAAACTACAACATCATGATCGTAGGCCAGTCCGGTCGGCTGATGTTCGAGGCCGTGCTCTTCGCCGCATCATTGCGCCAGACAAACCCCGGCTTTCGCGGACGGTTGTGCGTCGCCGTCCCGCAGCCCGGTCCGCTCTGGGCCCGCGACCCGTCCATCCGCAATGAGCCGGTGCTTGAGGCGCTGTCACGACTGGACGCAGAGATCTTGCCGTTTGAGTCACAGCACTTTGGCCAATCCTACCCCTATGGCAACAAGATCGAAGCCCTGTCCGTGTTGCCAGAAGGCGAGCCGTTTGTCTTTTTTGACACCGACACGCTGATTACTGGCGACCTGGGCAAAGTTCCGTTCGACTTCTCGCGCCCCTCCGCCAGTCTGCGGCGTGAAGGCACCTGGCCCACACCCACACTCTACGGACCGGGCTACGCCGACATCTGGCGTGCGCTGTACGGGCGCTTCAACCTCGACTTTGACAGCAGCCTCGATCTCGACCAGCCGGACGAATACTGGAAGCGGTATCTCTATTTCAACGCCGGGTACTTCTTTGGTGCCTGCCCGCGCGCCTTTGGCAGACGCTTCCTGGACTATGCACGATCCATCCGGGATGACCCGCCGGTGGAAATCGTGGGCCAGTCCCTCGATCCCTGGCTCGATCAGGTGGCCCTGCCACTGGTCATCCATTCCTTTGGCGGCGGCCGCGACACGCTGCCCGACGGCTATCTGGACGGACACACCAGCTGTCACTACCGCACCTTCCCGCTGCTTTATGCGCGCGAGAGCGATCATGTGGTTGCCACCTTGGAAGAGGTCTGCGCGCCCAACAAGATCAAGAAGGTCCTGAAAACCTACGAGCCGATCAAGCGTCTCGTCTATCAGGGCAAGGGACACCGCGTGCGCGCCCTGTTCGATCAGGACAACCTGCCCCGCCGCGAACAGGCGATCCGCAACCGGATCAAATCCGAAGGCCTCTGGATGCGCTGACCCTCAGATCGCGCCGCCGCGCCGATCCATAGGTCACAATTGCAGATGAAACCTGCTCGCTTTCCCTTGCACAAAGGCCGCGCCCGGTGTGTTCTGTCGCCAGCTTGATATTGAGTGCGACATAAGGGAGATAATCGAGATGTCCGACAGCCCCACCTACGGCTTTGACACGCTGCAAATTCACGCAGGCGCCCGCCCCGACCCGGCCACCGGTGCCCGCCAGACCCCGATCTACCAGACCACCTCTTATGTGTTCCGGGACGCCGATCACGCGGCCGCGCTCTTCAACCTGCAGGAAGTGGGTTACATCTACTCCCGCCTCACCAACCCCACCGTCGCGGTGCTGCAGGAACGGCTGGCCACGCTTGAGGGCGGTGTCGGCGCGGTCTGCTGCTCCTCCGGTCATGCGGCCCAGATCATGGCCCTGTTTGCCCTGATGAGCCCGGGCAAGAACGTGGTGGCCTCCACCCGGCTTTATGGCGGCACCGTCACCCAGTTCAGCCAGACCATCAAACGCTTCGGCTGGTCGGCAAAATTCGTCGACTTCGACGATCTCGACGCCGTGCGCGATGCCATCGACGATGACACCCGCGCGGTGTTCTGCGAATCCGTGGCCAACCCCGGCGGCTATGTCACCGATATTCGCGCGGTGGCCGATGTCAGTGACGCCGCTGGTCTGCCGCTGATCGTCGACAATACCTCCGCCACGCCTTACCTCTGCCAGCCGATCAAGCATGGCGCGACGCTGGTGGTGCATTCCACCACCAAATACCTCACCGGCAACGGCACCGTCACCGGCGGCTGCATCGTTGATTCCGGCACGTTCGACTGGTCGGCCTCGGACAAGTTCCCGGCCTTGTCGGCGCCCGAACCCGCCTATCACGGGCTGAAGTTCCACGAGACCTTCGGCAACCTTGCCTTCACCTTCCATGGCATCGCCATCGGGCTGCGCGATCTGGGCATGACCATGAACCCCCAGGCGGCGCATTACACGTTGATGGGGATCGAAACCCTGTCCCTGCGTATGCAGCGCCATGTGGAAAACGCCGAGAAGGTGGCAGCTTGGCTCGAAAACGACCCGCGCGTGGATCACGTGACCTATGCGGGCCTGCCCTCCTCGCCCTATGCCGAGCGCGCAAAACGCTGCTACCCCAAGGGCACCGGCGGCCTGTTCACCGTGGCACTGAAGGGCGGCTATGATGCCTGCATCAAATTGGTGGACAGCCTCGAGATCTTCTCCCATGTGGCCAACCTCGGCGATACCCGCTCGCTGGTGATCCACTCGGCCTCGACCACCCACCGCCAGCTGACAGCTGAACAGCAGGAGGCGGCCGGTGCCGGTCCCAATGTGGTGCGGATTTCCATCGGGATCGAAGACGCCGACGACCTGATCCGGGATCTGGACCAAGCGCTTGCGAAAGCCTCCGGCTAAAACGTCACAGCGCCCAGACCGCTTTGACGAAAAAACTGCAAAAGGCCGGGAAATCCCGGCCTTTTTCCATTTTTTAACAGCGCATTAGGCGCAAAATCAGTTGGGGCCAGACGGCTCCATGATGTCAAATGTGACGGAGACGTTGTGCTCCAAACTCACGGTGCCGGCAGAGATCGGCATATCGGAAGAGCGCGCCATTTCCATCGCCATCATCGGCGCACCGCCCGCAGATCCACCATCGCGGATCTCGCGCACCGGTCCCAGCGCCATGCCTGAGGCCTCGGCCAGCTGGCGCGCCTTGTGAAACGCATTTTCAACCGCCTGCGTACGCAGAAGATCCTGCGCGGTGTCCCGCTCGCTGTAGGAGAACGACAGCCCGCGGAACTCATTCGCGCCCGCGCGCAGCACATCATCCAGCACCCCACCGATGCCATCAATGTCATGCAGGGTCACCGTCAGCATATTGGAGGCCTCAAAGCCGGTGATGCTGCGTTCGTCCTGCCCGTCGCGGCGGACTTGGCTCCAGACGGGATGCATCGACACGTGCTGTGTCTGCATGTCCTCGCCCGCGATACCGCTGTTGCCCAGGCTGGTCATGACCTCATTCATCCGAACGGAGACCTGCTCCATCGCGGCACCGGCCTCTTCGGCCTGTTCACGCACGCCAAGGGTAATCACGGCCTGATCCGGCGCAACATCCATGCTCGCTTCGCCTGTCACATGCAACTGGCGCAGCTCTTCCGCGCTCAGGGACAGGGGGGCAAACGCAACAGCGCCTGCCAACATCAGGGCCATGGTTTTCTGGTTCAACATCTGGGATCCTCCGCTAGTGTCGATCTGAGGTCTACATGGGAGTGGCAGATCCCCGCGCGCAAGGGGAGCTTTCGTGCTTTTGCTTCCCCTCGGCGGGTTACTGCTCTATGGTTTGCGCAACAATAACGGCGCCCCGGCACGGGCGTCCCGGGTTGGTTGGCCGTCTTTCATGGCGCTCGACTTTCGGGATGCAACGGTTCCCTGAGGGGCGAGGCACGCAGACAAAAGACACTGATGACCTGATGAAACCAGAGTTTGCGCTCTCTCTTTCTTTCGACGGCATCGCGCTGCTGGTGCGTGGCGCGGGCGGATGGCAACGTGTCGGCGAAATTCCGACCGACACGCCAGACATGCCCGCCGCCCTGGCGGCCCTGCGTGCGAAGGCCACCGCTGCCCTGCCCAGCAAGTCCCTGCACTGCAAGCTGATCCTGCCCGATGCGCAGATCCGCTACCTGACCATCCAGACAGGTGAGCGGTCGAACGACGCGCGGATCACGTCGGCACGCAAGGCGCTTGAAGGCGCAACGCCCTACAGCGTGTCAGAACTCGCCTTTGATATCAGCCCGGATGGTGCCGATACTCATGTGGCGGCCGTGGCGATCGAAACCCTCGAGGAAGCCGAGAGCTTTGCGCTCGCACATGGGTTTGACCCCGTAAGTTTCGTTGCCGCACCGGAAGGCCATGTGTTCTTGGGCGAACCTTTCTTTGGCACCCCCCGCGCCGCGCGCGGGCTGGAGATTGAGCCGGATGAGATCGCGGTGGTCGAGATTGGCCCCCTGAGCCTCGAGCACAGCGACGCGGCCTCCATCAGCGCAGCGCCAGCCTCGGAGCTCTCAGTAGGCAGCGCGGATGTGGCCCACTCCGCGGACACGCAGACCACCGATACCGCAGACGCAACTGTTGAAGACGATCAACCCGCGGCCAAGGCCGGTAAGGCCAAGACAGATGCGCAGGCAGACCTGTTCAAAACCCCCGAAGTGGACGCGATGGGCAAAGACAAAGACGCGCTTGCCCCGCATTCCGGCGGCCCCATCATTCTGCCTGCGGCACCGCCCTCCGCAGAGCCGACGCAGAGCAGCGGCGCGGAGGCCACTGAGCTGGACAGCCCCCCAAACACACCGGACGACCTCTCGTCGCCCCATCCTGACGAAAACCAGGATGCGCAGGATCAAGACGCCGCAGCGGCGCTGAGTTTCAGCTCACGCCGTGCGCGTGGCGAAACAGCACCGCTGAGCGCACAGCGCCGCGCGCCAACCGAAGGCCCAACCGCAGCTGTCGTGCTGAGGCCGGAGACCGCCGAGACGGCAAGCGCAGACCTCCGCTCAAAGGCACCGCTGACCACCGGGCCGCAACGAGACGCCTCCGAATCGTCGCCGACCGCCTCCGTTCCGCCCGCCCCGAACCTGTCCATGCCGACACCGGTTCTGGCGCATACGACCTCCGCGCCGCCCAGACCTGCGGCGGATACGGCGCCCGCTGCCGCCAGACCCGTGTCGCCGCCCCAGAACGACATCAGCCAGATGCCGCAGGCGCGATCTCTGCGCTCCCGCTCGGGTCGCATCGGTCTGGTCGCGGTCACCCTGGCCACCGTCTCGGCGATCGGCGCCTGGGCCTTGGTTCAAGAGCTGCCCGAGCTCTGGTCCGATCTCAAACGTGCGGACCTGGTCCAGACCGAGGACCCGGTCGCCACGCCGGTACTTGCCACCGCCGAGGATTCCGAACGGGCCGCAGGCCTTGTCGCACCGGGCCTGTCCGCCAGCGATGCGCCATTCCTGCCGTCCGATGACACCTCCCGGCCTGCGGACTTCGACACCGGTCAGGTCGCGGCACCGCAGGCCGATCCTGATGGTTTGACCGTCACCGACGCCGCCGTTCTTGAAGCCCTCGGAACGCCCGTGGTCGATGAGGTCGCGCCAATTGACGGCCAGGACCTTGTCATTGCCTCCCTGCCCGCGCCACGCGACATCTCCGGCACTGGCGACGAGGGCGACCAGGCGCAGGAGACATCACAAGACGACCTGAGCAATGAAGGGGCCGGTATCGACCCCGAAGCGCTTGCAGATGGTGTGGTGCCAGATGACGCCGCTGATGCGGGCGAAGGGTTGGACGGTACGGTCGCCGATCTTGAGGCAGCGGCGCAATATGCAGCCACCGGGATTTGGCAACGCGTGCCGGATATCGCGGAATTGCCGCCGCTGATTGATCTCGACAGCATGTATGTCGCCTCGATCGACAATACCGAACTGTCCCAGGACGCCATCGCCCTGCCCGCACGAACCGCACTCAACACCGACACCCCGTTTGGCGCCGTGTCCAATCCGACCGAAGCCGGTCGCGCCTTTGACCTCGACGCGCGCGGGCTGGTCGAAGCCACGCCCGAGGGCACGTTGAATCCAGACGGCATCATGGTGTTTTCCGGCCGCCCCGAGATCACACCGCCCGCGACACCGGACCGCCCCTCTGCACGAGAGCAGGAAGCGGCAGACACGACCGCACGCATTGCGCTGCTGCAAAAGCTGCGCCCCCGGACACGGCCAAATGACCTGGTGGAGCAGGCCGAACGCGCGCAACACGGCGGCGTTGTACGTGCCGAGCTTCTGTCCAAGCGCCCACCAACCCGGCCCGCCTCGCTGAAAACCGAGGAACAGGAAAGCCAACCCGCCACAGCCTTGGCCGTTGCGCGCGCACCGCAACCCCGGGCACGCCCTGCGAACTTCGCCAACCTCGTGGATCGCGCAAAGCGGCGTCAGCAGCAGCAACAGACAGCCGCAGTCTCGGCCCCTGCCGCGGTGGTTACGCCCTCCATCCCCTCCTCTGCCTCCGTGGCACGACAGGCCACCGTGCAACGCGCGCTCAACCTGCGGCGCGTGAATCTGATCGGGGTCTATGGCAAACCCTCGGCCCGCCGCGCGCTGGTCCGGTTGCCGTCGGGACGCTACGTGAAGGTCAAGGTCGGCGACCGGATTGATGGTGGGCGGATCGTGGCAATCGGCGACAGCCAGCTGCAATATCAGAAAGGCGGCCGCAACAGGACGCTCAACCTGCCCAACAGCTAAACCAGATCTCGTCTTTCTGGCACGTCGCGGGCAACGGGCCGGAAGAGACAACAGTCTGAACTGCATAAAAAAGCCGGGCATCTTGCCCGGCTTTCTTGTTTACCTGTGGGTGGGTCGCCTAAGGGACCAACCCGGCAGATTATTCTGCGGCTTCGATTTCGCCATTGTTGATCTGCTCTTGCTCGATCGACTCGAACAGCGCCTTGAAGTTGCCCTCGCCAAAGCCGTCATCGCCCTTGCGCTGGATGAACTCAAAGAAGATCGGCCCGATCACGGTCTTGGAGAAGATCTGCAGCAGGATGCGGGTTTCGCCGCCGTCCACCACACCTTCGCCGTCGATCAGGATACCGTGTTTCTGCATCCGGTTGAGCGGCTCTTCATGGCCTTTCACCCGGTCCTGGCTCATGGCGTAATAGGTCTCTGGCGGGGCCGGCATGAACTGGATGCCGCGCTCGGAAATCTCGTCCGTCGCATCATAGATGTCGCGCGCGCCCACGGCGATGTGCTGGATGCCCTCGCCGTTGTACTTCTTCAGATAGGCTACGATCTGGCCGGTCTCGCCGCGGTCCTCGTTGATCGGGATGCGGATGCGGCCACAGGGCGAGGTCAGCGCGCGGCTGAAGAGGCCGGTGAACTTGCCCTGGATGTCGAAAAAGCGGATTTCCTTGAAGTTGAACAGATCACCGTAAAAGTTGAACCACTTGTCCATGTTGCCTTTGAACACGTTGTGGGTCAGGTGATCGAGGTAGTAGAACCCCACGCCGCGCGGCTTGGACTGCTTCAGCCACTCGAATTCCTCGTTGTAAGGCGAGGTCTCGTAATACTGGTCGATGAAGTAGATCAGCGAGCCGCCGATGCCCTTGATCGCGGGCACATCCATGGTCTTGTCGGCGCCCTCATAAGGCTCCGCACCCTTGGCAACCGCATGGTCAAAGGCCTTCTGCGCATCCACCACACGCCAGCCCATGGCCGGTGCGCAGGGGCCGTGCAGCTCGACGAACTTCTCTGCAAAGGAGCCTTTTTCGGCGTTCAGGATATAGGTGATATCGCCCTGCTGCCAAAGCTCGATACCCGGTTTGGTCTTGTGGCGGCCGACCAGCTCATAGCCCATTTTGGTGAACAGCTCGCGCAGTTCCTCCGGGTTGGGGCTGGCAAACTCGACAAACTCGAACCCGTCGGTGCCGGCGGGGTTCTCGTCGCTGATCACGGACTTCGGCGCGTCGTGGGGGAAGGGTCCCATGCGTATCTCCTGCGTTGCTTGCTACGTTGGCCTCATATTACCGCATCTGAGGTGCATATTTTGCGCAATCTCGCAGTGAACCCTTTTACATTTCGCGCAAATCGCGCACCATGAAGCAGACATTCGGGGAATTCACGCATGCTTGACGCCATCGACATTAAATTGCTCGCACATTTGCAAAAGGACGCCCAGGCCACCGCGCAAGAGCTTGGCGAAGCTCTGCACCTCTCCTCCAGCCAGGCGGGGCGGCGGCGGCAACGCCTGGAGACCGAGGGCTATATCCAGAGCTATGTGGCCCGCCTCGACCCCGGAAAACTCGGTCTAGCGGTGCAGTGTTTCGTGCAGGTTCACCTGCACAGCCATGGGCCGGACAATGCTGCCAGCTTTGCCCGCCTGGTGGCCGGTCGCCCCGAGATCACCTCAGCCTGGACCATGACCGGCGAGGCGGATTACCTGCTGCGCGTCTATTGTCACGATCTGCAGGAGCTCAATACCTTGCTGCACGAGATTGTTTTGCCACATCCCGCTGTCGGACGCGTGCACAGCCAAATCGTAATGGCACAGTTAAAGGGAGACAGCCCGCTACCAGTTTAAGAATACGTGAACTTCTGGCGGGCTATGGTGGGTCCAAATTGATCATTAGATGGAATCGCCCTCGTGTCTTTTGTCGACCGTCGCATTGAAACCCGCCCAAAAAGCGGAGCAGCTCCCTTCGAGTTGGATGAAGTGTTCTTCTCCAGGACCGATGAGCGTGGTGTTATCCAAGCCTGCAACTACGTGTTTCAGCGCGTATCTCACTACGAATGGGACGAGGTCCTGGGCGCGCCACACAAGATCATTCGCCACGCGGACACACCCAAAGGCCTGTTTCAGATCTTCTGGGACACGCTGAAATCCGGCAATACCATCGGTGCATATGTAAAGAACAAGGCGAAGGACGGCCTGCATTATTGGGTGTTTGCGGCTGTTGTTCCCTGTGAAGGTGGCTATCTCTCCGCTCGGATCAAGCCCTCCAGCAAATTGTTCAGCGATATTCAGGCACTCTACGCCAAGATGGTCAAAGCTGAGACCGAGGGCGGGCTGTCCCCTACCGAAAGCATGCAAATCATGCTCGACTGGGTCCATTCGAGGGGGTTTGACGACTATCAGCACTTTGCATCCCACGCGCTGGCCGAAGAACTCATCGCCCGTGACGAGGGGCTGGGCCGCAAACCTGACCAGCAGATTTCCGATCTGCGCGATATGCTGCGCAATGCAGAGAAGCTGCTGGATGAGACACACGGCCTCGTAAAAGACTTCGAGGCGATGCACACGATCCCGCATAACCTGCGCGTCATTGCCTCGCGCATCGAACCGTCGGGCGGGCCGGTGACCGTTCTCTCCCAGAACTACGGTGCAATGTCGCGGGAAATGTCAGACTGGTTCGAGCGCAACGTGATGGGCGAGAATACCAACTTCGCCACCGTTAAACACTCCGTGAACTCCAGCCTCTTCATCGCTGGTTTGACGCGCATACTGACGGAATGCGACGCCCAGTTGAAAATCGAGCGGCGCAACCTCGGCGACACCGAAATGGACACTGAGCGCCGGTTGCTCACCGACCTTGCAGAGCAGCAATCGAGTTTTGCCCAGTCGGGTATGGCCGAGGTGGATATCGAGGCAGACCGTATCATCAACGCCTGTCAGGTCATGCACCGTCATTTCCTCGGCCTCAGCTCGACCCGTGTGCTGTGCAAGATCGAGAGCGCTCGCCTTCCCTCCTCCGGCGAAACACTCTCGGATATCATCGACCAGTTGGGGGCCTTTCAGGAACGCATCTCGGAGCGGCTGGAACATATAGCCAAGCTTGGCGAGGAAATCCGCTCGATCGAAGCGCAATAACCTCCGCCGATTTAGGTTGACACATCTGCCCCCGGAGCCTGCCGCTTCGGGGGCAGATTGCATTGACGCGCGGGCGCCCCATCCAGCCTTGCAACATGCTGCACATCAGCCACGCTGATTTCTTTTTGTCGCACGGGGAGATAAGAACCGACGAAACGCGCCTATCTCTATGCCAAGTCTCCAAAATCTGGCAATATTATCTTATGGACAGTTTTCTCTCTCAAGCGTCAATTTATCTCGCCGCCGCCGTGATTGCCGTACCGATCGCCGCGCGCCTCGGCCTGGGATCGGTTCTCGGTTATCTCGCAGCCGGCATCATCATTGGCCCCATCCTCGGACTTGTTGGATCCGAAGCGGAGGACTTGCAGCACTTTGCCGAATTCGGCGTTGTGATGATGCTGTTCCTGATCGGTCTGGAGCTTGAGCCGCGCGCGCTCTGGGCGATGCGACACCATCTGATCGGGCTTGGAGGTCTCCAGATCTTTGCCTCGACGGGTCTGCTGGCCGGGGCGGCCATCGCATTTGGGCACACTTGGCAGGTCGGACTTGCCGTAGGCCTCGCGCTGTCGCTGTCCTCCACCGCGATCGTGCTGCAAACCCTGTCCGAGAAAGGTTTGACCAGAACCGGCGGCGGTCGGGCGACATTCTCCGTTCTGCTGACACAGGACATCGCGGTGATCCCGATTCTCGCACTCCTGCCTCTGCTCGCCACAGCACCACTGACATCTCTGTCGCATGATGGCTCGATCCAGCGCGGCGATGGTGCGGCAGATGCCGCACATCACTCCCTGTCACTGGTCGAGGGCATGCCAGGCTGGGCGGTGACCCTGATGACGATCGGGGCGGTCGCCTTTGTCATCCTCGCTGGCGTCTATCTGACCCGGCCGGTGTTTCGCTTCATCCATGCCTCCAACCTGCGCGAGATGTACACGGCGCTGGCGCTTCTGATCGTGGTCGGGATTTCCTTTTTGATGACACTGGTCGGCCTCTCCCCGGCGCTTGGTGCGTTTCTCGCCGGTGTGGTTCTGGCCAACAGCGAATTTCGACATGAACTGGAAAGTGACCTTGAGCCGTTCAAAGGCCTGCTGTTGGGGCTGTTCTTCATCACCGTCGGCGCGGGCATCAACTACCGCCTGTTTCTGGCCGAACCGGGTGACGTGATCGGCCTGGCGCTTCTGGTGATCCTGACCAAAGGCACTGTGCTGTACTTCGTCGGCAAGGCGTTTGGCCTGAAAGGGCGCAATCACTGGCTCTTCACGCTCGGATTGGCACAGGCAGGCGAATTCGGCTTTGTCCTGCTGGCGTTCTCACTGCAACTGAACGTGGTGACGCCGGACCTATCCGAGAAATTGTTGCTGGTGATCGCGCTGTCGATGCTGATCACGCCGCTTCTGTTCATCCTCTACGAGATCCTCTCCAACCGGATGAAGGACGCACATGTGGAACACACGCCTGATGAGATCGATGAGGAAGGCACCGTCATCATCGCCGGGATTGGTCGCTTCGGCCAGATTGTGCACCGCCTGGTGAATGCCAGCGGCTTCAAGACTGTTCTTCTGGACAGTGACATGCAGGCCGTGCAGCTGATGCGCCGCTTCGGGGTCAAGAGTTTCCTTGGCGACCCCACCCGCCCGGAACTGCTGAAGGCCGCCGGGATTGCCAAGGCAAAGGTTCTGGTGGTTGCCCTGGACGATCAGGACAATGCCACCAAGCTTGTCGCCGATGCCCGGCGCAACTACCCGCATATTCACATCGTGGCCCGCGCCTATGATCGCAACCACGTGTTTGAACTCTACAAGGCGGGCGCCAACGATATCGTGCGCGAGATGTTCGATAGTTCGCTGCGCGCAGGTCGCTATGTTCTGGAGAACATCGGCCTCAGCGAGTACGAGGCCGCACAGGCAGAGCAGACCTTCTACGCACATGACCGGCACACTGTCCGGGAGCTGGCGGGGCACTGGATCCCCGGCACCCCTGCCAGCGAAAACCCCGCCTACATCAAGCGCGCAAAGGAACTGGAGAAAGATCTGGAAACCGCGCTCCTGTCCCTCGCGGAGGAACACGTCGAACGGTCACGATGACCTTCTCAGGCTGAACCGCGCTGCCCGGATGTGCGGCCCTCAGCCGTCGGAGACGCCTGCCTCGGCAAAGGTTGCCATGCCGGTGTGGCAGGCCACTGCGCCCTTTAGCACCTGTATCGCCAGTGCCGCACCGGAGCCTTCTCCCAGGCGCAGCCCAAGCGACAGCAGCGGTGCCTTGCCGAGATTTTGCAGCAGGGCCGCATGGGCGCCCTCGGCGCTTTGATGGCCGGCGATGGTGTGATCCAGCGCCCCATCGGCCACGCGCGCCAGACAGGCCGCCGCCGCACAACAGATGAACCCATCCAAGATCACCGGAATGCGCAGCATGCGGGCCGCCGCGATCGCACCCGCCATTGCGGCAACTTCACGACCGCCCAGGCAGCGCAGAATATCCAGCCCGTCTGCGGATTGGTGAAGCGCCACGCCCTCAGCAACCACCTGCGCCTTCAGCGCAAGCCCGGCATCATCCACTCCTGTCCCACGACCGGTCCAGTCGGCGGCCTCTCCCCCATAGAGCGCATGGCAGATGGCCGCGGCAGAGGTGGTGTTGCCGATCCCCATCTCACCGACCACCAGCACGTCACAGGCCGGATCCACCGCCGCCCAGCCGGTTTGTAGCGCCGAAAGGAACTCCGTTTCGGTCATTGCAGGAGCTGCGGTGAAATCGCTCGTCGGGCGATCAAGATCCAGCGCATGCACATCCATGCGCGCGCCTGCGAGTTTCGCAAGCTGGTTGATCGCCGCCCCGCCAGCTTTGAAATTGGCAACCATCTGCACCGTAACCTCTGCCGGGAAGGCTGAAACCCCCCGTGCGGTCACGCCGTGATTGCCCGCAAAAACAATCACCTGTGGCGCCGAGATGTCCGGCTTGTCGGTACCGCGCCAGCTGCCGTACCAGATCGCGACATCTTCGAGCTGTCCCAATGCGCCCGGTGGTTTGGTCAGTTGACCATTGCGGGCTTCGCAGCCTGCACGCGCGGTTGCATCGGCGACAGGCGCCTTGGAAAGCGCCGCGCGAAAGGCGGAGAGTGAGTTAAATTCTGGCAGCATGAAAAGCCTCGTTGCGTCGGACCGCACCGCGCAGGTAAAGCGGTGTCTGACCTGTTTACCCCCCGCGCCGCGCGCCGAGAAGACCTGCCAGAGGCATCACCATGCGAAAAAACGACTTCAAGGCAATGGATATACTGCTTGCGCTGGTGCTGCTGACCCGCCTGCCCCTGCCGCATTTGCATAAAAGCCGCTTTGGCCGCCAGGCCCATGCGGTCTGGGCCTTCCCGCTGGCGGGGCTGATCGTCGGACTTCTGGCGCTTGCGACCGCACAGCTGGCGCTGGGATGGTGGTCGCCTGCCATCGCCGCCGGTCTCGCACTGGCAGTGCAGGTGCTGATCACCGGCGCCATGCATGAAGACGGGCTGGCGGATACGGCGGACGGGCTTTGGGGTGGCTTTGACCGGGCAAGACGCCTTGAGATCATGAAAGACAGCCACATAGGCACCTATGGGGTGCTGGCGCTGGGTCTGGGCTGCGGGCTGCGCTGGGTGACGCTGACCGCCCTGCTGAGCGCTGGCATGATCTGGACGCTGGTGGTCATGGCCGTCCTCAGCCGCGCCGCGATGCCGGTGATGATGGCCAGCCTGCCCCATGCGCGGGACACCGGCCTGTCGCACAGCGTTGGCCGCCCGAACCGCGCGCATGTGGTCGCCGGCGTTGTCCTTGCACTGGGTCTGGGCATTTTCTGCATCGGCGTGACTGCGGTGGCTGTTGGCCTGTTGCTGGTGCCAGTGGTGCTCGGCCTGCGTGCCCTTGCCAGGGCGAAGATCGGCGGTCAAACCGGCGATATCCTCGGCGCCACACAGCAGCTCTGCGAAATCGCTGCCGGGCTTGCGCTCTTGGCGCTGCTCTGACCGGGCAGATCACTATCCGGCGCATGCACCACAAAAAAAGACCGCCCCACCGGGACGGCCCTTTGTGTTCACAGAACTGAAGAAATCAGGCTGCCGCGCGCGAGGTCAGAACCTCATCCACTTGTTTGGCAGCTGCGATTTCATCGCCACCGGAGACCGCAGCAACTTCGCGCGTCATACGTTCCAGCGCCGCTTCATAAAGCTGACGCTCGGAATAGCTCTGCTCGCGCTGATCGTCGGTCCGGTGCAGATCGCGGACCACTTCGGCGATCGAGATCAGATCGCCAGAGTTGATCTTCTGTTCGTATTCCTGCGCCCGGCGCGACCACATGGCCCGCTTGACCTTGGCCTTGCCCTTCAGCGTCTTCATCGCCTGCGCGATCACGTCCGGAGAGGACAGCGAGCGCATGCCAATGTCGACTGCCTTGTGGGTCGGAACCCGCAGGGTCATCTTGTCTTTCTCAAAGGTGATCACGAATAGCTCCAGCTTGTAGCCGGCCACTTCCTGCTCCTCGATCGACATAATCTGACCAACCCCATGGGCCGGATAGACAATATAATCGTTAGGGCGGAACTCGAGCTTCTTCGATTTGGTCATACAGGTCTTTCCTCGCGATGACACGGCAACCATGCCGACTTGGCCCACGCCACGACTCACCTGCGCGGCACATGGAACATGGGCCGCTGGGCATCGAATTGGCGCAGACAGCCCACCAAGAGACACACGAATCATGTGATCATCACGGCGGGCGATATTCTACGTATTTCGTTACATCCGTTAAATATAGCACAAAAACGCGCCCTCCGAAAGCGGCAGGGCACGTCAATATGACGTATGGGTCAATCTTTAACGCCTATTTCGCGAGAAATGACCCGAAACAGTGCTGTCTCAGCCGCCTTCGCCGGGCGCTTCGGAGAAGTATTTCTCCAGCTTGCCCTCTTCGCCGTCTTTCTCCTCATGACCCGGCAGCGGGTCCTTCTTGGAGACAATGACCGGCCAGAGCTCGGAGTACTTGCGGTTGAATTCCACCCATTTGTCCATATCCGGCTCGGTGTCCGGACGGATCGCGTCGGCGGGGCACTCTGGCTCGCATACACCACAGTCGATGCATTCATCGGGATGGATCACCAACGTGTTCTCACCCTCGTAGAAACAGTCAACCGGGCATACCTCGACGCAATCGGTGTACTTGCAGGCAATACAATTGTCCGTAACGACGTAGGTCATTTTGGCTTGGATCCCGTTCCAGTGTCTGGACGTTTAGCTAATCCACAAGCGCGCAGGCTTCAAGCCGTCAATGATCGTCCCAGACACGAGTAAGACCAAGCGCCCTGCGCTGCTTCTTATCCGGGCGACCTTTTCCCTCAAATTTGGGATTGGCAGGCGGTTTGTCCTGCGGCTCGGTCATATCAAGGTAAAGTGTCTGCGCCTCAGAGGCCGGGCCACGTCGCTCCGACAGGGCGGCGATGCGTACAACGCGCACCAGATACCCTTGCGGAAAAGTCAGAACGTCCCCAACGGAGACGTTCTGAGAAGGCTTTGAAACCTTTGCGCCATTCACGCGGACATGACCCGCCCCGACCTGTTTGGCTGCCAGCGAGCGGGTTTTGTAAAACCGCGCATGCCACAGCCACTTGTCGATCCGGATCTTGCCCGCGTGATCACTCATGACGCAATCAGTCGTCCTGTTTCAGCCCCATCAGCGCTGCGGCAAAGGGGTTGTCGGGGTCGATTTGCTTTTCCTTGCGCGGAGGACGGGAGGAATAGGTCTTGGCCCCCTTGTCACCACCACGGTCCGGACGGCCGCCTTTCTTGCCACCGGGCTTGCCCTGTGGCTTGCCACCACCGCGCGCATTGCCACGGCCTGCGCCGTCAGCTTTCTGACCACGACCTTCGCCGCGACGCTGACCGCGCTGATTGCCGCCCTGACGCGGAGTACGGCCCCAGGTGAAGGTGTAGAACACCTCGATCTCGGGCTCGTCGATCGCAGCATCAGCAGCCTCACCCACCGGGGTTTCGGCATCTGCCGTCTCCGCGATCGGTTCCGCAACATCAGCATCGGAAGGCTCTGCCGCGACGGGCGCCACGCCTTCATCCGCAATCTCTTCGGTACCGGCTGGCACATCCGCAGCCGTTTCAGCTGCATCTGCGTCGACAGGTGCTGCGGCTGGTGTGGCTTCCGCTTCGGCGGCCGCATCCATTACCGGCTGATCCGCCGCAGGTGTCCCGCCTTCGGTCACCACGGCATCGACCGCCTTGACCTTGGTGCGTTCGCCCTTCTCTGCGCGGTAGCCAAGGCCCTGCATCAGATCGGAGAATTGCTCCAGCGTCATGCCAGTGATCGACAGCATGTCGGGCTTGGCTTCAAAGCCACCCCGGCTGTCCTCGGCCCGCAGCAGATCTGCGAGACGTTCCAGCATGTCGATCCGGATCATGCGCTGCCCGGCAGCACGATAGCCTGCCATGGTATCGTAGCCTTCGGGCGCTTCCGGCATCGACGGAACCGTCACCAGACCCGGAGGCGGCGCTTCGGGGAATTCCTGCAAGCCATTGGCCAGCGACCACAACAGCAGACGCAGACGGGTCGGCGCCGGTTTCAGCAGCAGCGGCATGAAGATGGTGAACTGGCCAAACCGGATGCCATGCTTGCGCAATGCACCACGGGCGTCCTGGTCCAGATCCTTCACCTCCTGCGCCACGCCAGCGCGCGGCAGAATGCCCAGCGATTCCACCATGCGGAAGGCAAAGCCACGGGCCAGACCCGACAGGGCCTCATCCTTCTGCAGGTTGATCAGCGGCTCGAACAGAGCCTGGATCTTGCGCGAGATGAAATGCTGCAGGCGGCGTTCAACCTTCTGGGCCACATCCGGGCCCGCGGCATCATCGACAAAAACCTCGATCTGCGGGGACAGCGCATCTGCGCCGGCCACCAATTTGCCGACAGCGTGTTCACCCCACATCAGGCCGCCCTGATCGGTGTAATCAATTTCGGTATCGGGTGCGTTGTAGAACCGGTCCGCACGCAGATGATACTGCGGCGCGAGCGCCTGCACCGACGCTGATTTCAGCGCCTTTGCCTCCGCTCCTTGTGCGGTCTTATCCGGCGAGAACCGGAAGCCTTCGAGTTTACCGACGAATTCGCCTTCGACGGTCACTTCACCCTGGTCATTTACTTCGGCCAAAAGGGCCTCCTTCTGTTTGAGCCGGCGCATCAAAACAGATGTGCGCCGGTCCACAAATCGTTGCGTCAGACGCATATG
This sequence comes from Tritonibacter scottomollicae, assembly GCF_032924845.1. NCBI lineage: Bacteria > Pseudomonadati > Pseudomonadota > Alphaproteobacteria > Rhodobacterales > Paracoccaceae > Tritonibacter > Tritonibacter scottomollicae. The sequence goes on from NZ_CP136704.1 coordinate 1,971,890, forward strand.
CAGGGCGTCGGACAACCTGTCTTCTACAGTGCGGGTTTCCTCCCGCCAATGACTTTCGTCACGCAGCCAGCCCTTTCGCTGTGCCACATACGTCCATGTGCGGATAAACGCCAAGCGTTTCGACAATGTGTCAATATCGCCTTCCGTACGGTCAATCCGACGAATTTGACGGGCAAACCAGTCATCCGGCACCACACCGCCATCCTGAAGATAGCCGAAAATGCCGCTAAGCAAAGAAGAATGCTCTGCATGGCTAATGCCGCGGAAGTCGGGAATCCGGCACACATCCCACAACAGACGTACCGCCGGAGCCTCGCGCACCCTGTCGCGGATTGTCGCATCTTGCGCAAAACTCTTCAGCACCATCAGGTCATCGGCCTCGCGGGCCTTCAGCAGCACCTCATGGTCGGGGCTTGATTCGAGCGAGGCAATCAGCGCGTCGATGGAGCCAAACCGCAGGTCCGCCGACCGCCAGTTGAGCTTCTTCAGCGGCGTGAAGCGATGCTCCATGATCGCCTCGGCCACGCCCTCATCCAGAGGTCGGGCATCGCCGGTGACACCAAAGCTGCCATGGCTCATGCCGCGCCCCGCGCGACCGGCGATCTGTGCCAGCTCATTCGGTGCGAGCTCCCGCATGCGGCGGCCATCGAATTTCGAGGTAGAGGCAAAGGCCACGTGATCCACATCGAGGTTCAGCCCCATGCCGATCGCATCGGTGGCCACGAGGTAGTCCACTTCGCCGTTCTGGTAGAGCTCGACCTGCGCATTGCGGGTGCGCGGGCTGAGCGCCCCCATCACCACCGCCGCACCTCCCTTCTGACGGCGCAGCAGTTCGGCAATGGCATAGACGTTGTCGACGCTGAAGCCGACGATGGCGGTGCGCGGCGGCATCCGGCTGATTTTCTTGGAGCCCGCATAGACCAGTTCCGACAACCGCTCGCGCCGCACGAACTCCACCCCCGGCACCAGCGCAGAAATCGGCCCGCGCATGGTATCCGCGCCCAGGAACAGCGTCTCCGTCGTGCCGCGTGCGTGCAGTAGCCGGTTGGTGAACACATGGCCGCGTTCCGGATCGGCACAGAGCTGGATTTCGTCGATGGCAAGGAAATCACAGCCCATGCCCTCGGGCATCGCCTCAACGGTACAGATCCAGTATTTCGCGCGCGGCGGCACGATCCGCTCTTCGCCGGTGACCAGCGCAACCACCGAGGGACCGCGCAAGCCTACGATCTTGTCATAGACCTCGCGTGCCAGTAGGCGCAGCGGGAAGCCCATGATCCCGGTCCGATAGCCTAGCATGCGATCAATCGCGTAGTGGGTCTTGCCTGTATTGGTCGGGCCAAGGACGGCCATGACCCGGGATGCAGCTGTCATTGCATCAAACTCCACGCGCCCTGTCCTCCGGCAACCGCCGGCATCAGGGGATCAAATTCAGGGATCACTGCTCAGAGCGCGCTCATCACAGAGCCCGCCCCTCCACTTCGACGGACAGTCGATCCATCGCCTTGGTTACTTCCTCGTGATTGGGATGTATAGCCTTGGCGCGCTCATAGGCAGCATAGGCGCGCTTGGCATCGCCAAAGAACTCAAACACCTGCCCAAGCGCAAAGATGGCGTTGTAATCATTCGGGTTCAAGGCCAACGCCTGTTCCAGATCCGCAACCGCCGGCCCGTAGCGCTCTGCGTTAAAGAAGGCCCGGGCGCGCTCCGACCAGCCCTCGGCGAACTGCGGCGCATGGTCGGTCAGCGCGGTCAGATGCTCGATCGCCGCCGCCCAGTCCTGCCGCTCCATCGCGTCCCGCCCCCGGCGCAGCAACAGATCCATCGAGGGCGAACCGCTGCTGCTCCAGACGGCCTGCAGTTCGCGCTCCAGCGCGGCAGCATCATTGGGATCGGCATCCCGCAGCCGTTCCAGCAGCGCATCTTCGCCCAAGGACGACAGGTTCACCGGCGCCGCTGTCTGTGCGGCGACAACAGATGATAGAGAGGGGATGACGGACAACGAGATTGCCGCCACGATAGCTTTGAGATTCGCGCAAGTTCTGCCCATACTTTGAAAGGTAACGGTCCAGGGTGCAAATACCAGTGCCCCGACCATCAGTTTCACAGTTTTGTGCAGAGGCGCAGAACCCGATTTAGGAAAGACGACATGAGCGACACTCTGGAACAGGCAGCCGCGACGCTGAACGAAAAGATGGACGGCGGCTTTGACAGCACTGCCAAGTTCGAGATCACCGACATGGGCTCGATCATTCTGGATGCCAATGGCGCCCGCGTCTCCGATGACGACGCCGAGGTGACCATGACGGCCGATGCGGAGACCTTTCAGGAAATCCTCTCCGGTGAGCTGAACCCGACGGCCGCCTTCATGGGGGGCAAGCTGACCATCGACGGCGACATGGGCGTGGCGATGCAGCTGGCACAAGCGCTGTCCTGACCGCCATGAAAGATCAGCCGATGGCAGAGACCTCACCCGCGCCATACTTCGCCGAGATCGCGCGCGGTCCCGACGATGGCGCAGCCCATTGGCTGACCACACGTGATGGCCTGCGGATCCGCGCAGGCCATTGGCGGCCCCAATCGGACGCTGCGGGAACCATTCTCATGTTCCCGGGGCGCACCGAATACATCGAAAAATACGGCCCCTTTGCGACCGAGATGACCGCACGCGGTTTTGCCGTGATCGCGGTGGACTGGCGCGGTCAGGGCTTGGCGGATCGCGCCCTTGCGGACCGTCGTCTGGGCCATGTCGACCGCTTTTCCGATTTCCACGAGGACGTCGCCGCGCTGCTTGCTCATGCCACGGCCCTCGATCTGCCAAAGCCCTGGTACATGATTGGCCACTCCATGGGCGGCGCCATCGGCCTGCGCGCCCTGCATCAGGGTCTGCCCGTTTCGGCCTGTGTCTTCACCGCGCCGATGTGGGGCATCCGCATTCCCTTTGCCCTGCGTCCGCTGGCCCGGATCCTGAGCCGCTTTGGCGCTCGACTGGGGCTGAGCGAGAGCTTGGTGCCCACCACCACCATCGAACAATATGTGCAAGTCACACCGTTCGAGGGCAACAGTCTGACCAATGACCCCGAGATGTACGCCTTCCTGCAGATGCAGATGGAAAAACAGCCGGATCTTGTTCTCGGCGGCCCGACCGTCCAGTGGCTCGGACAGGCTATGGTGGAATGCGCGGCGCTTCGGGCGGAGGCCTCGCCCAATGTGCCCTGCATCACCTTCCTGGGCGACAGCGAGCAGATCGTCTCCACCGACGCCGTGCATGACCGCATGGCGCGCTGGCCCGGCGGCAAACTGGATGTGGTCGCAGATGCCCAACACGAAATCCTGATGGAGCGACCGGACACCCGGACCCGCGTCTTTGACGCCATCGCCGCACATTTCCGCGCGCACCGCTGATCCGTTTCCAATAGGGGAAGTTGGTGCTGCGACGTTGACTTCGCCACCCCCGCGCCGCGCGCGCCCGATCAGGGCACGCGCGGCGCGGGTCGTTTCGGGCCTTGCCCGAAACGAAACCCCTCTGTTCGGTGGTTTCAGCAGGCATCTTCCGCTCGGCGCTTGTGCCTGCCGATACAGAGACCTAAGTGTTTCGGGAACCGATTTTCAGGCTCGGGCCCCTGCCGCGCATCCTCGCGGGCATGCCTACCCCTGCCAGACACCAGACGGAGGTCCCATGTTCCAACTCCCCTTCCCCGTGCGCGATGCCAATGCCTCTTCCGGCGCTGATGGCCTGGGCAAGCTGCCCGAATGGGATCTCAGCGATCTCTACACCTCCGAAGAGGCCCCCGAACTCAGCCGCGACCTCGACTGGCTGCAAGGGGAATGCGCCTCCTTCGCCGCCGACTATGAGGGCAAACTGGCCGATCTGGACGCCGACGGCCTGCTGGCCTGCGTGCTGCGCAACGAGAAGATCAACAATATCGCCGGGCGCATCATGTCCTACGCCGGTCTGCGCTACTACCAGCTGACCACCGATGCGGGGCGCGCCAAGTTCCTGTCCGATGTGCAGGAAAAGGTGACCGTCTTCACCACCCCGCTGGTGTTCTTCACGCTGGAGATCAACCGCATCGAGGACGGCAAGCTGGACGCGCTGTTTGCCGCCAATGCCGATCTGGCGCGCTACAAGCCTGTGTTCGACCGTATCCGCGCCATGAAGCCCTATCAGCTCTCCGACGAGCTGGAACGCTTCATGCATGACCTCGGCATCGTCGGCGACGCCTGGGAGAAACTCTTCGACGAGACCATCGCCGGCCTCACGTTTGAGATCGACGGCGAGGAGCTGGGCATCGAGGCGACGCTCAACCATCTGACCGAGCAGGACCGCGCCAAGCGCGAGGCCGCCTCCCGCGAATTGGCCCGCGTCTTTGCCGACAACATCAAGACCTTTGCCCGTGTCCACAACACCCAGGCCAAAGAGAAAGAGATCATCGACCGCTGGCGCGGCATGCCCAGCCCGCAGATGGGCCGTCACCTGTCCAACGATGTCGAACCCGAGGTGGTCGAGGCCCTGCGCGAAGCGGTCGTGGCCGCCTACCCCAAGCTCTCCCACCGCTATTACGAGCTGAAGCGCAAATGGCTCGGTCTGGATCGTATGCAGGTCTGGGACCGCAACGCGCCGCTGCCGATGGAGGCCACCCGCATCGTCGACTGGGACGAAGCCCGCGACACGGTGATGGAGGCCTATGCCGCCTTTGATCCGCGCATGGGCGAGTTGGCAGAGCCGTTCTTCGACAAGGGCTGGATCGACGCGGGCGTGAAGCCCGGCAAGGCCCCCGGCGCCTTTGCCCATCCCACCGTCACCAATGTGCACCCCTATGTGATGCTGAACTATCTTGGCAAACCGCGCGACGTGATGACGCTGGCGCATGAGCTGGGCCACGGTGTGCATCAGGTTCTGGCCGCCGATCAGGGCGAAATGCTGTCGTCGACACCGCTGACGCTGGCGGAAACCGCGTCGGTGTTTGGCGAGATGCTGACCTTCCGCAAGATGCTGGAAAAGGCCAAGACCAAGGAAGAGCGCAAGGTGCTCCTCGCCGGCAAGGTCGAGGACATGATCAACACGGTCGTGCGCCAGATCGCCTTCTATGACTTTGAATGCAAGCTGCACGCTGCACGCGCCGATGGCGAATTGACGCCCGAGGATATCAACGCCCTGTGGATGAGCGTTCAGGCCGAAAGCCTTGGCGACGCGTTTGACTTCATGGAAGGATACGAGACCTTCTGGGCCTATATTCCGCATTTCGTGCATTCGCCCTTCTACGTCTATGCCTATGCCTTCGGCGACGGGCTGGTGAACGCGCTCTACTCGGTCTACGCCGAGGGCGCCGAGGGCTTCGAGGACAAGTATTTCGATATGCTGAAAGCCGGCGGCTCCAAGCACCACAAGGAACTTCTGGCGCCCTTTGGCCTGGACGCCTCCAATCCCAAATTCTGGGACAAGGGGCTGTCGATGATCTCCGGGCTGATCGACGAGCTGGAAGCCATGGAAGAGTAAGGCTTTCCGCATAGAGGCCATTCGATGGCAGCGATGCTGAAAACACTCTAAAATTGATCCCTCAAGGCCCGCCGCATCGTGACGGCGGGTCTTTTTTATGCATCTTTACCGCACCATGACGACGCGACCCGGAATCGAATTTCAGCGACTTGAAAAGTCCGACCATGATCTGGTCCGCCACATTGAGGTGGCTCCGGAGCAGATCGTCTATTGTGGCACCATCGACATGGCCTTCGCCTCGCAGGAGGACCGGATCGACCTTTACGCCATCCGCGCGGCAGGCGCAGCCGTTGGGTTTTTCAAGATCGACCTGAAATATCCGCAAACCTATGGCTTCGCCCATTACGGCGACCTCGGCCTGCGCGCCTTCATGATCGACTACCACCATCAAGGGCGCGGCATCGGGCGCGCCACATTGGCAGCGCTGCCGAATGCGCTGCGCCACCTCTACCCGGGCGCGCGGGCGCTGGTGCTGACCGTGAACATCCGCAACCAGATTGCGGTACGCAGCTATTTGCAGGCCGGATTTGTCGACACCGGCGACATCCATGACGGCGGTCTTGCCGGCCCCCAACACGTCATGCGGCTGCCGCTGCGTCCCGCCTGATCAGGCGCGGCACGTCCAGCCGCGGCCCCTCAGCTCACGTCACCGAGATCACTTCAACTGGCTGTCCTTGCTGCCACGCCGGTTGACGCCGCCCCGGAGCTGCTGCGACCCATCTCGCTCCTGCTGACAATCGATGCAGAGCTTCACGCCGGGTATGGCGCGCCGCCGGGCTTCGGGGATCTCCTCCTCGCAATCAGCGCAATGGGTCAGGCTCTCGCCGACCGGGGCACGACGCGTCTTGAGACGCGCCAGCTCGTCCGAGATCGATGCCTCGATCTGTTCGCTTACCGCGCCATCCTTTGCCCAGCCGCCAGCCATCGCCACGCCTCCCAGTTGTCGTGGCAGCCATGCTAGACCCGGCTACCACAGCCGGGCAACCCTGATATCAAAATCGACACTTTCGAGGGGTTGCGCCGTGCGACGCACGTCGCCCGGCGGCAGGCCGCGCCTCCGGCGCGGCCTGCCCGGCCCAAGCGGCCGATCTGCATGTTCCATGCAGAGGGGACGCGCGGGAGCGCCCCCCTGACGCCTCGACCTCCGTGATCAGAGGTCCGTTGCGACCTCGAACACCCGATCCATCATCGCCTGGGTGCCACGGGAGAACTCCAGCGGGCAGGCATAGGGCACGCCCTCGCGCAGTGATCGACCAAAAGCCTCCACCTGCAGCTTGTAGTGATCCGCCAGCGGGAACCGCTCCGCAATCACCTGACCGGTCCCTGCCGCATGGGATGTCTGGTGCAGCTCCAACCGTGCCTCGCCGAAGACGCGTGGATTGAAGGGGGCCGTGAGGCGCAGCACGCCCTTGTCGCCGTGAAACAGCATCTCCTGATAGGGCTGCAGCCGGGTGCTGACATAGGCGGTGTAGAGGAACCCCGGGAACCGCGCCTGCACGTTCGACAACACATCGACGCCATTCTCCCATTCGATCTGGGCGCTGACCTCCACCGGCTCCTCCCCGGTCACAAACCGGGCCGAGCCAAAGACATAGACGCCAATGTCGCGCAGCGCGCCACCGCCGGTTTCGGGGCGGTTGCGGATGTTGTCCACATCCTGCCGGTTGTCAAAGGAGAACCTGCCCGACACATGTCGGAGCTGCCCCAGCGCGCCCGATTGCACCAACTCCTGCACCCGCTGCCACTGCGGGTGGTGCACGATCATATAAGCCTCTGCCGCCAGCACGCCCGCGGCATCCCGCGCCGCGATCAACTGATCGAATTCAGCCTCCTGCAAGGTTGCGGGTTTTTCGACCAGCACGTGCTTGCCCGCCTGCATCGCCTTCAGTGCCCATTCCACATGCAGGTGGTTGGGCAGCGGGATATAGACCGCATCGATCGACGGGTCCGCCAGCAGCGCCTCATAGCTCTCATGCACCATGATACCGGGTGCAAAGGACTGAAACGGCACCGCCTTTTCGGCGCTGGAGGTTGCCAACGCGGCCAGTTCCGCCCCCTCTGCCGCATGAATGGCGGGCGCCATATGTTCGCGCGCGAATTTGGCCGCCCCTAGGACGCCCCACCGGACCGGGTTTGTCATGACTTCTCTCCTTCGTTCAGGGAATCCTGTTTGCGCTCACATTAGCTCTGACGTGACGGCGGGGCAAATTTTGCCGACCCTCCACCCCCGCACGCTTTCTTCTTGCGTTGTCAGTGTCCTCGCCTAGCCTGCGCGCAAAAGCAGCTGGAGGATCAGGACAATGGCAACACTCGCAATATGGCTTCGGCGGCTCGTGATACTCTGCGGCCTCGCAGTGGTCGCCTTCCTGCTCTTTGCCCCTGCCTATGTGGAGAAAAGCCGCAATCGCGTCGTCGAACATGCCCCCTATGACGTCAGCGCCACGGCTCAGGCGCTCCACGACAGTCTGACGATCGGCGATCTGCACGCCGATCCGCTCCTGTGGAAGCGCGACCTGACCGAGCGTGGCACCCGCGGACATGTGGATATTCCCCGCCTCATCGAGGGCAACGTCGCCCTGCAGGTCTTTACCGCGGTCACCAAATCCCCTGCCGGTCAGAACTACGATCACAATGAGACCGACGCGATGGACAACATCACGCTGCTGGCGGTCGGCCAGCTGTGGCCACTGCCCACCTGGTCGTCGCTCTATGAACGTGCGCTCTATCAGGCGCAGAAACTGCATCGCTTTCAGGAGCGGTCCGAGGGGCGCCTCAGGATCATCCGCACCGAGGCGGACCTCGACGCGCTGCTTGAGCTCAAAGCAGCGGGCGATGATGTGGTCGGCGGGCTGCTTGGCATCGAAGGGGCCCATCCGCTGGAAGGTGACATCGACAAGTTGCAGGGGCTGGTGGACGCGGGCTACCGCCTCATCGGGCTGCAGCACTTCTTTGACAACGCCCTTGGCGGCTCCCTCCACGGCAGCAACGATCAAGGCCTGACCGAGTTCGGGCGTGATGTCGTCGCGGCCTCCGTCGCGCAGGGGTTGATCCTGGACGTGGCGCATTCCAGCCCGCAGGTGGTGCGCGACGTGATCGAGATGACAGATGTGCCCATCGTTCTGTCTCACGGCGGCATTCAAAAGGTCTGCCCGGTGAAGCGGAACCTCCCCGATGCGCTGATGCAGGAAATTGCCGCAACAGGGGGCGTCATTGGCATCGGCTACTGGGCCGATGCGGTCTGTGATGCCTCCCCGGCCGGGATCGCCCGCGCGATCCGCGGTGCGATCGAGGTGGTCGGCGCGAATCACGTGGCCCTCGGATCCGACTTTGACGGCTCTGTCGAAACCACCTTCGACACCTCCGAACTGGCGGCACTAACCCAGGCGATGCTCGACGAAGGCCTCTCGGAGTCGCAGATCCGCAAAGTAGCAGGCGAGAACATGCTCCGGGTGATCCGCGCCCGCCTCGACTGACCCAGGCTCCGGCCCAATCTCTGACCCAGGCTCCGCCCCCTTAAAAACGCGCACCCCATTGATGGTGGGCGTTTTTTCTTGGCAGGCGCGAAACCTGACCGCAACAGTCGGAATAAATACCCGACAACATCAGTCAAGTATTTGATTTTACTTGTTTTTTTCATTGACGCGGGATCACAGTCGCATTAGAAAAATCTCAACTGCAGCAAGCCAGATGATCAGGCCGCCAGCAGCAAGCTCTCCAGCCAAGATCCAGATGGATCTCAGCCAGATCGCAAGCCACGCCAGCTCCCCACGTCATCAAGCCAGCAATAGTAGTGTCGTGCTGTCGCCCGCTCCGCCATTTCGCAGCCAGCATCCGCAGCGCCATCCAGGCAAATCACATGCCAGCCACGCTAGGTTTCAGCCGCATCGCGGCATATCAAACCCAGCAGCACGCCCGATCCACCACGATAGCATCCGAACTGCATGGGCTGTTTTGCCCGCCCGCCGCGCCGTCACCGGAGCGCGCCAGCCAGCTTCGCCCTCTGCCCCACGCTTCGCCCCCTGCCCGACGACGCGCGGATGTATTCTCTCCTGCGCCTCGCGCAGACAGACGCCTCGTCCATGGCATCAGACCTCCCCCTCTCTCGCAGTCACGTCACCGTCACACGCCCACGATGTCTCCAAGCCGGGTGCGCGCTGTGCAGAAACGACAAAGGGGCCACCATTCGGTGACCCCTGATTTGTCAACGCCGAGGGAGAAAGGCGCCAGTGACAAACATCTTGCGGACGCAGCAGATCAGGCTTGTTGCAACATGCCCTTGCCTGCGGCCAGATCCCGCATCTTCTTCTGCAGCTTCTCAAAGGCACGCACCTCAATCTGGCGGATGCGCTCCCGGCTGACGTCATATTGGCCGCTCAGCTCTTCCAGCGTCTTGGCCTGATCGGCCAGGCGGCGCTGCGAAAGGATGTCCTTCTCACGGTCGTTCAGAACACTCATGGCTTCGGCCAACAGCTCCCGACGCGCTTCCAGTTCATCGCGGGCCTCGTAGTCGCCCGCCTGATCGGCGCTTTCGTCCTCCAGCCAGTCCTGCCACTGCATGGTGCTGTCACCATCGCTGCCCACCATGGCGTTCAGCGAGGCGTCACCACCGGACATGCGCCGGTTCATCGAAATCACCTCGGTCTCGGTCACGCCAAGATCCGTGGCAATTTTCTTGACCACCTCGGGGCGCAGATCGCCATCTTCAAGCGCACCAATACGAGCCTTGGCCTTGCGCAGGTTGAAGAAGAGCTTCTTCTGCGCCGACGTGGTGCCCAGCTTCACCAGGCTCCAGGACCGCAGGATATACTCCTGAATCGAGGCCCGGATCCACCACATGGCATAGGTCGCCAGACGAAAGCCCTTTTCGGGATCAAACCGCTTCACTGCCTGCATCAGACCTACATTCGCCTCAGAGATCACCTCGGCCTGCGGCAGACCGTAGCCGCGATAGCCCATGGCAATTTTCGCGGCCAGACGCAGGTGCGACGTCACCATCTTATGCGCGGATTCAGTATCCTGCTCTTCGACCCAACGCTTGGCCAGCATGTACTCTTCTTCCGGCTCCAGCAGTGGGAACTTCCGGATCTCCTGCATGTAGCGGTTCAAGCCACCTTCGGGAGATGGGGCGGGCAGGTTTGCATAATTTGCCATCAGATCTGTCCCTTTCGAATGTGTAAGGACTTAACATCAGCCCATTTGGTTGTTGCGATCACGGTTTTCAAGTGACCTCTTGCTCAGTGTTATACAAAGGACAACGCATGTCCTCTGTGAAGTGCGTCACAAAAAGCCATAAAAAAACTCACCTTTTCGTCAACACATTGTTTCGCCTCGATTATTCCTTTGCCTCCGCCGCCAGCTCCGCCGCGATTTCGCGGGCGAGCACCGTTTTGCGATACGCCAGCCCGACGGTGCGCCGCACCTCTGGCACCTCGGTCAGGGGACGCACGGCCACCCCCGGATGACAGCCCGCATGGCGAAGTGGCACCAGCGCGATGCCCAGGCCTGCCGCCACTAGGTCCAGCACTTGCTGGTCGTTGACAGCCGCCGCGCCATGCGGTGGCGGCATCCCCCTGCCCGCCTCGACCTCATGCAGAACATCCGCCTTCGGGCAATACGGGCGGTGAATGCGTGGCTCTGCCGCGATGTCTTCGGGCCGCAACACGCCCGCCTGCGCCAGCCTGTGCCCGGCGGGCAGCGCAACCCCGTAGCCCTCCTCCCAAAGTGGCAGAAACGCATACCCGGACGGGGCACAGCTTTCGGCCACGCATGCGATATCGCAGACCTCCGCCTGATCGCAGAACTCCGGCAGCAGCTCCTGCCGTCGCCGCACCAGCGCCTGCAACGGCACCGAGAAGGGCGAGAGCAGCACATCCGGGTGACAGTAGATCCTGAGACGCTGTCGCGGATGCGGGCGCAGCCGGGTCGACAGGTCCGCCAGATGCGTCACGCTTGGCGCGGCCTCCCGGTAGAGCTGTTCCCCCAGCGGTGTGGTGACCAACCCGCGCCGGGACCGCAGGAAGAGCGAACCGCCCAACTCGCGCTCCAACCGCTGGATCGCGGCGGACACGCTGGGCTGGCTCACCGCATTGACCTGAGCCGCGCGACTGATGGAGCCGGTTTCATAGGCACTCAGAAAGTACCGCAGCGGGGTGATCTCTAGCATAGCCATTCTCTATGTAATGCAAAGTTAGCATCGGTCTATATTATTTTACGCATCCGCGCCATCGATGGGTCACGCATAATTCAACTCAGGAGAGATCCGTGACCGCAGTTTCACACACACCCGCCTCGTCCCAGCCCGCCATACAATCCGTGCTGCAGAAATTTGTGGCGGGCGACCCCGGCCTGATGGAGCATATGGCCAATGACATCGACTTTCGCATCGACCACTATGCCGACGATGTGGATGTCAGCTGGCAAGCGGGCAAAGGCCTTGTGAGCATGGGCGCGATCCTGACCCGGCTCGGCACTGATATCTTCCCTCAGGGCACCGAGGCTTTGGACATAGACGTGCAGCCCCTTGCGGACGGGTGGCACCTGACCCGCTTTCATCAGCGCTTCTTCTACGGGCTCAAAGGCTGCACCGTGACCAGCCTGACCTATATCATTTCGCATGAGACTGACGGAAAGCTGGATTATTTCCGCGAGACGGTCACGGGGGCCATCCCGGTCTGATCCGGCACAGGCAGCCGACAGAACCCAGTCAGGACACGCACCGCGCATCCTCGTAACCGCGCGGCGAGACGCCACAATCAGGCGGATGACGCCCGCGCCGCGTGCCCATTGGGCACGCGGCGCGGGTCGCTTCGGGCACAGCCCGAAGCGAAACACCTCATTTACACAGTCAGTATTTACCGGGTTCCACAGGGGCGTCAGGTCGACGCCGATGATGACCTCAGCGCGCAACCGGCAAGCGCAACGCCATGATCAGCCCCTGCATGTCATCCGGCAAGGGCGCCTCGAAACGCAGCATCTCTCCACTCACCGGGTGTTTGAACCCGAGCACCGCGGCGTGCAGCGCCTGCCTGGAGAACCCGTCGACCGCCGCCACACCTGCCGCGCTCAGCGCCTTGGGGGAAATCTTGCGCTTGCCGCCATAGGTCGGATCGCCCAGCAGGCTATGTCCGGCATGCGCCAGATGCACCCGGATCTGATGGGTGCGCCCCGTCTCCAGCCAGCACTCCACCAGCGAGGCCACCGCCGGCGTGCCAAAGGCCTCGATGATGCGGGCCCGCGTGATCGCGTGACGCCCGCCCTCAAAAAAGACCGCTTGCCTTTGTCGATCCGTCCGGTGACGCGCCAGCTGGGTGGTGATCTTCAGGATATGCCCCGGCTCAAAGCTGGCACCCCGCACCCCGCGCAGCCGGGGATCATTGCCATCCGGCGTCCCGTAGCACAGCGCCTGATAGTACCGCTCCACGGTGTGGCGTTCGAACTGCGCCGCCAGCCCCTGATGCGCCACATCCGATTTGGCAACCACCAGCAGCCCGGAGGTCTCCTTGTCGATGCGATGCACGATGCCCGGCCGCTTCACGCCCCCGACCCCGGACAGATCCGCGCCGCAGTGATGCAGCAAAGCGTTGACCAATGTCCCCGAGGGGCTGCCCGGCGCCGGATGCACCACCATGCCCGCCGGCTTGTTGATGACGATCAGATCGTCATCCTCGTAGATCACGTCGAGCGGGATGTCCTCCGGGCCGATATGGCTGTCCTCGGCCTCCTCTACGGTGATCACGATCTCGGCCCCCTCTGCCACCCGCGCCTTGGGCTCTGTGACCGCCTGACCGTCCACCGCGACACCGCCGCTTTCGATCAATCGCGCCAATCGGGTGCGCGACAGGCTCGCTTCCTCTGGCACATCGCGTGCAATGGCTTTATCAAGCCGCTTGGGCGGGTTGTCCGCGATCACAAATTCAATGCGGCGGCTGGCCATGACACTTCCTTCCGAGCCTGAGAACCAAGACGAACCGGCGCAGCTGAAGTTTCTGCGGCGTCTCGTGACCACGCTGACCGTGATCATGGTGGGCGGGGTTCTAGTGGTAATCGCACTGCTTGTCATCCGTTTGTCGGATGAACCGGACAGACCGCAGCTACCGGCAAAGATTTCCCTGCCCGAAGGCACGACCGCACGGGCTGTCACCTTTGGCAGCGGCTGGATCGCCGTGGTGACCACGGATGACCAGATCCTGATCCTGGATGCCACCAGCGGCGACGTGCGTCAGAGCCTGACGCTCGACTGATCCGGAACCAACGACCCCAGCCATCAGCGCCCGATGCATGTCAGGCGCGAGATATGAGCGTCGCAAGCCGTGCCGTGGCCGTGTGTAGTGCGGCATCCCCGCTCGCCCCAAGGCGCCACCGGTCACACAATGATGAACGCCCGCAAGACCCACACAAAAAGCAGCCGAACGCTACACTCTGAAGTACATCTTCGCGTCTATGTGTGTTTGGGGGGGGATGGTACCACCTCCTGGTCTCGAACCAGGGACCTCTTGATCCACAATCAAGCGCTCTAACCAACTGAGCTAAGGCGGCACTGAGGGCCATTTACAACACAGAAAATCGGAGCGCAAGAGCCCATGTCACAAGTTTTTTGCACAAAGAGGAATTCTGGTTTGTCAGCATGTTCGCAGAGCTGACCGCCCCTCCCTGCCAGCGCGGAATGCGGGGGCCAGCTGAGGTGATTCCCTGCTTCAGCACGCGCGCCAATCTGCAAAGCAGTGGACAGCTGCGCCCGAAGCCGGGCAACATCTTGCTTTTTAAGGGTCTGCAGTCTAGCACAGGTCCTCACTACAAAACGCCGCCCAAAGGAGCCGCAGATGGGTATCAACACCGAACGTGACATTGAGGCGAACATGCAGATCGGCCCAACCGATGCAGGCATGGTCCGGATTTTCATCGAGGCCGACGGCCTTGAGGTTCCGATGGACTTCGAGCCGGAAGAAGCCGAGGAAATTGCTGACGAAATTCGTGCGGCAGCACATGCAGCCCGGTCCGTCAGCTCCTGACAACAGGCCAGTGCAGCGCCGATATGTGGTCGGAAGATGGCCGGGCCGGGCGCCCGGCTTTTTCATGTCCGCTCCATGCCGTCTCGCCGCCACAAAACCGACCGCAAAATTACCGATAGCCGCTTGGGTTAACTGGCTAACAGCCCGCTATAAGCGGCTTAATTCGTTCAATTTTACCGGTTCCGTTTACGGAAGTTAGGCCTGTGTTAACCTCCACCTCCAAATGATTAAGAAACGTCAAGTTTCTACTTGGAGCGTGTGTAATGTATCATTTTACGACCCCGCCGATGGGCCTCATGGTGACCTTGCCCGGCGCGATCGCGTCGGCCAACGGGCCGCATGCCGCCGCGCTCTCTCTGTCAGACTCGGAGAGCCTGACCACCAATCAGCTGCAAAACCATGTCTCGCAGGCCCGCCGGGCGCGCGAAAAACTGATCGACCAGGTGTCAAAGCCGCCGGAGCCCGGCTGGCGTTCGGCGATGAACCAGATTTCGGATACGGTAGACCAGATGGAGAAGGTGCTTAGCTTTCTGCGTTCTCAGTCCGCCGACCTGCCTGCCAAGCCGGTGGAGAACATGGACGCCCTCGCGGTGTTCCCATCCGGCACGGCAATGCAGCAGTCTGGCAGTATGCCGGACAGCCATCCGTCGGAGGCAGAATCCCCGACGGCTGCAACCACCGCATCGGATGCCTCATCCGCCAGTGCGCCGCGGGTGATCTATGTCATGGATGATGGCGTGATCATCGTCGGACGCCCGCCACAGGATACAGCCGCCCCGGCGCGGAATGGCGCAGACGCCACTGGCTTCGACCGGTCTTCGCCTGCGCAGACCCCACCTTCAGGAGACCACATGACATCGAATGCCGTGATAAGCCTGCCCCTGACCGAAGATCAGCAGCGTGCCAGTGCCGAACTGATCGCCTTGGCCCAAAAGGCCTACGCGCAGCAACAGGCCTCTCGCGATGCGCAGGGCGCAGCGCTGTTTTCGGATGAGAGCGTCGGGCTGACAGGAGCGCTGTCTGACGCCACCGCTGCTGCGCAAACGTCGACGCGTGGCGACCGCGCGCCGGTCCCGCGCATGGTCATGTCCGACCCTGCCGAGCGCCCCGATATTGGCCCCGCGACGGATCCCGCGTCCTCCTTGACCGCTGCGCCAAAGCCATTTGAACGCGATCCGGCCCGCGAGGCGGCTGCCGCCGCAGAGCAACAACAGATCATGGCGCTGCAGCTTGATGGTCATAGCGACATTATCTACATCGTTCCCCCGGCCAAGGCTGCAATGGATCTGACGGCCTGACAGATCGCGTCCGCTACGGGCGGCTGTTATCGCCGCCTACCCGCGCTCTCCCCCGGGAGGGTGCCGCGGAGCAATGCGGTTCTGTCAGTGGTTCTGTCTGCGGTGCTGCCAAAGGTGCTCTCAGTAGCTCCCCGCCTCGGGGTCGCCCATCGGCATCAACAGCGCACCATCACGCCCCGGACGCGGGTCCCGCAGGCGCTGCAGGCGACGCGCTGCATCCATGGCAAATTTCTGGATCATCTTCTTGCGCCGGGCCGGTGCAACCTTCTGCTCCGGCCCCATACGGACAACCTCGGCGTCATAGGCATCGGCAATGATCAGGCCGGTGTCCGGCGGCAACAGCTCCGTCGGGAAGTCCACATCGACGGCCCAGAAATAGCGATCACACCACTCCAGGTAGCCCTGCCATTTCGCATCGCCCTGAAAATCCGCGCGGCTGGATTTACACTCCACCACCCACAGCTCCCCTTTCGGGCCAAGCGCCATCACGTCGACGCGCAGGCCACGCTCAGGGACGAACTCCTCGACCGATGCAAAGCCCATGGATAGCAGGTAGCGGCTGACGCCCCGCGCAAGACGCTGCCCCGGCTGGAGCGCGACCTCCGGCCCATCCGTCGCCGGATCGGCCCGCTCTGCGTCCTGCGCCGCCATGGCGTCAAACGCGTCCTGTTCCGCATATGGATCTGTCATGCCGCAAGGGTGAACAATTCATGAACGAAAATCAAGTCCTCGAAATGCCCCTGCCCCTTGTGCCGCGCCCCTCGGCGCACTAGGTAGACGGTCAGGCGGGTTCTGCCCTTCTCGTGACAGGCAGCATTCCAGTGGCCTTAAGCAATCCCAAGGGAGCTGGCTCTGTTCGGACCCTGGTCCGTTTATCTGGCGCCCACCTGTACATACAGGTCCCCGGGAATCAAAGCCGCACGGTTGACTGGTGGTTCCCGCCGCTTTCCCCAGTCCAAGAAGAGCACAGTAGAAAAAAGCCGCGCCCGAAGCGCGGCCTTTGATGGATTGAAAGTGCATCACCCGCGTTGTCTCGCGCCATCGGGCACGCGGGCAACATCCGGCACCTGTCAGGCGCGGCGCGCCTTGCCCGGCTTGGCGGATTTGGCAGGCACCAACACTGGCTTCAATTCGGGACCGATGGACATGCCACCCCGCGGCGTGTCGTCCCGTTCCGCCATCGCCATGATCTTGAAACCGAACTGCACCCCACCAAACACCACCGCGTTAGAGATCCAGAGCACGAGCACCGCAAGAATGCCCGCATCGGATCCAAACACCAACGCGCCGAGGTTCGCGACGTTGAACCACAGCAAAATAGCGACAAAGATGGCCGCCAGAACCAGCCCCCAGAGAGCGCTGCGAATATAAAGCTTGATCAGTTCCGGCATGGCATCCTCCACTGCTTGTGTGCCTTAAAATCTAGGGCGTACCCATGGTTTGGTCCAGTCCTGCAAAGAAACTGCGACGATTTTACCGGGCGCTGCCGTATAACTCGAACCACCGCCTGCGTTTCAGGCGCCGCCGCAATCCGCCAGTCGTGCAAGGAATATCCAGAAATGTCACTCAAACGCCAGTTCGGGCGCCTGTTCATCGCCCGGCCTCACCTGATCAACTGGGCGCTTGCACTGGCGATCCTCGCCCTGCCAGTGGTGGTCTGGCTGGACCTGATGGCAATCACCGATCAGTCGCTGCGGCGTCAGGGCAAGACGCTGGATGCGGTTCTGGACACCGTGCGCGGCTATTACAGCCGCAACGTGGTGGCCCGACTGGATGCAGAGGCACCGACCCTTGCCACCCATGACTACCACGATCGCAACGGCGCGATCCCGATCCCGGCCACCATGTCGATCGAGCTGGGAGAAGAGATCGCTGATCGCGGCCTCAACGTGTCTTACCGCTTCGCCTCGGACTTCCCTTTCGCGGGACGACAGGCGGTGACGCTGACACCGGCAGAACAACGCGCGCTGGAGCAATATCGGACTGGCGCCACCGACCCCATGCTGTTCTTTCGCAACGAACAGGCCGGTCTGTTCTCTCACAATCTGACCATGGTGACGCCGGTGGTGATGGAAGAAACCTGCGTGTCCTGCCACAACAGTCACCCCGACAGCACCAAGACCGACTGGCAGGTGGGCGATATCCGCGGCATCCAATCCTACAACATCGGCCAACAGGTGGCGACCAGCCTGCTCTCCTTCAGCCACCTGCTGCTCTACATGCTGATTGTCGGCGGGCTTGGCATCCTGTTCGCCCTGCATCAGCTGCGACTGGCACAGCGCTTCCGCAAGATCAGCGAGGAGCTGACCTCCAACAATGAATTCCTCGCCGGGATCTCCATGAAAATTTCGCGCTACCTGTCGCCGCAGGTCTACCGGTCGATTTTCTCCGGCGAGAAGGACGCCTCGATCTCGACCGAGCGCAAGAAGCTCACGGTGTTCTTTTCCGACATCAAGGATTTCACCCAGACCGCCGAGACCCTGCAGCCCGAAGAGCTGACGGCGCTGCTGAACGAGTATTTCACCGAGATGTCGACGATTGCCGCGCGGCATGGCGCCACCATCGACAAGTTCATCGGCGATGCCATCGTGGCCTTCTTCGGCGATCCGGAAACCCTGGGCACTGCCGAAGACGCCCGCGCCTGCGTGCGCATGGCGCTAGAGATGCAGGAGCGGCTTGCGGAACTGGAACAGGAGTGGCGCGCCCGCGGCATCGACCGCCCCTTCCGCGCCCGCATCGGCATCAACACCGGCTATTGCAACGTCGGCAACTTCGGCTCCGAGGCGCGGATGGATTATACCATCATCGGCGCCGAGGCGAACCTGGCGGCGCGGCTGGAAGCGGCGGCGGAGCCCGGCGGCATCGTGATGAGCCATGAAACCTACGCCCATGTGCGCGACTTCGTGGCCGCCGAGCCGATGCCGCCAATGCAATTCAAGGGCATCACCCGCGACGTGCACCCCTATGCCATCGCGCCGGGCCGTGCCGGCAACCTGCCGCCCACCGAGACCAGCACCGACGGCAAAAGCCTGACGGTGCATCTGGACCGGCTGGACGAAGCGACGCGCAGCCAGTTGCAGGCGCTTCTGGACAAGCCGGCCAAAGGCTGACCCCACCCGCACCAGCAATGCAAAACGGCGCCCCGATCCGGGGCGCCGTTTCTCGTTTCACAAAAGCGTTGCGGCTCAGGTGTTCTTGCGCTCGCTCATCAGGCCCCGCAGGATCGCGTAGCACATCACCAGCAGCACCACCGTGAACGGCAGACCGGTGGAGATCACCATCGACTGCAGCGACTGCAGGCCCCCTGCGCTCAGCAGAAGCACGATCGCAACCGCACCCTCAAAGATGCACCAGAAGGCACGCTGCGGCACCGGGGCGTCGACTTTGCCACCCGCAGTGATCGTGTCGATCACCAGCGAACCGGAGTCCGAGGAGGTCACGAAGAACACGATGACCAGCACGATGCCCACCAGCGAGGTGATCCCGGCCAGCGGCATCACGTCGAGCATCTTGAACAGCTTCACCGGCAGGTCAGCCTCTTGCGCAGCTGTGTAGCCATCGTTGATCACCTGGAACATTGCGGTGCCGCCAAAGACACTCATCCACAGCACGCAGACCATCGACGGGATCAACAACACGCAGGTGATGAATTCACGCACGGTGCGGCCACGGCTGACGCGGGCGATGAACATGCCCACAAACGGCGACCAGGAGATCCACCACGCCCAGTAGAACGAGGTCCAGCCCTGGCTGAAGTTGACGTCCTCACGCCCCACCGGGTTCGACAGCGCCGGCAGATACTGAAGATAGGCCAAGAGCGAATCCCAGAACAGCGACAGCAGGAACACGGTCGGCCCCACCAGCAGCACAAAGATCAGCAGCACGAAGGCCAGACCCATGTTGATCTCGGACAGGATCTTCACGCCGCCATCAAGGCCCCGCATCACCGACACAAGTGCGATCGCGGTAATGGCGGAAATCAGGATCACTTCGGTCGTGGAGTTGACCGCAATGCCGAACAGCTCATTCAGGCCTGCGTTGGCCTGCGTCGCGCCAAAGCCAAGCGACGTCGCCAGACCAAAGAGCGTTGCAAACACCGCCAGGATGTCGATCACGTGACCAACCCAGCCCCAGACCGCATCGCCAAAGATCGGGTAGAAGGCAGAGCGGATGGTGAGCGGCAGACCCTTGTTATAGCTGAACAGGGCCAGCGCCAGTGCCACAACAGCGTAGATCGCCCAGGGGTGCAGACCCCAGTGGAAGATCGTCGCGGCCATGCCCAGACGCATCGCTTCGGCCTCATTGCCCGCAGCCGCGCCAAGCGGCGCCCAGTCGGTGCGCACGCCGCCTTCTTCGCTGATCCCTCCCATGGAGGTGCCAAAGTGGCTCAGCGGCTCGGACACGCCGTAGAACATCAGGCCAATGCCCATGCCTGCGGCGAACAACATCGCGAACCAGCCGATGTAGCTGTAGTCGGGCTCTGCTTCGGTGCCGCCCAGTCGCACGTTGCCAAAAGGCGTCACGATCAGGAACAGACAGAAGATCACAAAGATATTCGCGGCACCGAGGAAGAACCAGTCAAAGCCCTTGGTCACCGAGCTGAACAGCCAGCTGAACACTGAGCCCGCCTGCTCTGGCAGGGCCAGCGTGTAGAAGACAAAGGCCACGATGGCCATGCCAGAGATCGCAAAGACAGGGTTGTGGATGTCAAATCCAAACGGGCCAACTGACCCTTCAACATTGTCCTGGCCGATTTCATATTCCGTGTCGATGATATGTGACGCGCCATCCGGGCTCGGGATGCCGTCAGATGGTTCCGGCGTTTGGTCGGTCATGTGTACCGCCTTTCGTTTCGGAGTTTCAATTCGATGTCAGTCAATCCCGCACCAACAGCACCGACGCGGTGCTATGGGCAGCAACATGGGCACCGTGACCGGCCCAGATGTAATCCGAGATATTCGGAACATGCGTGGCCATGACAACAAGATCCGCCTTGAGGTCGGCAATCGCCTGCTCCAGCGCCTTGTTGAGATCCGTCGAGGGATCATGGGTCATGATGGCGTGGCTGCTGGCCTGCACCCCATGGTTGGCGGACTGGCTTTCGGCGAATTTCTCCAGCTTTTCCTTATATTCCTCCGGCGTGCGGGCAACACCGCCCGGAGTGGCCGAGGCCACTCCGACATAACACAGCTCGGCCGAATGGGCCTTCGCCATCCCTACCGCCACTTGCAGCGCTTTCTGCAATGCGGCTTCATGCGCCAGGTCCACTGGCACGACTATTTTCTGAAACATTTCCCCTCCTGTTTCTGGCAGCCCCGGTGGGCGTTTTTGTTTCCGGGTCGGCAGTCGGTTCCCGCAATTGGAACGACTGTCCTTGGCCTATAAGCTGACAGGTTTTGCGGGGCAAAGCAAACAACTGGTTGTTTACTGTGGATAATATGCGTGTTGGCGGGCCAGTAGCGCGTCCGCGCGTCGCAAAGCGTCAACAACCCGTCGCATTAATGCCTCATCAATGCGCGCCGCACCGACCGACACGGATGTCAGAACGCAGCGCCAGGTGCGTCTTGCCCCGGCGCACTCCCCTGCCACCGCCCTGCAATGACGCCACAAACAAAAAGAGCGCGCCAGCGCGCGCTCTTGGATCAAGTTGTGCAAATGTTTCGAGAACAGACAGAGCAAACCGCGCAGCGTGAGCGGCCCGTCAGAACGCCTCCGGCTTCGCCTCGCGGGCCATGTGGTCCAACACCGCATTGACAAAGCTCGGCTCCTTTCCCTCGGGAAAGAAGGCACGCGCGATGTCGACATATTCATTGATGACGACCTTCACCGGCGTATCGCTCTCGACGAATTCGGCCCCTGCGGCGCGAAACAGCGCCCGCAATGTCGGGTCGATACGGGCGATCGGCCATTTTGCCACCAGCGCCCGGTCGGTCATCTGGTCAATCTTGGCCTGATGGTTGACCGCATCCTTCAGCAGCTTGCGGAACAGTTTGCTATCGCCCTCGGCAAGTTCGCCTTCCTCATAGATGGCTCCGAACCGGTGGTTTTCGAACTCCGCGATCACCTTGTCGAAGGACTGGTCGCTATGCTCCATCTGGAACAGCGCCTGTACCGCATAGAGCCGGGCCGCAGAGCGGGCCTGCGTCTTGTTCTTTCCCGGTTTCGGGGCGTCTGTCGAGGTCATGGCGAGGGTGATCCGTTTTTGAGATTAAGCGAGCCGATAGGAGTCGGACGCAGGCTTGAAGCCGACTCCCTTGGTCTGGGCGCCCCATTTACGCGCCAGCGCGATCAGATGCAAGGCTGCAGCGGCCGCACCGCCCCCCTTGTTCTGATCGGCAGGATCAGCGCGCACCTCGGCCTGTTTGCGGTTTTCCACCGTCAGGATGCCATTGCCGATGCACAGGCCCTGCAGACCCAAGAGCTGAATGGCGCGCGAGCTGTCATTGCAGACCGTGTCGTAATGGGTGGTCTCGCCGCGGATCACACAGCCCAGCGCCACGAACCCGTCAAAGTTCGACGCGCGATCAGAAATGCCGATCGCGGTGGGGATCTCCAGCGCGCCGGGCACCTCGACCAGCTCATATGTGCCGCCCACCGCCTCGATCTCGGCCACGGCCCCGGCGATCATATTGTCGGCGATGTCCTTGTAATAAGGCGAGACGACGATCAGCAGCTTCACCGGCTTGTCGAATTCCGGGCGCGGCAGGATGTAGTGGTTTTCTTGTCCGGCCATGGTGCAGGCCTCCTTCAGCTGTCAGTGGACAGGATGGGACGGGTGCCGACGATCGACAGCCCATAGGCATCCAGGCCAAGGTATTTGGTTTCAGGCGAGTCGGTGAGCAAAATTAGCTCTTCCACTCCCAGTTTATTCAGAATTTGCGCCCCAAGGCCGGTCTGCTTGATGGTGCGCGGCCCGTCATCCTCGGCAGCATACAGCGCGTTGCGCGGCTGGCGGAACAGGCAGACCATACCGCGGCCTTCCTCGGCGATCAGCTCCATCGCCCGCGGCAGCTCGCCGGCGGGCTTGGGGCCAAGCCCCAGCAGATCAGACGCCTCATGCAGTGCATGGGTACGGATCAGAACCGGCGCGTCGGTGGTGATGTCCCCCTTGATCAGCACCACATGCTCAACGCCATGGGTCTGATCCGTGAACAACCGCATCTCCCAGTCGCCACCATGCTCCGAGGTGACCGTGGAGTGCCCGGTCTCATCCACTAGATTGTCGTTCTTGGTGCGATAGGAGATCAGGTCGGAGATGGTGCCGATCTTCATGTCATGCTGCTTGGCAAAGGCCACCAGATCCGGCAGCCGCGCCATGGTGCCGTCTTCCTTCATGATCTCGCAGATCACCCCGGCAGGTTTGAGCCCCGCCAGACGGGAGATATCCACCGCCGCCTCGGTATGACCGGCGCGCACCAGCACGCCACCACGTTTGGCACGCAGCGGGAACACATGGCCCGGCGTGGCAATCGCCGCCATGGTGTTCTGTTCGTTGATGGCGGTGGCCACGGTCAGCGCCCGGTCGGCGGCAGAAATCCCGGTGGAGACCCCTTCGCGCGCCTCGATCGACACGGTAAAGGCCGTCTCATGGCGCGAGGAATTGTTCACCGCCATCATCGGCAGACCAAGATGATCAACCCGTTCGGCGGTCATCGGCAGGCAGATCAGCCCACGTCCATGGGTGGCCATGAAGTTGATCGCATCCGCATCGGCAAACTCCGCCGCGATGACCAGATCGCCCTCGTTTTCGCGATCTTCGTGATCCACTAGGATATACATCTTGCCCTTGCGGGCTTCCTCGATGATCTCTTCGATGGGGCTGATGGCGTCGCGCAGTTCAGCTTCGACGGGACCGGGCGTTTCATAGCTCATGGGCGGCAGGCCTTTCGCTCGAGAGGGCGCGCGGTCGGATCGGCCCTCCCGCGCCACTGTTGTGCCGGTCGGAATAGCGGACAGACGCCTCAAACACCAGCCCCACAAACGGCACATGCGCGCACGTCACCGGCGCAACAGCGCACCAAATCGCCTGGATTTTTGATAAAACACGCCTCGCCCTTCGACCTCTGCACCCCGTGCTATCTGCCGCAGGACGTCGGCAGGGCTCAGATCTCTTCAGCTTTTCAGAAATATCTCGGAGCGCGAGGCAGAGCCTCGCATCCCGTTGCGCAGGCGGCGCGCGCCCTGGTGGCAGCATATCAAGACCGGCGGGCTAAAGTGGACCGGATCGCGATCATTTGCCGGGTGTAAAATCCCCGGCCACACCCAGGAACCGGCTCCCTGATATTGGGGGCAGTGCAGAGATAACGTTGAGCACGCGGGAAGATATTCCCGGCCACCTCCGCCCATTGTGGCGGCGCCGCCATCCTTATTCGACAGGCCACATAGTTTAGGCCGACCACAAACAGGTCACCTATCAGAAGGCCGACCCTCAGGACGATCCAGCCTCTTTAATTTCACAATGAGCGCAGATCGCAGACCTCATGACCACAGCGGGACGCCACAAAGCGCTCCCGGCCAAAGGCCTGTCCGCGCATACGGTTCAGGCGGCGCCGAAATATTCCGCTGCGGTCAGATAGGCCGCCGCGCGACCCGCGGTGCTCCATTCCCGCTCCAGCGGCGCATCCCCGATCACCACCACCGAGGCACCGGATAGGCCGCGCTGGCGCATCACACCCTGCACCTTCTCGCGCATCGCGCCCCAGCCTTCGGTGAAGACCGGCGCCGGACCCACTGTGTCGAGCTGCGTGTTCACGCGGGCCACCGCTTCTGCGGCCAGCGGGCGGTAAACCAGCGCCAGACGCCCGGCATGCGCCACCCGCGCCAGCGCCGCGCCCTTGCCCTCGGGCAGATGCGGATCCCGCAGAAGGCCCAGCGCGTTGGAGGAGAACAACAGCCCCAGCACATCCTGCCCAGAGGTCTGACGCACCTTGGCATAGGTCTTGTAATCCATGCCCAGCTCGGCGGCGCGCTTCAGGCGCATCTGCAGCACCAGCTTGGGAATGGTGTTGGGCATCAGCTTCTTCTGCGCCGACCGCCAGGCATGGGTGCGCCAGATCATGCCCGGCTCCATGCTCGGGCCGCCATTATGCCCCAGCCCCGGCACCGATCCTGTGCCCACGTCTGAGCCAGACGCCATCAGAGGCTCTCCTGCAGCCGCGCCACGTAGCGCGCCAGCGTGTCGATCTCCAGGTTGACCAGATCACCCAGGCTGACATCGCCCCAGGTGGTCACTTCCTTGGTGTGCGGGATGAAGTTGATGCCGAAATCGCAGCCCTCCACCTCATTCACCGTCAGCGAGGTGCCATTGAGCGCAACCGAGCCCTTGGGCGCGATGAACCGGGCCAGTTCCTTGGGCGCGCGCAGGGTCACCCGGGTGCTGTCGCCCTCGTCGCGCAGCCCCACGACCTCCGCCACGCCATCCACATGGCCGGAGACGATATGGCCACCCAGCTCGTCGCCCACCTTGAGGGCGCGTTCCAGATTGACCCGCTTGCCGACATACCAGCCCTTGTGGTTGCCCGCCGCGTCGATATTGGTCTTGGAGGTGGTCTCGGCCGAGATCTGCACATCGTACCAGTCCGCCCCGAGCGCCACCACGGTCAGGCAGACCCCGTCCGAGGCAATCGAGGCGCCCATGTCAATGCCGCTGGTGTCATAGGCGGTGCGGATGCGGGCGCGCAGGTCGCCTTCCTGCTCCAGCTCGGTGATGGTTCCCACATCGGTGATGATCCCGGTGAACATGGGCGGTCTCCTTCAACGTCGCGCGCCCATCCTCGGGCGCTTCTTGCAAAGTAGCTAGCCCCTGCCCGCCCCCGGCTCAAGAGCCTGCTTGCCCAAGGAAAGCATATGGTCATACTTTCACCCTAGATTGCGGTTAAAACCGCCCTAACCATGCTGCCAAATTCAGCAGCGCCCACAGCCCGTCAAGAGGCCAGATCGAGCACATATGCCGCAAGACCCGCGCCCAACACGCAGCTTCCTGTTCCTGCAAGGCCCGCATGGGCCCTTCTTCGGCGCGCTTGGCCGCATGTTGCAATCCGCCGGCTGCAGCGTGCAGCGGGTCGGCTTCAACGCTGGCGACCGGGTATTCTGGCCGGACCGCAAGAGCTACATCGCCTATACTGATCCGCTGACCGACTGGCCCGCGCGGCTCTCCGAGCTGCTGCAGACGCATGCGGTCACTGATATCGTGCTCTATGGCGACACCCGCCCCGTGCACGCCGAGGCGGCGAAGATCGCGCGCGCCCACGGCATTACCCTGCATGTGTTCGAGGAAGGCTATCTGCGCCCCTATTGGGTCACCTATGAGCGTGACGGCTCCAACGGCAACTCGCGCCTGATGGAGATGCCGGTGGCGCAGATGGAACAGGCGCTGGCCCAAAGCGCGATGGACACGCCCCTGCCCCCCGCCCGCTGGGGGGATACCCGCCAGCATGTGATGTATGGCGCGCTCTACCACTGGTTCGTGATGTTCTGGAACCGGGGATACCGGAACTTCCGCCCCCATCGTGCCCTGTCGGTGACCAAGGAATTTCAGCTCTACCTGAAACGGTTGCTGCTGATGCCCCTGCATGCGCTGGACCGTCGGATCGCGACGGCCCGCATCACCGGCGGTGGCTTTCCCTATCACCTGGCCCTTCTGCAGCTGGAGCATGACAGCGCCTTTCAGGCCCATTCGCCCTTCTCCACCATGACCGAGTTTCTGGACCTGGTGATATCGGGGTTTGCCGAAGGCGCGCCGCAGCATCATCACCTCGTGATCAAGGCGCATCCGCTGGAAGATGGCCGCACCCCGATCCGCCGCGAGCTTCGCCGCCTTGCCGCGCAGCACGGGATCAAGGGGCGGGTCCACTATGTGCGCGGTGGCAAACTCGCCGCGCTCCTGAACGAGGCCCGCACCGCTGTCACGGTGAATTCCACTGCCGGGCAGCAGGTGCTCTGGCGTGGATTGCCGCTGAAGGTGTTTGGCCGCGCGGTCTATGACAAGCCGGACTTCGTCTCCACCCAGCCTCTGCCGGAGTTTTTTCGCACGCCGAAACGCCCGGACGGCCCAGCCTACCAGCAGTATCGCCGCTATTTGTTGGAAACCTCACAGTTTCCCGGCGGCTTCTACTCGCGCTCCGGACGGCGACAGCTGTTGCGGCAGGTGGTCGATATGATGCTCTCGTCCGAGGACCCCTATGACGCGTTCCTCACCGGCACAGCAGCGCCACGGCAACACTTGCGCCTCGTGACCTGACCTCGGCTACAGGTCGTGCTGGATTTTCGCGTGACACTCGGCTACCTTACACTCAAAACTTGAGGCAAAATAAAAATAGGTCGAGGAGACCGAGCAGTGAAACCCATGCATTTTCGATGGGCGCGCCCCGTGGCCTTGCTGGCTGCGGTTGCCCTCGCAGCATCATGCGGCCTGCCCAAGGTAGGCCCCAGCAAACGCCAGATCTTTGCAGGCTCCGTGCAAAAACAGGGCGACGCCTTTGTCGTCGCCGTGAATGACCGCGTCGCCCGTGCAACCGCCGTTGTGCCGGCGCTTGGATTTTCCAATCAGTTCACCAATGCATCGGTGCTGACCTCCGATATCATTCGTCCCGGCGATATCCTCGGCCTGACGATCTGGGAAAACGTCGATGACGGCCTTCTGGCCAGCACCGGCGCCAACGCCACCCTGCTCGAAGAAGTTCAGGTCGATGGCGCGGGCAATATCTTTGTGCCCTACGCAGGCCGTGTACGCGCCTCCGGCAACACCCCGGAACAGTTGCGTGAAGCGATCACCAAGAAGCTCGAGGATCAGACCCCAGACCCGCAGGTGCAGGTTCGTCGCCTCGCCGGTGATGGCGCCACTGTCAGCCTGACCGGCGCCGTTGGCGCACAGGGCGTCTACCCGATCGAACGGCCCACCCGCACATTGGCCACAATGCTGGCGCAGGCCGGTGGTGTGGCGATCGAACCCGAGATTGCGCAGGTCTCCGTCATTCGCGGCGGCCATACCGGCACCATCTGGTTCGAGGATCTCTACGATCACCCGGAACTCGATATCGCGCTGCGCAACGGTGACAAGATCCTGGTTGAGGGCGATACCCGCTCCTTCACAGCACTTGGCGCCACCGCCGCACAGGCGCGTGTGCCCTTCGACAGCCAGAACCTCTCCGCACTCGAGGCCATCGCACAGGTTGGCGGGCTCATTGCCACCGCCTCCGATCCCACCGGCGTGTTTGTGTTCCGCAACGAGGCGCCAGAGATCTCCAACCAGGTGCTGGGCCGCGACGATCTGATCGGCGCGCAGCGGATGGTCTATGTGCTGAACCTCACCCAGCCGAACGGTCTGTTCATCGCGCGGGACTTCGTGATCCGCGATGGCGACACCATCTATGTGACCGAAGCGCCCTATGCGCAGTGGACCAAGACGCTGTCGCTGCTGACCAGCCCGCTGTCCACCGCCGCCAGTGTCGAGACCCTGTTCGGCGGCAGCTAAGCCAGCATGATGCACGCGCCTTCGCCGCATCCAGACACCACAGAAACCGGGAGCCAACGCTCCCGGTTGTTCGTCTATAACGGCGGCTTTCTGACCCAAAAGCGTGTCCGGCGTATCCTTGATCTCGCCGGGTACGACATCAGCCTTGGCCTGCCCAAGGAGGGCGATCAGGTCGGCATCTGGGGCGACAGCCCCACCGCCCACCGGGGCCGCAAGATCGCCGAAGAGCATGGCGCGCCGCTGGTGCGGATCGAGGACGCCTTTTTGCGCTCGGTCTATCCGGGCCGCAGGGGCGAGCCGCCGCTGGGCCTGTTGATCGACCGCACCGGCGTGCATTTTGACCCCTCACTGTCGAGCGATCTGGTCACGCTGCTGAAAGATCATCCGCTTGATGACAGCGCCCTGATGAAACGGGCGCGGGATTGCATGGCCCGCCTGCAGGACGCCCACCTGAGCAAATACAACGCCTTTCACCCGGATGTACCGCCGCCCGAACCCGGCTATGTGCTGGTGGTCGATCAGCTGCGCGAGGATGCCTCGGTCAGGGCCTCGATCCCCTTTCCCGGCGCCGATCAGGGGCGGTTTCAGGAAATGCTGGCCTTCGCGCAGGAGGAAAACCCCGGTGCGCGTATCCTCATCAAAACCCATCCGGAGACCTCGCAGGGCCACCGCGCGGGCTATTTCGATGCCCGCCATACCAATGACCGGGTGGAGCTGTTCGACGCGCCGGTCTCGCCCCATCTGCTGCTGGAGGGCGCGGTGGGCGTTTACACCGTGTCGTCGCAGCTGGGGTTCGAGGCGATCCTTTCGGGGCATCGGCCGCGCATCTTTGGCCAGCCGTTCTATGCGGGCTGGGGGCTGACGCAGGACGAGTTTCCCCCGCCCGGCCGGAACCGCCGCCTGACACGCGCGCAGATGTTTGCCGCCGCAATGATCCTCTACCCCACATGGTATGATCCCCATCACGACCGGCTCTGCCCGCTGGAGCTGGTGATCAACTCGCTGGAGGCGCAGGTGCGCGCCTGGCGCGAGGATCGTGCGGGCTGGGCGGCCTCCGAGATGCGGCTGTGGAAACGTGCGCCGTTGCAGCGCTTCTTTGGTCAGCACAAGCGCATGACCTTCACCGAAAAGACCAAGACCGCAAGGAAGAGCGGCAAGAACTGGATGGTCTGGGCCAGCAAGGCCACCAAGGACCACGCTGGCGCGCATCACCTGGAGGACGGCTTTTTGCGCTCACGCGGGCTGGGGGCGGAGCTGGTGCCGCCGCTATCGCTGGTACTGGACCGGCAGGGCATCTACTACGACCCCACCCGGCAGAGTGATCTGGACGATCTGATCCGCGAGCGCGTGAGCCTGACGCCGCAGCAGGAGCGGCGAGTGGAAACACTGGTGATGCGGCTGATCAAACATGAGGTGACGAAATACAACCTCGACGGCGACCTGCCGGATCTGCCCAAGGGCCACCGGGTGCTGGTGCCCGGTCAGGTGGAGGATGACGCCTCAATCCGGCTTGGCGCCGGCAAAATCAACACCAATATGAAGCTGCTACAAGCGGTGCGCGCGGCGCGGCCCAACGCAGTGGTGATCTACAAACCGCACCCCGATGTAGAGGCGGGCCTGCGCAAGGGGGGCATCAAGTCCGCTGAGAGTTGGGCCGATGTGGTGGCCGAACAGGCCAATCCGGCGGCGCTGATTGACAGCGTGGATGAGGTCTGGACCATGACCTCGCTCCTGGGGTTCGAGGCGCTGTTGCGCCGGGTGCCGGTGACCTGCGTCGGCCTGCCGTTCTATGCGGGTTGGGGGCTGACCCGGGACCGGCTGGAAGCGCCGCACTGGCGCGATGTGCGCCCCGGCATCCTGAGCCTCGCCCATGCGGCGCTGATAGATTATCCGCGCTACTTCGACCCCCTGTCCAACCTGCCGTGTTCGCCGGAGGTTGCGGTGGATCGGTTGATCGCCGGGGATCTGCCCGCGCCGGGTAGCGTGAACCGCAGCTTGTCGAAACTGCAGGGGCTTCTGGCCTCCTTTGCGCCGCTCTGGCGCTGAGCGCAGGATGCGAGGCTCTGCCTCGCGCTCCGAGGTATTTTCAAAAAGATGAAGAGGGCGCCGGGGGCGCTATGACGTTAGCTTTGGGGGCGGCGCCAGCGGTGCAGGATGTCAGCGCCGATGGGGCGGGTCTCCACCAGCTCAAACCTCGGGGCCTCGGCGAGGCGGCCAATGCCAAGCGCACCGATCGAGGGCAGGCCTTCGGCGCCGATGCTGAGGCCGGCAGTAAAGCCGACCAGCTCATCTACCAGATCATGCGCCAGGAGCGTCGCGGCCAGCGCGCTGCCGCCCTCGCAGAACACCCGGGTCAAACCGGCGCTGCCCAGTTGTTGCAGCAGGTCATGCGGGTCGATCTGGGTGCCAAGCGCGCTGCAGGACAGGAGTGTCGCGCCCAGTCCCTCCCAGGCGCGCAGCCGCTCCACATCGGCACCAGTGCCATGGCAAAGGTAGAGCGGGACCTCCCTGGCGCTGCGGGCGAGTTTGCTCATCAAGGGAAGGTCAAGATGGCGCGAGACCACCACTCGGGCTGGCTGATCGTCGATGCCGAGATCGCGCACGGTGAGCGAGGGATCATCCGCCCGCGCCGTCCCGGCCCCGACCATCACCGCATCATGGCGGGCGCGCATCGCATGCACGACGCGGCGGGCCTCCGGGCCGGTGATCCATTGGCTCTGACCGGATCCAGTGGCGATGCGCCCATCGAAGCTGGAGGCCAGCTTCAGCGTCACAAAGGGGCGGCCCTGTTCTGTCTTGAGAAAGAAGCCCTCGTGATCAAAGCCGGCCTCATCTGCGCGGATGCCACTGGTCACGGTGACGCCGGCGGCGCGCAACATTTCAAAGCCCTGACCGCTGACCCGGGGGTCGCTATCCTCGATGGCGGCGACCACGCGGGCAATGCCCGCATCGATCAGCGCCTGGGCGCAGGGCGGCGTCTTGCCGTGGTGGGAGCAGGGTTCAAGGCTGACATAGGCCGTGGCGCCGCGCGCGCCCTCGCCCGCCTGTGCCAGAGCCATGGCTTCGGCATGGGGGCGCCCGCCGGGTTGGGTCCAGCCCCGGCCCACGACACGGCCATCCTTCACGATGACACAGCCCACCGCAGGATTTGGCCATGTTCGACCCTGCCCACGCCGCCCGAGCGACAGGGCCAGTCCCATGAAACGATGGTCGCGAGTGCTCACTGGATCAGACCTTTCCCCAGGCTGTTGGCAGGCCGCGGGGCCGGGCGTTACGTCTCGGGCTGGATCGGTGGACGCAGCTCGTGGACAAAGTCCTCAAAGTCATCGGCCGCCTGGAAATTCTTGTAGACGCTTGCAAAGCGAACATAGGCCACGGTGTCGATGCGGGCTAGCGCCTCCATCACGATTTCACCGATCTTCTTGGAGCCGATATCCGTCTCGCCCATGCTCTCAAGCCGACGCACGATGCCGGAGATCATCTGGTCGATGCGCTCGGGATCAACCGGGCGTTTCTGCATCGAGATGCGGATCGAGCGTTCCAGCTTGTCGCGGTCAAAATCCTCGCGCTTGCCGTTGGTCTTGATCACCACGAGATCGCGCAGCTGCACCCGTTCATAGGTGGTGAAGCGCCCGTCACAGGCCGGGCAATACCGACGCCGCCGGATCGAGACGTGATCCTCCGCCGGGCGCGAATCCTTCACTTGCGTGTCGACATTTCCGCAAAATGGGCAGCGCATCCGCCGGCTCCCTTCCCTCGAGATAAATCGTTCTAGTGCGCAAGCTTGCGCAGTTATCCACAACTATAGGGGAGCAGCTAGGGTTTGGGTAGAGGGGAAATTCAACCGCAAGACCTTGGCGCGATCCGGAGCGCGAACGCCCTCTTTATCACGACAGATGGGCAAAGATCCGGCGGTTGTGCGGTGCATCGCGATGCTCGAACAGGTAAATGCCCTGCCAGGTGCCCAGCACCATCTGCCCCTCCGACACCGGGATCGACAAGCTGACCGGCATCATCGCCGCCTTGATGTGGGCGGGCATGTCATCCGGCCCCTCGTAGGTGTGACGCAGATAGCCCATGTCGGGGTGGCTGGAGGGCGGCACCAATCGCGCGAAATAGGCCAGAAGGTCCGTTTGCACCTCCGGGTCGGCGTTTTCCTGGATCAGCAGCGAACAGGAGGTATGCCGCACAAAGAGCGTCAGCAGGCCCTGCGCGGCGCCGCTGTGCGCCACGAAGCGCTGCACGTCACGGGTTACCTCATACAGCCCCTGCCCGCGCGTCGCGACCTCAAGCTCCTCTTGCTGCATCACCGGGCCAATCTCAGAAGAACGGCAGCGGTTCGATATCGCGGCAGAAGCTGTCACCACTGGAGACGCTGAAGTTATCGCCCGGTTTGAAGCCAAAGGTACTGATGAACGGGCGCGGGCCGCCCTCTCGCGCCACGGGGGAGAGCGTGAAGGTCACACTGTCGATGCGTCCACTGACCGTGCTGGGCGCGCGTCCTTTGGCGACATAGATGTCCTGCGACCACCCTGCCCCAAGCGCACGGCGGGCGTATTCCGAGGCGGCACACCAGTAAGCGGCGCCCTCCGCGCCGATTTCCGGCACCACCTCAAAGCTGCCATCCTCAAGCGCGTAGATGCGGGCCATCGCGCGCGAGGAGAAGTAATCTGCTTGCGGGCCCAAGCCTTGCGGCACGCTGCATCCCGCGAGGACAGCTGTCGCGGCAATCAACGGCAGGGCGAAGACACGAGAAAAGGTGCGAGGACGAATGGGCATTGGGAATATCCTTGTAGCCGAAGCCGGTTGCCCAAAATGTAGTGTAGCTCTCCCGGAGGGACAAGCCGCAGCGCCGCACCGCGACACAAACGCGCCGAAATCAGGTCAGCGCGACTGCGGGAAGGGAATCACATCTGCGGTATGGCCGGTGCCAAGGGTCTCCTCCAGCAGGTCGAGAGCTGCCGGATTTGGCGCCTCGCCTCCGTCCGCGCGGTATTTTTCGCGCGCCTTGCGGCGCAACAGCGCGCGGGTTTCCTGCGGGCTCATCCGCTTCAGGTCCTGCTCATGGTCACGCAAAGCTGCCACGAGGAAGGAATTCACCTCCGTCATCGTGTCCAGCGCATCAAGTTTTTCATCGAGCGCCTCCACGGCGCGCGTCAATTCAGTGCTGCTACTCATGTTCACCCCCCGGTGCTTGGCGCAAGTGTATCGATTGCTCCCACGAACAGAAGTTAATTTATCGAAAGATTTAATCAATATGCAGAAGGCCGGATTGGTTAACGCGCCGCGCGCTGCTCGCCCCGCCCCGACCTGAGGCGCGCAGTCCTCACATGGCATCACATGAGGGCGCCACCAGGCGCACCCGCGCGCAAATCACCAACGAAAAAGGGCGCCCCGCGTGGGACGCCCTCAAAATCATGACAACAGACTGTGCTTACTGATCGAGGAAGCTGCGCAGTTTGCGCGAGCGGCTCGGGTGCTTGAGCTTGCGCAGCGCCTTGGCCTCGATCTGGCGGATCCGTTCGCGGGTCACCGAGAACTGCTGGCCGACCTCTTCCAGAGTGTGGTCGGTGTTCATGCCGATGCCGAACCGCATGCGCAGAACCCGTTCCTCACGCGGCGTCAGCGACGCCAGCACGCGGGTGGTGGTTTCCTTGAGGTTTTCCTGAATGGCGCTGTCCAGCGGCAGCACGGCATTCTTGTCCTCGATGAAATCGCCAAGCTGGCTGTCTTCCTCGTCCCCGATCGGGGTTTCGAGGGAGATCGGTTCTTTGGCGATCTTCATCACCTTGCGGACCTTCTCCAGCGGCATCTGCAGCTTTTCAGCCAGCTCTTCCGGGGTCGGCTCGCGGCCGATCTCGTGCAGCATCTGACGGCCGGTCCGGACCAGTTTGTTGATCGTCTCGATCATATGCACCGGAATACGGATGGTGCGCGCCTGATCTGCGATCGAGCGGGTGATGGCCTGACGGATCCACCAGGTGGCGTAGGTCGAGAACTTGTAACCCCGACGGTATTCGAACTTGTCCACGGCCTTCATCAGGCCGATGTTGCCTTCCTGAATGAGATCAAGGAACTGCAAGCCACGGTTGGTGTACTTCTTGGCGATGGAGATCACGAGGCGCAGGTTGGCCTCGACCATTTCCTTCTTGGCCTGACGGGCCTCTTTTTCGCCCTTCTGGACCTGCTGCACGATGCGGCGGAATTCCGAGATGTCGAGACCGACATACTGGCCCACCTGCGCCATGTCGGCGCGCAGCTCTTCGACCTTATCGGTGGAGCGTTCGATGAACATTTTCCAGCCGCGACCGGGTTTGTCGCCCATTTCCGACAACCAGTTCGGATCCAGCTCGCGGCCACGATAGGCCTCGACGAATTCCTTGCGGTTGATGCGGGCCTGGTCGGCCAGCTTCACCATGGCACTGTCGATCTGCATGACGCGACGGTTGATGCCATAGAGCTGGTCGATCAGCGC
Organism: Tritonibacter scottomollicae; assembly: GCF_032924845.1. NCBI lineage: Bacteria > Pseudomonadati > Pseudomonadota > Alphaproteobacteria > Rhodobacterales > Paracoccaceae > Tritonibacter > Tritonibacter scottomollicae. Next base: position 2,006,643 of record NZ_CP136704.1, read on the forward strand.
CTCGATGCGGTTGTTGTGCAGGTGCAGACCGTTCACCAGTTCGACGATCTCGGAGCGCAGCTGCTGATATTTCGCCTCATCGCTCTGCGAGAAGGAGCCGTCCTCGTTGAGGGTGGCCGAGATCCGCAAATCCTGCATTTCCGACAACATGGCGAAATCGTTGGAGATCCGCTCCAGCGTTTCCAGCACACGATCCTTCAGCGCCGCTTCCATGGCCGCGAGGGACATGTTGGCCTGTTCGTCATCGTCGTCGTCATCGTCGTCGTTGTTGAGGATCGGGTTGCCGTCGGCATCCAGCTCCGGGCCGGAGTCCTTGTCTTTTTCCGGCTTGGCCGCACTCGCCACGGCAGAGGTATCCACCACCGGCTCGCCCACGCCGCCCTCTTCGTCCATCTGGTCGCCAAAGGTGGTTTCCAGATCGATGACGTCGCGAAGGAGAATATCCTCGGACAGAAGTTCGTCGTGCCAGATGGTGATCGCCTGGAAGGTCAGCGGGCTTTCGCACAGCCCGAGGATCATCGTGTTGCGACCAGCCTCGATGCGCTTGGCAATCGCGATCTCGCCCTCGCGGGACAGCAGCTCGACCGAGCCCATCTCGCGCAGATACATGCGCACCGGGTCATCGGTACGGTCCAGCTTCTCGGACCCGGCGCCGGCCACCGCAACTTCGCGGTTGGCTTCGGTGGAGACCAGTTCGGTGGAGCCTTTGTTCTCCTCCTCCTCGGCCTCTTCGTCCTCGATGATGTTGATGCCCATCTCCGACAGCATGGACATGACGTCCTCGATCTGTTCGGAGGAGACCTGATCCGGCGGCAGAACCTGGTTCAGCTGATCGTAGGTGATGTAGCCCTTCTCACGAGCTTCAGCGATCATCTTCTTGACTTGGGCCTGGCTCATGTCGAGCGAAATTTCCGGCTCCTGGTCGTCAGGCTTGCGGTCGTCGGTATCTTTGGCGGCCATTCAATGCTCCTCTAAGGGGCTGCGGGCGATTCGGCTGATGCGAATCTGTAGAGCGGTCATCTGATTCGTCACCCCGTTTACCCAATTTTTCTCCAAGCTTCTTTAGCAAAACGTCACACCGCGGCGTCGTGGCCACAGTTTACCACGCAAAATACCGGTGATTCGTCATTCTGCCGTGAAGCCGATTCGCTTGAGCAGGTCCCCGAAGGCATCGCGCTCATCCCGATTGAGCCGCGCCCCGTTTTCACCCACGTCATAAGTTGCCTTGTCCTCATTCTCGCTGCGCACAGCCCGGTTGCGGGCCTCTGCCGCCTGACGCAATCGCCAGGTCAGGGCCTCATCCGCCAAGCCATCCAGATCCTCTTCGGCCTCCGCCAGTTCGGCATTGAGCCCCGCGATGCTCTCGAGTTTTGCGAATTCTTCGGCCAGTGTCAGACTGGCCATGTCCAGATCGCCGGGTTTTCGCACGCAGGGGCTAAGTGCCACATGGCGCAGCGACAGCAGGTTTTCAAGAGCATCCGGCCCCAGAGCATAGGCAATTTCATCGCGCAGTCGCTCTGGTGCATCGATCCCGAAGCGCAGCAACAGGTCGCGCAGATGGGCGTGATCCATGTCCAGGCACTGCATGCGTTCCAGGTTGACCTCGAATTCCGGGATCACCGTCGGCGTGGTGATGGCGGTGGCCAGAATCACCGCCTCGCGCACCCGGGCGAAATCATGTTCTTCGGCGGAGGCGACAATCGAGGCGCGTGTGGTGCTGCGCGGCGCTGGCGGGGCTCCCCATGGCGCCCGCTGGCCATCGCGAAACCCGCCCTGGGCACGGGAGCGCGGCTGGTAGCCTCCGGGACGCTGGCCATAGCCTGTGCCCCCCTGCCCGCCGCGACCACCGCCGTCGCGATTGCCGCGAAAGAGCTGAAAACGCAGTTCTTTCAGGTCCTCGGCATAGTGCTGGCGGATCGAGGGATCGCGGATCAGCTTGATCTTCTCGCGCAGGGATTTGTCCAGCGCTGCCTTGCGTTCGGGGCTGTCGAACACCCGGCCTTCGGTCTCGCGCCGCCACAGCAGCCGCACCATCGGGATCGCCTGATCCAGCACCGCCTGCACCGCCTCGACGCCCTCGGCGCGCAACAGGTCGTCCGGGTCCTTGCCTTCCGGCATGATGGCAAAGCGCAGGGATTTGCCCGCCTCCAAGAGCGGCAGCGCCATATCGATCAGCCGCATCGCCGCGCGCAGACCAGCGGTGTCGCCATCCAGCGCGATCACCGGCTCGTCGGACATCCGCCACAACAACTGCAGCTGATTGTCGGTCACCGCAGTTCCCAAGGGCGCCACGGAGGAGGCAAAGCCGGCCTCCGCCAGCGCGATCACATCCATGTAGCCTTCGGCCACGATCAGCGTACTGCCGCGCCCCGAGGCCGCCCGCGCGGGGCCGTGATTGTAGAGGTTGCGCCCCTTATCAAACAGCTCGGTTTCCGGCGAATTCAGGTATTTGGCGTTGTCATTGGGATCCATCGCCCGGCCGCCAAAGGCGATCGCCCGGCCCCGCGCATCGCGGATCGGAAACATGATCCGGTTGCGGAACACGTCATAGGGCCGCTTGCCCTTGTTCGAAGGTTTGGCCAGCCCCGCGCCCAGGATCAGATCGTCGGCGACATCCTTGCCCTTCAGCGCGTCCCAGAGGTTCTGCCAGCCATCCGGGGCAAAGCCGATCTCCCAGCGGTCCAGTGCAGCCTGGTCCAGCCCACGGCGTGCCAGATAGGCGCGCGCCTCGCTGGCGCCTTGAGTCTTCAGCTGCAGGCGGAAGTAGTTCACCGCCTGCTCCATCACCTCGGCCAATTGGGTGCGGCGGTCCTGTTTCTCGGCCGCCTTCGGGTCGCGCTTGGGCATTTCCAGCCCGGCCTCGCCCGCGAGGATCTCCACCGCCTCCATGAAGGAGACATTCTCTGTCTCCTGCACGAACTTCAGCGCATCCCCCTTGGCGTGACAGCCAAAGCAGTAGTAGAACCCCTTTCGGTCATCCACATGAAAAGACGCGGTTTTTTCATGGTGAAAGGGACAAGGGGACCACAGGTCGCCCTTGCCCGGCTGGCTCTTGCGCTGGTCCCACATGACCTTGCGCCCGACCACGTCAGACAGGCTGACGCGGGTGCGCAATTCATCCAGGAATCCGGGCGGCAACGACATTCACATCTCTCCAGTCAGGGGGCGCATCAGGTGCTGGTTCAGCTACCGGAGAGGTTCTTTTTCATTTCCTGGATCTGATCCCAGTTTTCCACACATTGGGTCTCGAAGATCTCGCCCAGGTCGATGTTCTTCAGGTCGCGACGCTTCATCTGGTAGACGTGTTGCGTCAGCTGAGGGATGGCGTTGGAGAAGTTCTCCGGCCACTCCGGTTCGGCGGCGCGGATGGTCTCTTCGACCTTGCCCTCGGGCACCCGGTCCAGACGCGCGGCTTGCACGGCGGCCATCACCTGCCCCTGATATTTGCAGCTTTCCTCCTTACCGAGGTCTGCGGCAGAGAACGCGGGGGTGGCGAAGAGGGGCGCGGCCACAAGTGCGGCTGCGAAGATGTTGCGGATCATGGATCAGCTCCGGAATCAGTTTCGTGATCCCTGTCAATCTAGCCCCGTGCTGCCACGGCTTCCATGGCTCTTTTCAGATCGTGAACAAGCGTCGCCGAAAAAGAGCGGAACACCATGATTTGCAAGGCTTTTGGCCCGACCCGCGTGATAGACGCCATCATGTGTTTCAGCTCCGTGCGCGCGGTGTGGCCGCGTTTGAACACCTGTGGCCGCAGATCAATGGGCACCAGACGGGCCATCACCTCCTCGGCGCGCGCGCCCTCCAGCCGCACCACCGCCCAGCCATCGCTGAGGTCGGTGAGCGCTGCATGTGCCGCGAGGTTAGGATCGGCCACGGGGCCGACCAGCAGCGCCTGCGCCCGGCCGAACCAGATCGCGCGAGCCTCCGCCTTGCCAGTGGCGCGGTTGGGCGCGGGAAACCCCATGCCATGCGCGGCGTTCAACGCATCGCTCAGCGGTTTTTCCTGCCCCTTGTAGGGCGCGATCAGGGTCATGGCGGCGGGCATGTCCTCTGTGAGGGTCACATCACCAATGGTCAGCGGCAACAGCCCCGCGCAGGGGGAGTGTGCAGCAAGTTGCATCTCAGTCTCAGCCACGAACGCGCCCTCCCTCAGGGTCAAAGAACACAGGGTTCACCACTTCGCACAGGGTGTCGATGCCCCGCGTGTGATCCACCAGCCGGATGGTATCGCCCATCCGGTCCGGCCCGCCCGACAGCATCGCCAACCCGATCATATGCCCCAGCGTCGGCGAGAACCCCACCGAGGTCACATAGCCAAGGTCATTGACCCGCTCCACGGTGTCATCGGGGTCAAACAGATGCGCCCCGGCGCTGAGCGCCTGCATCGCGCCCACGGGTTTGAGGCCCACAAGCCGCATCCGGTCGTCATCCATCAGCCCGTCCCGTTCCGACAAAACCTTGCCCCAGCAGGATTTCTTTTTCGAGACCAGCCCCTGCATGCCGAGGTCAAAGGCAGTGACGGTGCCGTTGATCTCCGCATGGGTGATAAAGCCCTTCTCGATCCGAAGCACATTCAGCGCCTCCATCCCGTATGGACCACCGCCGAAGGGTTCAGCCCGCTCCAGCAGCAGGCGATAGAGTGCGTCGCCATAGCGCGCGGGCACCGTGATCTCATAGGCGTGCTCGCCCGAGAACGAGATCCGGAACAGCCGCCCGGCCACGCCCGACACGGTGATCGCCCCGCAGGCCATGAAGGGGAAGGTCTCGCCATTGACGTCCTCGTCCACCAGCGCGTCGATCAGATCGCGCGCCTTGGGACCGGCCACCGAGAACTGCGCCCATTGATCGGTCACAGAGGTGAACCGCACATCAAGATCCGGGCGCACCACCTGCGTGAGGTACTCCAGGTGCGCCATCACCTGCCCCGCCGCCGCGGTGGTGGTGGTCATCACATAGTGGTTTTCCCCCAGCCGCGCGGTGGTGCCGTCATCCATGACAAAGCCATCCTCGCGCAGCATCAGACCATAGCGCACGCGCCCGAGCTTTAGCGTGGAGAACAGATTGGTATAGACCAGATCCAGCAGCTCTGCCGCGTCCGGTCCCTGAATGTCGATCTTGCCCAGCGTCGAGACATCGCAGACGCCCACGGCATTGCGCACCATGGTGACCTCGCGGTCGCAGGATTGCCGCCAGGTGCTCTCGCCGTCCTTGGCGAAATAGCTGGCGCGATACCACAGGCCGACCTCGATATTGGCGGCACCGCGCTGCAGCGATGCCTTATGCGAGGTCAGATAGCGCTGCGGCTTGAAGCCCTGATCCTCGGCCCCGGCCCCCATCGCGGCGATGGACGTGGGCACAAAGGGCGGGCGGAAAGTGGTGACACCGGTTTCCGCAATGCTGCGCCCGGTGGCATCGGCCAGCACCGCCAAGGCGGCCACGTTGGAGTTCTTGCCCTGATCGGTGGCCATGCCTTGGGTGGTGTAGCGCTTCATATGTTCGACCGAGCGGAAGTTCTCCCGCGCCGCCTGCGCCACATCCTTGACGGTGACGTCGTTCTGGAAATCCAGCCACGCCCGTCCCTTGCCCGGCACCGCCCACAAGGGGCTGATCCGGTAGGGCGCATCGCTGGCCTCTGGCAAAGGCGCAGCGTCAACCGATGTGCCAATGCCGGCCAATGCTGTGATCGCCGCCTGCGCGCCGTCCTGCAAGGCACCATGGGTGGAAAACACCCCATTGGCGGCCCCTGCGACCACCATGCCCGGCACCGCATCCGGTTTTGGCAGGAACGCCGCCAGTTCCCGGTTCCACTCCGGGCGCGTGCCCATGTGGGAGGTCAGATGCACCGAGGGGTTCCAGCCGCCAGATACGGCCAGACAGTCAGTCTGCAGTTTTTCCTCGCCATTGACGCTGCGGATGGTGACGCTCTCCAGCCGCTGCCGCCCGGCGCTGTCGCAAATCATCGCGCCCTTGATGACGGGGAATTCGCCACTGTCGGGCGCATCATGGCGGCTGTCGACCACGGCGGTGACATGCACGCCTTCCGCCACCAGATCCCGCGCGGTGCGATGGGCGTCATCGTTGTTGGCAAAGACGGTGATCCGCTCGCCCGGGGCCACGCCCCAGCGATTAAGGTAGGCCCGCACCGCCCCCGCCATCATGATGCCGGGACGGTCGTTGTTGCGAAAGGCGATGGGACGCTCGATCGCCCCCGCCGCCAGCACCGAGGCTTTGGCGGCGATGCGCCAGAAACACTCGCGCGGGCGATGCGCGGTCTTCAGGGACTGGCTCGGCGGCAGGTGGTGCGAAACCCGCTCCAGCGCCGAATAGGTGCCCTGGTCATAGACGCCGGTGACCGCAGTGCGCGGCATCAGGCGCACGTTGTCCATGGGCTCCAGCTCCGCCAAGCCCTCTGCCACCCAGACATGCGCAGGCTTGCCGTCGATTTCCTCAACCTCTGCCAGAAGACGCCCGCCCATGCGGCTGTCGTCCTCGGCCAGGATCACATCCGCCCCCGCACGCCCCGCCGTCAGTGCGGCCATCAGCCCGGCCGGGCCAGACCCGATCACCAGCAGATCGCAAAAGGCAAAGGCCTTCTCGTAAGGGTCCTTGTTGGCCGCCCCGGACAAGGCCCCAAGCCCCGCCGCACGGCGAATGATCGGCTCGTAGAGCTTCTCCCACAGGGGCGCGGGCCACATGAAGGTCTTGTAATAAAACCCCGCCCCAAGAAAGGGCGCGGCCAGATCGTTCACCGCCATGACATCGCGCTCGACCGAGGGCCAGCAGTTCTGGCTCTGCGCCGCCAGCCCCTCGAACAGCTCCTGCTGGGTGGCCCGAATATTGGGATCTCGCGCCGCGCCATTGCCGGTGCTGACCAGCGCGTTGGGCTCCTCGGAACCTGCGGTCAGGATGCCACGCGGACGGTGATATTTGAACGAACGCCCCACCAGATGCACGTCATTGGCCAAGAGGGCCGAGGCCAGCGTGTCGCCTTCCAGCCCCATGTAATCCTTGCCATTAAACGAAAAATTGACGGTCCGATTGCCGGACACCAGCCCCTTGCCGGAAATCCTCATGACTGGCCCTCCTTGATGGCAAGGCCCGCGTCTTGCGCCAGCGCCACGCCCAGCATCTCATGGGTGGCGGTGTTCCGCGTAACCTTCAGCCAGGCCCCACAGCCCATGTCATGCTGCCACAGCTCGTCCAAGGGCCCGGCCGGGTTGTCGCGCAGATGCACATGCGCGTCCCAGACCTCCAGGCCTGCGTCCAGCGCAGGTACCGGCAAGGCCGCGCCCTTGTAGGTGAATTCGCGCCGATCCCGCGCGCCGCACAGCGGACAGGTGATCCTCATGACAACCGCCCCTTCATCTTTTCAAAAATACCTCCGCCGGAGGCTCCCCATCTGCGCGACAGGCGCTTAGTGCAGATTATGTTGCGCACCGGTGCCCTCCTCATCCATCAGACCATAGCCGCTGCGGAACCGGTCCAGCTTGAACCCCGTGGCCGCCGCATGCGGGCGGTCGGTGGCGATCAGATGCGCAAAACAATCCCCCGAGGCCGGCGTCGCCTTGAAGCCGCCGTAACACCAGCCCGCATTGAGATAGAGACCCTCGATAGGCGTGTGGTCGATAATGGGCGATCCATCCGGCGTCATGTCCATGATGCCGCCCCAGCTGCGCAGCAGCCGCGCCTTGGTGACGGCGGGCACCATGGCCGCAATCGCCTCCATCGTGTGTTCCTGCATCGGCAGGTTGCCGCGCGCTGCATAAGAACTGTAGAAATCCAGATAGCTGCCAAACACCAGCCCGCCCTTGTCGGACTGGCTGATGTAGAGATGCCCCTCGGCGAAGGTGATCACATGGTCGATCACCGGCTTAAGCCCTTCGGAGACAAAGGCCTGCAACACGTGGCTCTCGATGGGCAGGGTCAGCCCCGCCATCGCCGCCACCTGGCTCGACCGGCCCGCCGCCGCCAGCGCCACCTTTTTGGCCCGGATGGGGCCGCGCGCGGTCTGCACGCCCACCACCTTGCCGCCCTCGACATCGATGCCGGTGACCTCGCAGTTTTGGATCAGATCAACGCCGAACTGGTCCGCCCCGCGCGCATAGCCCCAGGCCACCGCATCATGGCGCGCGGTGCCCGCCCGGCGCTGCAACAGCGCGCCCATGATCGGAAAGCGGTTGTTGTCGTAGTTGAGGAAAGGCACCAGCTTTTTCAGCTCGTCGCGGTAGAGGATCTCCGCATCGTCGCCCTGATTGATGATGGAGTTGGCGCGGCGCACCGCGGCGTCACGCTGGCCGTCGTTATGGAACACATTGAGAATGCCACGCTGGGACATCATCGCATTGTAATTGAGGTCCTGCTCCATCCCTTCCCAGAGCTTCAGCGAGTGGGAATAGAACTCCGAATTGCCCGGCAGGTAGTAGTTGGCCCGCACGATGGTGGTGTTGCGCCCGACGTTGCCACCGCCGAGGTAGCCCTTTTCCAGCACCGCGATATTGCGCAGGCCGTGTTCCTTGGCGAGGTAATAGGCGGTGGCCAGCCCGTGACCGCCGCCGCCCACGATAACCACATCATAGTCGCGCTTCGGTTCCGGGTCGCGCCAATGCGGGGTCCAGCCCTTGTTGCCGGTCAGCCCTTCCTTCAGCACCCGCCAGCCCGAAAATCGATCCGAAATCCCCATGGCCCACTCCCAAACGGTGTTTCACGCCGCACCACGCCCGATGGCACGCCCTGTCGCCCTAGTGCTAGCGGGTTTGCGCGCCCGGTCATAGCCCCGCCTCCAGCACCGCGGCAGTCTCTTGCGCAGATGGCCACGAACTGGGCACTTATGTCCAGTGCAATTTCAGAGCAAAACCATCGCGCCCCTGCCGACGCTGGCAATAGAGAAGGGCGTGACACCCGAAGGTGCCGCGCCACGCGTCAGGTGAAAATGAAGCCGGGCCTGCAAGGCCAAGGCACAGCAGGGATGCCACACAGCATCAGCGTGTTACCCATTCCCAGCGGTCAGATCCTGCGCCAGCATCAGCGCATTGCCATCAGGGTCGTAGAAGGTCGCGGTCTTGACCATGCCCTCGACGACATCCGTCTCGCCATCAAATGTCACCTCGGCCTGTTCCAGCTTCTGCCGCGCCGCGTCCAGATCCGCGATCCCGAAGACCGGCACACAGTTGCCGGGAGCGGGCTTGGTGTGCTCGCCAAACCCGATGACAACACCGGGCGTGTTTGTCCGGATCTCGGACCAGCCCGCGCCATCGGCATGATAGAGCAGCTCGAACCCAAGCATGCTTTGGTACCATTTGGCGCTGGCATGACGGTCCGTGACGGACATGGCGAGGGTGATGGTCTGATCGACGGAAATGAGTGACATGGGCTTTCCTTATGATTCAAAATATACTAACTATACTTTATGGACATTAATCTGTTTGTCAACATCACCTCGCGGGCCTGGGCACTGCCGATATTGTCGAGCCTGCATTCGGGTGTCGCCGGGCGGCAGGCGGTCCTGCTGGCTGCCACTGGGGCCAGCAGGACCGCCTTCGCGCAAAGCATGGATCACCTGATCGACCTAGGTCTGCTGGAGCGAAACCCGGGCCACGGTCATCCGCTGCGTCCAGAATTCCGGCTGACACCTCTGGGAAAGACAGTCGCAGCCCTTGCCGATAGAATCCGCGATGTTGCCACAGAGGAAGACTGGCCCCTGCTGCGCAGGTCATGGACGTTGCCGGTTCTGACATCGCTGCACCGGCCGAGCCATTTCACGGAGATCAAGCAACAGTTGCCGACGATTACAGATCGGGCGCTGTCGCAGTCGTTGAAATCAATGGAAGCCCGGGACTGGGTCTGCCGCAGCGTCGATAGCGCCGCCCGCCCGCCAAGATCCATCTACAGCGCGGTAAACACTGGTGGCCGGATCAGTCAGGTCATCGCGCCCGACGTGGGTTTTGCTTAGCCGAGCGAGCCCGGGTTGAGGGGACATCGCCATTCCGGGACAAAGGCACATCTCCCTCGGGAGACAAAACAAAAAACGGCGGGTGGAGACCCGCCGTTTTTGTTGATTGCTGTGCGGGCGCGTCAGAGGCCCTTGGCGCGGTAGCTGGAGGCCACCTTGTCGATGGAGACCAGATAGGCGGCGGTGCGCAGGTCGGAGACATCATCACGCTCGTGCCAGACCTCCCGCATGGACTGGTAAGCAATGCGCATGGTGTCATCGAGACCGGAGCGCACCAGCTCCAGCTCGCCCGCGCCGCGGAGGTATTTCTCCTTGAACTTGGGATCGAGCGACCAGGCCTTGCCCATGCTTTCCGACAGCATTTCCAACTGATCGACCACCAGCTGGTGGCGCGCCTCTTCCTGACGGCGCTGCATGCGGCCAAAGCGGATGTGCGACAGGTTCTTGACCCACTCGAAGTAGGAGACCGTCACACCGCCGGCGTTGGCATACATGTCGGGGATGATCACGACGCCCTTCTTGCGCAGGATCTCGTCCGCACCGGCGGTCACCGGGCCGTTTGCGGCCTCGATGATCAGCTTGGCCTTCACATTGGCCGCGTTGGAGAGGTTGATCACCCCTTCCAGCGCCGCCGGGATCAGGATGTCGCATTCTTCCTCAAGGTACTTTGCACCGTCCTTGATATATTGCCCCGAGGGGTAGCCATCGACGCCGCCGTGCTTGGCGATCCAGGCGCGCAGATCCTCGATATCGAGACCGTTTTCATCAAACAGCCCGCCATCACGCTCGATCACGCCGACGATCTTGCAGCCGTCCTCCTCAGAGAGGAACTTGGCCGCGTGATAGCCCACGTTACCGAGACCCTGCACGATGACGCGTTTGCCATCGAGGGTGCCGGAGAGACCGGCTTTGGCCTTGTCTTCCTCGTAGCGGAAGAATTCCTGCAGCGCGTATTGCACGCCGCGGCCCGTGGCCTCGACCCGACCAGCGATGCCGCCCGCGTTGAGCGGCTTGCCGGTCACACAAGCGCGGGAGTTGATGTCGGTGGTGTTCATGCGGGCGTATTGGTCCGCAATCCACGCCATCTCGCGCTCGCCGGTGCCCATGTCGGGGGCGGGCACGTTCTGCGAGGGGTTGATCAGGTCGCGCTTGGCCAGCTCATAGGCAAAGCGGCGGGTGATCAGCTCCAGCTCGTGTTCTTCGTACTGGCGGGGGTCGATGCGCAGACCGCCCTTGGACCCACCAAAGGGTGCTTCGACCAGGGCACATTTGTAGGTCATCAGCGCCGCCAGCGCCTCAACCTCGTCCTGGTTCACGCCCATGGCGTAGCGGATGCCGCCTTTGACCGGTTCCATATGTTCGGAGTGCACCGAACGATAGCCGGTGAACGTGTGCATCTGGCCGCGCAGGCGGACCCCGAAACGCACCGTGTAGGTGGCGTTACAGACGCGGATTTTCTCCTCCAGCCCGGGCGGCAGGTCCATCAGCGCCACCGCGCGGTTGAACATGAGATCCACACTTTCGCGGAAGCTGGGTTCTTTGAGATTGCTCATGGGATAATCCCCGTCCTTCTGAAACGACTCAAGTGAGTATGCTCCCCATCTATGCAGAGAACGTTACCGACTGCGACCGTTTATCCCCGGAAATTGCACAAAAAACTGGCAGTTTAAGAACGTTAGCGATCACGAATCGTTCAGAGCGGGCCTGCGCATGGTCCGAACAGCGATTGTTTCCAAGCGCGGAACAACCGAGATAGCCGGGCGCGGATTAAGATCAAAATTTCATAAGAAGCACCAAGTTAGGCGTGGTTCCGCCCAAGTTCGGCCATCTTCCTCAACAAAAATTAAGAGAATATTCATGTCCACAAGTGCCCAGGCCCCTCAGGTTTGAGTCTGCGCGCATCGGACCGAAGGAACGAATGAACTATGAAGGTAAACTTCTGGAATTCATCTGCTCTGACCGGACCGCAATCGCGGTCGGGTCTGATGTGCCGACTGAAGCGCTTTCGCGAAGACGAAAGCGGTGTGCTGGCAAAGCCGATGGTCGCGACGCTGTTGCTCATGCTTGCTGTGGCCGGGATCGGCATGGATGTCGTGCGCCTGGAACGCGATCGCACCGAATTGCAATATACGCTTGACCGCTCCGTGCTGGCGGCGGCCGACCTGGATCAGCCGCTGGATGCCAAAGAGGTGGTGATCGACTACATGACCAAATCCGGTCTCGGCGAATATACCACCGCCGTGGACGCCGAGGTCTCGGTCTCGTCCCGACGCGTTTCCGCAAGCGTGGACGCGGATTTTGATCCCTATTGGATGAAATTCGCCGGCTACGAGAGCGTCCTGCCGCTGAACGCCGCCGCCACTGCAATCGAGAGCATCGGCAATGTGGAAATCTCACTGGTGCTCGACGTGTCCGGCTCGATGCGCAACAATTCCCGTCTGGTGAACCTGAAACGGGCCGCCAAGGAGTTCGTCCAGACCATGGACGAGAACACCGAAGACGGCAATATGACGATCTCCATCGTGCCCTATTCGACGCAGGTGTCGATGCCCGAGGCCTTTCTCGACCGGATGCAGGTCAGCGGTGAGAACCGCTATTCCCATTGCCTGAACTTCGGCCAGTCCGACTTCAACTCCGCGAACCTTGATCTGCAGCAGACCTATCAGCGCGCGATGCATTTCACGATCTGGAACAGCGGTGATTATCGCGACAGAAACCAGCATGTGCGCCAACCCACCTGCGCCTCGCATGATGACAACCCGGAGCGCACGGCGCTTTTGATTTCGGACAATGTCGCGCAGTTGCAGACCTACATTGATCGCTTCAGCCCCTCCGAGAACACATCCATCGACCTGGGCATGAAATGGGGCACCGCGCTGCTGGATCCATCCGTGCAGCCGATCATCGCGCAGCTTGCCGACAGTGAGAACCCGAACCAGTCGATCGACTCGATCTACGCCGACCGCCCGGTGGCATACTCGGACACCGAAACGCTGAAGGTGATCGTGATGATGACCGACGGGCAGAACACCTCGCAATACTACGTCAACAACAGCTATCGCGATGGCCTGTCGACGGTCTGGTATAATGAAGACGCCGACGTCTACTCCACATATAATCCGAACCGCAGCTACGACAGGTTCTTTTGGGACCACACCAGAACATGGGAAGATCACGCCTATGGGAACGGAACCTATGAGGAGACCACCTGCACCGGCACCATTTACTACGGCAATTGCTATTACGGGTCCTGGCAGACCAGGACCGTAGAAGAGCCGGGCCAGGCAGAAGAGCTGACGTATAACGAGCTCTTCGCCGACACCTCGCTGAAGTATGTCTACAACAGGCTCTTCGGCGACTGGATGAACAACGCCAGATACTACTGGTATGACCGCATCTATTCCTACGTCGGCTCGAACAGCAAAGATTCCCGTACGTTGGCGGTATGCGACGCGGCCAAGGACGAGGGTATCGTCGTCTTCACGATCGGTTTCGAGGCACCCTGGCGCGGCCAGCAGGTCTTGCAGCAATGCGCAAGCTCCGCCTCGCATTACTATGACGTGGATGGGTTGGAGATCTCGGATGCCTTTGCGTCCATCGCCACCGCCATCCGCCAGCTGAGGTTGACGGAATGATGAACTGGCCAAATCCCATAAAAACCCTGCGGGCCTTCCGCCGCAACGAGGACGGCAACGCAACGGTCGAGTTTGCCGTGTTGTTTCCACTGATGCTGATGATCCTGTTTGCCACGGTCGAACTGGGCATGATCACCCTGCGTCAGGTCATGCTGGACCGCGCCATGGATATGACGGTGCGCGATATTCGCCTCGGAACGGGTGGAAACATGCAACACGACGACATTCGTGACCGCATCTGCGACCGCACCGGCATGATCGACGATTGCGCGGCGTCGCTGAAGCTGGAGATGGTCCAGCTGGACCCGTTCAATTGGTCCGGTGTCACGTCGGTCCCGGATTGCGTGGACTCGATCGAGCAGGTCGACCCGGTCAACACCTTCGTCAATGGCGCATCCAACGATCTGATGTTCCTGCGCGCCTGCATGAGCTTTGATCCGCTGTTCCCGCTCTGGGGCCTGGGCGGCAGCATGCAGAAAGATGATGACGGGCGGGTCCGCCTGTTTGCCTCCAGCGCCTTTGTTCAGGAGCCAAAGTAAGCCATGTTCAAGATGCTTTCAGATACCCTGCGTCGATTTCGGCACCGCGAAGACGGCAATATCGCGATCGAAACCGCAATTTACCTGCCCTTCCTGCTGGGCGTCTTTGCAGTCACCTTTACCCTGTTCGACCTGTTCCGGCAGGAAACCGTGAACACCAAGGCCGCCTATACGGTCTCCGACCTCATCTCGCGTGAAACCACCGCGCTGAACGACGAATACATCAACAGCATCTACACGCTGGGGCGGATGATGGCGCGCGCCAACTCTGGCATGTCGATGCGGGTCTCGGTGATCCGCTGGGACGCGGATGATGCGCGCTATTATGTGGACTGGTCCGTGGAACGCGGCGCTCAGATGGACATCTGGACCGACGCGACGGTGGTCGACATCGAGGACAAGCTGCCGACGATGCCGGATGAGGAACGGATCATCGTTGTCGAAACCTGGAATGACGTGGAACCGGCGTTCAATGTGGGTCTTGGCACACGCAATATCTACAATCTCGTCTTCTCCCGCCCGCGCTTTGCCTCGCAGATCGCCTTTGAGGGATCTGTGGTCAGCGATGGCACCATCCATGACGACGAGGTGGTCGACAACGCAGAGAGTTAAGAGCAGACCGCCGTTGTTGCTGCAACGGCGGTCTGTCCGGCCTCAGCCCGGCCGTGATCATCACGGGTCGGGCTGAGGCCTTTTTGCGTCGATCACCAGATGCGGTTGCCCGTCTGACGTCTTTTCCTGGCTGAAGCCCTGAGGGCCAATCACGCCGGTGACCCGACGGCGCAGGTTCGAGAACCGCGTCGAGGTCACCACATCCACCGCCACGTCCAGATGCAGCTCCAGCCGCAGCCAGCCGGGGTGCCCCGGCGCCGGGGTGGCGCGCAGGATCCGGGCGGTGAAAGGCTGCGACAGATACCGGCCCGAGACGCGCTCCCCCGGAGCAAACTGGCGCGCATCCGCTTGGGTCAATGTGGCAACGCAGGCATTCCAGTCGCGAAACCCCAACTGTTGTGCGATATGTTCAAGCGCCGCGCTGTGGCTGTGGGCTTCGCCCTGCTGCGCCCGTTCTTGGCGCCATTCGCGCGCCGTTGCCTTGGCTTGGGCAAGGGTTGGCAAGTCCTGTCTCATGGGGTGCCCTCCGGCGCTTGATTGATGGGCAGCACTCTGCCACGACGGCGCAGGTCCAGCACCACCAGAAGCGTCAGCAGCAACAGCGCCGCCTCCCCCATCGGTGCGGCCAGCCAGATGCCCAGTTCCCCCCAGTGTGCCGCCAGAGCAAACGTCAGCGGGATCGAGAAGAGATAGGGTTTCGCCAGTCCCAACAGCGCCGCACGCGCCGCGTCCCCGATGGCCTGGAAATGCATCGCCACCATCATCAGCGGCCCCGCGAGGGTGAACAAGCCGCCAAGAATGGGCAGGATGCGCGCAACCTGCGCGATGACGCCGGGGTCAGTGACAAACCAGCCCGCGATATGCGCCGCCCCGAGGCTGAGCGTGGCCTGCATGGTGGCGCAATAGAGCAGCGCCATCATGCAGGCGAGCCTGAGGCTCTGACGCACCCGCCCGTGCGCGCCTGCGCCATAAAGATTGCCCGTGATGCTTTGCATCGCATAGGACAGCCCCAAAAGCGGCAGGAAGCTGAAGGTCAGCAGCCGGGTAATCACCCCATAGGCGGTGACGATCTGGGCGTAATCCGGCGTCGCAACCCATTGCAGTGCCGCCATGATCGCCGCCGCCCCCAAGGCGATGCCGATGAAATTGAGGCTTTGTGGCGCGCCAAGGGCCAGCATCCGCCCCCAGCCTGCCAGAAGGCTCTGCTGTCGCAACACGGCGGGGGTCAATACGGTCTTGCCGCGCAGGCGAAACACCAAGATCAAGGCGAGCGCCAAGGCCTGCGCCAGGGCGGTGCCCAGCGCCGAGCCCGCAACGCCCAGCCCCGCCTCGGCAATCAGCAGGTAGTTGAAGGCGATGTTGGAAAGCGAGACCACAAGGCTCATCAGCGCCATTAGCCCCGCGCGCCCCTCGTTGCGCAGCGCGTCGGAATTGACCGACAGCACAAACAACAACGGCGTGCAGCCCACGGTGATGCGCAGGTAGGTGTGGCCCATGGCGGCCAGCGCCGCATCGCCCCCGGCGGCGGCCTGCGTCACCGCATTGCCGCAGAGCACAAAGGCCAGCATCAGCGCGACCGAGACCGCCAGCGCCAAACCGTGCGCGCCGGCATAATCCGCCTGCGCCGCCGCGGTCTCATCCGCGCCGAGGTGCCGGGCAAGGCGGCTGGACATGCCGCTGGCCACCAACGTCGCCAGCGCCACGACCAGCATGTAGGCGGGAAACATCAGGGTCACGGCGGCCAGCGCCTCCGGCCCGACGAAATGCCCCAGAAACAAGGCATCTGCCACGGTCAGGCAGCCGTTCATCCCCATCACAAAAATGATGGGCAGAGCGGTCTTGGCATAGATCGGACCCAATCGTCCGGTCAGAAAATGGTTGGTGGGGGAAGATGTCATATCCCCGATCTCCTCTTGCAGGTGTCGCGCAAGAACAGGATGGGACCCGCATTACCACCCGCGCGAAATGCGTGGAGGATGATCGATAGACAGAGATGTCTGCAGAACTTCACCAAGGCCAAAGGCCAGCGGGCGGCGGGGGTCTGCGCCCCTGAAGCCTCGCTTAGGCTGTGTCCGGGCGTGCGTCAAGTCCCGATGATCGCACCAAAGGTCGCGTTCCCTCCTCATGGATTTTGGTTTAACACATGCATGACCGGTGGCCGCCGCGTTCAGTCCGGGCTGATTTCGGGCGTTGGACGTATATTGAACCGTATGAATTTATGCCTGTTTTCAGCAGGTCAGAGAAAGTTCGCACTAGAGATGCTGTCAAATACACTCCGGATACTGGCACCCGCCATTGCGCTGGCCGCGGGTATATTGGGCCTTGCCGCCATTACCGTGGTCATGATCGACCCTGTCGGTTTTACGTATCTTTTGGGGTTTCCCGCCCTGGCGGGCTTCATCATCATGTGGTTCCGCCCCAAGAATTCGCTCAAGACGTTTGGCAAGTCGATCGCATGGCTGTTGTTCGTCATGCTCCTGTCCCTGCTCGGCTCTTTGGTGAGCGGTCTTGAGGGGCTGATCTGCATCACAATGGCCCTGATCCCGATCCTGTTTGGCACGTTGCTCGGGGGCGTTTTATATCTCAGCTATGACCGCTGGAAGACATTCTCAAAGAGCACCCTGAGCGCCGCAAGCCTGCCGGTTTTGGCCATCGTTCTGCTGGATATGCTGCCAACGGGTCCAACTGTATATGAGATCTCGGACTCGATCCTGATCGACGCGCCGCCTGCGGTGGTGTTTCAGATGCTCAAATCCATTCCGGATATTTCGCCAGACGAGATCCCCACGCGCAGCTCACATCTGCTTGGGGTACCGAAACCCACGGCGGCCGTTTGGGAGGAGAGATCAGACGGTGCCGTGCGGCATTCCCACTGGGGAGACGACATTCATTTTCTGGAGCGGATCACCGCATATGAACCTAATCGGCGCATTGCATGGGATTTTGAGTTTCCAGACGGTTGGGCCCCCGAGGATATCGAAGACCCGCATGTAAAGGTGGGCGGCCAGCATTTTGATGTCTTGCGCGGCGCATATGTCCTCGAAGACCACGGCGGCAAAACGCGGCTTTCCTTGACCACCTGGACCTATGATGGATCAGGCATGGGAGCTTACGCCGAATTCTGGCACAACTTTTTCTTTGACGATTTCCACGACGTGATCCTGGAGCTGGTCAAGGCGCGCACGGAACGCAGCTTGGCCGGATAACCCGACAGGTCTGCCAGCAACGACCAGCCCCTCAGCCAGCGTCGCGTTCTACCATCATCGCGGCGAGGATTTCGGTCATGGTTTTGGTCTGCGAGCCCGGTGTTACACCGCCGATACCAATGCGCCGCCCCATGCGCCACCAGAGGCCGGGATACCAGCAGCGCTCGCCGGTGATCTTGCTGCGCATCAGAAACCCGTTGGAGGGTTTGAACGCGAAGAAACCGCGATCCAGCACATCGAGATCCTTGATCCGGATGATCTCGGTCCCGTCAGAGCAGCGCAGCCCTTGGGCGGTCAGCTCAATCCGGTGGGCAGTGGCCTGCCACATGCGATAGCCCATCCACAGCGACCCACCGGAAACCGCCAGCAGGAACGCCTGCCAAGCCAGACCCGGCGTGCTCGACATGGCGACATAGAGGGTCATCAACCCCAATCCGCCCAGCAGCGACACACCGATCACGCGGCGCGACGGTGACGCCTCCACCGTGGCAAAAATCTCGTCAGAGCCGTGCAGGCTGGTCATGGATTGCTCTCCCTCAGGTCAATGACGGAGGGTTAGCGAAAAACAGCCGGATCTAACAGCCCTTTTGCGCCTGAACGGACGATACGCGTTCAGCGGCCCGATCATGGTATGGAGGGCAGCCGCCCGCATCGGTTCGCCCGCGCAGATCCGGCCTCCCTCCGGGCCGCGCCTTAGTCCAGACCGTTGATATGGGTGCAGGCCCAGAACACGCGGGCCTCCTCGGGCCCGGTGCTGCGCACACCGTGCCGCATGGTGCTGTCGTAATAGGCGCAGTCCCCGGCGGTGAGAATGACCGGCTCGTAATGCTCCACCAGCAGTTCGACCTCGCCCGAGAGCACAAACAGCAGCTCCTCGCCGTCATGGCGGTCCAGATGCGCGGGCGATGTGTCTCCGGCGGCGCTGATGGTGCCGATCAGCGGAATGATCTTCTTGCCCGTCAGCCCGTTGCAGAGCACCTCGTAGTCGTAGACCTTGCCTTCGACAGACCGGCCCTGCCCCGCGCGGGTGACGGTCAGACGGGTGGTGCTGACCTCATCTTCCGGCTCTGCGATCAGCTTCTCCAAGCCGACGCCGTAGCCCCGTGCGAGTCGCAAGAGATTCTCGAAACTGGGGGACACTTTGCCGTTTTCGATCTTGTAGATGGTCGAAACCGCAAGGCTGGTGCGTTCGGAGGCCTGTTCCAACGTCATCCCTGCCGAGCTGCGTAAACCTTTGACACGCCTGCCGAGTTCGCTGCGGATGCGCTCTTTTTCACTGTCGTCGAGCAAGGGGGCCAATGCAGTTGAAAGAGAAGATGAGTCTTTTTTTGTTGTTTGAGACATGATTTTTCTTATTTTACCAAAAACTGCCTATATGCACCGGCTCTGAGCGATTTGGATGAAAGTATGCATGACCAACAGGACAGTGGCCAGCGTTTTGCCGTGATTGGCGCGGGCGTTGTGGGGCTGACCACCGCCTACCACCTTGCCATGCGAGGCCATCAGGTGACTGTCATAGATCAGGCGGAGGCACCGGCGTCCGGTTGCAGCTATGCCAATGCCGGGATCATCGCTGTCGGCCATGCGGAAAGCTGGGCCGGGCCTGCGGCGCCGCGCCAGATGCTTGGTGCGGTTCTGGGGCGCGCGCCCAGTGTGAAAATCAGCAAGCTGCTGGACCCGGACCTCTGGCGCTGGGGGCTGGCCTTCCTGCGCCATTGCACCGCCCGCGCCCATGCGACCCATTCCGATGCCATGGCACGGCTATCGCGACATGGGCGTCGGATGCTGCAAGATCTCGAACAGGCCACGGGTCTGGACTTCGATCAGGATCATGACGGGGCGTATTATCTGTACGGGGATCGCGCGGCCTATCATGCGCGGGTCAAGAGCCTGTCGGACGGGGATCAGGGGTTTGTGCCGCTGAGCGCGTCAGAGCTGACCCAGCGCGACCCTGCCCTGCGCGCCTTTGAGGGCACCTTGCGGGGCGGGCTGGTGTCATCCGTCGACAGCAAGGGCGACTGCCATCGCTTCACCCAGGCCCTGGCGGAATGGTTGCAGCAGAACACCACCGTGACCTTTTGCTACGGCACATCCGTGACCGGGTTTCGGCGCGCAGAGGGGCGGGTGCAGGCGGTCCAGACGCCATCCGGCGAGATTGCCTGCGATCAGCTGGTGGTCGCGGCCGGGACCGGCACCCCGGCGCTGACGGCATCACTTGGCGTGCGGCCGCTGATCTACCCGGTGAAGGGCTACTCCGCCACCTATACGATCCTTGACGACAGCCGCATCCCGCAGCGCCCCTTTGTGGACGAAACCAACCTCGTGGCGGTGACCCGGCTTGGGGATCGGCTGCGGGTGACGGGGATTGCCGAGTTTGCGGGCCATGACAGCAGCCCACGGGCCGACCGCGCAGCACATCTGGACGGTTACGTGGCCCGGCATTTCACCGGCGCCGTGGATCTTGACGGGGCCCGCCACTGGGCCGGGCTGCGCCCCAGCACCCCGAGCGGGCGTCCCTATATCGGCCAGTTGCGCAACACGCCGAATGTCTGGCTCAACGCCGGGCACGGGCAGCTTGGCTGGACCATGGCGGCGGGGGCCGCGCAGGTGCTGTGTGACCTTGTCGATGGCGTGCGCCCTGCCCCATCCGACGTTTCCGAGACAGCCAGCTGGCTCAAGAGCGCCTAACCCGGCACGACGACTGAGGAAGATCTGATGAACATGTTCGGCCAGCACCAGCCCCGCAGCGCCCCGCACCCTGCTGCGCGCAGAGACACGCGGATAGACACATTGGACACATCGGCCAGTGGGGTCCATGGTGACAGCATGGTGCCGCGGCACGCCGCTGCACTCTTGCGCGCGATGCCTTTAGGGCGCCGCGACGGCAGGCCATGGGCAGGGCCCGCATCATTGGGCGGCGTTCGCCCGGCCAACCGTGCGGGCCACGCCTTTGAAGATGTTTCCGTGACCACACCGGCCTTGCCCCGGACAAACTGACGCCAAGAACGCGCAATCCCGCTCCGGTCTTGTCTTCGGATGACACCGGGTCGGACAACAACAGAGAGGACATACTTAATGCCATTACAAAAAACAGATATCCGCCCATCGATCGGGCTGGCGCTGGTGCCGATCATTCTGACGCTGGGCATACTTGCGGTTCAGATCTTCTACTTCGGGGATTTCACGCCGCATATTCCGCTGGCGATCGGCATCGCGCTGACCGCGGTTGTCGGGCTCATCGAGGGTCTGACCTGGGACGAGATCGAAAAAGGCGCGTTCCACGTCATCGCGGTCTCCTTTCCGGCGGTGTCGGTGCTGATCCTTGTCGGCATGATCGTCGGCACCTGGATTGCGTCGGGTACGGTTCCAACCCTGATCTACTATGGCCTGTCGATCCTGTCGCCACAGCTGTTCCTGGCCGCCGGCATGATCCTATGTGCGATCGTGTCACTGGCGCTTGGGACCTCCTGGGGGACCGTCGGCACCGTTGGCCTGGCACTGATGGGCATTGGCGAGGGGTTTGATATCCCGGCCTATTGGACCGCCGCTGCCGTGGTCTCCGGCGCGTTCTTCGGCGACAAGGTCTCGCCGCTGTCGGACACGACCAACCTGGCCCCTGCGGTCACCGACACGCATCTGTTCGACCACATTCGCAACATGCTGCCCACCACGGTTCCGGCCATGCTGATCGCACTGTTGATCTACACGATCGTCGGCTTCAGCCTCGGTGAGGGCAAGCCCTCCTTCGAGCGCATCGAAAGCTTCAAGGGCGCGCTGGACGGATCGTTTGACATCACCCCATGGTTGCTGCTTCCGGCGCTGCTGGTGGTGACGCTGGCGATGATGAAAATGCCGGCAATCCCGACCCTGTTCATTGGCGTGGTGGTGGCCTCGCTGATCGCGATCTTCGTGCAGGGCGCATCGGTGCATGACATCTTTACCTACGCCAACTACGGCTACTCCGTCGAAACCGGGGTCGAGGCGATGGATGCGCTGATGAACCGGGGCGGCATCCAGTCGATGATGTGGACCATCTCGCTGATCCTGATCGCGCTTGGTTTTGGTGGCGCGCTGGAGCGCACCGGCTGTCTGGCGGCGATCATCGAGGTCCTGACCAGACGGGTGAAGACCATCGCAGGCCTGCAGACCTCGGCGATCCTGTCGTCGATGGCAACCAACACCGTCGCGGGCGACCCCTATCTGTCGATCGCACTGCCGGGCCGCATGTTCAAGCCGGTCTATGACCGTATGGGCTATTCGCGCCTGAACCTTGCACGCGCCACCGAAGAAGGCGGCACCATCATCTCGCCGCTGATCCCGTGGAACGCAGGCGGTGCATTCGTGATCTCGGCGCTGGCGCTGGGCATCTCCGAGGGCAACCTGGAGAACCTGCTCTATATCCCGCTGTCCTTCGCCTGCTGGCTGGCCCCGGTGTTTGGCATTTTCTACGCTTGGACCGGCCTGTTCACACCCAAGGCGGATCCGGCTGATCTGCCCGCCACCGGCGACGCGGCAGAACGTCCGGCAGAGTAAGCCTCACGACACCCATCATTGGTCGCTCCCGGTTCAGGTCGGGGGCGGCCACCCAGCCGCGATTGCTGACGCGGCCCACAGCATCGATCGCCAAGCACAGCCGCCGATCCGAGCATCAACAGCGCCCCAATGGCTTCGGCGACGCCAAGCGCCGCTCCAGCCCTGCGCATACGCACAGCCCCGGTGAGCCACCGCAGATTTTCCCATCGCCCCGCGCAGCCTATCTTTTGTGATGAAACCTCTCATCAGGAGATCCAAATGTCACTGCGCCCCATTCTGGAAACACGCGCCGCCCAACCCACGATGGAGGGCGCTGGCGTGCATCTGCACCGCGCCTTCGGCTTTCAGGACCCCAGCGAGCTGGACCCGTTCCTGCTGTTTGACGACTTTCGCAATGATCACCCGGAGCTCTACCAACAAGGGTTTCCGTGGCATCCCCATCGCGGCATCGAGACCATCACCTATGTGCTGGAAGGCGCTGTCGAGCATGGCGACAGCCTCGGCAATACCGGCAGCCTTGGCGCGGGCGATGTGCAGTGGATGACCGCCGGGTCCGGCATCCTGCATCAAGAAATGCCGAGCGGGAACACCAAGGGCCAGATGCATGGCTTTCAGCTCTGGGGCAACCTGCCCGGCAGCCAGAAGATGTGCGCACCGCGCTATCAGGACGTGCAGGGCAAGGACATCCCCGAGGTGATCGACGACGACGGCACCCGGGTGAAGGTGATCGTGGGCGAGTTCTGGGGCAAACGCGGCCCGGTCGATGGCATCGCCGCCGACCCGCAATATCTCGATGTCTATATCCCCGCAGGCGTGAAAAAGACCTTCAAGATCGACACCTACCGCCGCGCCTTCGCCTATGTCTTTGACGGTCAGGCGGCCTTTGCCGATGCCTCCCGCCCCACCGGCGTGCTGCTGGAAAAGGAAGTCGCGGGACAAGAAGTCAACATCCGCGACATGTCCGGCGACCGCACGCTGGTGCGCTTTGGGACCGGTGACGAGGTCACCGTTCAAGCCGGCCCCGAGGGCGTGCGCTTCCTGCTGATCTCCGGCGCCCCGATCGAGGAGCCGGTGGCCTGGCACGGCCCCATCGTGATGAACACCCAGGCCGAGCTGCAAAAAGCCTTTGCCGAGCTGCGCAACGGGACGTTTATTAGGCCCGCTCACTGATCGGGAAAACCGGTATCCACTTGTCCCTGTGAGCGGCGCGGCCCGCCCTCTGATCGGGAAAACCGGTATCCACTTGTCCCTGTGAGCGGCGCGGCCCGCCCTCTGATCGGGGAAAACCGGTACCCACTTTTCCTTGTGAGCGGCGCTCCAGCGCTGCTCACTCTCTATGTCGCAATCACCCACGACACCCGCGCATCGGGTCAAGGGGGCCAACGGCCCCGCCCGGCACGGGCGGCGTGCCCTTGACGCGCCCAACCTCAAAAAAACTTGAACGCGGCTCCTGAGGGCAGACCTGCCCCTCAGGACCGTCTCAGCAGCCCTGCTTTGCAACACCAGCGCCAGGCTCTGCGCCCGCCAACAGCCATCACCGCGCCCCCTGCAGAATAAAAGCGCGCGGAAGCGCTCCGCTTGGCACCCTCAACCGCGTTCCGCATCCCAGGTATAGGTGACCTCACCTGCCTCGTTCGGCACCCCCGGCACGAAGCCGTTCTTTTGCAGAACCCGGGCAGAGGCGGCGTTGTCCGCCATCACGCCACCGGACAGGACCACCGACTGGCCACGATACAGGTCCTGAAGCGCGCGCAGCATTTCGCTGGCGTATCCCTGCCCCCAGGCCGCTCGGACAAAGAGATACCCGAGATGACGCAGCCGATCTCCCGCAGCCCCATGCGACAGGATCAACAGTCCGATCACCTCGCCGGCCCGGGTTGACAGCGCCACCACCTCGGCCTCCTGCTGCACCCCGTCCAGCAGCGCACAACGTGCGGCATCCGTCTCCAGCCCCTGAAAACCGTTCGGCAGATAGGTAACCACTTCGGGCTCGAACAGCGCTTCGCGATCCTGTGGCGACAGTCGCGCGACGGAAACCGCCCGTAACCGTTCCGACTGCAAGGCCAACAGTGCCATGTGGCCTACACCCCCACCGATTTGCGCACCATGTCCCAGTAGAGCGTCTCGACCTCCACCAGCGACAGCCGCCCACCGTCGCGGTACCAGGTCAGCACCCCGTTCAGCATCGCAATCACCGCCAAGGCAGCGATCTTGGTATCCGGCACCCGGAACAGCCCCTGCGCCACGCCGGCCTTCAGGATGCCTTCAAGCTGATCCTCATAGGCGCGGCGGCGATCCTCGATATGGGCAAAATTCTCCTCGGTGAGATTGCGAAGCTCCATATAGGCGATGAACACCGCATCCGGGCGTTCGAGGTTGTAGCGGATGTGAAACCGCACAAAGCCCTCCAACTGCCCCATCACATCCTCAGGCACCTGCTCTGTCGCCCATGCGGACAACAGCCCCTCCATATGTGCCTGCATCAGATCGAACAGCAGGCTCTGCTTGTCGGCGGTGTAATTATAGAGCGCGCCTGCCTGCACCCCCACCGCGCCCGCAATCTGGCGCATGGAGACGGCGGCATAGCCGTGGCGGGCAAACAGCTCCTGCGCGGCCGCACGGATGCGGGGGCCGGTGATGTCTGAATGGGAACCTTGAGTACGTGCCATATGCTCAAGGTAACTGAACATTTGTTCAGATAAAAGCGGCACGGCAGCCCGCGCAGATTAACTTGTACCCACAGGCGCATTTGTGCATCAAGGGCGAAACTCCAGACAGAAAGCTTGGTATGTCCATCCCCGCCAAACTGACCACCCTGATGCTCTCTGCGCCTGCACCTGTGGCGGCGCGCCGTGTGGTTCTGTCGGCCTGCGCACTGCTGGCCCTGACGGCGGGCTGTTCGCGCGTGCCGCAGCTTGAGGACCGCTTGCCCGCGGATCTGCGCCAACAGCCCTACCCCAGGTTGCTGCCGCTCGACACCGCCCTGGCACAGCAGCCGCTGCCCGAAGAGGAAAGCGCCGAGCTGTCGGATACGCTTGATGCCCGTGCGGCCCGTTTGCGCCGCCGGGCCGAGGAATTACGCCGCCGTCAGCCCTGAGGCAGGGTTTGGCCGCGTTGAACATTGCACCAGCGGGCCAGAGCCGCTAAGGCGACTGCGAACCCATAGACCGCCAATACAATAAGGACCTCCACTATGACTGAACCGCTTCGACTGGGGATTGCAGGTTTGGGCACGGTCGGCATGGGCGTGGTGAAAATCATCCGCCGCCATGCTGCCCTGTTGGAGGCCCGCACGGGACGCCCGGTGGTGATCACCGCCGTCTCCGCCCGTGACGCCACCAAGGATCGCGGCGTCTCGCTGAAAGACTACGCCTGGGAGACCGACCCGGTGGCGCTGGCCACCCGCGATGACGTGGATGTGTTTGTCGAACTGATGGGCGGCCACGAGGGCGCCGCCAAACGCGCCACCGAGGCCGCATTGGCGGCGGGCAAGGATGTGGTCACCGCAAACAAGGCGCTGCTGGCCATTCACGGTCAGGCGCTGGCCGAACAGGCCGAGGCCAATGGCCGCGTGATCCGCTTTGAAGCTGCCGTGGCCGGTGGCATCCCAGTGATCAAATCCCTCACCGAGGGGCTTGCGGGAAACGAGATCACCCGCGTCATGGGGGTGATGAACGGCACCTGCAACTACATCCTGACCCGGATGGAAACCGCCGGCCTGCCCTATGCGACCGTGTTCAAGGAGGCCGATGACCTGGGCTTTCTCGAAGCCGACCCGACGCTGGACGTGGGCGGCATCGACGCCGGTCACAAGCTGGCGCTCTTGGCCTCGATCGCCTTTGGCACCAAACCAGCCTTTGACAATGTGAAGCTGGAAGGCATCCAGCGCATCGCCATCGAGGACATCCGCCACGCCGCCGACATGGGCTACCGGATCAAGCTTTTGGGCGTGGCGCAGCGCTCTGCCCGCGGGCTGGAGCAGCGTATGACCCCCTGTCTGGTGCCAGCGAATTCGCCGCTGGGCCAGCTGGAGGGCGGCACCAATATGGTGGTGATCGAAGGCGACGCCATCGAACAGGTGGTGCTGCGCGGCCCCGGTGCCGGTGAAGGCCCCACCGCCAGCGCGGTGATGGGCGATGTTCTGGACATTGCGCGCGGCTTGCGCATCGCGACCTTTGGCCAGCCTGCCGCAACGCTGGAAGAGACCCCGGCGGCACAGACCGGCCTGCCCGCGCCGCATTACGTGCGCATGGCGCTGCAGGACAAGCCCGGTGCCATGGCCAAGGTGGCCTCGGCGCTTGGTGATGCGGGCGTGTCGATCCACCGCATGCGCCAGTACGACCATGCTACCACCATCGCGCCGGTGCTGATCGTGACCCACAAATGCACCTCCGCAATGCTGGAACAGGCGCTGGAGGGGCTGGCTGCAACCGGCGTTGTCGAGGGCGCACCGGTGGCGCTGCGCATCGAAGAGCTGTGACATTTCCCCTCTATAGGGGGCAAAGCGCGCGGGCCCTGATCGCCTCGGCGGCGGCCCGCGCAAGACCGAACCATATGCGTAACTGTTAGCGACACCAGCTTCGCCCGCGCCTTGCCCCGATGGGGGCGGCCGGGCTATGCCAAATGGGATCGCGCTAGTTTGAGATAGGAATACTGGGAATGACTTCGACCACCGCCGACGCGCCGTTTCACGACCGCCTGCTGTCCCTGGGCCTCGCCCGGGTTGCCGAACAGGCCGCCCTGGCCTCTGCCCCGCTGATCGGGCGCGGCGACGAAAAGGCCGCCGACCAGGCCGCCGTGAACGCCATGCGCGAACAGCTCAACCTGCTGGACATCGCCGGCGTGGTGGTCATCGGTGAAGGCGAGCGGGACGAGGCGCCCATGCTGTTCATCGGCGAGGAAGTGGGCACCGGCAATGGTCCCGGCGTCGACATCGCGCTGGATCCGCTGGAAGGCACCACGCTGACCGCCAAGGACATGCCCAACGCGCTCACCGTGATCGCAATGGGGCCGCGCGGCTCCATGCTGCACGCGCCCGACACCTATATGGACAAGCTGGCCATCGGCCCGGGCTACCCCGAGGGCGTGGTGTCACTGGACATGTCGCCGCGCGAGCGGGTCGAGGCGCTGGCCAAGGCCAAGGGCTGCGCCCCCTCCGACATCACCGTCTGCATTCTGGAACGCCCCCGTCACGAGCCGATGATCGCCGAGGTGCGCGAAACCGGTGCCTCCATCCGCTTGATCACCGATGGCGACGTGGCCGGCGTGATGCATTGCGCCGAGGCCGAGACCACCGGCATCGACATGTACATGGGCTCCGGCGGCGCACCGGAGGGCGTGCTTGCGGCGGCTGCACTGAAATGCATGGGCGGGCAGATCTTTGGCCGGCTGCTGTTCCGCAACGATGACGAGCGTGGCCGTGCCGCCAAGGCCGGCATCACCGATCTGGACCGCATCTATGCCCTTGACGAGATGGTGACGCAGGACGTGATCTTTGCCGCCACCGGGGTGACCGGCGGTTCGCTGCTGCCGCGCATCAAGCGCCAGCCGGGCTGGGTTGAGACGACCACGTTGTTGATGCGCTCCAAGACCGGATCGGTGCGGCGCATGACCTACCGCACGCCGCTAAGCGCGCATCAGTAATCCCGCTTCGGCCTCAGCGCTTGCAGCTGGGGTCGGGATTTAGGTATTTGGGAAAAGATGAAAGGCCGGGTCCCGCACGGGTCCGGCCTTTGCACATAACGGGAGTGCGGATTTGAGTTTTCTGGGTGTCGAGACCTCTCTGACCGGGCGCTGCTGGCTGGGCCCCGGCGTCGATCAATCCCGCGCGGGTGAGCATCTGGCGCAAGAAACCGGCCTGCCCGCCGCCGTCTGCCAGGTGCTGGCACGGCGCGGGGTGCCCGCGCATGAGGCCACCGGGTTCCTGACGCCGCAACTGAAGGAGCTGCTGCCGGATCCACGTCGGATGAAGGACATGGAGACCGCTGCCGCACGTTTCCTGCAGGCGGTGGAACGGCGCGAGCGGATTGCGATCTTTGCCGATTATGACGTGGATGGCGGGTCGTCGGCGGCGCTGCTGATGGTCTATCTGCGGCAGATGGGGCAGCAGGCGACGCTGTATATTCCAGACCGGATCGACGAGGGCTATGGTCCCAATGACGCCGCCATGGCCGGTCTGGCGCGCGATCACGACCTGATTGTCTGCGTCGACTGCGGCACGCTCTCGCACGGGCCGATCGCCGCGGCCAAGGGCGCGGATGTGGTGGTGCTAGACCACCACCTCGGCGGCGAGACCCTGCCCGACTGCGTGGCGGTGGTGAACCCGAACCGGCAGGACGAGGATGGCGATCTGGGCTATTTCTGCGCTGCCGGCGTGGTGTTCCTGATGCTGGTCGAGGTGCGCCGTCAGGCCCGCGAAAAGGGTCTTGGCGCAGGGCCGGACCTGATGGCGATGTTGGATCTGGTGGCCTTGGCGACCGTGGCTGATGTGGCGCCGCTGATCGGCGCCAACCGGGCGTTGGTACGTCAGGGGCTGAAGGTAATGGGACAGCGCCAGCGCCCCGGGCTGGTGGCGCTGGCGGATGTGAGCCGGATGGATTCGGCGCCCTCGACCTATCACCTCGGGTTCCTGCTGGGCCCGCGCGTCAACGCCGGCGGACGGATCGGCAAGGCGGATCTCGGTGCGCGACTGTTGTCGACGGAGAACCCGCATGAGGCCGCCGCGCTGGCCGAACGGCTGGATCAGCTCAACACCGAGCGCCGCGACATTGAAAACGCCGTGCGCGCTGCCGCCCTGGAACAGGCCGAGGAGCGTGGCTTTGACGCGCCGCTGGTCTGGGCGGCGGGCGAAGGCTGGCATCCGGGCGTGGTCGGCATCGTCGCCTCGCGCCTGAAGGAGGCCACAGGTCGCCCCGCCATTGTCATCGGCCTTGATGGCGATGAGGGCAAGGGCTCTGGCCGCTCGGTGTCCGGCATCGACCTTGGCGCCTCGATCCAGCGGGTGGCGATGGAAGGGCTGTTGCTGAAGGGCGGCGGCCACAAGATGGCGGCAGGGCTGACCGTGGCGCGCGACCAGTTGGAACCAGCCATGGCGCGGCTGGCGGAGCTGTTGGAGAAACAGGGCGCGGGAGACCTCGGGCCCTCCGATCTGAAGCTCGACGGCATGCTGATGCCGGGCGCGGCCACCGTGGATCTGATCGAACAGATCGAAAAGGCCGGACCCTTTGGCGCTGGCGCCCCTGCCCCGCGCTACGGCTTTCCCGACATGGCGGTGAGATTCGCCAAACGGGTGGGCGAATCGCATCTCAAGGTCAGCTTTACCGATGGCATGGGCGGCAATATCGACGCCATCGCCTTTGGGGCCTTTGACACCGCGCTGGGGCCGCGCCTGCTGGAGCATGGTGGCGCGCGGTTTCATGTGGCCGGACGGCTGGAGGTGAACACCTGGGGTGGCCGCCAGAGCGCGCAACTGCGGTTGGAGGACGCCGCCGAGGCCTGACATGGCGTCAAAGGGCGAGGTCAGCGCCCTCCAGCCGCCTGTGGATAAGAATTTTGCGCCGCCCGCGTTTTTTTCGCTTGCGGCCTGCGACGCAAAACCCTAAACACCCGCTCACACCAAGAGTGCTCCGTTCGTCTATCGGTTAGGACGCCAGGTTTTCAACCTGGAAAGAGGGGTTCGATTCCCCTACGGAGTACCACTTTCTCCCCCGTAGTTATCGAGCAAACATCCCGCACACTGCGCGATGCAATGCCGCGTGAAACATGTCGCGCGTCACGTTAAACGCTTGGTTTCACTATGAATCTCACGCCCTGCCCCCTGTCGTAAAAACTTTGCACTTTGGGCAGATTTCCTCTTGCGCGGTTGGGCCACCTTCAGTAAACACCCGCTCACACCAAGAGTGCTCCGTTCGTCTATCGGTTAGGACGCCAGGTTTTCAACCTGGAAAGAGGGGTTCGATTCCCCTACGGAGTACCACTTTTCCTTTTCGAAAAGCTGGCGCATCCCACCACTCACATACGATCTATACGCAGGCGCGACGGGGATTATCCTGTTGAGGAAATGGCCCGTCGCAGGCGGATCAGGGCCTCTGCCTGTTCGTCCAGATCATTGAGGCAAGCGCCCAGAACCACGCCGTTGCAGGCGCCCGCGCGGCGGCTGTAGGCCGAAAGCGCCTCGGCCCCGACCCCTTCGGCGCGGGCGGCGGCTACGATTGGCCTGTCCGCAAATGCGGCATGAAGATGCAAAACCACCTGCATGCCGGCCTGATGGTCCACCACATGCCCCACATCGCCAAACCCGGCCCGCAGGGACTCGATCAGGTTGCGGTGGCGCTCCGCGTAGATCCGGCGCACCCGGCGCAGATGCCGATAGAACTCACCCTGCTGCATGAACTCCGCCAGGGCCGCCTGCGGCATGGCGCTGGCGCGTGCCCCCTTGGCGCGCATCGCCTGTGCCAGCCGGTCGATCAGCCCATCGGGGGCCACGATATAGCCCATGCGCAGGCTGTTGGAGAATATCTTGGAAAAGCTTCCGATATAGACCGTGCGCCCCTGCCCGTCGACGCCCGCCAATGCCGGGATCGGGCGGCCCGCGTAGCGGAATTCCGAATCGTAATCATCCTCGATGATCCAGCCCTGCGACTGCGCCGCCCAGCGCACAAAGTCCTGCCGTCGCCCCGCTGTCATCGCGCCGCCCAGCGGGTATTGATGCGAGGGCGTCAGCACCACCACATCGGTGCCATCGCCGGGAGTCGGCAGCTCCGCCCCCTGTGGGTCCAGCGCCAGATCGCGGGTGCAGCGGCCCTGCGCCTCGGCAAAGCGGCGGATCGGGGGAAAGCCCGGATCCTCCACCCCCACCGCGCCCTCGGCAGTGGCCAGCGCATGCAGACAGATGTCCAGCGCCTCGGTCGCGCCGGAGGTCACCAGCACCTGGTCCGGACGCGCCGCGATGCCGCGCCAGTCGCGCACATGGGTCGCGATGGCCTGCCGCAGCTCCGGGTGGCCAAAGCGGCCACAGCCGCTGAGCATGTCCTCTGGCCGGGTGCGGCACAGGCGGGCGACGCATTTGGCCCAAGCGCGGTGCGGAAACAGCCGCATGTCGGGCTGGCCTGCCTCCAACAGCAGATCTCCGCGCTCGGTCAATTCCGGGGGCGCGGTGGCGCGCGCGCCCGGGGACAGTTCGACCTCACCCATGGCGCAAACCGTGTAGCCGGAGCCGCGACGGGAGGCGAGATAGCCCTCCGCCACCAGCTGTTCATAGGCGGTGACCACAGTGGCGCGCGCCACGCCCAGATCCTGCGCCAAGGCCCGGGTTGCAGGCAGCCGCGCGCCGGTTTCAAGCGCGCCGGAGCGGATGCGGGCGCGGAAGGAGACGCAGATCTGCTCGAACATCGGCACTGCAGAGGCGCGGTCCGGCATGAAGGCAGGCGTGGGTTTAGGCATCAATTGGTCCGGTGAGTATGTGCTGGAAGAGAGCGTAACGCCCTGCCAATGGCGCAACAAGCAAAGACCGGGCGCGAGGCCCGGTCCTGTCCTGTCTGTCGTGAGGTGCCTTCGCCTACTCGGCGGCCTGCAAACCGGCGAAGGCGCGCAGTTCCACGAAGGTCTCATTGTAACAGGCGCCGTCGCCGATATCCGTGCGCACCTCCACCGGGATCAGCGCATTGGCCGTGAGACCCGTGGCGGAGCTGATGCGCCAGGTGCCCTTGGGCGCGTAGACCACGCCGCGTTGCATCGCGTCCGAGACCTTGAGGCGGAAGGTGACGCTGCCGCGGGTGTTCGAAACCTCCACCGTGTCGCCATCCTGCAGCCTGCGCGCGGCGGCATCCTCTGGGTGCACCTCGATGCTTTCGGGACCGGCAGAGAGCGGCGCGCTGCCGAAGGTGGCGTTGATGCGCTTGTCGGAGCTGGGGGTGATGAGCACCAGCGGCAGGTCCTGCGGCACCGGATCAAAGCGCGGCACGCCAAAGCCGGTCTCCGCCTGCAGGGCATCGCTGAACAGCTCGATCCGGCCGCTTTGGGTGTCGGGCTGCACTGTATCGCAGAGGATCAGCGCAGTGCCGTCCTGTGCCTGCATTTCCAGCGCGCGGTCGGTGGGCATCTGGCTTGGCGGGCGGCCCTCGAACTGCGGATGGCTGGCGTCCATCGCGTCATCCATCAGCTGCGCGTCACTGGCCTGATGGGCGGCTTCGGTGTAGCCGAAGCGCGCCGCCAGACGGCGGAAGATCTCGGTGTTGGGCAAGCTCTCGCCCACCGGCGCGATCACCGGCGCGGCGCGTTGCACGTAGTTCTGGCCATAGGCGGCAAAGATCTCGTCATGTTCGAAATGCGTGGCGGCAGGCAGGATCACGTCGCAATAGGCCATGCTGTCGGTCATCACCACATCGCAGCCGACGGTGAAGATCTCCGGCTGGCTCAGCGCCGCGATCATGCGGGCCTGATCGGGATGGGTGGCGATGGGGTTGTGATTGTAGATCATCACCGCGTCGATCGGCGTGGGCTGGTCGCGGTCCAGCATCAGCCGCGCCACATCAAGGATGTTGACCACCCGTGTCGCCGGATCGATCAGGTGATCGCCCTGCAGCCGCGCCCGAGTCTTGGGCGAGGCGAGACCGGACTTTGCCACCACCCCGGCCCCGAGCCGCCCGTGCTGGCCCAGCAGCGCATTGAGCGCCATCGCCGCGCGCAGGCCGGAACCGCCGGAGCGCCCACGCTCCATGCCGTTACCGGTGGAGGTGGCCATGCGGTCCGCCACCTGCATCCAGTCGGCCAGTTGCAGGATGTCGCCCTCGTCAAGGCCGCAGATCCGGGCGGTTTCGGCAATGGTATATCTGCGTGCCTCCGCCATATATGCCTCCGCGCCCTGCACCCACTGCGCGATAAAGCCGTTGTCGAAGGCGCCGCGCCGCTCCAGTTCGGCGGCGATGCCATGGGCCAAAACCACATCGGTGCCGGGTTTGACCTGCAGGTAGAGATCCGCCTGCTGTGCGAGCTTGATCCGCTTGGGGTCGATCACCACCAGCCGTGCGCCCTTGGCACGGGCGGCTTTGACCACGCGGGTCAGATGCAGGTTGGAGACGGTGACATTGTTGCCCCAGACCACGATCAGGTCCGAATGTGCGGCCTGTTCCGGCGGCATGCCGGGGGCGTTACCATAGAGGCTCTCATAGGCAAGGCTGCGCACCCCGCCACAGAGCGGGCCGCGGTTCATGCGTGTGGCGCCAAGGCGATAAAAGAACCGCCGGTCCAGCGAGCCACCGGCCAGCTCGCCATGCGGGCCGGCGTAGTTCAGCGGCAGGATCGACTGGGGCCCATGCGCGTTGATGGCGGCGGTAAAGCCCTCTGCCACCAGATCCAGCGCCGCGTCCCAGCTGATGCGCTCGAACTCGTCCGATCCGCGCGGGCCAACACGGCGCAACGGATGGGTCAGACGGGCGGGGCCGTGCACGAAATCCGGATAGGCGCGGGTGACCTTGTTGCAGACCACCCCGGCGGTAAAGGGATTGGCCTCGGAGCCCCGCACGGCGGTGATCTGATCGCCCGTGACCTCGACGCTGAGGCTGCAGGTGTCGGGACAATCCAGCGGGCAGACGCTGGGCAGGATGCGCGAGGCTTCGGCTTCCGGATGTTGGCTGGACATGGCTGTGCTCCGCATTGGCTGAGGGTTTTCAACAGCCTACCGAATGGCAGCCCATAGAAAAGCTCCAATATAGGGCACTTTGACCAGTCCAATTCTCACGGCTCAGCACACACAGAACCGATCCACTGGTGCCGGGACGGCAACCGGGGTGTCTCCTGCGTCACGCCTGTAGATTGTTCAGGCCGATTTGGTGTCGTGCTCGACCATCTCAGCCTCAAGCCCCGGAGCATAGAACATGTGCTGCGCGCGTCCGGCCCGTTTGGCGGCATAGAGTGCCACATCCGCCTGATGCAGCAATGCCGCGGGATCGGGATTCGCAAGCTCGGTGGAGAGGGTCGTTCCGGCGGATGCGGAGATCCGGCATTCGTCCACGCCATACATGATCGGTTCTTCGAGACGCGTGATCAGGCGGCGTCCCAGATCTTGCAGGCGGTTGCGATCCATAAGCCCTTCAAACACCAGGACGAATTCATCGCCGCCAATCCGCGCGACCGTATCAAACTTGCGGGTGCAATCGACCATGATGGCCGCGACCCGCTGCAGCACCGTGTCGCCAGCCGCGTGACCAAAGGTGTCGTTCACCGACTTGAAGAAATCCAGATCCACATGCATCAGCGCAAAATCGCGCCCGCCACTGATCAGGCGGTTCAAGACGTGATCCATGGCGCGGCGGTTTTTCAGCCCCGTCAGCGTATCGGTAAAGGCCTGTTCCTCGGCCGCGATCTTGGCGCCCTGCAGGCGCAGGTTCAGCTGGCGCGAGGCCTCCATCGCGGCGGATTTCGCCTCCACCAGATAGAGCATCTCGATGGTCAGATCGGTGGGCGAGAAATCCTGGCTGGTCAGGTTGAAATCGCGCACCGCATCCAGAACCGAGATCCCGAATGACAGGTTGATAAATGCGCCCTGCCCGTCTGGCAGCGGCACCAATACGCCCTTCATGCGGGTGTGCGGCGCCTCCCGCAGCTGGAAATGCAGTTTGCAGCCAGCCGTTTCGAGCAGGTCGGAGATGGATTTGACCCAGCGCGGGCGCTGCAGGTCGAGAACGTCGAAGAAGGACTTTCCTTTCCAGTCGTCGCCATCACACAGTTTAAGCAAGGTCGGGCCATGGCTGGTCACCGTGCCCTCGGCATCGATCATCACATGCATCGGGCACACCTGACTGGCGAGCCCTGCCAGATCGTCAAAGGTCATCATAGTGAATGCGCCCCCAGGTCAAAGGCCCGCCCCTCGGCGAACTCGCTTTCGATCAGCGTGATGGAGATCACATCCGCACCATCCCGCGTGCCGGACTGGTCGAGAATCACCAAGGCCCCATAGTCATCCGCCATGGCGCGCAATACGCCGGTCATCACCTGCGCATACCCCTGCACCCCCGGCTGACACAGCAGATCGAACTGGCCGGGCGCCTGTTCAATCAACTCCAACCCCGGCAAATGCAGGTCGGACACCGCCAGCCGAGCGCGGTCCGGCAGATCATCGAGCGAATGCAGGAACTCGACATAATTCACGCCGCCAAAGCGCAGTAGACGTCTCAACGCTTCCACCTGCGGATTGGACACCAGAAACGTGCCGACGTCCTCCAGAATTTCAGCAAGCGGGCGTTGCAGGTTACGTTCAAGCGCGCGCAGCATGCGCGAGGATTGGTCTTCGGGATACACAAGCATAGCCTCGAACTCGGAAAATCCGAGCTCGCTGTCGTCCATGATTTCGCCCCAGCGTTTATCACCGTAGGTGCTGATGACAAAAGCCTGAACTGCCCTGTTGATCAAACCGTGCATACGGCCGTTCCCTAATTCACCTCAGCCTTTTCTACCGCCTACATGCTTAAGAAAGACCGAATATTCTTCTATCGCTGTTTTCTGATAAAGGGTTTTCCCAGCTTTGAAACCTCCCGACACACAGCAAAGCTAACGCAAAATAAAAAACCCGCAGGGTCTCGCCTACGGTCTTCTAGCTGTCATCGGTAGTGCTGTGTTCGAACTCTGGGTTCGCCCTGGCAACAATGCGCGACACCGCGTTCTAAACTCGTCCTCGACCATCCCAAAACATGCTTGTTATGGCTGATTATACCAAAACACGCAGGCGTTCCAAAGGAATACTGTCCAGGAGAGGCCGAAAACCGGCTAAAGTTGCTGAACGCGAACCGGCGGCGACAGGCCGTCAAAAATCGGTCGGAGCACCGCCCTCGGCCTTGCGACGGTCCACAAAGGCCGCCAACTCCTCGCGGATTGCGGGGTCCAGCGGTGGTTCCTCGAACTCTGCGATGATCTCCTTGAACATCGTATGTGCCCGCTCGGCAGTCCAGACACCGCCAGCGGCCTCCCAGGCCTCATAGTTGCGCCAATCGCTCAGGAAGGGCTGATAAAAGGCCGTGGCGTAGCGGTCCTGGGTGTGCTGTGTGCCGAAGAAATGGCCGTTGTTACCCACCTCGCGGATCGCCTCCAGCGCAATCTCATCCGGGCCGGTGGCGTTGATTGCCGGGTCCATGTAGCGCTGGATCATCTGCAGTACTTCGCAGTCCATGATGAATTTCTCCGGGCTGGCGATCAGCCCGCCCTCCAGCCAGCCCGCGGCGTGGTAGACCATATTGGTGCCGGACTGCACCGCCGCCCAGAGCGAATTTGAGGTCTCCCACATTGCCTGGCCGTCCGGCACATTGGCAGCACAGACCCCGGAGGAGCGCATCGGCAGGCCGTAGAATCGTGCCATCTGCCCGGTCATCTGGGTGGCGCGCATGTATTCCGGGGTGCCAAAGGCGGGCGCGCCGGATTTCATGTCCACATTGGAGGTAAAGGTGCCGATGGCGCAGGGCACGCCGGGGGCGACGTATTGGAACAGGGCGATCGCACAAAGCAATTCGGCCAGTGACTGCGCCACCGCGCCCGCCATGGTCACCGGCGCCATCGCGCCCGCCAGCGTGAAAGGCGACACGATCACCGGCTGGCCGCGCCGGATCAGCCGCAGCGAGCCGTCGATCATCGGCTCGTCATGCTTCAGCGGCGAAGTGGAGTTGATGTTGGTGTACATATGCGGCTTGGCGTCGAACTCCGCATGGCTGAGACCGCCAGCGATGCGCACCATCTCCATCACGTCCTCGACCCGCTCCTTGCCCAGCGAATAGGCATGCATCACCTTGTCGGTGAGCGTCAGCTTGTCATAAAGCACATCGAGGTGGCGCACCGAAGGATGCAGATCGACAGGTTCCACCGGATAGCCGCCCGCAAAGTGAATGCAGTTGAAATACTGTGTCAGCTTCAAAAGGTTGCGGCAGTGTTCGCGGGTGCCGGGGATCTTCTTGTTCAGCTCCACATCCCAGTAGTTCGGCGGCGAGGAGACATTGCCGAACAGCATGGTATTGCCGCCGACGCGGATGGCACGATCCGGGTTGCGCGGCGTCAGGGTGAACTCGCGCGGAGCCTTACCCACCATCTCCATCACAAAGTCGCGGTCCATGCGGACCAGCTCGCCCTCGACCTTGACGCCGGCCTGTTTGAAAATCTCCAGCGCCTCGTTGTTGAGGAACTGCACGCCGATCTCCTCGAGAATGCGCATCGCACCATCATGAATGGCGGCAATGCCCTCCTCAGTCAGTGGCTCCGTGGGGCGGTCGATATTGGTCGGAGGATTCCACGGCATCTGCTCCAGCGTGGCGGATCCGCGACGGGCCGCGGCCCCTGCTCTGCCGCCACCGCGACGTTTGCGCGCAACTGTCTCCGACATGGTGCCTCCTGTGGTGAAATGGATATCGCCCTCCATTCACTCTGCCGCAGCAGGCACCAGACACACCTGTCCATTACCGACACAGCATGTCGCATTCAGGTCGGCACATGCCGGTCATCAGCGCATGAAGACCGCGTTAACGGGCGAGCCAGGCCGGGATATGGCCGATATCCGGCAGCACCACATCCGCCAGCGGCGCGAGGTCCTCTTTGGTGGCCATGCCAGTCAGCACCCCCACCGTGTGCATGCCCGCCGCGCGCCCGGCGATGAGGTCATGGCGACTGTCACCGACCATCGCGGTTTGCGCGGGGGCCACGCCCACCGCCGTGCAGAAGGCCAGCAGCGGATCGGGATCCGGTTTGGCGCCAAAGCCGCTGTCTGCGCCAATCACCATGTCGAAGTGATCCAGCACACCGGAGCGGGTCAAGTGACGGCGGGCGGAATGTTCGCCGTCATTGGTCATCACACCAAGCTTCATCCCCGCATCGCGCAACGCCTCCAGATAGGGGGCCAGCGGCACCGCCTGTGCCAGATCTGCTTCTGCCGCGGTCCGGATCAGGTACTGCGCCAGCTCTGCCACATCCATATCGGGCACATGGGGCGACAGAACCTCTGCCACCTCGTCGTTGGTCCCGGCAATCACCAGGCTGTCCGGGCGAAAGGCGCGCGCTTCGAGATCATAGCTGACGGCCTCGGCCATGGCAGCCAAACGCGCGGTATCGCCCTGCGCGAGATTGGTGAGCATCGACATCGACCAGCCATTCCAGGTGCGGGCAAAATCGAACAGCGTACCGTCCTTGTCGAAAAGAAGCGCAGAGATGGTCATGGAAGGTCCTCGGTTGGAAGAGACGTCGGCGCGGCGCTTATCACGTCCAATGGACCTGTTCACCCCCGGGCAGCATCGCCCGCGCTTCGACCAGCGACGCATAGGCCACATCCTCGCTGTCGCAGAATGCCACGACCCAGGCGTCATCCATCAGCAGAAAGTCCAGCACGGCCCCGAGAAAGTCGGGATCCCCCACCCGATCCCGCAGGTCCGAGATCGACGCGCCACTGGATCCGAGAAACACTGGCAACAGGTCATCGTTGCTCGCCAGCCAGCTCAGCGCCT
Organism: Tritonibacter scottomollicae; assembly: GCF_032924845.1. NCBI lineage: Bacteria > Pseudomonadati > Pseudomonadota > Alphaproteobacteria > Rhodobacterales > Paracoccaceae > Tritonibacter > Tritonibacter scottomollicae. Next base: position 2,045,589 of record NZ_CP136704.1, read on the forward strand.
TTAAGCCCAGAACCTCGGCGCGATCGGCGGAAAATGGCATATCAGCCCCCTTGTCGACACTTTTACGTCAATTTGCACTAACCCCGAAAGGGTTTGTTAACCAGTCTCATCAACACTCAAACCCAAGCAATAGCCGGAAATGAAGGTGTTTCACCGTGCAAGGCACGATCCTAGTCATAGATGGGGTATCCACCAATCGCATCGTTTTGAAGGTGCAATTGACCGCCGCCTGTTTTCAGGTGCTGCAGGCGGACAGCATGTCGGCGGCGATAGAGCTGATGGCGGGCAATCGCCCCGATCTGATCCTCACTGCGATGACCCTGCCGGACGGGGATGCCGGGGCGGTCAAGGCAGCCCTGTCGCGGATGCCGCAGCTGGCGGATGTGCCAATGATCGCCCTCAGCACCTCCAATGATCGCGGCACGCGGATCAAGGCGCTGTCGGCGGGCATCGACGAGGTCCTGCCGCAGCCGGTGGACGACATGATCCTTCAGGCCCGGATTCGCAGCCTGTTGCGCATGCGCATGCAGGATGAGGATCTGCACATGCGGGAAGATGGCGTACCCTCTTTCGTCATGCCCATGACCGGCGCCACCGTGACCGCAGCGCCGCGCCCCGACACCAGCGTGGCGCTGGTATGCCACGACCTGCCCACCGCACAGAAGTGGAAATCCCGGCTGGCTGGCAGCGTTGGCTACAACCTGCGCGCCTATAACGTGGACGCCATTCAGGACCTGATGCGCACGCCGGTCCCCGATGTCATCGTAATTGAGCTGAACGAACAATCCGCTGGCATGGCCCTGCGTCTGCTGGCCGATCTGCGTGCCCGCATCAGCACCCGCGACAGCGTTGTGATTGCGGTACCGAACCCCGCAGACGCCACGATCGCCGCTGAGGCACTGGACCGTGGCGCGCATGATGTCCTGCACTGCGGATTTCAGGTGGACGAGCTGGCGCTTCGGATCAGCACCCAGTTGCACCACAGACAGCGGGCCGAAATGATCCGCGCAAACCTGCGCAATGGCTATCGCGCCGCGATGGAAGACCCGATGACCGGGCTCTACAATCGCCGCTATGCCCGCCCGTTCCTAGAGCAGGTGGCACGCGAGGCCTGCACCACAGGCGAGACCTTTGCGGTCATGGTCGCCGATCTGGACCATTTCAAACGTATCAACGACCAACACGGCCATCCTGTCGGGGACGCAGTACTGGTCGAGGCGGCCCGCCGCCTGAAAGCGCAGCTGCGCGGCTGTGATCTGCTGGCCCGTATCGGCGGCGAGGAATTCATGGTCGTGATGCCCGGCATTCACCCCTCAGAGGCCGCAACCACGGCCACCCGGCTGTGCAACGCCATCAGCACGACGCCGTTTGACGCCCCCGGATGTGACGCACCGCTGGCGGTCACGGTCAGTGTCGGCGCCGTGGTCAGCACCCCTGACGGACACGTCGCATCCGGTGACGAAATGTTCGCCGCCGCGGATCGCGCGCTCTATGATGCAAAACATGCCGGACGCAACCAGGCGCTAGTCAAAGGCCCTCAGCGCAGCGCGGCGGCCTGATCTGACAGAGCTTTGCGGCGCGCAGCCGTGCATCACAATCGACGCCCCTGCCCCCGGTTTCACCCCAGTTCGGCATAGCGCTCACGCTGAAGTGGACGCGCGATCCGTCACCTGCGCCGTCTCAGTCGCGCGCACCGCCCTTGTGCCCCTCACGCGGGGGTGGTTTGCGAAACCGGGCCACATGGCGTTCCACCTTGTCGGCAAAGGCCGCACGCTCAGCCGGCGACATCTGCTGCAACTCCGCGATCCAGACCTCCAGCATCGCTCCCCGAAACTCATTGATCGCGGCCGTTTGCGCATCGATGCGCGCGCGCAATACCGTCACATCCAGCGGCTCGCTGCGGATGACCTCCAGCAGCGCATTCAGCTCCGCGATGCGCCGCTCCACGATATTGCCGTATTGGCCGTCCGCCAGATCCCGCAGGACCCGACGAGAGTCGCGGTCCAGGCTTCGGTACATCACCGCGCCGATCGCCTCTGCCGCAGCGGGCGGCGGCGGGGCCTTGTGGCGGGACCGACCTGAGCGATCCTCGCGCAGCGCAGCCCCGGCCACCAGGCCTACCACCGCCAAATTCGCCGCAAGCGACAGCGCAAACACCGCCTTCAGCCAGCGCGGCATGCGAGAGGAGCGTCCGGTGTCAGATGTCTGGGTCATTGCATATCCTCGGCCATGACAGTGGCCAGATCGAAAGTTTCATAAGCGGCATACTCCGAACTGACCGTGGGTGTCGCGGCAAGCGCGCTAACCCCCGGCGCGGTAAAGACCGTCTCCGGCCCCGCCACACCGATCCAGAGGCCGGTACAACTCGCCGCCACCAGCCCGCCCACCGCGGGCCAGCCGCCAAGCGCGGCCAGCAGCACGCCCAGGGGCGGACGGCGGCGCGCGGGTGCCGGTGCGGACCAGCGCGCCTGTTCTGTCGCAGCCGCTGCCGTGATCGTGGACATCAGCTTGTCGGGCAGATCCGGGCGCGCCTGCCGGGCCTCGGCAAAGAGCGCGTCGAGGTCGGTATCGCCGTTCTGATATTTCTGATGATCAGCCATCCTGATACCCCAATTCCTCACGACGCCCGGCCAGAGCCTTGGCCAGCATCCGTTTGCCCCGCGCGGTCAGGCTTTCTACTGCCTCCACGCTGATCTCCATGATCCCGGCAATCTCCGGGTTGTTCAATTCCTCGATGTGGCGCAGCACCACAGCCTGCCTCTGGCGTTCCGGCAGGGTCATCAACGCCTCCTGCAAGGCATCGCGCCGGGCGTTGTCCTGCAACCCCTCCGCGGCCCCTGCCGCCGGATCCGGCGGTTCGGGAATCGCGTCCAGATCCACATGACCGCCCCGCGCCTTGCGCTTGACATCGATACAGAGGTTCATCGTCACCCGGTAGAGCCATGTGGAGACCTCCGCTTCGCCTCTGCGCCAGTCGGGCGCGATCTTCCACAGCCGGATCATCGCGTCCTGTGTGACATCCTCGGCCTCGGCAGGATTGCCGAGCACCCGCATCGCCACCCCCAGCACACGCGGGCCAAGGCGGCGTGTCAGCTCGGCGGCGGCGCTCGGATCGCCATTGGCGAACAACACCAGAAGTGCTTCGTCGCTCGCCTCCGGCACAGCCGCCACATCGGCGGCTCTGCGGCCCAGACCGATCACGGGCACCTCCCCCGGATGGGGAGGTGCAGGTTCGAACGCAGGCATATGCAGTGTTCAGTGCGAATTCGACTTACTCCGCATCCATTTGGTGGCCCTGCCGATCCGGGCCGCCGCGATGATGTCTTTTCTTCATCACGGTCTCCAGAATGGCCTGCGCGGTGTCAAACTCTGCCTTTGAAATCGAGCCGTTGCCATCGGTATCCGCCTTGTCCAGAAGCTGCTGCGGGCCCCGGCGCTGCGGCATTTCCTCAGCGCTCAAGGCGCCATCGCCGTCCTTGTCAAACCGTTCGATCATGGCGGCGGTCCGCTTGGCAATCCTTTGCTGCGCCTTGGCCGTCATTTCTTCGGCGCTCAACAGCCCATCGCCATTGGTATCTGCCGCATCGAAACGCGCCTGACCCATCGCCGCGATTTCGGCCTTCGACAAGGCGCCATTGCCATCCGTGTCGAGCTGTTCGAACGTCGGCTTATGGCGCTCGGGACCAAAACCCGGCTTCGCGACGGCAAGGGTCCCTGCCGCTGCAGTGGTCAACGACAGGAGTGTGGCGATCAGAATCCGTTTCGTCATAACATCGTTCCTTTTGTGAGCCTCAGCAGCACTGTGCTGCCCGATGTAGAAATGAAACGGCGGCGGTCCGGGTTTCCGTCGCCACGGGCGGAGAAAAAATCCATCCCCCCGAAAAAACAGCGCCGCGTCACCGGGTCACAGCGAAATCAACCTCTGATTTGCATATTTGGAGCTAAGTATTGAAGATGGGCATTGCCAAAGACGCATTTCAGAGCGGCCCCCTCGCAGTGACGGAGCATCAGATGACACAGACGCAAAGCCTCGCCCAGCAACAAGCGCTGGCTGACGACCGCCCGACAAAGCCCGCGTTGTGGAAGGGCTGGCGCCGCCGCTGCCCGAAATGTGGCGAAGGCAAACTGCTGCACAGCTATCTCAAGGTGAACGATCAGTGCGCGTCCTGCGGCGAGGATTTCAGCCATCACCGGGCGGATGACGGTCCGGCCTATCTGACCATTCTGGTGGTGGGCCACGTGATGGCGCCCCTGATGCACTACACCGCCTTCGAATGGCGCCCATCCCCCTGGGTGATGGCCACCGTTTTCTCGGTGGGCTGCCTGACCGCCTCGCTCTATCTGCTGCCGAGGCTGAAGGGCGTTGTCGTCGCCTATCAATGGGCGCGGCGCATGCACGGGTTCGACAAGGCCAGCTGAGCCAGCGCCCGGGCCAGTCGGGTCCCGGTCTGCCTCAGACCGCCCCAGCCCGCCCAGGCCGATGCGACGCCGGGTCTCCTCTTTCCTTTCTGGCGCAAAGACGTGACACTGCCACCGGTGCGCATATGGCGCCGGAGTGGGCGGCATTGGTCGTGGGACGCGAGAAGAAGGAGACGGAGATGACAGGCACGACTGCCACACGCGACAAGACCGCAATCCGCGATGCGGCCACGGTGATCGTGGTGCGTGACGGCGACAGCGACGACCCGCGTGTCCTGATGGGGCAGCGCGGTGCCAAAGCCGCGTTCATGCCAAACAAATTCGTCTTTCCGGGCGGCGCTGTCGATGCTGGCGACCGGGACATCGCACTGGGTGCAGAGATTTCGCAGCCCTGCCGCAATCGTCTTGGTGAGGATGCTGCGGACGACGTCTGGCAGGCGTTATGCGTCGCCGCCACTCGGGAGCTGTGGGAGGAGACCGGGCTGATCCTCGGGCGCCCCGGCTCCTGGCAGGACAATGTTCCGACAGATTGGCAGAGCTTTGCTGCCACCGGCCATGTGCCAGATGCCTCCGGGCTGACGTTTGTCTTTCGCGCTCTGACACCGCCGGGCCGCCCACGCCGGTTTGATGCGCGGTTCTTTCTGGCGGACGCCGACGCGTTGGTGGGCGATCTGGATGATTTCTCCCGCGCCTCGGACGAGCTGTCACATCTGCAGTGGATTCCGCTCAGCCAGGTGCGCAGCTTCGATCTGCCCTTCATCACCGAAGTGGTTCTGGCCGAGGTCACCGCCAACCTGCGCAGCGGCACCCGCCCCGACAGCACGCCATTCTTTCGCAATGACGACGAGGAAAGCCTGTTCCTGCGCCTGCATGGCCGTCCGATGTCGCAGGCTCAATAGGCCTCGACCACGCGCCCCGGCCCCCCGCTTCCCCTGTCCACCGGCCCTTTTTCGTCAAACCGGGTGCGCTCCCGCCCCCGGCGCTGCGGTCCCTTGGCAGGGACCACAGCCCATCGGCCTTGGGCCGGGCAGCCTGCCCCCTGAGGGGGCAGGCTGCGTCACCGCGCGTCCTGCGCGGTGCCATGCCCAACGGGAGCGCTGTGCCCCTTTTGCAAAAAAGGGGGCTGCGGCGACGGGCGGGAACCCCACCTGCCCCATGCTCCATCGGGTCTGCTTGGTTGGGATCGGGCTTTCGCATCGGAGGCGTGTCGTATCCGGACCTTCGTGTCCGGATCAAAGCGCGAGGATCAAGGCCAGGATCGACAGCACCAGCAGCGCCATGCCGCAGATCTCACGCCGGGTCACCACCTCCTTGAACACCACCAGCGAGGCCAGCAGGGACAGCAGCAGCTCCACCTGTCCCAAGGCCTTCACATAGGCCGCGTTCTGCAGGGTGAAGGCGAGAAACCAGCAAAACGAGCCGCCCATGCTGGTCAGCCCCACCCAGACCGCCACCCGGCGTGCCGCCCAGACCCGGGCGATCTCGCCGGGATCCCGGACGCCTAGCCAGGCCAGCATCATCGCCGTCTGCAAGCAGACCACCACCGCCAGCGTCACGGCCGCGCGCAGCACCGCGTCGGGCTCCTGCAATTGCAACGACGCGCCCCGGTAGCTGACCGCGGAGAAGGCAAACAGCACGCCCGATCCGAGCCCCAGCAGCGGCGCCCGTCCGGTCAACTGCCGCCAGAGGCCCTTGGGACCATCCTTGGTCTTGGACAGCACCAGAACCGCCGCCAGGCCAATCAGGATCGCCACCCAGCCCAGCGTAGAGACCTCATCGCCCAGCACCACCAGGCCGACGATGGCGGTCTGGATCACTTCGGTCTTCTTGAAAGTGATGCCGACGGCAAAGTTGCGCGCCTTGAACAGCGCCACCACGCAGACGGTGGCAAGGATCTGCGACAGCCCGCCGACGATGGCAAAGCCCCAGAACGGCCGCGAGAGGGCCGGCAGCGCCGCATCTGTGGCCGCAACATAGGCCCAGAGCAGCAGCAGGATCACCGGCGCGGAGTAGACAAAACGCGAGAACGTCGCCCCCGCTGCGCTCAATGTGACCGCGCTCAGGACCTTCTGCAGCATGAAGCGCAGGGTCTGAAATGTGGCGGCGGCGAGGGTGACGGGAATCCAGAGCGGCATTGAATGACCTTTAAGGTATACTATCGCATACCGACCCTATGTGCCCTTACTCCGGGGATTTCCAGAGCGGATGTGGCACCGGATCCTTGGCGCGGACGGCGAACTGGCGGAACACGCTGGCATAGCTGGCCAGCACATAGCCGTCATTGCGCGCCTGAAATCGCGCCTGATGGCGTTTGTAGAGCGCCGGCAGCTGGTGCCAGGCTACGCCGGGGTAGAGGTGATGCACAATGTGCAGGTTGTTGTTGAGGAACAGAAACCCCAGCACTGCGCCCATCAGGCCACGGGACTCAACAATTGCCGTGCGGCCATGCATGTCCTCATGGGCGCGGTGCTCCAGATAGGTGCGGATCTTCAGCACCGAGAGGCCGAGGTAGGCCGCGCAGAGATAGGCCAGCACCGGCAGCGCCGACAGCGACACGATCCACAGGACCAGCGCCGTGCCCAGCGCATGCAGCCCCCAGTCGCGCAGAATACCGCGCTGCCCCCGGCGCACCAGCGTCCAATCCTCCTGCATGAAGGAGATCTGTCCGATCACCGGCCCGATCACCATGCGCCCAAGAAGCGTGTTGTTGACCCGCAGCAGACGCTGGCGCCAGGCGGGCAGCCGGGCCCAGACCGCGGGGTCGTGAAAATTGCTTTCCGGGTCGTCATAGGGATCGGTCAGATCTTCGTCCTGATGATGCTGCAGATGGGTGTCGCGAAAGCGGCCATAAGGCACCGCGAGATTGAGCGGCAGAACCACCAGCGCCTCGTTCAGGCGGCGACTGCGGAACGGGTGGCCGTGCAGCACCTCGTGACAAAGCGAGGAATGCAGCGCCACCATCCCCCCAGCCAGCAGCACCGCCAGCAGATGCGAGACCTGTGCCAGGCCAAAGAGCGCCCCGCCCCAGACCAGGTAGCAGGCCAGGATCAGCGCAAACGTGCCCCATTCCGGGTGACGCGGCAGCGCGGCGCGGGCCTCGGCCGCGTCCGGTGTCAATGCCACCTCCAGCGGTGTTTCGATCCGGTCCGACACATCCGCGACAGCCTGAGCCGCAGCGATCTGTTCCTCCTCGGTCAGATCACGCATGACGCCGCCCGCCGACCCGGCCCCAGGAAATCCGCGCCCAGACCCGCTCATAGATCAGATAGCAGGTAAAGCCGATGGCGGTGTTGATCGCCGCCATCACCCCACCGGCGGTGGCCGAGCCGGTCGCCAGAAATCCCACCAGCGTCATCGAGATGAGCCCGATGATGTTCCACACAATCGCCTTCACGAGGGAGCGCCCACGCGTTTCCATACTGCCTCCGATTTTTTTGATCTTAGGTCAGGTTAGATCAACGGCAGGCTGTGTAGAATTCCGTATGTGATTAACAAAATCCATCAACGATGATATATGTTACCACATGAGAGAAAATATTGACAAACGTTTGCGTGCCGCACAATTCCGAGAGCGCCTGAACCGCGCTCTGCGGGAGAGCAATCTCAGTCAGAGCGCATTGGCCCGGGCCACTGATGTGGATCGCTCCACTATTTCGCAGCTGCTGACAGATGCGGGCGCGCGATTGCCCAACGCCCATGTGGTCGGCGCCTGCGCGACGGCCCTTGGCGTGTCGGCGGACTGGCTGTTGAGCCTGTCGGATCGGCCCGAGAGTGCGGCCGAGCTGCTGGCCTCCTCGATGTCGATGACCGAAGCGCCCCGGGCGCTGGTGGATGAACGCATCTACGAGTGGCATCGCGAGGCGGCGGGCTACAAGATCCGCCATGTGCCCGCGACCCTGCCCGACATGCTGAAGACCCGCGCGGTGCTGGAATGGGAATACGCGCCGCATCTGGGCCGCACCGCAGATCAGGCGATCGGCGCCTCGCAGGATCGGCTGACATGGATGCGGCAGGCGGGCTCCGACTATGAGATCGCGATGCCGATCTATGAAATCGACAGTTTTGCCAAAGGGGTAGGATACTACGAGGGTCTCTCTGCCGAGGTACGGATCGAACAGCTGGAGCATCTGGAGCAATTGACGACGCAGCTCTATCCGCGTTTGCGGATCTATCTCTATGATGCCAAGCGGCTGTATTCCTCGCCGCTGACCATCTTTGGCCCGTTGCTTTGTGTCTTCTATGCAGGCAGCCACTACATGGCGTTTCGCGACCGGGAGCGGGTGGAGACCTATACCGGCCATTTTGATCGGCTGGTGCGCGAGGCGTCGATCACCGCGCGGCAGATGCCACGTCGGGTGGGCGCATTGCGGGCACAAATAGACGAAACGACCTAAGCGCGCGCCTTATCGTCCTGTTGGCCGGGCTATGCAGCCCTCAGCCGGGCATGCCACTCGCGGCATCGGCATCCGTCACCCAGACCTCGGCCCCGGTGGCAGCAGGGCCCGCCGCAATGGCGCGCCCGATCCCGGACGCGCCTGCAGTCACAAGAACACGTATTAGCGCGGCGCGCCGATGGCGCGGCCCAGCCCGTCGGGCGCGGGCAAGGTCGCGTGCGCCTCGGCAATCCTGACCAGATTGGCCTCGATATGCGCGGCGGGCGGTGCGGAGCGACGGGTCTTGAGGTCCACGTGCAGCAGCATATGCTCCCCCGTCGCCAGCAGGCGGTCGCCCTCGAACATCTCGTGCCAGATGTGCATCTTCTTGCCTGCGCCCATGATGACCTGCGTTCTGACCTGAATGGGATGGCCCGCGTGCACCTCGTCGATATGGCGGATGTGGGTCTCGGCGGTGAAATAGCTGCCGCCCGAGGCGATATACTCGGCATCGCAGCCGATGATCTCCATCAGCCGGTCGGTGGCCTGGGCAAAGGCATCGAGATAGCGGCTCTCGGTCATGTGGCCATTGTAGTCGGTCCAGTCGAGCGGCACCGTGCGGCTCTGGGTCAGGATCGGCTGGGTGATATCTGCCACGTCGTCGATGTTGCGGGCCAGCCCCGCCGCCTGCATGCGCGCGCTGTCATGGGCGTTCTGCAGCGCACCCGCGCCCCAGTCATTTGCGCCCAATGCGCGCATCATCCCCACGAGGTTGTCGTCGCGGATGCGCTCCAGCTCACGGATCGAGTGATGGCCGGACTGCGCATCGGACTGACCGGCGATGAGGTCCACCAGCTCGTCGTTGTATTCCGGCACATCCATCAGCTTGGTCCAAGGCCAGCTGAGACAGGGGCCGAACTGTTCCAGGAAATGCTTCATCCCCGCTTCGCCGCCCGCCACCCGGTAGGTCTCAAACAGGCCCATCTGCGCCCAGCGGATGCCAAAGCCATAGCGGATGGCGTTGTCGATCTCCTCGGTGGTGGCGATACCGTCCTTGACCAGCCAGAGCGCCTCGCGCCAGACCGCCTCGAGGAAGCGGTCCGCCACATGGGCGTCGATTTCCTTCTTCAGGTGCAAGGGATACATGCCGATGGCGCTGACGATCTCCTTGGCCTTGGCGATAATCTCCGGGCTGTTCGCCTCGGTGGTGACCACCTCAACCAGCGGCATCAGGTAGACCGGGTTGAAGGGATGCGCGACGACGATCTGCGCGGCGTTGGTGAACCCCTCCTGCAGCTGAGACGGCTTGTAGCCGGAGGTCGACGAACCGATCACCGCGCCCGCCGGAACATGCGCCTGCAATTCGCCGTAAACCTTCTGCTTCAGGTCGAGCCGCTCCGGCACGCTTTCCTGCACCCATTCGACGCCCTGAACGGCTGCCTCGATGGTGTCGTGAAACGTCATCGCACCCTCAGCCGGCAGGGCGACATTGCCCAAACCCGGCAAAGCGCGGCGCGCGTTGTCCATCACCTCCGCGATCTTGCGCGCGGCCTCCGGGTCGGGATCAAAGACCCGCACGTCCCAGCCGTTCAGCAAGAATTGCGCGGCCCAGCCGCCGCCGATCACACCACCGCCAATGATTGCAGCCGTTTTTGTCATTCCGTTGGTCCTTAGTTCTGCGGCACCATTTCAAGGGCGCCAATGTCATAGCCATTCTTGCGCAGGACCGATTTCGCCTCGGTCAGTTTGTCTGCGCTGATCTCGGGCGCGCGGGCCAGAATCCAGCCCTGCTTGCCGTTCGGAGTTCCAACCACGGCGACCTCATACTCCGCATCCACATCCAGCACCCAGTAGTCCCCCCAGGTGAAGGGCAACAGCCGGAGCCAGGACACGAAGTTCACCTCCAGCCGTCCCTGTCCCGCGACGCGGGCGACCCCTTCTGCCGTATCAAGCGGACCATTGAGCCCTTCTCGGTAACAGCGGTTCACCACGTCGATCCGATCATCGTCGCGCGCGGAGTACTGCGCGGTGACGCCCTCGCACCCCATCTCGAAGTTGTTGGGGAAACGGGCAATCTCATACCAGGTGCCCAAGTACTGCGAGAGGTCGAGGTCTTCTTCCACAGTCATCGCGACGGACGTGTCGCGATATCCATCCGCCGCCGCTGCGGTGCTGACGACAGTCAGGCAACAGGCAGTGGCAAGCAGGGTGCGGATCTGATGACGGATGTTCATGAACGGGACCTCCGGGGATCTGGGTTTGAGTTTGGTATCAGGACCGAAACGCCCATGCCCCGGAGAGAGTTCCCATGTTGTCGCTGCTTACTTCGCCACAGGCGCCTGTTTGGTCAGACCAAGCCGCGTACGCACCTCTGCTGGGGTGATCACCCGCGAACCGAGGTTGGAGATGATGGTGCCAGCACGCTCCACCAGCTGCCAGTTCTCCGCCAGCACGCCCTTGTCGAGGTAGAGATTGTCCTCTAGCCCGACCCGCACGTTGCCGCCCGCCAGCACCGAGGCCGCCACATAGGCCATCTGATCGCGCCCCAGGGAGAACGCCGACCAGTTCCAGTCGTCGGGCACATTGTTGACCATCGCCATAAAGGTGTTGAGGTCATTCGGCGCGCCCCACGGCACCCCCATGCAGAGCTGCACCAGCGCGTTCGCCTCAAGGACGCCGTCCTTCACCAGCTGCTTGGCATACCAAAGGTGGCCGGTGTCAAAGGCCTCGATCTCCGGCTTCACGCCCAGATCCGTCATCATCTTGCCCATCGCCTGCAACATGCCGGGCGTGTTGGTCATCACATAGTCGGCCTCGGCAAAGTTCATGGTGCCGCAATCCAGCGTGCAGATCTCCGGCAGGCACTCGGCCACATGGGCCACCCTTTCGGTGGCACCAATCATGTCGGTGCCCTCGGCCTTGACCGGCAGCGGATTTTCGACGCCGCCAAATGTGATATCGCCGCCCATTCCAGCGGTGAGGTTCAGTACCACATCGGTGTCGCTGTCACGGATACGGTCGGTGACCTCGCGATAGAGTCCAAGGTCGCGCGAGGGCGCGCCAGTTTCAGGATCGCGCACATGGCAATGCACGATCGCCGCCCCGGCCTTGGCCGCAGCGATGGCGCTGTCGGCGATTTCTTTCGGCGAGCGGGGCACATGCGGGCTGCGATCCTGGGTGCCTCCGGAGCCGGTCACGGCGCAGGTGATAAAGACCTCGCGGTTCATCGAAAGCGGCATTTTTGATTTTCCCTCTGATGTACAGGGTTGTGCCACGGGTTATCCCCAGGCTTCTCCCCGGATTCCAATTTGCGCTGATCGTGACTCTCGCTCAGCCTTGGCCGCAAGAGTTTACCTTAAGCGAATCGAAGTTGATGAAATCCGCAAAAAACATACTCCAGCCGGAGAACCGCCCGCTCAAAACCGCCGTTTTGGTGATGGACGAGTGCAATACACTCTCCTTTGCCGCCGCGGTTGACCCGATGCGCGCGGCCAATCGGCTGGCCGGACGCGCGGCCTTCGATTGGGACTACATCAGCGCCACATCCGAACCACCGATGCTGACTTCGGGCCTCACGGTGCCGACAACGCCGCTGGCGCGGCTCGATGGCTGCGATCTGCTGATCGTCGTGGCCGGGTTCCAGCTGGCCCGCCACGCCACCCCGAGCCTGCTGGCCGGTCTGCGCCGCATTGCCGGCACCGGCGCCACCATCGCAGGGATCGACGGCGGGCCATGGTTGTTGGCAGAGGCCGGATTGCTGGATGGCCACGCAGCCACCACCCATTGGGAAGATCTGGAGAATTTCTCCGCCCGCTTTCCCGACATCCACTGCCGCACGGATCGCTTCACCGTCTCGGATGCGCGGCTGACCTCCGGTGGGGCCACGCCGGCGATCGAGATGATGCTGCATATCATCAGCGCCCGCCACGGCCACGGCTTTGCCTCTCGCGTGGCAGGCCTGTTCCTCTATGACGGCATCGCCTCGCCCCAGCGCAGCCAGAGCCGTCTGGGCCATCACAAGCACAATGCGCTCACCGCCAAGGCCAATGCGATCATGGAGTCGGCGCTGGATGATCCCAAACCCCTGGCGGAAATCGCCGAGGTGCTGGGCACCAGCCCGCGCAGCCTGCAGCAGCAATTCCGCCTGCGCCTGAACACAACGCCGCAGGACCACTACCTGCAATTGCGTCTGGCCGAGGCCCGCCGACTGGTCACCGACACCAACCTGCCCCTGATGGAGATCGCGGTGGCCACCGGCTTCACCTCGCAATCCACCTTCGCGCGCGCCTTCCGCACCGCCCATGGTCTGTCAGCGCGAGAGCTACGTCAAAGCGGAACCGAGACAGCCTTTGCAGGTTATCCCGTGATGCAGGCCAACAGTCACGCCAGCCACAGCACCAACTAGAGCCTCCCCCGCTCTTCATCTTTTCAAAAATACCTCGGGGGTGAATTGCCCCAATAGGGGCAAGAGGGGGCAGCGCCCCCTCCCCTCACTCAATACGGCATCGGATGCGCGCGATGCGCCAGATCGATCGCCTCCAGCACCTCCGCGCTCAGCGCCAGATCCGCCCCCTCCAGGATATGTGCCAGCTGATCCAGATCGGTCGCGCCAAAGATCACGGAGGCCATGAACGGCCGCGTTTTGCACCAGGCCAGCGCCATATGTACCGGGTCCAGCCCGTGATCCGCCGCGATCCGCAGATAGGCCGCAACCGCCGCCTCGACCCGGTCGGACTGACGCCCCCCCATGGTCTCGTTGATCGACTTGCGAGAGCCTGCAGGCACCGCGCCGCCCTGATATTTCCCGGTCAGATAGCCCGCCGCCAGGGGAGAGAAGGACAACAGCCCCACATCCTCGTAATGGCTCAGCTCTGCCAGATCAGTGTCATAGAGGCGGCACAACAGCGAGTATTCGTTCTGGATCGACGCCACGCGCGGCCCTTTACCCTGTTCCGCCAGCCGCAGCCATTGCGCCGTGCCCCAGGCGCTTTCGTTCGAGAGGCCAAAGGCGCGGATATTACCCTTATCCACCTGCGCCTGCAGCGCGCCAAGGCAGTCTTCCATATCCGCAATGACCTGTGCGCGATCATAACTTGAGGCGGTCGGGTCGTAGGTCCAGTTCTTGCGGAACATATAGCTGCCGCGGTTGGGCCAGTGGAACTGGTAGAGGTCGATATAGTCGGTCTTCAACCGCTTCAAGGACGCCTCGACCGTTGCCCCGATGGTCTGCGCCGTGATCGGCGCCCCGTCGCGCGCGACCGAACCTTCGCCCGAATGTTTGGTGGCCAGGATATAGTCACCCCGCCGCCCGGTCTTTTCATTCCAAGTGCCGAGGATCTCTTCACTGCGGCCCAGCGTCTCCAGCCGGATCGGGTTCACCGGATACATCTCTGCGGTGTCGAGGAAATTGATCCCCGCCGCCAGCGCCATGTCGATCTGGGCATGGGCATCCGCCTCCTCGGTCTGGGTCCCATACGTCATGGTTCCGAGGCACAGCTCCGATACCTTCATCTCTGTACGGCCAAGCTGGTTCATCTTCATTGCATGGTCTCCTGCAGTCCTGTTCGGTGCGGACCCTAGTCGGACCAGACGGCAATGCAAGCAACTGCACGCCCGAGAGGACGCCTGCCGTTAACCATCGCTTAGGATTTTGACACCTCAAGGTTGTACGCAGTGGTATACTGTCTAGGCAACTCCCGAACCATAGGAGGACACTGATGACGTTTATTTCCACCAAGAGTTACCAGGATCTCGTGGCCGAAGCAGAGGCGGATATTTCCTTCGTGTCGGTCGAGGACGCCCTGGCGATGCACGACAGCAAGAATGCCGAGTTCATCGATCTTCGGGTTTTTCGCGAGCTGGAGAAGACCGGCGTAATCCCGGGCGCACATTCCTGCCCGCGCGGGCTGTTGGAATTCTGGCTTGATCAGGACAGCCCCTTTGCCCGCGATGTTTTCTCCCGAGAGGCGGTGTTCATCTTCTATTGCGACAATGGCTGGCGCTCGGCGCTGAGCACCCGCATCGCCGCCGACATGGGATTGCAGAACGTGCTCTGTCTGCGGCTCGGTCTTGACGCCTGGATGGACGCACAGGGGCCGATGACGCCCTATCACTGGTAGACCCGGCGCGCTCTTAGATCCTGTAAGGAATGCGGTTTTCCCGCCGTCATGAAGGCCGGTGCCCTGTGGTCGGCGGCATGACAGCCTGTCTTAAACACCCGCAAGTCACATCCGGTCTTCGGCTGTCGGGCATCCAGACGTCGGACAAAACCGCGCCGCATCGGCCACATTGCAAGAAAAACGACAGTCGCTGTCGAAAACGCAACTGCAGCCGCGGGACAGGCCCCTATGGTCGGGCCTGTCATGCGCACGATCCTATCCTTCGCCGCCCTCTTCCTGTCCGTCATCTTGCTGCAGCTCTCTACGGGCGGGGTTGGCCCGCTGGACGCATTGTCCGGCGCGGCGCTGGGGTTTGACAACCGCCAGATCGGCCTTTTGGGCTCGGCGCATTTCCTTGGATTTTTTATCGGTTGCTGGTGGACGCCGCGGCTGATGGGCCGGGTCGGCCATTCGCGTGCCTTTGCGGTCTGCACCGCATTGGGCGCGATGGGGTTGCTGGCGCACACGCTGACCGAAAACCCCTATGCTTGGGCAGCCATGCGCATCGCCTCCGGCCTCTGTGTGGCGGGCTGCTACACGGTGATCGAGGCCTGGATCAACGCCAAGGTCACCAATGAGAACCGCGGCCGGACCTCAGGCCTCTACCGGATTGCCGATACCGGCGCTTCGCTTGCCGCGCAGCTGCTGATCGCCGTGCTGCCTCCGGCGCATTACGTGTCCTACAATCTGCTGGCGATCCTGTGTTGTGCAACGTTGCTGCCGCTGATGATGACCCGCGCCAGCCAGCCCAAGATGCCCGCGGCTGCGCGCTTGCGGCCGCGCCTGGCCTGGCGGTGTTCTCCGCTTGGTGTGGCCGGGGTGCTTGTGGCCGCGCTCAGCGGTGCCTCCTTCCGCATGGTTGGGCCGATCTATGGCCAGGAGGTCGGGCTCGCGGTCGATCAGATCGCATTTTTCCTGGCCGCCTTTGTTCTGGGGGGCGCGCTGGCACAATATCCGATGGGCTGGCTCGCGGATAAATTCGACCGGCGCTGGGTCCTGATCTGGCTGTCGGGGGTATCGATCATCTCCTGCGCCATCACCCTACCGGCCAGCAGCGGCGGCACCGGAGCCATCATGCTGTCGGCCATGCTGTTTGGCCTGACGACCGTGCCGATCTTCTCGGTCTCTGCCGCGCACGCCAATGACTTTGCCACCTCGGAAGAGCGGGTGGAACTGTCGGCGGCCTTGATGTTTTTCTACGCCACTGGTGCTATTGCCGCGCCGCTGGTTGCCTCGGCCCTGATCGAAGCCTTCGGCCCCGGAGCGCTGTTTGCCTTTGTTGCAGTGGGGCATGCGGGCTTGATCGCCTTTGGTCTGGCACGGATGCGCGCACGCGCCGCGCCCGAGGAACGCACCCGCTACGTCTATGCGCCGCGCACCTCTTTCACCATCGGCAAGATGCTGAAACGCGCCCGCGAAGGACGGCAATAGCCGCGCCGTCACGCATGTACGCCGCCAACAGGGGCCTGCGCGTACCTGTTGCGATGTCTCGCAGCTCCCAAGAATATGCGCGCATGTCTCCGGTTTTGATCCCGCGCGCGCGGCGGGCCGCGATGCCAGAGCGCCGCCCCAACTTGCGGCAAATTCAACGCTTTCTTCACATCGCCTCATAACATGGGGTTTTCGTACAATGCCGCATGGGATAGACGGACGGCCAGACAAGCGACGTGGATGGACGATATGGCCCGAATTCTGATCACCTCTGCACTGCCCTATATCAATGGGATCAAGCACCTTGGCAACCTTGTGGGAAGCCAACTGCCGGCGGATCTCTATGCCCGCTACAACCGGGGTCGCGGCCATGAGGTTATGTTCCTCTGTGCCACCGACGAACATGGCACCCCCGCCGAACTGGCTGCCGCCAAGGCGGAAAAGCCGGTGGCGGAGTATTGCGCCGAAATGCACGCGGTGCAGACCGACATCGCCAACCGCTTTGGCCTGTCGTTTGACCACTACGGGCGCTCCTCCAGCCCGCAGAACCACGCGCTGACCCAGCATTTCGCGGGCAAGCTGGCCGAGGCCGGGCTGATTACCGAAGTGTCTGAAAAACAGGTTTATTCCAACACCGATGGCCGCTTCCTGCCGGATCGCTACATCGAGGGCACCTGCCCCAACTGTGGCTTTGAGAAAGCGCGCGGCGACCAATGCGAGGAATGCACCAAGCAGCTGGACCCAACCGACCTGATCAATCCGCGCTCGGCAATCTCCGGCTCCACCGATCTGGAAGTGCGCGAGACCAAGCACCTGTTCCTGCGCCAGTCGGCGATGCGCGACCAGCTCGACCAGTGGATCGACAGCAAGAAAGACTGGCCGATCCTGACCACCTCGATCGCCAAGAAATGGCTGCATGACGGCGACGGCCTGCAGGACCGTGGCATCACCCGTGACCTCGACTGGGGCGTGCCGGTGAAGAACGGCGATCAGGACTGGCCGGGCATGGAGGGCAAGGTCTTCTACGTTTGGTTCGACGCGCCGATCGAATATATCGCAGCCGCCGGCGAATGGGCCGAGGCCAAGGGTCTGGGCGATGACGCATGGCAGCGCTGGTGGCGCACCGACAAGGGCGCGGAGGATGTGAAATACGTCCAGTTCATGGGTAAGGACAACGTCCCCTTCCATACGCTGTCCTTCCCGGCGACCATTCTCGGCTCCGGCGAGCCGTGGAAGATGGTCGACCACCTGAAGTCCTTCAACTACCTGAACTATGACGGCGGCCAGTTCTCCACCTCGCAGGGGCGCGGCGTGTTCATGGATCAGGCGCTGGAGCTGTTGCCTGCGGACTATTGGCGCTGGTGGCTGCTGAGCCATGCGCCCGAAAGCTCTGATTCCGAATTCACCTGGGAGAACTTCCAGCAATCGGTGAACAAGGATCTCGCCGATGTTCTGGGCAACTTCGTCTCGCGCATCACCAAATTCTGCCGGTCCAAGTTTGGCGAAGAGGTGCCCGCAGGCGGCGCATGGGGCGAGCAGGAACAGGCGCTGATCGACGAGCTGACCACCCGCATCGGCGCCTATGAGCGCCACATGGAAGCGATGGAAGTGCGCAAATCGGCGCAGGAATTGCGCGCGATCTGGGTCGCGGGCAACGAATACCTGCAGTCCGCCGGGCCCTGGTCGATGTTCAAGACCGATCCCGAGCGCGCCGCCGCGCAGGTGCGTCTCGGCCTCAACCTGATCCGTCTTTATGCCGTGCTGTCCGCGCCCTTCATTCCCGAAGCCTCTGACCGCCTGTTTGCAGCCCTCGGTACTGAGGATCGCAGCTGGCCCGAGGACGTCGCCGCCGCGCTGGCCGCCCTGCCCGAAGGCCACGCCTTCACCGTGCCAGAGGTGCTCTTTGCCAAGATCACCGACGAGCAGCGCGAAGAGTGGCAGGACCGCTTTGCCGGGGTCCGCAAGGACTGATCAACCGGATCGAAGAAATACAAAGACCGCCCACAGGGGCGGTCTTTTTCGTTTCAGGGATCACGCCACCGCGGGCCGGAGCGACGCTCAGAGCGTGACCGTCGCCCCTTCACCGGGCATGAGCAGGCTCCAGTGCGGGCCCTCTGCTATATGGCGCGCCTGCAGCACCTCCGGCCCCTCTTGATAGAGCGCATAGGTAGAGTGATGCACCGGCAGCATCGCTTTCGCGCCGACCTGGGCGGCAAATTCCATCGCCTGCCCACCATCCAGGGACAGCTGCCCCAGCGCGCCGGTGCCGCCAACCGCGCCGATATGGGGGATGAACAGATCCGGGGTGTCCTGCTGCGACAGGGCCTGTGCGACCGGATCGACCAGGAAGGTATCGCCCGCCCAGTAGATCCTCTGCACGCGGCCAGACCGGCGCACCTCGATCATGTAGCCATTGCCCAGACCCAGCATATCCGCGACCTGCGGGTTCTGTGAATGGCTGGCAGGCAGCGCGGTCACCCGGACCTCACCATCAGGCGCGTTGAAGTGCCGGGTGCTGCCATGGCGCAGGGCCTGCGCGGCAAAGCCCTTGTCACGCAGTGCGGCCGTGTCATGTTCGGGCGCCAGCAGCGGCAGGCTCCGGTCCAGCCAGGCCTGCGCCTTCTGGTCAAAGTGGTCCTCATGGGCATGGCTCAGCAACACCAGATCATAGGTTTGCCGCGCCAGCCCCGGAAAGGGCGTCAGCCGCGCATGGGACTTGATGTTGGGCCCTTTGGCCAGATCAAACATCTCGTTCGGATCGCCCATGACAAAAGCCGCCTCCCCCTCGCCCAAGCAGGGATCGGTCAGGATACGCAGGCCCGCCGCGTCGATCTCCATCATCGCGCCGCCCAGCCACCGCACCGAGATCAACGGGGCCGCGCCGCGCACCATGGCGGGCAGCAGTCCGGTCGCCATGGCCGCAGCAGCAGTGGTCTTTAGAAGTGTACGTCTGTTCATCTGGTCCTCCAAAATCTGATGATCTGCACATACCTCCTCGCGCTTGAGCGAATAATCGGAATAATATCGGACAGCTTAAACGAGATTATCGCGCAATGAATGATCTTCAGAACATCGAGACCTTTGCCGAAGTGACGACCCAGTTGAGCTTCGCGGCGGCGGCCCGGCGGCTCGGACTGCCCCCTTCCACCGTCACCAGCCGTATCCGCGCGCTGGAGCAGAGCCTCGGCGTGCGGCTTCTGGACCGCACCACCCGCAGCACCGCGCTCACTGCAGAGGGCGCGCTGTTCCTCGACAGGTGTCGCCTCGCCCTGTCGGAAATCGAAACCGCCCGCGCGCTGGTATCATCCACGCAGAGCGCCAGCGGCCCGGTGCGCCTGTCCGTGCCCACCGCCCTGCCCATGGACCGGCTCGCGCAGGTGACCGCGCGGGTTCTGGACCGTCACCCAAACATTCACATCGACATCACGGTAGAGGATCGCCCTACCGATTTTGTGCAGGATGGCGTTGATATCGCACTGCGGGGCAACCGGCCGGACAGCGCAAATTTGATTGCGCGACTGCTGTCGCAAATGCCCGTGCGTCTGGTGGCGCCGCCGGGGCGGTTGCAGGACGAGACTCTCCCGGTGCTCGGCCCACTCAGCCGCCACCTGCCAATGCCACGCCGTGCCGGACGGGCCTATTGCGAATCGTTCAGCCTTGCCCGCCATCTGGCGTTGGCTGGCGTGGCGCGGGCGTGTTTGCCGCTGTCACTCTGTGAAGAGGACGGCAAAACCGGCGCACTGGACCTCGGGCCACCGCCCGCAGGTGTCGAGGCGCAGCTGGGCCTCTACCTCGTGTATCAGGACCGGCGCCACGTGCCGCAACGGGTGCGTCTGGTGATGGATGCGCTGATCGAGGCGTTTTCCGCTGCGGTCGCCTAGCCGTCGGTCATGCGCGTCAAAATGCATCCGCTATCCGCCTGCGTGCACCCGGCTTGCGGACGCCGGCTTTCCTTTTCCTTAGCAAAATTATCAGATTGACATATCCGACCAAATAAATCAGGAATAAGCCAATCCAGCCAACCTGTCCCTGACACAGGCCAGCCGACAACCCGAACACTGCGTCCCGCACATGTTAAATCCACCTGGCCACATCCCGTCGCATAACGACCGCGAAGCAGATCGACTGCCGCTGCCAGAGCTGTGGTCCGACGTCCTTTCTGACGCCCTCCCTGCGCAGGTTTTCTGCCTTGAATGGCTGTTCGACACGGCGGAACAGAAACAGAGGCTTGCCCGATGAGTAACTTGAAACCGATTTCCCAAGCAGACATGGCAGCCGCCGCACAGCCTGAAACCTACCCGACCTACCACGCCGAGGACCTGACCCGCGGCGGTGTGCAGGCGCGCATTCTTCTGAACGGTCAGATCTATTCACTGCGCATCACCCGCGCGGGCAAGCTGATCCTGACCAAATAATATTCACCCCGGCCCATTTTGCGCCGACAACTCACTTCCGTCCAACGAGGATCCCATTCATGAAAACGCCGCTTCTCACCGGTGCCGCCCTTCTGGCTTTGACCGCAGGCACAACGGCTGCTTTCGCCGCTTCCAAGGCTGAGGTTCTGACCAACTATGCCAATATCGCCGAAGCCAAGTATGAAGACAGCCTGATCACCGCCAAGGCTCTTCAGGCTGCGGTTGATGCGCTGGTTGCCGAGCCGTCTGCAGAAAACCTCGAGGCCGCGAAACACGCCTGGCTGGCGGCGCGCGTGCCCTACCAGCAGACCGAAGTCTATCGTTTTGGCAACGCCATCGTGGACGATTGGGAAGGCAAAGTGAACGCGTGGCCGCTGGACGAAGGGCTGATCGACTATGTGGATGCCTCTTACGGCGGTGCCACCGACGAGAACGCCGCAGCCGCACTCAACGTGATTGCGAACCCCGAGTTCAGCCTTTCTGGCAAGGCCATTGACGCCTCTGACATCACGCCGGAACTGCTTGGCGAAACCCTGCATGAGGCCGACGGCGTCGAAGCGAATGTGGCCACTGGCTACCACGCCATCGAATTTCTGCTCTGGGGTCAAGACCTGAACGGCACCGAACATGGCGCTGGCGACCGTGCCTGGACCGACTATGCCGCCGGTGACGACTGCACCAACGGCAATTGTGACCGCCGTGGCGCCTACCTGAAGGCCGCAACCGACCTGCTGGTGTCCGACCTTGAGTGGATCACCGCACAATGGGCCGAAGACGGCGAAGCGCGCGAAACCGTGCTTTCGGACGAGAATGCAGGCATCACCACCATCCTGACCGGCATGGGCTCGCTGTCCTACGGCGAACAGGCGGGCGAGCGGATGCGCCTTGGCCTGATGCTGAACGATCCCGAGGAAGAGCACGACTGCTTCTCCGACAACACCCACAACAGCCACTACTATGATGGTCTGGGCATCCAGAACGTCTACCTTGGCGAATATGTGCGGGTGAACGGCGAAGTTGTGTCTGGTCCGGCGCTGGCCGATCTGGTCGAAGCGGCCGACGCAGAGCTGAACGCAGAACTGACCGGCAAGCTCTCCACCACCATGATGAAGCTGGGCCGCATCAAGACGGCGGCCGAGGCTGGCTTCTCCTACGACCAGATGCTGGCGCAAGGCAGTGAAGCGGGCGAAGCACTGGTCATGGGTGGCGTCGATGCGCTGGTGGACCAGACCCGTTCGATCGAACGTGCCGTGGCCGTGCTGGACCTGAGCGATGTGGCGATCGAAGGATCCGACTCGCTCGACAACCCGACGGCGGTTTTTCAGTAAATCGTAAACCGATCATCTAGATCGAAACAGGAGCCGCGCCCCGCGCCCGGCTCCTGTTGTGCTTTGACCCTCTCGCATGCGCGGTGACACGCCTCTTCACGATTTCCTGAGCGTTTCAGTCTTGTTTGATCTTGAAAACTAATTCTTTTAGTCAGATATTATCACGAGCAAGTAGCCTACAGAATCTCTTAGGATCGGCGCCCCGTCATGATCATCTGCCACTGCACATCAATCTCGGATCACGACATCCATGCAGCCATTGACTGGATGCGGGCGTCTGACCCGCAAACCATTATTACGCCTGGAAAAATCTACCGCGCACTCGGCAAGAAGGCGGATTGTGGCGGCTGCATGTCGCTCTTTCTGGACACCATGCGCGCCAACGCTAAGGTAAGTGTACCTGCGCATCTGCAGTCCCTACGAACAGCCATTTCTCCGGAGAGCAATTATGAAGGGCGACCCCAAAGTCATCGAATATCTCAACAAGGCACTTAGGAGCGAGCTGACAGCCGTCAGCCAGTACTGGCTGCATTATCGCCTGCAGGAGGACTGGGGCCTTGGTCACATGGCCAAGAAGAGCCGCGAGGAAAGCATCGAAGAGATGAACCACGCGGACAAGTTGATCGACCGGATCATCTTCCTCGAAGGTCACCCGAACCTGCAAACGCTTGACCCGCTGCGCATCGGCCAGTCGCCAAAGGAAACCCTGGAGTGCGATTTGGCCGCAGAACAAGAGGCCCGCGCCCTCTACAAGGAAGCGGCCGAGTACTGTAGGACCAATGGTGATTTCGTCTCTGAAGACCTGTTCAAGGAGCTTCTGGCGGACGAAGAAGGCCATATCGATTTCTTGGAGACACAGCTTGAACTGCACGACCGCGTTGGCGCCGAAAACTACGCGCATCTCAACGCCTCCAAGATGGACGAAACCGAGTAACTCGACCCCTGTTCTGGGTGCGGCCCTCATTCTGGTGCTGGCCGCACCGCTCCATGCGACCGACCGCGTTGCCGTTCCCGATGGCCTTGCGGAGCCGCATCTCTCTTTCCTGCCTCGCACCAAAGACGAAGCCAGCCGCGTTGTGCGCGTCACCGCACCTGCGCGCGACTTCACAGCGCCGGAGCCGTTTGAGGAAAACCCCGCCGGGGCCGCCACCCTGCCCCATCGCGACGACCGCGAGGCCTTCAGCACACCGCCGGTAAACCTGACGTTTGAACAAGGGCTTGAGTTCCGTCTGGGCGAGGCCTTGTTTGACAAACTCTGGGTCTTTTCGCCCGCCTCCACCCTTGCCTCGGACGGGCTTGGTCCGGTCTATAACGCCCGCGCCTGCCAGCGCTGCCACATTCGAGACGGGCGCGGCCATCTGCCCGAGGGGCCCGACTATCGGTCTGCCTCGGCCTTTCTTCGGGTCTCCATTCCAGGCCCGGTGCCCCCTGCGTTGCGCGCCGTTCCCGACTATATCGGCATGTCGCCAGACCCGACCTATGGCTGGCAACTGCAGGACTT
Source organism: Tritonibacter scottomollicae (assembly GCF_032924845.1). Lineage (NCBI taxonomy): Bacteria > Pseudomonadati > Pseudomonadota > Alphaproteobacteria > Rhodobacterales > Paracoccaceae > Tritonibacter > Tritonibacter scottomollicae. The sequence goes on from NZ_CP136704.1 coordinate 2,069,214, forward strand.
CTCTGCCCCCGGCGTTAATCCCGAATACCGCCTGTCTGTGACCTACACCGAGGAAGAAGTTACCCTGAATGGCGGTGAGGTCGTCCGCCTGCGCAAGCCCTCGTTTGGAGCCACCGCGCTGAAATACGGCCCCCTGCATGCCAAGGCGATGCTCTCGCCCCGCGTGGCCCCGCCGATGATCGGCCTTGGCCTGCTGGAGGCCATTCCCGCCGCCGAGATCCTCGCCCTTGCCGATCCGGGTGATCTCGACAGTGACGGGATTTCGGGGCGTGCAAACCTCGTCTGGTCCAAGGAATTTCGTCAGGTCATGCTGGGGCGTTTTGGCCTCAAAGCCGGCACCGCCACCATCCACGAGCAATCCGCTGCGGCGTTTTCCGGCGATATCGGCATCTCGACACCGCTGTTTCCGCAGCCCTATGGCGATTGCACTGCCCTGCAGGACGCCTGCCGCAGCGGGCCGCACGGCGATGGCGACGTGCGCATCACCGAGATCGACCAGCCCAATATGGATCTGGTCACCTTCTACAGCCGCAATGTCTCGGTGCCTGCCCGCCGCGATCTGGACGCACCCGAAGTACTGCGCGGCAAATCCGTGTTCTATGACAGCGGCTGTGCCAGTTGCCACCAACCCAAATTCGTCACCCACCGCCTGCTGGACCGCCCCGAGCAGAGCTTTCAGCTGATCTGGCCCTATTCCGACCTGCTACTGCACGACATGGGCGATGGCCTTGCTGACAACAGGCCCGAAGCGCGCGCGACCGGGCGCGAATGGCGCACCGCACCGCTGTGGGGGATTGGCTTGACGCAGCAGGTCTCGGACCGCGCCACATTCCTGCACGACGGACGCGCCCGTACCCTACTGGAAGCGATCCTCTGGCACGGCGGCGAGGCACAAGCCGCCCGCGACACCGTCGTCGCCCTGCCCCCCGCTGATCGCGTCGCCCTCATCACCTTTCTGGAGTCTCTTTAATGTCTGTCTTGTCTCGTCTGACCTCGACCGCCTGCGCCCTTGTCGCCCTCACCGGACTGGCCCGCGCCGATGCGCTGACGGATGCGGTGATCGACCAGCATATCCTGCCGACCTACGAGCGTCTGGCCACCGAGACTGCGGAATTTGCGACCCTCACGGAAAGCGACTGCGCCCCCACATCCGAGGCCGTCCGCACAGCATGGGGTGAGGCCTTTGATGCATGGGTGGCCGCCAGCCATCTGCGCTTTGGCCCCTCGGAGGCCGACAACCGCGCCTTTGCCATCGCGTTCTGGCCCGACAGCCGTTCCAAGACCCCAAAGGCCCTGCGCGGCCTGCTGTTGGACAGCGACCCGGTGGTCAACACGCCTGAGGATTTCGCCACCGCCTCGGTCGCGGTACGCGGGTTTTATGCGCTGGAGTACCTGTTTTACGACCCTGCCTATGCGGATCTGGCCTCTCCGGATTACGCCTGCGCCGTGGTGAAGGCCGTCGCCCAGGATCTGTCGCAAAACAGCGCCGCGATTTTGACCGATTGGCAAGAGGAGTACGCCGACAAGCTCCGCCACCCGGATGAGCGCTACCGCAGCGATGAAGAGGCGCATCAGGAGCTGTTCAAGGCGCTGAATACCGGGCTGGAAATCCTTGGCGATATGCGCATTGGTCGCCCGCTTGGCACATTTGACAACCCGCGCCCCAACCGCGCCGAGGTGCGCCGTTCTGGCCGCTCCCTGCGCCATGTGGAACTCCAGCTCGACAGCCTGCGCCAGCTGGCGCTGCTTCTGTCGGATGGGGACGCGGAGCTGTCGCAACATCTGACCCAAGTTTTCGACAAGGCCGACCGCCACGCTGCAAACCTCGCGGATGACCCGAGCTTTGCCGGGGTCAGTGATCCGCAGCGCCGCTTCCTGCTGGAGACACTGCAACAGGATGTGCGCGCGATCAAAGACATCGCGGCGTTGGACCTTGGCCCCCGACTGGGGGTGGAGGCCGGGTTCAACGCGCTGGATGGCGACTGACCAGACGCCCTCACGCCCCTTTTTCGATCACGGACAGGAGTTTTCAAATGCCCTCTCGACGCGGCTTCATTGCAGGCCTCATGGCCAGCAGCATGGCCCCTTCCGCCACCTGGGCCGACGCGGGCGCGCCCGCCTATCTGTCTGCGGGCAAGGACGAGTTGGGGCTGTTTGTGGTTGCGGGTCTGTCTGCGGCGGGCGAGGTGCTGTTTCGCCACTCCCTGCCCGACCGGGGCCATGCCGCCAGCGCGCATCCCACACGGCCAGAGGCGGTGGCCTTTGCCCGCCGTCCGGGCCGCTTTGCCGATGTGATCGACTGCCGCACCGGTGCCCAACTGGCGCGACTGGAGCCACCGAAGGGCCACCATTTCTATGGCCACGGCGTGTTCTCTCCGGAAGGAGAGGTAATGTACACCACTGAGAACGCTTATGAAAGCGGCGAAGGCATGATCGGGGTCTGGAACGCGCGCGATTACCGCCGCATCGGCCAGTTTCGCTCCGGCGGCATCGGCCCGCATGAAATGCGTTTGCGCCGTGACGCCCCCGGCCTTGTGGTGGCCAATGGCGGCATCGAGACCCACCCGGATTCGGGCCGCGCCAAACTGAACATCCCGTTCATGCGCCCCAACCTCAGCTATCTGAGCCTGTCGGGCGAGATACAGGAACAGATGGAACTGCCCGCTGATCTGCACAAGAACTCCATCCGCCATATCGCCGTGCGCAGCGATGGCACCGTGGGCTTTGCGATGCAGTGGCAGGGCGATCTGGGCGCCGATGTGCCCATTGTCGGCCTGCATTTCCCCGGCGAAACGCCCCGACTGATGGGGGAGGACGACCCGCGCCTGCGCAATCTCAGTGGCTATGGCGGCTCCATTGCATTTTCCGGGGATGAGACGCAGGTCGCAGTGACCTCGCCGCGTGGCGGTGTGGTGCAAGTGATGGACTGTGCCAGCGGCGCGCTGCTGGCAGAACACGCGCTGGCAGACGTCTGCGGCCTGGCCACCACCCGCGCGGGCTTTCTCGCGAGCACCGGCACCGGCGCCGTGGCCCGTATCGGCACGCAGGTCGAAACTCTCGCCACCGCCCCCCTGGCCTGGGACAACCATCTGATCCCGCTGGTTTGAGCGCACGAAGGGCGACCCCCGACCTCGGGTGGGGGTGAAGCCCCCTCCCGTGGGGGAGGTCGGGGGCTGCCCGGCCCTTGTCCGGGCGAACCTCAATCCAAATGCGAAGCGAAAGCCCTTTGTGCATTTGCGCGAAGGGCTTTCGCTTTACACCCTCGACACATCACAACGAAATCCGTACGTGACAAAACGCGCGCCATTCGCTATACCTGACCACGAAAAGGAAAGCCAATGGACGCAAGCGACCGCCAAAACGAAATCCTCTCCCTGCTCACAGCGCAGGATCGTGTCGAGGTCGAAGACCTCGCGCGCCGCTTTGGTGTGTCTTTGCAGACCGTGCGCACCGACCTGCGCGACCTGTCGGCGCGTGGCCAACTCAGCCGGGTGCATGGTGGCGCGGTGCGCATCGCCTCTGCCGCCAATCGCGGCTACGGGGAACGGCGCAGCCTGAATGCCGCCGGCAAACGCGCCATGGCGGTGCTGGCTGCCGATGTGATCCCGGAGAATTGCTCCATCGCGCTGAATATAGGCACCTCCACCGAACAGGTGGCACGCGCACTCTCTGGCCATGCCGGGCTCACCCTCCTGTCCAACAATATCAATATTATCAATATGATGATGGACAAGGAAACACGCGATCTGATCCTTGTCGGCGGCTCTATCCGCCAAAGCGATGGCGCCATTGTCGGCGAAGAGGCGGTGGCCTTCATCAACCGCTACAAGGTCGACTATGCCGTGATCGGTGCCTCTGCCCTCGATGCGGACGGTGCCATCCTCGACCATGACGCCCGCGAAGTTTCCGTCGCCCGCGCCATCCTGCAAAACGCTCGCACCCGCATCCTGATCTGCGACGGCAGTAAATTCGACCGCTCCGCTCCGGTGCGCATCTGCGCGCTGGCGGAGCTGGATATTGTCATCACCGACCGCCCCGTACCGCCGGAATTCGCCGAGGCCGCAGCCGCCTCCGGCACCCGAATCCTCATTGCGGACGGCAACCCGGAAACCGAAAGCAGCGAAAATGACTGATACAGCTCACACCTCCGACATCACCGATCTTTTTGTCATTGGCGGCGGCATCAACGGCTGCGGCATCGCCCGCGACGCCGCCGGTCGTGGCCTGTCGGTCGCATTGGCAGAGAAGAACGATCTCGCCTCCGCCACCTCCTCGGCCTCCACCAAACTGTTCCACGGGGGCTTGCGCTATCTGGAGTATTTCGAGTTTCGGCTGGTGCAGGAAGCGCTGATCGAACGCGAGGTGCTGCTACGCGCCATGCCGCATATCTCCTGGCCGATGCGCTTTGTGCTGCCCTTCCACAAGGACATGCGGTTCGATAACACCACGCCGACATCCAAGCTGCTGACCACTTTCATGCCGTGGATGAAGGGCCGCCGCCCGGCCTGGCTGATCCGCTTGGGTCTGTTCATGTATGACACGCTTGGCAAACGCGGCATCCTGCCCGGCACCTCAACCGTTGATCTGACCACGGATGAGGCAGGCAAGCCCCTGAACTCAAAGTTCAAAAAGGCGTTTGAGTATTCCGACTGCTGGGTCGAGGACGCCCGGCTCGTGGTGCTCAACGCCCGTGATGCCGAGACCCGAGGGGCGGAAATCCTGACCCGCACCGAAGTGGTCAACGCCACCCGCCACGCCGACCACTGGGAGATCCGTCTGAAGGATCTCGCCACCGGCGAAGAGACCACGCGCCGCGCCAAGATGCTCGTGAACGCGGGCGGTCCCTGGGTGGCGGATGTGCTGCGTCAAAAGCTGGGCCAAAACAGCCGAGAGAGCGTGCGACTGGTGCGCGGCAGCCATATCGTCGTGCCGAAACTCTACGATCACGGGCGCTGCTATTTCTTCCAGGGTCAGGACGGTCGCATCATTTTCGCCATCCCCTACGAGGAGGATTTCACCCTCATCGGCACCACTGATGCGGACCATCCCGACCCAGAGACCAAGCCGGTCTGCACCGAGGAAGAACAGGACTATCTGGTTGATTTTGCGTCGAACTACTTCGAAAAACCCGTTTCCCGCGATCAGATCGTCTGGACCTATTCCGGCGTGCGACCGCTCTATGACGACGGCGCCAGCTCCGCCTCCGCCGCAACGCGCGAATATGTGCTGACCCTGGATCAGACGCAGGCGCCGCTCTTGAACGTGTTTGGCGGCAAGATCACCACCTACCGCAAACTGGCCGAGGCCGCACTGGCCAAGATCGGCGAGGCCTTTCCCGACCTCTCCGACAATTGGACCGCCGGCGTGCCGCTGCCCGGCGGCGACTTCCCGGTGGAGGATGTGGCAAAGCTGCGCGACAGGCTCGCCCGCGACTACCCGTTCCTGACGCCCTATGCCGTGCGCCGCCTGCTGCGCGCCTATGGCACCGAGGCCTGGGACCTACTGTCCGACGCCAAGGAAGAGGCTGATCTGGGCCAAAGCTTTGGCGCGACGATCACCGCCCGGGAACTCGATTGGGCGATCACCCGTGAGTGGGTGCGCTCGGGCGAGGATTATCTCTGGCGGCGCACGAAACTGGGCCTGCGCTTGAACGAGGCAGAGCGCGCCGCCGTCGATACCTATATCCGCGACAGAGCCGCACAACTGGCGGCCTGACAGGTCTACCCCTGATGCCCCCTGTTGCGCGCGCCCCAGATTTATGCGCGCGCAACTCTTGCAACGCGCATAAAAAGTATCAGCAAGACTGCCCCGTTGTTTCGCGCACGAAACAATAGGTCAGCTCCCCTGACCTGCACAGCAGAACCAAAGGTCGCAACAACCCCTTCATCTTTTTCCAAATACCTCGGAGCGCGAGGCAGAGCCTCGCATCCCAAGACCAGCCACAAGGCCCGACGCTTCAGAATTCCACACCCTTCTGCGCCTTGATCCCGGCGCGGAACGGATGCTTCACCTGCGTCATCTCGGTCACCAGATCGGCGATCTCGATCAGCTCTTCCTTGGCGTTGCGCCCAGTCAGCACCACATGAGTCATCGGCGGCTTGTGCTCCACCAGGAACTCCAGAACCTCCTGCAAATCCAGATACTCGTAGCGCAGCGCGATGTTGATCTCGTCGAGCAGCACCATGGTGTTGCGCTCGTCCAGGATCATCTCCTTTGCCTTCTCCCAACCGGCGCGAGCGGCAGCGATATCGCGGGCCTTGTCCTGTGTTTCCCAGGTGAAGCCCTCGCCCATGGCGTAGAATTGGCACAGGTCGGCGAAATTCTCCTCGATCAACGTGCGCTCGCCGGTCTGCCAGGCGCCCTTGATGAACTGCACCACCGCCGAGGGCATGCCATGGGCGATGCAGCGCATCACCATGCCGAATCCCGAGGAGGATTTTCCCTTGCCGGGGCCGGTGTGGACGATAATCAGGCCTTTTTCGCCATCCTTCGTTTTCATCATCCGGTCGCGGGCGGCCTTCTTCTTCGCCATTTTGGAGGCGTGGCGCGCCGCTTCCTCCTCAGAGATGTCGTTTTCGGTCTTTGCGGTGGTCTCGTCGCTCACGGGGGTCACTCCTGCTGTCTGACCCCATGTCTTGACAAAGAGTGCCGCCATGGCGCAAGGGAATTTCGTTGGTTCCCGAAGATGACACCCTTCGGGCGAAGAGGGAATGTGACATGGGCGTCCCGCGCGCCCTCAAGCACAGCCGCCCCCGCGACCGTGACCGGAGAGGTCTCCCGACGCCACTGGCGCATACCCCGATGGGGTCGCACCGGGAAGGCGGGATGACCGTCAGGGCAGATCCGCCCTGGCATCCGCAAGCCGGGAGACCTGCCAACACGCGTTTTGAACCGGCGGACGGGGTGTTCCGCGACCGGTCGAGGGCTTGCCGTCACTCCATGGCGTCGGTGCCCCTTGCTGGCCCGGCCCCGCTTCCGCCCAGAAGGAGGAGACAAGGCCGCATGGGAGACACCCCGAGCCAGAGCCCGGAGCCGGTTGTCCTGACCGTTTGCACCACCTGCCGTCCCGAAGGCGCCGACCCGGAGGCCATCCGCCCGGGACGCATCCTTGCGGATCGCCTTGCAGGCGCCCCCCTGCCCGAGGGCGTCACCGTGCGCGGCGTCGAATGCCTCTCCGCCTGCAGCCGCAGCTGCACGCTGCATCTCTCCGGCGGGCCGGAGCGTTGGAGCTATATCTACGGCGATCTCGACCCCGACACCCATCTGGACGACATCCTCGCAGGCGCTGCCGCCTATGCCGCCACCGACACCGGATTTGTGCCCTGGCGCGAACGCCCCGTGGTGTTCCGCAAGCAGTCGATCGCCCGCATTCCGCCGGTCTCCATGCCCGGGGTCGAGCTGTCCCCGGCGGCGGCATCAAACGCCTCGTCCGAGGGCTCCGACGCCCCCACAGAAATGCCCCCTGCCGCACTGGCGCAGGACTGACCTTGAAAGGCCGACCATGAGCACATTGAACAAGATCCCCGTTACCGTCATCACCGGCTTTCTCGGCGCCGGCAAGACCACGCTGATCCGTCACCTGATGCAGAACCCGCAAGGCAAGCGCCTCGCCGTGGTGGTGAATGAATTTGGCACTGCCGGTGTCGATGGCGACATCCTGAAATCCTGCGCCGACGAGAGCTGCCCGGCGGAGAACATCATGGAACTGGCCAATGGCTGCATCTGCTGCACCGTGGCCGATGATTTCATCCCCACTATCGAGAGCCTCATGGCGCTGCCGGAACCGCCCGAGCATATCGTCATTGAAACCTCCGGTCTGGCGCTGCCGAAGCCGCTCTTGAAGGCCTTCGACTGGCCCGCCATCCGCTCGCGCATCACGGTGGACGGGGTGATCACCCTGGCCGATGCCGAGGCCGTCGCCAAAGGCCAGTTTGCCCCCGATCTGGACGCCGTGCAGGCCCAGCGCGAGGCGGACGAGAGCCTGGATCACGAAACACCTCTGTCCGAGGTTTTTGAGGACCAGATCTCCTGCGCCGATATCGTGCTCTTGTCCAAGGCGGATCTGGCCGGCGAGGCGGGCGTCGAGAAGGCCCGCGCGGTGATCGAAGCCGAGGCCCCGCGCAAGCTGCCGATCCTGCCGATGACCGAAGGTGTGATCGATCCCCGCGTGATCCTTGGCCTTGGCGCTGCCGCCGAAGACGATCTCGACGCGCGCCCAAGCCACCATGACGGCCACCACGATCATGAACATGACGATTTTGAGTCCATCGTGGTCGAAATGGGCGAAGTATCCGATCCCGAAGCGCTGCAAACTCGCATCATCGAGATGGCCCGCGCCCGCAACATCCTGCGCGTCAAGGGCTATGTGGCCGTGGAAGGAAAACCGATGCGCATGCTGGTACAGGCCGTGGGCGAACGCCTGCGCGCTCAATACGACCAACCCTGGGGCACGCAGCCGCGCAAGACCCAGCTGGTGGTAATCGCCGAGCATGATAACATCGACACAGCAGGCATCCACGCCGATCTCGGGGCCTGAGTTTCAACACCAAGGGCGCTGACCTCTCGCCATGAGGTCCCGCCCGGCGGACACGCCGGGCAGCGCCCGACCCTCCCCCCGGGAGGGCGCTTCGCACCCACACAGGGTCGGACGCTGCCCTCTCCGATTTGAACGAAGCGGACCAACCTCATGCACGTCGTCTTCCGCGAAAGCCACGGGCTCGGAGAAACAGACACCCCCTATGACGTCGGGCAGACCCCCGGCGATCTGGTGGTGCTGTCCTTTTCCGACAGCGATCTCGGCGCCTTTGCGGCGGGCTGGCACCGCGCGGACGGCAAACTCCCCTCCACTCGGCTTGCCAATCTGGTGGCGCTGAAGCATCCGCTCTCGGTCGATGTCTACGCGGAACAGACGCTGGAGGGCGCAAAGGGCGTTCTGGTGCGTCTGATCGGCGGCGAGAGCTACTGGTCCTACGGTCTGGCCACGCTGCAGGATCTGGCCCGGCGCAAAGGCATCGCGCTGGCGATCCTGCCCGCCGACGGGCAGGAAGATCCGCGACTGGACGAACTCTCCACCCTGCCCGTCTCCACCCTGCGCCGGTTGCAAAGCCTGTGTGATGCGGGCGGTGCGGTGGCAGCCCAGGCCGCGCTGGCGCAGTTGGCGCTGGCGGCGGGGCTTTATGCCGGGCCGGTGATCGGCAAGAAGACCGTGCCCGATTTTGGCTACTACGATCCCGACCACGGCGTGCTGAGCGACCTGCCGCAACAGGACAAACCTTTGGTCCTGCTGAGTTTCTATCGCTCCTACCTGACCTCTGCCGACACCGCGCCGATCGATGCGATGATCGCGCAGCTGCGCGAGCGGGGCTATGCGGCATTTGGCGTCTTTGCCCCCAGTCTCAAGGCGCCCGAGGCGGTAGACTGGCTGCGCGCCGAGCTGCCTCGGCTTGATCCGGCAGCGATCATCAACGCCACCGCCTTTTCCGCGCAGGGCCGCGATGGCAGCGCCTCGCCGCTCAGCCTCACCGGCTGTCCGGTGTTTCAGGTGGCGTTGTCGACCGCCCGGCGCAAGGACTGGGATCTGGCCGACCGCGGCCTATCGCCTGCCGACCTCGCCATGCATGTGGTGCTGCCCGAGGTGGACGGGCGACTGTTTGCCGGTGTCGTCAGCTTCAAATCCCCCACCAAACGCGACCCGGATCTGCAATATTCCCGCTTCATCCACCGCGCCGATGCGGATCGTATCGCGGCGGCGCTGAACCGGGTGGAGGCGCATCTGCGCCTCAGCCGGACAAAAACTGCGGAAACACATCTGGCGCTGGTGCTCTCGACCTATCCGGGCCGCGATTACAACCTCGCCCATGCGGTGGGTCTGGATGCGCTGGCCTCGACCAGCGCGATCCTCTCTGCCCTCGCGGCAGAGGGCTATGATGTCACGCCGGAAAATGATCTTGGTGCGCGCCTGTCACAGGAGGTGCTGAGCTGGCCTATTGCCGACTATCGCGCCGCACTTGAGACCCTCCCCGAAAGCCTCCGCAATGACCTTCATGCGGCATGGGGGGCACCGGAGGACGATCCGGCCATCCGCGACGGCATGGTGCAGTTCCGCGCCCTGCGCGCGGACAAGGCGCTGATCGCCCTGCAGCCCGAGCGCGGCGATGTCCACCTGCGCGAGGACGACTACCACGACCTCGACCGCACGCCCCGGCATGGCTATGTCGCCTTCTACCTCTGGCTCCAAACCCAGGCCGACGCGCTGGTGCATGTGGGCGCCCATGGCACGCTGGAATGGCTGCCGGGCAAGGCGGTGGCGCTGTCGGCGGCTTGCTGGCCCGAAGCGCTTTGCGCATCGATGCCGGTGATCTATCCCTTCATCGTCAACGACCCCGGCGAGGCCGCCCAGGCCAAGCGCCGCATTGCTGCGATTACGGTTGGTCACATGCCACCACCGCTGGCCCAGACCACCCTGCCCGAGGGCATGGGGCGGCTCGAAAGCCTGCTGGATGAATACTCCACCGCCGATGGTCTGGATCCGTCCCGCCGCGACCGGCTGATCGCCGACATCCGGGCAGAGGCGCAGGGCAGCGGCGTCGAAGAGGACCTGAACATCCCCGCCGAGGCCTCGGCAGCGGAGGCGATCACCCGCATCGACCGCTTTGTCTGCGACATCAAGGAAAGCCAATACGGCGAGGGGCTGCATATCTTTGGCAGCGGCGATCATGGCGCGGCCGAGATGCGCGGGCTGCTGGAGGCTCTGGCCGGGCGAATGATCGCCCCAGGCCCGTCCGGCTCCCCCTATCGGGGCCGGTCGGACGTGATGCCCACGGGGCGCAACCTCTTTACCACGGACCCCCGCGCGGTGCCGTCGCGGGCGGCGCAGGCGCAAGGGGTCAAACTGGCGGAAGAGCTGCTGCGCCGCCACCTGCAGGACCATGGCGACTGGCCACGCGGGCTGGTGGTGGATCTCTGGGGTTCGGCCACCATGCGCACGGCGGGCGAGGAGTTCGCCATGGCGCTGCATCTTGCCGGGCTGGCGCCGCTTTGGGACGAGGGTTCCGAGCGGGTCTCCGGCTTCGAGGTCATTCCGCTGGCGTTGCTGGGCCGTCCCCGTATTGATGTCACCCTTCGGGTCTCTGGCCTGTTTCGCGACGTCTTTCCCGGTCTGGCCCAGATGTTCGAAGCCGCCGCCGCTGCGCTCTCCGCGCGTGAGGAAGACCCCGGCGACAACCCCTATCTGACCGCCATCCCGCGCGTCTTTGGTCCCAAGCCAGGCCAGTACGGCCTCAACATGTCCGCGCATCTGGATGACTACTCAGACGAGGCCCGCGCGGCGGCGGGTGAGGCCTGGCTCAAGGCCTCCTCGCATGCCATCGACGCCAAGGGCGAGATCCACGAGGCCCGCGCCGCGCTGGAGGACCGCCTGCAAAGCGCCGACAGCTTTGTGCACCTGCAGGATCTGGCGGAGACAGACGTGCTGGTGGCCTCGGATTATGCCGCCCATGAGGCCGGATTTGCCGCCGCGATGACCCGCCTGGGCCATGAGGCGCCGTCGCTCTACCACATGGACGCCACGCGCCTCGACACCCCGCAGGCCCGCAGCCTGCAAGAGGAAATCGCCCGCGTCACCCGCGCCCGCGCCTCTGATCCGCATTGGGCCACCTCAATGATGAACCACGGCTTTCGCGGCGGCGCCGAGATTGCGGCGACGCTGGACCACATGGCCGCCTTTGCGCATCTGGCCCAAGTGGTGCCCGCACATCTGTTCGACCTCTATTTCGAGGCCACGCTGGGCCGCGAGGATCTGGTGGGGTTTCTGGAATGCGAGAATCCGGCGGCGCTACAGGCGATGCGGGACCGGTTTCAGGCGCTGCGCGAGGCGGGTCTGTGGGTCACTCGCCGCAACTCCATCCTCGCCACGCTGGAGGGGGCCGCATGAGCACGCCCGCCACGCCAAAGGTCTACGGCTGGTGCCCCGGCGCCCTGCGTCCGATGATGTCCGGCGACGGTCTGGTGGTGCGCATCCGCGCGCCGCTCGGTCGGCTGTCACCGGCGCAGGCCAGAGCTGTGGCAGCACTCTCCGAGCGTTTCGGCAATGGGGTGCTGGATGTCTCCGCCCGCGCCAACCTGCAGATGCGTGGTGTCCGCCCCGAAGCCCACGCAGAGCTGATCGCCGCGCTGCAACAACTCGGTCTGGTAGACCGCGATGCCGCGCTTGAGGCGCGCCGCAACATTCTGCTGACGCCGTTCTGGCGCGACGGCGACCGCAGTCATCGCATCGCGCAGGCGTTGAGCGACGCGCTCGCGGCAGCCTCGGACCTCCGCCTGCCCGGCAAGTTCGGCTTTGCGGTGGACGCTGGTGACACCCCGGTGATGCAGGACATCGCCGCCGACATTCGCATCGAAGGCGCGGGCGCCGACCTGAGCCTGCGCGCAGACGGCGCGGATGTGGCCCTGCCGGTGACCGAGGACAGCGCGGCCGACGCGGCCCTTGCGCTCGCCCGCTGGTTCCTGGAGCAAGGCGGCGCGCCCGAGGGGCGGGGCCGGATGCACCGGCTGATTGCGCGCCGCGGCCCACCGGCATCGCATGGCGCGGATGTCGCAAGGGGCGCCTATACCGCAACGCCCGGGCTCGCCGCCTGCGGCCAGCTGGTCGCGCTGGAATTCGGCCAGATCCCGGCTGATACATTTGCCACCCTCGCCGAGTTTGGGCGAATGCGTCTGACCCCATGGCGCATGCTGCTGGTCGAAGATGCACACGACATCGCCTCCCTGCCCGGGCTGATCCTGGACGCAACCGATCCGCGCCTGCAAGTGACCGCCTGCACCGGTGCACCCGGCTGCCTGCAGGCGCGTGCGGCCACCCGCGATCTGGCCCGCAATCTGGCGCCACATCTGCCGGCGGGCACCCGCCTGCATGTCTCCGGCTGCGCCAAGGGCTGTGCCCATCCCAAACCCGCCGATGTAACCCTGACGGCCACCGGCCCCGACACGTTCGACCTCATTCGCAACGGGCGCGCCGAGGCCCGTCCCGCCCTGACCTGCCTGACCGCCCGCGCCCTGCGCGCCGCGCCAGACGTTCTGACGAAAGACCCCTGACATGCTGCACACCTATGAAACCGATGGCGCCAAGATCTATGCCGAGAGCTTTGCCACCATACGCGCCGAGGCCAGTCTCGACCGGTTCACCAAGGACGAGGAAGTGGTCGCCGTGCGCATGATCCACGCCGCCGGCATGGTCGGGCTGGAAGAGCATATCAGCTTTTCCAAAGGCATGGCCGAGGCCGCCCGCGCGGCACTTGCCAAGGGCGCACCGATCCTCTGTGATGCCTATATGGTCTCCGAAGGTATCACCCGCCCGCGACTGCCTGCGAACAACGAGGTAATCTGCACCCTGCGCGACCCGAAGGTGCCGGAGATGGCCCGCGAGATGGCCAACACCCGCTCCGCCGCCGCCCTCGAACTCTGGCGCCCGAAACTCGACGGCGCCGTGGTCGCCATCGGCAACGCCCCGACCGCACTGTTTCACCTGCTCAACATGCTGAAGGACCCGGACTGCCCGCGCCCTGCCGCCATCATCGGCTGCCCGGTGGGCTTTGTCGGCGCGCGGGAATCAAAAGAGGCCCTGATGCAGGATCTGCCGGTGCCGTCGATGATCGTACAGGGGCGTCTGGGTGGCTCTGCGATCACCGTCGCGGCGGTGAACGCGCTGGCCTCCTGGAAAGAATGACGGGCAAGGAATGACCATGAACACCCCCGCAACAGGCAAAGTCATCTGCGCAGGCCTCGGCCCCGGCGACCCCGAACTGATGAGCGTCAAGAGCTGGCGCGCGCTGCAAGCCGCCTCCCACGTGGCCTATTTCCGCAAGGCCGGGCGCGCCGGACAGGCCCGCGCCATCGTCGAGGGCATCCTGCCCGAGGGCGTCACCGAATATCCGATGGAATATCCCGTCACCACGGAAATCCATTTTTCCGACCCCGAGTACAACCGCCAGCTCGCCGCCTTCTACGACCATTGGGCCGACATGCTGGCCGAGATCGCGGCGACGGACACCGTGGTGGTGCTCTGCGAGGGCGATCCCTTCCTCTATGGCTCCTTCATGCATCTGCACACCCGGCTTGAGGGCCGGGCGCAGGTGGAGATCATTCCCGGCATCACCGGCATGTCGGGCTGCTGGACCGCCACCGGCCAGCCAATCACTTGGGGCGATGACGTGCTGACCGTGGCGATGGCAACCCTGTCCGAGGACGAGCTGACCCGCCGCATCACCGAAACGGATGCGCTGGTGGTGATGAAGATCGGCCGCAACCTGCCCAAGCTGCGCCGCGCGCTGGAGGCCGCCGGGCGGCTCGAGGACGCCTGGTTGGTCGAGCGCGGCACCATGCCGAACCAGACCGTGCAAAAGCTGACGGATGTGACCGGCGAGGTGCCCTATTTCTCCATCGTGCTGCTGCACGGGCAAGGACGGCGGCCATGACGGACATTCAAAAAGGCTGGGTGGTGATCGCGGGCCTCGGTCCCGGGTCCGAGAGCATGGTGATCCCCGAGGTGCATGACGCGCTGGCCGAGGCCACCGATGTTGTGGGCTATATCCCCTACGTGCAGCGCATCACGCCGCGCGACGGTCTGACCCTGCATGCCAGCGACAATCGCGTCGAGGTGGACCGCGCCAGCCATGCCTTGGAGATGGCCGCTGCGGGTCGCCGCGTGGTGGTGGTCTCCTCCGGCGATCCGGGAGTCTTCGCCATGGCCTCGGCGGTGTTCGAGGCGCTGGAGGCCGGTCCCGAGGCCTGGCGCGCGCTGGAAATCCGCGTACTGCCCGGCATCACCGCCATGCTCGCCGCAGCTGCCGCAATCGGTGCGCCGCTGGGGCATGACTTTGCCGCCATCAACCTCAGCGACAATCTCAAGCCCTGGGCGCTGATCGAACGCCGCCTGCAGCTGGTGGGCGAGGCCGGTCTGGCGATGGCCTTCTACAACCCGCGCTCAAAATCGCGCCCACATCAGTTTGCGCGCGCGCTGGAGGTTCTGCGCGCGGCCTGCGGCGAGGAGACCCTCATCACCTTTGCCCGCGACGTGACCAAACCCGGACAGGAGCTGCTGACCGTGCCGCTGCGCGAGGCCACGCCTGAAATGGCCGATATGCGCACCGTGGTGATCGTCAGCAATCGCGAGACCCGGCGGGTCGGGCCTTATGTCTACACGCCACGGTTTGCGCCCGGTCACCAACCTGACCATCAAACGGGCCATCAGTCCGACAGCAAGGACACCTAAGCCCCGTGGTCCAGCCAGCGCCTCACCTCTGCCACCGATCCCAACACCTGCCGTGCCGGGATCTCGGGCCGGTCGATCATGACCACCGGCAGGCCAAGCGCGCGGGCGGCGATCAGCTTCGCCTCCGCCCCGGTACCACCGGCGTTCTTGGCAACCACATGGGTGATGGCGTGGGTTTGCATCAGCGTTTTATCGCCTGCGGCCTCGAACGGCCCACGGGCCACAAGCACGGTGGCATCGGGCAGGGCCAGCGGTGCGTCAGGCCGGTCGACCAGCCGCAGCAGGTAGTGGTTCTGTGGTTTGGCCGCGAACTCCGCCACATGCTGCTTGCCGATGGCAAGGAACACCCGCGCGCCCGTCTGCGGCAGCGCCGCCACCGCGCCCTCCATATCGGGCACATGGCACCAACTGTCGCCGGCCTGTGCCACCCAGGCCGGGCGCTCGAACGCCACCAGATCCACCCCAACCTCGGCGCAGGCCTGCACCGCGTTGGTGCTCATCTGCGCGGCGAAGGGATGTGTTGCATCCACCACATGGGTGATGGCTTCGGCGCGCAGATACTCCGCCAGCCCGGCCACGCCACCAAACCCGCCCACCCGGCAGGGCAACGGCTGCGACGCCGGGCGCGCGGTGCGGCCTGCGTAGGAGAACACCGCCTGACGCCCGGCTCCCGTCCAGGCTTGCGCCAAATGTGCCGCCAGTTGCGAGGCCTCGGTGGTGCCGCCCAGAAGCAGGAGTTTGGTCATGTCTGATCCTTTGACAAAAGGCGCGGCGCGCCCGTGGCTGACCCTGATCGGGCTGGGTGAAAATGGCCTTGATGGGCTGACGGATGCAAGCCGCTCTGCACTTGCGGCGGCAGAAATCATCATCGGTGGTCCCCGCCATCTGGACCTGGTCGACGCAGGCGCGCGTGGTCAATGCTGGCCCGTGCCCTTCTCCACCGCGCCGGTGCTGGCATCGCGTGGGCGCGCCACGGTGGTCCTGGCCTCCGGTGATCCGTTCTGGCATGGCGCCGGTGGCAGCCTCCTGCGGGATCTGAGCCGCGAGGAATGGACCTCCCATCCCGTGCCCTCCTGTTTCGCGCTGGCCGCAAACGCGCTGGGCTGGCGGCTGGAAGACACGCTCTGCCTCGGCCTGCACGCCGCGCCCTTTGCGCGCCTGCGACCAATCCTTGCGCGTGGCGCCCGCATCCTCTGCACCCTGCGCGACGGCGCGGCGGCGGCAGAGCTGGCAGGGTACCTCTGCGACATCGGCTTTGCCGACAGTCGCCTGACTGTGCTGGAACGCCTTGGCGGGCCCAAGGAGCGCCGCCGCGAGACCACCGCCGGGGCCTTTGACCTCGGGGATGTGGACGCGCCGGTTGTGGCCGCCATCGAGGCTGTGGGCCAGGGCTTGCCACAAGCCGCAGGGCTGCCGGACGATCTCTTTGCCAGCGACGGTCAGATCACCAAGCGGCCCATTCGCGCACTCACTCTTTCTGCCCTCGCGCCGCGCGCGGATGAGCATCTGTGGGACATTGGCGGCGGGTCGGGGTCGGTCTCGGTCGAATGGTGCCTTGCCGCGCGCGGCGCATCCGCAACCACATTCGAGGCGCGCGCCGACCGATTGGTCAACATCCGCCGCAACGCCGACGGTTTCGGCCTCGCGCATCGCCTGACCGCCATCGAGGGCCGCGCGCCGGAGGTGCTGCAGGGCCAACCGCTGCCCGACTGCGTGTTCATCGGTGGCGGCGGCACGCAGGCGCTGCTGGACCACCTGTGGCAAATCCTACCGCAGGGCACCCGCATCGTCGCCAATGGCGTCACGCTGGAAACCGAGAGCCTGCTGATGCAGGCGCAGGCGCAGTGGGGCGGGCATCTGCTGAAGGCCGAGATCGCCGAAGCGGCCCCGCTTGGGAGCATGCGCGGCTGGGAGCGGGCGCGTCCGGTGATCCAATGGAGCGTCACCCGATGATCGTCGCCGGATTTGGCTTTGCGGATCGGGCCACCACGGCGAGCCTTGTCGAGGCGCTCGCCGCCCTGTCCCGGCGCCCCGACCGGCTCGCCACCCTGCGCGCCAAGGCGGATACCGCGCTGTTCCGGGACTTTGCAACGGCACAGGAGCTGCCGGTGATCCCCCTCGACGAGGCTCAGATTTCGGGTATTGAGACCCCAACCCATTCACCGCGCATCGCCGCGCGGTTCCACACCGGATCGGTGGCCGAGGCCGCAGCGCTTGTCGCGGCAGGCCCAGGCGCACGGCTGATCCAGACGAGATATGTGACCACGGACGGGCTTGCCACCGTGGCCCTTGCGGAGATGACTGAGCGATGACCGTACACTTCATTGGCGCCGGCCCCGGCGCGGCGGACCTGATCACCCTGCGCGGACGCGACCTGATCGCCGCCTGCCCGGTGTGCCTATATGCTGGCTCATTGGTGCCCGAGGCGCTGCTGCAACATTGCCCAGACGGCGCAAAGATCATCAACACCGCACCGCTGTCGCTGGACGAGATCATGGCGGAAATCTCCAGCGCCCATGCGGCCGGTCAAGACGTGGCGCGGCTGCATTCCGGGGATCTGTCGGTCTGGTCGGCGATGGGCGAGCAGCTGCGCCGCCTGCGCGATCTGGGCATCCCGCATGACATCACCCCCGGCGTGCCCGCCTTTGCCGCCGCAGCCGCCGCTCTGGGCACCGAGCTGACCCTGCCCGGCGTGGCGCAATCTCTGGTACTGACGCGCACATCCGGGCGGGCCTCTGCCATGCCCGAGGGTGAAACACTGGAGAATTTTGCCGCCACCGGTGCCACATTGGCCATTCACCTGTCGGTTCATGTGCTGGATGACGTGGTGGCACGTCTGTCGCCTGCCTATGGATCCGACTGTCCGGTGGCGATCGTCTGGCGGGCGACCTGGCCGGATCAGAAGATCATCAAGGCGACGCTGGGTTCAGTCATTGAGGCCACCGAAGGTGCGCGCGGGCGCACCGCACTGATCCTGGTGGGGCCTGCCCTGGGCGCCGAGGATTTTGCCGAAAGCTGCCTTTATGGTGCGGACTATGACCGCCGCTACCGCCCGCAGAGTGCCGACAGCCCGTGGTCCGAGTGGAGCGAAGCGGATGAGTGATCGCTTGATCTATCACACCGAGGACAGCGCCCGAGCCTGGGTGGGTGCGCAAGCGCCCTCCCGGGAGGAGGGTCGGGCGCTGTCTGGTCCGTGGACCGGACAAGAGTTCTCTGCAAACGAGGTAGCCCGATGACCAATTTCCCCAAGGGCCTGATGATCTCTGCCCCCTCGTCCGGCACCGGCAAGACCACGGTGATGCTGGGCCTGTTGCGCGCATTGGCCGAGGACGGCCTCACGGTGCAGCCGTTCAAGAGCGGACCGGACTATATCGACCCGGCCTTTCACCTCGCCGCTGCCGGGCGCGCGTCCTTCAACCTTGATACCTGGGCGATGGACAGCGGGCTGCTCGATGCCGTCACCACCCAGGCCACTGGCGCGGATATCTGCATCGGCGAAGGGTCCATGGGGCTGTTCGACGGCGTTGCCACCCGCGGGCAATCGGGTTTTGGTTCCTCGGCAGAGACCGCGCTCAGGATGGGCTGGCCGGTGGTGCTGGTGATCGACGTGGGCGGGCAGGCACAATCCGCCGCCGCCACCGCGCTTGGCTTCAGGATGTACAACCCCGATCTGCCCTTTGCGGGCGTGATCCTGAACCGGGTCGCCAGCCCCCGGCATGAGCGGCTGACCCGGCTGGGGATGGAGCGTGCGGGCGTCAAGGTGCTGGGCGCCCTGCCCCGGCGCGGCGATCTTACGCTGCCCGAACGCCACCTTGGCCTCATTCAGGCGGTGGAGCATCCCGATCTTGAGGCGGCGATTGCGGGCTACGCGGCCTTCCTGCGCGACAACGTCGACCTTGACGCGATCCGCGCGGTGGCCAGCACAGCTGCGGCCCCTGCCCCGCGCGCCCTGCCAAAACCGCCAGCACAGCGGATCGCACTGGCGCGGGATGCAGCGTTTTCCTTCACCTATCCGCACCTGCTGGAGGGCTGGCGCGCCGCCGGGGCCGAAATCCTGCCGTTTTCCCCCCTGAACAACGAGCCCCCCGCCCCGGACGCCGATCTGGTCTGGCTGCCCGGTGGCTATCCAGAATTGCACGGCGCGGCGCTGGCAGCGGCGGAGACATGGCGCGCAGGCCTGCAGAAACATGCGCAGACGAAGCCGGTGCATGGCGAATGCGGCGGCTACATGGCGCTTGGCACCGCGCTGATCGACAAGGCGGGCACCCGGCACCAGATGGCCGGGCTCTTGGGGCTGGTCACGTCCTATGAGAAGCGCAAGTTCCACCTCGGCTATCGCCGCGCGGAGCTGCAGGCGGGCATGCCGGGCTTTGACACCGGCGACTTCCTGCGCGGGCATGAGTTCCATTACTCCACCATTCTGGATGAGCCCGACGCACCACTGGCGCGGGTCATGGATGCGGATGGCAACCCGGTGCCGGAGACCGGCTCGATTAAGGGCAACGTCACCGGCACCTTCTTCCATCTGATCACCGCAGAGCATGAGGGAGAGCACGCATGAGTGGCTTTGTCAGCTTTGTTTCCTCCGGTCCCGGCGATCCGGAGCTGTTGACGGTGAAGGCCGTAAAACGGCTGGAGGCGGCGGATGCGGTGCTGTTCGACGATCTGTCCTCGGGGCCAATCCTGGACCATGCCCATGCGGATGCGGATCTGGTGGGGGTCGGAAAACGCGCCGGGCGCCCCTCGCCGAAACAGGACCACGTCAGCAAACTGCTGGTGGAATACGCGCAATCCGGCGCCCAGGTCGTGCGGCTGAAATCCGGCGACAGCGGTGTTTTTGGCCGCTTGGAGGAAGAGCTGACCGCCCTGCGCGCCGCTGGCATCAAATACGAGATCATTCCCGGCGTCACCGCCGCCTCGGCCGCAGCAGCGGCGGCGGGCATTCCGCTGACGCGGCGGCTGACTGCGCGGCGGCTGCAGTTCATCACCGGCCATGACGTGACCGGCGGGTTGCCGGATCACATGAACCTCGCCGCCCTTGCCGATCCGGAGGCCACCACGGTGGTCTATATGGGCAAACGCACCTTTGCGTCGATGCTGGCGCTGCTGTTGGACGAAGGCCTGCCGCAGGACACGCCGGCGCTGGTGGCCCTCGGCGTCTCCACCCCGGCGCAGGAGCTGCACCGCACCACGGTGCAGGCGCTGCCTGAGCTGCTGGAGCGCATCGACAGCGCCGCGCCGGTGCTGATCCTTTACGGTCCGCTGGCGGATGAAGACGCGCCCGCATGACGCAGCCGACGCTCACGCTCTGCCGCAGCTGCAGCACTGCCGACCCGGACCTGCCACGACAGATCTCCGCGGCGCTGGCGGCGGCGGGGCTGAGCGCGACGCTGCAGCAGGTCGACTGCATGTCGGGCTGCGACCGCCCACAGACCCTGGCGATCCGCCAGAGCGGCAAGACCGCCTATCTGTTTGGCGAGATCACATCAGCGGATCTGCCCGATATCCTGACGTTCCTGCGCCTCTATGCCAGCAGCGCCGATGGCACGCTGCCGGATGCAAGGCCGCTGGGTGAGCTGCGGTTCAAGGCCATTGCCCGCATCCCCGCAGAGCTGCCCTGACCGCATCGCCAGAGGCTATCCGCCCTCCGCAAGCCCCCTGAAGATCACGGAACTGCCGCGAACAGCGCCTCCGGTGGCGTATTCACGCTTGACCGGAGCAAAGCGCGCAAGGCACAACAGATGCATACGGTGTCTGATGATGCAAAGCATCGGGACTGAAACGGGAATGAGGAACGGCGGACCCAATCGCGGCGCCGAAGCCCCAACCGCCCCCGCGACTGTGAGCGGCGAGCGACATTCTGAACCCACTGGCCTGCGTGCCGGGAAGGAGGATGATCGCCGTGACCCGCGAGTCAGGAGACCGGCCGTATGGAACGAGAACTTTATGTCTGCCGTCGGGTGTGACGGCACGGAGGACACACACATGACGACCAAGACGCTTACCTCGACCACATCCGTCTCCAGCATCATCCCGGCGCTTTTTGCCGTGGTTCTGGGTCTCGGCATCATCACCGTGACCGGCCATGTGCAGGCCTCGACCCTGCATGATGCGGCGCATGACGTGCGCCACGCCACCGGCTTTCCCTGCCACTAAGACCATGCTCGCACGTATTCTGACCAGCGCGTTGTTCGCTGGCGCTGCAGCGGGGCTGATCGTCGCCCTGCTGCAGCTTTTCTTCGTGCAGCCGGTGCTGTTGCATGCCGAACTTTATGAAACCGGCGCGCTGGTGCATTTCGGCGGTGATCCCGTCAGTGCCCATCCCGAGCTGCCGGGCCTGTTCGATGAGCCGATGCGCAACCTGCTGAGCGTCCTCTTCACCATGCTGACCTACACCGGCTACGCGCTCGTTCTGGTGGCGCTGATGTCGCAGGCGGAGCGTCAGGGCCATGTGGTCACCGCACGCCACGGCATCATCTGGGGGATTGCGGGATTTGTCGCCTTTCACTTCGCGCCCGGCTTCACCCTGGCCCCCGAAGTGCCCGGCGTCGCCGCCGCCGATGTCGGCGCGCGTCAGATCTGGTGGGTGGCCACCGTTGCGACCGCCGGCGTTGCCATGTGGCTGATCGCCTTTGGCGGCAAGCTGGTGTCCTACGTGGTGGCGGCGCTGCTGCTGATCGCCCCGCATGTGATCGGCGCGCCGGAACCCGATACGTTCACCGGCCCGGTGCCGACCGAGATCGGAGCGCTGTTTGCCGCGCGGGCCTTTGGCATCGGCATGGCCGCCTGGGTGCTGCTGGGCGCCTTTGCCGCCTATTTCTGGCAGACCGAGTCCGCCCGCGACGCAGCTGCAGCGTGACCCAGAACGCCTGATGATCCCCGCCGCGCACATCGCGCCCGGCGGGGATTTCCATATTGAAGGAAGACCCCATGTCCCGTTCGCTCGCCCTGTTTGCCATCGGTCTTGTCTTTGGCGGCGGCATCGGCTTGGTCACCGCCGCCGGAAATGGCGTGACCTTTGATGGCCACGACCACGGCGACCCCGCCCATCATGGCGGCGGCAGTCAAGCCGAGATGGCCGCACATGATCACTCCGCCATGGTCAATATGGCCGCTGGCCCGGAGGCCCCGGCGCTGGAGATTGCACTGACCCCCGATCCGATGTCGGGCTGGAACCTGCACGCGATGCCGCAGAATTTCCGCTTTGCGCCCGAAAACGCCTCCGGCGCTGATTTGGAGGGCGAAGGCCACGCCCATGTCTATGTCAACGGCGAAAAGATCGGGCGGCTCTATGGCCGCTGGATGCATATCGGCACGCTGCCCGAGGGTGAGGTGGAAGTGAAGGTCTCGTTGAACTCCAACAGCCACGGGGTTATCGCGGTTGACGGCAACCCGGTCGAGGCTGCGGTGACCGTGGACACGCGCTGATGGTGCGCTCCTGAGACCATGCCCTTGACCTGCCCCGGACACGGCACCAAGACCGGGGCAGATCTGACCGCCCATTTATTCTTGAGAGATTGCGCCCCATGCTCCACCTCAGCCTGATCGGTATCGGCACCGGCAACCCCAAGCATCTGACGTTGCAGGCGGTGGAAGCGCTCGGCGCGCAGGATCTGATCCTGATCCCCAACAAGGGTGCAGGCAAGGATGACCTTGCCGGGCTGCGCCAGGCGATCTGCGCCGAGGTGCTGGCGGGGGTCGCGCAGCCGCCGAAGATCGTCGAATTCGACCTGCCGGTGCGAGATCCAGCCACTGCCGACTATCGTCAGCGAGTGGATGACTGGCATGACGCGATTGCCGAGGTCTGGCAGGCGACCATGGCGGCGCATCTGCCGAAGGGGGGACGCGTGGGGTTTCTGGTCTGGGGGGATCCGTCGCTCTATGACAGCACCATGCGAATTGCCGAGCGTCTGCGCGCGCGGGTGGGGATGCAAATGCAGGTGATACCGGGCATCACCTCGATCCAGGCACTGACGGCCGCCCACGGCGTGCCGCTGAACGGCATTGGCGCGCCGGTGCAGATCACCACCGGGCGACGCCTGCGCGATCACGGCTGGCCCGAGGGCTGCGACACGCTGGTGATCATGCTGGACGGGGATTGCTCATTCCAGAGCCTTGAAGTGCCCGAAGAGGTGATGATCCATTGGTCTGCCTATGCGGGCATGGAGAATGAGATCAATATTGCCGGGCGCCTGTCCGAGGTGCAGGCGGAGATCCTCGCCACACGCGCCAGCGCCCGCGCCGATCACGGCTGGATCATGGATATCTACCTGTTACAGCGTCTGACCTAATCACCTGACCTGACCTGACCTGACCGCTCGGCCTGGCCGCGACGCGTGTCCTCATCAGCGGGGGCCTCCCGCCCGTCGCTGGCCGTGCCAGAGGCACAACCGCTCCCGTTGGGCATGGCGCCGGACCTGACGGTCCGGCGCCGCAGCCTGTCCGTAGGACAGGCTGCCCGGCCCAACCCCAAGCGGGGTCTTGCGTCAGCAAGGGACTGCGCGGGGGCGGGAGCTCCCCCTGCCCGACCTCCAACGGTCTGATTTCGGCGCGACACCACGGGCTCAGGCGTGGCTCAGACAGCGCCCTCCGGCAGGCCATGCACCGCGAGGGACTTGTTGCCGAACCGCTTGTCCTCTGTCACCTCGCGCCCGAACCATTCGGGCGGCACGAAGGCCTCCGCCGCAGCCTCATCGGCGAACTCCACCTCAACCATCTGCAATGGTGCCAGTGTGCCCTCGAAAATGTCGAACTCATACCCCCAGCCATCCGCCAGCACGCCGGTCCAGCGGGTCTTTTCCAGCCGCCGCCCTTCGGTGCCGGGCCAGAAGGTCTCATAGACCGTCCGGGTGATCTCCGCCTCGCGCTCTTCGCGCACCCGGCCCGCGCCGCCCTTCTGGGTGAGGAAGAACCGTTCCCCCTTCTGGCGCAGGCGCAGTTCGGTGCTGTCCTCCAACGCTGTCAGATAGCCTTGCTTGACCGGTGTCGCCGTGGCTGCGGTCAGATCGGGGCGCTCCGCAACCAGGTACTTCCGTTCGATCTCTTTCATGGCGATCCCTTTGTTCTCATAGCTGTCTTCCCCCCCGACACATGGGCGTTCACCTCGTCGAACAGCGCCAGATAGGCCCTGCCCGCCGGGCGCGTCCTTGCAAAGCACAGCGCCGGCTCACGATACACGCCCATCTTCTCCACATCGGTGGAAAACGGCAGCTCCGTGGACAGGAACAGCTTGCCATAGCTGTCACGCAGCCGCGCCATCGTCTCGCCATGCAGGGTCTTGCGCCCCTGCACCATGGAGAAGAAGGTCAGCAGCTTTGCGGTCTTCAGCCCGCTCTCCTTGAAAAACGCAAACAGCTGTTCGAAGCTGCGTTCGGAGAGGGTGGTCGGGATCACCGGCACCACCACCCTGTCGGCGGCCTTGAACACCGCCTCCGACAGCGAGGAGATGTTGGGTGGGCAATCCAGAATGATCACGTCATAATCGCCATCCACCGCTTTCAGCGCCTTTTTCAGGCGCGAGCGGCTGTTCTTCATCCGCGACAGAAACACGTCAAAGTCGCGGAAGGTCAGGTTGGCGGGCAGGATATCGAGGTTCTCGTAATCGCTGCCTCGGATCGCACGGGTGAAGCGGTCCACATCCTCAAAGAACTGCGTGTCCTTCAGCTTTTTCGACGGCTTCACCCGAAAATAAAAGCTCGACGCGCCCTGCGGGTCGAGATCGCACAGCAGGGTGCGTGCGCCGGACTGCGCATAGGCATAGGCAAGATTGACGGCCGCGGCGGTTTTGCCGACGCCGCCCTTGTTGCTGTAGCAGGCGATAATCTTCATGCGGCGGCTCCCTTACGCTGACACAGCGTCTTGATCTCGGCGCGGGTCTCGGCGCTGTTGAACTGGTCGAAATACGTCATCACCCGCGCCCGCTCTGCGCGCTGGCGCTGGTCGAGGATGGCGATCAGCGCGCCGATGCTTTGCGCCGCCTCCAGCCCCCTGGCACCGGTGACGGCAGGGTGCGTGGACATGAATGTGGCCAGAGAGTCCTTCTGCACAGAACAATCATTGAAGACCCCGAGGGTATCCTGCAGCGCCTTCATCCGCTTGATCAGGCGCTTGGCACTCTTGCCCGGGAACAGCGGCGCGAAGAACTCCAGCAGGTAGCGGAATTTCTTGCAGGCGATGCGCAATTCGTGAACGTCCTCATCCACGGTGTCGTCACCAATATGGGCAGCGATCTTGCAGATCTTGCGATAGCTCTTCCACACCAACTTGCGGGCGTAAACCTCCGCGCTGAGGCCGCCCGCCTCACCACGCACAAAACCATCGGGATGGGCGAACTGTTCTTCCAGTGCCGAGATCTTTTTCTGATAGCCCTTGCTTTTCAGGTGTTTGACGAGCTTCGCCTGCGCCCCGTCCCGTTCCGCGGCAAAGGCGTCGAACATCACCGACAGGCCCGGGCGCAGTTGCTCGGGCACCAGCGCATCATAGCCGGCGCGGTCCATCAGATAGACATCGAGGTCGCGCACCCGCCCCGTCGGCGCCATCAGGTCGGAAAATGCCGCCTTCAGCTCTGCCGTCTGCACAGAGCCAAAGACGCCTTTGAACAGGCTCAGCACCGAACGCACCTTGCGCAGGGCCACCCGATAGTCATGCAGAAACTCGGTGTCGTGGTCGCCGATCACGCCTGCTTCATTGGCGCGGGCCACGGCGATGTAATTGCGGATCGTCTCCACCGCCACGTCAAAGGCGGTCTCATGGCCGCTGAACCTCATCTTGGGCTTAGCCACATAGCGCGGCACATTCGGCGCCAGTGTGGTGAAGATGTGTTCGGCCTCCAGCGGCCCGGCGCCATGAGCCAAAAGCGCAGCACCCAGCCGGTCCGGCGCACGGGTATAGCCGCGCAGGGGCGACAAGGTCACCAGCGTGACGTGGCCCGCGTCACTGCCGACGGTCAGGATCTCGCCGCGCAGATGGGTCTTGGCCTCGTCATCCACCACCCGCAGGCTGTTTCGGTGGAGCGTGCCGCTGGCCATCGCCAGGAAGCAGCGCAGTGGGAATGTCTTCTCTGTCAGGCGCTTGACCGGCCCCTCGGGCAGATCGGCGGGGAACCTTGCGGCCTCGGCGGTGGCCTGACGCTGTGGTGGCGTTCCGGCAGCCAACATCGTGAGACTATCGTCGAACTCCAGCAAAACGCGGCCGGACTTTCGCAGCAGTTGATCGTGACAATCCAGCATGCGGAAGGACAGTGACATGTCCTCCGTGTCGAATTCCAGCCGCAGATCGCCCAGCGCAGTTGCTATTTCGGACCACTCGACAGCGCCGTCGAGCAGGAAACTATGGGACACTTCTGCTGTCATTTGCCTTTTTTCTTTGTTGTCTTCAGGTAGTCATCAATGAGCCGCTCGATGAGGCGCTGAATGCTGGTATCTTCTTCGATGGCCCGCAATTTCAGGGCTTTCAGCGTTTTGCCATCCAGACGCAGCGAGGTGTTCTTGCGCGCGGATTTGCTGATATCGGCTGTATCTTTGGGCATATTAGCGAACCTTCAATGTGACGTCATGATGTCACTTTTTCAAAGCTCTTGTCAAACAGGTACGATACGATCCCGGCCCTTGCGCGACAGACACGTGGGGGCAGCCGGCAGTGCTTGTGTCCGCGTTTTCATGGGCCGCGACCGCGCAGAAATGAAAACCGCCCCCTGCATGCGCAGAGGGCGGTCCTGTCCGGCCGTAATCTGACGCGGGATCAGGTCACGCGAGAGCGTACCTGATATTTCGGATCCTTCCAGCTTTCACTGGTCATGACGTCCTCAAGTACCTTTGCGGCGGCGATTACGTCATCCTGATCAATATAGAGCGGCGTGAAGCCAAAGCGCAGGATGTTGGGCGCGCGGAAATCACCGATCACGCCGCGCTCGATCAGAGCCTGCATGACGGGATACCCCTCTTCAAAGGCGAAGGACACCTGCGAACCACGCACCACTGCATCGCGCGGTGAGGCCAGCGTCAGCTGCGGGCAACGCGCCTCGACCTCGGTGATGAAACTCTCGCAGAGCGCGACGGAGGCCCCGCGGATTTCGTCCATCGATACACCATCCCAGACGTCAAGCGCCGCGTCGAGGATCGACAGCTGCACGATCGGCGGGGTGCCCACGCGCAGCCGTTCGGTGGTCATGGCGGGACGGTAGCCGGGCTCCATCGCGAAGGGCGCGTCATGACCGAGCCAGCCCGACAACGCCGGTTCCACCTCCAGCAGGATATCGGGACGCGCATAGATAAAGGCCGGCGCACCGGGACCGCCGTTGAAGTATTTATAGGTGCAGCCCACCGCAAATTCCGCGTTACAGCCGGTCAGGTCCACTGGCAGCGCACCGGCACTATGGGCCAGATCCCAGATCATAACCGCCCCGGCCTGATGGGCGCGTGCGGTCAACTCGGTCATGTCGTGGCGGCGCCCGGTGCGGTAGTCGACCTCGGTGAGCATCACCACGGCCACATCCTCGGTGATCGCCTCGGCGACATCCTCGGGGGCAACGGTGCGCAGCTCGTAGTCCTTGCCGATGGTGGAGATCAGCCCCTGCGCCATATAGAGATCGGAGGGAAAATTGCCAGTGTCGGACAGGATCACCCGACGGTCGGGGCGCATCTTCAGCGCCGCCGCCAGCGCCTGGTAAACCTTGATCGACAGCGTGTCGCCGGTGGCCACGCTGCCCGGTGCGGCGCCGATAAAGCCCGCAATCCGGTCGCCCACCTTCTGCGGCAGCGCCATCCAGTCGGCGGTGTTCCAGGCCTTGATCAGCTGGGTGCCCCATTCCTGCGTGAGGGTCTTGGTCGCACGTTCCGCCGCGCCTTTTGGCAGTGGGCCGAGCGAATTGCCATCGAGGTAGATCATGCCCTCGGGAATGTCGAAGAGATGTTTCTTGGGCAGTTGGGTCATGTCAGAGATCGCCTCTCAGGGTCCAGAGTTCGGGGAACAGCTCGACGCTCAGCATGCGGCGCAGGTATTGCACGCCGGAGGTGCCGCCGGTGCCGCGTTTGAAGCCGATGACGCGTTCTACCGTGGTGACGTGATTGAAGCGCCAGCGGCGGAAATAGTCTTCGAGATCAACCAGTTTCTCGGCCATCTCATAGAGCGTCCAATGGCTGTCGATGTCCTGATAGACCTCCAGCCAGCGGGACTGGATCTCGGCGTTCAGCGCATGGGGCGCGTCCAGCTGCAGTTCGGGCATGTTGTCGGTATGGCCGTCGAGGGTCTGGTAGAGGTAGCGGTTCACCTCGTCATAGAAACTGGGCCGTGCCAGCTCATCCGCAAGCAGTGCATGCACCTCGGGGACATGTTCGTGCGGGCGCAGCATGTTGGGGTTGCGGTTGCCCAGCACGTATTCGATCAGCCGGTACTGATGCGACTGGAACCCCGACGACGGACCCAGCGCCTCGCGAAAGCGGGTGTAATCGGCGGGGGTCATGGTGCGCAGGACGTCCCAAGCACTGTTGAGCTGCTCGAAGATGCGGCTGACGCGGGCGAGCATCTTGAACATCTCGGCCGTCTGACCCTGCTGCAGTGCATCGCGCGCCGCCTGCAATTCGTGCAGCGCCAGCTTCATCCACAGTTCGCTCGTCTGGTGTTGAATGATGAACAGCATCTCGTCATGAGCGTCGCTCTTGCAATGCTGCTGGTCGAGGAGCGCGTCCAGATGCAGGTAGTCGCCATAGGACATGGCATCGGCAAAGCCCATCTTTGCCCCCTCCTGCCCCGGATTATAGGGTGTGTTCGTCATTTTGGCGCACCTTTCATACGGAGATCCATCGCCGCCCCTGGGGCCGGTTTGGCGCAACGGTATTGTCCTGACTGCCTCAGCGCAAGATAAAAGCTTCAAGCATAAAATACATTTTCGCTACTCCTTTTTCGCGCCCTCACCACAGGGATTCGCTTGCCTGAACATCGCCCCCTCGCTGTCTGGAGCACCTCCGTGCAGCGGCCCGCGATGAAGGCATCGACGGTGCGGGCAGCCCCCGTTGTCATCAAGGCGTGACACGAGCGATCGTAGCAGATTTCGAAACTTTGGCGGGCCGTTTGGTAGACGATTGCACGCAGGAGCGCGTCACCTCCGCCAGTCACTGTGCGGCATCGAAGCCTATGCGCCCCACCGCGATACTGACAGAGATTGAGTGCGCGCCCAGGCCCACGTTTTGCATTGCAGCCAGTATCCGTGCACGTTCCAGTATAAGCACCACGCATGCAGCGGCGCCTTTCTGGCTGCCAACCCTGCCGATATCAGCCATACAGAAACGCCCCTGCGCCTGCTCCACGACGAAAACTGCCCGCCCTATCGCTCCACATGCTGACCTTTCCCAGACTGCTGACATCATAGGCATCCGGCGCAACCCAAGGGCGATATGCAAAACTACGGGCTGCACAATCGTGCAACAGTGTTGACCTCCGGGCGGTAACGCACCTAGTCTGTCGCCAACAGATCATAACAACGGACCCAGCCGATGCCAGACGACACCCCCCCTCAACCGCCCGCCATCGAAGTGCGTGATTTGCACAAGTATTTTGGCACTGCGCATGTGCTGCGCGGGGTGGGCGTGCGGGCAGAGGACGGCGATGTCGTGTCACTGATCGGCTCCAGCGGCTCTGGCAAGAGTACGTTTCTGCGGTGCATCAACATGTTGGAAACCCCATCGAGTGGGCAGATCTTTCTCGGTGGCGAAGAACTGGACCTGAAACCCGGGCGAACCGGTCTGGTTCCGAAGAATCGCCGTCAACTTGAAGGGTTCCGCTCCCGCCTCGGCATGGTGTTTCAATCGTTCAACCTGTGGCAGCACATGACGGTGCTGCAAAACGTGATCGAGGGGCCGGTGCAGATTCTCGGCCTCAGCCGTGCCGAGGCCACCGACCGGGCCGAGGCGCATCTGGCCCGCGTGGGCCTTTGGGAAAAGCGCGACGCCTATCCTGCCTATCTCTCCGGTGGGCAACAGCAACGGGTGGCGATTGCCCGTGCGTTGGCGATGGATCCGCGCGTCATGCTGTTTGATGAGCCCACATCGGCGCTTGATCCGGAGCTGGTGGGCGAGGTTCTGAAGGTCATCCGCGAGCTGGCCGACGAAGGCCGCACCATGCTGCTGGTCACCCATGAAATGCGCTTTGCCCGCGATGTCTCAAGCCGCGTTCTGTACCTGCATCAGGGGCAGATCGAAGAGGAAGGCCCGCCCGCGCAGGTCTTCGGCGACCCACTCAGTGATCGCTGCCGGGCCTTCGTGGCCTCTGTTCACTAAGACCAAACCATAAAACAAAACCACCAAACCGGGAGTTCAACACAATGAAAACATTGACCACATTCGCTGCAACCGCGACCGCCACCCTTATGCTGTCCACCGGGCTTGCCAGCGCCGATGTCACCATCGGCATCGCGGCAGAGCCCTATCCGCCGTTTGCGGAAAAAACCGCAGATGGCAGCTGGACCGGCTGGGAAGTCGAGATGATCGGCGCGCTGTGTGAGGCCATGGAAGAGACCTGCACGATTGCGCCGATCGCATGGGACGGCATCATCCCTGCCCTGATGTCGGAAAAGATCGACGTGATCATGGCGTCCATGTCGATCACCGAAGAACGGCTGAAAACCATCGACTTCTCCGACAAGTACTACAACACACCGGCGGTTCTGGTGGGTGCGAAGTCCATGGAGATGACCGGCGATCCGGCCAGCCTTGACGGCAAATATGTCGGTGTTCAGGTGTCCACCACCCATGCCAACTACGTGGATGCGCATTTCGCCGAAACCGCGGACGTGAAAACCTACAACACCTTTGACGAGCACAACCAGGATCTGGTTGCGGGTCGCATCGACGCGGTTGTGGGTGACAGTCTCGCCTTTCAGGACTTTCTGAAAAGCGATGCAGGCGCGCCTTACGAGGTCAAGGCCGAGCTGAACGACGTCGCCATCTTTGGTCCCGGTGTGGGCGCAGGCATGCGCAAGGACGACACCGACCTGCACGCCAAGATGAATGCGGCAATCGAGAAGATCCGCGCCGACGGCACCTACAAGGCGATTTCGGACAAATACTTCGACTTCGACATCTACGGCGGCTGATCCCCGCTGCACTGGCCGGGCCACCTCATCCAGGTGGCCCGGCATTTTTACTGACGAAAGACCAAATCCCCAATGGACAGCGCATTCGATCTTCTCGCCCTGAGCCCGCCCGGCTGGGGGGGCAACCTTCTGATGGGCCTCCTGCGTACACTCCAGATCGCGGTCGGGGCCTATGCGCTCGGGCTTGTGATCGGATTGCTTGGTGCGCTTGGAAAGCTGCACGGCGGGCCGGTGCTGCGCTGGGGGCTCGAGTTTTACACCACCGTGATCCGCGCGATACCGGAGCTGGTGCTGATCCTGCTGCTGTACTACGCGGGCACCGATCTGCTGAATATCGTCCGCGAAAGCATGGGGCTGGAGCGCATGGACATCAGCGGCCTCTGGGCCGGGATCTACGTGATCGGACTGGTGCAGGGCGCCTATTCAACCGAAGTGTTTCGTGGCGCCTTTCAGTCCGTGCCGCACGGACAGGTCGAGGCCGGACGCGCCATGGGATTGCGGCCTCTCACTGTGCTGCGCCGGATCACCCTGCCGATCATGCTGCCCTATGCGCTGCCGGGACTGTCGAACCTCTGGCTGATCACCACCAAGGACACCGCGCTTCTGGCCGTTGTGGGCTTTAGCGAATTGGCGCTGGAAACCCGACAGGCGGCTGGCGCGACACGAGAGTATTTCATGTTCTACATGGTGGCTGGCGGCCTGTATCTGGCGGTGACGCTGGTCTCCACACTCGGTTTTGGCCTGCTGGAGCGTCGTCTGCGGCGCGGCCAGCCGTCGCAGACATAAGGAGGCCCCGTGATGGAATGGTATTGGCTACCTGAATACGCGCCCCGCTTCCTGGAAGGTCTGTGGCTGACGTTGCAACTGCTGGGTCTATCGATCTTTTTCGGCATGTCACTGGCGATCCCGATCGGGCTTGCACAAGTCACTGGCCCCTGGCCGCTGGCCTGGACGGCGCGCGCCTTCTGCACCGTGATCCGGGGCACGCCGCTTCTGATCCAGCTCTGGCTCATCTACTACGGCCTCGGATCGCTGTTTCCCTTCATTCCGGGCATTCGCGAGTCGATGATCTGGCCGCTTCTGCGCGAGGCCTTCCCCTACGCCGTCGTGGCCTTTTCACTGAGCGTGGCGGGATATGAGGGCGAAGTGATGCGCGGTGCCTTCCGCAGCGTTCCGCGCGGCGAGCTGGAAGCCGCACGCGCCATGGGGATGAGCCCGTTCAAAGTGCTACGCCGGATCTGGTTGCCGCGCGCACTGCAGAACGTCTTCCCCACCCTGGCCGGGGAATTCATCCTGACACTGAAAGCCACACCGCTGGCCGCCACCATCACCGTCTTTGAGGTCTATGGCGTCGGCAGCATCGTGCGTCAGGAAACCTATCGCATCTACGAACCATTGCTGTTCGTGGCACTCATCTACCTTTGCCTCACGTTTGTGCTGGTGATTGCCTTCCGGCTGATGGAACGCCGGATGCCACAGCGCAGCGCCTGACACATCTGTTTCTCTGACGACACACAAGGACTACCTCATGACGGACCGCTCCTTCCGCTTCACCCACGCGATTTCCCGCAAACCCAGCGCCAGCATCATTGACGGTCTGCGCGCCGTGGACGTCGGCACCCCGGATCTGGATCTGTTCCACAGCCACCATGCCGACTATGTACAGGCGCTGAAGGACACCGGCGCGGAGGTCACCGTGCTCGACGCCTTGGACGCCTATCCGGATGCGGTTTTTGTCGAAGACACCGCGCTCTGCCTGCGTGAAGGGGCGATTGTCATGCGGCCCGGCGCCCCGTCCCGTCTGGGCGAAGCGGCGGAGATGGCGCCACATCTGAAGGCGCTCTACGGCGATGTGCGCGCGATCTCGGGCGCCGACAGCTATATCGAGGGCGGTGATATCCTGACCACGGAAACCGAAATCCTCGTCGGGCGTTCGGAACGTACAAATGCTGCCGGCATAGAAGAGCTGCGCGGGCTGGTCGCCGACTGGGGCTACACCGTGCGCGAGGTCATCACCCCCGAAGGTGTCTTGCACTTCAAGACCGATTGCTCGCTGCTGGACGGCGAAACCGTGCTGGCGACTGAGCGTCTCGCCGCGTCCGGCTGCTTTGAAGGGTACAAGGTCATCTACACCGCCGCTGGTGAAGAGGCCGCCGCAAACACCATCCGGTTCAACGATCTCGTCCTGATGCCAGCGGGCTTCCCCGCCACCCGGGATCGGTTGATCCAAGCCGGATACACTGTGCGCGAAATCGGCAATTCCGAAGCTGCCAAACTGGACGGCGGCATGTCCTGCCTGTCGCTGCGGTTCACGCCGACGCGCTGAGCCGCGCGCCGTCTAGGAAAATCCCCAGCACGGGCGCCATCGGCCCCCCGGCAAGCGCCCGTGTTCTTCTAAGTCACGACCACCCCCAAGATCACGCAAGAGCTAGATCGCGCTGCGATCCTGATCGACCCCAAGCAGGTTCAGCTTCAGCTCTGCGAAGCTGCGAGGCTCGGAGAAATAGAACCCCTGAAGGATGTCGCAGCCGATTTCACGCAGCAGCCGTGCTTTCTCAAGTGAATCGACGCCTTCGGCGATGATTTTCACATCGAGCGTATGTGCAAGGTCGACGATCGAGGCGACCATGCGCTCCGCCCGCTCGCTCTGGCCAAGCGGAAAGATGATATTGCGGTCGATCTTCAGGGCATCGGGCTCGATATTCAGCACCCCGTTGATCGAGGCATGCCCCGAGCCGAAATCATCCACGTCGATCTTGAAGCCCATGTCCTTCAGGGCGTCGATACAGAAGATCAACGCATCGCCTTCTTCCTCGCAAGAAATGGATTCCAGTATTTCAAAGGCAAAGCGGTCGCGGCGATCCGGGATGTGGCCGCGCACGGTATCAAGAAACCCCGGCTCCATGATCCGCGGCGCACTGACGTTGAAGGCCACGCGCGGCACCTCTATTGATCGCGCCTCCAATTGGGCCATTTGCTTGACCGCAGCCTCGAAAATGCGCCCGTCAAGCTCCGCCTCAAGGCCCAATTGCTTGGCAATGCCCAAGAACTTTACCGGCGGCAACACGCCCAATTCGGGATGCTCCCAGCGCGCCAGCACTTCGACACCGGCGAGCTGCCAACTGCGGGCATCGTGTTGGGTGTGATAATAGGGCACGATTTCCCCAACCTCGAGCGCATGCTGCATACGGTCCGCAAGAGCCCGTTCGGCCAGGGTTTCTGCTCGCATCTCGGCGGTAAAAACCTCGACCATGGCGCGGCCTGAGGCTTTCGCACGGTACAGAGCAGCATCGGCATTGCTGAGCAGCTCACTTGCGGACATTTCGCCCGGCTTGCCATGGGCAACGCCGAAGCTGGCACCAAAGTTGCAGCGTTTGTTCCCCCACGCCACCGGCTGCAGCACCGCATCCAGAACCCGCTTCGCCAGCACCTCTCCCTGCGCCAGCGATGTGCCCTGCTGGCACAGGACGACAAATTCATCCCCGCCTACCCGTGCGATGAGATCTCCGGCCTTCGAGTGTAGGCGCAAAACATCCGCAACATGGCACAGCACGAAATCGCCCGCTTCATGCCCAAGGATGTCGTTGATTTTCTTGAAGCGGTCCAGGTCGATACGCACCAATGTCACCGGTGCCTCCTCGAGCCGCCGCGCCAGTTCGCGGTCGAGATGCCGCCGGTTCGCAAGGTCCGTCAGCGGGTCGCTCAACGACTGTTTCTCAACCCGGTCCTTGGCCTCCTGCAAGACCTCGGCCACATGACGTTGCTCGCGCTCACCGCGCACGAGATCCGTAATATCTACCCGCGTCACGACCTTGTCGCCAGAATCGGTTTCGTTCACACGCGAGACGATATGACGATCCCCCGAAAGCTCCAGCTGCGTTTCAGCGCGATAGGCGTGACTTTCAATGCGGCTGTTGTAACTCATCACGTAGTCTTCTGGCGACTGACCGTGCAGCGCGTAGTGCCCTGCATGTACCGCATCCGCCAAGATTTCCGGCAGGGCCATACCCACCTTGACTGCTTTCGGGTCAACATGGCTCAACTCGCGATAGGTCTCATTGCAGGTGACGAGGCGATTTTCCTCATCAAAGATCGCAAACCCGTCGGTGGAGGCGCTCATCGCTGCGGAGACGCGTTGAGACATCCGTTTCAGTTGCTGAGATTGTTCGGACAACGTCCGCCACGACCTGACCATCTGGCGGGCTAGAAAAATGAATACCAGAGCAAGGCAGAAACTCACTATCCCGGTACCGGTTTTGACCACCATCACGAGCCGCGCCTCGATCACATCCAGGGTCGGGCGGAATGAAAAGCTGAGATCGTGCAGGATTTGCACCTGCTTCCTGACCTTAAGGGTATGATCAGACAGGCTATTGGGATCATCTCCCAAGACCGCCTGCGGCCCCATCAACGGCTTCAACAACGCCTCGGCACGCCGCCCCTCTCGGATCCCACGCTCGCATATCGCAAGTGCTGGTTCTGCGCCGAGTAGGACAAATCCCTTGTGCTCCATCGCAGAGAGGTTGCTAATGCACCAGCGGGGCTGAACGTCTGCCGCTTGCAACACCTCATTCAGGTGCCGCGCGGATTCCGGTCGCAAGATCGGGTTGTTGTGTAGAATATCGCGCGCATCGTGCATCAGATCGAGGTGGATCAGATTCCGGGCACGATACTCGCTCGCAAGGGTCAAATAGTGATAGCCCAAGAACGACAGTCCGGTCAGCATCGCCAGAATAAGAGCAAACAGAACAAGTGTCTGTCCCAATCTCATGAACAGGCCCTCCGGACCGAAATCACACACCACACTGAGACGACACTAGACAGATTCGTTTTCGCAAAGCCTAATCCGCGGCGGCGTTCATCATTCTTGGTTAACACCTTGTTACAGTGCTTATAAATCGGCCTTCTCGCCCTTGCGTTCGGGTCATATTTCAGGGCTCATGCGCGTCAATCCAATTCCCGATCAAACGACAGGAGTGATCATGAAAGCGGTATTCAACACGGCCCGAGGTACGGCGCGCGACACCCTGGCACTCAAGGAGGTCGACCTGCCATCACCCGGCGCGGGCGAGGTCCTGGTGGCCATGCGCGCATCCGGCGTGAACCCTTCGGATGTCAAATTGCGCTCGGGCGCACAGGGCCCCATGATTGACGATCAGGTCCTGGTCCATAATGACGGCGCAGGCGTGATCGAGGCGGTTGGCAAAGGCGTCGGCCCTGCCCGCGTCGGTCAGCGCGTCTGGATGTACAACATCAACCGCTCTGCCGATGGCCTGGGACAGGGGCCGCTTGGCACAGCAACCCAATATGCGATCATACCCGCCCATCTGGCTGTTGAATTGCCCGAGGAGGCGTCCTTTGAGGCCGGGGCGTGCCTCGGCGTACCGGCCATGACCGCACACCGCGCGCTGATGTGGGCCGGTCCCGTCGCAGGACGCACGGTTCTGGTGACCGGCGGCGCCGGTGCGGTCGGCCACAGCGCCATCCAGATCGCCAAGGCGAAGGGCGCACGGGTTATCGCGACCGTCTCCAATGACATCAAGGCAGAGATCGCGCGCGAAGCCGGTGCGGATGAGGTCCTGAACTACAAGGCAACGCCGCTGCTCGATCAACTGCTGGATCTGGTTGGCAACGGTGGCATCGACCATGTGGTCGATGTGGATATTGCCGCTCATATGGAGATCTACCCCCAGATCCTGAAGATCAACGGCTCCGTCGGCGCCTATGCTTCGGCCTCCAATCTGACGCCGGCCCTGCCCTTCTATCCGCTGGCATTCCGCAACATTCAGCTGCAGCCGGTGTTTGTCTACTCAATGAGCGATGCCGCCAAAGCAGAGGCGATCAAGGATATCAACGCTTTGCTCACCTCCGGCCAGTTGTCGCCCCGGATTGATCGTCGCTTTGCGCTGGAAGACATCGCCGTCGCGCATGAAACCGTCGAAGCGGGAAGCCTGTTGGGCAATGCGGTCGTAACGCTCTGACCCCACCGGATTGCGGGTTTCTCCAACAGCAAAGGGCCCCGGTGCGGGGCCCTTTTTTCAGTCAGATAGGCTGTGCGATTGCTAGAGCTCACGCCCCGCACTCAGCTGATATGCGCCGTGGCCTCGATCTCAACCAGCGCGCGATCCTCAACAAGACCCGCCACGATCAGCATCGACATCGCCGGGAAGTGCTTGCCAAAGACCTCCCGATAGGCGGCACCAACCTCGGCCTGGTGCGCCAGATATTCCTGCTTGTCGATCACGAACCACGTCAGGCGGGTGACATCCGAAGCTTTGCCGCCCGCGGCCTCTACGATCGATCTGATGTTCTTCAACGCCTGGCGCATCTGGTCGACAAAGCTGTCGGAGGCAAATTCCTGCTTCTCGTCCCAGCCGATCTGGCCGCCGATGTGCAAAACGCCGTCCTGTGTCAACATGCCGTTGGCATAGCCCTTCGCCGGAGCCCAACCTTCGGGGTGAATGGTTTGATGGGTCATGTCTGCCCTTTCATGTCATATTCAATTTTTGTTCTAATGGGCGCAGGCCAGAGGTCAGGCCGCCCGCTTGCTGCCACATGCACCAGCGTCGCTTCTGTCTCAAAGCGAAGCTCATCGTTGCATGTGGCGGTCATCTCGTAGGTCAGAGAGCTCCGACCCAGCTTTATCACCCGCAATTTCAGCACCAGCTGCTCGCCATGGCGGCTGGGTGCGCAAAAGCGGGTTTGGATGTTGGCCGTCGGCACGCCAGCGGTCTTGTGGATGTCCTCAAACGGCCATTCCAAGACGTCCGCAAACCAGCTCTCGACGCAATCGTTCATCATCTCGAAATAACGCGGATAGAAGACAATCCCCGCAGGGTCACAGTGCTTAAACAGCACTTTTTGCGGCATTTCATACATGGCTCAAACCCCTACATAGCGTTCAGTGATGTCCGGGGTCAGCGCCGTCATGGCACCACTCCAGACGGTCTTGCCACGCTCCAGCATTACGGCGCGATCACAGACCTGTTCCAGCTCCGCCAGTGTCTTGTCGATCACCAGGATCGCCATATCGGTGTCCTGTTTCAGCCGATTGATCGCAGACCAGATTTCCTGGCGGATGATCGGTGCAAGGCCTTCCGTGGCTTCGTCCAGGATCAGCAGGCGCGGGTTGGTCATCAGGGCGCGACCAATGGCGAGCATCTGCTGCTCACCGCCCGAGAGCGACGCCGAAAGCTGACTGTGACGTTCGCCCAGACGCGGGAAAAGCTGCGTCACCCGGCCCATGTCCCAATCACCGGGGCGGCTGGTGGCAAGAAGGTTCTCCGCCACCGTAAGATCGCGAAAACAGCGCCGGCCCTCCGGCACCAGACCAAGGCCCAGACGCGCGGCCTTGTGACTTGGCAGCGCGTGCAGGTTCTGGCCTGCGAACTCCAGCGTGCCGCCTGCGGCGATCATGCGGCAGATCGCCTTGACGGTGGTGGATTTGCCCATGCCGTTGCGGCCCATAAGCGCCACCACCTCGCCCGGGTTGATGTCGAGATCGACACCAAACAGCGCCTGACTCACACCATAGGATGCCGTGAGGGATTTGACCGATAAAAAACTCATGCGCTTTCTCCCAGATAGGCTTCGCGCACGCGCGGGTCGCTACGGATCTGATCGACGCTGCCGGTGGCGATGACCTCGCCGTAGACCAGCACGCTGATCCGGTCCGCGAGCGCAAAGACCGCGTCCATGTCATGTTCCACCAAAAGGATCGGAGCCTCTTGGCGCAGGCTGTCGAGGAACCCGGTGAGGTTCTTGGACCCTTCGGCGCCAAGGCCCGCCATCGGTTCATCCATCACGAAGGCCTTTGGCGCGAGCGTCAGCGCCACCGCGACCTCCAGCTGGCGGCGTTGCCCATGGCTGAGGTCGGCGCAGCGTTTGGTCACGTTCTCCGCGAGGCCAACCCGCTCCAGCGCCGCCTCGGCGCGGGTGCGCAAAGACCTGTCGCCAAGCGCTGCCGACCAGAACCGCCACGACCTGCCGCTGGCGCCCATGGCGCCGAGGATGGCGTTTTCCAGCACCGTGTCCTCCATCGCCAGCGCCGAGATCTGAAAGGTCCGCCCAAGCCCGGCCCGCGCCCGCTGATCGGTACTCAGGCTGGTCACATCCTGGCCCATCAGCTCTACGCGACCTGCATCCGGCGTAAGTGAGCCGCAAATCTGGCCGATCAGCGTGGATTTACCTGCCCCATTGGGACCAATGATGGCGTGAATTTCGCCGGGGCGCAGATCAATCGAGATGTCATTGCTGGCCTTCAGCGCGCCGAAGGATTTGGTGATGCCGTGAGTTGCAAGAATGGTCTCAGTCATGGGTCGCCTCCTTGCCTGCCACCAGCCCGGTGATGCCACCGCGCGCAAAGAGCACGACCGCCAGAAGGATCAGCCCGAGGAAGATGTGCCAGAATTCGGTGATGCCACCGAGGAAATGTTCCAGCGCCACAAAGGTCACAGCCCCCGCAACAGGCCCGAACAGCCGCCCCACCCCGCCGAGGATCACAAGGATCATGATCTCGCCCGAGAACTGCCAGCTAAACATGGTCGGGCTGACAAAGCGGTTGAGATCGGCAAAGAGCGCGCCAGCCAGACCGGTGATGACACCGGAGATGACAAAGGCCACCAGCTTCAGACGCATCGGGTCCATGCCCACGGCCTCCACGCGTGCGGGCACCTGACGCGCCGCGTTCAGCGCCAACCCAAAGGGCGAACGGCGCAGGCGGGCGGTGAAAATCAGCACCACAACGAGGATTGCGAGGCACAGCCCGTAGAACTGAATCGGAACAAGCGTGTTGAGGCCGGGAAAGTCGTTCCTGATGTAGATCGACATGCCATCTTCGCCGCCATAGGTGCTCCAGGAGATGGCGAAGTAGTAAAACATCTGACCAAAGGCGAGCGTGATCATGATGAAATAGGCCCCGGTAGTACGCAGCGACATCAATCCGATCAGGAAGGCCGCAACGGCCGAGACCACAACGGCCAGAAGCCAGATCACCGGCATGAACTTGGTGCCTTCGATCACCAGCGGCCATTCCATCAGCGGTGTATAGCTTTGGGCGTGATGGGCAAGGATGCCCATGGCGTAGCCGCCAATCCCAAAGAAAACCGCGTGGCCAAGGCTCACCAGCCCGCCGATGCCCAGCGCGATGTTCAGCCCCGCTGCCGCAAGCGCAAGGATCACCGCACGGGTCGCCAGTGTGATCGTAAAGGGTTCGTCCGTCATCACCGCCCATGCAGGCACGGCAATCAGACCCAGCAGCAAGGCTGCGTTAAAGAGTGTTTCTCGGCTCATGCGCGTGCTCCGAACAGGCCAGAGGGACGCCAGATCAACACAAGGCTCATCAGGATGTAGATCGACATCGAGGCAATCGAGGATCCGGCAGAGGTTGCGGGGGCCGCGTCCATGAAGAGTTTCAACACTTCGGGCAGGAAGATCCCCACCAGCGTGTCTGTAAGCCCCACCAGCAATGCGCCGATAAACGCGCCCTTGATCGATCCGATCCCTCCAATCACGATCACCACAAAGGCAAGGATCAGCACCGGCTCGCCCATGCCCACCTGCACAGACTGGATTGCGCCCACCAATGCGCCTGCGAGACCAGCCAGGGCCGCCCCCAGCGCAAAGACCAGCGTGTAGAGTTTCGAGATATCGACGCCCAAGGCGGCAATCATCTCGCGGTCGTTTTCGCCTGCGCGGATCTGGATGCCGATACGTGTGCGCTCAATCAAAAGCCACAGGCCAAACGCCACCAGCAGCCCCACGCCAATCAGCGCCAAGCGATACAAAGGGTACTGGATGCCGCCGGGCAAGGTCACCGGCCCCGACAAGGCATCGGGAATGTCCAGGAACAGCGGAAAAGACCCAAAGACCCAGCGTGTGCCCTCGGAAAAGATCAAAATGAGCGCAAAGGTCGCCAGGACCTGATCGAGATGGTCACTGTCATAGAGCCTACGGATCACCGCAACCTCAATTACCGCCCCCGCAAGCGCCGCTGCCGCAAGGGCCGCGATCAGCGCCAGCACAAACGACCCGGTGGCACCCGCCACAGCCGCCGCCGCAAAGGCCCCAACCATATAGAGCGAGCCATGGGCGAGGTTGATAAGCCCCATGACGCCAAAGATCAGCGTCAGCCCCGCCGCCATGAGAAAGAGCATGACGCCGGATTGCAGCCCGTTCAGCACCTGCTCGATGATAAGTATCGTGGACATATGTCTTCTTTCAGGTGTGTCCCGGCCCGCAGGTTCCGCAGGCCGGGCGCGCCTCACTTACATCTTGCACGCGTCCACATAGGCGTTTGCATGATCCTCAAGAGCGGTGCCGACGATCTTGTTGGTAAAGACATCGCCTTCCTTGATGACCTCACGCACATAGACGTT
Organism: Tritonibacter scottomollicae; assembly: GCF_032924845.1. NCBI lineage: Bacteria > Pseudomonadati > Pseudomonadota > Alphaproteobacteria > Rhodobacterales > Paracoccaceae > Tritonibacter > Tritonibacter scottomollicae. The sequence goes on from NZ_CP136704.1 coordinate 2,110,945, forward strand.
CTGGATCGGGTGATTGTTGGCGGCAAAGGAGAATTCCCCCCGCACAGAGGCAAAATCCGCCTCCTTGAGGGCCGCAGCAAAGGCCGCGTCATCATTCACATCCGCCTTGTCGATGGCCGACAACAGCAGGTTCGCAGTGTCATAGCCCTGCGCCGCGTAGATCGACGGCAGGCGGTCGTATTTCTGCTGGAAGGCCGCGACAAAGGCCGCGTTGGCCTCATTGTCCAGATCCTTGGACCATGTGGAGGAGTTCTTGACCCCCACGGCTGCCTCGCCCACCGCTTGCAAGATACCCTGATCAAAGCTGAAGGCCGGGCCGACCACGGGCAGATCGACGCCGCTGTCGGCATATTGCTTCAGGAAGGAAATCCCCATGCCGCCGGGCAGGAAGAAGAACACGCTGTCTGCGCCAGACGCGCGGATCTGCGCGATTTCAGCCGCGTAATCCGTCTGCCCCAGCTTGGTGTAGACCTCACCTGCCAGTTCGCCCTCGTAGAACCGCTTGAACCCGGTGAGGCTATCGATGCCCGCCGGATAGTTCGGCGCAAGGATGAAGGTGTTTTTGAACCCGGCTTGGGTTGCGTAAGCACCCGCACCTTCATGGAGGTTATCGTTCTGATAAGACACGGAGAAATAGTTGGAGTTACAGCCCTTGCCCGCCAGTTGCGCAGGCGCGGCGTTGGTCGAAAGGTAGAACAGACCTTGCGCAGTGGCAGCAGGCACCACGGCCATGGCGAGGTTTGACCAGACGATACCGGTCAGCACGTCGACCTTTTCCGACTGGATCATCTTATCCGCAAGCTGCACCGCGATATCGGGCTTGCGCTGGTCGTCTTCGATGACCACCTCGACATCATCGCGGTTGGCACCTTCCATCGCCAGCATGAACCCATCGCGGGTGTCGATACCGAGGCTCGCACCGCCGCCCGAAAGCGTGGTGATCATCCCGACTTTGACATCCGCCATCGCTCCGCCCGCGGCCAGCGCCGCGGCCGCTGTGGCCAACATTAGCTTCTTCATGATCAAACTCCCTGTTTTATGGTTGGTTTGTTGTTGATTATCGAAGCCGGAACCGCTGGATCTTGCCGGTCTGCGTCTTGGGCAGGCTGTCGGCAAAGATGATGCTGCGGGGATATTTGTAGGGGGCGATGGTCGCCTTCACATGGGTCTGCAAGTCTTTGATGAGCGCGTCTGAGGGCGTAAATTCCGCATTCAGGACCACATGGGCCTGCACGATATGGCCGCGCTCCTCATCGGGGGCACCGATCACTGCGCATTCAGACACGGCGTCATGCGCCAGCAATGCCGCCTCCACCTCGGGGCCTGCGATATTGTAGCCAGCCGAGACAATCATATCGTCGTTGCGGGCGGCAAAGTGGAAATAGCCCTCCGCGTCGCGGATAAAACTGTCGCCGGTGATGTTCCAGCCATCCGTAACATACCCGGCCTGACGGTCGTCGTTCAGATAGCGGCACCCGGTCGGCCCACGCACCGCAAGGCGGCCAACCTCGCCATCGGGCACCTCGCGGCCCTCGTCATCGACCACCTTGGCCTCATAGCCACCCACGGGTTTGCCGGTGCAGGCCGGGCGGTGGTCATCAAAACGGTTGGAGATAAAGATATGCAACATCTCGGTCGCGCCGATCCCATCCAGCATCGGCTTGCCGGTCTTGGCCATCCAATCGTCGTAGACGGGTTTCGGCAGGGTCTCCCCGGCGGAGACGGCGGCGCGCAGGCTGCTGAGATCCGCCCCCTCTTCCATTGCGGCGAGCATCACCCGATAGGCGGTCGGCGCGGTAAAGCACACGGTCGCGCGGTATTTCTCGATGATCTCGATCATATTGGGCGGGGTGGCCTGTTCCAAAAGCGTCGCGGTTGCCCCGAACCGTAGCGGGAAAATCGCCAATCCGCCAAGCCCGAAGGTAAAGGCAAGTGGCGGAGAGCCAACAAAAATATCCTCAGGCACCACATTCAGCACATCGCGCGCATAGCCATCGGCAATGATCAACAGATCGCGGTGAAAATGCATGGTCGCCTTGGGCTCTCCGGTCGACCCGGAGGTGAACCCCAGAAGCGCCACATCATCGCGCCCGGTCTGCACCGCCTCAAAGCGCACCGGCTTTTCCAGCGCCAGCCTGTCGAGTTCGGCGTCGTGGTTGGAGGTCCCGTCAAAGCCGACGACCCGCTCAAGCACGTCACACTGCGCTGCGCAGGTCTCCATCTCCTCCATCAGCCGGGTATCGCAGAGGGCAAACTGGATCTGTGCCTTCTCGACATATTTCTTCAGCTCTGCGGCGCGCAGCATCGGCATGGTGTTGACCACAACCGCGCCTGCCTTGGTCGCAGCCAGCCAGCAGGCGACCATCGCCGGATTATTGGCGGAACGGATCAAGATGCGGTTGCCCGGCTTGACGCCCAGATCCTCCACCAGCGCATGCGCCAACCGGTTGGTCCAGTCCGCAAGTTCCTTGTAGGTGCGCTGGCGCCCGTTGCCGATCAGTGCGGTGCGGTCGCCAAAGCCCCGCTCCACCATGGCGTCCGTCAGTTCCACGCCCGCATTCAGATGATCCGGGTAGTCAAACCCATCCAGCAGGAAATCCGGCCATTGTTCCAGCGGCGGCAGCGCGTCGCGCGAGAATGTGTCGGTATGTGCGGTTGCGCCCAGTTTCATGACTTGCCCTCCATCGCCATCATGGCTTGCCGCGCGATCACCACGCGCTGCACGTCACTGGCCCCTTCATAAATCCGCAAGGCTCTGATTTCGCGATAGAGTTTTTCGACCATCGCACCGGAACGCACGCCCTCGCCGCCAAAGAGCTGCACCGCCTTGTCGATCACAACCTGCGCCGCCTCGGTCGAGAACAGCTTGGCCATCGCCGCCTCGCGCGTGACGCGCGCAGCGCCACTGTCCTTGGTCCATGCGGCGCGGTAGACCAATAGGGCCGCGGCATCCACATCCAGCGCCATATCGGCGATATGCCCCTGCACCATCTGCAAATCAAACAGCGGTGCGCCCTGCACGTGACGCTCTGTGACACGCACCAGAGCCTCGTCCAATGCGCGACGCGCAAAACCCAGCGCCGCCGCCGCCACCGTGGAGCGGAACACATCCAGCACCGACATGGCGATGCGGAACCCCTGCCCCGGCGCGCCGATCATGGCGCTTGCGGGGATACGCACATCGGTGAAGCGCAAGGTTGCCAGCGGGTGCGGCGCGATGGTCTCCAGCCGCTCCACCACCTCAAATCCAGCCAGATCCGGAGTCACGACAAAGGCCGACAGCCCCTTGGCCCCCGGCGCCTCACCCGTGCGGGCAATCAGCGTGTAGACATCGGCAATCCCACCATTGGAGATCCAGGTCTTTTCACCATTGAGCACATAGTCATCGCCATCGCGCACCGCCGTCATGGTAGAGTTTGCCACATCCGACCCCGATTGCGGCTCAGTGAGTGCAAAGGCGGCGATCGCCGCACCGCTGCGGGTCTTGGGCAACCAGGCCGCCTTCTGCGCATCCGTCCCGAATAGCGAGATCGCCCCGGTGCCAAGCCCCTGCATGGCAAAGGCAAAATCCGCCAGCCCGTCGTGGCGCGCAAGGATCTCACGTGACAGACAGAGCTTGCGGACATCAAGGCTCTCACCGCTGTCGCACGCCCCAGTCGGTTGCAGGATACCCGCCCGCCCCAGATCCGCCACCAGTTTGCGACAGGCCGCATCGGTGTCACTATGATCCACATTGAGCCCAGCCGCCACCGCCTCGACCTGCGCCGCCCAATCGCGGTGCTCTTGGTCAAAAAAGGGCCAATTCAGAAAACTCTGGTCCGCCACGTTATCTTCCCCGTTGTTTTCATCTTTTTCCAAATACCTTCGCCGAAGGCGAAATCCGGCGCTCTCAGTCGCCTTCAAACACTGGTCGCTCTTTCGCGACAAAAGCCTCATAGGCGCGGCGGAAATCATTGCCCTGCATGCAGATCGCCTGCGCCTGCGCCTCGGCCTCGATCGCCTGTTCAAGGCTCATGGACCATTCCTGCGCCAGCATGGTCTTGGTCATGCCATTGGCAAAGGTCGGGCCTTGAGCAATGCGCTCGGCCATCTTCATGGCCTCGGCCTCCAGTGCCTCTGCCGCCACCAGACGGTTGAAAAACCCCCAGCGTTCGCCTTCCTCGGCGCCCAGCGACCGGCCCATGTACAACAACTCAGCCGCGCGCCCCTGCCCGATGATGCGGGGCAGCATGGCGCAGGCGCCCATGTCACAGCCCGCCAGGCCCACGCGATTGAACAGAAAGGCCACCTTGGCCTCGGGTGCGGCAATGCGCAGATCGCTGGCCATGGCCATGATCGCACCGGCCCCGGCACAGATGCCATCCACCGCCGCAATCACCGGCTTGGTGCAGTTGATCATCGCCTTCACAAGATCCCCGGTCATGCGGGTGAAGGCCAAAAGCTCCTTCATGTTCATCTTTGTGAGCGGGCCAATGATGTCGTGCACATCGCCGCCAGAGGAGAAATTACCGCCATTGGGCACGATCACCACCGCATGCACCTCGTCCGAGTAGGGCAGCGCCCGGAACCAGTCGCGCAGCTCAGCGTAGCTGTCGAAGGTCAGCGGGTTCTTGCGCTCGGGACGATTGAGCGAAATGCGGGCGATGCCGCCCTCAATGGTGCAATTGAAATGGGTTGTCTCATGCAGGCTCATGTCGGGGTATCCTTGGAAGTCTCACTGGAGGTCGCGGGCTGGATATGGTCCAGCAGCGCGCTCATCTCATGGATGTCATCGGCACCAAGGCCGGCCATCATCTCGTTGATCCAGGCCTCGTGTTCGCCGGCAAGCCGGGCAAACTCCGCCTCGCCCGCCGGGGTCAGCCGGGCCACCTGCGCGCGCCGATCTCCGGGCACCGCGACGCGCAGTGCAAGCCCGTCTTCGGTCAGCCGGTCGACAATGCCGGTTACATTGCCGTTGGAGACCCGCAGGAACTGCGACAGCTGGCTCATCTTCAACCCATCCGGATTGCGCGACAGGGCCGACATCACGTCGAACCGTGGCAGCGTTGTATTGTGGCGATCACGCAGACGGCGGCGCAGCGCGGCCTCAATACCGCCGGACGTCTTCAGCAGTTTCAGCCACAGGCGCAGACGGGCCTTCGAGGAGGCCTCTGCGGGCAAGGTTTCCGGTTTGGCGCTGCTCATATTTCGCCCCCCGTCAGGGCCAAGGCATGGCCGTTGACCGAGGCCGCGCCGCTTGACGCCAACCACAGCGCCGCATCGGCCACTTCTTCCGGCTGTACAAAACGCCCCTGCGGGTTGTCCGCCTTGAGCGCGCCGGCCGCGTCCTCGGTGCTCATGCCCGTCTTGGCGCGGATATTGTCGATGCTGCGTTGAAGCATCGGCGTTTCCACAAAGCCCGGACAGATCGCATTGACCGTGATGCCGGTGCGGGCCAGCTCCTTGGCCAGACCACGTGTCAGACCGACCACCGCGTGTTTTGCCGCACAATAGGCGCTGACATAGGGGTAGCCTTTGAGCCCCGCGGTCGAGGCCACGGCAATCATCCGGCCGCGCCCTGCCTCTTTCATGCCCGGCAGCACCGCCTGCCAGAGGTTCACCACGCCGTTTAGGTTCACCGCCATCATCGCGTTGAGCATCTCCGGCTGCATCTTGGCGAAAGGAACGCTCTCTGCGGCCCCCGCGTTGGCCAAGGCCACGGTGACGGGACCGCGCGCAGCGGCGGCGCGCGCCACGGCGGAGGTAACGCTTGCCGCGTCGGTGACATCGCAGATCTCATAGGGAAGACCCTGTTCGATCAGGGTCTTCTCCGTTCGCCCGATCAGGGTCACGGTGGCCCCCGCTGCGGCAAAGGCCTGCGCGCAGGCGGCGCCGACACCGGTGCCGCCACCGGTGATCAGGACATGCTCTTGGCTCAGATCTTTACTCATGCGCGCAAGCTCTCCGCTTCTTTGTCCGCCAGCCGCCAGCTTTGGTCACGGCCCGGCTGATAGGGCAGCGGCCAGTCAGGCGCCGCGCGGTCGCCAATCTTGGTGCCTTCACGCAGGGTCCAATAGGGATCGGCCAGATGCGGGCGGCCCACTGCCACCAGATCCGCCCGACCCGCCATCAGGATCGAGTTGGCGTGGTCGGCCTCAAAGATATTGCCCACCGCCATGGTACAGATCCCGGCCTCGTTGCGGATCTGGTCCGAAAACGGCGTCTGGAACATGCGGCCATAGACCGGCTTTGCATCGGTGGTGGTCTGACCGGCAGAGACGTCGATCAGGTCGGCGCCCGCCTCCCAGAAGGCGCGGGCAATCTGCACCGCGTCATCCGGGGTGACGCCATCCTCGCCCACCCAGTCATTGGCGGAGATGCGCACCGACATCGGTTTGCCGTCGGGCCAGACCGCGCGCATGGCGGCAAAGACCTCCAGCGGATAGCGCAGGCGGTTTTCCAGGCTGCCGCCATACGCATCGCCGCGCTGGTTGGAGACCGGCGACAGGAAAGAAGAGATCAGATAGCCATGGGCCGCGTGCAGCTCGATCATGTCAAAGCCTGCGCGGTCCGCCATCTCAGCAGCGCTCACGAACTGGTCGCGGACCTCGTCCATCTCGGCGCGGGTGATTTCGCGCGGGGTGGCGTTCTGGCCCGACCATGGAATGGCGGAGGCGCTGACGGTGTCCCAATTGCCGTCCGGCAAGGGCGCATCCATCTCGTCCCAGCCGAGCTGAGTGGAGCCCTTGCGCCCCGAATGGCCGATCTGGCAGCAGACCTTGGCATCGGTCTCGGCATGTACAAAATCGGTGAGACGGGACCAAGCGGCCTCATGTTCCGGTGCATAAAGGCCCGGACAGCCGGGTGTGATACGCCCCTCTGGCGAAACGCAGGTCATTTCCGTGTAGACCAGCCCTGCGCCACCCTTGGCCCGCTCGCCATAGTGAACCAGATGCCAGTCGGTGGGGCAGCCATCTACGGCTTTGTACTGTGCCATGGGAGAGACGACGATGCGGCTCTTGAGGTCCATGTCGCGCAGGCGGAAGGGCGCAAACATCGGCGCGCGCAGCGGTGCATCCTTGGGCGCCCCGGCCTGGGTCATGAACCAGCGCTCCGCGCCTTCGAGCCAGTCCTTGTCGCGGGCACGCAGGTTTTCGTGGCTGATGCGCTGACTGCGGGTTAGCATGGAGTAATTGAGCTGCACCGGGTCCAGATCGAGGTAGCGTTCGACCCGCTCGAACCACTCCATCGAGTTGCGCGCCGCCGATTGCAGGCGCAGCACCTCAAGGCGGCGCTGGTCCTCATAATCGTCAAAGGCGCTTTGCAGATCCGGTTTATCCTGCAGCAGTTCCGCCAGAGAAATGGCAAATTCCAGCGCCAGCTTGGTCCCTGATCCGATCGAGAAATGCGCCGTCGCCGCCGCATCGCCCATCAGCACCACATTCTCGTGGCTCCATTTTTCGCACAGAACCCGCGGGAACCGGATCCAGGCCGAGCCGCGAATGTGGTTGGCGTTGGTCATCAGCGCATGGCCGCCCAGATGATCCTTGAAGATCTCTTCGCAGACCTTGATGCTTTCCTGCTGGTTCATGGAGGCAAAACCAAAGGCGTCAAAGGTCTCTTGCGTACATTCCACGATGAAGGTCGCGGTGTCGTCGTCAAACTGGTAGGCATGCGCCCAGACCCAGCCGTGCTCGGTTTCCTCAAAGATGAAGGTGAAGGCATCTTTGAAGGTCTGACGTGTCCCGAGCCAGACAAAGTTGCACAGGCGCGTGTCGACATCCGGCTTGAACGTATCGGAATAGAGACTGCGGGTGCTGGAGTTCAGCCCGTCGCTGGCAACCACCAGATCATAGTCCTGGCGCAAGGCCTCCGCGCTCGGCACATTGGTCTCAAACTGCAGATTGACGCCCAGTTCACGCGCCCGTTCCTGCAACAGGATCAGCAGCTGCTTGCGCCCGATGCCGCAGAACCCATGGCCAGAAGACACCTGCCGCGTGCCCTTGAAGAGCAGCGCAACGTCGTCCCAATAGGCAAAATGCGCGCGGATCGTCTCGGCGCTTTTGGCATCGTTGGCTGCAAGGTTGTCGAGCGTTTCATCCGACAACACCACGCCCCAGCCGAAGGTATCATCGGCGCGATTCCGTTCGATCACGGTGATGTCGTGACCGGGGTCGCGCAGCTTCATCGAGATCGCGAAGTACAGGCCAGCCGGGCCGCCTCCCAGACATGCAATGCGCATATGATCCTCATCCCCATTAGATTATTGTCAGGTCAAAGGCTCTCCGCATTCCAAAACAATTTCAAGCTTAAAATTTCCATTTCTGAAGCTTCTCTGTGGCAGCATGAGACATACCAAGGCCTCTTGCGCTCAACACAAGGATTGCAAGGTAATGTTTTAATACCATAATTTAGGGGGCTGCCTAACCGGCGGACAGTTGGTACGCGGCCTCTCTGAATGAACCGCCTGGCGATGCATTCAGAGAGCTTGCATGAGAAACGGGCAAACGCAGCAACGCGTTCGCCCGTCTGAGTCGCTCAATGTTGACGGTTTTCTCCGCAACGACTGCGGTTACCAGACACCGGTTTCCGCAAGCATCGGCCATGAACTCACAAGCGGCGCAGGCCCCGGCAACGCGTGTTCGCAGTACCAGATTTCTTCGGGTTGCACGTCCACGATCCGCTCCGCGCCCTTGAATCCCGAAACCCGGTCGGGATGCCAATCGACCGTGGCCAAGCCGGTGACAAAGATCCCCGCACCACTGCTGAAATCGGGGATAAACAGCCCCACGCGGCCGTCAGCCTCGATATTCCCAAGCGTGTTGAAGAAACGATTGCCCGAAAAATCCGGAAACGACAGCGAACTGTCGGCATTGATGGTCAGAAACCCAGGTCGCCCGCCCCGATGCGAGGCGTCGATGCCATCGGTCGGATTGTCCGACATCTCCGCCGCGCGGGAGGCGATGAAGAAGGTATCGGCCCGCGCCACCAAGGCGCGGCTGCGTGCGTCCCAATCGGGCAGTGCCGTTGCCTCCGGCGCAGGCGGATTGGCGGGCCAGAGCAGATCGCGGGTCTGGATATACTGCGGACAGTTGCCGAAACTCAGGTCGACTGCGATCTCAAACCCCTCGCCATTCACTGCATGAATGGTGCCATTCATCCGGTTGCGGCGGCGGCTCGACAGCTCCATGCCAACAACGCCAACCTTTGCCCCGGGACGCACATCAAGCCAAAGACTTTCCCCCAGCTGAGGGCGCGCGCCCACCGACAAATGACCGGGATCACGCGAACGCAGGAACCCGACTTCGCCAACTGCGGGCGTGGCCCAGACCTGCCCGCGTGCATCCAGCAAGCCAAGGAACAGCACCGGCAGGCTCTCGAAGAAATCGCGATGTTGTTGCGGCATTTCATGTCGGATTGCGTGGGCAACCCTGTCGCGATAGCTTGCGGGCACCCCGGCACGGTGCTGCAGCGCCAGCTCGCCGGTATGAAAGACTTGTATCGCACGGGTCATGGCTGATCTCCCTTCTGTGCTGGTTTCTACGTGGGATCGCGCGCCGTCTCAGGCCGGTTCCGGAACCGACGAGGCCACCATGGGCACGAACCCCGGCAGGGCCGCAACGCGTTCAATCCACGCGCGTACCAGCGGATAGCAGTCAAGGCTGACGCCCCCCTCAGGCGCGTGGGCGATGTATGCGTAGCTTGCCACATCGGCGATGGTGGGCCTGTCCCCGACCAAGTAGTCCCGTCCCGCAATCAACCCTTCCATCTGACTGAGAAAATCATGCGAGACCTCGCGCGCCGCCTCTGTCTCTGGCGTATCGCCGGCGCCAATGAGGGTGCGCCACCGTGCCCGCGAGGGGCCCGTCGCCACATGCGACACCGTGAGCGAGAGCCAGCGCTGCACCTCTGCGGCATCCTTGGGCGTTGTCGGCAGCCAGTCGGTCTCCGCGCCATAGGACTGCACCAGATAGACGAGGATCGCATTGGAATCCGCAATCAATGTGCCGTTGTCGTCAATCACCGGCACCTGACCAAACAGATTGAGCTCAAGAAACTCCGGCGCTTTATGCGCACCCTTCAGCAGGTCGACCTCGATCAGCTCATACGGCAGGTCCAGGATCGACAGCATCATCTCCACCCGGTGGCAGTGACCAGACAGCGGGTGGCGGTAGAATTTGATCGGGGCGGCGTTGGCGGGGAAATCGGGGTTCATCTTGGTCTCCTTGCAAGAGGTCATAGGCCGAGGTCGCTCAGGCCCGGGTGGTCGTCGGGGCGACGGCCCAGTGGCCAATGGAATTTGCGATCTGCTTCAGTGATCGGATGTTCGTTGATGGAGGCATGGCGTTCTTCCATCAGGCCGTTTTCATCAAACTGCCAGTTCTCGTTGCCATAGGCGCGGAACCAATGGCCGCTGTCGTCGCGATATTCATAGGCGTAGCGCACCGCGATCCGGTTGCCGTCAAAGGCCCAAAGCTCTTTGATCAGCCGATACTCCAGCTCGCGCGCCCATTTGCGGGTCAGAAAGGCCTCGATCTCGGTCCGGCCCACGGGAAACTCGGCGCGATTGCGCCAGCGGCTGTCGGGCGTATAGGCCAGCGTCACCTTGGCCGCGTCCCGGCTGTTCCAGCCGTCCTCGGCAAGGCGCACTTTCTCGATTGCGCTTTCACGGGTGAAGGGCGGCAGCGGTGGGCGGGGCGTGAGGGTCATTTTCGTCTCCAGTTGTGGCGCGGTGGTCAGCGCCTCTGGTGACAGAGATAAATCACCCCGTTGCGTAAAATAATGGGGCGTGTGAGAAAGAGATAATTTCACATTTCGACAGCAATCAGGGCAGATCCATGGACCGCGTTCAAAGCATGCAGGTATTTGTCGCCGTGGCGGAAGAAGAGGGCTTTGCCGCAGGGGCCCGCCGGGCTGGCCTGAGTGCGCCATCGGCGACGCGGGCGATCAACGGGCTGGAGGCACAACTGGGGACGCGGCTTTTCACCCGTACCACCCGGCGCTTGCATCTGACGGATGTGGGACGGCGCTATCTGGACGACGTGCGCCACATCCTGACCTCCTTGCAGGCCGCCGATGATGCGGCGCGCGGGGCGGCTAGCGCGCCTGTTGGGCTGCTGCGGCTGACTTGCCCCAATGAGTTCGGGCGCATCTATATCCTGCCGATCCTGCTGGATTATCTGAATGAGTACCCGGAGATGCGGGCCGATCTGGTGCTCTTGGATCGCGTGGTGAATATCGTCGAAGAGGGGTTTGATGTGGCCCTGCGGATCGGGCACCTGCCGTCCTCGACGCTGTCAGCGGTCAAAGTCGGTGCCGTGCGGCGGGTGGTCTGCACCGCGCCCGCATATCTGGACAAATACGGCACCCCAACGACCCCGGCGGACCTTAGCGCGCATCGGATTGTCGCGATCAGTGCGGTCTCATCGGCCACGGAATGGAGGTTTGGCACCGACCAACAACAGGTCGTACGTATCACGCCACAGCTCTGTGTCAGCACTGTTGCGGCCGGGCTGGACGCGGCGCGGGCGGGCTGGGGCATCTGCCGAATGCTGTCCTATCAGGCCGGGCGCGATGTAGCGGCGGGGCGCCTTGCGTGTCTACTGGAGGACTATGAGCCTGAGAGCATGCCGATCCATCTGGTTCACACGGAAGGGCGGCGCGCACCGGCCAAGGTGCGCAGCTTTATTGATTTTGCTCGCGACCGGCTGCGCGCGGACCCGGTGCTTCAGGCCTTGTCGTCCAGCAACGGATGCGGCGGCTGATCTTTTAGAAATCCAAGCCCAGATCCACCGTGCGCGCCGAATGCGTAAGCGCCCCCGAGGAAATATAGTCCACCCCCGTGGCCGCAATCGCCGCCACCGTGTCGCGTTTGACGTTGCCGCTGGCCTCCAGCGCCAGACGTCCCGCGTTGATCTCCACTGCCTCGCGCAGCTGATCCGGCGTCATATTGTCCAAGAGCACCACAGAGGCACCGCCGACCTCTAGCACCTCGCGCAGCTGATCCAGCGTGTCCACTTCGATTTCCACCGCCATCATATGGCTGGCATGCGCCTTGGTGGCGTCCAGTACCGCGCGGATACCGCCCGCAGCGGCGATGTGGTTGTCCTTGATGAGGATCGCATCCGAGAGCGAATAGCGGTGATTGAAGCCACCGCCATGCAACACTGCGAGCTTTTCCACCATGCGCAGGCCGGGCGTGGTCTTGCGGGTACAGGTGATGCGCGCCTCGGTGCCGCGCGTCTCAGCCACCATGGCCGCTGTCAGGGTTGCGATCCCAGTCAAGCGGCCCGCAAAGTTCAACGCCACCCGTTCGCCCATCAGGATCGAGGCTGCCTTGCCCTCGATCTCCATCAGCACATCGCCGGGCTGACAAGCGGCCCCATCTGCAACGAGGGTGTTCACCCGCAGGTTTGCATCGACCAACCGGAACGCCAGCGCCGCCACCTGCATGCCGGAGACCACGGCCTCCTCGCGGGCGCGCAGACGGGCGGAATAGGTCACATCGTCCGGGATAACCGCGCGAGTGGTCACATCGCCATAAGAGCCGAGGTCTTCCATCAGGGCGGATTTGACCAAGGGCTCAAGGATCAGGTCAGGCAAAGTGGCAAAGCTCATGGGGTCTCCGGGTGGGGTAAAGGCGCTTCAAGCAAGCTGTCGCGCAGCGTCTTGGCCGCATCCCAGGTCAGGCGGGAGCGGTGCGCGAGCGCGGGCAAGGTTTCGGGGAAATCGGACCGCTCATGCGCGCCACGGCTTTCTTCGCGCAGCAATGCGGCGGCGGCGATCATGGTGGCGGCGGTGCAGATGTTTTGAAAGCTCTCGCAGGTGGGCTGTTTGGCGCAAAGGGCCGCAATCTCGCGCAGTGCTGTGCGCAGCCCATCCGCGTTGCGCACAACACCAACATTGCGGGTCATGCATTGGCGCAGGGATGCCACAAGCGCAGGATCAGCCCCCTCGCCGCCGGGGTTCAACTCAAGATGAACCGGCGCGGCCTCTTGGGTTTTCCCCTGCGCTCGTGCAACATCCTCTGCCGCGCGACGGGCATAGACCAGCGCCTCCAAGAGACCATTGGAGGCCAGACGATTGGCACCATGCAGCCCCGTCGAGGCACATTCACCACAGGCCCAGAGGCCGGACAGCGAGCTGCGCCCGTCCAGATCGGTGGCAATGCCGCCCATATGGTAATGCGCGGCGGCGGCCACCGGGATCGGCTCCTGTGTGGGGTCGATGCCATTGCGCGCGCAGGCACTGCTGACCGCCGGGAACAGCGTGGTGATGTCCGCGCCGATTGCAGCCCGCGTATCCAGAAGTGGGCGCTTGCCCGCCTGCGACTGCGCAAAGATCGCCCGCGCGACCACATCGCGCGGCGCAAGCTCCGCGTCGGGATGTTCGTCCAGCATGAACCGCGCGCCGGCGGCATTCACAAGGATCGCGCCCTCACCGCGCAACGCCTCGGTGGCCAGCGGGGCCGGGTCCTCGCCCACATCCATCGCCGTGGGGTGGAACTGTACGAATTCCGCATCGGCAATCTCGGCACCGGCGCGGGCGGCCATACCAAGCGCCTGCCCTCGGATGCGTGGAGGGTTGGTGGTGATCGCATAAAGCCCGGCGCTGCCGCCGCCAGCCATCAAGACAGCACTGCCACGCAGTAGCACCGCAGCTGATCCTTCTGGCGCTGACGAAACAAGCCGCACGCCGGTGACGGTGCCATCGCGGACCTCCAGCCCTTCGGCCATCACCCCTTCGATCACCTGGATCGAGGGCGTCGCGCGGACCCGTTCGATGAGCGCGCGCATGATCTCGGCCCCGGCCTGATCGCCCTTCACCCGCACCACGCGGGCAAAACTATGCGCCGCCTCGCGCGACATCACATAGCCGCCGTCCTCGGTGCGATCAAAGGGCGCGCCAAGCGTGGTGAGGTCAAGGATATGTTCGCGCGCCTCGCGGGTGACCAATGCGGCGACCTCGGCATCCACGGTGCCAGCACCGGCGCGGGTGGTATCAATGGCATGCGCCTCGGGGCTATCGCCCGCATCCATCGCCGCCGCCACGCCGCCCTGCGCCCAGGCCGAGCTTGCCCCCTGCCCCAACGGATCAGGCGAGATCATCACCACCGGGCGCGGTGCCAGCGTCAATGCCGCGTAAAGCGCCCCCAGCCCAGCGCCGATGATGACGATGCGATCACTGTGGACTGCTTCCAAGCCCTCCATGCGCCTCTCAGATGCCCAGCTTGCGCGACAGGTCGATCATCGCCTGTACCGCGTGGCGGGCCTTTGCAGCCATGACCGGCTCGACCTCGACCTGACCCTCCATGGAGTGCAGCGACCAGAGCACCTTCTCCAGCGTGATCTTCTTCATGAAGGGGCACATGTTGCAGGGGCCGACAAATTCGACCTCCGGCAGCTCGTCGGCGATGTTGGACGCCATCGAACATTCGGTGATCAGCAGCGCCTTTTCCGGCTTTTCGTCGGTAACATATTTCAGGATGCCGCTGGTGGAGCCGGAGAAATCGGCCTCTGCCACCACGTCCGGCGGGCATTCCGGGTGGGCGATCAGCCGGGTGCCCGGGTTCCATTCGCGGAAATCGCGCAGGTCCTTGGCGGAATACTGCTCGTGTACGATGCAGGAACCTTCCCACCAGACCACCTTCTTGTGCGGCACATCACGGGCCACGTTCTGCGCCAAATACTGGTCCGGCGTCATGATGACCGTGTCACTCTCCATCGCGCCAACGATCTGCGCCGCGTTAGACGACGTGCAGCAGATGTCGGAGGCGGCTTTCACCTCAGCGGTGGTGTTCACATAGGTGACCACCGGCGCGCCCGGATAGCGGCGGCGCATCTCCTCGACCCCTTCGGCGGTGATCGACTCCGCGAGGCTGCAGCCGGCTTCCATGTCGGGGATCAGCACCGTCTTGGAGGGGCTAAGGATCTTCGACGTCTCGGCCATGAAATGCACGCCGCATTGCACGATCACATCGGCCTCCACCTCGGTGGCCTTAATCGCCAGCTGCAGGCTGTCACCGACAAAATCGGAGATCCCGTGATAGATCTCCGGCGTCATGTAATTATGGCCGAGGATCACAGCATTGCGTTTCGCCTTCAGCTCGTTGATCGCTTTGACGTATGGCGCGTAGAGCACCCAGTCGACGGGCGAGACAACGCGCGACATGCTCTGATAGATATCAGACATGGACTCGGCGAGTTCGGGGTTCGGAGTGAGATCGTAGTGCTGGGACAACTCGTTCCGCAGCACGGGAATATCGAGCGACATGGCTGGGTTTTCCCCTCGTCTGGTCGCGGGCCGCCTGCAGACCGTGGCGGCACCGAAAAGGAGGACGCCGCACGCCGGGAGCATACGCGTCCAATCAGGCCTCGCAGGTCGCAGCGCGAGTATGTGCGACCGTGCATAGCGTCAGGGGCAGTGGCGTGCAAGCGTCACACCTCGTACCGATACACCTGACGTCACATTTCCGTCATACCCATGGACGCGACGGCGCGGATCGCGCAATCAGAGCAAGACTGCGATGGCTGCGACACCCGCGTTCAGCCAATCTTGCCCCACGTTTGTCTCAGAAGAGGACTGTCATGAAACGCATGTTGTCACTTGCCCTTGCCTTGGCTCCGCTGACGGCCTTGGCCACCCCGGACCCGACGGACTGGGATGCCGTTGCTGCGCAGGCTGAGGGACAGACCGTGCACTGGCATGCGTGGGGAGGCTCGACCGCGACCAATGACTTCATCAGCTGGGTCGGAACGCGCCTGGCCGAGGACTATGACGTTACCCTGACCCATGTGAAACTGGAAAACACCGCTGATGCTGTCACCCGTGTTTTGACGGAGAAATCCGCTGGGCAGGACACGGACGGCGCGGTGGATCTGATCTGGATCAATGGCGCGAATTTTGCGGCGATGAAGGACGCAGACCTGTTGTTCGGCCCCTACGCCGAAGCGCTGCCGAACTGGAAATTCGCCGATACCGATGGCAAGACCCTGCAACATGACTTCACCGTGGCGACCGAAGGGTACGAGTCCCCCTGGGCGATGGCGCAAGTGGTGTTCATGCACGATACGGCCGACCTGCCCGAGCGCCTTGGCTCGATGCCGGAGCTTTTGGATTGGGCGCGCGCGCATCCCGGCCGCTTCACCTATCCGCAGCCGCCGGATTTCCTTGGCACGACCTTCCTGAAACAGGCACTGGTGGATCTGAGCACGGACCCGAAGGCCCTATCGCAGCCCGTGAGCGAGGAAACCTACACCGAGATGACTGCCCCGCTGTGGGAGTTCCTGGAAGAGCTGACGCCGCTGTTGTGGCGTGAGGGACGGGCCTATCCGCAGAGCGGACCTCGCCAGCTGCAACTGATGAACGATGATGAAATCGACCTGGCGATTTCCTTCAGCCCTGGCGAGGCCAGCACGGCCATCGCCAATTTCCAGCTGCCGGAAAGCGTGCGCACCTTTGTTTTGGACAAGGGCACCATCGGCAATGCGTCCTTCGTGGCGATCCCCTACAACTCTGACTCTAAGGCGGCGGCCATGGTGGTGGCAAACTTTCTGATGTCGCCCGAAGCTCAACTCAAGGCGCAGGATCCGGCAGTTCTGGGCTACGGCACCGTGCTTGATATCAATGCCCTCTCGGTTCACGATCGCGCGGCCTTCCGCACGCTGGACCTGGGTGTCGCCACCCTCTCGCCCGAAGATCTTGGCGTTGTGCAGGCCGAACCGCACCCAAGCTGGATGACCCGGATCGCAGAAGACTGGGTGGCCCGCTACGGTGTCGGCAACTGATGCCGCGCCGGACCTGACCTTACAATGCGCCTGCCTCCTGCGCTGCCGCTGCTGACGGTCCTTGCCCTTCTGGGCCCGGTCGCGGCAGGTCTATGGGGGACCTTCAGCGCTGGTTTTGGTCACTTTCCGGTCGCCGGCCTGAACGGCCCATCCCTCGCGCCTTTTCAAACCCTCTGGGCCTGGCCCGGATTGCAGACCTCGGTCCGCCTCAGCCTGGCAACCGGCATCTTGGCAACTGTGGTCTCCTTGGCGATCACCGTGCTTTTGCTGGCAGGCTGGACCGGAACGCGCCCCTTTCGGGCGCTCCTGCGCATGCTCTCACCGCTGCTTTCGGTGCCACACGCTGCCGCCGCCTTTGGCCTTCTGTTCCTGATCCAACCCTCCGGCTGGTTGGTGCGGGCGGTCAGCCCCTGGCTGAGTGGATGGGATCGCCCGCCCGACGTCCTGCTGGTGCAGGACCCACTGGGGCTGGCCCTGATGATCGGACTGGTGGTGAAAGAAGTGCCGTTCCTGCTGCTGATCAGCCTGGCGGCTCTGGGTCAAATCGACAGCACCGGACGCATGCAGGTGGCGACCGCGCTGGGCTACGGACGCATTCGGGGCTGGATCCTGGGTGTCTTTCCGGCGCTCTATGCCCGCATCCGACTGCCGGTCTACGTGGTGCTGGCCTATTCGATGTCCGTCGTCGATGTTGCCGTCATCCTCGGCCCCAATACGCCGCCCTCGCTGTCGGTACAGATCGTCCGCTGGATGGCCGAGCCCGATCTTGTTCAGCGCACCACCGCCTCCGCGGCTGCGATCCTGCAGTTGGGACTGGTCGTTCTAGCCCTGCTGCTGTGGCGCGGAGCCGAGCAGATGATTGCGATCACCGCCCGCCGCATCGCCTATTCCGGCGCACGCGGGCAGCGTGAGGCTGGCCTGCGCGTGATCGGCCTCAGCTTCGGGACACTCTCGGTCGGTGCAGTGTTGGCCGGGCTTGCCGGACTTCTGGTCTGGTCGTTTGCCGCCCGGTGGAGCTTTCCCGATGTGCTTCCCGACGGGCTGAGCCTGCGCAACTGGCAACGCAATGGCCCAGCCGC
Source organism: Tritonibacter scottomollicae (assembly GCF_032924845.1). Taxonomy (NCBI): domain Bacteria; kingdom Pseudomonadati; phylum Pseudomonadota; class Alphaproteobacteria; order Rhodobacterales; family Paracoccaceae; genus Tritonibacter; species Tritonibacter scottomollicae. The sequence goes on from NZ_CP136704.1 coordinate 2,128,790, forward strand.
ATGGCAGACCCTCGGGACCACTTTTGTCATTGCCCTCGCAGCGACGCTATCGGGGTTGGTCCTGACACTCGGCTGCCTGGAAACCGAAGAGCGATACCATTGGCGCCTGACAGAAAAAGGCCTGTGGCTCCTGTATTTACCGCTGTTGATCCCGCAAACGGCCTTTCTGCCGGGCATGCAGACCCTGCTCCTGCAGATCGGAGTGGACCGTACCCTTTGGGCGGTGGTTCTGGCGCATATGGTGTTTGTACTGCCCTATCTGCGGCTGTCGCTCGAAGGTCCGTACAAGGCGTGGGATGCCCGTCAGGGCACGATCGCCGCCGCCATGGGCGCCTCGGCCAACCGCATATTCTTCAGACTGCGGCTGCCGATCCTGCTGGCCCCAGTGCTGACCGCTTTTGCTGTGGGAATGGCCGTGTCAGTCGGGCAATATCTGCCGACACTGCTTGTCGGCGGAGGCCGCGTGCAGACCCTGACAACCGAGGCCGTGGCGCTGGCGGCCGGCGGGGATCGACGCGCCATCGGGGTCTATGGCTTGCTGCAGACTGCGGCGGCCCTGCTGCCTTTTATGATGGCGGTGATTCTGCCACCACTCGTTTGGCGCAACCGAAAGGGGCTGCAGCATGGATGACGGACTTCGGTTAACGGACCTGCGGATCCTGCGGGATGCAGCGCCCATGTTGGAGCTGGACCTGCATGTGCCACCGGCGGCCATCGTCAGCCTCATGGGGCCGTCAGGCGTGGGAAAGTCCACCCTGCTTGCGGCGATTACGGGCCAATTGCCGGCGGATTTTACGCTCAGTGGCGATATCCAGCTGAACGGGCGCCACCTGCGCCCCCTGCCCGCGCAGCTGCGTCGCGTCGGCATCCTCTATCAAGATCACCTGCTGTTTCCGCACCTCAGTGTCGGGGGCAATCTGGCGTTCGGCCTATCGCCTGAAGTTCCACGAAAACAGCGCCGCGCTCGGGTCGAGGCTGCCTTGCACGATATTGGCCTCGACGGCTATCACCACCGCGATCCAGAGACGCTTTCAGGCGGCCAGAAGGCGCGGGTTGCGATGATGCGCATGCTGCTTTCAAACCCGGACCTCTTGCTGCTGGACGAGCCTTTTTCGCGACTCGACAAGGCGCTACGGGACCAGATGCGCCAACTGGTCTTCGCCTTCGCCCGAGATCGTGATCTGCCAGTGCTGCTTGTCACCCATGACGCGGAAGATGCGCAGGCGGCTGGTGGCCCAGTTATCCAACTGACTCAGATCAGCCGATAGGCGAGGGTCAAAGACCAAATCCAGGCTAGCGTCTCATGATTTGGATTTTGAGACGGTAGAATGTTTTCAACATCGTCTGTTGAAAAATGGTGCGGTCGAGAAGACTCGAACTTCCACGGGTGTTACCCCACAGCGACCTCAACGCTGCGCGTCTACCAATTCCGCCACGACCGCACTGTCTATGACTTGGTGAAGGGGCGTATAAAACAGCCCCCCAGGGATGTGAAGAGGGAAAACACAAATTTCGCGAGTTTTCTTCTCTCTCAACGAAAATGCTCCGGCGCGCGGCACCGGAGCATTCCTAACACGTTGAAGCAGGGGCTTATTCTCAGTTGTTGCTGCCAAACGTCGGCAACGCCGCACCACCGCTCGACGCCTGAACCGGCTTGGGCAAGCCAGGTTGCGTCAGACCCGTCGATGCGGCCTTTACCAACGCCACCCGCTCCGGTTGGCCGGGCGCAAATACCGGCTCGGCGCCGCTTTCCAAGGCGGTCACAGCAGCCTGATACCAGCCCTGCGCACGATTGAAATCGACCGAAGAGCCGAAACCAAGCGCCAGATGGTGACCAATCAGCTCCGCATAGGGTTGTTGACCAAGGCCGACCAACAACAGGCTTGCGCCAAGGGCCACATCCATATTGTCGCGACGGTAGCCGGAGAACAGGCAGATTTGAGCGGTGTTCTTCAACTGCTCGACCGACATGTTCGACTGCAGAACAAACTTCTGCATGCTCGCCGCCACGGCAGAGCTGTCGCCGCTGGACAGCTGCGCCACATAGGGCTTCAGCGCGGGACCAAACTGATCACATTGCGCATCCACCTGCGCCGAGGTCACCCCCTGCAGGGAGGCCACAAGTGTCTCGCCATTGTTGATGGCATAGGACCGGGCCAGGCAGAACTGTTCGCCCAAAGCCAATTCCGGGTCGGTGATGCTGGACACGGTCATGTAACCGCCATTGGAGCTGGTCAGCAGGCTGACCTTGCTGCAGTGACTGGTCAGCGAGGCCACCGGTGCGGCGGGCGTCGCGAACAGCTGGATGCCACTGAGGCCGCTCTGGCTGCCGCCGGAGGCCAGCACCGTACCACCCTGCGGGATCGGTGCGGTTGGGACCGGCTGCGGTGCAGGTGCCGCGGCAAGCGTCGTGCCTTGGGCCTCGGTGCGATCACACTCGCCACGGGTACAGGTGAAATCTGCGGTGGTGATGTTGCCCGCGGTGAAGTCATTCCGCTCATAGCCCTGCGGCGTGGAGGCAAAGACCATCACGGTACAGGATGCGCCGCCGCTGTTGCACCAATAGGGGATCCCGGCGGCCGACGTGTCGATCAGGTAGTCGTTGCGACCATCGTCGTTCAAATCCGCCAGCTGCATGAACCCGGTGCGCTGCAACAGCTGGTCGCCGGTTGGATCCCCGGCGGCGGCGATCTCATCAACCGCATTGGAAACCTCAATCGGCAGGCCCGCGTAGCCGAATCCCCCACTATTGCCAGCCGGTGCACCGTGCCAGACCTTGAGGATCGAACGAATGCCCTGCGGGCTCTGCATCGCTTTGGCGACCTGCGTGCCCCCGGTCAGTGCCCGGTTGTAGGATGTCACAAGATAGTCGCGCTCATACTGGGTCAGGTTGCCGCTTTGCGGGAACCCCATGAACATCTGATACTGTCGCGTCGCCTCGCGAGAGCGACGGCCCAGGACGCCATCCGGTGTGCCCGCCGAAAAACCAAAGTAATTCAGGGCAGTCTGGGTTTCTCGGTTGTGCGCGCGCGTCGCGCTGCTGACCGAAGACGAACGCACGACTGTGCGCCTTTTGTTCTTGTTGACCTCGTTGACGATGACGCCCCCAAGCAGGCCGCCGACCAGCGCCGCGCCAAGGTTGTCTGCCACAGCGGGGGCCGCTGCAGTGGTTGTCAGGAGTGAAGCCGCAGTAATGGCTCGCAGGAAACTGGATCTCATGGAATAATACCTCGCAAACAACCCCAAGGGCACTTATGTGGAAACCAGAATACCACACACTTTGCTCTTTTCGAGTCGGGTATTTTCAGCAAGACAAAGAAAAGATGAATGAGGAGCGGACAAGATGGTCCAGTGGATAACCTCGGACGCGCAGGTTTCATACGAAGAGGCAACTGCGTTCATGGAAGCGCGCGCCGAGGCGATCGCCCGTGGCGAGGCGGAGGAATGCATCTGGTTGCTGGAACATCCGCCGCTTTATACCGCTGGCACCTCGGCCCGGATCGAGGATCTGACCGATCCTGACCGCTTTCCCGTGCACACCACCAAGCGCGGCGGCCAGTACACCTATCACGGCCCCGGCCAGCGGGTGATCTATGTGATGCTGAACGTCGCCGAACGCGGCAAGGACGTGCGCTGTTTCGTGCGCCAGCTGGAACGCTGGGTGATCCTGGCGCTGGAGGAATTCAACGTCACAGGCCACATCCGCGATGGCCGGGTTGGTGTCTGGGTGGAACGCCCGGACAAGCCGCTGAGTGCCAGCGGCAACGTGACTGAGGACAAGATCGCAGCCATCGGCATTCGCCTGCGCAAATGGGTCAGCTTTCACGGCATATCGATCAACGTGGAGCCAGAGCTAAGCCATTTCGACGGCATTGTACCGTGCGGCATCACCGAGCATGGCGTCACCAGTCTGGTCGACCTTGGCCTGCCGGTCACAATGGACGATGTCGATGTGGCCCTGCGTCGGACGTTCGAGGTGGCCTTTGAAACCGACACCATGCCAACCTGCCCCGTCAACGCCAACGCCTGAGCAGATGCCCAGAGCGGCCTGTGCTACTGGGTCGTCGCCTGCCCCCGGTCTGATCGTTGGTCCGCGCGCTGGCCTGACTGCTGGCCTGAGCGTCTGAACCGCCACATGGCGATTGCGGTAAACACGGCCGCCGCCAACATCAGCCCAAGCCAGGGCGTGTCGGCGAAGAAGGTATTGGAAAATCGCCGCCCCGGCAGGAAAATCAACACCATCGGCACGCCGAGACCACCGGTCGCCAGATTGCGCAGCGCCTTGCGATGCGCCTCGACATCGCCCCGCCGGATCGCGCGGATCGCATACCAAAGCGACCAGAGCGTCAGCACCGCCAACGCGTGCAGGGGACTGAACCAGCCGGTGCCGGAAATATTGGAAATCCCAAAGGCCGACAGCGCCGTCACCGCCATGAACGTGACCCAAAAGTAGCCGCAGACCTTGTGCAGACGACCCCGGCGTTGGCGCCAGAGCACCATCGGCGTCAGCGCCAGCGCGCTCAGCGCCGCGGTGACGTGGATCATCAGGACGGGAGGGGCATCGGAAAAGAGAGAAATACTTGCCAAAACGCGCAGCTTTCCTGTTTTCTGACCGCGCAGCGGCCAATAGGGTCCAAGACTATGGACCTGCCAGACAGGCCCGCCCCCTCCCTGCCCGCGCAAGATAGCGATGGGCCATATTGCATTCGCAGACGGAGCCCGAACTTCGTGGAAAACAGCCTCTGGCAACTCGCGAAGCGTGAACTGCACGCGGTCCTGACCAATCGCAGCATATGGGTCGGCGCCACCGCCACCGGTCTTGTGCTCGGGTTCGCCGCCCCATTTGGCACCCATGATGATATCAGCCTATTGCCGCGCCTGATCTACTGGACGGTTGTGGTGCAGGTGACGCTGATGACGGGAACGCTGATCGCAAGCCTGCTCAACCCGGGCGCGGATCGCCTGCCGCACTACCGATGGCTCGGCATTGCCGGTGTGGGCGGCGTGATCGGCATCTGTGTTAGTCTGGAGGTTCTGGCCTTGAACTGGCTCAGCTTCGGCCTCTCTCCCTTCAGGCCCGCCTACGCGGTATCGCTCACTGTGAATGCGCTGGCGATTTCGATCATCGTGAACCTCGCCGCGTCATGGCTGTCTCCGTCAGTTGAGACAGGCGACACCGGCAGCGAAGGGTCGACACCGAAGGACAGCACCGTGGAAGGGCCCGCCCTGCTCGCCCGCCTGCCCTTTGACAAGCGCGGAACACTGCTGTCGATGACAGTTCAGGATCATTACGTAGAGGTGACCACCACATCCGGCACCGAAATGCTCTTGATGCGCTTCAGCGATGCGATGCAGGAGGCCGGCGCCGGATTGCAGGTTCACCGATCACATTGGGTGGCCGAAAATGCGGTGGTCAAGGCCGAACGCAGCGGATCGGCGGCCCGGCTGACCACAGCAGACGGGCGCGACCTTCCGGTCTCACGCCGTTATCTGCCGGACCTGCGCAAGCGTGGGCTCTTGTCCTGATCCCCTGCCGCGCAGAGCCGTGAGGGTGCGGTCCCCGGGTTGAGACAGATCGCTCAGAGCGCCGCCCGGATCTTCTCCGCATGTGCGGCAATCGCTTCCATGTCGCCCATCTGACCGGGGGCGCGGGGCGCAACACCCTCATGGCGGGGCAGGACGTGGAAATGCAGGTGAAAGACCTCCTGCCCGCCAGCGGCCTCATTGAATTGCTGGATCGTCACCCCATCGGCCTCAAAGGCCAGCTTGCTGGCCTGCGCCAGCTTCTGAACCGTGCGGATCACTGCCTCCAACTGCGCGGGGCTGGCATCGAGCACATTGCGGCAAGGGGTTTTCGGGATCACCAGCAAATGCCCATCAACACGTGGCATGATATCCATGAACGCGAGGGTCTCGTCGTCCTCATAGACTTGGGTCGACGGAATCTCACCGCGCAGAATCTTCGCAAAGATATTTTCTGGATCATAAGCGCTCATATTGGGCAGTCTCCGTATGCCGGGCAGGTTCCAGAGGTGTTGCAGGCAACCATGCCGTGGTCAAGCCACCTGGGCTGCGCCACATGTCTGCGTCAGGATCGCTTGCCTGTCGCCTTGTCACCAAACCCCGTGAGACGCGCAAAAAACGCAAGGGGGCGCGACAATTAATCTTGATCCAGATCAAACTCGGCCATTGAAGGGCACGGCATGCCGCTCTAAAAACAAATCGAGATCAGGACCGCTGGGAATCCCCGTGCGGTCACTGAGAGGTATTAACAGGAGGCACCCAAATGGCAGACGCAGCCATTCAAGGTCACGGCCACGAGGACGAGCGGAGTTTCTTTACCCGCTGGTTCATGAGCACGAACCACAAGGATATTGGTATCCTTTACCTGATCGTTTCGGCGCTCACCGGCTTCATTTCCGTCGCATTCACCGTCTACATGCGACTGGAACTTATGGATCCCGGTGTTCAGTACATGTGTCTGGAAGGCTTTGCCTCCGACCCCTGTACCCCGAACGGCCATCTCTGGAACGTGCTGATCACCGGCCACGGTATCTTGATGATGTTCTTTGTGGTCATCCCGGCGCTGTTCGGCGGGTTTGGCAACTACTTCATGCCGTTGCAGATCGGTGCGCCGGACATGGCGTTCCCGCGGATGAACAACCTGTCCTTCTGGATGTATGTTGCCGGTACCGCACTGGCGGTCTCCTCCGTCTTTGCACCGGGTGGTAACAACCAGCTCGGCTCCGGTGTGGGCTGGGTGCTCTACCCGCCGCTTTCGGTGAAGGAAGGCGGCTTCTCGATGGATCTGGCGATCTTCGCCGTGCACGTCTCCGGTGCTTCCTCGATCCTCGGCGCGATCAACATGATCACAACCTTCCTGAACATGCGTGCCCCGGGCATGACCCTGTTCAAGGTGCCGCTGTTCTCCTGGTCGATCTTCGTCACCTCCTGGCTGATCCTTCTGTCGCTGCCGGTTCTGGCCGGCGCCATCACCATGCTCCTGATGGACCGCAACTTCGGGTTCACCTTCTTTGATCCCGCAGGCGGTGGTGACCCGATCCTGTATCAGCACATCCTTTGGTTCTTCGGCCACCCGGAAGTGTACATCGTGATCCTGCCGGGCTTCGGCATCATCTCCCACGTGATTGCAACCTTCGCGCGCAAGCCGGTGTTCGGCTACCTGCCGATGGTCTGGGCGATCATCGCGATCGGTGTTCTGGGCTTCGTCGTCTGGGCGCACCACATGTACACCGTCGGCATGAGCCTCAACCAACAGGCCTACTTCATGCTGGCCACGATGGTCATTGCGGTTCCAACCGGCGTGAAGGTGTTCTCCTGGATCGCAACCATGTGGGGCGGCTCCATCTCCTTTGAAGCGCCCATGATGTTTGCCTTCGGCTTCCTCTTCCTGTTCACCGTTGGTGGTGTGACCGGTGTGGTTCTGTCCCAGGCTGCCGTGGACCGCGCCTATCACGACACTTACTACGTGGTGGCACACTTCCACTACGTGATGTCGCTGGGCGCCGTGTTTGCGATCTTCTCGGGCATCTACTTCTACTTCGGCAAGATGACCGGCCGTCAGTACAATGAGCTGGGCGCACAGATTCACTTCTGGATGTTCTTCATCGGCGCGAACCTGACCTTCTTCCCCCAGCACTTCCTGGGTCGTCAGGGCATGCCGCGTCGCTACATCGACTATCCCGAAGGCTTTGCCTACTGGAACAAGATCTCGTCCTATGGCGCGTTCCTGTCCTTTGCGTCCTTCATCCTGTTCTTCGGTGTGGTGATCTACTCGCTGCTGCGCGGCGCACGTATCACCCAGAACAACTACTGGAATGAATACGCCGACACGCTCGAATGGACCCTGCCCTGCCCACCGCCGGAGCACACCTTCGAGATCCTGCCCAAGCAGGAAGACTGGGACAAAAGCCACTCGCACTAAGCGACGCTTGATCTGAGAAAAGAAAACGCCCCGGAGCCCAGGCTTCGGGGCGTTTTCTGTATCCAAGGTGCGAGTGACGCGAACCGATCCGCGAATTGTGCGGTGTCTCGGGATTGTGCACAGTCCGCTCTCGACTTGGCGGGGCATCGGGATAATATGGCCCCATGCCATACAACTGGATCCAACCGCCCAGCGACGAGGATGGTGAGCTGCACCTCTGGCCACATCAGTCGCTCAACCCCGAAGGCTACGTTCGCTTTATCGGGGTCACCGCTGCATTGATCACGGTCCCGCTGCTGCCGCTGATGGGCTCGGCGGTCTTCTGGGGGCTGATTCCATTTCTGCTGCTCGCCCTGTTTGGCATGAAATACGCACTCGATCAGAATCGACGCAATGCGCAGGTGTTGGAGATCCTGCACCTCGGCGCACAGGAGGCGGAGCTGACTCGTCGCGACGGACGCGGGCAGGAGCAATCCTGGCGCTGCAACCGCCACTGGACACAGGTGGAGCTGCATGCAGACAAGGGTCCCGTTCCAAACTACGTCACCCTGCGCGGTGCCGGTCGCGAGGTGGAGATCGGTGCGTTCCTGTCAGAAGCTGAGCGCAAGGCGCTTTATGATGACCTGAGCCGAGTGCTGCGCCAGACGACATCCACGCAAACAGCGCCAAAAGAAAACCCCGGCCTCTGACAGAGCACCGGGGGTCTTAATCTCTCAGCAGTATCCGCGCCGCAGGACCGACCCGTCAGCGTCGGTTCAGCAACCGCCAGCTGTACAGAGCTGATCCTTAACCATCGGACCTACCTTACCAAAATCCATCTGGCCGGTATATTTGGACTTCAACACGCCCATCACCTTGCCCATGTCGCGAATGGAATCGGCACCGGTCTCGTTCACGGCAGCCTTGACTGCGGTGGAGATCTCACCTTCGGACAACTGCTTGGGCAGAAACTCCTCGATGATGGCAATCTCGCCCATCTCGCGCTCTGCGAGGTCCAGACGCCCACCCTCTTCGTAGGCACGCACGCTCTCGTTCCGTTGCTTGGTCATCTTGCCGAGGATGGCCAGGACTTCGTCATCGCTGATCCCACCCTCTTCACCGTCACCTCGAGCCGCGATCTCGCGGTCCTTGATGGCGGCATTGATCAGACGAAGGGTACAGAGACGATCCGACGCCTTGTCCTTCATTGCCTGCTTGAGGGCCTCGTTGACCCGGGTACGCGTATCCATGTGCTCTCTTCGTCCATGTGGAACAAGAAGGCACAGTATTAATCAAAGACAACACCACATTCAAGCGCCGCCTCCGTGGCGTGATCCGTCGGTAAAACCAATTGTCCGTTGCCCCGTTCAGTGCTTGACCCCGGCCCACGCGGGTCATATTCATGCGCGAATTTTGCCCGCATGGAGAGTTGAGTCATGGTCGATACCGTTTCGCCGAAGCCAACCGCCTGCCTGGCCCTTGCAGATGGCACCGTGTTCTACGGACACGGGTTCGGCGCCACTGGACGATGCGTGGCCGAACTGTGTTTCAACACCGCCATGACCGGCTATCAGGAGATCATGACTGATCCCTCCTACGCTGGCCAGATCGTCACCTTCACCTTCCCCCATATCGGCAACACCGGCGTCACGCCCGAAGACGACGAGACCGCAGATCCGGTGGCCGCCGGCATGGTGGTGAAATGGGACCCGACGCTGGCGTCGAACTGGCGCACCACCGAGGAGCTGAAATCCTGGCTCACCCGCACCGGACGCATCGCAATCGGCGGCATCGACACCCGCCGCCTGACCCGCGCGATCCGCCAGCAAGGCGCGCCGCATGTGGCACTGGAGCACAATCCAGACGGCATCTTTGATGTCGAGGCGCTGGTGGCGCAAGCGCGCGGCTGGCCGGGCCTTGAGGGTATGGACCTAGCCAAGGACGTGACCTGCGCGCAATCCTACCGCTGGGACGAGATGCGGTGGGCCTGGCCGGACGGCTATACCCGGCAGGAAGACCCCAAGCACAAGGTCGTCGCCATTGACTATGGCGCCAAGCGCAACATCCTGCGCTGCCTGGCCTCTGCTGGCTGTGACGTCACCGTATTGCCCGCCACCGCCACCTCGGAAGAGGTGCTGGCGCATCAGCCCGATGGCGTGTTCCTGTCCAACGGCCCCGGTGATCCGGCCGCCACCGGCAGCTACGCTGTGCCGATGATCAAGGATATCCTCGACCAGACCGACCTGCCTGTGTTTGGCATCTGCCTCGGCCACCAGATGCTGGCGCTGGCACTTGGCGCCAAGACCATCAAGATGAACCACGGGCATCACGGCGCCAACCATCCGGTCAAGGAAAGCGGCACTGGCAAGGTTGAAATCACCTCGATGAACCACGGGTTTGCGGTGGATGCGCAATCCCTGCCCGACGGCGTGGAAGAAACTCATATCTCGCTGTTTGATGGCTCCAACTGCGGCATCCGCATGAAGGACCGCCCGGTCTATTCCGTGCAGCACCACCCCGAGGCAAGCCCGGGCCCGCAGGACAGCTTCTATCTGTTCGAACGGTTCGCAGAGGCGATGGCCGCGCGGAAGGCCTGACCAGCACAGCATGAGACGACATGCACCACCCGGCAGAGCCTCTCTGTCGGGTGTTTTTCTTTGTGTTTACGGTTGATTACGCGCGATTTACTTTGTCCAACCGCCCTGCCCTGCTAGCCGTAGACGATGGGCAAGGATCAACAGGACTTGCACAGGCACAGCCGTGTTCTGTTTCGCCGCCCGTCCCGCCGCACGTCGGGATGGCCCCTGCGTCGTGATCCGGACCTCGGCGATATTCACCGCGACCACCTGAACAATCTGGCACGGCTGGAAGAGATCCGCGCGAGACCGACTCGCCTTGCCGCATCGCATGAACCGCATGTGGGTGTACTCGCCTTGCGTCCGGCCAGCTTCTGGCTGCGCCACCGGGTCGTTCCACTCGACACGTTGGGCCGCACCGTGATGATGCTGATGGCCGACCCCGGTAACGTCGCCATCCTGCGCGATGAGCTGTCGGGGCATTTCGACGACATCATCCCGGTTCCCGCCCCTGCTGCGGGGATCGAGGCCAGCCTCACTGCATATTTCCGCAGGCAAATGACGCAGGCCGCCTCGACTGGCGTTCCCGCACGCCACAGCTGTCGCAGCTTTGATGCAGAGCGTGCCAAGGCACCCGCTGTCGGCGTCGCAGCACTGCTCCTGCTCTGCGCGCTTGTGGCGCCGGGGCTGATGTTCGCCGGTATTGCCGCGCTGGCGATGATGACCCTTCTCCTGTTCACCGGACTGCGCCTGACAGGGATGTGGGCAGCTCTGCGCCAGCCTGCAGGCGCCGAACCGAATACCAGCCTCCACTCAATACCGATGATCTCCGTCATGGTGCCGCTTTATCGTGAGGCCGAAATCGGTCGACATCTGCTGCGCCGTCTTTGTCGCCTCACCTATCCACGCAACCGGATGGAGGTTGCTCTGGTGCTGGAAGACGGGGACACGGTGACACAACAGGCGGTGAAATGTGCCGATCTGCCCGACTGGTTCCGCGTGGTGGAAGTGCCCGGAGATGGCTCCCTCACCACCAAGCCGCGGGCGATGAACTACGCGCTCAACTTCTGTCGCGGGGATATCATCGGCGTCTGGGATGCGGAGGATGCGCCAGAACCGAACCAGCTCGATGTGGTCGCCAGCGCCTTTGAACAGGCCGCACCAGATGTTGTTTGCCTGCAAGGCGTGCTCGATTTTTACAACACAAGCCGGAACTGGATCTCACGCTGCTTCACGCTGGAATATGCGGGCTGGTTCCGGGTGCTGCTACAGGGCATCGCGGGGCTGCAGCTGGTGGTGCCTCTGGGCGGGACAACAGTGTTCATCCGACGCGCCGCGCTGGAACAGCTCGGCGCCTGGGACGCCCATAATGTGACCGAAGATGCGGACCTCGGGGTGCGACTGGCCCGCGCCGGATACCGGACCGAAATGCTCCCTACCACGACCTTTGAAGAGGCAAACAGCCGCGTGGTGCCCTGGATCAAGCAACGCTCCCGCTGGCTGAAGGGGTTCATGATGACCTACCTGGTTCACATGCGGTCCCCGCGCCTGTTACTATCCCAACTGGGCTGGGCGCGTTTCCTGGGGTTTCAGGCGTTTTTCCTCGGCACGCTGGGGCAATTTCTGCTGGCCCCCGTGCTGTGGAGCTTTTGGCTGGTGGCCCTTGGCCTGCCGCATCCCGCCGAAACGGTGCTGGCGCCGGGTTTTCTGATCGCGGTGGCCTCCAGCCTGATTCTGTTCGAAGCGCTCAATATCTGCGTCTGGATCTGTGGCGCACGCGCGTCGGGCCGGCCCCTGCTTGCGCTTTGGGCCGTCGCCATGCCGTTCTACTTCGCGATGGGGTGTTTCGCCGCCTACAAGGCGCTGTGGGAGGTCTTCGCCGCGCCGTTTTTCTGGGACAAGACCGCTCATGGCGACCATGGCGGCACAAGTGAGGGCTAGCCGCCCCGCTTGCCCGCATCCTGTTTCAGCCGGGTGGTGAAAGCCACGGAGATATGATCCTTCAGCGCCTGGCTCGCGGCAGCCTCATCGCGGTTCTTGATCGCCGCGACGATTGCCTTGTGCTCGGTCTGCGCGATACGTCCACGTCCCTCGGCAGCCAGCGACGTGGTTGCCATCAACGCCATGGAGCGATGCACCAGATCCAGCTGCTGCACCAGATAGCGGTTGTGGGAGGCCAGGTGAATTTGCTGATGAAAGCGCCGGTTGGCCTTGGACAACTCCACCGGCTGATCAACAAGGGCATCGTCCGCCGCGACCATGTCGCTCAGCACTTGGACTTCCTCGTCGGTGGCATGGCGCGCTGCCAGCGCCGCCGCCAGCCCCTCCAGTTCCCGCCGCACCACATAAAGCTCTGCCATCTGGTTGTGATCCAGCGAGGCCACGATCAGCGACCGCCCGTCGCGCTCCAGCAGGCTCTGGGTTTCCAGCCGCTGCAGCGCCTCACGGATCGGGGTGCGCGAGACCCCGAAACGCTCCGCCAGATCGCTTTCCACCAGACGATCACCGGGCTTGAACACCCCCACGTCGATCGCGTCCAAGATCAGCCCGTAGGCATCTTTCTGCGTGCTGCTCTTCGTCTGGTTCATTGCGATCATGACCTCCCTCGCATCGCAACTGTCTACGCCCCCACCCGCCGCCGATCAAGCCTGCGGCGCCCAAAGCCCTTTCCACCATTGCAAATTTGCGTACAGCGCCCTAGGTCTCGGGCTATGGTCAAACAGTCTTTCTCTCACGTTGAACACTGGGTGTTCGATCTCGACAATACGCTCTATCACCCCTCTGCCCGGCTGTTCGATCAGATCGAGGCGAAGATGATCGCCTATGTGATGGAGACACTCGGGGTCGATCACGGCGCTGCAGACAAGATGCGCGGCGATTACTGGCGCAACCATGGCACCACGCTGGCGGGGCTGATGGCGGATCATGACATCGATCCGGACCCGTTCCTGGTGGCGGTGCACGACATCTCGCTCGACCATCTGGAACCGGATCAGGTGCTGGCCGATCACATCACCGCCCTGCCCGGGCGCAAGATCGTCTATACAAACGGCTCCGCCCCCTATGCAGAACGGGTTCTGGCGGCGCGCGGATTGTCGGGGTTGTTTGATGGCATCTATGGCGTCGAACACGCGGGCTATCGTCCAAAACCGGAACGCACCGCCTTTGAACGGGTGTTTGCGCAGGCCGGAGTGGACACCAGCAAGGCTGCCATGTTCGAGGACGACCCGCGCAACCTCAGCGCACCGCACGCCATGGGCATGCGCACTGTCCACGTGGCCCCCGAGGTCTTTGCGGGTGAGCACATCCATCACCACACGATGGACCTGACCGCGTTCCTCGGCCACCTGCGGTAGCCTGTCGCAGCGACCAAATGCGCATGTCAGACGCATGTTATCGCTCCTATATCCTGCGGGTAACACGCATGACGGAGCCTGACATGACCGCCTACACCTTACCGCCCAAACTCACCACCTTCGAGCGCATTGTCTTTCGACTGCCGATCCTTGGCCGGATCTGGAAAGAGGTGAGCTATGGCGACGAGGGCAACGTCTACTATGCGCTTGCCACCTTCTTCAGCCTATGGGGCATCTTGGTGATGCTGTTTGGCCTGCCCGGTCTCTACCTGCCTGCGGTCGCCTTGGTGCCGATCATGTTTGTGATCCTGATCCTGATCTCGCGCGGCTAAGTCCCCTGCGGCACAGAGCCGCTTGTCATCCGCCCGCCCCGCGCCCTATGTCTCCTGTCAATGGAACAGCGCGGGGCCGTGGCGATGAGCGAGACATGTGACATCCTGATTTCCGGCGGCGGTATCGCCGGGTTGACCGCGGCGGCCACCTTTGCCGCGCGGGGCTTTTCGGTGATCTGCGTTGATCCGACGGCGCCGGTGACCGCGCGCGAGGATGCAGGCGCCGATCTGCGCACCACCGCCTTTCTGCAACCGGCAAAATCGCTGCTGGACGACGCCGGGCTCTGGTCCCGGCTTGCGCCCCATGCCGCGCCCTTGCAGATCATGCGCATCATTGACGCAGGCGGCGAGGCACCAGAGCCGCGCGTGGTGCGTGAATTCAACGCTGCAGAGATCTCCGACCTGCCCTTTGGCTGGAACCTGCCCAACTGGCTGCTGCGGCGCGAAATGCTGGGCCGCATCGGTGAGCTGGCCAATGCGGATTTCCGCCCCGGCGTCGGCACAAGCGCCCTGTTCACCCGCACCAACGAGGCCCGTGTCACGCTGAGCGATGGCAGCCGCGTGAGCTGCAAGCTGGTGCTGGCCTGCGACGGTCGCGCCTCACCGATGCGGGAAGCGGCTGGGATCAACGTGCACACCACCCGCTACGGGCAAAAGGCGCTGGCCTTTGCCGTCAGTCATGATCTGCCGCATCAGAATGTCTCCACCGAAATCCACCGCACCGGCGGCCCTTTCACGCTGGTGCCGCTGCCGGATCGCGACGGACGCCCGTCCTCGGCCATCGTCTGGATGGAGACCAGCGCCAATGCCGACCGTTTCGCCGCATTGGATGAGACGGCTTTTGAGACGGAGATGAACACCCGATCCTGTGGTGTATTGGGGCAGTTGAAACTGGCCTCGCGCCGCACGCTCTGGCCGATCATCAGCCAGCGGGCGGAGCGGCTGGTCGGCGAACGCATCGCGCTGATGGCCGAAGCCGCGCATGTGGTGCCGCCGATCGGGGCGCAGGGGTTGAACATGTCGCTCACCGATCTGCGCACGCTTGTCGATCTCGCCGAAGCCCGCCCCGAGGGGCTGGGCGATCAGGCGATGCTTGATGCCTATGACAAGGCCCGCCATAGCGACATCAAGCTGCGGGTCAGCGGCATTGATCTGCTCAACCGTGCCTCGATGATCGAGGCACGGCCTCTGCGGGATTTGCGGGCCGGTGGGCTCAATGCGCTTTATTCCCTGCCGCAGGTGCGCAAGATGCTGATGCAGATGGGGCTTGGCGTGCGCTGACGTAGAAACGGGCTTGCCCTGATGGACAAGCCCGTGCCTCCGGCGGAGGTATTTCTGAAAAGATGAAAGGTCTCAGAGTACCTGATCAAGCACGGTTTTGAGCCGCGACAGTGTGCCGTGCACGTCATAAAGCTTGTCGAGACCAAAGAGACCAAGCCGGAAGGTCATGAAGCCTTCGGGCTCGTCCACCGCCAGCGGCACCCCGGCCGCGATCTGCATGCCCTGCGCCGCAAACTTCTTGCCATTCTGGATCTGCGGATCATCGGTGTAGCTGACCACCACGCCGGGTGCGCCGAACCCCTCGGCGGCGACCGAGGTCACGCCTTTCTTCTCCAGCATCTCGCGCACGCCATTGCCAAGCCGCCATTGCGCCTCGCGCAGGCGGTTGAAGCCATAGTCGCGGGTCTCCACCATGGTATCGCGGAAGGCGCGCAGGGCGTCGGTCGGCATGGTGGCATGATAGGCGTGACCGCCGTCCTCATAGGCCTGCATGATGGCGCGCCATTTCTTCAGGTCGATGGCAAAACTGTCGGAGGTGGTCTCCTCCAATTGCGCCAGCGCCCGTTTGGAGAGCATCACCAGACCGGCGGAGGGCGCCGCGCTCCAGCCCTTTTGCGGCGCGGAGATCAGCACATCGACGCCGGTGGCTTTCATGTCGACCCAGGCGCAGCCGGAGGCGATGCAATCAAGCACCATCAGCGCACCGACCTCATGGGCGGCCTCGGCCATGGCCGTCACATAGGCGTCGGGCAAGATCACGCCTGCGGCGGTTTCCACATGCGGCGCAAAGACGATCGACGGTTTCTGTTCGCGGATCGCGGCGGTGACGTCCTCGATGGGGGCGGGTGCGAAGGGCGATTGCGCGCCGTTTCCGGTCTGGCGCGCTTTCATCACGGTGGCGGAACTGGTCAGCCCGCCGGTCTCGAAGATCTGGCTCCAGCGGTAGGAAAACCAGCCGTTCCTGACCACCAATGCGTCCTGATCGCGGGCGAACTGGCGGGCCACCGCCTCCATCGCGTAGGTGCCACCACCGGGGATCAGGGCGGTGGCCTCGGCCTTGTAAACGTCCTTCAGCATGCCGTTGATATCCAGCATGACCTGCTGGAACTCCTTTGACATGTGGTTCAGCGACCGGTCGGTGAAGACCACGGAAAACTCATCAAGACCATCGGGGTCGACCGTATCCAAGAGGGCCATGCAAAATCTCCTTACTGAGTCTGAGGCTGCATACGGCAAGACCGCAGCCGGTTGCCCATTGTCATGGCAGAGCCGCCCCGCAGGCTCAAGCACCGCGTTGCTACAGGATCTGATGCAAAAGCCGAAAGATGCTAGCCCAGCGGGCCGGGACGCCGTTCCTCGGACAGGAGCACATTGGCATCCACGTTGCCCACGCCCGGTAGCGTCATGATCCGGCGGCGCAGCACCCGTTCAAAATCGGCGATGTCACGCGCCACCACCCTTAGGCGATAGTCATATAGGCCGAGCACATGTTCCACCGTCTGCACCTCGGGGATGGCAGAGACCGCGCGTTCGAAATCATCCAGGCTGACGCGCCCCTTGGTGGCCAGCTTGATACCAAGGAAGACGGTGACGCCAAAGCCCAGCTTTTCGGTGTCCAGATCCAGCACCCGATGCGACAGAATGCCCGCTGCCTCCAGCCGTTTGATCCGCCGCCATGTGGCCGGCTGACTGAGGCCAAGAGCGCGCCCCAAGGCCCCGGCTGTCTGGGCTGCGTCCTGCGACAGCGCCCGGAGCAGCGCGAGATCGATCTGATCCAGCGCGTTCATAGCGGCAGCCCCATGCTGGTCTTGATCTTCGCCACATGCATCAAGGCCTCGATATCGGCGATATTGGGCAGCTGTAGGATGCGGTCGCGATAAATCGCCTGATAATGCGGCATGTCCCGTGCGATCACACTCAGGCGCACATCTACCTGACCGAGGAACGTCTGGATCTCCAGCACCTCCGGGATCTCGCGCGCTGCCGGGATGAATTCGTCAAAGGCGCGTGGGTTGGTCTTGTCCAGCGTCACCCGCAACGAGACTTCCACCGCATACCCAAGCGCCGCCCAGTCGATCACGGCCCGGGTCCCTTTCAGCACGCCCCCCTCGCGCAGCTTCTCCAGCCGCCGCGACAGGCGTGAGGCCGTGAGCCCCAGACGGTCGGCGAGATCCGGCAGCGATTGACCGGGGTCGCCCTGAAGGTTGCGCAATATGCGTCGGTCGAGATCATCAAGCATGAAAACCACATTATTATCTCTCTACGCGAATATCCATCGCGAAATTTCTTCACTTCATGCGCATAGCTGCCTCGCATCTATCATTGCGCCACCTATGATCGCAGTCAGACAGAAACTCGACGAAGGATAGATCCGATGCGTGTGTATTATGATCGCGACTGCGACGTGAACCTCATCAAGGAAAAGAAAGTGGCGATCCTGGGCTATGGCTCGCAAGGTCACGCCCATGCGCTGAACCTGCGCGATTCCGGTGCCAAGAACCTCGTCGTGGCCCTGCGCGAAGGCTCCGCCTCCGCCAAGAAAGCCGAAGGCGAAGGCCTGACCGTGATGGGCATCGCCGAAGCCGCGGCCTGGTGTGACGTGATCATGTTCACCATGCCCGACGAGCTGCAGGCCGAGACCTACAAGAAATACGTGCACGACAACATCAAACCCGGCGCGGCGATCGCATTTGCCCACGGTCTGAACGTGCACTTCGGCCTGATCGAGCCGAAAGAAGGCGTCGACGTCATCATGATGGCGCCCAAAGGCCCCGGTCACACCGTGCGCGGCGAATACACCAAAGGCGGCGGCGTTCCCTGCCTCGTGGCGGTTCACAACGACGCATCCGGCTCCGCGCTGGAAACCGCGCTGTCCTATTGCTCCGCCATCGGTGGTGGTCGCTCGGGCATCATCGAAACCAACTTCCGCGAAGAATGCGAAACCGACCTGTTCGGCGAGCAAGCCGTTCTCTGCGGCGGTCTGGTCGAGCTGATCCGCTGCGGCTTTGAAACCCTGGTCGAGGCCGGCTACGCGCCGGAAATGGCCTATTTCGAGTGTCTGCACGAAGTGAAGCTGATCGTGGACCTGATCTATGAAGGCGGCATCGCCAACATGGATTACTCGATCTCCAACACTGCAGAATATGGCCAGTACGTCACCGGCCCGCGCATCCTGAAGTACGACGAGACCAAAGCCCGCATGAAGGAAGTCCTCGCCGACATCCAGCAGGGCAAGTTCGTGCGCGACTTCATGCTGGAGAACGCCGTGGGTCAGCCGACCATCAAAGCATCCCGCCGTGCCAATGACGAGCATGCGATCGAGGCCACCGGCGCCAAGCTGCGTGAAATGATGCCTTGGATCTCTGCTGGCAAGATGGTCGACAAGTCCAAGAACTAAGCTTCCCGCCTGCGGCTGTCACGGCCGCAGCCCGGACCTTGGAAAGGCGCTCCGGACCACCGGGGCGCCTTATTGCTGTCCGGCCAGCTGTATCACATCCGCAGCGAACGGATCGCGCCAGCCCGACGGAGCGCAACTGTCAGCGCCTGCTTCAGCACGCGCCATTACCGATCAGAAGGAAGCTGTCATGCCCGAAATTGCACCCCGTTACTGGGCCATGGTCGCAGCCCTCGGCCTGACCTGGGGCGCCACTTTCATGGTGGTGGAACTGGCGTTGCAGGGCATCACCCCGTTCTGGCTTGCCGCCGGGCGCATCGGCTTTGCGGCGGTTCTGTTGACGGCGGTCTGGGGGCTGCGCGGCTTTCGCCTATTTACCGGCGCAAGCAACTGGCCCGTTGTGGTGATGGTCGG
Organism: Tritonibacter scottomollicae; assembly: GCF_032924845.1. Lineage (NCBI taxonomy): Bacteria > Pseudomonadati > Pseudomonadota > Alphaproteobacteria > Rhodobacterales > Paracoccaceae > Tritonibacter > Tritonibacter scottomollicae. The sequence continues at coordinate 2,148,067 of NZ_CP136704.1, forward strand.
CATCCTCAGCTCCACCCTGCCCTTCATTCTGATCAGCTGGGGGCTGCAGCATGTAACCTCGGGCTTTGCCGGGGTCAGCATGTCGGCAATCCCGCTGATGGTGCTGCCGCTGGCGCATTTCTTCGCCTCCGAGCCGCTGACTCTGCGTCGCCTCATCGGCGTGGTGATCGGCTTTTTCGGCGTGGCGCTGCTGATCGGCGGCCAGGCCTTCGAGAGCATCGGCACCGATCTGGAATGGGCCGGACGTCTGGCCTGCCTCGGGGCAGCGGCCTGCTACTCGGTTTCCTCAATATCGGTGCGCCGCCTGCCGGAAGTGGACCCGGTGGGACTGGCATCGGTGCTGCTGCTGATCGGCGCGGTGGGGATCATCCCTGCGGCCTGGCTTGTCGAGGGCCCGCCGCCCGCCATCTCGCAAGAGACCTGGATGTGGCTCGCGATCCTCGGACTGATCCCGACGGCGGGGGCAAACCTGCTGCGTGTGCTGTTGATCCGCGGCGCCGGCCCGACTTTCATGAGCCTCACCAACTACCTGGTACCGGTCTGCGCGGTGTTTTTTGGCGCGCTGATCCTCGGCGAACCGCTGCCCGGAACGCTGATCTGGGCGCTGGCGCTGATCCTCTCTGGTGTGGCGCTCAGCCAATTCGGCGCCCTCAAGAGGCTGTTCGGTCTGTCCCGTCCCGCGGCAGCACGGCAATAGCCGAAGCGCTCGCCGATCTTGTCTGAGTCACATATGCAGGCAATCCAGTTTGGCACGGCGCTGCGCTGACGCACGGCGCCTCCGCCTGCGCTTCATCTTTTCACAAATATCTCGGGGGTGAGGGCTTCCGCCCGAGGGGGCAGCGCCCCCTACCGCGCGCCGGGCCATAGGCCCGGCGCGCGGGTCCGCCCGGACAAACCGGGCGGAAACAGAAACGGATCAGGCTGTTGCCGCTTCTACCGCAGAAACCACATCGCTGACGGTCCGGTTCAACAACTCGGGGTCTTCGCTCTCTGCCATCACCCGGATCAGCGGTTCGGTCCCGGACTTGCGGATCAGCAAGCGCCCCTGCCCGTTCAGCTGTCCTTCCGCACGGGTGATCGCGTCCTGAACAGACCCGGCTTCCAAAGGAACTTGTCCGGCCTCGAACCGCACATTCTTCAGCAACTGCGGCACCGGCTCGAATTGACGCGCCAGTTCGGACGCTTTCTGACCACTCCGCACCATCTCGGCCAGGAAGTGCAACCCCGCCATCAAACCATCCCCGGTGGTGGCATAGTCGCTCATCACGATGTGACCCGACTGCTCGCCGCCGAGGTTGAAACCACCCTGCCGCATGCGCTCGACCACATAGCGGTCCCCGACGCCTGTGCGTTCAAGACCAATACCGCGATCCTGCAGGAACCGCTCCAGGCCGAGGTTCGACATCACCGTCGCAACCAGCGCCCCGCCCGTCAGACGCCCGTCCGCCGCCCAGGCCGAGGCCAGCAACGCCATCAGCTGGTCGCCATCCGCCACGGTGCCGGTCTCATCGATGAGGATCACCCGATCCGCATCCCCGTCCAGGCAAATCCCCACATGCGCGCCATGCGCCACAACGGTTTCTGCAGCAACGCCAGGCTGTGTCGAGCCACAGCCTCGGTTGATATTCTTGCCGTCGGGAGAGACGCCGACCGGGATCACATCTGCACCCAGCTCCCACAGGATCTCCGGCGCCGTCCGGTGCGCCGCGCCATTGGCGCAATCGATCACGACACGCAGACCGTCGAGACGCATGTCGCGTGGCAAAGAGCTCTTGATTCGTTCGCCATAGCGAAACCGCGCATCATCAATCCGCTTGGCGCGGCCGATGTTATGGGCTTGGGCAAGTTCGACCCCGCTCTCAATCAGCGCCTCCAGCTCAAGTTCCACTTCATCTGAAAGCTTGTAGCCATCAGGACCGAAGAACTTGATGCCATTGTCTTCTGCCGGGTTGTGGCTGGCGGAGATCATCACGCCAAGGTCCGCGCGCATTGAACGCGTCATCAAACCGACCGCCGGTGTCGGCACGGGACCGAGCAGCAGCACGTTCATCCCGGTGGAGGTCAGCCCCGCCGTCAACGCATTCTCGAACATATAGCCCGACAATCGCGTGTCTTTGCCGATTACCACACGATGGACCGTTTCGGTCTCGCGGCGGAAATACCGACCCACCGCTGCGCCAATACGCAGCGCCATGTCCGCAGTCATGGGGTGCAGGTTGGCCTGGCCCCGCACACCGTCGGTTCCAAAGAGTTTGCGCATTTCTGCCGCTCCTATGCCCGGTGCGCTGCCGGGCTAGACACGCCGACAGCCGCCAAAGTCTGTTATCGTGTCGCCTGCCACAGGCGCAACGCTTGGGCGGTTTCGGCAACATCATGCACCCTTAGCAATTGCACGCCTTGGGCAACGCCCGCAAGACCCACCGCGATGGAACCCGGAGCGCGGGCCTCGGCCTGCGGTGCTTTGCCGATGGTTCCGATGAAACCCTTGCGAGAAACGCCCAGCAGGATCGGACAGCCTATGCCGTGAAAGACACTGAGATTGCGCAGCAGCGCCAGATTATGCGCCTCGCTCTTACCAAAGCCGATGCCCGGGTCGATCACGATCTGCTCGCGCAGCACGCCGATGGCCTCCAGCTGATCCACCTGCGCGGACAGGAAGTCATAGACGTCCAGCACCACATTGTCGTAGTGCGGATCTTTCTGCATCGTTTGCGGGTCGCCCTGCGCATGCATCACACAGACCGGTACGCCGGCCTGTGCCGCCAGGGGGGCCAAGGCCGCATCGAAGGTGAAGCCTGAGACATCATTGACCAGCGAAGCGCCCGCTTCCAGCGCCTCCATTGCCACTGTGGCCTTGCGGGTGTCGATCGAGATCGGCACGGCGCTGGCGTCGCGCAGGGCGGCGATCACCGGCGCGGTGCGGGTGATCTCTTCCATTTCCTCAACTTCGATCGCGCCGGGGCGGGTGCTTTCACCGCCGATGTCGATGATCGAGGCACCATCAGCCACCATCTGCAGCGCCGCATCGCGGGCCGCTGACAGCTCGTCATGCTTGCCACCATCGGAGAAACTGTCGGGTGTGACGTTCAGAATGCCCATGATCTGCGGCTGGGTCATATCCAAGCCGGCGATTGTGGCACGACGGCTCATCAGGCGGAGCCGGATCTCTTCCGGCAGCAATCCCGCCGGCACGATGCGCGGCGGGGCACTGCGATCCAGAACTTCGACCTCGGTAAACCATAGCGCGCTACCGGCGAGGTGAATGGCGCCCTCAGGACGCGCATCACCATGACGAACCAAAGGACGGTAATAACTCACAGGGTCTTGTGCTCCTCAGCATGGGCGCGCAGGGGAACACCGGGGTTGTCCGGCAGTTCGGCGCCAATCACGATCATTTCTTCAGCTTCAAAAGTAGAAGCGAACCAGGCCGCAAGTGCAACCGCATTCGACGGCGGCTCGCTCGGTCCTTCGACCGCATCAAGCACGATCTTGGACGGCGCCCAGACACAGATCTGCTCGTTCTTCATTGCCCAGTCCAACTCGGTGCGGGTCTCGACCACGACGCAACGGGGATCCTTTGCCGCCAGACGCCATGCATTCTGCTCGATCGCCAGCAGATCAATGCGACGCTGGGTCCATTTGTGCCCGGTCTGCGGCACGGCAAGTTCGTGTGCGCCCACGCAAAGGATCAGCGGGCGCTCGCGGCACTCCATCTGGTCAATCCAATCGGTCAGATGAGCGCTGTTGATCGCCGCATTGGACAGGAACATCAGCCGGGGATGTGGTTTCACATCCTCCTCACCCTCATGGGTCACCTGATCCGAGGACCGCACCACCTCGACACCCAACGCCCCGGGTCCGCGATCCAGCTTTTCGATACGCACGAAGGCACGCACGGCCTGCGGCTCCCACAGGATGCGCTCGGCCACCCGTTCGGCCAGGGTTTCAAGCAGCGCCAGACGTTCCCGCGCCAGCTCATGGGCGATCGCCTCGGTCACCTTGTCATAAGACAGGATCCGGTCCACGTCGTCGTCCAGATCCGCCGGCAATGGCGCGATCTCCACCACCACGTTGAAACACACCCGCTGGGTGGTGCCGCGTTCCTGCTGGAATGCGCCGATCTCCACCTCGACGATATGGTCACGCAAAGAGATCCGGTCCAACGGACCGGGGCGCGCAGTCGCGGCAGATCGCTCGGATGGATGCGCGAAGGCGAGATGTATATCGGAACTCATGGCGTGGCCTTTGTCTGGCTTTGAACGTAACGGGCGACTGTGTCAGGAGTCACAGGTTTATGTCCGTTCAAAGCAGATAACAGGCCCAGACCCGCCGTGCCAGAGACGGAAAGCGGCGCTTTTCCAACACTGGCACGCAAAATGCGGGGTCTTAGTTCGATGCGGTGCGGTAACGCTCGTCGCGGTAGAAAAGATGCACGCCGATACGCGCGGTCTTGGTGAAGCTGCGTGACCAGCGCGGTTTCACTGCCGTGGTGTGGTAGTAGGTGGCGCCTTCGGTCAGCTTTGGCTTCACACCGTCCAGCATCAGGCGCGCCACCTTGGCCACACGCTCAAACGCACGCGGCTCGGCGATGACCTCTTTGATACCGTCGCAGGTGTAGGTGAACTGGCACTGGTACTTGCGCCCCGTGCCCTGGTTGATCACACCGCAGATGGTATTCGGGAACTGCGCGCTTTTCACCCGGTTCAGGATCACCTCGGCCACGGCGAATTGACCTTGCACGGTCTCGCCCCGGGCCTCGAAGTAAAGCGCTTCCGCAAGGCAGGCAAATTCACTGCCGCCGGTCGCCTCCGGGCGCGTATCAAGGAAGGCACGCGTGTACTGAACCTTGGTGACATTCTTGGTGCGCGTCTGGCGCTTGCCCCCGAGAAAGCGCAACATGCGTTCCTTCGGCGCGGCCTGAAGCGTCGACTGCTCCTGTTTGAAAAGCGCATCCAGCCCCATGTCTGCAGAGGCCATGCTACCGCCAAGTGTTGCCGCGATCACTGCGGCCCACATCAGATTCCGTTTCATTCAGGGTACCCCCGGTCCAACTGCACGCGGCGGCATTCCGACCGCCAGCGACGGCACCGGGTAACGGAAATGCTTCAAAACGTCCAGCCGACCGGACGTATAGCTGCTATGCTCGAAGGCTTAGAGCACAACGCCGATGCGGAGGGCGCAATAGGATGGTCCTGAATTCATTACCTTTTTAAGTATGTAGGCACATTTTGGCCTGTCTTGTCCGCGATCGCCAACTGCGCTGCAGCCAGACGTGCGACAGGGACACGGAACGGCGAGCAGGAGACGTAGTCGAACCCCGCGGCGCGGCAAAACGCAATCGATTCGGGGTTACCACCGTGTTCACCACAGATCGACAGCGTGATGTCAGGCTTCGCCGACCTCCCGCGCTGTGCGCCCAGCTGCAGCAACTCGCCGACACCATCCACATCCAGCACATGGAACGGATCCTCGGGGAACACGCCCTGCTGCACATAATCCGACATGAACCGCCCCGCATCGTCGCGAGACAGACCATAGGTCATTTGAGTGAGGTCATTGGTGCCGAAGCTCATGAAGGCGGTGTGCACCGCGATCTCATCGGCCCGCAACGCGGCCCTCGGTGTCTCGACCATCACCCCGAGGCGATAGGTGAAATCGACGCCACGCTCAGATTTCACCGCAGCGGCCACTGCATCAATGCGGGTCTTGACCAGCTCCACTTCGCGTTTGGCCGACACCAGCGGGATCATGATCTCCGGCACCACCGGGTCGCCGTCGTGCGATGCGTCCAACGTGGCCTCGAAAATCGCCCGCGCTTGCATGTCATAGATCTCGGGCACCGTGACCCCAAGGCGTACGCCGCGCAGACCCAGCATCGGGTTGTATTCGCCCATCTCCTCCACCCGGCGCGTCACATCGCTGACCGGCAGGCCCAGCGCCTCGGAGAGCTCGCGCTGACCGGCGGTTGTGGTGGGCAGGAACTCGTGCAGGGGCGGGTCGAACAGACGAATGCAAACCGGCAGCCCCTCCATGATGCGAAACAGCTCGCGGAAATCATTGCGCTGCATCGGCAGAAGACGCGCCAGCACTGCCGCCCGCCCCGAGGAGGTTTCGGCAAAGATCATCTCCCGCATCACCGTCAGGCGACCGGGATCAAAGAACATATGCTCCGTGCGGCACAACCCGATCCCCTGCGCGTTGAAGTTGCGCGCGGTCTGGGCATCTGCGGGCGTATCGGCATTGGCACGGATATCGATATCGCGCGCCGCATCCGCCCAGCCCATCAGCGTCAGCAAAGCATCGTCTTCTGCCGCCTCGGTCATCGCAGGCTCTCCCACCAGCAGCTGGCCGGAGGTTCCGTCGACCGTTATCGTCTCGCCCGCCTTGAAGATGCGCCCATCCGGTGCGGTCAACTGCTTGCGACGGCTGTCAAACCGCAGACTGGACGCGCCCACGATGCAGGGCAGACCAAGCCCGCGCCCGATCACCGCCGCATGGCTGGTCATTCCGCCTTTTTCAGTGAGCACCCCCGCCGCCGCATGCATGCCGCGCACATCCTCGGGCGAGGTCTCGCGCCGCGCCAGAATGCAGGGTTCACCGCGCGACTTGCTGGCCTGCGCCTCTGCCGCCGTGAACACCAGCCGCCCGGTCGCCGCACCGGGGCTGGCGGCGATCCCGCTGCCGATCACATCGCGCTTGGCGTCGGGATCCACCTGTCGGTGCAAAAGCTCATTGAGGGAATGCGCATTCACCCGCATCACCGCTTCTTCAGCCGAGATAATCCCGTCCTCGGCCAGGCGCACCGCGATCCGCACAGCTGCCCGCGCAGACCGTGTCACCCGCATCCCGTCGAGGATATGCACGCGCCCGTTTTCAATGACGAATTCCACCTGCATTTCGGCACGCAGCCTCTCGCGCATCAGGGCCGCGTGCACCTTCAGCTCGGCAAAGGCTTCGGGGGCGAGTTCTTCCAGTGACGGGCCGCGATCATCCTGCTCCAGATAGATCGACTCCGCATCGCTGCCCAGCGCATCGCGTCCCTGGCTCTGGCTCAGGTAACGCCCGGTGATCTGCGGCAAGCCGGTCTGCGAGTTCACCAGCTGAAGCACGCCCGAGCCGCACTCCCCCTGCCCAAGCCCCGGCACCATCTCCTGCACCACGAGACCAAGGCCCGCATCCTCCGGCGCGCCCTTGGCTGCCCGCAACAGACGCGCCGAGGTGCCTTCCCAGGCCCGCGCCATGGTCCGCAAAACCGCCGCCAGCTGCTCGCCCGGATCCTGCGGAAACGGCTCTTCGGCCTCGGCCTCATAGGCCTGCAGCATCTCGCTCAGCGCATCGGGGCCGCCGTCCTCGACATCCTCGAACACATCCGGGTCAAGCCGCGCCACATGCACCGCATAGGATTGCACAAACCGCAGATAGAGCGCCGCCGCCGCATCCGCGCCCAGCGTGTCGCTCAGATCCACGTAGCGCGCGTCATTCATACCGATGTTCAGTACCGCGCCGGGGCCACCCCAATCCGGATCTTCCGAGGAGGGCCGCACGCACAACAGCGCATCCGGGCGCAGTTCCGACAGGATCGCCTTGACGTCGACCATATACCCTTCGGCGATCGCATGCACCGCATCAAACGACAGCGCCACGGTCTGCGGCACCGGCAGCTTCAGCCGCACCAGCCGCTGCAGGCATTTCGCCCGCCCACCGTGACTATGGTTGGCAATCGGCGCCGTGGACGTGATCAGCGTGGCCTTCGAGATATCGTCCATGCGCGCGTCCCCTGTCTGTTTCTGCAATGCAGCAATCCTCCGTAGGGTCGAGCATAATGATGGCAAACGCCCCTGCAAGGGGAACCATGCCGCAGCTGCAACAAAAAGGCCCCCGCCGGATTGGGCGAGGGCCGCGGGTTCAGCGCATGGCGGACGGGTGTCAGCCTTCGATACGGCTGAGGTCAGCGACCTGGCCGCAGACCTTGCGGATCTGGCTCAACAGGTTCAGCCGGTTGCGGCGCACCACGGAATTGTCGGAGTTCACCTGCACCGCCTCGAAAAATGCATCCACCGGCGCGCGCAGTGCGGCCATGCCGCCCATGGCGGCCGCGAAATCCTCGGCCTCGATGGCCGAGGAGATCGCCCCCTCGCCCGCTGCAAGCGCATCAAACAGGGCTGCCTCCTCAGGGTCCTCGATGAATTTCTTGTCGGCCCCGTAGGAATATTCGACCCCGTCTTTTTCCTCGGCCTGAGACAGGATGTTGTTGGCGCGCTTGAACCCCTGCAGCAGGTTCTCGCCATCCTCCGACGACATGAACGCCTCCAACGCGCGTGCGCGTTTCACCAGCAGCGTCAAGTCGTCATTGCCCTCCATCGCAATACAGGCGTCGATCACATCGTGACGAATACCCTGATCGCGCAGGAAGACCTTTAGGCGGTCGTGGAAGAAGGAGAGGAGATTTTCAGCGTCCGCGCCCTCATAGGCATTTGCGAAAACCTCTTTCAAACTAACCCGCACGTCATTCTCCAGCACCAACCGGATCACACCCAGCGCGGCACGGCGCAGCGCATAAGGGTCTTTGGACCCGGTGGGCTTTTCGTCAATCGCCCAGAACCCGGTCAGCGTGTCGATCTTGTCGGCCAGCGCCACGGCCACCGATACCGGCTCTGTCGGCACCTCATCGCTGGGGCCCAGCGGCGAATAATGCTGCTGGCAGGCATTGGCGACCTCTTGCGGCAGCCCTGCGGCCTCCGCGTAGTAGCGCCCCATCAACCCTTGCAGCTCGGGGAACTCATAGACCATCTCGGAGGACAGGTCCGCCTTGGCGACCTTCGCCGCCTGTTCCGCCAGATCCGCATCCGCGCCCACAACAGGGGCGATTTCGCGCGCCAGCGCCGCGATCCGGTCGATCCGCGCGGCCTGGGTGCCGAGCTTGTTGTGGAACGTCACATTGCCAAGGCTCTCCAGCCAGCCTTCCATGCCGACCTCGGATTTCGCGATGCGCAGATCGTTTTCCCAAAAGAACTTCGCATCCGCCAGACGGGCGCTCAGCACCTTTTGGTTGCCCGCCAGAATGGTCGCGCCATCATCCGCCGTCTCGCGGTTGGCTACTGTGATGAACTTCTCGATCCGGCCTGTCTTGGGGTTCTTCACCGAGAAAAACTTCTGGTGTTCCTTCATCGAGGTCTGCAGCACCTCCGGCGGCAGGTCGAGGAATTCCGCGTCAATAGACCCCATCAGGACCACCGGCCATTCCACCAGACCGGCAACCTCTGTCAGAAGGCCTTTGTCGTCCACGACTTCAAGGCCGGAGGCAAAGGCCTGATTGGTGGCATCCTGCCAGATCGCCGCCTCGCGCTCCTTGGGGTCCAGTTCCACAAAGGAGCGTTTCAGCTTGGCAGCGTAGTCCTCAAATCCGGTGACGGAGAATCGCGCCGGAGCCATAAAACGATGCCCGGCCGTGCTGTCGCCCGACTTGATACCGTCGATGTCCAGCACCACCACCTCGCTGCCGTCTTCGCGCGACAGCAGGCAGAGGATCGAATGCAGCGGACGCACCCAGCGCAAGGACCCCGCCCCCCAGCGCATGGACTTGGGCCAGGGGAAGTTGCGAATGGTGTCTTCCAGCACCTCGGCAATGATCTCCGCCGCAGGGCGTCCCGGTTTTTCGATGGTCGCGAAATAAACCGCGCCCTTGGGGGTGTCGCGCTCTTCCAGCTGATCGCGGCTCACGCCTGCGCCCCGCAAGAAGCCCTCGATGGCCTTGTCGGGCGCGCCCACCTTGGGGCCCTTGCGCTCTTCGCGCACGGTGGGGGAATGCTCCAGCAGATCCTCGATCGCCAGCGTCAGGCGGCGCGGCGTGGTCAGCGCATGGGCACCCGCATAGGTCAGACCCGCCTCGACCAGACCGTCGGTCATCCGTTTCTTCAGGTCTTCACCCGCGCGCGCCTGCATGCGGGCCGGGATTTCCTCAGAGAAAAGTTCGATCAGAAGATCAGCCATTACGTGTCCTCAACGGTTCGGATCTGCCGTGCGTTCACGGCGAAAAAAGATGTGGCGACGGGCGCGGCTGCGCCCATCGGTCGGTTTACGGCCGCTTGGGGCATTCCTCGCCCACGATGGTGCCGTCATAAGCCTTCTCGCCACAGTTGTTCAGTTCGTGCCAGACATAGCCCCGGCCATCTTCAGTGATGGCCACAACCCGGTCGACGCCGAATTCGATGTTCTTTTCAGAGATAAACGCCGTCGCCCGCCCGTCGCGCAGCGCCTGGCCGATGGCAGTGGCGTCGAAACAGTCGAACCAGCCGGGGGCGTTGCGCGGATCGCGCGCCTCGGAGATCTCGTAGAGCTGCGCCACCTCTGCCGGTTTCAGCGGCGTGGTGAAGCAGGCCCGGTAGCGGATCGGAGAGCTGTCCGCATCGATCGCCTCGAAATCCCCATAGGCAATGGGCTCGGGCGTCTCGCCGCCGATCGGCAGCAGCAGCACGTCCTCGCCTGGTCGCGCGGCCACATCATCATAGTAGCCGTAGACCTGCAGGTAATACATCGCGATCCCCGCCGCGAGGCCGGAGACAACGAGAGTGAGTGACAAGATCTTGCCAGTCATATCAGCTTTTCCCCCGGGCCATTCAGGCCGCGCTCTCGTTGGTGAACCCACCCGCTTCGGTCAGCACAAAGGCATCGGCGCATTGCTTGGCCAATGTGCGCACGCGGCCGATATAGGCCTGACGTTCGGTGACGGAGATCACACCGCGCGCATCCAGCAGGTTGAAGATATGGCTGGCCTTGATGCATTGGTCATAGGCGGGATGCGCCATGATGATGCGTTTGCCGGTCTTCGGATCGATATGCTCCTGCGACAGGATAGAGGCGCATTCGGCCTCGGCCTCCTCGAAGTGACGCAGCAGAACCTCGGTGTTGGCCACGTCGAAGTTCCAGCGGGCGTATTCTTCCTCGGTCTGCTTGAAGATGTCACCATAGCTCAACGGCTGCGGTGACTGCGGATCGTTGAACGGCATGTCCATCACGTGATCGACGCCAAGGATATACATCGCCAGACGCTCCAGACCATAGGTCAGCTCGCCCGATACCGGGTGACAGTCATGGCCGCCAACCTGCTGGAAATAGGTGAACTGGCTGACTTCCATACCGTCGCACCAGACCTCCCAGCCCAGCCCCCAGGCGCCCAGAGTAGGGCTTTCCCAATCATCCTCGACAAAGCGAATGTCGTGCAAGTCCATGTCGACGCCGATCGCCTGCAGTGAGCCGAGGTACAACTCCTGCAGCTCCGGCGGGCTGGGTTTGATCAGCACCTGATACTGGTAGTAATGCTGCAAACGGTTCGGGTTCTCGCCATAGCGCCCGTCGGTGGGGCGGCGCGAGGGCTGCACATAGGCCGCCGCCCAGGGCTTGCTGCCCAGTGACCGCAGGGTGGTCGCCGGATGGAAGGTGCCCGCGCCGACTTCCATGTCATAGGGCTGCAGGATGGCGCAGCCCTTGGAGGCCCAATAGGTCTGCAGACGCAGGATGATCTCCTGAAACGAACGCGGGGCGGTGGTCTGGGTCATGTCTTTTCCCTTCGGCGGCATCGGCGCGCCCGCCTCCATCAAGCCACGCAGGGCCAGCACAGACGGTGCAATGTTCGACCGTCTTCCTATGCAAGCCCCCCGGCGGGGTCAACGGCCCCGTGCGCAGCAGGCCACCCGAAGCCTCACGGCAGGGGGAAAATTCGTCCTGATGTGTCGAAGATGAGAAACAAACGCACTTTACCTGCATATGTGCGGTTTCTCGCCGTTTCCTTTTCGGGCGCAAGATGGTTACCTGCGCCGCGAACTAATTCCGTCTCTTCGTACAGAGGTTAAACAATGAAGAACCTATTTGCCTCGCTTTTGTGGGCATTGACCGTCTGCCTCGCGGCGCTTCCGGGCCTCGTGCAGGCACAGCAATCCGACGCGGGTGGCGTCTGGATCCAGGTGGCGGCCCGTCCCTCACTTCGCGAGGCGCAGGACGAGGCCCGCGACTTTGCCGCCCGCCTGCCGGACGTCTCCGGCTATGCCCTGGGCGGCGGCTGGTACGGCATCGTGGTCGGCCCCTATGCCCGTCCCGACGCCGAACAGGTGCTGCGTGTCTACCGCGCCGAAGGGCAAATCCCGCGTGACAGCTTCATCACCTTCTCCAGCAACTTCCGCACGCGTTTCTATCCGGTTGGCGCCGAGACCGACGCACCCTCCACTGCGCCAGTCATTTCGTCGACATCTGACGACGACACGGTGACAGAGCCCCCGCTGGCCCCGGAGCCGGAAATCGCTGTTGCAGATGAAACACCGGCCGAGGCCCGCCGCAGCGAACGCGCCCTGTCGCGTGAAGAGCGCATGGACCTTCAGGTCGCATTGAAGGCCGCAGGGTTCTATGCCTCCGGCATTGACGGCGCATTCGGGCGCGGCACCCGTGCCTCGATGTCCGACTGGCAGCTGGCGCGCGGTTTTGAACCCACCGGCGTCCTGACCACTCTGCAGCGCAAGGCGTTGATGGACGAATACAACGCACCGCTGATTTCCACTGGCATGGCGTCATATACCGACGAAGCAGCAGGCATCACGCTGGATCTGCCGTTGAACGAGGTCGCCTTCAGCCGCTACGAACCGCCCTTCGCGCATTTTGACCCCGCCGGGGACCTTGGCGCCCGGGTCCTGCTGATTTCGCAACCCGGCGACCGTCGCACGCTTTATGGTCTGTATGACATCATGCAGACACTGGAAATCGTGCCGCTGGAAGGGCCGCGCGAGCGCTCCGGTGACCGCTTCTCGCTTGAGGGGCGCAACAGTGAGATCGTCTCCTACACCGAGGCGCGATTGGACAATGGCGAGATCAAGGGCTTTACCCTTGTCTGGCCGGCTGATGACGAGGCCCGTCGCGGGCGTATCCTCTCCGCCATGCAACAAAGCTTTACCCGGCTCGACGGCGTGCTTGACCCGGCAGAGGGCATGGAGGACGCGCAGTCCATCGACCTGGTCTCTGGTCTGGAAATCCGCAAACCGCGCCTGTCGCACAGCGGCTTCTTCGTGACCGGAGATGGTGTTGTCGTGACCACGGCAGATGTGGTCAACGGCTGCGGTCGTGTGACCATTGACCGTGACGTCAGTGCAGATGTGCTGCTGGCCGATGGCGAGGCCGGCATTGCCGTGCTGAAGCCAACAGAGGCACTGTCCCCGATGGCCACCGCACCGCTTGCGGCAAACACACCCCGTCTGCGCAGCGCGCTGGCGGTTTCGGGCTACTCCTACGGCGGCGTGCTTGGTGCTCCAAGCCTCACCTGGGGATCGCTGAGCGACCTTCAGGGGCTGCAGGGCGAAAGCTATCTGGCCCGTCTGGAGCTGACCGCTCAGCCCGGCGATGCAGGCGGCCCCCTTCTGGACAAGGAAGGCACCGTGCATGGCATGTTGCTGCCGGAAGCCTCAGATGGTCCGGTGCTGCCAGAGGGTGTGCGTTTCGCGCTGAAAGGCGAAGTGATCCGCATGGCATTGGACAAGGCCGGTGTTGGCCTGCCCGCGACCGAAGCTGCGGCCACCGGCGAGCTGCCCCTGTCGTTGCTTCAGCGAGAGGCCACAGGCCTCACCACGCTGGTCAGCTGCTGGGAGTGAAAGGCTCCGTCCGCATCCCTGACATGACAAAGGCTCCCGAAGATCACTTCGGGAGCCTTTTTTCTTGTTCGGTTGTTCAGCTGACTGAGCCGGGCATGCCGCCCGACAGCAGGCGTCAGGCCTCCAGCGCGTCGATCATCTCGACACGGGTGGCGTGGCGACCGCCTTCGAACTCGGCATCCAGGAAGGCATCCACAATCTCAAGTGCCAGCCCTTCGCCGACCACACGCGCGCCGATCGACAACATGTTGGCGTTGTTGTGCTCGCGGATCATCCGGGCCGAAAACGCATCCGCGCAGACGCCGCAGCGGATCCCCTTGACCTTGTTGGCCGCCATCATGATGCCCTGACCCGTGCCGCACAGCACGATGCCGACATCGCTGTCGCCAGCCGCCACATGACGCGCCGCCGCTTCACCATGTTTCGGGTAATGCGTGCTTTCGGGTGAGGTCGGGCCAAGGTCGGTGACCTCCCAGCCTTTGGCCGCGATATGTTCGGCAAGGGTCTGGCGCAGCGCGATGGCGGCGTGATCACTGGAGAGTACGATACGTTTGCTGGCAGTCATGTTGAAGTCGTCCCGTTTGCCTGGGGCCTGCAGCGGCCCGGCCTTGGTGGATCTAGGAGGGTTCGGGCGTGCCTTACCCGGTTTTGCACGCAAGGCCTAGACCTCGCGTGGTGCGCATGCTTGCCCGCCACGATCAATATGCGTGAACTCGCCCGTCCCAGGTGTGAAAACAGCCCGAGGTTTCCAGAGTAAGCTCATCGAATTGCTGCATCAGACCCTCGGCACTTTCCTCAACCGAGATATCCCCTTCATCGCCCCCCATGTCGGTGCGAACCCAGCCGGGATGGTAGATGCCGACGGCAATCCCCTCCGGTTTCAGGTCCGTGGCGAGGTTGCGCCCGATGTTGAGCGCCGCGGCCTTGGAGGCGCGATAGGCGTAGGATCCCCCCGGCGCACGCGCGTGACTGGCCATCTGAGAGGAAATAATCGCAATTTTCGGAGCACTGGCGAGCTTTAGGTTCGGCAGCATTGCCTGCACGCTCAGGAATACGCCGGTCACATTGACGGCAAGTGATTTTGCCCAGACCTCTGCGGTGTAGTCACTGATACTCATCGTCTTGTCGAGGTAGACGCCCGCGTTGCAGATCAACAGATCCACCGGGTCGCCCTTGATTTGCGCGGCAAAGCGCGCCTGCTGCCCTGGTTCGCTCACATCGAGCCGGGTGCCCGACGAATGATCCCGCGAGGTTCCCGTCACACGATCACCGCGTGCAGCCAGCCTTGTTTTCAGCTCACGCCCAATACCGCGGCTGCTGCCTGTCACGACCACATGCATTGGCGGTCTCCTTTTCCTGCTCAGTGGATTCATGACTGATGCCCGGTCGAGCGCCTCAGTTCATCTTTCGGTTCGGTGTGAAGGGGAGCGGCAGAACCGGCACCCCGTCGTCGATCAACGCCTTGGCATCTTCGATCTTTGCCTCGCCGTGGATCGAGCGGGCGGGCGCGTCCCCAAGGTGCATGTCGCGCGCCTGTTTGACGAAATCCTTGCCCACATAATCGGAGTTGGCCTCGACCTGTTTCTTCAACTCGGTGATTGCCTTTTCCAGATCCGACGCAGGCGCGCTGAGCGGTGCGGCCTGTTGCGGCGCTTGCGGCACTGGCACAGCTGGCGTGACCGCGGGCCTGTCAGAGGGAGAAGGCTCCGCCTCCGCCGGCATCGCCGCCTTGCGGCCCGGACTTACGCGCGGTGCCATCAGCGCTTTCTCCACTTGTGTGGACCCGCACTGCGTACAGGCAACCATATTGGCCTCCACGAGCTTGTCGTAGGCCGCAGCTGACTGGAACCAGCTCTCGAACCCATGTCCCTCAGCGCATTTCAGTGCATATCGTATCATCTCATGTCCCGTACTCGGAAGCGCCGATTAAAACCGGCTCAGCGGTGTTTGCAAGGGCAGCATCCTTCCTATGTAACCCGTTCACACTAGATCGTCAGGCGAAAAGGCTCTGAGCAATGCCGAAACATCCGCCGCATCGACCTGCAGAGCCGCGCGTTCAAGCGACATCCACTCGCGTTTTCGCTCTGTGCATTCAGGAAAATCCGCCGATAGCGCATCGACGCGCAACGGGAACACATCGACCCGGCACGCAAGCGGCGGCGCACCGTCGCGGGCCTTGTCGTAGGTGAACTGTCCAACCACCCGATCCAGCACCTGCCCCGACACGCCAGCTTCTTCCCAGGCTTCGGTCGCCGCAGCCTGCGCCGCAGTCAGACCATTGATCGGCCAGCCCTTGGGGAGAATCCAACGCCCGGTGCCGCGGGACGTCACCATCAAAACCTTGACGCGCCCTTTGCTCGACACTCGATAACACAACGCGCCCACCTGCTGGTGCAGCGGCCGACCATCTTCGGAATGACCGTGAAATGATTGCCCATTCAGGGGTCGCGTCATCAGCCTTGCTCCCCTTCAACGCGCAGGCAGTCACTGGATTGCGGAACCGGTGAGACGGCTGCACGCACCCTCGCCCCTGAGCGACCACCGCAAGCCCACTCCTGCCCATACATGCTCTCGCCCCGATAACACGCGGCCTCCTCAAACATGTGGCAGCGCCCCATGTCAGGGGGATGAAAGCGCGCAAGGCGCAGCAGGTATCTGATCAGGCCAGCAGCCGCTGTTGCAACCGCTCCACCATCTGCGGATAGGGCGCATCCGCATCCAGTGAAAGGCGGCGCAGGGCAAAATGCACATGCGCCATTTCCTGATAGTAACCGGCATAAACGTAGTTCACGCTGCCGCCAGCCACTGCCCCCAGAACCGGCACCATCTGCGCTGCAAGCTTTGGTCCCAGCGCCACCGCCAGCCGAGGCGCCACAGCGGCAATCAGCTGTGACAAGCCAGCCCCCGACAGCCCCAGGCGCATGGTCAGAAAGCCGGTATCGGCACCGTCATCATGGGCCAGCGGGCCTGCCGCGGCAAAAACCTCTATCGCGTCAAAGCGCACATTCTCCGCATCCGGATCAAACCCGTATTCTACCGCCACGCCCTGAATGCTGCGCATCAGGAAGGTCGTTGTGGCCGGTAGCTCCACCAACGCGCCCGGCAATCCCGCGGCGCCACCGACCATGCCCATGGTGGTACTGACCCAACGATTGGTCTGGGAGGGTTGATCGGGCACCAGCCTCCTGCTCTGCGCGGCACCTCGGACCGCCAGATGCAGCGCCTGCTGCACGGCGACATCCACGGTCCCGCGCAACGGTTTGGGCAAACGCTGCAGCAAGTCCTCGGCACCACCACCAAGCGTGTTCAGCAATCGCATGCCAAAACTCCCGGCGGCACGGTAGCGGGCGGCAATCGCATCCAGCTCTGCCTCGACATCCGTTGCCGTAAGGTTCCGCGTGTCCTGTGTCAGTATCTCGCCCATCCGTGGCCCTCTTCCCTGCCGCTCTGCTCTTACAGATCAGCAGTTTGGGCACGCGTTTCAAGGCCCTTGCTCACGCGACGTCCGGGTCTGTCACCCTTGCGCCGCACCGCTCCAACGTCGCACCAGCCCCGACACGCCCGTCCAGGCATCGGGATTGAGGTTCAGGCCAAGAATGCGGTCGGGGTTGGTTGGCGGCGGCATCTCGACGCCGCTCAGCTTCTGAAACCCGAAGCGTTTGTAATAGGGCGCATCGCCCACCAGGATCACCCGGTCCCAATGGCTGTGCTCCGCCTTCCACAGGCTGTCGCGGATGAGCGCCGCACCGATGCCCTCGCCCTGCCGTGTCGGGTGCACCGCCACCGGCCCCAGCAGCAGCGCCTCGGCAGCCCCCACATGCACCGGCCAGAAGCGGATCGCACCGGCAAGGATACCGTCGCTGTCGCGTGCCACCTGGCTCAATGCGCGAACCGGCGCCACGTCATCACGCAGCCGATAGGACGACAGCGCCGTGCGCCCCGGCGCGAAGCACAGGTCATAGAGGGCTTCGACCTCCCAGGAATCCTCCGGCATCTCCGCCGCGATGGTGATCACGTCTCTCTGGCTCCGTCAGCTGTGTCGCGCAGGCACGGGGCCGGTTCGACGCGGGGGTGGATTTCGCCCTAGCACGCGCGTAAGTCTGGGGCAAACACTTGGAGACATGCAATGTTCTACCGCCCCGAGGACGGCCACGGCCTGCCCCACAACCCATTCAACGCCGTTGTCACCCCGCGTCCCATCGGCTGGATCTCCACCCGTTCGGGCGACGGCGTCAACAATCTGGCACCTTATTCCTTCTTCAATGCCGTGGCTTATGTGCCGCCGCAGGTGATGTTTGCCTCCACCTCCACCAAGGCGGATCAGGACGGCACCAAGGATTCCATTGCCAATATTCGCGAGACCGGGGTCTTTTGCGTCAACATCGTGGAATACGCCATGCGCGACGCGATGAACAAATCCTCCGCTGCGCTGGACAAGGGCACGGATGAATTCGCCCATGCCGGGCTGGAGGCCATCGACTGCGAAACCATCAATTGCGCCCGGGTCGCCGGTGTTCCGGCGGCGCTGGAATGCAAACTCACGCAGATCATCGACCTGCCGGGCGAGGCCAACAAGGTCGCCTTTGGCGAGGTGGTCGGCGTGCATCTGCGCGATGATTGCCTAGTGGACGGCATCTTTGACGTCACCCGCTACCAGCCGCTGTCGCGCCTCGGCTACCGCGATTATGCCAAGGTGAGCGATCTGTTCTCCCTGACCCGCCCGGACGACTGAGATGCCCCTGCCCGATCCAAATCTGCGCCACCCGATCATCCTGCCGGATGGCCAGCCCCATACCGGCACGGTGATGCTATCGCGCGTGGTGGAGAACCCAAATTTCAGCGTTGGCGACTACACCTACGCCTCTGATTTCGACCCGCCCAGGGACTGGAGCAGCCACCTGGCGCCCTATCTCTTTGCCGGCGCGCGCGAACGGCTGCGGATCGGACGGTTTTGCCAGATCGCCCATGGGGTCAAGTTCATCACCGCCTCGGCCAACCACGCGCAGGAGGGGCTCAGCTGCTTTCCCTTCCCGGTGTTCGATCCCGCCCAGATGGCCGGGTTCCAGCCCGACACCCGCGACACGGTGATCGGCCATGACGTCTGGATCGGCTACGGCGCGATGATCCTGCCCGGCGCCCGGATCGGCGACGGCGCCATCATCGGTGCAGGCGCGGTGGTGCGCGGCACGGTTCCTCCTTACGCGATCATGACAGGCAACCCGGCGACGGTGGCCCGCCACCGGTTTCCCAAGCCGCAGATCGCCCGCCTCCTCACCCTCAAATGGTGGGACTGGCCGGCGGAGCTGATCCTGCGCGCGGAACCGGCCATCACCTCCGGCGACCTCGACATGCTGGAGGCGCTCGCCCCCGACTGACCGCTGCTGCTTCGGAGCCACCCTCGCCTGATCCCAAATGGATGGGCCACGGCACGGCGTGCAAGGCAAATTGCCGAGGCTCCGCGCCCGCATGGGCGGGGATGCGGCCATTTTCCTTGTCGCGGCGGGACGTGGTCCATCAGACAGGGCACAGGCGAGGGTGGCTCTGCAGGTTGCTGCTTTGGTGCACCCGAGCCCCTGTCCCAAAAACAAAAAAGCCGCGGTCCCCACCGGGGGCCGCGACCGTTTTATAACAGCAAAGGCAGGTCTCAGTGACCGCCGAGGATCCCCGTACGCACCGAGTAATCCACCGCCACGCCGTATTCCGGATCGTCATCGCTATCGATTACCAAATGCCCGGCCTTGGACAGCAGTTCGTGGCAATCCCGGCTCAGATGACGCAACTGGATGGTCTTGCCTGCCGCCGCATATCGCCCTGCGACCGCCTCGATCGCCTGCAGCGCCGACTGATCCACCACGCGCGAGGCGGCAAAGTCCACGATCACCACATCCGGGTCGTTCTCGATCTCGAACAGTTCGATGAACCCGTCGGTGGAGCCAAAGAACAGCGGTCCCTGGATCTCATAGACCTTGGCGCCCTCCTCGCTGGCGCTATCCCGGGTGATCGCATGAATGCGGCGCGCGTTGTTCCAGGCATAGGCCAGCGCCGAGACGATCACCCCCACCACAACGGCGATCGCCAGGTCAGTCATCACCGTCACCACGGTCACCAGCACGATCACGAAGGCATCCATCAAGGGCACCTTGGTCATGATCTTGAAGCTGTTCCAGGCAAAGGTGCCGATCACCACCATGAACATCACGCCCACCAGAGCCGCCAGCGGGATCTGCTCGATCAGCGGCGAGGCTGCGACGATGAACAGCAACAGGAACAAAGCCGCCGCGATGCCTGCGATCCGGGTGCGGCCACCTGAGTTCACGTTGATCATCGACTGGCCGATCATCGCGCAACCGCCCATGCCACCAAAGAAACCGGTGGCAATGTTGGAGGCCCCCTGCGCGATGCATTCCTGGCTCGCACCGCCGCGCTTGCCGGTGATTTCACCCACAAGGTTCAGGGTTAGCAGGCTTTCGATCAGCCCGATCGCCGCCAGGATCACCGCATAGGGCAGGATGATCTCCAAGGTCTCGAAATTCAGCGGCACCATCGGGATGTGGAACATCGGCAGACCACCCTGGATGGAGGCCAGGTCGCCCACCCGCGGCACGTCGAGGCCAAAGGCAATCACGATCACCGCAGTAATCCCGATCCCGGCCAATGGTGCGGGAATGATCTTGGTCAGACGCGGCATCACCCAGATGATCGCCATGGTCAGCACCACCAGCCCCAGCATCACCGCCAGCTGGCCCCCGGCCAACCACTCACCACCACCGGCGCCATGGCCGGTGTTCTCCACCGTGCCCGGCTTCTTGAACTGGGTCAGCTGCGCGAGGAAAATCACGATCGCCAGACCGTTCACAAAGCCCAGCATCACGGGATGCGGCACCAGCCGGATGAACTTGCCCCAATGCATCACACCGGCAATCACCTGCAACAGCCCCATCAAGACCACGGTGGCAAAGAGATATTCCACCCCATGATCCGCCACCAGCGCCACCATGACCACGGCCAGCGCGCCGGTCGCGCCAGAGATCATCCCAGGACGCCCCCCGAACACGGCGGTGATCAGCCCCACCATGAAGGCCGCATAAAGCCCCACCAACGGATGCACCCCGGCCACAAAGGCAAAGGCCACCGCCTCGGGCACCAGGGCCAGCGCCACCGTAAGGCCGGACAGCAACTCGGTGCGGACGCGACCAACGGTAAAGCCCTCATCCTGCATGATGGAGAGATTGGGAGGAGAGATATTCTTGGCCAAAAGGCCGAAAACGCCGCGTGTCATGACACCAAAACCTGTGAAGTCGGGAGGGAAGATTTGACCGCCTGTTAGCGTCAATGCCCCCGCGACACAAGGGAAGGCAGGAAAACAAGGCCCCGGAGCGCCTCCGCTGCCACATCCAAGGGCAGCCCCCGCGCAATAGGTCAGCCCTTCTGCCGCAATGTTTCGCGCGCGAAACAATAGGTCAGCAGCGCTGTCTGCCGTGAACCTCACCTTAACCCTTGCTCGCCGGTGCGGACCTCCGCAGACTGCGGGTACTCTCTTATAATAGAAACATAAGTACATGAGATTTCAAAGCTGGGACGAGATTGAAGAGTATGGCGATGGCCCGACCATCGCAGAGCGCAAACTGAAGGCCGCAGCCGAAGTTGGCGAGTTTTGTGAACTTGGGCCGGATGACCAAATCCCAACAGAACCCGCCGACTGGGACAACCTGAACACAGAACACGAGGCGAAGCACATTCGCGCCGAAGTCCTGTCTTGGGTATTAGAATCCCAGAACACGCCCGCGAACAAAAAACAACTCGTCGCCATCGACGGCGCCTATGTTAGTGGCTCGCTGAATGTTGCCGGAAGCAATATACAATACGAACTGCAACTCTATGGATGCCGCTTTCAAGAAGAGATTTTTTGCCAGGGTTCAACGTGGCAACGCAGTGTCACCTTTCAGGCATGCTCACTCGCAGGACTTTTTGCGAGAGCAGCAAGCTTTAATCGAGGCTTATCAATAACCCAAGCTGAGGTGACCGGCACGAAGCATTCTTCGATAGATCTGGAGAATGCAAAAATCTTTGGCAATCTCACAATCAATAATACCGCTTTCGGTGAAACGGTTGCGCTCAGTGGCATGAGTGTTTCGGGACAGCTGATAGCAAGCGAGAGCAAGTTTCGCTCGTCCAACGATTTTGCATTGAGAGCACAAAGCCTTACAATCGAACGAGATTTCATTCTCGACAACACGTATTTCCAAGGAGATGCATCGCTTGATCGGCTCGTTTTGCGCGGAAAATTCCAGTGCATTGGCACGCAATTTTCTGCAAGCAACTTTTTCGCTCTGTCTATGCAAAGTGCAAAGCTGACCGATGGTTGGAGCTTCCGACCAAAGAAAGTAGAGGGAGTTGTCGCACTTAATGCCGCGCACGTCGAGAATTTTCAGGACGCTCCTGACGACTTTCCATCTACTGGGATATTTCTTAGGGACGGCTTCACTTACACTCGGCTCTTCGGCCCGACAGACGCCAAAACCCGCCTCGCCTGGCTCGCCAAAGGCGACTGCTGGGATGACGTGTTTTACCCCCAACCCTACAAACAACTGGCCAGTGTACTTGATGACATGGGCCACGAGTTGGCAGCGCAAGCCATCCGCATCACCCTGGCCTGCAAGCTTCGCCAAAACTCTCGTCTGCAGTTGAAAGTCGTCCCGAATGGTGACCTGAGTACAGGCCTGCATAGCATCTGGTGTGACATCTGCCGCCTCACCCTCGGCGCAAAAGACAGCATCTCCCTCGTACTCACCGCCCATGGCTACAAACCCCAACGCAGCCTCTATGCCTTGATCCTCCTCTTCGCCGCTGCAACCTTTCCCGCGCAATGGGCCTGGGACGAAGGCAGCTTTGCCCCCAATTCCGGCCCCATCCTGCTCTCCGAAGGCTGGCAAGAGCTGGCGCGCGATGACAGCATCCAAAACCCCGCCGCCGAATGGACAAACCGCAACGCCATCCCCGGCAAGGATTGGGAGACCTTCAACCGCTACGCCTATGCCGCCGACGTCGTGATCCCCATCGTCGAATTCGGTCAGACCGACGCCTGGGCCCCCTCCACCGAACGCGGAACCTGGGGCTATCACCTATGGTACTGGCGGTGGATCTTCACCACTCTGGGCTGGATCGTCACCGCGCTGGGGGCTGCCGCCCTCACCGGCATTATTCGCCGCGACTGAGCCTTCATCTTTTCCCAAATACCTCCGCCGGAGGCATCCCACGCTTGCCAAACAGCGCCGCCCTCGGCCATAGCTCGGCAAACACCCGCAGGAGAGATCCATATGACCGAGACCATGATTGCCGTGATCGGCGGCTCCGGAATTTACGACATCGACGGGCTGGAGGGCGCGGAATGGACCACGGTCGACAGCCCCTGGGGCACACCCTCTGACCAGATCCTGACCGGGCGCTTTGATGGCGTGAAGATGGCCTTTCTGCCCCGCCACGGGCGCGGTCATGTGCATAGCCCCACCGATGTGCCCTACCGTGCCAATATCGACGCACTGAAACGACTGGGCGTCACCGACGTGATCTCAGTCTCCGCCTGCGGGTCCTTCCGCGAGGAGATGGCGCCGGGGGATTTTGTCATTGTCGACCAGTTCATCGACCGGACCTTTGCCCGAGAAAAGAGCTTTTTTGCCTCCGGCTGCGTTGCCCATGTCTCGGTGGCGCATCCCACATGCCCGCGTCTGAGCGATGCATGCCAAGAGGCCGCCCGCGCTGCCGGGATCAAGACCCACCGCGGCGGCACCTATCTGGCGATGGAGGGGCCGCAGTTCTCCTCGATGGCGGAATCAAAGATGTACCGCGAGGTCTGGGGCGCGGATGTGATCGGCATGACCAACATGCCGGAGGCCAAACTCGCCCGCGAAGCGGAGCTGTGCTATGCCTCCATCGCCATGGTCACCGATTTCGACAGCTGGCATCCCGATCACGGCGCAGTGGATATCACCGAGATCATCGGCACGCTGCAGGGCAATTCCGACAAGGGGCGCACCTTGGTGAAGGGGCTGCCAACGCTTCTTGGTGCCGAACGCGCGCCCTGCCCTCATCAGTGTGATCGGGCGCTGGAGTATGCCATCATGACCGCGCCGGAGAAGCGCGACCCGGCGCTTGTGGCCAAGCTGGATGCGGTTGCAGGCCGGGTGCTTGGCTGATCTGAGCACAGGCCGTGAGCAAAGGGGCCGGGCGCCCGCGCGCGCAACCCACGTCAGGCGCCTGAGCCTTTTGTAAAGGGATATTGGGGCGCCCTTCAGGCGTTGACGCTTGCATGGCGGACGTGCTTCGGTCAAACCGCACCGGCGCGGCGCCCTCGGAATGACCTAGAGTGTCGGGCGCGCCGATCACGAAGCAAAGCCAGGGATTACACGCCCATGAACAAGACGAAGACCGTCAAGGACTACATCCGCACCATTGTCGATTTCCCGCATGAAGGGATCATGTTCCGGGATGTCACCACATTATTCGCCGACCCGCGCGGGTTTCGAATGGCGGTGGACCAGATGCTGCACCCCTACGCAGGCCAGCGCATCGACAAGGTGGTCGGGCTTGAGGCGCGCGGCTTCATCCTCGGCGGGGCGATCGCCCACCAGCTGGGCACCGGCTTTGTCCCGATCCGCAAGAAGGGCAAACTGCCCGGCGCAACCATCAGCCAGGAATACAAGCTGGAGTATGGCGAGGCCGTGGTCGAACTGCACAAGGACGCGATCCAGGCAGGTGAGAAAATCCTCGTGGTCGATGACCTTCTGGCAACCGGTGGCACCGCCGGCGCCGGGATCGAGCTGATCGAGAAGCTCGGTGGCGAGATCATCTCCTGCGCCTTCATCATTGATCTGCCCGAGCTGGGCGGCCGCAAGCATCTCGAAG
This sequence comes from Tritonibacter scottomollicae, assembly GCF_032924845.1. Taxonomy (NCBI): domain Bacteria; kingdom Pseudomonadati; phylum Pseudomonadota; class Alphaproteobacteria; order Rhodobacterales; family Paracoccaceae; genus Tritonibacter; species Tritonibacter scottomollicae. Next base: position 2,172,597 of record NZ_CP136704.1, read on the forward strand.
AGCTCGGGATGGATGTGCATGTCCTGTGCGAATTCGACGGGCTCTGAACGCCGCATAAAAGCCGCTGGATCAGCACAGAATTCTCACACAGGATCACAGATACACACGCATCTGTGACTGGAAATTCAAAAAGCTCCCTGCTTAGGGGGCTTTTTTCATGGGTCAAATGCCAACCAGCAAACATCCGCCACATCCAAAGCGGCGCCTGTCTCGTTGTACCCCACAGATGTCGCGATTGCGGCGTCCTCAGTGATACAAATGACAGGAGAGTTTTCATGTTCCGCAAGATCGCTTTTGGTACCGTTGCAAGCTTCGCCCTCGCCACCGCTGCCTTTGCTGATGGTCATTCCAAGGATATCGTCGACATTGCCGCAGGCAACGACGACTTCGAAACTCTGGTCGCCGCCGTAACCGCGGCTGATCTGGTGGACACGCTGAAAGGCGACGGGCCGTTCACTGTCTTCGCCCCGACCGATGCTGCGTTTGAGGCGCTGCCCGACGGCACCGTGGAAACGCTGCTGAAGCCGGAAAACAAGGACCAGCTGGTGTCCATCCTCACCTACCACGTGGTGCCCGGCAAGGTGATGTCCTCCGATCTGACCGACGGCATGATGGCCGCAACGGTTCAAGGCCAAGAGGTCACCGTGAAGATTGAAGGTGGTGCAATGGTCGATGAGGCTTCTGTGATCCAGGCCGACATCGAGGCGTCGAATGGCGTCATCCATGTGATCGACAAGGTCATCATGCCGGGAAGCTAAGACCCGGCCACACTCACGGATCTAGCGATATGTACGACAGGGGAGCCTCCGGGCTCCCCTTTTTTTGCGGTTTGCGCCTGTCGGATCAGAGACCCGGAACCACCGCGCCCGGGTTCATGATGCCGTGTGGATCAAGGGCGTTCTTGATCGCGCGCATGGCCGCCAGTTTGGTCGGATCGCCATAGCGGTCAAGATCACTGACCTTCAGTCGGCCAATGCCGTGCTCTGCACTCACGGACCCACCGAACTCGAACACCAGATCATGAATGATCCGCTTCACCTCGCCGCGCAGATGCTCAAAGTCAGCACGCGTCTCGCCGGCGCCGGGGAAGACGTTGTAGTGCAGGTTGCCGTCGCCAAGGTGGCCGAAGCAGTTGATCCGCAGACTTGGCTCAAGGTCGGCGATCGCCGCCCAGCCTGCCGGAATGAACTCCGGAATACGGGAGATCGGCACGGAGATATCATGACTGGAGATCGACCCGATGCGCCGATTGGCCTCCGGGATGTGCTCTCGCAGAGACCAGAGCGACAGCCGCTGTGCCTCGGACTGAGCGATGACACCATCGTCGGACAGACCAGCCTCCATGGCCGCCCCGAACAGGTCTGCCAGCGCCTCCTCTGCATCCTGCCCCTTGCCGAGGCCAAGTTCGATCAGCACGCACCACTCGGGATGTGTCTCGAACGGCTGCCGCAGATCCGGCAATGTCTCGGCGAGAAACTCCAGACCCTGACGGTGGATAAGCTCAAAGGCACTCACACCCTCCCCCACGGCATCGCGGGCAAGGCTCAGCAGCTCTATCGCAGCTGCGGGATCGCGAATGGTGAAAATGGCCGTGCCCGGGCTTGCAGGGATTGGCGAGAGCTTCAGCGCCGCAGCGGTGATGATACCGAGGGTTCCTTCGGCCCCGATCAACAGGTTCCGCAGGTCATACCCGGTGTTGTCCTTTCGCAGGCGCGACAGCCCGTGCCAGATCTCTCCTGTCGGCAGGACGGCCTCCAGACCGAGGCAAAGATCGCGGGCGTTGCCATAGCGCAGGACATTCACACCGCCCGCGTTGGTCGCAAGGTTCCCCCCTATCCGGGCCGTACCTTCGGCAGCGAGGGACAGCGGGAACAGACGCCCCACCTCAGTTGCGGCAGCTTGCACATCGGCCAGCACCGCGCCCGCCTCGGCGATGATCACGTTCTCCGCCGGATAGCTGGCACGGATCTGGCGCATGCGCTCGGTAGACATCAGTATCGGCGCAGGTCCGTCAGGCATCACCTGCCCGCCGACCAGCCCGGTGCCACCGCCGTAAGGGATCACCCCGATATGCGCCGCGTGGGCCGCGCGGATAATTTCGGCGACCTCGTCGACATTTCGGGGCAGCGCCACGGCAGCGGCTTGCCCCTTATAGCGCCCGCGGGGCTCTTCCAGATAGCGGGTTTCGGGCGTGCGCAGCGTGTCCGCCGGAAGGCGGGCCGAGAGCGCATCGAGAAAGGCGGGATCTGCGGGTTTGAGGCTCATGAACACTGCATCGGCAATCTGCACAGCAAAGGCAAGCCCACAGTCGGGCCGCGAGGTCGCACCACGCGCAACTGCACGCCAGAGGCGCGATACCGGTTTGCTCTGATCTCAGGAAATCATGACGGTTGGAACATGTAGACTGGCGCGGGGCTCCTGTCTGGAGACCGCACCAGCCGTTTGGCTTTGTCAGCCAAGGATACAGTTCACCACATCACTCGCACAGGTAGAGTTTATCTGCTGAACCGGGATCATCACGTAAAAACTGCGCTGCGCCATTCCCATTTTCGTGAACGCACCGTGATCTTTACGTGAGTTGCGCAGTGGAACTATGGCGGCAGGCTCAGGCCTGACCAACCATGGTCTTGCCCCGCCGGTCGCTACGCAGCGCAGAATAAAGCACATGAGTGCGCCAGCGCCCGTTGATTTGCAGGTAGGATTGCGCGACGCCCTCGTATTTGAAGCCGGAGCGCTCCAACAGCCCGCGCGAGGCGGCATTTTCCGGCAGGCAGGCGGCTTCGATGCGGCTCAGATCAAGCCGGGTGAAGGCGTGGTGGACCACGGCGCCGATTGCCTCGCGCATGTAGCCTCTGCGCGCAAAACGGGTGCCGGTCCAATAGCCAATCGTCCCCGCCATGGCCGGTCCCCGGCGAATATTGTCGAGCGTGATGGCCCCGACCAGCGCATCATCCTGGCGACGGAACAGGAACAGCGGCATGGCAGAGCCCTGCGCAGTAGAGCGTTTGGCCCAATAGACCCGGTTGGTGAAGGACTTTCGGCTCAGATGGTCCGGGGACCACGCGGGTTCCCAGGGCACCAGCGCGGCCTGGCTTTGCTGACGCAGTGAGGCCCATCGCCGGAAATCCGCATGCACCGGCAGCCGGAGCGTCAAGCGCTCCGTCTCCAGTTTAAGCGTCCGACGGGACAGAAGCATCAGGCCGCACGCCTCCGGGCAATCTCCTCCAGGCTCGGGGCGTCAGCCACCGGTCCGTAGAGGGCAAGCGCAGCCGGAGCCTCGCGCGAGATTTGTGCCGCCATGGCGCGCACATCGGCGGTGGTGACCGCGTCGATCTTTGCCACCGTCGCCTCCAGCGTCGGCACACGATCCCAGATCTGCACCAGACGGGCCAGACGTTCGGCGCGGTTGGAGGGGCTTTCCAGCCCCATCAGCATGCCCGCCTTCATCTGCGCGCGCGCGCGTTCGACCTCGGCATCCGACATGTCATCGGCGGCGCGTTTCAGCTCGTCCACGGTGATCCCCACCAGATCGGAAACCTGATCGCCGGAGGTGCCCGCATAGACGGTCATCATGCCGGTGTCTTCATAGGCGCCCGCCTGCGAGAAGATCGTGTAGCAGAGGCCGCGTTTCTCGCGCACCTCCTGGAACAGACGCGAGGACATGCCGCCGCCAAGTGCTGCCGCATAGATCTGCGCGGTGTAGATGTCATCAGCGCGGTAGCTGGGGCTCTCGAAGGCCAGTGCCACATGGGCCTGCTCCAGCACCTTGTCGCGGCGCATCTCGCCACCGACAAAACTCGCCGTCTCGACCCCTTCCTGCTGCTTTGGCTCCAGGTCGCCAAACAGCGCTTCCGCCGCTTTCACCAGCTTGTCGTGATCCACCGCACCGGCGGCGGACAGGACCATTTGACCGGGGCCATAGTGTTCGGCCACAAAGCGGCGCAGGTCTTCCTTCGAAAAGCTGCGCACCCGCTCAGCCGGGCCGAGGATGGAGCGGCCAATGGCCTGATCACGGTAGCTTTCTTCCTGCAGCCAGTCGAAGATGATGTCGTCGGGCGTGTCCAGCGTCTGGCCGATCTCCTGCAGGATCACGCCGCGCTCCACCTCGATCTCACGGTCATCGAAGATGGAGTTCAGCACGATGTCGGAGATCACATCAAAGGCAAGGTCCACATCTTCCTTGAGCACCCGCGCGTAATAGGCCGTGACCTCGCGGCTGGTATAGGCGTTGATATAGCCGCCCACGTCCTCGATGGCCTCGGCGATCTGCAACGCGCTGCGCCGCTTGGTCCCCTTGAAGGCCATGTGTTCCAGGAAATGGGCGATACCATTCTGTTCGAGCCGCTCGTGACGAGCGCCCGCCGAAACCCAGATGCCGATAGCAGCAGACTGCAGCCCCGGCATGTACTCAGTGACGATACGAAACCCGTTCGGCAGGGTGTCTTGTTTAACGGTCAATTGGCGATGTGCTTTCTGATGTGTTCTTCGATTATGCCGAGATCATTGGCGATCCGGGTCACACGTTCCGATCTTTCATACAGATCTGCCATGCGCGGGGGAAGAGGCGGATGCACCCCGCAGGCGTCTTCCACCGCCGCCGGGAACTTGGCCGGATGCGCGGTGGCCAGCGTCACCATCGGCACGCCGTCTTTCAGATGCTCGTTGGCAACCTTCACGCCGACCGCGCCATGGGGGCACAGAAGCTCCCCCGAGGAGGCCAGCTCGGATTTTATGGTCGCCATCGTCTCCTCTTCGGAGGCACGACCAGAGGTGTAAATCTCGCTCAGCGCCTGCATGGCGCCCTGGGACACCTTGAAGCCGCCGCCCGATTTCAGCTCGTCCATCAGCTGCGCCACCGCCTTACCGTCCTGACCATAGGCGTAAAACAGCGCCCGTTCGAAGTTCGACGAGACCTGAATGTCCATCGACGGCGAGATCGAGGGGATGGTCTCGCCCTTGAAGTAGCCTTCGCCGGACAGGCAGCGGTGCAAGATGTCGTTCTGGTTGGTGGCGACCACCAGCTGTTTGATCGGCAGACCCATCTGGCGGGCGATAAAGCCGGCAAAGATATCGCCGAAGTTGCCGGTGGGCACGGTGAAGGAAACCTTGCGGTGCGGCGCGCCGAGGGCGGTGGCGGCGGTGAAGTAATAGACCACTTGCGCCAGCACACGGGCAAAGTTGATCGAGTTCACCCCGGCCAGCTGCACCGAATCGCGAAAATCGAAGTCGTTGAACATGTCCTTCACGGCGGCCTGACAGTCGTCAAAATCGCCATCCACGGCAAGCGCATGAACGTTCGGCTCTGTCGGCGTGGTCATCTGGCGGCGCTGCACCTCGGAGACGCGACCATGCGGGTACATGATAAACACATTGACCGCATCCAGCCCACGAAAGGCCTCGATCGCCGCAGAGCCGGTATCGCCCGACGTTGCCCCGACGATGGTCACGCTGTCGCCGCGGCGCTTCAACGCCGTCTGGAACAGCTGGCCGATGAGCTGCATGGCGAAATCCTTGAACGCCAGCGTGGGCCCATGGAACAATTCCAGCAGGAAGTGATTGGCCCCAAGCTGTTTCAGAGGTGCAAGAGCGGCATGATCAAACCCCGCATAGGCGCGGGCGATAATTTCCCGAAACTCGCTTTCGCTGAAGGAGCCGGAGACAAAGGGCCACATCACCCGGAACGCAACCTCTTCATAAGGCTGACCCGCAAACTCCGCGATATCCTCGGCGGACAGCGTCGGAATTTCGGCAGGGACATACAGCCCGCCATCGCGCGCAAGCCCTGTGAGCATGGCCTCTTCAAACGTAAGTTCCGGCGCTTGGCCGCGGGTGGAGATGTATTTCATGGCGTCAGTTCCTGTCAGGTTTTGGCGCGCGTACGCAAAAGAAAGGCGGCAGTCATGGCAGCCCAGATCAGGGCGAGTGAAAACCACGTGATGGCATATTGCAGATGGTTGTTCGGGATGCCCGTGGTGGAGACCGGCAGCGGGCGGGGCGCCTCGGCCCCGTCGCGCAGCACCACCAGCAGCGGCTCGGTGTTCAGCCGCTCTGCCATGTAGGCGATGTCGCGGGCGTAGAGAATATTGGTGTCTTCCTCCGGCGGCGGCGTGGTCCAGTCGCCCTCGTCGGGCCACAGCAGGTTGCCGGTGATTTCGACCGGGCCGCCAGCACGGGCACTGTCTTTGTCCGCGTCGCGAATATAGCCCCGGTCCAGCAGGATCCGGCGGCCCGACGCAGTCACAAAGGGGGAGATCACCCGGTAGCCAGCGCCCTGCGCTTCGGTCACCCAGAACACATGCAGCTCCTGCGGGGCGATTTCGCCTGCGGTGGCCACGGCAAGATATCGGTCGGTCTGCGGGTCGGGATTGGCCGGCAAGGGCACTGGTGCGGCGGCGATGCGGGTCTCGATGGTGGCGAGGATATCTTCCTTCCACGCCAGTCGCTGCAGCTGCCAGACCCCAAGCGCCAGCAGCGCCGCAAGGCCGAGCCCGCCCACAAGGCCGAGAAAGATCATCCGTCGCATCGCGCGCGTGCTCCTGATCCGGTGGTCATAGGTGTCCCCCTGGAACCGCAAGGGGCGCGCGGGATGATCCCGCGCGCCCCGTTAGATACGTGCTGTTTGCCAAAAGGAAAACCGCAATCATGTATCCGCTACATTGAGATCAGTGCGCCAGTCCGGCGGTGCCCCAGATGTAGACCGCAACAAAGAGGAACAGCCAGACCACATCGACGAAGTGCCAGTACCAGGCTGCCATCTCGAAACCGGCGTGCTGTTTCGGGGTGAAGTCCCCCTTCATCGCACGGATCAGGCAGACGATAAGGAAGATCGTGCCGAGCACCACGTGGAAGCCGTGAAAGCCGGTCGCCATGAAGAAGTTGGAGTAGAACTCGTCACCACCGAACTCCCAGCCTTCGTGCAGCAGGTGCACATATTCGTAGCCCTGCAGGACGGTGAAGAACACACCGAGCACGATACCAATGGCCAGACCGTTGATCAGGCCCTTGCGGTCATTTTCATGCACCAGCGCATGGTGTGCCCAGGTCACGGCACAGCCCGAAAGCAACAGCACCAGCGTGTTGATCAACGGCAGGTGAAACGCGTCCACGGGATAGATCTCCGGCGCCACATATTCGGTGCCGACATAGCGCTCCATCGGGTACATGGCGTGTTTGAAGAATGACCAGAACCAAGCGAAGAAGAACATCACCTCGGACATGACAAACAGGATGAAGCCATACCGCAGGCCGATCAGCACCACGGGGGTGTGATCGCCGGCCTTGTTCTCGGCGATGGTCTCGGACCACCAGCAGAAGGCGGAGTAGAGCACGGCGACGAGGCCCGCCCAGAACAGCCAAGCTGTAACGTCGTGCATCCAGAGCACGGCGCCAAAGAGCATGACGAAGGCGCCAATGCTGCTGATCAACGGCCAGATAGACGGCGGCAGAATGTGGAAGTCGTGATTTTTAGCATGCGCCATTTTAAGTGTCCCTCACCAAAGCGGCCTAGTTCAGTTCCGTCTCTGCCCCGGATGTATCTCCGGTGTCGAGGGCGGCATAGCCCTCGGGCAGATCGATCTCGTGAAATGTGTACGACAAGGTGATCGTATGCACAAATTTTGCCTCCGCGTCCTCGACAATCTCGGGGTCCACGAAGAAGGTCACAGGCATCATCACCCGCTCCCCAGGTTGCAGCACCTGCTCATTAAAGCAGAAACACTGAATTTTCTCAAAGTAGTAGCCAGCCGAATAGGGCGCCACGTTGTAGGAGGCCTGCCCTGCGACGGGACGATCCGTCGGGTTATAGGCCTCGTAGAAGGCCAGCCCGGTCTCACCGATCTTCAGTTCCATGATCCGTTCGACGGGTTTGAATTCCCACGGCATATCGCGGTCCTTCGACGCGTCGAAGCGGACCTTGATAGTTTTGTTCAATACCTGATCAGACCCGGCATCAGCGACCTGGGTCACGCCACCAAAGCCGGTGACACGGCAAAACCAGTCGTAGAACGGGACAGAGGCCCAGGCCAGCCCACCCATCAGGGTCACCACTCCGACCAGCTGTATCACTGTCTTTTTAGGACCGCTCATCGCCATCAGGTTTACTCTCCGCCTTCGATTTCGGGGAACGTAAAGCCGGCTGACGTCACTTTGACCATGGTCAGCGCCAATACCAGAACGACAAATCCGGCCAGCAGCAGGCCAACGCCAAAGTTGCGGCCTTTGCGTCGGTTGTGCAGCTCATGTTCCTTGCGCAAGCTCATCTCAGTTACCAGCCTCCCAGACCGTATGGTTTCAGCAGCGCCTCTGCGAGGATCGCTCCAAAGTGCAGAAACAGATAGAGCAACGACAGCTTGAAGAAAGAGCGCTCCACTTTGAAGTTGTCATCCTCGCAGATCGCCTCGTCACGGCGCCAGATCTGCACGGCCCCTTTGAGGAACAGCGCATTCAGCACCAGCGCGACGGTCAGATTGATCGGACCACCGACGCCGGTAAAGGCGGTGGCGAGAGCGAAGGTCGCGAGAATGATAGTGTAAACGAGGATATGCTTGCGGGTGGATCGACGACCATGTGTCACGGTCAGCATCGGCACATCCGCGATGTCGTAGTCGTTGCGCATGAAGAGCGCCAGCGCCCAGAAATGCGGCGGGGTCCACAAAAAGGTCAGCGCGAACATCAACCACGGTTCAATCGTCATCGACCCGGTTGCCGCGATCCAGCCGATGACCGGCGGGAAGGCCCCTGCTGCACCACCGATGACGATATTTTGCGGCGTCGCACGCTTCAGCCACATGGTGTAGACCACCACGTAGAAGAAAATGGTGAAGGCCAGAAAAGCCCCCGCAAAGACGTTGGTCGCCAGCGCCAGCATGATCACCGACAGGCCAGACAGCGCCAGACCGAGGCTCAGCGCTTCGCCTTTGTCGACTTTGCCTGCGGGAATTGGGCGCGACTTGGTGCGTTTCATCACCTGATCGATATCGGAGTCCCACCACATGTTGAGCGCACCGGACGCCCCACCGCCAATGGCGATGAACAAAATCGCGCAAAAACCGACAACCGGATGCACCCCAACGGGCGCTGCGAGCAAGCCGACGAGGGCGGTGAACACAACCAGCGACATGACGCGCGGTTTGAGCAACGCAAAGTAATCGCCCAAGGAGGCGTCATCTTCACGGATCATGCTTGCGTTGATGCTGGCGTCGCTCATGTCTCAAGCTCTTTTCGGGTCTGTGACGGCCACGCATTCAAAGCGTGGCCGTTTTTCAGGAAACGGGCATGGGCGCCTCCGCACCTGCTCTGGCAAGCAAGGCGCAGAAGCAGAATCGTCCTCAGTTGGAGGCGACTTGGAAGCTTTGCGGCAGGCCGGCGTATTCATCGATCGCGCCATTCAGCCATTCGTCATAGGCTTCCTGGCTCACAACCTTGACCGTGATCGGCATGTAGGCATGGTCCTTGCCGCACAGTTCGGAACACTGACCGAAATATACGCCTTCCTGCGTCGGCTTGAACCACAGCTCTGCCAGACGGCCCGGAACCGCATCCTGTTTCACGCCGAAGGCTGGCATCGCCCAGGAGTGGATCACATCCGCACCGGTCACCTGCATGACGATGGTCTTGTTCACCGGAACAACAACCGCAGTGTCCGTGGCCAGAAGGAATTCGTCACCCGCATAGCCTGCGTCTTTGAGCTTCAGCTCCATCGCGTCGTTATAAACGAAGGGTGTCACGTCGGCGTCAGCCGGGCGCGCGCTTTCGTTCAACGTGGCCGGGTGACCAATCAGGTAGCTGTCGAAGGCAAAGTCGTGATCGACGTACTCGTAGCCCCAATACCACTGGTAGCCGGTGACCTTGATGGTCACGTCGCCTTCGGGGATTTCCTGCTGACGGAACAGTTCCGGCAGGGAGAAGGAGCCGATGACGATCAGGATAAGGATCGGCACAACGGTCCACGCAATCTCGATCGGTGTGTTGTGGGTGAAGCTGGACGCTTCCGGGTTGGCGCGGCGGTTGAAGCGCACGATGGCGTAGAGCATCAAACCGGCGACAAAGATACAAACCGCAGTGATGATGATGAGAATCATGTGGTCCAGCTGGTGAATACCTTCCGCCAGTTCGGAGGCCGCCGGCTGGAAGCCAAGGTTGCCATCTGTCGGCTTACCAATGGTTTCCAGACCTTCTTGCGCCATTGCTGGAAGGCTCGAAAGAGCGGCGATAAAGCCCGAAAGCGTCAAAGCATTCTTCATGTCGTTTCCTGATCGCTTGATCGTTGCATGGGACGGGGTCGCGGAATCGTTCAGAAAAACTCTGCTGCGCCCGTTGTCTTTGAGGCTGTTAAAAATCATATTCTGGAGAGGTTATAAAGAGGGTAGCTCGCGTCATAGCGTCGCTTTCTTGACTTAGATCAAAAAAATCGAGGCCCATTTGATGGATACACCCGCATTTCGCCCCTTTGAGACCACTCTCCCCGAGGATGAGGCGCTGCCGGTTCTGCGCGACGCGCTCGCCGGAGCCGACGATGGCGAGATTTTTGCCGAGCGCACCAAATCGGAGGCTCTGGTCTTTGATGATGGTCGCCTGCGCACCGCGAGCTACGACGCGGCCGAGGGCTTTGGGCTGCGAGCCGTCCGCGGCGAGGTGGCCGGCTACGCTCACTCCACCACGATGTCCGTCTCGGCCCTGAAACGCGCTGCCGAAACCGCGCGGCTGGCTGTCGGCGCTGGCGGCGGCACCATGTCCCCTGCCCCGCAGGCCACCAACCAGAAACTCTATGGTGACCTCGACCCGATCGCCGCGCAGGCCTTTCCCGTCAAGGTGGAGACCCTGCGGGAGATCGACAGTTTTTCCCGCGAGCTGGATCCGCGCGTGGTTCAGGTCTCGGCCACTCTGGCCGCATCGTTGCAGGAGATTGAGATCCTGCGCGCCGATGGCACCCGGGTGCGCGACGTGCGACCGATGACCCGTGTCAACGTCTCGGTCATTGTCGAGGACGGCGGACGACGCGAAAGCGGCACCGCGGGTGGCGGCGGGCGTGTGGGCCTTGATGGGCTGATCCTGCCGCAGGACTGGCAGGCCAAGGCCCGTGAGGCGCTGCGGATCGCGCTGGTCAATCTCGAAGCCGAACCCGCTCCGGCCGGGGAATTTGACGTGGTGCTTGGGCCCGGCTGGCCCGGCATCCTGCTGCATGAGGCCATCGGCCATGGGCTTGAAGGTGACTTCAACCGCAAAGGGTCGTCTGCCTTTGCCGGGCTGTTGGGGAGCCGCATCGCCTCCCCCGGTGTCACCGTGCTGGACGATGGCACGATCCCTGACCGCCGCGGTTCCATCACCATTGATGACGAGGGCACGCCCAGTCAGAAAACCACGCTGATCGAAGACGGTATTCTGGTCGGCTACATGCAGGATCGCCAAAACGCCCGCCTCGTGGGGGTCGAACCCACCGGCAACGGTCGACGCCAGAGCTTTGCACATGCGCCGATGCCGCGAATGACCAATACATATATGTTGGGCGGTGACGCGGCCCCCGAAGATCTCGTCAAGGACATGAAGGATGGCATCTGGGCCGTCGGCTTTGGCGGCGGTCAGGTGGACATTACCAATGGCAAGTTCGTCTTCTCTTGCACCGAAGCCTATCGGGTGAAGGATGGCAAGATCGGTGCGCCGGTGAAGGGCGCCACCCTGATCGGCGATGGTGCCACCGCCCTTCAGAAGATCCGCGGCCTTGGCAATGACATGGCACTCGATCCGGGTATGGGGAACTGCGGCAAGCAGGGCCAGTGGGTGCCGGTCGGTGTTGGCCAACCCAGCGTGCTCATGGGTGGCCTGACGGTTGGCGGCTCTGCCACCTGAGACACAGTCGACACGCAAACATTCAGGCGATTCATTCCTTGTGATGAATCGCCTGTTCCAGCCCATCAGCCGCAGTCATGCCGCCATGGGTGCGCGCTTACGGTTGTTTAACGAAGTAGGCAAAATCGAGCCCAATCCAGCCCGAAACGGACACATATTTACCAAGTATCGCCCGCGAAACCTGTGATCGCGGCGTCAGCCAAATGCATGCGTGACACCAATGTCGTTATTTTTCAGTGACATAGCGAAAAGTACCGAAAAATCTCGATAAATCCGCGCGGCGTTCACCACCTGTTAACCGCGAAAGTCGTAAACCTAGTCTTGCAACAAGGCGAGGCGAGGGCATGACCGGAGAAGCAAATTCTTCCACTCACCCCCCACTCCCACCCACCACGGAAGATCAAAGGTATTCCTGGCTTCGTCTGTTGCGTTCCCGAGGAATTGGGACAGTGACCTTCTACCGGCTTCTGGCCGAGTATGGATCAGCGCAGAATGTGCTGGATAAGCTGCCCGAAGTGGCAGCGGCTGCGAGCGTAAAAGGGTACAGAACGTACTCAAAAGACCAATTAGACGCCGAGCTTGACACAGCAAAAGCCGCCAATGCGCGGCTTTTGTGCTTTGGCGATCCTGAATATCCCGCTCCTCTTGCGGCCATCCCCAACCCGCCGCCTGTGCTCTGGGCGATGGGCGATTTGTCGTTGCTGTCACGCCCGGCGATCGCCATTGTCGGCGCGCGCAATGCCTCGTCGCTGGGGCGGCGTATGGCCTATGCCCTGGCGCGCGATCTCGGCGCTGCAGGCTATACGGTGGTCTCGGGTCTGGCGCGCGGCATTGACGCCAGCGCGCATGAGGGCGCGCTTGGATCCGGCACCATCGCGGTGCAGGGCGGCGGCGTCGATATCATATACCCGTCCGAGAACACCCGGCTGGCGCAGTCCATTGCAAAGCAGGGCCTGCGCCTGTCGGAGCAGCCCATGGGTCTGCAACCTCAGGCCCGCCACTTCCCACCGCGCAACCGCATTATCGCCGGCATCGGGCTTGCTACCATCGTTGTTGAGGCGGCGGTGAAATCCGGCAGCCTGATCACCGCCCGCGATGCGCTCGATCTGGGGCGCGACGTGATGGCGGTGCCCGGACATCCGTTTGATGCCCGCGCCAGTGGTGGCAACCTACTGATCCGGGATGGTGCGGTGCTGGTTCGCGACGCCCAAGATGTGATCGACGCGCTGCCGCCGCTCGACCATCCGCCTGCCCCCGTGAGGCCCATAGATCCCGCAGACCTCCCTCCTCCTCCGCCGGAGCGGCGCAGCCTGCGGCAGACCGCCGCGCTGCATCAGCAAATACTTGATCGACTGGCCATGGCGCCCACCCCTGAAGGCCAGTTGATCGACGATCTGGACAGCACCGCCCGCAGGGTGCGCACGGTGCTGACCGACCTTGAACTTGCGGGCGAAATTGGCCGCGGGCCCGGCGGGGTGATCATCAAGAAACGCTGATTTCCGGGCTCCAAACGCGGCCGGCCCTGTAGGATATCCGGGCTGGCTTTCTTCGCCCGGATTGACATTCTCCCCTTGCGCGACACATGTTGCCCCGCCATAGAGCGCGATTAAACCCGTATGGAAAGGTGCCTATTTTTATGCCAGTCGTCGTCGTCGAATCACCGGCCAAAGCTAAAACGATCAACAAGTATCTGGGCTCCGACTACACCGTTCTGGCATCCTATGGTCACGTACGGGACCTGCCCGCCAAGAACGGATCGGTACAGCCGGACGATGATTTTGCCATGACCTGGGAGGTCGGCAACGACTCCAAGAAACATGTGCGCGCCATCGCCGAGGCGCTGAAAACCGACAATGCCCTGATCCTCGCGACTGACCCTGATCGCGAAGGCGAGGCGATCAGCTGGCACCTGCAGGAGGCGCTGACCAAGCGCCGTTCGATCAAGAAGGACACCGACGTCAAGCGTGTGACCTTCAATGCGATCACCAAGGAAGCTGTCACAGAAGCCATGCGCAACCCGCGTGAAGTCGACCTGCCGCTGGTGGAGGCCTATCTGGCCCGCCGCGCACTGGACTATCTCGTCGGGTTCAACCTCTCTCCGGTACTGTGGCGCAAACTGCCCGGTGCCCGGTCGGCCGGTCGCGTGCAATCGGTCTGCCTGCGTCTGATCGTCGAGCGCGAGATGGAGATCGAAGCCTTCAACCCGCAAGAATATTGGTCGGTGCGCGCCCATCTGGCGACCCCGCGCGGCCAGTCCTTCGAGGCACGGCTGACGGTTCTGGGCGGCGAAAAGCTCGACAAGTTCAGCCTGGCAAATTCCACCGCCGCCGAACTGGCGGTGCAGGCCGTGGCCAGCCGCAAGATGTCGGTGCTGTCGGTCGAAGCCAAACCTGCCGCGCGCAACCCGTCGGCGCCCTTCATGACCTCGACCCTGCAACAGGAAGCCAGCCGCAAGTTCGGCATGGGCGCCAAACAGTGCATGAACACCGCGCAGCGCCTCTATGAGGCCGGTCTCATCACCTATATGCGAACCGACGGCATCGACATGGCGCCCGAGGCGGTCACCGCCGCACGCGAGGAAATCGCGACCCGCTATGGCAAGGATTATGTGCCGGGCGAGCCGCGCATCTACAAGAACAAGGCCAAGAACGCGCAGGAAGCCCACGAGTGTATTCGCCCCACGGACATGAGCCGTGACGCCAAGAGCCTCAAGGTTTCTGAGGACGACCAGCGCAAGCTCTATGATCTGATCTGGAAGCGGACACTGGCCTGCCAGATGGCCGGTGCCCGGATGGAACGCACCACGGTCGACATTGGCTCCGACGACAAGCAGGTGGTGCTGCGCGCCACCGGTCAGGTGGTGCTCTTCGACGGGTTCATGCGGGTCTATGAAGAAGGCCGCGATGATGTTGTGGACGAGGACGACAAGCGCCTGCCCCAGATCATGCAGGGCGAGAGCCTGAAATTTGGCTCCTCCCTCGCCGCGCAGGCTGAAAAGCCCGGCAAGGACGGCTCCCGCCTGTCCGAGGATGGCGCCACGCTGGCGCTGCAGCACCATACCCAACCGCCGCCGCGCTACACCGAGGCGACGCTGGTCAAACGCATGGAAGAGCTTGGCATCGGACGCCCGTCCACCTATGCCAGCGTCATCACCACGATCCAGGACCGCGAATACGTTCGCAAGGACAAGAACCGCCTGTTCCCCGAGGACAAGGGGCGGATCGTGACCATCTTCCTGCTGAACTTCTTCAAGCGCTACGTGGAGTATGACTTTACCGCCGCACTGGAAAACCAGTTGGATGACGTGAGTGCCGGGGGCAAGGACTACAAGGAACTGCTGGACAGCTTCTGGCGCGATTTCTCGGCGGCGATCTCCGAGACCTCGGATCTGCGGATCTCCGAGGTGCTGGATGTGCTGGACGAAGCGCTGGCACCGCAGCTCTATCCACCGCGCGAAGATGGCGGCGACCCGCGCCAATGCCCGAAATGCGGCGCAGGCCAGCTGCATCTGAAGACCTCGCGCACCGGCGGGTTTGTCGGCTGCGGCAACTACCCGGAGTGCAACTACACCCGTCCAATCTCCGGCGAGGGTGCCGAAGGCTACGAACGGGTGCTGGGCGAGGATGATGGTGACGAGATCCACCTGAAATCCGGTCGCTTTGGACCCTATGTGCAACGCGGCGAAGTCACGCCCGAGAACAAGAAGCCACCGCGGTCCTCGCTGCCGAAACAGGGCAAGGACTACCTGCCCGGTTGGGGGCCGAACGACATCACCCTGGAACAGGGGGTGACCCTGCTGACCCTGCCGCGCGAAATCGGCGCACATCCGGATGGGGGCGTGGTGTCCTCAAACCTTGGTCGCTTCGGGCCCTACATTATGCATCAGCGCCCGGATGAGGAAAAACCGGTCTATGTGAACCTCAAGGAGACGCTGGACGTCTTCGAGATCGGCATGAACCGGGCGGTGGAGATGCTGGCGGAGAAGCGGGCCAATCCGGGCCGGGGCCGCTCTGCCGCGGCCAAGGCGCTGCGCGAGCTGGGTGAACACCCCAGCGAAGGCGGGCCGGTCAACATCATGGACGGGCGCTACGGGCCATATGTCAAATGGGGCAAGGTCAATGCGACCCTGCCCAAGGACACTGAGGCCAAGGATGTGACCATGGAGATGGCGGTCGAGCTGATCAACGAGAAGGCCGGCAAGACGGGTAAGAAGAAAGCACCCGCCAAGAAGGCCGCCGCCAAGACCAAAACCGCGGCGAAAAAGGCCCCTGCCAAGAAGAAAGCGGCCAAAACCTCTGGCGAATAACCGCGCTGGCGGGGGGCTCCCGCCCGTCTCATCAGCATTGAAAATGCAGACGCGCCCGTTGGGCCCGGCGCCGCGCTGACGCGCGGCGCCTCGCGTTTCACCCGAAGCCAGTGCCCAGAAGGGCGGTCATCGCAGCCTCGAAGTCCTCAGGAGCGCCGTCCCCCTGCGTGATCGCCAAGGCTGCCCGGTCAAACGCCGCCGACAGGACCGTGGCGCGCGCGTCCAGCTCTCCGGCGGGTAGATCTGGCTGCGCTGCGGCCAGACCGAGACGCAGGGCCGCCCTGCCCCCGCCCGCGTCGATGCGATCCATTTCCTGCGCACCGAGGACCGAGGGGCCATCAACCAGCAGCAATTGCGCCCGCCCGTCGATCTGCATCGCCGCAAAGAACGCGCGGCTGCCCGCGGTCAACGCGCCCTCACCGACCGCCCCCTGCCCTGCGGCCTGGATGGCCTGCGTGACCGCCTCAGCCTCCTGCTGCACAACGGCGTGAAACAGCGCCCGCTTGTCGTCGAAGTGATGATATAGCGCCCCCCGCGTGGCTCCTGCCGCACGCACGATCTCCGGGGTGCTGGCCTCGGCATAGCCTTTTTCCACAAAGAGCGCGCGCGCCGCCGCGATCAGCCGGGCGCGCATCTGCGCCCGACGCTCTGGATTGGGGGTGGGTTTGTTTTCTTCTTGCATACATGCAGCCTGTTTGTTTATTAAAACATACTGCATGTATGTTACTCTTGGAGAGAGACAGATGAAACCCACCCAGTTCTACCCCGTGATCCAGACCCCCGACGTGGGCGCAACGGCGCGCTTTTACCAGACGAATTTTGGCTTCTCGCCCGTCTTCACCTCGGATTGGTACATTCACCTGCAAAGCGATACGGACCCCGGTGTGAACCTCGCCATCCTCGACGGCAGCCACGAAACCATCCCCGAGGGCGCGCGGGGCACGACCTGCCATATGCTGCTGAACTTTGAGGTGGAGGACGCCCGGGCCGAGTATGACCGCCTCAGCGCGCTGGGGCTGGAAGTGGTGAAGCCGCTCTGCGACGAGGACTTCGGCCAGCGCCATTTCATCCTGAAAGACCCCAATGGCGTGCTGATCGACGTCATCACACCCATCGCCCCCAGCCCGGCCTTTGCCGCTCAATACAATGCCGAAGCGCTGCCCGGCTGAGCCTTTCATCTTTTCAAAAATACCTCCGCCGGAGGCACGGGGCCAATTGGCCCCGTCGCACCATCGGTAGAAATACGCAGAGCTTTCCGTATTCGTTGACTCGACAGCGCAGCTAAGGCGATTAGCTTGATCCAGAGGAAATGGAAGGGAGAGTTCCATGAAAAAGGTATACGGCTCTGCTGCCGAGGCCCTGGACGGGGTGCTGTTCGACGGCATGACCATCGCGGCCGGCGGCTTTGGCCTCTGCGGCATCCCCGAACTGCTGCTTGAGGCGATCAAACAGGCGGGCACCAAGGATCTGACCTTTGCGTCCAACAATGCGGGCGTCGATGATTTTGGCATCGGCATCCTGCTGCAGACCAAGCAGGTCAAGAAAATGATGTCGTCCTACGTGGGCGAGAACGCGGAATTCATGCGTCAGTATCTGTCCGGCGAGCTGGAGCTGGAGTTCAACCCGCAAGGTACCTTGGCCGAACGCATGCGCGCCGGCGGCTGCGGCATTCCGGGTTTCTACACAAAGACCGGCGTCGGCACCCAGATTGCCGAGGGCAAGGAAGTCAAGGAATTCGACGGCGAGGAGTACATCCTCGAACGCGGTATCTTTGCGGATCTGTCGATCGTGAAGGCGTGGAAAGCTGACGAGACCGGCAACCTCGTATTCCGCAAGACTGCCCGCAACTTCAACCCGCCCGCCGCCATGTGCGGCAAGGTCTGCGTGGTCGAGGTGGAAGAGATCGTGCCCACCGGCAGCCTGGATCCCGATCACATCCACCTGCCCGGCGTCTATGTGCACCGCCTGATCCAAGGCGAGCACGAAAAACGCATCGAAAAAGTGACCACCCGTCCGCGTGAGGAGGCCTGATCCATGGCATGGGACCGCAACCAGATGGCCGCACGCGCGGCACAGGAACTCGAAGACGGCATGTATGTGAACCTCGGCATCGGCATCCCGACGCTGGTGGCCAACTACGTCGGCGACAAGGACATCACGCTGCAGTCGGAAAACGGCATGCTGGGTATGGGCCCCTTCCCCTTTGAGGGCGAGGAAGACCCGGACCTGATCAACGCCGGCAAGCAGACCATCACCGAGCTGAACCGAACTGCCTATTTCGACAGCGCAACCTCCTTCGGCATGATCCGGGGCGGCAAGATCGCCGCTGCGATCCTCGGCGCGATGGAAGTGGCGGAGAACGGCGATCTGGCGAACTGGATGATCCCCGGCAAGCTGATCAAAGGCATGGGCGGCGCAATGGACCTGGTGGCGGGCGTGGGCCGCGTCATCGTGGTAATGGACCACGCCAACAAGCACGGCGAGTCCAAGCTGTTGAAGGAATGCACCCTGCCGCTGACCGGCAAGGGCGTGGTGGATCGCATCATCACCAACTTTGGCGTGCTGGACGTTGTTGAAGGCGGGTTGAAGATCGTCGAGGTCGCCGAGGGCGTCACCGAAGACGAGCTGCGCGCCGCCACCGAGGCAACCATCGTCAACTAGTCGACGGATTTTTCCTTCGTAAATGACACGCGTGGCGCGGTGATCGAGAGATCGCCGCGCCTTTTTTGCACGCCGCCCAGACCCTCGACGTTCAGTTCATGGATTGGAAAACGCACCCGTCCGACACCATGATCGGAGGCGTTGTGCACAGGTTGCGCGTGACCCGATAGGCCGCGAGCACCTTTGGTACATAGTCACGGGTTTCCGCATAAGGGGGGACGCCTCCGTGCTCACGCACCGCTCCTGCGCCCGCATTATACCCGGCCAGAACCAGAACCGGATCGCCGGAGAATTCCTGCATGAGCACATCCAGGAACTTCACCCCACCAAGAATGTTCTGCTGCGCATCAAACGCATCCGAAACGCCAAATTGCGTCGCAGTGTCAGGCATCAACTGCATCAGGCCCTGAGCCCCGACCCGGCTGACAGCATCCGCTTTTCCACCGGATTCGACCGCCATGACCGCAAGCACCAGTGCGGGAGAGACATCAGTGCCAATGGTCGACGTCAACAGGGTCACGCCATAGTCGGCAATCATGTCCTGCAAATCCTGCAGGCGCGGCGCGGGAACCTCGACGCGGCCCTCAAGCACCCCAAGCCCGTCCTGCAACCGCCCCGGAGACGCGCCTGCCAAATCGGTGCCCACCTCATCCCAGAACCAGGCGAACCGCGCGACCTTCGCCGCCGGAGCAAGCGAGCCGTCCGGCGCAGCTGCAACGGGGGCATCGGCCGCGGGCTCTGCTTCAGGGTCGATCTGCACGGTGATCCGCTTCTGTGTGCCCGCAGTTGGTGGCCGGACCCGCTTTGCCTCAAAATCCGCAAATGGCACGGGCTGCGCCGCCTCCTGCGCACACACGGCACTCGCGACCAAGAGACCACAGCATGCGGCCAGCACCCTTTTCATATTACGCCCGTTCGTTTTCTGCTCTGATTTGAGAGAATCCTGAGCCAAAGCCGACCAAAAATCCAGTCTGACAGTCGGGAATTGGGCCATTTTGCCATATTTGCTCCTCAATCCGGCTACCCGGGGGGCGTCTACGTCAGCAAGAAACGGCAAATTCCCTTTGTGAATAGAACCTTACCGAATTTGCTAACATTTTTTTAATCTTAATGAAGCGTTTCCGGATTTCGGCCCAATTCCTGCCACGCTGCATGCGGATAACAGGGACATCCAAAGCGGGACGTCATCTGAAGGTGAGAGAGCAGATGACACTAAGCGCCCAACAGGATGCCAACATTCTACCGATCCTCAGGAGGGACGAACCATGATCAAATTCTTCAAGAACTTCCGCAAAGACGAAGACGGCGCCGTAACAGTTGACTGGGTTGTACTGACCGCAGCTGTCGCCGTTCTGGGCACCCTCGTTTACAGCCAGATTTCGCAGGGTGTGACTGATATGACATCCAGCACCAGCACGTTCCTGTCCGACCACGACTCCGACTCCTACCTTGCCGGCGATGGCGCAGGCGAAGGCGAAGGCGGTGAGGGCAGCTAACCCTCAGGTCTAGCCAAGGGTCACCTGACCCGAACAAATCTGTCCCGGGCCGCGCGCATGGCGCTGGCCCGGGACCTGCAAGGGGGCACTTGCGCGGGAGTACGCTCATGACAACGCTGAAAATCTTTCGGAGCCGTGAAGACGGGGCCGTATCAGTTGACTGGGTCGTGCTTGCGGCGGCGATGGCCGCATTGGCCTTTCTGGCCGCGCAGCTGATGCGCGGCGGAACCATGGATGCGGTCGGCTCCTTGGCTGACTATCTGACCAACTGGACGTTCTGAGCAGCGCTACGACGCATCATCGCCGGAATGCCCCTGGCGTCGGGAGGACATTCGCATATTGCGTTTATCTCGGATGCCACTTTGCCCGTAGCGGGCGCACCACCGCCCTGAGCATCACTGAAAGGGACTACCATGAGAGCAGTTTTCGGACTTGTGCTCGTCGTGGGCGTCGCCCTGGCTGGCGGCGCCGTCATGATGGCAAAGAACTATATCGAGAGATACCAGACGGCGCTGGCGCAAGAGCAAGCCAACCGGACCACATCCGTGCCAACCGTTGCGGTATTCGTCGCGAATAGAACGCTCTCGTACGGGCAACGCCTGACCAAAGAGTCCGTGCGGGCCGTGGCATGGCCAAAGAATGCCCTGCCAGAGGGTGTCTTCAGCGACGAGGCAACGCTGTTCCCGTCCGAAAAGGCATCAGATGCGCGCTATGTTCTGCGTACCATGGAACGCAACGAGCCCCTGATGGCTGTAAAAATAACCTCCCCCGGCGAAGATGCTGGCATTACCTCCCGTCTTGAAAAAGGTATGCGGGCCTTCGCCATCCGTGTTGACGTTGCCAGCGGCGTGTCGGGGTTCCTGCGGCCCGGGGACCGGGTTGATGTCTATTGGAGTGGGCAACCTCCTGCCCGCCGTGGTCAGGCGAACAATGGTGAAGTGACACGATTGATCCAGACGAACATCGAGTTGGTCGCTGTAGATCAGATCGCAGGCAGCGATTTAAAGGATGCGGTCGTCGCACGCACCGTGACGGTCAAAGCGCTGCCAGAACAGGTTGCGACCCTTGCTCAGGCTCAATCGACGGGTCGCCTGACTCTGTCCCTTGTCGGTGCCGAAGACGATACGATCGCGTCGCTGGTCGAGGTGGATCAACGTACACTCTTCGGGCTGGGAGAACTGGACGCGCCAGTGCAGGCAGAAGAGAAAAGAGTGTGTACGATCCGCACCCGCCGCGGTGCAGATGTCGTCGACATCCCGATCCCCTGTAGTGATTGAATTTTTTGAATATTTCCTGATCTAAGAACGCAAGGCCCGTATCTCATCTCAGAGGCGCGGGCCTCGTTCTTGTGGCGCGGGATCACCACGCGGCGCGTGAATACACGCTCCGAAGTCATTGATTCTTGCATTGAAACAAGAAGTCGCGCACATTGACCGCAAATTCGGGGCGCAAAGACCCCACACTCTGAGGCGTGATCCGAAAGGCAGGTCACATGTCAATTCGACGTTATTGTGCGGCAGCCCTCACTGGGCTGACCCTTCTGTTTGTTGCGCAGCCCCACGCCGCTCTAGCGCAGGGGATCAGCGTTCTGAAAAAGGGCACCAATGCGATTCTGGATGTCCCGATGAATCGGGCCGTGGTGGTGGAGGCTGATGTTCCGTTTGCAGAGCTGAGCATCGCCAACCCAGGGATCGCAGATATCTCGTCCCTGTCAGATCGAACGATCTATGTACTGGGCAAGTCTCCGGGCATGACCACGCTGACTCTGCTGGACGCCTCCGGCCGTCTGATCACCAATGTCGACGTACGCGTTGCGGCAGATGTGAGCGAATTCAAGAAACGTCTGCAGCAGATCCTGCCCACCGAGAAAATCGAGGTGCGTACCGCCAATGACGGGATCGTCCTTTCCGGCAACGTCTCCAGTTCGCAACGCCTGCAGCGCGCCCTTGATCTCGCCGAGCGCTATGCACCGGATCGGGTCAGCAACCTGATGACAGTCGGCGGCGTTCAGCAGGTCATGCTCAAGGTACGCTTTGCCGAAATGCAGCGCTCGGTCAGCAAGTCACTTGGCTCTTCTGTTGCCTTCCGCTCCAGTCGCACCACTGGTGAGACCGGAACTTGGCTACAAGGCAATAATGGGCTCGGCCAACCGACGATCACCCCTCAGGGCGAGTCCTTGGGCGCAATGTTTGTCGGATTTGACATCGGCTCTGTTGAGTTCGGCATCCTTCTCGAAGCTCTGGAGCAAAAGGGCCTTGTTCGCACGTTGGCAGAGCCCAACCTGTCCGCCCTCTCCGGTCAGGAAGCCAGCTTCCTTGCGGGTGGCGAGTATCCGGTGCCGGTCGCACAGGACGAAGGGACGACAACCGTCGAATTCAAACCCTTTGGCATTGAGCTGAACTTTACCCCCCGCGTCGTGGACGGCGATCTGATCAATCTTGAATTGATGGCCGCCGTCTCCGCGATCGACACTGCCAACTCCCTGACCTTGAACGGGTTTTCGATCAACGCCTTCACGCGTCGCGAAACCGCGACCACAGTGGAATTGCGTGACGGGGAGAGCTTTGCCATCGCAGGGCTGATTGAGGATGAATTCCGTGACGGCGCCGCCCAGATCCCATGGCTGGGTGATGTGCCTGTGCTGGGGGCCCTGTTCCGCAGCGCGGACTACGAACGCAGCCAGAGCGAGCTGGTGATCATCGTCTCCGCGCATCTGGTCACCCCGACACGTGGCGAAGCCTTGTCGCTGCCCACGGACCGGATCCGGCCACCAAGCGAAAAGAACCTGTTCCTATTTGGTCGCACAGAGCGTGCCCAAGGGGGAGCAGCGGGTGAAGTGGCCAATCAGGACTTCAACGGCTCCTACGGCTATCTCCTTGACTAACCCTGACAAAACGGTGGCGCAGATGTTGAAACACGCAGCAATTTTCGGGCTTGCCCTCCTGACGGGGGCCTGCGCCTACAAAGAAGCTGGCGAACCGCTGGATCCGAAATACTTCGGTGTGGCGACCAACAACAACACCGCCGTCCTGTCTGGCGACCGAAGCTACCGCGTGCAACTGGCAACTCGGTTTGCCAACGAAGTGCCCAGCACGATCACCTTTGATTTTGACAGCGCACGCCTTGATGGCAATGCACGTCAGATTCTGGATGCGCAGGCTGAGTGGATCCGACAGTTTCCAGAAGTTCGGTTCCGCGTGTACGGCCATACCGATGCGGTCGGCAGCCAATCCTACAACAAACGGTTGGGTCTACGGCGCGCACGCGCGGCCGTGAACTACTTGGTCACCCGAGGCATTTCTCGAAAACGCCTGGAGGCGGTGGCCTCGTTTGGTGAAACCCAACCTCTCGTCCTCACGGCGCAGCGCGAACGCCGCAATCGTCGCACTGTGACAGAGGTCAGCGGCTTCGTGGCCGCGCGTGTCAATGAGCTGGACGGCAAATACGCCGCTGTCATCTATCGCGACTACATCACCAGCGCGGCTGCCGTCAGCACCTTGTCGACCGATTCGGGCCTGGACGAGTAAGCACCCTCAAGAGCCAGCGACGTCTCCACCTACGGCACGGCTCCTTATTCCTGCCGCAAGGGTAACGATTTGTTAGGTATGTTTAACATTCCCTACAATCGGAGTTTTTTGGCCCCAATCTCGCCTATATTGAGAACGACACTGTTCCCATAAGCGCCGTGTACCTTGTGGTGGGGGCGGCGTCGGTCCAGCATCGGCTTTGCGCCGGGGCCGAACAATGTGGGGATACTGGCGATGACGAGTGGGATTTCGCAAACCGAGGCTGCGCCGATCGCAGCCTGTACGATAAGCCGAGACGTGCAACTCTTCGATCTGTTGATCGAAGACATGGAGGCGGTAATGGGCGAGGCCTGGGGCGACCTGGGCTTTACCGAAGCGCTGGCGTTTTTCTATCAGCCTGAATCTGCAATGGTTGAATTCGTGGCATTGGCTATGGATGCCGAGGACGAAGACAACCTGCCCCTGATGGGCGAAATCATCACGCAGGCCAAATCACGCGGCATCAAGGTTATCCTCGTGGCCGAAGACGTGACCCCCGCGGCCCTGCACAAGCTGCTACGCCAAGGGGCCGACGAATTTATCCCCTACCCGCTTCCTGAACAAGAACTGGCTGCTGCTGTTGATCGCCTGCGCGAGCCCGCAGCACCCGCGGCCCAGACAGCAACGCCGGCGCGGGCTCACAAACTTCAGGCGGACAGCCAGCGCGAAGGCGCGGTCATCGTCACCCAGGGCCTGGCCGGCGGGTCCGGCTCTTCAACGTTTGCGGTCAATCTGGCCTGGGAGCTGGCAGAGCTGAATGCCTCCGAGCGGCCCTCGGTCTGTCTGCTGGATCTCGATCTGCAGACCGGCTCCGTGTCGACCTACCTCGACCTTCCGCGCCGCGAAGCTGTGATGGAGATGCTCAGTGAAACAGAGGCCATGGACGAGGACATCTTTGGCCAGTCGCTGATTTCGTTCCAAGACAAGATGCAGGTCCTGACCGCCCCTGCCGACATGGTGCCCCTGGAGTTCATCACCCCGGAGGACATCTTGCGGGTGGTGGAAATGGCACGAAGCCACTTTGACTTCGTGGTCATCGACATGCCCCATACGATGGTGCAATGGACCGAAACGGTCCTGAACCTGGCGCATGTCTACTTCGCGATGATCGAATTGGATATGCGCTCCGCTCAGAACGCGCTGCGCGTAAAACGGGCGCTCCAGTCGGAGGATCTGCCCTTTGACAAGCTGCGTTTCCTGCTGAACCGCGCCCCGAAGTTCACCGATCTCAACGGCAAGAGCCGCGTCAAACGCTTGGCAGAGAGCTTGGGGATTTCCATCGACATCCAACTGCCCGATGGCGGCAAAAGCGTTCTGCAAAGTTGCGATCACGGTCAACCATTGGCGATTTCCGCGCCGAAGAACGCGTTGCGCAAGGAAATCGCCAAACTGGCGAAGAACCTGCACGAGTTGGGACGCGCTGAAGCAGAAGCGGCTTGATCGAGCGCGTGAACACCTGGGGGTATCAACATGTTTTCCAAGTATAAGAAACAAGCAGCCGCGCCAGCGGCGCCAAAACCTGCCGCCCCCGCATCCGTTGCCGGAGCGCCCCCCGCACAGGGGGTCAAGGCCATCCTGCGGCGTCCCGAGCAACGCGCTGCCGCCAGCGCTGCCCCGCAGCAGGACCGGGACCGCAAGCGCAAGGAGCGCCTGAGCGAAATCAAGATCGAGCTGCACCGCGAGCTGTTGGAAAACCTGAACCTTGCCGCGCTTGAAAAAGCTACAGAATCCGATCTGCGCAACGAGATCGCCGCGATCGCCAGCGAAGTTTTGCAGGAAAAGAACATCGTTCTGAACCGTGAGGATCGCCAGCAGCTCAACAAGGAACTCTACGACGAGGTGACAGGCCTCGGCCCGCTGGAAACCCTGCTCAAGGACGACAGCGTATCCGACATTCTGGTGAACGGTCCGCAGCAGATCTTTATCGAACGTGGCGGCAAGCTGGAACTCAGCGATGTGACGTTCAAGGATGAGCGACATCTGATGCGGATCATCGACAAGATCGTCTCCGCGGTGGGCCGGCGTGTCGATGAATCCAACCCCTATGTGGATGCCCGCCTTCAGGATGGCTCACGCTTCAACGCCATGGTGCCACCGGTCGCGGTGGACGGTTCGCTGGTCTCCATCCGGAAGTTCAAAAAAGACAAGCTTCAGATCGATGACTTGGTGAATTTTGGCGCATTCACCGAAGAGATGGCTGCATATCTGCAAGCCGCGGTTTCCACCCGGTTGAACATAATCGTCTCTGGCGGCACCGGCTCGGGGAAAACAACCACCCTCAACGCGCTGTCCAGTTTCATCGACAATGCGGAACGGATACTGACGATCGAGGATACCGCAGAATTGCAGCTGCAGCAGACCCATGTCGGTCGGATGGAAAGCCGCCCGCCCAACGTCGAGGGCAAGGGTGAGGTCAGCCCGCGTGACTGTCTGAAGAACGCCCTGCGGATGCGTCCGGATCGTATCATCGTGGGCGAGACCCGCGGCGCCGAGGTGATCGACATGCTGCAGGCGATGAACACCGGTCACGATGGGTCGATGACCACGATCCACGCCAACTCTGCCCGAGACGGGATTTCGCGCCTCGAAAACATGATCGCGATGGCGGGCATCGAGATGCCGATCAAGGCCGTGCGCAGTCAGATCGCCTCGGCTGTGAACCTGATCGTACAGGCCTCGCGCCTGCAGGACGGCTCACGCCGGATGACCTCGATCACCGAAATCACCGGCATGGAGGGCGATGTGATTTCCATGCAGGAGATCTTTCGCTTCCAGCGCGTCGGCCTGACGCCGGACAACAAGATCCTTGGCCATTTCACCGCAACCGGCGTGCGCAGCCACTACTCGGAACGGTTCCGTCTGTGGGGCTATGACCTGCCTGCGTCAATCTACGAACCCACTGTCATGGAGGCCCGCTGATGCAAATCGGAATTGAACCGCTCATCTACGGGCTGATCTTTGTCGGGGTTCTGGTGCTGGTCGAAGGCATCTATCTGGTCACCTTTGGCAAATCGATCAGCCTCAACAGTCGCGTCAATCGACGCCTCGACATGATGGAGAAGGGCGCCAACCGTGAGCAGGTGCTGGACCAACTTCGCAAGGAGATGCAGCAGCACCTGAAGTCCCAATCCATCCCGCTGTACTCGCTGCTGGCTGAACGGGCGCAGAAAGCCGCCATCGCGTTTACCCCAGTGCAACTGATCCTGGTGATGTGCGGGCTGGCGGCGCTGGCCTATGTCGGTCTGAGCGTCGGGACCCAAGCCGAGCCACCAGTGCGCGCCTTGGCGTCTGTTATCATCGGCGTGGGCGCGGTGTTTTTCTGGGTCAACTCCAAGGCCAAAAAACGGATGGCCATGCTCGAAGAGCAACTGCCTGACGGGGTGGAGCTGATGGTTCGATCACTCCGCGTCGGGCATCCGTTTTCGTCAGCCGTGCAAATTGTCGCCAAGGAAGTTGAAGATCCGCTGGCGACGGAGTTTGGCATCATCGCAGACGAATGCGCCTATGGGCGTGATGTTGGTGAAGCGCTGAAGGAAATGGCCGAACGTCTAGACATGCAGGATCTGCGCTTTCTTGCGGTGGCGGTGACCATCCAGCAGCAATCCGGGGGCAATCTCGCCGAAGTGCTGGCTGGACTGGCCAAGGTGATCCGTGCCCGGTTCCGCCTGTTTCGCCGCGTGAAGGCGATCACCGCCGAGGCGCAATGGTCCGGCAAATTCCTATCGGGTTTTCCGCTGGTCTGCCTCGTCTCCACGCTGATATCGGATCCGGGCTATTACGACAGCGTCATCGACCACCCCTGGTTCATACCGGCCTGTTTCGTCGTGGGTGGCATGCTCACGGCCAATCTGTTCGTGATGCGCGTACTGACCAATATCAAGGTCTGAGGAGACTTCCATGAACCCGCTGACATTCGCTCAAGACCTGTTGATCGCGCAGTTCGGGGAGTTCGGTCCGCTTCTGGCGGTCGGGTTCCTCGGCCTGGTGCTGGTCGCCGTGGCCGTTGGGTTGATCCTCAACCAACCCGAGGATCCGCTGAAGAAATTGCAGCGCAATCTGACCGAACAGGAGAAGACAAAGCCGCAGAACCAACGCCTGCGGCAGGCAAATCGCAACGAACAACTGCAGAAATTTGCGAACTTTCTGGAACCCCAGGACGCCGAAGAACTTTCGGCCATGGAGTTGAAGCTGCAACAGGCCGGTTACCAGTCGAAGGACGCGGTGCGCCTGTTCCACTTCGCACAGTTTGCCTTGGGTCTCATTGGCCTCGGTCTGGGCCTGTTTTACGTCCATGTGATGAATGCCGACGTGGAGTATAGCTCGCAGGATATGGCGCTGCGCATCATCGGGATGGGGGGTGCCGCCTATTTCCTGCCCCGCTACTGGATCACACGACGGGTCGAAGAGCGCAAACAGGCCATAACCCGCGCTTTCCCGGATGCATTGGACATGATGCTGGTCTGCGTGGAAGCCGGGCAATCACTGGATCAGGCGATCGTGCGTGTCGGACAGGAGCTGCGTTCATCCTACCCCGAGCTGGCCGAAGAGTTCGACGTGGTCGCCTATGAGATGAAAGCCGGCAAGGAAAAGGACAGGGTCCTGCGCGACATGGGCACCCGCTGCGGCGTACAGGATGTGTCATCCTTCGTGACGGTCATGATCCAATCCGCGGCCTTTGGTACCTCGATCGCCGAGGCGCTGCGGGTCTATGCGGGCGAGATGCGTGACAAACGCGTGATGCGCGCGGAAGAGGCTGCAAACAAGTTGCCAACCAAAATGACCCTTGCCACAATGGGGCTCACCGTGCCGCCTTTGCTGATCATTCTGGTCGGTCCTTCGGCACAGGGCATTGCAAACTTGGGAAAATAGGCCAAGCCATCATGATATTTCGGATCAGGCGCACCCATCTTTTCCGCCTGGTCTCACCCGCGGTCGCCGCCAGTGCTCTTGCTCTGGCGGCGTCTTGCGTGTCGGGACCAGGCAACGGGCTCGCTCCCATCGCAGCGGATGGCACCTGGGCGCCGGGCGTGGACACGCGCGCTGACGGCGTAAGCGGACTGGATGTCGGCCACCGGCTGATGGCCGCAGGGCAATACGAGCTGGCCATCGACGCCTTCAACCGGGCGGCATTGGAAGACGGGCTTACGCCACAGGTTCTGTCCGGATTGGGGTCCGCCAATCTCGGCCTTGGTCGCCTTGGCCAGGCCGAGGCCCTGCTGCGCCGCGCCATCAAGGAAGAGCCCCAATGGCCACAGACGCTGAACAACCTCGGCACCGTCCTGATAGAACAGGGAAAATACGCCGAAGCGGAACAGATCCTGCGACGCGCCTACGCATTGGACAATGGCCAAAGTGACGCAATCCGCGATAATTTGCGGCTCGCTATCGAAAATCTTGACAACACAGGGCATAGTGGCGCCAACGGCGCGCAAGATAAACTGGTGCGACAAGGTGGCGGTCTGTACCGCATCGAAACGACACCATAGCGCCAGAGGCAGAGCAGAGAAGGACGCAAAAAATGCGCCATTTGGGACTATTGTCCGCAGGGCTGTTCGGGGCGCTGATCCTGGCCTCCTGCGCCAAGGAAATCGACAAAGATGCCGTCGAACGTGCGCTTCAGGACGTCAACGTCATCGACGAAAGCAACCTCAACAGCGTCGTTCTGAGCAGCTCAGATCCCAATGAGGCTGTCACCTATTTCCAGCGCAGCGTGCAGCAATCTCCTGATCGGATCGACCTCAATCGCGGGCTTGCCGGTTCTTTGATCCGCGCCAAGCGCTACACCGAGGCCGCTGCCGCATGGCAGCGTGTGGTGGACCTTCCGGAGGCAAGCAGCGATGATCATGTGGCGCTTGCAGATGCGTTGATCCGAAACAATGACTGGGACAAGGCGCGCGAAGTGCTCGACACGGTGCCGCCGACACATGAGACCTTCAAACGGTACCGTTTGGAGGCGATGATCGCCGACTCCGAGCAGGACTGGAAAGCGGCCGACAGTTTTTACGAAACGGCGGTTGGCCTGACCACCAAACCCGCTGGCGTGTTCAACAACTGGGGCTATTCCAAGCTAACGCGCGGTGACTACACCGGCGCAGAACGTCTGTTCGGCGAAGCACTCCGGCAGGATCCCAACCTGTTCACTGCCAAGAACAATCTGGTTCTGTCGCGGGGGGCGCAGCGCAACTACAGCCTGCCCGTGATCACCATGACCCAGACCGAGCGCGCGAAGCTGCTGCATACGATGGCACTTTCTGCGGTCAAACAGGGCGACGTCAGCACCGGGGAAGGTCTGCTGCGCGAAGCGATAGACACCCATCCACAGCACTTTGACGCAGCCGCCCGCGCATTGGAAGCGCTCGAAAACGGCTGATCGGGAGCCTTTGTGATGCACTTCCCCTCTCAGGCCGCCCTCTGGTTCCTGCCCTTCGTTCTGCCGCTGTGCTATGCCGTTGCGTTGACTGACCTGCGCGGCATGCGCATTCCGAACTGGGCGGTGGACACTCTGGGAGGGGTCTACATCGTGCTGGGGCTTCTGGTCATGCCAACCTGGGCGGATTACGGCTGGCAACTGCTGCATCTGCCCGTCGGTATCGGCATCGGGTTCCTCTTCTATGCCGGCGGCCTGATTGGCGCAGGAGACGCCAAGTTCGCAGGCGCCGCCGCACCCTATGTTGCCTTTGCAGATATCTCGCTGGTGATTATGCTCTTTGCCGCCATCTTGCTGGCCGGTTTCCTCTCCCATCGCGTCGCCCGCCACACCGCCTTGCGCCGCCTTGCGCCGACCTGGAAGAGCTGGGATGTCGGCAGCAAGTTCCCGATGGGTCTTTGCCTCGGCGCGACATTGGCGGTGTATCTCGGCCTCGCGGCATTTTTCGCGCCCTGACCGCTCCGGCCCCATTCGGGTGTCGTTGAAACTCTGTCCGGGTTTTCGCGGAATTGATGCAAGCCTGCCGTGGTCTTGCCACAGTATTGAATAGTCTCTTTGCAAAGATACGTGCGGGCGAAACTCCGTCCGCACCTTGCGAAAAGGCCGCTTGCGACATGAACATGCAGACCCCGACTGTCACCGCGCCCCCGCCCCCCAAAGGCCTGGGAGAGATGAAACTACCGCTGGTGATGATGCGGGACATCCTGCTGAAGACGATGTTCCGCAAGACGCTCGACACGGTGACAGATCTGTCGGAGGCGATCTGCCTGCCCGGGTCCGTCACACAGGAGCTGGTCGACCTCGCCCGAGATCAGAAGTTGCTTGAAGCAACCGGCACGCTCAATGCCAATTCTGGCAACGAGATGGGCTATCAGCTGACCGATGCGGGCCGGGCGCGGGCACTGGATGCGCTATCACAGTCAGAGTATTTTGGCGCCATGCCGGTGCCGCTGGATGTCTACCGCGAGCAGGTGAAACGGCAGTCCATCCGCAACATTCGGGTCTCACGTCAGCAGCTCACGGCCGCCATGGGGCATCTGATCCTGCCCGATAGCCTGCTCGACCATCTTGGGCCCGCTGTCAGTGCAGGTCGCTCGATCCTGATGTATGGTCCACCGGGCAACGGAAAGTCCTCGATCTCCAACGGCATCCGCGACGCCCTTGGCGACCGGGTCTATGTGCCCCGCGCCATCGAATACGCCGGTCAGGTGATCACGGTCTACGATCCCATCGTCCACACCGCCATCGCGCCAGAGGTCGAAGACCCCAATGCCCTGCGCAAGCACCGTCGCTTTGACGAACGCTATGTCTGCTGCGAGCGGCCCACCGTCGTCACCGGCGGTGAATTGTCCTTGTCGATGCTGGATCTGGTCTACAACCCGACCGCACGCACCTATCAGGCGCCGCTGCAGCTGAAATCCACCGGCGGCATCTTCATCGTCGACGACCTTGGACGTCAGGCCGAAAGCCCGCAGGCGCTGGTCAACCGCTGGATCGTTCCGCTGGAAGAGAGCAAGGATATCCTCGCCCTGCAGTCGGGAGAGAAATTCGAGGTGCCCTTTGACACGCTGGTGATCTTTTCCACCAACTTCCATCCCAACGAGATATTCGACCAGGCGGCGTTGCGGCGGATCTTCTTCAAGATCAAGATCGACGGGCCGGATCAGGAGAACTTCCTGAAGATCTTTGCCCTCGTTGCCCGCAAGAAGGGCGTGCCCCTTGATGAGGCCGCGCTGGTGCATCTGTTGAAGACGAAGTACCCGACCATCAACAATGTCTATGCCAACTACCAGCCAGTGTTCCTGATCGATCAGATGATCTCCATTTGCGAATTCGAGGGCATCCCCTATCAGATGTCACCGGACCTGATTGATCGCGCTTGGGCCAACATGTTTGTGAAAGACGAAACCATCGTGAAATAGGCCCGCCCGCAGCGTGCGTCTGTTTCCATCTGCGCCTGTCGCAAGGGTGCTCTCCCGCCCGTCGCCGGATCATATCTGATCCGCTCCCGTTGGGCCGGGCACCGCGCCACGGCACGGTGCCGGAGCATGCCGCGACGGCGGGAAACAGCTGCCGGAGCGTAGCGCCAGCCGGTCCGTCAGAGGACGGTAGTGCCTCCTTTCTCCATTTACTCTGTTGCTGCACCGCATGATTGGACTAAATGGGGAACATGCACGATCTACCACAACAGATTCTATCCTGGTTCGCGACCCGA
Organism: Tritonibacter scottomollicae; assembly: GCF_032924845.1. NCBI lineage: Bacteria > Pseudomonadati > Pseudomonadota > Alphaproteobacteria > Rhodobacterales > Paracoccaceae > Tritonibacter > Tritonibacter scottomollicae. Next base: position 2,205,112 of record NZ_CP136704.1, read on the forward strand.
AGCTGGTCGCTCCACCCGCACCAGCAGGACATGCTGGCGCGCAAGGACGCGCCCGCCACCCTGCTCATTGCCCCGACCGGTGGCGGCAAGACCATGGCCGGGTTCCTGCCCACGCTGGCAGAGCTGGCCGATGGCAGTCACGCGGGGCTGCACACGCTATATGTTTCCCCTCTCAAAGCGCTGGCGGCGGATATCAAGCGCAACCTCACCGGTCCGGTCGCGGAGATAGGCCTGCCGATCCGCATCGAGGACCGCACCGGCGACACGCCCTCCTCACGCAAGCGGCGCCAGCGGGCCGACCCGCCACATATCCTGCTGACCACGCCGGAAAGCCTCGCGCTGATGGTGTCCTATGAGGATGCCGCGCGCACCTTCAAAGGATTGCAGCGGGTCATCGTGGACGAGGTACATGCGCTGGCCGAAAGCAAGCGCGGCGATCAGCTGATGCTGGCGCTGAGCCGTCTGCAGGCGCTCTGCCCCGATCTGCGCCGCGTCGGACTGTCGGCCACGGTGGATGACCCGGCGGCGATCGCAAACCGACTGGCGCGCCATCCAGACCCCTGCCCGATCCTGATGGCGGATCCCGGCCCCGCGCCTGATATTCGCATGCTGGAGGTCTCCGATGCCCCTCCCTGGGCGGGCGGCGGTGCGGCGTATTCCATTCCCGCCGTGCTCGACCAGATCCGCCAACACACCACCACACTGATCTTTCACAACACCCGTGCGCAGGCAGAAATCTTCTTTCACAACCTGTGGCTTGCCAATGACGAGGGACTGCCCATCGGCATTCACCACGGCTCACTCGACCGGGTTCAGCGCGAACGGGTCGAGGGTGCCATGGTGCGTGGAGAATTGCGCGCGGTGGTCTGTACAGGGTCGCTCGACCTCGGCATCGACTGGGGCGATGTGGATCTGGTGATACAGATCGGTGCCCCCAAGAACGTCAAGCGGCTGGTACAGCGGATCGGCCGCGCAAATCACCGCTACAACGCCCCCTCGAAGGCCTTGCTGGTGCCCGCAAACCGGTTCGAGGTGGTCGAATGCCGCGCGGCACTGGAGGCCGCACGTGCGGGCGAGCTCGACGGAGATCCCCTGCCCCCCGGTCCGCGAGACGTTCTGTGCCAACACGTCCTGATCGCCGCCTGCGCCGGACCGTTTTCCGCCGATGACCTTTATGCCGAAGTTACCGGCGCAGGCGCCTATGCTGCACTCTCTCGCGCCGCTTTCGACGCCTGTCTCGAATTTTGTGCCACCGGTGGCTATGCCTTGCGCGCCTACGACCAGTGGCAGCGATTGTTGCAACGCCCTGATGGGCTGTGGCAATTGCGCGATCCCCGCGCGACGGCGCGCATCCGCATGAATCTCGGCACTATTCAGGACACCGACACGCTCAAGGTGCGCCTGCGTCGTAGCCGCGGCGGCAAGCCGCTGGGCGAGATCGAAGAGGGATTTGCCGCCACGCTCACCGCCGGAGATACCTTCCTGATCGCCGGCCAGATCGTGCGCTACGAAGGCCTGCGCGACATGACCGTGGAGGTCACCCGGAATGCGGCGAAAAAGCCCAAGGTTGCCACGTTCAACGGCACGAAATTCGCCACCTCCACCCAGCTCTCGGACCGAATCTTGCGCATTCTGAACCAGGAGCACTGGCCGGAGCTGCCCAACCACACCGCCGACTGGCTGGCGCTTCAACGCCGGGTCTCGCACATGCCGCGCGCCGGTCGCTTGCTGGTCGAGAGCTTCCCCCACGACGGGCGCGAACACATCTGCGCCTATGGGTTTGCGGGCCGCAATGCGCAACAGACGCTGGGCCTGTTGCTGACCAAACGGATGGAGGAGCTGGGGCTCGACCCGCTGGGTTTTGTTGCGACCGACTATGCGACGCTGATCTGGGGGCTGGAGCGGGTCACTGATCCGCATGCGCTGTTCGACCTTGACGCCCTGCGTGACGGGTTAGAGGGCTGGCTCGCCGAGAATGCGGTGATGAAACGCGCCTTTCGGTCCGCCGCAACCATAGCCGGGCTGATTGAGCGCAACACGCCGGGGCAGCGCAAATCGGGCCGTCAGGCGACGTTTTCCTCCGATATCCTGTATGACACGTTGCGCAAATATGACCCCGATCACCTGCTGCTGGACATCACCCGCGAAGAGGCGCTGCGTGGCCTCGTCGACTTTGGCCGTATCGAGGAGATGATGTCCCGCGTCGGTGATCGCGTCGATCTGGTGCGGCTGTCGCGGATATCCCCACTGGCGGCCCCGCTGCTGCTGGAAGTCGGCAAGATCCCGATCAAGGGCACAGGGATTGAACGCCTGATGGCGCAAGAGGCCGAGGCACTGATGCAGACAGCCGGTCTTGTGGATCTGGCGCAATGACGTCATCCCCTGAACTCGTGCTGAATGCCACTCCCATAGGCTTTGACTTCACCTTTCGCGGTGCCCGTTTGACCGCGCTCGCCGCTCGCGCGCTCTGGTGGGGGGCTGAGACGACATTGGTGGTCTCCGACCTGCATCTGGGAAAATCCGAACGTGTCGCGCGCCGCACCGGCGTCTCTCTGCCGCCCTACGAGACCCGCGATACGCTGGACCGGTTGGAAACATTGATTGCAGCCCTGTCCCCCACGCGAGTCATCTGCCTCGGCGACACGTTTGACGATGATATTGCCGCAAGCAGTCTGACCACATCCGACAGGGCACGGCTGCAGGCCCTGATGCAGGGGCGGCACTGGATCTGGGTCGAAGGCAACCACGATCCCGCGCCCCCCACACTGGGGGGCGACCCCGTGGCGGAGCTCCGACTCGGAGCGCTGGCCTTCCGCCATATCGCGTCACCAGATGCAGTCGGCGAAATCAGTGGCCACTACCACCCCAAGGCCCGACTGCGCGGTCAGTCACGCCCGGCCTTCCTGCTGGACAAGAGCCGCCTGATCATGCCGGCCTTCGGCACCTATACCGGCGGGCTGCGCAGCACCGACGCGGCGCTCACCGCGCTGATGGACAAACAGGCCCTGGCCATTCTGACCGGCGCGCGGGCCCTGCCCTGCCCGATGCCCCGCTAACGCAAGAACGGCGCGCCTGATCGGGCACGCCGTTCCTTCATCTTTTCAAAAATACCTCCGCCGGAGGCCGCGACGCAGCAGCGTCGCTTCAGGCGGTCAGCCCCTCGGGCTCGGCTAGGTTGTTGGCCCGGCAGCAGGCGGTCACGGTATTGGCCAGCAGGCAGGCGATGGTCATCGGACCCACCCCGCCGGGCACCGGCGTAATCGCACCGGCACGCGCGGCCGCACTCTCGTAATGCACATCACCAACAAGACGGGTTTTGCCCTCGCCCTTCTCTGGCGCATCGATCCGGTTGATACCGACGTCGATTACGGTGGCACCTTCCTTGATCCAGTCGCCCGGCACCATTTCGGGGCGCCCCACGGCGGCCACAACGATATCGGCGCGGCGCACCACATCCGGCAGGTCCTTGGTGCGCGAATGGGCAATGGTCACGGTGCAGCTGTCGCCCAGCAAAAGCTGCGCCATCGGCTTGCCGACGATGTTGGAGCGACCGATCACCACCGCATCCATGCCAGAGATCGAGCCGTGATGGTCACGCAGCATCATCAGGCAGCCCAGCGGCGTGCAGGGCACCATGGATTTCTGCCCGGTTCCCAGCAGGCCCACGTTGGAGATGTGAAACCCGTCCACATCCTTAGCCGGCGCGATCGAGTTGATCACCAGATCCTCGTCCAGATGCTTCGGCAGCGGCAGCTGCACCAGGATGCCGTGCACGGCGGGATCATTGTTCAACTTGTCGATCAGAGCCAGCAGATCCGCCTCGGAGGTGTCCACATCGAGCTTATGCTCGTAGGAATTCATACCAACCTCGGTGGTCTGCTTGCCCTTGGAGCGCACATAGACCTGGGACGCGGGATCTTCCCCCACCAGAACCACCGCCAGACCGGGGGTGATGTCGTGCTCTGCCTTCAGACGCGCCACATGTTCGGCCACCTGGCCACGGACCCGGGCCGCAAAGGCCTTGCCGTCAATGATTTTTGCTGCCATCGCTTTATTCCTTGTCTCGGTGCACACCCCGGCGGGGGCGCGGCTCAAGTCTCCGGGATGTCTCGCGCCTCGCGCGAAATCGACCAATCCACCATATCGCGCCAGATGCCTTCGACCAGATTGGGGTCCAGCCCCTCGGCCTCGGCCGTCCGGCACGCATTGGCGATGACCTCCTCCACCCGGGACTCGATCCGTGCCGGCCATCCGTTGGCCTGCTTCAAGGTCACAGCGCGATCAATATAGGCCACGCGATCCCGAAGCAGCTTCACCAGTTCCACGTCGATCGCATCGATCGCCTGACGCAGTTCGGACATGTCGGCACAGTCTTGCGGCGGTTTGCGGTCGGTCATCTGTTTCAAACTCCTACGGCCCGGGGAACCTCCCCGGGCCGCAGATTGCCTATTTCGGGCCTTAGAACAAGCCTTCGATCAGACCTTCTTCGTTCAGGCGGATGCTTTCCGACGCTGGCGTGCGCGGCAGACCCGGCATGGTCATGATCTCACCGCAGACAACCACGATGAAACCGGCACCCGCCGAGAGGCGCACTTCGCGTACCGGCACGGAGTGGCCGGTTGGCGCGCCGCGCAGGTTGGGATCGGTGGAGAAGGAGTACTGGGTCTTCGCCATGCAGACCGGCAGATGACCGTAGCCCGCATCTTCCCATTCTTTCAGCTGGTTGCGGATCTTCTGGTCGGCCAGAACCTCGTCGGCGCGGTAGATGCGCTTTGCGATGGTTTCGATCTTCTCGAACAGCGGCATCTCGTCGGGGTAGAGCGGACCGAAGTTCGCGGAGCCACCTTCAACCAGTTCAACCACTTTCTCCGCCAGCGGTGCGGAACCTTCGGAGCCCAGTTCCCAATGGCGCGACAGGACCGCGTCAACACCGTGGGTGGCGACATATTCCTTGACCGCGTTGATTTCCGCCTCGGTGTCGGTGACGAAGTGGTTGATTGCCACAACCGCCGGCACGCCGAAGGATTTCACGTTCTCGATGTGACGACCGAGGTTGGCGCAGCCGTTCTGCACCGCTTCGACATTTTCGGCACCAAGGTCGGCCTTGGCAACGCCGCCGTTCATCTTCATCGCACGCACGGTGGCCACGATCACCACAGCGGAGGGCGCAAGACCAGCCTTGCGGCATTTGATGTTCATGAACTTCTCGGCGCCAAGGTCAGCACCAAAGCCCGCTTCGGTGACAACAAAGTCGGCGACTTTCAACGCAGTCTTGGTCGCGATCACCGAGTTACAGCCGTGAGCGATGTTGGCAAACGGGCCGCCATGCACGAAGGCCGGGTTGTTTTCCAGCGTCTGCACGAGGTTCGGCTGCATGGCATCCTTCAGCAGCACGGTCATCGCGCCTTCGGCCTTGATGTCGCGGCAGTAGACGGCGGTCTTGTCGCGGCGATAGGCCACGATGATGTCGCCGAGACGCTTTTCCAGATCCTTGAGATCGTCTGCAAGGCAGAGGATCGCCATGACTTCGGACGCCACCGTGATGTCAAAGCCGGTCTCGCGCGGGAAGCCGTTGGACACGCCACCGAGGGAAGCCGTGATCTGACGCAGGGCACGGTCGTTCATGTCGACCACACGACGCCATGCGACGCGGCGAATGTCGATGTCCAACTCGTTGCCCCAGTAGATGTGGTTGTCGATCATGGCCGACAGCAGCGAATGGGCAGAGGTGATGGCGTGGAAGTCGCCGGTGAAGTGGAGGTTCATCTCCTCCATCGGCACGACCTGTGCGTGACCACCGCCAGCAGCGCCACCCTTCATACCGAAGTTCGGGCCGAGGGAGGCTTCGCGGATGCAGACCATCGCGTTCTTGCCGATACGGTTCAGGCCATCGCCCAGACCCACTGTGGTGGTGGTCTTGCCTTCGCCCGCGGGTGTCGGGTTGATCGCGGTCACCAGGACCAGCTTGCCGTCTTCGCGGCCCTGCACGGAGTTGATGAACTCCTGGCTCACCTTGGCCTTGTCGTGGCCGTAAGGCAGCAGATCTTCGTTCTTCATGCCCAGTTTGGCGCCGACCTCCTGGATCGGGAGCTTGTTCGCCTCGCGGGCGATTTCAATGTCACTCTTGTAGCTCATGGCCTGGTTCCTAAGTGTCGAGTTGGCAGGGGCCGGCAACGGGCACCGGTACTTCCCTACGCTTATCCCGTCATGAAAAACACGCGCCCCTAGTTTCCGACATAATTGCGCTTCAGAACGTCGTCAGCGGCATTCGAAGGCCCGCGATCAGGCCCTGAGGCAGAATATTCTTCCACGCATAGCTCAGTGCGCACCACCCCAGCCGCGTTGAGCGGGCACATAGAGGCGCAAAATGTCGCCCAGCCTGACCTGCCCCGGACGTTCCACCCAAGCGGTGATTCCCCGCCTGTTGGCCGCCGCCGTCTTGAACTTTGGACCATAGCCCGCGTGATCCTTCTCGATCTCGCGTCCCGGCAAGATGCAGGGGCGATTCTCCATATCGACGGTCAGGGTCACCCCTTCCGCCCCCTGCAGGCGCGCAGACGGGGGAACGAATGTAAAATCGGGAATACCACGGACCACCATGGTCGCACCAAGATGGCGTGGATCAACCCGATCCAGCCCCATATCAGCCGCGATAAGCGCCAGCTCTTCTTCCGACAGGATGGTCATCTGACGCACGTTGCGAATTTGGGTGCCCGTCTCGTAGAGGTTCTTTACCCGCACACAGGAGGCGCGCTCTGTGCCCTCATGCCGTGCGCCGGTGATCCCGTGAAACCCCAACTCGAGCGCCTCACACGCCTCGGCCTGGATGCCGCTGTCGGCCGGCACCATGCCAAGCCAAGTGATTTCGCCACTGAATTCGGTTTCTGTAAGGACAGGCATGTCATCGACTTTCTGCGCTGGAAGGGAGCGCGCAGTCTAGCCGATCACACCTCGGTCACAAGTGCGATCCGGCCAGATGATCCCGGCGCACACGTGCCTCAAGCAAACTGATTGCCCAGACGATCACGACCACGGCAAACAATTCGAACAGCTCTTCATATATCATGGCGGTAGCCACCGTTTGTGGATCCAGTGTCAGACCAAAATCGGCCAGTTTGCGACCGATGCCATCCAGGCTCTTGGCGACGACCAAAAGCCCCAGCGCGCCGCAGCTGCACCAGGCCCAAGCTGCCCCGTGCCGGACCTCAGCCCAGAGCACCGGCAGATTGCGCCTGCACAGGCGCCAAGCTACGGCCAGCACCATCAGGATCACCACAAGTCCCACGATCTTTTGCCAATATGGCGCGTCGCCAGAGTACAGCCGCAGTTGCAGGATACCCTCGTCGAGAAAGCGTTTGTCGAAATCCATCTCCCGACTGAACAGCAACAGGAACAGCGCGAGTATCTGCCATTGCGATCCAAACACGCGTCCCGGCGCGAAATAGATCACCATGATCGCGCATAGGCCCCAAAGCACGGCGGAGGCCACCTCGACCGGTCCCCCCTCGTGCAGAGCGGCGCTGAGAGGGCTGTAGTAGACCTGCGCAACCCAGACCGCAAAGCCACCGCAGAGGGTCGCCAGAGCCGCAAAAACCAGCGGCGCAGGAATGCGCGGCGCGAATATACCCGCTTCAGGCATGAGGGGAGCGGGCGACAGATCAGTGAAAGGAATACGCACGACGGCTCCCGGGGTGGTGACAGATGCTGCCTATATCTGAACGCGGGCAAGTGCGATCAAGGGGGACATGACATTTTTACGACACGGCCGGAGCGTCGCCCAATCCTTTGATACATAAATTAAAAAAGCCGCAGAGAGATGCTGCGGCTTTTCTTCAACTGTAAGAACGTGGCGGAACGCCTGGGCCCTATCAGGCCGAAGGTTCGGGTTCCATATCGCCGTCCGGCGGCGATTTCTTCGACTTTGCTTTCGGGATCGCAGTGATCGAGGTCGCGCCGGAATCCGCGTCGTCGTCTGCATCATCGTCGACCTGCGGCGGCTCGCCGTTCATGACGCGCTTGATCTCTTCGCCTGTCAGGGTCTCGTACTCCAGAAGACCTTCAGCAAGACGCTCCCACTCCACCTTTTTATCCTGCAGGATCTGATAGGCCTGCTGATAGGCGTTTTCGATGAAGGTGCGCACTTCCTCTTCGATCAGCTCTTTGGTGTTGGCAGAGACGGAGAACCCACCGGTATTGCCGGAATAGCCCTCATGCGCTTCGGCGTAGTCGATATTGCCGACCTTGTCGGACATGCCCCAGCGCAGCACCATCGCACGCGCGAGCTGGCTGGCCTGTTGGATATCACCTGCCGGACCGTTGGACACGTGGCCCTCGCCGTATTTGATAATCTCTGCAGCCTTGCCAGCCATGGTCATTGTCAGCTTCTGTTGGCATTCATCCTTGTGCCAGTTCAGCCGATCCATCTCTGGCAGTGAAACAACCATGCCGAGCGCGCCGCCACGAGGAATGATGGTGGCCTTATAGACCGGGTCACATTCGGGCAGCATCAGACCGACCACAGCGTGGCCCGCCTCGTGATAGGCTGTTTTCTCTTTCTGATCGGCGGTCAGCACCATGGAGCGGCGCTCCGCCCCCATCATCACCTTGTCTTTCGCGTTCTCGAAATCTTCCATGGTGACAAAGCGGCGTCCCACACGCGCGGCCATCAACGCCGCCTCGTTCACAAGGTTCGCCAGATCGGCACCGGAGAACCCGGGCGTACCACGCGCGATGATGCGCAGATCCACGTCAGCGCCCAGCGGAGTCTTGCGGGCGTGCACGCCGAGGATCTTCTCGCGGCCTTTGATGTCAGGGTTGCTGACGGTCACGTTGCGGTCAAAGCGGCCAGGACGCAGCAGCGCCGGGTCAAGCACGTCCTTGCGGTTTGTCGCCGCCAGAATGATCACGCCCTCGTTGGCCTCAAAGCCGTCCATCTCCACCAGAAGCTGGTTGAGTGTCTGTTCACGCTCGTCGTTGCCACCGCCATAGCCGGCACCACGATGACGGCCCACGGCGTCGATCTCGTCGATAAAGACGATACAGGGCGCGTTCTTCTTCGCCTGTTCGAACATGTCGCGCACGCGGCTGGCACCGACGCCTACGAACATCTCGACAAAGTCGGACCCGGAAATGGTGAAGAAGGGCACACCCGCCTCGCCCGCGATGGCGCGCGCCAGAAGCGTTTTACCCGTGCCCGGAGGGCCCACCAGCAACGCACCTTTGGGGATCTTGCCACCAAGACGAGAGAACTTCTGCGGGTTGCGCAGGAATTCCACGATCTCTTCCAGCTCTTCCTTGGCCTCGTCGATGCCCGCGACGTCGTCAAAGGTCACGCGGCCATGCTTTTCGGTGAGCATCTTGGCCTTGGACTTGCCAAAGCCCATGGCGCCGCCTTTGCCACCGCCCTGCATGCGGTTCATGAAATAGATCCAGACACCGATCAACAGCAGGAACGGCAGAAGGGTCAGCAGGAAGGACTGGAATGTCGACTGCTGCTGCTTTTCCGCGCGGATGGGGATGTCTTTGGCGATCAGCATTTGGGTGACTTCGGCATCGCCCGGTTTGATCGTCGTATAGCTCTGACCGTCAGAGGTGGTGTAGCGGACCTGCTCGCCATCCAGCGTCACGGTACTGACCTGACCGTTGTCAACGGCGGTCACAAATTCCGAATAAGTCTTCTCGCGGCTCTGAAGTGTGCTGCCGGACCCGCTGAACAAATTGAACAGGGTCACGACGAGCAGGAACAGAACTACCCAGAAGGCGATATTGCGTGCGTTGCCCAAAATGGCTCTCCCAAGAATTCCAAGGACGCCACGGCTCTAGCACGCGACGACCATCAGTTGCACCTAAAATAAGGATGATTTGGTGAGGTTCAATGCGATAACGACCGCGTCGCCCAAGTCTCCGACAGTCGCATTGCCGCAGTTGACCAGGCGGACGATTGCTCTAGGGGCGGAACAGCGATCAATTCGCCTCCCTGCCAGACGGCAGGCAAAGGTTTTAAGACCTCTCGGGGCACCGCATGACGGCGCCAATCTTCCATCAAACGAAGCCCATCGTCACCAAGTGCGCGCAGTTTTGTGTCGTGAGGAATGTTGGGGGGGACGCTCATTTTCCAGGCATTGTCCCACACCACATCGCTGCGCTGCTCAGAGACATGTTCGATGCATGTCTCGCGCACGGCCTCATATTCCCGACACACCCAGATTCGGTCGGATTTCACCAAGAGCTGACACCCCTGCAGCGTGAGACCACGCCCCTCTCGAAGCGCATGGCACGCATCCAACAAGGGCGCCCGCCGCGGCGGGTAGTCAGCACCACTGACGTAAGTGATCGCTGAGACCAGCAGCCGCCGTGCGACCTCGTCCTGAAGATCATGAAACCCTGCACGATCAAGCACTACCGCCCCCAATCGAACCTGTCCCAGCTCTGCCGCCGCAACTCGCATGGCGTGATTCAGCGCCGCGTCCGCCATCCGCATATTGTCCGCAACGGCGGTCAGCGCATCAATGGTCAGTCCGAGCGGCTCCAACGCCGTCAGCGCCTCGCGCACCCGCACCCGTTCGAACCGCATATCATTGTTTGAAGGGTCGTCGATCCAGGGAATGCTTCGATCCGTCAGATAGCTGCGCAAGTCCTTTCGGTGCACGCGCAGCAAAGGACGAAGCAGCTCGATACCGTCTCGCAGGTGCCGGACCGACATACCCGACAGGCCGGTCACCCCCGACGCGCGGCGCAGACGCATCACCAGGGTTTCAGCCTGATCATCCGCCGTATGCCCGACCGCCACCGCCTGAAGACCGCGCGCTTTGGCCCACTGAGCAAGCAAACGGTATCTCGCCGCACGGGCTTCACCTTGCAGATTTCCGCTCTCGGCAGGGGAGTGCCATGTCAATATGTCATGCTGAAGACCAAGTTCGGCCGCGCGGGCTGCGACGCATTCGGCTTCCTGGCGTGATTCGCGGCGCAAACCGTGGTCGACGGTGGCCACGTACACCTCCGTCTCACTGGTCCGAGACATTGCGTTGAGCAAATGCAGGAGCGCCATTGAATCGCTGCCGCCTGAGACGGCAACGCCCAATTTCTCTGGTAGGGTTCCGAGGCGGGCCCCGATCTCTGTGATCAAGGCCTCTTCTGTTGGGATCAGGAGCACGCCAGCGTGGACCGCTCCGCCTCTGCAGCGGTCACTGCGGGATCATTTGGAAAGCGAACTGCAACCTCCGCAAGGGTGATGCAGGCTTGATCGACCTGCCCCAGACGCCCCAGCGCGGCCCCGAGTTCGAACAGCGCTTCAGGCGCGATCGTGCCAGAGGTATCACCGGTAAAGGCGGCAAGATAGGCGCGTGCGGCCTCTCGGGTGTCCCCCAGCCCGTCCAGCGCCTTGCCCCGACCAAAATCAACCTTGGCCGTCAGCGGGCTGCCCGGATAGGCCTCCTTGAATGTGGCGAACTTGTCGGCGGCAGCTTGATAATTCTGACCGTCCAGATCTCCCATCGCGGCCTTGTAGTCGGCCTCTTCGCCAATGGCGAGCTCACCAGCGCCTTCGATGACGGCATCGCCGTCAGCGGGCACCGGCGTCTGGCCCAGCCCAACCGCTGCTTCGCCGGCGATCTCACCGCCCAATGTCGTTGTCTCACCCAGCGTGGAGAGATCCCCGCCTTCCAGCTCAACAAGGCGGAACTCAAGATCCCCGATCCGGTTGGTGCCATCTTCCACGATGCGTTGCACACGATACTGCAGCTCTTCGGTCTTGGAGGTCAGGCGCTGCAACTCCGCCTCGATCGCGGTCACGCGATCCAGCACCGAGGTTCCTGCGAGAGATGCCGAAGGTGCGCCTGTGGTGGACAGCTCTCGGTTGAGGCGCTGTACTTCCACATGCAGGACCGTAAGCTCCTGACGGATATCCGCCAAGGTCTGCTCCCGCTCCTGTGTGACGCCGGGAACGGCGCTGACCGCAATCAGCGCCGTTGCGAGGAAAAACTGCCGCAAGCCCTTCATCCGCGTCAGCTCACTGCGCCGCCCGCCAGCACGGTCACCGCGCGACGGTTCTGATTGTAGCAGCTCTGTGCCGAACAGATCTCGATGGGACGTTCTTTGCCGAAGGATACGGTCTGGATGCGATTGGCCGCGACGCCTTGGGAAATCAGGTATTCGCGTGCAGAATTGGCACGGCGCGCACCAAGTGCAAGGTTGTACTCACGGGTGCCGCGCTCGTCCGCGTGGCCCTCGATGGTCACAACATATGAAGGGTTTGCATTGAGCCAGCGCGCCTGACCGTCCAGCACGGTGCGACCCTCGGGCGAAATGCTGGACTGGTCCACCAAGAACAGCACGCGATCCCCGATCGCCTCGCGGAAGTAGGCGGGGCTGGACGGGTCTGCCGTGCTGCCAACGGCGCCGAGGCCGGCGCCGCCACTGCCTGCGTTGGTGTCATCCCAACGTGCATCGGAACAGGCTGCAAGGGCCAGGCCCGCAACCAAGAGAATAGCTTTGTTGATACCGCTCATCTGAAATCGCCTCGTGTGATCGGACATTTCTTGCCGAAGTGTTAGCATGTTCTGCCTGACCGCGCCACGGGCTTGAAGCCCCCGCGCCCGATCAGACGGTTTCTCATTTCTGCAACGGCGACCAGGAAGGGTCCGACGCGCCGTCTGGGGTTTGTACGGGTTTCAGGTTCCGCCCGGAAATATCGACAGAGTAAAGCCGCGCCTGGCCACTCGCGCCTTGGGTTTCGCGGGTGAACATGATCACCCGCCCGTTCGGAGACCAGGTTGGCCCCTCGTCGAGGAAGGACGCGGTCAACAACCGCTCTTCGCTGCCATCCGTGCGCATGACGCCAATATGGAAACGCCCGGCATTCTGCTTTGTGAAGGCAACATAGTCGCCGCGCGGAGACCAGACCGGCGTGCCGTAACGCCCCTGCCCGAAGCTGATCCGCTTCGCCTCGCCGCCCGAGGCCGGCATCACATAAAGCTGCGATGTGCCGGAGCGATCACTTTCGAAGACGATTTGGCTGCCGTCCGGCGAAAAGGACGGTGCCGTTTCGATCGAAGGTGCGCTGCTGAGACGCTGCGTGTTGCCAGAGTTGATATCCATCGAGAACAGATCGGTATTGCCGCCAGCGGACTGGGAATAGACGATGGTCTGACCGTCGGGCGCAAATCGCGGTGCGAAGCTCATGGTGCCATTTCCCGCCGACAGGATGCGGCGCTGCACTTTGCCGACATCAAGCACATGGATCTGCGGAAAGCCGCTCTCATAGCTGGTATAAAGCACCCTGTCGCCCGTGGGAGAGAAACGCGGTGCAAGAACAATGGATTCGGAATTGGTCAGATACTGCACGTTGGCGCCGTCATAATCCATGATCGCCAGCCGCTTCTTGCGGTTATCCTTCGGGCCAGTCTCTGAGACAAACACGACGCGACTGTCGAAATAGCCCCCCTCACCTGTCAGACGCGCGTAGATGGTATCGGCGACCTTATGGCCGATGCGTCGCCAGCCGTCCGTGGTGCCCGACAGTTGCAGTCCGGACCCCAGCTCTTGTCCCGCAAACACATCGTAGGCGCGGAAACGAACAGTGATCCGATCACCGGATAGGCTGACTGCGCCGGTAATCAGCGCCTGCGCGTTGATCGCCTTCCAATCGGTGAAATTCACCGCCGCATCAAAATCGCTGTAGGGCGAGATATAGGCGGATTTGGGAATCTCTCTGAACAGGCCGGAGCCTCTTAGGTCATCTGCAATCACCCGGGCGATATCCGCCGCATATTGTGACGCGGCTGGCGTGTCAGCGATGAAATCCGGCGCCGCAAAGGGGAGCGGTTCGATCACGCCATCTGTAATTTCGATCCTGAGCGGCCCATCCTGCGCCTGAACCGCCCCGACGGGCAGCAGCATCGCAAGGCCAAGGAGTACTGTTGCAATCGCGTTTCTCATCTGATCCGCATTCCTTCGGGATTAAATGTCATCTCAATATCACGCCATTGCGCAAATTTGTCAGCCGGAAGATCAAAACCTCTTGATCCGCAGCGGATGATGGCGCGGCGCGCGGCCTCATAGGCCTGTTTGGCGGAACTGTCGGACCCACCGGAGCTGGACAGCATGCGAATGGAGCCAATGTCTGGAACTCCCTCGCGTGAAAGTGTGACGCCCACAACGACTGAGGTACGAAGCGCTTCGCTGGACAGCGATCCGACGTTCCAGCATTGCGAGACTGCGATCCGCAGCGCATCTTTTTCTCCTCGTGTCATCGGCGGGCCGGATGGTTCCGGTGCTTCGACTTCTCCGCTCCCTGCCAAGGCCTCTGCAAGAGCGTCGTCCACAGCAGAACTCTCCACCTCGGGGTTTGGTTCCGGCGCGGGGTCGGAATTTTCTTCGGCTGTTGCCGTTTGGGTTTCCGGCGGTTGCTCTGGTTCCGGGCTCGGGCGCGCCGGGCGTGTGAGCGGCCGAACGCTCGCCAACGGTGCGGTCGGCTCTGCGTCGTCCGCCTCTGCTTCGGTCACGATCCGGTCGCTTGCCGCTTCCGGGGCGGTGGCCTCCTGCACCGGCTGGTTGGCATCAGCCCCCTCATCCGGCGCAACCTCTTCCTGTGCCACATCATCGACTTGCGTATCCGGTTCCGGCGCCTGGACAGGTTCCGGCGCAACCCGATCCGTCTGCTGCGCAGTCTCAGGCTCCGCAGTTTGCGGCAGATCGGTCACGATTTCGGGCACGTCGGGCGCATCCGGCACGATGCTTGGCACCTCCGGCGTCGGTTCTGGCGCTGGCGGTTCAGGCTCGGCCTCCTCGACAGGTGTTTCAATCGGCTCTGGCGTCGCGGGAGGTGTCTCCGGCACTGGCGTCGGGCGTTCAGGAATGGCAGGCGTCGTCTCGGGCTCAGGCGGCACCTGCGGCGCCACTGGATCCTCTGCCACCTCGGGCGCGGCCTGCTGTTCGCTCAGCCGCGCAAATTCCTCAGCGGAAATGATCGAAACATCCTGGCTCTGGAACGGCAACGGCTCAGCATTGAACCACCCCCCCACGAGCGCCCAGGTTATCAGGATCCCATGTCCTGCTACGGAGATTTTTGTGCCGGTTTGCACATTGGCCCCCGTATCACTCGCCCTGCGGGGCGGTCGCAGAGGCCGGACGACCATCGAGCGCAGGCCCGCCGGTATCCGTCACCAACCCGACATTGGCAAAGCCACCCGCATTGAGCGCCCCCATCACCTGCATCACATCGCTATAGGCGATAGCGCCGTCAGCACGCAGATAGACACGATCCGACGTCCGTTCGGATGCAATGGCACGCAGCCGCGCAACCAGATCCTCCCGCGCCACGGGCGTGGTCTGGATCTGAATTTCGCCGGCAGCGGTCATGGTCACCGTCAGCGGTTCCTCTTCTTCCCCCGGCAGCGCGCCTGCGGCAGTTTTGGGCAACTCGACTGGCACGCCAACCGTCATCAACGGCGCAGCCACCATGAAGATGATCAGCAGCACCAGCATCACGTCCACAAAGGGCGTGACGTTGATCTCTGCCATCGGCCGTGCGCGAGAACGCCTCCGTCCCCGCCGACGCCCGCCGCCGTCCTTTTGTTGAATGGCTGCTCCCATGGGTCAGCTGTCCATTTGACGTGAAAAGATGGTCGCGAATTCATCGGCAAAGGCCTCATAGCCACCAATGATCCGATCCGAGTCCGCCGAAAGCTTGTTATAGAAGATGACGGCGGGGATCGCCGCAAGAAGGCCAAGGCCCGTTGCCAGCAGCGCCTCGGCGATCCCGGGTGCCACTACGGCAAGGTTGGTATTCTGCTGCTCTGCAATCTCGATGAAGGCGTTCATGATGCCCCAGACTGTCCCGAACAGACCAATGAATGGCGCCGTGGAGCCGATGGTTGCCAGAATTTGCAACCCACTCTGCAGCCCTTCGCTCTCTTTGGAGATCGCCACATCCATGGACCTGTCGATGCGCGCCTGTGCGCCGGGGATCAACGCGCCATCGGTGCGATGACTGCGGCGCCATTCCGTCATGCCAGAGGCAAAGATCCGCTCCGAATGCCCTGAAGGGTCCGGACCGATCTCCTCGTAGAGCTCGTCGAGCGGATTGCCCGACCAGAATGCCCGCTCGAAGATCTGCGCCTCGCGACGCGCGACGCGGTAGGTGATCAATTTCTGCAAGATGATCGCCCAAGACCAGATCGAGGCCCCGATCAGCATGATCATCACGAATTTAACGGTGAGCGTCGCACGTGCGAACAGCCCCCACATGGAGAAATCAATCTCCTGTGCCAGTGCCAGAGTTTCTGCTTCCATCTGCCTGCTCTATCGCCAGTTGCCGCGTCGTTTGTGGCGCGCAGCCTAATTTGAGGCGACGCTAACGGAAAACAAGCGGCATTACCAAGGAAACAGGGGCCTCAGCGGCGTTTGTTACAGAGATGCGCGAAGTTCTGCCGGAAGCCGCACTGGCTTGCCGCTGTGCATGTCCATACACACGGCCGTCACGACCGCGCGGAACAGCTCCCGCCCGTCGCGTCGCACCACCTGCGCCATCGTGAGACGCGCAGAGGTCGATTTCTCGACATGGGTCTCGACAGTCAGCTCATCTTCGAACCGCGCTGGTGACAGGTAATCCGCTTCGATTCGGGTCACCACCCAGACGATACCGGTATCGCGCATGGCGTTCTGATCGACGCCAAGCGCGCGCACATAGTCACTGCGAGCGCGCTCGATAAAACGCAGGAAGTTCGCATGATACACCACACCGCCCATGTCGGTGTCTTCGTAATATACCGTGATCGGAAAGCGATGGGTCACGTCGTGCTGCCCTCCGCGGGCAGCGCCTGCAGTCGAGCGTAGAGCCGAAGCGCATGGCTGGCATCCTGCGCCGAAACGGGCAGCATCCGGTCATATGCAGCGGCAATCACCCCTGCAATTTCGGGCCGCAGGATGGTATTGCCGTTCTCCGGCAGCACCGCCAGCGGTGAGACCTCGGCAAAGGCGCGATCCCCCCACAAGAGCATCACCTGCACCGCTTGGGTCAGCGCCAGCGCCTCGGCCGGCATCTCCGCCATCCCACCCTGCATCCGCAAGAACACAAAGGCCGCCCGAATGCCGCCATCCTCGTCGAACCGGAACGCGCGATACTGGCTGGCATCTTCTTCCGAGAGGCGGCTCACCAGAGGTGCGAGACCGGGGATCATGCGATCAAGGTCCGGCACCTCCAGCAATTCGTTCCAGTCCCGAAAGAAGAAGAACATGAGGTTCGCGCCCAGTTCAGGATCGGTTTCTGCCATCTTGTGGCCGGCAAGCGTGACCACGGCCTCGACCGCGCCCTTCACGGTGGCCAATGTTTCATCCGTTACACCAAAGACGATGGGTGTGATTGGGCGACCCCAGCGGGAAAAGGTGTAAGACCCATCCTCGCGGGTGAAAAGCGCCTCGATTTCCTCTGGCAACAGAAGTGCGGACATGCACGGCCTCGTCTTTATCAAATGTCGTCGCGTGTTTTGTACGGGCGCGCCGTTTGAGCAGCAAGTGGGAAGTCGTCACCGTCCAAGTCTCGGCAATGACTTCAGACAAGCGTCGAATTTGCCAGACAGCCTTGCCCCCCCTGCACATCTCTGCCTCGGGGCGCTCAGTCGCGTGACGGTCCGGTTGCACCTGATCAAACGTGGCGCGCGCGGCCTCAGCCGAACAGATCGCTGGACGACTTCGGCGGTGTCAGACCGATATGCTGCCAGGCCTTCTGCGCCAGCATCCGCCCGCGGGGCGTGCGTTGGATCAGCCCCTGCTGCAACAGGTAGGGCTCGATGACCTCCTCCAGCGCATCCCGGCTTTCGCTCAGGGCTGCCGACATTGTCTCGATCCCCACCGGTCCACCGCCGTAGTTTTCCGCCACCAGCCGCAAGTAGCGGCGGTCCGCACCATCCAGCCCCAGCTGATCCACCCCCAGCCGCGTCAGGGCGTTGTCCGCCAGTTCCCGGGTGATGGTGCCGTCGCCCTCGACAACCGCGAAGTCCACGACGCGGCGCAAGAGCCGCCCCGCGATCCTAGGCGTACCCCTTGCGCGCCGCGCGATCTCGCGTGCGCCTTCGTCATCTGCGGGCGCGCCAAGTTTGCGCGCATTGCGGCTGACGATTTCGAACAACTCATCAACTGTGTAGAATTGCAGCCGGGTCGGGATGCCGAATCGGTCCCGCAGCGGTGTCGTCAACAAGCCCATCCGGGTGGTTGCCCCGATCAGCGTGAAGGGCTGCAGCTCGATACGCACGGTGCGCGCGGCGGGCCCTTCGCCGATCACCAGATCCAGTTCAAAATCCTCCAGCGCAGGGTAGAGCACCTCCTCCACTGTCGCGTTCAGCCGGTGGATTTCATCAATAAAGAGAACGTCGCGCGCCTCCAGATTGGTGAGGATCGCGGCCAGATCCCCGGCCTTTGCCAGCACCGGGCCAGACGTCATGCGAAAATTCACCCCAAGCTCGCGCGCGACGATCTGCGCCAGCGTGGTCTTGCCCAAGCCGGGAGGGCCGTGAAACAGCGTGTGGTCCATTGCCTCGCCACGACGGCGCGCACTCTCGATGAAGATGCGCAGGTTCGCGCGCGCCTCCGCCTGGCCGATGAATTCACCCAAGCCTTGCGGGCGCAAAGCGCGGTCATTGTCCTCGGGAAGCGGATCAGGCCGCAGGGTGGGATCGGCGTCGGTCATCTCTGTATCCATGTATCATGCATGCAAATGCAGTTGGCCGTCTGGAAATCGGTCCCGCCCAGCCTACCCGTACCTTGCACGCCTTTGCACGCAGAGCGCACCTTGGGCACGCTCAACCGGCTCACACGCCCGATCATCCTTTGGGCGCCAACAGGCGCAGGGCGGCACGGATCAGCTCGGCCTCGCCCGCATCGGGATTACCGGCGGCAGCTTCAGCCACGGCCGCAGCCGCGTCGGATGGCCCATAGCCCAGATTTCCCAACGCCGACAATGCGCCAGCTGAGGCCGCTGCTGCCCCCGAGGGCGCCTTTGCCTTTGAAGTGCGCGCCGGTTTCGCAGGCGCCTCCTCCAATGGCTCGACCACCCCGTCAAGCTCCGGACCGTTCAATGCGTCGGTCACCGTTCCCCCCATGGCCATCACCGATGGAGCCTTGTCTTTCAGATCCAGAACGATGCGTTGCGCAGTCTTAGGGCCAACGCCCTTTGCCGCCTTCACCGTGGCCCAATCGCCAAGTGCAATGGCGCGGCTCACGCCATCGGGGCCCAAGGCGCTCAGGATAGCCAGCGACACCTTGGCGCCAACACCCTGAACGGAGGTCAGAAGACGATGCCATTCCTTCTCAACCAAGGAGGTGAACCCGAACAGCTGCATCAGGTCCTCACGCACCAGAAGCTCGGTATATAGCTGCACGGCCTCCCCGACTGACGGCAGCGTCGCCATGGTGCGGTCAGAGCAATACACGATGTAGCCCACGCCACGGACGTCGATCATCACATGATCAAGCGCCTTGTAATCGAGCCGCCCGGTCAACTTGCCGATCATGCGCGCACCTCTTTCAATTGCCGCTGGTTGGTACCGCCGTAGTAGGCGTGACAGATGGCGATGGCCAGCGCATCGGCGGCATCCTCGCCTTTGGGGGCACAGCCGGGCAGTTGCAGCTTCACCATATGCATGACCTGCTGCTTTTCCGCATGGCCGACGCCAACGACCGTCTTTTTCACACGGTTGGGCGCATATTCACCCGTCGGTAATCCTGCCTTTGCGAGCGTGAGCAGTGCCACCCCCCGCGCCTGACCCAGTTTCAGCGTCCCGGCACCGTCCTTGTTCACGAAAGTCTGCTCGATCGCCGCCTGATCCGGCGCATATTCCACGATCACCTCGGTGATCTGATTGTGCAGCGACAAAAGCCGCTCGCCCAGATCATCACCGTCAGAGTGGCACAGACCATTGGCGACGTGGCTGAGGCGTGCGCCATTTGATTCGATCACGCCCCACCCAAGGGTTCTGAGCCCCGGATCGATTCCCAGTATTCGCATCTGCTTGCCCGATCTACGCCTGATTGTTTGGTCATTGTTTCAAGTGAGCTAGCACAAAACGCGAACACAGCCAAACGCTTTCCCGAACCGGGGTATCGCGCCGGGTTCTACCTGCACCAACGCCACATGCCCAGCGAGACGCAAATTGCACCATTTTGCGCACAAAAACGACTGACCGAAATACACGTGCGACACCTTTGGCACGAAAGTCGAAAACCTTGATAATTCCCTTATTCATATAGGCTTCCGACATGCAAAAAGCGCATGGGACGCATGCAAAAAATGCACTTGTGAGATGGAAATGTCATCTCTATCTGCCGCTCATCGCATCACGCGAAAGACCTGAACTTCAATCAGAGAGAACGTGGATATGGCTGCATTCGACACCACCCGCACCGCCCAAGGCACCACCGGCCTGATCGGCCGTATCGGCGCTCTTGCTCATACGATCACCGCCAATGTCATGGCCTGGAACGACGCCCGCTCGACCCGCAAGGCACTTGGCGCCCTGACCGACCGTGAACTGGCCGATATCGGCCTGATCCGTGGCGATGTCGACAGCATCGACGCCAACTCGCCGCTGGTCTGAGACGCACGGATTTGGACGGTCGTCTTACGAATTGACCAAATTAGAGCGCCGCGCCTGGGATATCCCAAGCGCGGCGTTTCTCGTTGATGCGTTGGGAACGGATGCTGAGCAATGTGCAACACGCGGCTCCTGACCGAAGACCGCTGTCACGTCACCGGGTGGATCAGCGCAGGAGAGGCAACAGTTGCCCTGCAATTCTTGTCGACAGCGGATCGCTTTGCATGACAAAAGCGCCACTTCGCTCGACGAATGAGCCCTCGGCGAGTTGCGACACTCTTTGATCGTAGCTCGCGAAACCGAGGGACGCCATCAAGAAGCCCTTGAACAAAAGCCCGGCAGCCAAGAAGAGCAACAGTGAGCGCAGTGAGATCCGTGAGCGCACGACTTTTCTCGGCTCAACAACGATCAGACCATCGGTCCTGATCTTTGCCGTGTAGCCATGACCTTTGTTCAGGGTTTTCCTGTCCAAACGGCGCAGCCGGCTTTGAAATTCTGCATATTGATCGCTCATAGCGAACACTCCGAACTAGCCCCCACTAGCGGGTTGCTCGAAGCTACGCGCGAATTGAGGCAAGAACGGGGCAAATAGCTAAAAGTCGATTAAACTGCCCGCGATCTCAGCTTACTTGCGCAAAATCAGCGTTGTCCATTCACCAATCTCGTCCCTATTAACCAGATTGACGCCATTCTGTGCATAAACCGCGATCACATCATCGGCCTGCTCGTTCAGAATGCCAGACAGAATCGCATATCCGCCATCGCGCAGATGTGCTGCCATATCGGGGCTGAGCGCCACCAGCGGCCCTTTGAGGATGTTTGCAAAGATCAAATCATAAGGGGACGCGTCCTTGAGTGGCGGCGCGTCGAACCCTGCGGCCTCAAGGCACTTCACGGCGCCCTTCATGCCGTTGGCCTCCATATTGGCCTCTGCAACATCCACCGCGACCTGGTCGATATCGCTGGCCAGAATGTCCGCATCCGCCCAGACTCGCGCTGCGGCCATTGCCAATACGGCGGTGCCACAGCCGATATCGGCCACTTTGGACGCGGTGAAGCCCTGATCCAGCAGCTGGTCCAGTGCCTTCAGGCACCCGAGCGTCGTCCCATGGTGTCCAGTACCAAAGGCCATGGCGGCCTCGATCAACAGCGGGATTTTGTCCCCCGGTAGCTTGTCGGCATCATGGCTGCCATAGACAAAGAAACGCCCGGCCTCGACAGGGGCCAGCTCGCGCCGCACATGCGCAACCCAATCCGTCTCCGGCAATTCGGAAACGGCAAAGGGCTTTGCCTCATGCAATGTGGCCAAAAGCGCCAGCCCTGCCTCATCGGGGGCTTCGGTGAAATACCCACCCACTTCCCAGAGACCGGAGCCATCCTCGACCTCGAACACACCAACGCCGGTTGGTTCTGGCGTCAAACGCTCCATCGCATCGCCCAATGCCTCGGCCTGAGCTTTTCCGGTCAGCGTGGTGAGCGCGGTGAATGTGGGCATGTTGGGATCTCCGCAGTGGAATAAAGGGCGCGTCGAGCGCGCGGGTGTCCAGCGCCTACGCGAGCCTTGCATATATGGTCAAGAGGGCAGCAGGCCCGCGCCGCTCGGTTGGTAGACTTATTCCGCAGGCGCGGGCGCTCTCAGACGGGCGAAAATGGTCTCATTCCCCGGCTCAGGATGGCGCGGGATCATCAGGGATAGCGCCAGCGAGATCAGCGCCATACAGGCGGCCAATCCGAAAACCGCAAACGGAGATACGATCCAGAGCAGGCCCAACAGCACCGGCAGGAACACCGCCGCGATATGGTTGATCGTAAACGCAACTGCCGCGGTGGGTGCGATATCAGCCGGATCGGCGATCTTCTGGAAGTAGGTTTTCAAAGCCAGTGCAAGCGCAAAGAGGATATGATCCACGACGTAGAGCGTAGCCGCCAGCACCACCCCCCAGCCAAACCAGTAGATGCCACCATAGAGCGCGAACACCACCGTCAGACCGACATACTCACAAATCAGCGTGCGACGTTCGCCAAACCGCGACACCACTCGGCCCAGCAATGGCGCGGCCACCATATTTACCAGCAGATTGATGAGATAGAGGCTCGTGAGGTGATGAACCTCAAAGCCGAAGCGCTCCACCATCATGAAGCCCGCAAAGACTACAAAGATCTGCCGCCGCGCGCCGGCCATGAACTGCAGCGCGTAGTAGAGCCAGTAGCGGCGGCGCAGCACCATCTTCTTGTTCTGCGGCGTCGGACCGTCGAACTGCGGCACCGCGAACAGGCAGAAGATCGCCACCACGGCGCAGAAGCCGCCAGCCGCCATATAGACCGCGTTGTAGGACAGGTTCAGAGGTTCCCACAGCAGCACGATGATGCCGTAGACCACCAGGGTTGCGGCAGAGCCGGTCGCCACCAGCCAGCCCAGCATCTGCGGCGCGCGTTCCTTGGTGAGCCATTGCAGCTGCAACGACTGGGCCACGGTCTCGAAATAATGGAAGCCGACGGAGCTGAGCACGGTGATGATCAGGATGCCCTGCAGGGTCGGGAACCAGGCAGTGACCGCCGTGGCCACGCCAAGCAACGCCAGCGACAGCAGGCCCAGCACCTGCTCGCGGATGAAGATGATCAGAAAGATCACCAGAAAGGCCAGAAAGCCCGGGATCTCGCGCACGGTATGCAACAGGCCGATGTCCGCCCCATCGAAATTCGCCACCTCAATAACAAAGTTGTTCAGCAGCGCCGACCAAGTGTTGAAGGCGATGGGCATGGCGATCGCCATGAGAAACAGCAGCGTGATCGGACGGCGCCAGAACGGCAGGGACCGGGCTTGATCGAGGGTCATGGGCGTAAACATGCCCCGGCTTTAGAGCGCTTTGCCTGACAGAGCTAGTCAAGAATTGTACCAACTCATGCCGCTGCATGCACAGGTCTATCTGCGCTCCTGCAGGGTCAACTGGCCGTGTCTTATGAGGCTGCAGGGGTGGTCAAAAGAAATTCTGCGGGTCGATATCGACATTCAGACGCAGATCGCCCTTCAGCTTGAACGGTGCGATCCAGCGGCTGATGGCGTCCTGAAGCGGGACACCCTTGTCGGCCTTGACCAGCAAGCGCACCCGGTGGCGCCCGCGCACCCGGGCGATGGGCGCCGGAGCCGGGCCAAAGAGCTGCGCGCCCACCTGCCGGAGCTGGCCATCATTGCGCGCCAGCGCACCGCCAAGGTCAAAGACCTGCGCCAGATCGGTGCCCGACAGGATGATCCCCGCCATGCGCCCGTATGGCGGCACCCCCGCCGCCTGCCGCTGCGCGGCCTCCGCCTTCCAAAAGCTCTCTTCGTCGCCGGACAGGATCGCGCGGATCACCGGATGTTCGGGCTGGAAACTCTGCATCAGGGCCTCACCCCGGCGCTCGGCCCGGCCCGCACGACCCGCCACCTGCCGCATCAGCTGGAACGTCCGCTCTGCGGCGCGCAGGTCCGATCCCTGCAATCCGAGGTCGGCGTCGATCACCCCCACCAGTGTCAGCAGCGGAAAGTTGTGCCCCTTGGCCACCAGCTGGGTGCCGAGGATAATGTCTGCCTCACCCGCCGCGATCTCTTCGATCCGCTGCTTCAGCGCTCGGGCCGAGCCAAACAGATCCGAACTCAGAACTGCAATGCGTGCCTCGGGAAACAGCGCCGCCGCTTCTTCACCCAGCCGCTCGATTCCGGGGCCGACGGGGGCCATCTTGCCCTCCACCTTGCAGGAGGGGCATTCGATGGGCACTGGTTTGGTTTCGCCGCACTGGTGGCACATCAACCGCTTCATGAAGCGGTGTTCGACCATGCGCGCATCGCAATTGTCGCAGGCCACCTGGGTGCCGCACGCCCGGCAGATCGTCACCGGCGCAAAGCCACGGCGGTTGAGGAACAGCAGCGACTGCTCGCCGCGCTCCAACCGCAGTTTCATCGCCTGCTTCAGGGTGGGTGAGATCCAGGTCGAGGGCAGCAGGTCTTCGTTGCGCATGTCGACGGCGCGCATTTCCGGCAGCACCGCCTCGCCAAAACGCGACGTGAGATCAAGACGGGTGTATTTGCCCGCCTCGGCATTGGCCCAGGTCTCCAGGCTTGGCGTTGCCGACGCCAGCACCACCTGCGCCTGACAGAGCGACGCGCGCCAGACCGCCAGATCGCGCGCGTTATACAGGACGCCCTCCTCCTGCTTGTAGGAGGTGTCGTGCTCCTCATCGACAATGATCAGGCCAAGGTCGCGAAACGGCAGGTAGAGCGAAGAACGCGCGCCGATCACCAGTTGCGCCGCACCCTGCCCGACCATGCGCCACACCCGGCGGCGTTCGGTCATGGTGACGCCGGAATGCCATTCTGCCGGCACCGCGCCAAAACGCGCCTCCACCCGTTTGAGAAACTCCGCCGTCAGCGCGATTTCCGGCAGCAGCACCAGCGCCTGCCGCCCCTTGCGCAAGCAGGCGGCCACGGCCTCCAGATAGACTTCGGTCTTACCCGAACCGGTCACACCTTTCAGCAATGTGGTGCCGTAGCGCCCCCCGTTCACACCGGCCTCCAGAGCGGCGGCGGCGGCGGCCTGATCGTCCGAGAGGGTCTTGCCCGGCAGTTCCGGATCCAGCGGCGGGAACGGCAGGTCGCGGGGGGCTTCCTCCTCGCAGATAGCGCCCTGCTTCACCAGCCCCTTGATCACCGAACTGGTCACCCCGGCCAGCCCGGACAATTCCGACGCGGTGAAGGCCGCGCCCTCATATTCGTCCATCACGTCGAGCACCTTGGCACGGGCATCCGTCAGGCGATCCGGCTCCTGATCGCCTCTTCGCAGGATCTTGCGCATCGAGGGCGGATCCGCCAGCCCCGGCGCGCGGGTCCCCAGCCGCAGCATCATCGACATCGGCGTCAGCGTATATTGCGCCGCGCGCTCCAGAAAGCCGCGCATCTCGGTGCGCATCGGGGCCAGATCCAGCACCCGGATCACCGAGCGCAGCTTGGCGGCATCAAATCCGCCCGCGCCCTCCCCCCAGACCACTCCGATCACCTTGCGCGGCCCCAGCGGCACCTCGACAAAGGCGCCGAGAAAGCAGCCGCCCTCGGGTGCGCGATAGTCCAGCAGCCGGTCCAGCGGCTGCGCTGTCAGCACTCCGACTCGCTCGCCCTGGGCAAAAAACTCCGGACTCTCGCTCTGCTGCGTCATTCCTGCTGTGACCCTGTTCTTTTTGTTGCCCCAACGGTAGGCGCGGGAAAATGTTTTCGCTAACATGCGCGCGAACGCGCCCTGACCACCCTTGTGTCTTTCGGACTTTTCGCAAGACCTCCTATCAGGTAAAGCCAAGGCGCACCGAGGCCAAGCCATCCAGAGGACCAAAGCCCATGAAATTCTTCGTAGACACCGCCGAAATCGACGCCATTGCCGAGCTGAACGATCTTGGCATGGTCGACGGCGTCACCACAAACCCCTCCCTGATCAAGAAATCCGGCCGTGACATCATCGAAGTCACCAAGGAGATCTGCGATCTGGTCGACGGCCCGGTTTCCGCCGAAGTCACCGCGACCGATGCCGAAACCATGATCGCCGAGGGCCGCAAGCTGCTGGAAATCGCCGAGAACATCACCGTGAAGGTGCCGCTGACCTGGGACGGGCTGAAGGCCTGCAAAACCCTGACCGACGACGGTCACAAGGTCAATGTGACCCTGTGCTTCTCTGCCAATCAGGCGCTGCTGGCCGCCAAGGCAGGTGCCTCGTTCATCTCGCCCTTCATCGGTCGCCTGGACGATATCCACCTCGACGGCATGGACCTGATCGAGGATATCCGCACCATCTATGACAACTACGGTTTCACCACCGAGATCCTCGCCGCCTCCATCCGCAGCGTGAACCATATCTCCGACTGTGCCCTGGTGGGCGCGGACGTGATCACCGCGCCGCCGGCCGTGATCAAGTCGCTGGTCAACCACCCGCTGACCGACAAGGGCCTGTCGGCCTTCCTCGCGGATATCAAGGCAGCCGGCATCAAGATCCTCTGATCGCGCCCCAATCAATTGCGAGACCCAGCCATGGCGCCCCTCAACGGGGGCGCCATTTTTATTTGCGCATCAGCATGTTGCTGCCGAGAGGCGTATTTTGCCCCCCGCCGGGCGCGAATTGGCGATTTTTCCCGCGCGCACACGCATGGCTCATGTTATAGTAAACAAAACCCGATCAGAGGTTCGAACGAGACGATGAGCAGCACAACCGCCGAGCTGGACGACAGCCTGCGCAAGAAAATCATTGAAAAGCCCGACATGGTGCTGGACGACCCCAACGTAATGCGTGCGCTGGTGGCCGCCAACGAACGCGCCATGGGCACCAATATCGTTGACCTGCGCGGCATCGCGATGGAGCGGCTGGAAACCCGGCTCGACCGTCTGGAAGACACCCATCGCTCGGTGATTGCGGCCGCCTATGAAAACCTCGCCGGTACCAACCAGATCCACCGCGCTGTGCTGCGCCTTCTGGATCCTGAGAGCTTTGCCGTCTTCATGGAGATCCTGCGCGGGGATCTGCGTGACATCCTGCGGGTGGACGCGCTGGCGCTGATTCTGGAAACCACGCAGGAAGAGGCTGGCGCCGCGGTGGAACGCGTCGGTGATGTGCTGAAATTCACCGAGGCCGGTTTTGTCGATTCCTATGTGGCGCAGGGGCGCTCTTATGGTGGCGACCGTCCGGTGATTCTGCGCCAGATCCAGGCTGGTCCGTCACGCATCTATGGGGATCGTGGTGCCGATCTGCGCTCAGAGGCCTGCTTGCGGCTTGATCTTGGCGCCGGGCGCCTGCCGGGCCTGCTGGTCTTTGGCGCCGAGGATCCGCATCAATTCACCCCGCAACACGGCACCGACCTCCTGACTTTCTTTGGCGGGGTATTCGAGCGCTGCATGCGCCGCTGGCTGTCTTGAGCATCGGCGACCCCACCCTCATTTCTCCGGCAGCGCGAGATGCGCTGCAAACCTGGCTCGACGGCCTTGGTGCACTGGAGGGCGCCGCGTCAAATACCCTGACCGCCTATCGCGGCGATGTGAGCGAGTTTCTTGCCTTCATGAGCCTACATTTCGGCGGCCCGCAGGGGCTGGGGGCGCTCAGTCGCATCACCACCGCCGACATGCGCGCATGGATGGCCTCGGCGCGCGCATCAGGCACCGGCGCGCGGTCACTGGCGCGCAAACTCTCCGCTGTGAAGAAATTCTACGGTTGGCTGGCCAAGCGCGAAGGGTTTGAGCCGACCGCGGTGCTCTCGACCCGAGCGCCAAAGTTCCAGAAGAAGCTGCCCCGCCCGCTCGACAAGGATGCAGCCCGCGCCATGATCGACACGGTAGAGCTGCAATCGCTCAAGGATTGGGTCGCCGCCCGCGATGTGGCTGTGGTTACGCTGCTCTATGGCTGTGGTTTGCGAATTTCCGAAGCGCTCGGCCTGATGGGCAATGACGCCCCCCTGCCCGCAACGCTTCGGATCACCGGCAAGGGTGGCAAGGAGCGCGTGGTGCCGGTTCTGCCCGCCGCCCGCCAGGCCGTAGATCGCTACCTGCAGCTCTGCCCGCATCCGCAGGAGCGCGACCAACCGCTGTTTCGCGGCGTGCGCGGCGGTGCCCTGCATGCACGGATGATCCAGGGCGTGGTGGCCGATGCGCGGCGCCAGCTTGGTCTACCCGCCTCCGCGACCCCGCATGCCATGCGCCACAGTTTCGCCACCCATCTGCTGGAGGCGGGCGGAGACCTGCGCGCCATACAGGAGTTGCTGGGTCACGCCTCGCTGTCCACCACCCAAGCCTATACGGCGGTGGATACGGCGCATCTGATGGACGTCTACACCCGCGCGCACCCCAAAGCCTGACCATCCGCACACGGCCGAGAGGCTGTGCCTACGTGACGTCTCGTAGTGTTGCGTTTTGATTTGCGCGATTTGTGCAAGCGGCAATGGCCACACCCCGTTTGATGTCATTCGTGCTGGCCTCGCGATACCTTAGGCTTGATCATTATTTGTCAGGTCGAAGCCGTACAAAATTCACGAAACACCGCCCGTCATCCACGCTTCTGGGTTGCGGGCTGTGGCGAAATTCGTCATCACACTTAAATGACGTCTGAACTCCGTGCATTGACCGTACATTTATTGACCGCGACTGGCGCCGTTTTTGCCATGCTCGCCATGCTCGCCGCCGTAGATGCACGGTGGGATCTGATGTATCTGTGGCTGGTCGTGGCGTTTGCCGTCGACGGAGTCGATGGTCCGCTTGCCCGTCACTACAACGTAAAACGCAATGCGCCGCAGTTTGACGGCGTTATGCTGGACCTGATCATCGACTATCTGACCTACGTGTTCATACCTGCCTTTGCGTTGTTCAAGTCCGGCCTGATGTCCGGCTGGACCGGCTGGGCCGCGGTCATCGTCATCACCTTCAGCAGCGCAATGTACTTTGCCGACACGCGGATGAAGACCAAGGACAACTCTTTCTCCGGGTTTCCCGGCTGCTGGAACATGTTGATCTTGGTCATTTTTGCACTCGAGCCCAATCACTGGGTCAGCCTTGGCCTCGTTACTCTGCTGTCTGCAACGCAGTTCCTGCCATTGAAGTTCATCCATCCGGTTCGCACCGAACGCTGGCGGCTTGTGTCGCTTCCCATTGCGCTGATCTGGACCGCCCTTGCCGGGTGGACCGCATGGGTCGACTTTGCTCCTGGCCCGGTCGTGACCATCGCCTTGTTTGCGACTTCGGTCTATCTGTTGCTTGTCGGGATCGCACAACAGATCGTTCCCGAACGCAGCTAACGCCGCTCTCCACCTGCGAAAACGGCGCCAAGAGGCGAGTGTTTTCTGGCGCCGACCTCATACTTTTTACTGCAAATTTTCGATTTAGGCAGCAAGCGGTCGATCCGCATACACAGATTCTTAAGCACAATTGCTGAAAATCAAATTGAATTTGTTCCTTTTCTCGATCCCAAGGTTCAGGAGACTCTGATGCCCTATCAAGAGGCAGACCCGTCCGGGCGCTCGGAGCTGCCCGAAGTCGCAGCGCGATACAAGGCTGCCGTGACCCCGGCCACGACGCAGCAACTGGCAAAGGCCATGGCACAATTGCAGAAATCTGCAGCTGGTGCGGTTTTCCCGCGCGAAGCCACCAAGAAGGATACCCCGGTTGTGCTGCCCTCGACCGCAGGGCGTCGGCAGGGTGGGGACAACGTCGAATACGCCCTGCTCGCGCGCCACAAGCTGCAGCAGACGTCGGAACGCGAGGCAAGCCGCCGCTACGCAGGTGCCAAAACCATTATCTGACGGCGCCGGCACGCCTGCGCAGGTCACGGTGTCAGGCTGTAAGCAACAACCGGCCAAGCATCAACGACGCCCACAGTGGGGGCGTCGTTGAGTTCGGAACGGCCCCCCCTATCAGGCTTGGCCGAAGCACTCACGGCGAAACATTCCCGACAGTGCATCAACGCCGCACAGGACGCGACTTTGATAATCGCCGCGCCCGTGAAGTCGACTGTCCAACGAGCGACGCCCAGGGCGTTAACCATTACCAAAGTGTTCACGCGTCAAACGCCTCTCATTGCGTTATATTGAAGATGTAATTTCCTATGGGTCGGCGTGCGGCCCGACACTTACGTGGAAAGGAAGAGTGAATGTTACCAGCGTTACGCCCCTATTCAGACATTCCCGCGAATGTCCCCGCCGTCTCAGTATTTACTGTCACCGACACGGTTGCGAGCCCATCCGGGACTGGTGGCGCGACCGGGTCCGAGTTTGCCAACAGTCGGCTTGCCAATTTCCTGAGTGATGACGCCGCGCCGCGTGATCGGGATCTCGACACGTTGATGAGCAGCGACAATCTGGCCCTGTATGACAAAGGTCCGGACGAACAGGTCACTGAAAGCACCAGCCGGGCCGAAGTTGTGCCCGCTCAGCCGGTTGAAACTGCCGAACCCATCAGCCTGCCCCCTCTTGAAAACCTGCTGAACATCCAGATGGAACAAGCAGAGGCGCTGACACAGGATACCATGTTCCGTGGCATGTCCTCAGGAAGCTTCGCTCAGGAAATGTACACCAATACGCAGGACGTGCTGTCCCGGATTGCCTCCTGATCTCAGCTGATTGACGACACTGGATGAAAAAAGACGCCCGGGGAATGTCTCCGGGCGTCTTGATTTTGAGCGACTTGTCGGAAACCCGACAGGTCAGCTGTCCAGTGCGCTGCTGCACCGTGCACACGTACCCGGATGGCTATGGCCCCCGACATCCGGCAGGATCTTCCAGCACCGCTGACATTTTTCGCCCTCGGCTTTTTCAAACACGACCGAAACGCCTTCGATTTCCGGCAGGCGATAGGCTTCGGCAGGGCTCGGATCGCCAGTGAGCTGCACGTCAGAAGTGATACAGACATCCGCGAAGTTCACCGTCTCCAGCGCCGCCAGCACTTCGGCCTCGCGCACATGCACCACGGGTGCCGCCTCCAGCGAGGCGCCGATAACCTTGTCGGTGCGCTGCACCTCCAGTGCGGCGGTCACAACACGACGGGCCTGACGCACCTTGGCCCATTTGGCCGCCAGCGGTTCGTTGATCCAGTCGCGCGGCGTGTCCGGCATGTCGATGAGATGCACCGAGCTGTCGTCGCCCGGGAACCGCTCCAGCCAGACCTCTTCCATGGTGAACACCAGGATCGGCGCCAGCCATGTGGTCAAACGGTGGAACAGGATGTCGAGCACGGTGCGCGCTGCGCGGGCGTTCAGCGTGTCCCCATCACAATAGAGCGTGTCCTTGCGGATATCGAAGTAGAAGGCTGACAGATCCACGGTGGCAAAGTTGAAGATCGCCTGCCAGACACCGTTGAAATCAAACGCCTTGTAGCCCGCTTTCACCGTGTGATCGAGCTCTGCCAGACGGTGCAGCACCCATTGCTCCAGCTCCGGCATCTCGGAGGGTTCGACCCGCTGATCCTCGCTGAAATCGCCAAGGCTGCCCAACATGAAACGCATGGTATTGCGCAGACGACGATAGCTGTCGGCGGTGCCCTTCAGGATCTCCGGCCCGATCCGCTGGTCGGCGGTATAGTCGGTCTGCGCCACCCAGAGCCGCAGGATATCGGCACCGTACTGCTTGATCACCGCTTCTGGAACGATGGTATTGCCGAGCGATTTGGACATCTTCATGCCCTTCTCGTCCAGCGTAAAGCCATGGGTGACCACGTTGCGATACGGCGCGCGACCCTTGGTGGCGGAGGCCTGCAGCAGCGAGGAATGGAACCAGCCACGGTGCTGGTCGGTGCCTTCCATGTAGACATCGGCGATACCGTCCTCGGTGCCATCCTCGCGGTCACGCAGCACAAAGGCATGGGTGGAGCCGGAATCGAACCACACATCAAGCACGTCGAACACCTGCTCGTAATCGTCCGGAGCAACGATGCCGTCGAGAACCTTCGCCTTGAAGCCCTCCTCGTACCAGACATCGGCGCCATTTTCCTCAAAGGCGGCGGTGATGCGGGCGTTCACCTCATCGTTGCGCAGCAGGTAGTCCGCATCGGTCGGCAGCGCGCCCTTCTTGGTGAAACAGGTGAGCGGCACGCCCCAGGCGCGCTGGCGCGACAGCACCCAGTCGGGACGGTTCTCGATCATCGAATGCAGGCGGTTGCGACCGGTCTGCGGCGTCCATTTCACCAGCTCGTCGATCGAACGCAGGGCGCGTTCGCGGATGGTATCGCCATGCTCGCCCATGCCGTCATCCAGCTTGCGGTCCACACCGGCAAACCATTGCGGCGTGTTGCGGTAGATGATCGGCGCCTTGGAACGCCAGGAATGCGGGTAGCTGTGCTTGATCTTGCCGCGCGCCATCAGGCCCCCGACCTCAACCAGCTTGTTGATGATCGCGGTGTTGGCGTCGCCCTCGCCGCCCTTGCGGTTAAGGATGTATTTGCCGCCAAAGAACGGCAGATCGGCGCGGAAGCCGCCGTCGTCCATCACGTTGTAGGTGATGACCTGTTCCAGCATGCCGAGGTCGCGGTAGAGTTCGAATTCCTCCATCCCGTGGCTCGGCGCGCAATGCACAAAGCCGGTGCCTTCGGTGTCGGTCACGAAATCGGCGGCGCGGAAGTCGCGGATATCATCCCATTCACCATTGCCACCTTCGGCCCCGGCGAACGGGTGGGTCAGGCCGATGCCTGCCAGATCGGAGGCAGGCACATCTGCCACGCGGGTATATTGATCCTCGGACAAGCGCGCGCGTTTGAACACATCCGCCGCCAGATTGTCGGCAAGCAGATACTTGTCGCCCACGTTGACCCAACACTCGTCGGGCGTGCCGGTGACCTCATAGAGGCCATAGGCGATGTCCTCGCCGTAAACGACGGCCTTGTTCGACGGCATGGTCCAGGGCGTGGTCGTCCAGATCACCACATGCGCGCCGGCAAGCTTGTGATCCGCAGGCTCAGCCACCTTGAACTTCACCCAGATGGTGAAGCTTTCCTTGTCGTGATACTCGACCTCGGCCTCGGCCAGCGCGGTTTTCTCGACCGGCGACCACATCACGGGCTTGGAGCCCTGATAGAGCGTGCCGTTCATCAGGAACTTCATGAATTCCTCGGCGATCACCGCCTCGGCGTGGAAATCCATGGTGATATAGGGGTTTGGCCAGTTGCCGGTGATGCCAAGACGCTTGAATTCTTCGCGCTGGATGTCGATCCAGCCCTCGGCGAACTTGCGGCACTCCTGACGGAACTCGATGACCGGCACCGCGTCCTTGTTCTTGCCCTTCTTGCGGTACTGCTCTTCGATCTTCCATTCGATCGGCAGACCGTGGCAATCCCAACCGGGCACGTAGCGGCTGTCAAAACCCATCATCTGATGCGAGCGGACGATCATGTCCTTGATGGTCTTGTTCAGCGCGTGGCCGATGTGCAGGTGGCCGTTGGCGTAGGGCGGGCCGTCATGCAGCACGAAAGGCTGGCGGCCTTCCTTGGCGCGCAGGCGGTCATAGACGCCGATCTGCTCCCAACGTTCCAGCCATGCGGGCTCGCGCTTGGGCAGGCCTGCGCGCATGGGGAAATCGGTCTTGGGGAGGTTCAGCGTGTCTTTGTAGTCGGGCGTGACTTCGGTCTTATCGGCGCACATATCGGTGGCGTCCTTTTGCATCAACGGGTCGGATTGGGGATATTCGGTTCGGTGCGATCACTCAAGCACCTTTGCCCGGCGTCTCGTCTGTCAGAGCGCCGGGGTCGTAATTCGAATAATGATGGCCACGCGTCGTGTTGCAGTCGGGGTCATAGGGGCGCTTATAGGCGCTTGCTGGGCGCGGGTAAAGCGTCAGCCCGGACAAAACCGCCCCTCACAGACATCAAGCGCTTCAGCGCATGCGGCAAATCGCATCCGGAGCCTTATGGCACCTGAGCCTCGGCTATTGCGGCAATTCACCTCTCCCCCTTCCCGTCGCCCTTCCGCAGACTTAGGGTTAAGGCAGATCTTAAATATTCGGAGGCCATCATGCAGAGCGAGAGTGCCGCCCACCCTCTGGCGCGGTTCGAGATCACTGCGGAGCAGATCGCCCGCGTGGTGCGTGTCTTTTACGCGCACGTCCGTCAGCATTCAGAGCTTGCCCCGGTCTTTGCGGCCCATGTCGAGGACTGGCCCGCCCATGAAGACAAGATCGCCGCCTTCTGGCGCAACGCCATCCTGCGTGAAAAGGGCTACAATGGATCTCCGATGCGCGAGCACCTGTCGCGCCCCGATGTGAAAGCAGAGCATTTCCCGCTCTGGCTGGGCCTGTTTCACGATGTTCTGGCCCGCGAGCTCACTCCCGAACAGGCTCTGCAATGGGGTCATCTGGCAGATCGTATCGGAGAGGGGTTTCGAACCGGCATCGTCGCCATGCGTCAACCTAAAGACGCGCCGCCGCGTTTGATTTGATCCAGAGACACTGAAATGTCGGCAGAAGGCCTGTAGCCGTCTTGCTGGATCTTCACTTCACGAAGCCCCGGAGCGCGCGTTGCAGTACTTTGCCCAAGCGTGGTTTCGGCGCGCCCTCAAACCCCATGGGCCGACACACCTCTATCGCGGCGAGCCCCACTCGCGCGGTCAACGCGCCGTTCACCAACCCCTCGCCAAATCGGCGCGACAGCTTGGACAGAACAGACGCGCCGAGCACAGGCTCCAACAGGTCGTCCCCCACCGCGACAGCGCCGGTTGCCACTAGGTGGGACAGGACCGCACGCGTCAACCGCCAGGAGCTGAAGAACCCGGAGCGCCCCCCGTAGATCTCGGCGATACGGCGGATCATGCGCAGGCTCGACACCAGCGCGGTGAGCACATCCGCAAGCGCCAGCGGCACCAAGGCGGTAACCCCGGCCACCTGCCGGGCTGCGGCCTCCACCTCGACCACGGCGCGCGCATCAAGCGGGCGCATCAATTCGGCTTCTGCCAGGTCAATCAGCGCATCCGCATCTAGGAGCTCCGCTTTACGATCAGAGAGGTTACGCTGCGCCCATTCCAGATCCGCGCGGCCTGCATAGAAACGCTGCAGCGCCGCGACCTGTGTTTGGGCCTCTTTCAAAGTGCCCGTGCGCGCCTTGGCACACGCCTGTCGCAGATCGTCAACGCGACGCACCCGCGCCACCGCAGCCAGTTCGCGCAGACAAAACAGCAGCGCCGCCAGCGCCAGCCCGATCAATGCCGCCGAAACGATCAGACCAAGCACTGGGATGCGGTCCAGAAGGCTGGTGGCGTAATCCCAAGCGGCAACAGAGACGATGGTTGTGATCAAACCGGCGACACCGGCCCAGATCCAGCCCGCCCAGCCAGAGCGCCGCCCCTCTCCCATCGCCTCAACCGTTGCCTGCAGGGCTGTTGGTTCGTCAAGATCGGGCACCGGCGGCGCATCGCTGACGCTCTGCTTTGGCTCATCGTCGGGCTGCAGGTCAAAAACGACGGGTTTACGGCTCATGTCGTGGTCTCCATCTGGTCGGCCTGCCAATGGTATTCGATGTCGGGCAGCCCCTCGGTATTGCGCTGCCCGTTGCTGCGACGCACCTCTGCAAACCCTTCGCGCAGATAGAAACGCTGGGCCTCCGTGTTGGCCTGAAAGGTCCAGAGCGCCAAATGCGAGACCTGCTGCTTTGCACGATCAAGGAGCGCCTTACCAATCCCACGTCCACAGGAGGCGGGGGCGATATAAAGCGAACAGACCTCGGCCCCATCCCGCGCCAGAAAGCCCTCGATCTCTCCGGCATGCGCGGTCTCTGCCACCGTCACCCAGCCTCGGGCGATCATACGGTCGCAAAAGGAAATGGTCTCTGCCAGCGAATGCTCCTTGGGCATCCACGGCGTGTCCTGTTCAAACCGGTGCAGGATGACACCGATCCGGCTTGCATCCAGAGGTGTTGCAGGGCGCAGTCGCAGCGTCACAAACGATCTCCGAACAGAAATTCTGCCGCGCGGTCCAACCGGATGTGAGGTGGCCCGTCGCCCGGCTTCAACACCAACGGCTGTGGCGCAAATCGCATAGAAGCGTAGCTCCCATCAAGCCAGCACTCTGCCCCCTGTCGCGCAGGCGTCAGCAATTGACGCGGATCCTCGGGCAAACGCCCCGGATAAAGCGCCGCGGGCTTGCCTGTGTCCGCCAAGAGCCCGCGCACACAGGGCAATTCCGCTCCCTCATGTGTGCGCAATTCTTCGGTCGTGGCACGCAATGCCGCCAGCGACAGCGCGGCAGTTTCAGCCCCGGCGAATTGCGCCCGGTCACGGGCATCCTGGGTCAATGCCTCAATGATTGCCGTCAATTGCGGATGCTGCTGATGGTGCAAGTGATCCGCCTTGGTGGCCGCAAAGAGGATCTTTTCCACCCGCTTGCCGCGCAAGATCTGGCTCAGAAAACCGTTGGAGCCGGGGCGGAAACTCCCCAGAATATCCGTCATCGCGCGGCGTAGATCTTCCATCGCAGGTGGGCCGGAATGCAGCGCGCCGAGCGCGTCCACCAACACAACCTGCCGATCGATCCGCGCAAAGTGATCGCGAAAGAACGGGCGCACGACCTGGGCCTTGTAAGCCTCGAACCGGCGCGCCATCTCGCGGGCGAGGCTGCCGCGCGGCGCGGTCCCCTCGGGCAAGGGGGCAAAGGTCAACACCGGAGAACCCGCAAGATCGCCGGGCAACAGGAACCGCCCCGGGGTGCAGTCATAATAACCCCCCGCACGTGCCGCTTGCAGATAGTCGGCAAAGGCCGATGCAAGCCCCTGCGCGAGGGGCTCATCATGCGCCGCATCCGGATCAGCCGCCCGCACAGCCGCCCGGAACGCCTTTGCTTCGTCGCGCGTCGCGATCCGGCGCAGGACATCGGCAGACCAGCCAGCATAGTCCTTGTCGAGAAGGGACAGATCCAGCAACCACTCAC
Source organism: Tritonibacter scottomollicae (assembly GCF_032924845.1). NCBI lineage: Bacteria > Pseudomonadati > Pseudomonadota > Alphaproteobacteria > Rhodobacterales > Paracoccaceae > Tritonibacter > Tritonibacter scottomollicae. Next base: position 2,242,086 of record NZ_CP136704.1, read on the forward strand.
CGGGGTAATCAATGATGTCCAAATGCAGCACCTTCGGCCCGGTCAGCCCCCCGAACAGGCCGGACGGACGCAACCGTAAACTGAGGCGCAATTCGGACACCGCGCGGGTACTGTCGGGCCAATGGGGTTCTGGCCCGGTCAGCGCGCCAAGATGGTTTTCAAAATCAAATCTTGGCACCGTGTCGTCGGGCTGCGGCTGCAGATAGGCCGCCTCGATACGGCCGTCGCGCTCTGCCGACAATTGCGCCATGCGGCCCCGATTCATCAGGTTGGCCACCAGAGAGGTGATGAAGACCGTCTTGCCCGCACGCGCCAATCCGGTAACCCCTAAGCGCAGTGTCGGCTCCGCAAACGGGCTGGACACCACGCCGCCCAGCGTTTCCGCGCCGCGCAACACCCCATCGGCCACATCCGCAGCCAGCCCTGTCACTCCTGATCCTCGCACCACCTGCTGCCCCGTGTCTTTGCTTGTGTTTCAACGCTCTGCCCTTGGCCTGCGCCTATGAACATAGGCATCCTGACGACCGGTTGCCAGTCTGCTTCCTGCCCACCCGCAGAGCAGGGGCTTGCCAGCTTCGCCCCAGCACGCTACGCCGCGCGTCATGCCGCGTATTGCTCTCAAAGTCGAATATCATGGAAAGCCATTTGCCGGCTGGCAAAGGCAGAAGGACCAGCCCTCGGTGCAGGGTGCGATCGAGGCTGCCCTCGCGAAGCTCGAACCGGGAGCGCACACGATCGCCGCCGCCGGTCGCACCGATACGGGCGTGCATGGTCTGGGTCAGGTGGCACACTGCGACCTGCAGAAAGACTGGGATCCCTTCCGGCTGAGTGAAGCGTTGAACTACCACCTGAAGCCTGCGCCGGTTGCCATCGTCGATGCCGCCCGTGTGGACGACGACTGGCATGCCCGGTTCAGCGCCATCGAACGACAGTATCTGTTCCGGATCCTGATGCGGCGCGCCCCGGCGACACATGATGCCGGTCAGGTCTGGCAAATCAATCACCGGCTGGACGTGGATGCGATGCAGGCGGGTGCGAACCACCTGCTCGGCAACCATGACTTCACGACGTTCCGCTCGTCGATCTGCCAGGCGGCCAGCCCGGTCAAGACATTGGATGAATTGCGGGTCGAGCAGGTCCAGGGCCTTTCCGGCCCGGAGATCCACTTTCACGTCCGCGCGCGAAGCTTCCTGCACAACCAGGTGCGTAGCTTTGTGGGCACGCTGGAACGTGTCGGTACAGGTGCATGGGCCCCCGAAGACGTGCGCGACGCGCTGGCAGCACAGGATCGCGCCGCCTGTGGGCCGGTCTGTCCGGGGCACGGGCTCTATCTGGCACGGGTGGGCTATCCAGATCCCGTTTTCCCCAGCGATCACGCCTGACCAGCCGGCCCTTCCCTGCAAGACTGCCTGTCTGCCTGCACGCGGCCCTAACTGGCCGGGAACAGGGTCAATGTCTGCAGGGCTGTGCCCACCGGCCCCTTGGCGTCGAACAGCACGGCCTGTGACATGCCAATCCCGTTCCCGTGCCAATGCGAAATCGCGTCAGCCGCGTGCCACCCCGGTTCTGGCGCGCGGTGGATCTGCAGGGTCAGGTCCGTGTTCATAAAGCCCATTTCGGTCGCTGGCAGGTTCCAGGAAATCCCGTTGCCGCAATCCGCAAGCGCACAGATGCCCTGCACCGGGGAGGTCGGCTCTCCCGCCACCAAATCCGGTGTTCGCAACCAGATCATCTTGGGCCCCGGACCAAATCCATGGCCGGGCGGGTATTTCGTCTTCAGAAGGCGCGCGAAATTCGGCAGGTCGTGCCGCCCTGCCCCGATCGCAAAAGGACCAGCCTCGGCCTCTTCGATACGAGGGATGGCGATCTGCGGCGTCGGGACCGGGCCGATGTCGCGTTCTGCCAGATGCATTGTTGTCGCCTGAACCAACAGCGCGTCATCCAGGTCGTGCACTGTCACCCGCGTGGTTGCGAGGGTCCGGGTATGACGGGTGGTTTCCGCCGCCACACGAATTCCGGCGAGCGGCACCGGGCGCAGCACATCCATGGTCAGCCGGGTGAGTTGCTTCTCCGCGCCGACCTCGACCTCCGCCGCCCGGGCCACCAACCCCGCCACGGGTCCAGCGTGGCAATGATCCACCGACCATGGGCCGCGCGCCGGATCATTGCCGACAAACACGCCATCAGCGCGCTGGTGAAAAAACGCGTCTGCCTGGGTCACATCTTTTCCTGTGTGTACTGTTTGAGTTCCGCCCGCGCGACCTGTCGCCGGTGCACCGCATCCGGACCATCAGCCATGCGCAACGTGCGCACATGGGTCCAGGCGCGCGCCAACGGCGTGTCCTGACTGATCCCCTCGCCGCCGTGCATTTGCACCGCCTCATCTATGACCTTGAGCGCCACACGAGGGGCAATCACCTTGATCTGACTGATCCAGGGCGCCGCAGCTTTGGCGTCGCCCTGATCCATGTACCAGGCGGCCTTGAGGCACAGCAGCCGCGCCATCTCGATCTCCATCCGGCACTCGGCGATGATATCATAGTTGGCTCCAAGCTGTGCCAATGGCTTGCCAAAGGCCTCGCGTTGCAGAGACCGGCGGCACATCAGCTCCAGCGCCGCCTCTGCCTGACCGATCGCCCGCATGCAGTGGTGAATACGTCCCGGCCCCAGCCGCCCTTGCGCGATCTCGAACCCGCGCCCTTCCCCCAGCAGCATGTTCTCCGCCGGCACCCGCACGTCGGTAAAGCGCATGTGCATGTGACCATGCGGTGCATCATCATGCCCGTAGACCTGCATAGGTCGTAAGACCTCGATGCCAGATGCCTCTGCCGGGACCACGATCATCGAATGACGCTGATGTTTCGGCGCGTCGTCCCCACCGGTCCGCACCATGGTGATGTAGACGCGGCAGCGCGGATCGCCGGCCCCCGAGATCCACCATTTCTCACCATTCAACACATAGTCATCGCCATCCCGCACACAGGACATGGCGACATTGGTCGCATCCGAACTGGCCACATCCGGCTCTGTCATCAGGTAGGCAGAGCGAATTTCACCGGCAAGCAATGGCTTCAACCAGCGCTCCTTCATCGCATCTGTGCCGTAGCGCTCAAACACCTCCATGTTGCCGGTATCCGGCGCACCGCAGTTGAACACCTCTGGCCCCAAGGGGGTCTTGCCCATTGCCTCGGCGAAATAGGCATACTCCACCGTGCTGAGGCCAAGCCCCCAATCCGAGTTGGTCAGCCAGAAGTTCCAAAGCCCTGCCGCCTTCGCCTTGGCTTTCAAGCCTTCGAGAATTTCCGCCTGCCGCGGGGTGTAGGCCCAGCGGTCCCCCTTGCCGATCTCAGAATGATACTCGGCCTCAACCGGCATGATATCGTCGCGCACCATCGCAATCACCCGATCCAGAAGCAGCTGCACCTCCGACCGTAGTCCCAGATTCATTTCCATGGCGCACCTCCCGATTTGCTTGCGCAGCATGGCTTGGCAATCTGCGTCCTGTCCAGCACAGTGACGGCACGTCATAAGAAGAGACACTGGAGTGAAAGATGGCACTGTTGATCGAAATCGGACACCGCGGTTGGTACAGTGAAGAGGCTCTGGCCGCGGAGTTCCGCAAACTGTCCCCGACAGCCGACATCCGGACAGCAGACGCGCCAGGCGATTTGTCGGACATCACCATGCTGGCCGTGTCATCGCTGAAATCCGATTTACCGACGCGGCTGCCAAACCTGCAGCTGGTGCAGAAGCTGGGGGCCGGGGTGGAGACCATCGTGAACCACCCGTCCCTCGCGCCACAGGTCCGCGTGGCGCGACTGAAGCCGCAGGAGCCAGCGCGCGAGATTGCGCAGTATTGCCTCGCATATGTTCTACGCGGCACTCGCAACATGGATTATCATGAAAAGGCGCAGAGCCGTGCTGCTTGGGACCCAATAGCCCCGCACCGTCCGCAAGAGGTCACCGTCGGTGTTCTCGGCCTCGGCCATATCGGTGGCCTCACGGCAGAGCTTATGCGCGACATGGGGTTCAACACCATGGGCTGGAGCCGCTCGCAGAAGGACATCGAAGGCGTCACCTGCCTCACCGGCGACCACGGGCTGAACAGCCTCCTGTCCAGTTGCGACTATCTTTGCGCCATCCTGCCCGCCACCGAGGCAACCCGTGACCTGCTAAGTGCGGAGCGCCTCGCACTGATGAAGGAAGGCGCCACTGTCATCAACGCCGGGCGCGGTAGCCTGATCGATGAAACCGCCCTTGCATCCGCCCTCGACCAGCGGCGCCCTGGCCACGCGGTGCTCGATGTGCTGCGCACCGAACCCTTGCCAAGCGACAACCCGCTGTGGAGGCACCCTCACGTCACCATCACCCCACATGTTTCGGGCTGGCACCTCGGCGATGCACTCGGTGATGTCGTCGAAAACCTGCGCCGGCTGACAGCGGGCGAGCCTCTGTTGCACGAGGTCGACCGCAGCCGCGGCTATTGAAGGCAATGGCAGCGTGATTCTGGCCGGTGGTGCAGCTGCGCGTGTCGGATTTCTAGTTGGCGCCACCTCTCCTGAGTAAGGGGGCCAGCGCACAGCGCTTCGCATATCGCTGACGACACCCGCGGAAGGTCGAACCGAACCCCTGCAGTAACCATCACGCCAGCGCCAAACGCGCAGGGCCCTCCCCGCATGGGAAGGGCCCTGCTGAGACCTGTCGCGCCCCCGGGCACCGGGGGCGCGTCCATGTAACTGTGATCTATTCCGCCGCCTCGGCGTACTCCTCCATCGGCGGGCAGGTGCAGATCAGATGACGGTCACCATAGACATTGTCGACGCGATTCACCGGTGGCCAGTATTTATCGACCCGGAACGCCCCCGTCGGGAAACAGCCCTCCTCGCGCGTGTAGGGACGGTCCCAGTCCTTCACCAGATCTTCCATCGTGTGCGGTGCGTTCTTCAGCGCGTTGTTTTCTCGCGCCATGTCGCCGTCCTCGATCGCCTTGATCTCGGAGCGGATCGATAGCATCGCGCCGACAAAACGGTCCAGCTCTGCCTTGGTCTCCGATTCCGTCGGCTCCACCATCAGCGTGCCCGCGACAGGCCAACTCATGGTAGGCGCGTGAAAGCCGCTGTCCATCAGGCGCTTGGCCACATCATCAACCGTCACATCCGCGCTGTCAGCGAAGGGGCGGGTGTCCAGAATGCACTCATGCGCGACCCGACCCGTCGGCCCCTTATAGAGCACATCATAGGCCCCTTCGAGGCGCTTGGCGAGGTAGTTCGCCGACAGGATCGCCACTTTGGTCGCCTGCGTCAGACCTGCGCCGCCCATCATCAGGCAATAGGCCCAGGAGATGGTCAGGATCGAGGCCGACCCCAGAGGTGCCGCCGAAACGGGCCCTTCACTGCCGCCAGTTTCCGGATGCCCCGGAAGATGGTCAATCAGATGCGACTTCACACCGATCGGGCCCATGCCGGGGCCACCGCCGCCATGGGGAATGGCAAAGGTCTTGTGCAGGTTCAGGTGGCTCACATCACCACCCAGATCACCCGGACGGCTGAGGCCCACCATGGCGTTCATATTGGCGCCGTCGATATAGACCTGACCGCCAAAGTCATGCGTGATCTTGCAGACCTCATGCACGGTCTGCTCGAACACCCCGTGCGTCGAAGGATAGGTGATCATGCAACCCGCGAGGTTCTCGGCGTGCTTTTCGGCCTTGGCGCGGAAATCCTCCAAGTCGATATCACCGTTCTCCGCCGATTTCACGACGACCACTTTCCACCCGACCATCTGCGCGGAGGCCGGGTTGGTGCCATGGGCGCTCATCGGAATGAGGCAAATGTTGCGATGCCCCTCGCCCTGCGCCTTGTGATAGGCCGCGATGCTCAACAGACCCGCGTATTCCCCCTGCGCGCCGGAATTCGGCTGCATGGAAATCGCGTCATAGCCAGTGATGTCGCAGAGCTTTGCCGACAGATCCGTGATCATTTCACCATATCCGGCCTGCTGGTCGGCGGGCGCAAAGGGATGGATGGTTGAGAACTCCGGCCAGCTCAGCGGCATCATTTCCGCAGCTGCGTTCAGCTTCATGGTGCAGGAGCCCAGCGGGATCATCGCCCGATCAAGCGCCAGGTCGCGGTCCGCGAGACGGCGCATATAGCGCATCATCTCGGTCTCGGCCCGGTTCATGTGGAAGATCGGGTGACTCAGGTAGTCCGACTTGCGGTGGATGTCCGCTGGAACCCGATATTCGGGCGAGAAGTCATCATCCGCCCGCACGATGCCAAAGGCACGCCAGACCGCCTCGATGGTTTCGGGACGCGTTGTTTCATCCACAGAAATGCCGACGCGGGTCTCGCCAACACGGCGCAGGTTGATCCCTTCGTCCACGGCGGATTTCATCACCGCCGCCTGCAGCGGGCCAACATCCACGGTGATGGTGTCGAAAAACGCCTGCGGGTCGACCTTGAAACCGGCCTCTTCCAGCCCCTTTGCCAGACGCACAGCCTTGCGGTGGATGCGCTGCGCGATGGCCTGCAACCCTTTGGGGCCGTGAAAGACCGCATACATCGACGCCATCACCGCCAACAGCGCCTGCGCGGTGCAGACGTTGGACGTCGCCTTTTCGCGGCGGATGTGCTGCTCGCGGGTCTGCAGCGACAGACGATACGCCTTGTTGCCATGGGCATCGATCGACACGCCGACAATGCGTCCCGGCATGTTGCGCTTGAAGGCATCCCTCGTGGCCATATAGGCCGCATGCGGACCACCTGCCCCGACAGGCACGCCAAATCGCTGGGTGGAGCCGACGGCAATATCCGCCCCCATCGCGCCCGGTTCCTTCAGCAGGGTCAGGGACAGGGGATCGGCGGACACGATGGCGATGCCCTTGTGTTCGTGCAGCTTGGCGATGTGATCGGTGAAATCACGCACATGCCCATAGGTGCCCGGATATTGGAACAGCGCGCCAAAGACCGCTTCGGGGTCCATCTTGTCCGGGTTGCCGACGATCACCTCGATGCCCAGCGGTTCGGCGCGGGTTTTCACCACGGCAATGTTCTGCGGATGGCAGTCGCGGTCTACAAAGAACGCCTTGGCCTTCGATTTCGACACCCGCTCTGCCATCGTCATCGCCTCGGCGCAGGCAGTGGCCTCGTCCAGCAGCGATGCGTTGGCGATTTCCAGACCGGTGAGGTCGGAGATCATCGTCTGGAAGTTCAGAAGCGCCTCAAGACGGCCCTGCGAGATCTCGGGCTGATAGGGCGTATAGGCCGTGTACCAAGCGGGGTTTTCCAGAATGTTACGCTGGATCGCGGGCGGCGTCACGGTGCCGTGGTAGCCCTGACCGATCAGCGAGGTCATCACCTTGTTCTTACCCGCCACCTCGCGCATGTGGAACAGCAGCTCGCGTTCGGACATCGGGCGACCAAAGTCCAGGGCCTCTTTCTGGCGGATGGATTTCGGCATGGTCTCGTCGATCAGCGCATCAAGGCTGTCGGCGCCGATCACCTTGAGCATCTCGGCCATTTCATCCGGCGAGGGGCCAATGTGGCGACGGTTGGCAAAGTCATAAGGAAGGTAATCTGTCGGTTCGAAAGGCATCGCTTGCCTCCTTAAAGTCAGTCAGATTCAGGTCCAAGAGGCACAGCACAATGGGTCGGGCAAACCCGTTGGTGCCAGTGTCCATACGAAATGGCCCGCGCCATGGGGCAGCGGGCCAGAAGTGCATCAGCCGATGAAGTCCTTGTAACCGGCCGCATCCATGTAATCGTCCATCGGCGACATGTCAGAGACCTTCAGCTTGAAGAACCACGCCTCGCCTTCCGGATCGTCGTTGACCTTGTTGGGCTCGTCCACGATGGCTTCGTTGACCTCGACAACTTCACCGTCCAGCGGCGCCAGGATGTCAGAGGCAGCCTTGACGGATTCGATCACCACGATCTCGTCATCCTTGGTCACTTCGCTGCCCACCTCGGGCAGTTCGACAAAGACCACATCGCCCAGTTGCTCGGCGGCGTGCGCGGTGATGCCGACCGTCACGATTTCGCCTTCGACCTGCAGCCATTCGTGTTCTTCGGTGTATTTCATGGGTACTCTTCCTGTGTTGACCGTTCTTTCGGGGACGGGTGTTCAGCGTTTGAAGTTTGCCGCCACGAAGGGCAGCTTTGCAACTGTGACGGGCACGCGCTTACCGCGCAGCTCGCCAAAGATCTGGGTGTCGATGGCGGCGTGTTCTGCCGTGACATAGCCCATGGCAACCGGCCCGCCCACGGTGGGGCCAAAGCCGCCGGAGGTGATGGTGCCGATGGGCGCGCCGCCTTCGGAGGTGGCATAAAGCACCACGCCTTCGCGCATGGGCGCGCGACCTTCGGGCTTCAGGCCCACACGCTTGCGCGGGGCATTCCCGCCAAGATCGGCAAAGATCGCATCCGCACCGGGAAAGCCGCCCGCGCGCGCGCCATCAGGGCGACGCACCTTCTGGATGGCCCAGCCAAGCGTGGCCTCAAATGGGCGTGTTTCGGTGTCGATGTCGTGACCATAAAGGCAAAGACCACCCTCAAGCCGCAGCGAATCCCGCGCACCAAGGCCGATGGCCTCGACATCCGGGTGCTCCAGCAGCGATTTGGCAAGATTTTCGGCCACGGCGTTGGGCACGGAGATCTCATAGCCGTCCTCGCCGGTATAGCCAGAGCGGGAGATCCACAGCTCGGCCCCCGCATATTCTAACGTCGCCACATCCATGAATTTCATGGCAGCAACGCCGGGCACCAGCGCCTCCAGCGCCGCCTCGGCGGCCGGCCCCTGCAGGGCCACCAGCGCGCGGCCGGTGACCGGCTCGACCTTGATTTCGGGTTCCAGCGCGGCTGTCATGCGGGCGATGTCGGCCTCCTTGCAGGCCGCGTTCACGACGACGAACAGATGGTCGCCGCGATTGGCAAACATCAGGTCATCCTCAATGCCGCCCGCGTCGTTGGTGAACAGACCGTAGCGTTGGCGCCCCTCAGAGAGGCCCAGCACATCCATCGGCACCAGTTTTTCAAAGGCCTTTGCGACGGCCTCAAAGCTCTCGCCGCGCAGGATCACCTGACCCATATGGCTGACATCGAACAGCCCGGCCTTTTCGCGCGTGTGGATATGCTCTTTCATGATCCCCAGCGGGTACTGCACGGGCATAGCATAGCCTGCAAAGGGCACCATTTTGGCCCCGAGGCTCTCGTGCAATTCCGTAAGGGGGGTGGTCTTCAGATCCGACATTTCGGCCTGCCTTCCGCGTCTGCGGCCGGTGCGGTCAATTCACAACATGTCAACGCGTCGATTGGCATCCGGCATCCAAGGTTATGCGCAGGCCCCGCCTGCACGCTTTGATGCCCCCTCTGTCCCGTTCGCCTGAGATCGTTATCCCTTCGGCGTCCCGGTCTGGCCGGGCTCTCTCCAGAGTAGTCTCGCGCACACGGTCCGTTTGGCCTGAGAGTTTCCGGGGCGGTTGCTCCTTCGGCACCGAGTTCACGCGCTTTCGCCCGGATCGGTTCTCCCATGTACTGCGGCGGAAGCTACCAGCGCCAATGGGCTGGCGCAAGACGGAATCCGTACCTATCCTGTCGCAAATGGTGATGAATTCGCGCTGGACTGCGATTGTATCAAGGCCGTCCATTATTGTGCGGGTGGATTGCCGGAGCCGAGAACCGCTGCCATAGCTTTGCCCATGAAGATAGCAATCAATGGATTCGGCCGCATTGGCCGCACGATTTTGCGTCAGATCCTGAGCAGCCCTCGCGGTTCGGAGATCGAGATCGCCTGCATCAACGACATCGCCGATCCGGAGATGTGTGCCTATCTGTTTCAGTATGACAGCACCTTCGGCCCCTACCCCGGCTCGGTCTCGCTGGGTGACGGCACCTTGTGCGTCGACGACCGCTGCATCCCGCTTCATCAACAGGCAAATATCACCAATCTCGATTTGTCAGAGGTCGATATCCTGCTGGACTGCACGGGAATCGCGCGCACCACCGACCTGGCAGAACGCGGCCTGAGTGCCGGTGCGAGCAAAGTGCTGATCTCTGGCCCGTCCCCTGCGGCTGAAGTCACCGTCGTCTATGGCGTCAATCAGGCCGATCTGGCGGGCGCGAAAATCGTGTCCAATGCCTCCTGCACAACCAACGCCGTTGCGGGCCTGGTGCAGCTGGTGGATCAAGTGGCAGGCATTGAGACCGGTCACATGACCACCATTCATTGCTACACAAATTCGCAACCGATGGTGGACACCCCCCGCGGTGACTTTGCCCGGTCACGTGGCGGGGCGCAGTCGATGGTGCCAACCACCACATCGGCGATGCACCTGATAGATGTCGTCCTGCCGCACCTTAAAGGCCGGATTTCCGGCGCCGCCGTCCGCGTCCCGACCGCGAGCGTTTCTGCCGTGGACCTGGTCGCGCGCCTCAGCAGCACGTGGGATGAAGGCGATCTCCTCGCGGCATTGAAAGCGGCGGCTTCGCAGTCGCCCATTCTTGGCTGGACCGATCAACCACTGGTGTCCTCCGATCTGCGTGCGCGCCCGGAATCGCTGATTTTGGCGGCCCCTGAGACCCGCATGGTGGAGGGCCAGCAACTGCGGGTCTTTGGCTGGTATGACAATGAATGGGGATTTTCGGCTCGGATGCTCGATGTTGCACGGGCCATGACAGCGCCTGAGTAGTCGGCAGATTTCCGCCGCCTTGCGCCACAACTGCAACTCCACGTAGAGCTGTATCTTGCGCGAAGGTTTTCTGACATTCGCCAAGCGTGTAGCGTCGACATAATGTTCCGCCGGCCTACCTGCCTCGGACAACAAGAAAACCGATTGCTCGCTGCCGGAGACCCAATGACCAGCTTTCGCCACCCGCGCCCGACCGCGCGCCGCCTTCTTCGCGCCCTGCGGCCCATGTCTCTGGCTATCGGCTTTGGCGTGGCGCTTCCGGGGGCCGCGCTTCATGCGCTTGAGGCAAACCTCTCCGCCCCCAAAGCACCGGAGGAGCTCACCGACAAGCTGGAGGGCGCTAGCGCCGCGCTGATCCTCGGCGACGGTGCAGAACTGCAGGAAATCATTGCCGCCGCGCTGTCCGACTACCGTACTTTGGTGCAGGTGCTCTATGACGCCGGATATTTTGCACCGGTCGTGAACATTCGTCTCGATGGGCGCGAAGCCGCGGCAATCAATTTGCTGAACCCGCCGAGATCAGTGGAAAAGATCGACATCTCGGTTGATCCCGGCCCCGCCTTCACCTTCGGTCGCGCCGTAGTCAGACCACTGCCAGCCAATGAACCTGCCGATCTGCCAGCGGATTTTGCATCCGGGCGCCCTGCAAGCACGGGTGTCATTCAACAGGCGGCGACTGCAGGACTGGGCGCATGGGACCGCGCGGGCCACGCCAAAGCGGAACTATCAAATCAGTCCATCACCGCCGATGCAGTCAAACAGCGCCTCGATGCGGACCTACAGATCGCGCCGGGGCCTCGGCTGCAGCTGGGCAATCTGCGGATCACCGGACAGTCCGACGTGCGGCGCGAAGCGATACAGCGCATTGCAGGGTTTGCAACGGGGCAAACCTACCACCCGGATCTGGTGTCGAAATCCGCCACCCGCCTGCGCCGCACCGGCGCTTTTTCAACCGTGACGGTAAAGCAGGCAGAGATACCAAACCCGGACGGCACGCTTGATTTCATCGCCGAGGTGGAAGACCAGCCCAAGCGCCGTTTTACCTTCGGCGTTGAGGTGTCTTCGTCCGAAGCGGTGAAACTCAGCAGCAGTTGGATGCACCGCAACCTCTTCGGCGCGGCAGAGCGGTTGAAGATCGACCTGTCTGTCAGCGGCCTTGGCACCAGCGAACTCGACGGGAGCGTCTCGGCGCGTCTGGACCGCCCTGCGGCCCTCGGCACGGACCGAACGCTGTTTTACCTCGCTGCGCTGGAGCAATTGCAGGAAGAGCATTACACCGCCAGAAGCGCCACGGCTGCCATTGGGGTTCGGCGCATCGTCTCTGACACCACATTTGTCGAAGGTGCTTTGGGACTGCGCTATGTCAAAGCCGATGATGCCTTTGGCGACAACCGGGAATTCAAGTATTTTGCCGGGCGCCTGAGGGGCGAAAAGGACAAACGCAACGTCAAGACCGATCCGTCCGCCGGCTACTATCTTGATGGCGAGATCGTGCCCTTCGTCGGTCTGGGTGGCGGCGACCCCGGCGTGCAGATCAATATCGACGCCCGTGGATATAAATCGCTCGGCAGTTCTGGTCGCATCGTATTGGCCGGGCGTGTTCAGCTGGGCTCCCTGATCGGGCCCGACCAGAATAACGTCTCACCAACATTGCTCTATTTCTCTGGCGGGGCAGGATCCGTGCGCGGGCAGGAGTTCCAGTCTCTCGGCATCGACGTCGGCGGCAAGACAGCAGGCGGGCGCGGATACCTGGCGCTGTCAGGCGAAGTGCGTGGCCGGATCACCGACACGATTTCGCTCGTCGGGTTCTACGACGCAGGCTTTGTTGACCAGGACAGCTTTGTCAGCGGTGACAGCGAATTCCACGCAGGCGCGGGCCTCGGCGTGCGGTATAATGTAACCGGGATCGGTCCGATCCGGCTTGATCTGGCGATGCCTGTTTCAGGTGATACCGAGGACGGGCTGCAGTTTTACATCGGCATAGGACAGGCGTTTTGAAACATACCGTTCGCACCCTCGTCACCGTCACCGGCCTAACCACCTGCACCGCCCTGACGCCTTTGTCTGCAGTTGCGCAGCAAGACGCCTCGGAATCCGGCGGGTTGCTGGTTTCTTTTCTGGAAGACACGCTATCAGGCGACAGCCGCTCCATAAACGTGCAGGGGCTCGAAGGGGCATTCTCCTCACAGGCCAAGATTGCCCGTCTGACAGTGTCGGACGAGGACGGCGTCTGGCTGACCGTCGAAGGCGCTGAACTCGACTGGAACCGGTTGGCGCTGGTACGAGGGCGGTTTTCGGTCAACCGCCTCAAAGCAGATCGTATCATCGTCGAACGCAGCCCCAAATCCCTGCCTGCCGATCCGGACCTGCCAACCCCTGAGGCGACGCCCTTCTCGCTGCCGGATCTGCCCGTTGCGCTAGAGATCGGCGAAATCGCCGCAAATGAAATCCTTCTGGGCGAGGAGCTTGCAGGGCAGGAAGCCTCCCTCTCCGTGACCGGCGCCCTGTCTCTTGCGGACGGTGCGCTGGACACCACTCTGCGTGTGGCCCGTCTCGACCGGCGCGGCGACGCACTCTCTCTGGCCGCATCGTTCTCAAACTCGACAGAGCAATTGTCACTGGATCTTGCCTTGAAAGAGGCTTCCGGTGGCTTGCTGTCCGATGTGATGGACATTCCCGGACGTCCGGATCTGAGCCTCGCGATCAAAGGCGCGGGTCCGCTTGAGGATTTCACCGCAGACATTGGATTTGCAACCAATGGCAACGACCGGATCAGCGGGGCTGTCAGCCTTACCGGGCTTGCCGATGTTGCCGGCGGAGCGGATGCAGGTCTGGCATTTGCCGCCGATCTGGGTGGCAATATCGATCCGCTTTTACGGCCGACCTATCGCCCGTTCTTCGGTCCGGGCCTGCGGGCCAATCTGAACGGGCGCACCTTGCCAAGCGGCGGCGTAGAGCTGGAGAGCCTCGCGCTGCGCACCCGCGCCTTGCAACTGACCGGAGCCCTCTCCCTGGAGGCGGGGAAGCTGCAGACCGCAAACCTGAAGGCTGCGATAACGCCACCTGACGGTCAGGCTGCTGTCATATTGCCGGTGCCTGGTGCAGACACGACTGTTGCCGGTGTTTCCCTGACCCTGCAGAAACCCGCAGACGAAAACTGGCAGATCAACGGTGAGCTGGACCAACTACGCACGCCCGACATGGCCATTTCCCGCGCCGTCATCAACGCGGCTGGCGCATTGGATCAAAGTGCAGGCTTTGCGCTTGACGGGGCCATTGATGCGCGGTTGAACGGGTTTGTTCTGGCAGATCCAGCCCTGGCCGCCGCCACTGGCAGCGACCTTACCCTGAGCGCTCGCCTGACCACCAAAGAAGGTGCCGATTTCCTGATCCGCGATCTGGACGTACAGGGCGAGAGCTACGCGGCGCGCGGCGATGTGCGCTTCAACGGCGTCGAGAACGACCTTCGCATTGCAACCGAGCTTGCGCTGACCGCCGACGACCTGAAACGTTTTTCCGAGATTGCCGGGCTGTCGCTGTCCGGGTCAGCAATCGCCGATGTAACAGGCCATTTCCAACCGCTGAGCGGCGCCTTTGGTGTAGATCTGGCATTGACCGGACAGGACCTGGGCACCGGGATCGCCGATGTCGACCCCTTGTTGACCGGCGAGAGCACGTTGAAACTGGTGGCCGCGCGCGACACATCCGGTGTGCGGATCGACCAGTTTGACCTGCAGGCGACCGAGATCAGCGCCACCGGCCAGGGCACCCTCGACAGCGGCGAAGGCGCCTTGCGCCTGGACGCACGGCTCGCGCGGCTTGATCGCTTCGTCCCGGAACTGCCCGGCCCCCTGACCCTATCTGCGAATTTTGACCGCACAGGTGATCGGCTGGATGGGACAGCGGAGTTACGCGGCCCGCGCGAGACGTCGATGGATCTGGACGGTAGCTTCACCCTCGAAGGCGCGGCGGATTTTGCGTTTGACGCCTTCGTCGCCGCACCAGAGGCCTTTGCCCCGCAACTGGCCGGAGCCCCGCTGGTTGCAAAGGGCACCGCCACCCGCCGCGACGGGCGCTGGACCGCACAAACCGATCTCAGTGTGACCGGTGGCGCACAGGCTCGCATCAAGGGCGCGTTTGACGAAGCACAGGGCGCTGTGGATCTGGATCTCTCAGCCTTGATTGCGCGCATCGAACAATTTGCCCCCTCTATCAAAGGGCAGGCCACCACCAAGCTGACAGCTACACGCCGCAACGGTGAATGGCAGGCCGAAGGTGATCTGACCGCTCCCGGCGACAGCACGGCGCGCTTTGATGGGTCATTCACCGAAGCCTCCGGCGATGTCGATATGAACCTGAAAGCCGAGGTCGCAAATGTACGCGCTTTCACCGCCAGTCTGGGAGGTTCCGCCTCCGCAGATATCACGGCCACCCGCCGCGCCGGCGAATGGAACGGCGGCGGCGATGTCACGGGGCCAGCAGGGGCTTCTGCAACGCTGGACGGGCGGTTCAATGAGAATGATGGATCAGCCCGTATCAATTTCGATGCCATGGTGCGGCAACTGCAGCAGGTGATACCTGGCCTCGATGGTGTCCTCACCGCAAAGGGCGACGCCAGCCGAGAGAATGGCGTCTGGAGCGTCGAAACCACAGCGGATGGCCCGCTTGGGATCGACTCTCGCATTGCGGGCACATGGGATGAAGCACAGGCGGTTGCGGATATCACCGCCAAAGGCTCGCTGCGCCTTGAAGGCGCCAATGCCTTTCTGAAGCCGAACCTGCTAAAGGGGCTGGCACGGTTCGATCTGGCCCTGCGCGGACCGGCACAACTCAGCTCCGTTAGCGGAACCGTGACGACCGCAGACGCGCAGCTGGTCCTGCCGCAAGCGGCCCAAGCAATAGATGGTATCACCACCCGCGTCTCGCTCAGCAATGGCTCTGCCACGCTGTCGCTCAGCGCGCGCCCGCGCGATGGCGGACAAATTCAAGTCAGCGGGCCGGTCTCGCTCAATGCGCCTTACAACGGCAATTTGCAGATCTCCCTGGCAGAGGTCGTCTTGACCGACAATCTCTCTTACAAGACATCGTTGGGCGGCGATTTGCGTCTGTCCGGTGCGCTGGCCGGCAACAGCAGCCTTGATGGGCGCATCGATGTCGGTGAGACAAATATCAACCTCAACACCGCAGGTGGTGCCGTTTCTGCTGCCCCGATCCCACCCATCCGGCATCGCGGCCAATCGAGGGCACAGATCGCCACCAGAGCCCGGGCCGGGCTGGTCGAGACCGGGTCCGGTGGCGGTGGCAGCAAGACCAATATCGCGCTCAATGTGCTGATCAGCGCCCCCAACCGTATCTTTGCCCGAGGCCGCGGCCTCAATGCAGAGCTTGGCGGCGCCATCACGGTGCGGGGCACAACTTCAAATCTGGCGCCCTCGGGACAGATTGGCCTGATCCGCGGCACCTTCGACATCCTTGGCCGTAGGCTGAACCTCGACGAAGGGCGCATCACTTTGCTTGGAGACCTGAAGCCCTATCTGGAGTTCACATCCACCGCGAACACGGAACAGGGCACCGCGACCCTGTCGATTTCCGGTCAGGTGGACAGCCCACAAATCAAGGTCACATCCGACCCTCCGCGCCCCAGCGAAGAAGCATTGGCTCTGCTTTTGTTCGGGGACAATATTCAGGATATCTCGCCGCTCGCTCTGGCCCGACTGGCAAGCTCCGCCCTGACGCTCAGCGGTCGCGGAGGAGGCGCGCAGAAGGCCCTGCGGGACAGTACCGGCGCCGACAATGTGGACATCGGGGCCGATAACCTCGGGATTGGGCAACTCGGGCTGGGCGGCTATCTCGCAGACAACGTCTACACCGACCTCAACATCACGTCCGAAGGCGATAGCGAGCTGACCATCAACTTGGATCTTACGAAATCCCTGACCGTCACAGGCAAAGCCGATAGCGAGGGCGAAACCGGGCTTGGTGTTTTCTTCAAGCGGGATTATTGAGCTGCGATTTCGTCCATATAGGCTGACTACGGTCCGGGTGGCCGAAAGGCACCACAGAGGCCGCATGTCATGAGCACCGCCCCCCCGCCCCCTGACGCGCCGCAGCCGCAGATCGACGCGGTTGTGATCGGTCGCAATGAAGGCGAGCGCCTGCTGGCCTGCCTCGACAGCCTTGCAGGACAGGTCAGGCGTATCATCTATGTCGACAGTGGCTCCAGCGACGGATCTGTGGCAGCCGCAAAAGCCCGCGGGGCGGAGGTCGTCTCGCTTGATATGTCGCGCCCGTTCACCGCGGCGCGGGCCCGCAACGCAGGACTGGATCGGCTGTCTGCAAATACCAGCGGCGGGTTGGTCCAATTTCTGGATGGCGACTGTAGTCTTGACCCTGGCTGGTTGCGGCAAGGCGCGGATTTTTTAGCACAGCATCCAGATGTCGCGGTCGCTTGCGGGCGGCGACGGGAACAAAACCCAAGCGGCAGCATCTACAATTGGCTGTGTGACCTGGAGTGGGATACGCCCATCGGTGAGGCCAAGGCCTGCGGCGGCGATGCTTTGATGCGCCGCGATGCGATCCTTCAGGTTGGCGGATACCGCGACACCTTGATCGCGGGCGAAGAGCCTGAGCTTTGTGTGCGGTTGCGCAAGGCGGGGTGGAAAATCTGGCGACTAGATGAGGAAATGACCCGTCACGATGCTCAGATGACACGGTTTTCGCAATGGTGGAAACGGGCGCGACGGGCAGGTCATGCCTTTGCGGAGGGCGCCCACTTGCATGGTGCGCCGCCAGAGTGTCATTGGGTCACCGAAACGAGGCGGGCCATGGTCTGGGGGGCGGTCTTGCCGGGCCTCATTGCACTGACATGGTCCCTGCTTCCCCTTCTTGGCGGCGTGCTCAGCTTGATCTACCCGCTGCAGTTTCTGCGCCTGTCCCGACGCGATGGCCCACGGCGGGCGTGGTATAGCATGCTGGGCAAGTTTGCCGAGGCACAGGGCGTCGTGGAGTTTCACCTCAACCGCTTGCGCGGCAGGCATCGCGCCCTGATCGAGTACAAGTAGAGCCCACGTCAGCTTTCCTGAGCGCGCACATCCCTCTGTCGCCGGATCCGCAGCGCTTGCATGACCTGTCTCGGCAGGATCGCGAAACACTGCGCATAACGCGGCACAAGGCGGGCCGGGCTGCTCAACATGCGCCACAACCACTCCAACGCGAGTTTACGCATCCACAGCGGCGCACGGCGCTGAGCCCCGGTCACGAAATCGAGCCCCGCGCCGATTGATGCAAACCCGACCTGCGGTGCCAATTGCCGTCCAAGCGCGGCAAAGCGTTCCTGCTTCGGAGCACCAAGCGCGATAAAGCACATGCCCACCTTCTGCTCTGCCAATTCGGTCAAGATCCGCCGAGATTCGTCCCCCTCGGGATCAAAATTCCTGCTGGGCGCCTGCACATAGGTGATCTCCAGTCCCGGCACCCAGTGCATCAAGGCGGTCCGCGCCTCTTCAAGAACTGGTTCCGTTGATCCCACCAATGCCACCTTGACGCCGCTCTGCGCCGCCATTTTGCATAGGGGCGTGACCAGATCAGATCCGGGCATCAGCTCAACAGGCCGGTTCGCAATCCGCGAAAGCCAGACAATCGGGCGACCATCCGCGACGATGAAATCCTGCGCCTGATAGGCGCGCAGAAACACGTCATCGCGTGACAGCTTGACCAGGTGATCGAGGTTGACGGTCGCCAGCGCAAACCCTTCAGCACACTGAAATCTATTCGTTATTTCAACGGAAAACTTGCGCGCATCTGGGACATTGACCACAATACGCTGATTGTTAAACAGAAAGTGCATGGCGCATCAGATCATTTTTCATCGGCTGGTTAGTAAATATTGTTTCTTGCAGGGTACATATGGCAGAGCTGTCGTATACTGCTACCCACGGATTTAGGTCTAAGTGAGGCGAGATTAGGTGCCTAACGCGATTGCGACGATGATGTTGCTGGTGTGGCCAGTCGCGGCGTTGGTGTTCTTTCAGCGCCTGCCCCTGCACCGTGCCATCCTGCTATGCCTGATCGGCGGATACCTTCTGCTGCCGCCGGTTGCAGCCTTCGACCTGCCTCTTGTTCCCGACCTGGACAAATTCTCGATCAGCTCGCTCATGGCGCTGGCGGGCTGTGTGTTTGTCGCAAAGCAGCCAGTACCGATGATGCCGCGATCCTGGGTACTTCGTGTCTTAACCGCGGTCTTTGTCCTCTCCGCCGTTCCGACGGTACTGACCAACTCTGACCGTATTGTGTTTGAGGCGGTGCCGCACTCTGCTCCGATCGTGTTCTTTCATTCGGAGCTGCCAGGCCTTCGCCTGCGGGATCTCGCATCTGTCATCAGTAGCCAGATCATCGTGCTGATCCCGTTCTTCATCGCGCGTCGATATCTTTCCACCCCTGAGGCACATCGGGAAATTTTGTTGGCATTCGTCATTGCCGGCCTCATTTACACCGTTCCGTCGTTGATCGAAATCAGGTTCAGCCCGCAGATGAACGTCTGGATCTACGGCTTTTTCCAGCATGACTTTGCTCAGATGGTGCGTCAGGGCGGGTATCGCCCCATCGTCTTCCTGCCCCATGCGCTTTGGCTTGCGTTGTTCATGTTCAGCGCAATGGTGGCGGCAGTAGCGCTGGCCCGCACGGCCACCAACCCCAACAAAGTGCGGTTTACTTTCGCAGCGGTCTACCTGTTCGGCATGTTGATCCTGTGCAAGAGCATGGCGTCGCTCGCTTATGGTCTGGCCTTTACCCCCGTTATCGCACTGGCGTCTCATCGGTTCCAGGTCCGGCTGGCGCTGATCATCGCCTTGATCGGCTGCATCTACCCGATGTTGCGAAACGCTCATGTGATCCCGCTTGATACAATCCTGGCACAGGTAGAAGCGATCAGCCCCGAACGGGCGCAATCCTTGGGGTACAGGTTCGACAATGAAGAAATTCTACTAGAACGCGCAGCCGAAAAGCCCATGTTCGGTTGGGGCGGATGGGGCAGAAACCTGATCCGAGATGGCGAAACCGGTCGCATCCTGTCGATCCCCGATGGCCACTGGATCATTGCCTTTGGCAGCTTCGGCTGGGTCGGCTATCTCGCCGAAATGGGCCTGCTGACCGGTGCGCTCGCGTTGCTCTACCTAGCGCTGCGCAAGATGCCAGAGCGGGAAATTTCGCCAACCGTGTCCTGCATCGCGCTCATTCTGGGCGCGACCCTGATGGACATGTTGCTGAATGATACGTTGGTGCCGGTGACCTGGATGTGCGCTGGCGCCCTCTTGGGCTATGCGGAGCGCCAGCTTTACCCGGGTCTCTTCGCCCCCAGAAAGGCGCTCTTTGACGGCCGCCAAGAGATAGACACACCGCCACGGCAGAAACGACTGAGGCCGGTGATGGACTAGGGTCGTCAAAAGCGCGCGGCGAAGGATCTCAATTTGGCCATATTCAAACCCCGACGCTGCCAAAGATGTTGCGCAATACTCGCCACAGGGTGCGACGTGTATAATACGATCCACATGGGATACACCGTCAGGACGTGGGGAGCGTTCGTCCGGCCGGTACGAAAGAATGGGTTAGGCATAAGGCCGAACTTGGGGAACGATGGACAATATGACGAAGTTTGATCCGGAACAGCGGGACCGTTACAGCGCTGATGATATCGCCGTGGTCGGCATGTCCGTCACCCTGCCCGGTGCCGACAGCATCCGTGCCTTCTGGACCAATCTACGCGACGGCATCGAATCCATCGAGATCCAGGATGAGGACAGCCTGTTGGCCGCGGGCGAACGGGCCGAGGTGCTGCGCGATCCAAACTACGTGCCCTCTGCGGCTCCGTTACAGGGGTTTGACACGTTCGACGCGGAATTCTTCGGCTTCTCCCCCAAGGAAGCCTCCATCCTCGATCCCCAACACCGCAAGTTCCTCGAGGTCGCCTGGGGTGCGATGGAGGATGCCGGTCATACGCCCGAAAGCCTGAAGGGTCAGGTCGGTGTCTACGCGGGCTGCGGCATGGGCAGCTATTTCTATTTCAACATCTGCTCCAACCCGGATCTGGTGGATGATGTCGGCATGTTCCTGCTGCGTCACACCGGCAACGACAAGGATTTCCTGACCACCCGTGTCAGCCATGTGTTCGACCTCAAGGGGCCGTCGGTGAACGTGCAGACCGCCTGCTCCACCTCTCTGGTGGCGATCCACTATGCCGCCGAGGCGCTGCGCCAGGGAGAATGCGACATGGCGCTGGCCGGCGGCGTGACCATCGAGCTGCCACAGGGGCGCGGCTACCTCTACAAGGAGAACGAGATCCTGTCGCCTGACGGCCATTGCCACGCCTTCGACCATCGCGCACAGGGCACCGTGTTCGGCTCCGGTGCCGGGGCCGTGGCGCTGCGCCGCCTTGGCGATGCGCTGGCGGATGGCGATCACATCTGGGCGGTCATCAAAGGCTCCGCGATCAACAATGATGGCGCGGCCAAGGCCGGTTATCTTGCGCCTTCGGTGGATGGACAATCGGCGGCGGTGCGCAAGGCGCTGACCGCAGCACGGATCAACCCGGAGACCATCGACTATGTGGAATGCCACGGCACCGGCACCTATATCGGCGACCCGATCGAGGTCGCCGCGCTGACCGAGGCCTACCGCGATGGCACCGACGCCACCGGTTATTGCCGCATCGGCTCGGTCAAGACCAACATAGGTCACCTCGACACCGCGGCCGGGGTGGCGGGTTTTGTCAAAACCGCCCTGTCGCTGGACCGCAAATCCCTGCCGCCGTCGCTGGGGTATGAGAAGCCGAACCCGACCATAGATTTCGCAACTTCGCCCTTCAGGGTGAACGACCAACTGTCCCCTTGGGTCTCACACAAGGGACCGCGCCGGGCCGCGATTAACGCCCTTGGGGTCGGCGGCACCAACGCCCATGTCATTCTGGAAGAGGCCCCCCTGCGCGCCGCCTCCGAGGAGAGCGACTTCCCGTTCCAGGTGCTGTGCCTCTCCGGTCAGTCCAAATCGGCGCTGGAGGCGAACACGCAGAATCTCGTGGCCTATCTGCGCGCCAACCCGGAGGTGGAGCTGGCCGATGTGGCCTATACGCTGAAGGAAGGCCGCCGCGGTTTTGCCAAGCGGCGCGTGGTGGTGGCCGAGACCGCGACCGAGGCCGCCGACCTGCTGGAAGCTGCAAACCCGCGTCAGGTCTTCACCCACGACCACCTTGGGCCGAACCCAGAGGTGGTCTTCATGTTCCCCGGTGGCGGCGCGCAATATGCCGGCATGGCGCGCGACCTCTATGAAACCGAGCCGGTCTTTGCCGACTGGATGGACCAAGGCCTCGACCATCTGGAAAAGAGCCTCGATTTCGACCTGCGCGCGCTGTGGCTACCGGAACCGGGCGAAGACGCCGCCGCCGATGCCGCACTGCTGAAACCCTCGGTGCAACTGCCGCTGATCATGATCGTGGAATACGCGCTGGCGCAGCTCTGGATGAGCTGGGGCGTCAAGCCTGCTGCCATGGTCGGCCATTCCATGGGCGAAAACACCGCCGCCTGCCTTGCTGGCGTGATGCGCTTTGAGGAGTGCATAGATCTGGTGCAGCTGCGCGGACGGCTGTTCGACACGGTGCAACCCGGCGGCATGCTGTCAATCTCGCTGCCGCTGGCCGAGGTCGAGGCGTTGGTCGGCACCGATCTGGACATCGCCAGCGTCAATGCGCCAGAGCTGACCGCAGTATCCGGCCCCAATGACCGCCTCGACGCGCTGGCCGAAACCCTGCGCGCACGCGATGTGGAATTCCAGCGCATCCCCATCGACATCGCCGCCCACAGCCGCATGCTGGAGCCGATCCTCGCGGCCTATGGCGACTTCCTGCGCCGTCTGGACCTACAGGCGCCAAACCTCCCGGTGATGTCCAACCGGACCGGCCTGCCGCTGACTGCAGAACAGGCGACCAGCGCCGACTATTGGGTAGAACAGCTGCGCAACACCGTGCGCTTTGCCGATTGCATCGACACGCTCGCCGCCACGAAGAACCGCGTCTACCTGGAGGTCGGTCCGGGCAAGGCCCTGAGCGCATTGGCACAAATGGCGCCGCAGATTGCCGCCGGTCAGGTTCTCAGCTCGCTGCGACACCCGGAGCAGGACGTCGCGGATGACGCCTATTTCTTTGGCGTGATCGGTCGGCTCTGGGCCTGTGGCGTGGAAGCCGACTGGCCGCAGGTCTGGGGCGATGCCCGCCGCAACCGCCTCAGCCTGCCCACCTATGCGTTCCAGCGTAGTCGCTATTTCATCGAACCGGGCAAATCGGTGCAAGCGCCCGAGATCGCCCTGCCCACGCGCCATGATGACCTGCGCGATTGGGGATATCGCCCGGTCTGGCGGCCGCGCTTGGCTGACTGCGCGCTGGATGTGACGCGCGAGCTGAGCCTTGCGCCGCAGACTTGGCTGATCTTCGAGGACACCACCGGACAGGCCGCCGCCTGCGCCGAGGCGCTCAGTGCCGCCGGTCACCGAGTGTCGCGCGTCCGTGCTGGTGACACCTACGCGCAGTTGGCACCCGACCTCTATCAGCTGGCGCCCGAAGAGGGGCGGTTTGGCACCGAGGCCCTGCTGACGGATCTGGCGGAGGCCGATCTGTTGCCACAGCGGATTGCGCATTTCTGGTTGGTCACCGATGCCGAGGACTTCCGTCCCGGCTCCTCCTTCTTTGATCGCAATATAGAGATGGGGCTGATGTCGCTGACCGCCCTCGGTCAGGCACTGGCGCAGGCGGAACTACCGCATCCAGTGCATCTCAGCGTTTTGACCACCGGCGCTGTGCAGCTGCGCGACGAGCCCCTGCCCAATCCGGAAAAGGCGATGATTTCCGGTCCCGCCGGGGTGATCCCGCGCGAGGTGCCGGACGTGACCGTCGCCACCTGCGACATCGAACTGCCAGCAGCCCCGAAAGGGATTGCGGCGCTCTTGTCCGGAGCCAAGTCCGAGGTGCTCACCCCGCGCTTGCTCGAAGAACTGCTGGCAGAGCCAAGCAACCACTCCGCCGCATGGCGTGGCGCGAAACGCATGGAACTGGACTACCGCCCGGTGCCGCTCGCCACGCCGCAGGCCGAGGATGTGCCGCTGCGCAATGGCGGCCACTACCTGATCACCGGCGGCTACGGTGGCATCGGGCTGACTGTCGCCAAACATCTCATGCACAATTACGATGCCCGCATCACGCTGCTGTCGCGCGAGGCCCTGCCGCCCCGCGCCGAATGGGACAGCTACCTGCGCCGTCACAGCCCTACCAAGCGGATCGCCAGCCGCATCCGCGCGGTGCAGGACCTTGAGGCGACGGGACGCGGCGAGGTTCTAGTCCTGGCCGGTGATGTCTGCAACCTGCAGGACATGCGCGCGGCTGCCGAGGCCGCCCGCGCCGCCTTTGGTCCCGTCACTGGCCTGTTCCACGGCGCCGGCCGCATTGCCGATGCTCCATTGTTGGCCAAGGCCGACAGCCAGATCTCGGACGTGCTGGCCCCCAAGGTCAGTGGCCTGCGGGTGCTGGATCAGGTGTTCCCCGATGGCACGCTGGAGGTGATGGCGCTATTCTCCTCCTCCTCCACCGTGACGCGGCCTGCGGGCCAGGTGGATTACATCGCCGCCAACGAATACCTCAACGCCTGGGCCAAGTCGCGCAGAGGCGGGCAGACCCGCGTGGTCGCCATCGACTGGGGCATCTGGGCCGATACCGGCATGGCGGCAGAGGCAATGGCCGCCCGGCGCGACAGCGCTGCCCCGTCGGAGCCGCTGCCCTGCGCCGCCGCGCTCTGGCAGACGCAGGGGTTTGATCGCAGCGGCGCGCCGGTGTTCCGCAGCCGCTTTGACGCGCGCCGCGACTGGCTGCTGGACGACCACCGCACCCATGATGGCACCGCGCTGATTCCCGGCACCGGCAATATCGAACTGATCGCCGAGGGGCTGGACCAGCTTGGCACCACCGCCCCGTTCGAGATCCGCGACCTCTACTTCTTGCAGCCTTTCGTGGTGGACAATGACAGCCCGCGCGAGGCGGTGATGCATTTGACGCCGAGCGCCGACGGCTATGAGGTTCAGATCCACGGCGCCACAGACGATGGCTTTGCCCGCACCGCCCAGGCGCAGGTGGTGACGCTGGAGCCGTCGCATGTCAGCGGGCTGGTGCCCCTCGACGCGATTTCTGCGCGCTGCACGCCTCAGGAGGCGCCTCGGGATGGCACCCGGCTGCGCTCGCCGCAGGAGGCCAACCTGCGCTTTGGTCGGCGCTGGCATGTCTTGCAGTCGATGGCTCTGGGCCGGGACGAGGGGCTGGCGCGGCTTGAGCTGCCCGAAATCGCCACCGGGGATGGCACGCTGTTGCATCCCGGGCTGCTGGATCTGGCCACTGGCTGGGCCATCGAGCTGGCGCCGGGCTATGAGCCAAGCACACTCTGGGTGCCGGTGTCCTATGGCGCCATCCGGGTGCTGGCCCCGCTGACGCAAGAAATCTTCAGCCATGTGCGTCTGGCAGATGGCAAAGGGGATCGCAGTTCTGTCCTGTTCGACATCACCCTGTGCGATCCAGGCGGCAAAGTGCTCGTGGAGATCACACATTTCCGCATGCAGCAGCTGAGCGGCGGCTTCAACCTTTTGCCCGTCCGCACCGACACCACAGCCACCGCACTCGGCCTGACTGCGGAGCCGCAGACGCAGCCCCTGTCGCCGGACGAGCGCCGCCTGCTGGCCAATCTCGACAACGGCATCCGTGCCGAAGAAGGTGGCCCCGCCTTGGAGCGCGCGCTCGCCAGTGGCCTGTCGCAGGTGGTGATCTCCTCGCTCGATCTCGTGGCTTTGCGTCAGCAGGCAGCGGCAAGCGGCCTAACCGCGCCCGAAGCAGACGGGCAGAGTTTTGACCGTCCCGACCTCGACACAGACTATATCGCGCCGCGCACCCCCACCGAAGAGGCGCTTGCCGCACAGTTTGCCAACCTGCTGGGACTGGCGCAAGTGGGGGTCGAGGACAGTTTCTTCGACCTCGGCGGCCATTCCCTGATCGCAGTGCGGTTGTTTGCCCAGATCAAGCGCAGCTTTGGCGTCGAATTCCCGATGTCGGTGCTGTTCGATGCCCCCACCGTGGCCGCACTTGCGGTCCGGATCGAGGCGGAAACCGGCCCTGCTGCGGAACAGCCCACCAACGCGGCAGAGACGGACTCCCCGCAAAGCTTCACGCATCTTGTGCGTCTCGCACCGGGCAAGGATCCACAGGCCGCGCCGATGTTCATTGTTGCAGGCATGTTCGGCAACGTGCTGAACCTGCGGCATCTGGCGCAGATCCTCGGCGAGGATCGCCCCGTCTACGGCCTGCAGGCGCGTGGTCTGATCGGCAGTGACGAGCCGCATGAGCGCATTGAAGACGCCGCCCGTGCCTACATCGCGGAGATGAGGCAGGTACAGCCCGAAGGCCCTTATCTGGTCGGCGGCTTCTCCGGTGGCGGCATCACCGCCTATGAGATCGCGCAACAGCTCAAGGCCGCAGGTGAAGCGGTGGACGCGCTGGTGCTGCTGGATACGCCGTTGCCCGTGCGCCCTGCTCTCAAGCCACTGGACAAGGCGCTGATCAAGCTTGCCGAACTCCGCGCAAAAGGACCCGGCTTCATGGGCGAATGGCTGCGCAACCGCATCGCCTGGGAGATCCGCAAACGTCAGGACCGCCCGGCGGAGACCGGCACGGCGGCGGGCTTCAACAATCGCAAGATCGAGCTGGGTTTCCTTCGTGCTGTTGCCGCTTATGAGGTGCAGCCCTGGGCCGGGCCGGTGACGCTTTATCGTCCGGTGCTCGACCGTCATTGGCAAGTCTCGGGGCGCCAATGGGTCAGCCGCGATCGCGAATATGTCTACCCCGACAATGACTGGACCCGCCACGCCCCGGCGATTGAGGTCCATGAGGTGCCCGGCGATCACGACGGCATGGTGCTGGCGCCAAATGTCAGCGTGCTGGGCAAGGCAATCCGCGATCAGCTTGCAAAGACGGCCCGCCAGCCAGTCACAGCAAAGGCGGCAGAATAGAGATGCGCGCACAGACCGTCCTGACCATCATCCTGAATTTCCGCACCCCGGCCATGACCCTGCGCTCCGCCGCTGCCGCGCTGGCGGAGATGGAGGATCTGCCGGGCGAGGTGCTGATCATCGACAATGGTTCCGGTGATGGATCTTTCGAGGCGTTGCAGGCCGGGGCGGAAACCCGGGGCTGGCTGGACAGCGGCCGGTTGAGGATCGAGGCCTCGCCGGTCAATGGCGGCTTTGGCGCCGGCATGAACATCGGCTTTCAGGCACGGCTGACGGATGGGTCGGTGCCGGATTTCTACTATCTTCTGAACTCCGACGCCTTTCCCGAAACCGATTGCATTCGCACCCTGCGGGACTTCTTGCAGGATCACCCCGGTGCTGGACTGGCCGGATCCTATGTGCATGGCGAAGACGACACGCCCCATTGCACCCTGTTCCGCTTTCCCACCATCGCCAGCGAATTCGAGGGCGCGGCCCGCACCGGCGTGATTTCGCGCCTGTTGCAGCATGCTATCGTGCCGCTGGAGATCCCGGACCAGCCGCGTCAGGTGGATTGGACCGCCGGCGCCAGCTTGATGATCCGCCGCAAGGTGATCGAGGCTGTCGGTGGCTTTGACGAGACGTTCTTTCTCTATTTCGAAGAGACCGAGCTGTGCCACCGTGCAGCCCGCGCTGGATGGCGCACCCACTACGTGCCGCAAAGCACCGTGGCGCATGTCGGCTCGGCCTCCACCGGCATGAAGACCTGGCCCCGTACACCAGGATTCTGGCTCAACTCGCGCCTGCATTATTTCACCCAGACCCGTGGCGCCGTCTATGCGATGGGAGCAACGCTGGCCCGTCTTCTCGGTGGGGGCGTTTACGGGTTGCGCCGCCTGACCTCTGGCAAGCCGCGCGCCGATGCGCCGCATTTCTACGGCGACCTTTTGCGTCATCATCTGACGCGGATGCTGCGGCCCCTGCCCGGCCCACGCCCGGCCAAACCCTTTGATACCGACCCCGTTCACGCCCCGTTGCTGGAGGATCACAAGTGAAGCCATTTTCCACCGTCGTCATTGGCAATGAATCCCTTTTGATCGGCTGCTGCGAGGCCCTTCTGGCGCGCGGGCACGACATCCGTGGCGTCCTGAGTGACAATACTGACATCCGGGATTGGGCGTCCTCGCACGGTCTCAACTGCTATGATGCCGTCACGGATATCGAGGGCCCCTTCGACTGGCTCTTGTCGATCGCCAACCTGCGGCTATTGTCAGATGCGGTGATCGCCAAGGCCACGAAAGGCGCGGTCAATTTCCACGATGGCCCACTGCCGGAACGGGCCGGCCTCAATACCCCAAACTGGGCTATCCTCGACGGCGCGACCGAACATGGCATCACCTGGCATCTGATCGAGGGCGGTGTCGACGAAGGGGACATCCTTGCCCAGCGCCGGTTTGCGGTGGCAGAGGACGAGACTGCCTTCAGCCTGAATTCCAAATGTTATGGCGCCGCACTCGACAGTTTTGCCGAAGTGCTGGACCAGCTGGAAAGCGACGACCTGCGCCGCCAGCCACAGGATCTGAGCCAACGGCGCTATCATGCCCGTGCGGATCGCCCCAGAGCCGCCGGCTTTCTGCAATGCGACCGCCCGGTGGCACAATTGCTGCGCGTGGTGCGCGGGCTGGACATGGGCGGCTACTGGAACCCGCTAACCTCGGCCAAGGTCCGATGCGGGGATCGCGTCGTGCTGGTCGGGCAAGCTCAGGCAGCTGCAGGCGAAGGCACGCCCGGTCAGGTTTTGGCGGTGTCGGACACCGACATCACCTTGGCCTGTGCGGATGGTGCCATCTGTCTGTCACAGCTGACATCACCGGCAGGCGCGCCTCTGCGTCCCACCGCTTTGGTGCAACAGGGTAACAGGCTGCCGCTGCTTTCTCCGGCAGAGATCGAAACGCTCGAACAGGATCTTCTTGCAACCCAGAAACCGGAAGCCTTCTGGCGTCGTACCTTGGCCGACATGCAGACGCTTCCCCTGCCCCTTGGCGCGGCCGACGCCGCCGAAGAGGTCTTGGCAGAGGTCGAATTGCCCGCAAGCTGCACTCCGGAGGCGCTGGCGGCTTCAACCCTTGCATGGCTCCTGCGCAGCACCGGCGAGGCGTCTGGCTCCATCGCGCTGAGCCTGCCCAACCTGGAGTCTGCCGCGCGTCCGGGGCTGATTGCCGATTGGGTACCGATGACGGCGCATCTGGACGAGGGTTTCGCTGCGGTTCAATTGCGCATGGCGACGGTGATCGACCGCGCTGAGCGTCAGGGTGGTTTTGCCGAGGATATCATGGCCCGCGCGCCGGAAATCGCAGTGCAGGCGCCGCCCACCGTGGCGCTTTGTCTGGGCACGCAGACGCCGCCCGCAGAGACCAAACTGGCACTGATCCAGTCCGGTGGCAGCCTGCGCCTACAGTCCCAACACCTGTCACAGCAGGCGATCTCGCGGCTTGCGGCCCGTCTTGAATGCCTGCTCAACAACCTCGAAAACCGGTCAGATGCGCCGCTGTCCGCACTCCCTCTGCTGCCCGACGCCGAACGCAAACAAATGCTGGAGGAGTGGAACGCCACCGAGGCCGCCCCCTCAAGCGAGCAGACAATTCACGCCGCCTTCGAGGCGCAAGTCGCCCGCACACCGGATGCAATTGCCCTGGTCTTTGAGGACCAGCAGCTGACCTACGCAGAGCTGAACCAACGCGCCACCGCCTTGGCCCGGCATCTGCAGGCACAGGGCGTCGCCCCCGGCTGCCATGTCGGTGTCTATCTGCGCCGCTCGATGGATCTGGTGATTGCCACGCTCGGGATTCTGAAGGCAGGCGGTGCCTATGTGCCGCTGGACCCGGCCTACCCGGCGGATCGCATCGCGCATTACATCACCGACAGTCAGGCTTCGGTGGTTGTCACCCTGTCGGACCTTGCGCCGGATCTACCCGACAGCACCGCCCTGCCCCTGCGTCTGGACACGCTCGACCTCTCGGGCGGGACGAGCGAGATCACGAACAGCGCCACGGCAGAGGATCTGGCCTATCTGATCTACACTTCCGGCTCCACCGGCCTGCCCAAGGGCGTGATGGTGCGCCATCGCAACGTTGCGAACTTCTTCACCGCGATGGATGCGCGCATTCCTCACAAGGAAGGCGACGCCTGGCTTGCGGTCACCAGCCTGTCCTTCGACATCTCGGTGCTGGAGCTTTTCTGGACCCTGGCACGCGGCTTCAAGCTGGTACTGTCGAGCGACGAAAGCCGCCTGCAGCTTTCGAACGGCCCCATCACGCTCAGCGACCGCAAGATGGACTTCAACCTCTATTACTGGGGCAATGACGACGGCGCGGGCGAGAAAAAATACGAACTCCTGCTTGAGGGGGCAAAATTCGCCGATGCGCATGGGTTCAACGCGGTCTGGACACCGGAGCGACATTTCCATGCCTTCGGCGGCCCCTATCCAAACCCGTCGGTAACCGGCGCTGCCGTGGCGGCGGTCACCCGCAACATCGGGGTGCGTGCCGGGTCCTGCGTGGCCCCCCTGCATCACCCCGCCCGCATTGCCGAGGAATGGGCGGTGATCGACAACCTCACTGCTGGCCGCGCAGGCATCGGCTTTGCCTCCGGCTGGCAACCGGATGATTTCATCCTGCGGCCCGAGAACACGCCACCCGCCAACAAGCCCGCCCTGTTCGAGGCACTGGAAACCGTCCGCAAGCTGTGGCGCGGCGAGGAGGTCTCCTTTCCGCGGCAGGACGGTGGCACCCACAGCGTGATCACCCAGCCGCGCCCTGTCTCCGATGAACTGGCCGTCTGGGTCACGACGGCTGGCAACCCGGAGACCTGGCGCGAAGCGGGCCGCGTGGGCGCCAATGTGCTGACCCACCTGCTGGGCCAGAGCATCGACGAGGTCGGCGACAAGATCGCGCTCTATCATCAGGCGCTGCGCGAGGCCGGGCATGACCCTTCGGAATTCACCGTCACGTTGATGCTGCACACCTATCTCGCCGAGACGCGCGAGGCCGCACGCGAGGTGGCGCGCGAGCCGATGAAGGACTACCTGCGCTCGGCTGCCGGGCTGATCAAGCAATACGCCTGGGCTTTTCCAGCGTTCAAGAAACCCAAAGGTGTCGACAATCCCTTCGAGATGGATCTGGGCAGTCTCAGCCCCGAAGAGTTGGAGGCGATCCTCGACTTTGCCTTTGACCGCTACTTTGAGGACTCCGGCCTGTTTGGCACGGTCGAGGACGCGGTGGGGCGGGTGGAGGATCTCAAGCGCATCGGCGTTAGCGAGGTCGCCTGCCTGATCGATTACGGCATCGCGCCCAATGTGGTGCTGGAAGGGCTGAAGCCGCTGGCTGAGGTCCTGCGCCGCGCCAACCGCGTGCAGGCCTTGGCGGCGGATGACATATCGTTGGCGGCGCAAATCCTGCGCCACGGGGTCACACATATGCAGTGCACGCCCTCGATGGCCCGCATGATCGCCAGCGATCCGGATGCCGCCCCGGTGCTTGGCCGCCTGCAACATATGCTGGTCGGTGGCGAGGCGCTGCCCGGCGATCTGGTCGCCGCACTGCGCAGCCAGACCCGCGCCACGCTGCACAACATGTATGGCCCGACCGAGACCACGATCTGGTCCACCGTAGAAACACTGGAGGCCACGCCGGCGGGAGTGGCCCCCATCGGCACCCCGGTCGCCAATACCTCTGTCTATGTGTTGGATGCCGCAGATCAGCCCGTCCCCGTCGGTGCCGCAGGCGAGCTGTGCATCGGCGGCGCAGGCGTCACCGCCGGCTATTGGCAACGCGCTGACCTCACGGCGGAGCGGTTCCCGCTCGATCCCTTCCGCCCGGGCGCGCAGATGTATCGCACCGGCGATCTGGTGCGGTGGAACGCAGCCGGCAAGCTGGAGTTCCTGGGACGCACCGACCATCAGGTCAAGATCCGCGGCCAGCGCATCGAACTGGGCGAGATCGAGGCTGCTCTGGCCGCACTCGAAGGCGTCACTGCCGCGGTGGTGATCCCGCGCCGGATCGGCGCGGACGAGCGGCTGGTGGGCTATGTCACCGTGTCGACGCCGGTGTCAGAACAAGCGGCCAAGGCGCAGCTGTCCCGACAGCTCTCCGAGGTCATGGTGCCCGCGCATATCATGACGCTGGATACCTTCCCGCTGACCCCGAACAAGAAGATCGACCGCAAGGCCCTGCCCGACCCGCAGCCTGCGCGGGGCGTCTCGCCCACCGCGGCAGCTACCACAATGCCCCGATCCACCACCGAAATGCAGATCGCCGAGATCTGGCAACAGCTCCTTGGGGTGCCGGGCGTGCAGCAGGGCGACAACTTCTTTGCTCTTGGCGGACATTCGCTGCTGGCAGTGCAGGCCCATCGTGACATCCGCAGCGCACTCAAGGTCGACCGCCTGTCGATCACCGATATCTTCCGCTTCCCGACACTGGACGGGTTGGCTGGCCATATCGAGCAGCTTGCAAACGGTGGCACATCCTCGCAGGCTGAACGGACTGAGCCGTCAACGCCTCCCGCCGAGCGGGCAGAGACAATGTCCAAACGACGCGCCATGCGGGCCAATCGCAGGGGGCGGACCGGATGAACCCTGAGGCATCCGCCCTCCCTGACCTGACAGATGTCCGGTTGCAGCTGCTGCGTCCGCTGCTGTCCGATCAGGTCGCCATTGCCGCACAAGATCCGCTCGGCACACCTCCTGAGCCGTTTCCAGAAGAGACTGCTGGCCTGTCGCAGAACGCAGTGGACAAGCGCCGCCGCGAGTTTGCTGCCGGTCGCGCCGCCGCACATCAGGCGATGCGCGCGTTGAACCGAACACCGGTGCCCATCCGCATCGGCCCAAAACGCGCGCCCATTTGGCCCGACGACCTCAGCGGCACCATTACCCATTGTCGCAGCTGCGCTCTGGCGGCAGTGGCCCGACGCGCCACGCACCCCGGCATCGGCATAGACGTGGAAGAGGACACACCGCTTTCGCGGGATCTGTGGCCAAGCATTGCCAGCCGCGCAGAACGCGATTGGATAACCGCGCAAGCCGACCCGGGACAAGCTGGCAAGCTTCTCTTCTCCGCCAAGGAAGCCGCATACAAGGCGCAATACGCACTCTCGACGTGTTACTTCGGCTTTGATGGGTTGGAGCTGCACTTCAACCTGGCAGAACAGTCCTTCACCGCAAGATTTACCGCCCCACAACCACCTTTTCGTGTCGGAGACCATCTTCAGGGTCGATTTGCCATCGGGAGCGGGGTAATCATCACTGCGGTCGAGATCCTGAACAACGAGCCCTGCACATGATCCGTCGCCTGCTGAACCTGCCCCGACGTGGCCTTATCGCGCTCGGCGCATTGGTACCAATTGGCGCTGTTGGCGTCTGGTTATTGGGGCCAGGCCAGAGCACCTTGAACGACGTGCCCGCGCTTGCTCCGCCAGATGGGGCCATGCGGGTCTACCATCTGGGGCATTCGCTGGTGGGGGCGGATATGCCGGTCATGCTGGCACAGCTCTCCGGCGTTGAGCATCGCTTTAACGTCCAACGCGGCTCCGGCACGTCCCTCAGGGCGCATTGGGAAGACAGCGAACCAATTCTCGACTTTGACATGGTCAATGCCCCGCCGGTTTGGCGCGACCCAAAAGACGCGTTGCAAGCGGGTGATTATGATGCGGTCATCTTCACCGAGATGGTCGAACTGCGCGATGCGCTCAAGTATTTTGATGCTGCCGAATACCTGCACCGCTGGGCCCAGCTTGCGCGGCGCGGCAATCCGGACACACGGCTTTATATCTACGAAACCTGGCATCGGTTGGACGACCCGGACGGGTGGCTGACGCGGATCGACAGTGACCTGCAAGACCTCTGGCTGGGTCGTCTGTTGGCCAAGGATCGCAAATCCGCGCCCCCGCGCCCCTTGTACTTGATCCCTGGCGGGCAGGCGCTCGCTGCCGTCACACGCGCGGCCGAGGCGGGAGAGATCCCCGGTCTAGACAGCCGCGACGATCTGTTTGACCGTTTACCCGATGGCTCCCTGGACCAGATCCACCTCAGCCCGCTTGGCGCATACGTCGTGGCGCTTACACATTATGCGGTGCTCTACCACCAGTCACCCGAAGGGGTGCCGCATGAGGTCACATTGGCAGACGGCAGCTCCTTCACCGCGCTGGACGCGGAGGGCGCGCGACAGCTGCAAGCCATTGTCTGGGGCGTGGTCACCCGCCTGCCCCGGACCGGGGTTCAGGCCGCATCCTCTTTCGCCATATCGGAGACACAATGAGCACTGCGGACCTTATCAGCGCTGTCGTCATGATCGGACACTCCCTGATCGGTCCGGAAAACCCTCGCATGGTGCAACAGCTTCTGGCGACTGGTCAGAACAACCAGCCCGTTGTCGAATATCAGGTCATCAATGGTGCGCCGCTGCGCTACAACTGGGAACACGCTGACAAAGCGCAAGGCATCAACGCCCGCACCCGTCTGGCCGAGCGCCCGGCTGATGTTGTCATCGTCACAGAAGCTGTCCCACTGGCAAACCATCTGCGCTGGAGCGACCCCAAGGGCGCAGTGGAGAATTTCTACACGCTTGCCGCGTCCACCAACCCAAACGTCACTCTATATGTTCAAGAGGGCTGGCATAGCCTGCTGAGCGGCACCGGCGAAGACGTCCCCTTCGACGATGGCGGCGAGGTTGCGTGGCGTGACCGGCTCGACAACGATCTGCAGCACTGGCAGTCAATCGTTGACAAGGTGAAGGCAACGACCGGTGGTGACATCCGCCTGCTGCCGACCGGACAGGCGCTGGGGCGCCTGGATGATGCGATCAAGGCCGGAACCGTTCCCGGCCTGCGCAACATCCGCGATATCTTTTCGGACGATATCCACCCAGATGACATCGGGTTTTACTATCTCGCGCTTGTGCAATACGCCGTTCTGACGGGCAGCTCCCCCGAAGGATTGCCGCGCGTGTTGAAAACCGAATGGGGCACCCCCTACTCCACGCCCTCGCCCGAGCTTGCCCAGCGCCTGCAGGAAATTGCGGCCCGTGCCGCCACTGGCTCCTCGGAGCGTACAAGCCTGCCGCCAGATCCCCTCGATTTACCCGCAGACCCGCCCATTGCGGCCCTCAATGCCGATGTATCCTTTGCACCGAAACCGGATCTGCAACCTGAGGTACGTCGGCAACCTGTCGCGATGAACCTCGCCGCCGTGCGGGACTGGAGCCCTCAGGCGCCGTTTATCGATCACTTCAAGACCGCCCGCGCCTGGATCGGACATCTACCGGGCCGCTGGGGGGGCGTTACCGAGGAAGAGTTGAGAGCTGCCGGATATCTGGACCCCGACGGCTGGCCGCTGGCCATTCCACCGGAACTGGGCTCGATCGGAACCGTGCTATTGAACGACCTGCCGGAGACCGCAACCAGCCTTGCGGGACGCTACGTCCTGCAGTTTGACGGACAGGGTATCGTCGAGGCCGGAGGCCGGGCCACCAACGTGCGCTATGGCAAGAACGAGGTTTCCTTTGATTTCACCCCTGGCCAGGGCGCGGTCGATATCCGTATCCAACGCAGTGATCGCGAAGAAACCGGCGATTATGTGCGAAATATCACGGTGGTGCGTGAATCCGACCTGCAGGCATTCGAACGCGGGGCGCTGTTTAATCCGGATTGGCTGGACAGGATCGAGGGCTTTGCCTCCCTGCGCTTCATGGATTGGATGGAGACCAACAACTCGAAACAGGTCGGCTGGGAGGATCGCCCGCGCTTTGCCGACTACACCTGGACACCAAACGGTGTGCCTGCCGAAGTGCTGGTGACATTGGCAAACCGGATCGGTGCCGACCCGTGGTTCACCCTGCCCCACATGGCAGACGACACCTATGTGCGCAATTTCGCCACGCTGGTTCGCGACGGGCTCGACGACGATCTGAAAGCCTATGTCGAGTACTCGAACGAGGTCTGGAACTGGCAGTTCCAACAGGCGCATTGGGCCGACAAACAAGCGCGCGCGACCTGGGGAAGCGATGGGCTTTGGTTGCAATACTACGGGGGCCGCGCGGCAGAGGTTGCCGGGATCTGGACTGACGTCTTCTCCGAAGGGCAGGAACAGGCGGATCTGTCCAACCGGCTGGTTCGGGTCATTTCATCTCAGACAGGCTGGCTCGGACTTGAGGAGCAAGTCCTGACCGCGCCTCTCTGGACGGCAGCGGATGGCACGCGACAACCGCCCTATCGCAGTTTTGATGCCTATGCGATCACCGGCTACTTCGGGGCGTCCCTCGGCACGCAGGAGCGCGCCCCCATGGTCCGTGCCTGGATTGCCGATAGTCTGGAGCGCGCCCGCAGCGCAGCCGCCGAGAAAGGTCTGCGCGGAGCCGCAGCAGAGGCTTATGTTTCCGAGCACCGCTATGACGTCGCGGTCGCGCAAGCTGCGGTGGAGCTGCAAGACGGGCTGAATGCAGGCGATCCCGAAGGGACACTGAACGATCTTCTGACCCGCGTTCTGCCTTATCATGCGGAGGTTGCTCAAAAGCACAGTCTTGATCTGATCATGTACGAGGGCGGCAGCCATGTCGTCGGCCACGGCCCGTTGGTCGATGACGACGCGTTGACCGGCTTTTTCACCCATTTGAACTATACGGCTGAAATGGCGGACCTCTACCGACTGCTGCTGAATGCCTGGCCAGATCTAGGTGGCCAGTTGTTTGGCGCCTATTCCGATGTGTCGGTGGCTGGTCGGTGGGGAAGCTGGGGTGCCTTGCGCACGCTTTCGGACGACAATCCGCGTTGGGACATGCTGGAGGCCGCCCGGTGACATCCCCGCAGAACCGCATCGTCTCGGTGCTGATTCCTGCCCATAACGAGGCGGCCTATATCGCAGATTGTCTTGCCGCGCTCTATGCCTCTTCCGCCATGCCGCCAGACCATCAGGTCGAGGTTCTGGTTCTGGCCAATGGCTGCACGGACCAGACTGCTGAAATCGCCCGCAGCATGGTGCCCCCACGGGGGTGGAGCCTGTTGGTGCTGGAGCGCGCCGAAGGCGGCAAGCTCGCCGCGCTGACCGAAGGGGATGCGAAAGCGCGTGGCCAGGTGCGCGTATATCTCGACGCGGACGTGCAGGTTGAGCCGGGGATGCTGGCGCAGATCGCGACGGCACTTGCCAGCGATGCCCCCCGCTATGCCAGTGGCAGCCCCTGTGTGAAACGTGCCAAAAGTCCGATAACCCGCGCCTATGCAGCCGTCTGGACGCAATTGCCCTTTGTAACGACCGGCGCGCCCGGCTTCGGTCTTTTCGCGATGACATCGGCGGGGCGGACACGTTGGAAAAGCTGGCCTGACATTATCTCCGACGATACCTTTGCCCGGCTGAATTTCACCCCGAACGAACGCATTCGGCTGCCCGGACGATATCATTGGCCCATGGTCGAGGGCTTTCGCAACCTTGTCCGCGTGCGCCGCCGACAGGATCACGGGGTTGCGGAAATCGCGCAGCGCTTCCCCGAGCTGTTGCCAAACGATGACCCGCGTCCGCTGTCCAAGGCACAGCTCCTTGGGATCATCTTACGCCACCCGATCGGTTTCATCGTCTATGCCGCGGTATCTCTCGCCGTCAGAACCCGCCTGTTTGCAACCAAGGACGCTTGGGCACGGGGACGCTGACACCGCTCGGGTCAGGTCGCCTGACCCTTTATGGCCTGGTCGAAATGTTCTGCCAGCTTCTCGGCCTCGCAATCGATATCATGTCGATCAAAGACCCGCTCGCGCGCGATCTTTCCCATGTCGGTCAGTTTGTCATGTGGCACGGATGCCAACCGCACCATCGCATCTGCCAAGGCGTGGCTGTCACCCGCAGGCACCATCCAGCCGGTCTCTCCCTGCAGAACCAATTCGGGCGTGCCTGCGACATAGGTAGCCAGAACCGGACGCCCGGCGGCCATCGCTTCCATGACCACCATCGGCAGTCCTTCGGCGAAGGATGGCATGACCAGCGCATGCGCGCCTGCCAGTTCATCACGCACGCCGGCCTCGGACAACCAGCCGGTAAGCGTCACATGCTGCGCGAGCCCAAGATCCGCTATGGCTGCCTCCAAATCAGCGCGCATCTCCCCATCCCCAACAAGCGTCAGATGGATGCCCGGAACGTCCCGCACGGCATCCGCCAAGGCACGGATCAGTACCATCTGCCCCTTCTGCTCCACGAACCGACCGATCGCGACGAGGCGCAGGTGGCCCTTGGGCATCGGCTTGGGTTCCGGAAACCGTTCCGGCTCAATACCGCAGTGCACAACCTTGATCCGGTCCCATGCCCCGAACGAGGCCCAGCGGCTGAGCTGACTGCGACCAAAGCTGGAAATCGCCACGGCAAAGCGCGCGCGGTCCACTTTTTCCCCCAGAGACAAACTAAGCGGGGCATCAAATTCTTCTGGCCCATGTGTGGTGAAACTATAGCCCATCCCGCCCAGCTGCGCCGCCAGCAGCGCAACGGTGGTGGCGTTGGTGCCGAAATGCGCATGCAGGTGATCGCAATGCGTCCGCCGTGTCAGGCGCGCGACATATGCGGCTTCGACCAGATAGATCAGATGACGCAAGCGCGCGCCATTTGCAGCACCCATTTGCAACGCCAACCGCAAAGCGCGTCCGCTGCGGCGCGGCGCGCATGCGACACATGCCAAAAGGGCCAACAGCAGACGCGCCGCCCCCGACGCCAGGACATACTGACAGCGCGTTCTCTCCTCCTGATCGCCCGGGTCAACCAGCCCCTGGTCAGACGGACGCATCGGCAGGCGCAGCACTTCAATGCCACGCCGCTCCAGTGCTTGGATTTCACGTCGGATAAAGCTCTGTGAGGGTTGCGGATACGTATTCAGCACATATGCGATTTTCACGCGTTTCCCTTCCTGTCGGGCGTCCGGTTCGCACCCTAGCCACCGCGCATGGTTTTGCCCAGCATCAACAGCACAGACTTTCAACGCCTCCGCCACAATCGGGCCCAACAGCCATATTGTCTGCCTGTTGACACCGTCCTGCAATTGACCTTGCCGCAGCGCGGCCATAGCGTGCAGCCAACTTGCAATCGCGCTGTGGACTATGATGAAACTTGCCCTGAACGGCCCGAGCCTGATGGCACGCGTCGTAAGATCCACATCCTGGATACTCCTCGGCTTTGGCGTGGGGCAGGTTTTGCGCCTGGCATCCAACCTGCTGCTGACACGCCTCCTCTTTCCCGAAGCCTTCGGCCTGATGGCATTGGTCACCGTCATCATTATCGGCCTGTCGCTGTTCTCCGACATGGGGATTTCCAACGCGATTGCCCAAAACCCGCGCGGGGACGATCCGGATTTTCTGGATTCCGCCTGGACCGTACAAATCTGCCGAGGCGGCCTTCTCTGGTTGCTGACCGGCCTTCTCGCAGTGCCTGTGGCCGCGTTCTACAACGCACCAGAACTCGCCTACTGCCTGCCCATTGCAGGCTTCAGCCTCGCTTTACAGGGGTTCACGCCCACGCGGGTGGAAACAGCCTATCGTCACCTCCTTGTCGGCCGCGTCACCGCGATCAATCTGGCCGCGCAGATCTGCGGCATCCTCAGCATGGTGACGCTGGCGATCTGGATGCAATCCGTGGTGGCACTGGCGATCGGCAGCGTCCTGCAAGAAGCTGCAAAACTGGCCCTGACGCATCTCGCGCTTCCCGGCCGGCGCAATCGCCCCCGCTGGGAGCCTGCAGCAACTCATGAGCTGATCGGTATGGGAAAATGGATCTTTCTCTCCACCGCCTGTTTCTTCCTCACCACACAAGGCGACCGGGCCATCCTTGGCAAACACCTGACGCTTGAGGCGATGGGCATCTATAACATCGCGTTTTTCTTGGCGAGTTTCCCGATGCAGATGGGACAGGAGGTCAACCAGCGCTTGATGATCCCGGTCTATCGGGACAAGCCCGCCCTTCACAGCGATCAGAACCGCAAGAAGCAGCGACAGCTGCGCTACGCCCTGACCGGGGGTATCCTGTGCATGTTGTGGACGATGGCCTGGATCGGGCCCTGGCTGGTCGATCTGCTCTATGACGACCGATATGCAATGGCCGGGCCTGTTATCGTTATGCTGACCACAAGCCTCGCCCCCTCGATCATCGTTTTGACGTATGATCGAGCCTCTCTGGCGGCTGGAGACACCAAAAGGTTCTTTTTCTACACCGCCACCCGTGCCTTTGTTCAGACAGCCTTGTTTCTGGCAGGTGTCACATCATTCGGCCTGGCCGGCGGGATCGCGGCCATGGGGCTCGCGGTGGTGGTCTCCTATCCGATGCTGATGCGCCAGACGCGCCCCTACCGCGCACAAGACCCGGTTCACGATCTGGTTTTCCTGAGTATCAGCAGCGTGATCTGCGGCAGCGCTATCGCCTATCATTGGGACGGGATCGGCTCGACTTTGGGGTTGCTCTGACGGGTGTGAGCGCGTCAACCACGGGCGGAGCGGCGAGTCCAAATGCCCCGCAGCCGATGCGCCAGCCCTTTGGGCTGGGTCTTCAGGACCGGGATTGTAACCACGGGCGACAGGCCAGTTTCGCGTTTCATCTGCGCACTGGTTCGCAAAACGGGATGTCGTAGATCCATCGCGAAGGCCGCGATAACCCCAAGCACCAGACTGACCAGCCCGCCTTTGAGCGCCAGAGATTTCCGCCCCCCGCCGACGGCATAATCCGGCAAAGGCGCAGGTTCGAGCACGGTCAGGCGCTCTCCCTGGCTGGCCGTTTCGAGGCGGAAGCCAACCTCCGCTTCGGCGCGGCGCGCAGTGATCACTTCAAGCTCCGACTGCATCTGCTGGTGCCGACGCTCATAGCTCGCCAGTTGACGATCCACTTCCGGCGTCAGTTCCAGAGACGCTTCCATCTCTGCGCGACGGTCCAGCAACAACTGTCGCTGCGCGTTCAGAGTTTCGACCTGTGTTTCATAGTCCTTGCGAATTCGCTCAGCATAGGCGGTGCGCTGCGTTGCGGCGGCTTCTTCCGCGACTTTGCGAATCTCGATTTCCTGACGGGCCAGTTCCAGCAGGCTCTCGTTTATGGACGCGATTTCGGTGCCGCGCATCTCGATGATCCCGGGCAACGTCACCTCGTTCTCATAGCGAAAATTGGCGAGTTCTTCCTCCAGCGCTGAGATATCCCGGATCAGCGCAGTTTCCTTTTCGTTGAAGAAAGAAAGCGTTTCCCGCGCTTGGTCCAGGCGCGTTGACCGGCTCAATGCGATGGTGCGCTGCGAAAATTCCTGTGCCACCGCCTGAGCTTGCGCGCGGGTGGGCATATTTGCCGTGATGGACAGGACGGAAATCGCCCCATCGTCCGAGGCCCCCTCGCGCGCCGCAGCGGTACCGGTCAAGGAGACGGATCTGCGCATCATCGGTACGATTTCTGACGCCAGCAGGCCCGGTTGATCGGCGAATAGGTCCAGCTGGTCGACGATCTCCAGGATGGTGCCCCGCGCCATCAGACGCTGTTCAATCAGCTGGATGCGCCGCGCCGAAGATCCTTCGACCGTGGACGGGGCCAATTCCCCTGCAATCGTTGGACGCGTAATCTGGATGACGGCGGTACTGGAATAAACCGGTTGTTGCTGCAGCGCGAACCAAACGGAGGCAACGGTACCCAGAAAGGCCACCGCGAGAATGAGACGCAGCCGACGGCGCAGCAGGTCCAGAAAATCTGCAACTGAGTAGATCGAAGCCATGCCGTTCCCGTTCCTTGTTCCGCTGCCCCCAATCAGGAGGCGCTGGTGAACTCTTCATCATTCCGGGCGCGGTTAAGCACCACTCCCAGAAGCTGCGTATGGCCGGCCAACATCTTTTCGCAGGCCTTCAGGTGGCGCGCGGTCGTCTCGCTGCCGTCTGACACCAACAGGACACCGTCGACTTGTGGCAGGAACGCTGCCACGTCATCACTGTGAAGCACCGACGGCAGATCGAACAAAGCCACGTTCGCGCGCGTGCGCCGGATCACCTCATCTATGGTGGCGGCACAGCGGGAATCATGAAGCACCTCTGCCGAGTTGTGAAAGACTGACGTACTCAAACCAAGCGCCAGCCGGTTCGACGCGGCGACAAAATGCTCGTCCAACCGCAGCTCTCCGCGCAGGAACCCGAGCATATCGCCGTTATAGAGCGCAGCCCGCTCCAGTCCCAAAGCAGCGGCAACTCCGGGGGTGCGCATATTGAGATCCATCAGCACTGTGCGGCTCTCCGGCACACGCGCCAGGCTGAGAGCGAGGTTCGCCGCGGTAAAGCTGGCGCCACATCCAGGCGTCGGCCCGCAGATCGCGACCCGTGTCCAGCCTTGCGCCCGCAATGTATGCAGCAGTCGCGTGCGGAGCAGGTCAAAGGCGCGCGCGGTCGGGGACTGTCGAAAGAAATCGACCAGCGGCAGACGACTGCGGTGCTCACTCAGGCCTGTGACCTCGACGCGCCGCATGACATGCCAAGGGTCGGGCAGATGCGCCGGTAGCTTCTGCTCCGGTTCTGATGATTGAACGATGTCCTGCGGCTCCGATGTCTGTTTCACGGTCCATTCCAGCGGATCAGGACGGGCCTCTGCAAACCCGCGCGAGCGGTCCTGCAGTGCGTCCAGCGTATCGGCGTCCCGCCGGGCACCGGCCTCAGCGTGCCGCGGCGCGGCAGTCGCAGGTTGGGCAGGCTCGCCCGCTTTTGGTTTATTTTTGGAGGGGCGGTCAGTGGCTTGCACGGCGGGACGCGCTCTCGACTGCACAGCAGACGTCTCAGGGCGCACTGGGCGGACCGGACGCACCGGTTTAACGGGCGCAACGTCGTCCGCTTTGTCCTGTGGCGCGGCGGCCTTCTGTGGAACAGGCCGCGCGGTGTCCTGAGCAGGCGTCTCTTCGCGCTTGCTCCGTCGCCGCCGGAATTTCCTGAACCCCTGGTCCGTCATTGGTGCGTCACCGCCCTCATCCAAGTATAATACTGACGCTATGTTTACGCCATTGTGGTCAACATAATCTTTCACGCCGCACCTGTAAGAAATCTACGCTTATATGCCCGGCGTGCCATTTGGCAAAGGCGCCGCTCTCGTTCTTCTCAGTAGCCCGTGCGCCGCAACATCACGGAAACGGTCTTGAACAGAATGCGCAGATCCGTCCGCAAAGACACATCCCGGCAATAGAGTTCGTCGATCTCTGCCCGTTGGCAAAAGCTGGTTTCATTGCGCTCCCCTACCTGCCATGGACCAGTGACCCCGGGTCGCAAGGCGAAGTAGGCATCGGCCTTGCCGTAGATCGACAACTGATTGACGAGCATCGGGCGCGCGCCCACCAAGCTCATATCTCCGAGAAGCACGTTAAACAGCTGCGGCAGCTCATCGAGCGACGTGGCACGCAAAAAACGCCCGAACCGGGTGATCCGCGGGTCTTTCTTGATCTTCTGGGATTGATCCCATTCCCGGCGCAGCGCCGGATTTTTCTGCAGATGCGCTTCCAGCAAAGCATCTGCATTCAGCACCATGGTGCGGAGTTTCAGCATGTTGAAAACGCGACCGTCCTGTCCCAGGCGTTTCTGACGATAAATCGGCACGCCGCTTTCGATCCACAATGCGATCGCGCAGAACGCAATGAGCGGGATGACAATTGGCAACGCAAGAAGGACCAATGCAACATCCAGAAGCCGCTTACCATAAATGGCATAGCCTCTGTGCCCGTAATCGGTGTTGGCCTCTCGGAAAGAAGATGCCAAGGCCAGCTCTGGGAAGTCCTGCAACCCGGCAACTGCGATTGCCCCTTGATCCAATGTCTTCATTTTGTAACCCCCAAAAAACGCACACATCGCAGGCCTCCAGAAGGAGGCGACACTCAGGTTCCAATCCCCTGAAACCAAGTGCTATCGGAAAGGCCCAACCCCCAGGCGATGGCCTTAACGATCAATGTCAATGTGCCGGGTGCACCAGGTGCGCCCTAACTTCGTCCCTAAAAATATCTTATTTGCAGAAAAATCGATGTAAATCTGACCAAATGGTTATCATGCCTATCTACAAGCGCTTTCTGAGAGCAAAAAGCGAAACAGTCCACGCCTGAGATGGGGTTTGTTTACAAAATGGTGCGCTGTGACCTCACACCATCACCATGAGAATCACCTGCGAGGGGCATCGCAATAGATTTCAAGATGATTTCAGCGCCTGGGTTCGATAGCTGCCGGGGCTTTGGTCGTTCCAGCGGCGAAACGCGTCGTTAAAACTGCTCAGGCTGGAATACCCGAGAAGGAAGGAGATTTCCGACAGGGATTTTTCGTTCTGGCGCAA
The DNA here is from genome assembly GCF_032924845.1 of Tritonibacter scottomollicae. Classification (NCBI taxonomy): domain Bacteria; kingdom Pseudomonadati; phylum Pseudomonadota; class Alphaproteobacteria; order Rhodobacterales; family Paracoccaceae; genus Tritonibacter; species Tritonibacter scottomollicae. The sequence goes on from NZ_CP136704.1 coordinate 2,286,155, forward strand.
ATAGCGCAGCGCAAGGGATTTCCGCACCCCTTCCAGGATCGCAAAGAAACTTGTGCCTTCTCCGGCCAGCTTACGGGACAGGGTCCGCTGGCTCATCTCCAGCGACTTGGCCACCTTGGCGAGACTGGCATCTCCATCGGACATGCCATCCATAATCAGACGCTCGACCATGATGGAAAGATCGTTTCGACCATGCGCGCCCCCCAACCTCAGAAGCGCGGCGTGCTCCATCAATAGACTGAGCAACCCTGCATCTGCGGTTACCAACCGTTGCTGCAGATCCTGTCTGCGAAAGGCCAAACGGTTGCAGCGTGCCCGGTATCCGGGCGCCAGCCCAAAGACGGCCATCGCGTCGGCTGGTTGTGCCGGTGGGGTATGCATGAACTCAACAGCAACAGGTGCAACGGCCTCCCGCGTCAGCTTGTGCAGGCTGCGCACCAACAAGGCGGCCGTGAACTCACTCCAATGACGCAGGTCGAGTTTACCCTGCGAACCGTAGTCCCATCGCAGCTCCACAAGACCTGTTCCCGCCCCTTTCGATGGGTCGACATTGGCAACCTGAAAGACCGCGCTGAGTTCGGTCAGCGTCCGCAAGGCCTCGCCCAGCGTTGCAGAGGCACTGACAGCATAGCCGACCAGGCCCGCGTCTCTGAGGGTGCAGTGTTTCGCAAGCGAATAGCCGATAAGAGGATCCGCGCAGGTGCGTTCAGCAACCTCAAACGCAAGCGAATGCTCATGAACCGGCAAAGACTGAGAAGGATCATCAAACGCCTCGGGAAGCGAGAGCTGCTGTGCGACCAGATTGGAAAAGTCGTGCCCTTTCCCTGATACGTATTCCGCAAGCCGAACCAGAAACGCTCCGCCATTCGGAGCGAAAACATCTTTCACAACTGACCCTCCGCATGCCGAGCAGGCAGGCCGGAGAAGCGGCCAACTGGCCGTTTGAGACACACGCTACGGGTCGTTGCTATATCGCCAAGCCTATACATTTACTGGACCTCACAGATACGCATACTTCAAAGGTGAATACGCGCTAACAGATTTCAAAAAGTAACATAGTCCGTACGTCGAAAGGCTCGGAAAATTTCCGGACTGTTGCGCATAAGGCAAAGCTACCCCAGACAGAAATTGCATTGCAGCTGGCCTCAGGGGCCGTCGCGTCCGTTCCCTCGACGTCTTTTCTTTATATTCTAGTTGTCTAAAAACCTCAGCGTTGCTTCGGTTTAATTCGCCAAACCAAAAGTATAGTGGCGCTAACCGGAGGGGCGCAGGGTGGAGCGATTGTGTTCTGCTTATTTTCGAGGCATCACGGGGAGCAACAGGAACTCAGCCCCGAGGCCCCCATGACCGACCCCACAGACATCTGGATCGCCTTCGACGAGGAACATCGACCACCGAGGGCTTGGAAAATGGCAGGGGCCTCCCCCTCCGGCAGCCCCGTGGCGGTTGATGGGTTGGAGCAAGCCTGCGCGCTGGCACCGGAGTGCCCTGTCCTGACGGCCGCGGACGCAAAGACAGACGCGACCGCACTTCCCGCCAGTCCTTCAACGCTGAAGATAATTCAGTCTGGCAGGGTACACACCGTCGCGGCCCTCTCTCAGGAACGCCCCCATGCGCGACTGGCAGGCGCGGCCAACCGGATCGCCGGCTTCCTCAGCCTGAACAAAGACTGGGATGGCGTGATTTGCGTTCCTGGCTTTGACACTACGGTCTGGGCGCTGATCAGTGCAGACGAAGTGGTGAGCGTTCTGGCCTTTGCAACCGTGCCATTGGTCGAGGCCCTGAGCCCGGTAGACATTCACCAGACGATGCCCGATGCAAACGCGCTTTCGGATCACTTGCAGGACGTCACATCGAAGCCAGAGAACCTTGCCCTGCGCACCGCCGAAACCCGGCTACTCTGGGCAACAGATACGCTGAGCGACGGGGCCGCGCTGGGACAGATCTGGGGCGCTGCGCTCGGGGCTGAACTGGCGGCCTCCAGGGCCTATTGGCTTGGGCAGAACTTGGCGCTGATTGCCCCGGCCCCGCTGGCGGCCCCCTACAAGAAGGCGCTCGAGGGACAGTTTGTGCCCGTCACTGAAACAGACGAGGCCCGCATGACGCTTGCAGGGTACATCAACGCATACCAACGCCTGCGCGCTGCACCGGACGCATAACGGTCGCCTTGCGCCACACCGTTAGCTTTCCTGCAGAAGACGAAATCGCGTACCCGGTGCTGGCGGGGCTGTTGGTGGGCCGGCAAAACACTGCGCCTGCATCATCCATTGTCGCGCCGTGCCATTGGTCGCCTTGACTTGAGTATCCGACCAATGGCGCACCTGCGTGACGATCTGCGCAAACTCAACGGCAGATCCCTCGACCCGATTGCCCTCCTGTGGCGTGTTCCAGGCCCAGACCTCACCCGAAGGCGCCGTAAGCACCACATGCGGCGCAGGCTCTGGAACCGAATGCCCGTGGACCCGAAAGCTCCAGCCGAATGTCGCGACGCCCAGATGCGCGATATTGCGGATCCGGTCGGTTTCTGGCCGCGCCTGTCCCAGCAGGTCGAAAACCTCCTGGCCATGCGCCCAGGTTTCCATCTGTCGGGCGGTGATCGCGCTGAGCGCGCTCATATCCGGCCCCACCCAAGGCACGCGCGCCTTTGGGTCCGCCTTTAGATACGCTCCGGCCAGCCTGTCTACGCCGGCCCGCCATGCACGAAACAAATCTGGGCCACGCAACCCGTCAAGCCAGGGATACTGCAGCTCCAGTATGCTGGCACCACCCGCAAGCTCAGCCATCGCAGAGGCCATCATGGCCTCGAACGCCTCCGGTCCTTTCAGTGCGGCTTCTGCCGCGGCGTTAAAGAAATGCAAATGCCCCAAGACGTCATTCACCGTCCAGTTCTTGAACTGTGTGACGGAGTCGAACACATCTTCCGGGGCCTCTGCGAGCAGGGCGAACAGCACGCTACTCTCTTCGCGGAAATCTTCAGCCTGCTGCATCGCTTACCCCTCATCACTGACGCTCATGAATGCGTCAAAACTGTGCCAGCCAACCGAATCTTGGCAACCGTGAATGTCCAGTTATGACGCTGCGGAAACAATACAGTCACGAGCGCCTCACTGTTCGAGACCGATCGCCGAATAAAGGCTAATTTTAATAGAATTTAAGAAAAAACTAAGGCGCGGGCGCTGGCCTTCATAAGCTGCATCCTTGCGGCCAGCATGTGTTCTTCTTCGAGGTTCCTCGCGGAAGCATGCCTGCGGGCCGCATTTTGGAGTTTGGGACAAGAGTAAGAAGGATAGTAACCATGTCTTGGGGTTCTTTTGGGTGGGGCGGTTTCTCGTGGGGGGGATCGTACAGCTTTGGCGGAAAATCACTTTTCGGCGGAGGCTACAGCAGTTGGAGCAATCACGGCTGGACCTACGATGCTTGGTCGGGCTGCGGTGGAAAGTCAAAATCCTGGCGTGATGACGACGATGATCAGGATGATGGCCGCAGCGGGTGGGACTTCGGCTGGGGTCACGGTCGCGGGCGTGACCGGGATGAGGACCTGGATGACGATCAGGACGACCGCGACGATGACTGCGATGATGACGGCGGGCGTGGCGGTCGCTGGGGGCGTTGGGGCCGAGACCGCGATGACGATGACCGCGGCGGACGGGGCCACCGGTGGTGGGATCGCGACGAAGATGATCGCTGCGGGCGCGACGAGGACGAAGACGACGAGGATGAGGACGACGATGACGATACCCCCCTCCCCCCGACGGACGGCGGTGACGACGGCGACGGCGACGGCGACGGCGACGGCGACACAGGTGGCGACGATGGCGGAACAGATGGCAAGACCACCATCGATTTCACCCTGGGCAACAGCCAGCAATTGACCTTTGAAGTGAGTCAGACCGAACAAGGCACCCTGTTCTTCAAGGTCGTTCCAACCTCCTGGGATAGCGAAGAAACCGACATCGACGGCATTTTCATGAACCTGACCGACGATGCGACGGCAAACGGGCTGAACATCCACCCGGATGAAAACGCCATCCCGCTGACCAATCAGGAAATTGCGCCCAATGGCGTGAACTCTCTGGAGGATGGCACAACATTGTCGGAGAACTTCGACATCGGCCTGCAATTCGGGCAAGAGCCAAACAGCACCGACGGTTTCGTTGACAACCTGTCCTTCACCCTCTGGTCCGACAACGGCCCGCTCTCGCTCGAGGATGTGGACCTGAACAATATCGCTCTGGTCACCGGCCTCGACAACGACGACCCTCAGGTCATCGTGGGCGGCCTCGCAGGTGATGTGACCGATACGGTTACAACAACATTGGACGACGTTCTAAGCCTCATGAACCAGGAGATCCCGGAGGATGAGGAGACCTTGGATGACGCTGAAGAAGACGCGTTGATGGACGTCGCCTAACATCAACTTGCACTGTTCTGAGCAACTTCACGAATGGCGAGGGCACGATCATGTGCCCTCGCTGCTCCACAGACACAGCCGTTATTTAAGGGCATCAGTCCGGAATAGGCGCACCTTCAAACCGCCATGGGCAATCGGCGCCCCCAACGGCAGAAATGGCAGCCCAGTGGCACGCGCCAGCTGCGTGTCGCTTGTGATGATGCCCACGCGCCACCCCGAAAAACGCGACTTCAGCACCTCGCCAAGCGAGCCGTATACCGCGAAGAGCTGCTTTTTGTTGCCAATCCGCGCACCATAGGGCGGGTTGACCATCACGAGGCCCGGCGGGCCATCGGGTCGTTGCAAATCACTCACCGCCGCATGGCTGAACCGGCAGAGATCTGCAACACCAGCGCGTTCAGCGTTCTGCGTCCCCATCTCCACCGCACCGGCGTTTCGGTCAGACCCATGAAACGTCAGGTCAACGTCACGCGGTTCGGCTATCTCCGAGCGGAGTTTGCGCCAGTCCGCCTCGTCGAAATTGGACAGTCGCTCGAACGCAAAACTCCGGCTGCGCCCTGCGGCCAGCCCCCGCGCGATTTCTGCAGCCTCGATCACGAATGTACCAGAGCCACACATGGGATCCACGACAGGCTCCTGCCCATCAAACTCACAGGCCTGCAGAAACAGCGACGCAAGCGTTTCGCGCATCGGAGCTTTGCCGACCGCAACTTTGTGCCCCCGTTTGTGCAGTCCCTCGCCAGAGGTATCGACGCTGAAAATGCAGGTATTGTCGTCAATGCGCACCTTGACGGTCACCGGGTCCGCCTCGTCGTCGGATTTTGAGATCGGCGCCCCAAGTTCCTCGCTGATCGCTGTTTCGATACGCTGTGTCGCCGCACCGGCGTGGTAAATCTTGGACTTCTTGTTGGTGACCACCTCAACCTTCACCGGCACATCCGGACGCAACACATCCCCCCATGGGAACTTGCGTGCCCGCTTGTCCAACTGCGCAAGGTGGAAGGCACGGAACGACCCGATCCTGGCCAGTACGCGCGTGGCACCGCGCAGATAGAGGTTCGCGCGCCGGACATCCCCCCAGTTGCCCTCAAAGCTGACCCCGCCCGGAACTTGCCGCGCGGCGGCAAACCCCAAATCCTGGGCCTCTTTACGAAGGATGTGTTCCAAACCCGGTGGGGCGATGAGAAAAATTTCAAAGGTGTGATCTGCGTTCATGAGCGCTCTCATATCCGGAATCATCCGCTGCCGATATCCCAAAACGTTCCAGAACATAGGTCAGAATAGCAGACATATTTGACGCGCTGCGGCACGAAACACGCCTCACCTTGCGTCACATGCAGCGCCACGTGCGTGAATTAAAATCGTTCCTTATCAACAAATTACATCATTACTAAAAAATTAGTTTGACAAAACTCCGACCGCAGTGAAGTCTCAGGACCAGTCGGATGAGCGATAATCATCCGACCTTACAGACTTTAGGGAGGAGAAAGATGCGCAAGTATCTTTTGTCCGCAGTTGCAGCCGGGGCTGTTATTGCGGCAACGGGTTCGTATGCCGACGAGGCAGCGGCCCAGAAATGGATTGACGAGGAGTTCCAGCCCTCGGTTCTGAACAAGGACGAACAGCTGGCCGAGATGCAATGGTTCATCAAGGCAGCCGAGCCCTATTCGGGCATGGAGATCAATGTGCTCTCCGAAGGCATTCCGACCCATGCGTATGAATCCGAAGTGCTGACCAAGGCATTTGAGGAAATCACGGGCATCAAGGTGAACCACCAGATTCTGGGCGAAGGCGAGGTCGTACAGGCCGTGCAAACCCAGATGCAGACCAAGCGGAATCTCTATGACGCCTACGTCAACGATTCCGACCTGATCGGCACGCACTCGCGCCTGCAGCTCGCCTACAACCTCAGCGACATGATGGAAGGCGAGTTCAAGGATATCACCAATCCCGATCTCGACCTTGACGACTTCATGGGCACCCAGTTCACCACCGGCCCGGATGGCGATCTCTATCAGTTGCCGAGCCAGCAGTTTGTGAACCTCTACTGGTTCCGCAAGGACTGGTTTGACCGCGAAGACCTTCAGGCCGCCTTCAAGGAAAAATACGGCTACGAGCTGGGTGTTCCGGTCAACTGGTCCGCCTATGAGGACATCGCCGAGTTCTTTTCCAAAGACGTGAAGGAAATCGACGGGACCGCCATCTACGGCCACATGGATTACGGCAAACGTGCGCCGGATCTGGGCTGGCGGATGACCGATGCGTGGCTCTCGATGGCCGGCGCGGGCTCCAAGGGCAAACCAAACGGCGTTCCGATCGACGAATGGGGCATCCGGATGGAAGAAGGCACCTGTAACCCGGTGGGCGCAAGCGTCACCCGCGGTGGTGCCGCAAACGGTCCGGCTGCGGTCTACGCGATCCGCAAATGGGACGAATGGCTGCGTAAATACGCCCCTCCAGGTGCGGCGTCTTATGACTTCTACCAGTCTCTGCCTGCATTGGCGCAAGGCAATGTTGCCCAGCAGATCTTCTGGTACAGCGCCTTTACCGCCGACATGGTGAAGCCGAAGTCCGAAGGCAACAACACCGTCGACGACAACGGCACGCCGCTCTGGCGCATGGCGCCGTCGCCGCACGGCCCCTACTGGGAAGAAGGCCAGAAGGTCGGTTATCAGGACGTGGGTTCCTGGACCTTCCTCAACTCCACCCCGATCGACCGCGCACAGGCCGCATGGCTCTATGCACAGTTTGTCGTCTCCAAGACCGTGGACGTGAAGAAATCCCACGTTGGGCTGACCTTCATCCGCGACAGCTCTGTCCGGCACGAAAGCTTCACCGAGCGCGCGCCGAAACTGGGTGGCCTGGTGGAATTCTACCGTTCGCCTGACCGCACCGCATGGTCCCCGACCGGCGTGAACGTGCCTGACTATCCGAAGCTGGCCCAAATCTGGTGGCAGCAAATCGGCGACGTCAACTCTGGCGCCTTCACTCCGCAAGAAGCCATGGACCGTCTCGCCGAAGAGATGGACATCACCATGGGTCGGATGCAGCGTGCAGACGAACAGGCCGAAATCTACGGTGGCTGCGGCCCGCGTCTGAACGAAGAGAAAGACGCGGAGTGGTGGTACGCCAATGGCGGCGCCAAGCCGAAACTGGAGAACGAAAAGCCCCAAGGCCAGACCGTGAACTACGACGAGCTGGTCGCCCGCTGGGCCGAGAACTGATCTCCCTGGGGTCTCCCCCCCGTTCGTGCCGGGCCTGACCAACGGGCCCGGCTCCACCTGCCCCGGCTGATGTGCCCTGCGATTGCGGGCCCGCCGGCCGGGGCTTTTCCTTCGACACCACGATAGCCCGACGCGCATGGGGGAAACCCTGTGAACGCAGGGCCGGAAAGTTCCAACCACCATGGCACTCGAACTCAGATCCGTGACAAAACGCGTGGGTGGCGTTCTCCATATCAAGGAGACCTCCCTGACGCTCGAACCCGGTCAATTCAACGTCCTGCTGGGCGCAACCGGATCGGGAAAGACCTCTCTTATCAAGATGATGGCCGGGCTTGACCCGATGGCCTCCGGCGCGGTCCTGATGGACGGCGAGGATGTCACCCGCCTCAGCACGCAGAAGCGCAACATCAGCCTCGTGCATCAATTCTTCATCAACTACCCGCATATGACAGTCTACGACAACATCGCCTCGCCGCTGAAGGTCGCGGGCATGGCCAAGTCGGAACTGGACGACCGCGTGCAGGAAGCGGCACAGATCCTGCAGCTGACCCCAATGCTGCACCGTCGCCCCCATGAACTCTCTGGCGGTCAGCAGCAGCGCACCGCGCTGGCGCGTGCCATCGCCAAGGAAAGCCGGGCCGTGTTCCTAGATGAACCACTGGCCAACCTCGACTACAAACTGCGCGAGGAGCTGCGCGACCAGCTGCCCGAGCTCTTTGCCGGTCGTGGCGCCGTGGTGGTCTACGCGACCTCGGAACCCGAAGAAGCCTTGCTGCTGGGCGGCAAGACCGCGTTGATGCGTGATGGTCGCGTCACCCAGTTCGGCCCCACCGCCGATATCTACCGCAACCCGGAAAACGTCGAGGCGGCGCGGGTGTTCTCCGATCCACCGATCAACACCGCCACCATCACCAAGCAGGGATCTGAGGCCCGTCTGGGCGCGGATGTCCGCTGGACGCTCGAAGGTGCAGCGGCTGGCCTGCAGGACGGCACCTATACCATCGCCATCCGCCCGCATCACGTGGTGCCGGTGGCCGAGGCCGCCGGTCTGGTCAAGCTCAACGGCCGGGTGCAAGTGACGGAGCTCTCCGGCTCCGAGAGCTCCGCGCATTTCGACCTCGCCGCCTCCGGCCAGGAGACCTACTGGGTCTCGCTCAGCCATGGCGTGCACCCTTACGAGGTGGGCGAACTGCATGATTTCTATATGGATCCCCGGGCGGCCTATGTCTTTGCCCCCGACGGCTCCCGCGTGGCATGAGGCGATAAAATGGCCAAGATTACCCTGTCCAAACTGCGGCACAGCTACATGTCCACCCCGAAATCCGACAGCGACTACGCGCTGAAGGAGATCGACCTCGACTGGAACGACGGCGGCGCCTATGCCCTGCTCGGCCCCTCCGGTTGCGGCAAATCCACCCTGCTGAACATCATCTCCGGGCTGCTGGTGCCCTCCGAGGGGAAAATCCTGTTTGACGGCAAGGACGTCACCAAACTGCCCCCCGACCAGCGCAACATCGCGCAGGTGTTCCAGTTCCCGGTGATCTACGACACCATGACCGTCTACGACAACCTCGCCTTCCCGCTGCGCAATCGCGGCCGCGACGAGGCCATGGTCAAGACCCGCGTCATGGCGATCGCCGAGATGCTGGAGGTCACTGAGATGCTTGACCAGAAAGCCGCCGGCCTGTCGCCAGACAACAAGCAGAAGATCTCCATGGGACGTGGTCTGGTGCGCGAGGACGTCAATGTGGTGATGTTCGACGAACCGCTCACCGTGATCGACCCGCATCTGAAATGGAAACTGCGCTCCAAGCTCAAGGAGCTGCACCAGCGCGTTAAGGCGACGATGATCTACGTCACCCACGACCAAACCGAGGCGCTGACCTTTGCTGATCAGGTGGTGGTGATGCAGCTGGGCGAAGTGGTGCAGATCGGTACGCCGGTGGAGCTGTTCGAACGCCCAGCGCATACTTTCGTCGGCCACTTCATCGGCTCGCCGGGCATGAACATCATCCCCTGCTCTTACGACGGCAGCGCCAAGATCGAGGGCCAGCCCGTCACCTTGGAAGGTCCCGTGCGCGGCACCCCCGCAGGCCAGACCGAAATCGGCATCCGCCCGGAATTCGTCTCACTCTCTGATACCGGCCTGCCCGCCACGGTCACCAAGGTTTCCGATGTGGGCCGCCACACGGTCGTCGAATGCGACTGCCTCGGCCACAAGGTGAACGCCGTGATCGAGGAAGGCGCCGCGCCGCAAAAGGGCGACAGCACCCACCTCGCCTTCCGCCAAGACCAGACCCGGCTTTATGTCGACGGCTGGCTCGCCACTGACCCGGAGTAACAGCAAATGAAAACCGAAAACCAAAAAGCATGGTTCTTTGTGCTGCCGGTCCTGCTGCTGGTAGCCTTCAACGCCCTGATCCCCATGATGACCGTCGTCAACTACTCCGTGCAGGAGACCTTTGGCGACAACGTCTTCTTCTGGCAGGGCCTGGACTGGTTCGAACAGATTCTGCGCTCGGACCGGTTCCACGCCGCCCTTGGCCGGCAGTTCCTGTTCACCTTCCTGATCCTGATCATCGAGGTGCCGTTGGGCATCGCCATCGCGCTGTCGATGCCGCGCCAGGGCTTCTGGGTGCCGGTCTGCCTCGTGCTGATGGCGCTGCCGATGCTGATCCCGTGGAACGTGGTTGGCGCGATGTGGAACATCTTCACCCTGCCCGACATCGGCCTACTGGGGTACTTCCTGAACCATACCTTGGGCATCAACTACGACATGACCCAAGACCCGATCGCCGCCTGGGTGACCATCGTCACCATGGACGTATGGCACTGGACCTCACTCGTGGTGCTGCTGTCCTATGCTGGTCTCGTCTCGATCCCTGACGCCTATTACCAGGCGGCCAAGATCGACGGCGCGTCCAACTGGTCGGTGTTCCGCTACATCCAGCTGCCGAAGATGAAAACGGTTCTGACAATCGCTATCCTGTTGCGGTTCATGGACAGTTTCAACATCTACACCGAGCCGTTTGTGCTCACCGGCGGTGGCCCCGGCAACTCCACCACGCTCCTGTCGATCGACCTGGTGAAAATCGCCCTTGGTCAGTTCGACCTTGGTCCCGCCGCGGCGATGTCGCTCATCTACTTTGCAATCACGCTTCTGGTCAGCTGGCTGTTCTACACGCTGATGACCAAAGACGATCAGAACTAAGGGAGGGACCAGATATGCAGAAACGTTCCATCGTCCCCATCGTCTATATCCTGTTCCTCATGCTGCCGATCTACTGGCTGGTGGCGATGAGCTTCAAGACGACCAATGAAATCCTCTCCGGCTTCTCGCTGTTTCCGCAGACCTTCACGCTGGAAAACTACAAGGTGATCTTCACCGATCCGACCTGGTACTGGGGGTACATCAACTCGATCCTCTACGTGTCGATCAACACGGTGATCTCGGTCTGCGTGGCGCTGCCTGCGGCTTATGCCTTCTCGCGCTACCGCTTTCTCGGCGACAAGCAGCTGTTCTTCTGGCTGCTCACCAACCGGATGGCCCCGGCGGCGGTCTTTGCCCTGCCCTTCTTCCAGCTCTATTCCGCTGTGGGTCTTTTTGACACCCATCTCGCGGTGGCGCTCGCGCATTGCTTGTTCAATATTCCGCTGGCGGTCTGGATCCTCGAAGGCTTCATGGGAGGCGTGCCAAAAGAGTTGGACGAGACGGCCTATGTCGACGGCTATTCCTTCCCGCGCTTCTTCGTGTCGATCTTTCTGCCTGCCATCAAGGCCGGCGTCGGCGTGGCGGCCTTCTTTTGCTTCATGTTCTCTTGGGTCGAACTACTCCTGGCCAAGACCCTGACGGCAGTTGCGGCAAAACCCATCGCCGCCACCATGACCAAGACCGCATCCTCCGCAGGCTACGAGTTGGGCCTGCTGGCGGCGGCGGGTACACTGACCATCATTCCGGGCGCCATCGTGATCTATTTCGTCCGCAACTACATCGCGAAGGGCTTCGCGATGGGGAGAGTTTGATATGCTGAGCTGGATGGCCTGGACCTGGCCCACCGCCCTTGTGTTCATCGGGATCTTCTCTGCCATCGGCGTGCTGATCCTGTTGGAAATCCGCACCCCCGGCGGCGATGCCCGCAAAGGTATCCTCGGCCTGACCACGACCCGAGGGGACCGGTTGTTCATCACGCTTCTGGGCACTTCCTACATCTTCTTGGCCTGGCTGGGGCTGGTGGGAATGCCGCTCTGGATTCCACTGGGTCTGGCAATCGCCTGGGGAATCTTCAGCTTCTGGAAGGTGTAACGCGCCATTCCAGACACACTCAAGAACGGTCCTGAGGGCTCATCTGCACCTCAGGACCATCTCGGCAAACCGTCACCGCGCCGCCTCACACGCGCCGCCGGCGGTCCGGCCATCGCCTCTCCTGAGACGTAGAATCGGCGCGCGGAAGCGCACAATTTTAAAACCCGGCGCAGGTCCCCCACGCATCTTCTAAAAAAGTAGTTTTCGTCAAAGCCAAATTCCCCTAGCATCACACCTGATCCCTTGAAGATCACCGTGACTTCTCCCCCGGTCGCGGCCCGAACAGCAAAGCTTGGACATATGCGCAAGAAACAGGACCATTCCCTTCTGACCGAGGTCGAACTCGAATTCATGACCGTGGTCTGGGATCTGGGTCAGGGATCCGTGCGTGATATCCTTGCCGAGCTGAATAAACTGCAAGAGCGCGCCTACACATCCGTGGCCACTGTTCTCAAGATCATGGAACAGAAAGGGTTTCTGACCAGCGAGCGGGTCGACCGTTCCCTCGTCTACCGCCCGGCCATTCCAAAGGCAGACTATCAAAAGACGTCGCTCAAAAACCTGTCGAGCAAGCTTTTCAACGGCACGCCGGCGGCCCTCGTGGCCCGGCTGGTCGATGATGAGGACATCACCGATGACATGCTCGAAGAAATGCGTGCCCTTCTCAATGAAAGGCTGGGGGACAATGAAATCTGATGCGCTTCTGAACGCCTACATAGATCTGAACCTTCTGGTGTGTGCCGGTGCGCTGCTGTGGCTCGCCGCCCGCGCAGGGTTGCGACGGACCTCCCTCGCCACCGTCTACGGCCCGCAACTGCGACTGCTGAACAGCATGACGGTGCTGCTGGTGCTGACACCCGTGCTGGTGTTGATCATGAACGCCAGCGGTCTGGGGCATCCGCCGACGCTGTCGGACATGCTGGTCTCGCAATACCTGCAGGGCAATGTGAACATGTCCGCCACGCAGTTCGAAGCGATGATCGGCATGCGCGAGGATCTGGTGCGGGATCTCACTGCCAGCCAGGCGATCTGGAGCCGCAGCGTCGCTGTGCTGCTCATCAGCGGAGCCGCCATTTCTGCCGTGCTGCTGGGCCATGCCATCCTGCGGCTGCGGAGTGCCCTTGCCTCGGCCTACCTGTGGAAACGGATCGGTCGCGTCGATTTGCTGCTCAGCGACCACACCGCCGTGGCCTATTCCACCCGGGGTCTGCGTCGTCTTTACGTGGTGCTGCCGACCTCACTGCTGAACGATCCGCGGGATCTGCGTCTGACGCTGGCGCATGAGTTGCAGCATTTCCGCCAGAAGGACGTTGAAACCGCATTCCTGATGGAATGTCTGCGTCCGCTGCTATTCTGGAACCCGGCCTATTACCTGTGGCGCCGGGACATGCGGTCGGTGCGGGAGTTTGCTTGCGATCAGGCCCTGGGCGCCCGCGCGCGCTTTGACCTGCGCAGCTATTGCGAATGCCTGATCCGCGCCTCTGAACGGGCCCGCCGGACGCCGATCTTCCTCAGCTCCCGTAGCCCCTCTGTCGCGCTTCTGGACCGGCGCGAGATCTTTCGGGCACCGATCCTTGCCCGCCGCATCATCGCGATCACGGAACGTCGTCCCGAAGGACGCCAGGGGATGGTCTGGGGCGCGGTCGCCGCTGTCATTGCCGGAGCGGTTCTGGCCACGGCTTTCCTGATCCAGCGCCCCGGTGATTGGAGCCATGATCGCATCATGCTCTCGACCATCGTAAACCTTGAGCGTATGGCCAACCGCAGCAGCGCGCAGGCCACGGTGACGGCACTGAACGCGGGTTTTGCGACCTCCGCCAATTAAGTCCGGGTCGACAGCAACAGCCCTCGGTAAATCGCCCTGCTCAAGACCCAAACGCTTTGCCCTGCCCTGCCTTCCTCGCTATGAACCGCTCGAGGAGAGACATGTCATGAAACTGCAGCCCATCGATATTTCGAAAACAGCCTCTGCCGCGTCGATCGTGTTCGATGCGCTGCGGAAGGCCATTATCGAGGGTGAGCTGGAAGAAGGCACGCCGCTGCGCCAGGACGAGATCGCCCGATTGTTCAATACCAGCCGCATTCCAGTGCGCGAGGCAATCTCTCGACTGGAAGAAAAGGGACTGGTCGCCTCACAGCGGTTCAAAGGCGCCGTCGTCGCCGGACTTGACCTCGATGAGCTGCGCGAAATCTTTGAATACCGCGCCCTGATCGAACCCGAGGTCATATGCCGCGCCGTTCCCCGCATGGATGGTGAGGCGCTAGAAGAGGCCAAGTCTTTCTTCCACGGTTTGAACTCCACCTGCGACCCCATCGCCTGGGGGGATCTTAATCGCGGCTTCCATGAACGCCTCTACCGTGCGGCACGCCTGCCCTATCACGAGGACGCCATCGACAAAGCGATGGATCGTGTGGACCGCTACTTGCGCGCCGCGTTGATCCGGTCAGGGAATGTGGCAAAATCAAATGCGGAGCATCTGGCGATCTGGCAGGCCTGCGCCGACGGTGACGCCGACCGCGCAGCGGAGCTGACCCGAGATCACATCACCCAGTCCTGTGCCGGGCTGGTTCAGAACATGCAGACCCGACGCTGATCTCACCGCCTCGGGTCCAGCCCACTGTTTGCGTCAGAGTTCGTCGAGCCAAGGCGGGTTTGCCCCCGCCCGCGACACCGTGATCGCAGCAACCTTGGCCCCGAAGGACAAGGCCTGCTTCAGATCCTCTGGCCCCAGCCTACGCAGGGCTGCCTTTGTCATAAGCCCCATCTCATCAAGCCGCGCCATCACGCCAGCATTGAAGGTATCGCCTGCGCCGACGGTATCAATCACGTCCGCACGCTCAGCCGCGACCTCAACCATATCGCCGTCTGGCAACAGGCCAATTGCTCCGTCAGCGCCACGCGTGACCAGAACCACCGCCGGACCGCAGGCCTGCAGCGCCGCGGCCTGTGCCTGCAGGCCCGCATGATCCGGCATGATCCAGGCCAGATCCTCATCCGAGACCTTTACCATATCCGCCCGTGCCAGCATGGCCATCAGCCGCGCCCGATACCGACCCTCGTCCGGCGCGAACCCGGGCCGAATGTTGGGATCCACCACAACCGCGCGCTCCGCCCCTTCTCGGTCAAGGAACGCGGCATAGGTATCGGCGCAGGGTTCACAGGCAAGGCTGATACCACCAAAGAACAACGCGCCCACGTCAGGCGTGATCTTTGGCAACACATCTGTCGTGATCATCCGGCCAGCCGTGTTCTCGTCATAGAATGCATAGCTTGCGTGGCCGTTCTCGAGTTTGACAAAAGCCAGCGTTGTCGGCCTGTCAGATCTGACGAGGTAGTCCACCGCAACATGACTGTCGCCCAGCGCCGTCGCCAACTGCGTTCCAAAAAGGTCGTTCGACACGCCGCTCAGCAGCCCAACCTTGCGCCGCAGACGACCCAGCGCGATCGCCGTGTTGAAAACTGCACCACCGGAATGGGCCACAAAGGCGTCCTGCCCGGATGCCCTCCCCGTCGGGATCATGTCGATCAGCGCTTCGCCACAACATAAGATCATTATTTCGGTCCTGCCCTCTTTTCGATGAAACCGGCCCGCGCAGAGCCAACTTGCAAGCACAGTTTAGCCGCCCGCAGATGTGGGCGCTAACATTTTTCAACTTTCCTGACAAACTTTTCCGCATCTTCGCTCCAAAACGCCCCTAACGGCGCGTGGCCACCACATGACGCGGTCTTCAGGGCATGGCTCGCCGGCAGACTACATAGCTGAAATTGCGGTTTTTTCATTTAAAGCAACAGATTAAACGCATATTGCTCGAGTGACGCTCGGCCGCAAGTGACAGCTTGACGCGCGACATGGGCGCGCAAAGGCACATGTGACAGATTGTTTTTAACGGCGGGTGGGTAGAAGTTGCCCAAAGATCTACGGCAGGAGATTCCTATGCTGGACGGCACCACAGCCGAAACTTTGGCGCGTATTCAATTCGCTTTCACAGTATCCTTTCACATCATCTTTCCGGCGTTCTCGATCGGGCTGGCAAGTTATCTTGCTGTACTGAATGCGCTCTGGCTGCGCACGCGGAACGACACCTATCTTGCTCTCTTCGACTACTGGAAAAAGATCTTCGCCGTCGCGTTTGGCATGGGCGTCGTCTCTGGCATCGTGATGGCTTATCAGTTTGGCACCAACTGGTCGGTGTTCTCCGACAAAGCCGGGCCGATCATTGGACCTCTGATGGCGTATGAAGTGCTCTCGGCCTTCTTCCTTGAAGCGGGTTTCCTCGGCATCATGCTGTTTGGACGCAAGCGGGTCGGCGACAGGCTGCACATGTTCGCAACCGCCATGGTTGCCTTCGGCACATTGGTATCCGCGACCTGGATCCTTTCGGCGAACAGTTGGATGCAGACGCCCGCGGGCTATTCCATCGCCGCGAATGGCCAGTTCATCCCCGAAGACTGGTGGCAGATCGTGTTCAACCCCTCCTTCCCCTATCGGCTCGTGCACATGGTGTTGGCGGCCTTCCTCACCACCGCCTTTGTCGTCGGTGCGGTGGGCGCCCTGCATCTGCTGCGAGATCGTGCCGACAAGGACGCCAGGCGAATGTTCTCGATGGCGATGTGGATGGCGCTGATCGTGACACCGCTCCAGATTTTCATGGGGGACGCCCACGGCCTCAACACGCTGGCGCATCAGCCGGTCAAAGTCATGGCGATGGAAGGCCATTATGACAGCCACCCCGACGGCGCACCTCTGATCCTCTTTGGCATCCCGAATCCGGAGGAGAAGCGCATTGATTATGCCATTGAGGTGCCAAAGCTGTCCTCCCTGATCCTCAAACATGATCCGAACGCGCCGATGGAGGGCCTCGATACCGTGCCGGACGCGGACGAACCGCCGCTCACCATCGTATTCTTCAGCTTCCGTGTGATGGTGGGGCTTGGCTTTGCCATGCTGGCCGTTGGGCTCTGGAGCGGTGCCGCCAGGCTGCGCGGGCGCCTCTACGAGAGCCCTTGGTTGCATCGCGCCTGCCTTGTGATGGGGCCGTCGGGGTTTGTGGCGGTGCTTGCAGGCTGGATCACTACAGAAGTTGGACGTCAACCTTTCACGGTCTATGGGCTGCTGCGTACCTCGGAGAGTCTTGCACCGGTCGAGGCACCTGCGGTTGCCACCTCGTTGATCGCCTTCGTCGTGGTCTACTTCTTCGTCTTTGGCGCGGGCACTGCATATATCCTCGCCATGATGAACAAACGACCTGCAACATTGCGCCTCGGCCTGCGCAATGCGCCGGTGCGCGCTGCAGGTATGCTTGCGCCGCGCGAGATCGAACCGCTCACCCCGAAGACTCAAAACTGAGGACGCCGCACCATGGAATTCGACCTTGCATTCATCTGGGCGGGCCTGATCGCCCTTGCAGTTCTGACCTACGTCATCCTCGATGGCTTCGACCTTGGCCTTGGAATCCTGTTCCCCTTTGCCAAGTCGAACGAGGAACGTGACCTGATGATGAATTCCGTCGCCCCGGTCTGGGACGGCAACGAAACCTGGCTGGTGATGGGAGGCGGCGGACTGTTTGCCATGTTCCCATTGGCCTATGCCGTCATCATGCCCGCACTCTACATGCCGATCATGTTGATGCTGCTGGCGCTGGTGTTTCGCGGCGTATCCTTTGAATATCGCTGGCGCGCGCAGAGATACAAATGGGTCTGGGACGCAGCCTTCGCTGGCGGGTCGCTCCTGGCGGCTGTCTGTCAGGGCATCGCCCTCGGGGCACTGGTGCAGGGGATCGAGGTTGAAGGCCGCGCCTATGCCGGTGGCTGGTTCGACTGGCTCAGCCCCTTCTCCTTGACGACCGGCCTGGCCGTGGCCGTGGGCTACGCGCTGCTCGGCGCCTGCTGGCTGATCATGAAGACCGAAGGGAACATCCATCACCACATGCGGCGTGTGGCGGTGCCCTTGGCGATCAGCACTCTGGCTCTGATTGGCGTTGTGAGCCTGTGGACACCGTTTCTGGACCCGGTCTATTTTGCGCGCTGGTTCAACCTGCCCGGCAGCCTTTGGAGCTTCTGCGTCCCGGCTCTGATGGCGGTTCTGATCTGGTTGTTGTTTTCCGGCCTGAAAAGCGGGAGAGATCAACAGCCCTTTTTTGCGGCACTGGGGATTTTCACCACCTGTTTTATTGGCCTCGGCGTCAGTTTCTACCCGATGATGGTCCCCCCATCGCTGAGCATCTGGGACGCCGCAGCACCAGACAAAAGCCTGTCCTTCACCTTGGTTGGTGCCGCCATCCTGCTCCCGGTGATCCTCGCCTATACCGCCTACGCCTATTGGGTGTTTCGCGGCAAAATGGACCCGAGCGAAGGATATCACTGATGCGACGCTGGCTCTGGTTCTTTGGCCTATGGTGTCTCAGCGTCGCGATGCTTGGTGTCGTGGCCATGGCGATCCGCTGGGCAATCATGCCGTGAGAGGCGCGACGTCGCGCGCCTCCATAAATCTATCGTAATTTGCGCTTCCGCATATGCGCGTCAGCTTGCATTCCCTCTGGGAATCTGGCCCGCTGGCGCTTGCTCAATACGCTGTCGGAACAGGAAAGGCCGTGCGTAGAATTGACGTAGCGGAACCGTTTCCGCGCCCAAGTACCGCATTTTTCGGCAATAACTTGCACACTACCGGCCTCATTCGAAGAATTGCGGTAATTTAACGCTTCTCAGTTTCTAGCTCCTCAGGCAGGGTATTGGATACAATAACCAATCAATAAAGAGGGAGACCCATGTCCTACAAATCGCTTCTCATACCCGCCCTGCTGTCCGGCACCATGCTCAGCCCGGCCTTTGCCGCTGACGTGCCTGCAGATGCCAACCTCGCCGCCGACCAGACCTTCACCTACCGTGTCATGGATGAATTCTCCTCCTTCGACCCGCAGGTCGTCGAGGGTGTCGTCGGCGCTGAAGTGGTGCGTGACCTCTTCGAAGGGCTCTACAACCAAGATGCGGACGGCAACAACGTCCCCGGCGTTGCGCTCAGCCATGAGGTCAGCGAAGACAACATGACCTACACGTTCACGCTGCGCGACGACGCCAAATGGTCCGATGGCAAGCCCGTGACTGCGGGGGATTTTGTCTACGCTTGGCAGCGCGCGGTAGAGCCCGAGCTGGCCTCCCCCTATGCGTGGTACATGGAGCTGATGTCGATCGAGAACGCCTCCGCCATCATTGCGGGCGAGAAGCCGATCACCGATCTGGGCGTCTCCGCCCCTGACGATCACACGTTGGTGGTGCAACTGAGCCAGCCATTGCCCTATTTCGACAAGATGGTGAGCCACGCCACCACCTTCCCGGCGCCAAAATGGGCGATCGAGGAACATGGCTCCGAATGGACCCGGCCGGAAAACATGGTCTCCAACGGCGCCTATATGCTGACGGAACACGTGCTGAAGGAACGCTCCGTGCGCGAGCGCAATCCGATGTACTGGGACAACGACAAGACCGTGATCGACAAGGTCGTGACCCTCAACATCGGCGACGAGGCCCAGGGCCTGACCCGCTACCGCGCCGGTGAGGTCGACAAGACCGAGATCCCCGCAGGTCAGTATCCGACCCTGAAGGAAGAGTTCCCTGACGAGGCCTATGCCCTGCCCCGCCTGTGCAACTATTATTTCACCTTCAACGTCGAAAACGGTCCGGAGGCATTCAAGGATGCCCGCGTGCGCCAGGCGCTCTCCTACGCCGTTGACCGCAGCGTGATCACCGACGCTGTGTTGCAGGGCGGCCAGTTCCCGGCCTTCACCTTCACCCCCGGTGCCACCGCCGACTTCGAGGTGCCCGAGGTCGAGTATTCCACCATGACCCAGGCCGAGCGCGACGCGAAGGCCAAGGAACTGCTGGCCGAGGCAGGCTATGGTCCCGATGGCGAGAAGCTTGCCTTCAACTACCTCTACAACACCTCTGAATCGCACCAGCAGGTGGCCATCGTTGCCTCGCAGATGTGGAAGCAGAAGCTCGGCGTCGACGTGACGCTGGAAAACCAGGAATGGAAGGTGTTTCTGGAAACCCGCGGCAACCAGAACTTCGACATGGCACGCGGCGCTTGGTGTGGTGACTACAATGAGGCCTCCACCTTCCTCGATCTGCTGACTTCGCCCTCCGGCTACAATGACGGCAAATACTCCAACGCCAAGGTGGACGAGCTGATGACCGAGGCGAAATCCTCGCAGAACACCACCCCGCTCTATGCCGAGGTTGAAAAGATCCTGGCGGACGAGATGCCTGTTGTGCCGGTCTATCACTACTCGACCAACATCATGCTCGACAGCTCAGTACAGGGCTGGCCGATCCACAACGTCGAGCAGAACTGGTACTCCAAGGACCTCTACAAGGTCGCCGAGTAACCCCTTCTGAAACATCAACAACCCATCGCCCCGGTCGCCAGCGCGCAACCGGGGCGTCATGAGGCAGTTACATGTTGAACTATACCCTGCGCCGCCTGTTCACGGTGGTGCCGACGCTATTGGTTCTGATCGTCTTCTCGTTCTACCTGATGCGTCTCGCCCCCGGCGGGCCCTTCACCTCCGAAAAACCCCTGCCGCCCTCGGTCATGGCCAATGTGCTGGAACGCTACGGCATGGACGAGCCGCTCCATGTGCAGCTCTGGACCTATATCAAGAACATCGTCTTCCATTTCGATTTCGGCCCCTCCTTCAGCCAAAAGGATCGCACCGTGAACGACGTGATCGCGCAGGGGTTCCCGGTGACGCTCACCTACGGGTTCTGGTCGGCGGTCTTCGTGCTGGCCTGCGGCATCCCGCTCGGCATCATCGCAGCACTTCGGCACAATTCGTTCTGGGACTACTCGATGACGGGACTGGCGATCTTCAGCCAGATCTTCCCGAATTTCGTGCTGGCGCCGATCATGGTGCTGCTGTTCACCCTGTCCTGGGGGCTGCTGCCCGGCGGCGGCTGGAATGGCGGCCAATGGGAATACATCATCATGCCGGCGGTTGCGCTCGGCACCTCCTACATGGCCGGGGTGGCCCGCCTGACGCGGGGCTCCTTCCTTGAGGTGATGAATTCACCCTTCATCCGCACCGCCCGCGCCAAGGGCCTGCCGGAACGCACCATCATCATCCGCCACGCACTGAAACCGGCGCTGCTGCCGACGCTGACCTACATGGGACCGGTCTTTGTCTACATGATCACCGGCTCCGTCTTCATCGACGTGTTCTTTTCCACCGGCGGCATCGGGCAGGACTTCATCGACGGCGCCTATAGCCGCGACTACTCCATGCTGCTGGGGCTTGCGATCCTCTATTCGGTGCTGACCTTCACCCTGAACCTGTTGCTCGACCTTGCCTACGCCTGGATCGACCCCAAAGTGCGGAGCAAGCTGTGACCACTGCCAAGAAACAGATGAACGCCCCCGCCTATGCCGAGGCCGCCGCGGAGGAGATGATCACCTCCCGCTCGTTCTGGGCCGATGCCCGGCAGCGCTTTCTGAAGAACCGCATGGCCGTGGTCTCGGTGCTAATGCTGGTGCTGCTGGTGCTGTTCGCCATCTTCGGCCACAGCCTTGCGCAGTGGAGCTACGAGGAAATCGACTGGAACGTCCTCGGCAAGGTCAAGACCGAGGGCGGCCCTACGCTGGCCAATGGCCATTACTTCGGCGTCGATGAGCTGGGCCGCGACCTTTATGCCCGTGTCGTGCAGGGCAGCCAGACCTCCCTGCTGGTGGGCTTCCTCGCCGGCACCGCCTCGGTGATCCTCGGCTCCGTCCTCGGTGCCACGGCGGGCTATTTCGGCGGTCGCACCGACCAAGTCATCATGGGCGCCTATACCATCTGGCTCTCAATCCCCTACATCATCTTCTTCGTGGTCTGGCAGGCCTTCTTTGGCCGCTCGCTGACGCAGATGATCCTGGTGATCATCCTGGTGAACTGGACCGCTGGCCTGTTGATCGTGCGCGGTCAGGTGATGATGTTGAAGAACCGCGAATTCGTGGATGCCGCCCGGATGCTGGGGATGAGCAATTTTGCCATCATCTTCAAACACCTGATGCCCAATATCCTCTGGGTGATCGTGATCTACACCTCGATCGTCATTCCCGAGGTCATCATGATGGAAAGCCTCGTCTCCTTCCTCGGCGTCGGCATTCAGGAGCCCAATACCTCCTGGGGGGCGCTGATCTCCGAAGGGGCCCGCACCATGACCTTTGGCACCCTGTGGCAACTGGCCTTCCCGGCCGCCTTCTTCGTGATCGCACAGGTCTCCCTCTACTACATCGGCGACGGTCTCCGTGACGCCCTCGACCCGAAGGACCGCTGAGACATGAGCCTTCTTTCCGTCAACAACCTGAACATCCGCTTCCGCACCGGCGATGGCTACGTGCATGCGGTCAATGACGTCAGCTTCGACATCGCCAAGGGCCAGAAACTGGCCGTGGTGGGCGAGAGCGGCTCCGGCAAGTCCCAGATCGCCATGTCGATCATGGGGCTTCTGGCCAACAACGCCGAGGCCGAGGGCGAAGTGCTCTACGAGGGGCAAAACCTGCTGACCCTGCCCTCCGCCAAACTGAACCGCATCCGGGCCAAGGATATCGGCATCATTTTTCAGGACCCGATGAGCTCGCTCAATCCCTACATGAGGATCGAGCGCCAGCTGGGCGAAGTGGTGGAACAGCACGAAGGGCTGTCGCGCAGCGATGCACGCAAGCGCGTGCTGGAGGTGATGGAGGCAGTGCAGATCCCGGATGCCCGAAACCGCTTGACCGCCTATCCGCACGAGTTCTCGGGCGGCATGCGGCAGCGGATCGTCATTGCCATGGCACTGATCTGCAAACCGAAACTGATCCTCGCGGATGAGCCGACAACCGCACTGGACGTTACCGTGCAGGCGCAGATCATGTCGCTACTCGACGAGATCCAGCGCGAGCTTGGCACCGCCGTGATGCTGATCACCCATGACCTCGGCGTGGTGGCGGGGTTCTGCGAGGACACGCTGGTGCTCTATGGGGGCCGGGTGATGGAGGCGGCACCGACGCTCGACCTGTTCGACGCGCCGGGTCATCCCTACACCCGTGGCCTGCTGCGCGCGGTGCCCAATATCAGCGATGCCAGCGCCAGCCTTGCTGCGATCCCCGGCAGCCCGCCGAACCAGACCCGCGCCCCTGTCGCCTGCCCCTTTGCACCGCGCTGCGTCGACGCCATCCCCGGCTGCCACCAGACCCTGCCGGAGCTGACCGGAGACCGCCAGCAACGCGCCTGCATCCGCCCCGTGGAGGAGCTGACATGACCGATCCGATCCTTTCCGTCTCCGACCTCAGGGTCACCTTTGCCATCAATCAGGGTAAGAAATGGCCCTGGTCCCCGGCCAATGCGCTGCATGCCGTCAATGGCGTCGGCTTTGACCTGCACCGGGGCAAGACGCTAGGCATCGTGGGCGAGTCCGGCTGCGGCAAATCCACCCTGATCCGCGCCATCGCCGGGCTGGTGACACCTTCCGGCGGCACCGTGCAACTGGACGGGCGCACCATGGACTACAGCCGCCGCGCCGACATGCAGGAATTGCGCCGGCGGATGCAGATGATCTTTCAGGATCCCATTGCCTCGCTCAACCCGCGCATGACCATCCGCGATATCGTGGCCGAACCGCTGACCTATTTCCGCCCCGACATGTCCGGCGCGGAGCGCAAGCGCGCCACCCGCGAGATGCTGGATCGTGTCGGCATCCCGGAGCGCAACTTCAACCGGTTCCCGCATGAGTTTTCCGGCGGCCAGTGTCAGCGTATCGGCATCGCCCGGGCGCTGGTCTCGACGCCGCAGGTATTGCTGTGTGACGAACCGGTCTCGGCGCTGGACGTGTCGATTCAGGCGCAGGTCATCAACCTGTTGAAAGAGCTGCAGGATGAGATGGGGCTGACGCTGGTGTTTGTGGCGCATGACCTTGGCGTGGTGCGCCATATCTCGGACGACGTGCTGGTGATGTATATGGGCGGTGTGATGGAAAGAGCCCCGGCAGGCGCGGTGGTGGACACCCCCCGCCACCCTTACAGTCAGGCGCTGTTGTCGGCGGTGCCGGTGCCGGATCCGCGGGTGAAAACCACGCCACAGGTGCTGAACGGCGACCTGCCCAGCCCGCTCAACCTGCCGCGGGGCTGCCTGTTCCAGTCCCGCTGCCCGAAGCGAATCGACGCTTGCCGCACTACCCGCCCAGAGCTGAAAGGCCCGGAAAACGCAAAGGTGGCCTGCCTTCTGGAAGAGACCTGATCCGCGCCACACCTGCGCCGCATCACTTAAACCACAAAGGCCCCGGACGGTTTCCGGGGCCTTTTTCTATGGGCTGACACCAGAGCAGCGGAATTAACCGAAAATTTCTGCAAGCTGAATATGTTCCCTATCTAGCTGCCCGCAATCTGACCGGAGCGCCACCATGGTGCTGTGGTCTCTGCCATACAAGAGACGCCCGATGACCAAACCCGCCTCCGAAGACCCCATTCAGCCCCTGGCAGCAGACTGCGACGCCCCGCAGGATGCAGACCCGGCTTGGCTGACGGAGCTTGAAACCTTCGAGGTGGATGCGTTTGCCCCATGGGACGAGTTGGTCGAACCGGAAGAAGAGGAAGAAGAGGAAGAAGACGAGGACAACGGGCTTATCGAAAACGTCCTTGTGAACCTTGGCCTCGGCAATGGGAACGGCAACGCCTATGGCCTTGGCAATGGGAACGGCAACGGCAACGGTCTCTACAAGCTGCTTTTTGGCGGCGACTCGGACGACACGCTGAGCGGCACAAACGACGACGATGCGGTCCTTGCGGGGCGCGGCCACGACCATGTCACCGGTGGCGCCGGCAATGATACGCTGATGGGCGATGAGAGCGGCTCCGAAGGTGCAGATGCCACGCCACTGGTCCTCGACATCAACAACCTGGTGAGCCAGACCTACACCACAAACAGCGCCGGGGTCGGCGATTCCGCCGTTTACCGCGATGTCGCATTTCTCGACGATGGAACATCCGTCTGGGGGCGTGTCGTACTGGTCGGCGCGTCTGACCCGAACATGCAAATTCATCTCTCCGGAGAACGCGGCGCAGAAATCCTCATTGACGGCTACGGATATGGCGACACCGCCGAATTCCGGCTGGAGTTTTTTGATCCGACCACAGGTGAGGCGGTCGCGCTGAACTCTACCGCCACCTTCAATGACCTGGACCAGAACTATTACAACTTCGACGTCGAGGCGGTCTCGCTAGACACAGACCAATACAGTGCTTTTGGGACCTCCGACGACAGCAGCCTCAACGTCACCAACGACGGCACCACAATTCGGGCGGCAGGCACAGAACAGAACAGCCCCGACGATCAGGACGCCTGGTTCTCAGCCGAGTTCGAGGGACGTTCCTCGATCAACTTCACCCTTGAAGCGCGCAACACGCCTTCGGGGTTCACTCTCTCTGGCGATCTGATCGAAGACGCCGTCTACACCCCCATTGATGGGGGCAACGACACGCTGATTGGCGGACAGGGTTCGGACGTGATCTTTGGCCAGGGCGGCAATGACCTGCTGGATGGCGGCGAAGGCGACGACAGTATCGACGGTGGCGACGGAGACGATGTTCTCACCGGTGGCATCGGCGCGGACACCCTGATCGGGGGACGCGGTGGCGACACCATGTCCGGTGGCGACGGTGATGATCTGATCGACGGCGGCGAGGGGGACGACAGCCTCTCCACCGGCATTGGCAACGACACGCTTCTGGGCGGCGAGGGCAACGATACCCTGCACAACTCTGCCGGGGACGATAGTCTCGTAGGGGGCGTCGGCGATGACAGCATCGTAGCCACCGAAGGCAACGACACGCTTGAGGGCGACGACGGCAATGACACAATGTATGCTGGCGTCGATGACGACAGCATGGTTGGCGGCACCGGCGATGACAGCATGTTCGGCGAGGAAGGGCATGACACGATGTCCGGCGGCGCAGGATTCGACTACATGGAAGGCGGCGCCGGCAATGACACCATTGATGGTGGCGACAACGACGACACCATCTCGGGCGGTGACGGCGATGACCTGATCTATGGTGGTGCCGGCAACGACAGCCTGACCACCGGCCTCGGCAACGACTCCCTCTATGGCGGCGAAGGCGACGATACGCTGCGCAACTCCGCCGGCAACGACAGCCTCGTGGGCGGAAGCGGACATGACAGTATCATCGCCACCGACGGTGATGATACTCTCGAGGGCGGCACCGGAAATGACACCATGTACGGTGGCAATGACGCGGATCTCCTGATCGGCGGCACCGGCGATGACGAGATGTATGGCGAGGCGGATGCGGACACCTTCCGCATCGAGGACAACTTCGGCAACGACACGATCGTCGGAGGCGAGGCTGGTAACGATCAGGATATCGTCGACCTATCCTATATGACTGGCCCTGTGACGGTGACCTATACGGGCAACGAGACAGGCTTCATCACCGACGGTACTGACACCATCCAGTTTTCCGAGATCGAAGAACTCGTTCTCACCGATCAAGACGATGTGGTGGATGCGCGTAACGACAGCGTAGGCGTCAATATCGACGCGGGTGACGGCAATGATACGCTGCAGGGGGGCAGCGGAGATGACAGCTTTACTGGTGGACTGGGCGACGATCAAATCACTCTCTCCGCTTCGGGCGGCACCGACGCCATCACTGATTTCGATCTCAGCGATGATGACGCGAATGGGTTCTACAACGATCAGCTCGACGTCTCCGAGCTAAGCGGTGGCTCCGGGCAAGGCGGCATGGTCCGGACGTCCGACGTCAGCACGTCCGACGACGGCTTCGGCAATGCACTACTCACGTTTCCGGACGGCGAACAACTGGTGCTGCAGGGCGTCGCCCCGAACCAGATGAGCACCCACGATCAGCTTTTTGCAGCTGGGATTCCCTGCTTCACCCCCGGCGCACGGATCCTGACTGCAAACGGCGAGATTCCAGTCGAGCACATCCGCACCGGTGACATGCTCCAGACCGCCGACAATGGGCTGGTGCCAGTCATCTGGGCCGGCAAGCGCCGATTGACCCGAGCGGAACTGCGTCGCAACCCTCACCTGCGGCCTGTTTTGCTGCGCCCTGGTGGGCGGGCTGGCAATGAACGCCTGATCCGCGTCTCACCGCAGCATCGTTTTGTCATCCGCGACGGCTGCCAGCCCGAACCCATGCCCTTCGTGCGCGCCCGTCTGCTGCAGGAGTTGGATCCAGAACACGTCATGACCGACCGAAACGACGCACCGACCTGCTACATTCACCTGATGACGGAAGCCCATCAAGTGATCTTTGCCGACGGCTGTGCTACCGAAACCTTCTGGCCAGGCCCGGAAGCGCTCCGCAGCCTGAGCAGCGCTGATCGTCGAGAAGTCTTCGACCTGTTTCCGGACCTGCACGCGGCGCTGACCCTGCGGGGCGCGCACGGCCGTGATATCGTGCGAAGCGGTTACGGAGACCTCGCCCGCACTGACCTAAGGCGGCGAGATTTGAAACATCTGATTGCTCCCCCCTTCGCTCCGTCCCCTAGGTTCAGGATGCATTAATTCCCGCCAGAACGTGCGTCACGATTTCAAGAATGGAGCGGCGACATGAGCAACCTTTTCTGGCTAACCGACGCGCAGATGGCAGGGCTGAAACCTCTCTCTCCAAAGGCTCACGGCAAACCTCACGTCGATGACCGACGCGTGGCGTTGTTGCACAAATCGAGGCCTGACCACAGTTCCCCTTTCCCCGGACGGATCTACCCTGCAGCCACTGTGGCAGGAATGCCGAGCGCGGTGTACCCGTTGAGCACGGCGATACGAACCTGCAACTCCGCGACCTGGCGGTCGAAGTCACAGGCCATGAGTGATTGGCCGAGCAACTTGATGCAGTTCATCTTTGCCTCGACACGGCTCCGGCGGTGATATCCGTCGCCCGAACTTCCAGCGTCTTCTCGTCAATCCCGATGTGTATCTTGCGCCAAATGCGCCGTTTGGGGCCACCGAGCTTGCAAGCGTTCCACTCACTTTCGCCCTCGGCCTTGATGCCGGTGCTATCCGCTGCCCGGCAGTGGTTTGCTTGCAAGCCATGAGAGGGGACCTATAGGTTCAGCGGCCCCGCGCCGCCGCGATATGGGCTGCTCACGTTCAGCGTCTTTTGGCGGCGACACAGCGTGCTGAAGTCTGGCACGGTCCGATCAGTCTAGGAGACTCTGCACGAACCCCGTTCGCCAGTGGGCTCGAACCCGGGGCGCATTCACCGGCTCA
Organism: Tritonibacter scottomollicae; assembly: GCF_032924845.1. Taxonomy (NCBI): domain Bacteria; kingdom Pseudomonadati; phylum Pseudomonadota; class Alphaproteobacteria; order Rhodobacterales; family Paracoccaceae; genus Tritonibacter; species Tritonibacter scottomollicae. The sequence goes on from NZ_CP136704.1 coordinate 2,314,363, forward strand.
CTCTGCCTCAGCGACATGCCGAACAGCACTTTCAGGGTCAGACAGGTTTGGATCGCGGCATCGCTGAAGCTCCGTTCACCACCGCGCGTCCCGCTCGGAGGAAGTATCCACTCATGTCGGGATCACCCCTGATCGACAACAATCCGCGCTGTTTCAGGCTGTAATTGTACGGCGACCAGTTCGTGGTCTTGTACTTCGTAGGGGACCAACTGCTCATACCACCCAACTATCACGCTGGATTTACACCATGAATCCCTCTCGCGAGTTGCGCAACAAGGCCCCTTTCCGGGCTGCATCGGGGTGGGGTCATCAAGAAGCCGATTTCCGATATGTCGGAATGCGGCGTTGCCCTGGTGAAACCTGTACGGGCAAAGCGTCGGGATCATCCCGCGGATGCCTTCCACGGGTCAGAACGGGCCGCCATCGTCAGTGTAAAGACGCAGCGAGCAGCCCCCGCCAGGCTTCGTTCAAGTTGCGTGCTGTATATCTGTCCGGGACGGGCACGGCTGCTCGCCCTGCTCCTGTTGGTCAAAGCGGGCGGTCAGGACATCCAATCGATCCTGCTCGCGAGGCCTCGACACCGTCCCGATCACCTTCTCTTGCAGCGCCTCCAGTCTTTTGATGTCGGCCTTTTTCATGGTGTGAGCCCCGACGAGGTTTTACGCAAGCCGGACCCGCTCAACCGGGGCGATGTCCATGTATGGGTGCCCCTACCACTCCGCTATGTGAAATCGCTCAGCCATTAATCCTGCCCCTCAGCTATTTTCATGCAGAAGAAACGGATCCGGTTCGATCTCGAGACCTTCCGGGCATATCGCCAAAAGACGTCTCGTTACTCCAAATTACGGCCCGGCAGCTTTGCCACTCCGCTGATGATCACCCGCCAATTCGCGGAAATCCATAAAGCAACTCATTTTCAAGGAGTTATGGCGGAGACGATGCCCCCCCGAACAAAGATTTCAAATATCTAGTTTTAAACATTTTTGTCATATCAAAAATAAAACATACCACATTTTCGACCACACGCGCTCGCCGAAAACAAGTGACGCTCCAGTCAAAACGACAAGCGGTGTAGCCTGAAGGATGACCATCGCAGTCGACAATGGGATTAGGGTCAGGGCAAGCACGTAGAAGAGCCGACCAGCGATTTCGAAAACGACATCTGCCAACATAGGGCCTGAAACGACGGCGTCACTGAAGAGTGCCTGCCTATTGAACAGTGCTAGCGCGGCGAAAAAAAGCGCGCCACCAAACCCAAACAAGATCAGGGTTTGACCAGTCGGCAGCGTGTCGGAGGCTGCCTTCAGCAGTGCATCTTCGGCGGCGAAGGAGGGCCCATGGCACCAAACATATAAACCCCCTCCCAGGTCCTACCGCGTGGCGTCGCCTTCAGATGTGTTGTGACAGGGCGTTGTCGACAATGCGTGTAATATTCTCGGTCATATCTGTCGGCTGCCACATTCCGTTATAGGACACCCGATGGCCGGTGATATTGAGGGCATTGTGCGCCTCATAGTGAAACGACAGATGTACGGATCGACCCAAACACCGTTCCAGACACGCGTGAATATATAAGATGGACGCTGGACGGCCGGAAAAGAGGTGATACGGCTGGGTCGACAGCGTATCAGCGCCGCATAAATGGACCACCGTACGTCCGATATCATCTGCCCACACATAGTCGCGCAGGGTTGTCGGAGATCCGAAAATAGGGGTGATCTGACGCAAAAGCGCGTTGCGGGTCATCGTCTGAATCAGACCCATACGTTTGTTGACGTTGATATATGAATACACCGAAGGCAATCGTATGATGCCCGCGCTCAACCCCTCTTGGGTGGCGATTAGCTGTTCCTGGGCCTGCTTCAGCTGTCCATAGGGCCGTCGGACAGAAATCGGGCTGTCCGGCCTGATATTGGTGATCCCTTCAAAAAGTCCTCCGATTGAGCTGATCAAAAGAAACCGCAGACGGGTCTGGGGCCATAATTTCAACTGATGCTCCTGCAACTGATCCAGAACAGCTGTGAACACGGCCAGCTCTTTTTGTGTATCTTGTTCACTGCTGCCAAAGCCGGCGGCGCCCGCGGCCCAGACGACCACCAGTTTTTTGTTCTGGGCCTGTGTCAGCGCCGGTCGTTTCAAGCAGGCGTCAATCTGTGTCGAGATGTCTTGGACGGGTTGCGCCCAGAGGATGGCACATGCGGCGGTGGCCTGATATCCCGCAACGGCAAGCTGACGTTGCAAAGCCGAACCGACAACGCCGCCGGACCCAAACACAACGACCACGGGTCCGCCATGGCGATTCTGAAAGACATGCACTAGGCAACTCCAAGGCTTGAGTGATCACTGCGGTGGGGTGTTGTGACAGGGGAAAGTCAATCCGTGCGTTGAGTGGCTGTATGATCCTCAAAAAACGCGCGCAACTCGGCGTCTCTGGATCGGTCTACAATCGTAAAGGAGGGCTTGCCGTTCATGTGCTGTACAAGGTTAGACAAATATTCGGAGATAACACTGAGAATGATGGACAACACACTGCCCGTCATCAGCGTTACTAGCATCAAAGAGGTCCACCCCTGCACCGTAATCGAGGCCGGGAACACCACCTTCTGCACCAAGACGAGCAGCCCGAAGACGATGCAAAACAGGAAGAGAATGAGCGCCAAAAGCCCGAACCCGCGCAGCAAGCGGGCATCAGATGTCATGACCAGTTTGCGCGAATGCGACAAGAGTTTGCGAAAGTTATACCCGGAGACGTTTTCTTGTGTATAGCGCTCGTCTTCCATGTGGTGTTCAAGCGTTGCGACCCGGGTCGAGTGCCAGCCCAGCACGATGTCGAAAAAGCTCTCATGGCTTGAAATCGCGGCCGCTGTGCGGGCGATATTCCCGCGCATAAGCCTAAAGCTATTGAAATTGCGTATGTTGGGATTGTTGCTCAACCGGGCCAGCAGCCATTTGACCGACCGCGATGATACATCTCTGAACACAGATTTATGAACCCACGCCTTGGGTTTGGCATAAAGGATATCCGAACTGTCGCGGACACATTCCTGGAGCATTCCGAAAAACATCTCTGGCTTGTGCTGTAGATCCTCGTCGATGGTGAACACCCAATCCCCTGTGGAATACGAGATCCCGGCAATCGTTGCGGCGTGCTGGCCATAGTTTCGAGACAGGGTAATGACTTTGACCCAGTCATGGGCATCCAAACGGCGCAGCACGTCTTCGGACCCATCCGAAGATCCATCATCGACGAAGATCAGCTCGGTTATGCGCATGGGGTAGGCGCGTTCGTCCCACTGTTTGCGCACGGCCTCCACAGCATCTGTCAACCTGTCCAGATACGCTTTGCCCGCATAGACCGGCACGACAACAGAGATATAAAAGTTTATCGCGCTCACCCTACTGTCCTTTTACGTAAATTCGCGTGTCATATCCCAGCACAATCGCTTGATCGGCATAGGCTTGCAGGCTGGCCACATAGGCTGTCTTGCAGCGCAAAGGATTGGACAGATAATGCGCGACAACAAGCCCTATTCCTATAGTTTCACCCGCTTGAATGCCCGCCGGCGTCGCTGTGCATGCCGACAGCTCTGGCCAGTCCTGTGCTTCCACTGTCTTACGCAGCTCATATGTGCTCTGAGAGACAAATGTCTCAAACTCTGCCGCCTCAAAATGCGGATACTCCGGGCTGAACACGACAATGTCGGGGTCATAATCGGCGATGCCGACCTGGTCCCCGCATCCGGACCAAGCATTGCAGGATGTGGCGATCAGAGGGGCTAGGACGGCCACGTTAGGCGAGAACACAACACGCGTCCCGGTCTCGAACTGTTCCAGATATGACCAAGTCACATGTTGCGTTGTCAGCCCATCCAGCAAAAACCTTTGGTGGGTCTTGGTCACCGCGTGGGCGAAATTGGACAACGACACCACAGCGATCAAGGCCACGCACACCCCTTGCAGGCCTGCCCCCACGGCATGACCTGCTGTATGTCTGACACGGGGCACCACCACCTTGAACACAAAATAAAAGGCATTGAAGGAGAGGAAGAAATACACCGGGTAAAGGTAGTTGATGTTGACGAACAATCGGGCGTTCAGTATGAAAATCACCACTGCCAGCATGGTAAAGACCGCCGTTACTTTCAACGCCAGCGGCACCTGTCGCAGCAGAAGGATAAACGGCAGCAGCGCAATATTGATCAGCGGTAGAAAGTTCGCCAGAAGCTGAGCGCGCCACCTCGGCCAAACTTCGGGAAAACTCTTTCCTGCATGCTCACCGGACAAGCTGCTTTGCGTGGCCAGAAACTCATTCATCTGCACCAGCGCATAGGGGTGGATGAATAGCAACACCAGCAAGAACACACCGATACTTTGCAAGGTCACTTTGCAAATCGGCCACCAGCCTGCCAGCGCAACAGGCTTTTCGGCCGTGGTCAGCGCGATGATGAGAAACCCAATATAGACAAACGTCCCAGTAATGAAAAAGGGCTGTTTACTCAGCGAAGACAAGGACAGAAAGAGAACAGCCAGAAAGAACTTCTTTTTCGAGAATTTTGGCAGGTTTTGGTAGAGAGATATCAATATCCCAACAGCGATCAGCTGTAAGAGAACACCTAAACTTTCGGGGTGAATCGTGATAAAGTAATGAGCGCTCACCGGGTTCACGATAACAACGATGGTCAGTGCAAACGCCCAGATCCGTGCAAAAAATTTTTGCACCAGATGATATGTTTGCGCGACAAGTCCAAGGCCGATGATAAACAAGCTGCCGCGCACAATGAGATTGATGCTCATCTCACTTGTCACCGCAAACAGCTTTGCAATCATGATAAGAAAGAAATTTAGGGAAAAATATGTCCAACCATAGAATTGGGAATGGTACTGTTTGTTCATATTGTAATAGGTCGGCCCAGTGGTCAGCCCATCGAGCGAGGTCATGATAGATCGGGGATCAATTTCCATAAACTCGGAAGCCACGATCCGGGCAAAAACACTCGGCCCATATATGACCGCGTAAATCAAGCTCAGCGCCAGTATCGGCACCCAATGCTTCTGGCCTAAAGATGATGAATTTGGATTCGTGGCCATCAGGTTACCCTCACTTTTTTGCAGAAAATACAAAAGCTCTGCAAAGTAGAAAAAACACGACAGTGTACGTCGCCATTGCGCCAAGCTGTGCGATATATTGCGAAAGGTTGAAAGACCGGACACCGAAAATAAGAACCATGTAATTTGCGCCCCATGCAATCAAAAATGCGATCAGGAAACGCAGTGCATATGTCGCGCTGGTACTGCCCCCTTCCTTTGCCCGTTGGCTAAATGTCCAACGGCTATTTAGAGTGAAAGACACAATCAAACCAACAGCATATCCCAGAATATTCGCTTTAACGTAGCCGAGCCCCAGATACATGCTGCCCCAGATAATCGCCAGTCCTACAAGCGTGTTCACCACGCCCACAGCAGAGAACCGTGAGACCTGAATTAAATTTTGTCGCAAACTGTCGGAGGCCATGTCGGAGCTCTCAAATTTTCCAGATCTTTACGCGCGGCCGAACACCCATGCAACCTCTGAAGAGTCGCTTATTTTTCGCCAGGGTTAAGTCGCACGTAAGACGCATCGAGGGATAGGGGATAGTGCGCCGCCTATGCGCCATTTGCCAAGCTTTGCGCGTGTTGTTGAAGTATTGAATATCGGCATGGGTCAGCACCTACTTCCCCCGCGCTCGACTGATCAACAAAAGAAAGCACACCTTGACCAGCAGCAAAATGGCATCAAACGTGGAGACGCCCAGCGGCTTGCCAGTCTTGCCGTTCTTCTGTTTTTCCAAGTAGCCGCAGGATATCAGCGAGATAAACATAGCAAAGAGCTTTGGTTCAACCTTTGTGCCTGCACCTCATCTGATGGATCAGCTCCATCTGGCGCTCTGTCGTGACCGGCAGGTACGAGTTGATCGTAGTCGCCACGTTCTCATGCCCGAGGCTCAGGGACCACGCTTTGAACTCTTCCGGCGTTCTCGCCAGCTCATTGCCTAGATGGGTCAAGGTCTTACGAAAGGTATGGGGCGTGTATTCGGGCATCTGGACAGCGGCAGATGCCCCCCCGAATGATCGTGTTCAGCTTGGCCGCATTGGCGAACCCCTCCCGCGCAAGGCCAAGGTTGGTGAAGCCCTGCCCCTCTACCACCCCTACCCGCGCCTTGGGGAAGAGTGCGTCCTCTGGCCCGAACAATTTGACTTCGCGCAGAAAGGTTACATAGGCGGCGAAACAGTCGCGATAGGCGGGATCGACCGGAAAGAACTGACACATGATGGTTTTGGCGTTCTTGGTGTTCACCTCGCGCGCATCCTGAAAAACATGGCCCAGATCGACATTCACATGCTTGAGCTTGAGTGATGCCACCGCCCTATCCCGCGCGCCTGCCAGCATGAAAAACGCAAACAGCGCCTTGTCACGTTTCTGGAACTCGGTCTCGAACGGCATGGCCTGAAACGCATGGGCGGCTTGCTGCACTGACGGATAGGGGATCGCCCGCTGCGTATGCGCCACCCGCCCCGCTTTGCGCGTGTTCTTGAAGTATTCGACATCGGCATAGGTCAGCACGCGCTTGAACCCGGCACGACTGACCAACCAATGAAAGAGCGCCTTGACCAGACGCAAGGTGGCATCGACCGTGGAGAAGCCCAGCGGTTTGCCGGTCTTTGCGTTCTTCTGCTTGTCCAGATAGGCTTTGAAATCCGCCGCCTGTTGGCGATGGAACTTCTTGAACGGTTTGAACTTGGTGCTTTCCTCGAAGCGCCGGATCGCTGCGCGCGCCTTGTCAATCGAGGTCGCGTCCTGCCCTTTTGCATGTCGCAAGTAGGTGGCGTATTCGTTTTTGATCCGCTCATTCTCTTCAACAAATCGGGTCATGCTGTCTTGTCCTTGTATCGCTGGCCATTGGCCTGTTTTCGTCCAATAATTCCGACGGATTCAGTGGACGTGCGGAAGTTATGGTTAACGCTAGGTTCGCAAGGTTCCTTTTGGGGGCATTTCCTGTTGCGCGTGGCGATGGTCAGGATCGGGGCAAGTTGCTTGCAAAGGGACGGGCTGGCGAACTTACCGCACACCCCTTGGCAGTCCTCACACAGGGCTTCCAATCTGCCCCGTGCAGCGGTGCAGGGCAGATACTCGGCCATGCCGCCATAAGCGCGGCGTGGCGCGTTCCAGGTCATGCAAAGAAACTGATCCGGAGCCAAACGACGCTTCGGCTTGACCCACCGCTCGTTCAGATAATCCTTCAAAGCAAAGCCCAAGATCAAATGCGGCTTCTGGCTGTCCAAGACGGGCAAACCAGATTGCCGCCACATCCGCACCGTCTGAACCGTCACGCCCAGCGCATCCGCCGCTTGCTCGTAGGTGTATTGGTTATGGATTTTGATTTTGCGCCGCGAGACCCGTTTAGCCATCAGACGCGACCGCCTTTTCCGGGTTCAACCCGGTTGGCGTCAGCCCAAGCATTCAGGTCAGCACCGCGATAGATGATCTTGCGACCAAGGCGATAGAATGCTGGCCCCATATTCTTGTGACGCCATTGCGCCAGCTTCTCACGGTCCCCGATCAGATCAAGATCGGGATCGCCAAGGACATAGTTTCGGTTTTGCTCGAAGAGGTTTGCCATCTTTTCAATCCTTTATCTATGGACTGAAACAGCTTGCGCATCATTCACTGGCGTTGAGAGCAAAGCATGAAAGCCCAAATCGGAGTGAGCAGAACCCCAAAATTGTCTTACCTTTTTTCGGTCTCTTGTTCCTTCGATAGCACGTCAAGCACTGACCTCCCTTGACTGGGGTCACGGAAGTCAAACAATCCGGCTAAAGCATTTCTTTGAGGGCGCATGTCCTCGTCGGTCAACTGCTCGATTGCCCAACGTGCAGCATTGCGGAACGATGCTGTAATGTTGAGAATGGTAAAGACCTCTTCAAGCGCACGGCCGAAGTCGGTGGACGGAAAATTTCCCTCACGGGAAATACCCAAAGTAGGCCGATGCCCCATTTCTTTTGCGTACAGTCGCGCCAATCTTAGTGCGATGGTTCGGGCATAGTAGTTCGGAGATCGGTTAGTCACATTCCAGAACTGCTCCCCTTGATCCCCCAGCTCCTTAAGTCGTTATTCATAAACATATTTCATGTCGATAATGACACGGATCGAGCCACAAAAAAACCGGCCGAATGGATGTTACTTATAGCAAGATCAGCGGGATATTTGATCTCCCTGCGACTGCTCTTTTGTAGCGCACCAAGCTCAATAGCAGAAGTCAACCGGCCCACCATCGCTTTGTGTTCAGGACTTTCTAGGTCCTCGGCGACGAATATCTGCCCAATGACGCCACCAAGATGTTTTGCTATCGCCTCGGCGCTGTTGCACAAATCAGCTAACAGCCAGAGTTCCCCTTTCCCCGAACACACTTATCCTAGGGCCACGGTGACAGGGATGCCGAGGGCGGTGAAGTGGTTCATGACCGCCGCACGGATCTGAACTTCGGCGGCCTGGCGGTCGAAGTCCCGTGACACTAACCTCTGGCCGAGCAGCTTCACGCAGTTCATTTTCATCTCCACCCTGCTGCGGCGGTGATACCCGCTCCAGTTTCGCCACAGCGCCCGACCCAAGTGCTTCGATGCTCGCAGGATCTCGTTTCGCGCCCGGGCTCCGGCCGTGTCCGGCTTCCAAGGCCTCGCAGTCCGCCTCGGCGGAATGACCGCCGCCGCGCCGCGGGCCGCGATGGCATCATGGCAAGCGCGGGTGTCATTGGCACCGTCGGCGGTGACGGTGGCGATCTCCTCCTCCGCCGGGAGCTGGGCAAGCAGGTCCGGCAGCATCGGCGCGTCGCCGACGTTGCTGGAGGTGACCTCGACCGCCCGGATCTCCAATGTTTCCTCGTCGATCCCGAGGTGGATCTTGCGCCAAACCCTGCGTCGCGAGCCACCCATTGCCCGGCAACATATGCTTGCATGTGTGAGAGGGATGCTTGCGCGTGTGCCACTCGCCTTCACCTTCCACCTTGATGCCGGTACTGTCGACGAGCAGGTGAAGCGCGCCCTTGGAGCCCCGATACGGGATGGTGACGTCCAAGGCCTTTTGGCGACGCGACAGGGTGCTGAAGTCAGGCACGGACCAGCCAAGGCCGGACAGTTCCAGCAGGCTCGCAACGAACCCTGTCGCCTGGCGGAGTGGCAGCCCGAGGAGGACCTTCAGGGTCAGGCAGGCCTGGATCGCGGCGTCGCTATAGGACTGCTGGCGTCCGCGCCGCCCGGACGGCAGCGCCTCCCACTGCATAGAGGGATCGAACCAGACGGTCAGCGAACCGCGCTGCCTCAGCGCCTGATTGTAGCTCTTCCAGTTGGTCGTCTTGTATGTCGTCTTCGGAGGTCTGCTCATGCTGCACAGCTAGCATGCTGGAGTCACGAGATGAATCCCCAGGGATTTGCGCAACAACGCCTATCGCCTCTACCGCTTCTTTCTCTAAAAGAAACTCTCTCTTGGTGTCATGCATGTTTGGTCGAGATATATCAAAGGGCGCGACAATTCGGAAAGCTTGCTTGGTGGACGGCGTCGCGCGCCCCAAGAGGTTGTCTACGATCTAATTCAGCTTCTCAAGCTGGCTTTCGTTCACCATAAGGGGTCTCTTTCTCTGCCTTTCAGCATTTCAAAGCGTCAATAGCAGCCCTAAAATTCACAGTCTGCACATTAAAGGGTGCCAGTCGCCACCCTTACAGGATTTCCTTATCGACCAGCATCGGCACCGAACGTCACTTTTAGAACCGTGCTTTCTTCACCGCAAACGAAACTAGACCAACGTGACATCAGCAACCGCCGCTTCTCCAAGAGGTCTGATCGGGCATAAGCGCGCTCCACATCGGACCCCACCTTATGGGCAAGGCTCATTTCTGCAACTTCGCGCGGGGCATTTGCCGACTCAGACGCCCAATCCCGAAAGGTGGAACGGAAACCATGCACAGTGACGCCTTCAACCTGCATACGGCGTAGGAGCATCAACATAGCCATGTTGGACAAAGGCTTATGCCGCCTCTGCCCCTCGAACACGTATTCAGACTGCATTGCGCGCAACGGTTCAATAATTGTCAGCATTTCATCGGTTAAGGGCACCCTATGAGTATCACCACCTTTCATGCGATCCGCAGGGCACGTCCACAGCTGAGCTTGGGAATCTACTTCGTCCCACCGCATCTTAAGAACTTCACTGGTGCGTGATCCCGTAAGACAAGTTAACATTAATGCCCTCGCCGCCATTGCATCACGCACTCTGAGATCTGCATAGAAAGCAGGCACGTCTTGCCAAGCCATTGCCTTATGATGCTTTGGCTTGGCCTTCACCTTTGGCAAAACTTGTGCTTCATGGATTGCCGTCACTGGGTTTTCGCCTGATCGGAAGCCCTTGGACTTTGCAACATCCAAAACGACCTTTATGCGCTGCGACAACCTACGGGCAGTTTCGTGTTTGTCCGTCCAGATTGGTGAAAGGCACATCAAAACTTCTGGCTGGCCTACAGTATCAACAGGCATCCGCCCGATTTTGGGAAAGGCATAGTCGCGCAAGGTATTGATCCACTGAGTGCCATGCTTTTCATTCTTCCAAGTCGGCATCCGGTCAATATGAACTTGTCTGCCCACCTCTTCAAAGGTCAGAATCGCACGGGTCGTATTGAAACGGGGATTCAAACCTTGCTTCGCCATGCGGCGGTATTCCAACGCCCGATCCCGCGCTTGGTTGAGCGTGACAATGTCTGCCCCACCCAAACCAAAGTCTGTGCGAAGTGGCGCGCCTTTGGCGTTTCGCTGCCCTTTGACGACGACTCGAACGATCCAGCGACGTGCCCCTGAAGGATCGACTACCAGATAAAGCCCGCCGCCACCCCCGTGCCGCCCGGTGCCCAAGTTCTCCACCAGCTTCTTAGTCAGCCTGCCCGTCAAAGCCATGATGCATACCACATTTCATACCACTCAATACAACAACATGAGTGCAATCGAAACAAATCCAGCACAATCGTTAAAGTAAGAAAAACTCAGCAAATCAAAGAGAAAAGGCCGCCCAAGGCGACCTGAACAAATCAGTATGAAAGGTAAGGTGGCGGAGACGATGGGATTCGAACCCACGAGACCCTTCCGGGCCTACTCCCTTAGCAGGGGAGCGCCTTCGACCACTCGGCCACATCTCCGCTGACGCGTATAGCCAAGAAAACGTAGGTACTACAAGGCGAAAATCCTCAGCTTCGAATTTTTTTACTTGGGTGCCCCCACCGAGAAAACGGCACTCGACTGCTTCGGCTTTAGAAACCATTCGGTCGATTTTCTTTACGGCAAAAGCGCTTCGAATCCCTTTCAGCAGATTTATGGACAGGCAAAACTGGATAGCAGCGCCGAAAACAACGGCGGGTGCCCCGAGCCGTAACGCGACGTGCGCCAGATCATGCCCTCGTCGACCCAGTTCAGCAAAGCCTCAGGCTTACGCACCGACACGTTGCAGCTGGACCTGTTCGTCATGCGATAGCCGGTGCGAAGGAGTTTGCGCGTGCGGCCCATGTAGCCGCATGAATTCGCGAAGTTAATTCTCAGACGTCAAGGTTGCGCAACAACGCCCTCTGGATCCAATTCTGATCCTTCAAACTCCGCCCGACCAGCACGCCATCCTCTTCTTACTTCAATCTCAGGCTGATCTCCGTGATATGGGTTCCGGTAGGTCGCGTCGACTAACCCCTCTTCACCTCGGGCTCCTCGGCCGCAAGCCCAAAGAAGGTACTAGCGAAAATGCCCCCTCCACAAGACCGTCCTGCAGGAGTGAGGTGAGGTGGCATTCCGCAAGAAACTCTATGACAGCATCAACACGCTGCAGGCCGATCTAGAGGAATGGCTGTAGCAACCCCACCACATGCCCGATCATCAGGGCAAGATGTGTTGTGGCAAGACGCCAGTCCAGACCATGATCGAGGTAAAATCTGGGGAAAGTTCCCGAACTAAACGTGACCTGCCAAACGCCCAGATGTCAGATCACATCGCAAGCATTGATTTTGATCAGACGCCAATCTGTGCAACACCGCCAAATCATCACGCCGCATATCGGAAACCTGTTTCCCCCTACATCTCGGTACACGCAATGGCTGCGTTACAAGCCCCCTCAACCTGCTTCACCACACCGTTGATCCTGGCCGGAGATAAACCCAGCTCGGCGGCAATATCCTTCTGCCGCTCGTCCTTTAGACGACAACGCAGGAATATGTCCTGCTTTCGCGCTGATTGAGCGCAGAGCGCCTTTATCACCTCGCAGAGCGTTTGCTTATCCTCCAGATGCACGCGCCCGCAAATCGGCGTTATCTCTGCCCAACCCGTCACTGCCTCATCATCAAAATCCGTTGGCAACTCTCGTTTGTGTTTGCGCAGATAGTCGATAGAGGCGTTGCGAACCATTTTTGAGATGTAGCATTTCAGATTACTCGGAGCTTGGCTCGGTGGTTTTATCATGCATTTGAGGGCGGTATTTTGAAGCACGTCTTCGGCCGCCTCCCTCTGTTTGACGACCTTCAATGCTTCGCAAAGGTGCAGTTTTCGACGCGCGACCAGCTCACGAATGAGCAGTTCGCACACCGGGTATTGGTGCGGGAGAGACATGGCGAATCCTAGGGTCAAATGGCCGAAACAGAACGCGGCCGGCTTTCAGAACGGGCGAAAACTGCCTGAGGTGAAATCATCCCTAGGTTGTATTTTGTTCGATACTAGCTCGCGGCTTCCCGGTCAAATGGCTCCTGCTGCGGTCAACAGCAGTCAGCCAAATATCGCCATGTCTTGTCATCACTCCGCCGCTGTCAGAGCCTTCGGCATCGGCGTGAGCCCGGATATCAGGCTATGTGTAATTTCTTCGGCGCGTCTGGGCAAAATCGACAGCAACGTATCGCTCAGCCCATGGGTTGCCTCGCAATATCCCTGCAGGAAAATGCGCGGTTGGAAGCCATCACGCGTCGGCACCTGGTAGCTGCGCTCGGCCTCCTCTGCGGTCAACCACGGCGCTAAGTCCGACAAGATCGTATCGCCAAGGCGGCGCGTATATCCGGTGGCAAGAATGACAAGATCGTATCGCTGCCGGGACACGTCACCGCGCTGGCTCAGCGTGAGTTCGACTCCATCGTCCACCGCCAGTGCGGAATGAACCTGCGTATTGCGCCATAGTCTATGCGACTCGGTGCCGATGACCTCCTGTTCATAAAACACGCCATAGATCTGTTCGATCAGATCACCATCGACCACGGCATAATTGGTGTGGGCGTATTCCGTCAGAAAGGCCTCGCGCACCGCCTTGGGGCGGTTGTACATGTCGCTGGTAAACGCAGAATCGAAAATCTCGTTTACAAAGGGGCTGTCATCCGAGGGCTTCAGCGCCTGACCGCGGAAAATCAGGTCCACATTGGGTTGCGCTGGATCGTTGACCAAGTCCCAGAAAATCTCAGCGCCACTTTGCCCGCTGCCGATCACGGCAATACGCAATGGGTGTTCTGCAGATGCCAGTTTCGGTTTGCCTTGGGTCACATAGGACGAACTGTGCAAAACCGCTGAGTTTCGCCGCAAGTTGGCAAAGACCTCTGGAATATTAGGTGCGCCACCGATGGCCAGAACCAGATCTTTGGTGCGGCGGCGGCTTTCTCTGCCGCTTGCATCCGTCGTCACGACGTCCAGCAGTTCAACAGTGCCGCTGTTTCCCTGAACAGGCGCAACTGCCTCAACGCGCTGGTCATAGGCGCAGACGTCCTGCATCTGGTCCGCCGCCCACGTGAAGTAATCGTTGAACTCATGGCGGCTTGGAAAAAAGGTCTTGCGGTTCACGAACCGCTCAATCCGGCCCTTGGCATGAAGGTAGCTGAGGAAAGAGAACGGGCTTGCCGGGTTTCGCAGTGTCACCAAGTCCTTGATGAAGGACACCTGCATGTCGGAATTATCCAATAGCATGCCCGGATGCCAAGCAAACTCAGGCTTGGCCTCAAGGAACAAGGATTTGAGCGGTGCGGCACATTCCTGCAGTGCAATCGCAAGGGCGAGGTTCGACGGGCCAAACCCAATCCCAATCATGTCGTAGGGCGTGTGGAGATCTGTCATTTCGTATTTCCTCGGGTCAACAGGGCAGAACAGGACAGGCGTAACGGGCGACCGGGGTCTTCTGGATCCGGCCGCGCCCAGAGGCGGGATTTGAAGAAATAGTCACGTTCCAGACGCACAAGCGTCGCGCGCTTATGCGCAAAATCGAAATCTTTCACGCGGGCAAAGCCCGACCGCGTCAGGTTACGGATTTGCTGGTGATGGCTCGCTGCAGGCTCTCCTACCAACGCCTGCGTCCGAGGCTCTGCAAGGAACATGTAGTGCATCAGGGACGGCAACCATGCGGTGATATAGTCAGCGCCACGGGCGTGCTCTTCGCCGACCAAAACATGCCAGCCACGATCCCAAGCCCCGGCCTCATAATGGGCACCAATGCGATTTTCGCGCGCCCAATAGAGCTCAAAGTAAAACAGCGGCACCCCGTTCAGGCACCCAAACACCGGCATCATATGCGGATCATCAGCCATGCGCGCCAAGTAGCCTTGGTGTTCCGCCATCGTGCCGGCCTCGTCAAAGAAAGCGGCTATGCGGGTGTCGTTCATCCAGTGGTGAAACAGTGGAAGATCCGCTTCGCGCTCCAACGCGCGCAGGCTGAACACCTGATCCAGCCAAGGGATATACCGGTGATACAGCGTGCCGGTAGGCTTTGCCGGGCGCAGCGGATGCGCGCCATGCGGATCCGGCATCATCACCTGTGGAAACACTGGTTGTGGCTCGGGGAGCCAGAGATCCGGCAATTGCCACAAGAGCTCGGGAAAAACACCAAGAGTGTCGCCATCCAGAACCTGAGCACAGCCGGATTTCAGCAATTGCGCCTCGCGCGCGCACCAGAGCGCACGATCCAGAACCACCAACACCTCTTCGGTGGCGTGATTGCTCAGAGTTTCGCAAGCCGCAAGTGTCTCATTGTGGGTTGGCACACCCTCTGAAGCGGGTCTCAGCGCCAGCCGTCCACCGCCCAGATGGGCAACTGGCAGGTTGATATCTCTGTCGTTGCCACGAACCTGAACCACATCACCGTGTCGTCGGGCGCGGATCGGCAAAGGCTGTGAAGTGAGTGTATCCAGTGACAAATCATCCTCCGTTCGCAATCGCCTGCTCAATCGCGCAGGCTTGCTATAGGGACGGAGGAAGTCGGCAGAAATTCAGTCCCACCACGCAGAGAATATGAGATTTACACGCGATTTTTTTGCGCAGACGTCAACTCAAGGCAAATACCCGCTGGATTGCGCGGTTCACAGCCACGGGCAGCACCGACATGTGGTTTTCCCCGCCATAGGTCTCGTAGTCTGCGGTTAGGCCTGGATGTTTTGACAGGGCAGCAGCCATCTCTTGTGCGGCGGCAATTGTGCGGGTCTTTGCCTTCTCTTTCAAACGCTCAGCAGCATCGGGTGCTTGGGTCTGAAAAGGGGCCAGGTGGTCGCCCTCCCATTCGCCCGCGGACACATGCACATAGGCTTGCGCTGCACCTGCATCAAAGCGAGACAAATCATCCAGCAGGAAACTCTCCTCCCAGGTGATCGCAGGGCTGGCCGCGATCCAGTGGCTAAAGGCCTTGGGGTTCTGAAACAGCAGCCAGAGCGCAAACAGACCGCCAAAGGAGTGACCAAATAACCCCTGATGCTCTGGATTGACCCGGACCTTGGCGGCCACAAAAGAACGCACATCCTCCAGCAGGAATCGCGCCATTTCGCCGCCACCGCCGGTGCGAACCTCCTCACCGTCATCCCAGAAAGGCGGGTAGTTTTGCCCCGGTGGCGGGCCGAGGTCCCAGCTTCGCCGAAAAGGATCATAGGCGTCGTCGGTGGGATAGCCAATCGCCACCAGAACACCCCAGCCGGTGTTGGTTCCCGACGGGTAGCAGGCCTGTGCGCGCATTGCATCGATTGCTGTCGCGATCACCGCATTGCCGTCGGTCATATAGAGAACAGGCCAACCCTCGGCCGGTGCTTGTCCTGCGGCCTCAGGCGGCACCCAGAGGAAGACACGTCGCACCGCGCCGCTTTCGCGATCTGCAAGGTCGTACCATTTTGCTCCGGCCCATGCTTCGCCCTCGGCTAGCGGTTTGATTTCTGTCACCTGCGACCCTCCTCAATGGCGTTCAGCACGTCCTCTACCAAGGTCTCTGTTTGTTCAAGCCCTGCCGCGATGCGCACCGATCCCGCCGGAGTGCCAAAACGCTGGAACACATTGGCCGCACCAGATAGCCCCAATGCAGCCTGCGCCGGGATCACCAAACTCTCTGGTCCACCCCAACTCACGCCGATTTTCACCACCCGCAAGGCGTTGGTAAATCGCGCGATATCGACGCTGTCATCCAGATCAAAGGCGAAGAGCCCGCCATAACCTGAAAGGCAGGCGTTGCCGGGGTTCGCCTCAAAGGCCGGATGACGCACATGAGTCACCGCGGGATGGGCACTCAGAGCGCGCCCCGACGCCAGACCGTTTGCACAATGGCGCGCCATTCGCAGGTGCAAGCTGCGCATACCGCGCAGCACCAACCACGCGTCAAAGGGAGACATTTTGCCACCAAGGTAGTGATAAGCCTCATGATTGATCCGGTCCATCAGGGCCTTTGGCCCTGCCACCAGCCCGGCGATGGTGTCGGAATGTCCGGCGAGATATTTGGATGCCGCGTGTACGATGAGGTCGATGCCAAACTCTGCCGGTCGCTGAAACAGCGGTGTCGCCCAGCTGTTGTCGATCACCGAGACCACCCCGAGCCTACGTGCTTCGGCCCCTATGGCACGAAGATCCTGCGTGGTGAAACTCCATGAGGTGGGGCTTTCCAGATAGATCAGGCTAGCGCCGGGCAAGGCTGCCAGAACAGCTTCTGTATCGGTGCCATCCACGTAATCGGTGGTAACGCCGAATTTTTTCAGCACGCACTCAAACAGGCGGAAGGCATCAGAATAGAGATTATTGACAGCCACCACCCGGCTGCCCGCCTCTACAAACGGCAGCACCGCAGATGCAATCGCCGCCATGCCAGAGGCGAAACCACGCGCGGCCTCGACCCCTTCCATGCGGGCGATCAGTGCCTCTAGTTCTGCCACAGTGGGATTGTTGCCTCGGGTATAAATGTAGCGATCAGATTGACCTGCAAAGACTGCGGCCATGTCTTCATAGCGATCAAACAGGAACGAGGACGTCTGGAAGATTGGCACTGAACTGGCATCATGAGGCATCGCGGTCTCTGGCCCAATCAAGGTTTCAGTCAGGCGATCCAGATCGCTCAGGTGCGGGATTTCGTGATCTTTCATGCGAGAACTCCAGAGTTTGAGGGGCGTGGCATGCGCCACAGGATCAGCGCCGCACCGACGCCGGTCAAAAGCGTTGCGACAGCGAGGCTGAGCGCGAGAGCGTCAAAGCCAAATCGCGGAACCAACCAGATGAGCAGCGGCAAAAGCAACCAACCCAGTGGAGCCAGTGCCAATACAGCAGCGAGCCGCACTCTGAGTGTGGCCTGCAACAGCACTTGCGTGGCATGCCGCAGGGCGACGGCAGGCAGCGAGACCGACAGCAGGCAGACAGCGGGCACGGCAAGTGCTGTGACGGTCTCGTTGTCTGTAAAGAACTGAACGAGTGGTAGAGGTGCCAGCAGCCCTGATATCGCCATCAGCAGGCCGCCAGAAACGGAGACACCCGCGATCCAGAACATCGCGCGGCTCAATCGGTGCAGATTTCCAGCCCCGGCCGCATGTGACAGCAACGGCTGCGCTCCGAGGCAAAAACCCTCAACCGGAAGGCTCGCCATCAGCCAGAGCCGCAAGGCGATCCCCATCGCCGCCTGCCCTTCTGCCCCCTCAAGCCGACCTGCCATATGGTACATCACCACAAACACTAGGCTCGTCAGCAGGACCGACCCTGCCTCTGGCAGCCCGACACGCAACACCGGCCAAAGCCACGCCCGGGCCGCAGGGTTGAGGTTGGGGCGCAGACGCAATGCGCCGCGCTGGCGCGCGAAATACCACACATAAAGCATCAACGTCGCAAGCTGCGCCAGCACCGTGGCAAGGGCTGCGCCCGAAACGCCAAGCCCCGCGGTAAAGATCAAGACCGGGTCGAGCAGGATATTGAGACCAAAGCACAGACAAAGCGTCAGTAAGCTAAACCGTGCATTTCCCTCGCCTATCGCTATGAAATCACACAGGATTTGCACCATTCCCAAAGCGGCGGAAAACGCCATGATCGAAAGGTAGGCCTGCGCAGGAACTGCGACGCCCTCTGCCGCGCCAAGCAGATCCGGCAGCACCCCACGCCCGCTCCAAAGGGCACCGGCCAAGATCGTCGCAATGAGCAGACACAGTCCCATTGCCGCAGAGGCCACCTGCGCGGCTTTGGCCCGTGTCCCCGCGCCGAGTGCGCGCGCGACATGGGTGGCACAGCCTACCCCCAACCCGACCCCAAGTGCCGCAGTCACCCCCGCTAGTGGCAATGCCAGGCTGACAGCGGCCAGAGCTTCGGCTCCCAGCTGCCCAACAAAATAGGCATCCACCCCCTGATGGGTCGCGTTGATCGTTAGACCTCCAACTGTTGGCAACGCAATCCGCAACAAGGTGCGCCCCAGTCGCGGGCTGCCAAGGTCAATAGGGCTCAGGTGCGGCATGGGAGCAAAATCCAAATAAATATGGGCATCGGGTCGCGCGGAGCGGGTTTCGTCCCACTAGGACGCAAGAGCGGCCCGAAAATTCACTCTGGCCCGAGAAAATCTCTCCCGAAGGGTGAATTTCGCGCGGCGGCTGACGTCTCAGACCCGATACGTTTTTAATGGGAGAGCCCGATGACGCACCCTGACCCCGAACTCTGGATCTGCGTGAAGAATACCGAAGACCGCTGGTCGGTCTGGCCCGCCGCGCTACCGGTGCCCGCAGGCTGGCAGGCACAAGGCGCGCCCGAATGTCACGCCGATTGCCTTGCGAGGGTGGAGCAGAACTGGCGGGATCCCCGCCCTGCTGCGCTGAAGGAGGCTATGGCATGACGACGGATACCACCCTCCCCCACACGCATGATGCACTCTCGCACGCGGAGGCGCAGATTTGCGCCCATGATCAAGTCGGGCAACTGGCGCCTTTTGTAATCCAGCGCCTGCGTCTTGCTATTGATCCTCGATGGAGTGCATCCGATATCTGCCGCGCTGCGACGGAGATGATTGCGAATAATCCGGTTTTTGCCACCCGTCTGGTCCGCCAAGCTGGGGGCGCCTTTCGGCGCAAGGAGACTGCCTCTCATCAGATCACGGTGAGCGAAGTCCCGATAGAGGAGTTTGAAACCACCCTTACGAAGGCGCGTTTCTCTCTCGAACTCGGGACCGCTGGCCGCCGTTTACGTCGGCAGTAGTGAGACAGGCAACCTCCTCGGCGTCGCCTTACATCCGGTTCTGGCGGATCGGGGTGTCCTTAATCAAATCGCAGCCCATTTTGCGCAGGCCTTGACCCAAGAAAGCACGTCTTTTGAAGATCAGCCGGAGCCGATCCCCGTATCAACCGAAACAGAACGCAAGCGCCTTGAACACTGGCGTAAGCTGCTGCAAGAGCCGGAGATCCTGAATGTCCGCTTGCCACAACGTTACAACGGCAAAGAAGGCACCTTCCGCGGCCATGCAAAGCTCTCGATTGAAGCCGAGACCCTCTCCCAGTTTGGGACTGACGCCACCACTGCGGAAACCGCGGTAGCTACCGCGCTTGGCATTGTGCTGATGCGCTACAGCGGTCAAAGCCGCCTGCGCTTTGCGCTTGGTGAGACCCGCCCCTTCAGCCAGCGCCGCAGCGAGGATGTCCTGCCGCTTTGTCTTGCGCTAACCCCTTATGCATCATTCCCCTCAGCGCTGCGCCACACGGCAGGCGCTATATCTGAGGCGCGCGCGCGGACCCTTTCGTCTGCGCAACTGGTACAGGACATGTTGCGCAGGGATGGGGCAGATCGTCATGTCATGGGGGCGGTCACGCTGCATGTCGTGGGTGATCAATCCCTGCCAGAAGGGCTGCGCCGCCTTGATCCGCCGCAGCCTGCCACACAGGGCGAGTGTCTACTGATTGCACAGCCGCACCAAGACGGCGGTCTTACACTACATGCCAATTACGCTCGTGAACTATTCGAACCCGCGCTTATCGAGCGGCTGCTCACCCATCTGTCGCGGGTTTTGTGCACCGGCCTCATGGAGCCCGAACTCCCGGTGGCGCGCATTCCACTTCTTATGGAGGATGAGCTTGACCACCTCTCTGCGCCTTATACAGACGACGCGGAGAACGATCCCCGTCCGGTTCATGACCTAATCGCAGAGCACGCGCGCCTGACACCGGAAAAAACCGCGCTGATTTCAGATGGCGAGTCTTGGAGCCACGATCGCCTGAACCGCAGCGCCAATAAATTGGCTCACCACCTCATCGGGCGCGGTGTGCGCGCAGAAGTGCCAGTGGCGATTATGGTGGAACGCGGGATCGACGCTGTGATGGCGATCCTCGCCGCGCTGAAGGCGGGTGGGGCCTATATTCCAGTCGAACCCGACCACCCGGAGAGCCGCAATCACCATATTGTGACGGATGCGGGTGTCGCCGTTGTGGTGACCCGTCGCCGCTATCTGAACCGCCTCCCGCAGGGGATCGCGGCGCATGTCTTGTGCCTTGATGATGAACCCGGCGCGGACCAGCCAGAGTATAACCCCGAGGTCCCCATCCACCGCGATCAAATCGCTTACATCATGTATACCTCCGGCTCTACCGGCAAACCCAAGGGGGTCGCGGTGGAACACGGCCCGCTGAGCGACCATCTCCAAGATACAGCTCGCGTCTACGAGATGAGCGCCGAGAGCCGAGAACTGCCCTTCTTGCCGTTTTCTTCGGACGGTGGTCACGAACGCTGGATGAACCCGCTGATGATGGGTGGTTCAGCGGTGATCCCGCATGGTCCGCTTTGGACGCCTGAGCAAACCTTGACCGCGATGCGAACCCATGGCTGCAACAATGCCTCGATCCCGACGACATACCTGCAGCAACTGGCCGAATGGGCGCGCGAAACTGGCGAAGCTCCGGATATGCGGCTTTATTCCTTTGGCGGTGAAGGGCTCGCTCAGAGCACCTTTGAACTGCTGTCAGATGAACTGCGCGCGCCCCTTCTGATCAATGGCTACGGACCTACCGAGACGATTATGACGCCGATGGTCTGGAAGGTGCGGGCGGGTACTAAATTCGAGGGCGCCTACGCCCCTCTGGGTCGCGCTGTGGGGCACCGCCGCGCCTATGTGCTTGATACAAATATGATGCCCTGCCCAATCGGTGTCGTGGGTGAGATCCATCTCGGTGGCGAAGGTGTTGCCCGCGGCTATATAAACCGCCCCGGCACCACCGCAGAGCGGTTCATTCCCGATCCATTCGCACCCGATCTGGACGGACGTGAAGCGGCGCGTCTTTACAAATCCGGCGACCTTGGACGCTGGCGTGAGGATGGCACAATCGAGTTTCTGGGCCGCGTCGACCTGCAGGTCAAACTCAACGGGTATCGTATTGAACCCGGTGAAATAGAGGCCGCATTGTTGGAACAGACAGATGTCTCTGAAGCTCTGGTGCTGTTGCGCGAAGATGACGGGCACAAACGTCTCGTTGGCTATGTGGTCGCGCCGCCTCAGGTGCAGGAAGAAGATCTGATGCGGGCGCTGGAAGCGCGCCTGCCTCGCCACATGCTCCCCGCAGCGATTGTGGTACTGGACCGGATGCCGACCAACCCCAATGCCAAACTTGACCGCACTGCCCTGCCCTTACCCGGAACGCGCCAGAACGCCACCAAAAATGTGGTACCAGAAGGCGAGACCGAGACCGTAATGCTCAGGATTTGGCGCACGCAGATCGGCAATTCAGCGCTTGGCGTCACCGATGACTTTTTTGCGTGTGGTGGCAAATCCCTGATTGCGCTCAAGGTGATTGCCGAAATGCGCAAGCACTGGCCGGCAACGCCGTTGACCATCGCGGATCTGTTTGATGCGCCCACTGTGCGGCAACTGGCCGCGCGGATCGCAACGGGGCGTTCCACAGGACGGCAGGCCATTGCACTGCGCGGCACCGGCAATCGGCCGATACTCTATTGTTTTCCGGGGCTTTTGGTTTCCACCCGCGAATACATGCGCCTCACCGCTGCATTGGACGCGGATCAGCCTGTCACGGGTTTTCTCTGCCATTCGCTCAACGAGGAAAAGCGCCTCAATGTCTCGGTACCGGAGGTCGTTGCGGACTATGTTGATCACATTCGCCGCGAGAGCAAAGGGCATCCTTGTGCTTTCCTTGGCTGGAGTTGGGGTGGCCTTCTTGCTTGGGAAGCGGCCCGGCAGTTGCACGATGACGTCGATATTCAAATGGTGGGAATGGTGGATGTCTGCGATCTGGGTCGCGATTTTGCGCCGGGCGCAGTGCCAAAGTTCGCCCCCGGCGAACGGGAGCAACTAGAGGTGGACCTGCGGCGCTGGCTGGCTCAGACCCAGATGCGCGCGCAGTGGGATGCGCTGATCGATGTGATGGATGAGCTGTGTTATGCGCAATTCCTGCGCTTTATCGGCAATGAGGCCGACCCTTTACCCATTGATGGGCCAGAGGTGTCGAGCCGAGAGCACACCTTTTGGGTGCTGATCGACAACGCGTTGGTATTTCGGCGCTATCAGGTGTCGCGCCTGGATGTCCCGGTGCGTTCTTACAGTGCCGGAGACAGTCTGAGCCGTGGCCTCAATCTGGTAGACTGGCGGCGCTACTCCCCGCGCGCGTCGGCGGCCACGGTGGTGCCGGGCACCAACCACCTACACATTATCGGCGATCAGATGTTCCACGCACAATTCCGCTCAGATCTGGACCAAGCATTCGATGTGTGATGTCGCTAATTCAGCGGGCCTTAGTCTCTGGGCCCGCTGAATTAAGATTGACCCCAGAACGCCATCGAACATGCGAGTTCTGCCTCCAACCACGCCCGAAATACCTTTACCGCTGGATTGCGCGCGGCATGGGGGGCGACGGCAAACCAATAGGTGGCCCTAGTGTCGGCGCGATGGGCAAGAGGAGCGGCAACCTGCCCCCGCTCCAACGCGTCGCACGCCAGAGTTTCCCATGCCATGAACACACCCTGCCCGGTCATCGCCGCATCAAGGCAGAGCGAGGAATCCGCAAACGTTGGTCCGGCAGGGATTTCCTGCTCCGCCAATCCAATTTGCGCAAGCCAGGGGGCCCAGCCATAGAGCCGCGCATCCTCCCGGATTACTGGAAAACGAAACAGATCTTCTGGTGCGCGGATCTGCGCTGCGATCTCAGGCGCGCAAACCGGAAACACCCGCTGCACCAACAGTGGCGTCGCGTCTTCCCCCAGTGGACCGCTTTCGCTGACCCGGATACCGATATCGACATCAGAGGTATTCAGATCAATCACATCCGCGGTGGGTATAACGCTGAGCCGGATGTGCGGATTGGTGTCATTGAAGCGCCGCAGCCGCCAGATCAACCATCGGCTGGCAAAGATCGGTGCCACCGTCAGCGTCAGCGCATCACCCTGCCGGTTTCGCACCTCGCTCAATACGGCAGACAGCTCTGCCATTGCGGCGGACAGCCGGGGGGCGATCCGCGTGCAAATCTCTGTTGGGTGCAGACCCTTTGAGGTCCGGTGAAACAACACCTGTCCCAAAATCTCCTCCGCCTTGCCAAGACGCTGGCTCAGCGCGCCGGAGGTGACGCCCAGCTCCTCAGCGGCTGCGCGCAGAGTTCCGTGACGCGCGATTGCCTCAATGGTGCGTAGCGCAGAGAGGGGAATGCTGTTCAGATTATGCATTTAGATAAACTAAACACTGGCCTTCGCGAAGTCGATAGCCATCCATGCCCATCTGAGCCAACGTGGACCCATGACACAGGTTTCTTTCTTCCGCTTTATGGCCCTCTGGTTGAGATGCAAAACGCACACAAAAACATACCCGAGCAGATCAGTGTATGATCGTGATCCACTGTCGCACCCGGACATTGCTCGGATGACCGAGCGCGAAAAAGCCGACCTGCCGTTTTGCCCTGAACGTATCCTTGACAGTTAAACGCGATTGGCCCCCGGCTTTGCACCGGAGGCCGTTGTTTCCGCAGGGCTGGAATTAGAATTTGCGGCTCAGGGCCAGGGTCAGCTCACGCCCTTCGCCACTGATACAACCGTAAGAAACGGTTTCACATGTGGCCGCATAATCCTTGTCAAAGAGATTGGTCACGCCAAGCGACACCCGATAATCATCCCACGCGTAGCTGACAGCGACATCCGCGAGGATGTAGCCATCGACTTTGCGGCTGTTGGCGTTGTCGCCCCAGCTCTCGCCGACATAGCGCACACCACCGCCCAATTTCAGCCCTTCGAGCCCTCCGGCAAAAGCATAGTCCAGCCATAGCGACGCGAGGTGTTCAGGCACTTTGGCAGCAGTGTTGTCCTTGTCGCCGTTGTTGGACTCGGTGATCTTCGCATCAATGTAGGAGTAGCTGAAGATCGCCGCCAGTTGCTCAGTCAACTGACCACGCGCTTCCATTTCCATGCCCCTGTGTCGGACCTCACCAGTCTGCACCTGAAAATTCGAATTGAAAGGGTCAGCGGTCAGAACATTGGTCTTGGTCACGTCAAACACCGCAGCCGACAGCATCAGGTTGCGACCCACCGGATAATAACGCAGGCCAACCTCGAACTGTTCACTCTCGGTTGGTTTGAAGGCAGTCCCGTCAAAGCTGCTGCCGATATTTGTCGTGAACCCTTCGGCATAAGAGGCAAACGGCACATAGCCATTGCCGAGATCCCAAGTTGCCCCAAGTGACATGGTCAGCGCATCATCATCCTGCGTGCTGGTGGTATTGGTGAGGCGGTTTTCGGTCTCGGTTTCGACCCACGATTTGCGCAGACCCGCTGTCAGGGTAACGCCATTCTCAAACCGTGTGTGGTTTTGCACATAGAGGCCAGACTGATCTTCGGTGGTCTTGCGGTCGATGTAGTTTCCCGGATCACTGACACCAAAACCATAGCTCGGGTTGGTCACATCAATCAGGTAGCCAGCGCCGAAACCTTGGGTGCCATCCACAATCTGACGGGTATAGTCGAGCCCCGCGACCAGAGTGTTTTCAGCGGCACCCAAAGTCGCGCGATATTCGATCTGCGTGTCCACTGCAAAGGTCGATGCGTCCTCAAACACAGTGAAATCATAAAACTGCATCTGAGTGGCGCTGGCCATACCGCTATAATAGAGGTGGCGATAAGTTGTATCCTGCTCGCTGTAGCGCAGGTTTTGGCGCAGGGTGAGTTGGCTGTTTACCTCATGGCGCGCCTGATAGCCGATGGACCAGCCTTCGGTATCAAGCTGATTGAAGTCGTGCTGACTGTCGGCAAAGCTCTGCGGCAAAGCACCAAAGCTCGCATCATAGTCTTCGCCTGCGACAGGCAGGAACATATTTGGTGCAAGGTTATCTTCCTGATAGTGACCGAGGAACGTCACTTCGGTGCGATCGGTCGGCGCCCACGTCACACCAAAGGCACCAAGCAAACGGTCATCCTGTGCGTCCTTCGCCTCATTGCCGCCATTGCGCATGAGCCCCGTCAAGCGCCAGGCAAGGGTCCCTGCGGCATTGCTATCGCCCAGATCAATCGCTGCCTGTGCAGTGTCATGAGAGCCATATTGCAAGCGCCCTTCGGCGAATGTTTCAAACCGCGGACGTTTGCTGACGATATTGACCATCCCGCCAGCCTCGCCCGGGCCATACATGACACCGGTCGGACCACGCAGCACATCGATGCGTTCCACCATCCACGGGTCGGTTTTGAAACCAGAAAAGTTGATACTCTTCTGGATCAGCCCGTCGCGGTAGATCCCCTTCGACCCGGTGTCAAAACCACGGATGGTGAATTGATCGTATCGATCATCCACCCCCCAATTGGAGGCACTGACACCCGGCGTATAAGCTAGCGCATCCTCAATCTGCACGGGCGCACGGTCGGCGATTTCCTGTGCGGTGACCACGGAGACCGAACGCGGAACCTCAACGAGTGGCACCCCACCCTTGAAACCTGCGGTGGTTTCTTCCGCTGTATATCCGGTACCACCCGACAGTGGCGACGCCTCATCAGCGCGCGTCACCACGATAGGGTCCAGTACAATTGGCGTGTCCTGCGCAAACGCTGCGCTGCTCAACAAAGTGGTACCCATAAACAGCACCAGTTTGGAAACGCGCGGGCGGGCGCGAGTGATAGAATTATTGGTCATTTCGATCCAGTCTCAATCAAGCCGACTGGGTGTCTCCACGACAAGGTCGCAAGAGTGGGAGAATACCGGGCCAGTGGCAGTTGCATTTCAGGGCACGCATGCCCTCAGGACTGCCTTGGTGGGATATCGTTTCCGCGCCTCGGTTGAGCCGGTGCTATTGCACTATCCCTATGCGGTCAACGCATCTCATGACTTCGACGGGACTATTCTGTCGCTTCAGTGTTTGGACTGCCATCTGTCGCAGCCACCAATGCCGGGACCAGTTGATCCAGCGCCCATTCTATCGACAATGGCGACTGAAAGCTGAGCGCGCCGGTCAGCGTTTCATCTGCCCAAATAGACCGCCCTTCCCGCGTGATCCTTAATGCGTCATAGCCCGGTAGGCTCTCGATCTTTGCACGCGCCGGTTTATCCGTCAGCCAAAGCACAACGTCGAGATCGAAGAGATCGATCCGCTCCGGGCTGACTGTAAAATTGCCCCCCGGCCCGGCCATCTGGTCAAACGTGGCTGGGGTCTCCACTCCCAGACGGTGCAACAAACGATTGCCGCCATCCTCAGATCGATACCCCACGATCTGCCCCCCGGCAAAATGCGCCACCGTGCCGCTCAGCCCTTGCAGATGCGGATGTTGTGCCGCAATTGCCGATATACGTTGATCCAGATCGGCTATGATCTTTTCTGCGGTCGACACTTTCCCCGTCGCCGCCGCAATCAATCGCAGCTCCTCCTCCCAAGGTGCCCCCCACATCGGGAAATTTGCGGGCGGCCCCACCACTGGCGCAATACGCGACAACATCGCGTAGGTGCGCTCATCCAGTGGCGCAAATGTTGCGACAATCAAATCCGGTTGCTGCAACAACACCCACTCAAGGTCGATCTCAAACCCCCTCTGCACCTCCGGCATCGCGACGAGCTCAGACCGGGCAGGCTCTGACCAAGGCCATGTCGCATAAGCGTGCCCGCCAAACCACTCATGCACGCCAACCGGCGCAACCCCCAGTGCATAAAGGAAATCCTGCTCATGATACCCAACGGAAACCACGCGTTGAGGCGCGGCCTGCACAAGAGTCTCGCCATAGGCGTGTTCGATCCGAACCGGAAAATCTGCAGCCTGAGCAGAAGCCGCGAGCGATAAAAATAGGAAGATAAAGATCCGCATAGCCGTTCCCAATGAAGCATCAAGCAGACCTGGCGATGCGCAGTCTTGCGCTGGCTGGGAACGGGTAAGGGCTACGTGGCGACACAGCACGGGTCAAGCCCTGCCCAGCCACACCTGCGCTGCCATCTTGCTTGACCGCACCACACCTTTGGTTCACTCAGGCGCGGCCAGCTTTCGCCAGCTTCCCTCTCAAGAATTGTCAGACAGGTTCTCTGGTATTGCGCGGCTCAGTCTCTCGCTCCAAAATCGCGATCCCTCTTCAAGGCAGTCTTTGCCTGACGGCCCTCGGGCTGGGGATGATCGCATCCCTGAGCTTTGGTGCAAGAGATGTACCAGCCGCCGTGGTCTGGCATGCCCTAATTCACTTCGACGCCTCCGACCCACTGCATGCGTTGGTGCGTGGCCTACGACTACAACGTGCCCTCACCGCTGCGGCCTGTGGTGCTGCCCTCGCCATTGCGGGTGTGCTGATGCAAAGCCTCACGCGCAATCCGCTGGCAGATCCGGGGCTGATGGGGGTCAATGCTGGCGCTGCTCTCTCTGTGGTTTTGTTGACCTGGAGCCTTGGACCGCAGCCCACATCAATCCTGACCCTCACCGCCAGCCTAGGCGCAGGCCTTGCGGCGCTGACAGTATGGCTGCTGGCGGGTGGCACAAAATCGACGGTTGGTCGTGGCCTCTCAATCCGGCTCCCCCTTGCGGGTACTGCAATCAGCAGCCTGTGCTTGTCTCTGGTTGCAGCCATTGTCCTCCTGCAAACCGAAAGTCGCGAACTTTATCGGTTTTGGATGGTGGGAGCGCTCGGGCAAACTGATTTTGAGACCCTAACTTTTGTTTTACCATTCCTTCTGTGTGGCATTGGACTTGCAGCTATCTCCTGCCGAGGTCTGAACGCAATGGCGCTTGGGGGGGATATTGCATCCGGTCTTGGGGTGCATCCCGCATTGGTCGCAACCCTCGCCCTTGTCGCCATTACGCTTCTGTCGGGGGGCGCCGTTGCATTGGCTGGGCCTATCGGCTTTGTCGGCCTCGTAATCCCGCATATCGCGCGCGCAATCTCCGGAGCCAGTCTTGGCACCACCCTCGCGTTTGCCGGTCCGATGGGGGCTATACTTGTGCTGGCGTGTGACACAATTGGCCGCGTCGCTGCGCGCCCCTCGGAAGTTCCGATAGGACTGGTTCTGGCCGTGATCGGCGGCCCCGCATTTATGGTCCTGCTTTCGAAAATTCTGGGGAAACGGATATGAAAACCGCACTTGGCATCGCCGCCCTGTTTGGCCTGTTCATGCTCGCGCTCTCCGCAGGGCGACTTTGGCTTTCGCCCGATCAGCTTCTGGTGAGCCTACGCGCCGGACCTGAGGAAGATGTGTTGCTGTGGCATTTGCGAATGCCGCGCGCCCTCGCGGGGCTTTTTATAGGCGCGGGCCTGGGCTTAGCCGGCGCGGTGTTTCAGTCATTGCTGCGCAATTCGCTTGCTTCGCCCGATATCATCGGGGTTTCTCAGGGTGCGGCGCTGGGTGGGGTGGCAGCCCAACTTGCCGGTGTGGTCACAATGCTGGGTGCGCTGAGCGGAGGTGTGTTGGCCACGGCTTTGATTTTTGTGCTGTCGCTTTCTCGTAGGGCCGGCCTCGATCCACGCCGGTTGATCCTCTACGGGATTGGAGTTGGCATCACCTGCTCCGCCGCTCTCAGCATCCTGTTGATCCGGGCTGGCGACGCGGCAGCAGGACAGGCTATGGCATGGCTCGCAGGGTCCCTTAACGCTATGGGCTGGCAAGAGGTTCAGATTGCCGCTCTCGCACTCGTGGTAGGCGCGCTCGTCTTACTGCCCGCATCCCACTCCCTTGACCGCTTGGAATTCGGTGATGACCCGGCGCGTGGCTGGGGTCTTGCAATCCACCGATTGCGCCCCCTCCTTCTATTGAGCGCGGCTCTTCTCGCTTCGGCTATGGTGGCGTTGGCCGGTACTTTTAGCTTTGTCGCGTTTGTATCAGGCCCACTTGCGCGAAAAATGGGGCGGGGACAGGTCAGCTTGGTCGCGGCAGCAGCTTGCGGTTCTGGATTGGTCACGCTCGCCGATATAGCGACACGCATATTCGCCCCCTCAGCCCTAATGCCCGCTGGCATTTACACCTCTTTGATCGGCGCCCCTTTGCTGGTGCTGATCCTCCACAAAAAAGTTACTCGCGACCAAATCTGATCAGCGCGCAGGTGACGTTTCCGGCGATCTTGGCCACTGGGTGAGGTGGTTCGGTGTCCAAACTTCGCTGTCATACTCTTGTGACGAATGTCCTTTAGCAGACGTGTGGAAACGTTTTCACACGGATGACGCACGTGAGCTCAAGGCAGAAGATCACTATCAAGGACGTCGCGCGGAAGGCCGACTGCGGCATTGCGACGGCGAGCCGGGTGCTGAACCGATCCGGGCCCACCAGCGCCGAGTCACGCCGACGGGTCGAGGAGGCAGCGCGCGAACTGGGATTTTCCTTCAGCGCAATCGGGCGTGCGTTGCAAAGCAGCCGCAGCATGACCATCGGCTGCCTTGTGCCTTCGTTGGCCAACCCGGTCTTTGCCGAAGCCGTCCAAGGCGTGCAGGAGGCTCTTAGCAAGACCGGCTACCAGCTTTTAATCGCAAGCTCGAACTACGACGGTGAGGCAGATTGTGCGGCCATTTCGACCCTTCTGGACAAAGGCGTCGAGGGCCTGGTGCTGACCATGGTCGCGCCGGAGCGCAGCGCAGCGCTCGACCGGGCGCGTGCGCGTGACATCCCGCTGTCGCTGATGTTCCACGATCCGATTGATGGCCTGCCCACCGCACATGTCGACAATTTCGAAGCTGCGCGCGAGGTGGCCCGCCGCTTTGCCGATCTGGGTCACAGGCGCACGGCCTTTCTGGCGTTGAGGTTCTCCAGTTCGGACCGGTCGCGCAACCGCTATACGGGGTTTTGCGACGCTTGCCGGGCATGTGGTCTGCCAGACCCCGCGCTGATCGAGCTGAGCGAGGCAGAGGCCAACACACCCGAACTGCTGGCCACTCTCCTTGGGAAGTTGGACGGGCTGACGGCGATATTTGCCTCCAACGATTTCCTGGCCATCGCCGTGCAGAAGGCTGTGCGCCTGCGAGGCAAGAAGGTGCCGCAGGATTTGTCAGTTGTCGGGTTCGACGGGATCGAGATCGGGCGGCTGCTTGATGTGCCCCTCGCCACGATCGAAACCGCGCCGGACGCAATTGGCCGTCAGGCCGCGCAGACCCTTCTGGACCTGATCCAAGGCAAGGACTGCGCAAAGCAGCCGCCCTTGCCTTTCAATTTCCGTGCGGGCGCTACGCTTGCGCCGCCCCGCCCGGAATTCCGCGACGACGACCAGGGTGCCACCTGGCCGCCGTCAGTTCACTCGCTCGAGACCGATCTCAAACAAGGATGAACCCATGAAACATACTGTATTGACCGCGCTTTTCGCAACCGCCATCGCCGCGCCGGTGCTGGCCGAGGATGCCATCTGCTACAACTGCCCGCCGCAGTGGGCCGACTGGGCTTCGATGCTTGAAGCCATCGACGACAAGCTCGACATCCAGATGCCGCATGACAACAAGAACTCTGGCCAGACCCTGAGCCAGCTTCTGGCTGAACGCGCCGCACCAGTGGCCGACGTGGCCTATTACGGCGTCACCACCGGCATCAAGGCAGCCACCGAAGGGGTCGTTCAGCCCTACAAACCCGAAGGCTTCGACGACATTCCCGAGGGCCTGAAGGACCCAGAGGGCAACTGGTTCGCCATTCACTACGGTACGCTGGGGATGTTCGTGAACGTCGACGCGCTGGCCGGCGCGCCCGTCCCGCAGTGCTGGGCCGAACTGACCAAGCCTGAATATCGTGGCATGGTAGGATACCTTGACCCGTCATCGGCCTTCGTCGGCTATGCCGGTGCAGTGGCGGTGAACCTCGCCAATGGCGGCGATCTTGGCAATTTCGATCCGGCCATCGCGTACTTCAACACCCTGGCCGAAAATGATCCGATCGTGCCCAAGCAGACATCCTATGCACGCGTGGTGTCGGGCGAAATCCCGATCCTGTTCGACTACGATTTCAACGCCTATCGCGGAAAGTATGAAGAGGACGGCAACTTCGAATTCGTGCTTCCCTGCGAAGGCTCGGTCCGCGTGCCCTATGTCATGAGCCTCGTGGCCGACGCGCCCAACCCGGATGCCGGCAAGCGTGTTCTGGATTTCATCCTGTCGGATGAGGGCCAGGCGATCTGGACCAACGCCTATCTGCAGCCTGCTCGCCCGGTCGAGCTGCCCGCAGAAGTGGCCGAGAAGTTCCTGCCGGCCTCCGACTACGAACGCGCCGTCGCGGTGGATTACGCCGAAATGGAGCGCGCACAGGCCGCCTTTGGCGAGCGTTACCTGAACGAAGTCAAGTAACGGCACTCAGCCAGCCGAGCAGGGGCCTTTCCCTGCTCGGCCCTATTCAAATCGGACCATTCATGACACAGCGACACTTCATATCGCTTTGCCTGCTGCCCTTGGCGATCTTTACCCTAGCCTTTCTGGCGATCCCGCTCGGTCGGTTGATCCTAGCGTCAGGCGAAAGCGAGGCAGGCTGGGGGATTTATCTGCAAATCCTGCAAACCCCGCGCTACCTGTCGACGCTGGGCCAGACTGTCGTCGTCTCGCTCGCTGTTACGGTTGCAGCTCTGGCGATTTCGACCACAGCGGGGCTTTACCTAGTGCGCAACCACTTTCCTGGGCGCAACGTGCTGTTGTCGATCCTGACCTTGCCGCTGGCCTTTCCCGGCGTCGTGGTGGGCTTCATGATCATCCTGCTGGGCGGGCGCCAAGGCCTGGTGAACCAACTGTTGCCCGGGTACTGGGTCTTTGCCTATTCGATCATAGGGCTGTTCCTGGGCTATCTGTATTTCTCGATCCCACGGGTGTTGCTGACCGTCATGGCCGCAGCGGAAAAGATCGACCCCGCGCTGGAAGAGGCCGCGCGCACGCTCGGTGCATCGCCCTGGCGGATCGTGACGGATGTGCTGCTGCCCGCGCTCGCGCCTGCGCTGATCGCCGCCGGGGCCATCGCCTTTGCGACCGCCATGGGGGCTTTTGGCACCGCTTTTACGCTGGCCACCGACATCGACGTGCTGCCGATGGTGATCTACACCGAATTCACCCTGTCGGCGAACATCGCCATGGCCTCGGCTCTGTCGGTCGTTCTGGGGCTGGTGACCTGGGCGATGCTATTGATCGCGCGCAGCTTCTCTGGCGGCGCCGTCGCGGCGGGGGGCTGATATGATGAGACCTATAACCCGCCACGTCCCGCTTGCCGTCACGCTTTTGGCCTGCGCCTTCCTTCTGATCCCGATCATCCAGTCGATCCTGGCCGGGCTGACGGTCAATTACTTCCGCGGCCTGTCCTCGGGCCTGACGTTGAAATGGATCGTTCAAGTCTGGGAGCTGTACTCCGACAGCATCTTCCTGTCGATCTGGCTGGCACTGACCTGTCTGGCGGCGACGCTCGTCATCGGGGTGCCTGCGGCCTATGTGCTGGCGCGCAACCCGGGCCGGATCACCCGCGTTCTGGAGGAATTCATCTCACTGCCGCTGGCCATTCCGGGCCTCGCGTTGGCGCTGGCGCTACTGCAGCTGTACGGGACCGTTCAAGGGTTCCGCACCAGCTGGACCTTCATCCTTGTGGGGCATGTCCTCTACACGCTGCCCTTCATGGTCCGTTCTGTCCTGTCGGTTCTGGCCGCCATCGACCTCAGAACGCTTGAGGAAGGGGCAGCCAGCCTTGGCGCAGGCCCGGCACGACGCTTTGTCGACGTCGTGGTGCCCAACGCCATGCCCGGCATCCTTGCCGGTGCGCTGACCGTGGTGACCCTGTCGATCGGCGAGTTCAACCTGACGTGGATGCTGCACACACCCTACCTCAAGACGCTGCCCGTCGGCCTTGCCGACAGCTATGCCTCGATGCGGCTCGAAGTGGCCTCGGCCTACACGCTGGTCTTCTTCGTGATGATCGTCCCGCTTCTGATGGCCATGCAATGGGCCAGCGCCCGCGCACAAAGGATCATGCAATGACTTTGACACTCACCAATATTGCCAAGACCTTCCCCGGCGGCACGAAGGCCTTGCTGCCCACTGATCTGGAAATCGCCAAGGGCGAGATCCTGTCGCTGCTTGGACCGTCCGGTTGCGGCAAATCCACCCTGCTGCGCATCATCGCGGGGTTGGAGATACCGGACCCCGGTGCCTCAATCGTCTTTGACGGCGACGACGTGACACATCAATCCGTCGAAAGCCGCAAGATCGGCATGGTGTTTCAGTCCTATGCGTTGTTTCCGAACATGTCGGTGCGCAGCAATATCGGCTACGGCCTGAAGATGCAGAAGCTTCCGAAGGCGGAAATTGCCGCGCGGGTAGACGAGGTCATTGGCCTGTGTCGGCTGGAGCCCTATGCCGACCGGGCAGTCACCGCGCTCTCGGGTGGTCAGAAGCAGCGCGTCGCGCTGGCGCGCGCGATGGCGCCGCGTCCTCGGGTTCTGCTGCTGGACGAACCGCTGTCGGCGTTGGACGCCGCGCTGCGCAACCACCTGCGCGACGAGTTGGCGCTGCTGTTGCGCCAGTTCGGGATCACCGCGATCTTCGTGACCCACGATCAGGACGAGGCAATGGCCATCGCGGACCGCGTGGCCGTAATGAGCCAGGGCCAGGTTGCACAGATCGGCACGCCCGAGGCGCTTTACCGCAATCCCGCGACCGGCTTTGTGGCCCGCTTCGTCGGCGATGCGATGCCTCTGGAGGGGCGCATAGAGCGCGCTCAAATGCATCTTCCGGGGGGTGTTCTGACGCTGCCTCAGGCGGGCGACGGTCAGCAGGTCCTGGTCCGTGCCGGGGATATCAGCATCGATCCGCAAGGCCCGATCACTGGCCGTGTCGAGACCGTGACCTTTCTCGGCACGCATTACCGCATCGCCTTGTCCGGCGTAATGGCCGGGCCGCTGTTTATGCTGCATGCGGGGCTCAGCGCACCAAAGCCCGGAGACGAGGTGCGCCTGTCTATCCCACCTGAGGCTCTATTGGTTCTGCCGATGGAGATGGCCGCATGATACATGGGTTCATTCAGATTACCGACACTCATATCGTTGCGCCCGGTACCCTGGTCAGCGGGCATTCGGATACGGCACAGGCACTGCGCCGCGCGGTCGAGACGATCAACGCGAAGCTGCCACTGTGGGAGGGGATCGACTGTGCCATCGTCACCGGCGATCTGACCGATCATGGCACGCCCGAGGAATACGCGCATTTCCTGTCGATCATGGACGACCTCGCCCTGCCGTGGATTGCCATTCCCGGCAATCACGATCAGCGCGCACCGATGCGCGCGGCGCTTTCGGATGCGCCCTGGATGCCCAGCACAGGTCCCGTGCATTGGGTGCGGGACTTCGGCGCCTTCTCGGTGATCGGCCTCGATACTCTGTTGGAAGGCGCTCATCATGGGATGCTGTGCGAGGAGGGCATGGATTTTCTCGACACAACGCTGACCGCCATCGGCGATCAACCGGCCATCGTGGCCACGCATCACCCCTTCATGCATGCAGGGCTTCCCGCTATGGATGCGGACAATCTGCGCAACGGTGCTGCGATGATCGCGCGACTTGGGGCGCATCGAGGGCCGGTTCGCATGCTGTCCGGCCACGTCCACCGCGCGGTGACCGGCCAAATCGGTCGCGTAACCTGTCAGATCGCCCCCGCGACCTGCCACGCGGTGCTGACCGATCATCGGACCGGGTCTGCCCCGCAGTTGGTGCTCGAACCGGGCGCCGTGACGGTCCATCGATGGCTCGACCAACCCGGAGCAGGACTGGTTTCAGAGGTCATCCCGACGGGCCTGTTCCCCGGTCCCTGGCCATTCGAGGCCTGACCACGCGCAGAGACGAAACACCGCCCTCAGAGCAGGATCTAAATCAGCAATCGCGACCTTCGATCCAGAAACAGACAAACCGTCGCAATCAGGCGGGGTCCGTCTACATCGACACAAGACATTCGCAACGGGGGGGGGGCATAACCTTGACCGTATCTCAACCGCATGCGCGCCTACAAGATGGCAGAGTTTGCGTGCGTCAGTCGCCAAAGCTAACACCCGGCGAACCTGCGTCAGCCGCGTCTCCACAGGAACTCCCATCTACAACTCGACCAACAGTGAGCTGCACCGCTTGGCGACGCCTGAGTTGCGCACCGGTTCCACATCCATCCAGCCCGGATCATGGAGCCGGGTTAGTGGGCGAGAGGAAGCGATCTCAGCCCGGGAATGCCAGCCCTAATGATCTATCAAGATCCTATGCGAAAATACCTGAGCATTCGCATTCTTCATCCAAACACATAGATTGCGAAGCCTTCGTCGAGTCTGACTGAGCCCCAACATGCGGTTTTCTAACCCATGGCAACGTTCAATAGGGATAGAAACAAGCGCTCGCCACGCGATCATCATGTGTTTCTAGGGGCGGCGGAGCGACGCCGCAAACTTCCGTCGCACGGGGGCATCGCGCACGGAAAGCACAGCCCAGTGGTGGATTGAGCGGATCTGGCAATTCGGTCTCCTTGGCTTCTGGCGCAGCAAGCGGGCGCCCCACGACAGGTGCGCTGTCAGCGAGTAGCTTGGTGTACGGATGGCGCGGGGCGGCAAAGACTTGATCCGCTGGACCGACCTCCACCACAGAGCCAAAGTACAGCACCGCAACCCGATCGCTCACAGCCTCCACCACCGCAAGATCATGGCTGATAAAGATATAGGTCAGGCCAAATTTCTTCTTTAAATCAGCGAGCAGATTGAGCACCTGCGCCTGCACCGAGACATCCAGCGCTGAGACAGGCTCGTCCAGAATCAGGATGCGCGCCTCCGCTGCCAAGGCGCGCGCAATGCCGATCCGCTGCGCCTGTCCGCCGGAGAATTCATGCGGGTAGCGGTCGAGAAACTCCTCGCGCAGGTTCACCGCGGCAAAGATCTCTGCAGTGCGGGCGGTGCGCGCCTTGGCGTCCATGCCGTGTAGATGCCGCAGGGGCGCGTCCATGATCTGGCGGATGGTTTTGCGCGGGTTGAGGCTGCTGATCGGGTCTTGAAAGACATATTGGATCTTCTGCCCAAAGGTGGCCGGGTCCGCGTTATCAAGCGGCGCGCCGTCGATCTCAATCTGGCCGGTGGTGGGCGGCAGCAAACCAACCAGCATCCGCGCCAATGTGGATTTTCCACACCCCAACTCCCCCACGATGCCGAGGGTTTCGCCCTTTTCCACCGTCAGCGAGAGCGGCTGCACCGCCTTGACGCCCGCCTTGGGTGCGCCAAACAGGCGTTTGCCCACCGGGAAGGTCTTGCTGAGGTCGGTGAGTTTCAGTGCCGCGCTCATGCCGTGGCCTCCTGCACTGGGATTTCAGGATCGATGCAGCGGATCTTGCGAGCAGGCCCCAAGGCACCAAGCGCAATATCCCCACTGCGACAGGCACTTGCGGCCTTGGGACAGCGATCAGCAAAGGCACAGCCTGCGGGCAGTTTGTCCACCACCGGCGGCAGACCGGGAATGGCTGCCAATTGGCGCCTGCCTTCGCCCAGTTCCGGCACGCAGGCCATCAGCCGCGCGGTATAGGGATGGGCGGGCGCATTGAGGATGGCATCGGTGGGGCCTTCCTCGACAATGCGGCCCGCATACATCACCGCCACCCGATCACAGAGCTGCGCCACCACGCCAAAATCATGGGTGATGAAGATGATCGCCAAGCCCCGCTCGCGCCGCAAATCATCCAGGAGCGCAAGGATCTGCGCCTGCACCGTCACGTCGAGCGCGGTTGTGGGTTCATCCGCGATGATGACCTCCGGGTCATTGGCCAGCGCCATGGCGATGCCGACCCGCTGACGCATGCCGCCCGACATCTCGTGCGGGTAATTGTCCACGCGCGCCTCGGCATTGGGAATGCGCACGGATTTCAGTAACTCAATAGCGCGGGCGCGGGCATCGGAGGTGCTGGTGCGATGATGGCACTGGATCGCCTCGATGAGCTGCGCACCAACTGTATAAAGGGGGTGCAACGTCGCCAGAGGATCCTGAAAGATATAGGCCACACGATCACCACGCAGACGGCGCAGGGTCGCATAGGGGGCACCGATCAGGTCTTCGCCCTTGTAATGCACGGCACCGCCGGTGATGACACCAGGGGGCGAGGACACCAGCCCCATGATCGACAGCGCCGTCACGGACTTGCCAGAGCCACTTTCACCAATGATACCAAGGCATTCGCCCGGCCTTACCGAGAGGTCCACTCCGCCCACGGCCTTGTAGATGCGATCTTTGACGTGGAACTGGGTTTGCAGGTCACGCAGGCTCAGGATGCCGTCGCCTTCGGGCTGCGGCACGGGGTCTGTGCGGCGCACCATGGTGGTGGGCATCGGGCGGCTAAGCGCGCCGGATTTCAGACGCGGATCAAGGGCGTCGCGCACGCCGTCGCCCAGAAGATTGATCGCCATCACGATCACAAGGATCATCGCACCGGGCACCACTGAGGTATGCGGATTGGTAATCAGCGCCGAGCGCGCCTCCCCCAGCATGGAACCCAGATCCGCCTGCGGCGGCTGTGAGCCAAGGCCGAGGAAGCTGAGACCCGCCGTCTCAAGGATCATCCAGCCGACGGTGGTAGACATGGCGATCACGATCACCGGGATCACATTCGGGACCACCTCGGTGACGATAATGCGGGCATTCGACATACCGCACAGCCGCGCCGCATCAACAAATTCCTTATGTGCAATACCCACGGTGACACCGCGAATGTTGCGCGCAAAGAAGGGGATGTTGACAGCCGCCACCGCGATCAGCGCGTTCATCAGCCCCGGACCAAGCGCGGCGACAATCGCCAGCGCCAGCAGGATATAGGGAAAGCCCATCAACATATCGACGCCGCGCATGATCACATTGTCCACGCGCCCGCCGTAAAACCCAGCGATCACGCCAATGGCAGCCCCGATGGTGGCCGCCGCCACCGCCGCCGCAAAGCCCACCGCCAGCGACAGTCGCGTGCCCCACATCAGGCGGCTCGCGAGATCCCGGCCAAGGTGGTCAGTCCCCAGCAACGCCCCTTCGCTGAAGGGTTTCTTGAACCGCTCTGCCGTGTTGGTCACATCCGGGTCGGGCAGCGGCAAAATGGGTGTCAGCACCGCCAGCAGCACAACCACGGACATCACGATGAGCCCCGCCAGCGCGAGACGGTTGCGAGACAAAAGACGCAGGAAGCTCATGCTTTGATCCTCGGGTCCAGAAGGCTTTGGGCGACATCAACGGCAATGTTGAACAGCACATAGCAGGCAGCCACAAAGACCACGCCGCCCTGCACCAACAGGATGTCGCGTTTGAGGATGGCATCGACCAGCATGCGCCCGACGCCGGGCCATTGAAACACCATCTCGATATAGACCGCACCCGAGAGCACAAACCCGGCCTGAATGCCCAGCACCGGGATGATCGACACCATCGCCGCGCGCAGACCATGGCGCCAGATCACGCTGCGCTCATGCACGCCTTTGGCGCGGGCGGTGCGGATGAAATCCTGTCGCAGGACCTCCAGCATGGCGGAACGCGACAGGCGGGCGATGACGCCGGTGGCCACCACCGCCAGCGCGATGGCTGGAAGGGTCAGATGACTGACAAGGGCCGAGAGATCCCGCGCGCCGTAGATCGGCCACATGCCGGACACCGGGAACCAGCGCAGGTTCACCGCAAATATCAGGATCATCATCATGCCGAGGAAAAACGACGGGATCGAAATGCCCAAAAGCACCGCAAATGTAATCGCCTTATCCGCCAGCCCGTATTGGCGCGCCGCCGAGACGACACCTGCCGCAACGCCAAGGATCGAACAGATCACAAAGGATGTGCCCGCCAGCACCAGTGTTGCATTGAACCGCTCCAGTACCTCATCGAGCACCGCGCGATTGAGCGAGAAGCTGCGGCCAAAATCGCCCTGCAACATATTGCCAAGCCAGATAAAGTACCGCTGCACCAAGGGCTTATCGAGACCGAGATCGCGATTGAGCTTCTCCACATTCTCGGGCGTCGCATAGGAGCCAAGGATCGCCGTAGCCGGGTCGCCCGGGATCATCGCCATGATCAGAAACACGATGACCGAGATCCCCAGAAGGACCGGCACCGCGGAGATGAGCCTTTTTACAATATAGCCAGTCATGGCGTGCCTTCCTGCTCTGCCGATTGGGGGGAGCGTATTTCCGGGGAGGCTTCAGCAGAAACTCCGGGGAAACGGGGGCCGCGCGCGCCCCGCAGGGGCGCGCGCGGGTCGGATCGGGCAAAGCCCGATCCGAAACCTCTCATCAGTTCTTGGTCACATCATCGAGCAGCAGGAAGAACGAGGGCTGCAGGGCAAAATCCCCCACCCGGTCCGAGGTCACCGCGTTCTGCTTCCAGTTGGCGACAAAGACCCACGGTGCATCTTCCTGCACGATGGTCTGCATCTCCTGATAGAGCTTGGCGCGCTCGTCCTGATCGGTCGCAACGCGGGCCGCTTCCAAAAGCTCATCCACCTTCGGGTTGGAATAATAACCGGAGTTGAAGCCGCCCTTGTCAGGCCATGCATCCGTGCGCAGCGCAAGGAAGGGCAATGTGTCCGGGTCATTGGTCATCCAGGCCATCTCGGCCATGTCGGCCTTGCCCTCCAGCCCCGGATTAACCTCGCCCAGGAAGGTGTTCCACTCGTAGGTTTCGATCTTCACATCCAGCCCCACGGCATTGAGATCGGCCTGAATGGCGGTGCCCATGGCGATAGGGTCGAGCATGCCGGAGCCGCCTTCGGTCACATAGAACGTCAGCTCCGCCCCTTCTGCACCCGCCTCGGCCAAGAGTTCACGCGCCTTGTCGGGGTCATAGGGATAGGGTTCAAGCGATTCATTATACGCCCAGGCAAAGGCGGGCGGGGTCGGGCCTGCGGCCACCTCAGCCGTGCCCTCAAGCACATCGTTCACAATCGCGGATTTGTTGATGGCGTAGTTCGCCGCTTGGCGGACGCGCTTGTCGGCAAAGGGGCCTTCCTTGGCGTTCAGGATCAGGAACCAGACGTGCGGGCCGGCCTGTTCATGCACGGTGAAAGCATCGCCCTGAAATTCCGACAGCGCCACCGGCGGAACCTCGACCATCAGGTCAATACCACCGGCCAGCATTTCTGCCGTGCGGGTGTTGGCATCGGTGATCGGGCGGAAGACCACCGCGTCCAGCTCTGCCGCGCCATCCCAGTAATCAGGGTTTTTCTCAACCACCACGGCCTCGTTCGAGCGCCACTCGGCAAATTTGAATGCGCCGGTGCCGGAGGGGTTGCGGCCAAACTCCGCGCTATGGGTCTTGACCGCCTCGGGCGACACGATCAGGCCTGTGGGATAGGCAAGGTTGGACAGGAACGGCGCATAGGGCGCGTTCAGCTTGAATTTCACCGTCAAGTCATCGACCGCTTCGACGCTCTCCACGGCGGAGAAGAAGAAGGCCAGCGGGAACGGGCCGGTGTTGTGAAAGGGGTGGTCTTCATTGAGCATCCGCTCGAAGTTGAACACCACCGCCTCGGCATTGAAGGCGCTGCCATCGTGGAAGGATACGCCCTCGCGCAGCGTAAATGTATATTCGGTGCCATCCTCGGAAATGCTCCAGTCGGTGGCCAGTGCAGGCTCCACCTCCAGCGCGCCGTCCTTGTAGCGCACGAGGCCGTCATAAACGTTCATCAGGATGCGGAAGTCATTCACCGCCGTCACCGCCGCCGGATCAAGCGCCTTGGGCTCTGCGATCTGGCCGACGATCAACACGCCCGGCGGTGTCTGCGCCGCCGCGGGTGCCACCCCCATCGAAACCCCGGCCAGAGCCGTCGTCGCGAACATTGCGGCCATCGCGCCGCGCCGCGTCATCTCAAGAAATTTCATGTCGGATCCTCTCTGCTGAGATTTATTTTTCATGATTAATTGTATCCACGCAAATTTTCATGATAAATACAAGCCTAAACCTGCAAGCCCCCCGTCCGGAGACCACAATGACCTTTTCGATCCTGATGTATGACCGTGAGACAGGCAGTTTTGCAGCGGCGGCGGCAACCGGCAGCCTGTGCGTCGGCGGCTGGGTTTTGCGCGGAGATATCGAATCAGGGCTGGTGGCCTCTCAGGGGACCGCACCCAGTACATTCTGGCGCGATGACGTGCTGCGGCGGATGTATAGCGGAGACCGGGCAGAAGCGGCGGTGGCGCAGGTTACAGATGCAGATCCGGGGCGTGGTCACCGGCAATTGCTGGCACTTGATCGTTGCGGTGACACTGGCGGGTTCACCGGCATGCAGAGCGTAAACTACGCAGGCCATATGACAGATCGCGATCTGGCGATCGCTGGCAATATGCTGGCAGGGCCTCAGGTTTTGATGGCGATGCATGAGGCCGCAGAGGGCGAGTATGCCACGCTATCTGACCGGATGCTGGCGGTTCTGGATGCCGCCGCAACGGTTGGGGGGGATGCGCGCGGGCTGCAATCCGCAGCCCTTTTGGTGCTGTCACCGGAGCGCCCGCCGCTGGACCTGAGAATCGATTATAGCGACGACCCGCTACCCGCCTTGCGTACCCTGTGCCTGCGGGCGCATCGCTCGCCCTATTACGACTGGCTTACAGAGGTTCCGGTCTTGAAGGATCGCTACCGCGCGGTGCTGCCGGACGCCAGCTAACGCTGCTCGCCAATAAAACGCCGCGCCAGTTGCGCTTCTTGCGATTGCATCTGCTCCTCGGCGCCCTGCATATGCGAGGCCATGATCTGCCGCGCAGCCCCCGCATCGCCATCGCGCAGGGCTGTCACCAATTGCATCTGATGCTCGCGCCCGCGCCGCCAGAGTTCCGGGTTCGGTGGCTCGTAGAGTTTGCGATAGATGGTCATATCAGTGAGCACCCGCGCCATGAAGGAAATCACAAATCCCAACAGCGCATTGCCAGAAAACTCCGCCAACCGCGCATGGAATTCGAGTGAGGAGACATGTTGCTCCTTCTCCTCCTCTGCCGACTGCGCCGGTTCCGGATAGCGCGCCGCAAGGACCTCCATCTCGGTCAGCTGTGCATCACTCAGCTGGCCCGCAAGGCTCGCTGCAAGCTCAGGCTCCAGCGCCCGGCGCATCTGGTAGATGTCGGCAATCGACAGATTCTGAAAGTAGAAATAATTCGCCAACAGCGACCGGGCGCGCCTGGCAGAGACTTTGTCGACGAAGCTGCCGCCACCGGGCCCGGTACGGGTGACGATCAGGCCTTGCGCTTCGAGAATGCGCATGGCCTCGCGCACGGTGCCCTTGGAGACGCCGAATTGCGCGATCATCTCGGTTTCGTTGGGCAGCTTGTCGCCCTGCTGGAGATCTCGCTCTACCACCCAGGTCTTGATTTCATCCGCAACGCGCACCGGGCGTGAGCGTTTTGGCTGACCTGAGGATGATGTTTTTATGCTCATAGATTGGCGCTCTTTTATCATGATAAAAATATAGACGGGAAAGCGTTCCGGGGATAGACCTCTAATTAATCACGATAAATTACGAGGTCACAGATGAGCTGGGGACAAGAAGCGCAGCATCGCTTGAGCAAAATCGCACAATGCAGCACGGCAGGCCCCGGTGTGACCCGCCTCCCCTACACCCCTGAGCATGCGCGCGCATTGGAACACATCAGTGACTGGATGCGGCAGGCCGGACTGACACCGCGACTGGACGCTGCGGCAACATTGGTTGGATCCAGCGCGTCTGCTGCCAATGGACCGGCCGTGCTGATCGGATCGCATCAAGACAGCGTGCGTGAGGGCGGTCGCTACGATGGCATCATGGGGGTCTTGATCGGCTGCCTTGCGTTGGAACGTCTGGCCTCTGAGGGGGTTGAACTGCCCTTCCCGGTCGAGGTCCTAGCCTTCGCTGATGAGGAAGGCGTTCGCTTCCCGACTGCTCTCATAGGTCCACGCGCGCTGTCCGGTCGGTTCGACCCGTCCGTTTTGGACATGCAGGATGCAAACAGCGTCAGCTTGCAGTCCGCGTTGTCGGATTTTGGCGGGACCCCGGAAGCAGTCACCACGCAACAGCGCGCGCAAGACGCGGTGCGCGCATATCTCGAGATACATATCGAACAAGGGCCAGTTCTGGAGCAAAGCGACGCCCCCTGCGGTATCGTCACCGGGATCTGCGGCATTGAGCGCAACACCGTGACCTTCAGCGGCGAGACAGGCCACGCAGGCACTGTGCCGATGA
This sequence comes from Tritonibacter scottomollicae, assembly GCF_032924845.1. Classification (NCBI taxonomy): domain Bacteria; kingdom Pseudomonadati; phylum Pseudomonadota; class Alphaproteobacteria; order Rhodobacterales; family Paracoccaceae; genus Tritonibacter; species Tritonibacter scottomollicae. The sequence goes on from NZ_CP136704.1 coordinate 2,358,183, forward strand.
ATGGCCGACGTGATGCATTGGTGGCGGCGTCAGAGTTCATCACCCGCGTCCATGATGCGGCCCGCCAGATCGACGGGCTTCGCGCCACAGTTGGCACCCTCTCCCTGAAGCCAGACGTCGTGAACGCAATCCCGCGAGAAGCCCAACTCACACTGGAAGTGCGCGCTCTTTCGGATCAGGTTCGCACGGAGTTTGCCGCCTCCGCTCAGGTGCTTGGCACGGAAATCGCCAACGCGCGCGGCGTGTCCTTTGCGATCTCACGCACATACGATCAGGCGGCAGTGCCCTGTAATCCCGACTTGATGGCCTGTCTCGAGGCGGCGGCAACGGACGAGGGCATCAATGCCCCACGCCTGCCTTCGGGGGCGACCCATGATGCCTCGGCGATGGCCGATCTATGCGACATTTCGATGCTTTTTGTACGATGCAAGGATGGCGTGAGCCATTGTCCGGAAGAATATGCGTCCGATGCGGATATGGATGCCGCGATTCGCGTCACCTGCAGCTACTTGCGGCGCCTCGCTGCACAGTAGTGCCGGCACATCGCTTCAAGCCGCCGTGCGACCATGCAGCGCCTTCAAGTCACCACGTCCAAGATCCACCCGAGCGAGTTGGCAGTAGGCCTCGGCCACGTAATGTCGACCGAGCTTTCCGCAGAGGTTATTGGCCAAGAAAAGTTCGGGAAACAGGTCGAACAACTCTCTGCGGCCTTCGGCTGAGATACCACGCAACGCCTCTGGTCCCGGCCAAAACGTCTCGGTCGCAACACCTTCGGCGAAGATGACCTGATGATGCTCTGTCATGAGGTGGATATAGCTGACAGCAGCAGCCCCTTCAGTCACCTCGACAGAGGCCGGGGTCAGGCCTTCCAGCAATCGGGCCCGCACGAAGGCCTCATGCATGGAGCCTAGATCGCCAAGCCGTCGACGGTTCAGCATAAACCGATGCTGTGGAGACACCAGAAGCGGGCGTTCGTTTGCGAGGAGACCACCGGGGCGGATCAGAAGGGGGCGGAGATGTGGCTTTTCAGCCAATTCCAGCGCGTTCAAGTCCCGTCGCCCGATCCAGATCACCGGCTGAAACCCATTGTCTGCCGTCTGCAACAGGTCGCCGACGCGGACCTCCTCGACAGGCACAGCACCGCGTGACGTTGCAACACGAATACCCGGTGTGAAACAGGGGATACCCGCTGCATGGAGCTGAGGTTGTGTATTGATCTGGTTCGGGGCAACCCCAGTGAGAACCAGTTGCTCCCCCCCAGGGAAGGTCAATGTCGCATTGCCAAACCCGTCATCGGTAACCACGACATCGGCCGCGGTGACAAGCCCCCCCAATCCGGAGCCGCCGGTTAGGCCGCTGACATCGATCTGATCGTTGTAGAAGCCATCCGCGTCATCATCCGTTACATCAAAGTCAGATACGGTGTCAGCTCCGCCGGACGTCGTCATCACAAAACGGTCGTCCCCATCGCCTCCCGTGAGCGTATCGTCACCACCGCTACCGGTCAGCGTGTCATCTCCGGCGCCGGCGTCCACATTCACGCCGGACGAGGCTGCGCTGGCGTCGAGGCTGTCATCGTGATCGGTCAGCCGAAGTCGCTCAATCTCCTGAAAATAGGCGGTATCCCCGCCACCTTGAATAATGCCCGCCTCATTGCCGGTATAGCCAACATTGATGCTACTGCTGCGAGCAGACAGGTCGATTGCATCATCATCGGTTCCCGTTTCGCCACCCAGAATGGTGTCGTCACCAGAGTTGTCGAAGATCTGAAAAGTGTCAGCGTCTGCATCCCCCTTCAGTTGATCGTTTCCCGCGCCCCCGACCAGCGTATCAGCGCCAGCACCGCCATATATCGTGTCGTCGCCTTCCTGCCCTGACAGGTAGTCATCGCCCTCTCCGCCGGTCACACTGTCAGCATCGGCGCCGGACCAGATCGTATCGTTCCCATAGTCCCCGTGAATGGTATCGCGCCCCGTTTCACCATAGAGAACATCGTCACCGTACATTCCGAGGACCAGATCATCCCCATCGCCAGCCATCACGGTGTCGCTCAAACCCTCAGCACCAAAATCCACCGTAAGATTGCTGCCACCCTCGATCATTTCGAGATACCAGCCATCCGGATGCCGCAGCTCCCAGTTGTGATCTTCAAAGGTGCTCTGGTTCCACGTATCGCCAGGCTCAATCGTTGCGTAGTATTGCAGCTGACCGCTGGTATCGACCCACCACAGTTCAATCGGGCCATCAGCTGAATTTGTAACCGTCAAAGTTGTCGGGGTCGTCCCCGGACCCGACGCGGCAGATCCCAAGGTTGCCCAGGCATTGTCCCCATAGATCGAGTCATTCCCGCTTCCCGCGACGATACTGTCTCGTCCATCACCTCCTGCAAGGATGTCGTTGCCCGCCCCGCCATGAATTGTGTCATCGCCCTGATCACCCGAAAGGGTATCATCGCCGGAGTTTCCGAACAGGTTATCGTCGTTATCTGACGCCTCGACATAGTCGCCACCGTCGGTTCCGACAATCGTGGTGAAATGTTGAATACTTGTCGGGCTGCCCAGCGTTGCATCAGTACCAGCATTCCCACTTTCGCCGACACGATACCAAGAGGACCCATTCCAGATCGAGATCGTATGGGCCTCAGCATCAATGCTCAGCTCATACCCCGAAGGCAGGGTACTGAAATCCAGCGTGTGACCGCTGCTCGCTTCCACGATTGCAGACCAGAACGCAGGGTCCTGATAGTTGGTGGCTGTTACGACATAAGTTGTCATCTTATTTCCGCACGCCCCCTTTCACACTGCACTGCATGGGCTCACATCCAAATGGGCGGCAGCCCTGACAGGGGACACCAACCCGCCCCGGATCAACCACACTTCGCTGCGGCACCCCGGAGGCAGCGTTACTGCAGACCGGAATGCCGCTTTGAGAACCATAGGGGAGAACGGTTAATAGCGGTTAAAAACCAAAAGCCGAATATTTGAGGCGCAACAACAAGACACCGCACGCCCCTCAAACATCAACTGCAACCCATGGGTCGCATAGACTAAACCGCCCACGCCAAGGGCGTGGGCGGTTTTTCTGACATCAGACCAGGGTCGAAACCGCAGATCAGCCCAGCACGGATTTCACCGCGCGCACAGTGCCCTCGACCACCTGATCGGCCTCGGCGCGTGTGAGGCAGAAGGGCGGCGCAAAGCCCAGGATATCGCCCTGTGGCATGGCACGCGCGATGATCTTGTCTTGTTCCAGCAGTTTGGCGGAGACCTGCGGGCCAATCTTGTCAGCCGCGTCAAAGAAGGTGCGACTGTCGCGATCTTTGACAAATTCAACCGCGCAGAGCATGCCATCGCCGCGTATATCGCCGACATTGGCATGTTCGCCCAGCGCCTCTGCCATGGTGGCATTGAGGTATGCGCCGACATCGCCAGCATTGCTCACGAGGTTCAGCTCGTCGATGAGTTTCAGGTTGGCAACACCCGCTGCCGCGCCGATGGGGTGCGCGGAGTAGGTCCAGCCGTGGCCGATGGGGCCGTTCTCATCGGTGCCCTGCTCCAACACTTTCCAGACCTTGTCACCAACGATGGAGCCGGAAAGCGGCGCATAGGCCGAGGTCAGGCCCTTGGCGATGGTGATGATGTCGGGCTCGATGCCGTAATGGTCAGAGCCGAACATGGTGCCAAGACGGCCAAAGCCGGTGACAACCTCATCCGCAACCAGAAGAATGTCGTGTTTCTTCAGGACTGTCTGGATCGCCTCCCAATAGCCTGCGGGCGGCGGCACGATACCCCCGGTGCCCAGGATCGGCTCACCGATGAAGGCCGCAATCGTGTCTGCGCCTTCACGCTCGATCAACGCTTCCAGCTCGGCCACGCAATGGGCCACGAACTGCTCTTCGGTCTGGTTCAGATCCTCGCGGCGGAAGTAATAGGGCGCCTCGGTGTGGATCACCTGCTCGACGGGCAGGTCGAATTTCTTGTGGAACAGCTCAAGCCCGGTCAGGGAGCCGGTGACCAGCCCGGAACCGTGATAGCCGCGCCAACGCGAGATGATCTTTTTCTTCTCGGGGCGGCCAAGGATGTTGTTGTAGTACCAGATCAGTTTGACATTGGTTTCATTGGCGTCGGAGCCGCCAAGGCCGAAATAGACCTTCGACATATTCTTGGGCGCGCGATCCAGGATCATCTTCGCCAGCGTGATAGACGCCTCGGTGCCGTGTCCCACATACGAATGATAATAGGCCAGCTCGCGCGCCTGATCGGCGATCGCCTCGGCAATCTCCTGACGGCCATAGCCGACGTTCACGCAGTAAAGCCCGGCAAAGGCATCCAAGAGCTTGTTGCCGTCGCGGTCCTCGATAAAGACGCCGGAGGCGGTCTTGATCACCCGGTTTGCGCTCTCACCGCGCGCGTGCTGCGCCAGATGGGTCGAGGGGTGAAAGAAGTTGTCGCGGTCCCATTGGTCCAGTTGATCGTTCTTCAGCATTTCGTGTCCTTCCTATTTCCGTGCTCCACCCGCGGGGTGGAAAATCTCGCGTGGTCCGAGGGTTACGCCCAGTCGCGGCAGACGTATTTGATCTCGGTGAATTCCTCCATGCCCAGCCGTGCGCCCTCGCGCCCCATGCCGGACTGTTTGGTGCCGCCAAAGGGGATCGGCGCGCCGGTGACCTTGGTGCGATTGACCGCCACCATGCCGAACTGCAACGCGCGGCTCAGGCGATAGATCCGGCGCGGGTCGTGGCTGTGCACATAGGCGACAAGGCCATATTCACTGTCGTTCGCACGCTGGATCACCTCATCCTCGGTGTCAAACGGCGTGATCGGCGCGACCGGGCCAAAGGTTTCCTCGTGCAGGATGGCCGCATCTGCAGGCACATCAGTCAACACGGTCGGTTCATAGAACAGCGGCCCCAGCGGGTGACGATTGCCTCCGCAGGCCAATGTGGCGCCTTTTTCCAGCGCGTCGGCCACATGTTGTTCCTGCTTTTGCACCGCTTTTTCGTTCATCAAGGGGCCAATGTCGGGATCATCAATCCCTTTCCCCACAGTAAGCGCCTGCGTGGCGGTCACAAAGCGGGTGCAGAACTCATCATAAATGTCGCGCTCAACAAAGATGCGGTTCGCGCCGAGGCAATCCTGCCCGGAGGTGGCGAATTTCGCCTTCATGGTCTCGGCGACAGCGCGATCCAGATCGCAATTCTTGAAGACAATGACCGGCGCATGGCCTCCCAGTTCCATCACCAGCCGTTTAACCGTCTCGGCGGACTGACGATACAGGAGCTTGCCCACCTCGGTGGACCCGGTGAAGGACAAGGCCCGCACCCGCGCATCCCGCGTCCAAGGCTCCACTACCACCGGGGCTTTGCCAGTGACCACGTTGAAGACACCCTTTGGGATGCCTGCCCGTTCGGCCAGCTCCGCCAACGCCAGCGCACTGAATGGAGTCTCGCCTGAGGGGTGTGCCACCACCGTGCAGCCCGCCGCCAGCGCCGCCGCGGCCTTGCGCGTCAGCATCGCGGACGGGAAATTCCACGGCGTGATCAGTGCGGCCACGCCCACCGGTTCGCGCCACAGCTCAACCTCAGCATCCGGCAGATGGCTGGTGACGCCCTCGATATTGGGGCGTTTGGATTCCTCGGCATAAAATTCAAGGAAGGCTGCGCCGTAGTCGATCTCGCCGCGTGCCTCGGACAAGGGTTTTCCCTGCTCAAGCACCATCAGCCGGGCAAGGTCCTCTTTGTGTTCGATCATCAGCTCGAACCAACGGCGCAGGATGGCGCAACGGTCCTGCGGCAACATCAGCGCCCAGCTGGCAAACGCCGCATGCGCCGCATCCACCGCGGCAGAGGAATCTTCTGCCGTCATTGCGGTCACATCACCTATGACATCACCGGTGGCGGGGTCATGAACGGCGACAACCTCACCGTTGGATGAAGCGCACCATTTCCCGTTTATGTAGGAAAATGAGCGCACCAGCGATTTGTCATTGATCTCCGCACGCGCGGACAGGGCCGTTAACGACATGTCTGCTCCTCCTGAAATTCTACCACGGAGTGTGCAGGGTTCCTTTCAGAAGATGTGACTGAAGTTTGCCCGGCAGGCAGAGGATTCACCTGCCGTTGAGTAGTATCTCCAAAGGCGGCACACCTGCCCCCTTTACCGGTTTGGTCACGATATAGGTGAAATAGCGGCTCAGACCGATGCGCGCATCCAGCATCGCATCAATCAATCGCTGATAGGCGTCGATATCGCAGGTGACGATCTGCAACAGATAGTCGAAGCCACCGCCCAGCGCCCAACAGGCCACGACCTCATCATAGCGCTGCATCGCCGCCTCGAAGGACTGAAAACTGGCAGCGGTGTGATCGGTCAGTTCGGCAGCCACAAAAACGGTGACGTGCGGGGCGATTTTCTTGAGGTTGATGCGGGCGTTATAGCCTTCGATCAGCCCGGCCTTCTCCAGCTTCTTCAGGCGTTCCCAGCAGGGAGTGGGCGACAAGCCCACTTGATCGGCCAGCGCCGCCTTGGTGATGCGGCCATCGCGGGACAGAATGCGGAGAATTTCGAGGTCGCGCTGATCCAGATGCATGTCAGTCTTCGACCACACCAATCACGGCGGCACAGTCGCCGGATTTGATCATGCCCGGAAAATGGCGACTGATCAGCACGCCACCGCGGCGCGCGCGATACTCTAACGGTGCCTGCCCGGTGCGATCCGGCGACCAGACGCGCGCGACCACATCATCCTTTTCCACATGATCGCCAAGATCGACCATGATCTCAAAAAGACCGTCGTGCTCACTGAACACAAAACAATCCCCATCCGGCATATCGAGGGTCACGGAGGGATCGATCTGCATCTCGCCCTGCAGAATACCAAAATGGATCAACACATTCCGCAGACCCTTCTTGGCAATGGCATTGCTGCGCGCCGTGGACATGCCACCGCCGCCCAGTTCCGTGGTAACCAGCACCGTGCCCATATCCTCGACGGCAGTGTCGTACATGCCTTCGCTGTCGATCTCCAACAGTTGCACTGAATAGGGCGCGTTAAAGGCCTGCATCGCGGCGTAGCAGGCCTCCTGAAGGCCCTTGTCCTCAAGGATATGCGCGGCAGCAAAGGGGACGAAATCCAGCGTTTTTCCGCCAGAGTGGAAATCCACCGCCACATCTGCCATCGGCAGCAACTTGCGTTGGAAATAATCGGCGATCTTTTCGGTGACCGTGCCATCGGGGCGGCCCGGAAAGGCGCGATTCAGGTTGCCCCTGTCGATGGGCGAGGTCCGCGCACTGGCGCGAAAAGCGGGATAGTTGAAATAGGGCACGATGATCAGCCGCCCGGTCACATCCTCTGCGCGCGTGGTGGCCGCAAGCTCTTGCAGCGCCACGGGGCCCTCGTATTCGTCGCCATGGTTGGCCCCGGTCAATAGCGCGGTCTTTCCTGCCCCGTTCTGGATCACCGTGATCGGGATCATCACCGAACCCCAGGCGCTGTCGTCGCGGCTGTAGGGCAGTTTCAGAAACCCATGGTGCACACCGTCCTGATCCAGTGGAATCGTCGGGGAGATCGGGTTTGCCTTCATGTCTCTATCCTTTGCCAGCCAATTTCAGTGGATACACACAGCGCCTGACTTGTGTTCCTTGCAATCAATACGAATGCTTGCACTGAATTCAAAGCCTTGTGTGGGCATGTGCCACCCGAAGCATGGCAGCTGGAGCCCGTTCAGCCTCACGCCGCGCGGCCAACTCCGATCATGCGCCGCGCAGGCTGGCCCCCGCACGATCCCGCGCCCTCACCTGATAGGGCGTCATCCCGTATTCACGCCGATAAGCACGCGACAACGATGTCGAAGACGCAAAGCCGCTGGCAAATGCGATCTCCGCAATCGGAAGGTTGGTATCGGTGATCAGCTTGTTTGCGAGCTTCAGCCGCAACTGCATGTAGTGCTTTGCGGGTGTGGTGTTGAGATGTGCAAGGAACAGTCTTTCAAGGTGGCGCACCGACACCCCTGCCCGCTCCGCGATCTCTGCTGTCGGCAACGGGTGTTCAATACACTCTTCCATGACCGCCATGGCCTTGACCAGGCGCCCCTCCAACAGGTTGGTATTGCGCGCGGCTCCCTTGGGCTGCTCACCCGAATAGCCCCGCGCGGTATCGATCATCAAAATGCTCGCCAACTCTGCGCAGTGCTGCGGGGACAAGAATTGCGAGAGGAACCGAATGACAAGTTCAGCGGTATGTGAGCGACCGGCACAGGTGAGAATTCCCGCATTGTCTTCAACCAACCGATTGCTGACCGTCGGATAATCGCCAGCCTCGCGCAACGTGCGCACATCAAGCCAATGTGTGGTTGCTGGCCCTGAAAGTGGTGCAGAGCGCCGGATATAAGAGGTTGCGGCCTCGGACAACAGAAACGCCGGACGGCGCAGTTTCTGCATGGCCCGAATCCGTGCCAACCAACTCCCACCGCCGTAGTTATGCCCCCCGACGACGAACAGCACATCCTTGAGGTATTGGACACCGATCGCAGGATCTGCGCGCACCAGCAGGTCGGAATTGCTTGCAACGATACCGGGCGAGTCCGAGGTGATGCACCACGAAAACCAATTGCCCGCATCAAGAGTGTTGGCAGCGTCCAAGACAGCGATGATCGACGACAGCTCTAAATGGGAGAATCCCGGCTGTACAAACAATTCAACGGTCAACCGGGGCCCGATAGAAGTCTCTTCGCGCTGTTCGTTGTCAGATGAAGGGTGATGTGTCGCGTTCATGATGAAACGAGACGGTAGCGTCGTTTCGGTTGGGTCGGCAAGCAAACTCCGGATTATCCGCGGAGTTTTTTGCCGCAGCGCGTTGCTCCGCCGCCCCCTCAGCCGGGGCGGCAAGACGACGCCACGCAGGTGGTCTCCGCTTCACTGACACAGTTCCGGTTTCTGACCCTATGATTGACCTGCGACGCGCGCCCGCTCAGCGCGCGTCGCAGGCTCACATGGCGGAAGCTTCTGTTCCACCCAAGCCTGTGTGCGCCGTCAGCTGTCGCGCTCCATGATCCATTCGACCTCTGGCGCGGCGACAAAGCGCCATTTGCGCAAGGGGCCGGCCATGACGTTGAGGTAATACATCTCGAACCCATATGGCGCGCCGCAGGGGTGGTGGCCGCGCGGCACCAGGACCACATCGCCATCCGCGACCGCCATGGTTTCATCCAGCTGCCCGTCATCGGTATAGACGCGCTGGACGCCAAAGCCGCTCGCTGGGTTCAGGCGGTGATAATAGGTCTCTTCAAGATAGGTGATCCGGGGGAAGTCATCCTCGTCGTGGCGGTGGCTCGGGAAGGACGACCAGTGGCCGGCGGGGGTGAAGACCTCGGTGACCAGCAGGCTGTCGCAATAGTCCTCGTTCTCCATCGCGATATTGTTGATGTAGCGGGTGTTGGTGCCCTTGCCGCGCTCTGTGAGGGTGATGCCATCGGGGCCGATCCGGCGTGCCGCATGGCCGCCCTTGCCCGGTGCGGAGCAGACCGCGATGGTGCAATCGGTGGTGGCCTCGGCGCTCCAGTCGCTGCCATTGGGTAGATAAAGACAATGGGGTGGGGTTTTCTCAAAGACTGACATACGCTCGCCCAGCTCGCCCCAGTCCTGGCCTGCGCCGGTCAGGTTGGCTTTGCCTTCCACCATCACGAGGATCACCTCGCGGTCGCCGGTGACATCAGCCACCCTCTCGCCCGCGCGCAGCCGGTGCAGGGCAAAGCCCACGTAGCGCCAGCCTGCACTTTCGGGCGTGATGCGATGCACCTCGCCATGGATGCCAAAGGGTTTTCGCAGCAGATCGCTCATGGTTCTTGCCTCCTGTTGTTGGGTCGCGGGGATTAACCCGTAACCTCTAGCCCATAGCGCGCGCAAAGGTCGCGAATGGTCTGATAGCCCAGTTTTGAGGCCGCATAGGGCGCGACCTTGGCGGGGTCTTGCTCGGCCTCGACCACGATCCAGCCCTGATAGCCCATTTGGGCCAGACGTTCGGTCACTGCGGCAAAATCGATGGACCCTTCGGCATCCCCCGGCACGGTGAAGGCCCCGGCGATGACCGCATCCAGAAAGGACCAGCTCTCAGTGCGGGCCTGCGCAGCGATATTGGCGCGCAGATCCTTGTAGTGGACGTGGTGGATGCGGTCGCCCCATTTGTCGAGCGTGCCCAGCAGATCGCCGCCACCAAAGACCAGATGCCCGGTGTCATAGAGGAGCGTCACCTCAGGGCTGCTGGCCTCCATCAACCAGTCGATATCCTCCTGATCCTCGATGAAGGCCCCCATGTGGTGGTGATAGGCCAGAGGCAGGCCCTTGTCGGTCATCCACTTGGCCAGCTCAGAGAGCTTGGCCGCATAGGCGCGCACCTCGTCCCGCGCGAGCTTGGAGCGGTTGTTCACCGCGGTCGTGCGGTCGCCCTGCACGGTGTTGGAGCATTCCGCATAGACCAGACAGGGCGCGCCCAAAGCGGCGAATTGTTCGACCTGCTCTGCGATGGCAGCTTTTTCGGTCTCGACGTCATTCACCAAGAGGTTGCCCGAGCACCAGCCACCACAGAGATAAATGTCGTATTCGTTCAGATACTTGCGCAGCCCTGAGGTGTCCTGGGGCATGCGGCGGCCACGTTCGACCCCGGTATAGCCGATCTCGCGCGCTTCGCTCAGGGCCTGTTCCATCGTGTAGGCGGCGGTGAGGTCGGGCAGGTCGTCGTTCTGCCATGCGATGGGGGAGATGCCGATCTTGACGCTCATGGACGGTGTCTTTCGTTGTGGGCGCATGTCAGCGCCTGATCCAAAATTGGGGCCTTTCCGACGTGCGGGAGGACGCACCCCGGAAAGGCAGGCCACGGGCGTCAGTTGAGCGCGCGGGCCTTGATCTGTTTTTCATATTCGGCGCGTTTGGCGCGCACCTCGGCCCGCTCGGACACTTCGGGCACCGCCACGTCCCACCAATGGCCGCCATCGGGCGTCGAGGGGTAGGGGTCGGTGTCGATCACCACCACAAATGGCCCTTTGGCGGATTTGGCGCGGCTCAGGGCCTCTTCCAGCTCTGCGATGCTGCTGACATGTACGGCCGCCGCCCCCATGGATGCGGCATGGGCGGCAAAGTCGATGTTGGACGGTGTCACGTGATGGGAATGGTCGAGGAGGTTGTTGAACTCTGCCCCGCCGGTGCCCATTTGCAGCCGGTTGATGCAGCCGTAGCCGCGATTGTCGGTGATCACCACGGTCATGTCGATGCCCAGCATCGCCGCCGTCGCCAGTTCCGAGTTGGCCATCATATAGCTGCCGTCGCCGATCATGCAGACCACATCACGCTCTGGCTGCGCCATCTTGATGCCCATGGCGCCGGCGATCTCATATCCCATGCAGGAATAGCCGTATTCCATGTGATAGGCCCCGGGGCGCGGGGCTTTCCAGAGTTTGTGCAGCTCGCCCGGCATGGTGCCCGCGGCGCACATCACCACCGTGTCGGGACCGGAGGCCCGTTGCACCGCGCCGATCACCTGCTGGTCGGTCGGCAGTTGGATGTCCTCGCGCGGGGCGGCGGTGAGCGGGTCAACCGCGCCGAACCACGCCTCCTTGAGGGTGGCGGAGGGGGCGGCGAATTGCAGATCGCCAAGCGCCGCCCCCAGCAGTTCCAGCCCGACGCGGGCATCGCAGCAGAGCGGCTCTGCGCCATGTTTCATTGCGTCATAGGCGGCAACATTGAGCGAGACGAGCGTGCGATCCGGGTTCTGAAACAGGTTCCACGATCCGGTGGTGAAATCCTGAAACCTTGTGCCCACACCCAGAACCAGATCGGCCCCGGCGCAGACTTCATTGGCTGACCCCGCACCGGTCACTCCCACGGGGCCGAGGTTCAGCGGATGATCCCACGCGAGGGCGGATTTGCCCGCCTGGCTTTCGACAACCGGGATCTGATGCGCCTCGGCAAAGCGTTGCAGCGCGGCGCAGGCGTCCGCGTAATGCACGCCACCCCCGGCCACGATCACCGGCGATTTTGCCGCTCTCAGCAGGTCGGCCACTCGCGCCAGCTCGCCCTCATCCGGGCGGGGACGGCGGGTTTGCCAGACGCGCGGCGCAAAGAAGGCCTCGGGCCAGTCGTAGGCCTCTGCCTGCACGTCCTGACAGAACGACAGACAGACCGGGCCGCAGTCTGCCGGGTCGGTCATAGTGCGAAAGGCGCGCGGCAGGGCGGTCAGCAACTGTTCGGGGCGCATGATGCGGTCGAAATAACGCGTGACGGGTTTGAAACAATCATTGGCGCTGGTGGTGCCATCGCCGAAATCCTCGATCTGTTGCAACACCGGGTCGGGGCCCCGGTTGGCAAAGACATCGCCGGGGATCAGCAACAGCGGCAGCCGGTTCACATGCGCCAGCGCCGCCGCCGTCACCATATTGGTGGCACCGGGGCCGATGGAGGAGGTGACCGCCATCGCCCGCTTGCGCGCGGACTGCTTGGCATAGGCAATCGCCGCATGGGCCATGGTCTGCTCATTGTGGCCGCGATAGGTGCGAAATTCTTCGCGCGCGCCATGCAGTGCCTCGCCCAGACCGGCCACATTCCCGTGGCCAAAGATTGCCCAGATCCCGGCGAGGAAGGGTTCGCCCTCCTCGTTCAGTTGTGCGGCGATATACTTCACCATCGCCTGCGCTGCGGTTAGCCGGATCGTGCTCATTGTGCCGCCTCCATTGTGCGTGCGCGTGCCTGCGCCCAGACATCGCAAAGCCGGGCGTAATTCTCTGTCATGCGCGCCACCGCGCTGTCGTCGTCAATGCGGTCTGCAAACCAGTCGCGGGCCACATCGCCAAAGATCGTCCGCCCGACGGCAAACCCTTTGACCAGCGGGAAGCGCACGGCGAGGGCAAAGCTCTCGCGCAGCTCGTCCTCCGGTGCGTCCAGACCCAGCACCACGATACCACGAGTGCGTTTGTCGTTGCGCTCGATCGCATCGCAGCTTGCAGCCCATGCGGCCTCGGAGCGGAAGGGTTCGAGCTTCCACCAATCGGGGTAGATGCCGGCATCGTACACGCGCTGGATGACATCTGGCGTGGTTTTATCGTCAACGGGGCCGACCTTGGAGGGGATCACCTCCAGCAGGAACTCAAGCCCGTTGCGGCGGCAGGACTGGAACACGCGGGTGATGGTGGCGATCTGGTCGGCCCACATCGCGTCGTCATCGTCAGGATGCGGGAAGCACAGGCATTTGACCACATGTTCGCCGGGCCATTCCTTCAGCCCGCCTGCATCCTCGCCCACCTGCGGTTCCAGCCGCAAGGGGCGCGAGCCGGGCCATTCGACCGGCCTGCCGACCCAAAGCCCCTGCCCCGCTGCCGCATAGAGCGCGCGCGCGCCAAGGCGGCCATCGCAGAGGATGCCGTGACCGGGGCGGCCTGCGGCCTGCGCAACGGCGGCCCTGAGGCAGAGCTCCTTGAACGCGCCGATGCGGTCGGGCGTGGCGCCGTCCATCTCTTCCATCTGCATGCGGTGATCAAAAGCAAAGACCCGCAGGTCGTCCCAGTCACGCTTGCGGGTGGTGGACCAGTGGATCTGCTCCAGCGCGGTGTCGTTGCGCAAGGCTTTCTCCACCACGCCGCGCTGGAGGAAGAATTGCAGCTCTTCCCAGCTGGGATAGGCGGGGGTGCAGCCATGACGGCTGACGGCAAAGGCCCCGCAGGCATTGGCGTATTTGAGCGAGGTGGGCCAGTCTACGCCGTCGAGCCAGCCCTTCAGAAGACCGGACATGAAGCCATCGCCCGCGCCGAGCACGTTAAAAACCTCGATAGGAAAACCGGGGCCGCTTTGGCCCTCGTCCAGCCTGTCCGGGATCGCGCCGGTGAAGGCCACCGCGCCATCGGCACCGCGCTTGCACACCAGCGTCGCACCCGAGACCGCGCGCACCGCCCGCAGTGCTGCGACCGTGTCGGTGGTGCCGCCTGCGATGTGGAATTCCTCTTCGGTGCCGACGATCAGGTCAAACAGATGCAGGGTGGATTGCAGTTTTTCCGTCACCGCTGCTGAGGCAATAAAGCGGTTTTCACCGTCGCCATGTCCGGAGAGCCCCCAGAGGTTGGGGCGGAAATCAATGTCCAGCGCGGTCTGTGCGCCGTGTTTGCGGGCAAGTTCCAGCGCCTTCAGCACTGCTGCCTCGGTACGCGGATTACTGAGGTGGGTGCCGGTGGCCACAACCGCCCGCGCCCGGGAGATGAACCCTTCGTCCACGTCTTGTGCGCTCAGCGCCATATCGGCGCAATTCTCGCGGTAGAAGATCAGCGGGAACTGGTCCTCATCGCGAATGCCCAGCAGCACTAGCGCCGTCAGCCGTTCCGGATCGGTGAGAACGCCGGTGACGTCGACGCCCTCCTTCACCAGTTCCTCGCGCAGGAAGCGGCCCATATGCTCGTCGCCGACCTTGGTCAGCAGGGCCGAGCGCAGCCCCAACCGGGCAGTGCCCGTCGCCATATTGGTGGGCGATCCGCCGACGTATTTCTCGAAACTGCGCATGTCTTCAAGACGACCACCGACCTGCGCGCCGTAAAGGTCGACAGACGACCGCCCGATGGTGATGAGGTCCAGATCCTTTGCCATCAGACGGTGCCCCCGAGCGAGCCTTCAAGCTGCGCCATTTCCTGGCCACCCGCCATCAGGTCCTGCAGTTGCTCGGGCGTGATGTCGCCCCGTTCCGCCGTGCCCAGCGTCTTGCCGCGATTGAGCACGGTAAAGCGGTCCCCGACCGCCAGCGCGTGCCGTACGTTGTGGCTGATGAAGACCACCCCCACCCCTTGCTTGCGCACCCGGTCAATGGTCGCCAGCACGTTCGAGGTCTGCCGCACGCCCAGCGCCGATGTCGGCTCATCCAGGATCAGCACCCGCGCGCCGAAATAGACCGCGCGGGCAATCGCCACCGTCTGGCGTTCACCGCCCGACAGCGTCCCCACCGCCTGATCGGGACCACGCAGGTTGATGCCCATCTTGCGCATCTCCTCCACCGCGGTCTCGTTCATCATGTCAACATCCATGCGGCGGAAGGGTTTGCGTCCTTTCACCGGCTCACGCCCCATGAAGAAATTCCGCGTCACACTCATCAGCGGGATCATCGCCAGATCCTGAAAGACGGTGGCAATCCCGGCTTCCATCGCATCGCGCGGACTGTCGAAATTCATCGGCTGGTCGTCGATGGTGATGGTGCCCTTTGTGGGCTTGTGTACACCTGACATCGTCTTGATGAAGGTCGACTTGCCAGCCCCATTGTCGCCCAGCAGGCAGTGGCATTCGCCCGGCCTCACATCAAAGCTGACGCCCGCCAGCGCAATGATGTTGCCAAAGTGCTTTTCGATGTTCTGCATCTTGATGATCGGCTGGGTCGTGCCCTGCGGGTCACCGTGGTGGAATGTCGTGTCCTGGGTCATCTCAGCGTTCCCCCGTCACGCGCTTGCGAATGTAGTTGTTGAAGAGCACCGCGATCAGAAGCATGCCGCCCAGGAAGATCTGGAACCAATCCTGATCGAAGTTGGTGTAGGTCAGCCCGATCGTCACCATGCCAAAGATGATGGCGCCAAAGAACGCCCCGATGGCAGACCCATAGCCGCCAGTCAGCAGGCAGCCGCCGATCACCGCTGCGATGATGGCCTCGAACTCCTTCATGAAGCCGCGCCGCGCATCGGTCGATCCGGCATCCATCACCGTGATGATCGCGACCAGCGCGCCACACATTGCGGTCACCATGAAGAGCGAGATCTTCACCTTGCGCACCGGCACACCGGAGTTGGAGGCCGCAGTGCGATCACCGCCGGAGGCAAACACCCAGTTGCCCTGTGGCGTGCGCAGCAGCACGTAGGTTGCCACCAATGCCAGCGCCACGAACCACAGGATCTCGACCGGGATACCGGGCACCTTGGGGGTGCCGTTCTTGAAGGTGTCGATCACCCCGACTTGTGCCAGCCAGGCAAAGACAGGACCAAAAGCATCGCCCGAGAACATCGGCGCCAGCCAGTCGCCCTCGACCGCGTCGCGCACGCCGCGCAGCTGGGTGGAGCCGCCGGAGGCCAGTTTCAACCCGACCAGCGAGGCGCCGCGCAGGATGAACAGGAAGGCCAGTGTCACGATGAAGGACGGCAGGCCGGTCTTCAGCACGATTGTACCGTTAAGCGCCCCAAGGCCAGCCGCAACGGCCAGCGTCAGCGGGATCGCCAAGATCAGCGGCAGCCCAAGCGTCACCACGCAGGCGCCAAAGATCAGACCCGCAAAGGCCACCATGGAGCCGATCGACAGGTCGAACTCGCCGCCGATCATCAGCATCGCCGCACCGATGGCGAGAATGCCCAGCTGCGCCGCAGGGGTCATGAAGTTCATGATACCGGACAGCGTGAACATGCTGCTGTCTGCGGTGATCAAAAAGAAAGTGGTGACAAGAATGACACCGGCGATCGCGCCAAGCTCGGGGCGCTTCATCAACCTGGCACCAAGCCCTTCTTTCTTCAGGCGTTCGTCATCGACGGTTTGGGCCGCGTCGGCCATGGCGTGCTCCTCCTTGAGACAAAGAGGGGCCGTGGCGCGGCATTTGCGCCACGGCCCCTTCAGCGATTCAGCATTGTGCCTTAGTGGGTTAGCGGATGCCCTGGGCGCTCAGCTCAACCACTTGGGACGCCTTGTCCTGCGTGATGAGGTTCGGGCCAGACGGCACGTTGCCACCCGGGATCAGGCCGAACTTTGCGTTGAGCGCGAGGAAGGACACCGGCAGGTAGCCCTGCAGGAACTGCTGCTGGTCGATAGCAAAGGCCGCGTCGCCCTTGGCCACGCTTTCCAGGAAGCTGGCCGACAGGTCGAAAGTCGCCACGTTCACCTCACCCGTGCGGCCCACGGCAGCCACGGCACGGACGGCAGGCTCACCCACCAGCGATGCACCCAGGCCCATCACGGTGTCGATGTCGGGGTTGGATTCCAGCGCCGCCTTCACCTTCGCCTCGACTTCGGCCGGGTCGTTCTGGGTCGGGATCACCTCGACAGAACCACCGAACCCGTCAGAGAAACCCTGGCAACGCTGATCGAGCGCGACGTTGCCCACTTCCTGGTTCACACAGATGCCAACGGTACCGCCCATCGAAGCCAGTTTCTCGCCGGCGGCCTTGCCCGCCGTGTATTCGTCCTGCCCCACGTGGAGCAGCGCACCGAGATCCTTGGACACATCCGAGCCGGAGTTCATGGAAATGACCGGGATACCAGCCTCGACCGCACGACGGATCGACGGCGACAGCGCATCCGCGTCCGGGATCGAAACCACCAAGCCGTCAGGTTCCTGATTCACAGCAGCATCGATGAGCTGGCTCATCTGCACCATGTCGAACGTCTCCGGCGAACGGAAATCCACGCTGGCACCCGTATCGGCAGCAGCTTTTTCGACACCATTTTTGACGACCGACCAGAATGGATCGTTGGCCTGACCATGCGCGACCACGATGATGTCCTGCGCCATAACTGGGGCAGCCAGTGCGAAGCTGGCAGCAGCAACAGCAGTTTTGATAAGTGTTTTCAATTTATCCTCCCTTAGACAGTTGACCGGTCAAGCCGGCTCTTAGCCCGATATCCGATGCCTTCACGCAAACGGGCCTCCTCCAGACCGGCCTCCCACCGGTCGATGCGCTTCAATCTCGAATCACACCTATGGAACATTCATTCCGTTTTCGAGGCTCCGTGTCAAGTTTTCGCGCGCTGCGCGCCAACCAAAACCGACAGCGCTGTGGTCAGCGTGATGGATGCATTGAGCGCCCGGAACCCTGCTACTTCGTGCTCCTTCACGACCAGCACCTCCGCGGCGAAATCAAAGAGCGGACAGTCGTCGGCGTCGGTCAGCCCATAGACCTTCACACCTCGCTCCGCTGCAGCACGCGCCTGCGTGATCGTCTCCTCAGAGAACGGCGCAAATGTAATGGCAAACATCACATCCCCACTCCCGGCCACAAGCCCGGCATGTAGATTGCCGATGTTGGAGTGAAGCACGGCTGGAACGTCCAACTTACCGAGAAGATAGGACATGTTACTGACCACTGCGAATGCCCGCCGCAGGCCGACAAGATGAACAATACGCGCCTGCGCCATACCGGACGCGACCCTCGCAAGCCCTTCATTTGCAACAGAATTACCGACACCGATCAATGATTGATGCCCTGACTCCGCAAACTCGGCCAACAGCTCACCACTGCCCTGAGACACATCAGGTGACAACTGCGCAAGCCGTTGCTCATAGTCCGGCCGAAAACTGGTGTATTGCGCCCGAAACAGGGTCTGCATTTCGGAATACCCGGAGAAGCCGACCGCCTGACAAAAGCGGATATAAGCAGACGGCGCCACACCAGATGCCGACGCCATGTCAGAGACCGTCGACACAGCAATGAGATGCAGGTGATGCCGGGTAAAGACCGCACATTGCCGTAGCCGCTTTGGCAATGTGTCCATGACATGATCCAGACGCGCGATGGTCTGCGTCACATTTTCCGGCGTCTCTGGTTGCGGTTCGCGTTCTATCATTTACACCCCTCTCGCTTGACAGAGACACTCTAATCCCGCATCACCGAAATTGGAATTAAAATTCCATAACGGAGGGAAACATGTCTCTAGGCCTTGGTTTGATCGGAACAGGCTTCATGGGCAAGGCTCATGCCTTGGCCTATCGCGCCGCAGAAGCTGTCTTTGGGGATGTGCCGCCGGTGCGGCTTGCAAGGCTCTGTGACACGCCCGTCGAAAATGCGAGGCGATACGCGACACAGTTTCGCTTTGATGTCGCCACCGACGATTGGCGCACGCTGATGGCTGCGCCCGACGTCGACATCGTCTCCATCACGACCCCCAACGCCCTCCACAAGGAAATGGCACTGGCCGCCATTGCCGCGGGCAAACACGTGCATTGCGAAAAACCCCTCGCCCTGACGATCGACGACGCAGAGGAGATGGAGGCCGCCGCGCGCGCCGCAGGTGTGCGCACCATGGTGGGCTACAATTACATCCATAATCCGGCCATCACCCATGCGCGTCGCCTCATCAGTGAAGGTGTGATCGGCAAGCCGGTTCATTTTCGTGGCTGGGTGGATGAGGACTACCAGGCTGACCCCGATCTGCCCTGGACCTGGCGCGCAAAACGCGCGGACGCCGGCCTTGGTGCGCTGGGGGACCTCGGGTGCCATCTCGTCTCCATGTCCCATATTCTGATGGGCGAGATCGAGAGCCTGATTGCCGACACACAGATCATCCATGACACCCGCCCCCTGCCCGATGGATCAGGCCGTGGCACAGTTGAGAATGAAGATACCGCCTCTGCCATTCTGCGCTACAAGACGGGCGCGCAGGGAACAGTTTGCACGTCTCGCTCCGCCTGGGGCCGCAAGAACAAGCTTGACTGGGAACTGCACGGCACCAAAGGCATGCTCACCTTCAGTCAGGAACGGCTGAACGAGCTACAGCTCTACACCAATGACGGCCCAAAATCGCAGCAGGGCTTTCGTACGATCCTGACGGGCCCGGAGCATGCACCCTATGATAGCTTCTGCCCAGCACCCGGCCATCAGCTGGGATTTGGCGACCTAAAGACCGCCGAGGTGGCCACGTTCCTGCGCGCCATCACCGCTGGCACGGACGCGTTCCCCAGCTTCACCGACGCTCTGGAATTCGAGCGCATCATTCACGCTATCGACATATCGGCCCGCGAAGGCCGCCGCGTCACTCTCTGATTTTTCCACGAAAGGAATACGCATATGAAAGTCGCTCTTTTCGGGGCCGGTCGCATCGGCAAGGTCCACGCAGCTTCGATCAAGATGGATCCGCGCTCTGAGCTGGTCGCGGTCACCGACGTCATGCAAGAGGCTGCGGAAGCTCTGGCACAGGACCATGGCATTGAGGCCCGCGGCGCCGACGACATCCTCGCCGACACCAGCATTGACGCCATTCTGATCGCGTCCTCGACCAACACCCACTCCGACCTGATCGAAGCCGGCGTGAAGGCTGGCAAGGCGATCTTTTGCGAGAAACCGATTGACCTGTCGCTGGAGCGCGCGCTGCAAGTGTCCGCAACCGCCGCCAATCATGACAAACCCATGATGATGGGCTTCAACCGTCGGTTCGATCCGAATTTCTCAGCACTCAAGGCAGCACTCGATGCGGGAGAAATCGGCAGCAGTGAGCTGCTCTCGGTTACATCCTACGACCCTGCCCCGCCGCCCGTCAGCTACATCAAGGTATCCGGCGGGCTGTATCGCGACATGATGATTCATGACTTCGACATGTGCTCGTTTCTGTTTGGCATGCCGACGACCGTGACAGCACATGGCTCCTGCCTGGTTGACCCCGAAATCGGCGCAGCTGGGGACATCGACACAGCTGTCGTCGTGCTATCCTACGCCGACGGCCGGATCGCCACGATCCGCAACTCTCGCCGGGCTCCATACGGATACGATCAGCGGGTTGAGGTTCTGGGCTCTGGCGGCGCACTGGCCGCCGACAACGAACTGGAAAACACCGTCGTGAAATCCACCAGCGCGGGCGTCACTTCGGCAAAACCTGTGTATTTCTTTCTCGAACGCTACATGCGCGCCTTCTCCATCGAATGGTCCGCCTTTGTAGATGCCGTCGTGGATGGAAAGGCTGTGCCCGCAACAATCCAGGACGGCGTCAACGCGCTGGCACTGGCCGAGGCGGCCAATCGGTCCTTGGCGGAAGGACGGCCAGTTGAGGTGGCCCCGTTCCTGTCGGAGGCGTGAGGCATGGCGTTTACCCTTGCCGCCTGCGCGGAAATGCTCTGGCGCGACAGACCGATAGACTGGCGCTGCGCGCGCCTTGACGAGATGGGGTTCGAGGTCGGCTTGTGGAACTGGGCCGATCACGACATCGCAGCTCTGGCAAAGTCGCGTGCGACGTTCTCGATCATGAACGGCTATCTGGACGGGCGCTTGGCGGACGACGATGGCGCTGACACGCTACTGGCGTCGGCAAGAGAGGCCGCCCTTGTTGGCAAACGGCTCGGCGTCCAGCGATTGAACCTGCACGGCACCGGACTTGGCGACGGCGGACGCCCCAAACAAGCTGAGACCGCAACGCCGCTCAAATGGGTGAAGGCGCTGGATACGCTCAATCGCATCTGTGACCTTGCAGAAGAGCTGGAGGTGGTTTTCACGCTCGAAAACCTCAACCTGCCGACTGACCATGCAGGCGTCCCATTTGCCCGCGCGGAAGACACTCTGGCACTGGTCTCTGCGATCAACCGGCCGGAACTGCGCCTTAATCTGGACCTGTATCATGCGCAGATCGGCGAAGGGAATCTGATCGAGCTTTGCCAGGCGTGCCTGCCCTGGGTCGGCGAGATCCAGGTTGCGGACGTACCGGGCCGCTTTGAACCCGGAACCGGGGAAATCAACTATCCCGGCATAGCCCGCGCATTGAACGCGATGGGCTACACCGGCCCCGTCGCGATGGAGGCGTTTGCCTCAGGTGTTGAGGAAGACGCCCTAGCGGCATTCAAGGCTGCATTTTCAGTTTAGAGGCGGCGCGTCAGCCCTCCCTACACGGAGAAGGCGACACCCCCTTCACGATCCAAAAAGAAGGCGCCGCCCCCACCGCAATGGTACCATGAGCGCGACCTGCTGCCTTGGTCACGCGATCTGGATGCGCGGCTCATGCTACCACACACAAAACAGGCGCGCGGCGAAAATGCGATGCCTCTGGCCCCTTGTCGCGCGCATCGCTCGTTAAGCCCAGACAGGCAGGCCGCAGAATTTAACGTCGGCATCGCCCTCATCAACTCCTTAAACGCATTCGGCACCGCCCAGATAGGCGCTTCGCATAGAGTCATCGATAAAAGTGAAGTCCCATCAAAAGCCGAAATCTAAACTGTTCAGTCCAACTAAATTTTCTTTTTTCCTTGCTTTATTTTTTACGCAACGCATGGTTGATAATAGATATCGGTGTTTTATCGCCATAAATTGAACGCGCCGACAGTTTATTAAAGGAGAATTTCGTGTCCGAACCCTTTCTTGCCGAAGTTCGCATGTTCGGCTTTGATTTTGCGCCACGGGGCTGGGCGTTTCTGGATGGGCAACTCCTGCCGATCAACCAGAACCAGTCGCTTTACTCACTGCTTGGCACGACCTACGGCGGGGATGGTAGCACCACCTTTGCTCTGCCCGATCTGAGGGGCCGCACACCGATTCACAGAGACAGCGACTACCGACTGGGCGCCAGATCCGGCCAGGAGAGCGTAGCGCTGTCCAAGACGGAAATTCCGACCCATACCCACGCGGCGATGAGCTCGGCGAGCCAGGCGCAGTCCGGGTCTCCGACCGATCATGTGCTGGCGGCGGAGGTGCTACCAGACGCCGCCTATCGCGACGCTGAGGCCGCCAACATGACGCCGCTGACGTCCGCAACTGTGGCCGCGTCTGGCGGAGGACAAGCCCACAATAACATGCAGCCCTATCAGACGCTGAACTTCTGCATAGCAATGCACGGCCTATTCCCCTCGCGCAATTAAGATACCGGAGATTATTCCATGTCTGAACCATATGTAGGTGAGATTCGCATGTTTGCGGGGAATTTCGCCCCACGCGGCTGGGCCTTTTGCGACGGGCAACTGCTTGCGGTTTCACAGAACGACGCGCTTTTTTCCCTCTTGGGAACGATCTACGGCGGAGACGGTCGCACCACATTCGGTCTGCCCGATATGCGCGGCAGAATCCCTATTCACAAGGGGCACGGACCCGGTCTGAGCGAACGCCGCTTGGGGAGCAAAAGTGGCGCAGAGCATGTCACGCTGACCACAAATCAGTTGCCAAGCCACACTCATGACTTCTTGGCCAACACCGAACTTGCCACCGATCAATCGCCGCAAGGCAAGGTCGTCGCCCAGGGCGTTGGGACGACATTCTATAGCAATGCATCGCCAGACACGTCGTTCGCCCATAACGCGACAACGAATTCAGGCGGCTCGCGTAGCCACAACAACATGATGCCATCGCTCTGTGTCAGCTTCATTATTGCACTGTTCGGCGTCTACCCCAGCCGTAGTTAGGAGATATAAGGCATGTCAGAACCTTTTATTGCCGAAATCCGCATTTTTGCAGGTGATTTCGCGCCCAGAGGCTGGGCATTCTGCGACGGGCAACTTTTGCCCATTGCAAACAACACTGCGTTGTTTTCGCTGATCGGTACAGTCTATGGCGGCGATGGAAGAAACACCACCGCCCTTCCCAATATGAAGGGCCGAGCGCCGATGGAACAAGGGCGCGGTCCCGGTTTGACCGCACGAAGGCTGGGTGAAGAATTAGGGTCTTCGACCGTGACGCTGAACGAAAGTCAGATACCGTCGCACAATCACCCGGTGCGCGCAAATCTGTCTCCGGGTGGCGAGGCTGTGCCATCGAATGCGACATCGCTTTCTGCAACTGGTGGACGCGGCGACGCCCTCTATTCCGCTGGCACCTCCAATCTCGTGCCGCTTGCAGATGAGACACTTCAAGCATCAGGCGGCAATCAGGCGCATGACAACATGCAGCCCTATCTTGCGCTGAACTTCATCATCGCGCTTCAGGGCATCTATCCGTCGCGTGGCTAATCATGGCCCGAATGCTGCAGCATCCGGTGGAAAAGCGTTACAGTCGGAAGCACCCATGACCCTTAAATCGGCAACGCTGATACCGGCTTTGACACACGCGGCATCCTTGGGGATCTCACTCCGAGAGATGACCGCGCGTGATATGCAGTTTCTCGCGCAGGTCTACCGTTCAACCCGCGAAGAGGAACTGGCGCTTACCCCGTGGAATGAAGAC
This sequence comes from Tritonibacter scottomollicae, assembly GCF_032924845.1. Taxonomy (NCBI): domain Bacteria; kingdom Pseudomonadati; phylum Pseudomonadota; class Alphaproteobacteria; order Rhodobacterales; family Paracoccaceae; genus Tritonibacter; species Tritonibacter scottomollicae. The sequence continues at coordinate 2,382,016 of NZ_CP136704.1, forward strand.
CAAAAGCACGCCTTCATTTCAATGCAATTTCGCGCGCAGCACGAGCATTATCAGGCCCACTACCCCGACGCGCTTTGGTTGATCATTCAGCGATCAGGCGAAGCAATAGGCCGTCTTTATCTTGAGCGTTGGCAAAGCGAGCACCGCATCATCGACATCGCCCTACTGCCCGCCCATCGCGGCGCTGGTATCGGCGGCGCTATTCTGCGCGACCTGATGGACGAAGCGTCTGCCGCAAACAAAGCAGTCGGCATCCACGTCGAAAAAGCGAACCCAGCGATGGCGCTTTACCACCGCTTGGGCTTTGTCACCGTCGAGGACAAAGGTGTCTATGACCTGCTACGCCGGTCGACGGACGCCAAAGCGATCAGGTGAAAATCGCCTCATATTGATAACCGGCCTCGGTTTTGGCGACCGGCACGAGAAAGAGCTGCTGCGTCCCAATGGCAGCATGCGAAACCTGATAGGTGGCCTGTGGCAGACTAGGTTCGACAGGCCCCTGAAACAGCAGTGCAAAACCGCCGCCGTCGCGCAAAGCGCTTCCCCCCGTCGTGATTTCCAACAGCGTCGCTTCGATCCCGATGCCGTCGGCCTCAACCTTTACAGTGTTCCCTTCAAGCGGGCTAAAATCCGCTGCGGTCAAATTCGTCGGGTCTGGCATGGACATCCTCTTTTCGTAGTTTGACGTAAGACTGCGTCTGTTTTGCCTCATCCGAAGAGCCCTAATATGCGCTTCGGTACAAGGCTGCATTTAAATCGCTTCGGGTCTTTGCCTCATCAGCATAGAACGTTGGTTCGACGTCGTTCTACCCACCATTTTGCCCTCCCGGTTCGACGCCTGCGTGCTTGGAGTACGCCAAGGTGTGCTTGCCGCCACGATCTGGTTCACGGGCGGGGCCGCGCTTGGCGCCCCCCGCTCCGCAGAGATGCCTAGAATTGCAACTGGTAGCCCAGGCTCAACCCATAGCTTTCAAACCCGGCTGCACCGATGCCGTCATAAAAGGCGGCCCCCATGACACTTTGCCCGGCGGTGATCTGGCGATTGAACCCCAGCTCGACCCGCGCGCGGCCGCCCTCATACGCCGGATCCGCGGTCGTTACCGATCCCGTGCCGTTGCTGTAGGACCAGATGCCAGAGACCCCGCCCCACAGCTCCAACTCACCCGTGTTCACCGAAAGCATCTGGCTGAAATCAAGACCGACCTCGACCTGGCCCAGCTTGAAGTCTTGTCCGGGGATCGTGTTGCCCAGGGTATCTACATAGCTGTGCTGATCCTCCGTCGAGTAAGAGGCATCCAGAAACGGGCTGAGGATCGTGGTGCCCATGGACAGGTCGCCCGCAACTTTCAGGTTGGCAAGCATACGGGTCGTGTAGAACCGATCCTCATATGTGCCGAAGGGAGAAATGTCGTTCGTCGTTTCGCCGTAAAGAAGCCGCCCTTCGAAATACAGCGGATGGTTTGAACTCTTCGCGACGAAATAAGGCCCAAGCATCCAACCGGTTCCGCTGACCGTGGAGGCTCCGGTGTCCTGAGCAATATGGTCGAATTGCAGCGTCGCACCGAGCAACACGTTCTTACTGATCGCCCGATGAACGCCAAACGCGCCGAAGACATAGGTGCTATCGCTATCACCACTGCTTGACCACGCCCCTTTCACCTGGGCCCAGACCGGATACTTCGTCCCCGTCGCCACATTGAAATTGCCGACACCCCGTGTTGCCATCAGGCCAAAGCTCGCCTGCTTGCTCCCCGACAGGAAGGGCACGAGATCCGGTTGATTGCTGATCAACTGATTGGCCCGGCTTTGCATGAACGAGGCAATAAGGCGCTGTGTTTGTTCGACTGTTTGATCCTCGATCGTAACCGCATTGGACTCCAGGTTGCCGTTGCCAGCCGCGTCCACGGCCACATTGGCGGGAACGGTGATCCCGACGGCCCCGGTCCCGAATGCGCGAAGGGTCGCCACATAATCCGGACCACTGCCGCTTAGGCCGACCACATTTGCGTTTGTGGTGGTGATATCGTCAGCGACGAAGCCTGTTACGCTTTCAGAGAATGTGACGTTCACGTTTATCAAGGAAGCCCCCGCCAAAACCTCCGGCGCCCCGGTGATGCTGACCGTGGGGGCAGTGCCGTCGTACTCGACACTCGACGTGTTTGACGCCTCATTGCCATTTCCGGCGGCATCGCTGAACCTGTTTGTGCCGACTGAGACAGCAACTGTGCCATCCGCATCCGGGGTCAGGACGACGGAGTACTGCGTTCCTGATCCAGTCATAGTTGCGCTGGCATTTGTCAGTGTAAGATCGCTGGCATCGAAATTTGTGCTCGCCTCGGACAGGGTGATCGCGGCACTGAATGTTCCGTTGCTCGGCCCGGTCAACGCGCTGATGGTGAGTGTTGGCCGTGTATCATCACCAACATAGGCTATGGTCGTTGTCTCCGATCTGTTTGCGGCGGAATCCTCGGCCACAATCTTGATCTCGCCTGAGCTTTGGGCCGTCGCGGACACGACCTCGAAGACACCACCGGGGCCCGCCGCGGCAGTCTCGACGCTTGCATCAGGAAAGGTAACGGTGACAGTGCTGAGCGGCTCGGCAGTGCCGGCCACCTCTGCTCGGCCGTCCGACCTTGTGGTCGGGGCTGCGACAACCGGAGCTTCGGGCGGTGTCGTGTCAGTGACCGTCACCTCGAAAGTCTGCGGTGTCGCCGCGTTGCCCGCGCTGTCCTGCGCCGTCGCGGTCACCTGCGTTGTGCCGACGGAGAAATCATGCGGACTGGCAACCACTGTGCCATCAATCGAAAAGTCGGCGGCTATGACTTCACCGGAATTGTCGGCGACATTTGCGACAAGCGCGACCGAGGCCGTATTGACCCCGGAATCTGTGTCCACCGCGACATCCGCAATCTCGTCAATGACTGGGGGCTCCGTGTCGAGAGGCGGTGTGATCGTCACCGTCACGCTATCGGCGACCGAGGTGGCGCCATCATTGTCGGTCACCACCAGCGTGAAGACATGCGTCACCACCCCATCGTTCGAGGTCAGCGAGGCGTCCGTGAAGCTTGGGTTGACCACCGTCGCATCCGACAGCACCGCGTTGCCCGCCGTGCCGGTCCCGCCCGTGCGGCTCCAGGCGTAGCTTGCAATTGTGCCGTCACTGTCGCTGCTGCCGCTGCCATCCAGCGTCACCGCCGTGCCCGAGACCTCCGACTGATCCGCGCCCGCATTCGCCGTCGGCGCCGCGTTGGCGGGCGGTGTGATCGTCACCGTCACGCTATCGGCGACCGAGGTGGCGCCATCATCATCAGTCACCACCAGCGCGAAGATATGCGTCACCACCCCATCGTTCGAGGTCAGCGAGGCGTCCGTGAAGCTTGGGTTGACCACAGTCGCATCCGACAGCACCGCGTTGCCCGCCGTGCCGGTCCCGCCCGTGCGGCTCCAGGCGTAGCTTGCAATTGTGCCGTCACTGTCGCTGCTGCCGCTGCCATCCAGGGTGACCGCCGCGCCCGAGACCACCGACTGATCCGCGCCCGCATTCGCCGTCGGCGCCGCGTTGGCGGGCGGTGTGATCGTCACCGTCACGCTATCGGCGACCGAGGTGGCGCCATCATTGTCGGTCACCACCAGCGTGAAGACATGCGTCACCACCCCATCGTTCGAGGTCAGCGAGGCGTCCGTGAAGCTTGGGTTGACCACCGTCGCATCCGACAGCACCGCATTGCCCGCCGTCCCGGTCCCGCCCGTGCGGCTCCAGGCGTAGCTTGCAATCGTGCCATCACTGTCGCTGCTGCCGCTGCCGTCCAGCGTCACCGCCGTGCCCGAGACCTCCGACTGATCCGCGCCCGCATTCGCCGTCGGCGCTGCGTTGGCGGGCGGTGTGATCGTCACCGTCACGCTATCGGCGACCGAGGTGGCGCCATCATTGTCGGTCACCACCAGCGTGAAGACATGCGTCACCACCCCATCGTTCGAGGTCAGCGAGGCGTCCGTGAAGCTTGGGTTGACCACCGTCGCATCCGACAGCACCGCGTTGCCCGCCGTGCCGGTCCCGCCCGTGCGGCTCCAGGCGTAGCTTGCAATTGTGCCATCACTGTCGCTGCTGCCGCTGCCATCCAGCGTCACCGCCGTGCCCGAGGTCTCCGACTGATCCGCGCCCGCATTCGCCGTCGGCGCTGCGTTGGCGGGCGGTGTGATCGTCACCGTCACGCTATCGGCGACCGAGGTGGCGCCATCATTGTCGGTCACCACCAGCGTGAAGACATGCGTCACCACCCCATCGTTCGAGGTCAGCGAGGCGTCCGTGAAGCTTGGGTTGACCACCGTCGCATCCGACAGCACCGCGTTGCCCGCCGTGCCGGTCCCGCCCGTGCGGCTCCAGGCGTAGCTTGCAATTGTGCCGTCACTGTCGCTGCTGCCGCTGCCATCCAGCGTCACCGCCGTGCCCGAGACCTCCGACTGATCCGCGCCCGCATTCGCCGTCGGCGCCGCGTTGGCGGGCGGTGTGATCGTCACCGTCACGCTATCGGCGACCGAGGTGGCGCCATCATCATCAGTCACCACCAGCGCGAAGATATGCGTCACCACCCCATCGTTCGAGGTCAGCGAGGCGTCCGTGAAGCTTGGGTTGACCACAGTCGCATCCGACAGCACCGCGTTGCCCGCCGTGCCGGTCCCGCCCGTGCGGCTCCAGGCGTAGCTTGCAATTGTGCCGTCACTGTCGCTGCTGCCGCTGCCATCCAGGGTGACCGCCGCGCCCGAGACCACCGACTGATCCGCGCCCGCATTCGCCGTCGGCGCCGCGTTGGCGGGCGGTGTGATCGTCACCGTCACGCTATCGGCGACCGAGGTGGCGCCATCATCATCAGTCACCACCAGCGCGAAGATATGCGTCACCACCCCATCGTTCGAGGTCAGCGAGGCGTCCGTGAAGCTTGGGTTGACCACAGTCGCATCCGACAGCACCGCGTTGCCCGCCGTGCCGGTCCCGCCCGTGCGGCTCCAGGCGTAGCTTGCAATTGTGCCGTCACTGTCGCTGCTGCCGCTGCCGTCCAGCGTCACCGCCGTGCCCGAGACCTCCGACTGATCCGCGCCCGCATTCGCCGTCGGCGCCGCGTTGGCGGGCGGTGTGATCGTCACCGTCACGCTATCGGCGACCGAGGTGGCGCCATCATCATCAGTCACCACCAGCGCGAAGATATGCGTCACCACCCCATCGTTCGAGGTCAGCGAGGCGTCCGTGAAGCTTGGGTTGACCACCGTCGCATCCGACAGCACCGCGTTGCCCGCCGTGCCGGTCCCGCCCGTGCGGCTCCAGGCGTAGCTTGCAATTGTGCCGTCACTGTCGCTGCTGCCGCTGCCATCCAGCGTCACCGCCGTGCCCGAGACCTCCGACTGATCCGCGCCCGCATTCGCCGTCGGCGCCGCGTTGGCGGGCGGTGTGATCGTCACCGTCACGCTATCGGCGACCGAGGTGGCGCCATCATCATCAGTCACCACCAGCGCGAAGATATGCGTCACCACCCCATCGTTCGAGGTCAGCGAGGCGTCCGTGAAGCTTGGGTTGACCACAGTCGCATCCGACAGCACCGCGTTGCCCGCCGTGCCGGTCCCGCCCGTGCGGCTCCAGGCGTAGCTTGCAATTGTGCCGTCACTGTCGCTGCTGCCGCTGCCATCCAGGGTGACCGCCGCGCCCGAGACCACCGACTGATCCGCGCCCGCATTCGCCGTCGGCGCCGCGTTGGCGGGCGGTGTGATCGTCACCGTCACGCTATCGGCGACCGAGGTGGCGCCATCATCATCAGTCACCACCAGCGCGAAGATATGCGTCACCACCCCATCGTTCGAGGTCAGCGAGGCGTCCGTGAAGCTTGGGTTGACCACAGTCGCATCCGACAGCACCGCGTTGCCCGCCGTGCCGGTCCCGCCCGTGCGGCTCCAGGCGTAGCTTGCAATTGTGCCGTCACTGTCGCTGCTGCCGCTGCCGTCCAGCGTCACCGCCGTGCCCGAGACCTCCGACTGATCCGCGCCCGCATTCGCCGTCGGCGCCGCGTTGGCGGGCGGTGTGATCGTCACCGTCACGCTATCGGCGACCGAGGTGGCGCCATCATCATCAGTCACCACCAGCGCGAAGATATGCGTCACCACCCCATCGTTCGAGGTCAGCGAGGCGTCCGTGAAGCTTGGGTTGACCACCGTCGCATCCGACAGCACCGCGTTGCCCGCCGTGCCGGTCCCGCCCGTGCGGCTCCAGGCGTAGCTTGCAATTGTGCCGTCACTGTCGCTGCTGCCGCTGCCATCCAGCGTCACCGCCGTGCCCGAGACCTCCGACTGATCCGCGCCCGCATTCGCCGTCGGCGCCGCGTTGGCGGGCGGTGTGATCGTCACCGTCACGCTATCGGCGACCGAGGTGGCGCCATCATCATCAGTCACCACCAGCGCGAAGATATGCGTCACCACCCCATCGTTCGAGGTCAGCGAGGCGTCCGTGAAGCTTGGGTTGACCACAGTCGCATCCGACAGCACCGCGTTGCCCGCCGTGCCGGTCCCGCCCGTGCGGCTCCAGGCGTAGCTTGCAATCGTGCCGTCACTGTCACTGCTGCCGCTGCCGTCCAGCGTCACCGCCGTGCCCGAGACCTCCGACTGATCCGCACCCGCATTCGCCGTCGGCGCCGCGTTGGCGGGCGGTGTGATCGTCACCGTCACGCTGTCCGCCACGGAGGTTGCGCCGTCGTCATCGGTCACCACCAGCGCGAAGATATGCGTCACCGCCGCGTCATTCGAGGTCAGCGAGGCGTCCGTGAAGCTTGGGTTGACCACAGTCGCATCCGACAGCACCGCATTGCCCGCTGTCCCCGTGCCACCCGTGCGGCTCCAGGCGTAGCTTGCAATCGTGCCGTCACTGTCGCTGCTGCCGCTGCCATCCAGGGTGACCGCCGTGCCCGAGGTCTTCGACTGATCCGCGCCCGCATTCGCCGTCGGCGCCGCGTTGGCGGGCGATGATGACCCCACCGAGCCGTCCGAAGCTGACGCAGTTGCGCTGATAGGGGACCCGTCGAAGGTGCCCGACAGATCACAGTCGAGCGTGGTTCCGGCCCCTGAGCAAGAGGTAGTGATTAGTGGCAAGCCCTCCATAAGCGTAATACCTTCGAATACCACGGTTCCGAACGAGGTGGCGTTTGGCGGGACAGCTTCGAAATAGCCGATATTGAATACGCCACCCGCCGCGTTAAATTCTATTTGGATCATATCCGAGCTCCACGGAGGATCGTCGTAGGTGCATTCATCAAGAGTCAGGTCCAAAAAGACTTTTCCACCGGCGGCGCCTTGGTTGTTGAGTGGAGGACAATCGTTGTACTGCGCCTGCACGGGCACCGCTGCCGTGAACCAGGCCATCACGGCAATGAGCGTCGGGAGACAGTTTCGCGTCAGCCTGGATATCAGGTGAGCGCGTTGACAGGTCTGGCCGTTGCGGCGTCCTAGCCCAAGGAATGTCGCAATCAAATATCCGAACGAGAACGTCATGTCTGCCAGTTCCATTTAAGAAGTTGCCCAAGACGGCGATTTAAGATCACACTAACAGTAACAATCTAAAGTTGATTACTTATGCACCTAAAAATTGATATTTCACACAACCCCCAGCCGTCAATTGCCCCATTGAGAAATCTTTCAAACTCAAAGTTCATTGTTTTTTGCCAATTGGCATGCTTGAGACTGCTCAAGCAGATATGATCAATGAGCAACCTCAACTTTTTCAATGAAGCGCAATTGCAGCGTCTGAGGGCTGGTCTTTTCGGAGAGCCACGGCACCTCCTGCATTGATGGTCTGCGCATCTGGGGCGGCATAGTTTCCCTCCATCGCAGGACGCTCCCAAGGGACACGTACCGCACAGTTGAGGGGACCGTGGCTCCATTGGGGCCACGTAGGTCCCTGAAATGCCCTACAGAAGCAGAAGCGCTGACGCGATAGAGGCACCGTCGTGCAGAGGCTGGCCAGCTTGCCCGCCGATCATGGTGAAAAGAGAACCGTCATGAGTGAAGCAACATATCGCAAAGCGCAGCACACGGCGGCCAGCCTCGCGGTGAAAAAGTGAGGCGTGGGCGCCTGAACAGCCGAACGAAGGGCGTCATGAACATGAAACTGCATGCCACCTGCAACAGCCATGGGCGCCCTTAGAAACGCCGGACAGGTAAGCGATCACGTCGGCACGCGGACTTAGTGCCGCGGCCTGCCAAAGATCAGATGGATGCTAGGGAGCGGGTGGCTATGACACGATCCGACTCAGAAAAGGCCTGAAGAACGCGAGGATACGCCCCCGTCAAAAAACGACAGGCTTCGTACCGTAAATTAGCGAAGCTTTGAAGATCGCTTGGTCGACAAAATCGACAAAATCGCGGGCCTCTTCAGCGAAAGGATCACCTTCCGCTGAAGAGATGCAATGTCAGGGAAGAAGTGACAAGCGCTTGAGAAAGAGGGATTTCACAGCCTCCGCATCAACGCCCATCGCCACATGCGTGTCGCCGCGAGCATCTTCTGCAACGCGGGTCTCGCCGGATGTTTCTTGTTCGGTCGACACCGTGACCTTCACCACGCGCGTCTCAAACAGCTCTGCATGGGTGCAGGCGATCACTGCGGCCGGATCGTGCAGGGAGCAGCCATTGAGGTTTGCAACTTCCTGATAGAACTTGATGTAGAAGACGCTCATCTCCTTGAGCATGCCGCCTAGATCGGGCGAACGCTCCTTGATGGCGTCGAAATCCTCGGGCCTGCAGAGGATCTTCAGCGTTACATCCAAGCCCACCATGACCACCTTGCCCGCAGCCGCGGCGAACACCACTTCCGCCGCATGCGGGTCGTGGTAGATGTTGGCTTCGGCGTGAGGAGTGATGTTGCCGCCCGCCTCGAGCGAGCCGCCCATGATGACGATCCGTTTGCAATTCTTGACGAATTGCGCGTCACGCTGGATGGCGACGGCGATGTTGGTCAAGGGCCCGATAGGACACACCACCAGCTCGCCTTTGTGCTCCCGCGCCATGCGGATCAGGAAATCGGCGGCGTCTTCGGCCACAGCGGCGCCCTTGGGCGTGGCGGCGGGTATTTCTCCAAAGCCCTCATCACCATGCACATGAGCAGAGGGCTCGAACGGCGGCAGCACCAGCGGCTGTTCGGCGCCATGGGCCACCGGCAGGTCCAGTTCTGCTGCCTCCAGCAGGCGCAACGCGTTGCGGGTGGCGGTCTTGGTGGTCACGTTGCCAAAGATCGTCGTCAGGCCCAGAAGCTCGATATCCGGGGCGGCGGCGGCATAGAAAATCGCCATGGCATCGTCGATGCCGGGATCCGTGTCGATGATGAGTTTTGTTGTCATTGTTATCCCTACCACTGAATAATCGGATGGGTGTAGCAATGTGTTAGCGGCAACTCAAGCGCCTGCCGCGTTCGGCGAGGCGAAACACCAGTACCAGCAAAATGCCCGCCTTTTTTCAAAGACGGGCATTGCAGACCATTCGGTTCAGAGCGCGCCGGTCAGGTGTTGAACAGGAAGTGCAGCACGTCGCCATCCTTGACGATGTAGCTTTTGCCCTCTGCGCGCATCTTGCCCGCTTCCTTGGCACCGCCCTCGCCGCCACAGGCGATGAAATCATCATAGGCGATGGTCTCGGCACGAATGAAGCCTTTCTCGAAATCGCCGTGGATCACACCAGCCGCTTGGGGCGCGGCCGTGCCGGTCTTGATAGTCCAGGCACGGGCTTCCTTGGGGCCGACGGTGAAATAGGTCTCGAGGTGCAACAACTCGTAGCCTGCGCGGATCAGACGGTCGAGACCCGCCTCCTCCAGCCCCATTTCGTCGAGGAACATCTGCGCCTCTTCCGATTCCAGCTGGCTGATTTCCTCTTCGATCTGCGCCGAAATGATCACATGGCTGTTACCTTGGGCCGCCGCCATCTCTGCCACTTTGGCGGAATGGGCGTTGCCGTCAACGCTCTCGCTCTCACCGACATTGCAGACATAAAGCACCGGTTTGGTGGTCAGAAGCTGCAGCATCGTCCAGGCCTTTTGGTCGTCCGCGTCCACCTCCACCAGCCGGGCCGGTTTGCCGTCTTCCAGCATCGCCTGCGCGGCGGCCAGCAGCCGGTCCTGCTGCTGGGCCTCCTTGTCGTTGCCCTTCAGTTTGCGCACCAGGTTGGCGCGGCGTTTTTCGATGCTTTCAAGGTCGGAGAGCATCAGCTCGGTCTCGATGGTGTCAGCGTCTGCAACCGGGTCGACGCGGCCATCCACGTGAGTGACGTCACCATCCTCAAAACACCGCAAAACATGGGCGATCGCGTCCACTTCGCGAATATTGGCGAGGAACTGATTGCCCAGCCCTTCGCCCTTGGAGGCGCCCTTCACAAGGCCTGCAATATCGACAAACGTCATCCGCGTCGGGATGATCGATTTCGATTGCGCGATCCCGGCCAGTTTCTCCAATCGGGCGTCGGGAACCCCCACCTCGCCCACGTTCGGCTCGATCGTGCAGAACGGAAAATTTGCCGCCTGCGCCGATGCGGTCTTGGTCAGTGCGTTGAACAGGGTCGACTTGCCGACGTTCGGCAGACCCACGATTCCCATTTTAAAGCCCATACCGGCCTCCTGATGCCATTTGGGAGCCAGCACTTAGGCTCTATCTGCCATTTTCGCAAGCGCACAGCGTCTGAGCAGGCGGCTCATAACAGTTGACACATAGCTGTCACATTCCTTTATCCTGATTTCACGCAACCCGCAGGCCGATGCGCCACGCGTCGGCAGCCCCAGTTCGCGAGGATCTCATGCGCAGACTTGTAACCACGTTTGCCCTTCTCCCGTCTCTGCTCTTCACATCTGTAGCACAGGCTCAGGAGCTTGTTTTCGGCTTCGGGCATGCCGACTTCCTTTCGGAACAGGCCGACGATGGCGCCTATCTTTCAGCCGATTACCTCGGCACGCGAGACTGGCGCCTGCTCGGGTTTGATGCGGGCCTTGGTGTCACCGCACAGGTGCATGAAACAGGTGACATTTTCCTCGGCGGCGGCCTTCAGGCCCAGCGCGACCTGGGACAGCGTTGGTTTATCGAGGCCAGCGTGATGCCGGGCGCGTTCTTCGAAGGAGAAAAAGCCAATGATCTCGGATCTACCTTCGAGATCCGCTCGCTCGTTGGAATCGGGCGCGAGCTGCGCGGCGGGCGTCGTCTGACACTGGCATTCACACATATCTCCAACGCCTCAATCGGCGACCAGAATCCAGGCCTCAACGCCATCAACTTGCGCCTTCACGTCCCCCTGCGACATCGCGCAAGAAACTGAGCTTTCCAAGGCGACCTAAAGTTAAACATCGCGCTGAGGTCTCGTCGGGATTGATTTTGCCGGGAAGTTTCGGCACATCAAACCAAGCAACAGAGATCTCAGAAGGCCCGCACATGACCCGTCCCACCACACGTATCGACGCCAAGTTTGCCGAACTGTCTGCAGCGGGCAAAAAGGCCTTCGTCACCTATGTAATGGCGGGCGACCCAGACTATGACACTTCGTTGGAAATGGTCAAAGGCCTGCCCGGCGCTGGCGTAGACATCATCGAACTCGGCCTGCCGTTCACCGATCCGATGGCCGACGGCCCGACCATTCAGCTTGCCGGGCAACGTGCGCTGGAAGGCGGCATGACTTTGGAGCGCACGCTCCAATTGGCGCGCGACTTCCGCAAAGAGGACGACACAACGCCGATCGTGCTGATGGGCTACTATAATCCGATCTATTCTCGCGGTGTGGAGACATTCCTTGCCGATGCCAAGTCTGCAGGCATCGACGGGCTGATCGTGGTAGATTTGCCGCCCGAGGAAGACAGCGAGTTGTGTCTGCCTGCCCAGGCAGCGGGTCTCAACTTCATCCGGCTGGCTACCCCCACCACCGACAACGCCCGCCTGCCCCGCGTGCTGCAAAACACCTCCGGTTTTGTCTATTATGTTTCGATCACCGGCATCACCGGTGCGGCAGAGGCCGAAGCATCGGATGTTGGCCCAGAGGTGTCGCGCATCAAAGCGGCGACCGACCTGCCCGTGATCGTAGGCTTTGGCATCAAAACACCGGAGCGCGCGCAGACCATTGCGTCGATCTCTGACGGCGCCGTGGTCGGCAGCGCCATCGTTGCCGAAATTGGCGCCGGAAAATCCGCGTCTGAGGTGCTCGCTTTCGTGAAATCACTTGCGGATGGCGCACACGCGGGCTGACCCCGGCGTCCTGACACAGAATGCTAAACGGCGGTCTAGCGGGCCGCCGTTTTGTATTTCTGCTGCTGAGCGCCGCTCGGGGACGAAGTTTAAGCGCTATCTTCGACGATTGGAGCATCCAGCAAGGCCTGCGCCATCACGCGAAGCAGGCGGTCCTTACGGATCGGCTTTGCCACATGGTAGTTCATACCGCTCTCAAGATAATGCCTGACTTGATGCACCAGCGCATTCGCCGACACAGCAATGATCGGTACCGGGTTGCGATCCTGTGCACGTTCCTCGGCCCGGACCTGCCCGGCTGCAGTCACCCCATCCATCAACGGCATATTCACGTCCATCAGCACCAGATCGGGCTCGACCCGACGACAGGCCTCCACCGCTTGCTCGCCGTTCTCGACCCAAAGAAGATCGAGATCATGGTGGCGCAGGATATGGTGAAGCACCATGCGATTGGTGCGATTGTCCTCTGCCACGAGGACCCGCCAGCGCCGCCGGGCGATCACGTCCACATCCGCCTTCTGATCCGGTTCAGGCGTCTTTTCCAGCGGCGTGGCACGCGACACGCGGAAGGTCGCGCAAAATTCGCTCCCCTCGCCCTTGGCACTTCGGCACTCCAGCTCACCGCCCATGCGCAGACAGATCTGGCGCGAGATCGCCAAGCCCAGTCCGGTTCCACCATGGTTGCGATGCACGCTGGCATCGGCCTGCACATAGGGCTGAAACAATCTCTCGACCTGCGCCTGCGACAAGCCGACACCGGTATCCCGCACTGTCACCGACAAGATCAGCGTGCCGTCCTGATGGTCCGTCAAATCAGCTGTCAGGGTGATCGCGCCACGATCAGTGAACTTCGCCGCATTGGACAGCAGATTTGTCAGCACCTGCTGAAACCGGGTCGGGTCGATATTCACCCAAGTCCCGCCGGATGAAAGCGCACCACCATAAAGGCGGGTGAAATCCAGCCCCTTCGCCTCCATTCGAGGCTGAAACTGGCGACAGACCGCATCCAGAAGATCCACCACGTCGATAGGCAGACGCTCCAGCTCCAGCTTGCCCTCCTCAATCTTCGACAGGTCAAGGATGTCATCAACAATACTGAGCAACAGGCGCCCGCTCTCGCGCAGGACATCAAGGATCTGCGCCTGCTCCTCGACCAGCGTGGTATCCGCCAGAGCCGAAGCCATACCCAGAACTCCGTTCAGAGGCGTACGGATCTCATGGCTCATGGTGGCGAGAAACTGTGTTTTGGCAGCGCTTTCCGCCTCTGCCTCGGCCCGATCACGTGCGAGGTCCTCTGTGCGTTCCTTCACCATCCGGTCCACTTGTCGCGCCAATGCCACCAGCGATCCATTGGCGCGGCGCAACGACTGGGACTTGCGCTCCAGCTGTGATTCCAGCTCCGCGCTCCGTTCCCTCTCCCGCTCCAACTCGATGAGAAGGTCACGATAGGACGGGTCATCTGACGCGCGTTCGGGCACCAATGGATCCTCGGGACGCAGTGTCATGACGGTCTCTGCGGCGCGGCTTCGGGACACAGTGGACAACGACACTTGGACACGCGATGCGAAGGCACACGCGGAGCACGGACAACCAGGGCGGCAATATCCCCGTCGTCCAGATTCGATATGAACACAACCTTCACGTTGCTTCTACCTCCAGAAGATGCCGCAGCCGTTAGGCCCTGTCTGCATGGATAAATTCCAGGCAGGACACGCATCAGGTCTAAAATCAAGAAACGACCCCGAGCGCTCTGCACGCGGGGCGGCATAAATTCAAAGCTGCGCACTGGTCAGCTCATGAAACTCCGGCAATTCTCCAGAAGCTTCGCAGGTGTCCGGTCCGCATATCATGACATCGCGATTCCGGCAGGTGTCCATCAATAAACTTGCACAAAACCGTAAATGCAAGATTACGACGGCCTCGCTTGCCATGCCAGCGCCAGATTGGTAAGAAAACATTACCAGTCGCGCGCACGTCGAGGAGTTTATTCATGCCCGTTATTACCAATATAGAGGATCTGAAGCGCATCTACGCGCGGCGTGTGCCAAAGATGTTCTACGATTATGCCGAGAGTGGCTCCTGGACCGAACAGACCTTTCGCGACAACACCACCGATTTCGAGCAAATTCGTCTGCGTCAACGCGTGGCTGTCGACATGGCCGGCCGCACCACCGCCTCTCGAATGATCGGACAGGAGGTGGCCATGCCTGTGGCCTTGGCACCCGTGGGGCTGACCGGCATGCAATCCGCCGATGGCGAGATCAAGGCCGCCCGTGCCGCAGAAGCCTTCGGCGTGCCTTTCACGCTGTCGACAATGTCAATCAATTCCATCGAAGAGGTGGCCGAGACAACCACCAAGCCCTTCTGGTTCCAGCTTTATACGATGAAGGACGAGGACTATATGCGCCGCCTGATCGGGCGCGCCAAGGCCGCCAATTGCTCGGCTCTGGTGATCACCCTCGACCTGCAGATTCTCGGTCAGCGTCACAAGGATCTGAAGAACGGCCTCTCCGCGCCACCGAAGCTGACACCGCGGACCATCGCGAACCTGATGACCAAATGGGCCTGGGGGATCGAAATGTTGGGCGCTAAGCGGCGCAATTTCGGCAATATTGTCGGCCATGTTGAAGGCATTTCCGATGCCTCATCACTCGGTGCCTGGACCGCCGAACAATTCGACCCCTCGCTCGACTGGGGCAAGATCGAAAAGCTCAAGGAGATGTGGGGCGGCAAGGTGATCCTGAAGGGCATCCTCGATGAGGAAGATGCCAAGATGGCCGCCAAGGTTGGTGCGGATGCGATTACTGTGTCCAACCACGGTGGCCGCCAGCTGGATGGCGCACTGTCATCGATTCGCATGCTGCCCCGGATCATGGATGCGGTCGGCGACCAGGTCGAAGTGCATCTGGACAGCGGCATTCGCTCCGGCCAGGACGTGCTGAAGGCGCTGGCGCTTGGCGCCACCGGCACGATGATCGGGCGCGCCTTTGTCTACGGGCTTGGCGCCATGGGGCAACAGGGCGTCACCCGAGCGCTGGAGGTCATCCACAAGGAACTGGACACCTCGATGGCACTCTGCGGCGAGAAATCTGTCAGCCATCTTGGACGACACAATCTTATGGTGCCAGAGGATTTCACTGGTCGCTGGGCCTGAACGCCCAGACCTAGGCCACCACACCAGCCCTGCGCGCCGAGGCCCGCAGGGCGGGCACCAGAATGGCGGTGATGCACAGGAGCATTCCGCCCATCATAGCCAAGGCCAGCCGCAATCCAAAAGCTTCCGCCATGAAACCGATCACCGGCGGGCCGATAAAAAAACCGCAGTAGCCAATCATCACCATGCGCGAAATCGCGGCACCGCGCAGTCGGGATGGGATCGTCTTCCCCACCCAGGCCAACGCAGTTGGGCCAATGACCGACACACCCAGCCCAAGAATTGCAAACCCTGCATAGGCCAGCCCCTGCACCGGCGCGAAAGCGGCCAGCAAGAGCCCCAAAGCCGCGAGTGCTGCCGCGATCTGCATCAGCTTGCCTTCGGCAATACGGCGCACCACCTCCTGTCCGGACAAACGCCCGATCCCCATAGTCAGACCAAGGATCGCCGGCCCGATCGCACCTTCGGCGGCACTGGCTCCAAAGGCGCGCTCCAGATGTAGGGCAGACCAGTTTTCCGTCGCCTGTTCCGCGGTGAAGGCGATCAACACGATCACCCCTGCCAGAACGACCATCAGCCCCGGCAACGCCGCAGATGATGTGCCATCCTCTTCGCCAGTGCGATCTGATGGCACCGCATCGCGCATGCCAAGCGCCAGCAGTGCCGACACCGCAAGAATTCCCGCAAAGCACCAAATCGGCGGCACACCAGCCTCCCGTACCAGCCCGGCCACCAACGCGGCCAGCGCATAGGCCAGCGAAAACAAACCGTGATTGAGGTTCATCAGCGACCGTCCCGTGCGGGCTTCCAACCCGCTGAGCCGCGCGTTCATCACCACGTCCAGCAGACCAGCGGCACCGGAGGCCACGAACATGGCCGCTGCAAAGGTGACCCAGCTGTACGCCAACCCCGGCAACAGAAACCCTGCGGCCAACATCAGCGCGCAAATCACCATGGCTGCCGGACCAAGCCTTCGATCCACCCGCGGCGCCAGCCACATCGCGCCAACGGCCCCCACGGCCCCGACAAGAAGTGCCAGACCAAATTCGGCGTCGCCCAATCCCGCCTGTGACTTCAGTTGCGGCGCATAGGCTGCGAAGGCTCCGACACAGAACCCCATGACAGCAAAGGCCCGCCCATGCACCGCGCTGGTGCGCATATCCGTAAAAAATTCCATGCGCGTGAGGATGCACAGTGCGCACGGCGCCACAATCGGCAAATTGTACCGCTACAGATCTGGTCCATCGGTCTCGGCAGGGCTATGCCAATGAACATGCTGATCTTCACGCCCCAAACTCTCGCATTTGTCGCGATTCCCAAAACCGGGACCACCGCCATAGAGCAGGCGTTGCGCCCGCACGCGGACATCGTGTTTCGCGGTGCCCGCAAGCATATTTCTACCAAGCGCTTTCACCGCAAGGTCCGCCCGTTCATCAGCGAAACGTTCGACGTCGCCCTGGAGAGCTTTGCGGTGCTGCGCGAGCCCGAGGACCAGATCCGCAGCTGGTATAAGTATCGCACGCGTGACGAGATCAGGGACAAACCGGAATATTCTGGCCACCTAACGTTCGAAGAATTTGTCGAGGCGCTCCTCTCCGAGGCCCCTCCTCCTTGTACCCAGATCGGCAGCCAGCTTCGCATGCTCAGCGGGCGCGGCGGACGGCTTCTGATTGACCATTTGTTCGCCTACGAACGTTGGGACCGACTGGAAACCTTTCTGAGTGACCGGTTCGAGCAGAGAATCACCTTCGAACCACGCAACGTATCACCACAGGTGCCCACGGATCTGTCAGAGCAGACCCGTGCGCGCTTGCGCGTGGCGCGCGCGGCAGAATTCGACCTTCATGCACGTCTGATGGAGTCTGACGGGAAACTGGCGCCGAGACAGGCAAAAGCGGCAGTTTAGGGCTTTCCAAACAGGGCTTTTCCGTCTAACAGAGCGGCTTCACGCGGGGTGACAGCCTTGGAGGCACCCCCGATTATATATGGAGAATAAAAATGGCGAATGAGATTCCTGATCTCGTATGCCAGGAACGCGCGGGGACGGGCAAGGGCGCCGCTCGCGCTGCACGCCGTGCGCATCTGGTTCCTGGAGTTGTATTTGGTGGTGACGTGGATCCGCTGGCGATTCAGATCCCCTACAACGAACTGCTGAAAAAGCTGAAAGCCGGCCGCTTCAAGTCGACCCTGTTCAACCTCAAGGTTGAAGGCCACGACGATGTTCGCGTGATCTGCCGCGACGTCCAGCGTGACATCGTCAAAGACCTGCCGACCCACTTCGACCTGATGCGTCTGCGTCGCACCTCGAAGATCAACCTGTTCATCCCCGTTGAGTTCATCAACGAAGAAGAATGTGTTGGCCTCAAGCGTGGCGGTGTCCTGACCGTTGTCCGCGCCGAAGTCGAGTTGGTTGTGACCGCCGGTGACATTCCGGAAAAACTGACCGTCGACCTCGCAGGCAAGGCCATCGGCGATGTGATCCACATCTCCGACGTCACCCTGCCCCAGGGTTCCAAGCCGACCATCGACCGTGACTTCGTGATCGCGAATGTCTCTGCCCCGTCCGGCCTGAAATCCGCGGACGATGAAGCCGAGGACGAAGCCGAAGAAGCGGAAGCGGCTGCAGAAGAATAAGATCTCGCCCATTCCGGGCTGACGATTTTACAGAACGGGTCCCTCGCGGGGCCCGTTTTTATGTGCCGACTATTCAGGTGTCAGACCTGCTGCATGCGGCGGCGACGCGGCAGGCAGACCCACAACCGCTTGCCACCTTCTGAGGTCGCCTCACGGGCCGTCGTAGGTTGCCAATGCGCCGCCGTTGACGAGATGCGTCAGAAGCTGATCGCGCGCGTAGCGGTCTCGCTGTTTGATCGCGACAGCCTCTTGCGCGGTCAGCTCGCGACGCTCAAACCCTTGTTCCGACAGACAATCATCCACCGCATCAATCGCGCCATGACGTCGGGTGTGTTCCTCTCCGCTCGCCGCAGCGATTGCGCCGGGCAAAATACCGAGAAAGATCATCGAGGCGATATAGCTGGACGTCACCGCCGCCTTTCCGCCCTTCGGCCCCTGCGGCGCACAAAACGCCAACGACTGGCGCGCTTCAAAGACGGAGCTTCCGGTCTTAGTGGGCACCGACGGCCCCGGCTCCACCGCGCAGCCAGCCACAACTGTGCCGATGAGGAGCGCCGCAACGCCCCGCGCTCGACCCCGAGAGCCATTCGTGCAGTCGCGTTGGTCCCGTTTCAAAAGTACTTTAAACATAATTCTTGCCCCTAAATCCCCACACCATACCGCACAAACGGCACAGCCTTCGCAAGATCTGACAAACGTATTGGACCAATTTGTGGCAGAACTCGCGCGAAAGGAAGCCGACTGCCGACACTGGATTCTTGCCGACAAAACAGGCATCACTGCACCAACAGGAACCAGCGGAGCACATCATGAAACTCTTCGTCGGCCTCGGCAATCCGGGCGCGAAATATGCGGGCAACCGCCATAATATCGGCTTTATGGCGCTGGACCAGATCGCGGCGGATCATGGGTTTTCACCGTGGAAGGCCAAGTTTCAGGGACAGCTGAGCGAGGGAAGCATAGGTCGCGAAAAGGCCATTCTGCTGAAACCTCAGACCTTCATGAACAACTCCGGCCAGTCCGTCGGCGAAGCACTGCGGTTCTTCAAACTCACACCAGCCGATGTGATGGTGTTCCATGACGAGCTGGATCTGGCACCGGGGAAATGTCGTGTGAAACAGGGCGGCGGCCACGCCGGTCACAACGGGTTGCGTTCGATCCATGCTCATATCGGGGCGGACTACGGGCGCGTCCGTCTGGGCGTTGGCCATCCGGGGCATAAGGACGCTGTGGCAGGCTACGTGCTGCGCGACTTCCCAAAAGCGGATCAGGGCTGGCTCGACGACCTCCTGCGCGGCATCGCCGACGGCGCCCGCTCGCTCGCCCTTGGGGATAGCGGCAAGTTCATGAACGCGGTCGCCCTGCGCGTCGCACCACCGCGAAGCTCGACCGGAACCGAGGGCAGCAAACCTGCCAAGCGGACACAGTCATCCCCGCAAGCCGCGCCGGAAAAAGCGGCTGAGATCAAAGCCGCAACACCGCCCGCCCCTGAAGCGGCCCCTGCCGAGGACGCCCGTTCGCCAATGCAGAAGCTGCTGGATAAATTCAAGTAACGCGCAGACCCTCGCCGACGCCCAGGCCGGGTTGAGCGGCGTTTGACTTGAAGGCGGCCGGCCTCTTGGCGTAGGTCAGGGCATCGGCCAGCCGAACGCTTGCGTTGCATCAGCCAGCTTTGCTCCACACACATCTGCAAGAATGGACACTGCCACATGAGCTTTATCGCCATGAACCGATTCAAAATTCGCCCCGGCCGCGAAACCGATTTCGAAACCATCTGGGGAGAACGCGAAAGCCGCCTGCGCGAGATGCAGGGGTTTCGTGAGTTTCGCCTGCTAAAAGGCCCCGAGCATGACGATCACACTTTGTACTCCAGCCATGTGATCTGGGAGTCCCGCGCGGATTTTGAGGCCTGGACGAAGTCCGACCAGTTCCGCGCATCCCACCGCGGCGCCGGAAAGCGTGACGGCGAAAGCCCCATTCTGGGTGCCCCGCAGTTCGAAGGCTTTGAGACGGTCCTGCACGAAGGCTGAGCACTCATATTTGACAGTGGGCCGCCCCACGCGGGCGGCCCACTTGGCAAAATGTGGCCTGTTTCGCCCTATGACGCTTCGCTGTGCCCCGGAGGCGCAGCAGGGGATCTACGCAGCTCTTCTGCCGACCAATCCGCATCCTGCCTGTCTTCGGCGCTGTCCAGATCGAACTGCGCCACAGAGGCGCTCAGCTTGTCAGACAACGTATTGATGGCGTTGGCTTCCTGCGCCAGCACGCCGGATTGCTCCGCGCTTTGTCGGGCGTCATTCTGCAGGATCGTGGCGGTGTGAGCGTTCTGCGACAGGCGCTCCTCATTGCGTGTTGCGTTGCTGCGCACACTGTCGGCCTGTTGCCGCACATCCTCGATGGATCGCGCAACGGACTTGGCCTTGCTGGAGGCGTTGGCCATGCGTTCGGAAACCTGCCCCGCGACACGACGCTGCGAGTCGACTTCGGTGGTGATGCCCTCGACCGAGGAATGAATTGCCTTCATCAATTCCTTGATCCCGGAAATGACAGAAGAGGCATCATCCGACTGCAATCGCATATTGGAGATCCGGCTTCGGATTTCCTCGGCAGCCATATCGGTTTCTGCAGCCAGGCTGCGCACCTGTGCCGCGACGATGGCAAATCCTTTGCCCGCATCCCCGGCCCGCGAGGCCTCGATCGCCGCATTGATTGCCAGCATATTGGTTTGCATGGTTATCTTCTGAATAAGCCCGACCACAGCCTCGATTTCCTCGGAGGCTTTGGACAAGGCTTGCATGGTTTCGACCGCGTCGCCCGACAGCTGGTTGGCCTCATGGGTCACGCCGCTGGTCGAGCTGGCGTTTTGTGAAATATGGCTGATCGACGTCATCATATCCGAAATCGCGTCCGAAACGGCGGTTACCTCGCCCGACATACCCTCAGCGCTGGTCGATATCGTCGTCATCTCCGCAAGGATTTTCTCTGCAAGCGCACGGTTACTGCGCGCCTGTCCCACCACTTCGGTTGAGCTTTCGCTGACACTTCCGGTTAACTCCCCCGTCCGCGCCGCGCCCTCTCGAAAGGAACTGGACAGCGTTTCCAGCCCGGACGAGGACTGTTTCATCTTGCGGGCGTTGTCGCGGATATCACACACCAGAGCGTGTATCTGATCGATGAAGGGGTTAAACAGGCCGGCCAGCTCCGCCGCCTCATCCCCGGCGGATTCATCAAATCGGCGCGTCAGATCGACTCCGTTCTTCGTCATCGCTTCCAACTGCTTCTGCAGAGCCCCAGTACCCAGAGTGGCGCCATGTTCGGTGCTGTTCAGGCCGATGATCTCATCTTCTTCGGGCACACGAATTCCAGCCACAAGATCAATCACCTTGAAGAACACGAGGCTCAGACCAAAAGCCCAAGCAAAGATGATCGCCACGCCCTCCAATTGCACCATCGCCTGCGCGCCGGGTGTGTCGAGTGCGAGCTTGCCCGGCAGCGCAAAAAAGACAAAAATAATCGTCCCATACGCACCACAGATGCCATGCACAGACACGGCGCCCACGACATCGTCCAGCTTCAGAATGTTTTCCATCACCCATTCCGAGGCCACGACCAGCATGCCAGCCCCTGCCCCGATGATCACAGCCCCTTGCACAGTAACAGCATCGCACCCGGCCGTAATCGCAACCAAACCTGCAAGGCTGCCATTGATCGGACGGTGCGGAATATTCACGGGATCAATGACCCTCCCTGTCAGAATGCCCATCACGCCGCCGAAACAAGCCGCAAGCAACGTGTTCAGCACAATGTGGGCAATGTCTGGACTGGCTGCGGTGGTGGAGCCCCCATTGAACCCGATCCACCCCACCCAGAGGATGATCGCGCCCCCCGTGGCCAACACATAGCTGTGACCGTGCAGCAGGTTGGGTTTGCCGTCCGCATTGAACTTGCCGATCCGCGCACCCAAGACCACAATGCCAGCCAGCGCCACCCAGGCGCCAACCGAATGCACCACGGTGGAGCCGGCAAAATCGATGAAGCCCTTGTCCGCCAGATAGGCCGGGTTCTCACCGTTCAACAGGTTGCCCCAAGCCCAGTGGCCGCTGATCGGGTAAACAATCAACCCGATGAACAGCGCCGCGGCAACATAGACCCCATAGCGCATCCGCTCAGCGACGGCCCCGGACATGATTGTCGCGGCCGTACCTGCGAACACCGCCTGAAAGACGAAAAAGGTATAATGCCAGTCGTCCGCCTGCTTGATCGCGAAGGTATCCGTACCAAACCAACCCGTCCGCGAGGTGCCGAACATCAGCCCAAAGCCAAGCACATAGAATGCGCTGACGGAGACCAGAAAGTCGGTGATGTTCTTCTGCGCGACGTTAATGCTGTTTTTCGACCGCGACATCCCGGCCTCGACGAGCAGAAACCCCAGTTGCATCATCAGCACCAGTGCCGCTGCGATGATCGTCCACAAATGATCAGCGGCAAGCTGCAGCTCCTGCACTGCCTGCAAAGTCGTATCCTGCATGGGAGAACCTGAAACCAGTTAAAAAACAGCCTCAGAATGGGGTACAAGCCTATAACATGCCGTTAAGAAAGCGGTCCTTGCCGAGTGTTCTCGGCTCCACAGCACTAGAGCATCGCCATATAAAAAAAGGCACACCCCACGGGGCGCGCCTTTTTATCGGTGTATTGTCGGCGCTCAGCTGCGCGGAGGTCACTCCTCCAGATCGCGGCCTTCCTCGGTGTCGGACATGTCAAATCCGAGGTGACGCGCCACGGTAAAGATGTCCTTGTCACCGCGCCCGCACATGTTCATCACGATGATATGGTCGCGGGGCAGCTCGGGGGCGATCTTCGTCACATGGGCCAGCGCGTGGCTCGGTTCCAGCGCCGGAATGATCCCCTCCATCGCGCAGGAGAGCTGGAACGCCTCCAGCGCCTCCTTGTCGGTGATGGAGACATATTTTGCGCGCCCGGTTTCATGCAGCCAGGAATGCTCCGGCCCGATGCCCGGATAATCGAGACCTGCAGAGATCGAGAAACCTTCGAGGATCTGCCCGTCGTCATCCTGCAGCAAGTAGGTGCGGTTGCCATGCAGCACGCCTGGACGACCGCCGGTGAGCGAGGCGCAATGCTCCATCTTCTCGTCCACGCCCTTGCCGCCGGCCTCGACGCCAATGATGTTGACGCTGGGATCGTCAAGGAACGGGTGGAACAGGCCCATGGCGTTGGAGCCGCCACCGATCGCCGCGATCAACGTATCAGGCAGACGGCCTTCGCCTTCCTGCTCCGCCAGCTGCCAGCGCACCTCCTTGCCGATCACCGACTGGAAGTCACGCACCATGGCCGGATAGGGGTGCGGACCCGCCACCGTGCCGATGCAGTAGAACGTGTCGCGCACATTGGTCACCCAGTCGCGCAGGGCGTCGTTCATCGCGTCCTTAAGCGTGCCGCGACCGGAGGTCACCGGGATCACCTCTGCGCCGAGCAGACGCATACGGAACACGTTGGGCGCCTGGCGACGCACGTCATGAGCGCCCATGTAGACCACGCATTTCAGACCAAACTTGGCGCAGACGGTGGCTGTGGCCACACCGTGCTGGCCGGCACCGGTCTCGGCAATGATGCGTGTCTTGCCCATGCGCCGCGCCAGCAGGATCTGACCCAGCACATTGTTCACCTTGTGGGCGCCGGTGTGATTGAGCTCGTCCCGCTTCAGGTAGACCTTGGCGCCGCCCAGATGCTCGGTCAGGCGCTCCGCATAGTACAACGGGCTGGGGCGGCCAACGTAGTGCTTCCACAGATCGTCCATCTCGGCCCAGAAGTCCGGGTCCACCTTGGCGCGTTCATATTCCTCTTCGAGCGACAGGATCAGCGGCATCAGCGTTTCGCTGACAAAGCGGCCGCCAAAGATGCCAAAACGGCCATTCTCGTCCGGTCCGTTCATGAAGCTGTTGATGAGATCATCGGCCATGGGGTTGTCTCCGTCTTCCGTATGCGCTGGTTCTAAAGCGCATTTAGGGCAAGAGAAACAGGTTTCTCGGTAAATTCACCGTACATGCTGCCGAAAGCCCGGCTCGAGAAGGGTTTTCGCGTCAGGCAGAGCCTTACGCGACCCGCCGCGCGCGCCCGTTGGGCGCGCGCGGCGCCTGGCCCAACGGATCGACGGGTCCCCTGACAAGGGGGCACAAGAGCGGGCGGGAGCCGCCCGGCCCGTTTGCCCTGTCCCATCACGCTCTTGCTGTTCGCTTCAATCCGGCGCGACAAGACCCCTCCGCAGATCCGGATCCGTCAACACCGCCGCCAGACTGTCCAGCGCGGCGCGCAGGGGCGGGTCGTGGCGCGCCTCGTGGTGGCTCACCAGCCATTCCTCATGCGCCAGCGCGCCGATCTCCGGGCTCACCTGCTGCAGCACCGGGAACAACAGAGCTGCAAACCTCGGCAGCACCACACGCCCCGCTCCGGTACAGGCCAGATCCGCGAGCATCCGCGGCGTGCTGGCGGTCACCGTGATGTCTTCGCCATGCTGCGCCCGCACCCAGGCCGAACTGGGCGTCTCCACCGCGCCTTCCCGCAACGCCACATAGCCCTGCACGCTGTCACGCAGCGCGTATTCCGCATAGCTGATCCGTGCCGTGCGCCGTCCCGCCAGCCAGCTTTGCTGCGGTCGCTGGTTGCGGATGCCGATATCCGCACCGCGCCGGGCAATGTCCAGTCGAGCCGAAGCCTCCAGGAAGGAGGGCCGCCAACCCGCCTGCACCTGCCAGAACCGCGGCAGCTGTGCCGCCAGATAGGCCGAGGTCCAGCTGCCCGCGGTGATCCGCACCTCCACCGGTGCTGGCTCCGCCGCCAGCTGCCGCACCCGCCGCGCCTCCGCCCGCAGGCCTTCGGTCTCGTCCAGCAGCGCGCGCCCGCGCGCCGTCAGTCTATAGCCCTGCGGCCCCCTCTCGAACAGCTGCCAGCCGAGCTGCCCCTCCAGCGCTCTCATGCGACGGCTCAGCGTCGGCACGCTCACACCGCGCTGCCGCGACACCGGCGCCAGCCCACCTGCCTGCCCCACCAGCGCAAACAGCTCGAGATCATCCAGAGACGGAGCATGTTTCATTTATGAAAGCCTCCTTGCAAAAACACCCGCTTAACGGGGCAGGCCTCGTACCTGAGACTGCAAGAACCTTGGCAAAAATGAAAGGTCATCGGATGTGCGCACACCTGCAGTCCCATTCTCCGCCTCCCCTCGTCAGCAGCTGGGAACGGGAGCGCGACCTCGCCCGCCGGCGGCTCCGCTCCTATCACAGGCGCAAGCGCCGCCTGCGCTGGTTGCGCCTGCTGCGCTGGATTGGGTCCTATTGCGGGAGACCAAACGCCTGAGGCGCGTGTCAGAGATCGCGCGTGGCCGCCACAAAGGCCTGCATCAGCTGCGGGTCCTTCTGCGCGGGCGCGCTTTCAACGCCGGAGGCCACATCGACCTGACGGGTGCCGGTCTTGCGGATCGCCTCGGCGACATTGTCCGGCGTCAGCCCACCGGCCAGCATCCAGGGCGCCTGCCAGTATTTCTTGCCCGCCAGCAGCTGCCAGTCGAAGGCCACGCCGTTGCCGCCCGGCAGCACCGCGCCCTTGGGGGCCTTGGCGTCGATCATGATCTGATCAGCGACCTGGGAATAGATGTCGATGGGGTCGAGATCCGCCGCCTCTGCCACGCCAATGACCTTCATCACTGGCAGGCCATAGCGGGCCTTGACCTCGGCCACGCGCTCGGGGCTTTCGGCGCCGTGCAGCTGGATCATGTCGAGCGGCACCGCGCCGGTGATAGCATCCAGCTCCGCGTCCGTCGGATTAACCACGAGGCCAACCTTCGCCAAGCCCACCGGCGCGCCCGATGCCAGCACTGCCGCTTGGGCGATGCTGACCGAACGCGCGGATTTGGCAAAGAAGTTCAGCCCCACATAGGCCGCGCCGGCCTCAGCCGCCGCCGCGATATCCTCGGGCGTCTTCATGCCGCAGATCTTGGACCGGATCGCAGTCATGTCAGGAGGCATCGTCGAGAAGCGCCAGCACTTCGTCCTTGCCTTCGTGTTTCTGGCGCTTGAGGCGCTTCACCTCGCGCGACAGTTTCTTCACCTCACCGTGTTTCACGCGGGCCTCCCGGCGATGCTTGTGCTCGCGCAGGTATTCCAGCACGTAGCCAAGCGCCACACCAAGGGCGAGCCCGCCCAAAACCACAACAAACAAGGGCAGTGTGATCGCTGGGTTGAACCCCACCAGCTCCGCGAGGGCCTCTGGCATCAGCTTCAGGTTCACGAGACCGCGGTTGGCGAGGCACACGGAGACCAGAACCACGGCCAAAACGCCCCAGACTGCATAGCGGATGTAACGCATTTACTCTTCTTTTCCGTTCAATCGATCCCGGAGCAGCTTGCCCGTCTTGAAGAACGGCACGTGCTTCTCCTCCACATGGACCGTCTCTCCGGTGCGGGGGTTGCGGCCCACGCGCGAGTCGCGCTTCTTCACCGAGAAGGCGCCGAACCCCCTGAGTTCAACCCGATCCCCACGCGACATGGCGGTGGTGACCTCTTCAAAGACCGTGTTGACGATCCGCTCCACATCCCGCTGATACAGGTGCGGGTTCTCGTCTGCAATCTTCTGGATCAGTTCCGAACGGATCATGTAATGGCCCTCCCAAAGCCCGTGTCTGACACATAGGGTAGATTAACTATAGGAAGAAAGTTGTTCTGCGGAAACAGGTTAGGCAAGCACTCATGGCTGAAATCCGCGTGTCAGGGGCAAATAGGGCAGAGAATACACCGCATTTCTGCGTCCATTAGTCCCGCCCTGCCCAAGTTTCAGGCGCGACCGCGAAAATGCTGCGGCAGCAAAGTCATTGATTCGGAAGCCTTAACAGGACCGCGCCTCAATGCTTGGAACTGCATTTCGCCGAAAACTGTGTCCCACGTGCCTTGGAATAGGGCTGGCCTTCAAATCGGCTGAGCCGCATCGACCGGGCGCGGCAGGCAGCCTCGGCCTCACTGCGTATATCACTCTCGGACCAACCTGGCCCATAGCGTCCGGAGATCGCGTAATTCTCGCCCTGCCGCGACATGTTCATGCCCATATGATCACGATCAATGGTCCCCGAACACGCTCCGACTGAGAGCATCACAAGGGTCAGGATCATATAGCGCATCGGTCTCTCCACTAGTCGTGTCAGGTCAGGTCTTGAACGCCTCGGCCGCGTGCCTTGCACAGGTCCACCGCTATAGGCGACACCGAGCTTCATCACCGCCCTTTGTCTCATGCCAACGTAAACAGGATGTGAGCGGAAACAGACTTTGCCTCCGCCTCCGGGCTGGCCTATGGCTGGTCAAAGGATGGGATGAGGCACCGGGACGCAGGTATCATGGATTTCGAAGGCATATTGCAGCAGATCGCAACCGACATGCAGGCGGAAACGGAGCGTGGAACGGCCGCAGGCTACATCCCGGAGCTTGCCTCCGTCGACACGAACCAGTTTGGCATGGCGGTGGCGCTGGCGGATGGGCGCAGCTTTGCGGTGGGAGATTCGCACAGGCGCTTTTCGATCCAGTCGGTGTCCAAGGTTTTCACCCTCGCCCTCGCACTGGGACGTCTGGGCGAGGATCTCTGGCGTCGCGTCGGGCGCGAACCGTCGGGCCTGCCGTTCAACTCGATCCTGCAGCTCGAACATGAACACGGCATTCCGCGCAATCCCTTCATCAACGCCGGAGCCCTGGTGGTGACCGATGCAATCCTCGCCGGCAACGCCCCGCGCGAGGTGCTGGGCGAGATCCTGCGCTTTGTGCGCGCCGCTGCCGGCGACGATGATATCCATATCGACGATGCGGTGGCCCGTTCCGAGACCGAGCACGGCGACCGCAATATGGCGCTGTCGCATTTCCTGGCGGCCCATGGCAATTTCGAGAATAGCCCTGAGCTGACATGCGGCACCTATTTCCACCAATGCGCCATCGAAATGACCCCGCATCAGCTGGCGATGGCAGGGCGCTTCCTCGTCGGCTCCCCGGATCTGCCCAGCATGATCTCGCGCGACCGAGTACGGCGGATCAATGCGCTGATGCTGACCTGCGGACATTATGATGGCTCCGGCGATTTTGCCTATCGTGTTGGCCTACCGGGCAAGAGCGGCGTGGGCGGCGGCATCCTGGTGATCGTGCCGGGGCGGGCCTCCATCGCCGTCTGGTCGCCGGGGCTGAACCGGCACGGCAACTCCAAGCTCGGCACGCTGGCAGTGGAGCGGTTTGCCCAAGCCACCGGCTGGTCGGTCTTCGGCTAACGGCCGGAGCACCCGCCCGCCTGCCCGCCCCCTCTTGCGGCGCGTCACCACCTTCAATAACTGTTACGTTATTACATACCGAATCAAAGGACCTTTCAGATGACATCCCTGTCCCGCAGCGCGCTGGCGCTTCTGACCTCCGCCACCCTGTGCCTCGCCGCCCCGGCTTCCGCTGGCAGCAACCACGACCACGATCATGACCACGCGCACAAACATGACGAGCAGGTCTACAAGGGCTATTTCGACGACGCACAGATCCAGCCCCGCACCCTCGCCGACTGGCAGGGCGACTGGCAATCGGTCTACCCCTATCTTGCGGATGGCACGCTGGATCCGGTGATGGCGCATAAGGCGGAGCATGGCGACAAGACCGCTCAAGAATATCGCGCCTACTACAACACCGGCTACGCCACCGATGTGGACGCGATCAGCTTTGACGGGCAGACCGTGACCTTCACCGCTAACGGCGAGAGCTATGGCGGCGAATATGTGTCCGACGGTTACGAGATCCTGAACTACAAGAAGGGCAACCGTGGCGTGCGCTATATCTTCAAGAAAGACAGCGGCGCTGAGGCGGCCCCCGCTTTCATCCAGTTCAGCGACCACCACATCGCGCCGGAAACCGTCGGTCACTACCATCTTTACTGGGGTGACGACCGCGCCAAGGTCCTGGAAGAGCTGACCAACTGGCCGACCTACTACCCCGCCGACCTCAGCGGCGAGGACATCCTGCACGAGATGCTCGCGCACTAAGACGTCCTAGGACCTCCTGGTGGCGCCTCCGCTCGAGGCGCCACACCTCGAACCTCCCTCGACCCAAGGCATCGAACGCAAAAAAGCCCCGCAGGATTGCTCCTGCGGGGCTTCTTAATGTCGATCTAAAGAGAGATTACTCGCTCTTCAGTGCCGCGCCAAGGATATCGCCGAGGGACGCGCCGGAGTCGGAGGAACCATACTGTTCGACGGCCTCTTTCTCTTCTGCGATCTCGCGTGCCTTGATCGACAGGCCCAGACGACGGGTCTTGGAGTCGATGTTGGTGACGCGCACGTCGATCTTGTCCGCAACGGAGAAGCGCTCGGGGCGCTGGTCCGCACGGTCACGGGACAGGTCAGAGCGGCGGATGAAGGACTTCATGCCCTCATATTCCACTTCGATGCCACCGTCTTCGATCGCGGTCACTTCCACGGTCACGATGGAGCCACGCTTCACGCCGCCGATGGCGTCTGCGAACTTGTCACCGCCCAGTGCCTTGATGGAGAGCGAGATGCGCTCCTTCTCGACGTCCACTTCGGAGACAACGGCCGAAACCATGTCGCCTTTGCGGTAGTTCTGGATGGCTTCTTCGCCGCGCTCGTCCCAGGACAGGTCGGAGAGGTGAACCATGCCGTCGATGTCGCCTTCGAGGCCGATGAACAGACCGAATTCGGTGATGTTCTTGACTTCGCCTTCGACTTCGGTGCCCTCGGGGTGGGTCTCGGAGAAGACTTCCCACGGGTTACGCATGGTCTGCTTGAGACCAAGGGAAACGCGACGCTTGGCGCCGTCGATTTCCAGCACCATGACGTCCACTTCCTGCGAGGTGGAAACGATCTTGCCGGGGTGCACGTTCTTCTTGGTCCAGGACATCTCGGAGACGTGGACCAGACCTTCGACACCAGGCTCCAGCTCAACAAATGCACCGTAATCGGTGATGTTGGTGACGCGACCCTTGTGCACGGAGGCCAGCGGGTACTTGGCGCCAACCAGATCCCACGGATCGTCCTGCAGCTGCTTCATGCCGAGGGAGATACGGTGAGTCTCTTTGTTGATCTTGATCACCTGAACCTTGACGGTCTCGCCGATGGCGAGGATCTCGGAGGGGTGGTTCACACGGCGCCATGCCATGTCGGTGACGTGCAGCAGCCCGTCAACACCGCCCAGGTCAACAAACGCACCGTATTCGGTGATGTTCTTGACCACACCCTCGACAGCCTGGCCTTCGGACAGGTTGCCGATGACTTCGGCACGCTGCTCGGCGCGGGACTCTTCGAGGATTGCGCGACGGGACACAACGATGTTGCCACGACGACGGTCCATTTTCAGGATCTGGAACGGCTGCTTCAGACCCATCAGCGGGCCAGCGTCGCGCACGGGGCGAACGTCGACTTGCGAACCGGGCAGGAAGGCCACGGCGCCGCCGAGGTCGACAGTGAAGCCGCCTTTGACGCGGCCGAAGATCGCGCCTTCGACGCGCTGATCGTCTGCGTATGCTTTTTCCAGGCGGTCCCATGCTTCTTCGCGGCGCGCCATCTCGCGGGAGATGACAGCTTCGCCACGGGCGTTTTCAGCCGCGCGCAGGTAGACTTCGACTTCGTCGCCAACGGTGACTTCAGCCGCTTCGCCGGGATTTGCGAATTCTTTGAGTTCGACGCGACCTTCCATCTTGTAGCCGACGTCGATGATGGCCTGACCGGCCTCAATGGCAATGATCTTGCCTTTGACTACGGAACCCTCTTCGGGGGTGTCCATTTCGAAGCTTTCTTGCAGGAGGGCTTCGAATTCCTCCATCGATGTTGTTTGAGCCATGTGGTCTCAGGTTTCCTTTACAGAGTTTTGCTGGCCGTGTGGTTGTCTCCACCGGTCTGAACAGGGTTGGTCGGTTCAGGACGCGAATCGCTGACAGTGCGGGAGCAACAAACAAACACAAAGGGCCGAGGTATGCCCCGACCCTGCTCCGACTGTCCTGGTGCGTTTACGCATCTCTGTTGACAGGGCGGTTTATAGGCGGTTTTGGCCTTGCTGGCAAGGGGGCTCGTGCCCGGCATCGTGCAGGGCGGCAAAGCACCCCGAATGCATTTCTCCACGCTCGAACAGTGTCACGCTTTGCGCGGCGCATCTTCGGAGTATGCCTTCGACATCTGGGAGATATAATCACGCAACAACCTGACCCGGTTTGGCCGAAAGCTCTCGTCGGTCGGCTCGGCAGTTTCCATGCGCCACATCATGAACTTTCGAAACTCCTGCCGCAAACAACACCATGCCAGTAGCGCGGCACCCCGATCAATGTACACGATCGCCAGCGGATAGACCCGCCGATGCGTGATCGCGCCAGCTGCATCTTGGTAACAAATGTCGAGCGCGCATTCGTCCCAGCATGCCGTCCTTATCCGGGACATATCCGGCGCCACGGTGGTCGGCGCCTGATAGCGATAGACCATATGTGTTGCGTGAACGATTTGACGCTGCAAGCGCTCCGGCATGGTCGCGGCGATCTTGGCAAGCGCGGATTCTGCTGCCTGAGCCAGCTGCGCATCACCGCGCTGGCGCACGTCGCTTAAGCCCACCACCAGCGCTTCCATCTCGATCCGGTCAAACGTCTGCGGCGGCAAGGCCGGATCTTCGGTCAGCGTATAGCCAAGCCCCGGCGCGCCATCAATCAGGGCCCCACTCGCCCGAAGGCTGTCGATATCTCGATAGAGGGTGCGTTCCGACACTTCGGTTTCAAGTGCCAGCCGGGCTGCGGTCACAGGTTTGGGTAAAACGCGCAAGGCATTCATCAAGCGGAAAAGACGTTCGGGTCGGCTCATGACTTCCTGACGGAAACTGACAGTATGTTCTCTGTATATCCGACTTCCGATTCAAACCAAACAAGGAAGTCGCCACCATGCTCACCCTGTATCATTCGCCGCGCTCGCGGTCGTCGCGCATTGTCCGCCTGATAGATGAACTGGATATCTGGTCCCAGATCGACATTCGCATCGTCGAAGTCACGCGGCAGGATGGGACCGGCGGGCACGACCCTGCGAACCCGCATCCCGAAGGCAAAGTGCCGTTGCTGGTTCACGAAGGTGTCGAGATCTGGGAATCAAATGCCATCATTCTCTATCTCACCGATCTTTTTCCAAGTGCAGGCGCGGGACCAGTTGCCGGTGATCCGCTGCGCGGACGCTATCTCAGCTGGCTGGCCTGGTACGGCAATGTGGTTGAACCGGTCATCGTCTGCGGCGCTGCGGACCTGTCACACCCGATTCTGGATGCCACATTCAGGGGCGTGCCAGACATGACCCGCCGTTTGGCCGATGCCCTCGAATATGCGCCCTTTTTGATGGGCGACACGTTCACGGCAGCCGACCTGTTGCTGGTTTCGCCCTTCACCTGGTTCAATCACGAAGCCGCCGAGCATCCTGCCATCAAGGCGTGGATCGAACGCTGCGAAGCGCGCCCCTCAGCGCAGCGGGTTGCAGAGTTTGATGCAAGGAAGCTCGACTAGATCACGTTCGACTGATCCGAAGTGCCGCGCCGCGGCGGTCGACCGCCAGCCAGCCATGAAAAAGGGCAGAGCCTCTTGGCTCCGCCCCCCTCTTCGTCCGGCGCGCATTCGCGCAGATCAGTCGACTTCGGTGACCAGCGCCGCCTTGGTTTTGCGCACCTTTGGCATCGGCAGCAGCCAGTCGCCCTCTTCGGCGCGGGTGCCCAATGGCAGCAGCACCTTGGATCGCAGCCCCTTGGATTTCAGGTCGAGGATCTCGTCCACTTGGTCGGGGTCAAACCCCTCCATCGGAGTGCTGTCGACGCCCAGTTCCGCCGCCGCGGCAAGGGCGAACCCCAGTGCGATATAGGCCTGATGGGACGCATGGGCGTGGTTCACCTCTGCCGAGCGCGGCAACAGCATCTCCTTGAGGTTAGCGAAATAGCCCTGCAGCATGTCGGAATCGCCACGTTCTGCCACCATCTGCTCGACCACCGCATCGATGCGCGCCTCGGTGTAATTGTCCCAGGCGGCAAAGACCAACAGATGCGAGCCGTCGGTGATCTGCGCCTGATCCCAGGCCACCGGCCGGATCGCCTCGCGCAGAGCGGTGTTGCGGATCACGAAGAGCTCGAACGGCTGCACGCCGCTGGAGGTGGGGGCCATGCGGACCGCCTCGACGATCCGGGCGACCTTGTCTTCCGGCACGGGTTTGGCAGGGTCCATCTTCTTGGCAGCATAGCGCCAGTTCAGCTTATCCAGAAACATCGGGAAGGTCCTTTCAGTGTGTCTCGCATGCAGTCATTTAACAACTGAACCGGATCGTTCAAGTTATTTTATCTCGACGTCGAGACTTAGGTAGACATCGAAGCCTACGACTGCAACCCCTGCCCCTACAGATCGTGAAAAAACAACGGCGCCCCGCTTGGGGCGCCGCTCAGGCCTCATGCCATTCGTTGCGAGATATCAGCCTTTTTGACGGGCTTCGACAACCGCAACGGCCTGGCCGATGGCCTCTTCAATGCTCAGGCTGCTGGTGTCGATGGTCACGGCATCCTCTGCCGGCCTCAAGGGCGCCTCGGCGCGGTTCATGTCACGCTCGTCGCGGGCGCGGACATCCGCCAGCACCTCCTCCAGCGTGATGATGCTGCCCTTGCCGGTCAGTTCCAGGAACCGCCGCGTGGCGCGCACCTCGGCGCTGGCGGTCACGAACAGCTTCACCTCCGCCTCCGGGCAGATCACCGTGCCGAT
Source organism: Tritonibacter scottomollicae (assembly GCF_032924845.1). Classification (NCBI taxonomy): domain Bacteria; kingdom Pseudomonadati; phylum Pseudomonadota; class Alphaproteobacteria; order Rhodobacterales; family Paracoccaceae; genus Tritonibacter; species Tritonibacter scottomollicae. The sequence goes on from NZ_CP136704.1 coordinate 2,415,832, forward strand.
GTCGCGCCCGTCCATGACCGCGCCGCCGGAGCGACGGGCAAAGGCACGCTGGAAGTCCACCAGAGCGGCACGCACCCCGGCGATCACCGCCACCTTGGAGGCGGCTTGCGCCACCTCGGCGGTGCGCAGGTCGTCGCGCTCCAGATCCACGACCTCGAGAGCTTCGGCAGCCGCGACCGGCTCCGCTCCGTCCAGCATACGCGCGCCGACCACGCGGTACAGCAGACCGGTGTCCAGATGCCCATAGCCGAAATGATCCGACACCGCCTTCGAGATGGTGCCCTTGCCCGCCGCCGCGGGACCGTCGATCGCAATGGTAAAGGCCATGATGTCTCTCCTTGTGGCTGGTCTGGTCACAGGGGGCGCTGCCCCCTCGCGCCAAAGGCGCTCACCCCCGAGATATTTCTGAAAAGATGAAAGGGCTCACGTGTTGTCGCGGCTGATGTGGGCGCCAAGATCGCTCATCAGGCGTTCGAAGATCGGGAAGGATGTGGCGATCGGGCCACCATCGTCCACCGAGACCGGCGCCTGCGCGCCCATGCCCATCACCATGAACGACATGGCGATCCGGTGGTCGAGGAAGCTCTCGCAGGTGGCGCCGCCCTTGACGCCATCCGGGCCACAGCCCTCGACGCTCCACCAGTCCGCGCCCTCCTCGACGGTGACGCCATTGGCGCGCAACCCGCGGGCCATGGCGTCGATGCGGTCGCTTTCCTTGACGCGCAATTCCTTCACCCCCGCCATCATGGTGGTGCCGGTTGCGAAAGAGGCCACGACGGAGAGCACCGGATATTCGTCGATCATCGAGGCCGCGCGCTCGGGCGGCACGTCAATGCCCGTCATGTCGGGGGAGTATTTGGCCCGCAGATCGGCCACCGGCTCGCCGCCTTCTTCACGTGGGTTCTCGAAGGTGAGATCCGCTCCCATATCCTGCAGCGTGTAAAACAGGCCCGCACGGGTGGGGTTGAGGCCGATGCCCGGCACCAGCACGTCCGAGCCGGGGGTGACCAGCGCGGCGCAAACCGGGAAGGCGGCGGAAGAGGGGTCGCGCGGCACAGCGATCACCTGCGGCTGCAATTCGGGCTGACCGGTGAGGGTGATGACGCGACCTTCGTCGGTGTCCTCGGTGGTGATCTCGGCACCAAAGCCCGCCAGCATACGTTCGGAGTGATCGCGGGTGGCCTCGCGTTCGATCACCACGGTCTTGCCGGGTGCATTCAGCCCGGCCAGAAGCACCGCCGATTTCACCTGCGCCGAGGGCACCGGGACCTCGTAGCGCACCGGCACCGGCTCTGCGGCGCCGACGATGGTCATCGGCAGGCGGCCCCCTTCGCGGCCCACGGATTGGGTCCCGAACAGCGCCAGCGGACCGGTCACTCGCGCCATAGGACGCTTGTTCAGCGAGGCATCGCCGGTGAAGGTCACAGTGATCGGCGAAGTTGCCATGGCGCCCATGATCAGCCGCACGCCGGTGCCGGAGTTGCCGCAGTCGATGACATTCTCCGGCTCGGCAAAACCGCCGACGCCAACGCCGAAGACGGACCATTCGCCGCCGCCGTGGTTGGTGACCTCAGCGCCAAAGGCCTGCATCGCCTTGGCAGTATCCAGCACGTCCTCGCCTTCGAGCAGGCCGGAGATTCTTGTCTCGCCCACGGCCATGGCACCAAGGATCAACGAACGGTGCGAGATCGACTTGTCGCCGGGCACATGGGCCTCGCCTTTCAGCGGGCTGGCGCGGCGGGAGGTCATCGGAATGGGCGTGCCGTGTCCGGACATGGGCGGTTCCTCTTCTCAGTCGGTCGCAAGGCTGTTAGCGCAAGACGGCGCTGTCGTCCATCACCAAGCGCGCCTTGTCCGACCGTCTGGCCGCCTCTTGAGGGGCGCACGCGCCCTTGTAGAGTGCGGTGACGCAGGCCGCGCCTCTGGCGCGGCCTGCCGGGCCCAAGGGGCCAGGCTGCATTTTCAATGCAGATTAGGCGCGCGGGAGGCTTCCCTCTTTGTGGTACAGCTCTCCAGTTGGCGATGGCCGAACGGTTGCGAGCGGCACGAACTCACCCCGTGCGGCGGAAGGTGAGGTAGTGCGGCGTGCGCCCCTCACGCAGGGCCTTTTGTTCGTAGCGGGTGGAAATCCAGTCCTGCCATGGCTGGCGCCAGTCGGTCGGCCCCTCAGCCAGCCATTCGAATCCGGCCTGCGGCACCTCTTCCAGCGTCTGGCGCACATAGTCGGGAATATCCGTCGCCACGCGGAAGATCGCACCGGGTTTCAGGGCACGGGCCAGCGGCGCCAAATGCTCTTGGGTCACAAACCGGCGCCGGTGGTGACGCGCCTTTGGCCAAGGGTCCGGATAGAGCAGGAAGGCACGCGACAAGCTCTGCGCGGGCAATACATCCATCAGATCCCGCGCGTCCCCCGGGTGAACACGCACATTTTCGACCGATGACTTGCGCAGCTTGCCCAGAAGCATGGCAATGCCGTTCACATAGGGCTCCGCGCCAATGATGCCCACGTCCGGATTTGCCGTGGCCTGATGCACCAGATGCTCGCCACCGCCAAAGCCAACCTCAAGCCAGACGTCACGCCCGCCAAACAGCGCCTCAAGATCGAGCGGAAGCCGGTCGGGGTTTTCATCCCACCCCACCGCACCCGGGCTCAGACCGGGCAGCATCTCATCAAGGTCACGCACCTGATTTGGCTTCAGCTGCTTGCCCTTGAAGCGGCCATAGAAGTTCCGCCAAGGCGCACCGGAGGCATGTTTGCCCTCAGCATCAAGGCCGGTTCCAGCCTCTGTGAAAGCAGTGCGGGCGTTGTCATCGGACATCTGGGGCGGGTTTCCTCTGGTAAACTCACTGAAATACGCGCCATCGACGGCCACGCAAGGCGCCCCCCTCTGCCGCAGTCAGTCGCGAAGGTCAAGCGGCACGACACCGGCGACGCTCAGTCGGACGGCCCGGTGCGGCGTGATCCCGTGGCATCCTCGCCGTCCCAATGAAAACAATGCAGCATACGATGCGCCACCGGCGCAATCATGATCCCGGACACAGCCAAAGCCACGAACCCGCTGTAGAGCGCGAACAGACTGGTGAAGAGACGCCCCGCCCCCGTCCGGGGCATCTCGGCCAGTCCCAACCCACTGATCAGCGTGCTTGCATGCAGGATCGCCTCGGACAAGGGCAGCGTCTCAAGATGCATCAGCGCCACTGCACCTGCAAAGACCGAAACGGCCAGCAGCATGACCGCAGTCAGGACATGCCACCACAGGCGGCGCAGAAAGCGAGGGCGCGAGAGCGGCGGCACATGCCGTTGTTCATACATTGCGATAGCCTCCCCCCTGCCCCGCCTGCGGCGGGCAGCGCAAATGACCCCGACCGGTGCGCTCAGGGCGCTTCGTCACGCAACACCCCTGCCTCGATCAGCTGCATGCGGGTGGGATACCATTCGTCACCCGAGTCTACCTGCAACGTCTGGATCGCAAATCCCGGCTCTACGCCGTTGTCGACCATGTAGCTGAGGTACTCAAACATCTCGCGCTGCGTGTCGGTGTAGATCCAGGATCCAAAGACGAACGGTGTGGCCCAGCCACGGCTTTCGCGCAGATCTTCATAGTAGCCTTCTACCGCCTGCGGCGACCAGGAACGGCGATGAAATCCAATCTTCGAGCCCAGCGTCATTTCGCGACGCGCGCCTGCGAGGAACACGTCGACACAGGCACTGACGCATTCACCATCCACCTGCGTGTTCAGACCATAATCCGATACGATCCACGCGATTTCAGAACTGGCGTAAATGCTGCCACCACTGGAGTTAAGCTGCAGCGTGCTGACGTCCGGATGTTCCTGCAGAAGGCTGCGGAACAGGTCGATATCGGAAATCACGATCTCGCCGGGTTGGTCGTCCGCAACCGCCTCGGTATCAAAGGACAGCGTGCTGCCATCCACGAACAGACGGCCCGCCCCGTCGTCCAGTGCCGATGCCGGCGCGGCCAAGATCAAGGCCGCGAGGCTCAGCAACGCCCTGACTGGCCCCGTTTTGTATCCCAGTATCGCCATATTGGCCCCCTTGCCCGATCTGCTACGCCCCCTTGAATAGCGGGCGAAGGGTATAAGGAGCAAACCCGTTCTGCAGTTCAAGAAAAAGAGATCAACAGAACGGCCCTGCGATATCACTTAGGCAAAGATGAGCATATGAGCGGCCCAGCTCGCGCGGCCTCTCTGTCATAGACAGCGCGGGCGGGCCTCGCGCAACGGCGGGCAATACCTGTCAGTTGCATCGGCCAGTCCGGCGGACCTGCGCGAGATCTGCTCCAGATGGCCGATACAAAAACGGGCGAGGGGTTCCCCCGCCCGTGATTCTGCGTGACGTGATTGAAGTGCCGCGCTCAGACCGCGCCCTTCAGCGCGCCGGTCAGGTCAGTGCGCTCCCATGAGAAGCCACCATCGTCCTCCGGTGCACGACCAAAGTGGCCGTATGCGGCGGTGCGCTGATAGATCGGCTTGTTAAGACCCAGATGCGTGCGGATGCCGCGCGGTGTCAGGTCCATGCATTTGCGCACGGCAAGCTCGATCTGTTCGTCCGGCACGACACCGGTCTCATGAGTGTTCACATAGATCGACAGCGGCGCAGCCACACCAATCGCATACGAAAGCTGCAGCGTGCATTTATGCGCAAGACCGGCAGCCACGATGTTCTTGGCCAGGTAGCGCGCGGCATAGGCTGCAGAGCGGTCCACCTTGGTCGGGTCTTTGCCGGAGAACGCGCCGCCGCCATGCGGTGCGGCACCACCATAGGTGTCCACGATGATCTTGCGCCCGGTCAGGCCCGCATCACCATCGGGACCGCCGATCACAAACTTGCCGGTCGGATTTACATGCCAGACGGTGTTGTTGGTCAGCCAGCCCTCGGGCAGAGACTCGCGAATATACGGCTCTACCATGGCACGGATGTCGGCGGAGGTCAGTGTCTCGTCCAGATGCTGTGTCGACAGCACCAGCGACGACACCTCGACCGGTTGGCCGTTTTCATAGCGCACAGAGATCTGCGATTTGGCGTCCGGACCAAGTGCCGGCTCGGTGCCGTTCTTGCGCACTTCGGCAAGGCGACGCAGAATTGCATGCGAGAACTGGATCGGCGCAGGCATCAGCGCATCGGTTTCATCGGTGGCAAAGCCGAACATGATGCCCTGGTCGCCCGCCCCCTCGTCCTTGTCGCCAGCCGCGTCGACACCCTGCGCGATATGGGCGGATTGCTCGTGCAGCAGGTTGGTGATCTCAACCGTTTCGTGGTGAAACTTGTCCTGCTCGTAGCCGATGTCCTTAATGCAGGCGCGGGTGATCTCGTCGATCTTGCCCATGTAGTCCTTCAGCTTGTCCTGGTCCGCCAGGCCAACCTCACCCCCGATCACCACACGATTGGTGGTGGCGAAGGTCTCTGCGGCAACGCGCGCCTCCGGCTCTTCGGCGATCAGCGCGTCGAGGACGGCATCGGAAATCCGGTCGCAGACCTTATCCGGGTGACCCTCGGATACGGACTCCGAGGTGAAGGTGTAGTTATTTCGACTCATAAGAGATGTGCTCCGCTAAATGAAGTCCGCCACGTCAGGAAGCCGTTGTGGCGGCGATGTAGAACGCAGTAGGCGCGCTCACTCCTTGGGTCAATCTATAGCTTCAACAGATTAAGCAAGTGTTCGCCGCCGGTTCATGCCCAGCCGTGGCAGACTGACGACACAAAGCAGCAGCAGGGAAACGAACAGCGCCGGCCAATCGCCACTGCGACTGTAGAGCGTCGGCGGCAAGGGGCGGGGCAAGCGTGCGTCAAGGTAGCCTGCGGTATTGAGCGCAAGACTGTCCCGGACATGACCATAGGGATCGATGACCGCCGAGACGCCGGTATTTGCAGCCCGCAGCATCGGCAAACCCTGCTCGGCGGCGCGCAACTGTGCCTGAACGAGATGCTGATAGGGGCCGGAGTAGTTGCCGAACCACGCATCATTGGTGATCAGAACCAGATAATCCGGCCGAGAGGGCGTGGCATTCACATCCTGCGCAAACACGCCCTCGTAGCAGATCAGCGGCAGCGCCCGGCCTGCGATCGTGTCCAGCAGCCGCCGTTGCGTCCCGGGCGCATAGCCACCGGCAGCGCGGGAGGCGAGGCCGAAGACGCCGAACCTCTCCCATAGCTTCGGGAGCGGCATGTATTCGCCGAAGGGCACGAGATGCACCTTGTCATAGATGTCGAGCGCCTCACCTTCCGCACTCATCACCACGGCAGAATTCATGTAGCGCCCGTTTTCCTCGCGCTGGATGCCATAGATCACCTCTGCCCCTCGCGCGGCCTCGACCAATGCCGGGCGCACCTCGTCGATGTAGTTTTGCAAGGTGGGGATCGCCGTCTCTGGCCAGATCACCAGATCCGGACGTCCGCTTCCGGCCTGGGCCGGAGCGGCGGCGGTAAAATCGAGCATCCGCTGCACGAACATCCAGCGTTTCTCGGGCAACCATTTTTCAGCCTGTGGCGCATTGGGCTGCACCAGACGCACGGTCTGGCTGGTCAGCGGCAGATTGCCACCAAACGGACGTCCATCGGGCAGCCAGCCTGACGCAATCACCATCAGGCCGATGGGCAGCACTGCAAACAGGGGACGCCGGGCCAGCAGCACGCAAGGCAGCACCGCCAGCAAAAGCAGCACCGCAAACCCATGCGATCCAACCCAGGGCACCGCCCGCAAGACCAGATCGCGTGGAAATGCCAGCTGCGCAAAACCCGCCCACGGAAAGCCCGTCAGAACATAGGCACGGGCCAGCTCGGCCAAACTCCATGTGGCCACCAACGCAAACACCCGCCAATCACCGCGAGACATCCTTGCGCCAGCCCAGAAGGCGAGCGCCCAGAACAATGCCAAACCTGCCGCCATCAGCACCAACGCAAAGGGCGCCATCCAGCCAAATGTGGCCGCGTCAATCTGAAACGGCTCCATGATCCAGCTGAGACCAAAACCGAAATAGCCGCAGCCAAACAGCCAGCCTATCCCGCCTGCGCGACGCGGCTGGTCCGAGCGCAAGAACAAGAGCGCAACGATCAGCAATGCCACCGGCGTCGTCCAGACCGCGGACACAGGCGCCAATCCCTGCGCCATCAGCGCACCCGCACCAAAGGCCAGCCCATAGGGGCCAAACCGACCAAGCGCGGGCGGCAAACTCATTCCGCGACGATACCGGGCAGGCGCACACGCAGGCGCTTGATCCGGCGGGGATCAGCATCGACCACCTCGAACTCCGGACCTTCTGGATGCTGGATCACCTCGCCGCGCGCGGGCACGCGTCCCGAGAGCATGAAGACCAGCCCGCCGAGGGTATCGATTTCCTCGCCATCCACATCTTCGTGACGGGTCAACGGAATGCCGATCTCACTCTCGAACTCGACCAGCGGTGTACGGGCCTGCGCAACATAACAGCCGGGCTTTTCCTGCACCCAGGTCTGATCCTCTCCGCTGTCGTGCTCATCCTCGATTTCGCCGACCACCTGCTCGATCAGGTCTTCGATCGTCAGCAGGCCGTCGACGCCACCATATTCGTCGATCACCAGCGCCATATGGCGGCGCTCTGCCTGCATCTTTGTCAGCAAGACACCAATCGGCATGGACGGCGGCACGAAGAGCAGCGGCCGCAACATATTGGCAAGATCAAACCCTTCGCGCTCACAATCGAAGCCATAGGTCAGGGCAAAATCCTTGAGGTGCACAAATCCCAGTGGCGTGTCGAGTGTGCCTTCGTAGACCGGAACGCGGGTGAAACCAGTGTCACGAAACATCTGCACCAGCTCTTCGCGTGCGATCGTCACGGGCACGGCATCAATCTCGGCGGTCGGAATTGCGACATCCTCGACCCGCAGCCGGCGGAGGTTCATCATGCCCGGTGGAGGGTCCGCGAGGATTTCACCGCCATCTTGCTCCGGCGCGTCATCCTCGGTGGTTTGGGAAAAACTCCCGAAAATCTTACTCAGGAACCCGGGCGTCTCCGCCCCGTTCAACGTTGGTTCCATCGCTTCAATGTCCTGCAGCGCGCTCTGCGCTGCGTTAGAACTGCCTTCTATATCGCCCATTGTTCCATTCCAAAGTGGCCGCTCACGGCCCGTCCTCCAAGATATATGGGTCAGGAATACCCAGTTTGCCAAGTATCCTGACCTCCAATGTTTCCATGACCGTGGCGTCGCTGTCACGAATGTGATCATAGCCCAATAAATGCAACGTTCCGTGAACGAGCAAATGTTGCACATGATGCAGCGGATCTTTGCCCGCTGCGGCCGCCTCGGCCATGCAGGTGTCATATGAGATCGCGATGTCGCCCAACGCCGCATCTCCCATGAAATCCATCTCCGGCTCTCGCGGCGTCGCGCCCGCCTCCTCGGCGGCCAGCTCTTGCGCCGGCCAGCTAAGGACATTAGTGGCTTTGGACTTCTGACGAAAGTCCGCGTTCAGCTCGGCGATGCGCGGGTCATCACAACCAAGAATGGAAACCTCCCAGTCCTCGCCCCCGAGACCCAGACAGTCCAGCGTGGCCGCGATCGCGACCTCCGCCTGTTTTTCCAGCGCCACTGTTTCCCAGCGGCCATCTTCGATCACAACATCCAGTATCATCACCCCGCCTTACCTCGACCTTAATCGGAACAAAAGCACCGAAGATGCGACGCCGCACTGACAGATCCCGCCAGCACCGTCATCCGCCCGCTGCGCCTGACCGATCTCGCAGTCAGTGGCGAGCAAGCGCAGCCCAGGCGGCGAACATCCGCCGTCCCGCCGGTGCTAGGGGCGGTTGCTCTAACGCGAAGTGCGCCGGGGGGCCGTTGAACAAAGACCACTGGACGGCGCAGCACAGCATGCCGAAAGCGCTGCCCTGCCGCTCGACCTTACGCGTTGGCCCAACTTCAGCTTTTCATAAATATCTCCGCCGGAGGCTCCTGCGTCGGCCCCTACCACCCAATCCGGCGACAGGACGAGTGTCAGACCAGGCAGATCACCCCGTCATTTCGTCCTTGTCATAGGCCTCGATGATCGCGGCCACGAGCGGGTGGCGGACCACATCCTTGGCAGTGAAATAATTGAACGATATCTTCGGGATCGGCGCCAGCAAACGTTCGGCATCCTGCAGCCCGGATTGCACGCCACGCGGCAGGTCGACCTGAGTCCGGTCGCCGGTGATCACCATGCGAGAGCCCTCACCCAGACGGGTCAGGAACATCTTCATCTGCATGGTGGTGGCGTTCTGCGCTTCATCAAGTACCACATAGGCATTCGACAGCGTGCGCCCGCGCATGAAGGCCAGCGGCGCGATCTCGATGGTCTTTTCTTCCTTCAGCTTGGCCAGCTGCTTGCCCGGAAGGAAATCATTCAGCGCGTCGTAAAGCGGCTGCATGTAGGGATCGACCTTTTCCTCCTGCGTACCGGGCAAAAAGCCCAGCCGCTCTCCCGCCTCAACAGCAGGCCGACAGAGGATGATCTTGTCCACATGGCCCTGGATGAACATCGACACGCCCACGGCCACTGCCAGATAGGTCTTGCCGGTGCCCGCGGGCCCGATGCCGAATGCCATCTCGTTTTCATAGAGGTTCTTCACATAGGCCTTCTGCGCGTCGGTCCGTGGCTCGACCAGTTTCTTGCGGGTCTTGATCTCCACCTTGCCGCCGGTGAACATCTCCATCTGGCTGTCTGGACCAGAGGCCGCAGCCTCCTCATCCGAACGATCCAGACGCAGCTCGCGATCAATGTCTTCCCGCTCAACCGGACGCCCGCTCTCCAGGCGTTCATAAAGCAAAGACAGCAACTCCGCAGCCTGCTGACACAGCTCAGGATCGCCATGCACGATCAGCTGGTTGCCGCGCCGGATGATCTGCACGCCCAGGCGTTGCTCGATCTCGGCGAGGTGACGGTCGAACTCGCCGCACAGCTCTATCAGAAGTCGGTTGTCAGGAAATTCCAGCAGCACTTCGGGTGCTGGGGCGTGCTCGGAGGACGGGGGCAGAACACTAGTGGCCAAACGGCTCTCCTGTTGTCAAATTGCACCTTCAGTCTGCATCTCCGCGCGCGCCCGCGCAAGGGCTAGCCCACTGGGAAACGCCGGATTTCACGCAACTGCTACATTGGACCGGCAAGGCACCGCGCAAAAGACCCGCCCAGCACGAAAAAGGCGGCGCCGTGAGGCACCGCCTGGACATCTGCCAAAGCAATCGGATCAAATCGGGTCGGTGAACAACGACCCGCTCTTGAAGGGGCCGACCGCAACATTGCGCGGCAACTCACTGTTGCAGACCGGCTTGCCGTCCGGAGTCATGCGCGGATCCAGATAGCCCTCTACGCCATCATCGACGATCCAGTGTTCGCACCCCTGCGGATCAACCCATATGCCCGCCGTCAGACCGGCAAGGTCGCCATCACCACCGTCAAAAAAGTTCTGATCGCGGGTCTTGTCAGACACATCGCCACATGCTGCAAGCACAAGCCCGAGCGTGATCACTGAGACCCCTTTGATAATCTTCATACTCCAGCTCCCTCAGCGGCTTACGCAGTAAATTTCGACTCGGCGATTCTGCGCCCTGTTGGCAGCCCCACGATTGGGAACGCGTGGACTGCGCTCGCCATAGGCCCGGATGTCCCTGATACGCGCCCCGACCGAACGACCAACCTGCGCCACCGCGTCGGCGCGACGCTTGGAGAGGGCCATATTGTATTCATCCGAGGCACGGCTGTCGGTATGACCGGCGACGACAAAGTAACGGGTCCCCGGCATCGTGGACTTAAACCACTCCTGAAGGCGCTTGCGCCCTGCGGCATTAATGGCGCTGCCGTCGGTGGCAAAGAACTGATCGGTCGGCATCATGCCGCAGAGCTGACCTCGGCGGCAAACAGGTTTACCGTCCGGTGTCATATGCGTGGTCATGTAGCCCTCGGCACCATCATCCATGACCCAGTGCTCACACCCGTCTGGATCAACCCAGATGGTTGGGACATATCGTTCGCCACGCAGCGGGGCGGTCTCTTGCGCGGCAACGGGTGCGGCCAGAGCGAGCGAAACGACGGTCGCGGCGCAGGCAAGAGGCGCACAGGCTTTGCTTAATATTCGATTAAACACAACAGGCATCCTTCAATTGGCCCACTTGGGAATGATCCTTTCTGAACCTTCCGTGTCTTATGTATGTCCCTAATTTACACTAATTTTCCCTGAACATGAGGCCACTCCATGGGGAATTTCGCGGCGTTCACAGCGCGCATGCGAAACAGTCCCGCACTTGGCGACTTATTGCTGACGCACCGCGATCAATGAGGCCGCCAGCCCTTCAGAATGTGAAAGTAAGTTCTGCCCAGCCGCCACCACCGAGTCGCACAGCGCTCTGGCGGTCCCAGCCTTCAACACCTGAATTGTGCGCGGGCTGCACATCAACCAGACGCCTAGTCCGCCTACGCAGCCGCTATCGCGCTCAGCCGATCAGCTCGCCAGCCAGCGAGTTGGTCCCGGAGGACAGGATCCGCACCCGGCGCAGGTCGCCCACGGCGGCATCGCAGTCAGCCACATGAACCGCGTGCAGATAATCGGACTTGCCCACCATCTGACCTGCAAAGCGCCCGGGCTTTTCGAACAGCACGCCAACCTCGCGGCCCACCATGCTGTCCTGCACCTCGCGCTGCTGGCGGGTCAGCAGGGCCTGCAGCCGCTGCAACCGGTCGTCGGCTTCCTTCGGGTCCACCTGCGCACGTTCTGCAGCCGGTGTGCCCGGACGGGTGGAGTATTTGAACGAATAAGCGGTGCCGTATTTCACCTGTTCCACCAGATCGAGCGTGGCCTGGAAATCTGCTTCGGTCTCTTCGGGAAAGCCGACGATGAAATCGCCGGAAATCAAGATATCGGGCCGCGCTGCCCGAATGCGCTCGATCAGGCGCAGATAGCTCTCGGCTGTATGAGCCCGGTTCATCCGCTTCAGGATCTTGTCCGACCCCGCCTGCACCGGCAGATGCAGATAGGGCATCAGCTTGGCACAGGTGCCATGCGCCTCGATCAGATCATCCATCATGTCGTTGGGGTGCGAGGTGGTGAAGCGGATGCGCTCCAGCCCGTCGATCTTGTCAAGCTGCCAGATCAGCTGCGCCAGCGTCGTGTCACCGTCGGCACCCGCGCCGTGATAGGCGTTGACGTTCTGCCCAAGCAGGGTGATCTCGCGCACGCCGCGTTCCACCAGATCCTCCGCCTCGCGCAGGATGCGGTCAGCCGGGCGGGACACCTCGGCACCGCGGGTATAGGGCACCACGCAGAAGGCACAGAATTTGTCACAACCCTCCTGCACGGTAAGAAATGCGGTGGGGCCACGCTTGGCCTTGGGGCGGCGTTTCAGCTGCTCGAACTTGTCTTCCTCGGGGAAATCGGTGTCGAGCACCTTTTCACCCGCACCCGCCTTGGCTTCCATCTCCGGCAGGCGGTGATAGCTCTGCGGACCAACTACCAGATCCACCAGCGGCTGGCGGCGCATGATTTCCTCGCCTTCGGCTTGGGCGACACAGCCCGCCACTCCGATCTTCAGATCCGGCTTATCGGCCTTCAGCCCCTTGAAGCGGCCCAGCTCGGAATAGACCTTCTCGGCCGCCTTTTCGCGAATGTGGCATGTATTCAGCAGGATCATGTCCGCGTCGTCGGGGGATTGCGTTTCCACATAGCCCTGACCGCCCAGCGCCTCCGACATGCGTTCGCTGTCATAGACGTTCATCTGACAGCCATAGGTCTTGATATAGAGCTTCTTGGGCGCGGTCATGGCGGGGCTACCTTCTAGCGACGGGGAGCAAGGCGAAAGAACAGCGGCAGCGCATAGCGCGAATTGTGGCCGCTTGCAATGGCAGGGCAATTACCCGATTTTACCCGCGAACACCAGACAAGGCACCGGGGCACAACCGGGGCGGAGCAGAAGGACAGGCCCGATGATCTATGCCTCGCTGGAGGATTTCCTGCAGACCGGCAAATCGGTGCTCGCCAAAGGACCGGTGGCGCTAATCTTCGTCGAGGATGAGGTGGAGATCGGCACCAGCTTACGTCATCACCTGGATTGCGGCTTCAAGGCCGTAGTGGCGTTGATGCCCAATGCTTTCGACCTGCCCGGCGACGTGGCGGAAAGGGTGCATCGCGTGCCCTTTGACTGCGGCCCGGCCGAGGCGGTAGTGGAAGGCGTCAACAGGGTGATCGCGGCGGCCAGCCCGGGCTGCTGGCTCTATTACTGCTATAACGCCGAATACCTCTTCTACCCGTTTTGCGAGTCGCGCACAGTAACCGAGATGCTGACCTTCCACGCGGAGGAACGGCGCGATGCGATGCTGACCTATGTGATCGACCTCTATGCCGGCGATCTGGAGACCCACCCCAACGCGGTCTCGATCGAGGACGCCTGCCTGGATCGCTCCGGCTATTATGCGCAGGGACGCAAGGACCCCATTACCGGTGATCCGCGCGACCGGCAGCTGGATTTCTTCGGCGGCATCCGCTGGCGACACGAGGAACACATCCCCGACGCAAGCCGCAAGATCGACCGCATCGCATTGTTTCGCGCCAGGAAAGGCTTGCAGCTGCGCGCCGATCACACGTTCAACGAACAGGAATACAATACCTACGCCTGCCCATGGCACCACAACCTGACCGCAGCGATCTGCTCCTTTCGCGCCGCCAAGGCGCTGAAGCGCAACCCCGGTTCCACATTCGAAATCCAGAGCTTCAAATGGCACAACTCCACGCCGTTTGAATGGCACTCGCGCCAGCTCCTCGACCTCGGCCTGATGGAGCCCGGCCAGTGGTTCTGAACACCCCGCATCCGCGAAACTGACCTCCGGCCGAGCTATGAACAAAACGGTGCAGGCCCCTCGCCTGTCAATTTCATCTTTTCCCCAAATACCTCGGGGGTGAGGCGCCCTGGCGCCGAGGGGGCAACGCCCCCTGCCCCGCGTCCCTAGCGTTGCAACAACAACGGAAACCAATCCTCGCGCAGACGCTGGCCCGGGGTCATGTCATGGCCCGGAAACGGCGGCGAGGTCGGCCCCGGACGCTCCACATACCGCGCATCCTGCCCCACCAGCCGCAAAGAGAACGCCCGGCGGCGCATGTCAGAGGTATTGCCGCGTGCGCCGTGCAGGGTGCGAAAGTGAAACGCCACCGCATCGCCGGGCTCCATCTCCCACTCCATCACCCGCATGCCCTCCGCGTCCGGGTCCGGCACCGCCATGTACTGCCCTTCATCGGCAAAAAAACCCTCTTGCGAGACCCAGCGGGTGGGCAGCACTTCCTTCTCCCAGTGATGAGATCCGGCCACGCAGCGCAGGCTCGCCTTCCGCACCGGGTCGAGCGGCGACCAGAAGCTGACGGTCTGCTGACCCTCGACAAAATAATAGGGTCCGTCCTGATGCCAGGGGGTCGCCATCGAGGTGCCCGGCTCCTTGACCAGCACATGGTCGTGAAACATCTGCACCAGATCCGAACCCATCAGATCCGCGGCCACCTCCGCTACCGGCGAGGCCTCAATGGCGGCGGCAAACTCCGGAATGCGGGTCCAGTTGCAGTAGTCATCGAAGAAACGACCGCTTTCGCCCTGCTTGTCGTTATTGGAGGCATAGGGACCGGGTTCCGCCATATTGGCCGCCACCCCCTTGCGCAGCAGCTCCACCTGATCGCGAAACAGCCCCTTTATCATCACCACGCCGTCGCGCTGGTAGGCCTCGACCTGATCTTCGCTCAGCAACGGATGTACCATGATGTCCCTACTCCCTCTGACTATCTGTTCTTCTGACCGTCTCAGGCGGCGTACATAGTTTCAAATCATATCTTTCTAAGATACCATTCCGCTGATGTTATACCTGACACTACGCCACTATGAATATGTCACCGCCATTGCCCATCACGGCAGTCTGTCGGGCGCGGCGACCGCCCTGCATGTCAGCCAGCCGGCACTGTCGGCGGCGCTGTCGCGGATCGAAGCGCATCTGGGCCGGGTGCTGTTCCTGCGCCGCAAGGGCGCGCCGCTGGAACTGACACCGCAGGGGCGCGATTTTGTCACGGGGGCGGAGGCGCTGCTGGTGCAGGCGGCCCAGCTGGAGCGCGCAGGCACCGCCGTTCAGGCCGCACAGCACCTGACCATCGGCTGTTTCAGCGACCTTGCGCCCTTCCTGCTGCCACGCGCCCTCGCCACCCTGCGCGCCACTCTGCCGCAGGTCCGGCTCGATATCATTGAGGGTCACTTTGAGGATCTGATCACGGCCCTCAGGGCGGGCAGCTGCGATCTCGCGCTGACCTATGACCTCGGACTTGATTCGAGTTTCACCCGGCAGGACCTGCACCACATCACACCTAAGGCGCTGATGCCACCAGATCACCCGCTGGCCGCGCAGGAGGATATCAGCCTTGCCGAACTGGCCCGGGCGCCGCTGATCCTGTCGCGTGAGGGCCTGTCGATCGCCCATATGATGCGGCTGTTCAAAGCACTGGGACTGGTGCCGGAGGTGGCGCATCGGGCCGCATCGCTGGAGCTGCTGCGCAGTCTGGCGGCCCGAGGCGAAGGGATCGGACTGGCCTACAGCCTTCCGCCCGGCGACCTCACCTACGACGGCATGCCGCTCGTCGCGCGTCCGATCCGCGATACCCATGCCCGGGAACCAGTGGTGCTGACCTGCCATGCGACACCGGCGGACGGCTCGCCCACCGCACAGGCCATGACGGCGCTCACCTCGGCTCTGACAGGAAATTCTTCAGAAAGTTGAGGTGCTTACTTCTTACGCAGACGGATGACTACATCGACCGAGGCGATCTCCATCCCTTCGGGCGGCTGCGGCAGGGACTGGATCACCAGCTCCTCGGACGGGGCATCGCTGACGCGGCCCTCGCCTTCCCAGTAGTAGTGGGGGTGGTCATGCACATTGGTGTCGAAGTAGCTCTTGGAGCCATCAACGGTGATCTCCTGCAGCACGCCCGCCTCGCAAAAGGCACGCAGCGTGTTGTAGACCGTCGCCAGTGACACGGCTGCACCATCGTCCTTGGCGGCATCAAACAGGCTCTCAGCGGTGACGTGACGGTGCTGGCCATCGCCCACCAGCAGAGAGGCCAGCGTCACGCGCTGGCGGGTCGGGCGCAGGCCCGCCTCCATCAGCCACTTGTTGGCGTTCTCTTCATGGGTCGGCGTCATGATCACCTTCCTACTGTTCACATCCACTGGCGTTCTATATGGCAGAATACTGCCCGTTTTCAATCCGATTTGCAAAGACAGCCGCCCGTTCTTCCGGCACAGACCGGATAAAACCTCACCTCACCCTCGCACATGCAGCATCGCGCTGCCCTTGCAGGACATGTAAACGCGGTGCTAATGGGGTCGTTGAACCTATTTTGAGACCCACAGGCAGGAGTTGCCCCGCACATGGCCCAATATCCCAGCAGCTTTGACAAGGAAGACCTGCTCAAATGCGCAAGAGGCGAGCTGTTTGGACCCGGCAATGCACAGTTGCCGGCGCCCCCGATGCTGATGATGGACCGCATCACCGAGGTGAGCAGCGACGGCGGTGAGCATGGCAAGGGCCATATCATCGCGGAATTCGACATCACCCCGGACCTGTGGTTCTTCGAGTGCCATTTCCCCGGCAACCCGATCATGCCCGGCTGCCTCGGCCTTGATGGCCTGTGGCAGCTCACCGGCTTCAACCTGGGCTGGCGCGGCTGGCAGGGGCGTGGCTATGCGCTTGGCGTTGGCGAGGTCAAACTGACCGGCATGGTGCGCCCGGAGCGTAAAATGCTGACCTATCGCATCAATTTCACCAAAGCCCTGCAAACCCGCCGCTTGACCATGGGCGTCGCAGACGGGATCGTGGAAGCGGATGGTGAGGTGATCTATCAGGTCAAGGACATGAAAGTGGCCCTCTCCGAGAGCTGATCCGCACCGCGGGTCGCCACGACAGGAACACGGGCACAGGAACGGGGCCAGCCCCCTTTCACACGAGTACACAGGAGTACGCATCATGCGTCGCGTCGTCGTCACCGGTCTGGGAGTCGTCTCTTCCATCGGGAACACTGCCGAAGAGGTCATTGCCTCCTTGAAGGCCGGCAAGTCCGGCATCACCGCCAGCGAAGAGATGGCGGAACATGGGTTCCGCAGCCAGATTGCAGGCACGCTGAAAATCAACCCCGCCGAACACGTGGACAAGCGCACCCTGCGCTTCATGGGCCCCGGCGCCGCCTATGCGCATATCGCCATGCAACAGGCGATTGCCGATTCCGGTCTGGGCGAGGATCAGGTGGTGAACGAACGCACCGGCTTGATCGCAGGCTCCGGCGGGCCGTCCACCTCCTCGATGCTGACCGCGCATCAGACCGTGCTGAAGACCGGCGCCACCAAGCGCATCGGCCCCTTCGCGGTGCCGAAATGCATGTCCTCGACGATCTCCGCCAACCTGGCGACCGCGTTCAAGATCAAGGGCATCAACTATTCGATCACCTCTGCCTGCTCCACCTCGCTGCACTGCATCGGCAATGCCGCAGAGCAGATCATGATGGGCAAGCAGGACGTGATGTTCGCCGGTGGCGGCGAGGAACTGGACTGGACCCTGTCCTGCCTGTTCGACGCCATGGGCGCGATGTCCTCGAAGTTTAACGACACGCCGGAAAAAGCCTCCCGCGCTTTCGATCAGGACCGCGATGGTTTTGTGATCTCCGGCGGTGGCGGCATCGTGGTGCTGGAGGATCTGGAGCATGCGCTGGCGCGTGGTGCCAAGATCTATGCCGAAGTGACCGGCTTTGCCGCCACCTCCGACGGGCACGACATGGTGGCCCCCTCTGGCGAGGGCGGCGAGCGCGCGATGCGTCTGGCCCTGCAGACCCTGCCCGAAGGTCGCAAGGTCTCCTATATCAACGCGCATGGCACCTCGACACCGGTTGGGGACGTGGGCGAGGTCGAAGCCGCCCGCCGCGTCTTTGGCGCCGGTCAGGTGCCGCCGATCTCCTCCACCAAGTCGATGACCGGCCACGCGCAGGGTGCGGCAGGCGCGCTGGAGGCGATCTTCAGCCTCCTGATGCTGGACAATGATTTCATCACCCCTTCGATCAACGTCGAAACCCTCGCAGAGGGTATCGAGGACGGCGAAGTGGCGACCCAATATGTTGAAAACGCAGGGCTCGACAGTGTCATGACCAACAGCTTCGGCTTTGGCGGCACCAATGGGTCCATGGTTCTCAGCAAGTACAAGGATTGACAACGTGACAGGAGTATTGGCCGGCAAACGGGGCCTGATCATGGGGGTGGCAAATGACCGCTCCATCGCCTGGGGGATCGCCAAGGCGATGCATGAGGCCGGGGCCGAGCTGGCCTTCACCTATCAGGGCGAGGCCTTCGGCAAACGTCTGGAGCCGCTGGCGGCCTCGGTCGACAGCGATTTCATGGTGGATGTGGATGTGACCGACGATGCGTCGCTCGACACCGCATTCGAACAGCTGGGCGCGCGCTGGCCGACGATCGATTTCATCGTTCACGCCATCGCCTATTCCGACAAGACGGAGCTGACCGGCCGGTTCATCAACACCAGCCGCGCCAACTTCAAGAACTCGATGGATATCTCCGCCTATTCCTTCATCGAGGTGGCCCGTCGTGCCTATCCGATGATGCAGGAAAACGGCGGTGGCACCATGCTGACGCTGACCTATGGCGGCTCGAACCGGGTGACCCCGAACTACAATGTGATGGGCGTGGCCAAGGCCGCGCTGGAAAGCACCACGCGCTATCTGGCCAACGACCTCGGTCCCGATGGCATCCGTGTCAATGCGATCTCCCCAGGCCCGATGAAAACGCTAGCCGGTGCCGCCATCGGCGGCGCGCGCAAGACCTATAAGCACACCGAGCAGAACGCCCCCTTGCGGTCCAATGCGACGCTGGAAGCGGTCGGTGGCACAGCGGTCTATCTGGCTTCGGACGCCGGCGCCTACACCACCGGCGAGATCATCCGCGTCGATGGCGGCTTTCATATCCTCGGCATGCCGCAGCAAGACCACATCTGATTTAATATTACATATCAGACAGTTAAGGCGCCCTTCGGGGCGCCTTTTCTTTTTGCCTCAGGTCATCTTGAGCTTGGGTTCTTTTATTTTGTACCGAATCGCATAATAAAAGAGAAGCCGTCTTAATCAGGATATCTCAGATGCTTCTCACCGACCTTGTGACCCCGCCCGACACCGCGCTCTGCACCGCTGCCGAGGAGATGGCGCGGATGGCCAGCGATCCGTTTCTCTACAACCACGTCAGCCGGTCATTTGTCTTTGGCGCCCTCACCGCTCGGGCAACAGGCATGCAACATGATCCGGAGCTGTTTTACATCGCCGCCATGCTGCATGACCTCGGCCTGACCGAGCAATATATGGCGGATGACCGGTTTGAGGTGGACGCCGCCGAAGCCGCCGCCTCCTTCCTAGCAGCGCAAAACGTCGAACAATCGCGCATCGACCGGGTCTGGGACGCGATTGCGCTGCACACCACATTTTCGATCCCGCAGAAAAAATCACCCGAGGCCGCGCTGGTGCAGATCGGCGCAGGTCTGGATGTGGGCGTCATCCCGCATGATCAGATCACCCCGGAGGTGATGGAACAGGTGCTTGACGCCTACCCCCGTCTCGGTTTCAAAAAGGCCATGGAACAAGCACTCACCCGGATCTACAAAGCCAAGCCCATGACAGCGATGCATAATTTTGGTGCCGACGTGGCCCATCGCCATGTGCCAGGCTTTCACCAGCCGCATTTCTGCGATGTGATGCACGGGGCGGACTTCCCCGAATGAGCAAGGTGGGGCAGACACGCGGTCGGGGCCGCCCGCGTAAGTTCGATGAACGTGCGGTGCGCCAGACAATCATGGAGACCTTCTGGCGGAAGGGCTATGCGGCGACCTCGCTGGATGACCTTTCAAAGGCCACCGGCCTCGTGCGCCCCAGCCTCTATGCCGCCTTTGGAAATAAGGAAGCGATGTTCCTACGCGCGATGGATGATTTTGTCATCCGTGTGCAGGGCGATCTGGCACGGCAGATCCCGCGCGATGCCACGCCGGAAGAGGCGCTACGGGCCATCTACATGGCGATGCTTACAATCTATCGTGACGAGCCCCTTGAGCAGGCGCGCGGCTGCCTCGTGTTCTCCACCGCCGTCGCAGCCGCCCCCCTGCATGCGGAGATCCGCAGCCGACTGATGCAGCGGGTCACGCAGACTGACGCTCAGTTCCGTCGCCTGCTTAACCACCTGGCACCAGACGCGACGGAGGACACCCGTCAGTCCGCAGCTGAACTGGCGGCTGCCACACTGCATTCGCTGGGTCTGCGGGTGCGGGCGGGCACCGATCCCGCGGATCTAAGCCGTTTTGCGCAGCGCGCAGCCCGCAGTATCTCACTGCTGCTGCAGCACTGACGGTCGGCGCAGGGCCCGCCGCATCCCGCACCGTGCAGACGACGTTGCTAGCGACAGCGTTTCGCCTCCCTGTCCACGACCACGACAAAGGGGCGCCGCAGCGCCCCCCCTCTCTTCTAGCTTTCACACTGGCGGTTTCGGTCAGCTACCCGCTTCCGACGCCCGCTTGGACAACATGTTCATCACGTTGTTGGCCAGCTTGGTATAAGGCGGCCAGAACAGCTCTTCAGCAAAGAACTCCGGGTTGTCATCCAGCATCGGATTCGCATCCACCTGCGTGGTCGCCGCCACCATGCCAAGACCGTTCACGATGCGCTCCTGCACGTCCTTGCCGATGAAGTAGTTGGCAAAGATCTCGGCCGCTTCCAATTTTTTACCCTCAAGCTTCTTGGAAAAGTTGATGGTGTCGAGCCAGACGGTGTTGCCTTCGTCGAAGTTCACGATGCTCCAGTTCCCACCGGAGGCCACATGAGCCGCTGCACCGGGACCGTAGGAGGCCACAAAGGCCAGGTCGTCGCGGAATTCCGGGCCTGCACTCCAGAAGAAGCCGACCTGATCGTGCAGCGCGTTCATCGTCTGCTGCAACTCACCATCGGCTTTCTGTAGCGCCGCCATTTTCTTGCGGTCACCGGAGGCATCCTGCACCGCAAAGGGCGACTGCCCCATGGACATCAACGCCAATGCCACATTCGGCTGCACCTGGCCGGAGGTCAGCGAGATCTGCCCTTTCCACTCGGGCTTCAGCAGATCCGCAACCGAGGTCGGATGCTCTGCAACCACGTCGTCATTGGCCCAGATCCCGTAGGAGCCACCGCCAAACGGCAGGTACAGCGGACCGGCGTCGGACATGCCCATCGGGATCGCACTCAGCTCCGGCAGAAGTGCCTCGGCATTGCTCAGACGGGGCGAGGACGTGTCGATCGGCTGCAGCAGGTTGGAGAACGGAAAGCCTTCCATGTTGATGTAGTTCAGCGTCAGGAAAGAGACATCCACATCGCCTGAACGGATCACGTCAAACATCTGCTCCGGACCTTCGGCCAGAGTGTCCAGCACGCGAACCTCAATATCATAGCCTTCGGACGCAAGGATGTCGTTGACGGCGGCAACCTCATCCGGCTGAACATATCCATCCCAAGTGAAAACATTCAAATATTCAGTAGCTTGCGCCATGGTGGCACCCATGGTCAGAACAGTGCTGAGAAGCAGATTACGCATATTTTAAAACTCCGGTTTTAACTTTTCCACCCACCGCCCCAAAGATGCAGCAGGGCTGGCGCAAGCGTCGCCGGGAGAAATGAACACCAGATGAAGACGCCTCGGGTCGCCTCGAAAATGCGTCGCGCAATTTAGACAAGTTTTGGGTGGTTTTGATGCCCCGATCACATGACAGTTTGGCCCCCTAAGGGCCCCAACACTGGCGCAACGGACCGCGCCGCGCCGCAGGCGCGGCGCCCGGCCCAACCGGGAGGGACGCGTATTCGCGTCTGCGAGCGGGCGGGAGATCTCCCCCGCCGGCCCGCGTTTTCAGCCGTGGTCCGCCCTCAGGCGATCGCCACCAGCTCCACGTCAAAGACCAGATCCTGGCCCGCCAGACGGTGGTTGGCATCAAGCGTCACATTGGTCTCGTCCACTTCGACCACGGTCACCGGCAGCACCTGACCCTCGGGGGTCTGCATCTGCAGCATGGTGCCGATTTCCAGCGGAATGTCCTCCGGGATGCCCTCGCGGGGCACGGCCTGACGGGCAGAGGGGTTGATCGGCCCGTAGGCGTCCTCGCAAGCGATCTCCAGCGTCTTTGAATCGCCCTCGGCCATCTCCAGCATGCCATCATCCATGCCCTTGATGACATGGCCGGCGCCAACAGTGAATTCGAGCGGATCACGCCCTTCGGAACTGTCAAAGACGGTACCGTCTGTCAGCTTTCCGGTGTAGTGGATGCGAACCGTGTCGCCATTTTTTACCGCGGTCATGATGACCCCCTTTCGGGTTCTCAGGTGTGTTTTTGGGCCGAGGGCCCGAATGATAAGAGGCCACCCTAACGCTCATGGCAGCAGAGTAAACCCGTACCAACACAATTTAGCCCATTGAACCCGGCCCCGCTTGTGGCAGTTTCGCTGCCAACACGGAGGCCTTCCAAATGACGATCAAGACCTGCATTTTCGACGCCTATGGCACGCTGTTCGACGTCGCCGCCGCCGCCCGACAGGCCGCAGCAGAGCCGGAATTCCCGCAGCTTTCGGACAATTGGGCGACACTGGCACGAACCTGGCGGCTGAAACAGCTGCAATATACTTGGCTGCGCGCCGTCACCGAGGCGCATACGGATTTCTGGCAGGTCACGCAGGACGGCCTTGACTGGTCGCTGGAGGCCGCCGGTCTTGATGCTCAGCCCGCCCTGCGCCAACGGCTGCTGGACCTTTACTGGGAACTTGCCGCCTACCCGGAGGTGCCCGCGATGCTACGCGCGCTCAAGGACGCGGGCTATCAGACCGCCATCCTGTCGAACGGGTCGCCGCAGATGCTGGCCGGGGCTGTGGACTCCGCCGGGCTTGGCGACATGCTCGATGATGTGCTCTCGGTCGAAAGCGTCGGCATCTTCAAACCCGCGGCGGCCGTCTATGATCTGGTCGGCCAGCGATTTGGCGATGAACGGCCCGAGGTGCTGTTTGTCTCCTCCAACAGCTGGGACGCGGGCTGCGCCACCGGCTATGGCTTCACCACCGCATGGGTCAATCGCGCGGATGAGCCGGTGGACCGCCTGCCCTGGCGCCCGGCGCATGTCCTGAGCGACCTGACCCCGATCCCGGACATCGCCGCCACCGCCTGATGCACTGCCCGCTACACCACCTGAGAAAGACATCTTCATGAGCCGTTTCACCACCCCAGATGGGCTGTCGCTCTACTATGAGACCCACGGCAATCGCCACGGGCTGCCGCTGATCTGCCTGCCCGGCCTGACCCGCGACGGGCAGGATTTCCGTTATGCGCTGCCGCATCTCTCTGCCTATCACGTCATCCTGCTGGACCTGCGTGGGCGCGGGCGGTCGGATTATGCCGAAGATCCGTCCAGCTACAACATCCTGACCGAGGCCGGGGATGTGATCGCCTTGATGGACCACCTCGGGCTGGCTCGCGCGGCCCTGCTTGGCACCTCGCGCGGCGGGCTGGTGGCGATGGCGATAACCGGTACCGCCCGCGACCGGTTGTCGGCGGTGATCCTCAACGACGTTGGCCCCGATATCGCCGAGGAGGGTCTGGGCCGCATCTTCGACTACCTCGGTCGCCGCCCTTCCGCGAAAACCCATGCCGAGGCCGCCCAGACGCTGGAGGCCGTGATGGCGCCAGCCTTCCCCGGCGTTCCGTCGCAACGCTGGCTGGAAGAGGCGCAGACTTTCTACAAAGAGACGCCGGACGGGCTGGAGCTACGCTATGACGCCCGCCTGCGCGATGCCATGCTGGCCCAGGCTGCTGCCCTGGCCGAGATGGAGGAGAAACCCAGCCTCTGGCCGTGGTTTGCCGCCCTCGACGGGCTGCCCGCCGGGGTCATCCGGGGGGCACACTCCGATATCCTGTCGGCAGAGACCTATGCCGAGATGCAGCGCCGCCTGCCCGCCCTGCGCGCCGTGGAACTGCCGGATCGCGGCCATATCCCCTTCCTTGACGAACCGGCCGCCCTCGCCCTCATCCACGATGTATTGAAAGACGCCCAATGACCACGCTCGCCATGATCGAGGCCGCCGCCGCGCGCCTCAAGGGCCACGCCCGCCGCACGCCGCTCCTCTCCTCGCCCTTCCTTGACGAGATCGCCGGTCGGCGCCTGTTCGTGAAGGCCGAATGCCTGCAGCACACCGGATCGTTCAAGTTCCGCGGCGGCTGGGCGGCGCTGTCGGCTCTGGACCCCGACCTGCGCAAACGCGGCGTCATCGCCTATTCCTCGGGCAACCACGCGCAGGGTGTCGCCGCGGCGGCCAAGGCCCATGGCGCGCCTTCGGTGATCGTGATGCCCGCTGATGCGCCCCGGCTCAAGATCGACAACACCCGCGCCCTGGGTGCCGAAGTGGTGCTCTATGATCGCGCAGCTGGAGAAAGCCGCGAAGCCGCCGCCGCGCCGCTGGTCGAGAGCCGCGGCCTCACCCTCATCAAACCCTATGACGAGCCGGAAGTGATCGCGGGCCAGGGCACCACCGGGCTGGAGATCGCCGAACAGGCCGCCGAACAGGGCGTCACCCAAGGCGATGTACTGGTCTGCTGCGGCGGTGGCGGACTGACCTCGGGCATCGCGCTGGCCCTGCAGGACCGTGCGCCGGGGCTGCGTGTGCGCCCGGCAGAGCCAGAAGGCTTCGACGATGTGGCACGTTCGCAGGCCTCGGGCCGGATCGAGAGCAACGCCGCCCCCACTGGCTCCATCTGCGACGCCATCCTGACCCTGGCCCCGGGCGAGATCACCTGGCCGATCCTGTCGCGCCTTTGCGGGCCCGGCCTCACCATCACCGACACCGAAGCCCAGCACGCCATGGCGCTTGCCTTCCAACGGCTGAAGATCGTGCTGGAACCCGGTGGTGCTGCCGCCCTCGCCGCCGCGCTGTTCCATGGCGACCAGATCGAAGGCGATGCGATGATCGCTGTTGCCACCGGCGGCAATGTGGACCGGGATACCTTTGTCGAGGCACTCAGCCGCTTCTCCTGAGTGGTCCTTCAACCGGCAACATTCCGGTGAGCGCG
This sequence comes from Tritonibacter scottomollicae, assembly GCF_032924845.1. Classification (NCBI taxonomy): domain Bacteria; kingdom Pseudomonadati; phylum Pseudomonadota; class Alphaproteobacteria; order Rhodobacterales; family Paracoccaceae; genus Tritonibacter; species Tritonibacter scottomollicae. The sequence continues at coordinate 2,440,985 of NZ_CP136704.1, forward strand.
AAGGGGAAGCCCCCTTCGCCTCTCCCATCGCTGGCCTCTCGCGACGCATCTGTCTATGGTCGCGCGGCAACAGATAGCAAGAGCCCGCCCATGCCCCTCGCAGACCTTGGCGATGTCCAGTTGAACTACACCCTGCATGGCCCTGCCAAGGCGCCGCCCGTGGTCCTTGTGCATGCGCTTGGCACCGACCAGCGCATCTGGGACCGGGTGATCCCGACGCTGCCCGACGGCTTGCGTATTCTGACGTTCGACCTGCGCGGCCATGGCGGGTCTTCGGTGCCCGAGGGCCCCTATTCGATGGGCGCTTTGGTGCGCGACGCGGAACGGCTGATGGAGTTCTGCGAGATCCGCGACAGCCTGTTTGTCGGCCTGTCCATCGGCGGCATGATTGCGCAGGGACTGGCGGTGAAACGGCTCGACCTGATCCGCGCGCTGGTGTTGTCCAACACCGCCGCCAAGATCGGCACGCCGGAGATCTGGCAGCGCCGGATGGCGGCGATCCGCGCCGATGGCCTTGCCGCCATCGGCGCCGAAACCATGCAGCGCTGGTTTCCCCGCGCCTATCTGAAGTCCGGTGCCCATGCCCCGACGGAGGCGATCGTCGAAGGCACCAGTGTCGAAGGCTACCTTGGCTGCTGCGCCGCGGTGGCGGGCACCGATTTCTACACGCCCACCTCCGGCCTCCGCCTGCCCACGCTTGGCATCGCCGGGTCAGAGGATGGCTCTACCCCGCCCGATCTGGTGCGTGAAACCATCGACCTGATCCCCGGCGCGCAGTTTGCGCTGATGCGGCGCAGCGGCCACGTGCCCCCCATCGACCAGCCCGAAGCCTACGGCGCGCGGCTCACTCAATTCCTGCAAGAGGTTGGACACATTGGCTGATATCCTTCTCGTTCACGGCTCCTGTCACGGAGCATGGTGCTGGCGCGACCTGACCCCGGCGCTGGCCGCCCGTGGTCATTTTGTGCGCGCCATAGACCTCCCCGGCCACCGCGATGACCGCGCGCCTGAAACCGTGACGCTTGATGAGACCTGCCGGGCCGTCGCAGATCACATCACGCCCGAGACCATTGTCCTCGGCCATTCCTGGGCCGGCTTTCCGATCACCGGCGCTGTGGCATACGCACGTCCGCGCGCCCTGATTTACCTCTGCGCCTATGTGCCAGTCTCCGGCCTCTCCCTGATCGACATGCGCAAGGCGGGTCCACGCCAGACCATCGGCGATGCCGCCGTGAAATCGGACGACGGCCACAGTTACACGATCCGCCCGAACGCCGCGCCGGAGCTGTTCTATCACGACTGCCCGCCCGAAGCGGTCTCCTTCGCGCTGGAACACCTCTGCGCGCAGCCGATCCCGCCACAGGCCACGCCGCTTACCGTGCCGTCGGCCTGGGCGGAGCTGCCCAAGGCCTATATCCGCTGTACTCAGGACCGCACCATCCCGCCGGAATATCAGAGCAGCATGTGCGCCGACTGGCCGCAGAAGGATGTACATATGCTCGAAAGTTCGCATTCGCCATTCCTGTCGCAGCCCGGTCCACTGGCAGAACTGGTCGACCAAATTGCCCTTCCGTTCACCCGATAGCGCCGTCACGCCACACCCCGCAACCGGCACCCAACAGACAGCCGGCGGAGTGTCCAAGGCGGCAATCCCGATGCATCACCGCTGCACTCTCCTGACATGCCGTGGCGTAAAACCGACAGATCCGCGCCGCTTTCCACATTGCAGTGCCCAGTGGGCAACGTCACCCTGAACAAGAACGACGGGGAGACCGACCATGAAAACCATCAAAGCCGCCGTGTGCCACACATTTGGTGCACCACTGACACTCGATGACATTCAGATCGCGCCTCCCGGACAGGGCGAGGTTGAAGTCACCCTGGACGCGGTTGCCATCTGCCACAGCGATATCTCCTTTGCCGAAGGCGCCTGGGGTGGCCACCTGCCCGCCGTCTACGGGCACGAGGCCGCCGGGCGCATCTCCGCTATCGGCGCTGGTGTGGAAGGGTTCGACCACGGCGATGACGTCATCGTCACGCTGATCCGCGCCTGCGGCAGCTGCCCCACCTGCGCCGGTGGCCAGCCAGTGAGTTGCACCACGCCCTATGATGGTCTTGATGGGCCGCTGTCCACCGCAGCGGGCCAGCCCCTGCTTCAGGCCATGGCATGCGGCGCCTTTGCCGAAAAGGTGGTGGTCAGCGCCCGCCAGATCGTCAAGATCCCTGCCGATTTGCCCAAGGAGGTGGCAGCGCTGATCTCCTGCGGCGTCATCACCGGCATCGGCGGCGCGGTGAACGCCGCCAAGCTGCGCGCCGGCGAGGACGTGGTGGTGATTGGTGCCGGCGGTGTTGGTCTCAACGCCATTCAGGGCGCGCGCATCGCAGGTGCCCGCCGCATTGTGGCCGTGGACATGAGCCCGGAGAAGCTGGAAATTGCGCGCGAATTTGGCGCCACTCACGGGGTGCTGGCGACCGAGGCCAAACCCTGGCGCGGCGCATACAAGGCGCTTGGCGGAAAGGGCGCCGATGTGGTGCTGATCACCGTCGGCGCCATCCCCGCCTATGACCAGGCGCCGCGCTACCTTGGCCCTGGTGGACGCGCGGTGATGATCGGCATGCCGCATTCCGGGCAGACCGCGCAGTATGAACCTGTGGTCATGGCCGCCCTTGGTCAGGGACTGCAGGGCTCCAAGATGGGCGATGTGGTGATCCAGCGCGATGTGCCCTGGATCGTCGACCTCTACCAGCAGGGCCGTCTGAAACTTGACGAGCTGATCTCCGGCCGCTGGTCGCTGGAGGAGATCAACGAGGCCATCGCCGACACCAAGACCGGCAGCGCCAAACGCAATGTGATCCTGTTCAACCGCTGAGACCAGCACCAGAACGCCGGGATCCGGGCCCGTTGGCCCGGACCCGCGCGCGCCGGGGCCTCGATGGCCCCGGCGCGCGCTCCCCCTCCACCCGATTGCCAAGCCTCAAAGGACCGAGAGACATGAAACTCCAGGACCTCGACATCATCATCACCGCGCCCCCGGCCCCCGGCTGGGGCGGGCGCTACTGGATCCTCGTCAAAGTCACCACCGACACCGGCATCACCGGCTGGGGCGAATGCTACGCGTCCACCATCGGGCCCAAGGCCATGACCGCCGTGATCGAAGATGTCTTTGGCCGCCACATGCAGGGCGAAAACCCGGAAAACATCGAGCTGATGTTCCGCCGTGCCTATTCCTCAGGCTTCACCCAGCGCCCCGACCCCACCGTCATAGGCGCGTTTTCGGGGCTGGAAATCGCCTGCTGGGACATCCTCGGCAAGCAGCGGGACCGCCCGGTGCATGCGCTCCTCGGCGGCCGCATGAACGATCGCATCCGCGCCTATACCTACCTCTACCCGCTGCCCGAGCATGACATCAGCGCCTTTTGGACCTCGCCCGAGATGGCTGCAGAATCCGCCGCCGATGCGGTCGCGCGCGGCTATACGGCAGTGAAATTCGACCCCGCCGGTCCCTATACCATCCGCGGCGGCCATATGCCCGCAATGTCCGACATCTCCCAGTCGGTTGCCTTCTGCAAGGCCATCCGCGCGGCAGTCGGAGACCGCGCCGACCTGCTGTTTGGCACCCACGGCCAGTTCAACACCGCCGGTGCCATCCGCCTCGGCCAGGCCCTGGAGCCCTACAGCCCCCTGTGGTTCGAAGAGCCCACGCCTCCCGACATGGTCGAGGACATGGCCCGTGTCGCCCGTGGCGTGCGCATCCCGGTGGCCACCGGAGAGCGGCTCGCGACGAAGGCGGAATTTGGCGCCATCCTGCGCGCGGGTGCCGCGGAGATCCTGCAACCCGCCTTGGGTCGGGCCGGTGGCATCTGGGAAATGAAGAAGGTCGCCGCCATGGCGGAGGTCTTCAACGCGCAGATGGCGCCCCATCTTTACGCCGGACCGGTTGAATGGGCCGCCAACATCCAGTTCGCCGCCTCGATCCCCAACATCCTCATGGCCGAATGTATCGAGACCCCATTCCACAGCGCGCTCATCAAGAGCAGCATCACAGTCGAGGGCGGCTATATCACCCCACCCAACGCGCCGGGCCTGGGTATTGACGTCGACGAGGACCTGGCCCGCGCCCACCCCTTCACCGGGGATGACCTGCATCTGAACATGCAGGAAGCGCCCTGTGATTACGCGAACGGCAATGCATTTGAGGGCGGCGCACCACCTGCCAAGGGTTGAAAACACACCAACCGCCTCCCTATATAAAGTGAGGGCGAGAAGAAAAGCGTAAGCAAAGGTTTGCTAAAAAGAATAAATTTTTATCGAAACTCTTGCGAGGCCACGGAGATCCGTGGCCTTACTCTATTAAGCGTCAGTGATTGTTCTGATGCATTCCTTCCTGCTCCCCAGGAATCCAGACGGCTGCGAAAGAAGACCCTATATGATGACTGACACACTGGACATGCCTGTAGCCTCCATGGCGGATAACGCATCGGAAGCCTCAGCACTGCTGAAAGCCCTGGCGCATGAGGGGAGGTTGATGATCCTGTGCTATCTGGCCGGGGAAAAGGAACTCTCGGTCGGCGCCCTCGAAGAGCTGCTGGATAAACGGCAGGCCGCCGTGAGCCAGTTGTTGTCACGCCTGCGCGAAGACCGCCTGGTGGTGGCACGCCGTTCTGGAAAGACAGTTTATTATTCGCTGGCCGACGGACCGGCGACCAAAATCCTCGAGAGCCTGCACGAAATCTATTGCCGCTGAGACCCGGAAAACACCGACCGGGTCTCGCCTTCTTCTGCGATCAGTCGTCCGCGCGCACAGGCTGTCGCTGACGCCCAAGCCCTTGAATTTCAAGTTCTATCACGTCACCATCGCGCAGGAAGATGGCATTGGGCTTTTGCCCCATCCCGACACCCGGAGGCGTGCCCGTTGCGATCACATCGCCCGGGTGGAGCGTCATCAGCTGGCTCAGGTGGCTGATGACCTCGGCCACCGAAAATATCATCTTGTCGGTGTTTCCGGTCTGCATCCGCTGTCCATTCACGTCACAGGACAGAGCCAACGCCTGCGGATCAGCCACCTCATCAGCCGTCACCAGCCACGGCCCGATCGGGCCAAAAGTGTCGCAGCTCTTGCCCTTGGTCCATTGTCCGGTCAGCTGCATCTGAAAATCCCGCTCTGAGACATCATTGACGACGCAGTACCCCGCAACATGATCGAGCGCGCTTTCCACAGTGACGTATTTCGCCGCAGTTCCGATCACAACGCCCAGCTCGACTTCCCAGTCTGTCTTGGTCGACCCCCTTGGAATGCGGATCTCGTCATTCGGCCCGACGATGCATGAATTTGCTTTCATGAAAAGAATGGGGTGTTCGGGGGCGGTTGCACCCACCTCTTCCGCATGATCGGAATAGTTGAGTCCGATGCAGAGGAACTTGCCCACCGAACCGATGCAGGGGGCGTAGTCAATCTCGCCCGACAGCTCCGGCAAGGCGCTGGCATCCAGCGCCCGGATCCCGGCCAACACCGACGGGTTCAGCGTCTCCGGCGTCACATCTCCCACGTGGATCGACAGATCCCGCGCCACGCCCGACTCATCCATCAGACCCGGCTTCACCCCGTCCGCCGTGCGGTACCGAAACAATTTCATATGCTCTCTCCCTGAAAATATCGCGCCGATCCGCCGCACCATCGGGCGCGGTCGGATCGGCAGATCACCTGCCTGCAGGCTAACTGGAAACGTAGCCCGCAACCACCTGCAGCAGCTTGAAGGCCGTGTTGGCGTCGTTCTCCACCACCGCGAGGAATTCCTCCTCACCGATCCGCAGGCAGGTGAGGTCGCTTTCGGCGATCATCGACAGGGCGCGGGGTTCCTTGCGGATCAGGCCCAGCTCGCCCACCAGGCGGCCGGGGCCGACCTTGGCAATCAGTTGCCCCTCCGCGCCCTCGTCTTCGGCCGGCAGGTAGAGCCCCGCCTCCCCTTCGATGATCATATAAGCGCCGTCGGTGGCCGCATCATCCTTGTGGAAAACTGCCGTGCCCGGCGTGGCCTCGAACCAACGCGCCCCAAAGGCCAGCAGGCGCAGCTGACGACGATTGAGACCGGAGAACAGTTCGGTGCTCTCCAAGGCGCGCAACTTGCGCGACAGGTCCGCCGCCGCGGCGCTGTCCTCATCGACAGCCTCACGCACATCGGCACGTTCGTCCTTCAGGCGGCCTTGGCGCATCTCGAAGTAGTGATCGAACCGGTCGGGGTCGCGAAAGGCAGGTTCGAGGAAAATCAGCGTGGTGTCCGGCAGCAGGTCCCGCAGGTTGTCCTGCATCGCCCGGCGGGTGTCGCGATCAAAGCTGGCCAAGGCACTGTCGAGGATCAGGATGTCCGGGCGTTTGATTGAGGCCCGGCAGAAGGCCAGCGGCTCGGCAAAGCTCTGCCCCAACCCCTGGCCGCCAACGGAGACCGGCAGCTCGAAGATCAGCTCCACCACCATTTCGCGCACGCCTGCCTTGTCGATCACCTCGGCGACAGCGCGCCGCAGATCCTCGACGCGCGCCCCGGCGCTGTCGGAAATCTTGCCGAAGATGGCATTCTCCAACACCGTGAAACCGGGGGCAAATTCGCTCTTGCTGAGCGGCACGAAGATGTCATCAAGCGTGTCCAGCAATTCACGCCCATGACTGTCACGCAAGGACAGGATGCGATCCTCGATCTCGGTACTGAAGGCCGGTCCCAGCGCCTCGGCAGAGATCGAGAAAGGCACGATCATCATCTGCGCCAGCTCTTCCGGGTCAAGCGCCTCCGCGCCCTTGGATTTCACCTTCTGCAACAGCTGCAATGCCGCCTCATAATCCGATGCTTCCAGCCCCAGCTTGCGGAAGAGGGGATGCACCGTACCATCCATGCCGAAGATCTGCCGGAGCATCTCCAGCACGTCCTGCGCCAGGTTGACGAGATCGGTGTCGAGTCCAATGCGGCGCACGGTCTGCAAAAAGTCATGTTGGTCGCGCAGCAGTTCAAAGGTGATGGGCACAGAGCGCGTCGCATAAAGCAGGTTTTCCACCACCGGCAGCGTCGGGTTGTAATATTCACGGTTGTTGAAATGGGCAAAGGCATCCAGCCCGGCGTCCATCAGGGCCTGCTGCACCTTTGGGCGCAGTTTGACCAGCGCATTGGCCAGTTGTGGATGCTCACTGCTCACAAAAACCTGATCCATGCCGCGCCGCAGAAGCGCGGTGTCCGAACCAATGCCCTCGACGATGCGCAGCCACCAGTCGCGCAGCTCCTCAGCCTTTTCAAAACCGGCGATCGTCGGATCGACCCAGTTCACCCCAAACGGATCGGCGCTGTTGCCCGCCCGGATCGCGTCGCGCTGCGCCCGCGGATCGGTGGGATCTTCCAGTGGCCGGATGCGCAGCGGCATCAATACGTTTTCCCCGAAAGACCCCTGAAACAGCGCCGGACGCGAAGTCGCATGCCCGATACGAGTGGCAAGCACCATCTGGTGCAGGTCGCGAATGCCGTACCCCGCCAGCGTCACCGTGCCGGAGGCGGGCAGCACCTCGCGGGTCAGCACTTCGGCCAGGGCGCGGCGGTCCTCTTCCGACGGGGCGGCAATGCCGATCAGCTCGCCCTTGGGGAAGGTCGCGGAGAGTTCCTCCAGCACCAGATTGCCGTCGGCGTCGCGCACGCTGACGCCGTCCAGTACGATGTCGCCGGCCAGATGCGGCAGCTCCTCCGGCTCGCCCTGCATCAGGCGTTCGTCCACCATGTCCGGCGGCGCGAACCGCTCCAGGATCACCTCCCAGCGCAGCCCCATGTCCTGGGTCTGGTTGTAATAGGTCAGCAGTTCCTTCCACGGCGAGGCCAGATCCTTGTAGGCCGCCAGCGCCGCCACCAGCGCGCCGAGCGAGACCTTGCCCTCCAGCACCAGATAACCGCCCACCGCATAGAAGAAGAACGGCGTCAGCTGGGTGATGAAGTTGTTGAGGAACTTCATGAAGAATTTCTTCTGGTAGATGTCGAAACGGATCTCGTAGAGATGCCCCAGCCGATCCGTCACCCGCGCCATGCGGTAGCGCCAGCCGCCGTTGACGCGCAGGGTCGATGCCCCCGCCGCGCTTTCGCCAATCTCGGAGGCCAATGCACGCACCTGCTGGATGCGCTTTTTGTTGAGCAGGTTGATGCGCCGCTGCAGCATTGGGATCAGCCAGCCCTGCAGCGGGATCAGCGCCACCGCCGCCAGCCCGAACCACAGGTTTTGGACAAACAGGAAATAGAGGATGGTCAGCATCTGACCCGCCTGCAGCACCGGTTGGCTGACCGCATCTCCCATCAGCCCGCCCATGGGCTCGGATTCGGAGGTGATCATCGAGACAAGCTCGCCCTGGCTGGTGCGCTCGAAATAGGGCTGCGGGAATCGCAGGACACGGGCGATCAGGCTGTAGCGGAAACGGCGCAACATGCGTTCGGCCAGCACCCCCTTCATGGTGTTGATGCGCATCTTGGTCAGGCCATGCGCCAGCACCGCCAGCAAGAAGGCCCCGCATAGGATCCACAGATAGGTGAGCTGGTCGAACTGCTGCCCCCAAACCTCGACGGTGGAGGACTGGGCGCCGATGGCGTCATTGATGATGCGCTTGGGCAGCTCCAGCGTCAGATAGAGCAGCGGAAACAGGCAGGCGGTGACCAGCAGGAGAATCAGCTGGTCACGCTTGGAGTACTTCCAGATGAATTGGAAAAGCGTGCGTTCTATGGGAAGGACTCCGAAGATCTTGCGGCTGGGCACCGGCCCGCGTGGTTTAACAAGGAAATTGACGTGATTTCCCCATGATTAGCGCGGTTTGCCCTTCTCAGGCAATGACGCAGACATGACGTGGGCGCAGCCTAGAAAGCTGGCCCTGTTACGTCTGTGAGCTATGTCACAGACAATCCAATGCGATATTTGCGATATAGAGAAAACACCGTAAGGTCCGCGAGTGACCTGCCCGCCGCACGTTGCAACTGCAAGAGGAACATCTGTTTTGCCAGAGAATGTCGGTATCGTCCTGCTGCTGATCTGCCTGTTCGAGGTCAAGCATATGTTTGCCGACTTCTACCTGCAGACCAAAAAGATGCTATCAGGCCGCTGTCAGTATTTTCATCCCGGTCGCGCCCAGCATGCAGGCGTGCATGCGATGGCCTCGGTGGTGGTCCTGTTCATCGTCGGCAGCCCGCCCTGGTTCATTGCGGTGATCTGCGCCGCAGAATGGCTGATCCATTTCAACATCGACTACTGGAAGGCGCATCATACCGAGTGTAACAAGCTGGACCCGACCCAGGGCGCGTTCTGGCGTGCCATGGGCACCGATCAGCTGCTGCATCATCTGACATACATCGGCATGACTGCCGCCTGGGCGATGGTCTCTCTCTGATCCATACCGTGCCGGTGGTCTGCCACAGCGCCGCGGCGGGGAGGCTCCCGCCCGTGTCGGTTGCATTGAAATGCCCCCTCCCCCGTTGGGCCCAGCGCCGCGCTGACGCGCGGCGGGGGCGCTAGGCCGCATCACGATGCCCCGGGCGATGCTCGCCGCCCAGCATTGATTTCAGCTGATGCACCGTTTCGGCCGGTACATCCAGCGCAGCCATGACCTCGGCGGCAAAGCTGACGGGCGCAGTGCCCGCCGCTGTCACCACGCGTCCATCAGAGACTGCCGTGGGCTGTTCCAGATACGTTGCTGAGCCCGCATAGCTGTCCGCATGGGTGCCGAGGAAGGCCGCATCGTTCGAGGTATGCCGCACCGCGTTCAACAGGCCGGCCCGGGCCAACGCCAGGGTGCCACCACAGATGCCCGCCACAACTGCACCACGCTGATGCGCTGCCCGCAGGACATCGACGACATCCGGCGCTTCGGGGCGTTCCCAGATCGTGCCGCCGATCACCACCAGCGCATCCGGCGCCCAGGCCTCCAGCAGGTCAAGCCCGTCAACCACCCGCGCCATCAGACCACCCATGGAGGTCACCTCGCCCGGCACTGGTGTGACAAAGCGGATCTCCAGCCCGAAATAACCCTGCCCGAGGCCACACAGCACCCCGTATTCCCAATCCGCAAACCCCTGCGTCAGCAGCACTGCCACTTTGGTCATGTCACCCCTCTCCTTCGCCACCACTCAAGCAAGAACATAAAGTGAACAACTGAGTCGGACAACCGAGAATTCCACCGATCTGGCAAAAATCCATCGCGGCCGCGCAGCCGCTCAGGGCACCACCGGCGTGTCCCGTTTCACCGTCTTCAGGATCACATGGGTCTGCGCACTTGCAACACCCGCCAACTGGAACAGGAAACCTTCGAGAAACTGATTATAGGCTTCTAAATCCGGCGCGAGCACACGAAGATGATAATCCGCCTGCCCCGTGGTGGCATAACATTCCACAACATGGGGATTGGTCTCCACCGCACGGATGAATTCCGTCAGGTGTTCGGGCGCGTGGCGCGTCAGGTTGACCTGTACCAGCGCCTCGAACTTCAGTCCCATGGCCTTTGGCACCACGCGGGCCCCGTAGCGAGAGATGACACCTGCCTCCTCGAGCGCGCGCACCCTGCGCCACAACGCCGATGCAGACATGCTGACGGCGTCCGCGAGATCTGCGTTGGACATGCGACAGTCTTCCTGCAGCAGCTTCAGAATGCGGCGATCACGTTCATCCAACTGCATCATGTTGAAATTTTGCTCCTCAAAATCCGGAATATCTGGTTCAGATTTCCGAATAACTGCCAATTTCCGCATGCTCTGGCAAGATTTTTCACATCTTTCGAATTACACTTTCAGCCACTTCATCCATTTCCCCAACCGATAGCCACTTTAAGGAGCCATCATGACCGAGCTGTCCCATGCGTTTCAGACTTACCAGCTGGAGGACCGCTATGCCCGCACCGAAGGCCGCGTGTTCCTCACCGGCACCCAGGCGCTGGCCCGGATCATGCTGGACCAGTCCCGTCGCGACCGCGCCGCCGGGCTGAACACGGCGGGATTTGTCTCCGGCTATCGCGGCTCTCCCCTTGGCGGTGTCGATCTGGAATTCTGGCGCGCCCGCGACCGGATGAAGGATGCCGGCATCGACTTCATGCCCGCGGTGAACGAGGATCTTGGCGCCACCGCCGTGCTTGGCGCGCAGCAGGCCATTCTCGACCCCGATTGCGAGGTCGAGGGCGTTTATTCCATGTGGTACGGCAAGGGGCCCGGCGTTGATCGCTCTGGCGACGCGCTGAAACACGGCAACGCCTACGGCTCCGCGCCCAAGGGCGGCGTGCTGGTGGTGGCAGGTGACGACCACGGCTGCGTGTCCTCCTCGATGCCGCATCAGTCAGACGTCGCCTTCATGTCGTGGTTCATGCCGGTGCTGAACCCGGCGGATGTGGGCGAATACCTGACGTTTGGCGAATACGGGTTTGCACTGTCGCGCTACTCCGGCACCTGGGTTGGCTTCAAGGCGGTGTCGGAAACCGTGGAAAGTGGCCGTTCGGTAGAGCTGCCAAAGGACCGCCAGTTCACCCTGCCCGACCTGCCTGACTATCCCGGTGGGCTGCACATCCGGTCGTCCGACCTGCCCAGCCCCGAGATCGAGACCCGCATCCGCGCCAAACTGCAGGCCGTGCGTGCCTTTACCGAAGCGAACCCGATCGACCGTCGCATCTATGATCTGCCAGAGGCTCGCTTTGGCATTGTCACCACCGGCAAGGGCCATCTCGACCTGATGGAAGCCCTGCGTCTGCTGGATCTGGACGAGGCCACCTGCCGCGACCTTGGCATCGACATCTACAAGGTCGGCATGGTCTGGCCATTGGCCCGCGCCGAGGCGCTGCGTTTCGTGAACGGCAAGGAAGAGGTGCTGGTGGTCGAAGAAAAACGCGGCATCATTGAAAGCCAGTTCAAGGAGTATTTCTACGACTGGCCCGGCGACAAGCCCAAGAAGATGGTCGGCAAATACCACGCCGCGGGCGAACCGTTGATCCCCTGGGTCGGCGAGCTGAGCCCCCTGATGCTGGTGCCCCTTGTGGCCGAACGTCTGGACCGGTTCTTCCCCGAGCTAAAGCTGCTGGACAAGGCCCGCGCCCTGACCGACACGCCCCCGAACCTGCTGAACATCACTGGCGCCACCCGCACGCCCTATTTCTGCTCGGGCTGTCCGCACAACACCTCGACCAAGATCCCCGACGGCTCCACCGCCAACTCCGGCATCGGCTGCCACGTCATGGCCTCTTGGATGGGCCGCGACACCGCAGGCTATGCCCAGATGGGCGGCGAGGGCGTGCCGCATCTGGTGGCGTCGAAATACAACGGCGGCAAGCATGTGTTCCAGAACCTGGGCGAAGGCACCTGGTATCACTCCGGCTCGCTCGCGATCCGACAGGCGGTGGCGGCAGGGGCCAATATCACCTTCAAGGTGCTGTATAACGACGCGGTTGCCATGACGGGTGGTCAGCCGGTGGACGGTCCGGTCTCGGTTGCGGGTATCGCCCAGACCAGCCGCGCCGAAGGGGTGGACCGCATCGCGCTGATCTCGGATGACATCGACAAATTCACCCGCAGTGACTTTCCCGTCGGCACCTCGTTTCATGATCGCGCAGACCTCGATCTGGTTCAGCGCGAGCTGCGCGAGGTCAAGGGCGTCACCCTCTTGATCTATGAACAAACCTGCGCCACCGAAAAACGCCGCCGCCGCAAGCGCGGCACCATGGAAGACCCCAAGCGCTTTGCCTGGATCAACGATCTGGTCTGCGAGGGCTGCGGCGACTGTTCGGTCGAATCCAACTGCCTCAGTGTCGAGCCGAAGGACACCCCCTTCGGACGCAAGCGCAAGATCAACCTCTCCAGCTGCAACAAGGATTTCTCCTGCCTCAACGGTTTCTGCCCCAGCTTCGTGACCGTCGAAGGCGCCACGCGCCGCAAGAAACAGATCGCCGATCTGGACGCCCAGCGCCTGACAGCCGATCTGCCAACACCAGAGCTGCCCACGCTCTCACGGCCCTTCGACCTGCTGGTCACAGGGGTGGGCGGCACCGGGGTTGTCACCGTCGGCGCGCTGATCACCATGGCTGCGCATCTGGAGGGCAAAGGCTCCTCGGTGCTCGACTTTACCGGCTTTGCGCAGAAATTCGGCACGGTTCTCAGCTACATCCGCCTGGCAAAGACCCCCGAAGACGTGCATCAGGTGCGCACCGATCAGGGCTCCTCGGATGCGGTCATCGCCTGTGACGCGGTGGTGTCCTCCGCGCCCAAGGCCTCGGCGCATTATCGCGCCGGTGCTCAAGTGGCCCTGAACCTCGCCGAAATGCCAACCGGCGACATCGTCCTGCGCCGCGACGCCAGCCTCGACATCCCCGCCCGCGCCCGCGCCGTGGCCTCGGTGGTGGGGGCCGAGAACGTCGCCGCGCTCAACGCCAATGCGGTGGCCGAGACGCTGCTCGGCGATGCGGTGTTGGCCAATGTCATCATGTTGGGCTTTTCCTGGCAGCAGGGACTGGTGCCCGTCAGCCTCAGCGCGCTGCAGCAGGCCATCGTGCTGAACGGCGTCGCCATCGAGAAAAACCAGCTGGCCTTTGCCATCGGCCGCACCTTGGCCGCCGCACCGGACCGGCTCGCCGCACAATACTCCGAGGACACGCCCGAAGAAGAAACCCTGCAACAGCTGATCGACCGCCGCGCCGCCTTCCTCACCCAGTATCAGGACGCCGCCTACGCGCAGGACTATCGCGACCAGCTGGCTCGCCTGCACGCCGCCCTGCCCCGCGATCAGGCCGACAGCCTGACGACCCATGCGGCGCGCAGCCTATTCAAACTGATGGCCTACAAGGATGAATTCGAGGTCGCCCGCCTGATGAGCGCCGACAGCTTCAAGGCCGAACTGGAGCGCGAATTTGACGGCGATTTTACTGTGAAATACCACATGGCGCCGCCGCTGCTGAACTTCAAAACCGATGCGCGTGGCCGCCCCGCCAAACGCGCGCTGGGGGCATGGATGTCACCACTGCTGACCCTGCTGGCCAAGGGAAAGAGCCTGCGGCAGACACCGCTCAACCCCTTCGCCTACCACGGCGAGGCCCGGATGCACCGCGACCTGCGCGACTGGTTCATGGACATCATCGAAGATATCGCCGCCCATCCGACGGCCCAAGCCCCCGACGTAATGGCGCAAATCCTCGCCGCCCCGATGGACATCCGCGGCTACGGCCCGGTGCGCGAAGAGGCCGCCCGAACCGTCAAGGCAGAGGTCGAAGCCCTGCGCGGCTGACCTCCTTCACCTTTTTTGAAAATACCTCCCGCCGGAGGCCACCGCCTTGCCCCCCGCAGGGGGCAAGGCTCAAACCTGCCGCGCGTCAGCGCGCCCACTGGGCAACGGGGATAATCAGCGCGACAGATCCTGCCAGAACTGTCGGCTGTAGTCGGAAAACTCGGCCAACTCATCTGCGGTCGGGGCCTGTCCGGTGAACACCTTGAGATACTCCGGCGTCATCTCCAGACGATAGTCATGGCTCTCCTCCGGTTCCGCCATGTCATAGCCCAACTGCATGTAATAGAGCACCTTGGCCCGGGTCACCGCCTCCCGCTCGCCGCATCCGTAGCGGGCGAACATCTCCGTCAGCGCCGCCACCCGCGCCGCATCCCCGTCCCGCATCCGTGCCAGCACCGCATCCGAGCGGCGGGCCCAGTCGCGCACCGCAAAATCGAGCGCCGTGTTGAACAGCGCCGGGTTGGCGATACAGCGAAAGATATTCAGAACCGCGCCGGTAATCCGCTCTGCTGGCGCCGCCGCCTGGGCGATCAGACCGGCGGTATTGGTCTCTTCCCAGCGGGTCAGCAGCGCATCCAGCAGGTCCTGCCGCGATTTGAAATACCAGTAGAAGGACGACCGCGAGACCCCCATCGCCTCGGCCAGCGCCAACACCTTCACCCGCTCCTCCCCGTCGCGGATCAGCACGTCCAGACCGATGTTGAGCCAGTCGTCACGGGTGACCTTGATATTGCCCACCAGGGGCGCGGCCTCGGGATCATCGCGGTGCAGCAGCGGTTTCGGTGTCATCAGGCCCTCGGGTCAATCAGGCGCACGTCCGGCGCGCAGGCACAGTGCCCCGCCCCGTCCGTCGGCGCAAGCCACGCCGCCCGCCGCCGGCACTCAAAGCGCCGCACTGGGCCGTGCCGCAATACGGGCCTGCCAATTCAGCGTCGCCTCATGCGACTGTGGCACCGGCATTTTGATAACGCGGGCAAAATCGACAAAGACAAAGGCGGTGATATCGGCAAAGCTGAAGCTCTCGCCCGCCAGATAGGGCACCTGCTGCAAGCGCGCCTCCAATAAACCAAAAAACGCCTCTGCTCGCGCCCGGCCCCGCTCCGCCAGCGCCGGGATCTGAGGGCAGTCCAAAGGGCCTGGCACCGCGCGGTTCTCAAACGCCGGATGGCTGTTGCGCAGTGCCTCGGCGATGGGCAGGCCGCCCTGCTGCTCGACAATGGCGTTCCACATCATCACCAGGCCCTTTTCCCGCGCGTCGCAGCCCAGCAGCGGCGGCTCTGGCTGTAGCGCCTCCACATAGGCCGCAATCCCGAGGTTCTCGGTCAACAGCGTGCCGTCGTCCAGCTCAAGCGCTGGCACCATGCCGTGCGGGTTGATGGCGCGAAACTCAGCACTCAGCTGTTCGCCCTTCGCGATGGAGATCTCACGCACCTCCGGGGTGAGACCCTTTTCGGCAAGCACCATCCGCGCCCGACGCGGATTGGGAGCGGTGGAACAATCGAAAAAGATCATGCGGATCTCCTGCTGATATGTTTGAGTCTGACCACAGGCTACAGGATGAGCACCGTCGGAGAGAAGAAACGTCACGTCCAGGCACAAGGGCCTGCGCAAAACGCGCATGGCGCCGCGCCCACACCGCATGTCGCGCCCCACGCCGGGCGCCAGACGCGGCGGAACCGGCACGCGGTTTGTCGCGTTAGTGTTGCAACCGCGCCCTATCAGCCGTGTCGTCGCCCCGCTGCGCCGCGGGAATGGGCCGCAGTGTCACATTTCACTCTGAGACGGTGGCCGTTGGGCAAATGACATTTGACTACAAGGGCCTGCCCGCGCGAAGGTATGGCGAAAAACTAGGGAGAACACTCATCACAAGTCCTGCGCAGCGGCCGCATGACGGGAGCATCTGAATGCGCCCCCTTCTGTCGGTTGAAGATCTCAGTATTGGGTTCGGGAAGGACACACCGGTTGTCCGGAATGTGAATTTCGCGGTGAACCCCGGCGAAACGCTGGCGCTTGTCGGCGAGAGCGGCTCTGGCAAGACCATCAGCTGTCGCGCCGTGCTGCGCATTCTGCCGCGCACCGCGCGCCTGCACTCGGGCCGCATGATCTTGAGCGGCAGCGACGGCGACCTTGATCTGGCGCGTATCAGCGAACGGCAGATGCGCCGCGACGTGCGCGGCAACCGCATCGCGATGATCTTTCAGGAACCGATGCGTTCGCTGTCGCCACTGCACCGGATCGGCAATCAGGTGGTCGAGGTGATCCACCTGCATCGCTCCACCTCCGAGGCCGACGCCAAGCGCGAGGTGCTGGAGTGCTTCGAGCGCGTCGGCTTTCCCGACCCGGAGCGCACCTGGCGCTCCTATCCGTTTGAACTCTCGGGCGGCATGCGCCAGCGCGCGATGATCGCCATGGCCATGGTCGCAAAGCCTGACCTGCTGATCGCCGACGAGCCGACAACGGCGCTTGACGTGACCACTCAGGCACAGGTGCTGGGGCTGATGAAGGAGCTGCAGCAGGAAACCGGCATGGCGATGATCTTGGTGACCCATGATCTCGGCGTGGTGGCCAATATGGCCGAACAGGTGGTGGTGATGCACAAGGGCCGCGTGATGGAGGCTGGCCCCGCCGAGCCGATCCTGCGCGCGCCCGCCCATCCCTACACCCAGCACCTGTTCAACGCCGCCCCCAAGATCCCCGAGGCAATCTGCCCCCTGCGCGACGGCACCGAGGATCTGATCCTGGAGATGCGCAACGTCACCAAGACCTTCACCATGCGGTCCGGCAAGAGCTGGAGCAAACCGACGCTGGTGCGCGCCTGCGAGAACGTGGACCTGACCCTGCCGCGCGGCAAGACGTTGGCCATCGTCGGCGAAAGTGGCTCCGGCAAGACCACCGCCGCCCGCATCGCGCTTGGCGCCGAGACGGTGGACCCCGGCGGCGAGATCCTGTTTCGCAATGCCCCCGGTGCTGCACCGCTGAAGGTCCATGACATGGATCGCGCCCTCCGCCGCCTGTTTCAGAAACAGGCGCAGATGGTGTTTCAGGACCCGTATTCTTCGCTCAGTCCACGCCAGCGTATCCTCGACACGCTGGCCGAACCGCTGGAGATCCACGGCATCGGCAACCGCGCCGAGCACAAGGCCCGCGCCGCCGAGATGCTGCGTCTGGTCGGCCTGCCCGTGGATATGCTGACACGCTTTCCGCATGCGTTTTCCGGCGGCCAGCGCCAGCGCCTGTCGATCGCCCGTGCGCTGATGCTCGACCCGAAGCTGCTGGTCTGCGACGAGCCGACCTCGGCGCTGGATGTCTCGGTGCAGGAGCAGATCCTGACCCTGCTGGAAGACATCCGCGACGCCCGCCAGCTGTCCTATCTCTTCATCAGTCACGACCTCGCCGTGGTCGCCCGCATCGCAGACGAGGTCGCAGTGATGCGCCGGGGTTTGATCGTCGAGCAAGCCCCGCCGGAAGTGCTGTTTCATGACCCCAAACACCCCTATACCAAGGCGTTGATCGCCGCTCAGCCGATTCCGGACGTGGACCGGCCCATCAACCTCAAACTCGTGGCTCAGGGCGCCGGTGCGCCCGAAAGCTGGCCGGAGGCCTTCCGCTTTGTCGGACAGGACGCGCCGCCGCTGATGCCACTGGACCCCGGACATAAGGTGCGCTGCCATGTTTAACGCCCGAACCCCGCTTTTCCTCACCTCCGCGCTGGCCTTCGCCGTGGCGCTGCCGCTTGCCGCCCTTGCCCAGCCCGCCCTGCAGGAAAGCGCCTTTTGGAGCCATGAAGTCGAGGCCGGTGACCTGCCCCCCGTGTCCGAGCGTGTCCCGGCAGAACCACTGGTAGTGAACGTCGCCGCCAAGGGGCGCACGCCCGGCGTTCAGGGCGGCACGCTCAACACCATGGTCACCCGCTCCAAGGACATCCGCCAGATGGTGGTCTACGGCTATGCCCGGCTGGTGGGCTACAATGAGGCCTATGACCTGGTGCCCGACATCCTCGAAAGCTTCGAGAATGAAAACAACCGTATCTTCACCCTGAACCTGCGTGAGGGGCACAAGTGGTCCTCCGGCGATCCATTCACCTCGACCGATTTCGAATACTGGTGGAAACACATCGCCAACAACGCCGAGCTGAACCCCACCGGCCCGCCGGATTTCGTCCGCGTCGAAGACGAGCTGCCAGAGGTGACATTCCCGGACGCCTCCACGGTTGTCTTTGAATGGAGCCGGCCGAACCCCAGCTTTCTGCAGGTTCTGGCGCAGGCCGCGCCGCCCTTCATCTATCGCCCCTCCGCCTATCTGAAGCAGTTCCACAAGGACTTTGCCGAGCCAGAAGCGCTGCAGGAGGAAATCGACTACGCCCGCGTCAAGAGCTGGGCCGCACTGCACAACAAGCGCGACAATATGGACAAGTTCGACAACCCGGACCTGCCCACTCTGCAGCCCTGGCTCAACGCCACCGCCGGCAAGAAGATCCGCCATCAGTTCGTGCGCAACCCCTATTACCACCGCATCGACGAGAACGGTCTGCAGCTGCCCTATATCGACACGGTGGAGATGGAGATCGTCTCCGGCGGGCTGGTTGCGGCCAAATCCAACGCGGGCGAGGCCGACCTGCAGGCGCGGGGCCTAGATTTCCGCGATATCCCGATCCTGCGCAAAGGCGAGGCCAATGGCGGCTATCGCACCGAGCTCTGGTCCTCCGGCACCGCCTCGCAGATCGCCATCTACCCCAACCTCAACTCCGGCGATGAGGTCTGGCGCCAGACCCTGCGCGACGTGCGCGTGCGCCGGGCCTTGTCGGTGGCCATAAACCGCGCCGCGATCAACAAATCGCTCTATTTCAAACTGGCAAAACCCGGCGCCATGACGGTGCTGGAGCAAAGCCCGTTCTTCGACCAGAGCCTGCGCGATGCCTGGGCGCAGTATGACCCGGATCTGGCAAACACGCTGCTGGACGAGGCCGGATTGGTCGAACGGGACGGCTACGGCATCCGCCGCCTGCCCGATGGCCGCCCGATGGAGCTGGTGATCGAGACCGCCGGCGAACGCCAGGAGGTGGAGAACGCGTTACAGATCATCACCGATGACTGGCGCGACGTGGGCGTGAAACTGGTGATGCGCCCGCTGGACCGCGACATCCTGCGCAACCGGGTGTTTTCCGGCACCACCATGGCCTCGGTCTGGTACGGCTGGGACAACGGGCTGCCGCAAAGCTATACCTCGCCCGCCTATCTCGCCCCCACCGATCAGGTGTTCCTGTCCTGGCCGAAATGGGGTCAGTTCTATCAGACGGGTGGCTCCGTGGGTGAAGCCCCCGATCTGCCCGCCGGTGAGCGCCTGATGGAGCTGCTGCACGACTGGAACCTCGCCACGGATGCCACCATGCGCGCCGAGGCCTGGCGCGAGATGCTGCAGATTCACGCTGACAATGTCTTTGCCATCGGTCTGGTCGCAGGTGCGCCGCAGCCGGTGGTGGTCTCCGACCGGTTGCGCAACGTACCCAAGACCGCGATCTGGGCCTGGGATCCGGGGGCGCATTTCGGCGTGCACCGGATGGATGAGTTTTTCTTTGAGGATGGCGAAGGCTGATGCAAATCCTCCGCTACGCGATCTACCGGTTCGGCACCATGCTGCTGACCCTGCTGCTGGTTTCGGTCCTGGTGTTCTTCATCATCAACCTGCCACCGGGGGATTTCCTGTCGAACCAGATCGCGGAGCTGCGCGCCACCGGTCAGGAGGCGGGCGTCGCCAAGGCCGAATTCCTGCGCCGCGAATACGCCTTGGACAAGCCGCTCTGGCAGCAGTACTTCATCTGGATGGGCATGCTGCCCGGCCCGCACGGGTTTTCCGGCATGCTGCAGGGCAACTTTGGCTGGTCGTTCGAATTCGACCGCCCGGTGTCCGAGATCGTCGGCGACAGCCTCTGGCTCACCGTGCTGGTGAACCTCGCGGCCGTGCTGTTTGTCTATATGGTGGCGCTGCCCTTGGGCGTTCTGGCGGCCGCCAAGTCCCGCACCATGATCGACTATACGGCGGCCTTCATCGGCTATCTCGGTCTGGCCACCCCGAATTTTCTGCTGGCGCTGATCCTGTTCTACTACGGGCATCAATACCTCGACCTTCCCATCGGTGGGCTGATGGCACCGGAGTTCGAGGGTGAACCGATGAGCTGGGACAAGGTCAAATCAATCCTGATCCACCTGATCGTGCCGACCTTCGTGATCGGCACCTCCGGGGCCTCGGCCATGATGCAACGCCTGCGCGCCAACATGCTCGACGAACTGGGCAAACCCTATGTGGAGACCGCTGTGGCCAAGGGCATGCGCCCCTCGCGGATGCTGGCGAAATATCCGCTGCGGGTGGCCTTCAACCCCTTTGTGGCCGATATCGGAAACCTGCTGCCCGCAATGGTCTCAGGCTCGGTTCTGGTCTCGGTGGTGCTGGGTCTGCAGACCATCGGCCCGGTCTTGCTGCAGGCGCTGAAATCGCAGGACATGTTCCTGTCGGGCTTTGTGCTGATGTTCGTGGCGCTGCTGACATTGATCGGCACCATGATCTCCGACGTGCTGCTGGTTCTTCTGGATCCGCGCATCCGCTATGAGGGCCGCGATACATGAGCCAGGAATACCCCGATGGCCGCTACGTCGACGATGCGCCCTATGATGCAAACGCCTCGATCCGCGAGCTGGAACGCAAGGATCTCGACGCCCCCAACTGGGTGCTGATCTGGCGTAAGTTCAAAACTCACCGTCTGGGCCTGATCTCCGGCGTGTTCCTGTTGTTCTGTTATGTGATGCTGCCCTTTGTCGGCTTCATCGCCCCCTACGGACCAAACGAACGCGATGCCGAACACCTCTATTCGCCGCCGCAATCGGTGAACCTGTTTCACGAGGGGGAATTCCTCGGCCCGTTCATCTATCCGCTGACCTCGGAGGCGGATCTTGAGACCTTTCAATGGGTGGTGAAGCCCGATTATGACAATCCCCGGCAGATCGAGTTTTTCTGCGAGGGGGCAGAATATCGACTCGCCGGGCTGATCCGCGCCGATACCCATCTGTTCTGCGCCCCCGAGGGCGCTACGCTGTTCCTCTGGGGCTCTGACCGGCTGGGCCGCGACATCTTCAGCCGCATCCTGTTTGGCGCGCAACTGTCGCTGACGGTGGGTCTGATCGGCATCACCGTGTCCTTTGTTCTGGGCATCTTTTTTGGCTCGGTGGCGGGGTATTTCGGCGGCAAGATCGACTGGGTCATCAACCGGGTGATCGAGATCCTGCGCAGCCTGCCGGAGCTGCCGCTCTGGCTGGCGCTTTCCGCCGCGGTGCCCTCCACCTGGTCTCCGGTGGCGGTGTTCTTCATCATCTCGATCATCCTCGGCATATTGGACTGGCCGGGGCTGGCGCGCTCGGTACGGGCCAAATTCCTCAGCTTGCGCGAAGAGGAATACGTCCGCGCCGCCGAGATGATGGGAGCCTCGTCGGGCCGGGTGATCAAGAAGCACCTATTGCCCAATTTCATGAGCCACCTCATCGCTTCGGCCACCCTGTCGATCCCGGCAATGATCCTGGGCGAGACGGCTCTGTCGTTTCTCGGGCTTGGACTGCGCGCGCCCGCAGTCAGCTGGGGCGTGATGCTCAATGACGCGCAGAACCTCGCCAATATCGAGATCTACCCCTGGACCGCGATCCCGATGCTGCCGATCATCGTGGTGGTGCTGGCCTTCAACTTCCTCGGCGACGGTTTGCGCGACAGTTTGGACCCCTATCAGCAATGACGTTTCTCAGCTCTCTCCCGGCTGCTGATCGCTACCACATCACCGGCACCGGCCACCGCCCCAGTGTCTATGCGGTCTCGGAACTGGCCAATGCCGCGCTTGGGGCGGTGGGTCTGGCGCTGGCCGATCTGATCGCCGCGCTGAACCTCGCGCCGACAGCGCCGGAGGTCACGGTGGACCAGCGGCTGGCGTCCCTGTGGTTTGGCTATTCCTTCCGTCCCGAGGGCTGGGAGATGCCCGCGCTCTGGGACCTGATCGCCGGGGATTATGCCTGTGCCGATGGCTGGATCCGCCTGCACACCAACCTGCCGCACCACCGCGCAGCCGCCCTCTCGGTGCTGGACTGCACCGAGGATCGCGATGCGGTGACCGCGGCGGTGGCACGCTGGGACGGCGATGCACTGGAGCGCGCGGTCGTCGAGGCCGGCGGTGTCGCTGCTGCCATGCGCAGCCGCGCCGACTGGATGGCGCATCCGCAGGGCAAGGCGGTGGCGCAGGAGCCGCTGGTGGATTGGATCAAACCCCGCCGCGTGGTGCTGCGCGACCGCCCCGCCGCCTGTCTCGCCCGGCCGCTGGCGGGGCTGCGGGTGCTCGATCTGACGCGCGTGCTGGCCGGTCCGGTCAGCACCCGCACGCTGGCCGGGTTCGGCGCCGATGTGCTGCGGATCGACCCGCCGGGCTGGGACGAGCCGGGCGTCTTGCAGGACATCACCCTGGGCAAGCATATGGCGCAGCTGAACCTGCGCGGGACGTCAGGCCGCGAGCGGCTGAAGGTGCTGCTGGCCCGCGCCGATGTGCTGGTGCATGGCTACCGCCCCGGTGCGCTGGATGCGCTGGGGTTGGACATCGCCACCCGCGACGCGATCGCCCCCAACCGGGTGGAGGTGACGCTGAACGCTTATGGCTGGACCGGCCCCTGGGCGGGACGGCGCGGATTTGACAGCCTGGTGCAGATGAGTTCGGGCCTTGCCGATGCGGGCCGTGTCTGGGCCGGGGCCGACAAACCCACGCCACTGCCGGTACAGGCCCTGGACCACGCCACCGGATACATGATGGCGGCGGCTGTACTGACTGCGCTCACACAAGCGGCCCGCGGTGCGGACACCGCCGTGGCCCGCCTGTCGCTGGCCCGCATGGCCGAGGAGCTGGTCACCCTGCCCAAGTCGCCGGCCGGGAGGGAGATCACATCGGCGGATGAGGCTGATTACAACGATCATGAGGACAGCGGCTGGGGGCCTGCCCGCCGCCTGCGCGCGCCTCTGTCGCTCGCGGGCTGCCACATGGGCTGGAGCTTGCCCGCCACCCCGAGCGGCACCCACGCCGCCGACTGGCCCGCACCCCACTTCTGAGCCTGCCGACCTATCCCAAAGGATCAAGCGATGTTTCGCTTCGGGCAAAGCCCGAAGCGACCCGCGCCGCGCGCGCCCCATTCGGGGCGCGCGCGGCGCTTGGCCCAACTGCCAGCGAGGCGCAGGGCACCTGCGCATTCAGCATGGCAGGCGGGAGCGCCCCCGGCATGCCTTCTGCGCTAGCGTCAGCGGTCGTCGCCGCCGCCATCATTGGCATCCATCAGATCATCCTCGATCGCCGCCTGCGCCGCCCCAAGCGCTGCATCGCGCTTGGCCGGGGCGACCTTCTCGCCACTGTCGTCGACCACGCGCACGGTGACCTCGCGGTGGGCGAACTTGATGCCTTCGCGCTCGAACAGGTCACGGATCTCCTGGAACACCTTCTTGCGCACCAGCCACTGATCACCGGGTTTGGTCATGAACTTCACCCGGATGATCATCGCCGAATCCTGCATCTCGATCACGCCCTGCGACTTCAGCGGCTGGATGAAGTTGTGGCCGATCACCTCATCCTGCAACAGCTCCTTGCCGAGGGTCTTGATCAGCTTGCGCACCTTCTCCACATCGGTGTCATAGGTCACCCGCAGCGGCAGCTTCATGATCACCCAGTCGCGAGAGTAATTGGTCAGCACTTGGATCTCGCCAAACGGGATGGTGTGCAGGGCGCCCAGGTGATGGCGCAGCTGGAACGAGCGCACCGAGATCTTCTCCACCGTGCCCTTGACGCTGCCGATGTCGATGTATTCGCCGCGCCGGAAGGCATCGTCGATCAGGAAGAAAGCGCCCGAGAAGATATCGCGCACCAGGGTCTGCGAGCCAAAGCCAACTGCCAGCCCCACCACACCGGCACCGGCGAACAACGGGCTGACATTGATGCCGATCTCCATCAGCACAATCAGGATGATGGTCACCACCACCACGGCCAAAATGGCCCCACGGAACAGCGGCAAGAGGGTCGCCAGCCGACTGGCGCTGCTGCCACCGCCCTCATCCCCTAGCTCCCCTTCCGGCTGATCCTGCGTTTCCTCTTCGATCTTGCTGTCGATCCAGATGCGCGCGACATGGAACACCAGATAGCCGATGAACAGGATCACCAGCACGTCGATCACCCGGTCCAGCCGCGGAGCATCCTGCAGCGAGAACTCGGGATCCCAGACATAGATCAGCGACACCGCACCGACGAGAAACGCCAATATGCCAGCCGCCCGGCGGGCAAGATCCCGAAAGGTTGCGATCGGGTGCTTTGGTCGTTCATGCGCAGGGGCCCCGCCCTCGTCAACGCGATCATCCCAGTCATCGGAGGCCGTCTCCGCTACAACAACCCGACGGTGCGTGCCGAACTGCTCGATCACATAATTGGTGAGTCCGTAGACCACCAAGATCGAGGTCATCACCGCGAACAGCCCCATAGTGGGCGGCACCGGGCTTGGGTTCTCCAGGACCAGATCAAAGGTCAGAGCCAGCCAGCCGAAGGCAACATACAGGATCACCAGCGGCGCCCAGATCCAGCACAACAGGCGGATCGGCCAGGCCACGGCAGCACGCGGGCCGGAGCCCATGATCGCGCCGGAGATGGCCCGGGCATTGAACAGCACCAGCAGGATCGCCAGCACAGAAGACGCCAGCATCAGAATGGCATAGGTCAGCGCGTAAATGTTGTAGTTGAGGCCGAAGTCCTGCACCCAGGTTGCAACCATGACCGCGGCGAAATCAAAGGTCGCCAACCCCGACAGCCAGAAATAAAGCCGCCGCGCCTCCCGGTCCCCTAGCGACGGGATACGATACTGGCTGAGATAAGGCGACAGCACCATGCGCCACAGATCAGAGAGGGTGCGCGCGGCAAAGAAGGTCAGATAGACCGCAAGCGAGGTGAACTCGACCGAAACATCACCGGATGCTCCAAAGACCAGCAGCGTCACCAGCAGCGCGAAGATCATCGCGAACAGCGTCGCGCCCAGACCGGCGCCAAAGCGGATCAGCAGGAAGGGCATCTTGCCAGCGTAGCCTTCTGGCGCGTCTTCGATCCGGCTGACCACGAAGCGCTTGATCAGCCGCTTGCCGTAAATTTCAGTCGACAGCCAGCGCCCGATCAGCAGGAGCACCGTGGTAACAATCACCACCTCGACAAAGGTCATGATGCGCCCGTCGGGGCTGGTGGCACGCAGGATATAGGCCATCTCATTGTAGGAGTTGGGCAGCGCTGCCAGACGCTCGTTGAGCTTGGCCCGGAAATCGCGCACCTCGGTCTGGGCCTTCATCATCGTCGATGCGCCGCCCATGACGCCAGGCTCCGTCGCCATCTCCGCTTCGGCGTCCGCGCGCGCAGCGGCTTCGCTCAGCGGACGCCCGCGACCGTCCAGGATCACCACACCAACCCCGGCCTCGGAGGCTTGGCGGATGGCCTCTGCCAGTCCATCCCCCTCGACGGCAACACTGTCCTGCGCCTGCGCCGCCCCGACGACAAGCAGACTCATCATGGCCGTCAACAGCCACGCGCGTAGAACAATCATCAGGCTTGGCATGCGTCGCGTCCCCTTTCCTTGGGTGATTTTCTCACCACATTAGGCAAAAACGGGCGGCAAGTATCGCTTTTGCGTATCGGATGACGCCCGGATCTCATTGGTTTGATTGCATGAGCGCGCCAGCCAAGCTATATCACCCGTGTTTAATTGCTCGGGTTGTCGGCGCTGCGTGTTCACCGCGCCATAGCAGACCCGGCGCAGAGGCATGGGAAATCCGGCCGCGCTCCGCCGCTGATCAGGAGTGCGCCCGCATGACGTTGGGGCGGAATATGGCCAAGACGCACTGCATCACCCGATCCGGGTGCTGCACATCCCTCCCGACGCGGCGCCACGCCGCCTCGTGGCATGGGACCACCTCCGCAGGAGGACACCGCCCATCACCACGCCCGGCCCCCACTTGCAAGCGAGTCCCCCTATGAGCGCCAGCACCCCCGCCCGATTGGGCCCCTCGGGACGCGGACCGCGCATCCTGTTCTACAGCCACGACACCTTCGGGCTGGGACATCTGCGCCGCTCTCGTGCCCTGGCCGCCGCGATCACCTCTGCGGATCGCACCGCCTCTGCGATGATCCTGACCGGCTCGCCGGTGGCGGGGCGCTTTGCTTTCCCGAACCGGGTCGATCACATGCGTCTACCCGGCGTCATCAAACGCTCCGATGGGTCCTACGCCAGCCGCACCATGGGCATGAATATCGAGGAAACCACCGAACTGCGTGCCGGGCTGATCCGCTCCACCGCCGAACAGTTTGCCCCGGACATCCTCGTCGTGGACAAGGAACCCTGCGGCTTTCGCGGCGAGCTGCTGCCCACGCTTGAACTGCTGCAACAGCAGGGCAAGGCCAAGCTGGTGCTCGGCCTGCGCGACGTGCTGGACGAACCCGAGGTGCTCAGCGCCGAATGGGATCGCAAGGGCGCCCTGGCGGCGGCGGAACAATTCTACGATGAAATCTGGGTGTACGGGCTGCGCGATGTCTACGACCCCACCGCCGGGCTTGATCTGAGCGCGGCGGCTCAGGCGCGGATGCACTGGACCGGATACCTGCGCCGCGATCTTGGCACCGTGGGCGAACCGCCCGAGCGACCTTATGTCCTGATCACTCCGGGCGGCGGTGGCGATGGCGCCATGATGGTGGACCTTGCGATTTCCGCCTACGAACGTGACCCCGATCTGATGCCGCGCGCGGTGCTGGTCTACGGGCCGTTCCTGTCCGGCGAGACACGCGCGGCCTTCGAGGATCGTGTGGCCGCACTGGACGGGCGCGTCACCGCCGTCGGCTTCGAGAGCGAGATCGAAACGCTCTTCGCAGGCGCGCAGGGGGTGATCTGCATGGGCGGCTACAATACCTTTTGCGAGGTTCTCTCGTTCGACAAACCGGCGGTGATCGTGCCGCGCACAACGCCGCGTCTCGAACAATGGATCCGCGCCAGCCGCGCCGAAGAACTGGGACTTGTCACCATGCTTGACGAAACCCGCGACGGCTGGACGCCGCAGGCCATGATCGGTGCCATTCGTGCGCTGGAGCGGCAACCCCGCCCGTCGCAGGCGATCTCCGACGGGCTTCTGGACGGGCTCGACTACGTGACCGGGCGCGTCGACACTCTCTTGCACCAATTGCCGCGTGAGGCCGCAGAATGACATCACATCGCCCGGCGCTTGCCGTGCTGGTCAAGGGCTGGCCGCGCCTGTCCGAGACGTTCATCGCCCAGGAGCTGGTGGCGCTCGAAGAGGCTGGCCAACCCTTTGAAATCTGGTCGTTACGCCATCCCACCGACACCAAGACCCATCCGCTGCACGACCGCCTGCAGGCGCCGGTACACTACCTGCCGGAATATCTGCACGATGCCCCCGCCCGCGTCGCCCGCGCGCGAGAAACTGCGCGCACCCTGCCCGGCTATGCGACCGCTTACGCGGTCTGGCGCGCGGATTTGCGGCGCGATCCCAGCCACAACCGCATTCGCCGCTTTGGTCAGGCCTGCGTGCTGGCCTGCGAACTGCCCGCCGAGGTCCGTGGTCTTTACGCGCATTTCCTGCACACGCCGTCCTCCGTGGCGCGCTACGCCGCCATCATGCGCGGCCTGCCGTGGAGCTTTGCCGCGCATGCCAAGGACATCTGGACCTCGCCCGAATGGGAGCTGCGTGAAAAGCTCAAGACCGAGACCCATGGTGCAGCCTTCGGTGCCACCTGCACCGGCTTTGGTGCAAAACACCTGCAGGACCTCTCCGACGGGACCCCGGTGGACCTGATCTATCACGGCCTCGACCTGTCCCGCTTTCCCGCGCCGCCGCAGCGTATCCCGCGCACGCCCGATGCCCCGTTTCATATGATGTCGGTGGGGCGGCTGGTGGAGAAAAAGGGCTTTGACCGGCTGATCGCCGCGCTGGCGC
This sequence comes from Tritonibacter scottomollicae, assembly GCF_032924845.1. NCBI lineage: Bacteria > Pseudomonadati > Pseudomonadota > Alphaproteobacteria > Rhodobacterales > Paracoccaceae > Tritonibacter > Tritonibacter scottomollicae. Next base: position 2,469,267 of record NZ_CP136704.1, read on the forward strand.
TGCTACCCGCAGACCTGGACTGGCACTGGACCCATATCGGTGGCGGCGGCCTGAGGGATCTGTTGCAGGGCATGGCCGAGGATGCAGGTGTTGCGGACCGCATCACCTGGCGCGGTGCCTGCGACCAGCCCGAGGTGATCGCCGCCATGCGCGCCGCCGATCTCTTTGTGCTGCCCTCTCGCGTGGCTGCCGATGGCGACCGCGACGGGCTGCCGAACGTGCTGATGGAGGCCGCCTCGCAGGGGCTGGCGATCCTCTCCACCCCGGTCTCCGCCATCCCGGAGTTCATCGAAAGCGGCACCCATGGGCTGTTGTCCGATGACGCGCCCGCCGCCCTTGCCGATGCCATGCTGCGCTTTGCCCACGCCCCGGAAGAGGCAACCCGCATGGCGGATGCCGCATTGGCGCGCCTGCGTGCGGAGTTCACCATGCCCCCCGGCATCGCGCAGCTGAACACGCGCCTGTCGGCCATGCTCGGGACCGCAGAATGACACAGCACCGCGTTGCCTTCTACGCGCCGATGAAGGCCCCCAGCCACGCCACGCCCTCCGGTGATCGGGCCATGGGCCGCAGCCTGATGCGGCTGCTGCAGGAGGGCGGCGCGGAGGTCGTGCTGGCCTCTGACCTGCGCCTGCACGACAAGCTTGGCGACCCGGTCCACCAGCAGATCCTGCAACAGCGCGCCGCCGATGAGGTGGGCCGCCTGGTCGAGGAACTGCCCCGGATCGACCTCTGGGTCACCTATCACAATTACTACAAGGCGCCCGACCTGATCGGCCCCGTCGTGGCCGCCGCCCGCGACATCCCTTACGTCCAGATCGAAAGCACCCGCGCGGCCAAACGGCTGATCGGGCCGTGGGCCGAATTTGCCCAGGCCGCCCATGCGGCCGCGGATCAGGCGGCGGTGATCTTCTACCTGACCGATCAGGACCGCGAAACGCTGGAACGGGATCGCGCCGGGGATCAGCAGCTGGTACATTTGCGCCCCTTCCTGTCGCGCAGCGATCTGCCAGACCCCGGCACGCTGGACGGGCCGATGCTGGCGGCGGGGATGATGCGGCAGGGGGACAAGCTGGCCTCTTATGCGCTTATCGCCGAGACACTGCGCCAACTTGATGCCAAGGCATCAACAGGGCGCGCGGTCGACTGGCAACTCCAAATTGCGGGCGACGGCCCCGCGCGCGCCGAGGTCGAGGCGCTTGTCGCCCCCTTTGGCGATCGCGTGCGCTTCCTCGGTCAGCTCGATGCCGCGGCCATGGCAGAGGCCTACAGCAGCGCTTCGCTGTTCCTATGGCCCGGTGTCAATGAGGCCTACGGAATGGTCTATCTCGAAGCCCAATCGCACGGGCTGCCGGCGGTGGCGCAGGACCGCCCCGGCCTGCGCGACGTGCTGCTGCCCGGCGCCTACCCCGCCCCGCACGCCGGTGCGGGGGCGCTGGCGGAGGAGGTTGCGCGCCTTCTCGACAGCGCAGCAGGGCGCGCCGATCTGGGGCGGCGGGCGCGGGATCATATCGCCACGCGCCACCTCAGACCCGCCGCACGCGACACGCTGTGGTCAGCGCTGACGCCGCTGCTGGATCATCCGGCATGATCCGCCTCGCTCTCCTGCGCCATGGCCATACCGCCTGGAATCGCGCCGGGCGCATCCAGGGCCGCAGCGACATCGCGCTGGATGACACTGCCCGCGCGGAACTGGCCGCCCAGGCCCTGCCCAAGGACTGGCAAGAGGCCGACCTCTGGTCCAGCCCGCTGCAGCGCGCCGAAGAGACCGCACGTCTGGTCACGGGCCGTGCCCCGCGCACCTCTCCCGCCCTGATCGAGATGAACTGGGGCGACTGGGAGGGCCAGCACGGAACCCGCCTGCGCGCCGACCCAGGCAGCGGCTTTCGCGACATCGAATACTGGGGCTGGGACTATCGCCCCCCCGGCGGCGAAACCCCGGCGGAGGTCTGGGACCGTCTAAGCCCTTGGATCGCCTGCCTGGAGCGCGACAGCGTCGCGGTCTGTCATATCGGCATCATGCGTATGATCCTCGCCCGCGCCCATAGCTGGAATTTCGACGGCCCGGCGCCGTTTCAGGTCAAACGCAACCGGTTGTTCGTGGTGGAGGTCGACGGGGCCGTGCTGACCCCCTGGCACGAGCCCGTCAGGTTGGAAAAGCGCACGTCATGAATGTCCTGATCGTTGTCACGCATCTGTTGGGCACCGGCCATCTGTCCCGCGCGCTGACGCTGGGGCGGGCCTTTGTCGAGACTGGCCATCACGTCACCGTCGCCTCTGGCGGCTTCCCCGCACCGCAACTCTCCACCCACGGGCTTGCCTTCGAACAATTGCCGCCGCTGCGCTCTGACGGCGTGGACTTCGCCCGCCTGCTGGACAAGGACGGCGCCGTGGCCGATGACGCCTACCACAGCGCTCGCCGCAATCACCTGAATACCCTGCTGCAAGCGTTGCAGCCGGATGTGCTGATCACCGAACTCTATCCCTTCGGCCGCCGCTCCTTGCGCGCTGAATTCCGCGCCCTGCTGGAGGCCGCCAAGGACCTGCCCCGCCGCCCCTTGGTGCTGTCCTCGATCCGTGACATTCTTGCCCCGCCCTCAAAGCCGAAAAAGGCCGAGGACGCAGACGCCATGATCGCAGCCTACTACGACGGCGTGCTGGTGCATTCGGACCCAAAAGCCACCACGCTGGACACCAGCTGGCCGGTTTCCGACCTGCTGGCGGGCAAGGTGCACTACACCGGCTATGTTGCGCCCCCGGCTGCCACGCCCCATCCGGAGGGCGCCGGCAAGGGGGAGATTCTCGTCAGCGCCGGTGGCGGCGGCGTGGGGGATGCGCTCTATGCCTGCGCGGTACAGGCGGCCAAGGCGATGCCGGACCATATCTGGCGCATTCTGGTCGGCGGATCAGATGCGGCGACGCGCATCACTCAGCTATCGGACCCAAACTCGCCCGCCCTTCTGGAACCGGCCCGCCCCGATTTCCGCGCCATGCTGCCCCATGCAGCGGCCTCGGTCAGCATGTGCGGTTACAACACCACCCTCGACCTGCTGCAATCGGGCACCCCTGCGGTGCTGGTGCCCTTTGATGCGGGCAAGGAGGTAGAGCAATCCCTGCGCGCCCGAAGCCTCGCTCCCCTGCCCGGCTTTGCGGTCGAACCCGCCGCTACCCTCACCCCGGATCGCCTCTGCGCCGCCCTGCACCAAGTCATGCAGGACACGCAACGCAGCCTTGACGGGTTTGAATTTGACGGGGCGCGCCGCAGCGTGGAGATTGCGGCATCGCTGCTGGGGAGGCAGCGCGCTTGAGCGCAAACGGGGGAGATCGGATGACACACGGCTGGAACGCGCTGGACGCGGAGCTGGAACACTGGACCGCGCAGGACCTGCGCCTGCCGCTCTGGTGGCGGGATGACGATGCGATCGCCCCCAGCGACGCGCTGGTCCGGCTGGAGGCCCTGGCCACGCAGCTTGATCTGCCGGTGCATCTTGCGGTGATCCCCGAAGGCGCGGTGGGTGATCTTGTGTCATCCGTGCAGCAATCGAGCCATCTGGTGCCGGTGGTGCATGGCTGGGCCCATCAAAACCACGCCGGTGCCGATAAGAAGAAATGCGAATTTCCGAGCACCCGGCCAGTGGATCAGGCGCTTGCGGATGCCGAAGACGGCATGGAGCGGCTGAAACAGCTGTTCGGAGCCTCCCTGCAGCCGATGTTCGTACCGCCCTGGAACCGGATCTCGCCCGCGATGCTGCCCTGGCTGGCGGGCCTGGGCTTTGCCGCGCTCTCCACCTATGGACCGCGCAAACGGGTGCAGGCTGCGCCGGGGCTGATGCAGATCAACACTCATGTGGACCCGATCGACTGGAAGGGCAGCCGGGGTCTGGCCGCCGAAGATGAGATCCTCGCGCGGCTGGTGGCACACCTTGAGGCCCGGCGCGCCGGTACGCAGGATCGCGCAGAGCCGCTGGGCCTGCTGACACATCACCTTGTGCATGATGATCAGGTGTGGGAGTTCTGCGAAACCCTCCTGACCCGCCTGCTGGCCGGTCCCGCGCATCCCTGGCGCTTCAACGAAAGGATCAGCTGAGATGAGCCGACTGGACAGCATGCTGCGCCGCCTCACCGCCCAACGCGACGGGCTCAATTGGGCTGCGGAGGCGATTTCCGACGTTGCCGGTGATGTGCTCGACCTCGGACTGGGCAACGGGCGCACCTATGACCACCTGCGCGAGGTTCTGGCCGAACGGCGCATCTGGGTCATCGACCGGGTGCTGCAATGCCATCCATCCTGCGTGCCGCCGGAGGAGAACTTCCTGCAAGGCGAAGCGGAGCCGATGCTGGCCCGACTGGCCGAGGGCGGACACCGTCTGGCGCTGGCGCATTACGATCTGGGCTTTGGCGTCAAGGAGAAGGACGTGGCCGAGGCGGCGAAACTGTCGCCAGCGCTTTCTCAGGTGATGGCAACGGGCGGTCTGATCATCTCCGGCCAGCCGCTGGTGGGCTTCACCGAGGTCGACGGACCGGCGGGCATTCCCGAAGGCCGCTACATGTTCTATCGCGCCGGCTAAACGCACCGGCCCTTCGAAGCCCACCTTCGCACTCGCCTATTTTCGAACTCACCCACTTTCAACCTCAAAGGAGAGCCGCTGTCGCGGCTCTCAGGTTTTGCACTTTGCTTTGCAAATCGCGGGGGAGCGGGGGCCGCGCCGCAGGCGCGGCCCCCGCTCGGCCCAACGCTTTTGGGGGAGGCTCTGCCTCAACCATAAAGGGGCGGGAGTGCTCCCTCTGCGCCGAAACGCAACACCCAGGACAGGTCAATCTGACTGCCGCATTGTTTCGCACGCGAAACAATGCGGCAGCATGTCTGATACTTTTTATGGGCGTAACCAGACCGACGCGCGCTGATATCTAGCGTCACCGCAACAAGGCCCTTCATACGCGACCAAAGCGTCGCCTGGCGGCTTTCCAAACTACCAACACTGCGCGCGGCCCCTTTTGGGGGACGCGCTCCGCTTTGCAGCCCGCCGATCCCGCAGGATCAGGCGATGCGTTGACCGCGAGACAGTACCGCGCGCGGCATCGGGGTGCCGTCGCCAATGGCAAAGCGGATCAGATCGGCGCGCTTGCCGACTTCCAGCACACCGCGATCCGTCAACCCGACCGCGGCCGCCGGAGCCGAGGTCACCGTCGCCATACCACGGGCCAGATCACCCCAGATTTCGCCCAGCTTCACCGCTGCCTGCAGCTGCGCTGCCGGGATGTAATCCGACGACACGATGTCCAGAAGTTCCAGCTCCGCCAGCTCTTTCGCCGCAACATTGCCGGAGTGGGATCCCCCCCGCATGAGGTTCGGCGCGCCCATCATCACCGCAATACCATGCGCGTGGCAGGCACGTGCGGCCTCCACCGTAGTGGGGAACTCGGCCAGACGGATGCCGTGACCGGCCGAGGTCGCGACCTGCTCGGCGGTGGTGTCGTCATGGCTGGCCAGTACCGCGCCAAAGCGTGCTGCCTCGGCCACGGTGGCGGCCTCATGCGCATCGCCGAAACGGGCGCGCAGGTCCTTCAGGTTGGCCACATGGGTGATGAACTCCTCATCGGACATGCCGCGCTTGGACTTTACATATTGCTCCAGCTTGGCGATGTCGCGGAACTGGCGCTGGCCTGGCGTGTGGTCCATCAGGCTGACCAGGCCAACACGATCCTCGTCGGTGAATTCAGACAGCTCCTCGGCCAGGGTTTCCGAGCAGACCTCTGCGCGCAAATGCAGGAAGTGACTGATCTTCAGCATGTCCCTGGCGCGCAGCTCCAGCATCTCGGTCGCCAACTGGCGGGCATATTTCACATAGCGCCCCTTGCCGCTCGGGATGGACCCGACGCGCATGGCATCAAATACGGTGGTGATACCGGTGGAGGCCAGCTCCGCATCATGCGCCACCAATGCCGCAGCATGGGACCAGTCGACACCGGGGCGCGGCTCGATATGGCGCTCCAGATTGTCTGTGTGCAGCTCGATCAGGCCGGGGCTGAGGTAATCCCCCTCCAGGTCCATCGCCCCGGTGGGCACGGCGCTGCCATCGGCGATCTCGGCGATCAGGCCATCGGTGATTTTGACACTGCCCCTGCGGGTTTCACCGGCAAGGATCAGCGTGGCATTGGCAAGGATCAACTCTTGTGTCATCTGAATTTCACGTCTTTCGAGCTAGAGAAGGCCCACGTCTTAGGAGGCCAATGTGACATTTACGCGATACGCGATTTACTACGCTCCGCCCGCCGATGCGGGTTGGAGCAAATGGGCAACCGGCTGGCTCGGTTGGGATATGGAAGCGGGCCGTGAGGCCGCCCCCCCCGAGGCCGGTGCATTGGATGTGGCGGCAATCACCGCAACGCCGCGCAAATACGGGCTGCATGCGACGATGAAACCGCCGATGCGTCTGGCGACGGGCACCGATGAGGCGCAGTTGCGCGCCGCCTGCGCCGCGCTGGCAGCCACCCGTACGCCCGTCACGCTGGACGGGTTGCAGATCGACCGGCTGGGCCGGTTTTTGGCGCTGCGCCCGGTTGGGGACGTCACCGCCCTGAACGCACTGGCAGCGGCCTGCGTGACCGAGCTGGATGCCTTTCGCGCGCCGGCACCAGAGGGCGAGGTCGCGAAACGCCGCGCGGCGGGCCTCAGTGCCGAGCAGGACACAAACCTTGTCGAATGGGGCTACCCCTACGTGCTGGACCAGTTCCGCTTTCACATCACCCTCACCGGAAAATTGCCGAAGGGCGATCTTCCCGCGGTCGAGGATTACCTCGCGTCCGAGCTGGCGCCGCTTTTGCCTCAGCCCTTCGTGATCAACGACTTGGCACTGATGGGCGAGGCAGAGGATGGGCGCTTTCACCTGATCCAACGCTATGCCCTCTCGGCCTGAATGATCGCCTGAGCCTGGACAATGGCGGCACAAAGCGCGCCACTGTTGTCCACCTCATAGACCTGTCGCAGCCCGTCCGGCAGAGCGAGGCTGGCGCGGGCCAGACGGCGCTGCACCTCCTCGGCATCCTCGCGCCCGCGACCGGCCAAGCGCTGCGCCAGCACCTCCGGGTCGGCGGTGACGGAGATCACGCGAAAGTCGTCAAACACCTCCTGCGCCTGCAGAAGCACCGCACGCGACAGGTTCACCAGCACGCCGGACGCGCCAATGCGCAGTTTCTCGATGTCGCGCGGGATGCCGTACCGCAGCCCATGCGCGCGCCAGTGCAAGGCAAAAACATCCGCCTGCACCAGCGCTTCGAATTCGGTCTCGGACACCGGTTGATAGTCTTCACCACCCGCGTCGGGCGCGCGGGTGATGACGCGGCGCATGCTGCGCAGGCGTGGATCGGCGACCGCAAGGCCGCTCATCACGCTGTCCTTGCCGACACCCGAAGGGCCGACAACCGCGATCACCGGTCCTTTGGCGGGGCTGATGTCGGCAGACACGCTCATGCGGCGACCTTGGGAGAGAAGGCCGACACATCAATGAACCGATCACAGACCTGTTCGCGCGCGGACTCGTCGTGGAAGATGCCGATGATCGCCGCACCGCGTGCCTTGGCGGTCTCGATCAGGCCCAGCACGGTGGCGCGGTTCTGCGCATCGAGGCTGGCGGTGGGCTCGTCCAAGAGCATCGCCGGATAGTCATAGGCAAATCCGCGCGCGATGTTCACCCGCTGCTGTTCCCCGCCGGAGAAGGTGGTGGGACTGAGGCTCCACAGACGCTCGGGGATATTGAGCTGCGCCAGCAGCGATGCGGCGCGGTCGCGCGCCTTTTCCACCGGGGTGCCGACGGACAGCAGCGGCTCTGCCACCACATCCAGCGTGGAGACCCGTGGCACCACCCGCAGGAACTGACTGACGTAGCCCAGCGTCTTGCGGCGCAGTTCCAGGATTTCACGCGGCTCGGCCTGCGCCACATCCAGCCCGCCGATCAGGATATGACCGGAGGCCGCGAGGTAATTGCCGTAAATGAGCCGCATGAGGGTCGATTTGCCCGCGCCCGAGGCGCCGACCAGCCCGACGCATTCGCCAGGGCTGACAGAGAGCGTCGCGCCCTCCATCACCGGAATGGTGGCGCTGCCCTGATTGTGCAGGGTGAAGCTTTTGCAGACATTTTGAATGTCGATCATGGGAGTGTGAGAAGCGGTCATAGCCAGCCTTTCCAACGGAAGAAGAGAATGCTGTCGCGTGCAACTTGTATCATCGCGCAGGCACGGAACATTGCTCACACCTGCAGCACGGACGAGACCAGAAGCTGAGTATAGGCGTGTTGCGGATCATCAAGCACCTGATCCGTGAGGCCGGTTTCCACCACATGGCCGGATTTCATCACCATCAGGCGATCCGCCAACAGGCGTACCACGGCGAGGTCATGGGTAACGATGATCGCCGACAGCCCCATTTCGCGCACCAATCCGCGCAGCAGGTCCAACAGTCGCGCCTGTACGGAGACATCAAGCCCACCGGTGGGTTCGTCCATGAACACCAGACGCGGGCCGGTCACCAGGTTGCGGGCAATCTGCAGACGCTGCTGCATACCGCCGGAGAACGCCGTGGGGCGGTCGTCCACCCGGCTCTCCTCGATCTCCACCCGGTCGAGCCAGTCGACGGCGCGGTCGCGGATCTGACCATAGTGGCGGTCGCCCACGGCCATCAGCCGCTCGCCAATGTTGCCACCCGCCGAAACCGACATGCGCAGCCCGTCGCGGGCGTGCTGGTGCACAAAGGCCCAGTCGGTGCGGCTGAGCATGCGGCGCTCGGGCTCCGACATGGTGACGGTATCGACCGGGCCGCGATCACGGGTGTCAAAGATCACCTCGCCCGCGTCCGGCTCCAGATGCCCGGCAAGGCAGTTCAGCAGCGTGGATTTGCCGGAGCCCGACTCGCCCACGATACCCATGACTTCGCCCGGATAGAGATCAAATGAGACATCGGTGCACCCGATCCGGTGGCCGTACATCTTCTGGATGTTGTTGACTTGCAAAAGAGATTGCATCACGCGGCCTCCGGTCCGGTGGTGAGGGGTGCGTCGGAGCCAAGACGGCCCACATGGCCCTCCTCGCGCCGCGCGCGGCAATAATCAGTGTCGGAACAGACAAACATCCGCCCCCCTGCATCATCCATGATGACCTCGTCGAGATAGCTGTCCTCGGCGGCGCAGAGATCGCAGGCATGGTCGGCCTTGGTGGCTTCAAACGGGTAGTCCTCGAAATCGAGGGAGACCACTTTGGTGTAGGGGGGAACCGCGTAGATACGCTGCTCCCGCCCCGCACCAAAGAGCTGGATCGCGGCCATTTCCATCTTGGGGTTGTCGAATTTCGGAATGGGAGACGGATCCATGACATAGCGCCCTTCCACCTTCACCGGATAGGCATAGGAGGTGGCGATGGAGCCATGTTGGCTGATGTCCTCATAGAGCTTCACATGCATGAGGCCGTATTCTTCCAGCGCATGCATCTTGCGGGTCTCCGTCTCGCGCGGTTCCAGAAAGCGCAGGGGTTCGGGGATCGGAACCTGATAGACGATGATCTGGTCGTCGCGCAGGGTGGCTTCCGGGATGCGGTGGCGGGTCTGGATGATCGAGGCCTTTTCGGTCTCCTCCGTCGTCGCCACGCCGGCGGTGCGTTCAAAGAACTTGCGGATGGAGACCGCATTGGTGGTGTCATCCGCGCCCTGGTCGATCACCTTGAGGGTATCATCCGGCGTCAGCGCCGCGGCGGAAACCTGCACGCCGCCGGTGCCCCAGCCGTAGGGCATGGGCATCTCGCGACTGGCAAAGGGCACCTGATAGCCGGGTATGGCAAGCCCCTTGAGGATCGCGCGACGGATCATCCGCTTGGTCTGCTCGTCGAGGTAGGCAAAGTTGTAGTCAGACATATCGAGTCCTTTCGGTCGCTCGAAGGGATCGGGAATGGGTGAACAAGGGTGCGGCTCTCTCGCCCGGGGCGCTTGCGGCCCGGGCTGCGCCTGCCTGCCCCCCGGCAGGCACATGCACGCCCGCCCAGGCAGTCTCTGCCCTCATGATGGAGTGCTTCATTCCGCCGCCTCCCGCGCTTGCTGGGCCTCAGTGCGCGCGGCCTCGGCCTCGCGGCGCAGCTTGCGCACCAGTTCCAGTTCGGACTGGAAATCCACGTAATGCGGCAGCTTGATATGTTCGAGAAAGCCGGTCGCCTGGATGTTGTCGCAATGGCTGAGGACAAATTCCTCGTCCTGCGCGGCGGCGCCGACGTCGTCCTCACCCAGCTCGCGCCAGCGCAGCGCCCGGTCCACCAGCGCCATGGCAATCGCCTTGCGCTCGGTCTGGCCAAACACCAGACCATAGCCCCGGGTGAACTGCGGCGGCTCGGTCTTGGAGCCCTTGAACTGGTTCACCGTCTCGCATTCCGTCAGCTCCACCTCGCCGATCTCGATGGCAAAGCCCAGCTCGGGGATGTCCATCTCCACCGCGACGGAGCCGATGCGCAGCTCGCCCACAAAGGCGTGGTTGCGCGCATAGCCCCGCTGGGTGGAATAGGCCATGCCGAGGATGAACCCCTCGTCGCCCCGGGTCAGAGTCTGCAAACGGGTGGCGCGATCCGCCGGGAAGGACATCGGCTCGCGCGTGATATCCTTGGGCGTGGCATCGCTGTCTGGCTGTTCCTCGATGATGTCCTCGCCGCGCAGGAAGCTGGTCACATGCGGGGTCGGCTCGCGGCGTGGTGTGCCACTGGGGGCCTCGGGTAGCTCTCCTTCGGCGGCCAGTTTGAAATCCAGCAGCCGGTGGGTGTAGTCGAATGTCGGGCCAAGCACCTGCCCGCCGGGCACGTCCTTGAAGGTGGCCGAGACGCGACGGTCGCAGGCCATGTCGGCGGTCTCCACGGGCTGTGAGGTGCCAAAGCGTGGCAGCGTGGTGCGATAGGCGCGGATCAGGAAAATCGCCTCGATCAGATCACCGCGCGATTGCTTGATCGCCAGCGCCGCAAGGTCGGGATCATAGAGCGAGCCTTCGGCCATCACGCGGTTCACCGCCAGCTTCAGCTGCTCGCGGATCTGGGCCAGTGACAGCTCGGCGACGGAAGTGTCGCCACGGCGCTCCTCCGCCAGCCAGGCATGGGCATTGTCGATGGCGCGTTCGCCACCTTTTACGGCTACATACATGCGCTTAGCCCTCCGACTGGATCTGGCTCGACCGTGGCAGGGCAGCCACTTGCGATCCGGATGTGAAAAAGAAATCCACCCCAAGCGGGTAGAGCATGGAATTGCGCTGCATCAGGGCCACGTCGGGCAGGTACATCTGGGCGCTGTCCTTGATGCCAGGCCCGGTGAGACGCGCATTCGGGGCGGCCAAATCGCCCCCCTCAACCACCAGCGTGGCGGAGCGGTCCGGGTATTCCGAGGTGCCGATGCGGTATTGATCGATCGGCATCAGTGCGGCCCAGCCGCCAACGGCAAAATCCGCCTCCGCTGCGGGGACAATCGGCGCGCCGGTGTGAAAGGTCAGCCAGCCGCGCAAGCCCGCGCTGTCCACATCCGTCGCCAGATAAATGCCGGTTTCCGGATCACACAGGGTCAGCAGCAGGCTGGCGGCCGCGACGCCGAGGCCCTCTGGCGCTTCGCCGCCGGTCAGGGTGCGGATCTCACCCGGACGCGCCATTACGTCCATCGCGGCCCGAAAGCCATGCGCCGCGGCCACTGCGGGATCGGAAAAACCGCCGGAATAGATATCGAGTTGGGTCATCAGTCCTCTCCTCGCACCATGGTGAAGAAATCAACCTTGGTCGCGGCGGCCTTGGCGGCGCGGGCGTCGCGGGCGGCAGCTTTCTCCTGGCGCAGTGGCGTCAGGATCTTGTCCTCGACCTCGGCAGCGGCTTCGGTCTGCATCATCGCGTCCAGCTTGGCGGCCAGTTCCGCCTGCCGCTTGCTGCGACCCTGCACATAACCATGCCCGACGGTGCCGTCGGCAATCTTGAGCGTGCAGCGAGTCACCGTCATTTCCCCGAGGTTGAAAGGCGCGCCGGTGCCGCCGGTCCGCCCCCGCACCATCACGCCGCCGGTTTCCGGCGCGCGCAGCCAGTCGTGGTCAGGCTGCGCCTCCAATGTGTCGAAGAGCGCGACAAGGCGGCCCTCCGCTGCCGAGGCCAAAAGGCTCATCCAGCCTTTGCGTGCCTCTGGCGCTATTTCTTGTGTCATGTCTCTGGTCGCCCCTTGGCAGGATTGTCTACATGTCCTATACAACTAGACAAATACTACATGAGTCGCCCTCAGCGGCGCAAGCCACCTGATCGTGAAGGTTTGATGACATGGCAAAATCCCCCTCTCGCACTCCGGTCTGGAAGTCGATCACCATCACCCTGACCGATGACATCGCCCAGGGGCGCTACGACACCGGCACCAAGCTGCCCGCAGAGGCACAGCTGGCCGAGCGTTTTGGCGTCAATCGCCACACGGTGCGCCGGGCGCTGGCGGATATGGCGCAGCAGGGTCTGGTGCATGCGCGCCGGGGTGCGGGCGTGTTTGTGGCGGCGAAACCCACTGACTATCCGGTCGGCAAGCGCATTCGCTTTCACCAGAACATCCGCCGCGCGGGCCGCGCGCCAAGCAAGAAAGTGCTGCGGCTGGAGGTGCTGGCCGCCGATGGGCGCGAAGCCGATGCCCTGGATCTGGAGCCCGGGGCGCCGGTGGTGGTTTACGAGGGGTTGTCCTACGCGGATGACCATCCGGTCGCATTGGCGCGGACGGTGTTTCCGGCAGACCGCTTGCCCGGCATCATGGAGGCTCTGGAGGCGCATGAGTCTATCACCGCCGCGCTGAAAGCCTGCGGCGTCGAGGACTATACCCGTCGCGAAACCCGGATCACCGCAAAGCTTGCAACCGCAACGCAAGCCCTGCACCTGCGCACATCGGAAGGTGCGCCGATCCTGCGCACCACGGGGATCTCAGACGATTTGCAGGGTGTGCCGATCGAGTTCGGGCGGACTTGGTTTGCCGGTGACCGGGTGACGCTGACGGTGGGCGACGACTGACGCGACCGCACGACGGGCTGCTCCCGCCCGGCGCCGGATCGCTGCGCCGCGCAGCCCCCCAAGGGGGACGCGCGGCCGGGCCCAACTCCGCCAAGGGGGCTTGCCGCCGGCAAGGCACCTGCGGAGGCGGGAGCGCCCCCGTCCCCGCGTTGCGCCGTCCGTTATTCGTACTTCTCCAGAAAGGCCTCTGCCCCCAACGCCCGGAAATCCGGCAGCGCCGCTCGCAGGGACGCATGATCCCACTCCCACCAGGCCAGCGCCATCATCCGCTCCGCCACCGGTTCCGGGTAGCGCCGCCGGATCAACCGCGCTGTGTTGCCACCCACGATGGTGTAGGGCGCCACATCCTTGGTCACCACGGACCCCGACGCAACCACGGCCCCGTGACCGATGGTCACCTCCGGCTTGATCATCGCTCCATGGCCGATCCATGTGTCGTGCCCAATGCTTGAGCGGCGGCTCTTGCGGTGCGCAAACCACTCCGCATCATCCTCCGCATCCTCCCAGTAGCTGGCCGAGCGATAGAGGAAATGATGCAGAGAGGCCTTCTCCATCGGGTGATCAGTGGCGCCGATACGGGTGAAGCTGGCGATATTGGCGAATTTTCCGATCTCCGCATTGGCGATGTCACAGCTGCGGTCACAATAGCTGTAGTCGCCGAAATGACTGTTGGCCACGCGGGTGCCTGCGCCGATCTCCGTATAGGCCCCGAAGCTGCTGTGCGCCACGTCGCAACCGGGGTGGATCACCGGCTCTGTCGGAGAGAGTTTTGCCATGTCTTGCCTGCTTTCCGTCTGCAAGGGTCCGGCCTTGACTGGCCCATGCGGAACTTGTCGAGATTCAATATACAACTAGACAAAGTATAATTTACCGCCGCTCGTCAGGCCATGGGTTTCGCATCTGTGGAAGACGTAAAAAGCCCCCACCCGGAACGGGTGAGGGCCTTGATGCGACAGGGGTCAGCCCTGCCCAGAGATCAGGCCGACATATCAGTGCCCGCCCTCACTGCCGCTGATCAGTCGCTTGCGCAGCCAGCCGGAGAACCAGTCCATCATCATCACCATCAGGATGATCAGCACGATGTAATAGCTCACCTCTTCCCAGTCCTTCTGGGTGATGATCGCCTGGGTCAGCAGCAGACCGATGCCTCCGCCAGTAATTGCACCGATGATGGTGGCCGAGCGGGTGTTGGATTCGAGGAAATACAACAGCTGCGACAGAAGCACTGGCGTGATCTGCGGGATCACTCCGAAACGGTAGCGCTGGATTGGCTTGGCACCGGTGGAGGCGACGCCCTCGATCTGTTTTTCATCGACGTTTTCCAGCGCCTCAGAGAAGATCTTGCCGAAGGTGCCAGTATCGGTGATCAGGATTGCCAGCGCGCCGGTCATCGGGCCGGGGCCAAATGCGCGCGCCAGCACCACGGTCCAGATCAGCGAGTCCACTCCGCGCACGAAATCAAACACCCGCCGCGTCGCAAATCGTATGACCCGGATCGGCATGAAGTTTCGCGTACCGAGGAATGCCAGCGGCAGTGCCACCAGACCCGCGCCAAACGTCCCAAGGAACGCCATCAGGATGGTCTCGCCGATGGCCCAGGCCACATCGTTGTGCCGCCACATCTTGTTGTTCCAGAAGTCGTTCCAGATTGCGCCAGCCTCCCCAGAAACCGCGCGACTGGCCAACTCCCCGATGCCGGCCCCGTGATAGGGGCTGTCGAGGGTGAAGAAAAACAATTCCCACCCCAGGAAATAGCGAAACACTTCAGAGCGATTCCGGGTTACCGACAGGCGCCCCGCATCGGTGGTGATCGCCAGCCGGTTCTTGGAGAGGTTGATCCAGTCAGGCACCTCGCCCTCGGGCAGCACCGCCTGCACGCCCTGACTGCGCGAGGGGGTGGCGGAGACCAGTCCGTAGCCGGGAATATCGTATTCGATGGTCTCGGGACCAAAGCGCACCACATGGCCGCCGGTCAGGTCGATCACCGTTGTTCCGCCCGCCGCAGCCGCCGGGGTCACCCAGTCCGGGCTCATGCCCTCCGGGTATTCGCCCTTGCGCTCGCCCTCAACCGCATAGGTCACGTCGCCCGTGCGATTGTCGCGGGTGACATGGGTTTTGTAGCTGTAGGTGTCGGATACCAGAGTGCGGGCGTTCTCCATTGATGCACGTTCCCACAGGCCCAGCACATCGAAGGAAAAGAAAACATAGGTCAAATAGGCCAGCACGACCGCAGGCAGGCCGAAGTTCATCAGCTTCTTCTTCAGGAACAGCTTGTCCATCTGCCCCTTCAGCGGGCCAGTGTTGAGGTCCATGGTGGTCATGCGGAGGCCCCTTTCCGGTTGCCGTGGGTCAGGCGATCGCGCACCGAACCGGAGATCTGGTCGACAACAACAATGGTTGCGAACAGCAGAACAAAAATCGCTGCTGCCTCGTCGTATTTGCCCTGCCCCCAGGACATGGAGTTCTTCAGCTCGTAGCCGATGCCTCCGGCGCCCACGAAGCCCAGGATCGCAGAGGCGCGAATGTTGATTTCAAATCGCAAAAGCGCATAGGACACGTAGTTCGGACCCACCTGAGGGATCACCCCGAGCCACATGCGTTGGGCCCAGGAGGCCCCGGTAGAACTGAGCCCCTCGACGGGTTTCAGGGAGGCGTTCTCGTTCACCTCGGAAAACAGTTTTCCCAATGCGCCGGCGGTGTGAACGGCGATGGCGATCATTGCAGGAACCGGACCACCGCCCAGCAGAAAGATCAGCACCAGCGCAATCACGATTTCCGGAATCGCGCGGCAGATGTCCATGATCCGGCGAAACAGCGGGATCAGCGCTGGCCAGGGTGCCATGCCGCGTGTCGACAACAGCGACAGCAGAATGCCAAAGATGGCCCCCAACAGTGTGGCAGCCCCGGCAATGTTCAGGGTCTCGATCAGGGCGGGAAAGAAATGCACCATATGGCCGGGCAGTTCCGCCGCCTTTTCTGCCGCTTCGGACAGCACCTCGGCCGGGTAGTCGAAGATCCGCTGGTAGCCGTCGGCAAAAGAGCCGGCGTTGCGGTCATCGGCGGTGCGGAAGCCCGCCACCATCAGCGCGATAAACAATGCCAGAAGCACCCCGCCATAGAGGCGCTTGCGTCGGGTGAGATCGGCATATTGCGTCCGGATCTCATCCACCGTTCTGGGGGCGTGAGCGGTCAGATCAGCCATTAAATTCGTCCTGGGTCATGGGTGTGGCCCTGTTCCGGGTCCGCTGCGGGACAGCCGCAGACCAGGGGCCAAAAATGCGGGGCCCGGATCGTGATCCGAACCCCGCGAAGACATGGAAACGCGCGCTTAGTTGGACTTCAGCTTGCGGGCTTCGATGATGACTTCGTAGGCGTCGTGGGAGATCGGCTGGAAGCCTTTGGATTCACCCGCTGCCACGGAATAGTAGCAGTCGTAGTCCATCGCCGGCATGGAAGCCATCAGCGCGGTCATCTTGACCTTGACGTCCTCGGGCAGGGCCTTGCGCAGCACAACCGGGCCTTCGGGGATCGGCTTGGACTGCCAGATCTGGACCAGATCGTTCATGTCGATCAGGCCGGCATCAACCGCCTTGCGCAGCGCGCCGGAGTTGTAGCCGTCTTCCCAGTTGCCCAGACCGTCGGCCCAGGTCACGCCTGCGTCGATGTCGCCGTTCGCAACCGCAACGATGGTCTGCTCGTGGCCGCCGGTGAATTTCACTTCGCCGAAGTAGTCGCCGGACTGCATGGTGGAGCCGGTGGCCTGCGGGATCTCGATGGAGGGGATCAGGTAGCCGGAGGTGGAGTTCGGATCACCGAAGCCGAAGACCTTGCCCTTGACGTCTTCCAGTGCCTCGATGCCGCTGTCTTTATGCGCGAAACCAACAGAGTAGTAGCCGTAGCCGCCATCCACGTTGACCTTGACCAGAACCGGCTCAACCGCTTCGGGGTCGGAGAGATAGGTCTTTGCGTAGCCGGATGCACCCAGCCATGCCATGTCGATGGTGCCACCCAGCAGACCCTGGATCACGCCGTTGTAGTCGGCAGGGGCGAACAGCTTGGTTTCAACGCCCAGCAGTTCTTCTGTCTTGGCGCGCAGGCATTCGTTGGAGTTCAGACGGTCTTGGGCGTTCTCGCCGCCGAGGATGCCAATGCGGAATTCAGAGATGTCGTCGGCCATGACGGGTGTGGTCAGGGCGGTGGAGGCCAGTGCGGCAAGGATCAGGTGTTTCATCGTGGAATACTCCGGTTGTGGGTTGGCCCGACACCATACTGGCCCCGGGATGATGAAAGGGGTCAGGGTCAGACGTAGGCTTCGGCGGTGCGAACCGCCTCTGTCTGCTCCAGGGTTTCGATTGCGGTGGAGGTGGCGGCCTCGGAGAAATCCGCGCCCGCGCCGTAGATTTCGCGGGCAACGCCGGTGGTCAGCTGCTCCGGCAGGCCATCAAAGACGATGCGACCGTCGCGCATGCCGACCACCCGGTCGCAGTAGCGCCGCGCCGTATCCAGCGTGTGCAGGTTTGCAACCACGGTGCGGCCGTCTTCCTCGTGGATGCGGCGCAGGGCTTCCATCACGGTTTGTGCGTTCATCGGGTCGAGCGAGGCGATGGGTTCATCCGCAAGAATGATCTTGGGGTCCTGCATCAGGGCGCGGGCAATGGCGACACGCTGTTGCTGCCCGCCGGACAGGGCCTCGGCCCGCTTCGGTGCATGATCGGCGATGCCCAGACGGTCGAGAATGTCGATCGCCTTGTGGATGTCCGACATCGGATAGAGGTTGAACATGGTCGCCAGCGTGGAGCGGTGGTTCAACGTTCCGTGCAACACGTTCGACACCACATCCATGCGCGGCACCAGATTGAACTGCTGAAAGATCATCGCGCAATCCGACTGCCAGGCGCGCTTGTCCTTGCCCTTCAGCCTGGTGATGTCGCGGCCTTCAAAGGTGATCGACCCTTCGGTCGCATCGCCAAGACGGTTGAGCATTCGCAGCAGAGTGGATTTGCCAGCACCCGAGCGTCCGATGATGCCCAGCATGCAGGGTTTGTCGATATCGAGCGTCGCGGCGTCCACAGCCGTTTTGTCGCCGAATCTCTTGGTCAGTTTGTTGATACGCAGCACGTGCGGCCCCCTTTGGTTCCGCGACTGCCTACGCATGATCACCAAATCATTTGTGTCATCGATATAAAACTTTTGTAACTTGCCCCGATTTTCGTGACACAGCGGTAAGATTTCGGCGACAGCCGCATCCGCGCATCTGGCCCCATTGCTCCGCATTTCTATCGCGTGGATGGCGCGGGGCTCTGGGTCATCCGCTCGGGCGGGCGCAGACTCACCCTGTGCAGCAGCGGCCCTAGGCGCTATACCGCGCGCAGTTTTTACAGACTCACACCTCCCTGCTCCCCTGCCAAGGATCCCCGCCGATGACCTTTGACCGTTCCATCAAGATTGCCCCGTCCATCCTGTCGGCGGATTTCGCCAATTTCGGCCAGGAGATCCAGGCCATCGAGGCCCAGGGCGCCGACTGGGTGCATGTGGATGTAATGGACGGGCATTTTGTGCCCAACCTCACCTTTGGCCCGGCCGCGGTGAAGGCGTTCCGTCCGCATGTGAAGACCGTGATGGACGTGCACCTGATGATCGCGCCGGTCGATCCCTATATCGATGCCTATGCCGAAGCAGGGGCAGATGTGCTCACCGCCCATGTAGAAGCCGGCCCGCATATTCACCGCACCCTGCAAGCCATTCGCGGTGCCGGCATGAAGGCAGGCGTGGCGCTTAACCCCGGCACCCCGGCCGAGGCGGTGGCGCATCTGCTGGATCTCACCGACCTCATCTGTGTGATGACGGTGAACCCGGGCTTTGGCGGGCAGAAATTCATCGATATGACCAGCAAGGTGCGCGCCCTGCGTCAGATGATCGGCGACCGCCCGGTGCATATCGAGATCGACGGGGGCGTCGACACCACCACGGCACCGCTGGTGGCCGAGGCAGGCGCCGATGTGCTGGTGGCGGGCTCTGCGGTGTTCCGCGGCGGTTCCGTCGACACGCCGCAGGTCTATGGCGACAACATCCGCAACATCCGCGCCGCCGCGACCGGGTCCTAAACTGCGTCCTGACCGCAGACTGAGAAAAACCAA
The DNA here is from genome assembly GCF_032924845.1 of Tritonibacter scottomollicae. Taxonomy (NCBI): domain Bacteria; kingdom Pseudomonadati; phylum Pseudomonadota; class Alphaproteobacteria; order Rhodobacterales; family Paracoccaceae; genus Tritonibacter; species Tritonibacter scottomollicae. The sequence continues at coordinate 2,488,427 of NZ_CP136704.1, forward strand.
TCAAGCCTGACCCGCCGGGGGGGGGAGGCTCCCGCCCGTCCGGCCTGCATTAAAAATGCCTGCCGCCCCGTTGGGCCGGGCGCCGGGCCATACGGCCCGGCGCATCAGCGCTTGCGGATCCGGCGGAAGATCCCCGTTGCCGTTGCCAACAACTGCCCTTCGGTATCCTTCAGCTCTCCCGTCACATGGGCGGTGCTTTTGCCACCCCCTGTCGCCTCGGCGGTAGCGGTCACCGGACCCGGCCCGGTCGCCGCAATGTAGGAGAGGTTCAGCGCCACAGTCACCACTGCAGCGTGCCCCTCAGGATCGAAATATTGCGCCGCGGTGTTGCCGCAGACCACATCCATCACGGTCGCCACCATACCGCCATGCAGGATGCCGTGTCGATTGAGATGCTGTGCCCCCACCTCCAGCGTCACCCTGCAGGCCCCGGTGGCATCGAAGCGCGTGTCGTAACCCACAAGCTGCTGGCAGCCGGGATCGGATATCAGACGATGGCTGGGGTCTTGCGGATCTGGATCAAATGCCATCACGGCGTCCTTCAATGGCGAAAACACGGCGGGACTGTTGCCCAGCCCGCCTGCAAGGTCCAGCCCCTGATGTCTTCCCCAATGGGAAGACATCGCGCCCGGGGTGGCCTCGATGGCCAGTCCGGGCGCTCCGGCCGTTACCGGGAGATCACGCCAGCCGCCAACCAGGCGTCGAACTGCGCCAGCACCGCCTCGCAAAAGTCCCTGTCATTGATGTGACAGGGCAGCTCCTGCAACTCGACCGTCTCCGGCACAGCGCCGCGCATCTCGTCACAGAATGCGGCAAGCCCCTCCGCATCATGCAACTCTCCGCCAGCCCGGTCCCATTCGTTGCAGCCCCCGGTGGGCAGGAAAAACGCAACCGGCCCCGTCGCACCTGCCAGCTTTTCACAGATCGCGCGCGCCACCGTGCGCCGCTCCCCCGCCTCAAGCATGGCCGCGGTCAGCAAACGGTTGTGCGCATGACACTCCCGTCCCTGCAATGCAGTAGGCATCTCCTGCCAGCCGACAAAATCCACCAGATCATAGCAGCCCGGCGCCACCATCTGCGGAACGCTGGCCTTGCCCGCATGGGTCATCCGCCCCTCGCCCGCCGACAGACCGCCAAACAGATGATTGCTCACTTCCTGCGGTGCAAAATCCATCACCGCAGCAAAGGCGCCCGCACCCGCGAGGCTCTCGAAGGCCCGCCCACCCATGCCGGTGGCATGAAACACCGCCACATCAAAGCCACGCGCTTCCAGCGCCGGCTTCAGCGCCACCATGTAGTTCAGCACCGTCTTGCCAAAGGACGTCATCCCCACCATCGGCCGCTCGAACCGCGGCGTCTCCACCGCGCGTGCCGCACCCAGCACCGCACCCGCCGCCTGACTGAGCGACGCCTTGCAAATATCATTGAGCCCATAAAGCCCCCCGGCCCAGAGGATCATCTGCACATCGGCCGGAATGCGCTCCGGCGGCAGAAGCGGCGAGAACGCCACCGTCGAGACCACATATTTCGGCACCCCCAGCGGCAGCGCACCACATAAATCCAGCGCCAGATCAGTGCCCATGGTGCCACCCAACACGATCACACCATGAATGCGCCCCGCCCGCCACAGATCGAACGCCAGCCGGGCCGAGCCCGCCCCCATGATCTGCATCGCGGTGTTCTCATTCCCGCTGTCAATGGCGACCTGAATGGAGCTGCCCGCCGCCTCGGCCACCTCCTGTTTTGACACATCCGTGGGCACCTTGGGGTCGCCCAAAACACTCACATCCATGCTGAGCACTTGACCGCCCTGCCCCCGGATCACCTCCGACAGATAGGACAGCTCATCATCCTTGGTGTCCCAGGTCCCGGCCACAAGGATCGTCTTTTCACCGCTCATCTCATCCTCCCCGCAAGCGCCTCCCGCGCCCGTCTTCATCTTTTTTCAAATACCTCCGCCGGAGGCCGCGCGGTCCTCGCGCAGCTAGGATCGCGCTCCCGTCACAGCTGTATCCAGGCGGTTTTCAAATCGACGTATTTGTCCAGCGCATGCAGGGATTTGTCGTGCCCGTTGCCGGACTGACCAACCCCGCCCAAGGGCACCGTATTGTCGGCCCCGCCATAGGTGTTCACATGCACCACGCCCGCCCGAATGCCCGCAACACAGCGATGCGCCCGCGACAGATCCTGCGTCCAGACCCCGGCAGCAAGGCCATAGTCGGTGGCATTGGCCAACCGCAGCGCCTCGTCTTCGCCCTCAAAGGCTGTCACCGACAGAACCGGCCCAAAAACCTCGCGTTGGAACAGGCTCGACTGTTCGCGCACGCCTGTCACCACAGTTGGCGCCATATAGGTGCCGCCGGTCTCCGCCAGAATACGCCCGCCGCCACAGCGCACATCGCCGCCCTCGGTCACCGCGCGCGCCACGTGATCGAGGTTCGCTGCCAACTGGGTTTCGGAATTCACCGCCCCGATCTGACTGCCCAGATCCAGCGGATCGCCGACTTTCAACGCCTCGGCATGTTCGACAATCCGCGCCACGAACTCATCGTGGATCGACGCCTCGACCAGCAGGCGCGAGCCCGCCACACAGACCTGGCCGGAGTTGCGAAAAATCCCCATGGCCGAGACCTTGGCCGCGTGGTCCAGATCCTTGGCATCCGCAAAGACGATGTTGGGCGACTTGCCCCCCAGCTCCAGATAGCAGCGTTTCAGGTTCGAACGCGCCGAGGCCTCCAGCAAGCGTCGCCCCGTGGCACCAGAGCCGGTGAAGACCAGGACATCCACATCCATATGCTCGGACAGCGCCGCGCCGGTCACCGCACCGGGGCCGGTCACCACGTTCAGCACCCCATCGGGCAGGCCGCAGTCTGAACAGATCTCTGCCAGCCGCAGCAGCGACAGCGACGCGGTCTCTGCCGGTTTCAACACCACGGAATTGCCCATCGCCAGGGCTGGCGCCAGCTTCCATGCGCCGATCATCAGCGGGAAGTTCCACGGCACGATTGCACCGACCACCCCCACCGGCGCGCGCTGTACCAACCCCAGCACATCTGGCGCGGTGGGGGCGACCTCGCCTGCGACCTTGTCCAGCGCCTCAGCGTAGTAGCGGAAGGTTCCCGCCGCCGATCCGGCCTCGGCCTTCAGCGCCATGTTGAACTCGGTGCCATTGTCGCGCACGCCCAGAACCGTGAGCGCCAGCGCCTCAGCGTCGATCCGATCTGCAATCCGGTGCAGCACCTTCTTGCGCGCGGCCGGGGCCAGCCCTGACCAGCGGCCATCCTCGAACGCCCGCCGCCCGGAGGCCACAGCGCGATCCACATCGGCTGCCGTGGCCGTGGCCAATGTGGTCAGAACAGATCCGTCAATCGGCGAAGCAGCTTCGCATGGCGCGCCCTCACCTTCCGTCCATGCTCCTTCAAGAAAGAGGTTCTGCGGCGCAACAGAAGTGCGCCGAAGCGTGTTGATGCGGTCTTGGTCTGCCATTCGGCCTCCTTCAGCTCGCGCGCTTCCCTGCGGATGCGCAGGACATGCGTCGCAAGCACGATAATGATGATGGAAAACAGGATGAACGCCACCGGGCGATCAATGAAATCAAAGGGCGTCTTCACCCGCGCCATGGCGGCGCGCAGCTTCACCTCCATGATGCCGCCCAGCACCATGCCGAGGATGATCGGCACCGCAGGCAGCTGCAGACGCTTCAGCACGAAGCCAAACAGGCCAAAGCCTGCCGCCATAAAACAGTCGGTGGCAGAGTTTCGCAGGGAATAGACCCCGACGAAACTGAGGGTCAGGATACCCACGCCGAGAAAACGGTTGGGTATGCGCACCACCTGGATCAGCGATTTGGTCGCGCCCAGGAGGAAGATCAGCACCAGCACGTTGAGGATCAGCAGCGCCAGATAGAGGGCTACAACAAAATCCATCTGGTTCTGAAACAACCCCGGCCCCGGCACCACGTTGTGCACGTAGAACACCGACAGCATCATCGCCGTCAGCGCCTCGCCCGGGATGCCAAGCGCCAGAAGCGGCACCATGGCGGCGGCGGGCACGGCGTTGTTGGCGGTCTCGGCGGCGATCAGCCCCTCGGAAGAGCCATTCCCGAAATCCTGCGGCCGTTTCGAGGATTTCTGCGCGTAGGTGTAGGACATGAACTGCGCGGTGAACTCGCCGACGCCGGGGATCATGCCCATGACAACGCCAAAGCCCGCCGAAACCGTCGCCACACGCGGGTGGCGCGCCAGCTCTCGCAACCCCTGAAACATGCCGCCGCGCAGTTTGGTGAGGCGGATTTTCTCGTCCTCGTCGGTCAGCAGCACAAAGGCCTGCGAGATCGCAAACAGCCCCAGCACCACCACAATCAGGTTGATGCCGGAGCCGAGCGCATCAGTGCCGAATGTGTAGCGCTGGGTGTATTTTACCGGCTCCATGCCGATGGTGTTGAGAAAGATCCCAAGACAGGCCAGCGCCCCCGCAATCAGCGCCTGTCCCCGGTGCGCAACCACCACCAGCAGCAGGCCCAGAAGCGCGGCGAGGAAGATTTCCCGGGCACCAAACAGCGGCGCGATTTTCGCCAGTACAGGTGCAAAGAGGATCAGGCAGATCACCGAGAACACGCCGCCAAAGAAGCTGGCGGAATAGGCCAGACTGAGGGCGCGGCGCGGCTCGCCCCGGGCGGTCATCGGATAGCCGTCATAGGTGGTCAGCGCGTTGACGGCGGTGCCGGGCGTGTTGATCAGGATCGCCGGGATCGCCCCGCCATACATGGACGAGCCATAGATGCCCAACAGCACCGTCAGCCCGACGATGGGATCAAGCGAGAAGGTCGCAGGCAGCAGGATCGCGATGGCAACCGCCGGTCCGACACCGGGGATGGCGCCGATCAGCACGCCGCCGACCGACCCCGCCAGCAGTGCCAGCGCCACGTCCCAGCGCATCAGGATGTCGAGGGCAGAAAGGATCAGGTCCATGCGCGCGCGTCTTCCTTGGAAAAAGTCTCAGAGATAGAGGATGGCAAAGCTGCGCCAGGCATCCGGCAGATAGTCATAGAGCACCGCCCCGGGGATACGCACCGCCAGAACACCCTTGAAGAACAGCACGATAAACACCGCAAACGCGGCGCTGATCGCCATCATCTGCGCGCTGCGATACCCCATCCGCCAGGCCAACAGCGGCACGAAGATCAGCGTCATCGGCAGGTAGCCGATCAGCGGCACCAGCATCACGTAGACCATGAACCACAGCGCATATTCCAGCGCGGCCACCCAGCGCAGCGCCTCGCGCAGGTCGGCGCGCTCGATACGGCGGAACGGCAGCCGCCACAGGTGCAGCGCGGTGCAAAAGACCATGCCGCCGACACCCACCGCGGGCCAGAACCGAGGCTGGGCAAAAAGGCCGGTCTTGTTCACCCAAGCCGTCTGCTGAGTGATCTGGGACAACAGCAGCACCGACAGGATCAGGAACGACAGCACAAACAAGAGCTGTCCCCGGCGCGGGCCGGCAAATCTGCGTTCGCGTTCGCTTTGCATTGGGGTCTCTGGCTGGGAAGGAGGGGGGCAGAGGTCTGCAGAAGATGAGGCCGAAAAATCCGCCGGACCATGCGGGATGGCACCGGCGGAAGGCTCGGGGAGGTTACTCCAGCGCGGTGCTGATCCGCGCCATCGTCTCGATGTCATTGGCCACGCGGGCGGTGCTGGTGTCCGCATCCTGCCAATAGACCAGCGCGCCGGTTTCCGCCGCCACCGCCTGTGCGCGGTCGCTCATCACGGTCTTCTGCGCCACGGCGACGATCTTATCGCGCACGTCCTGCGGTGTGTCCTTGGTCACGAACAGGCCATTCCACAGCGCGATGTCCAGGTCCGGGTTCAACTCGCCAATGGTCGGCGCGTCAGGCACCAGCGGGATGCGGCTGTCGGTGATGGAGACCAGCACCCTCACATCGTCCAGACAAGGCAGGATCAGTTGCAGCGTGGTGTTGATCACATCCGCATCGCCCGAGGCCAGCGTATTGCAGTCCAGCGCATCAAAGGCAGCATCCGCGCCCCACTCGAACCCGGCGGATTTGGCATAGGCCTTGGTGACCTGCGTCGGCGTCAGCACATCGCCGAAATGGCCCAGCACCACGTCATTCTCCTGCGCATGCGCTGCCAGCTCCTCCATCGAGGAATAGGGCGCATCGCCCGAGGTCGCGATGACGAAGGGATAGGTCAGGAAAATGCCAAGCGGGTCGAATTTCTCCGGCGTCAGCGGCGGGATGTCGATCTGATGGCCCATCACCGGCACGCCGATCACGAAGGAGCCCACCGTATAGCCGTCAGCCGGCGCATTGGCGACCTCGATGGCACCGGGGAAAGGTCCGCCACCGCCGCCGGGCTTGTTCACCACCGCGGCAGCGACGCCGTATTCCTCCTGGAAATCCTCGGCGATCATGCGGGTCAGCACGTCTTCAAGATCGCCGGGCGGCCAGGGCACGATGAAGTTCACGGGTTTTTCGGGATACTCCGCCAGAGCGGCTCCCGCTGTCAGTGCAAGGCCCACTGCGGCCACACATCCCTTGAGTACAGATGTCACGGTCATTGGCTGTCTCCCTGTTCGCCATTCAAGTTGCCGTTGGTCAAATGGCGACGTTGTCCGCCGCTCGGTTGATCTTCGCATGTAGTCGCCGCTGTCGGTTCATTATTCGAACCGCTGGTTTGAATTTAGATTGACAGCCATGGGGTCAATCTGTCAACAAAAATGAAAGAGCGCCTTCCACTCAGGGGCAGAGGCGCTGAGAAATCTGGCAGATCAGGATTGCGACCACCCATGGGAACCGTCTCCAAAGCACTGAATTTGTTGACCCATTTCAACCACGGGCGGCTGGTGATCGGGCTGAGCGACCTCACGCGCCTGTCCGGCATGAACAAGGCGACGGTCTATCGGCTGATGAGCGAATTGCAGGCGACGGGATTCGTCGAACAGGTCGATGGCGACCGCGCCTACCGCCTTGGCCCGCAAGTGTTGCGGCTGGCAGCACTGCGCGAGGCCAGCGTGCCGATCCTGTCGGCGTCGCGCCGGGTGCTGCGGGAATTGTCCGAGGAAACCGGCGAAACCACCCACCTGTCACTGTTGCAGGGGGACCAGCTCGCATCCCTCAGCCACGCCTATGCGCCGCGCAATGCCACCAAGGTGATGATGGAGGACGCCGAGGTGCTGACCTTCCACGGCACAGCCTCCGGCCTTGCGGTGCTGGCCTTTGCCGATCCGGGCTTTGTCGACGCCGTGCTGGCGCAACCACTGGAGGCGCGCACCGCCCAGACCCAAACCGACCCGGTCGCCATCCGCGCCGAGCTGGCAGCGATCCAGCGCAGCGGGCTGGCGCAATCCATCGGCGGCTACGAGGCGGAGGTGCATTCCCACGCGGTGCCGATCTTTGGCCCGGACCAAGTGGTGCTGGGGGCGCTGGCGGTGGCCGCGCCGACCTCCCGCATGAGCGACGATCAGAAAACCGCCATTCCCCGCGCCCTGCGTCTGGCCGGTCTGGCCCTTACCGAACGTATCGGCGGCGCTTGCCCGCCCGAGTTTCCCACCGACATCGCGGCCTGAGCGCCGCGCCGCGACAAGGAGTCCGCCCCATGACCGCACATCAGCCTGACGCCAATTTCCTGAAAGAACACAATGCCCGCAGCTTGTGGCACCCGATGGCCCATCCCGGCGACAGCCTCGCCAATCCGCCGACCATCGTGACCGGCGCCTCCGGCGTGCGCATCAAGGATGTGGACGGGCATGAGGTGGTCGACGCTGTGGGCGGCCTGTGGAACGTGAACCTCGGGTTTTCCTGTCAGCCGGTGAAGGACGCGATCGCCGCGCAGCTGGATGTGCTGCCCTATTATTCAATCTTTCGCGGCACCACCAACGATCAGGTGATCCAGCTGGCCGAAGAGCTACGGACGTTTTTTGCCCCCGACGGTCTCAGCCGCGCGTTCTTCACCTCCGGCGGCTCCGATTCGGTGGAAACCGCCCTGCGGCTGGCGCGGCAGTATCACAAGGTGCGCGGGGAGCCGTCCCGGGTGAAATACCTGAGCCTGAAGAAGGGCTATCACGGCACCCATTTTGGCGGTGCATCGGTCAACGGCAACGCCAATTTCCGCACCGCTTATGAACCCCTTCTGGCAGGCTGCCACCACATCCCAGCCCCCTATACCTATCGCAACCCCTTCAATGAAACCGACCCGGAGCGGCTGGCGCAGCTCTGTCTGTCCGCGCTGGAGGATGAGATCGCCTTTCAGGGCGCCGGCACGATTGCGGCCTTCATCATGGAGCCGATCCTAGGCGCCGGGGGCGTGATCCCGCCACATGAAAGCTTCATGCCCGGGGTGGCCGAGATCTGCCGCAAGCATGGCATCCTGCTGATCGCGGATGAGGTGATCACCGCCTTTGGCCGCTGCGGCTCCTGGACCGGATCGCGGCATTGGGGTGTGCAGCCGGACATGATGTGCACGGCGAAGGCGATCACCAATGGCTATTTCCCCTTCGGCGCTCTGATGATCTCCGAACGTCTGGTCGAGGTGTTTGAAAAGGATGAGAGTGGCAAGGCCGCCATCGGCCATGGCTACACCTATTCCGGCCATCCGGTTGGGGCTGCGGCGGCGCTGGCCTGCCTGACAGAGACCAAACGGCTCGATGTGCCCACAAATGCGGCGGCGCGCGGTGCACAGGTACATGAGGGGCTGGCGGCACTACAAGAACGTTATGGCCTGATCGGCGACGTGCGCGGTGGCCATGGGCTGATGAATGCGCTGGAGCTGGTCAGCGACCGTGCCACCAAGGCTACCATCGACAAGAAGACCATCAACACCATCCAGGAGGTCGCCTATCAGAACGGCGCCATGGTGCGGGTCTCGGGCCCGAACATCATCCTGTCGCCGCCACTGGTGCTGACCGAGGCGGACGTGAGCCAGATCCTCTCGGCGCTTGATGCAGGCTTTGCGGCGGTGAGCTGACACGGCGTCCGGGCGCCACCGCCTCCGTGCCCAATTGGGGCGCGGAGGCCACCGGATACCATGGCGCGTCCGAAGCCGTTGGCTTCGGGCGCGCATCTTTCGGTGGCGCCGCTGACGCGGCGCGGTCGCGCCTGTGGCTCAGGACACCGCATCTTCGCGAATGCAGGTCCAGACAGTGCGGCTGGAGACATCTTCGATCTTCTGAAAACCACCCTCGCGCAGGATCGTCTTGCAGCGGCGCATGCCCTTGACCTCATAGGCCTCCGGGTGGAATTCGATCACGATGGCGCGGAAGGGGCTGAGATCCATCGCCTCCAGCAGCGCCAGCTCGCCGCCCTCGATATCCATCACCAGCACGGTCGGTTGTAGCTCTGCCACCACCTCGGCCAGATCCACGGTCGGGATCTCAACCACCCGCGAGGGCCGCCCCCCCTCGTTCAGCAGTGAAGAACCCAGAAAGCTGTTGCGCAGGTGAAATTCCATCGTCTCTGGGCGGCCCGCCCCGGCGAAAAGCACCTGATTGCGCAGCTCCACCCGACCGCCCAGCTCGTTCATCTCGTGCAGGGCCGTGATCACCGGCACCAGCTCCGGATTGGCCTCGAAGGACAGCACTTTCTCGGGCCTGGCATTCATCGCGATCACCGCACCCACCACGCCAAGGCCCGCTCCGACCTCCAGCACCCGGTCGTCTTCACGCACCACATGCAGGGCTCCGGCAATTTCCTGGCCCTCATAGCGCGCCGCGTTGATCCGTTCGATCCGCGTCTCGGTCAAGAAGGGTGACTGCGGCACCTTCACGCCAAGGCATGTGGCTGCGACCTCCCGCGTCACCAGCGGGGCTGCATCTGACGTCATCGCTGTCGACGCCACTTCTGTATCAGACATGTTCTGCTCATTTCGCCTGAGTTGATTGTGCCGACACTCTGGCGCTGCCGCGCGCCAAAAAGCAAGCGCAGGCCACAGCGGGCCTGCGCAAGAGCCACTATCTGTGTCTCAGTTCAGACAATCCGTCAGACGAAATATACGTAAAAATCGCGCAGCGCATCCCCTTCCAGATCACGGGTTTTGCGGACCTCTTTCTGTTTCATGTAGACATGGTTGGCGATCAGATCCGGCCCTACGGCCTGTGTCAGCGCGACGTCTTTCTCCAGATCCGCCACCGCGCCCTTCAACGTCATTGCGGTGCTTTCGCGGGTATCCGTGCGGTCAAACCCGTCGCCAGTCTCCATCGGCCCCAGCGCATAGCCCTGCTCCACCCCAAGAAGCGCCGCCTGCAACAGCGCGGCCACCGTGGTGTAGGGGTTCGACGAGGCATCCGCCATCCGATGTTCCAGCCGCGCCTTTGCACCGCCCTCGGAACTGATCCGGGTGGTGACATTGCGATGATCGCCGCCCCAGTTCTGCCAGAAGCCCGACAGGCTGCCGGGTTGCAAGCGCATATAACTGTTGGCGGTGGGCGCGATCAAACCCGCCAAGCCCTTGTGGTGATGCAGAAACCCGGCAAGGCAGCCGCGTGCCAGATCATTCATGTGCTCCGGCCCACCACGCGGCCCGGAGGACAGCGCATTGCCGCCAGCCTCATCGGTGAATGACAGGTTCACATGCATGCCGGAGCCACCGGCCTGCGCCACCGGCTTGGGCATGAAGGTCAGCACGATGCCATATTCCAGCGCAATCTCCCGCGCCATCAGACGGAACAACACGATGTCATCCACTGCCTTCACCGCATCGCCAAAGGTCAGCGTGTATTCAAACTGCGGGCTGTCAAACTCGGCGGTGATCATATCGAGCGAGAAGCCCATCTCATCGGCCATCGCCCAGATCCGGTCATTGAACCGCGACGGGTCCGCAAACGGTCCGGTGCCATAGACCACGCCACCCGGCGCATCATAGGGCACCAACCGGCCATAGTCGTCCGGCTGCAGGGCAAAGGCCTCCAGCTCGATCCCCACCTTGGGAGTGAGCCCCCTGGCCTGCCAGCCCGCCACCGCGCGCTTCAACGCGCCCCGCGGACACAGCGTGAGCAGCTCGCCCGCATCGTCATAGAGATCGCCCAACACGATCTTGGTCGAGGCATGCCAGCTGTCGCGGATCTCCTCGCCGCGCCAACGCAGTTCCATATCCGGCAGGCCCTGTTTCACCATCGACCCCGGCGCATCCAGCAGATCGCGGTCGTAGTGCGTGCCAAAGACGGAGCGGCAGAACCGGGTGTTATCGTCTCCGATCTTGGAATGCGGCAGGTATTTTCCGCGCATGATGCTGAGATGGTCGCAGAAAAGCGCACGCAGGCGGGTTTTCATTTGGCTTCCTTTCCTGTTGGCGGCCTGCGCATCTTTGGCGTGCGTCTTGGCCCAGATTGGGTCCCAACAGAGGGCAGTGGCCGACCTCGGGTGGGTGCGAAGCGCCCTCCCATGGGGGAGGTCGGGCGCTGTCCGGGCGACCGCCCGAACGGGTCTTCTGTTGAGCCTACGCGGCTTCCACCCGAACCGGCAATTCCTTGATGCCGCCGACGAAATTCGAGCGCAGGAATTTATGCGCACCGGCTGGCTCAATGGACTTGATCCGCTTGGCAAGCTCCTGAAACAAAACAGTGACCTCCAGCCGCGCCAGCCACATACCAAGGCAGACATGCGGGCCGAACTGGCCAAAGGACAGATGCCGGTTGGGATTGCGCATCAGGTTCACCCGGAACGGGTCGTCAAAATAGCTGTCGTCGCGATTGGCGGAGATGAACCAATAGAGCAGCTTGTCGCCTTCGCGGATGGTCTTGCCGTGCATCTCTACATCCTGCGTCGCGGTGCGGCGGAAATAGAGCGCGGGCGTCGCCCAACGGATGATCTCATCCGCCGCCGTCTCCCAGACCGCGCCGCCCGCCTGCATCTGCGCCAGAAGCTCCGGCTGATGACACATCGCCTGAATTCCAGCCGCGATGGAATACCGCGTGGTGTCATTGCCCGCCGCCACCAGCAGGCAGAAGAAATTGCGAAACTCGGTTTCGGTAATGACCGATCCGTCGCGGGCCGGCTGCAGGATCATGTTGAGCACGCCCGAGGTGTCGCCCGCCTTCTCCTTCGCTTCCATCAACTCCTTGGCGTAGATGTATAATTCGGCACCCGCCGGAGAGTTGAAGGGCATCATGCGGAATTCATCCGTGTCCATCTTGTCCAGCACATGCGAGGTGAAATCCGGGTCGGTATTGGCGATCAACGCATCGCCTTTCTCCACCAGCCACGGCAGATCCGCATCCGGCAGGCCCACCACGCGCCCCAGCATCCGCATCGGCAATTGCCGGGCGATCTCCTTGGTGGCGTCAAAGGTGCCTTTTGCCAGTGCCGCATCTAAAATTTCGGCGCAGAGGGCGCGGATGTCGTCCTCATATTGCGCCATGGTGGTCTTGGAAAACGCCTTCAGCAGTTTCATCCGCACCTGTGAATGGTCGGGCGGATCGGTTTCCTGAAAGGTGCGCCGCGCGAGGTATTCCTCGTAGGTCTGGTCTTCCATGCGGATGCCGCGCGCCGAGGAAAACACCTCCGTGTTCTTGTTCATTCTGGTGATGTCGTCATAGCGCGTGACCGACCAGAAATTCTGCCCGTCCGGGTAGTCTGTCCAATGCAGCGGGTCATCACGCCGGAGCCGGGCAAAGGTGTTATGCGGCGCACCACCGGCAAAGGCGTCATGGCTCGACAGGTCCACGTATCCATCATCGGTCGGGGTCCAGATCGTCATGGCGGGGCTTCCTTTGGCTTGCTTCACATGTATACTATTAAGCACTGTAAATATGCATATGGGAAGCCTGAACATGCGCATTGCGATTTTGATGACCAATACGGACGACAGCGCCTTTGCACACAGGCACCCGAAAGATGGCGCAAAGTTCACCGCGCTGGTGCAGATGGCGCGGCCCCACTGGTCCTGTGACGTTTTCGCGGTGAAGGACGATATTTTTCCCGAAGATATAAGCCGTTATGACGGGGTGATGATCACTGGCAGCCCCGCCTCCACCCGCTCTGGCGCGCCCTGGGTGGACCGGCTTCTGGCGCTGATCCGGCAGATCCATGATCGCAAAATACCGCTGTTCGGAGCCTGTTTTGGCCATCAGGCGATTGCCCTCGCCCTGGGCGGACGCGTCGACGATCTGCCCGGCGGTTGGGTGCACGGGCGCACCGAGAATCACCTTGTTGCGCGCCCGGAGTGGGCAGCTGAGCTGCCGGATGTGGTCTCAATCTACGGCTCTCACGTGGAATATGTGCACGAATTGCCGAAAGGGGCCGATCCGTTGATGACCCGCGACGGGCACAGCACCGGCTTTACGCTGGGGCGCCATATCGCCACCACCCAACACCATCCGGAAATGACCCATGACTTCATCTGCGCCCTGACCGAAGAGCTGCGCACTGACATGGAGCCCCAAGTGCACGCCCGCGCCCTCGACAGCCTTCAGGAACAGGCCGACCAACCGGCCCTGGCAGAAGCCATCGCACGGTTTTTCGAAGCTGCGCGCGTCGGCTAACCCAAGGCTGCCAGCAGATCCATCACCGTGACCTGATCAAATAGCACATGCGCCTGCATCGCGGCCTCGGCACGATCGCGGTCATGCGACAGGATCAGCGTCGCGATCTCGCGGTGCTCTTGCGCCGATTGCGCAATGGCGCCGGGATAGCGGTAGCGGGCGCGATAATAGGCCATCAGCTTGCGGGCATTGGTCTTGATCATTTCGACCAGAAACGGATTGGCCGCGCCCAGCGCCACGGTTTCGTGAAACACAAGGTTCAGCTGGTAATAGCCGTCCGGATCGCTGTCGCCCTGTTCCGCCGCATGCGCCTCGCAGGCGGTCACAGCCGCCTCCAGCCGGGCGCGCAACGCAGGCGAAATGCGCCGCGCCGCCAGTCCTGCCGCCTGCCCTTCCAGCTGCGCATGCACCTCTTGGATGGCGAGGAATTCCTCCAGCGTCGGCTTGAACAACACCGCCCCCTTGCGCGGCAGGCGGCGGATCAGGCCGAAGGCTTCGAGCTGGATATAGGCCTCGCGGATCGGCGTGCGCGACACGCCATGGCGGCTGGCCAACGCGGCCTCGTCAATCTCCTGTCCCGGCGCCAACCGCCCGGCGTCGATATCCTCGAGGATCGCTGCAATCAGCGTCTCCGTCTGCCCGGCCATGCCCGTCTCCTGTTGCCTGTGTGCCTGCTTACGGCAGCAAGGACAGGCTTGGCAACTCAGGCCGCAAGGGGATGGCCAGAAGACCGCGCAGGCGGACACCGTGGCACGACGGCCTGAGTGTGGAACCGATCAGTTACGGGACAGACACGCATCGGTCGGGCAGTTGCGCGCCAGGACGACGGCGTCTCCAGCCTCCCGTTCGGTCTAAGCAACGCGTGTTACGCGCCACCGGCCCCCAGCAGCGACCAATCTACCAATAAGGGGACGGCAAGCAGCAGCTGCGCAAATCCCTTGCCCTGCGGATCATTGCGCAAGGAGGACGCGGCCCCTCCCTCCAACACGCCGGTAAGCGTGATGTTCATTGCCGACATACCGGGCAGAACGTAGCGCGTGATCTGCCCCTTCGCCAGAACGTGACCAAACACCCGTTCCAGATGCTCCCTATCCAGCCCCGCCCAGATCCAAGACAACTGTTCAGGACGGCGGGCGATCACCCCGATATTGACCATGTCGCCAGTGTCGCCACTGCGCGCAAAGGCCAGCCGGGACAATGGGACGGTCACCACCGGCCCCTTTTTCACAGGTGGTTTCGGCGCTGCATGCGGCGCGGGCAGTTGGTCGCTCTGCTCCACCCCCGTCGCAGGCACCGACACCTTTCGCTCCAACTGCGTGCCGATCCGGACCATCAGTGGCACATCAGATTTTGGCGTCAGGCAGGAAAACAGCGACAGCACTGGCGCAGGGCGCGGACCGCCCCCTACAAACCCGCTGAGACCCGGCGGCGCAGCCATCCCAAGCCCGTTGGCGGCCTTGTGAAAGGTCAGAACTCCGGCGGCGTCCGGATGACGCACCGCCACTTTGGCGACCACTTCGCGCGCAGCCTCACTGCTGCGCAACAGGCCGAACTGGCTCTCGGCGCCAAGGATCTCGACACTGCTTTGCGTGAAGGGCGCCATGCCGCGCGCCGCAAGCTGGGCGGAGGCTCTGGCCAGTGTCGCCTCCGCAAACCGCTCCGCCTTGCGCTCCGCATCCGCGCCATAAAAGGTGAAATACTCCCCGGTGCGAAACCCATTCGCCCAGGCCACGCAGGTCCTGTAGGTGCCGGGTTCACTCCGACCACGCGCGCCCAGCACCTGCACCCTGTCAGGGCCGATCTGCTCCAGCCTCACGTCGGAGAAATCACAGATCACATCCGGCAACACATACTCCCGGGGGTTGCCGATCTGGTAGAGGATCTGCTCGCCCACCGTGCCGCAACTCACAAGCCCGCCGGTCCCCTCGGGCTTGGTCACGACAAAGCTGCCGTCGCCCGCGATCTCGGCAATCGGATAGCCCAGACTTTCGATATCGTCCGCGACCTCTTCCCAATCGGTGAAGGTGCCGCCGGTCGCCTGCACGCCGCATTCCAGCACATGCCCGGCGAGGCTGCCGCCCGCGAGGTAGTTCAGATCCCCCTTGGACCAGCCGAAGTGATGGATCGCCGCCGCCAATGTCAGGCTGCTGCCCGCGCAGCCGCCGGTGATGATGATATCCGCACCCTCTTCCAGCGCCGCGACAATGGGCAGCGCGCCATGGTAGGCGGTGATGCTGGCGATGGTCTCGGTTGAGGGGAACTGCGCGCCCGTGTGAATGTCACGTGGTGCCTCAGCTGCCATCTGTTGTGCCCGCGCCGTCAGGTCGTCGCCGGTGATCACCGCCACCCTGAGGGCGAGCCCGGCACGGTCTATCGCGGCCTCCGCCGCCGTCGCGCACGCCTGCGGGTTCATACCACCCGCGTTGGCGATGACCGTCACCCCCTGACGGGCAATCTGCGCAAGGTTTGGGGTCAGAGCATCGTGAATGAACGCCGCGATATAGCCGGACTTCGCCTCGCGCGCCCGCGCTCTGGCAAGATGTGCCATCGTTTGCTCAGCCAGGTAATTATAGACCAGAACGTCCAGATGACCTGCCGCCAACACCTGTGACGTGGCCTGTGCGTCGTCTCCCCAGTAGCCACAAGCCCCTCCGATACGCAGAATATTGTCCATTTCAGCCAGCTTGCAGCCCCTTCCACTCAGAATTGCAGACAGGGCATGGCGCGTTCGCGACTCACCCCCAGTCTTCCATCATGGCCGAGACGACACGGCCGAGTCTCGAAACCGCTGCAAATTGCCAGCTTTTACGGTGTGATAGCGGTCGGGTGACATGCCCACCCAGCCATGCGTTACACATTTTCACAAATGTGACTATTTCGGTTACATTTGACTTGAGCCGAATCGCACGGAGGCCTAGATTAAGGTCAGACGGACAGATCCAGGTCCGGCCTTTGCCAAGTTATTCGGGTTACAACCGGAGGAGCCAGCCATGTACGCGCAGATGGTCAAATCGACCGGCACGGGAGTGCAATCCCTTGACGAGATGAGCCCTGAGGACCGCGCCTTTCAGGAGCGTATTGACGCGGGCGAGAAGATCGAACCGAAGGACTGGATGCCCGACGGCTACCGCAAGACGCTGATCCGCCAGATCGGCCAGCACGCCCATTCCGAAATTGTCGGCCAACTGCCCGAGGGCAACTGGATCACCCGCGCACCGACGCTGGAACGCAAGGCGATCCTCTTGGCCAAGGTGCAGGACGAGGCGGGCCACGGGCTCTACCTCTATTGCGCGGCGGAAACGCTGGGCATCTCGCGCGACGAGATGACCGAGATGCTGCTGGACGGGCGGATGAAATATTCGTCGATCTTCAACTACCCGACGCTGACATGGGCCGATATGGGCGCGGTGGGCTGGCTGGTCGATGGTGCAGCGATCATGAACCAGGTGCCGTTGCAGCGCACGTCCTTTGGCCCCTATTCCCGCGCCATGATCCGCGTCTGCAAGGAAGAGAGCTTCCACCAGCGTCAGGGCTTCGACATCATGATGAAGATGGCGCAGGGCAATGCTCAACAAAAGGCGATGGCACAGGATGCGCTCAACCGCTTCTGGTATCCGGCGCTGATGATGTTCGGCCCCTCCGACAAGGACTCGGTCCATTCAGCGCAGTCGATGGCGTGGAAGATCAAGATGAACACCAATGACGAGCTGCGTCAAAAGTTCGTCGACCAGACCGTACCGCAGGCAGAATACCTTGGCCTGACTGTGCCGGACGAAAACCTCAAGTGGAACGAGGAAAAGGGCGGCTACGATTTCTCCGAACCCGATTGGGAGGAGTTCTTTGAGGTCATCAAGGGCAACGGCCCCTGCAACACCGACCGTCTGGCGGCCCGCAATAAGGCTTGGGACGATGGTGCCTGGGTGCGCGAGGGCATGATGGCGCATGCCGCCAAGAAACGTGCCCGCAAGATGGCGGCGGAATGATGCATCTGGCAGAAATCAACATTGCCCGACTGAAACATGACGCTGACGATGATCGCGTTGCGGACTTCATGAACGCCCTCGATCTGGTCAACGGCATCGCCGAACGCAGCAAAGGCTTTCAATGGCGCCACATTGATGAGAGCGGCAATGCCACCGAAACACGGGTCATGAATGATCCGCGCGTCATCGTGAATGTTTCGGTCTGGGATGGGGTAGAGGCGCTTGAGACATTTGTCTGGGGCACGGTGCATCGCCAGTTCTACCAGCGTCGCGAAGAATGGTTCAACGTATTGGACAGCATGCATTTTGCCATGTGGCACGTTGAGCCGGGCAGACGCCCCACCGTCGATGAGGCCATGGCCCGGTTGCAGCATCTGAACACCCACGGCGACAGTGACCATGCGTTCGGCTGGAGCCACCTGCCCGCCGCCACCCGTTGGCGCAGCGCGCGTTGCAGCGCAGTCGCCGCCGAATAGCAAAAGACCGCAGATTTTGCCCCCGATCAGGAGGACCCCCCACATGAAAACCGAATGGCCCCTTTGGGAAATCTTCATTCGCGGCCAGCATGGCCTCAGCCACCGTCACGTCGGCAGCCTGCATGCGCCCGACGCGGAAATGGCGATCAAGAACGCCCGCGACGTCTACACCCGCCGCAATGAGGGCGTGTCGATCTGGGTGGTCGAGGCAGAGCAGATTACCGCCTCCTCACCCTCGGAAAAAGGCCCGCTCTACGAGCCCTCCGAAAGCAAGGTCTACCGCCACCCGTCCTTCTACGACATTCCTGATGACGTGGGGGCGATGTGATGTCGCGCGACGCTGCTTTTTATGAATTCCTGCTGCGGATGGGGGACAACACGCTGATCCTCGGCCACCGCGTCAGCGAATGGTGCGGCCATGCCCCGGTGCTGGAAGAGGACATCGCGCTGGCCAATACTGCGCTCGACATGATCGGTCAGACCCAGATGTGGCTCGGCCTCGCGGCAGAGGTGCAGGGCGAGGGCAAGACCGCAGATGATCTGGCCTTCCTGCGCGACGCCTGGGACTTCCGCAATCTGCTGCTGGTCGAAATGCCAAACGGCGATTTTGGCCAGACCCTGATGCGGCAGTTCGTGTTTGATGCGTGGCACGTTCTGCAGCTGCGGGCGCTAACTCAGTCTACCGATGAACGTGTCGCCGCAATTGCCGCCAAATCGGTGAAAGAAGCGACCTACCATCTGGACCGCTCTGCCGAGACCGTGGTGGCGCTGGGGGACGGCAGCGAGGAAAGCCATGCGCGGATGCAAGCCGCGCTTGATTACCTCTATCCTTACGTGGGCGAGATGTTCCTGACCGACGCAGTGGATACAATGCTGGCCGAGGCCGGAATTGCCCCCGATCCCGCGAGTTTGCGTGCGGAGTTCGATGAAACACTCGCCCGTGTTTTGGGCGAGGCAACTCTGACACTCCCCGAAGCTCGCCGCGCCCGTGGTGGTGGCCGTGATGGCAAGATGCACACCGAACACCTCGGGCACCTGCTGACCACCATGCAATGGATGCAGCGCGCCTATCCGGGAGCGACGTGGTGATGTTTTTGCTGCCCTGTCCTTTTGCCCAGAGGGCCACGTCCGGCCCGGCGGGGTGGGCGGGGAACGCCCGCCCCGTGGGGGGCGGGTCAGACTGGCAGTCTGCCTCCGGCATGGGCGTGGCCCGGCCTATCGGCCGGACCGGAGGTTCATCGTGACCGACACGCAATCCAACCAGCCCTCTCTCGCGCAGATCTGGGAATGGCTCGACGCGGTGCCCGATCCGGAAATCCCGGTAATTTCCCTCGTCGACCTCGGCATCGTGCGCGATGTGCAGTGGAGCGATGACGGACTCATCGTCACCCTGACGCCCACCTATTCCGGCTGCCCGGCGACCTCGATCATTCGTCTGGATGTGGAAACCGCGCTGGCCGCCCACGGGGTTGAGCGCGTGGAGATCAAGACCCAGATCGCCCCGCCCTGGACCACCGATTGGCTGTCGGACAAAGGCCGCGCCCGGCTGGAGGAATACGGCATCGCGCCCCCCTCCCCCGCTGGCGGCCCCGACCACTGCCCGCGCTGCGGCAGCCCCGATGTGACCCGCGTGAGCCAGTTCGGCTCTACCCCCTGCAAGGCCCATTGGCGCTGTACCGCCTGCTTGGAACCTTTCGACTATTTCAAATGCATCTGAGGAGGCTCGCTGATGACCCGCGCGCAGGCCCGCTTTCACCCGCTCGAAGTCACCGACATCAAGCACACCATCCGCGACGCGGTGGTGCTCACGCTGAAGCCCGCCAATGGCGCCGCGGCTGAGTTCGACTTCACCCAAGGCCAATACCTGACCTTTCGCCGCGATTTCGACGGAACCGAGCTGCGCCGCAGCTATTCGATCTGTGCGGGCAAGGAAGATGGCGTCTTGCAAGTCGGCATCAAACGGGTCGATGGCGGCGCCTTCTCGACCTGGGCCAATACCGACCTCAAGGTGGGCGACACGGTCGAGGCGATGCCACCGCAGGGGCGGTTCTTCACCGATCTCGACGCGGCTGCCGAAAAACACTACCTCGGCTTTGCTGGTGGCTCCGGCATCACGCCAGTGCTGTCGATCCTGAAAACCACCCTGCAGGCTGAACCTCAGTCCCGCTTTACGCTGGTTTACGCCAACAAAGGCATCAACTCGATCATGTTTCGCGAGGAGATCGAGGACCTGAAAAACCGCTACATGGGGCGTCTGTCGGTGATCCATGTGCTGGAAGCCGACGCGCAGGAGGTGGATCTCTTCACCGGCCTGGTCACCCAGGAGAAATGCGCCCAGCTGTTTGAGCGCTGGGTTCCGATCCAAAGTATCGACACCGCGTTCATCTGCGGGCCCGAGCCGATGATGCTTGGCATTGCCGAGGCACTGCGCACGGCGGGCCTCTCGGACGCGCAGATCAAGTTCGAACTCTTCGCCTCCAACCAGCCCGGACGTGCTGCGAAAAAAGCCGCCAGCGGAAATGCTGCCGCCAGCGCGCCGGTCACCGCCGCGATCACGCTGGATGGGGCCACCCGCTCGGTGACGCTGGATCGCAATACCAGCGTGCTAGAAGCGGCATTGGACAACGCCATGGATGCCCCGTGGTCCTGTCGCGCCGGCGTCTGTTCCACCTGCCGCTGTCGGGTGCTGGAAGGCGAGGTCGAGATGGCCGCCAACCACGCGCTGGAGGATGACGAGGTCGCCAAGGGCTTTGTGCTGTCGTGCCAGTCCTACCCGCTGACCGATCACCTGGTGGTCAGCTACGACGAATAACACGCGCAGGAGCGGAACGGACACGAGGCGGCATTGGCTCTGGACCTTGCCGGGCCCGCCGCATAACGTCCCGATCGTATCCAATCCGCATTCCCAGATCCGAGGTTCCCATGGCTGTCGGCAAAACGATCCGCACCTATTTCAACGGCCAGTGGCACGACGGCGATGTGCCGATCATGTCCGCCGCAGACCACGCCGCCTGGCTCGGGTCCTCCGTGTTTGACGGCGCGCGCTGGTTCGATGGCGTCAGCCCCGACCTCGACAAACACTGCGCCCGCGCCAATGCCTCGGCCGAAGCGCTGATGATGGCTGCCACGGTTCCCGCCGATCAGATGGTCGAGATCACCCGCGAGGGCCTGTCCGGGTTCTCCGCCGACAGTGCGGTCTACATCCGCCCGATGTACTGGGCCACCGAGGGCGACCAGACCCTGATTGCCCCCGCCCCGGAGGCGACGCAATTCGCGCTCTGCCTCGAAGAAATCCCGATGCCCGCCGAAGCCGCTTCCGCCACGCTCACGCGGACCAGCTTCTGCCGCCCGGTGCTGGAATCCTCGGTGGTCAATGCCAAGGCTGGGTGCCTTTATCCCAACAACGCCCGCATGCTGCGCGAGGCCCGCGCCAAAGGGTTCACCAACACGCTGACCTGCGACGTGATGGGCAATGTGGCAGAAACCGCCACCGCCAACATCTTTATGGTCAAGGACGGTGAGGTCTTCACCCCGATCGCCAATGGCACCTTTCTGTCGGGCATCACCCGCGCGCGCCACATCAGCAACCTGCGCGCCGATGGAATCACCGTGCATGAATGCGTGCTGACCTATGCGCATTTCGAGGCGGCGGATGAGGTCTTCACCTCCGGCAACATGTCCAAGGTCACCCCGGTCACCGCCTTTGATGATGTCACCTACCAGCACGGCCCCATCACCCGCCGGGTGCGCGAGATGTACTGGGACTGGGCCAAATCCGGCCACTGACCCACAGCCGCGCGACCACAGCTACAGCAGCGCCCCTGCCAGATCATCTGTGCGGATGCGACACATCGCACCCGCACAGATCTATTGCGCGGGGTGGTTGCATCGGCCAATATGCTTCGGACACGACAGCAGAGGTTTTAATGCGCAAGTTCCTGGTCGTCCTCGACGACAGCCGCGAATGTCTGAACGCCATGCGTTTTGCCGCCATGCGCGCCGCCAACACCGGGGGAGGCGTGGTCATTCTTTCGGTCATTCCTCCGGATGAGTTCAACCATTGGATCGGCGTTGGTGAAGTCATGCGCGAGGAAGCCCGCGAACGCATCCATGCCCATTTCGAGGTCTTCGCCAAATGGATGCGCGACCGGCAGGGCGTCGATCCGGAACTGGTGATCCGCGAGGGCGAGGTCGTCCCCGAAATCCTGGCCCAAATCGAAGCGGACCCCGAAGTCGGCATTCTGGTGCTTGGGGCCGCCAGCGACCGCAAGGGGCCTGGCCCGATCGTCACCCAGCTGACACGGACAGCGGGCTCCCTGCCCTTTCCGATCACCATCGTTCCCGGCGACATGTCGAAAGAACAGCTGGAAGCCATCACCTGACGGCCTTCAACGCGCTCAAACATAGCCTGTTGCCACCAGCGACGGTCGCCCAGAGCCCCACATCGCAAACCTGCGCAACACCAGAGGTTTGCGCCTGTTACATCCCTTGCGTCGTGATCTGACGTGCCCAACTGGTGCGGATGCCTTGCAATTCGCACCGCAGCCGCTAATTTAGAATCATTCCAAAACTTGACAGACCCCGGTCGGGCGCGCATATGCACTACACACGCACCAGGCCAGCCTGACGGAGAACCGAGATGTTTATCCAGACCGAATCCACGCCGAACCCGGCGACCCTGAAATTCCTGCCCGGCCAGACTGTTCTGGACGCTGGCACCGCTGATTTCCCCTCAGCCGAGGCCGCCGCGAAGTCGCCTCTGGCGCAGCGTATCTTTGCCGTGAGCGGCGTCACCGGCGTCTTCTTTGGCAATGACTTCGTGACCGTCACCAAAGACGATTCGATTGAGTGGGATCACATCAAACCCGCCGTGCTTGGCGCTGTGATGGAGCATTACCAATCCGGCCAGCCGGTGATCGACGAAGGCGGCCAGCAGGCCTCCGGCCATGCCGAACACACCGGCGAAGACGGCGAAATCGTCAATCAGATCAAGGAACTGCTGGACAGCCGCGTGCGCCCCGCAGTGGCACAGGATGGTGGCGACATCACCTTCCACGGTTTTGACCGCGGCGTTGTCTATCTGCACATGCAGGGCGCCTGCGCCGGCTGCCCGTCATCGACACTGACACTGAAGATGGGCATCGAGAACCTCTTGCGCCACTACATCCCCGAAGTGACCGAGGTGCGCCCGGTCGCCGTCTGAGGCACCGCACGCTCCGTTCAGACCTCCGTCAGCGTGGCGGGGCGCAGCTTACGTTTCGCGCCCTGCCACGCAAAGCATATGACGCAGTCGTTGACGACGCACGGGCACGCGGGTCGATCCCCCCTGTCGGATCGTCTCTCGGCGCATCTGCCCGGTGGCTTGCCACAGACCGGAAGCTCTGCCAAAGACTTCCTACCCGCAGCCACCGACAACAGCGATTGACCCGAAATGCCCTCTGACGCGCCCCTGATCCTGGGATTTGATACCTCCGCCCCCCATTGCGCGGTGGCCTTGCTGCGTGGGACTGAGATCCTGGTCCAGCATCAGGAGGACATGGCCAGGGGTCAGGCCGAACGGCTGATGCCCCTGCTGGAAGAGACACTCGCCGAAGGCGGCGCCACCTGGGCTGACCTTGACGCGGTCGCCGTGGGCATCGGCCCCGGCAATTTCACCGGCATTCGCATTTCCGTCTCTGCCGCGCGCGGTCTGGCGCTGGGGCTGGGCGTGCCTGCCATTGGCGTCTCCAGCCTTGAGGCGCAGGCCTTTGGCACCGCAGGTGTCGTGGTCTCCAGCCTCGATGCCCGACGCGAGGGGCTTTATGTGCAGGTGTTCGGAACGCTAACCGGATCACAGCCCGGCCACTGCACACTCGACACGCTGCCGTCAGATATTCCCGCAGGCGCAGAGCCGACCTGCCTCGGCCACCGTGCTGAAGAGGTCGCGGCCCTTTGCGCGGGCACTGTCGCGACAGCGCGCTACCCGGTGGCCGAGGCCATCAGCCGCGTGGCCGCCACCCGCCTTGGCCGGGTTGACGTGCCGCCCCCGGCGCCGCTCTATCTGCGCGAGGCCGATGCCGCCCCCTCCCGGGACACGCCGCCCGCGCTTCTGGATGACTGAGAGCCGCAGCCCCAACGCGCTCGCCGCGACCCATGCGGCGGCCTTTTCCCAGTCACGCCCTTGGTCCGCCGAAGAATTCGCCGACCTTCTGGCCGACCGCTTCACCTATCTCACGGGGGATGCACGGGCCTTTGCAGTTGTGCGCGAGGTCGCAGGCGAGGCAGAGCTTCTGACCATCGCCACCCATCCGGATCACCAGCGCCAGGGCCGTGCCCGACAGGTGATGGCGGACTGGATGGCCAAGGCAGCAGAACGTGGGGTCGAGGATGCTTTTCTTGAGGTCGCACAAGACAATACCGCCGCTCAGGCGCTATACTCCACTTGCGGATTCGGCCTTGTCGGGATTCGAAAGGCCTATTATCCGCGACCAGAGGCGGCAGCGGCGGATGCTTTGCTCATGAAACGCGTGTTTCCCTAAGGAAAGATGCTGTTTTTCGACCGGGTGGTCAAAAAAATGTTGACCCAGGCCGAGCGCAAGAGGCTAAATCGCTCCACCTTTTCGAACGGACACGCCCGCCACGCGGGGCAGAAAAAGAAAAACTGGGAGTAACTGAATGACCCTGATGAAATCGCTCATGGGCGCGGCAGCAGCAGTCGCGCTGACAGCGGGCGCGGCTCTGGCCAACCCGGCGCTTATTTTCGACCTTGGCGGCAAGTTCGACAAATCTTTCAACGAGGCCGCCTATAATGGCGCCAAGCGTTGGGCGGATGAGACCGGCGGCAAGTACCTCGAGATCGAAATGAAGTCCGAAGCCCAGCGCGAGCAGGCGCTGCGTCGCTTTGCCGAATCCGGTGCCAACCCGATCATCACCACCGGCTTTGCCATGAGCGCCCCGCTGGCCGATGTGGCCGGTGACTATCCGGACACCAAATTCGTCACCATCGACGGCTGGGTCGACGCCCCCAACGTGCATGTGGTCAGCTTCTCCGAGCACGAAGGCTCCTTCCTTGTGGGCATGCTGGCAGCCGAAGCGTCCGAATCCGGCACCGTTGGTTTCATCGGTGGCATGGATGTTCCGCTGATCCGCAAATTCGCCTGCGGCTACGCGCAAGGCGTCAAAGCCGTGAACCCGGATGCGACCGTCATTTCCAACATGACCGGCACCACCCCGGCGGCCTGGAACGACCCGGTCAAAGGCTCCGAGCTGACCAAGGCGCAAATCTCTCAGGGCGCGGACGTGATCTATGCCGCGGCTGGCGGCACCGGCGTGGGCGTTCTGCAAACCGCCGCGGATGAGGGCATCCTGTCCATCGGCGTCGACAGCAACCAGAACCACCTGCACCCGGGCAAGGTTCTGACCTCCATGCTGAAGCGCGTTGACGTCGCGGTTTACAACATCCTCAAGGATGGTGCGGACCTCGAAGTGGACAAGATCACCCTCGACCTGGCTGACAACGGCGTCGGCTACGCGATGGATGACAACAACGCCGATCTGATCACCGAAGAGATGCAGGCCTCCGTCGAAGACGCAAAGGCCAAGATCATCGCCGGTGACATCGAAGTACACAACTACGCCAGCGACGACAGCTGCCCGGTTCTGAACTTCTGATCGACATGATCCGCGCCCCGTTCGCCCATGGCAGTCCAGCCCGGCGAGCGGGGCGTTTGCATATGGCCCGGAGGTCGCGCCGCGCGTGTCCTCCGGGTTTGGTTTTTCCCGTCCCGGTCCTCTTCTTATGAGATCATAACATGCAGTCTGAATGGGCTGCATCCGGATGAACCGGCGATGAGGTGACAGGGGAGCCCCGATGACGGCACCAGCAATCGAACTCAAAGGCATTTCAAAGGCCTTTGGCCCAGTCCAGGCGAACAAGGACATTTCCATCAGCGTTGAACCCGGGACCATCCACGGGATCATCGGTGAAAACGGCGCGGGCAAATCCACGCTGATGAGCATTCTCTACGGGTTCTACAAGGCCGACAAAGGCGAGATCTGGATCAAGGGGACCCGCACGGAAATCCCCGACAGCCTCGCCGCCATCTCTGCCGGCATCGGCATGGTGTTCCAGCATTTCAAGCTGGTCGAGAACTTCACTGTTCTGGAAAACATCGTGCTCGGCGCCGAGGATTCCGGCCTGCTGATGCCCTCCCTCTCCCGTGCTCGCAAGGAGCTGAAGGAGCTGGAGGAGGAATACGAGCTATATGTTGATCCCGACAAACGCATCGACGAGATCGGCGTTGGCATGCAGCAACGGGTCGAGATCCTCAAGGCGCTCTACCGCAAGGCGGAGATCCTGATCCTCGACGAGCCCACCGGCGTTCTGACCCCGGCGGAGGCCGACCAGCTGTTCCGCATCCTCGACCGGCTACGCTCGGAAGGGAAAACCATCATCCTGATTACGCATAAACTGCGCGAGATCATGGAATATACCGACACCGTCTCGGTGATGCGACGCGGCCAGATGACCGCCACCGTGAAGACCGCCGAAAGCAGCCCGGAACAGCTTGCAGAGCTGATGGTGGGCCGCAAGGTGCTGCTGCGTGTGGACAAGGTTCCCGCCACCCCCGGCAAGCCGATCCTGGAGATCGAGAAGCTCTCCGTGGTGGACAGCGCCGGGGTACAGCGGGTGAAGGACATCGACCTCACCGTGCGCGCGGGCGAAATCCTAGGAATCGCAGGCGTGGCCGGCAATGGCCAGTCGGAACTGCTGGAGGTGCTCGGCGGCATGCGCGAGGGCACCGGTGCCATTCGCATCAACGGCCAGCCCCTGCCCCTGTCCGGTGCCGGGTCCGACGCGCGGTCGCGGCGTCACGATGGCATCGCCCATGTGCCGGAGGACCGCCAGCGTGAAGGCCTGATCATGGATTTCCACGCCTGGGAGAACGTCGGCTTTGGCTACCACCGGGAACCGGAATACCAAAAGGGCCTGTTCCTCGACAACGCCGCCCTGCGCGCCGACACCGCCGCCAAGATGGAAAAATTCGACGTGCGCCCGCCCAATCCCTGGCTGGCGGCCAAGAGCTTCTCCGGCGGCAACCAGCAGAAAATCGTGGTGGCACGAGAGATTGAGCGCAATCCCGACCTGTTGCTGATCGGCCAGCCGACTCGTGGCGTCGATATCGGCGCCATCGAATTTATCCACCAGCAGATCATGGCGCTGCGCGACCAGGGCAAGGCGATCCTTCTGGTTTCGGTGGAGCTGGAAGAGATCCTGTCGCTCAGCGACCGGGTTGCAGTGATGTTTGACGGTAAGATCATGGGCGAACGCCCCGCGGATCAGACCGATGAAAAAGAACTCGGCCTGTTGATGGCCGGCGTCGCGGGGGAGGCCGCGTAAATGGAAAAGATGCCTAAATGGGCCGATGTGGTGCTGATCCCGGTGATCAGCCTGCTGTTGGCCGCGATAATCTCCGCAATCGTGATCCTGCTGATCGGCGAAAGCCCGATGGAGGCGCTGGACCTGATGGTCACCGGCGCGCTGGGGTCCACCTACGGCTGGGGCTACACGCTCTATTATGCCACCAACTTCCTGTTCACCGGCCTTGCGGTGGCAGTGGCGGCCCATGCCGGGCTGTTCAACATCGGCGGCGAAGGACAGGCAATGATCGGCGGCCTCGGGCTGGCGATTGTCTGTCTCTACATCCCCTTTCCGCATTGGTCGATCGCATTGATGGTCGCAGCCGTTGGGGCCGGTCTCTTTGGGGCAGCCTGGGCGGCGATCCCGGCCTATCTGCAGGCCAAGCGCGGCAGCCACATCGTCATCACCACCATCATGTTCAACTTCATCGCGGCAGCGGTGCTGAACTACATGCTTGTCAGCGTGCTGAAGCCCAAGGGCGCGATGGACCCGGCCACGGCGAAGTTCCCCGAAACCGCACAGCTGCCCTCGCTGCACGAGATCCTAGCGCCGCTGGGCATAGAGTTCTCCAAATCCGCTCCGGCCAATGTGACGCTGTTCGTCGGCCTCGCCGCCTGTGTGGTGATCTGGGGACTGATCTGGCACACGCCGCTCGGCCATGAGATCCGCGCCCTCGGCAAATCCGAGCGCGGCGCGGTTTACGCGGGCATCTCGCCGGTGCGCACGGTGATGATCACCATGCTGATCTCTGGCGCGCTCTGCGGCTTGATGGCCACCAACAACGTCATGGGCGAGGCCGAACGTCTGGTGCTGAACGCAACCGAGGGCGCCGGCTTCATCGGGATCGCGGTGGCCTTGATGGGCCGCAACCACCCGTTTGGGGTGTTCCTCGCGGCGATCCTGTTCGGGTTCCTCTATCAGGGCGGCGCCGAGCTGGCGCTCTGGACCAATATCCCGTCCGAGCTGATCGTGGTCATTCAGGCCTTGGTGATCCTCTTTACCGGCGCGCTCGACAATATGGTGCGCATCCCGATCGAGAAGATCTTCCTCGCCTTCCGGAAGGAGAACGCCTGATGGATTTCCTGACCCTGATCCAGGTGCTCGACAGCACCGTGCGCATGGCGACCCCGCTGCTGCTGGCCTGTCTGGCCGGTCTGTTCTCCGAACGTGCGGGCATCTTCGACATCGGCCTTGAGGGCAAGATGCTGATGGCGGCGTTCTTTTCCGCCGCCGTCGCCGCCGTCACCGGCAATGTCTGGCTTGGCCTTTTGGCCGGGATCGGCTCCTCCATGCTGCTCTCCGGCCTGCATGGTCTGGCCTCGATCACCTTCCGCGGCAACCAGCTGATCTCCGGCGTGGCGCTCAACTTCCTCGCCTCCGGTCTGACGGTGCTGATTGCCGAAAGCTGGTTTCAGCAGGGCGGCCGCACGCCGTCGCTGTTCACCAAAGGGCGCTTCAACGGGATCGAGCTGCCCTTCGCCATCGGCCCCTCCGAGGCCGAGGCCGCCGACCGACCGCTGAGCGAGCTGATCAAAGAAGCCAACGTGATCCAGCAGCTCTACTCCGAGCTGATCTCCGGTCATTCCATCCTGGTCTATGTCGCCGTTCTGGCGGTGCCGCTGACCTGGTGGATCCTGTTCCGCACCCGCTTTGGCCTGCGCCTGCGGGCGGTGGGCGAAAACCCCGCCGCGGTCGACACCGCCGGTGTCTCCGTGCGTGGCCTGCGCTTTGCCGCAATCGGCATCGCGGGCGTGCTCTGCGGTATCGCCGGGGCCTATCTCGCCACCGGCCTGCAGGCGGGTTTCGTCAAGGAGATGACCTCCGGGCGTGGCTATATCGCGCTGGCGGCGCTGATCTTTGCCAAGTGGCGGCCTTGGCACGCGCTTGGCGCCTGCCTGCTGTTCGGCCTGCTGCAAGCGGTGGCCCTGCGGTTCCAGAGCATCCAGCTCGGTGGCGTGTCGATCCCCGTGCAGGTGATGGACGCCCTGCCCTATATCCTCACCGTGGTGATCCTTGCAGGTTTTGTCGGCAAGGCAATCCCACCGCGCGCCGGTGGCCAGCCCTACGTCAAGGAACGCTGACACCTGCGCCTGAGAGACATTGATTGAAAACCTGGAACGCCCGGCCAATAGGTCGGGCGTTTTGGTTTGCGCCGCATCTGTGCCCGTCCGCCCCGCCCTTCTGTAGCGCCTTCGCCTCAGATCAGTGCGCGACGGGGTTTTTCTTTCACAGGCAGTCGCTTTCAAAATCTCCCTGTTCTACACTTCATGAAAACCCAGCCTCGTGAACGCTGCACAGCAGCATCCTAGTGTTTCACCCGCCAATAAAAGACTATTCAGGGCCATGAACATTTACCTCCCCATCGCCGAAGTGGCCGTGAACGCGTTCCTCATTCTGGGACTGGGCGGCATGGTTGGCGTGCTGTCGGGCATGTTCGGGGTGGGCGGTGGTTTCCTGCTGACGCCGCTGTTGTTTTTCATCGGCATCCCGCCTGCGGTGGCGGTGGCGACAGGGGCCAATCAGATCGTGGCCTCCTCGGTCTCTGGCGTGCTGGCGCATCTGCGTCGCCGCACCGTGGACCTGAAGATGGGCGCTGTGTTGCAGGCCGGAGGGCTGATCGGCGCAATCGCCGGGATCGCGATTTTCAACTACCTGAAATCATTGGGACAGGTCGATCTGTTCGTCACCCTCTGCTACGTGGTGTTCCTTGGGATCGTCGGCGGTTTGATGTTCATCGAAAGCGTCAACGCCCTGCGTAAGTCCAAGCGCGGCGCTCCGCCCAAGCGCAAGCAGCGCGGCTGGGTGCATTCACTGCCCTTCAAAATGCGGTTCCGCACCTCGGGTCTCTATATCTCTGTCATTCCGCCGGTGGCTGTGGGGGTCTTCGTGGGGATGCTGACCGCGATCATGGGGGTCGGTGGTGGCTTCATCATGGTGCCGGCGATGATCTACCTGCTGGGGATGCCGACCAAGGTCGTGGTCGGCACCTCTCTGTTCCAGATCATTACCGTGACCGCAGCCACAACCATGATGCATGCCATCACCAACCAGACGGTGGACATCGTACTGGCGGTGCTGCTGCTGGTCGGTGGCGTCATCGGCGCGCAGTTCGGCACCCGCATCGGCACCTTGCTGAAGGCAGAGCAGCTGCGCATCCTGCTGGCACTGCTGGTCATCCTCGTCTGCGCCAAACTGGCGCTGGACCTGCTTCTGGAACCCAGCGAGATCTACTCGTTGAACCCGATCAGGGAGGCCAACTGATGTCCCCCCTGCGCCTGTTGTTCCTATCCGTCTGGTCCATCGTGCTGGCGACATATGTCAGCGCCGAAGAGGTCGTGCTCGGTCTCAGCCAGGACCGTGTCGCCATCACAGCCACCTTTGACGGCTCTGAGATCCTGATCTTTGGCGCGGTGAAGCGCGAAACCCCCATCCCGACACAGGCGCCGCTGGAGGTGGTGGTCACCGTATCCGGCCCAAGTGAACCCGTGATGGTGCGGCGCAAGGAACGCGAGCTGGGGATCTGGATCAATACCGAAGGCGTTGTCGTCGATTCCGCGCCCAGTTTCTACGCCGTGGCAACCTCCGCCCCGTTCAAAGAGGCGCTGAGCGATACCGAGGATCTGCGCCACAAGGTCTCCATCCAGCGCGCGATCCGCTCTGTGGGCTCCACGGTCGAAGGGTCGCAGGCCTTTACCGAGTCGCTGATGCGGATCCGTGAGAACAAGGGGTTCTACACGCTGCAGGAAAACGCGGTTGCCCTGGATGAACAGACCCTGTTCCGCACGGCGCTGCGCATGCCCGCAGACCTGATCGAGGGCAAGTATCAGACCCGGATCTTCCTGACCCGCGCGGGTCAGGTGGTCTCGCAGTATGAAACGGTGATCGAGGTGAACAAGGTCGGGATGGAACGGTTCCTGTTCAACCTTTCGCGCGAACAACCCGCCATCTATGGCCTGCTGGCGCTGCTGATCGCCGCGATCTCCGGCTGGGGCGCCGCCGCCGGGTTCCAGCTTTTGCGCGACCGCTGATCCCGGACGCCGCCGCGCCCATGCGTAAGTACGGGCGCCCGGCCCAACCGGAGGCCAGGTGCCGTCAGGCGCAGGGTAAACGGGCGGGAGCGCCGCCGCCACGGCGGCGCCAGTTCAACGGTCAGCCGCGCCCGATATAGGGCATCTTGGTCGCCATCACCGTCATGAACTGCACGTTGGCCTCCAGCGGCAAGTTCGCCATATGCAGCACAGAGCGCGCCGCATCGGCCACGTCGAAACTATCCATTGGCGCCGTGTCCGGATTGGCCTCTGCCTGCCGCCGCGCCAGGTCTTCGACCATCGGGGTGCGGGCATTGCCGATGTCGATCTGACCGCAGGCGATGTCAAAGGCGCGCCCATCCAGCGACAGGGATTTTGTCAGCCCGGTGATCGCCGCCTTGGTGGCCGCATAAGGCACGCTCTTGGGCCGTGGCACATGCGCCGCGATGGAGCCGTTGTTGATGATACGGCCCCCCTGCGGCTGCTGCGCCCGCATCCGGGCAAAAGCCGCCCGGGCGCTGAGGAACATGCCGTTGAGGTTCACATTCACCGCCCGGAACCAATCCTCCAACGCGATCTCGTCGATGGTGCCCGGCGGTGTAAAGATACCGGCGTTGTTGAACAGCACATCCAGAGACCCGGCCTCCGCGCAAAAGCGATCAAACGCTGCCTCGACCTGCGCGGGCTCGGTGACATCCGCAGGCAGCACCACGGCACGGCGATGCCCCGCGGCGATCTCCGCCAGCACCTCTGAACGCCGTGCCAACAGGCCGACCACCCAGCCCTCCGCGAGGAACAGCTCCGCGACTGTGCGGCCAATACCGGAACTGGCGCCGGTGATGAGGATGGATTTTGTCATACCGGGGCCTCTTCTTCCTGGGTTTCCAGTGTCAGTGTGGGGGCCGCCACCTGACGCAAATCATCAACGCGCAGCGCGCCGGTGGGTTTGGCCAATCGGTTGCGCACCACCCAGATCAACCGCTCCTGCGCGCGGGTGATCGCCACATAGGCCAGACGTTTCCACAAGGGCTGCCCCGCCTCCACCCGCCCCATGCGGGCAGCGGCATAGATGTCGGGGGCAAAGACCTGCGTGGTGTCCCATTGGCTGCCTTGCGCCTTGTGGATCGTCACCGCCGCCCCATGCAGAAAGGTCGCCCCCATGCGGGCGGCGAAGGGAATGAACGGCTCTTCCTCATCGGGTTTCTCGATCTTCACGATCGAGGCGGCCGAGACCTGCGGATCTTCTGCGCCCATCACATGCAGGCGCGAAAACCCGGGCTTGCGACCGGGGCCGAGGTAGATGACCTGCGCGCCCTTGATGAGGCCGCGCGCCTCCAGATCCAGCCGTTTCTTGCGGTGTTTCAACGGCAGCTCCAACCCGTCGCAGATCAGCGGTTCGCCTTCGAGGAGCTGATCCTCCGGCGCGCCATGCACGGCGCGAAAGGCGTTGATCAGCCGGATGCGGGTGTTGTTGCGCCAGACCAGCACCGGCGAGCGCGCCATCAGGTCGACCTCCACCCGCTGCCCCCAGACCACGCGATCATCCTGCCGCGCCTTGTCCTCGACCATGCGTTCGAAATCCTCAAACCCCAGCTGCGGGTCGGCCAGCGCATGCGCCAGATCGAGGATCGGGTTGTCCGCCTCCTGCCGGTGAATGCGGTTGAGGATCAGCTGGCGGTCCTCGGGCAGGTCCTCGAACACCATGGAGCCGGACTGATTGACCGGCGCCAGCTGGGCCGGGTCGCCAAACAGCACCAGCGTCGGGAAAATCTCCTTCAGATCCTCGAACTGGCGGTTGTCCAGCATCGAGGCTTCATCGACAAAGCCGATATCCAGCGGCTCTTCGCGCCGCTTCCAGCCGGTGATGAAGTCCGAGCCACGCAGACCCGCCGCCGCCAGCGCACCAGGCATGGATTTGTTCTTGGCGTAAAATGCCGCAGCCCGCGCCAGCGCGTCTTCGGGCAAGCCTTCGATCTCGGGCTGCTCGCCCTCGCCCGCCAGCCAGTCGGCGATGCGTTCGTATTCCGGGTCATAGACCGGCGTGTAAAGAATGCGGTGAATGGTGGTTGCGGGCACCCCGCGCAACCGCAGCACGCTGGCCGCCTTGTTGGTGGGCGCGAGAATCGCCAGCGTGCGTTTGTCTTCGCTCTTCTTACGGCTCTCATAATCGCCTGAGACCACCTCGACCCCCGCGGCCGCCAGCGCCTTGTAGAACTCCGCCAGAAGCAGTGTTTTGCCGGACCCCGCCTTGCCGATCACGGCGCTGACGCCGGTCTCGCCACGCGGCGGATGCAGCAGATCTTCGCCCAGATCGACCCCCGCCTTGCGCAGTTGTTCGGTCAGTGCATCAAAGGCTTGCGCCTGATCATCGGAGAATTGCAGCGCGGGCGCCGGGGTCGTGGCCTGTGTCATGGCGCGACATTACATCCGCAGATCAGAGGGCACCAGTGGCATCGACCCATTGGCTGTTCGGTTCTTTCGCTCAGCCGCACTCACCGTGGCAGGCCTGCCGCAGCACTCAGCCCGCGATCAGCCCCATGGAGATTGCGCGGGCCACCGCATGGGTGGTGTTTTGCGCCTGCAGCTTGCCGCGCGCGCCTTCGATATAGACCCGCAAGGTATGTTCGGAAATCTCCAGCGTCTCGGCCGCGCGGGCGCGGCTATGCCCCTCCGCCAGCAAGCTCAACGCCTCGGTTTCGCGCATCGACAGGGGCTGCTCTGGAAGCGCGCGGAACGAGACTTCGAAATCAAGCGCCCGCCGGTTCACATAATGCGCCACCAGGATCAGGTCCCGGCAGTACTGCCGAGTGAACTTGTCCCAGCTCACATCATCACAGGTCTTGGTAATGCTGAACACGGCGTATTGCCCCGATGGGCCGCGCACTGGCACGCTAAAGCCCTGATTGCCGAGACCGAAGGCCAGAGCGTCCCGACGATAGGCCGCGGCCAAACGCGACGACCAATCAAGATCCCGCCAATCCACGGGATGAACGGCTTTGTAACAGCCAATCACCACTGGATCGACCCGATGATACCCCATCTCCGAATAGCGATCCTGCCAGGCGCGCGGCAATGTCGAGCAGCCACTCATACCGTCGGACCGATCCACCCAACGGTAAAATACATGATCGACCTCGAGAAGATTTCGAAGCTGTGTCATCACCGCACCAATCTCTTCGAGATTGGCAGAACTCTCGATCATTTCGAGAATTGCATTCAACTTTTGACGTCTTGGCATTCAGTCTTGCACTCACTCTCGAAAGATACTCTCAGACGCGTCGTCACGGGATCTTTGCGTTGGCCGTGTCGAAGAATAGCGGCTGTCTGTCACTCAAATTGAATCCTCGGGTAAATTCAGCCAAATCGGCAACATTTGAACTCCTCCAACCAGACAAGAGACGGGTCAACACCACGATTTCAAACCATAAAGCGCGATAACGCAATGCTCGCTCATGTGACCGGGGCAGATTGATCGCCACTGCAAATAGGCAGGGACCGGGATCTCTCCCGACTTATTAAGCACGTCATGAACGCCCTCCCCTCGACTTCAATTCACAAGGCCCGCGCGCCCCAATGCAGAACGCTCCGACCAGCCTAATCAGATCGTATTAAGATAGCACAAATCACCCGACCGCGAGGCGGTCGAGTGACATGCAGGCAATTGCGTTTAAACCTGTGGCGTCTCAGCCGTGAATGACCTCTTCCAGCGTGCGCAACCCGGTCTTCGGGGCCTGAACCAAAACCGACATATTGCCGGGCTTGTGTTCGTTGCGCAGCATTTTCATATGGGCCGCCGGCAGGTCCTTCCAGGTGAAGACCTCGGACATGCAGGGATCCAGACGCCGCTCGATCATCAGCTTGTTGGCCGCCGAGGCTTGCTTCAGGTGGGCAAAATGCGACCCCTGCAGGCGCTTCTGATGCATCCACATATAGCGCACGTCGAAGGTGCAGTTGAACCCGGAGGTGCCGGCGCAGATCACCACCATGCCGCCCTTCTTCACCACGAAGGTGGACACCGGAAAGGTTGCCTCGCCCGGGTGTTCGAACACCATGTCGACGTTGTTGCCCTTGCCGGTGATTTCCCAGATCGCCTTGCCGAACTTGCGCGCCTCGGTGAACCATTCGGCGTATTCCGGGGTGTTCACGGTGGGCAATTGCCCCCAGCAGTTGAAGTCACGGCGGTTCAGCACCCCCTTGGCGCCCAGCGACATCACAAACTCGCGTTTGCTCTCGTCCGAGATCACCCCGATCGCATTGGCCCCGGCGGTGTTGATCAGCTGGATCGCGTAGGAGCCCAGCCCGCCGGAGGCGCCCCAGACCAGAACGTTCTGGCCGGGCTTCAGGTCATGCGGTTCATGGCCGAACAGCATCCGGTAGGCGGTGGCCAGCGTCAGCGTGTAGCAGGCGCTTTCCTCCCAGGTCAGATGCTTGGGCCGCGGCATCAGCTGCTGGCTCTGCACGCGGGTGAACTGGCTGAACGACCCATCGGGCGTCTCGTAGCCCCAGATCCGCTGGCTGGTAGAATACATCGGGTCGCCGCCGTTGCATTCCTCGTCATCGCCATCATCCTGGTTGCAGTGGATCACCACCTCATCGCCGACCTTCCAGCGTTTCACCTTGTCGCCCACCGCCCAGACGATGCCCGAGGCATCCGATCCAGCAATGTGATAGGGGGCCTTGTGGCCATCAAAGGGGCTGATCGGCTGACCCAACGCGGCCCAGACGCCGTTGTAGTTCACGCCCGCCGCCATCACCAGAACCAGCACGTCGTTGCTGTCGAGCGCAGGCACATCCACCACTTCCTGCTGCATCGCCGTATCCGGCTCGCCATGGCGTTCCTTGCGGATCGCCCAAGCGTACATCTTCTGAGGCACATAGCCCATCGGGGGGATTTCCCCCATTTCATAGAGATCTTTCTGCGGTGCGTCGTAGGTCATGATGCCGTCCTGCGTGTCCAAAGCCATGCCGGCCTCCCTTGGTCTGGATCTATGTCGGCGCAAGCATTCTGCGATGCAGAATCGTGCCGTCTCTCCTAAGGAGTAAAAACGACTGAGTAATATAGCAACCCCATTTGTGCACTATTTGTAATTTTATGACCCAGCGGATGCAGCATTTGCCTTCGCACTCGCAGAACTCTCGCCGGGATCCGAGGGCGGTTCCAGCGCGATGGGCACCAGATGAGCGATGGAATTGGCGTAGAACCGCAACAGGTCGATCTGGCTCAGCTCCGGGGTGATGACGCCGCCCGTGGTGCGGATCAGCCCACGGCGGCGCATTTGCATCACCGCGCTTTGCACCGCGGCCCCATGCGCATGCTCCGGCATATGGATGGAGGCCTGCGGCATCCGCGCCACCGTCTCCGCCAGCGCCTGCACCAGCGCGGCCTCGCTCATCGCGCCCCGCTGTAACAACAGGTAGCTGACCATCGGCACCGGCAGTACGGGAACAACTTCGCCGATGCGGCGCATCAATTCGGCAGAGAGTATCCGCGCCCGGTCCTGCCCCTCGCCCGCAGGCAATTCGCTGACGCTGAGCGGGCGGCCAAAGCTCACCGCGGCCTGACCGGCGTGCTGGTAGCGCCCGGTCATCCACAACCACAAATGGCGCAGGAGCCGCAGCATCACCGTGCCGATCCGGGCCCGAAAGCGCCGCTCTCCTGTGCGGGCGGCCTTGGTCAGGATCTTGTCCTCCAGCACCCGGTCGTAGTTCAGCGCCACCGGCACGAAGACCACGTCCTTGCTCACCTCGGCGCTGCCATCGACGATATACTTCAACAGCCCGTGCTTCGGTGGCGCCAGCGCACCTGTCAGGCTGAGGCCGCCTTCGGGAAACATCGCCTGCGTCACCCCCGCCCGCGTCGCCAGCCGCACATAGGCCGCCAGCACCGACCGGTAGAGGCCGTTTTGCGATTTGCGACGGATGAAATAGGCCCCCATCGCACGGATCAACAGGCTCAGCGGCCAGACCCGCGCCCATTCCCCCACCGCGTAGGACAGGGCCGAGCGTTTGGCGACCAGATAGGTCACCAGCACGTAGTCCATGTTGGAGCGGT
This sequence comes from Tritonibacter scottomollicae, assembly GCF_032924845.1. Classification (NCBI taxonomy): domain Bacteria; kingdom Pseudomonadati; phylum Pseudomonadota; class Alphaproteobacteria; order Rhodobacterales; family Paracoccaceae; genus Tritonibacter; species Tritonibacter scottomollicae. The sequence goes on from NZ_CP136704.1 coordinate 2,525,857, forward strand.
GGTTCATCACGAACACCACGGTGGCGTCGCGGTCGATCGCCTTCAGAAGCCCCTCGTCATAGCTGCCCAGCCGCACCCGATAGATCGCATTCGACAACAGCCGCGCCGCCCGGATGGCAAAGCTGAAATAGGTGAAGGCGGAAAACGACGGCACGATCTCGCGCGCATAGCGGCGGGCGTCCTCGAACGCGACGTTCTCCGGGATGCCGTGCGCCGCCGCGTGGTCCGACACCGCCTGCGCCACCTGCGGATCATAGATCAGCCGCTGGATCATGTCGTAACGCCGCGCCAGCTTGAACGGTTCGATCGGCCGCTCCAGCCGCTGGTTGAGCTGCGCCACCGCCCGCTCCAACCGCCGCCGGAAGAACCAGCGCACCGATGGAAACAGGAAATGCGAGGCAAAGGTGACCGCCGCGAACAGCAGGATCAGCACAAAGGCCCAAAGAGGAAGTTCCACGGTCTGCGTCATGCTCGCAGTCTTACCCTGCACGCGCCGCGACACAACTGGAACCGCGCGCCTTCTGCAGGTGCAAAAGTCGCAACGCAGAAATTGCCGCAACGCGGCGAATTGACAAGGTTGCATAATTCCAGTTTACATCCACATGACGAAACAAAATTACCCAAACGTGATTCACGAGGCCCACCATGTCGCAGATGCAGAACAATCGCCCAGAGGCCCCCAGCCGGGATCGGCCCTGGCTGATCCGCACCTACGCAGGCCACTCCACCGCCTCGGCCTCCAATGCGCTCTATCGCGCCAACCTTGCCAAGGGGCAGACCGGCCTGTCGGTGGCCTTCGACCTGCCGACCCAGACCGGCTATGACAGCGACCACGTTCTGGCGCGTGGCGAGGTGGGCAAGGTCGGCGTGCCGGTCGGCCATCTGGGCGACATGCGCAGCCTGTTCGATCAAATTCCGCTGGAACAGATGAACACCTCGATGACGATCAATGCCACCGCGCCCTGGCTTCTGAGCCTTTATATTGCAGTGGCAGAGGAACAGGGCGCCGACGTCTCCAAACTTCAGGGCACGGTGCAAAACGACCTGATCAAGGAATACCTCAGCCGCGGCACCTATATCTGCCCCCCTGCCCCCAGCCTCAAGATGATCGCGGATGTGGCGGAATACTGCTACGAGAACGTGCCCAAGTGGAACCCGATGAACATCTGTTCCTACCACCTGCAGGAGGCGGGCGCGACGCCCGAGCAGGAGTTGGCCTTTGCGCTGGCCACCGCGCAGGCGGTGCTGGACGAGCTGCAGCCCCGTGTCCCAGCGGAGGATTTCCCGGCGCTGGTCGGCCGCATCTCCTTCTTCGTCAATGCCGGCATCCGCTTCGTGACCGAGATGTGCAAGATGCGCGCCTTTGTCGACCTCTGGGACGAGATCTGCCGCACCCGCTACGGTGTCGAGGATCCGAAGTTCCGCCGCTTTCGCTACGGCGTGCAGGTGAACTCGCTGGGCCTCACCGAACAGCAGCCGGAAAACAACGTCTACCGCATCCTGATCGAGATGCTTGCCGTAACCCTGTCAAAAAACGCCCGCGCCCGCGCGGTGCAGCTGCCGGCCTGGAACGAGGCGCTCGGCCTGCCGCGTCCCTGGGACCAGCAATGGTCGATGCGCATGCAGCAGATCCTGGCCTATGAGACCGACCTCTTGGAATACGGCGACCTCTTTGATGGCAACCCGGTGGTCGATGCCAAGGTCGAAGCCCTGAAGGAGGGCGCCCGTGCAGAACTGGCGACGCTCGACAGCATGGGCGGCGCGGTGGCCTCGATCGAATACATGAAATCGCGGCTGGTGGACTCCAACGCCGAACGGCTGAACCGGATCGAACGCAACGAGACCGTGGTGGTCGGCGTCAACAAATGGACAGAGGGCGAGCCCTCGCCGCTGCAGACCGAGGATGGCGGCATCATGACCGCCGATCCCGCTGCCGAGGCCGATCAGATCGCACGCCTGAACGCTTGGCGCGCAAGCCGCGACTCGGCAGAGGTGGCCGCCGCCCTCGCGGCCCTGCGCCAAGCTGCGCGTGACGGCGATAACATCATGCCTGCCTCCGTGCAGGCCGCCAAGGCGGGCGTCACCACCGGCGAATGGGCGGAAGAGATGCGCAAGGTCTATGGCACCTATCGCGGCCCCACCGGCGTTTCGGCCTCGATCTCGAACAAGACCGAAGGCTTGGACGAGTTGCGCGAAGCGGTCAACGCGGTCTCCGATCAATTGGGGCGCAGATTGAAATTCGTGGTGGGAAAGCCCGGCCTGGACGGTCATTCCAATGGCGCAGAGCAAATTGCGTTTCGCGCCCGCGATTGCGGAATGGACATTACATATGACGGCATTCGCCTCACCCCGCAGGAGCTTGTCGCGTCTGCGCGTCAGGAAGAGGCCCATGTCGTCGGTCTTTCGATTCTGTCCGGCAGTCATTTGCCGCTGGTGAAAGACACCCTGACGCAACTTCGCGGCGCCGGATTGGAAAATATCCCGGTTATTGTAGGGGGAATTATACCGGATGTTGACGCAGAAATGCTTTTGCAGATGGGCGTCGCGCGGGTCTACACGCCAAAGAACTTCGAGCTGAACGCGATCATGCAGGATATCGTTGAACTTGCGAAAACAGACACATCAGTTTAATTCGCTACGCTGAATTTCGCCAAAAAATACAGTTAATGAAAAATAGATGCTGAACAGCATCCTAATTTCGGGCTAATAGGGTCATCAGCCCGGAATTTTTGCCGTGGCTGAATTCTACGGAGTAACACTATGTCCATCGACCTCACCGAAATGTCCCGAAAAGAGCTGCTTCAACTGCATAAAGATGTTGAAAAAGCACTGAAAGATGCCGAAGTGCGCGAACGCACCGAAGCCTTGAAAGCTGCGGAACAAGCAGCCGCAGAATACGGATTCTCTCTGGATGAAGTTTTCGCCAACCCGGCAAAGGGTGCTGTGCGTAAATCCAAAGCAAGTCCGAAATACCGTAATCCGGAAAATCCAGACGAAACATGGACAGGCCGTGGCCGCAAACCGCATTGGGTCCACGCTGCACTCAAAAATGGTGTCGACATTTCCGACCTCGAAATCTGACCCGAGGTATTAATAAGTGACAGTTCATATTGGAGCAGAGAAAGGCGATTTCGCCGAGACCGTCCTCATGCCCGGGGATCCTTACCGCGCGAAATGGGCGGCGGAAACGTTTCTGAGCGATGTGCGCCTTGTCAACGAAGTCCGCGGCATGCTCGGGTTTACCGGGACATGGAATGGACATCGGGTTTCGATACAGGGCAGCGGCATGGGAATGCCGTCCCTGTCGATCTACGCTAACGAATTGATCCGGGATTTTGATGCACAAACCCTGATCCGCATCGGATCCTGTGGGGGCATGCAACCTCACGTAAAGGTGCGCGATGTCATTATCGCAATGTCGGCAGCCAGCGTGAACACGCCCTCCAGCACCATTTTCAAGGACGTGAACTTTGCGCCGACAGCCGATTGGTCTTTGACTCGCAATGCGGTGCAGGCCGCCGAGGCACAGGGTCTCACCCCGCATGTGGGCGGGATCTACTCCTCCGACGTGTTCTATGACGAACGACCTGACCTCAACGAACAGATGGTTCGCCATGGTATCCTCGGCGTCGAAATGGAAGCGGCAGAGCTCTACACATTGGCTGCGCGGTATCAACGTCGCGCGCTTGCCGTGTTGACCGTCTCTGATCACTTGCAGACCGGCGAGGCGCTTCCGTCCGAAGACCGCGAACGCAGCTTTGGCGAGATGGTTGAAATCGCCCTCGCCGCCGCCTTTGCCTGATAGCCGGACCGGGGCTGCTCCACTCACCAGCCCCTGCCGGACACAGAATCAAAAGGGCCGCCCCTCCGGGCGGCCCTTTTTCACATCTCAGCGCCCGTGACTGCGGTCATAGCCATTCAGCGGTGGGCTCTGCCAACCGTCCAGCGCGCCCTCCGCTGGGGCGAAGACCTCCACCAGCATAGGATGACACGCGGCGCTGTCGCTGGAATGCTCTGCCGAGCAATCGCCCCCCGGACAGGCACTCATCGCGCCCAAAAGGTCAATCTCGGCAAAGACTTCCAGATAGTCCCCGGGGCGCACCGGGCTGGCTTTCATGAAATACTGGCCAGTGTCCCGGGTGAAGCCAGTGCACATGAAGACGTTGAGCACATCATGCACATGCGGTTCCGCCTCCGCCAGCGACACCCCGAGGTGATCCGCCAGCGCCCGTGTCAGATTGGAATGGCAGCAGTGATGGTACTGGCTGCCCTGCAACAGGTTGCCGGTGTAGGGATCGCACCGCGTGCCGATCACGTCATGTACGGAGCCGCCATAGGCGTCGATCCCGTACCATTCCAGAGTATCAGCAATGATCGTCGCGATCGGCCGCATGGACGGCAGGTTCGACCACAGACGTTCTCCGGTGGTGACATGGGTGCCATGCAGGGCGCGGGTCTTGCCGGAGAAGAACCGCTCGGAAATATCATTGCGGTTCCACAGGTTCAGGTCCCCCACCTGCGGCCCCTCGATGGAGGAGATGCGGAAAAACTGCCCGGCGGCGACCTCGAAGGTGGCGGCTTCGCGCGGGGGCACGGTGACCTCGGCGATCTTTTCTGCGCCCACCCGCGCGCTGCGATAGAGGTCCAGGTTCGGTGTCGGCAGGGTCTCGTTGGGGTAGCAGATCACCGGTGGCACGGCGCGGCGGGCCTCTGCATCGTGAGGAATGGGGAAATGGGCGTCGGGCATTCTTTGGTGGTCTCCCTGCGTTTCGGTATTGGAAAAGGCCATGGGATCAGACGCAATCCCAGTGTCCGGTCGACAGACCGGACAGCCCCCGCCCGCCCCAAGGCAGGGGCTTTGCCCCACCCGGTCGGGCGCTGCCCTCAGCCAAAAAGCGTCTGAGGTCATCAGCGGCCATTAACCTGCTGTCACCCTGCCCTGTCAAACAGATGAACCGCGCCGGGACGAGATCCCGACGCGGTTATTTCAAGCCAATTCAGATTGCTTGGGTCAGATCACCACCACATCCAGCGGCGGAAACCCGTTGAAGCCGACCGTGGCATAGGTCGACGTATAGGCTCCGCAGGAATGGATCACCACGCGGTCCCCGGATTTCAGCCCCAGCGGCAGCTGCACCGGCTGCTTTTCATAGAGCACATCGACGCTGTCGCAGGAGGGGCCAGCCAGCACGCAGGCGCCCATCGTCTCGTGATCCCGGTCGGTGGTGATCCTGTAGCGGATCGCCTCGTCCATGGTTTCGGCCAGACCGGAGAACTTGCCGATATCGAGATAGACCCAGCGGTGCAGGTCGCTGTCGTGTTTGCGCGACACCAGCATTACCTCGGCGGCAATGGCACCCGCCTCGGCCACCAGCCCCCGTCCCGGCTCTGCCATGACCTCGGCGGCATCGGGAAAGCGCGCATTCACGCGTGTCATCACCGCGGCGGCATAGTCCTGTGGCGCCATCACCGCGCTGCGGTAGCCCGCTGGAAATCCGCCGCCGATGTTCAACAGCTTCAGGTCATGCCCCGCGGCGCGCGCGCCCTGCCAGACATCCGCCACCTGATCGAGGATCGGCTCCCACATCTCCGGCTGGCGGGTCTGCGAGCCGACATGGAACGACAGCCCATGCGGCACCAGTCCCAGTGCCACACAGCGGTCCATCAGCGCCGCCGCCATCTCCGGCGCGCAGCCAAACTTACGGCTCAGCGGCCAGTCGGCAGAGGAGCTCTCGACCAGAATGCGAATGCAGATATGGGCGCCGGGCGCATGTTCGGCCAGCTTTTCCAGCTCTTCTACCGCATCGGCAGCGTAGTGGGTGATGCCCAGCCCATGGGCAAAGGCAATGTCGGCGGGTTTCTTGATGGTATTGCCGAATGTGATGCGATGGGCGGCGGCCCCGGCGGCGCGGCACATCTCAATCTCGGCGCGGCTGGCGGCATCAAAGTTCGAGCCCAGCGCGCACAGCCGGCGCAGGATCTCAGGCGCCGGGTTGGCCTTCACCGCATAGTGGATGCGGGCACGGCCCAGACCACGGGCAAGCCCCATGTACTGACGCGCCACCGACTCGCTGTCGATGACCAGCGTCGGGCGCTCAAAACAGGTGTTGGCAATGTAGGTGAGGTGGCGGGGGACAGGGTGCGCGTCGTCGCGGACATCCGGTCCGGTCACATTTACATTCATGGTCATCTCCAAAAGACCCGGCCATATATGACCGCTCAGTTCCATCAGAGACGTTACCGTCGCTACGTAACCCTAGGGATCTGAACCCTTTCGACAGAGGCGCGTGCGTTGGCGTCTTGAGCGCGCGTATCAGGCAAAAACCCGAGTCGATCAAGCACCAATTTCTGCAAGTAAGATATCTGTTTTGTGCATGGCAGATCAGGGACAGGGTCGTATTCAAAAACCCACAAATCCTGCCGCCTGCAAACCGGCTGCGTCAGCGGCGGGGCTGGTTTCGTTTGCAATCGACTGGGGCGCCCTCGCCTGCCTCTACCGCACCGCAATAGGCACAGTGCCAGCCATCAGAACTGCGGTTGCGCCGCCAGCGGCAGTCACGGGTCAGCGTGGTGGTTTTTCGCTGCCAGTACAGGTAGGTCAGCGTGCCCAGCAGCAGGAGGATCAGGAGAACCGGCATGACCTGCATCTATCCAGTGGCGTCGCGCGGTTCAAGCGCAACGCCGCATCAGTTCGTCTGCGCGCGTTCAGGCCGCTTCATAGTAGGCGAACACAGCGTCCTGCGCTTCGAACTCTCGGGTCACGACGGGCGCTTCGGGGGTGTAGTAGGCCCAGGCCTCGTCCAGCACGGCAAGCGCATCAACAGGCGCGGCAACGGCGGCTTCGGAGGGGATCTGCGGAATGGAAATCAGGTCGGTCATCGGATGTGTCTCATCATATCAGTGTCGTCGCCTCCCTCGGGCCATAATCTATGCCCGATGCTGCACTGCCGCATCCTACAGATTTGCAACGACGCTATGCGCTTTCTGCAAGCACCCATCGCAGGTCTCAACCCTTTGATCGACCCGCCACTCTGCCCTTGCCGATCACGCCCATGTTGCGCCCCCGGCGTGCGCTCGGTTGACGGTGATTTCAGGTCACTGTGCGAGACTGCTGCCGTCGCGACACACTGACCACAGGAGACCGGCCCGCCAAAGACCACCCCCTCATTGGGTGCAGGCTGGGTCCGATCCGAGCTCATTTTCGGGCATGGGGTTCATCCCCCATCCGATCCTCCGCCCCAATGGGCGGCCGCCTATTTTTGATATCGACGAGGAGGCCCCGTTTGGCCGACAGGCCGAACAGCCCCCTGCCCCTCCCCACAGGAGGGGCTACACCGCCCCCCCCCAGACACGGGGGCCGCTGACGGTTGCTCTGCATATCAGAGCACAAAAGAAAACCCCGCAGCCAATCGGCTACGGGGCAAATCACGTGGCCTTGCGGCACACATCAAACTGTTCGGATCAAACCGTTCAGATCAAACTGTTCAGATCAAACTGTGCGCTCGACCATCATTTCCTTGATATGCGCGATCGCCTTGGCGGGGTTCAGACCCTTCGGGCAGGTCTTGGCGCAGTTCATGATGGTGTGGCAGCGATAAAGCTTGAACGGATCTTCCAGCTGATCGAGACGCTCGCCCGTGGCCTCGTCACGGCTGTCGATGATCCAGCGGTAGGCGTGCAGCAGCGCGGCGGGGCCGAGGTAGCGGTCGCCATTCCACCAGTAGCTCGGGCACGCGGTCGAACAGGACGCGCACATCACGCATTCATACAGACCATCAAGCTTCTTGCGGTCCTCGATCGACTGTTTCCACTCCTTGGCGGGGCGGTTGGTCTTGGTCTCCAGCCACGGCATGATCGAGGCATGCTGGGCATAGAAATGCGTAAGGTCCGGGATCAGATCCTTCACCACCGACATATGCGGCAGCGGGTAGATCTTCACATCGCCCTTCACCTCATCGAGGCCATAGATACAGGCCAGCGTGTTGATGCCGTCGATGTTCATCGCACAGGAGCCACAAATGCCCTCGCGGCAGGACCGGCGGAAGGTGAGCGTCGGATCAATCTCGTTCTTGATCTTGATCAGCGCGTCCAGAACCATGGGACCGCATTTGTCCATGTCCAGGAAATAGGTGTCGACCTGCGGCGTCTTCCCGTCATCCGGGTTCCAGCGATAGATCTGGAACTTGCGGACATTGGTCGCGCCTTCGGGCTTGGGCCACGTCTTCCCCGTGGTGATCCTGGAGTTTTTCGGAAGTGCGAATTCGACCATGATCGTGTCTCCTTGCTTAGCTGCCCGACGCCGCTGCCAGCGGCAGCACGGACGGGTAGAGGGCTGGACCCGGAATGCTCCGGGCGTCATTTCTGGCGCAAGACTTGCGCATAGGGTTGGGACGGGAGGTCACATCAAGGCCTCCCCGTCGAAATCCGGCAGGCTGATGAAACGCGGCAGGGCCACATCGGCGCGGCGCAGAGATCAGTGCAACAGCAACGGTCATGCGACATTCTCGCTTTGCTGTGGTGCTGTCAGGCCGTCGCCATCATCGCTGGCGGTCTCCTCCACAGGCGCAAGGCGCGCCAACCAGGAGGTGTCGCGTTCATATCCCAGCGCGATCAGGTCATCGCCGTGACGCTCCAGATAGCGCTCCGCGGTGTTTCGCGGCAGTTTCGCAGGCCATTGCTCCGCCTTGCCCGAGGACACATGCGTTGCCGTACGCCCGGTGCCGCCGTCGGGGGACAGGCCACCAAAGAGCGAATTGTCGTAGTAGATCTGCCGGGCCACCTCGATCTCGGCCTGATCGAAGCCGAAGAACCGCAGCACGCCGATGAACAGCGCGCAGTCGTGGTCCTCGATCAGATCCTCGTAGCGCAGGTCCATGGCGCGGGCATGCCCATAGGGCCAGGCCAGCATTTCTTTCACGACCTGCAGATGCATGTTCTGCATCTCGAAATCCAGCTTTGCCTCCTGCGTGGGCAAGGCCTGCAGGTGTTGCTGATAGCTCTTTCCGCCCAGATCGTCGCGGGGGCCATGCAGAAACCGTTCCTGCCGACCGGGGCTGTTCTCATGATAGCGCGCGCCAGACAGCAGAACATCGCGCGGGTCGCGAATGATATGCAAAAACCGAGCATCCGGCTGCTCGAACAAGTCCGGCGCAAAGGCACTGGCCCAGTTCACCACAATGACCCGACCGGTTGCGGGAATTTTGTCCCATTTCGCCGGGTTATGCACCGGCACAAAAGGAATATCGAGCGCCTCCCCGATCAAACGCCAGACACGCCGCATCCAGACGGTGCCCGTCTTGTGATGCGTGCCGACGCATAAGATCCGGGGAGGCGCAGAGCTCATTTAGAAGGTCCGGGCCTTGGGCGCGATGGTCTCCAGGCTGATACCGCCCTCGCCTTCGCTGGTCAGCGGATCGGTGATGACCGGACGGAAGCTGAGCGTGGTCTCGTTGCCCTCGACACGGGCCACGGTGTGCACGCGCCAGTTCTCGTCATCGCGTGTGGAGTAATCCTCATGCGCATGCGCGCCGCGGCTTTCCTTGCGGGCCTCGGCCCCGACGATGGTCGCCAGCGCATTGGGCATCAGGTTGGTCAGCTCCAGCGTCTCCATCAGGTCGGAGTTCCACACCAGCGAGGTATCGGTGACATGGAGATCGTCGAGCTTGGCGGCAATCGCGCCCATTTTCTCGACGCCTTCCTTGAGGGTCTTGTCGGTGCGGAACACCGCGGCATCCGCCTGCATGGTGCGCTGCATTTCCAGACGCAGCTCCGCCGTCGGCGTGCCGCCCTTGGCGTTGCGCAAACCATCAAAGCGATCAAACGCCTTGTCGATGGAGGCCTGGTTGAGCACCGGATTCGGCGCCTCAGGGTCCACCACCTTGCCCGCACGAATGGCCGACGCGCGGCCAAAGACCACCAGGTCGATCAGCGAGTTGGAGCCCAGACGGTTGGCACCATGCACAGAGGCACAGCCCGCCTCGCCCACGGCCATCAGGCCGGGAACAACGCCGGTCGGGTTGTCTTCGGTCGGGTTCAGCACTTCGCCCCAGTAGTTGGTGGGAATGCCGCCCATGTTGTAGTGCACGGTGGGCAGAACCGGGATCGGCTCCTTGTTGACGTCCACGCCCGCAAAGATCTTTGCAGACTCGGAAATCCCCGGCAAACGCTCTGCCAGTGCCTCGGCGGGCAGGTGGCTGAGGTTCAGGTGGATGTGATCGCCGTCTGCGCCCACACCGCGGCCTTCGCGGATCTCCATGGTCATCGAGCGCGAGACATAGTCGCGCGGTGCGAGGTCCTTGTAGTTGGGCGCATAGCGCTCCATGAACCGCTCACCTTCGGAGTTGGTCAGGTAACCGCCTTCGCCGCGTGCGCCTTCGGTGATCAGACAACCGGAGCCGTAGATGCCGGTGGGGTGGAACTGCACGAATTCCATGTCCTGCAGCGGCAGGCCTGCGCGCGCCACCATGCCGCCACCGTCGCCGGTGCAGGTATGGGCGGAGGTTGCCGAGAAATAGGCGCGGCCATAACCGCCGGTCGCCAGCACCACCATCTTGGCGTTGAACACATGCATGGTGCCGTCATCAAGCTTCCAGCACACCACACCCTGACACTGCCCATCGTCGGACATGATCAGGTCGATGGCGAAATACTCGACGTAGAATTCAGCGTTGTTCTTCAGGCTCTGACCATAGAGCGTGTGCAGGATCGCGTGGCCGGTCCGGTCAGCCGCGGCACAGGTGCGCTGCACCGGCGGGCCGTCGCCAAACTCGGTGGTGTGGCCACCAAAGGGACGCTGATAGATCTTGCCCTCTTCGGTCCGCGAGAACGGCACGCCGTAGTGCTCCAGCTCATAGACCGCCTTGGGGGCCTCGCGCGCGAGGTATTCCATCGCGTCGGTATCACCGAGCCAGTCGGAGCCTTTGACGGTGTCATACATGTGCCACTGCCAGCTGTCCGGGCCCATATTGCCCAGCGACGCCGCGATGCCACCCTGTGCTGCAACCGTGTGCGAGCGGGTCGGGAACACCTTGGTCACACAGGCCGTACGCAGGCCTTGTTCTGCCATGCCGAGCGTGGCGCGCAGACCTGCGCCACCAGCACCGACAACCACCACGTCATAATCGTGGGTTTCATATTCATATGCTGCTGTCATCGTCTTTGTTCCTTACCGCCGGATCACAGGGCGAGTTTGACGAGGGCAAAGAGCCCCGCGGCAATCATCGTGTAGGAAAAGGCCGACACTGCAATCAGCGTCAGCTTTTCGGCTAGCCCGTGCATGTAGTCCTCAACCGCGACCAATGTTTCGCGCATCAGGTGGACAATGCCCACGACCAGGGTGAGGCCGGTGATGATCGCCGGGACAGGGCGTCCGTAATAGGCCAGCACCTCTTCGTAGGTGCCACCGAGGCCAAGGCCAAAGGTGATCACGAAGGCCGGAACCAGCACCACCAGAAGGATGGAGCTGACCATCATCTGCCAGTGATGATGCGTGCCCGCACGTCCTGCACCAAGCCCTTCGGCACGTTTGCGGTCGGTCAGATAATTCATGTCTCTGCTCCTTACACCACGATCGCCACAAGGACGGTCAGGATGGTTGCACCGACGAACATGCCAATGCCCATCTTCTCCGAGATCGCGACCTCGAGGCAGTAGCCGAAGTCCCAGACCACGTGGCGCAGACGGCCCAGCATGTGATAGAAGATCGCCCAAGTCGCCGCGAGCAGGACGATATTGCCCAGCACACTGCGCAACAGCCCGTCGATGAAGGCAAAGGCGCTCTCGGAGGTTGCAGCGGCAAGCAGCCACCACACCACGAGCAGCGAGGCCCCCAGCATCGCAATCCCGGTGATACGCACCATGATTGACGACAGGGAGGTGAGCTGCGGGCGGTAGATGGTCAAATGCGGCGAAAGCGGGCGATTGCCCCGATTGACATCGGCCATGTTGGCTCCTTTCCGGTTAGCTGGTCTCGTTTTAGCTTATTTTTGCGCACTGTCACGCAAACGAGTGGTAAAAATCACCTGTTATCGTCGCAGTTTGTTGCAATTTCTTCACCTTGTGATCACAAGCCAGATCGCTGTGATCACAAACTGTATCCCTAGCGGAATAGTCAGAAACAAACTCGCAAACCCTCAGTGAGTCGCATGTGCTTTTAGCGCGAAAGGGTTGCTGTCTGCTTCACGACTTCGCGCAGCAGCTTCTTGCGGATCTGTTCGGGGTAGTCTTCGAAACGCGCCGCATAGACCACAAAGGCGCCCGGACCGTGGATCACATGCTCAAAGAAATAGGCGGCCAGATCCTCCTCGCTGGCCTCGATCGCGATGGCATTCACGGTGACACCAGCAGCAGTCAGCCGCGACCGCAGCGTCTCCGGGTTGATCCCTTCGTTTGACGGGCCATCGCCCGAAACATCCACCACACGACGCTGACAGGACGGCACCGCGTCAAACATAGGCAGAACATACCCCAACAGCTCGCCGATCGCGGTCGAGTAATTGCGCCATTTACGCGAGGTGTCCTCCACCGCCTGCGTAAAGGCGTCGAGCGCGGCGAAATCGGGAATTGAGGTCCAGGGCACCGACACCACCTGCCGTGATGTGCCGCTCCATTGCACCAGGGCCACTTCGGCACGGGCCTGCACCAGCGCTTCGCTGATCAGGGGATCCCGCAGTGCGCGGGCCAGCCCGTCCATCTGCAACCGGTATTCCTTTGGATCGACGGATCCGGACACATCCACCGCTAATACCAGCGCCAGGTCACACGCGCGCAGGCCACCCGGTATCAGGCTACAAAGACCACACAGAGCTGTGACTAACAGGCGACGCATGAGGTAAAGACTGCGGCGACGCGGACCTCTCGGCAAGATCAAAGCCATGCTGCGACTGCAGCCTCGCGCAGATGTCACCACGCCAGACCCAAGCTTTGCAGTCTTGCCCCACCAAGATGCGGCGATGAGAGCCAAACGCCCCGAAGAGACAGCGCGGCCCCTCCAACAACGCGGCCCCGCCCACTACAGAGGCATCAAGGCCCAGTAATCGAGGTCCAGCAGAACCTCCGGCAGGTATTTCCCGTCCTCGCCCTTCAGCTGGAACGGCGCGCCCCCCGATGTCGCCACCAGCCGCAACCGGATGGCCCCCACCCCGGGCGCTGCGGTTTCCGCCTTGTCCAGCACCTCGGACCAGGCCCGTATGGTGGTGCCCGACAGGCAGGGGTTTGCATGCGCGCCGCCATTGAGCCCGACGATCATCTGCGCATTGGCCAGCCCGTTAAACGACAGCGCCCGCGCCATGGAGATCACATGACCGCCATAGATCAGCCGTGTGCCATCAGGGCGCGCGGTGCTGTCGAAATGCACCTTGGCGGTGTTCTGCCACAGGCGGGTGGCCAGCATATGCTCGGCCTCCTCTACCGTGACGCCATCGACGTGGTCGATCTGCTCGCCGATGGCGTAGTCGCCCCAGCGATGCGGCTCGCCCGCCAGTTCAAAATCATAAGTCGAAAAATCCAGCCCCGCAGGCAGGGCAAGATCATCCGCCGTCAACACTGGCTGCAATTCCGGCACGTGGGTTTCGGGCGCCTCTGCCTCCGGGTTGCCCTTGCGCACCATGACCCAGCGCACATACTCCAGCACGCAGTCATCGCGTTGGTTGAGCCCCCGCGTGCGCACCCAGACCACCCCGGTCTTGCCGTTGGAGTTCTGTTTGAGGCCGATCACCTCGCTCTCGGCGCGCAGCGTATCGCCTGCGTAGATCGGCAGATGCCAGCGCCCCTCGGCATAACCAAGGTTCGCCACCGCATTGAGCGAGATATCCGGCACAGTCTTGCCAAAGACGATGTGGAACGCCGCCAGATCATCCAGCGGCGCGCCTTTTTTGTCAGCGACCAGACCAACCGAGCGGGCAAATTCATCCGAGGAATAGAGCGCATGCCGGGCCGGGTAGAGCGCATGATAGAGCGCCCGTTCGCCGCCCGAGACGGTGCGTGGCACCGCGTGGCGGATCACCTCACCCAGCCTGTAGTCCTCGAAGAAACGCCCGCGGTTGGTCTTGGCCATGTCAGTGCGCTCCCAGTTTGGTGTCGGGGGTGTAGGTGCCGTCCACCTCTTTCACCACCGACTGGCCGCAGCGCATGATGCCCTTGACCGGGTCAAAGGTCTGGGTCGGGCTGCCGTATAGCTCCCAGCCCTTGTTCAGCGCATCCGTCACCTTGTGACAGAAGGCCGAAGTGTCATCCTCGCTCAGGAATCGATAAAGTTTCATGTCTTACCCCGGAAATGGTGAGGGCCCGATGAGCCCGTGAATATAGCCGATCACACCGACCAGCAGGAAGGAAATCGCCAGGAACATCAGCCCCTTGCCAGTGGTGCCCTTGGGGCCCGGCTTCCACTCGGGCTCGGCGCGATTGATCGCCAGAACCTCGACCCCGGCCCAGACCAGCAACCCGCCGAACAGGATGACAGAAGCCAGATCGCCGTTGACCAGCAGGTGTGCCACCGCCCAGAGCGAGAAGCCGAACAGCATCGGGTGGCGCATCTTGCGAAACAGCCGCCCCTTGCGCGGTCCGGGGCTGGTAAAGAACAGCGCCAGCACCATCAGGGAATTGTTCACATGCACCAGGAAGGACGGCGGCGCCCAGACGTGGATGTACTCCGTGCCGCGATAGCCGATCACCATCAGCACGACGCTTGCCAGCAGAGCCAGCGCCACCAGTCCCTTGCCCTTCGTGCCGAGGTGTGCGCGCTGCGCCGGGGCGAGGCGTTTGAACAGGTGGGCGGCCCACCACAGGATGATGCCAAATATCAGAAGTGCCATGTCTTTCTCCAACGTCAGACGGGTGCTTGCCTCAACGACTAGCCGGAGATCCGGGCAATTGCATCCGCTTTCGCGATGATTTCACGTGCGGTCACCACATGCAGGTTCTCGACGATCTTGCCCTCTACCACGGCGACCCCTTGGCCCGCGGCCTCTGCGGCCTCGAACGCGGCGATCTGACGGCGAGCCAGATCCAGTTCCGCTTCTGAGGGGGCAAAGGCGGCATTGGCAACGTCCACCTGCGCCGGGTGGATCAGTGTCTTGCCGTCAAAGCCCATGTCGCGGCCCTGCTCACATTCCATCGCCAGCCCCGCGTCATCCTTGAAGGCGTTGTAGACCCCGTCGACGATCACCTTGCCCTCGGCCTTGGCCGCCAGGAGGCACAGCCCGAGGCCCGGCATCAGCGGCAGGCGGTCGGCGCGGAACCGGGTCTGCATGTCCTTGGCCAGATCATTGGTGCCCATCACCATGCCCTGCAGCCTGGGATGTGCGGCGATGGCGCCCGCGTTCAGCATGCCGCGCGGCGTTTCCATCATCGCCCAGAGCGGCACGTCACCTGTGATCTCTGCCAGCGCGTCCAGATCAGCCGGCGAAGACACCTTCGGCAAGAGGATCGCGTCACATCCCATATGAGCCGCCGCCTCTGCATCCGCACGCCCCCATGCGGTGTCGAGCCCGTTGATCCGCGCGATCTTCAGCCGCGGCCCATAGCCACCCTGCGTCAGCGCCTCTGCCAGCGTGGCGCGCGCATTGTCTTTTTCCTCCACCGATACCGCATCCTCGAGATCAAAGATGATCGCATCAACGGGCAGAGTACGGGCCTTGTCCAATGCGCGCGGCTTGGAGCCGGGGATGTAGAGAACAGAACGACAGGGGCGGGAGCGCGGGTCCATGGGGGCAGCCTCCAAGAGGATTGAGTGGGACATAATATTACCCAAATCGCTACAATCACATGCCGTTGATTTCAAGCTATATCTCGCCGCAATGCAGAAATCATCCATCACCCTCCATCATTCACATTTTCAAACCTTTGATTTCACAAGAGAACGCGCGATTAACCAGTTCTTTGGACCTCTATGGCACTCTGAGTCCTACCGGCGCCCTCTTTTCGAAGACTGTTACCATCTGGCGCCCCGCGAACCTTGGGTTCGTCGTCATGATTTCGTCACCAAAACCGGTCCACCCCAGGTCACCGGGGTGCCCATTCGGCCCCCTGCTGGGGACGCCGTTCCGAAAGGGGTAAAACCTATGAAGAAGACGCTGTTGAAACTCTCCGCGGGCCTCGCCCTTGTGCTGACCACCCAGATGGCGGCCGCTCAAAGCCAGAATTGCGCACCGCGCGATATGGTCGTTCAGCGCCTGGCCGAGAAATATGGCGAAAGCCGCCAGAGCATCGGCATGGGTCAACAGGGCATGGTCATGGAGACCTTTGCCTCTGACGAGACGGGATCCTGGACGATTACTGTCACCAATCCGAACGGCATGACCTGCCTCGTGGCCTCCGGACAGTCCTACGAAATCCTGGCCGAAGCGCTGCCCGTGATGGATACTGACGCCTGATCTATCGCGTTCCGTCCCGCAGGACACGCGACGCATATCCGGGCCCCTGGATATCCGGGGCCCAGGCTGGCTGAAGGCGGGCATCGAAATGCACCGGCCTGCGCCGCAAAAGCACCGTATCCCTTTCGCGCACCCTGATTCGCCGGTCCACGTCTTTGTCGGACCGGCAACCGCAGGAAATGACTGCTGACATCCGCTCCGCAGGCCACGGTCACGGCAATACCGAACCGGCGTGCGAGACGTGCATGCCTGTTCAATATCCAAAGCATCCTTCGCTAAAACTGCAAGGATTGTCGCAAACGAACGTAAAACAGGCTCAGACCGCGCGGATGCTGCAACGCAGAACACTTGCGAAGCGGAACCGAACGTCTTAGGCATCTGGTCAGAAATCAACCGGACCGGAGAGATTATCCCATGGCACGACCCAAAATCGCCCTTATCGGCGCAGGTCAGATCGGTGGCACCCTCGCGCATCTCGTAGCCCTCAAGGAACTTGGCGACGTCGTATTGTTCGACATTGCCGAAGGCACCCCTGAAGGCAAAGCGCTGGACATTGCCGAATCCGGTCCTTCCGAGGGCTTTGACGCCAGCCTGAAGGGCACGCAGGACTACTCAGATATCGCAGACGCCGACGTTTGCATCGTCACCGCAGGTGTTCCGCGCAAGCCGGGCATGTCCCGCGACGACCTGCTGGGCATCAACCTCAAGGTGATGAAATCCGTTGGCGAAGGCATCCGCGACAACGCGCCGAACGCCTTTGTGATCTGCATCACCAACCCGCTCGATGCGATGGTCTGGGCGCTGCGCGAATTCTCCGGCCTGCCGCATGAAAAAGTCTGCGGCATGGCAGGTGTGCTGGATTCCGCACGCTTCCGTCACTTCCTCGCCGAGGAATTCAAAGTCTCCATGAAAGACGTCACCGCATTTGTTCTGGGCGGTCACGGCGATACCATGGTGCCGTCGGTGCGCTACTCCACCGTCGCCGGCATCCCGCTCCCCGACCTGGTGCAGATGGGCTGGACCACACAAGACAAGCTGGACGCCATCGTACAGCGCACCCGTGATGGTGGCGCAGAAATCGTTGGCCTGCTGAAAACCGGCTCTGCCTTCTACGCCCCGGCAACCTCGGCGGTCGAGATGGCCGAAGCCTATCTGAAAGACCAGAAGCGCGTGCTGCCCTGCGCCGCATATGTGGACGGTGCACTGGGCCTCAACGGCATGTATGTCGGCGTGCCCACCGTGATCGGTGCTGGTGGTATCGAGCGCGTGGTGGACATCAAGCTGAACGCGGACGAACAGACAATGTTCGATGCATCCGTCAAAGCCGTGAAAGGCCTCGTCGAGGCCTGCAAGGGCATCGACAGCTCGCTGGCATAAACACCGCACATATTTCAAAAATCAAAAGCGTCCCACACGGGGCGCTTTTTTCGTTTCATGGCAGATGTCGGCGCCGCCAGACCGCCCGCCCGCCTGAAGACATGTGTGCACTGCGCGCTTTGCTGCGGTCGCTCTACATGCTTAAACCACGCCATGACACCGCCCGAACTCAACACAAAGCGCCTGCTGCTCCGAGGCTGGACGCCCGAAGATCACGCCCCTTTTGCAGCGATCTGCGGTGATCCGGCGGTCATGCGCTACATCGGCAATGGCGCGACCCGGACGGCAGACCAAGCGGCAGCGAACATCACATCCTTTCAGACCCAATGGGCAGAGCGCGGCTTTGGACTGTTCGCTGTTCAATCCAAGGGAACTGGTGATCTGATCGGGTTCACCGGATTTTCCCGACCCGACTTCTTGCCGGAGGTCTTGCCCGCCGTCGAGATCGGCTGGCGGTTCTCAAGACCAAGCTGGGGGCAAGGTTACGCAAGCGAAGCGGCTGCGGCCGCATTGGCCTTTGGCACGGACAGACTGGGGCTCACAGATATCGTGAGCATCACTCAGCGCGGGAACAGCGCCTCGGCACGTATCATGCAAAAGCTTGGCATGGTGTTTGACCGCCGCACAATCGACGCGACCTGCGAACGTGAGGTCGACGTCTATCGCCTGCCGCAAACCTAAGGCGGGATCGGCCCCTTGTGAGAACGGCGCCACACCCGGTGGACCATAGTCAGACTTGCGCCTCGCCCACACCGCTACCGATCACTCCAAGACAGCCCGCTCAGCCTCGGACAAGGTCATGGATGCGGGATGAAACAGAATGACCTCCAGTCGCTGGAAGGCTCTTGACGCGCTGCAGCAAAGCCGAAACGCGCCGCCAAGGATTGCGCGAATCGCTAAAATTTAGTCGCTTTCGATATGTGATCACACGCCTCAACCCTGTGATCACAAAATCGGAAAAACTTCATCATTTATCGCTCTCGTAACAGAAAAGCCTTTAACCTCCTGTTTGATATAGGCGTACTAGCAAGGGACAATTGCAGCCAGACGGGACAGTTTCTCATGAACATCCACGAATATCAGGCCAAGGCCCTCCTTCGCAGCTACGGCGCTCCGGTTTCCGACGGGCGCGTGGTGCTGAAAGCCGACGAAGCCAAAACCGCAGCCGGCGAGCTGGACGGCCCGCTTTGGGTCGTGAAAGCCCAGATCCACGCAGGTGGTCGCGGCAAGGGCTCTTTCAACGAGGCCGACGCCGGTGACAAAGGCGGCGTTCGCCTGACCAAATCGGTCGAAGAAGCCGCCGAAGAAGCCAAGAAAATGCTGGGCCGCACGCTTGTGACCCACCAGACCGGCCCGGCCGGCAAAAAAGTGAACCGCATCTACATCGAGGCGGGCTCCGGCATTCAGACCGAGCTTTACCTGGCGCTGCTGGTGGACCGCGTGACCTCGCGCGTGTCGTTCGTGTGCTCCACCGAGGGCGGCATGGACATCGAAGAGGTCGCCGCCGAGACGCCGGAGAAGATCCTGTCTTTCTCTGTTGATCCGGCCACCGGTTATCAGGCCTACCACGGCCGCCGCGTTGCATTCTCGCTCGGCCTTGAGGGCGCGCAGGTCAAGCAGTGCGTCAAGCTGATGGGTCAACTGTACCAAGCCTTCATCGAGAAGGACATGGAGATGCTGGAGATCAACCCGCTGATCGTCAGCGACGCGGGCGACCTCAAGGTGCTGGACGCCAAGGTCGGTTTTGACGGCAACGCGATCTACCGCCACGCCGACATCGCCGCCCTGCGCGACGAGACCGAAGAAGACCCCAAAGAGCTCGAAGCCTCCAAGTACGACCTGAACTACATCGCGCTCGACGGTGAGATCGGCTGCATGGTGAACGGCGCGGGTCTGGCGATGGCCACCATGGACATCATCAAGCTGTATGGTGCCGAGCCTGCGAACTTCCTCGATGTGGGCGGCGGCGCCACCAAAGAGAAAGTGACCGAAGCGTTCAAGATCATCACCTCCGACAAGAACGTCAAAGGCATCCTGGTGAACATCTTTGGCGGCATCATGCGCTGCGACGTGATCGCAGAAGGCGTGATCGCGGCCGTGAAAGAGGTGGGCCTAGAGGTGCCGCTGGTTGTGCGTCTGGAAGGCACCAACGTCGAGAAGGGCAAAGAGATCATCGCGACCTCCGGCCTGAACGTGATTGCCGCGGATGATCTATCCGATGGGGCCGAGAAAATCGTGAAAGCGGTGAAGGGCTGATGTCTCGCGTCTGCTTTCTGTTCCTTGTTGCTTCACTCGCCGGATGCGTCCGAAACGCGCCCCTCGAGAGTGAGCAGACACCGCCAGACTTGTCACAACGTGAACCGATCAAAATCTCATGCCCTAACGGGCCAGACATTGAAGCAATGCGTGAACAATCACTTTCAACGGGTCGACCAGTGTCCTGCAACGACGGTGAAAACACGTGGACGCTGGCGGAAGGCATGAAAGTGGATTGATCGCAAATTGCTGAGCGCACCGCTCGGCGCGGCGAAACACAAATTTCTCTAAGGAAACTTCCAAGATGGCAGTCCCCGTCGACCATAACACCAAAGTCATCTGTCAGGGCCTCACCCGCCCGCAGATTTCATGGTCGTCGGCCGGCAGCCATAGTGTGATCTGAGCAGAGATACTGAACCCGATGAAGCTTTCGACTTATATCATCTCTCTGACCCGTGCCAAAGGGCGTCATGCGCAGATGCGTGCGACGCTGGCGGAGGCGGGTATAGAGGCTGAGTTTGTCGAGGCCGTGGATCTGGCCGAAACCTCGGAAGCGGAGCTGTTGCAGCAGTGCAAGAGCTTTGGCCCCTGGGGGGTGTTTGCCCATGGCAACATGGCCTGCACCCTGAGCCACGCCAAGGTTTGGGAGCAGTTTCTGGCGTCGGATGCGGATGTTGCCCTCATTTTTGAGGATGACGTCTTCATCTCGCCGGAGTTGCGCCAATGGACCGAAGATCTGAGCTGGTGGCCGCAAGGCTGCGAGCTGGTGAATTTGGAGTTCTGGCGCAGTGAGAGCCTCAAGGTGATGCTGGGCACATCCATCGCGCAGCACCTGGGACGACAGGTGGCGCCGATGTTGTCGCGCAACCCCGGATCTGCGGGCTATCTGGTCACGCGCAAGGGGGCCGAGGCGCTGCTGGCGTCACGTCCATTTGCGGTCTCGATCGATCAGCTGTTGTTCAATCCGCTCATCTCTCCTTTGGCCAATTCACTTCGGCCTTATCAGATCACGCCTGCCCTCGTCACACAGGGCAACACCCCTCCTGAAGAGGGCACTTTTCTGGGCCATGCGCAGCGCAAG
The DNA here is from genome assembly GCF_032924845.1 of Tritonibacter scottomollicae. NCBI lineage: Bacteria > Pseudomonadati > Pseudomonadota > Alphaproteobacteria > Rhodobacterales > Paracoccaceae > Tritonibacter > Tritonibacter scottomollicae. The sequence continues at coordinate 2,546,941 of NZ_CP136704.1, forward strand.
CCCCAAGGTGCACTCTACCGTAAACAAAAACGCCTGCGGGGCATGGCCGAGTTGCGCGCCCTGCCCCTGCACCTCCTTCGCCTGATCTCGGGACGCGCACGGCTTGTGCGGGTCACCTTTGCGGATCGGGCGCTCACCGACGACAGCGCGGCGCGTGCCGCCGAGGCACAAACCGCATAATCGAAAGGAAAGGACATCATGGCAGTCCTCATCGACGAAAACACCAAAGTTATCTGTCAGGGTCTCACCGGCTCTCAGGGCACCTTCCACACCGAGCAGGCCATCGCCTATGGCACCAAGATGGTTGGCGGCGTGACCCCCGGGAAAGGTGGTCAGACCCACCTCGACCTGCCGGTCTTCAACTCCGTGCATGAAGCCAAGCATGTGACCGAGGCCAATGCCTCCGTGATCTACGTGCCGCCGCCGTTTGCCGCTGATTCCATCCTTGAGGCGATCGACGCCGAAATGGAACTCATTGTCTGCATCACCGAAGGCATCCCGGTTCTGGACATGATGAAAGTGAAGCGCGCGCTGGAATCCTCCAAGTCGCGTCTCATTGGCCCCAACTGCCCCGGCGTCATCACCCCCGACGCCTGCAAGATCGGCATCATGCCCGGCCATATCCACAAGCGTGGCTCGGTCGGTGTTGTGTCCCGTTCCGGCACCCTGACTTATGAGGCCGTGAAGCAGACCTCTGACATCGGTCTCGGCCAGTCTTCGGCTGTGGGTATCGGCGGCGACCCGATCAAGGGCACCGAGCATATCGACGTGCTGGACATGTTCCTCGACGATCCTGAGACCCAATCGATCATCATGATCGGTGAGATCGGTGGCTCTGCCGAAGAAGAAGCGGCGGAATTCATCGCCGAGCAGAAGAAAAAAGGCCGTTGGAAGCCGATCGCAGGCTTCATCGCAGGTCGCACGGCGCCTCCGGGCCGCCGCATGGGCCACGCGGGCGCGATCGTCGCCGGCGGCAAAGGCGGCGCAGATGACAAGATCGAAGCAATGAAATCCGCAGGCATCGTTGTTGCCGACAGCCCGGCCACTCTGGGCGAAGCGGTTCAGAAAGCGATCGCAAACGGCTGATGCAACCGCATCCGTCATATAGCAAAAGATCACCAGATGATCTGAGGGGCGGGCGCTTTGCGCCCACCCCGCTTCTGCGCTTGCAGTGCAGACACAGGGATCCTGTTGCCGATGCGGCCCTCTGGCCGCCTTCGCCGCAAGATCCGCCAAGACCTTGGCACGGAACATTTCGCCCTTTCGGGCTTTCAGTCCCAGACAACAGGCTGATCGCTTACGGTCCAAACCCATATGAGGCACTCAAATGACCGAACAGAGCCCCAACGACATCTTCCATGCGTCCTCCTTCATGCAGGGGCACAACGCGGAGTATCTGGAGCAGCTTTATGCCCAATACGCCAATGATCCCAATGCGGTGGATGCTGCATGGGCCGAGTTCTTTCGCGCCATGGGCGACGCTGAACCGGATGTCAAAGCCGAAGCCGCAGGCCCCAGCTGGGCGCGCAAGGACTGGCCCCTCGCACCGGAAGACGACCTGACCGGGGCGCTGACCGGTGAATGGCCCGCCCCGGCCGAGGCCAAGGCGGCTGGCAAGAAGATCGCGGACAAGGCGAAGGAAAAGGGCGTTGAGGTCTCTGACGAGGCGATCCAGCGCGCGGTGCTGGACTCGATCCGCGCCATCATGCTGATCCGCGCGTATCGCATCCGGGGCCATCTGGCCGCTGATCTGGATCCGCTGGGCATGCGCGCTGCGACGGCGCATCCGGAGCTGGATCCGAAGACCTACGGCTTTAACGACGCCGACATGGATCGCCCGATCTTCATCGACAACGTGCTGGGCCTGCAGGTCGCGCCGATGCGCCAGATCGTGGACATCGTGAAGCGGACCTATTGTGGCACCTTCGCGCTGCAGTACATGCATATCTCCAACCCGGAGCAGTCCGCATGGCTGAAAGAGCGCATCGAAGGCTATGACAAGGAAATCCGCTTCACCCGCGAGGGCCGCAAGGCGATCCTGAACAAGATGGTCGAGGCAGAGGGCTTTGAGAAGTTCCTGCACGTCAAATACATGGGCACCAAGCGGTTTGGTCTGGACGGCGGTGAGAGCCTGATCCCCGCGATGGAGCAGATCATCAAGCGTGGCGGCAGTCTGGGCGTCAAGGATATCGTCATCGGCATGCCCCACCGGGGCCGCCTGTCGGTTCTGGCCAATGTGATGCAGAAGCCATATCGCGCGATCTTCAACGAATTCCAGGGCGGCAGCTTCAAACCTGAAGATGTGGATGGCTCTGGCGATGTGAAATATCACCTCGGCGCCTCCTCGGACCGTGAGTTCGACGGCAACAAGGTCCACCTGTCGCTGACCGCGAACCCCTCGCACCTGGAGGCGGTGAACCCGGTTGTTCTGGGCAAGGTCCGCGCCAAGCAGGACCAGCTCAACGACAAGGACCGCACGGCAGTTATGCCGATCCTGTTGCATGGCGATGCGGCCTTTGCGGGTCAGGGCGTGGTTGCCGAGTGCTTTGCGCTCTCCGGTCTGCGCGGACACCGCGCGGGCGGCACCATGCATATCGTTGTGAACAACCAGATCGGTTTCACCACGGCGCCGCATTTCTCGCGCTCCTCGCCCTACCCCACCGACAACGCGCTGGTGGTCGAAGCCCCGATCTTCCACGTCAACGGTGACGATCCGGAAGCGGTGGTGCATGCGGCGAAGGTCGCAACCGAGTTCCGCCAGAAGTTCCACAAGGACGTGGTCATCGACATCTTCTGCTACCGCCGGTTTGGTCACAACGAAGGCGATGAGCCGATGTTCACCAACCCGTTGATGTACAAGAAGATCAAGGGCCACAAGACGACCCTGAGCCTGTACACGGAACGTCTGGTGAAGGACGGTCTGATCCCCGAGGGCGAGATCGAGGACATGAAAGCGGCGTTTCAGGCGCACCTCAATGAGGAGTTTGAAACCGGCAAGACCTATAAACCCAACAAGGCCGATTGGCTGGATGGGCGCTGGTCGCATCTTGATCGCAAGGACGAGGATTATCAGCGTGGCGAAACCGCCATCAAGCCCGAGACGCTTGAGGAAGTCGGCAAGGGTCTGACCACCCTGCCCGAGGGCTACCCGGTGCATAAGACCATCGGTCGCTTCCTTGATGCGCGCAAAAAGATGTTCGACAGCGGTGAAGGCTTTGACTGGGCCACCGGTGAAGCGCTGGCCTTCGGCTCGCTGCTCTCCGAGGGCTATCCGGTGCGTCTGTCCGGTCAGGACAGCACCCGCGGCACCTTCTCGCAGCGTCACTCCGGCATCGTCAATCAAGACACCGAGGAACGCTACTACCCGCTCAACAACATCCGTGAGGGTCAGTCCCAATACGAGGTCATCGACTCGGCGCTGTCTGAATATGCGGTTCTGGGCTTTGAGTATGGCTATTCGCTGGCGGAACCCAACGCGCTGACGCTCTGGGAAGCGCAGTTTGGCGATTTCGCCAACGGCGCGCAGATCATGTTCGACCAGTTCGTCTCCTCGGGCGAGAGCAAATGGCTGCGGATGTCCGGTCTTGTGTGCCTCTTGCCGCATGGTTTTGAGGGTCAGGGGCCGGAGCACTCCTCCGCGCGTCTGGAACGCTTCCTGCAGATGTGCGGTCAGGACAACTGGATCGTGGCAAACTGTACGACGCCCGCGAACTACTTCCACATCCTGCGCCGTCAGCTGCACCGCACCTTCCGCAAGCCGCTGGTGCTGATGACGCCGAAATCACTGTTGCGCCACAAGCTGGCCGTCAGCAAGGCGCATGAGTTCACCACCGGCTCCTCCTTCCACCGCGTGTTGTGGGATGACGCCGAAACCGGTGCGTCCGAGACCAAGCTGGTCGAGGACAAGAAGATCAAACGGGTCGTGCTGTGCTCCGGCAAGGTCTACTTCGATCTGCTGGAAGAGCGCGACGCCCGCGGCATCGACGATGTCTACATCATGCGCATCGAGCAGTTCTATCCCTTCCCGGCGATCAGCCTGGTGAAGGAGCTGGAGCGGTTCAAGGACGCGGAGATGGTCTGGTGTCAGGAAGAACCCAAGAACCAGGGTCCCTGGACCTTTATCGAGCCCAACATCGAATGGGTTCTCACCCGCATCAAAGCAAAACATACCCGTCCGGCCTATGTCGGTCGTGCCACCTCGGCCTCACCCGCAACGGGTCTGGCCAGCGAACATAAAGCCCAACAAGCGGCGCTTGTGAACGAAGCGCTGAGCATCTGAGGAAGATTGAAATCATGACCACCGAAGTGCGCGTGCCCACCCTGGGCGAATCCGTGACCGAAGCAACGGTCGCCACCTGGTTCAAAAAGCCCGGCGATGCCGTGGCGCAGGACGAAATGCTCTGCGAGCTGGAAACCGACAAGGTCACGGTCGAGGTCCCCGCCCCGGCGGCCGGCACCCTGGCCGAGATCGTCGCCAAGGAAGGCGAAACCGTTGGCGTTGATGCCCTGCTGGCCAATATCTCTGCCGCTGGCGAGGCCGGGCAGGAAACACCGGAACCCAAGGCTGCGACCAAGGAGGCTCCCGCTGCCGCCGCATCGGGCGGCGAAGAGGCCGCCGTTGACGTGATGGTGCCCACCCTGGGCGAAAGCGTCTCTGAGGCGACCGTTTCCACCTGGTTCAAGAAGGTCGGCGACACCGTCGCGCAGGACGAAATGCTGTGTGAGCTGGAAACCGACAAGGTCTCTGTCGAGGTGCCCGCCCCCGCTGCAGGCACCCTGACCGAGATCAGCGCCGAAGAAGGCGCAACCGTGCAGGCGTCCGCCAAGCTGGGCGTGATCTCTGCAGGCGCTGGCGCAACGGCAGCGGCGGCCCCGGCTGCTGCGCCTGCGGCCGCTGAAGCGCCTGCCGCCGCGTCCAAGGACGTCGCAAATGCGCCATCGGCGGAAAAGGCGATGGCCGAAGCCGGTCTCTCCGCGGATCAGGTCAAGGGTTCGGGCCGCGATGGCCGCATCATGAAAGAAGACGTCGCAAGCGCGATTTCCGCAGCGAAATCCGCACCTGCTGCGACCACCTCGGCTCCGGCCGCGCCGCGCGCACCGGTCTCTGCCGATGATGCCTCGCGCGAAGAACGGGTTAAGATGACCCGCCTGCGCCAGACCATCGCCCGTCGCCTGAAGGACAGCCAGAACACCGCCGCGATGCTGACCACCTATAACGAGGTCGACATGACCGAGGTCATGGCACTGCGCAACGAGTACAAAGACCTGTTCCTGAAGAAGCACGGCGTGAAACTGGGCTTCATGTCCTTCTTCACCAAGGCCTGCGCGCACGCCCTGAAGGAAGTGCCGGAAGTCAACGCCGAGATCGACGGCACTGACATCATCTACAAGAACTTCGTGCATATGGGCATTGCCGCTGGCACGCCAACCGGCCTTGTGGTGCCAGTGATCCGCGACGTCGATGCGATGTCCTTTGCCGGTATCGAAAAGGCGATCGCCGAGAAAGGCGCGCGCGCCCGTGACGGCAAGCTGTCGATGGCGGAAATGCAAGGCGGCACCTTCACCATCTCCAACGGTGGCGTCTATGGCTCGCTGATGTCCTCGCCGATCCTGAACCCGCCGCAGTCCGGCATCCTCGGCATGCACAAGATCCAGGACCGCCCGATGGCGATCAACGGCAAGGTGGAAATCCGCCCGATGATGTATCTGGCGCTGTCCTATGACCACCGCATCGTCGACGGCAAAGGCGCTGTGACCTTCCTCGTGCGCGTCAAAGAAGCGCTGGAAGATCCCCGCCGGTTGTTGATGGATCTGTAAGCAACATCAGGGCAGCGCCCTCCCGTGGGGAGGGTCGGGCGCTGCCCGGCGATGCCGGGCAAGTGGAAAGCAGCAAATGACTGCACAAGAATTGACAGAGCTATTTCGCGATATGTCGAGGTAAAATGACCCCCGAACTCACTGCTCTCACCCTCGCCGCACTCCTGCAGGTCATCCAGATCGCCCTGATGGCAGTGCCGGCCAACCTGGAACTCGGCCAGGGCAAGACCCTGTCGCCGCGCGACCGCGACCGCCTTGGCGGCGATCTGCAGGATCAGGTCTCCAAACGCACCGCACGGCTCTATCGCGCGATGAACAACCACTTTGAGGGGCTGATCCTCTTCTCGATTGCCTGCGTGGTGGTTACTCTGACCGAAGCCTCCTCCCCGGTCACCACCGTCTGCGCCTTTGCCTACCTCGGCGCGCGTGTGCTCTACATCCCGGCCTATGCCTTTGGCTGGGTGCCCTGGCGCAGCTTCATCTGGGCGGCGGGGTATCTGGCGACAGCCGCCATGCTGGTGGCCGCCCTGCTGTGAGACTTGCCCGGCATATCCTGCGGGCGACCGTGCTCGTTCTTGGGCTTGGCGTGGCCACCTTCGGCTATACCAAGCTGATGGCGCGCGCGGGCTCGGGCACACCGCCGACGATGGCCGAAGCCCACGAACAGGCAGATGAGATCCTTGTGATCAAATCCACCCGCGCGCTACACTTGCGCCGTGCGGGCAAAACCATCCGCAGCTACGATATTTCGCTTGGCGCTGCACCCGCAGGTCACAAACAGTCCGAGGGCGATGAACGCACGCCCGAAGGCCGCTATGAAATCGACTGGCGCAATCCAAACTCCGTCGCGCATCTGAGCCTGCATATCTCCTACCCCAATGCCGCAGACCAGGCCGCAGCCAATGCCGCCGCGCGCGATCCCGGCGGCAATATCATGATCCACGGCTTGCCCAACGGCTGGGGGGCCTTGGGCGCACTGCACCTGATGCGGGACTGGACCGACGGCTGTATCGCGGTCACGAATACCGAGATGCGCGAAATCTGGTCGCTTGTTCCAAACGGAACCCCAATCACCATCGTCGAGGCGCTGTGATGATCCTTCAGATCGAACAAATTCGCTCTGGACATTATCGGGCGCATCTTCATCTTTTCACAAATACCTCGGGGGAGGCCCATTTGGGCCGGGGGCAGCGCCCCCTCCCCGCTCAACTCCAAAGGAGCACATGACCCATGGCATCCTATGACGTCATCATCATCGGTGCAGGCCCCGGCGGCTATGTCAGCGCCATTCGCTGCGCCCAGCTGGGCCTGAAGACCGCCATCGTCGAAGGCCGCGAAACCCTTGGCGGCACCTGCCTCAACGTGGGCTGCATCCCCTCCAAGGCGCTGTTGCACGCGACCCATATGCTGCATGAGGCAGAACATAACTTCGGCGCCATGGGCCTGAAGGGCAAAAGCCCCTCGGTCGATTGGGATCAGATGAAATCCTACAAGGATGATGTCATCGGTCAGAACACCGGCGGCGTTGAGTTCCTCATGAAGAAGAACAAAATCGACTGGCTGAAAGGCTGGGCCTCGATCCCCGAGGCGGGCAAGGTCAAGGTCGGCGACGACACCCATGAGGCCAAGAACATCGTGATCGCCTCCGGCTCCGTTCCTTCCGCCCTGCCGGGCGTCGAGGTGGACAACGCCAAGGGCATCGTGGTCGACAGCACCGGCGCGCTGGAGTTGCCCAAGGTGCCAAAGAAAATGGTCGTGATCGGCGCAGGCGTCATCGGTCTGGAGCTGGGCTCGGTTTACGCGCGCCTCGGCGCCGAGGTCACCGTGGTCGAATATATGGATGCGGTCTGCCCCGGCATGGACAAGGACGTCCAGCGCGGCTTCAAGCGCATCCTGGAAAAGCAGGGTCTCAACTTCATCATGGGCGCCGCCGTGCAGGGCGTCGAGACCACCAAGACCAAGGGCAAGGTCAAGTACCAGCTGAAAAAAGGCGGCGAGGAAGAGACCCTCGACGCTGATGTGGTGCTGGTTGCCACGGGTCGCAAACCCTATGCCGAGGGCCTCGGCCTTGATGCGCTGGGTGTGAAGATGACCGAACGCGGCCAGATCGCCACCGACGCGCAATGGGCCACCAATATCAAAGGCGTCTATGCCATCGGCGACGTCATCGAGGGCCCGATGCTGGCGCATAAGGCCGAGGATGAGGGCATGGCGGTGGCCGAGGTGATCGCGGGCAAGCATGGCCATGTGAACTATGGTGTCATTCCGGGTGTGGTCTACACCACGCCTGAGGTCGCCACCGTGGGTGCCACCGAGGACGCGCTGAAGGCCGAGGGCCGCAAGATCAAAACCGGCAAGTTCATGTTCATGGGCAATGCGCGCGCCAAGGCCGTGCATCAGGCCGAGGGCGGTTTTGTCAAACTGATCGCGGACAAGGAAACAGACCGGATTCTGGGCGCAGCGATCATCGGCCCCGGCGCCGGCGACCTGATCCACGAGATCTGCGTAGCGATGGAATTCGGCGCCTCTGCCGAGGATCTGGCCCTGACCTGCCACGCACACCCGACCTATTCCGAGGCCGTACGCGAAGCCGCCCTTGCCTGCGGCGACGGCGCGATCCACAGTTAAGCCCAACTCGGGCAACGCGCCCTGGCGCGTCCATCACCAGCGGCCCGCCTCTTGGCGGGCCGTTTGCGTCCTACTCAGGAGACATGCCAATGACCATCAGCCTGCAAGTGCTCTACCCCGCCTCCGACGAGGCGACGTTTGACTATGATTATTACACCGAGACCCATCTGCCCCTGATCGAGGAACACTGGGGAGATCTGATGGAAACGGTCGAGGCCTCGCGCGGGCTGGCCGGTGGCCCGGATGTGCCTCCTCCTTACCTGCTGATCGCCACGATCACCTTTCCCGATCAGGAGGCCCTCGACACGGCCATGGGGGACAAGGGCGGCGTGATCATTGATGATGTGGCCAATTTCACCAACATCCGTCCGCAGATCCTTGTGGGCGAGTTGCTGATGAGCTGAGGCAAGCGCACTGGTGGCCAAAACAGGTCACCGGCGGATTTTTGGGGCTGTGTTTTGAAGAAACGCATTCTGTTCTGGATCGTCGTCGCAGGGTTTGCGATAGGGCTTGGCGCGGCATCGCAGATCTGGCCAAAGCAATCACGCGCGGAACGTATTGCCGAACTGTTTTATGGTATCTGTCTTGCCCCCATACTGACCGGAGACAGTCCCGACGCGCTGCTGTCGGGGCTGACAAGGACACATGATATTTTGGGGGGAAAAGCTTGGATTGATCCTCAATCTATGAGCTTAGTTGAACGCGAAAAGCGGCGGTGTGAGATTTCCACCTTCGACCCACACCCCCTTCTTTACCAAGATGCGGAGGCCCTACTGCCACTGATTGAGGAAATCGTCAGCGTAGATTTCCCACAACTGGCTTATGATCCTATGGCCAAAATGGGCGATGAGGCCCTCTCCAAAGGGTGGTTCTTGGGGGCGGTGTACTCCCCGGAGCGGTGGGGGATTGCGCATTTCGCCTTTCCCGATTGGGGTGATAGCGCAGGCAGCATTCTCATGTTCGCGGCGCCAAACCGTCCTTTGCTGCGCTCCGCACCGCTCCAGTAGTCACGCATCACCACATGGTCTGTGCCGCACGTGGCGCCCATTCCTCATCGTAAGCGTGACCGCCTTCTTCGCCAGCCGTCTGCTCGGCGAGGATGTCCCCCATCGAGGGCAGGCCGTCGCTTTCATTGCCAGAGGTCCAGATCCGAGACCGCATCAGGGCGCGGGCGCATTGGCTGTAGATTTCCCGGATCGAGATCACGATGACCGTGCGCGGCAGTTTGCCCGCTTTGTCAAACCGCTGCAGCAGGTCAAGGTCGGCGGTCACTTTGGCGGTGCCATTCACCCGCACCACATTGTTTGATCCCGGCACCAGAAACATCAGGGACACCCGCCCGTCGCGCAGGATATTGCGCAAACTGTCGATGCGGTTGTTGCCGTACCAATCCGGCAGCGCCAGCGTGCCGGGGTCAAGCTCCAGCACCACCGGGCCGTCATCACCGCGCGGGCTGTCGTCGGTGCCCTCGGGGCCGACAGTGGCCAGCATGCACAGACGCGAAGCCATGATCCATTTGCGATAGAGCGGCGTCATCTGCCGCGCCACTTTTCGTAAAGAAGGCGCTCCCGGTGTCCCGTAGAGCGCCTCAAGGTCCTCAATCGATGCGACGAAGTTCATCTTTGTCAAATCCCAGTTCTGCCATTAATGCATCTGACCGGGCTTCAATGCGTGTTTCCAGCTCGGTCATAAAGACGTCCCGCGGCTCTCCCGGCGGGATCGGGTCGAGAAACTCCACCGTGCCCAAGCCCGGTTTGCGCAGAATGCCGCTGCGCGGCCACAGCAGACCCACATTGGTCGCCACCGGCACGCAAGGCTGCTTCAGTCCGACGTAGAGCACGCCGCTGCCGACCTTGTAGGACTTCTGCGCGCCCGGCGCGACACGGGTGCCCTGTGGGTAGATCACCAGCTGGCCGGGCTCGGAAAACTCTCGCGCCACATCCTGCACCATCTGGGTGATCGCCGCACCGCGCTTGCCGCGATCAACAGGGATGCAGCCGAGACGCTTGGCATAGACGCCGATGATCGGCGTCCACATCAGCTCTCGTTTCATGATGAACTTGGCCTGCGGCAACGCGTTAAAGATAATCAGGATATCGAGAAAGCTCTGATGCTTGGCGGCGATGATGACCTCGCCCGTGGGCACGGTCCCGCGCACCTCGGAGCGGATGCCAACCATCCAGCGCGCCGACCAGATCGCCCAGCGGGCGTAGGTCTTGCAGGCTTGGCGCGCGCCGTTCTTTGACAGCAGTGCATAAGGCGCAAAGACGATGCCCAGCACCAGCATCGCCACATAGATCTGAAAGATGTAGAGCAGCGAGCGCAGATATTGAAAACCAAGGGTCACGCGAGTTCTCCGAGACGTTTGCGGGCCGCGCGGGTGGTGGCGACAAAGGCCACTGTCGCCGCGACTGGCGGAATGATGAGCGGCAGCAGCCAGCGCCAGCTCTGAAAGCCCAGCCCGGTGAGGAAACCGCCCTCCTCCGAGGCTTCGGGCATCAGGAATACCCCGATCATGCCAAGAGCCACCCCCGCGGCGGCCCCGGTCAGGGCGCGCAGGGTGAAGCGACGCACGAAGGCCTGGGCGATGTAGCTGTCCTGCGCGCCCACCAGCCGCAGCACCTCAATGACCTGCGCATTGGCGGCCAGGGCAGCATTGGCGGCCAGCGTGATCATCGCGCCCATGGCCCCGCCGATGAGCAGAATCGACACCACGCCCAGACGGCGCAGGGCAATCGCGGCCTCCACCAGAGGGCGCCGCCAGCGGGCATGGTCATCCAGCACCGCGCCTGGCACCTCGGCCTGCAGGCGCAGGCGCAGACCTTGGGCATCATAGCCGGGATCGTCTTCTGTTACCTCGATCAGCTGCGGCACCGGCAGGGTATCAAGCGGGATCCCCGCCCCGAACCAGGGCGCCAGCAGCGCGGCCTGTTCGTCCGTTGTCAGGGCGCGGGCCTTGGCCACGCCCGGGGTCTGGCGCAGGATCTGCAATGCCGCCTCGGTCTGGGCGACGCGCTGTTCGGCAGGGGCATTGATGCGCAGGGTCGCGGCGCGGGCCAGCTCGTCCGACCAGCGTGTGGCCACCCGGCCAGAGGCCAGCGACAGGGCCAGCGCAAAAACACAGAGAAACGCCATGGCGCCGGAGACAAACAGCGTCAGCTGGGCGGTAAAGCCCGAAGGCGGCACCACACGGTCCGCCTGCGCATCGCCGATGACAAGGGCCCGCAGCGCGTTCATAGGTCCGCTCCCGCCGAGACGATCTGTCGGTTCGTCAATCGCAGCACCCGCGCCTGCACCTGGTTCTTGGCGGCACGGATCAGCGGCAGGTCATGGGTCGCCACAAGGATCGTCTTGCCCATATGGTTGAGCTCGACCAGCAGCCGCAGCAGGCGCTGCGACATTTCCCAGTCGACGTTGCCGGTGGGTTCATCGGCAATGATCACATCGGGGCTGAGGATCACCGCGCGGGCCAGTGCCGCCCGCTGACGCTCGCCGCCCGAAAGCTCCGGGGGCAGCGCGTCCATCCGTTCGGAGAGGCCGACCCAGTTCATCAGCTCTTTCAGGTTGGCCTGCTCTTCGGTCAGCCCGCGTCCCGAGACCGTCAGCGGCAGGGCGATGTTTTCCACCACCGGCAGGTGATCGAGAAAGCGGCAGTCCTGATGCACCACGCCGACACGCCGGCGCAGGTAGGCCATCTGGTCGCGATCCAACCCCTTCACGTCCATGTTGAAGGCGCGCACCCGGCCCGCGGTGGGGGTCAGGGAGCCGTAGCAGAGCTTCAGCAACGTGGTCTTGCCCGCGCCGGAGGGGCCGGTCAGAAAGTGGAACGAGCCGGGCGCCAGCTGCACCGAGAGGTTGCTGAACAGCTCTCCCCCGCCATAGTTATAGCCCACATCTTCGAGTTCGATCACGATTGCATCCCAGCCCGGTGTATTGCGGTCGTCCCGCGTTCCATCGCGATGTTTTGCACGAGCATTGCGGCAGTTTCAATGGTGCGCAGGTCGCTCAGATGGGCTCAAACTGCCATCTGCGGGGGGATTGGCTCTTTCTTGCCTTTCAGGAAGTTACTATGATTACGGGTGAATTCACTTTTTCGCGGTCAGAAGGCCCACCAAGGAGACCGGATGAGACTCATTTGCCCCAATTGCGGCGCACAGTATGAGGTGCCCGAGGACGTGATCCCGGACGACGGGCGCGATGTGCAATGCTCCAATTGCGGCGATACCTGGTTCCAACCCTCCGCTCAGATGCAGGCACAGGCGGAAGCAGCCCCGGAAGAGGACAGCGCACCGGTGCAGGCCGCGCCCTCTCCCGCGCCAGAACGTGAACCGGACCCTGTTCCGCCAGCCGAGCCAGAGCAGCAGCCCGCCCCGGAACCACAGCCAATCCCTGAACCACAGCCTGAGCCACAGCCAGCCCCCACCCCGCAGGAAGTGCCCGAGTCGGAACCAGAAGACCCCTGGCCGCCCACGCCAGAGCCGGAGGTACAGACTGCGCGCTCCGAGGCGCCGCAGGAGGAGCCCTCCGTGGTTGCGGACAGCCCCGCCAATGCCGCGGATGACGGTTCGGATGACGACGACGAAGAGGGCGACGAAGAGGACGACGCGGCAGAGGCGCCGTCTCATATGGCGGTCCCGCCTCCGGCAACCGCAGAGGCGGCGCCACGGCGGCGGCTCGATCCGGAGGTTTCGCGCGTGTTGCGCGAAGAGGCGATGCGCGAGGAAGCCCTGCGGTCTGGTGGAGAGGGGCTTGAAACCCAGACGGAGCTGGGTCTTGAGACCCCGGCCGAAGATGAAACCGCCCGGCGGACCCGTGAAGCACAGGATCGCGTGGCGCGGATGCAGGGACAACCGTCACCGCCGCCCGACCGCCCCGCGCCGGAGGTCACATCCCGCCGCGGCCTGTTGCCAGATATCGAAGAGATCAACACCAACGGCCCCGGAGAGGCGAAAGCTGCGCCACCGCCCGTGGACGCGGAGCGCCCCGCCCCGCGAAAGAGCGGGTTTTCGCGGGGGTTCCTGCTGGTGATTCTTCTGATGGTGGCGGCGATCCTCGTCTACACAAATGCGCCGCTGATCGCCGAGCGGCTGCCGCAGGCCGATCCCTATATCAGCGGCTACGTGGCCTGGGTGGATCAGTGGAGGCTGTGGCTGGATACGCAAGCCAAGGCGCTGGCCGCAGAATAACGCGATCAAGACCACGGAGCAAAGCCGCGCATCCCCTTCCGGGTTGCGCGGCTTTTGCGTCGGCATCTCCGCATCAAAACTTATCGAGCAGCCGCTGCAGGTAGTTGCGTTCGCCTTCGCTGCGCTCACGTTCGCCGGCGCGGCGACGGATTTCCTCCAGCAGATCCCAAGCGCGGCGATAGGCCTGCCCGTTGCCGATGGTATCCGAGCGCAAGGTATCACCGCCCTGCCCCCCACGATCCCGGCCCAGAGGGTCGAGCGCGTTGCCCTGTCGATTGCCCTGCCCTTGCTGAGTGCCGGGTTGCTGGCCCTGCTGCTGTTGCTCTGCCATGGCCTCGCCCAATGCCCGCATACCGTCGCGCATGGCCTCCATGGCCTCGGACTGGCGGTCGATGGCTTCGGCGTAATCGCCTCCGCGCAGGGCCTCCTCGGCGCCCTCCATGGCCCGACCGGCCTGATCCAGGCTGTCGCGCGCGGCCTCGCCCTCGGCGCCGCCCAGAGGCAGGCCGTCACGTTGGCGTTGAAGTTCGTTGCGCAGGGTCTGTTGACGCTGCGCCAGATCCTCGGGGCTGTTGCCACCGGCCGATCCCTGTCCACCCTCGCCCTGCTGTTGCCCCTGCTGCTGGCCGGGGGACTGGCCATCGCTGCCCTCGCCCCCTTCGCCGCCGCCCTCATGGCTGTCGCCGCGACCAAGGCCACCATTGCGCCCTTCGTTGCCCTGGCTCTGGCCACGTTGCGCATTGGGATTGAACTGTTCCTGCAGGTCGCGGAATGCCTGGTCGGAGAGGCCCTGCTGTTCGCGCAATGTATCCGCGAGCCCTTCCATCGCCTCCTGCCCGGGATTGCTGCCCTCTCCGGCCTCGCCCTGCGTGACCTGCATATTCTCCATCATCTGCTGGAACTCGCGCAGCGCCTGCTCTGCCTCAGCCATGCGGCCCTGCTCCATGAGGTCCTGAATGCGGTCCATCATCGCCTGCAGATCCGACTGGCTGAGCTGAATGGCGTTGTCCCGGCTCTCGCGCCCGTCCTCCCCTTCTGCCTCGGACTGGGCCTGACGCGACAATTGGCGCATGTAATCCTGCGTTGCCTCGCGCAGCTCCTGCATGAGGCGCGCGATTTCCTCGTCACTGGCACCATCGCGCATTGCCTGGCTCAGACGTTCCTGGGCCTGTTGCATGCGCGCCAGCGCGTCGCCGACATCGCCATCCTCAAGCTGGTTCGCCAGAGCCCAGAGAGCCGCTGCAATCTCGTCCTGATGCGCGACGCTCAGCTCTGCCTCGGTGGTATAGCCTTCCAGCCGCTTCAGAATGGTGCGCAGTTGCAGGTAGTTGCCCATGTCGTGAAAGACGTCCTCGGGCCGATGTGTGAGTGTGCGCAGGATCTGCGCCACACGTGAGCCATTGGCGCGCGCCCAGAGAAGATCGCGGCGCTGTTCGATCAGGGCCGCCGCCATGGGGTCGAAGAAACGCCGGGCGGTCAGCGGCGCGGACAGGGTTGCAGGCGTGCTCTGCTGCGCGGCCGCATCCTCGGATCTGAAGCTGTAGGTTACCGGCATATTCGCCCAAGGGTGCGCCGAAAACTCCTCGACCAGCGCCTCGCTGAACAGACGGCGGTCCCCTGTCAGGGAGAGGGGCAAGGCCAGCTCGACAGGCGCGCGGGGGTCGGGCGTGGTGGCCAAGCCGTGGCGGCGGTCCAACGCGTCCTCATCAAGCGTGATCACGATACTGCCCCCCACCACGCCGTAATCATCAGAGGCGCTGAATGGCAGCGTCAGGGTGCCATCTGCGGAGAGGTCCGGCTCCCCGGCGATGGACACGCGCGGGGCTTCATCCTCGATCACCTCGATCTGCCAATCGCGCCCGCCGGGGCCGTCGATGGTCAGATTGCCCGCCTGCGTCACCACAAAGCTCTGCTCGGGTTCGGAGGCAGAGGGCAGCTCTCCGGTGCGGCCGGAGATGGTCTCGGCCAGGGTCAGATCACCGACCTCGCCATAAAACCGCAGGGTTATCTGGCTGTTGTCGGGAATGCGCAGCGACGGGTCCGTCATATCCCCGAGGTAAAGCGTTGGCAGACCGGTATAGCGCGGCGGCTCCACCCAGCCTTCCCACGTCGGCCCCGAGAGGCCCGCGGTGCCGCTGCCCGGCATGAGATCAGCGACCGACCCGGTGCGCCACGCAGTGCCGAACAGCGCCCCGGTCACCAGCACCAGAAGCGCCACGTAGCGCAGGGCATAGGGGTCACGATCCGCGATGCGCAGGTTGGGCGCCGGCGCCTCGGCCTGCGCCGCGCGGGCTGCCATTCTATCCTGATGGGCGCGCCACAGCGCGATGGAGGCGGGATCCCGCGCACCGGAGGCCTGGGTGTCCAGAATCGCCGCAATCGGGCGGCCCGGAAGGGTCTCGTCCAGTCGCAACAGCGCCTCGTGCCGAGTCGGCCAGCGAAAACGCCATGCTCCCCAGATCAGCGCGGCGACGGCGCCTGTTGCCACCAGAACAGCCAGTGTCCAGACGGCCTCCAGCAGGATCCAGTCGAGTATCCCCAGCAGCACCAGACCAAGCGCCAGAAACAGGATCGTGGCCAGCGGCCAGAAGGCGCGCCAGATCCGCTCTGCCACCATACCCAGACGCGTAAACGCCAATGCACGGCGCAGCGGTGCCAGCGCCGCCGTGCTGTGGGTCGGGTGCTCCTCGACAGCTGTGTCGGGGGGGATGTGCTCGGTCATACCGCTCTGCCTCCGCGCGCGGCCCGGCAAAGACGGGGCCGCCTGTCGTGTGGCCAGTGCCCCCGGAGGCCCGACCGCATGTGTGGCTTCACATGCGCGGTCGGGACTGCCGTGACGGTCAGAGCCACTCCGGGATGGTATCGCGATTTATCATGTCGTCAAAGGTCGGGCGTTGCCGAATGACTGCAAATTGATCGCCATGCACCAGAACCTCGGGGATCAGCGGGCGGGAGTTATACTCGCTCGACATCACCGCGCCATAGGCCCCGGCACTGCGAAAGGCGACCATATCCCCCGCTTCCAATGGCGGCATAAGCCGCGCCTTGGCAAAGGTGTCGCCGCTTTCGCAGACCGGACCGACGATATCATAAGGCTGCGGCTCAACGCCGGGCGTGGCTTCGGTGACGGGCACAATATCGTGGTAGGCCTCGTACATCGCGGGGCGGATCAGGTCATTCATCGCACCGTCGAGGATCAGGAAATCGCGACCTTCGCCGTGTTTCACGTAGATCACCTTGGACACCATCAAACCCGCATTGCCGGCAATCAGCCGTCCCGGCTCGATTTCGATCTCGCAGTTCAGATGGCCCAGCTCTTCCCTGATCATCTGGCCGTATTCGACCGGCAGCGGCGGGGCCTCATTTGATCGCGTGTAGGGAATGCCCAGCCCGCCCCCAAGATCGAGACGGCGGATGTCGTGGCCATCCTCGCGCAAGGCCTGCGTCAGCTCCGCAACCTTTTGATAGGCAAGGCGGAACGGGTCGAGATCCGTGAGCTGAGAGCCGATGTGAACGTCGATCCCGATGACCTCAAGCCCCGGCAGGCTGGCGGCATGGGCGTAGACCTCGCGGGCGCGCGCAATGGGGATGCCGAATTTGTTCTCGGACTTGCCGGTCGCAATCTTGGCGTGGGTCTTGGCGTCCACATCCGGGTTCACCCGCACGGTGATCGGCGCGGTCGTTCCCAGCTCCAATGCGACGGCGTTGATCACCTCCATCTCCGGCTCGGACTCGACGTTGAACTGGCGGATGCCGCCGCTCAGCGCGTAGCGGATTTCGTCAGCCGTCTTGCCAACACCGGAAAAGACGATCTTGTCGCCCGGCACGCCTGCGGCTTTGGCGCGACGGTATTCGCCCTCGCTCACCACATCCATGCCCGCGCCCGCCTCGGCCAGCGTCTTCAGGATGGCCTGATTGGAGGCCGCCTTCATCGCGTAGCAGACCAGATGGTCGGTGCCCTCCAATGCCTCATCGAACAGGCGGAAATGGCGCAGCAACGTCGCGGTGGAATAGACGTAGAACGGCGTGCCCACCGTAGCGGCAATCTCGGCTACGGGGACATCTTCGGCGTGCAAAACGCCATCGCGATAGAGAAAATGATCCATGGCCCGCGTTTAGGGCAAAAACAGACCCTTGGGCAAATGATTCCAATGTGCGGGTACAGTCTTTGCAGCCGCTGCGGGCTGGACCTGCCGTTTTACCGAGAGGGATGGCGGTGGTTCATCGTTACCGGCAGGACGCGAGGCAGGCCATGTCAGTCGCCCAGAACAACGCCCACGCGGGCTTCGCCCGAGATATGAATGCCCGGCTCTGTTGGCTCCGAGCGTTCTTTCAGGGGCGCTCCAGCGTGGTCGCAGCCTGCCACAACGGCCAGACACAGGATCAATGCAGTGCGGATCATAGGCCGATGCTCACGGAAACGGGGCCTTTGCTGACCCCCACCGCGCCGCCCAGATGGACGCCGCTGCCAGAGATCCCGAGACCCGCATTCAGGCTCGGGCGCACGGGCTCGCCGTCCACACCGCAGGCGGTGAGCGACAGAACAAGACCGAGAGCAATCAGAACACGGGTCATAGGGGTCTCCTAAAGGCGGGCCTCAGCCCAGGATCTCTTTCCAGCGGGCGACCTGCGCGCGCACTTCAATGGGCGCGGTGCCCCCGTAGGACGTGCGTGAATTCACCGAATTCTCCACACCCAACACGGTAAAGATATCCTCGGTGATGCCGTCATGCACGCTTTTCATGTCCTCAAGGCTGAGATCTGGCAGATCCACGCCGCGCGACTCGGCCATCGCCACCAGCGCGCCGGTCACATGGTGGGCATCGCGGAACGGCACTTTCAGCACCCGCACCATCCAATCCGCCAGATCGGTGGCGGTGGAGAAGCCGGACCCAGCCGCCGCCGCGAGACTGTCGCGGTTGGCGCTCATGTCCTTGACCATGCCCTGCATCGCCGCCAGCGCCAGCATCCAGTTGTCGGCGGCATCAAAGACCTGCTCCTTGTCTTCCTGCATGTCCTTGGAATAGGCCAGCGGCAGCCCCTTCATCACCATCATCAGCGCGGTGTTGGCGCCAAAGATCCGGCCCACCTTGGCGCGGATCAGCTCGGCGGCGTCGGGGTTCTTCTTCTGCGGCATGATCGAGGAGCCGGTGGAGAAGCGGTCCGACAGGGTCACAAAACGGAACTGGGCCGACGACCAGATCACCAGCTCCTCGGCAAAGCGGCTGAGGTGCATGGCGCAGATCGAGGCGACGGACAGGAACTCCAGCGCGAAATCGCGATCCGACACGGCATCCAGCGAGTTGGCGGTGGGGCGGTCAAAGCCCAAGGCGTTGGCGGTCATGTCGCGGTCGATCGGAAAGGAGGTCCCGGCGAGCGCGGCAGAGCCAAGCGGCGATTCGTTCATCCGGGCGCGCGCATCGCGGACACGGGACAGATCACGGCCAAACATCTCGACATAGGCCATCATGTGGTGGCCCCAGGTCACCGGCTGTGCAACCTGCAGGTGGGTGAAGCCCGGCATCACCCAGTCGGCTCCCGCCTCGGCCTGGTCGACCAGTGCGGCGATCAGAGCCTCCAGCCCCTTGGCGGCGGCGTCCAGCTGGTCGCGCACCCAGAGTTTGAAGTCAGTCGCCACCTGATCGTTGCGCGAGCGGCCCGTGTGCAGACGGCCCGCCGGTTCGCCGATGATCTCCTTCAGGCGCGATTCCACGTTCATGTGGATGTCTTCCAGCGCGGTAGAGAACTGGAACTGACCGCTTTCAATCTCTGACAAAACGGTGAGCAGGCCTTCACGGATCGCCTCGGCATCATTATCCGTAATCACACCGGCCGCGGCGAGCATCGCCGCATGAGCCCGAGAGCCCGCGATGTCCTGTGCTGCCATGCGCTGGTCGAACCCGATCGAGGCGTTGATCGCCTCCATGATCGCGTCCGGTCCGGCGGCAAAGCGGCCGCCCCACATCTGGTTCGAGGTCTTGTCTGTCATGGCCCAACCCTGGAGATACTATGCGTCTTGTTCGTCAGCTTTCCCTTTATATGGCCCTTGCCCTCGGTGCAAATGCCGCCTTCGCCGCCGATCTGAGCACCGTCGAGGCCCTGCGCGAGGGCGACATGCAGAAATTGGTTTTCCACAGCGAGGCCAAACCGGCCTCTGATGCGGCTTTCGAGCTGGCAGATGATGCCGGTCAGGCGCATCTGTCTGACTATGAAGGCAAATATGTGCTGGTGAATTTCTGGGCCACCTGGTGCCCGCCCTGTCGCAAGGAAATGCCGATGCTCTCGGCCCTGCAGGACGAATTCGGCGGCGACAATTTCGAAGTTCTGACGCTGGCGACGGGGCGGAACAATCCCGCCGGAATCAAGAAGTTCTTTGACGAGATCGGCGTGACCAACCTGCCGCGCCATCAGGACCCCAAGGGCGCCGTAGCCCGCGACATGGCGGTGCTGGGCCTGCCGATCACCGTCATTCTGGACCCAGAAGGCAATGAAATCGCCCGGTTGCGGGGCGAAGCGGACTGGAATTCCGACAGTGCCCGCGCCGTGATCGGTGCATTGGTGGCAGGCTCCTGACTGCAACTGCCCTGCCCTCTCGTCCCGCGAGAGGGCAGCTAGATAAAATGCCGTTCTTAATCCCCATGCAACTCTTTTGGAAGATTGTAGGGTCATTGGACAACTCGATCGGCGTCCACAACCGCCCGGTCGCCGCAAACCGATGGGGTTTTGAAGGTGAAGAAAAGGCATTTCTGGAAAACCGACATCCCGGAAGGGGCGGAAAACCCGCTCTCTGCAGCCGTAGTGGCCCGGGATCGCAACGTCGTGGACATGGTGGCGGAGGCGGTCAAACACGACCAGACCCTTCTGGCCTATCAGCCCATTGTACAAAGCCAC
The DNA here is from genome assembly GCF_032924845.1 of Tritonibacter scottomollicae. Taxonomy (NCBI): domain Bacteria; kingdom Pseudomonadati; phylum Pseudomonadota; class Alphaproteobacteria; order Rhodobacterales; family Paracoccaceae; genus Tritonibacter; species Tritonibacter scottomollicae. The sequence goes on from NZ_CP136704.1 coordinate 2,567,463, forward strand.
GCGACAGACATGATCGCCTTCTACGAGGGCTACATCCGCGTGATGGACGCCACGGGCCGCATCATCCCGGCACGGGAATTCATGAGCGTGATCGAAGAGCGCGAGTTGGGGCGCAAGCTCGACTGTCTGGCACTGGAGCAGAGCCTCCGGGTACTGCAGCGCAATCCAAACGTGCGCATGTCCGTCAATATGTCCGCCCGTTCCATCGGCTACAGCCAATGGAACAAGGTACTGGAACGCTTTCTCGAAAACAGCGAATTCCTTGGCGAACGGCTGGTGCTGGAGATTTCCGAAGCCTCCGCAATGGCGGCACCAGAGCTGGTGATCGACTTCATGGACCAGATGCAGCAACACGGCATTGCCTTTGCACTGGATAATTTCGGCGCCGGCACCACGGCAATCGGACATTTTCGCGAGTTCTTCTTCGATGCGGTGAAGATCGACGGGCAGTTTGTCCGGGGCGTTCATGCAAACCACGACAATCAGGCCGTGATCCGCGCCCTGATCGCGATCGCCAAGCAGTTCGACATGTTCATCGTTGCCGAATCCGTCGAACGACAAGAGGACGCCGAATTCCTGATCGAGGCGGGTGCCGATTGCTTGCAAGGCTTCCTCTATGGTGCTCCGACAATCACCCCACCCTGGCAGGCGGAAAACGACGCGCGCGCCCGCGCCTGAGGTCGCCCCAAGCACCGATTCGCGACTCTTGCCCTGAACGCGTCAGACCCATTCTGTTATTCTGGATGGGTCTAAGGCGTCCCTGATCTGCACCCTATGCGACCAGCGGTCTGTGCCGTCTGGGAGCGGTGTCTGAACCATCACAGCCCATGCCGTGCAACGCCGCCTTTTTGCGCGGGTGTTACGCTGCCGCACTCGGAACAGTTGCTGCAGGTGCACGGTTGGGCTATTCCATGGCGGAAGGGAGGAGACGTCGCACAAGCCGGGTGACGCTTAAGCACCCCACCGCGTCGGCGTTTCCGCAGAACATGCAGAGGACTGACCGAATGACCAACGTAGTAATCGCATCCGCCGCGCGCACCGCCGTCGGCAGCTTTGGCGGCGCGTTCGCCAACACGCCCGCCCATGACCTGGGCGCCGCCGTGCTGGAGGCCGTGGTGGCCCGCGCCGGCATCGACAAATCCGAGGTCTCGGAAACCATCCTCGGCCAGGTGCTGACCGCCGCTCAGGGGCAGAACCCTGCCCGCCAAGCCCATATCAACGCTGGCCTGCCGCAGGAAAGCGCCGCCTGGAGCATCAACCAGGTCTGCGGCTCCGGCCTGCGCGCCGTCGCACTCGGGGCCCAGCACATCCAGCTTGGTGATGCGTCAATCGTCGCCGCAGGTGGTCAGGAAAACATGACCCTCAGCCCCCATGCCGCCAACCTGCGCGCCGGTCACAAGATGGGCGACATGCAGTATATCGACACGATGATCCGCGACGGCTTGTGGGATGCGTTCAACGGCTACCACATGGGCCAGACCGCCGAGAACGTCGCCGCAAAATGGCAGATCTCCCGCGATATGCAGGATGAATTCGCCGTCGCCTCGCAGAACAAGGCCGAGGCGGCGCAGAAGGCGGGCAAATTCGCCGATGAGATCGCCGCCTTTGTCGTCAAGCACCGCAAGGGCGACATCACCGTGGATCAGGACGAATACATCCGCCACGGCGCCACCATGGCCGCAATGCAGAAACTGCGCCCCGCCTTCACCAAGGACGGCTCGGTGACCGCAGCCAACGCCTCCGGCCTCAACGACGGTGCCGCCGCCACCCTGCTGATGAGCGCTGATGAGGCCGAAAAGCGTGGCATCGAGCCACTGGCCCGCATCGCTTCTTATGCCACTGCTGGTCTGGACCCGTCGATCATGGGTGTGGGGCCGATCTACGCGTCCCGCAAAGCGCTGGATAAAGCTGGCTGGTCCGTGGATGATCTGGATCTGGTCGAGGCTAACGAGGCCTTCGCGGCGCAGGCCTGTGCGGTCAACAAGGACATGGGCTGGAACCCCGAGATCGTCAATGTGAACGGCGGCGCCATCGCCATCGGCCACCCGATCGGCGCATCCGGGTGTCGCGTACTGAACACGCTGCTGTTCGAGATGAAGCGCCGCGGCGCCAAGAAGGGTCTTGCCACGCTCTGCATCGGTGGCGGCATGGGCGTCGCTATGTGTGTTGAACGGCCCTGAACCCGGGACAACGCAGATTAAGTGACTAGAATATCAGCAAGACTTGGGGCGCTTTCGGGCGCCCTTTTCTTTTTCGTTCTCACGTTACAATCTCCGGTTTAGTGTTACCTCATCGGCCAGCGTGCGGCATCAGGATGGTGCAGCACGTTGGTGATGAAATTTTATTGCTACGCAATCACCTCGCGTGCAATAAGATTACAAGTGAAGTAAAGAAGTTGGAGGAACTCTCATATGGCTCGTATTGCCCTTGTTACCGGCGGATCACGCGGTATCGGCGCCGCAATTTCCAAAGCGCTCAAGGCACAGGGCTGCAATGTTGCCGCGACCTATGCCGGCAATGACGCAGCGGCTGCGCAGTTCACCGAAGAAACCGGAATCAAGACCTACAAGTGGAACGTGGCCAGCTATGAGGAGAGTAAGGCCGGGATTCAGCAGGTCGAGGCCGATCTTGGCCCCATCGATATCGTGGTCGCCAACGCAGGCATCACGCGCGACGCACCGTTTCACAAGATGCAGCCCGAGCAATGGCAGCAAGTGATCGACACCAACCTGACCGGGGTATTCAACACCGTACACCCCGTTTGGCCGGGGATGCGAGAGCGCGGCTTTGGCCGGGTGATCGTGATCTCATCCATCAACGGTCAGAAGGGCCAGTTCGCACAGGTGAACTATGCCGCGACCAAGGCCGGGGACCTCGGCATCGTGAAATCGCTGGCACAGGAAGGTGCGGCCAAGGGCATCACCGCCAATGCAGTCTGCCCGGGCTATATCGCCACCGAAATGGTGATGGCGGTGCCGGAAAAGGTGCGCGACGCGATCATCGGCCAGATCCCCACCGGGCGTCTGGGTGAGCCCGAAGAAATCGCCCGCTGCGTGGGCTTCCTCGCCTCGGACGAGGCATCGTTCATCAACGGCTCCACCATCTCGGCGAACGGCGGTCAGTTCTTCTCCTGACGGCTGATTTCGACGACATCAGGTACAGCAAGGGCCGGCTCATCTCGAGCCGGCCCTTATCTCATCCCGTAAGTGCCTGCATTGAGCTCGCGCGCGCTCAGGCCCAGCGGGAAACCCGGATGCCCGGGGCCGAAGTCCGGCGGCGAGCAAAGATCCATGAGATCGCGTCGCGCAGGACCTGCGCACGCGCTTCGTGAGCCCGGGCCATGCCCTGTTTCACTTCGGTTGTCGCAGCATATTCAATCATCCTGGCCACCTTTCGGTTTAGCGTCTCTGTTGTGACATCAATATGCGCATTTGTAGCATTGACGACAAACGAGAGTTTTGAGACCTTCAATTAAATTATTCTTGAGTGATACATGTCCAGCAACCTGCCCCCACTCACCGCTTTGCGCGCCTTTGATGCTGCGGCGCGACATATGTCCTTTGCCAAGGCTGCGGACGAACTGAATGTCACACCGGCCGCCCTGTCGTTTCAGATCAAGTCGCTGGAAGAGCACTTGGGGGCGCCTTTGTTTCGCCGCCTGAACCGCGCGGTGGAGCTAACGGAGGCCGGAACCGCATTGGCGCCGGGCGCGGATGAGGGGTTTCGGGCATTGGCCGCAGCCTGGCAGCAGGCCCGGCGTGTGCTGGACACCACCTCGCTCACGGTGACGGCGGGGCCTGCGTTGACGGCAAAATGGCTGGCACCGCGGCTCTATGAATTTGCCCGAAGCCATCCGGAGATCGACCTGCGCCTGTCAGCCGGCCTGCGCAGGGTCGACCTGCGGCGTGACAGTGTCGATGTCGCAATTCGATTCGGCTATGGCGATGACGAAGGGCTGGTCTCGCAGGAGGCCCGCGCCGAATGGCTGACGCCGGTGATGACGCCAGAGCTTTTTGCGCAATACCCCACCCCGGACAGCCTGCGCAACGCGCCGCTGATTTACGATGACAGCATCAGTTTTCTCACCCCGCCCTGCGATTGGCCGACGTGGTTCCGCGCCGTTGGATGGGAGTTCACCCCCGGCCCCGGCACGCATTTTTCCAACGCTGATCATGCCATTGATGCGGCCTGCGCCGGTCTGGGCGTGGCGCTGGGACGACGCCCGATGATCATCAAGGACGTACAGGAAGGTCGCCTCGTGGCGCCCTTCAAGGTCGCCATCGAAACCGATGCGCGTTTCCGTTTCCTGTGTTTGCCAAGCACCAAGGACCGCCCACAGATCAAAGCCTTTCGCGAATGGTTCTTTGCAGAAATTGAGAAAACTGCGCATATGTGGGACGATTTCGACATCATCCCCGCCAAGGATCTCTGACTTAAAATGTCCCGCACTCGCGCCACCACCATCGGCTTTGTCGCCGTCCTGCTCTGGGCGCTTCTGGCGCTGTTGACTGTGGGGTCCAGCCCGACGCCACCGCTGCTGCTGAACACGATCTGTTTCACCATTGGCGGTATTATCGGGTTGATCTGGGTGCAAGTGACCGGCAGCTGGGCGCAGCTGTGCCGGGTGCCACTGCGGGTCTATGCCTTTGGCTCCATCGGGGTGTTCGGGTACCACGCGCTTTACTTCTCTGCCCTGCGCGCGGCACCGGCTGCGGAGGCCGGTCTGATCGCCTATCTCTGGCCGCTGCTGATCGTGCTGTTTTCCGGCCTCCTTCCGGGTGAGCGGTTGCGCCTGGGGCATTCTGTCGGCGCGCTATTGGGGTTTGCCGGGGCGGCCTGCATCATCACGGGCGGCGGCGTCGGCTTTCAAGCGCAACACCTGCCAGGCTACGGCCTCGCCTTGCTTTGTGCGGTGTTTTGGTCGAGCTATTCTGTCGGCTCTCGCTTGCTGGGCAGCGCCCCGACCGCATCTGTCGCGGTGTTCTGCCTTCTGAGCGCGGTCGCCTCCGGACTGCTGCACCTGCTGGTGGAAGATACCGTCTGGCCCATTGGCGCGCTTGGCTGGACCTCTGCTTTGTTGCTCGGCCTCGGACCCGTCGGCCTGGCGTTTTATGTCTGGGACATCGGGGTCAAGCAGGGGGACATTCAAATGTTGGGGACCAGCTCCTACGCGGCGCCTCTTTTGTCGACCTTGATTCTGGTCGCTGCAGGGATCGCGGCCCCCTCATGGGGGTTGGCACTGGCAACAGCGCTGATCACCGGCGGTGCATTGCTGGCCGCACGCGCATCGGGCACCGCGCGCGTGAAACCATCGATAAATCGCACATTACGGTAGGCCGGCAGCAGTTTCCAACTTTTGAAATAAATAAAGGCCCTGCGGATTGCAGGGCCTTGGCTGTCTCGGGGTCAAATTTTGCCCCTGGATCGCGTTAAACCACGGAGGGCTTACGGGACTTGGCGCCGGGGACGGTGCTGGACGTGCAGTCGCCCCCGCGCCGCTCTTGCCATCAGGCGTGATGGAGGCGTTCGATCTCATCCTTCAGGCGCAGCTTCTCCTTTTTAAGGGATTTGATGTGCATTCGGTCGGTGGCCGGGGATTTCTCTGCTCGTTCTACTTCAAAGCTCAGATGCTCGTGCTTCTTCTTCAGTTGGTTGAGATGCGAGCTGAGGCTCATGTCATTCCTCCTTCTACAAAGCTTGAGTAATCTACATGGGGATTGGAGCATGCTTCTTTCAACCTGTCACGCTGCAGGCGCACAATTCGGCATGGTTCTTTTGGACAATTTGTAACTTTTGGCTAGTTCCCGCCTATACTGGCGGGCGATTAGGCAGGTCCTGTCCGAATTCTCACATGCCGACCACAACACCAGCGCAAATTGTCACGACCACCTTGTTCCACGGCCACCGTATCAGCTGCCGGGCCAAGGCAGCTCCGCTGCGGAGCGTAGAATCGCACGCACCGGCGCACTGTAATCCTCGCCGTCCCGTTCATGCGCCGCACCCTCATGCAGGATCAGCGGGGGATGCAGGCAGAAGTCACCTCGTCCGCCCTTGCGGGCCCGCAGGATCACCAACTCAGCCGCGCGCCCGACACGCGGGGCCAAGGGCAAGACCTCGAGGGAGCCAAGCCGCCCGCGCGCGGCCGCGATCATGTCGGGCAGACGATCTGCCCGCTGAATCATATGCAGGTACCCTCGGGGGGCCAGCCGCCGCGCTGCCGTCTCGAACCAGAGATCCAGCGGCGTGCCTTCGCCAAGTGCCGTGCGCCGACCTGCATCCTGGGCGGGGCTATGAGCCCCGGCGCGATAATAGGGCGGATTGGCAATCACATGGTCAAAGCTCTGCTGGCGCAGTTCTGCCGGAAGCGCAGTCAGATCGGCGGTCCAGATGCGGGCTGACGCCGCGTTGGCGGCGGCATTTCGACGCGCAAGATCCGCATAAGGCGCCTGCAGCTCCACCCCGCTGAGCGCCAGATCGGGCACCCGCGCGCCCAGACACAGCAGCGCCTGACCAGCGCCACAGCCAAGCTCCAGAACCCGCTGCCCAGCCCGGGCATTGACCGCGGCGGCCAGAAACACCGGGTCCACCCCCGCGCGATACCCGGATCGGGGTTGTAAAAGCGTGATTTTTCCGCCGAGAAAACCGTCCGCGCTCAGCTCCGCGTCGGTAAACCCAACCGCATCAGCCACGGTCGGACACCGGCAGATCATTGTCGCGCATCACCACCTGCGCATCCTCCAGGTCATCGGGATGCACCAACAGGCGGCGGGGGAAAATTCCTATGCCACCCTCGAGCACGCTCATATTTACGTCCATTTCAAAGCAGTCTATACCCTCTCCGTCGAGAAGAGCGGAGGCAAAGGCGATGACCGTAGGGTCTGTGCTGCGCAAAAGTTCCTTCATATCATGGATCTAAGGGCAAGACCGGGGTCTTGTCGAGCCTATCAGTCGGGAATGTGATGAACCAGGTGATGACGCAGAAACCCCATGAAATGCTGGCTGCCACCCTCGCCGAGGAGCTGGACGCCGTGAACCTGCTGATCCGCGAGCGGATGGCGTCGAAACATGCGCCCCGCATTCCCGAGGTGACCGCGCATCTGGTCGAGGCAGGCGGCAAGCGTCTGCGCCCGATGCTGACGTTGGCGGCGGCGCGGATGTGTGGCTACGAGGGCGATCACCATCTGAAACTGGCAGCAACGGTCGAGTTTATTCATACCGCGACGCTGCTGCATGATGATGTGGTCGACGAGAGCGCGCAGCGCCGGGGGCGGCCCACCGCCAACCTGCTGTGGGACAACAAAAGCTCGGTCCTGGTTGGGGATTACCTCTTTGCCCGCAGCTTCCAGCTGATGGTGGATACCGGATCGTTGCGGGTGCTGGATATCCTCGCCAATGCCTCGGCCACGATTGCCGAGGGCGAAGTGCTGCAGATGACGGCGGCCACCGACCTGGGCACCACCGAAGACATCTATCTGCAGGTGGTGCGTGGGAAGACGGCGGCGCTGTTCTCCGCCGCGACCGAAGTGGGCGGTGTCATCGCAGGCGCGCCCGAGCCGCAGGTGCAGGCGCTGTTCGACTATGGTGACGCGCTGGGTATCGCCTTCCAGATTGCCGATGATCTGCTGGATTATCAGGGTGATGCGGCAAAAACCGGCAAGAATGTCGGCGATGATTTCCGCGAGCGCAAGCTGACCTTGCCGGTGATCAAGGCGATCGCGCAGGCTACGGATGAGGAGCGCGCCTTCTGGGAGCGCACCATCGCCAAGGGGCGCCAGCAGGACGGCGATCTGGAACACGCGCTGGAGCTGATGGCGAAATACGCCACGCTGGAGGCCACTCGCGTGGATGCCGTCGCCTGGGCCGAAAAGGCAAAGACCGCACTGACAGCCCTGCCAGAGCACCCGATCCGCACGATGCTGATTGATCTGGCCGATTACGTGGTGTCGCGGCTGCATTGATCCGAGAGGCCGATCAGCCAGACATCCCCGCGCTCTGTGCGGCAGGGGATGTCGTTGGAAACTATCCGAGCTCCGTGGCCACGCACCACCAGTCGGGGTGCTCTGCGCCGATCTCATAGGCAGCGAAATGCGCGGCCTTCAGGCTTGGGTAGAGCGCGAAACAGGTCGCGCCAGAGCCCGACATCCGCGCCATCAACGCATCGCGCGAGCTGCGCAAATCCCCTAGCGCCCGCTCAATCAGCGGGGCGACGGTGAGGGCGGCAGGCTCCAGATCGTTGCGCTGCGCCGCCAACCATTCGGCGCAATCCTCGACACCGTCGAACAGCGGCATATCGGCGGGCATGGCGGTATTTTCACGTTCTTCCAGCGCCGAGAACACAGCGCCTGTCGGCACCTCGACACCAGGATTGACCAACAATGCTGGCAACTTCGGCAGGGACACGGGGATGATCTCCTCCCCGATGCCTTGCATGCGCGCAGCACGTGCTGCCATGCACACAGGCACATCCGCGCCCAAAGACAGCAGCAAGTCTGCCGGCACAGGCACCCCCTGCCCCTGTAGTGCGGTCAGCAGCGCCGCGGCATCGGATGAGCCACCGCCAATGCCGGCCCCATGCGGCAGGTTCTTCTCCAGATCAATCTGGCCGCGCCAACCCGCCCCTTCAGCCGCACGCCAGACCAGATTGCGCCCGTCTTCGGGCACGCCCCTGGCGAACAGTCCGGTGACAGACAGCGATAAATCCGCGCCGGAGGTCAGCCGCAACCGGTCGCCGACATTGGCAAATGCCACGAGACTGTCGAGCAGATGATACCCGTCCGCGCGGCGACCGGTCACATGCAGGGTCAGGTTGATCTTGGCCGGGGCAAAGACCTCAGCTGTCGTCATTGGCGACCTGCAGGGGCTGCGCCCCCTCTTCGGCCAGCACCACGTCCAGACCGACATCCAGCTTGCGCCGGATGCGCTCTGGATCGGCCTCGGCATCCGCGTCATCGGGGTCGACGAAGGACAGCGCGCGCTTCCACTGAAACTCTGCCTCCAGCTTGCGCCCAACGGCCCAATAGACATCGCCCAAATGGTCATTCACCACAGGGTCCACCGGCATCAGCTCCACCGCGCGCTCCAGGTGACCAACTGCCGCCTCATAGTCGCCAAGCCGGTAAAGCACCCACCCGAGACTGTCGACGATGTAGCCGCTATCTGGACGTGCGGCGACGGCGCGTTCGATCATCGACAGCGCCTCGTCGAGATTCTCCTGCCGCTCCACCAGCGAATAGCCGAGGTAATTGAGCACCTGCGGCTGGTCCGGGTCGATCTCCAGCGCGGCGCGGAAGTCGGCTTCTGCCGCATCCCAATTCTTGAGACGTTCGTGGCAGATGGCGCGCGCATAGAGCAGGAACCAGCGATTGTTCGCCCCCTCCGGGCTAAGCTCCAGCGCACGATCATATGCTTTGACTGCACCGGCATAATCTTCCTGCTGGCGCATCAGATCGCCGAGGTCGATATGCACCGCGATGTGCTGCGGAAAGTCGCGCACCAGCTGCTCCAGCACTTCGGCCGCGGCCTGCGGGTTGGCGGACCGGCGCAGGGCCTCGGCGCGGCCCAGTTCGGCGGCATGGAAATCGGGGTGATCACGCGGCACCTGTTTGTAGGTGGCAATCGACAGCTCGTAGCGTCCCATCTGATCCAGCAGACCGGCGCTGAGCAGAATGGCGTCCACATGCGCCGGGCTAAGGGTCGCGGCCATCCGCGCATACATCAGCACGTAGTCATTGGCCGCCTCGCCCGACAGGGCCTGACCGAGGCTGAAGAAGACCTCCGCCATACCATCGCGCGGCGTCGGGGCGATGGAGAACGCTGCAGTCTCTCCGGCAGCCAGTCGGTCGGCCAGATCGCTCAGCGCCGGATCGAACCCTTCGCCGAAACTCTCGACGAGCACCTCCAATGCCTGTTCGCTGCGCCCCAGCTGCGACAGCACCTGCACGCGCGCGATCGCGGCCCGGCGGGATGACCGGCCCAGTTGGCCCTCGTTGGCGGCAAAGAGCTCTTCCGCACCCTCGTAATCGCCGACGGAGGCCAGCGCCAAGGCCTTGTGATACATGGCAAAGAAGCGCAGCCCATCTTGCTGTGCGACCGCGTCGAACTGCTCCAGCGCCTGCGAGACCGCCCCCTGGCCCATATAGGCCCATGCGTCCAGCAGCCCATCGACCAGCGGGCTGATTTCAAATTGTTCGGAATCGCGGGCCAGTAGCCCATCGTAGTCGTCCTGCAGGGCGAGATTGCCCGCCATGACGATATTGGCCACCTGGCTGCGCACGCCTGCGCCCCACATCCGCTGCGCCACCGGCAGTGCGGATTTCACATCCCCCAGCGCCAATTGTGCGTAGACGAGGTTTTCCATCAGCGTGACGTTCTGCGGATCGCGGACCAGCGCACGGGTGTAATATTTGGCCGAAGCGGCAAAGTCGCTATCGTAAGTCGCCGCCCGCCCGGCCAGATAGGACCCAGCCAGCCCGTCCGCCACGGCCATCGGGCCCGTGGTCAGAAGAAGCGCTGCTGCGCAGGTCAGGGAACGAAGATAGGATACTGGCACGAAGGGGCCTCCCCAGCATGATCACAAGAAAACTGGAGGCGAGCGTAGACCCCGGATTCTCAATGCGCAATGGGGCGACCCGCAGGCCGCCCCATCAAAACGATCATCATGGCAAATCTGCCCGTCACATATTCGGGTAGTTCGGCCCGTCGCCACCCTGTGGCGTGGTCCAGTTGATGTTCTGGCTCGGGTCCTTGATGTCGCAGGTCTTGCAGTGGACACAGTTCTGGAAGTTGATCACGAACTCTGCCTTGCCGTCCTTTTCGACCACTTCATAGACACCCGCCGGGCAGTAGCGCTGCGCCGGTTCGTCGTATTTGGGCAGGTTCACGGAGATCGGCGTGTCCTTGTTGCCCAGATGCAGGTGGCAGGGCTGGCTTTCTTCGTGATTGGTCGCCGCGAAGGACACGTTGGTCAGCCGGTCAAAGGACAACACGCCATCCGGTTTCGGGTAGTCGATGGTCTTGTGCTTCTCGGCCGGTTCCGTCGCCTCGGCATCGTTTTTGCCATGACCCAGGGTGCCAAAGAGAGACAGGCCAAAGAGGTTGTTGGTCCACATGTCGAAGCCACCCAGCGCCAGCGACGCGGTGAGGCCCCATTTGGACCACATCGGCTTGACATTGCGAACCATCTTCAGGTCCTTGCCGATGGGGCCATCGCGCACGTCGTCCTCGTAGCCGGTCAGCTCGTCCGAGGCGCGGCCCGCCTGGATCGCCGCATAGGCGGACTCCGCAGCCGCCTTACCCGAGAGCATGGCGTTGTGATTGCCCTTGATGCGCGGCACGTTGACCATGCCAGCAGCACAGCCCAACAGCGCGCCGCCCGGGAAGGTCAGCTTCGGCATCGACTGATAGCCGCCCTCGGTGATGGCGCGGGCACCATAGGCCACGCGCTTGCCGCCCTTCAGCAGCTCCGCCACCATCGGGTGATGCTTGAAGCGCTGGAACTCCATATAGGGGTAGAGATGCGGGTTCTTGTAGTTGAGGTGCACCACGAAGCCCACATAGACCTGATTGTTATCAAGGTGATAGATGAAGGACCCGCCGCCCGCGTTGGAATTCAGCGGCCAACCCATGGTGTGGGTGACGGAGCCTTCCTTGTGCTTGGCGGGATCGATCTCCCAGATTTCCTTCATGCCGAGGCCGTATTTCTGCACTTCCTTGCCATCAGCCAGACCGTATTTGGCGATCACTTCCTTGGAGAGCGACCCGCGCACGCCCTCGGACAGGAAGACGTATTTGCCGTGCAGCTCCATGCCTGGCTCGGTGTTGGGACCGTAAGAGCCGTCTTCCTCAAGGCCAAAGACCCCGGCAACGACGCCTTTGACTTCGCCCTTGTCGCCATAAACCAGTTCAGAGCAGGCCATGCCGGGGAAGATCTCGACGCCCAGCTCCTCGGCCTGTTCCGCCATCCAGCGGCAGACATTGCCCATGGAGACGATGTAGTTGCCGTGGTTGTTCATCAACGGCGGCATCGGCGCGTTGGGGATGCGGATCTGGCCCGCTTCGCCCAGCATGTAGAAATTGTCGTCCTTGACGGCGACATTGAGTGGCGCGCCCTTTTCCTTCCAGTCGGGCATCAGCGCGTCCAGACCGCAGGGGTCCAGAACCGCGCCGGACAGGATATGCGCGCCGACCTCGGATCCCTTCTCCAGCACCACGACGTCCAGATCGGCGTCGAGTTGCTTTAGACGGATCGCGGCCGACAGACCGGCGGGACCGGCCCCGACGATCACAACGTCGTATTCCATTGCTTCGCGTTCAATCTCGGCCATTCGAGGTGCTCCTTGGCTATCGTACGGACCCGCGCGTCTGGTCCTTGGCTGGTGGGCGCATGCGGCATGCGCTGGCGGTTGGGCGCAACATTCTTGCGCGGTTGCTTAGCGGTTGCAGCATGGAGAGGTCAATCCATACCCTACGTAGGATCCCTGAAAGACCCGGAAATGCGACATAGGGCGCGCCGGATTTCGTCACCCGAAGCGCAAATAACGGCGTTAATCGACAGGAGTGTCAAGTTTCGGGTCGATCCCCCATCAGATAACGCGGTCCCTGCCCGTTTTTTGCGGCCTTATCCTCCGCATTATAGAGCGCGCAGGTGGGCAGCGACAGGCAACCGCAGCCGATGCAACCATCCAGATCATCGCGCAGTTTCTCAAGGGTTGCGATTCGCGCGTCCAGATGGGTGCGGAACCCGGCCGACAGACGCGACCAGTCGTCCTTGGTGGGGGTGCGCTTGTTGGGCAGGCTCTGCAGCTGCTCGCGGATCTCCGGCAGGGTGAAGCCGAATTTCTGTGCGATCATGATGAAGCTCAGCCGCCTTATGTCGGCGCGGTGGAACCGGCGCTGGCCGCCGGCATTGCGCCAGGGTTCCAGCAGGCCCTGCGCCTCGTAGTAGCGGATCGCCGAGACCGCGAGGCCGGTGCGCTCCGCCAGATATCCGATCGACAGTCCATGTGATGCGGGCATATGTGCCTCCTGTCTTGTCGCGTCGTGTCGCCCTCGCCGCACAGCGAAGCCCAAGCGGAAAAAATTGCGCGTCGGTCAAAAAAGCCTCTTGAGCTAAAGTTAGGTTTAGAAATTACCAAGGTCACGGGCAAGCAAAATCGAAAGGAACCACAGCCATGACCGCAACGCTCGAACACGCGAATCTCTGTGTAAGTGATCCGCACAAGACCGCCGCATGGATGGAGAAAATCTTCGGATGGCATATCCGCTGGCAGGGCCCGGCACTGAACGGCGGCTACACCGTGCATGTGGGATCAAAGTCCAGCTACCTCGCGCTTTACTCCCCGGCCGAAGAGCTGGCGGAAGCCCCGAAACCGTATTCCACCAAGGGCGCATTGAACCATCTGGCCGTGATCGTCGATGATCTTGATGCCGCAGAGGTCGCCGTAAAGGAGGCTGGATATGCGCCCATGAACCACGGCGACTACGAACCGGGACGGCGGTTCTACTTTCACGACGAGGAGGGGGTGGAATATGAGCTCGTTCAATATGATTGATCTGCTGTTTCTGGCCGCCCAGGGTCCACGCGGGCTGCGTGATTTCGGCCTTGGTCGACGCCATCGTACAAATCACCCGCGTCAGCCCAGCCTGTCCGCCCCGCTGCCCTTGCGCGCGGCATGGCTGCGTTAAACACCCGCAACAGCCAGCAAAACCCTGCACAAGGATTGCAGCCCCCCTTGCAATTGCGTCCGCGATTGGGTCAGGTATTTGCCAACACGACGGTTCGCCCCGCTGCTCCTTGCGGCGGGGCGGCGGCGTTCATAAGACATGAAACAATAAAAGAACGAACCACGAAAGCGGACAAGACCATGGAAAAGATCCCGATGACGCCTGCGGGCTTTCAGGCCCTCGAAACGGAGCTGAAAACCCTCAAGAGCGTGGAACGCCCCGCTATCATCCAAGCCATTGCCGAAGCTCGTGAACTTGGGGATCTGTCGGAAAACGCCGAATATCACTCCGCGCGCGAAAAGCAGTCCTTTATCGAGGGCCGCATCAAGGAACTTGAAGGCGTGCTGTCGCTCGCCGATGTCATCAACCCGGCCAAGCTGTCCGGCGCGATCAAATTCGGCGCAAGCGTCACCTTGGTCGATGAAGATACCGACGAGGAAAAGACCTGGCAGATCGTCGGCGAGCATGAAGCCAACATTGAGGCCGGCCTGCTGAACGTGAAGTCCCCCATCGCGCGCGCCTTGATCGGCAAGGAAGAAGGCGACAGTGTGGATGTGCGCACGCCCGGCGGAGTGCGGTCCTACGAGATCCTCAAGATCGACTACGCCTGAGACAACGCCAGGCATTCCAAAGCAACAGAGCGGGCAGACAATGACCAGCGACGTCAGTCAAAAGGACCAGCCGGCCGCCAACGGGCAGTCCGGTTTGGCATTGCCGGAACTGGAAAGCAGCCCGCGCATGTCGCTGGGTCTGGCCGAAGTTGTTGCGATGGCGCTTGGCGTATTGTGGCTGCTGGTGGTCGGGGCCGTCTACCTCATGGCCCCGGAGATGGCTCTCGCGACCGAGTGGAATGCGCCACTGGTGCGCATTCTGGCGGTGATGTTGCCGGTGCTGATGCTGCTGGTGGCCGCCATTGCCCTGCGCTCTGCCCGGAGCATGCGTGAGGAGACCGAGCGTCTGCACGGGGCGATCTCAAGTCTGCGCCACATGTATCTGGCACACACGCAGGCCGCGGCGGTCGTGACAGAACCCTCGGTCACCAAAAAGCTGGACGAGATCGCAGAAACTGCACGCAAGACGGAAACGGTGCTGGCCACCTTTCAGTCCACCCGTGGCGCGCCGACGCGCTTGGCCATCCCGTCAAAGGCGATGGAAGCCGTGACGGAACAGGGCTCGCTCGAATTGGGCACCTCGGCCGAAGACCTGTCGCCGCCGCTCTCGAATGAGCACTTTGTGCGCGCCCTCAACTTCCCGGAATCGGCGGAGGACGAAGAAGGGTTTGTGTCGCTGCGTCTGGCGCTGAAGGACCGGAATACCGCACAGGTGATCCGCGCGGCCCAGGACGTGCTGACGCTGCTGAGCCAGGAGGGCATCTATATGGATGACCTGCGCCCGGACCGGGCCCGTCCCGATATCTGGCGCCAGTTCGCCAATGGCGCCCGTGGTCGCGCGGTCGCCGCCCTTGGGGGCGTGCGTGATCGCTCCTCGCTGGCGCTTTCGTCGGCGCGGATGAAGCAGGATCCATTGTTTCGCGACAGTGCCCATCACTTCCTGCGCTGCTTCGACCAGATGTTCACCCGTTTCGAGGCCGAGGCCACGGATGCGGAAATCTCCGCCCTGAGCGACACCCGCACCGCCCGCGCCTTCATGCTGCTGGGCCGGGTGGCGGGCACCTTCGACTGAACCGGGCCGTGGCTGGGGGTTTCCCTTCAGAGGCATGCGCCGTGACGGAGCCCAGCCTGCGCCGGGCCAAGGCATCGGATGCCTCCAGCCTCGCGGCCCTGTCGCTCGAGGTCTGGATCGGCACCTACCTGCGTCAGGGCATCTCGGCCTATTTTGCCGACCATGTGCTGGCGGACTTTACGGCTGCACGCATGCTGGACCGGATCAAGGACGAGCGCCAGACGCTGATCGTGTCGCAGAACCGGGATGGCATCGACGGCTATATCCGTCTTTTGCGGGACAGTCCTGATCCGGTGGCGGGAGATCACCAGACCGAGGTCGCCTCGCTCTACGTCCAGCCGCGCCACCACGGCAGAGGTCTTGGCCGTGCGTTGCTTCACGCCGGCATGGAGGCTGCACGAGAGGACGGCGCTTCCACCCTCTGGCTGAGCACCAACTCCGAGAACACCCCGGCGATCGCCTTCTATCTGGCGCAGGGGTTCAGCCGGATCGGGACAAGTGATTTCCGCATCGACGATCAAGCCTATCAGAACGACGTGTTTGCCCGCGGCTTGTGACCCCACCGTGGAGGGCACTCGGACCCCGGATAGGGGGAGGGCTCCCTCCCGTCGGACCTGCATTGAAAATGCCGTCCCTCCCGTTGGGCCGCGCGCCCTTCGGGCGCGTGAAACACCTCCGGACAGGTGATCGATAACCTCGCCTGTCTCGCCACCCACAGCGCGCCTGCAAGGCGTGCTGCCGGGCCCAAACGGGGGTGGTGGCATCTGTGATGCCGCCGCGCTCGGCGGGAGCCTCCCCGCCCCAGCGGCCAAGCCTCAGCCCATGCCAAAGCTTGCGTATGGGATGAACCGCACCGGGTCACCCGGTGCAATCTCTGCCGCACCGTCGGGCAATTCCACCAGCCCCTCGGCCCAGCTGAGGCCTGAAATGCGGCCGGAGCCCTCGGACTTGAACACC
Source organism: Tritonibacter scottomollicae (assembly GCF_032924845.1). Classification (NCBI taxonomy): domain Bacteria; kingdom Pseudomonadati; phylum Pseudomonadota; class Alphaproteobacteria; order Rhodobacterales; family Paracoccaceae; genus Tritonibacter; species Tritonibacter scottomollicae. The sequence continues at coordinate 2,583,825 of NZ_CP136704.1, forward strand.
TCTGCCTGCCCGTCCCGCATCCGCGCCCGCAGATACTCACGCCGCCCCGGCTTCTTGCGCTTGGCAAATCCGGCAGGCACGTCAAAGCCCTGCGGCGCAGCCCAGCCCGCACCTGCCATCAGCCCCATCGCCGGGCGAGCAAAGACCAGCGTGCAGACCAGCGCCGCTACCGGGTTGCCCGGCAGGCCGAAGACCGGCGTGCCATCCCACATGCCAAGTGCCAGCGGACGGCCCGGTTTCAGCGCAATACGCCATTCTTGCATCGCGCCTGCATCCCGCAACAGGGTCGAAACATGATCCTCATCCCCCGCCGAGGCACCGCCACTGGTCAGGATGACATCCGCTCGCAACGCCGCATCATCCAGCGCCGAGCGCAGGGTCTCGCGGTCATCGGCGATGCGGCCCATGTCTACGGCCTCAAACCCGAACTGCCGCATCAGTGCCAGCAGCATCGGTCGGTTGGCGTCATAGATCTGACCCAGTCCCGCTTGCTGCCCCGGCTCGACCAGCTCATCTCCGGTGGACACCACGGCCACGCGCAAGGGTTTGCGCACCACAAGCTGTGACAGCCCGGTGGCCGAGGCCAGCGCCAGATCCGCCGGTGTCACCACCCGGCCCATGGGTAGGATCACATCGCCCGCCGCCACGTCTTCGCCGGCCTTGCGCGTATTGGCACCCTGTTTGAGCGGCCCGTTAAAGGCGATCTGCTCCCCATCCGTGCGCACATCTTCCTCGAGGATCACAGTGTCGACCCCCTCGGGCAAGGCCGCGCCGGTCAGGATGCGGATCGCCTGGCCCTCTGGCACCACACCATCGAACGGCACCCCCGCCGCCGCGCGTCCCGCGATCAACGGCAGCATATGTGCGCCTTCGGCTCGCTCACCGGCAAACCCGTAGCCATCCACCGCCGTATTCGGCTGCGGCGGGTTGGAGCGCAGCGCCACCGCGTCTTCTGCCAGCACCCGCCCCAGCGCCTCGGCCAAGGCCACGCGCTCTGCCCCGGTCACCGGACCCAGCCGGTCGCGCAACAACGCCAGCGCGTCATCGACCGGCGTCCAATCCACCCCCTGCGGCAGGGCGAAGCAGTCGTTGCTGAGAGGGGGCGGGGTTAGGGTCATCGGTCAGGCTCCACGCCGAGAATCCAGCCCTCTTCCAATGCGATAGGGGCGGTCACGGTCAATATCTGCCTCAGGTCTGCCACAGGGCGGGAGGCGAGGTCCAGTGCGACGCGGTGCACTTGCCAGGCATCCTTGATCCAGCCCTCCGGTGCCGGTCCTGCCAGCAACGTCGGCCAGATCTCCAACAGCGCCACCGGTGCGTCCAGCGGCTCGAACGGCCAGGCCGCCATATGGGGCGCAAACCGCGCGCGGAGGCGATGCAGCACCGGCAGCCCCATCATCACCTGCCCGCCGACGGAGCCCGCACCGGACATCTGCCAGCAGGTAAAACTGCCCTTGGCGCGATGTTCCACCTGCCGACGATCAGGAAAAGGGTTATGATAGAAGGTCTTGCGACGCGGCAACCCGGTTATGTCGCGCTTCAGCCCGTTCCCCCAGAATGGCCCGTTGCCGCCCCAGCGTTCATTCAGCATGCCTGCAATATCAAAGCGATTGTTGCCGGTTGGCGCATCCTCGACACGCTCTGCAAACCAGCGCCACAGGGCGAGCGGCTCCGGCCTGCCGGTCAACTCCTCCGCAAAGCCCGCTGGATACCCGAAGGGAAAATCAAACCCCAGCGCCAGCCTGCGCCCGGCGGTCAGCTCACCCTCGATCAGCGTCGCCAGCCAGTCCTCTGCCCGGGCGCGATTGCGCAGATAGATCGGATCCTCAGCCACCCCCTGTCGCACCACACAGGCCCAGATCGCATCCTTGCGCGGGCGGGCGCCGGTGTCATTGCCGCCGGACCAGTCCACCATGGCAAAGGTGTCAAAGGGTGTCAGAGGCCCAGCTCCACAGCGATGAAATCGGCAACCCCCTCGGTGTCGTCCAGATCAAACACCGGGCGATCCAGCGTCAGCGGCGTGTCAGAAGCCACCGCGCGGATGGTAGAATCATCAGGCGCAATCAGCGGCTTTCCAGCCTCGGTGCGATGCGCCTCGATCTTCGGGTGGGGCTCGCGTTTGAAGCCTTCGATCAGGATCAGATCCACCGGGCGCATGCGGGCCAGCAACTCGGTCAGCGACGGCTCAGCCGCGCCGCGCAGCTCCTGCATGATGGCAACGCGGTTCGGCGAGGCCAGCACCACCTCCGCCGCGCCTGCCGTGCGATGGCGAAAGCTGTCGGTGCCCGGCTGGTCTACATCCGTGGCGTGATGGGCATGTTTGAGGGTGGAAACCGTCAGGCCGCGCGCCGTGAACTCCGCCACCAACCGCTCCATCAAGCCGGTCTTGCCGTTGTTCTTCCAGCCGGTGACACCGTAGAGTTTCATCACAACCGCGCCCCTGTCTGAGCCAGATTTTCGGCCTGAGCCAGATCCTCCGGCGTGTTGACGTTGAAGAAGGGATCGAACGGCTCCGCCTCGAACAACGCCTCGCGGCCATTGTGCTGATCGGTCCACAAAACCACCTTGCGCAGGCCGCCCTGCAGCGCCGCACGCAGATCATCACGCAAGGCCACCGGCCAGAGGCCAAAGGTCGGGTGGCGGTTCACACGGCTCTTGCCACCGGACTTCAACACCTCCGCGCCGCTCTTGGGTGTGGTGGCAAGCACCAGCGGATGCGCCTGCCCGTCTGAGGCCGCATCCAGCCGCGCCACCAGATCGGTGGGAAAGAACGGCGTGTCGGCTGCAGCTGTGACAATCTCATCCGCGCCCTCCTCCGCCGCCCAATCGAGGCCAGCAAGCACCCCCGCCAAGGGTCCGGCAAAACCTTCGATACTGTCGGCAATCACCGGCAGGCCCAGATCCGCAAACCGCGCCGCATCGCCATTGGCGTTCAGCGCCAGCCCGGAGACCTGCGGCGACAGCCGGTCGATCACACGCGACATCAGGTTTTGCCCGCCAAGGCGCAACAGGCCCTTGTCGCCCCCGCCCATCCGCGTGGCGAGGCCACCGGCGAGGATCACACCGAGAGGTTGGGTCATGTCATGTCTCCCTTGCGGCGTGCGCCCAGAGCGGTATCGCCGCGACGCGCGCCGAGTGGGCCTCGATGGCCCCGAGGTGCGCCCCTGCCCGCCCCGTTCATTGCGCGCTTTTCCTGCGATGTTTGCGCTCTTCTTCCGGCATTGCCTTTGGGTCCACATCCCGCAGCAGCCGCTCCTCACCTGCCAGACAGACAAACCTCTGTCCGCGCATGCGGCCGATCAGTGTCAATCCAACCTGCCGCGCGATCTCCACGCCCCAGGCGGTAAAGCCTGAGCGCGAGGCCAGAACCGGAATGCCCATCATCGCGGTCTTGATCACCATTTCCGAGGTCAGCCGCCCGGTGGTATAGAGGATCTTGTCCGCCGCCTCGACGCGTTCGGAGAGCATCCAGCCGGCGATCTTGTCCACCGCGTTGTGGCGGCCCACGTCCTCCATATAAACCAGCGGACGATCCTGATGGCACAGCACTGTGCCATGAATGGCCCCCGCCTCCAGATAGAGCGAGGGCGTACGGTTGATCTCATGCGCCAGCGCATAAAGCCAGGAGGTCTTGACCGGGGTCGCGGGCAGGCTCACGTTCTCAAGTCCCGCCATCATGTCACCAAAGACCGTGCCCACGGCGCAGCCGGAGGTGCGAGTCTTCTTCTGCAGCTTTTCCTCATGCGAGGTCTCGATCTCGGTGCGTACGACCACGGTTTCGACTTCTTCGTCGTAATCGACACGGGTCACCACATCGTCAGGCAACAGCATGCCCTGATTTTTCAGGAACCCAAGCGCCAGATACCCCGGGTAGTCACCGATCGTCATTGCGGTGACGATTTCCTGACGATTGAGGTAGATCGTGAGCGGGCGCTCCTCGACCACCGCGATCTCGGTTTGCTGTCCCAGATGATCGGTACCGGTCACCGCACGGGTCAGCCGCGGGTTGCCGGGAGCGGGGGCGATCAGGTACCCAGACTTTTTTTGCAGCTTTGACAATTGCCAAGTTCCTCCAACCCTCGTAGCCATGTGTCACGTAACCTAAGGCCCGGCCATGACAATCTCCACCGTGAAATCCGCCTTCTGGAAGGGCATGCGCGACAGCGCGCCCTTTGTTCTGGTCTCCGGGCCTTTTGGACTGCTGTTTGGCGTCCTTGCCGCCGAGGCAGGCCTGAACGTGCTTGAGGCCACGTCTTTCTCGTTGGCGGTGTTTGCCGGATCGGCGCAGTTTACCGCATTGCAACTGATGCAGGAACAGACTCCGACCCTGATCGTGCTGGTCTCTGCACTCGCGGTCAATCTTCGGGTGGCAATGTATTCGGCCTCGCTGACGCCATATCTGGGTGGCGCTCCACTGTGGCAACGCGCTTGTGCGGCCTATCTTACGGTGGATCAGGCCTATGCGCTGTCGATGATCGAATTCGAGCGTCGCGCGGACTGGGGCGTATCCGAGCGCATGGCCTATTTCTTTGGCACCAACGGGCTGGTGGCCCCCGCCTGGATGGCGGCCACCATCACCGGCGCGCTGGTTGGCGCGTCGATCCCCGACAGCCTGGGACTGGATTTTGTCCTGCCGATCGCCTTCCTTGCGATGATCGGCCCGATGCTGCGCACGCCAGCTCATGTAGTGGCCTGTTTCACCGCCTGCGCGGTTTCACTTCCGGCAGCCCTGATGCCCTATAATCTGGGCCTGATCATCGCAGGGCTGGCAGGCATGATGGCGGGTGCGCAGGCCGAGCTGTGGTTTGAGCGTCGCACGGCACGCACGGAGGAGGCCGAAGGATGAACGGCACAGAGATGACATTTGACCGCAGCACACTCTGGATCGTGATCGTCGGGCTGGCGATTGGCTCTTACGCGCTGCGATTTGCCTTCATCGGCTTGGTGGGCAACAAGGCGATGCCGGACTGGCTGATGCGCCACCTGCGCTATACAGCCGTTGCAATCATTCCCGCGCTGGTAGCGCCGCTGGTGGTCTGGCCTGCGCCCACGGATGGCGAACCGAGCCTTATCCACTTTGCCGCTGCGGCCCTGACCTTTGCAGTCGCCGTGTTTTCCAAGAACGTGCTGCTCGCCATGATCACCGGTGCCTGCAGCCTCTGGTCGCTGATGTATCTGTTTGGCTAAACGGTTGGGCCAACCTCTGCGGTCACGCTAATTTCAGTGACTGGCATTCAAATCAGCGCGCGGCCAATAGAAAAGGGCGCTGTTGCCAGCGCCCGGATCACAAAATCAGGTCTCTCAGATCAACGCCCGCCCTGAGGCCTGCGAGGTCAGATGCGTCACGAGTCCGCTTCGGCATTCAAGGTGACATTCCCCGCCGCAAGGCCGGATTGCAGATCATCACTGTCATCTTCGTAGTATTTGTCCGTCACCACGCCGGGCACCTGTGCAAACTGTTCCTGCAGCTTGACCGGATAATAGGTCACGTCGATGCCCTCGAAACCCGGAATTTGTCGCAGAATGGAAGAGGTTGCATTGGCACAGAAGGCCCCCGGCACCCGCCCGTTGGTGGTGACCAACTGATAGGCCGTCTGGGCCTGCGCCGGCGTCAGCTCGACAGTCTGTGTAACGACATGGAAGGTCGAGCGCGCGTGGGCGCTGCGGTAGGCCCGAAAGACACTCGGCGAGATACCGTAGAGCACGTCCTGACGCTCCGGCACCACATCGGCATAAAACGATCCGGCCGGATCAAAGATCACCCGCTCGGAGGCATTGACCATAAGCGCCGTATGCCCGCCCTGCCCGGTCCGGTTGTTGACCACCGTGACCAGCGACATCGACGGGTTGCCCGCGTCACGATAGGCGACGCGCGCAATTGTGTCCGGGTCAGCATCCGGGCGCTGAGGTGCCGCGCACCCCGCGAGAGCTGCGCAGAGCGCAAGAATCAGGATAGGCGTCCGCATGCAGCTAAGCTCCGGTGCTATGGATCGGGTCAGGTGGCGAAAACTGCCAGGAACAGCGCAAAGACCACCAAAGCGATGGTAACGCGGGTCACAAAGGTCATGAAACCCGCATAGGTTTTTTCCTGAACGCTATAGTCCATGCTGCCGTGCTTGTGTTCAGCCATTTCTCGAGATCCTGTTCGCATCTGTTCACTTGAAGCTGGTGATACTGGATTTCCAAACCGCTGTCACCACCCCTATCGCGCCACAGACGCAATGGGGCTGCAACGGGCCATAGGCATGACAAGGCTTTTCAAATTCTCGTTCAGGTGCCGCTCATCCGCCGGCAACGGACCCTGCCCCGTCGCGCGATGCGCAACAAAGCAGAGCCGTTTGAGCATGCCTTGTCTCGTGGCACCTCATTGGGAACGGTTGTCAGGCCACATCTTCCAGTTCTGCCACCAGACGGAAGCCAATGCGTTTGGCTGGCTCTTCCGGTTTGGGTTTGGGCATTGCCCGCAAGATCACGTTGAGCTGGCTCACATGCTGCACCAACTGCGTTTTGGCCCCCCGCGAATCGCTGCCGTAAAAGGTCACGATGTCCGGGTCGAAATACCCCATGCCTTCGATCCGCAGCACGCCGGCATCACCGCCGGCAAAGCCCATGGCGACCTCGTGTTCGCCATCCAGCGTCTTTTCGAAGTTCTGGATATAAAGGATCATGCGTTCATAGGCCCAACGCGCCGGGCTCTTCTGCTCCGGCGACGGCACCTTCTGCATAGGTGCGGGGACATCCTTCAGCGCTTCAGGCGCATCCGGATCGGTGTGAACCTCGCGATGGCAGGGCAGCGCCGCCGCCTCTGCCACTTCGGCGCTGGTTGAAATCTTGTCATCCATTGGAAAATCCCCGGGTCGTCAAAGTTTCAACCAAGGTGGCAGGCTTAACGCCGTTGGTAAACCCAAGCCTCATCATCGCGCCGCGTGCGCGAGACCTGGCCGGTGCGGTAGAGGTGATTGACATGGGCCACCGCCTCCACCAGCGCGAGGCCGTATTCGCCGGGGCCGATCTTGCGCTTGAACAGGGGTGGGAAACACTCCGCGGCGCTTTTGGGGGTATCGAGGTGGTCGAGCAGTCGCTCCAGCGCACCATGATGGTTGTCGATGAGCTGGCGCATCCGCAGTGGCAGTCGGGTGAAGGGCAGCTTGTGACCGCCCAGCGCCAGATGGTCGGGACGGGCCAGCGCCGCCAGCCGCTCGCAGGCTTCCAGCCATTCGGCCAGCGGATCGGCCTCGGGCTCAGTCGCATAGACGCCAATGTTGGGGCTGATGGACGACAGCACCTGATCGCCAGTCAGCACCAGATTGTCGTCCCGGCTCCAGAATGTTGCGTGCTCCGGCGCGTGGCCATTGCCCATATGCACGTCCCAGTCGCGCCCGCCCATGCGGAACACATCGCCCTGCTGCACCCGGGTGAAGCCCAGCGGCATCGGGTAGACCGTGTCGGAGAAGTTGAAGGGCCGTTCTGCCTTGCGCGTGGCGTAGGTGTCCGGGTCCATGCCGGCGCTGCGGTAATAGGCCAGAGTCTCCTCGGGCCATTCCTCCTGCACATCGAGCGTCAGCATGCGCGCAAACAGCCAGGCGGTGCGGGTGGTCACCAGTTCCGCGCCATGTTCGGACTGGAACCAGCCCGCATTGCCGATGTGGTCGGGGTGATGATGGGTCACCACCACGCGCCCTACCGGCTTGCCGCCCAAGGGCCCGGCCATCAGCTGTTCCCAGATGCGGCGGGTCGTTTTTGACGACATGCCGGTGTCCACCACGGTCCAATGATCGCCCTCATCCAGCGCATAAACATTGACGTGGTCGAGCTTCATCGGCAGCGGCAAGCGCATCCACAGGACACCTTCGGCGACCTCGATGGCCTCTCCCTTTGCGGGCGGTTCTTGCCAGGGCGTGCGCGGGGCGACTTCGGGAACAGAGGCCATTGACTCAGCCCGCCAGTTCTTCGGCGGTGAGGGCAAAGGCGCCTGCCGCGCCCTCTTGCGCATGCACCAGATAGGCCGCGTGCTGGGGCAGCATCCGCTTGATGTAGAAACGCGCCAGTTTCTCGCGCGCGCCGCCCTTGTCGGCGAGGGCTGCGGCCAGGTGGTAGTGGCCGCCCAGAACCCGCGCGAAGGCCATCAGATAGGGCACTGCTCCGGCGAAGCGATCCTGCATGTCCGCCTCGACCAGCCATTCGGTGGCTTCGCGCAGGGTTTCGCAGGCCTGCCAGACCGCCTCGGCCATATTGGGATGGGTGGGGCGGGCCCGTTCGGCCTGTTCCTCGATCTCGTCGATCAGCCGATGCGCCATCTCGCCGCCGTCCATCATCTTGCGTGCCACCAGATCCATGGCCTGAATACCATTGGTGCCCTCGTAGATCGCCGTCACGCGGACGTCGCGGTAGAACTGCGCGGCACCGGTTTCCTCGATGAACCCCATGCCGCCATGCACCTGCACGCCCTGTTCTGCCACACGGATGCCGGTTTCCGTGCCAAAGGCCTTGGCGATCGGCGTCAGGAACGCGGCGCGGGTCTTCCACTCCGCCTCGCCGGTTGCAGTGCCCATGTCGATGGCACCGGCGCAGGCCAGCATGATGGCACGCGACGCATAAACATCCGCCTTCATCTCCATCAGCATCCGACGCACATCGGCGTGGTCGACAATGGTACCTGTTCCGCCCTCGACCGGCGTCTTGCCCTGTTTACGGTCCAGCGCATAAGTCAGCGCGTGCTGATAGGCCCCTTCGGCGACGCCGACGCCCTGCCCGCCCACACCAAGGCGGGCATTGTTCATCATGGTGAACATCGCCGCCATGCCACCGTGTTCCTTGCCCACTAGCCAGCCGGTGGCGCCATCATATTGCATCACGCAGGTGGGAGAGCCGTGCAGGCCCATCTTGTGCTCAAGGCTGACCACCTTGAGGTCATTCGCCTTGCCGGGATTGCCGTTCTCGTCCGGAATGTACTTGGGCACCAGGAACAGCGAGATCCCCTTGGTGCCCGCCACCCCGTCCGGCAATCGCGCCAGCACCAGATGGCAGACGTTTTCGGCAAAGTCGTTGTCACCCCAAGAGATATAGATCTTCTGACCGCTGACCGCATAGGTGCCGTCACCGTTCGGCTCTGCCTTAGACGAGAGCGCGCCCACATCAGATCCTGCCTGCGGCTCCGTGAGGTTCATGGTTCCGGTCCATTCGCCGGAAATCAGCTTGGGCAGATAGACATCTTTCATCGCGTCCGAGGCGTGATGTTCCAGCGCCTCGATCTGGCCCTGGCTCATCAGGGGCGCCAGTTGCAGCGACAGGCAGGCGCCGGACATCATCTCGTTGACGGCGGTGGTCAGCGACATCGGCAGCCCCATGCCACCATACTCGGGGTCTGCGCTCATGCCGACCCAGCCGCCACTCGCAATGGCCTTGTAGCCGTCACCAAACCCGGAGGAGGTCCGCAACACCCCGTTTTCCAACCGCGCCGGTTCCAGATCGCCGTTGCGCTGCAAAGGGCCCAGCACCTCGTCACACATCTTGCCCGCTTCGGTCAGGATGGCGCTGGCCACATCGGAATCTGCCTCGGCAAACCGGTCGGTGGCGGTGATCTGTTGGTAACCGAGGATATCCTGCAGCAGGAACTGATATTCGGAAACGGGGGCGCGGTAGCTCATCGGGCGGGACCTCTTGTGATCGGGCGGGCGTCTCATACGGAGCACATCGACGGGGTGCGGAGTACCTTGGCATCCGGTCCGCTACCCGTTATCTACTGTGCCTTGGTCATTTAGGTAAACAGCTCCGGTGTCCGCGCAATCAGAACGCCGCGTCAGGAGCCATGTGACGGAGCGACCAAACGGAATATGACGCCGGGACATGCACCGATGAGCGAGACCAGAATAGAGACCGAGGCGCTGACGCCCTCGCGTGCGGGCATTGATCACGCCGCCGCACTGCTGCGGGCCGGTCAGCTGGTGGCGTTTCCGACAGAGACGGTCTACGGGCTTGGCGCCGATGCGCGCAATGGCGCGGCCGTGGCGGCGATCTATGCCACCAAGGGGCGCCCCTCGTTCAATCCGCTGATCGCCCATGTGGCAGATGTGGCCGCGGCGCAGAAGCTGGTGCAATGGAATGATTGGGCCGAGGCGATGGCGGCGGCCTTCTGGCCCGGTCCGCTGACGCTGGTGCTGCCTCTGCGGGAGGGCCATGACGTGTCACCGCTAGTGACTGCCGGGCTTCAGACTCTGGCAGTGCGGGTGCCGGCCAAAGCCTGCGCACGCGACTTGCTGGCCGCAGTGGATGGTCCGGTGGCCGCACCTTCGGCCAATCCGTCGGGTCGGATCAGTCCAACCACTGCCGAACATGTGCGGGTCGGCCTGGGCGGCAAGATCGCCGCGATCCTGGATGATGGACCCTGCGCTGTCGGCGTGGAATCCACCATCCTTGGGCTGGCGGGCGATATGCCGGTGCTGCTGCGCCCCGGTGGTCTGGCGGCGGAGGACATCAGGTCGGTGCTCGGCCACCCCGTCGCGGATCGCGATGCAATGGACCCGCTGACCGCACCGGGACAGTTGCTGTCGCATTATGCCCCGAATGCCAGCGTGCGACTGAACGCGACGGAGTATGACCCGGGCGAGGTCTCCCTGGGCTTTGGGCGCGGCATTTTTGACCTCAACCTTTCTGAACATGGAGATCTTGCGGAGGCGGCTGCAAACCTGTTTGGTCACCTGCATGCGCTGGATGCGCGGGGCATGCCGATCGCCGTGGCACCGGTGCCAGAGGTTGGCCTGGGCGTCGCGATCAACGACCGGCTGCGACGGGCGGCGGCCCCACGGTAGGGTTGCACCTGGAACCGCTCTTTGATGCGAGGCTCTGCCTCGCGCTCCGAGATATTTCTGAAAAGATGAAGGGGAGGATGGCTCCCGCGCCGCGCCAGCGGCGCCCGGCCCAACGGGAGTGTCTGCATTTTCAATGCAGATGCGACGGGCGGGAGCGCCCCGGCCTTGTCGGGCGCCTCAGATTTACCGTCTTGCGTCAGGGCCTGCTCAGGCGTGCCCCGCGTCCATCGACAGGTTCAGCGGCGTCACGCCGATACTGGCCAGGGCCGCCTCCCATTTGTCATCGGCGGTGTCGGAGAAGATCATCTCCGGCTGCGCATCTGCGGTGAGCCAGCCGTTCTGGGCAATCTCGTCTTCCAGCTGCCCTGGCCCCCAACCGGCATAACCAAGCATCACCAGATATTGCTCCGGGCCGCGCCCCTCGGCGATTTCCTCCAGCACATCCAGTGTGGCGGTCATCGAGACCCCCGGTTTGATCGGGAGCGAATTCACGGTGGAAATGTATTCATCGGAATGCAGCACGAACCCGCGCTGGGTTTCCACCGGGCCGCCGAAATAGACCGGCGTGTGTCCTGCGGCGGGCCGCGTCTCTATCTCCAACTGGTCAAACAGCGATTTCAGAACAACACCCGGGGCGAGCTTGTTGATGATCAAGCCCATTGCCCCCTCATCCCCGTGCGAACACAGCAATACCACCGAGTTGTCAAACCGGGGATCGCCGATTCCCGGCATTGCGATCAGCAACTTACCTGTCAGTTCCATATGACTGCCTCTGTTGCGGCGCGCGGCCTTTGCACCCAGCATGACGCGCGGAAACAGCAGTTGCAACCCTCCGCCCTGCCCCCCTTCGCCGCCGCCGCCTGTCACGTTTCGGTGACATTACGGTAGCCTCGCCCGGATGTGACTTGGCTTTTACGGAGCCTCCGGCGATAGCTTTGACATGAGTGTAAATCTGCGATCTTTTCTGGCGTCTGCCGCACTGGCGCTGGCGTCTTTGACCTCTGGTGCCGTGCCATCGATGGCCGGCAACAACTGGGACAATGTGGCGACGATCAACGTGTTGGATGGCGGCCCGACTGCGGACGGGCGCTATCTCGGTGCGTTGCATCTGCGACTTGAAGACGGGTGGAAGACCTATTGGCGCGCGCCGGGCGATGCGGGCATTCCGCCCCAATTTCACTGGCAAGGCTCCCGGAACGTCGCCGATCTGCGCATTACATGGCCAACGCCAGAGGTTTTCCTGACCTCGGGCATGCGCACCATTGGCTATCACGACGAGTTGGTGCTGCCGATCGAGATCACGCCCAAGAGCCCCGGCAAGCCGATCCGTCTAAAGGGGCGCATGGAACTGGGCCTGTGCAAGGATGTCTGCATTCCTTCCGAATTGCGCTTTGATCACCGTGCCGATCTTGCGGCCGGTCGCCACCCGGCGATTGCCGCTGCGCTGGCGGCCCGACCATACTCCGCGTCCGAGGCAAGGGTGCGCGGTGTCACCTGCCACCTGTCGCCGACCCCCTATGGCATGAAGGTATCGGCCCGGATTTCCATGCCCTCCGCCGGCGCGGAAGAATACGCCGTGATCGAGGGCGGGGGCGCAGCCCTGGTGGCCACCGAAACCAAATCCTGGCGCGAAGGATCTGAATTGGTGGCTGAGGCAGAGCTTTTGCCTGCACGTGACGGCCCGGTTGCGGTTGACCGCTCCGCTCTGCGCTTTACGGTGCTGGGAACATCTCATGCGGTGGACATCCGGGGCTGCACATCAGGCTAAGCGTCTGAATTCATGCCGCATCGATGTCGCCGCCGCCCCCTGCTCCGACAGATTCTCGACAGAAGGCCCGTCCAGATGACCACCTCCCCCACAGCCCCGCCACGTCGCCCGATCCTTGGTGCCCTTGGGGTGGTTTGTGCGCATGTAGAGGGGGAGGATTGCGTGATCCTCGTGAAGCGTAGGAACCCGCCAAACGCAGGGACCTGGGGCTTTCCCGGCGGCCATGTGGAGCTGGGCGAGACTGCCGCCGAAGCCGCGGCGCGAGAGTTGCAGGAAGAAACCGGCGTGATCGCAGAGCCAGGCGCGCAGCTGATGACCTTGGATGTGATTCCACGCGATGCGGATGGTGTGGTTGGCGGGCAGTACTTCCTGGTGGCAACGCTGTGTCATTATGTATCCGGCCAGCCGGTGCCCGATGATGACGCGCTGGAGGCCCGCTGGGTGCCAGTGGCGCGGATCGAGGCGCTTGGCCTCGACCTTCTGGACCGGGTGGCGGAGCTGGCGCGGCTGGCTCAGGCGCGCTGGCGCCAGGAGCCGCGCAGCGCCCCCATCGCACCGATCACATAGGTCAGGAACGACAGCACCGCAAAACCAAGCAGACAGAGCACGAGCGCCGCGCGGACCGGGTCCATATCGGCCAGGTCCGGCAGCATCTGCCGGAACGCTGCAGGCAGGATGCCGGTGGCCATGGTCTGGCCCAGCGTCACCGCCAGCCAGCCAAGATGCGCCGCGCCACTCAGCCCCATCAGCAGCCGCAGACGGCGCGCACCGGCGTGTTCCCCCGCCGCCAGCGCCCTTTTCAGCGACTGGATCGGGCGGGAGATATCCGCCTGGATCGCCACCAATGCCGGCACCACCAGCAGCACCAGGAACATGCCAAAACCGAGGCCATAGACCAGCGTGATCACTGTAGGCTTTAGGAACTGCGCCTGTTGCGAGGATTCGTACATCAGGGGAGCCAGCCCCAAAACCGTGGTCAGGGTGGTGAGCATCACGGGACGCAGCCGGTCCGCCGCGCCGTCGATGATAGAGGGCACCAGCCCGCGTTCTGTGGCGTATTCGTCGATGGTGGAGACCAGCACGATCGAGTCGTTGATGATGATGCCGGTCATGCCCAACAGCCCCACCACCGTGAACATACTCATCGGCAGCTCCCACAGGTGATGCCCCCAGATGGTGCCGACCAGGCCGAAGGGAATAATCGCCATCACCACCACGGGCCGGGTCCAGCTGGAGAAAACCCAGCACAGCACCAGGTAGATCCCTGCCATGCAAAGCACGAAACCGTTGCGCGCATCGGTGAGGAACTCGTCCTCCTGTTCGCTGAGGCCGGAGAGACGGGTTTCGACCTGCCGCTCCTCGGCGATCTTCGGCAGGATCTCGGTTTCCAGAGCAGTCATGATGGCCTCGGCCTGCACCGGATCATCCTCGGAGATGTCGCCCGTCACCGAGATCAGCCGCACGCCGTTTTCGCGCCTGACGGTCGAAAACCCGGTGCGCTGGCTGACGGTGACGATATCGGCCAGAGGCACGTAGATGCCCGAGGGCGCGCGCATCTGGGTGCGACCGAGGAAATCCGCCGTCAGCTCTCCCTCCGGCAGCTCCACCCGGATTTGGGCGGAGCGCGGCCCGTCGGGATAGGTGGCGGCCTCGATCCCGTTGAGACGGCGCCGCAATGCCTGACCGAGGCTTTCGATGGTGAAGTTCAGCGCCTGCCCCTGCGGGGTCAGGTCGAGCACCAGCTCCTCCTTGTCATAGGCGAGGTTGTCCTCCACCGCCGAGACCTCAGGATAGCGAGTCATGGCGGTCTTGAGATCCTCGGCAGCGGCCTTCAGCGTGGTGACATCGGCGCCGTAGAACTGCACATCGAGCGCATCGCCGCCGGGACCGGAGCGCCAGCCGCGGAAGGAGACCACCTCGGTCAGAGGCAGTTGCACCACCCGTTCCTGCAGCTCGCCCACAAAGGCAAAGCTGGAATAGGGCCTCAGATCGGCGTCGATCAGTTCGATCGCAATGCCGCCCAACAGGTCACGGTCCTTGGTGTCGGTGCCTGCAAGACCGCGACCGGTGTTGCCACCGACCTCCGCCATCACAAAATCCACCGGATTGCGGCCATGGCGTTCCTCGTACTCGGCGCCAAGCTCCTCCACCGCGCGCTGGAACTCGCGCATTTGCGCCAGCGTGTCGGCGCGGGTGGCCCCTTCGACCATGGCGAAGTTACCCGAAACAGAGGCGCGTTCCGGCGCGTTGAAGAACCGCCAGGTGACATCGCCCTTGATAAACAGCGCCATCTGGCTGGCCAGCAGGACAAATGCCCCGGCAACCACCACGTAGCGGGCACGCACCACCCCCACCATCAGCGGGCGGAACAGCCGGTCGCGGCACCAGCGAAAGCCTCGGTTCACCACGCGGTTCGGCGCGTCGTACCAATGCTGCTCTTGCGTGTGGGTCAGCGCGTGGGCCATGTGGTGGGGCAGGATCAGGAAACATTCCATCAGGCTCGCGGCCAGCACCGCGATCACGGTGAACGGAATGTCGGCGATCAGCTCGCCAAAGCGCCCCCCGATCGACACCAGCCCGAAAAACGCGATGACGGTGGTCAGCGTGGCGGCAAACACCGGCATTGCCATGCGCCGGGCGGCATTTTCCGCAGCGACCATCGGCGGCTCGCCCAATCGGCGGGCGCGGAAATCGGCGTGTTCGCCCACCACGATGGCGTCATCCACCACGATCCCCAGCGTGATGATGAGACCGAAGAGCGAGATCATGTTGATCGTCAGCCCGCCGAGATACATCAGCGCAATGGCGGCAAACATCGCCGCCGGAATACCCGCCGCCACCCAGAAGGCGATGCGCGCATTCAGAAACAGGAACAGCAGGATCAGCACCAGCCCGAGCCCCATCAGCCCGTTGTCGACGAGGATGTCGAGCCGCCCGGTGATCGCCTCGGCGCGGGTGCGGATCAGGGACACCTCGACCCCTTGCGGCAGCGACAGGTTCATGTCGGCCACCACCTCCTCGACCTGGCGCTGGATGTTGATCGCGTCGCCCTTGTCAGAGCGGTCCACACGGATCGACATGGCGCGGTTTTCGCCGACAAAATAGCTGCGCTGACGGTCCACGCCTTCAACCCGGATAGAGGCCACATCGCCAATGGTCAGCGCCGAGCCGTCCGCCTCGGACCGCAGCACCACCGCCTCCAGTTCCTCGGGCGTGCGTTTCTGGGTGCCGGTGCGCACGCGGGCATTGGCGCCCTCAACCTCGCCCGCCGGATTGATCTCCACCTCGGCGGCGATCACTGATGCAATCTCGGCCATGGTGATGTCATGGGCAATGAGCTGGTTGGACGGCACCTCGACGATGGTGCGCGGCGCGGCCACGCCACGAATGGTGGTGCGGGTGACGCCCACCTCAAAGAGCCGCAGGATCAGCTCGTCCGCCAAAAGCCCCAGTTGCTGCGCGCCAACCGGGCCGGTGATGACAATATCGGTGACCCGGTCACGCCAGATTGCGCGTTCAACCTCCGGGTCCTCGGCGTCCTCGGGCAGGGTGGTGACCGCATCGACCGCATTCTGCACGTCATCGGTGGCGCGGGCCATGTCCCAGCCCGGTTCGAAGTCGATGTCGATCACCGCGCGCCCCTCGCGGGAGGAGGATTGCGTCTCCTCCACCCCGTCGACGGCCAGTAGCGCTGGCTCCAGCACCTGCACGATGGCGCTGTCCACATCCTCGGGACCGGCGCCCTCCCAGACCACGCTGACATCGACGGATTCGACGATCACATCGGGAAAGAATTGTGCCCGCATGTTGGGGATTGCCGCCGCGCCGAGGATCAGCAGCAGCATCAGCAGCAGGTTCGCCGCCGTGCGGTGGCGGGTGAAGTAGCTCAGGATACCGCTGGCCTTCTGGATCGGAGACGTCGCCATGAGAATTCACCTGTGGCTGTCGCGCCGCAGCTTCAGCGCGGCGGGCGGGACGATGTAATGGGGCGAAGGCCGGGCCTCAGCCCCCCTTGTTCTGTTCGATGCGAGACACCAGCGTCGCAGGGACGCGGGACTGGTCGAGCTGTGCCAGCATGCGGGTTTTCACCTCGCGGGGCATGCGGCCATTGTCGGTCACCATGGCTTTCAGGCGGGCGCGGCGTTCCTCGGTCAACTCGATCAGGGTCGGCTCGGCGATTGCGGCATTGTCGGCACCCTGGGACAGTGGCCGCACCTTGATGCCCGCGCCCAAGAGCGGCGTGCGCCCGGTCACCACCTGCCTGCCCGCAAGACCCTCGCCCCGCACGAGGATATCATCCCCCTGACGGCGCACCAGCTCCACCTGCAGCTCT
Source organism: Tritonibacter scottomollicae (assembly GCF_032924845.1). Taxonomy (NCBI): domain Bacteria; kingdom Pseudomonadati; phylum Pseudomonadota; class Alphaproteobacteria; order Rhodobacterales; family Paracoccaceae; genus Tritonibacter; species Tritonibacter scottomollicae. The sequence goes on from NZ_CP136704.1 coordinate 2,600,734, forward strand.
TCCAGCCGGTCATCCGGGCCAAGCGCCAGCACCGTCCGGCGTGAATCCATCGCAGAGGCGGGCAGACGTGCAAGACCGGGAATGGCCGGTTCGCGCACGGTGACGGTAACAAAATCGCCGGGTTTGAAACCAGCGGCCTTGTCCATCCGGGCATAGATCAACCGCCCGGACTGACCATCCCCGACGGCCCCGCTGGCGCGCGCCAGCGTGCCTTCTGCACTGATCCCCGCACCTGCCGCGTCCAGCGTTACCGTGACCTCCGCCGGGATCAGACCGCCCGCGTCATCCAGCAGCCGCGCGTATTGGGTGGTGGAGACGCGAAAGGCGACCTCCAGCCGGTCCGGATCCACCAGCTGTGCCAGGATCTCGTTGGCGGAAACCAGACGGCCCTCCACCAGCGTCACAGATTGCAGAGTTCCGGTGAAGGGCGCGGTGACGGTGGTGTCCTCGAAATCGCGCTGCGCCTCGTCGAGCGCAATCTGTGCGCGTGCCACCAACGTCTGGGCCTGATCCACCCGCGCCTCGGCCTGGCTGACGGCTTGGCGGCGGGTCAACACGGATTGGCGGGCCTGCGTGGCGGTCAGCTCCGCCGCCTCCACCAGCGCTTCGGTCCCGACGCCACGGGTTTTCAGGTCTACCTGACGCTGATAGGCGCGCTGCTGAAGTTCCGCCTGCATCTGGGCTGTTTCCAGTTCGTCCATCGCAAGGCCCAGGGCCCGCCCGGCATCTCGGCTTTCGGCCTGTGCATCCATTCGGTCCGCCTCGGCCCGCTCCAGCGCAGCACGGGCATCCGCCTTGTCGATCTCCACCAGAATATCGCCTGCGGACACTCTGCCGCCGTCTTGGAACCCATCCGCCAGCCCGATCACCCGACCGGACACGGCCGACCGCAGCTCCAGCGTGCGGCGGCTTTCGACACGGCCAAACCCCACCAACTCTGGACGTTCTGATCCCAATGTCGCAGTGACCACATTGACCGCAAAAACACGCTCGCGCGCGGGCGGTGCACGGCGTTCCTCGGACAGGCTCTGCTGCACGGCGGATGTGATCATCTGCACCGCGAACAGCGCCAGCGCTGCCGCCAGTCCGAGCAGGAACAATCCCATCACGCTATGTCGCAGAAATCGCATAGAAAATCCTCTTCCGTTCGCCTTGGCCTGAGGTCACGGAGCCACATGCGACCATAGCACGGTTTGTCTATACTACGTCTTTATACGTGCCACCGGATCACTTCCGTCGCAAATGTTCGTCAAGCCTGGGCATTATTTCGACGAAATTACAGGGACGGTGACGGAAATCGAGCTGTTTGAGCAGGATCTCGTCCCAGGCGTCCTTGCAGGCGCCGGGGCTGCCGGGCAATGCAAAGAGATAGGTGCCCTGTGAGACGCCCCCCGTGGCACGGCTTTGCACCGCCGAGGTGCCGATTTTCTGCATCGACACGATGGTGAACACGGTGCCAAAGGCATCGATTTCCTTCTCATAGACATCACGGTGCGCCTCCACGGTCACATCGCGCCCTGTCAGCCCGGTGCCGCCGGTGGATATCACCACATCAATCTGCGGGTCAGCACACCAAGCGCGCAGCTGGCCTGCGATCTCGTCCCGCTCGTCCGGCAGGATCTTGCGATCTGCAAGGCTGTGACCCGCCGCCTGCAGCCGGTCCACCAACACCTGACCGGAGCGATCCTCGTCAAGACTGCGGCTGTCGGAAACGGTGAGAATGGCAATACGGACCGGGATGAAGTCCTTGCTGTCGTCGATACGGGACATGGCTGTCAGGCCCTTTCCAAGAACGCGAGCCTCAGGGCGAGGCCTGCAAATATGCCGCCGGTGATGCGGCTCATCCAGCGCGCGGCAGCGCCACCGCCAGCAAACAGGCTGCGGGCGCGGCCGGCAAAGACACCCACGCCGCCGTTGATCAGCACGCCGCCCAATCCGATGATGGCCCCGAAGATCAGAAACTGCCCCAGAACCGATCCGGCCTCGGGGTGGATGAATTGCGGCACGAAGGCCAGCACAAACAGGATCACCTTCGGATTGGTGAGGCTGACCATCAACCCGGCGCGGAATGCACGTCTGGCTGGCACCGCCTGCCCCGGGGCCTCGGGTCCACCCGGATGCATGATCGCACCCCACGCCAGATAAAGAAGATAGGCCACACCGACCCAGCGGATGATGTCGAACAACCCCGGTTGCGTCGCGACCACGGCAGCCACCCCAAGACCCGCCAGCGCCACATGCACCATGCCGCCCGCCGCCACGCCGAGACTGGCGGCCACGGCCGGGCGCGGGCCGGATTTCAACCCCTGACCCAGGCAGAACATCATGTCCGCTCCGGGGGTAATATTGAGCGCGAGGGCAGCCGGGACGAAGGCCACCAGCGTCGACAGCGCGATCATGGCGCAACCTCGAACCAGTTCGGCGTCGGGCCGAGGTTGGCGCATTGCGTGGCACCGATCTGGCCGCGATACCCCCAGCAGTCATGCACATGGCCATAGACGGCCAGCTTGGGCTGCAGAGTCTCGATGGCGGCGCGAATGCTGTCGGACCCGATCGACAACCCCGCAGAGGTGGTATCGCCCGCCCCTTTGGGCGGCGAGTGGGTCACCAACAGGTCGATCTCGCCCGCCTGCGCCAGTTCGCGCGCCGCCGCCCGGTCCGACAGATCAAAGGACCAGTCGCCAAAGGGCGTTTCCGGAATACCGCCACCAAGGCCAAAGATCCGCAGCCCCTCCACCTCGGCGCCCTGCCCGTGCAGAACGGTCATCGAGGCCAGCGCACAGCCGCGCAGCTCCTCGGCGCTTTCGGCATTGCCGGGCACCACCACCATCGGTGCGGCGATGCCGGCCAGCATCTCCATCGCACGTGGTAACCCCTGCCGCGTGTTGCAAAAATCCCCGGCGCCAATCACCAGATCAGCCTCGACACTGGCCGAGACCAGATCGGCGGCCAGCTCCTCGACCAGATGCAGGTCGGAAAACGCGAGGATTTTCATGGGCGTGGGTCCTTTTCTAGGGATCGGGCCGCAAGGATCAGTTCAGACTGTTGAGACGGGCGCGCAACTCCAGCAGATCCGCCCAGGCCTGCCGCTTTGCCGGTGCTTGCCGCAGCAGGTAGGCGGGGTGGAACATCGGCAACACCGGCTTGCCCCATGCCTCAGCCCAAGTGCCGCGCAGGCGGGTGATACCGCGTTTGCCCAGCACTGCCTGACAGGAGATATTGCCCATCAAAACAAGCACATCCGGCTGCGCCAGCGCCACGTGACGCTCGACGAAGGGCACCAGCATGGCGATTTCCGCTGGCAGCGGGTCGCGGTTCTGCGGCGGCCGCCAAGGCAGCACATTGGTGATATAGACGTTCTTGTCACGGCTGAGGTCGATGGCCGTCAGCATCTTGTCCAAAAGCTGCCCGGCACGGCCCACGAAGGGCTTGCCCTCCAGATCCTCGTCCCGCCCCGGCGCCTCGCCGATGATCATCACCCGCGCGCCTGCCTGACCGTCCGCAAACACCAGATTGCGCGCGCCGCGCTTCAGGTCGCAATGCTCGAATGCCTCCATCGCCGCGCGCAGGCTGGGCAGCGCATCTGCGGCGCGCGCGGCCTTGGTTGCCTCGGCAATCGGGTCGATTTTCTTTGGCCGCACCGGAGGGGGCGGCGCATCGCTGGCGCGCGCAGGCTTGGGTTTTTGATCCTGCAACCCGTAGCGATCAATGGGCGCGTCAAGCATGGCCTCGGTGGCGCCAAGCTCCACCTGCCAATCCAACAGCGCCTTGGCGCCCCAATAATCCAGCTCCGATTCCATCCGGCTACAGTAGCCCCCTGCGTCACAAAGGAAAACGCCCCTTTAACGCTTTCAGCTTCCTGCAAATATCCAAATCCCACCCTCCGCCACACTCCGCGCTGGTCGGCGAGCGCGCCCACCGCTTGCCCCAAAAGCGCCGCCCTCCTATAAGGGCCGAAACAGCGCGGAGTTCGCCCATGCAGCCCCCCTCTTTCGACCAGCCCCACCTCCTCGGGATAGAGCCGCTTCGCCCGCATGAGATCACCGCCATTCTGGATCTGGCCGATGATTACGTGACGCTGAACCGCCAGACGGAAAAGCACTCTGATGCGCTGGCGGGGCTTACCCAGGTCAATATGTTCTTCGAGAACTCCACCCGCACGCAGGCCAGTTTCGAGCTGGCGGGAAAACGTCTTGGCGCCGATGTGATGAACATGGCGATGCAGGCCTCCTCGATCAAAAAGGGCGAAACGCTGATCGATACGGCGATGACGCTGAATGCGATGCACCCGGATCTGCTGGTGGTGCGCCATCCGCATTCCGGCGCAGTGGATCTGTTGGCGCAGAAGGTGAACTGCGCGGTGCTGAACGCCGGTGATGGCCGCCACGAGCACCCGACCCAGGCCCTGCTGGATGCGCTGACGATCCGGCGCGCCAAGGGGCGGCTGCACCGGCTCAATATCGCCATCTGCGGCGACATCGCGCACAGCCGCGTGGCGCGCTCGAACCTGATCCTGCTGGGCAAGATGGAGAACCGCATCCGCCTGATCGGCCCGCCGACGCTGGTACCGCAGCAATTTGCCGAATTCGGCGCGGAGATCTACGACGACATGCACGAAGGCCTGAAGGACGTCGATGTGGTCATGATGCTGCGCCTGCAAAAGGAACGGATGGACGGCGGCTTTATCCCGTCCGAACGCGAGTATTTCTACCGCTACGGCCTGGATGCCGACAAGCTGGCACAGGCGAAACCGGACGCCATCGTCATGCACCCCGGCCCGATGAATCGCGGTGTCGAGATCGACGGCACCATCGCCGACGACATCAAACGCTCCGTCATCCAGGAGCAGGTGGAAATGGGCGTCGCCGTACGCATGGCCGCGATGGACCTGCTGGCCCGCAACCTGCGCAGTGCCCGGCAGGCGGAGGCCTCCTGAGCGATGGTGGATGTGATCGAAATCCCGAAAGGCGCGCGCGATCAGGTGCTGGTCTTTGCCCTCGACATGCCCGCCGAGCAGGCCCGGTTCCTGCGCGAGGAAGACGGTGCGCTGGCGCAGGTGCTGGGCCTTGCGGAGCTCGACATGGAGCAGGCCGAAATCTTCCCGGTTGAGGATCTCGAAGGGCTGGGATTGCTGGGATATCTGCGCGAGGGGCTCGGCGTGCCCGAGGCGGATCTGTCCGAGCATGGCATGGCGCTTGACGGGATCACGGGCTGGGTGCTGGTGCTGCGCGCCCGCGCGTTTGATGGCGCGGAGACCCGGCTGACACCGGCCGACAGCCTGACACTGGTAGCGCGTCTTGGGGAATCCCGGACCGACTGGAGCGCGGGAACGTCGCTGCGAAGTGACGCTGCCCAACCCAAGCTGCGCGTCGCCCCGCGCGAGGCCCGCAACCGGGCCCGGCGTATAGGCAGTACGCTTTTTGCAATCGTGATGGGACTGTTGCTTGCGCTGGTTCTTTTTCTTCTGCTTCGGTGAGGCGGAGATGACTGATACCAGCCCGGCCTCCTGCGGCCATGCCATCATATATCGCCGGTTATTTCTCTCAGACCTGATGCCGGCCACCCGGAGGCGTCTGGGCACTGGTGTCTCTCAGCTCCAGGCCCGCCTGATCGGTCGCCTTGCGACATTTGGGGGAGGCATTTGATGACGGCGCGCGATGGATGGGACGGCATTCTTGAGCCGGGCGAAACCGTTCCTTGGCAGGGACAGCCGGTGCCCGGTTTCACACTGGCCGCGCGCACCATCACGATGTTCGTCTTTGGATTGGTCTTCTCAGGTAGCGCCTGGTTCACGATCACGATCATGGTATCTATGGACAAGGTGCTTTTATGGATGCTCGGGCTGCCTTTCCTCGCTGCCGGGCTCAGTATGATTGCGGGCGCGACTGTTTGGCCGCCCTACCTGCAAAAATACACTTGGTACACGCTGACCCAGAAACGCGCCATGATCGCAACCGCGGTTCCGCTTTTGCACAGACGGCTGGACACGTACCCCATATCGACGGAAAACGAGATTGCGCTTGTCGATGGCGCTCTGCAAACAGTGTACTTCGCCACCGGGGTCGATAGACGCGATGGTCAAGAGGTATCGTTTAAAATCGGGTTTGAACGCATTTCCGAAGGCCATAAGGTCTACCGGCTTTTGTGCGATATTCAGGCGAAGGCTCAATACCCGCGACAACGGAGAAACCGATAGATGTCCACTCTCTTCATCAATGCGCGCCTGATCGATCCGGAGGCGGGGACAGATGATCTTGGCAGCCTTCTCACACGGCACGGCCAGATCGTTGCCCGGACCAACGGCGACGAGGGTGTGGAGACGATCCTCGCCGCCCATGGCCTCGCGGCGGCTGATGTGCAGGTGGTGGACTGCGGCGGCAAATGCCTTGCGCCGGGGATCGTCGACATTGGCGTCAAGGTTTGCGAGCCGGGCGAGCGGCACAAGGAAAGCTATAAGTCCGCAGGGCTTGCGGCAGCGGCGGGCGGCGTCACCACCATCGTGACCCGTCCCGACACCACCCCGTGCATCGACAGCCCCGAGACGCTGGAGTTCGTCACCCGCCGCGCTCAGGTCGACGCGCCAGTGAATGTGCTGCCGATGGCCGCGCTGACCAAGGGTCGCGACGGGCGCGAGATGACCGAGATCGGCCTGCTGATGGATGCAGGTGCCGTGGCCTTTACCGACTGCGATCATGTGGTGACCAGCACCAAGGTGTTCTCGCGCGCGCTGACCTATGCGCGCAGCCTCGGCGCGCTGGTCATGGCCCATCCGCAGGAGCCGGGCCTGTCCGCAGGCGCCGCCGCGACCTCCGGCAAGTTCGCCGCCCTCCGAGGGCTGCCCTCGGTGTCGCCGATGGCCGAACGCATGGGGCTGGACCGCGACATCGCATTGCTGGAGATGACCGGTGCCGCCTACCATGCCGACCAGATCACCACCGCCCGCGCCCTGCCCGCGCTGGAACGGGCCAAGGCCAACGGGCTCGACATCACCGCTGGCACCTCGATCCACCATCTGACCTTGAACGAGCTGGACGTGGCCGACTACCGCACCTTCTTCAAGGTGAAGCCGCCCTTGCGCTCCGAGGACGACCGCCTTGCAGTGGTGGAGGCGGTGCGGACCGGATTGGTCGACGTGATCTCCTCGATGCACACGCCGCAAGACGAAGAGAGCAAGCGTCTGCCGTTTGAAGAAGCCGCCGCAGGTGCGGTGGCGCTGGAAACGCTGCTGCCCGCGGCCCTGCGGCTCTATCATGCGGAGCTTTTGGACCTGCCAACCCTGTTCCGCGCCATGTCGCTGAACCCGGCCAAGCGGCTTGGCCTTGCCTCCGGGCGTCTGAGCGACGGCGCGCCCGCGGATCTGGTGTTGTTTGACCCGGACGCGCCGCTGGTGCTGGACCGGTTCAAGTTGCAGTCGAAATCCAAGAACACGCCCTTTGACACCCAGCGTCTGCAAGGTCGGGTGCTGGCGACCTATGTTGCGGGTGAACCCGTCTACCGAAAGGACAACTGATGCTGCCCGTGATCGAGACCGCCCTGCCGCTCCTGCTCCTATGGGGCGCACTCGGCTATCTTCTCGGCTCCATCCCCTTTGGCATGGTGGTCACCAAGACCTTTGGTCTTGGCAATCTGCGCGAGATCGGATCGGGCAATATTGGCACCACCAATGTGCTGCGCACCGGCAGCAAGGCAGCGGCGGCGGCGACGCTGATCCTTGATGGCGGCAAGGGCGCCGTGGCAGTCCTGCTGGCGCGCGCGCTGGCCGGAGATCTGGCGGGCGAGGATGCGGCACAGCTGGCCGGGCTTCTGGCCTTTGTTGGCCATTGCTTTCCGGTCTGGCTGGGGTTCAAAGGCGGCAAGGGGGTGGCGACCTTCCTCGGGCTGATGCTGGCGCTCGCCTGGCCCGTCGGCATCGCCTGCTGTCTGACATGGCTGGCCATGGCGCTGCTGCGCCGGATGTCCTCGCTGGCCGCGCTGACAGCGGCGGTGAGCGCTCCGCTGTGGTGTCTGTTGCTCGGCTACCAGCCTGTCATATTTCTCGCCGTTGCTCTCGCGGCAGTGATCCTGTGGCGCCACAAGGACAATATCGCACGGCTGCGCGCTGGCACCGAGCCAAAGATCGGTCAGAAGTAGCGCGACCCGAATCCCGAACAACCTGTTGAATTCAAACGCCCCGCCCCATCCGGCGGGGCGTTTCACATTTGGCTCACGGGATCGTTTCACCGCACCTGCGCAGGGGTATTCCGCGTTTCTGCACAGACAAAAGGAGTTGTTTTGCATGTGATGCGCGGCCTCCCCAGATCAGCATCGTGGCGGCACTCACCCACCACACCAAGTCCGGATTTCGAACATCTGTTCATAGTCCCCCTCCACACCGGGTGCATTTTCGCCCGGGCTGATTGAAAGGTTCAAACCGATGACCAAGACCACTTCTTTCCTGGGCGGCATCGCCCTCTCCGTTGCCCTGGCAACGTCCGCACTGGCAGCAGGTGTCGAGATCAACGCCTCCTCCACCGGCCTCGCGATGCAGGGCTACGACCCGGTGGCCTATTTCACCGAAGGCGAGGCAAACAAGGGCAGCTACAAGCTGACCACCACTCATGACGAGGCCACCTATTGGTTCGCGTCCGAAGAGAACAAGGCGCTGTTCGAGGCCAACCCGGAAGCTTATGTCCCGGCCTATGGCGGCTATTGCGCCTTTGGTGCCGCGATGGGCTTCAAGTTCGATGGCGACCCGAACCAGTGGAAGATCGTCGATGACGTGCTGTATCTGAACCTGTCCAAGGACATTCAGGAACGCTGGGTCACCGACATCCCGGGCTACATTGAGAAGGCCGATGTGAACTGGGACGAAATCGAAGGCGCCGAACCGGCCGAACTGCTGCAGTAATTGCTGCCCGCCACTCACGGCTCACAAATAAAAACCGGCGGCAGAGATTTCTGCCGCCGGTTTGTCGTTTAGATCTCAGGTGCCGCACCGCTCGGGATGCGACTTACTTTGCGGCCAGACGCTCGACCGCTTCGGCCGTGCGCTTGGTGTTGTTGTAGATCCCCAGCGCCAGATACAGCGAACCGCCGATCAGGATGACGTAGAGCGAGCCGCCGACCAGCACCAGAAGCGCCGGCAGAAGACCACCACCCATCGGCTCCAACAGGGCGAAAACCGCGCCCACCGCCACCGCGAGCAGCAGCAGCACAACAACAAGACCAACAAGTTTTTCAAATGCAGAGATAAAGAAATTGCCCATGACAGTACCTTTCGGAGCGTGTGAAGACGCGCGTTTAAGGCGCCGGTGAACAGCGGGCAAGCGCAGGCTGCGGGGAAAGATCCGCCGCGCGCATCAGGATCGCAATCTGCGCGCCAGCCACCCTCACGGCGCCCACACGCCTCGCGGGCGCCGCACTTCCCCAGCGCGCAGCAAAAAGGGGCGTCTCAGCGGCGCCCCCTTCTCGGTCTGACTGCGCGGTCCGGCTGACGCGGTCCCTCAGTAGCTGTAGTCGGCGTAGATGCGGCTCAGATCGCCGTTCCAGTCACCGTTGTAACGCTCGAGCAGCTCGTCTGCCGGAACCTTGCCGCTCTCGACACTTTCCTTCAGCGCATTGAGGAAATGGGTCTCGTCCGGCACCAGTCCACCGGCCCCCTGACGGGCCCGCGCCTTGAGGCCGCCCTCGGCGATGGCGAGCACCTCCCGGGCCAGGTCGTGCATTTTCACATCGCCGACCTCGGCCTGCAGCCCGCCGATGGCGGCCTGCACGCGGAGCGCCTCGCGGGTTTCCGCATCCCAGCCCTTGACCAGATCCCAGGCCGCATCCAGTGCGCTCTGGTCATACATCAGACCGACCCAGAACGCCGGCAACGCACAGAGCCTGCGCCAGGGGCCACCATCGGCGCCGCGCATCTCCATGTATTTCTTGATCCGTGCCTCCGGAAAGGCGGTGGTCAGGTGATCGGCCCAATCGCTCAGCGTCGGCGTTTCACCCGGCAGTGCCGGCAGCTGGCCTTTCAGGAAGTCACGGAAGGACTGGCCCAGCGCGTCGATGTATTTGCCGTCGCGATAGACAAAATACATCGGCACATCGAGGGCATAGTCGGCGTAGCGCTCGAACCCCATGCCGTCCTCAAAGACAAACGGCAGCATGCCGGTGCGGGCATCATCCAGATGCCGCCAGATGTGGCTGCGCCAGGATTTCATGCCGTTGGGCTTGCCCTCGAAGAAAGGCGAATTGGCAAAGAGCGCCGTGGCCACCGGCTGTAGCGCAAGCGCCACGCGCAGTTTCTGCACCATGTCCGCCTCGGAGGCGAAATCGAGGTTCACCTGCACCGTGCAGGTGCGGCGCATCATCGACCGCCCCATGGTGCCGACGCGCTCCATGTAGTCGTTCATCAGCTTGTAGCGCCCCTTGGGCATCAGCGGCATTTCGTCATGCTGCCAGATCGGAGCCGCGCCCAGACCGATGAAGCCGACACCGATCTCATCGGCGATGTCCTTCACCTCGCGCAGGTGAGTGTTCACCTCGTCACAGGTCTCGTGAATGGTCTCCAGCGGTGCGCCCGACAGTTCAAGCGCGCCACCCGGCTCCAGGCTGACATTGCCCATACCCTTGGTCAGGCCAATCAGCTTGTCGCCCTCGGTGACCGGATCCCAGCCATGACGGTCGCGCAGGCCTTCCAGAACGGCCTGGATGGAGCGTTTCCCCGCATAAGGCAGCGGCGCCAGCGTGTCCTTGCAGTAGCCGAATTTCTCGTGCTCGGTGCCGATGCGCCAGTCATCGCTGGGCTTGCAGCCAGCTTCCATATATTCCGCCAGCTGCGCATGGCTTTCGATCGGTCCGCCGCCGGACTGGGGAATGGACATGGGTAGGCCCCCTTCGTAGGTCGCCGCCAAAGGCAGGCGTGGCATTTCTGACAAAGGGCCCGAAGCCCGAGGTTAAACTGGTGCTGCGAAACGCGCCCGGTGTCAATGCAGGCGGTGCAGGCTGCGCGGCTCCGGTGATCTCTGCCATATCACGACCTGGTGAGGACCTTTGTGATGTAGTTCACTCAGCATGCGTTCTGTTTTCAACCCCGGCAGGCTGGCAAAGACATCAAACAGCGCCTCCGCTCCGGTCGCCGTGACCGGGATTGCCAGCGGCGGCTGACCGGGCTGCTCCAGCACCCAGTGCGAGGGCCGTGCGGTATGATCGAGCCGTAGCGTTTCGATCTCTGAACGGGCGACCGCACCGCCAGTAAGAGGCCCGAAATAGCTGATTTGGCCTTCGGTGACCTGCACCACCCCCGGCCCACCTGAGCCGAGCCGGAAGCGCATCCTCTGCGCACCGACCACGCCGAGAATCACCGCTAGCGCGACACAGGCCCAGCCGGTCATCTGGATAAAACCAACCCCACCAAGCGCCCAGCGCAGCCCCAGCGCCAACAGAGCCAAAGCTCCCAGAAGTTCTCGCCAGCGCCACAATGCAGCGCGCGCCTCCGGTCGGATAAAATTCATGTGCGTCCCTCCACAGAGGCTGCGCGTATCTGCGCAGGCTTGGAAAACAGAACCAATGCAAATGTCCCTGCCGGGCAGAAGCCAACGGCGGTATAGGCACGCGCGGCGGCTGCGCTGGCGGCAAAGAGCACCGCTTGCCTCGCGCCGCGAGCGCGCACCTGCGCCATATGCCGACCGACGACGCGGCGCGCGTAGCCTTTTCCGCGCAACGCAGGCGGCGTGTAGACCCCGCCCACCTGCACCGCCTCGTCAAACGCGGTGTTGTAACCACTCATTGCCACCGGCTGCCCCTCTGCCAGCAACACCCGGTGGCTGTCATTGGCAATGAAGGTCGCGATATCTTTCGCGGCCTTTTTGCGGGCGGCCTCCGGTGCCATGTTCAGCGCCTCGATCTCATAGGCAGTGCGCCACTCCTCGACCAGGGCGCGCGGCGCATCTCCCAGAGGGATGATGTCCTCGCCGGCGCGGACCTCGACTTGCAGATCCGCCATGTCGAGCACAAAGCCCGGATCATCGCTGTCCAGCTGGCGTGGATGATCCTGCAGGCCATTGGCGGCCAGAAAACCCCGCACCTGCGCGGCATTGCCCAGCACCGCCGTCACGTCGCGCCCGCACAATAGCTGGCCCGCAGCATGCCAGTCTTCTGGCGTAGAGCCCGGCGCCATCATCAGGACCGAGCCTGCGTTGGTGATGCCAAACACCCCGTCCCGCCCCTCCCGCGCCCAGAGGGTCAGCCCATTGGGATGGCTCGACGTAAACCCGTGGGTACGCAGGTTGCCGATCAGGAACATCGACCCTTCGATATGGGCAAACAGCAGTGCCTCGATCCAACCGAGGTCAGAAGGCTCTGCGGCGCGCCACATCTTACCAGTCTCCGAGTTTCTGTTGCCACAGGGTCATCGCGGCCACTGCGGCGGTATCCGCCCGCAGGATGCGCGGGCCGAGACTGACCACATGCGATTGTGCCATTCCGTGCAGGCGCTTGCGTTCGGCGGGCGAGAACCCGCCCTCCGGCCCGATGAGAATCGCCCAGGCCTGACCTTCGCCCTGTGTCACATCCAGAAACAACTGCTGCCCCACCTCGGCCTCGTCACAGAACATCAGCTGACGTTCGGCGGGCCAGTGATCCAGCAGGCCGGAGAGCTTCTGCAGATCCGCGACCTCTGGTACATAGGTGCCGCCGCATTGCTCTGCGGCCTCCACCGCGTGGGCCTGCAGGCGGTCTTGGCGGATTCGTTCGGAATTGGTGAACTCTGTCCCCACCGGCAAGATTCGCGCAGCCCCCATCTCGGCGGCCTTCTCGACGATGAAATCCGTGCGTGCCTTCTTGATCGGCGCAAAGATCAGCCAGAGGTCGGGCGGCACCTGCAAGGGTTTGGACTGTTCCACACAGCTCAACACGCCGCTGCGCTTGCTCGCCTCGGCCACCTCGGCCTGCCATTCCCCGTCGCGCCCGTTGAACAGCGCCACCCGCGCGCCAACGGCCAGCCGCATCACCCCAAAGAGATAATGCGCCTGATCGCGGTCCAGAGGAACCGTTTGCCCTGCCCCCAAGGGGTGATCTACATACAGTCTGACTTTAGCATTCATGAGGTCCTACATATGCAAGGCCAGTCGCCAACACCAGATGGACGTGTCGCGGATGCGGTAAAAGACAATTGGGTCGACATCTATGCCCCAGCGTGGACCCGCCCCTATCTGCGCCTGAGCCGCGCCGACCGCCCTATCGGCACCTGGCTGTTGTTGCTGCCCTGTTTGTGGGGGCTGGCGCTGGCCATGATCGCAGGGCAGAATCCGCGCTGGGAGGATTTGTGGATCTTTGTCGGCTGCGGACTGGGTGCGTGGCTGATGCGCGGGGCGGGGTGTACATGGAATGACATCACCGACCGCGACATCGATGGCGGGGTGGAGCGCACGCGCTCTCGCCCCATTCCCTCCGGCCAGGTCTCCGTAAAGGGCGCTCTGACTTGGATGGCACTGCAGTGTCTGCTGGCCTTCGGCATACTTTTGACCTTCAATCAGGCTGCCATTGCCATGGGCATCCTCGCGCTGTTCCCGGTGGCGATTTACCCCTTTGCCAAGCGCTTTACCTGGTGGCCGCAGATCTTCCTTGGCCTGGCCTTCAACTGGGGCGCGATGCTGACTTGGGTTGCCCATAGTGGTCGCTTGGAGTGGCCTGCGGTGGTGCTGTATGTGGCGGGCATGGCGTGGACGCTGTTTTATGACACCATTTATGCCCATCAGGACACCGAGGACGACGCGTTGATCGGGGTAAAATCCACCGCGCGGCTGTTTGGGGAGCGCTCTCCGACCTGGCTGCGCCGCTTTATCGTGGCCACCGTCAGCCTGATGGGACTGGCAATCCTCATGGCGGTGCAGCCCGCAGGATCGGTTCTGGCGCTTGCTCTGGCACTTTGTGCCCCATGGGCGATGGGCTGGCACATGACGTGGCAGTTGCGCGCCTTTGATGCGGAAAACAACGACAGGTTGCTTTCCCTGTTTCGCCTCAACCGTGACACCGGCTTGATTCCGCTCATATTCCTTGGTCTGGCTCTGTTTGCCTGACTGCGCGCTGCCTTGTGATTGATCCCTCGCGGGTGCCCTTGTAAGACCGTTAACATCAAAACTGCCGGAATTCCTTACCTCATGCGCTTATCTTCGCTTCTGCTCTCTACCGCCGCTTTTGCCGGTGCAGCCGGTCTTAGTCTGGTGGTGGCGGGGTTTGCAGCGACCGCACTGGAGGACAATTCGGAAATCGTGGTCCGCCGCACCCTCGACGAGGCCGGACTGTCCTGGGCCGAAGTGGTCGCGGATGGGTTGCGGGTAGAGCTTTCAGGCGTGGCCCCGGACGAGGCCAAGCGATTTACTGCGATTTCGCGTGTGGGTGCAGTGGTCGACGCGACGCGGATCATCGACATGATGGAAATCACCCCATCGAAGGGCATCGCGCCGCCCCGGTTTTCGACCGAAATCCTGCGCAACGATGCAGGCATTTCAATCATCGGCCTGATCCCTGCCGCCAGCAATCACGCCACGCTGATCAAGCGCCTGAGCGCCATTCGCGGCACTCCGCAGGTCACCGATTTTGTCGAAACAGCCGACCATCCGATGCCCAAAGGCTGGGCCGACGCGATGGCCTATGCATTGAAGGCACTGGCGCTTTTGCCGCGGACCAAGATCTCGGTCGAGGCGGGCGCGGTGCGCATCACCGCCATTGCGGACAGCCCAGAGGCAAAGGAACAGCTGGAAACCGAGCTGAACCGGATGCTGCCCCCGAATGTGCATGTCACACTTGATATCGCCGCCCCGCGCCCGGTCATCTCTCCGTTCACCCTGCGCTATGTCCTCGGCCCGCAAGGGGGGCGTTTTGACGCCTGTTCGGCCGAGAGCGAAGACAGCCGTCGCCGTATTCTGAAAGCCGCAAAAGACGCCGAATTGCGGGTGGAGACAGAATGCACCATTGGCCTTGGCGTCCCGTCGGCCAGTTGGTCTCGTGCAGTTGAGGTCGGCCTTTCGGCACTCAAAGAGCTCGGTCAGGGCTCGATCACCTACTCCAACGGCGAGGTGACGCTGGTGGCCGCACAAGGCACGGCGCAAGCAAGGTTCGACCATGTGGTGGGCGAGCTGGAGAATGCATTGCCGCAGGTCTTCGTGCTGCACGCCGTGCTGCCGGAACCCGAGGAACAGACATCCGATGCCACCCCGGAGTTTTCCGCCACCCTCAGCCCCGAAGGACAGGTACAGCTGCGCGGGCGACTGAGCGATGATGCCCAGCGGCGCACCGTTGACAGCTACGCGAAGGCCCGGTTTGGCACCGGTGCCATCCATCTGGCCACCCGCAACGTGCCCGATTTGCCAGCTGCCTGGCCGATCCGCGTGCTGGCCGCACTGGATGCGCTGGCACAGCTGGAACGTGGCGCAGTCACCGTGACACCGGATCTGGTGACCGTGCGCGGCATGACCCATCTGGAAAACGCCAGCGCCGAGATTTCGCGCATGCTGTCGGCCAAGCTGGGCGAGGCCGAGGATTACGAGCTGGACATCACCTATGAGGCGCCTCCCGAGCCAGAAGACCGGTTGATGGCACCCGCCCTCTGCGAGGCCGAACTGGCCGCGATCCAGCGGGCGGACAAGATCGCATTCGAACCGGGCTCTGCCACCGTCGCCGCCGACAGCGCCCGCGTGATCGACAAGATCGCCAAGCTGTTGCAGCAATGTGGCGAAATCCCGTTGGAAATCCAGGGCCACACCGACAGTCAGGGCCGCGAGGAAATGAACCAGAACCTCAGCCAGGCACGGGCGCAATCGGTGCTGAACGCACTGCGCGCCCGGCGCATTCTGACCGGTAGCTTTGTCGCCAAGGGCTATGGCGAAGACACCCCTATCGCCACAAATGACACCGAAGAGGGCCGAGAGGCAAACCGCCGCATCGAGTTCCGCCTGATTGAAAGCGAACTGCCCGAGGCCAGCGGCGGCGACGCAGCCCCAGAGACAGACGATACGGCAGAGTCTGACGACGCCGAAGCCGATTCCACTGACGCCGGCACCAACGAGGAGACCGACGGATAATGAACAGAACAGAGTTCATCCTCACGACAGCCATCATCCTCTTTGTCGCCTTTGCGATGGGATGGTTTGCCAATTGGCTCATGCATCGCTTTACCCGTGTGCGGCAGAGCGACGTGGCCGATCTGGACCGCATGAGCCAGGAGCTGCACGAGGCGGAAGAGACCCGCGATCAGGCGATCACCTACCTGCAGCAGCGCGAAGCTGAACTGACCAACCAGCTGAGCCAGACCGAGGCCGAGCTGCGCGCCGCCATGGATGGGCTGCGCGAGGCGCGTCACGAGGCGGAAGAGCTGCGCAATCAGCTGCATGGCGCGGGCTGACCCGCGTGGTCGCTCTTCAGGACCCCGATGTGCTGCGGCAAGAGCTATCCGCCTGTGAGCGGGCAGTCTGGGACGCGCTGGTCCGGGGGGATGCCGATGCTGATGCCGCCCTGCTCTGCCATAGTTTTCTCGGGGTCTATTCGAGCGGGTTCGCAGATCGAGCCGACCACCGCGCACAACTACACCACGGCCCCACAGTAGAGGCCTACGACCTTACTGAGCTGCAGGCGCGGGCACTGGGGGCGGGCCACGGCCTGCTCAGCTATCGCGCGTCGTTTCAGCGAACTGGCCGCCAGAGCCCGGAGGTGATGTTCGTCAGCTCCATCTGGCAACGCCGGGGCGCGGGCTGGATCAACATTTTCAGCCAAGACACCCCCGCACTGCCCGAGACCCGCGATGGAATACAGCGCGCTTCCTCAGAGCCGACGCCGAACTAAGCTCAGCATCGGCGCGAATGTGCCATGATGATCGAGCCAGATTAGCTGCGCACCCATAGCTTTTGAAGCTGGCCTCGCCCCAGGCGAGAATTGCAGCCATTCCGCCCCCTCATTGAAGGACCGGAGCATTTGCACGCCCCTTCGGCACAGTCGGCCCCGCCGCGCCGCAGGCGCGGCGCCCGGCCCAACGGGCGCGGCTGCATTTTCAATGCAGTTGCAACGGGCGGGAGCCTCCCTCGTCGGGATCAGGAAGCGATATAAAACTTGGGATAGAAAGCGGCCGGGCGTCACGGCTCATAGCGCCTCTCCACTGGTCGGCCTGCAACGGCGTCTCACCAGCGACGGAGCGCGTCCTCATCGGCATCCTTTGCCGCAACCCAGTCGGCGCTGCCGTCCCGAAGGATTTCCTTCTTCCAGAACGGAGCGCGGGACTTCAGGTAGTCCATCAGATATTCCGCCGCATCAAAGGCGGCGACGCGGTGGCGCGCGGCGGTGGCGACCATCATGATCTGCGCGCCGGGCGCAAGCCGCCCGTAGCGGTGGATCACCAGCGCATCCGTCAGATCCCAGCGGCTGATCGCCTCTGTTGCGATCTGTTCCAGCGCCTTTTGCGTCATGCCGGGGTAATGCTCAATTTCCATACACGCCATGGCGCCGCTGTCGGCCTCTCGAACCACGCCAGTAAACGTCACAACGGCCCCGGCGCCCCCCGCCCCGCGGGCAAAGGTCTCGGCTTCTGCACCGAAATCGAAGGGCGCCTCCTGCACAGCGACCCGCATGGCCTCAGCCTCCGGTCATTGGTGGAAAAAAGGCCACCTCACGTACGCCCGCAAGCGGCGCATCAAACTCCGCCAGCTCCTGGTCCAGCGCCACCCGCAGGGCGGAAAGGTCGGCAAAGGCGGCAGCATAGCGCTCTTCGCGCGCCTTCAGTTCCTCGACCAATTCCGCAACGGTTACGGCAGACGTCTCAACGCGCTCTTTCGGCAGGCCGATGCGCTCGCGCACCCAGGCGAAATACAGAACCTCCATCAGCGCGTCTCCTTCAGGTGTGGCAGGGCCTTCTTCAGGTAGTCAAAGCCGGTGATCAGCGTCAGCGCAGCGGCAATCCACAACAGCCACAACCCAAGCCGACCGGACCAGACCATGCCCTCGTAATAAAACCGCAGCCCCTGTGTATCTTCGACCGCGCCGGACAGCACATCCTGCACCATCTGGCGATCCATGCCAAAGCCACCCATGCCGAGATGATGTTCAAAGATGCCCTGAGAGAACAAGGTCGCGATGGCAATCATCTGGGCCGTGGTCTTCCACTTCGCAAGCTTGGTCACCTTCAGCGTGCCCGCCGTGTCGCCCAAGAACTCACGCAAGCCCGAGACAAAGACCTCGCGGAACAGGATGACCGTCGCAGGCAGCACCAGCCAAGCCGTCCAATGCGAGGTGGCATAGCCCACCAGGATCATCAACGCGATCACCACCATCGCCTTGTCGGCGATCGGGTCGAGCATCGCCCCCATCTTGGTCTCCTGCTTCCAGCTGCGCGCCAGATAGCCGTCGAACCAATCAGTGACTGCCGCGCTGACAAACAGGATCAGCGCAAACCAATCTGCATGCGGGCGCGAGAAGAACAGGAACATCACTGCCAGTGCTGGCGCCGCCAGCAACCGCAGGACTGTGAGGACATTGGGTAAATTCCAGATCATGAGCGCATACCTACAGGCTGCCGCGCGGGTCGGGAAGGGTCAATTCGTCCCGAACCGCCACTTGGCCCTTCACCTTTTGCCAAATATCTCGGGGAGTTTGAGGGGCAGCGCCCCACAATCCTGAACCGGTCTCATCAGCGGTCCTGAAAATAGTTATAGATGGTTTCCGCCAGCGCCCCCGAGACCCCCTCGACCGCCTTCAGATCCGACAGATTGGCCCGGCTCACTGCCTTGGCACTGCCAAAATGAGTCAAGAGCGCCTTCTTGCGCCGGGCGCCGACGCCAGGGATCTCGTCCAGCGGGTTGGCGGCCATGGATTTGGCCCGTTTGGCGCGGTGCGTGCCAATCGCAAACCGGTGCGCCTCGTCGCGCATCCGCTGGATGAAATAGAGCACCGGATCATTGCGCTGCAGGGCAAAGGCATTCTCGCCGGGGCGGTGGAACTCCTCCTTGCCATGGTCGCGATCCACGCCTTTGGCCACACCGATCATGGGTATGTCCATCACCCCATGCTCCTGCATGATCTCCGCCACCGCCGAAACCTGCCCTGCACCGCCATCGATCAGCAGCAGGTCGGGCCACATGCCCTTATCGCGGTCCGGGTCTTCCTTCAGCAGGCGTGAGAAGCGGCGGTTCAGAACCTCCTTCATCATGCCGAAGTCATCGCCGGGGACCAGCTCGTCGCCCTTGATGTTGAACTTGCGATAGGCGTTCTTCATCAGCCCCTCGGGGCCCATCACGATCATGCCGCCCACCGCGTTGGTGCCTTGAATGTGAGAGTTGTCGTAGACTTCGATCCGTTGCGGCGGCCCCTCCAGTCCAAAGGCATCCGCAAGGCCGCGCAGCAGTTTCGCCTGCGTGGCGCTCTCGGCCATGCGACGGGCGAGGCTTTCGCGGGCGTTGCGCACGGCGCTAGAGACCAGCTCGGTCTTTTCGCCCCGCTGCGGCACCACGATCTCCACCTTGCGGTCGGCCTTGTTGCCCAGGGCCTCGCTCATCAGGTCGGTGTTCTCGATGTCGTCGGACAGGATCAACTGCCGCGGCACATCCTTGTTGTCGTAGAACTGGCCGATGAAGGCCTCCATGACCTCGGCCGGGGACATGTCCGCCGAAACGCGCGGATAGAAGTCCTGATTGCCCCAATTCTGATTGGCACGAATGAAGAAGACCTGCACGCAGGCCTGCCCGGCCTCCATATGCAGGCCGATCACATCGGCCTCGGCGACGCCGCGCGGGTTGATGCCCTGGGCCGACTGCACCTGCGTCAGCGCCTTGATCCGATCCCGCAGGGCAGCGGCACGCTCAAACTCCATCGCTTCGGAGGCCGCCATCATCTGCTCGCCCAGCTCCTCCTGGATCTTGGTTGAGCGGCCCGACAGGAAGCGTTCGGCATCACGCACGCTTTCGGCGTATTCCTCACGCGAGATCAGCCCGACGCAAGGGCCGGAGCAGCGCTTGATCTGATATTGCAGGCAGGGACGTGAGCGGGCCTCGAACATGCTGTCGGAACAATTACGCAGGAGAAACGCCTTCTGCAGCTGATTGAGCGTCCGATTGACGGCACCGGCGCTGGCGAAGGGGCCGAAATAGCTCCCCTTCTCCTTGCGCGCGCCGCGATGCTTCTTGATCTGCGGATAGTCATGGGTCTTGCCGACAAGGATATTGGGAAAGCTTTTGTCATCGCGCAGCAGCACGTTGTACTTCGGCTTCAGCTGCTTGATGAGGTTCTGCTCCAGCAGCAGCGCCTCAGTCTCCGTCCGGGTGGTCAGGAACATCATCGTCGCGGTCAGCGAGATCATCTTTTCGATGCGCGGGCTGTGACCGGGACGGGAATAGTTCGACACCCGGGCGCGCAGGTTGCGGGCCTTGCCGACATAAAGCACGCGGCTTTCGCTATCCAGCATCCGATAGACCCCCGGCGAGGAGTCGAGCGTCCGCAGGTAGTCCTGAATTACCCCGTAGCCGGTACGGGGGACCTCGGCAGGGCCGGGCGATTCTGCGCTGGGTTCATCCATGGTATCTGACATATGATTCTGGCGTCACCGCTGCAATCTTCGGGCGTGGATTTCAAGCTGTGATGAATCCACCGTTCCTGTGGATAACTGCTCTGATAACTTTGGGCTTGTTTGGAATTTCCTTTTAGATTTGGCGACTTCGCTGAATTGCCTAAATTTTAAGCGAACCGTCAAGGGGCTGATTTTTTTCAATATTTCCATATACACCCTGCAAATGATTGAAAGTATTAGAGTTTCTGTAACGCTTGTGTGACGGTCCCATCTCTCGTGCATAAGTTGGAACGACTTCAGCACGATTGCCGCTCTGCACCCCGGAATTTTGAACTATTCCGGCAGCAGCGCATCCGGGGTCTGCCAGGCCAGATGTTGCCCCCCGTCGACACAGATCAATTGGCCGGTAATGGCAGGAGACGTCACCAGATATCGCAGGGCAGCCGTGATATCCGCTTCTCCCGCTCCGCGCTGCAACGGCGTGGCGCCACGCTGCGCAGCGAAGTCCTGCGGCGTCTGACGGGGGCCAGCCAGTGTCGGACCCGGCCCGATGGCATTGACACGGATCCGCGGCGCCAACGCTTGGGCCGCTGTTTGTGTCAGTGTCCAAAGCGCGGATTTCGCAAGTGTGTAGCTCATGAATTGCGGCGTCAGCTTGCGCACGCGCTGATCCACCATGTTGATGGCGACGGCCGCCGACAGCGGCTCTCCGGCTGCATCCCTGAGGTCTGGCAGGTCCTGAGCCGCAAGCGCCTGCAACAGCAGCGCAGGGGCGCGCAGATTGCTCTGCATGTGGCGATCCCAGCTGTTACGGGTCATGCCTGCCAGATCATCGGCTTCAAAGATCGACGCATTGTTCACGAGACATGTGATCGGCCCACCCAACATCTCCGCCGCGCGGGGCAGGAGCATTTCGGTCTGCGCGTCCTGCAACAGGTCCGCCTGTAGGGCAATGGCCCGCCGCCCGCGCGCCTCGATCTCAGCGACGACATTCACCGCCGCCTGCTCGGAGGACGCATAGTGCACCGCAACATCGTACCCGTCGTCGGCCAGGGCAAGCGCGATTGCTTTTCCCAGACGTTTCCCTGCGCCAGTCACCAGTGCTCGCATGTCCGTCCCCTTAGTCCGTTTTGCTTTGAACCAGACTTAGAGCAGCAACCACATGTAGACCACATAAAGCGCCGTCAGAACGAAACCCCAGAGGCGCGTGATGTCCTGTCGCAAGAACACAAAGGGGATGATGATCAGCGATGACGCCAGCATCACCCACAGATCGAACTCCAAGAACGCAGGATCGACTGAAATTGGCCCGATAAATGTGGTAAGGCCAATAATCGCCAGCAGGTTGAACATATTCGACCCGATCACATTGCCAAGCGCCACATCGGCCTGACGACGCAGGGCCGCCATCACCGTGGTTGCCAACTCCGGCAAGGAGGTGCCAATGGCCACCAGCGTCAGCCCGATCACAGTCTCGCTCAGACCATACATGCGGGCGATGATGGTGGCGTTTTCGACCAGCAGCTCCGCCCCGAGCGGCAGCCCGGCCAAGCCGAGCACGAGATAGATCCCGATGCGCCAGTAGGGCATGTTGGGATCGGCTTCCTCGATGTCCTCAAGGTCGTCCTCGACCCCCGCGGCGCGATGGGCTCGTGCCTCGCGAAAGGCGACAAACAACACCGCAAACAGGGCCAGCAGCAGGATCACGCCGGACACCCAGGTAAATGTGCCAAAGAAGGCCAGCGCGATGAACAGCACCGTCGCGGCAATCATGAAGATGTAGTTCTTGCGCGTGTTGCACTCGCTGGTGTGCAGGGCGCGCATCATTGCAGGCAACCCCAGCACCAGCAGGATATTCGCGGTGTTCGAGCCCACCACGTTGCCCAGTGCGATGCCATCGGCGTTCTCATGTACCGCCTGCACCGCAATCAGCAGTTCCGGCGCAGATGTGCCAAGAGCAACGATGGTCAGGCTGACGATCAGCGCGGGGATACCAATCCGCAGGCTCAGGTTCACGGCACCACGCACCAGCGCATCACCCGCCAGCAACAGGATTACCAGGCCTAGGGCAGAAAACAGCCAGGGCATCATGTCTTGGGACCTCCTCGTCCACAGTCACAGCCGCTTTTGCCGATCCTGAAACGTCCACAGGACGGGCAGCGGGCTGATTTGAGTTTCTTTTGTCCCGGGAAACGCAAACGTCCGAACATGGCCAGGACGGCCATGGCCACTAGAAACAAGGATACAATCTTGAAAATCACGTCAGAGGCCAAACCGCGCGAACTGCGCGCGTTCCTCGACCGCCCCAAGCGCATCATTGGCCAGCGACAGGCCAAAGCGGCTCAGGAACGGTTTTTTGACACCATAGCGGCGCAGGCGAACCTTCTTGCCAAAGCGCGCCTCCAGCACGGGGTTCAAGTGACCGATCCCATCGATCAGACCCAGCGCCTCAGCGCGTCGCGCCAGCCAGACTTCGCCGGTGAAGAGCTTCTCCTCACCCGACAGTTTCTGCCCGCGCCGTTCGGTCACGTGGTCGATGAAATTCGTATGGATGTCATTCAGCAGCACCTTCAGGCGCGCCACATCCTCTTCGTTTTCCGGTCGGAATGGGTCGAGCATGCTCTTGCTCTCACCTGCCGTGTGAACCCGCCGCTCCAATCCCTGACGATCCAGGAACACATGCGCCCCAAATCCGGAAGAGATCACTCCGATGGATCCCACAACAGAGCTGGCATCGGCGAAAATCTCGTCCGCGGCTGCCGCCAGCCAATAGCCGCCCGACGCCGCCACATCCTCGACAAAAGCGATAACCGGGACGTCGTGCTCCTCGGCCAAACGGCGAATGCGGGCCCCGATCAGCGCGCTTTGCACAGGGCTGCCACCCGGAGAGTTGATCTCAAGCGCCACGGCTTTGGGCTTGCCCTTCTTGAACGCGCGCTCCAGCACCGGCGCCAATGTGGTGTCATTGAGGCTGCCACGGCCGGTCATGCCGATGGCTCCGGAGAGGCGCACAACCGCCACGGTGGGCGGGCGTTTCTTGAAGGGCAATCTGATACTCATGGCGCCGATGTAGAATGCCCACCCCCCGGAAACAAGGTATCGGCACGGAGGAATTCTTGCGATGTTACCTTTGGCGGCATCCGGCGGGTAATTATGCAACGTCTGGCGACGCGCCCCGCGCATTTCCGGCTGAGGACATGACGCCCGTCCTGCGTCCGAACGCAACCGCGCCGCCCCCTCAGGGAGGGGGCGGCGCCGGGCCCAACGGGCGGGGATGCATTTCAATGCAGGCGCGCCGGGCGGGAGCCGCCCCGCCCGCGCAAGATCACGACCGCAGACGCCAGCCGGTGCGGAAGATCCAGCCGATCACTGCAAGGCACAGGCCAGTGAACAGAGCGATCGCCAAGAGGCTGAAGCCCACGGGCACATCCGACACCCCGAAGAAGGCCCAGCGGAACCCCGAAATCAGATAGACTACCGGGTTGAACAGGGTGATCGTCTGCCACACCGGCGGCAGCATCGAGATCGAATAAAACGAGCCCCCCAGAAAGATCAGCGGCGTGATGATCAACAGCGGCACCAGCTGCAATTGTTCAAAGTTCTTCGCCCAGATCCCGATGATGAACCCCAGCAACGAAAAACTCACGCAGGTCAGAACCAGGAACAGTACCATCGCCAGCGGATGCAGGATGGTGATGTCGACAAATAGATGCGCCGTGGCCAGGATCACCACCCCAATGAACAGCGCCTTGGTGGCCGCCGCCCCCACATAGCCCAACACGATTTCGAGGAAGTTCACCGGCGCCGACAGCAACTCGTAGACGGTGCCGATGAACTTTGGAAAGTAGATCCCGAAGGACGCGTTGGAGATGCCTTGGGTGATCACGCTCAGCATGATGAGCCCCGGCACGATGAAGGCCCCGTAGGACACGCCTTCGACCTGATCGATCCGGCTGCCGATGGCGGCACCGAAGACCACGAAATAAAGCGAGGTTGACAGCACTGGCGACAGGAAACTCTGTGCCAACGTGCGGAAGAAGCGCGCCATTTCAAACTTGTAGATTGAGGCAACAGCTGTCCAGTTCATGCGTCTTCTCCCGAAACAAGATCGACAAATATGTCTTCGAGGCTCGACTGTCGCGTCGCCACATCCGACAGCACCAGCCCCGCCGCCGCCACATCGTTCAACAGCGCAGTGATGCCGGTGCGTTCGGCCGTCACGTCATATGTGTAAACCAGCGACTGCCCATCGGCGCCCAACCTCAAGTCGTGTTCCGCAAGCGCCGCCGGCACCGTGCTGATCGGCTCGGTCAGCATCACCTGCAGCTCCTTCTTGCCCATGCGGGCCATCAGGTCGGATTTCTCCTCCACAAGCAGGATCTCTCCTCCCGCAATGACACCGACGCGGTCGGCCATGGCCTCCGCTTCCTCGATGTAATGGGTGGTGAGAATGATGGTGACGCCGCTCTCGCGCAGCTCTCGCACCACCTCCCACATGTCCTTGCGCAGCTCCACATCAACACCTGCTGTCGGCTCGTCGAGGAACAGAACCCGCGGCTCGTGGCTCAGCGCCTTGGCGATCAAGACCCGGCGCTTCATACCGCCGGAGAGCTCCTTGATCTGACTGCTGCGCTTGTCCCAGAGCGACAGTTTCTTGAGGATGTCCTCGATCAGCGCCTCATTTTTTGGCTTGCCGAACAAACCGCGCGAAAACCTGACGGTGCTCAACACGGTCTCAAAGGGCTCAAGATTGATTTCCTGCGGCACCAGACCGATCATGGCGCGCGCCGCGCGATACTCCGTCTCGATGCAGTGCCCCCCAACGGTCACACTGCCGGAGGTCGCCGTGGTGATGCCACAAATGGTTGAGATCAAAGTGGTCTTGCCAGCGCCGTTGGGACCAAGGAGCGCAAGAATTTCGCCTTCCTCGATCTCGAGGTTCACGCCTTTCAGCGCCTCGAACCCACCTGCGTAGGACTTTCGCAGATCGGAAATGGACAGGATGGTGCTCATGCGGCCTCCGGTTCGGATAGTGCGCGTATAGGGACAGATGACGGGTGAACAAAACAGTTCACGCATTATGTTAGTGGTAACGGCGCAAGGGTAGCGGGACCACCCCCAATCCCCGCGCAGGCCCATGTGCATGGGTGCAGTCTTGAACTCACCCGCAGCAATTCCCTGCAGTCGCCGCAGGTTATCCGTCGTCGCTGGACTTTTTACCCGTGAGCGATTTGAACCAGCCCTGCTTTTCGGCACCCGCGTCAGCGCCCTCCTCATCCGCAGCCTCGGCTGTCTCGGGGGCCAGTGTGTCCTGCAGGTTGGTAAAGAACTGATCCGCCATCTTTTTGGCAAAGCCGTCGATGATCCGACTGCCAAGCTGCGCCAGCTTGCCGCCCACCTTTGCGTCCACATCATAGGAGAGTAGTGTACCGGTCTCGCTCGGCGTCAGCGTGACCACAGCGCCGCCCTTGGCAAAACCAGCCGCACCGCCCTTGCCCTCACCGGTGATGGTAAGTTTTTCGTTCTCAACCATGTCCGACAGCGTCACCTTGCCCGTGAACGTCGCCTTTACGGGCCCAACCTTCTGGGTCACCTTGGCCTCGTATCCCTCCTCGGGCGAGCCGGTCACGTCTTGCGCGCCCGGCACACAGGCCTGCAACACGTCCGCGGTCAGAAGAGCCGCGTACACACGGGCGGGATCCGCCGCAATTTCCTTCTGATCACTCATCTGCATGGCGCATCTCCCTCTGTCTCACTCTGGGTTGTTCACACCTAGCCCCATTTGGCAGCAACTGCCAAGGACCATGGACGGCACCCACGACTAAGCACGGACATCGCGCTGCCGCAGCAAACGCAGTAACGCCGCGTCAACGAGACCAGGCGCGATTGACAGACCGGCCCTCAAATTGCGCGAATGGACGGCGTCCTTCCCCCCAAGCTCCATAAGGAGAACAGCCATGCTCGACGGTATCCGCATCATTGAAATTGAGGCGCTGGGACCGGCGCCCTTTGCCGCCATGATGCTCGCCGATCTGGACGCCGAGGTGATCTGCATCCACCGCAAGGGCGGCGGTGTGACCCCCGGGATGCCGGAGCATTCGCTGCTGGATCGCGGCAAATCCTCCATTGCGCTGGACCTCAAGGACGCCGATGACGCCCGCACTGCCCGCGCGTTGATCGCCACCGCCGATGGGCTGATCGAAGGCTTCCGCCCCGGCGTGATGGAACGGCTCGGCCTTGGACCGGAGGAGATGAAGGCGCTGAACCCGCGCCTGGTCTATGGCCGCATGACAGGCTGGGGGCAGGACAGTGCGCGGTCTGCACAGGCGGGCCATGATCTCAATTACATCGCGCTGTCGGGCGCGCTCTGGTCCGCCTCAGCGCCGGGCGATGTGCCCCTGACGCCGCCCACACTGGTGGGCGATATCGGGGGCGGCGCGCTCTACCTTGTCGCCGGGATGTTGGCGGGTCTCCTGCGCGCCGCGCGTACCGGCGTGGGCGCCGAGGTCGACGCGGCGATCTACGATGGCTCTGCGCATATGATGAACCTGCTGATGGCGATCCGTCAGGCGGGCGGTTTTGGCGACAGGCGCGGCGAGAACCTGCTCGACGGCCCACATTGGAGCCGCACCTACGCCTGCCGCGGCGGCGGGCACATTTCGGTGCAGTGTCTGGAGCCGAAGTTCTACGCAATCTTCCTCGACAGGATGGGCCTTTCGCAGGACACGGATTTTGCCCAACAATTCGCAAGACCTCTCTGGCCCGAACTGACCGCCCGCCTTGCGGGGCGCTTTGCTGAACACCCACGCGATCACTGGACGGCGCTTTTTAAAGGTTCGGATGCCTGTGTCGCACCGGTGCTGTCCCCATCAGAGGCTGCGCTAGACCCGATGAATGACCGCAACACCTGGATCAGCCAAGGCGGTCATCTGCAGGCTGCCCCGGCACCACGTTTTGACAGGAAAACCTCCACGCCGGGGCCGGTGCCCGCCCGGGATCAGAATCGCGCCGAGATCCTCGAAGATCTCGCCCAGCGTTTTCCGTCGTATGATTGAGGCCTCGCGGCGCAACCGCTCGGGGGGAGTTTGAGGGGGCATCGCCCCGTCGAACTCCCCCCAAACATCTGCGCGCGGGCCGACAGGCCCGCGCTCCGCTGGATTACGCCAAATAGGTTGCCAAACCTACCCGACCGCGCCTTCGCGCACGGTGTCTATCATCAGCTGCACGTTCTCGGGATCCGCATCCGGCGTGATCCCGTGACCGAGGTTGAAGATATGCGGCCCCTTGGAAAACGCTTTCACGATCCGGCGCGTATCCGTCACCAGCTCGTCACCCCCAGTGACCATGTGACGCGACGCAAGATTGCCCTGCACACAGCCATCCACCTGCACATGTGCCGCTGCCCATTCCGGGTCCACGGAGTTATCAAGCGCCACGCAATCCACACCGCTGGCGGCGTGGAAGCCGACATATTTCTCACCCGCCTCGCGCGGGAAACCGATGATCGGAATGCCGGGATGGCGCGCCTTCAGCGCCGCGGTGATTTCGCGGGCAGGCTCCAGCGCGTATTTCTCAAACGCGTCGCCCTTCAGAGATCCGGCCCAGCTGTCGAATATCTTCACCACCTCAGCGCCCGCTTCAATCTGGGCGGACAGATAGGCGATGGTGGCTCGCGTGATGCGCGACAGAAGTGCCTCGAACAGGGCGGTATTCTCCATTCTCAGCGCGTGCGCGGGCCCCTGATCGGGGGTGCCGCGACCGGCGATCATATAAGTGGCCACGGTCCAGGGCGCGCCGGCAAAGCCGATCAGTGTAGTCTCAGACGGCAGCGCCCGCGACAGGATGCGTACGGTCTCGTAGATCGGGTTCAGGGTCTCGTGCACATCGCTGGCGGGACCAAGCTTGGCAAAATCCGCTTCCGAAGTGATGGTGGACAGCCGCGGGCCCTCGCCGGTCACGAACCACAGATCCGCGCCCAGCGCCTGCGGCACCAGAAGGATATCCGCGAACAGTATCGCCGCGTCGAACCCGTATCGGCGGATCGGCTGCAGCGTCACCTCGGCGGCCAGTTCCGGATTGTAGCACAGGCTCAGGAAATCACCGGCCTGCGCCCGCGTCGCACGGTACTCGGGCAGGTAGCGGCCCGCCTGACGCATCATCCAGATTGGCGGCACATCCTGTGTTTCGCCTGCCAATGCGCGCAGGATCGTCTTCTGTTGGCCCATGCTCTGCCCCTTTCGTTGCGGTCCCCCTGAGGTCTAGCCTCAGCGGCAAATTGTCAAGGCTCGCCCCTCTTCGCGCGTCGAGTGCTTGCCACGGCATAATGTCGCGATTAATCCTGTGCCCATGAACCTGACCCTGCCCTCTCCCGCTTCGCCCCTGAAGATCGGCACTCGCGGCTCGCCGCTGGCGCTGGCCCAGGCCTATGAGACCCGCGACCGGCTGGCCCGTGCCTTTGAGCTGGAGCCCGCGGCCTTTGACATCGTGGTGATCAAGACCACCGGCGACAACCGGGCCATGATCGACGCGGACCGGCCGCTGAAGGAGATCGGCAACAAGGGTCTGTTCACCAAGGAAATCGAAGAGGCGCTGACCTCCGGCGCCATCGACCTGGCCGTGCATTCGATGAAGGACATGCCGACAGAGCAGCCTGAGGGGCTGATGCTGGACTGCTATCTGCCGCGCGAGGACATGCGCGATGCCTTTGTTTCACCCGGGATCCGCAGCATTGGCGATTTGCCGACCGGCGCGGTGGTGGGCACGTCCTCCCTGCGGCGCCGTGCGCAGCTTCTGAACCGTCGTCCGGACCTGCAGGTGGTGGAGTTTCGCGGCAATGTGCAGACCCGCCTGCAGAAGCTCCACAACGGCGTTGCCAGCGCCACGTTTCTCGCCATGGCCGGCTTGCGCCGCCTGAACATGGCCGAAGAGGTCCCAGCGACCCCCATCGAGGTTGAAGACATGCTCCCCGCAGTGGCACAGGGCGCCATCGGCATCGAACGGCGTAGCGACGATGTGACAGCCGCCACCATGCTGGAGGCGATCCACCACGCCGAGACCAGCCTACGGCTGGCTGCCGAACGGGCCTTCCTTGCCGCGCTTGATGGGTCTTGCGAAACCCCGATCGCGGCGCTGGCAGAGTTGTCCGGCGGGACCTTGCGTCTTCGCGGCCAAATCCTGCGCCCCGATGGGTCCGAGGCTTTGGCGGATGACCAGAGCTGTGCCATAGAGGATGGCGCTGACCTCGGTCGCGGCATGGGCGAGGCGCTGCGGGCGCGGGCGGGCGACGGTTTTTTCAGCCACTGACGCCGGGGCCCGCGCGTCCGACGCCCGCGAGACTGACCGGCCAGCACGTTCGGGGCACGCCCCTGCGACGGCATGCGTTGATTGAACTCAATGTACTGAAGCTGGCAGTCAAATGAGCTGGCCTTCTAACTGTGGCCCGGCCCGACCCGGCCACTGTGCGGCTTCCGCTGGTGCATTTTCGCCAAACATGGCGCGGCAAAAACATCAAAGACAGCCTCAGAGCTTGCGCGGCGTCTATGCCGCTTCGCCCGGGCGGTGCTGGCATCAAATCAGGTGAAGGATTTTTCGCGCATCACATGGTCAATCATGTGTCCAGCTGGCAGCTCCCAAAGTTCGCGCGCGGAGGCTGATCAGCCGGGAGACCAACCGCCTGCGAATCGCAACGGGCTCGACTTGACCCCGGATCGAGGCCGACCATACCGCGACAACGCCTATCCGCCTTCAGTGCTGTCGGGTTTCGGCTGGCGGGCGCGCTCCCGTCCCTTTGTGGATGAGTCAGAGGCTCCCCCAAAAGCGTTGGGCCCGGCAGGGGCGGCGCTCCGCGCAAGCGGAGCGCAAAACCTCCTAGTGTCCTTGCAGCCTAGTTCGACACCGCCACCGTTTGCGCCTCGCCGCCTGCGGGCGCCTCAAGTGGCAGATACTTGCGATAGCCCAGCCATTGCAGCCAGTTCTCGGCACCGCCACCGAAGACGTTCAGGTCCACATTGCCCTTGATCCCCGGCACCGACCCAGTGCCGGTATATTGCCAGAACGCCCAATGCGCACCCGGATAGACCTGCTCCGGGTGCCCGGCCACCGAGCGCAGCCAGAAATCCACCCCCTTCAGCCGACCGATGTCAGTGTCGCGGTAGAAATCCACCGTGGTGTAGACCACCGGGCGGCGGCCATAGTGGGCGGTGATTTTCTTGATGAACCGCTCGGCCTCATGCCGGGCCTCGGCACCGGAAGGACGCCGTTTGCAGCTGGGCGAGGCATGGTTCCACTCGATGTCCAGCACCGGCGGCAGGCTGCTCGCCTCCTTGGGGACATTTCGGATAAACCAGCGCGCCTGCTCTTCCGGTGTGCGGCAGAAGTAGTAGAAATGATAGGCCCCGCGCCGCATCCCCGCGCGACGGGCGCCGCGCCAGTTCGACTTGAACTCCGGGTCCAAATGATCGCCGCCCTCGGTCGCCTTGATCCAGGCAAAGGACACGCCCGCCCCGCGCACTGCGCTCCAATCGATATCACCCTGATAGCGGGCCACGTCGATACCATGGATCGGATAGGCCCAGGGCTCTCGCATGTCCCAATCGTGGGGGTCATTGTCGCCGTATTTCGGAAAGGTCGCCAGCGCCGCATAGGCTCGGGAGAACACCGGGTCGATCACCCGCTCAACCTGCCCCTCCAACGGCGGTGGCGGCACCGGTTCGCGCGTTGTGCTGCCACAGGCCGTGAGTACAGCCAAAAGTCCGAATCCAAAAATGCGACGGAATGTCATCTTATACCTGCCAAAGAACACTGCCTGCCTTCATAGAGCCGAAGGCAGGCAGTTTCTTCAACGAAGAATGAGGCCGACACGCCCCAACCGAGCAGAATGCGCGGGATTACACCGATGCGACAATCAAACCCACTTTGCCAGGGGTGGCAGGCTCATCAGCACCGCGTTGGCGTCATGACCGGTCTCCAGACCAAATTTGGTGCCGCGATCATAGACCAGATTATACTCCGCATAGAGCCCCCGGTGGATCAGCTGCGCATCCTTGTCCGCATCATCACACGCCATGCCGCGACGCGCCTCCACCAGTGGCACATAGGCCGGCAGGAAGGCGCGGCCGATGTCCTGGATCAGCGCAAAATCCGCCTGCCAGTCACCAGTGTTGTGATCGTCGAGGAAAATGCCCCCGACACCGCGCGCACGGCCCCGATGCGGGATGTAGAAATACTCGTCCGCCCAGGCCTTCAGTCGCGGGTAGAGATCGCCGCCATGCGGATCGAGATGCGCCTGCTGCACGCCATGAAAATGCGTGGTGTCCTCGGCATATTCGATACAGGGATTGAGGTCAGAACCACCGCCGAACCACCAGCCATGCGGCGTCCAGAACATCCGGGTGTTCATATGCACCGCAGGCACATGCGGGTTGCGCATATGGGCCACCAGCGAAATCCCCGACGCCCAGAAGCGCGGATCATCCTTCATGCCCGGCAGGCCCTTACGTGCGGCCATCGCATTCTGCGCACGCTCCCCAAGGGTGCCGTACACCTCGGAGATATTGACCCCGACCTTCTCGAACACCCGACCGCCGCGCATCACGCTCATCAAACCGCCGCCCGCGTCCGATCCATCTTCAGCTGTGCGCTTGGTTTCGGACACATCAAACCGGCCCGCGTCCATCTCTGTGAAAGGGCCCTCGGCGTGGCTGTCCTCCAGCCCCTCGAAACTGGCGACGATCTGGTCACGCAACTCGCGGAACCAGGCCGCCGCGCGTGCCTTTTCCGCACGCATCTCTGTCGTGTTCTCCGCCATCTGGGCCTCCTGAATGGGATCGAAATTCGGGTCGCGCCCTCAATGCACCGGCGCGGTGACGGGATCAAGCAGGGTGCGGCCACCATCCAGCGTCAGCACCTGTCCGGTCATGAAGCCAGAGGCCTCGGAGGCCAGGAACTGCGCCGTCTCGGTCAACTCGGTTGGCGGCGCGATGCGGTTCAGGGGCGTGTGCTCCTCGATGTCCTGACGCAGCGACCTGTTGCCCTTCAGTGTGAGTTGCATCGAGGCACTCATCACCGACCCGAAGGCGATGGAGTTCACCCGGATCTTGTGCGGTGCCAGCGAAACCGCCAGCGAGCGGGTCATCTGGTCCAGCGCGGCAGAGGTCACGGAATAGCCCATCAGGTCCGGGTGGGTGCGGCGGGCGGCGATCGACGACAGGTTTATGATAGCCCCGTTGGCGCCTTCGTCGTCGCGTTCTTCGCCCTGACGGATCATCCGCTTCGCCACATGTTGCGATAGGCGCAGTGTGGACATCAGGTTCTGATTCAGCAGGAAGTCCAGACTGTCATCATCGGGGTTGAGTGGGTCACTCGGGACGACCCTGCGGGCCCCGTTGACCAATATGTCGATCCGGTCGAAGGCGTCGATCGTCGCCGACAGCAGATTGGCGATGGTCAGGCGTTCACGCAAATCCCCGGCAAAGTGCCGGATATTGCTGTCCTCCACATCACTGCCGAGTTCCTGCAACAGCGCAGACTCATCATGATCCACAAACATAACATTGGCGCCTTCGCGCGCAAATTGCCGCCCGATCGCCAGACCGATGCCGTTGGCCGCGCCGGTCACAATGGCGGTTTTGCCGGAGATGGAAAAACTCATGGGAAAGATCCTTGCTTGCGTCAGGCGTCGCGCCTGTTCCTTGGGCCAGGTTGCAGATCGGCGGCCCGGTCAGGGCCACGCGTCCCGGCGACGATAGCCGGAAGAAACGGAGAATAGAACAGGTTTTGCACGGCGCATAGAGCGTCGGCGAGACCTCGATATTTAGCGGCTTCGGCGGGGGCGCGCTGCACGCAGAATCTTGAAGCGGTTGTCGCCCGTGACCTCTTCCACAGTGGCAAAGAGCTCATCCATTGTGGTCTCATATGGCAAATGCCGATTGGCCACCAACCACAGCTGCCCCGACGGTTTCAGCAGCCGCGCCGCATTGGCAATGAATGCCTGCCCCAGCGATGGCTCTGCCGCGCGACCGGTATGGAACGGCGGGTTCATCACCACCGCATCGAGACTGCCCTTGGCGCCCCAATCACGGGCATCCGCCCAGTGGATCTGTGCGCGCGCATCATCGATGTTGCGTCGCGCACAGGCCAGCGCAACATGGTCGGCCTCCACCAGATGCAGCGTTGCGACGCTGTCACGGGTCAGGACCTGTGCTGCCAGATACCCCCATCCGGCGCCAAGATCGGCGATCTCCTTGCCCAGTTTGGCGGGCAACGCCTGCGCCAGCAGGCGCGAGGCCGGATCAACCGCATCTGCCGAGAACACACCGGGTGCGGTAACATACCCTTCAGCAATCTCTTGCGCGCCCATGATCCAGCCTGACAGGTCCAGCCTACCGTCGATGCAGAACGCCTTGCCGTGCGCCTTGGAGAGCGCAGCCGAGGGCGTGGTGTGCTTCTTCAATTCCTTGAACATGGAATCGATGCCGACTGTCTTCAGCCCATCGATCAGAATCGGCCCGTCCGTCACAGCCGCCGCCTGAGCCACCAACTGTCGCGCCTGCGGCTTGGCACGTGGAATGAACACCACCGCCGCCGCGTAGCGTGCATCCGCATCTCCCTCGGCACTGCACGCGAAACCGCGACTGGTCCAGCTGTCGAACTCTGGCTTCAACGGTTGGATGATCTCCACCTGCGCCTGTGGCAACGCAGAAAGGTCATGGCCTTCACGCGGATGGAAAACGGCGATTCGTCCCGTTTCAGGAACGGCGAAATCGCCCGATTGAACCGCAAGGCTCAGGCGTTGGGACATCGGTTTGGACCTTTCATGGACTGTTCCGCAGGGGGCGCGATCAGTCGTCTTTTTCCATTGTGCACTGCAGAGGGTGCTGGTGGCGCCGGGCGTAATCCATCACCTGCGCGACCTTGGTTTCTGCCACTTCATGGCTGAACACACCTACAACGGCGAGACCCTTTTTATGCACAGTCAGCATGATTTCAAAGGCTTGCGCGTGATTGAGGCCAAAGAACCGCTCCAGCACGATGACAACGAATTCCATCGGTGTGTAGTCGTCATTGAGCAGCAGCACCTTGTAGCGCGGCGGCCGCTGCGTCCGCGGGCGGGTCTTGGTCAGAACACCAAGGTCGCTCTCGTCATCCGGATTGTCCGACATCATCACGGGGTGCTTTAGCATGGGATCGTAAGTTTCCAGTCGTGCATCTGCGTTCTTCACCGGCTTATATAGAGGAAGAGACAGTAAGGAAAAGAGATTGAGGTCAGGATAATGTCACGCGCGCTCACCACTATCGGTTTTGATGCTGACGACACACTTTGGCACAATGAACGCTTTTTTCGCGTCACTCAGGACCGCTTTGCCGAACTGCTGATGGATCACACACCTGATGACATGGGTCCCGACACCCTGGAGCGCAAGCTGCTGGACGCAGAAAAACGCAAGCTTGGCGCCTATGGGTATGGAGTCAAGGGCTTTACCCTGTCGATGATCGAAACCGCGATCGACGTCACCGAGGGGCGCGTGCCTGCCGCGGTCATCAAGGAACTTCTGGAAGCCGGGCAGATGATGTTGTCCTTCCCGATCGAGCTGCTGCCCCATGCCCGTACTGCGGTCGAGGCCGTGGCCGAGGACTACCGCGTGGTGCTGGTCACCAAGGGCGATCTGCTGGATCAGGAGCGCAAGCTGGCGCAATCGGGGTTGGGTGATTTGTTCGACGCCGTCGAAGTCGTCTCGGAAAAGACGCCGCAGGTTTATGTCGACATCTTCAATCGACACGGCAACGGGGTGGAACATGCGCTGATGGCCGGAAACTCCATGCGCTCGGACGTGGTCCCCGTGGTCGAGGCCGGCGGTCATGGCGTCTATGTGCCTCACGGTCTGGTGTGGGAGGTCGAACACGCCGAAGCCCCCGCTCACAGCGCCAGGTTTCACGAAATTCCGAATCTGGGCGCGTTGCCCTCGCTTGTCGCGCGCCTCGGCTAACTCCCGCCGATCCGGGCGATTCCTGTTAACCGTTTGTTCACTATTGTGGTCAGAAGGCCTCATCTGTTAGGAAAACATGGCCTAGACTGCTGCCGAGCACGGTAGCCTGTGACAGAAAATTACGCGCCCTCCGCGATGTCGCGCCTCTGAATATAGCGAACGGGCTGCTGCAAACCACTACATCTCGTCACACAAAAACGTCTGCATATCGCAGAACGACGCGTGGCGTATTTTGTTCCTTCACAACTGGTTTCGTCAGCATACCAGCTATGATACGCTTATCAGAGCAGACAAAAGGTCAGCCGGAAAACCGGCGACACGAGGCAGACATGGCAGTGATTTTTCAGGTCGATGGCGGTCGTCCCTCCTCCTTTTGGGCGGGTCTTGATCGCGTGAAACGTCGAAACGCAGGACAAACGATTCTCAAAACAGCGACGCGCGCATGCAGGCGGGCCGCTCAGGGACTGGCGCTTGCCGTCGGCATGGTGGCCCTGCAGCCCGAAGTGGCGCGGGCCGCGCCCTATGCGGCGATGGTGATGGACGCGCGCACCGGCGAGGTGCTGCATTCGCGCAACGCCGACACCAGGCTGCATCCCGCCTCTCTGACCAAGATGATGACGCTCTACATCGCCTTTGAGGCGGTACGGAACGGCGAGATCGACCTCGACACGATGATCACCGTCTCTCGCAACGCCGAGGCAGAGCCGCCCTCAGAGCTGGGCCTGCGCCGGGGGCAGAAGATCGCACTGCGTTACCTGATCCGTGCCGCAGCGGTAAAGTCCGCCAACGACGCGGCCACCGCCATCGGCGAATCGATCTCTGGCTCCGAAGCCGCCTTTGCCCGCCGCATGAACCGCACGGCCAAGGCCCTGGGCATGACGCGCACCACCTTCAAGAACGCCCATGGCCTCACCGCCAGCGGGCACCTGTCAACGGCCCGGGACATGTCGCTTCTTGGGCGCCATATGCTCTATGATTATCCCGAATATTATAACCTCTTCTCGCGCAGATCGACCAATGCGGGAATGAAGGTGGTCTACAACACCAACCGGCGCTTTCTGGCTGCCTACAGAGGTGCTGACGGGATCAAGACCGGCTATACCCGCGCCGCTGGGTTCAACCTCGTGTCCTCGGCAAAACGCGGCGACGAACGCATCATAGCCACCGTCTTTGGCGGCACCTCGACTGCAGCACGCAACGCCAAGATCGCTGAACTTCTCGACCTCGGCTTCCGCCGGGCCCCGGCCTACGCGAAACTGCAGAAACCGTCGCTGCCGCCTTACACGGGCAACAGTGGCCTGGGGGTCCGTCTTGCAGAGGAAGACAGCCATGGCCTTGCAGGCAAGACCATTCGCGTCAGTGGTGTAATTTCGGAAACCCTGCGTCCTCGGGCCCGCCCCGTTCCGGAGGTTGATCCTGCAATGTTGGTGGCTGAAGCCGTCGTGCCCGAACAGGACGCCACCGAAGAGGTCGAAGACATCCAAGTGGCAGCACTGGACACGGACGCGTTGCAATCCGGGATCACCAGCGCGCTTCTTGAGGTTACCGAAGTCTCGGAGGTCTCCGCCATTCAGCCGGTTGCCCGCCCTGACAGTCGGCAGTCGGACATCGAGGGTGAGGACGCTCTCAAAGCCGAGATCAGCACCGCTGTTGCCAAGGCTGTGTCCGCACCAACGCCAACCCAACGTCGCTACACCGGCCCACGTCCACAAGTCCGCCCGTCGTCGCTGGAGACCCAGGTCGCCTCAGTCGAGGAAGAGCCCGTTGTCGTGACACGCCTCTCGACCTCCGGAGGGCGCTATTGGGGCATCAACGTCGGTCGCTACCCCAACCGTTTCCAGGCGGAAAAGGTTCTGCTGCGCACCGCATTGGCAGAGATGGAAACGCTCGATGGGTCCCTGCGCAAGGTCGTACAGAACCCGCGTGGATTTGACGCCAACTTCCTCGGTATGACCAAGGAGGGTGCAGCGCTTGCCTGCCGTCGCCTGAACTCGCGCAATGTGACCTGTGAAACTCTGGGTCCGGCATCGTGACCTGACGAAATGCGCAGCCCACCGGAGCGCCTGTTTCGGTGGTTGCGAGCGCGCTCAAGATGCGTAACGACAATTGGGCCCGGTGCCGCGATCACGGCATCGGGCCCTTTTTGTGTCTTGGCGCTGAGGAAAACCCTCGAACGCGTTGCGCTTGTTGCGGCAGGGCAGTCGCCCGCCCGCTTGTCACGGCTTGGGGTGATCATCCCATTCGTCGCTCAGGATCCGCCGCGCGTCCCCTTCCGGGTCATCATACTGATCAGAGCGCACGGTATAGATAAACGCGATCAGCCCTGCCCCGCCAAGGATCAGGGAGATCGGGATGAGATAGGACAGGACGGTCATGTGGAGCTCCTTTGCCCCTCAGCGCAGGCGCAACGCGTTGAGAGACACGGTGATCGAAGAGGTAGACATCGCCAGCGCCGCAATCAGCGGGGTCGCCAGACCAGCAATCGCCAGCGGCACCGCGATGATATTGTAAAGCGTGGCGATGCGAAAGTTCTCGCGGATGCGCCGGGTGGCACGTTCCGCCACGCCGCAGGCCTCGGCGATCGGGGTCAGATCCTTGCCCAGCAAAACGATATCAGAGGCCACCCGCGCCGCGTCCAGCGCCGAGGCAGGAGAGATCGACACATGCGCGCCGGCCAGTGCGGCCGTATCATTGAGCCCGTCACCGACCATCAGAACCTTGCGGCCCTCCTCGGTCAGTTGCGCCACCCGCGCGGCCTTGTCTTCGGGCAGCGCGTCCGCCACCCAGTTTTGAATACCGAGGCGATTGGCCATGTCTTCCACCGCCGCCGTTGTGTCACCAGATAGCAGGATCACCTTCTTGCCGCTGTCCTGCAGGGCGCTCACCACCTCTGCGGCACCGGGGCGCAGGGCGTCGGCAAAGCGGATAGCCACCGGCGGCACGCCCGCGCCCAGATCCAGCCAGGTCGCGGTTTGCGTCAGCTGCGCCTCTGCCCCGACCCAGGCCGCGCGGCCCAGACGCACGCGCACGCCCGCCAGCGTCGCCTCGGTGCCGTAGCCGGGCACCTCTTGCAGATCCTGCACGGGGGCTGCTGCTACGCCTGCCTCACGCGCCGAACGACTCAGCGCCAGTGCCAGCGGATGCGAAGACCCTTCGGCCAGTGCCAGCGCCACAGACAGTTGATCGGCGTCAAGATCGCCAAGGTTCACCACCTCGGGCGTGCCTGCAGTCAGGGTGCCAGTCTTGTCGAACACCACCGTGTCGACCTGTGCCAGCCGTTCCAGTGCGGTGGAATGTTTGACCAGCAGCCCGGCGCGGAACAGCCGCCCAGAAGCTGCCGTGGTCACCGCTGGCACCGCCAGCCCCAGCGCACAGGGACAGGTGATGATCAGCACCGCCGCGGCGATGTTCAGCGCCGTGCGCATGTCGAACGTGTAAAGATACCAGCCCACAAAAGCGAGTGCGGAGAGGATATGCACCCCCGGCGCATAGAGTTTTGCGGCGCTGTCGGCCAGTGAAGTATAGCGCGAACGGCCCGACTCGGCGATGGCCACCAGATCGGCCATACGATGCAGCGAGGTCTCCTCTCCGACTGCCAAGGCGCGAATGGTGAGCGGGCCGGTCAGGTTGACCTCCCCTGCGGAAACCTGCGCGCCGGGTTCGCCCAGAACCGGCAGGGTTTCCCCGGTCAGTAAAGACCTATCCAGTTCAGAGCGCCCCTCCACGATCTCGCCATCCACCGGCATGCGGCCGCCCGGTCGCACGCGGATCAGATCACCGATGGCCAGATCCGCAACCGAGACTTCTTCCTCCTGCCCCCGAGCGTCCAGACGCCAGGCGCGGGGCACCTCCAGCGCGGAGAGCTCTTCGGCGGCAGACCGCGCCGCCGCACGCGTGCGGTGATCGAGATAGCGGCCCGCCAACAGGAAGAAGGTCAACGTCAGCGCCGCGTCAAAATAAGCGTGCTCTCCCGACAGCGAGGTTTCCCACAGCGAAGTCACCAACGCCAGCAACAGTGCCAGAACAATCGGCACATCCATATTGAGGCGCCGTGCTCGGAGCGCGCTCCAGGCGCTGCGGAAAAACGGCTGACCACAATAGAGGATCGCGGGAAAGGTGATCGCGGCCGAGATCCAGTGGAACATATCGCGGGTGGCATCCGACGCCCCGGACCAGACCGAGATCGACAGTAGCATCACATTCATCGAGGCAAAGCCCGCGACCGCCAGCCGCAACAGCAGTTCTCGTCCAGCGCGATTGGTCTCTGTCGCGGCAAGGGCCGCGAGATCAAGTTCGTGCGCCTCAAAGCCCAAGCCCTCACAGACCGGGATCAGGTCGCTGGCGCACATCTCCGGCTCGGCCTCCACCAATGCCCGCTTCAGTGTCAGATTGACGCGCGCGGAGCGCACTCCGGGCGTCTGTGACAGGCCGCGCTCGACCGTAGCGATACAGGCCTGACAATGGATCGTGGGCAGGGAAATGGCGAGGCGCGCCTCGGTCGGGGCAGTCTCAACCGCCTCGGACGGGGCCGCCACGCAGCCGGGGCACACGGCAGTCTGATGGCGCAGCACGGTGGTCATAACACACTCTCACATGGCAGGTCGCTGAAGACACCCCATCCAAACAGGGGACGTACCCGTTCGTCAGCCTTCAGCATCAGCATTGGTTTCATTTCTGCACATGCAGGATCACGCGCTGGGAAAATTCAGTGCCGTCCTCGGCCCGCGCAACCA
Organism: Tritonibacter scottomollicae; assembly: GCF_032924845.1. Classification (NCBI taxonomy): domain Bacteria; kingdom Pseudomonadati; phylum Pseudomonadota; class Alphaproteobacteria; order Rhodobacterales; family Paracoccaceae; genus Tritonibacter; species Tritonibacter scottomollicae. The sequence continues at coordinate 2,640,966 of NZ_CP136704.1, forward strand.
TGCGGATGTTCCAGTTGCCCGGCGCCAGTTTCGCCGGGGCAACATAGGCATCCCCGTCAAAGACGAACGCAGGTGTCTGGTCGTCTTTGACATGGGTCGCGCGCCCCAGCGTTGCGGTCAGGGAGGCCGCCTCCACCGGTGCGCCGTTGCGATCCGTGATCTCCAGCTTCACCCGATCCCCGACGGCGGAAGCGTAGACCGACCAGCCCAGCGCCTCCTGTGCCGCGCGGCGGATATCGAATTCCTGGCTGGCGACATAGGAGTTCTTCACTTCCAACCCCGGAAATGTCCGCACCGCACTCACCGCCATGTAGATATTCACCGCGATGATGATCCCAAAGCAGCCGACGCAGAGAGCGAGCATGTGCTTGCCGGTAAATTCACGCTGCTTCGCCGGTGTCTCAGTGGTCATGGGTCAGTTCCCCCGCCCGTTGAATGTGGTGTCGCGATAGGCGCGCTCGCCCGAACTCAGGTCCTCGACCCAAAGCCGCAAAGCGGTCGTATCCGCCTCAGCAGGTGCCGTGCCCCGCGGTGCAGTGACGTAGACCCGCTGCAGGCTGGCGGTATCGGCGGGCACCTCAACCGTAACACCCTCTTCGCCCTCGAGCGAGACCGCCAACGACTGATCGCCGACCAATGACAGCTCGAACATCCGGGCCTCGCCATTCTTGTTCGACAGACGCACGTCATATGTGTTGCGGATGGTGCCGTCCGACAAGGTCACAAAGGTCGGATTGCGAACCGGAGCCACGGTCATGTTGATGTCAGCGCGGATGAACAGCGCAAACACCAGCGCCAACCCCACGCCGCCCCAAAGCAAAGTGTACATCACGGTGCGGGGGCGCAGGACATGCTTCCAAACAGGGCGCGGTGTCTTGCCCGCACGTTCGTTTGTCTCATCCGACAGTGCCATGTAGTCGATCAGACCGCGCGGCTTGCCCACCTTGTCCATGATGTCGTCGCAGGCATCAATGCAGAGCGCGCAGGTGATGCACTCCATCTGCTGACCCTTGCGGATGTCGATGCCCATCGGGCAGACATTGACGCAGGCCATGCAATCGATGCAATCGCCCAGGTTTTCCGCCTCTTCCGACTTGCGATGCTTGCCGCGTGGCTCGCCCCGCCAGTCGCGGTAGCCAACGGTCAGCGTGTCTTCGTCCATCATCGCAGCCTGGATGCGGGGCCAGGGGCAGGCATAGATGCAGATCTGCTCGCGGGCAAACCCGCCAAAGAAAAACGTGGTGAAAGTCAGGATTGCCATGGTGGTATAGGCTGCGGGGTGCGCCTGCCCGGTCACCAGATCCTGCAGCAAGGTCGGCGCGTCGGCAAAGTAGAAGACCCAGGCCCCGCCCGTGGCGAGACCAATAAACAGCCAGGCCACCCATTTGGTCAGCCGCAGGCGGATCTTCTTGAAGTCCAGTTTTTTCTGCCGATGCAAGCGCAGTCGGGCGTTTCGGTCGCCCTCGATCCAGCGCTCCACCAAGATAAAGAGGTCAGTCCAGACAGTCTGTGGGCATGCATAGCCACACCAGACGCGACCCAGTGCCGAGGTGAACAGAAACAACCCAAGGCCCGCCATGATAAGCAGGCCGGCAACAAAGTAGAATTCGTGCGGCCAGATCTCGATCCAGAAGAAATAGAACCGCCGCCCGGCCAGATCCAGCAACACCGCCTGATCCGACAACTCAGGGCCGCGATCCCAGCGTATCCATGGCAGCAGATAGTAGATACCCAGGGTGACCGCCATGATCACCCATTTGAGAGTGCGGAACTTTCCCGACACCCGGCGAGGAAAGATAGGCTCCCGCGCGGCATAGAGGCTGGGGGTTTGGCTCGAATCGCTCAACTTCTGGCTCCGATCCTGTGACAGGTCTGATTGTGTTCTCCCAGAGGCCGCGGGTCGAGACTTTGACGTGGATCAAAAATCGCATCCCAAATGTGCATTTCGCACAAGTCGCGCGGCCAGCCGGGAGACCGCACTCGGTTTGTGCAGTCAGCTCAAAGCGGTAGATGCCCGCTCTCGGCGCAACCAGTTGACGAAATGCCGCGCACCGGGGCGCAACACGCCGGGACGGTGCACGATATGGTAGCCACGCCCTTGTTCTTCTTGGAAAAGCTCGATCAGCCGGCCTGCCTTGACGTCCGGCGCGACGAAATCGCGCACCGAGACGGCGACCCCCTGCCCGCCTCGCAGCGCCTCCATCAGAAGGTTTCCCGGCAACACGACTCGTCCCGCCTTCAGCCCGTCCTCAACCCCGCGTGAACGCAGCCAGACGGAGGCCTCGTTGGTGCCAATCTCCTCGAGCCAGGGCAGATCAAGCAAATCTTCAGGCCGGTTCACGCGCCGCTGGTCCAGCAGCCCGGGCGCAGCGACCACCGCCATTGGCGAGGGCAGCAGCATCTCGGCCTCAAGGCCCGGCCAGTTGCCATGCCCGTAGCGCAGCGCCACGTCGATCCCGCCCGGCGTCAATTGCACCACCTCGCCAGTGGGGTCGATGACCAGATCCACTGCCGGGTAGGCCTGTCGGAAACCAGCCAGTCGCGGCATCAACCAATGGGTCGCAAACATCGGTGTGCAGGTGACATGCAGCGGCTGCCCCGCCCCGCGCGTTGTCAGATCTTGCACCGCGACCCGAATGGCACCGAACCCCAGCGTCAATGCCTGTGCCAGCTGCTCGCCTTCGACCGTCAGACGCAGCGCCCGTCCAGAGCGATCCAGCAGCGGCACGCCCATATGCGCCTCCAGCTGCCGCAATTGCTGGCTGATCGCAGCGTGGCTGACGTTCAAAGCCACGCCAGCCTGTTGCAGCGTGCCGCTTTCGGCAAAGACCGCAAAAGCGCGCAGAGCGGAAAGCGAGGGCATGTCACGCCATTGCATATGTAAGCCATCCTTACATGTTGGATTTCTTCCTGACTCGCATAACCAAGGCCATCAGGCAAGTATGAGCGCAGATCCAGCGTGTGGATCCGCCGAAAAGGAGAGCGCCCATGTTAGTTGATATTTATGCTCGTACGATGCTGAACGCGACCCGTCACAGCGATCTGCCACAACGCCCACTGCCCGAGGCCTACAGCACTCCGCCCGCGGCCCCCGGCCTGCTGCGGCGTGTGTGGCGCCGGCTGACGGCGCTTCGGTCCCCTCTGGTCACACCGCCCAAGCCTTGCGAGCCCATGGCAGCGCCGTGCAAATAGAGACACGATGATATTGAGAGACGTATTGGCACCGATCTCCCGGGAAACGCACAAACAAGCAGGGGATCGGTGCCAGACGCGCCCGCCCTCAAATTGGGGGCGAGACGAAGCGGGGTTCAGACCTGACACGATAGTCTTCCCAACCATGGCCTGACCCCGTCTTAGGTCAAATTTGCCAGCAGTCGGGTACCGTCGCCTTGATGCAAATCAATCCAGGCGCGTTTTCGACGCTATCACCGGCGCCGACAGCAACGAAAAAGGCCGCCCCCGATGGGAGCGGCCGGTCATTTACGTTTGGACAATCTCGCGCGATTACTCGCCGCCGCCCAATTGGTGCACATAGGCGCTGACCGCGCGAATTTCCGCCTCGCTCAGACGTGTGTCCCAGTTCGGCATCACGCCAAAGCGGGAGTTCCACACCGTCTCGTAGAGGGTGTCGTAGTCACCGCCATAGAGCCAGATCGCGTCCTTCAGATTCGGCGCGCCCTGATAGATGTCGCCGGACGCATCCTCGCCGTGACACGCAGTGCAGTTTTCCTCAAACACCACTGCACCGGCCTGTACTTCGGAGGCATCATCAGGCGTGCCCGACAGCGACATCACGTAGTTGACCACCTGGCTGACCTGCTCTTTCTCCAGCAGCTCATCGCGACCAAAGGCCGGCATCGCGGAGTAGCGCGCGTCGTCGCTTTCCTCGTTGCGAATACCGTAGGAGACGGTGGTGTGGATATCCTCCATGGTACCACCCCAAAGCCAGTCATCATCCAGCAGGTTCGGATAGCCCTTGGCCCCCGCCGCGCCGGAGCCGTGGCACTGGGCGCACCACGTCTTGAACACAGCAGACCCAGCAGAAACGGCGTAGCCCTCAAGCTCCGGATGCCCCGGGATCGCGGCCAGTTCCAGCGCCTCCAGCTCTGCGTTGATGGGCGCGTTCGCGGTTTCAACCGCAGCGATCTCTGCTTCGACCTTGGCGCGCGAGGACCAGCCCAGCATGCCAGAGGTTGCTTCGCTGACCATCGGCCACGCGGGGTAGGCGATGGTATAGCCAACCGCCCAGACGATGGTGGCGTAGAAGACCAGGAGCCACCAGCGTGGCATCGGGTTGTCGAACTCCGTGATGCCGTCCCACTCATGGCCGGTGGTGTTGGGATCACCTTCTTGGATTTCGACTTTGTTGTCTTTGCCCGTATCACTCATTTCTGGGCCTCCGATTGAGCGGCGCTCTCGGTCGCCGGCTTGTCCGCATTGCGGAAGGGGATATTGGCTGTGTCCTCGTAGGCCTTGGTCGATCCGGGCCGAAAGGCCCAGATGATGACACCCACGAAGAACAGGAAGAGGAACAGCAGCATCCAGCTGTCAGCGAACTGGCGCAGCAGGGAATATGTTTCCATGGCTCTATCCTCCGCTTAACGGTTTGCGTCCGGCGTGAAGGTCGAGAAATCGACCAACGTACCGAGCATCTGCAAATAGGCGATCAGCGCATCTGCCTCCGAGACACCGGGCTGACCGTCAAAGTTACGCACATTGACGTTCTCCCCATAGCGTTCCAGCAGCCCGTCATAGTCACGATCAGGGTCCGCCTGTGCCAGGAAGTCACGCTGAGCCTGCTCTACCATGTCGTCCGTATACGGCACGCCGACGATGGCATTTGTGGCGAGCAGATCGCCGATGTATTTTCCGTCAACGCGGGTGCGTTCGAGGAAGTCATACTTCGGCATCACCAATTCCGGCACCACCGACTGCGGGTCACGCAGGTGATCAACATGCCAGTCATCAGAGTAGCGACCGCCGACGCGGGCCAGATCCGGCCCGGTCCGCTTGGACCCCCACTGGAACGGGTGGTCATACATCGACTCCGCCGCCAGCGAATAGTGACCGTAGCGTTCGACCTCATCGCGCATCGGGCGGATCATCTGACTGTGACAGACGTAGCAGCCTTCGCGGATGTAGATGTCACGCCCCGCCAGTTCGAGGGGGGTGTAGGGACGCATGCCCTCCACCTCCTCGATGGTGTTTTCCAGATAGAACAGCGGGGTGATCTGAACCAGGCCACCGATGGTGACAACGAGAAAGGAACAGATCAGCAGAAGCGTCGCGTTGGTCTCGAGGATTTTATGCTTGTCGAGAATTGCCATCTCTCCGGCCCTCCTTATTCAGCCGGGACCGCGACGGACAGGCTGGCCTCTTTGGCCGGCGCCCGACGAACGGTCATCCAGAGGTTGTAGCACATGACCAGCGACCCGGAGAGGAACAGAACCCCGCCCAAACCACGCATCACATACATCGGAAGCTTCGCAGCAACGGTGTCGGCAAAGGACCACACGAGGAAGCCGTTTGCATCCACTTCACGCCACATCAGGCCTTCCATGATACCAGTCACCCACATGGACGCCGCGTAGAGCACGATGCCGATGGTGGCGAGCCAGAAGTGCCAGCTGACCAGGCTCAGGGAGTAGAGGCGCTCGCGCTTCCACAGAACCGGGGTCAGGTAATAAAGCGCACCAAAGGTGATCATACCGTTCCAGCCCAACGCACCAGAGTGCACGTGACCAATGGTCCAGTCGGTGTAGTGGCTCAGCGAGTTCACGGCGCGGATCGACATCATCGGACCCTCAAACGTGGACATGCCGTAGAAACCGACCGAAATCACCAGCATCCGCAGAACGGGGTCGGTGCGCAGCTTGTCCCAGGCGCCCGACAGCGTCATCAGACCGTTGATCATGCCGCCCCAGCTGGGCATCCACAGCACGATCGAGAACACCATGCCAAGGGTCGAAGCCCAGTCAGGCAGGGCCGTGTAATGCAGGTGGTGCGGACCGGCCCAGATATAAAGGAAGATCAGCGCCCAGAAGTGGATGATCGACAGTTTGTAACTGTAGACCGGACGATTGGCCTGCTTCGGGATGAAGTAGTACATCATGCCAAGGAAGCCCGCCGTCAGGAAGAAGCCCACCGCGTTGTGGCCATACCACCATTGTACCATGGCATCCTGCACACCCGGCCAGACGATCACCGACTTGGAACCCCAGATCGACACCGGAATGGTCAGGTTGTTGACCACATGCAGCATGGCCACGGTCACGATGAACGCCAAGAAGAACCAGTTCGCCACATAGATATGCGGCTCCTTGCGGCGAATAATCGTGCCCAGGAAGACCGCCAGATATGCGACCCAGACCACTGTGAGCCACAAGTCGGTATACCATTCAGGCTCCGCATATTCCTTGGATTGCGTGCCGCCCAGCAGGTAACCGGTGGCTGCCAGCACGATGAACAGCTGATACCCCCAGAACACAAACCACGCCAGATTGCCGCCCCAGAGCCGCGCCGCGGACGTCCGCTGCACGATGTAGAAGGACGTCGCGATCAGCGCGTTGCCACCGAAGGCGAAAATCACCGCCGAGGTGTGAAGTGGCCGCAGGCGACCGAAGTTCGCAAACCCTTCGGACCAGTCGAAATTCAATACCGGAAAGGCGAGCTGAAACGCGATAAAGGTCCCCACGAGGAACCCGACCACGCCCCAGAATGCGGTTGCGACAACACCCGCACGCACAACTCCGTCGAGATATTCTCCAGTTACCGGAACTGGAACCGGTTCATCCGTCTTGCGCAGGGTTGCCAGAAACAGCCCCGCTGCGACGCACATCAGAATCACAGCATGCACCTGATAGGCCAGATCTCTGGCGTAGCCGGCGGCGACCATGAAGAAGATCGTCAATACGCCAAGCACTAACAGCTTGAGATAATTAGACATTTCATGCCCCTTTGAATGGTTCACCCGTTTTCACATCCCATGCAGGCAGAGGTCGGGCGTTGTTTTCTAAGACTCTGATGCCAGAGCCATCACTCTAAAACATTGATCTGCATCAAGATGCTCTCCTATGGGATGTGTCATGTCACCTCATGGGGAAAACCTGGCACGCGACTGTTGCAATGCCACACTCCTTCGCCGGAACCATTTGATTTGGGAAAGGGTCAGTCCATGACATACAAAACAATTCTCACCGTCCGCACCACGCCCGATGGCACCACAACCGCATTGGATCAGGCCGAAGCTATGGTGCGCCGCAATGACGGCCATCTCGATGTGCTGTGCCTCGGCGTCGACCGCACCAGAGTCGGGTATTACGACGGTGGCGCAAATGCGATTGCAATCAACACAATGATCGAGCGCGCGCGCGAAGATATGCAGGCCACCGAAGCAGCCGCCACCCGACATTTGCAAGCCACCGATGTGCCTTACACAATCTCCAACGCGATCACTCCGCTCGGCGACATTACCCGCGTCATGGCACATCACGCACGCTTCAGCGATCTTGTGGTGATGGAGCTGCCCTACGGTGATGGTCAGGGACCGGAAGTGGAACCGATCGTCGAAGCGGCGCTGTTCGATGCCCGCACGCCGGTCCTCGTCCTGCCGGAGAACAGCAGCTTGCCGGCGTCTCCCAAGACCGTGGTCGTAGCCTGGGACGAAAGCATTGAAGCGTTGGTTGCCGTGCGCAAGGCCTTGCCTGTCCTGCAGGCGGCAGATCTGGTGCGGATCGCGGTGATTGACCCGCCGCAACATGGCACGGAACGGTCTGATCCGGGTGGTCTGCTGTGCCAGATGCTGGCGCGACACGGCGTGGCCTGCGAGATTGATGTGCTCAGCAAGACCTTGCCGCGGGTCTCGGATGTGCTCAGCCGTCACGCGACCGACACCGAGGCAGAGTTGATCGTGATGGGGGCCTATGGCCACTCTCGGTTCCGCGAGTCGATCCTGGGCGGGACCACCCGCAATATGCTGGAACACGCGCAGCTGCCGGTGCTGATGGCACATTGACCCTGATAGCCGGGCGCGCGCGGCTTGCGGCTGCATCCCCGTGCGTTTCAGGCGCTCCATCTCGTTGGGGTGGCCTTTCGCCCCTCGGCTGACCGAACCGTTGCCATCCCGCAGCGGTTCGACGGGCACGCAATTCAGCATCCCACGGGTGCTGGGTCTGCGCGGCCGCGAAATAGTGCAGTCAGCGCGCTGGCCTCACGAACGAGAGCAGAACCTCCATTGTTCAGCGGGTTTCGAGAACCTGGCCGCCCTCGACTAAGCCGCCCTCAACAAAACAGGTCCGACAATTCGCCGAGCGGGCAGCGGACGTTTAGCCGACCAACCCACCATCACTGTCATCACCCGCTTCCTCGATCAGGCGGCGCATATCTGGCACTGTCACATGCCGCTTGCCCTCCAGCGAGATCACGCCAGCCTTCTTCAGCGCCGAAATCTGCCGACTGACCGTTTCCAGCGTCAGGCCGAGATAATCCGCCATCGCCTCCCGCGTCAGCTTGAGATCAAAGCTCACTGCGCCGGAGGATGGATCGGTGCTGAGAGACGCATCTCTCCGCGCGATGATCGACAACAGGCTGGCGATCTTTTCGCGCGCAGTCTTACGACCCAACACCAGCATCCACTCACGCGCCGCATCGAGCTCGTCCAGCGTCATTTCCAGCAGGCGATGCGCGATATGCGGTGTCTTCGCCAGCAGATCCTCGAAAGGTTTCTTTCTAAAGCAGCACATGACCACGTCTGTCGTGGCGACGACGTTATACGCCGCTCCCGCGCGCCCCGGTCGCCCCACAAAATCGCTTGGCAACAACAGCCCCACCATCTGGGTGCGCCCGTCCTCCATCGTCTGGGTCAAAGTCGCGATGCCAGAGACGACGGATCCGACAAAATTCATCTGGTCGCCTGACCAGATCACGGCCTGGCCAGCTTCATAGCTGCGATAGTATTTGATCGCATCCAAAGCTTCCAATTCGTCGCTCTCGCACCGGGCGCAGACAGCCCGATGGCGAATCGGACAATCCGCGCAGTCGGTCAATTTGTACTCTGCAAGGGTCATGCGCGCCTCTGGTTGATCTGTGTCAAAGCCGAAACTTTCGGTCGCCCCTACCTTATGCGCATGACACAGGAATCTCAATTGGCCCAGCTCGGACTATTCGACGCAAAGGTGCCCCGCTACACAAGCTATCCCACCGCGCCTCACTTCAACAATGACGTGAGTGCCGACCGCTTTGCATCCTGGATCGGCTCGATCACGCCCGGGTCAGAGATCTCCCTCTACGTGCATGTGCCATTCTGCCGGAGGCTGTGCTGGTTCTGCGCCTGCCGCACGCAGGGCACGCAATCGGCTTCTCCCGTGCGGGCCTATGTGGAGGTGCTGAAGCAGGAACTTTCCCTGCTGGCGCAACACCTGCCCGAGGGGGTGACCCTGTCGCGCCTGCACTGGGGCGGCGGCACGCCGACACTGCTGACGCCGGATCTGATGACAGAGTTGGCCGAGGCGATCTTTGCCGTGGTGCCGATGGCCAAGGGTGGCGAATTTTCAGTGGAGATCGACCCGAACGAGATCGACGCCGCGCGTCTCGATGCGCTGGCGACAGCGGGGATGACCCGCGCCTCCATTGGCGTTCAGGATTTTGATCCGGACATTCAGGAGACCATTGGCCGCATTCAGTCCTTCGATCTGACACATGACGCGGTCGAGATGATCCGCGCGCGCGGCATTGCCAGCCTTAACGCCGATATCCTCTTCGGACTTCCGCATCAGTCCGTCATGTCGATGACCGAAAGCGTGCAGAAACTTCTGTCGCTCTCGCCGGATCGGGTGGCTCTTTATGGCTACGCTCATGTGCCGTGGATGGCGCGGCGGCAGAACATGATCCCGACCGACAGCCTGCCCACGCCACAAGACCGCCTGAAGCTGTTCGAAACCGCGCGGCGGTTGTTCCTCTGGGATGGCTACCGCGAGATCGGGATCGATCACTTTGCCGCCCCGCATGACGGGCTGGCGATGGCAGAGCGCACCGGCAACCTGCGGCGCAACTTTCAGGGCTACACAGACGACCGGGCCGACGTGCTGGTCGGGCTTGGCGCATCGTCCATCTCCCGCTTCCCGCAGGGCTACGCACAGAACGCGCCGTCCACCTCCGCCTATACAAAGGCAGTGCGAGACGGGCAGTTCGCAACCACGCGCGGTCATATGTTCAGCGCCGCGGATCGGCTGCGTGGCCGCCTGATCGAGGCGTTGATGTGTGATTTCGCGATCTCATCCGACGACATCTTGTCCCGGTTTGCGATTACCCAAGCCGAACTGAGCGCGATGTATCGCGATGTCGCCGCCGCCTTCCCGGACATGCTGGACGTGTCGGCGGATGGCCTGCGCATCCGATCAGAGGGAAAGCCTTTGACCCGAATGATCGCGCGCCATTTCGACGCCTACGATCTCAGCAAGGCGGGCCACAGCTCGGCCATCTGACGCCTGCAGCCGGTCCCGCGCCGCGTCAGCGGCGCCCGGCCCAACGGGACGGGCTGCATTTTCAATGCAGCGTGGACGGGCGGGAGCCTCCCCCCTGCCCTTGGCGCCGTGTCCAGGGCGCAGCTGCGAGACTGTTCGACACATCATAGCTCAGCCGAGGGCGACCCGCGTTCTAAGGCGTCCCTGTCACCGCCGACAACAGATGCCGCGTGTATTCCTGTTGCGGGTTGGCAAAGACCTCTTCCGATGGGCCCTGCTCCACCACATCCCCGGCCTTCATCACCAGGATCTCATGCGACATGGCACGCACCACGTTGAGGTCGTGGCTGATGAACAGATAGGCCAGCCCGTAACGCGCCTGCAGGTCACGCAGAAGGTCGACGATCTGCACCTGCACCGTCATGTCAAGCGCTGAGGTGGGCTCATCCAGCACAACCAGTTTGGGGCGCAGCACCATGGCGCGGGCGATCGCGATGCGCTGGCGCTGGCCGCCGGAAAACTCATGCGGGTAGCGGTCCATGGCCGCCGGATCGAGCCCGACCTCCTCCATCACCTCTGCCACCAGTTCGCGCGGTTTGCGGTGCTGGTCCACCTCGTGAATCGCCAGCCCTTCGGAGATGATCTGCTGGCAGGTCATCCGGGGCGAGAGCGAGCCGAAGGGATCCTGAAAAACGATCTGCATGTCCTTGCGCAGACGGCGCAGGTTGCGCGTCGACCATTGGCGCAGATCCTGCCCCTGAAAGCGCACCTCGCCTTCGGACGCGATCAACCGCATGATCGCCAGCGCCATCGTGGTCTTGCCGGACCCGGATTCCCCCACGATCCCAAGCGTTTCTCCCGCCCGAACCGAGAGCGACATCGGGTTCACCGCCTTCACATGTCCCACCGTGCGTTTCAGAAAACCGCGCTGGATCGGGAACCAGACCTTGAGGTCCTTGGTCGAGACCAGCTCCTGCGCGTCCTGCGGCACCGGCCCCGGTCGCCCCGAAGGTTCAGCGGCGAGCAGCTTTTGCGTGTAGGCGTGCTTGGGATTGGCAAACAGCTCCGCCGTAGGGCCTTCTTCGACGATCTCGCCAGATTTCATCACGCAGACCCGATCCGCGATGCGGCGTACGATGGACAGGTCATGGGTGATGAACAAGAGCCCCATGCCCTCGCTTTCTTTCAGCTCGGCCAGCAGGTCCAGGATCTGCGCCTGGATGGTCACATCAAGCGCCGTTGTGGGCTCGTCCGCGATCAGCACGTCGGGTTTGTTGGCCAAGGCCATGGCGATCATCACCCGCTGGCGCTGCCCGCCCGACAGCTGGTGCGGATAGGCGCCAAGGCGGCTTTCGGCGTCGCGGATGCCGACCTTGTTCAGCAGGTCGAGAATGCGACCACGGGCGTCCTCGCCCATCACGCCCTGATGCAGCGCCAGCGCCTCTCCCAGCTGTTTTTCGATAGTATGCAGCGGGTTGAGCGAGGTCATCGGCTCCTGAAAGATAAAAGAGATGTCATTGCCCCGTACCTGTCGCAGGGTGCGCTCATTTGCACCGATCATCTCCTGCCCGTCGTAGGTAACTGACCCGGACACATGCGCACTGTCGCCCAAGAGCTGTACGGTGGAGAGCGCCGAGACGGATTTTCCGGAGCCGGATTCGCCCACCAGCGCCACGGTCTCACCGCGTGACAGCGAGAAGGAGACGCCCTTGACCGCCTCGGTCAACTGGCCGTCCTGACTGAATGCAACGCGCAGGTCCTTGACCTGAAGGATGGGGGACTGCGTCATTGGCCTTGCCTGCCCCGGCCGGTTGCCGAACGGTTCTCAAACCTCATGTCTGCACACGTCATGAAAAGGTCTTTCTCGGATCAAACGCATCCCGCACGCCCTCAAAGATGAAGACCAGAAGCGAGAGCATGATGGCAAAGGTGAAGAAGGCGGTGAAGGCAAGCCAGGGCGCCTGCAGGTTCTGCTTGGCCTGCAAGGTCATCTCGCCCAACGACGGAGCCGAGGACGGCAGACCGAAACCGAGGAAATCGAGACTGGCCAGCGTGCCAATGGTGCCGGTCACGATGAAGGGCAGCATGGTCAGCGTCGCCACCATCGCGTTGGGCAGCATGTGGCGGAACATGATGGTCATGTTGCCCACGCCCAATGCCTTGGCCGCGCGGACATATTCCAGGTTGCGGGCGCGCAGGAATTCGGCCCGCACCACGCCCACCAACGCGGTCCAGCTGAACAGGATCATCAGGAACACCAGAAGCCAGAAACCGCGCCCCAAGATCGCGAACATGATGATGATGACGTACAGCGAGGGCGTCGCCGACCAAATCTCGATCAGGCGCTGGAAGATCAGGTCCAGCCAGCCGCCGAAAAAGCCCTGCACCGCACCGGCAACAACGCCGATGAGGCTGGCCGCCGCCGTGACGATCAGGGTGAAGACGATCGACAGGCGAAATCCGTAAATCACCCGCGCCAGCACGTCACGCTTGGTATCATCAGTGCCCAGCCAGTTCTGGGAGTTGGGCGGCAGCGGCGCCGCACCAGAACGGTTCACCGGCGTGTCAAAGCTGTAGGGGATTGGCGGCCAGAGCGACCAGCCCTCGACAAAATCCTCGCCCGCGTAGGCCCCGGCGTCGATCTGCGCAAGGATGTCCTCGGGGGCATCAAAACAATCAAGACTGCCACCCGACGCGATCAGGCATTGCACTTCTGGATCGCGATAGACCGCCTCGGTCTGGAAATCGCCGCCGAAGTCGGTCTCCGGGTAGAAGTTCCAGATCGGGGTAAAGTAGTCGCCGCGGTAATTCACCAAGATCGGCTTGTCGTTGGCCAGCACGTCGGCCAGGAGCGACAGGCCAAACAGGACCACAAAGATTCGCAGCGACCAGAGCGCGCGGCGGTTGCGGCGGAAGTTGTTCCAGCGGCGCTGGTTGAGGGGAGAGAGAGCCATGACGTCAGGTTTCCCTCTGGGTTTGTGTCCGAAGTGAGTCGTGTCCGGGCACGAGACGGGACATCCCGCGCCCGCCTCCCGCCGTCGCGGTCGGGTTCCAGTTCAAAAGAGGTCGGTCAAAGATCACGCCTCAGCCCTCCCGCTTTTCAAAGTCGATGCGCGGATCAACCAGCACATACATGATGTCCGACAGGATCCCCACAACCAGCCCCATAAGGCCAAAGATGAACAGCGTGCCAAAGACGATCGGGTAATCCCGCGCCACTGCGGCCTCGAACCCGAGACGGCCCAGCCCGTCGAGCGAGAAGATCGTCTCGATGATCAGGCTGCCGGAAAAGAAGATCGAGATGAACACGCCCGGAAACCCCGCGATCACGATCAGCATCGCGTTGCGGAACACATGCCCATAAAGCACCCGGTTTTCGGTCAGACCCTTGGCGCGGGCGGTCATCACATATTGCTTCTTGATTTCGTCGAGGAAGGAATTCTTCGTCAACAGCGTCAGCGTCGCAAAGGCCGAGATGGTGGAGGCCAGCACAGGCAGGGCGATGTGCCAGAAGTAGTCACCGATTTTGCCCATCAGGCTGAGGCTCTCCCAGTTTTCCGAGGTCAGCCCCCGCAGTGGGAAGATCTGCCAGTAGGAGCCCCCCGCCAGCAGCACCAGCAGCAGGATCGCAAACAGAAAGCCGGGGATCGCATAGGCCGCGATGATGACGCCGCTGGTCCAGCTGTCAAAGCGGCTGCCATCGCGGAGCGCCTTTTTCACGCCAAGCGGGATTGAGATCATGTAGGCGATCAGCGTCGACCACAGGCCCAGCGAGATCGACACCGGCATCTTTTCCAATACCAGATCTATAACGCTGATATTGCGGAAATAACTCTCACCAAAATCAAACTGCACGTAGCTCCACAGCATGTTGAGGAAGCGTTCCAGCGGCGGCTTGTCAAAGCCGAATTCACGCTCCAGTTCCTCGATGAATTCCGGCGGCAGGCCCCGGGCCCCGGCATATTGGCTTTCGGCCTGACCGACGGTTTCGGCGCCCGCGTCATTGGACGCCCCGGAAAAGCCGCTAAAGACATCGCCGCCGCCTTCAAGCCGCGCGATCATCTGTTCGACCGGACCACCGGGGACGAATTGCACCAGCGCAAAGTTCACCACCATGATCCCGATCAACGTCGGGATCACCAGCAGAAGGCGCCGCAGGATATAGTTGAGCATCAGGGAGTTACCTCAGCGCGCCAGCATCGCGCAGCGCTTTGGCCTTGTCCTCGTTATACCACCAAAAGTCCAGATACCCGAGGCTGTAGGGCGGGATTACCGCCGGGTGCTCGAACTGGTCGTAATAGGCCACCCAATGATCCGGATTGTACCACAGCGGGATCATGATGAATTCGTGCCGCAGCGCCCGGTCGAGCGCGGTCATGATGGCGACCTCCTCTTCGCGGGTCTCCGCCCGGAGGGATTCCTCGATGATGCTGTCGATCAGCGGCGAGGCCAACCCGGCGGGGTTGAACAGCGAGTATTCCGCCGCCTCAGAGCCGAAACGCTGCGCCAACCCGGTGCCGGTACCAAGGAAGGAGGTATAGGAGTCCACCACCAGATCATAATCCCGCGCACGCTCGCGGCTGGTGTATTGGGCGGTGTCCACCACCTCGAAGTTCACAGCGACGCCAAGGCTTTCGAGGTTGTTGACGAAATTCTCCATCACCCCGCGCGTGGTTGGCGAAGACGACGAGGAGAACAGGAAGTCCAGTTCAAACGGCGCGCCTTCCGGCGTCACCCGCTTGCCATCGCTACCAACGGGATATCCGGCCTTTTCCAGCAGCGCGGCGGCCTTGCGGGCGTTGCGGCGGTCGAACAGGCGGGACGGCTCGGAGGTCACGGGCACATAGACTTCTTCCTCCAGCATCTCCGACGGCACCAGATCGCCGAGGCTGTCGAGAAACGCGCGCTCCGCGCCCTCCGGCACCCCTGTGGCCATCAATGGCGAATTCTGGGTGAAGGAGGCACGGCGTTCAAACAGGCCATAGAGCAGGCTTTCATTGGACCATTCAAAATTGAAGGCCAGCGCCAGTGCTTCTCGCACGCGCCTATCCTGGAAATCCGGCGACGCGAGATTGAAGATGATGCCTGAGGGGCTGGGCGGCGCGCCATTGGGCAGTTCCTCCAGCTTCACCGCACCGCTGTCGACCTTGGGAAAGTCATAGCCGCTGGCCCATTTCTTACTGTCGCCCTCGGCGCGGAAGGTATATTCGCCCGCCTTGAACGCCTCAAATGCAGCGGTGTCATCGGCAAAGATCTCCACCCGCAGCGTGTCAAAGTTGTGCCGCCCTTGGTTCACCGGCAGATCCTTGCCCCAGTAGTCCGGATTGCGTTTCAGCACGAGACGGCGGGACAGGTCGATTTCGTCAATGATATAGGGGCCGGAGCCCGGCGGGCCTTCAATCCAGTTCTCGCTCAACTTCTGGCCGGTTTCATCAAACCATTTCTTCGACCAGGCCGGCACCCCGCCCACCTGCTCGATCAGGCTGCGCCGGGAGATGCCGTCGGCGAAGTAGAACTTGATGGTGTGATCGTCGATCACCTCCACCTTCGGGATACGTTTGCGCACCGCGTCGGCATAGGATTTCAGCCCCTGATCCAGCAGAAGGTTATGACTGAAGGCGATGTCATGGGCGGTGACCGGCGTGCCATCAGAAAACTTTGCCTCCGGGCGCATGTGGAAGATCACCCAGGATTTGTCCTCCGGGTACTCCACGCTTTTGCACAGCAGGCAGTAGGACTGGCCGTATTTATCCGCAGGCGCGGCATCGGCCAGCAGGCTCTCATAAGGGTAGACGGAAAACGCGTGCGCCCGGCCCTTACCCGAATAGGGGTTCATGCTGTCGAGCGTGCCGATGAAGGGAATCGCCAGCTCGCCGCCCTTCGGGGCCTCCGGGTTCACATAGTCGAAATGGGTGAAATCTGCCGGGTAGTCGAGGTTACCATAGAAGGAATAGCCATGACTGGTGATCACATCCGTCTCGTCAGCGCTGCGGGCGGTCACCGCGGAGGTCAGGAGCGCCGCGGCAGACAGGAGCGCCGCACTGGCCAGAGGCTTGATCCATGATCGGTCGCGGGATTTCGCAGTCACTGTTGTCGTCACATGCACGCGTCTGATCGTCATCTGCCTAACCCTTCTTATGCGGCACCTCTTCATCGGGGCTCTGTGGTCCCGGTGCCTTGTTCTGTTACCGTCGAAGCTAAATGTCCGGACCTGTTGTTTTCAAGCCGAGAATGCGCGCTCGCATTGATTTGAAAGCAGATCACCGCCGATGTGGCGCAGCAACGAAGCATTTCAATACCACCACCACCCAATGGCCTTGGAATCCGGCGCGACTTGGGTGGTGCAATTCATGCGCCACATCCGAATGCAAAAAGGCCACAGCAGAAGCTGCGGCCTTTTGAGAATATTCCGATATTCTGACTGGATTTAGAGACTGATCCGATCAGTTCCCCAAGCTTTCAAGATAGGCAATCAGATCTACCCGATCACCAACTTTCTTCAGACCTGCAAAGGACATGGTTGTGCCGGAGGCATAGGCCGAAGGCTTGGTCAGGAATTCGTTCAGCTCTTCTGGCGTCCAAGCTCCCTCGAGCCCGACCAGCGCGCCAGAATAGCTAAATCCACCGATCGACGCGATGTCGCGACCGACGACTCCGTCAAGATGCGGACCCGTTGCGTCGGTGCCATCAACCTTGTGGCAAGCCGAGCACTTGCGGAACACTTTGGAACCCTTGTCGACATCTGCCTCAGCCATCAGCGTTGCAAAGTCCACTTCGGGTTCGTCGCTCGCAGCGCCAGCATCGGCCACTTCGATGACGTAGGACGCCTCGCCGTGTGCTTCAACGTGGTAAAGCTCCTCGGCAACCCATTTGCCCAAGAGGAACACAAGGAACGCGCCGCAAAAGCCTGCAGTCGCTTTGGTGAGTGTCATCGTGTCAAACATGATAGCGAGTCCATTTCAGCTGTCTTGCAGGCTGTGTAAGGGTTCCCCTGACAACTGGCAAGGTATAGACACCGCGACTAAACGACCATTTCCTCAAGTTTTTGCAAAGATGACGCAACCATGAGACAGAAAATCGCGATCCAAGGCGAACTTGGTTCCTATAGCCACGAAGCCTGCCGCAACAAGCGCCCCGATATGGAGGTGCTGCCCTGCCGTGGTTTCGAGGATGCGATAAATGCTGTCCGCTCCGGCGAAGCGGAACTTGCGATGCTTCCGGTGGAAAACACCACATATGGGCGGGTTGCGGATATTCACCGGCTGTTGCCGCATTCCGGGTTGAGGATCATTGATGAGGCTTTCGTGCGGGTTCACATCAACCTGCTTGGCGTGCCCGGTGCGACGCTGGAGGATATCAAGGAGGCCCATTCCCATCTGGTCCTGCTGCCGCAATGCGCGGGCTTCCTGCGCGAGCATGACATTCGCGGCCGGGTCAGTCCCGACAACGCCCGTGCCGCACGCGAAGTCTCTGAACGCGCCGATGTGACCCATGCCGCGCTGGCTTCGGAGTTGGCGGGCGAGATCTACGGCCTCAACGTGTTGGCGCGCCACATCGAGGATCAGGGCAACAACACCACGCGCTTTCTGACAATGTCCCGCACAGCTGATCTCAGTCGACGTGGCGACAAGGGCATGATCACCAGCTTTGTCTTTCAGGTCCGCAACATTCCCGCCGCTCTGTACAAGGCCATGGGCGGCTTTGCGACCAATGGCGTCAACATGACCAAGCTGGAAAGCTATATGGTCGGCGGCTCTTTCACAGCGACACAGTTCTACGCCGACATTGACGGCCATCCAGAGGACGAGAACGTCAAGCGTGCGATGGATGAACTGGCCTATTTCACCACCAACATAGAGGTTCTTGGCGTCTACCCTGCCGATCAGATCCGTTGACCGGACTGCCTCCAGAAATGGAGCGGCAAATCCAATCGGCGCGGTAGAGCTGTTAGGCATGACATGGAAACCGAAACGACAGTCTCCAATCAAAATCTCCGACGTTCCGACCTGGAGCGCATCGTAGAGACCGGCGAGGTCGCGCGCCTCGAAGACTGTGATCTCTCCGAACTTGATCTGGCGCGGCTTGAATGCTCCGGCTGGCAATTCGTGCGATGCAACCTGAGCCGAGTATCCTTCAATGGCGCACAGCTTGAGGAGGCCGGTTTCGCCAACTGCCGGGCTGGTGGCAGCAGCTTTATCGACGCTTCCCTGCAGGAGGCCGAAATCGAAGGCGGAGATTTCAGCAACACCGACTTCAGAGGAGCGACGCTGACCTCTGCCGGACTGCGCCAATGCAAGATGACAGGCGCGGATTTCACCGATGCACGTACGCTCGGGCTTCGACTGGAAGCGGTGCTATTGCGATTTGCGATCCTGCCGAAGCTGTCCTTTCGCAAAACAACCTTGAAGGACGTGGATTTCACGGAGGCCGACCTCAGAGGCTGTGACTTCCGTGATGCTGTTTTCGAGGCAAGTTCGCTGCGCGATGCCCATCTGCCTGAGTGCCGGTTCGAGGGTGCCGACCTACGCGGCGCCGATCTGGGTGGTGTAAAGCTCACAGATGCCCGACGTTTCGCAGGAGCCGTGATCTCAAAGCGACAGGCCGCTGATCTGCTGGGCCAACTTGGACTGACGGTCCTGTAGCGCGCGCCGAACCCTCAGTGACATCGGCTCTTGTGAGTGCGATCTGCAACGACGCAGGAGGCCCGCGCGAGGCCCAATTTCCGAGTGCAGGCCTCCCGCCAGCCTGGCGCAACCGCGCATGCCGGATGTGGACAGGATGTGAAGACCAAGCCACATTCAGATCAGGCCCGATGTCCTCTTAAACAAAGGCGTCAGGCCACATGCGTCGCCGTCTCAGTATCCTCATTCTGCTCGCAGGCGATCAAACGCATATCATCGCGTGTCATAGGCTGACCAAAGTAAAAGCCCTGCACGGAGGCGCAGCTTTCGCCGCGCAAGAAGTGCAGCTCGTCTTCGACCTCGACCCCTTCGGCGAGTACCGGAATGTCCAGCGCCGCGCCAAGAAGCAGGGTTGAGCGTACGATAGCGGCCCGCTGCGCGTCCTTGTGCACATCCTGCACAAAGCTGCGGTCGATTTTGATCTTGTCGAACGGAAAGGCCTGCAACGTGGCAAGCGATGAATACCCTGTGCCGAAATCATCCATGGCAATGCGGATACCAAGCGCCTTGAGCTTGTGCATGACCTTTAGGGTATGCGCCTGATCGTCGATGATACTTGCCTCCGTGATCTCCAGCTCCAGCCGCTCTGCGCTGACGCCGGTTTCCATCAGGATATCCATCACGTCCTCGATGAAGGACGGCTGCACCAATTGTTGTGGCGCCACGTTCACGGCAACACTGAAGGGGCGACTCCAATTGGCGGCTTCACGGCAGGCTTCGCGCAGCACCCATCGGCCGATATCGCGAATAAGCCCGGTTTCTTCTGCGACCGGAATAAACTCATCCGGCGCAATCCGACCACGCACCGGGTGGTTCCAGCGCAGCAGCACCTCGAACCCAACGGGCGCCAACGTCTCAAGCGCATTCTGCAGCTGATAGACCAGCTCGAATTCATCCCCCTGAAGTGCCAGACGTAGATCATGCACCATCTGGGTCTTTTCACGACTACTGCGATCCATCTCTGCGTTGAACGTGCAGATGGGCGTGTCCGGTTCTGATTTGGCCCGATACATGGCGACATCGGACTTATACAGCAAACCTTCGGGATCGCGGCCATCCTCCAGCGTCGTGGCAATTCCGATGGACGCACCGACCCGCAGCGAGACCTCCTCAAGATCAATCGGCTCGATGATCTCAGCATGCAGACGCTCGGCAAAGCTCAGCACCTCTTCGATACGGCGAAAGCCCTCTTTTATGGCCACAAACTCGTCGCCCCCAATTCGGGTAAGATATTCCCCCTCGCTCAGCTGCCGGGTCAGGCGTTGCGAGACCTGCATCAGCACGGTATCGCCAACAGCATGGCCATAGACATCATTCACCTCCTTAAAGAGGTCGAGGTCGATGGTCATGATGGCAACCCGTGCGACTTCGTTCTCGTTCAGCCGGAGTTTGAGGGCTTCCAGCCTGCGGGTAAGCCACATGCGATTGCGCAAGCCGGTCAGCGGATCATGCATCGCCGCAAGTTGCAGCTGATTGCGGGTCTCGTCCTCCATATTCACCTCGATGCTGGCGGAGGCGACCGCAATCAGCAGGATGATCCCGGTGACCCCGAAGATAAGCATCGCCATTGCCGCTTCAGACATGGCCTTTGGCGGCACCTCGACAGCAGAATCCAGGCGTATTTCGATCGCGCTCATGCCGGTGAAATGCATGAGACAGATCGCTACGCACATCAGCAGCGCAGGCAAAATCCGCCCGCGCAGTCCGCTCCGCTGTCTGGCGATCCCCCAATAGGACGCCGCCCCGAACCCGATGCCCAGAAGCACTGACACCACGACGGTTCCCAAGCGCCAGTCGATGGTGCCGGGCAGCTGATAGGCCTGCATCCCCACGTAGTGCATCGCCGAGACTGTCAGCCCAACGACCGCGCCCGCCAAGATCGGTCCAACCGCACCGCGCGCGAAGGCGAGCCCCGCGTTGGCGGCTAGCGAGCCCAACACTCCGACCAGAAGCGACACCCCGGTCAGTACCGGCTCATATGCGTGGTCATAGCCCGGCTCATAGGCCAGCATCGCGATGAAGTGGGTCGACCAGATTGTGGCACCCGTGACCAAACCGGCCAAGGGCAGCTGCACCAGACGCCGTTTTCCGGTCCATTGGGTCAACCTTGTTGACATATGCGCGGACAGGGCCGAGCCGACGATACAGATCAGGGCCGCGACCGCGACAAGACCATAGTGGTGTTCCTGCGTGATGCAGTCCAACAAGCGGTACATTTTTGTTTCCTCAGGCCGTGCCGTCCATGCTCCGACCCTGAGGCAAGCTACTTAACAAATGCTCTAGTATACCGAGGAAAGGCGTAAAAAATGCTTACAAATATAGCTTACTGCTGGCTCAAACCGGTCTGTTTCCCAAGCTCCGAAATCTGATCTCGCGAGGACATCGATTGCCCTAAGCGCAGGTCGCTCTGCACGCTCGGGGTGTTTTCTTTTGCACATCAAGCAGATCGGGCCAAACGCTCTTCGGTCTGCCTTGCAAATTCGGCCACGCGCGTGCGGAATTTGCGGTTCAACTTGTTCCGCGCCAGTTTTAGCGATTGCAGCAAAAGGCGTGCCGCCAGTGTCTTGGGCTTCAGGTCCACGCGGACGGTCATCCGCGTCCGTTGCGCAGACAGCGCCATCAAGTCCACCTTCAGATCACCGCTCATGCCGTTCCCGACCGCTGCAAAGGAAATCGTGTTCGGAACGTCGTAGTCGGCGACATCAATCCGTACCCGGCGTTCTGACCCGCGAAAGTTAAAAGTGACATCCCAGTACAACCCGTCGCGTGGCGCGGCAGTGTCGCCATGGCGTTGCACATCAACACCACGCCGAATCGCGGAGCGTTCGAAGCTTTCAAAATCCGAAATTGCCACGAACAGGTCCTGGATCGGGCAATCTGTGTCTTCTTTGGTTTCGAAATGCATAAGCGATGGAGCTCCGTAACGATACAACCAGCCGCAAGTGCGACCGTCAAACATTCCTAAACTATGTCGGTTACCCGAGTGTGTCCGCAACCCAGTTTTCCAATAGAAACCCCGCAATTGCACCTTTGCGTGGCGCGCGCACTTTTGGATGGTCGCCGGCGATCGCATCCATGACCTCCTGACGGGTCAACCAGATCGCATCTTCGATTTCTGACGGATCAATGGCGATTTCATCATTCAGGGCCACGCCGTGACAGCCGAACATCAATGACATGGGAAATGCCCACGGCTGGCTTGCAAGATACCCGACGTCGCCAACCTGGATGCCGGATTCTTCCAGAACCTCGCGCCGCACGGCGGCCTCCAGCGTCTCCCCCGGCTCGACGAACCCTGCCAGAAGCGAATACATCCCTTCTGGCCAGCCAGGTGAACGGCCCAGCAACACGCGATCCCCCCGCGTGATCAGCATGATCACCACGGGATCAGTGCGCGGGAAATGGGCGGCGCCACAACTTGGGCACCGACGCTGCCACCCGGCTTGCTCGACCCGGCTGGCCGCACCGCAGCAGGCGCAAAACCCGTGTGTTGCATGCCAACCCAGCAAGGCCTTCGCGGTCGCCGCCAGCTCCGCCTCTCGCGGTGTAAGCCGTGTCATCACGGCCCGCAGCTCTGCAAAAACATGGGTCGATGGCAGATCAGGGTGACGCTGTTCGCTGGGATCGAGAAACGTATCAAGCGTAGACAAGTCGGTTTCTTCCGGCTCCCACTCTCCCAGATCGAGCGCAAAATACCCCGCGGCCTGCGCACCGCGCCCGAGAAAGAGCGCCTCCGCCCGCCGCTGCGCCACCAGCGGGTGGCTGGTCGGCAGAAACGCTAACCCCGCCGCATGATCCTGTCCGGTATCATGCAGACAAAGCGGCTTGCCCCGCCACAAGAGCATAACCAACGCCTCCGCTGTCGACCATATCCGATCCAGCTCTTCGGGAACGGTCCGCAGATGGGCTGCGCGATCCAGGCCGCTACCGCCGAATGTGACTTGCTCTGCCCGTTTCATACCTGCCTCGCTGTTTGCATGTCACACCGGGTTCTCGCGCCCTGCCTCGATACGAGGCAACGGCGATAACACGGTGTTTTACACAGGCGATGCCGCATTCCCCGAAGCGACTCAAGCAAAAATGCCACGCTTCACAAAAACTCGAAAAAAGCGCGACGTGAGGGTTCCGCGCAACGCTTAAGCCTGCTCTTCTCGACGTTAACTAATTCGAGAAGCCCCGGAACGCCCCGGACATGGTGGCAAACGGTGCCGACGACTGGCGATGAATGGCGCATGATGACTGGATCCGACCAAGGCCCCACAGGGACGAATGGGGCCGATGAAGACGTGACAGAGGTGCCAGCGCGCCTCCGACTGCTTGCGACGTCTGATGTACACAGTCACCTCCTTGGCCATGATTATTATGCGGACACCCCTCATCCGGGCATCGGTCTGAGCCGGACTGGAAGTCTGATCGCCCAGGCGCGTGCCGAAGTGGCGGCAGAAGGCGGCATCGACTTGCTTGTCGACAATGGCGATTGGCTTCAGGGCTCACCACTGGCGGAAACTGATGCCGCAAACCCCGACGCACCTCCGCCTGCCATCCACGCATTTGGTATACTGCGCTATGATGCAGTCGGACTGGGAAATCACGAGTTCAATTTTGGCCTGGACACGCTGAACCGCGCATTGCGCGCGCTGCCGTGCCCTGCGATTTGCAGCAACGTACACCCCTGCGCGCCTGACGTTGCATTGCATGTGGAACCGCACCTGATCCTGTCGCGCCGTATTCCGGGCGCTGCGGCGGATGCGCCCGAGGTGCGCGTCGGCCTGTTCTCCGTCCTGCCACCGCAAACCCTGTTGTGGGATGCCGACCACCTCGCGGGGCGTGTGCGCATCGACGATATGGTCGACAGCGCCCGCACCGCCATTGCAACGCTTCGTTCAGCGGGCGCTGACGTGGTGATCGCCTTGGCGCATACCGGGCTTGCGGCAGCCCAGGCCGCGCGCGGTATGGAGAACGCCCTGCGCCCGCTCTCACACTTGCCAGGCCTCGATGCTGCGGTCGGCGGGCACACGCATCTGCTGCTGCCTTCGGCCAATGGTTCCGAGGACGGATTGGGCGTGCCTGTTGTGATGCCCGGCTCCAGCGGCTCTCACCTCGGCGTGGTGGATCTGTTTCTGGAGCAGACCGCGGACGGCTGGCAGGTGCAGCATGCGACCTGTGACCTGCGCGCGGTGAGCACCCGTTCGTCAAAAGGTCTGCAGCCGCTCGTGCCCGAAGCGCCAGAGATGGTCGCAGGCCTTGCCACGGCGCACACCCGTACCCGCGCCGATATGGCAACCCCGGTTGGCACCTTGTCAAAGCCGCATCATTCCTACTTCACCTTCTTTGGAGAGGATCGGGCTCTGGCGTTGACGGCACAAGCGCAGGCCGCTGCGGTTCGCCCACTTCTCGCAGCTTCACCGCATGCTGGGCTGCCGCTTCTTTCCGCTGTGGCGCCGGCAAAGTTCGGCGGGCGGGCCGGGCCGCTTAACTATACGCATGTACCAGCTGGCAAGGTGTCCCGACGCCATGTCGCCGACATTTATATCTACCCGAACGAGCTGCGCTGCGTGATTGTCAGCGGTGCCCAGCTGACGGACTGGCTGGAAATGTCGGCCGGGCTGTTCAATCAGCTCACCCCGGATATGCCAGGGACCCTGCTGGCCAACCCGGATCGTGCGGGGCATAATTTCGATGTGATTTTTGGGCTGGAGTATGAGATCGACCCAACCGCCCCCGCGCGTTTTGATGCGGATGGGCGACCGGTCAGCGATGCGCCGGGACGTGTCCGAAACCTGCGCTGGAATGGGTCGCCCCTGCGACAGGACCAACTGTTTGCCGTTGCCTACAACAGCTATCGCAGCAGTGGCGGGGGCAACTTTCGCATGCTGGGGGACGCTCCGACCTTGCAACTTGCGCCGATGATGATCCGGGATGCGGTCACGGCCTATGTGACCGGTGCAGTGCAAAAGGACCCGCTGGCAACACTTCCCTACCCCTGGCAGCTCCGTCCTGACCTAGGGGTGCAGGCGGTCGCCATCACCGGCCCCGGCGCACGCAGTTTCCTCTACGAGTTGCCGGACCACGTCGCCGCCAGTGCCACGGCGATGGAAAGCGGCTTCCTGTCGCTGACCCTGGATCTCTGAACGGACACGGCAGAGCTACCAGGAATCCCACGGCGCCGGGTTGTCATCATTCCATCATTTCCCTATATCGGGATTCGAGGGGTTGGCGCGGGCAAGCGCCTCGCCAACCTGGTCAGGTCCGGAAGGAAGCAGCCACAACGAGCCCCGCTTGGGTCGATGTCCAACCTCTCACTTCACGAAGCCCCGCCATTGGCGGGGTTTTGTGTTTAGAAGACCCCGCCGTATCTCTCGCCCGCCTGCGTGCGAGTATTATGCAGCTGCAGCGATAACATCGTTGACGACTCGGCGGGCAGCTCGCTACCCATATTGGTGATGGTTTCCAACTGGCCCGCTTTGGCTGTTTGGAATGAAAAGGGAACATGGTGAGGCGATGGGCAACAGACCCAGACCCAAGTCCATGACTGCCCCCGCAACTGTAAGCGGCGAGCAACCCGGTGTGACCACTGGTTCCAGAGGCCAAGGCGGCCAGTTGGACCGGGAAGGACCGGCACGCAGCGACCCGCAAGTCAGGAGACCTGCCATCACCGAAAGAACCTGAAACCGGGCGGGGTGTCCTGGATGAGGTCTGATGGCACACCGCAGGTTCACTGCATCCCCGCTGCCAACGGTCTCTCCTGCCGCACCGCCCCGACATGATACTTTGTGCGGAGGGCACTTTGATGGAAAATCCCGAACAGACACATGATTTTGTGGCGACAACCTGTATGCATCTGGGCCGCCCCTGCCCGGCGGCAGAGCGTATGTTGCGCGCCCTTGCCGGAGCGCTTGACCGCGCACGAGCCGTCACCCGTGACGATTTTGAGATTTCGGGCGATAGCCAGCTCGACGGCTGTGAAAAAGCCTGTCCGGCGCGGTTCGCCGCCAGTCATGATCGCATCCGGGTGTTCTGTGATGTCTCGGCGAGCACCGAGACCGAAACACTGGACCGGTTTGCCGATGCCATGCTGTCGCCGGACATGGCCGATCTGCCGGCCCGCAGTGCGGCAGAGGTGCCGCGCGCCTTTGGTGAAGCCCGGCCCCTCAGCCTGACACGCGCCGAAACCATTGTACCGATGTAACCTCCCGCGACCCGGCCAGAGCGCCTGCCGCTCCACGCGAACATCCAGCCCTGCCGATCAGCTACAGCTGCCATCGCGCGACTAGGGGGCGCTGCGCGGCCCTTGGGCCCAGATCAACTGCGCATCGGTTTCCACAGCGCAGGGGCGCTGCGCCCGCAATCGTGCCAATGCTGCATCCGGGCGCTCCCCGCTCTCGATCATCAATCGCAGGGCAACCATACCGGAGCGCCCGCAGCCGCCCCTGCAATGCACCAGCACTCGACCGCCACCCGACATCGCCTGACGCGCCAACGCGCTGACATCGGCCCAGCGATCCTGCATGTCATCGCCAGGGGTTTGAAAATCATCCACAGGCAAGTGGAACCAACGACTGCCGAGCCCCTGAAGATCGCTGCCGATATTCTCGACCCCCAGGATGACGTGCTCCACGCGGGTGGTCATCGAGATTACGATCGAGGGTTTCCATTCTCCGATCAGTCGAAGATCACCAGCGTAATCGCCCCCTGCCCCAGGTGCCTGGCTGAGCGCAAGAATGCCGTCACCAATCGACAGCGCATGAAGCACAAGAGGTTGCGCAGCCGGGTGCGGCTGCAGTTCAGAAGCACTCACCATTTAATCTCCCCCCCGGGAGGCGCGACCCTAAACCCGCGATACAGTACAAGATACCATAGCCTCGGCAAGCAGCTGATCGGTAGCCTTTTTTGCACGCGGCCGGATTCACCCTGCTCAGTGTGCGCCTTGAAACACGCAGGCCGCGCAACAGCGGTGGACGAAGCGCGCGGTGCCGCTTAGTTTGCACGGGATCATTTCGGCGCCGTCCACGAATCCGGGCAGCGCCCCTCAAAGACCATCCGAAAGGCCCTCATGAGCGAGCATAGCCCCGAGACCGCCCCCGCCCCGCAAGGCGGACAATATCAGGTTCTGGCACGCAAGTACCGGCCCGAGACCTTTGCCGATCTGGTTGGTCAGGACGCCATGGTGCGCACGCTGAAGAACGCCTTTGCCGCGGATCGCATCGCTCAGGCCTTCATCATGACCG
This sequence comes from Tritonibacter scottomollicae, assembly GCF_032924845.1. Taxonomy (NCBI): domain Bacteria; kingdom Pseudomonadati; phylum Pseudomonadota; class Alphaproteobacteria; order Rhodobacterales; family Paracoccaceae; genus Tritonibacter; species Tritonibacter scottomollicae. The sequence goes on from NZ_CP136704.1 coordinate 2,668,335, forward strand.
GCATTCGCGGCACCGGCAAAACCACCACCGCGCGGATCATCGCCAAAGGCATGAACTGCATCGGCGAGGACGGTACCGGCGGCCCCACCACGGAGCCTTGCGGCAAATGCGAGCATTGCCTGGCGATCATGGAGGGGCGCCATGTGGACGTGATGGAGATGGACGCCGCCTCGCGCACCGGGGTTGGCGACATCCGCGAGATTATCGACAGCGTCGCCTATCGCGCCGCCTCGGCCCGCTACAAGATCTACATCATCGATGAGGTGCACATGCTGTCGACCTCCGCCTTCAACGCGCTGTTGAAGACGCTGGAGGAACCACCGGCGCATGTGAAATTCATCTTTGCCACCACCGAGATCCGCAAGGTGCCGGTGACGGTGCTGTCGCGCTGTCAGCGGTTTGACCTGCGCCGGATCGAGCCGGAGGTGATGATCGCGCTGCTGCGCAAGATCGCCGGGGCCGAGAGTGCCGAAATCGCCGAGGATGCGCTGGCGCTGATCACCCGCGCCGCCGAAGGCTCGGCCCGCGATGCGACCTCCCTGCTGGATCAGGCGATCAGCCATGGTGCGGGTGAGACGACGGCGGAACAGGTCCGGGCGATGCTGGGGCTGGCCGACCGGGGCCGGGTGCTGGATCTGATGGACATGATCCTGCGCGGCGACGCGGCGGCGGCACTGACGGAGCTGTCCGGGCAATATGCCGAGGGCGCCGACCCGATGGCGGTGCTCCGCGATCTGGCCGAGATCACCCATTGGGTTTCGGTGGTGAAGATCACGCCCGATGCCGCCGACGATCCAACCATCAGCCCGGATGAGCGGTCGCGAGGTCAGGACATGGCCAGCCGCCTGCCGATGCGGGTACTGACGCGCATGTGGCAGATGCTCTTGAAGGCGCTGGAAGAAGTCGCCGCCGCACCCAATGCGATGATGGCGGCAGAGATGGCGATCATCCGCCTGACCCATGTCGCCGACCTGCCCTCGCCCGAAGAACTCGTGCGCAAGCTGCAGGATACACCGCCGCCTCCGCCGCCGGGTCCAGGCGGCGGACACCCCATGCAGGGCATGGGGTCGCCTGCAGCGGGCGGGGGGGGCGGGGCTCCGGCTTACGCCTCCGCCCCGCCGCAGGGCGCCCCCGGCGGTGGACCCAATGGCGGGCATACGATGTCGGCAGGTGGCGGGCAGGCCGCCGCAGTGGCCCCGCGCCTCGACAGTGCATTGGCGCGGTATCCGAGTTTTGAACATGTGATCGAGCTGATCCGCAAACACCGCGACGTGAAACTGCTTGTCGAGGTCGAAGGCGGCGTGCGGCTGGTGTCCTACCAACCCGGGCGGATCGAATTCACCCCTGCTGCGAAGGCTCCGCAAGATCTGGCAGCCCGCCTAGGCACGGCGCTGCAGAACTGGACCGGCAGCCGCTGGGTGGTCTCCATCGCCTCGGACGGTGACGCGCCGACCATTGCGGAGCTGCGGGATGCAGCCGAAAACGCCCTGCGCAAGGAGGCCTCGGCCCATCCGCTGGTGCAGGCGGTTCTGAAGAATTTTCCCAGCGCCAAGATCACCAAGATCCGCACCCCCGAGGAGCTGGAGGCCGAAGTGCAGGCCGAGGCCCTGCCCGAGGTCGAGGACGAATGGGACCCGTTTGAGGAATGAGATCAGCCCCGCGAAGGCTTCGGCGTAGATTTCGCGGGGCTGGACGGGCAGCCGTGGTCTGCTCGCCCTATGCGAGATGGGCGGCGGTCTGCGTGACCGTCGCGTAGCTCATCGCCAAGGGGGCCATGAACGCGGCATGCATCTGTTCAGCCGGGACCGTGACACCGCCAAACTCCATGGCGCGGGCGGCGCAGGCATCCTCGACCACGGTCACAGCAAACCCCAGATCCGCCGCAGCGCGGGCGGTGGCGTCGATGCACATCTGGCTCATCGCACCGCAGAGGGTAGCGGCCTCCACCCCGGCGTCGCGGAGCAGCTCCAGCAGACCCGTCTCATAAAAGCTGTTGGGCCGGTGCTTGGTCAGCACCCTCTCGCCCTCGATGGGCGCAACTGAGGCATGGATTTCAGCGCCCGGCGTGCCAGGACGGAAAAACGGCGCCTCGGACGACGGGTTCTCGTGTCGGATGTGCACCACAGGGTCACCGTTCACCCGTGCCGCCGCCAGCAGGCGCGCCGCATTGGCGCTGGCCGGGTCCATCTTGTGCAGCTCCCAGTCGCCACCGGGGAAATAATCGTTCTGGATATCCACTAGGATCAGTGCCGTCCTTGGCATGGTCATACTCCTTTGTCTGATCTGTCCCGGCGAGATTGGCGCAGGTTGACTACCACTGCACTTGGCGCATATGCCGAACATCATGCAAAATACGCCAAACCTACCGATCATCCTGCTGGACGCGCCGGGTGCGCAGCGCGCGGCGCTTTGGGGGCTGCAGGATCTCTTTGCGCTGGTTCCAAGACTGGATCCCACATGCACACCGCTGGATGTGCGCGTTCTTGCACCGGACGCGCTCCCGCAGGCGCCAGTGGCGGCTTTCGTATTCGCCCCCTCCATCGAAGGCACACGGCCCGTGCCCGATCATCCGCTGGTCGCCTGGGCCGTGCAACAGCACGCGCAGGGGGCGCTGGCCTGTTCGGTCTGCGCGGGGGCATTCTGGCTGGGTCAGGCGGGGCTTCTGTCCCAGCGTCCCGCGACCACCCATTGGGCACTGGAGGAGGAGTTTCGCCAATGCTTCCCGGATGTGCGCCTCGCACCGGAGCATATCCTCGTGGACGACCACGACGTGATCACCGCTGGCGGATTGATGGCCTGGACCGACCTCGGCCTGCATCTGACCGGACGCTGGTACGGGGCCGAGATGGTCTCGCGTCTGGCGCGTCACCTGCTGGTCGACCCCGGCGGGCGGGAGCAGCGGGCCTATTCCACCTTCGCCCCACCCCGTCAGCATGGCGATGCGGCGGTGCTGCTGGCGCAGCGGCATATGGATCAACAGTTTGGCACCGCGCTCACGGTGCCAGTGCTGGCGACTGTGGCCGGCCTGTCGGAACGCTCCTTCGTGCGGCGGTTCACTGCCGCCACCGGCACCCCGCCCGCGAGCTACCTGCAAGCGTTGCGCGTCGAGAAGGCACGCGGCGCGCTGGAGCGCAGCCAGGCCAGCATCGCCCAGATCGCCTGGGACGTGGGCTACCGTGATGTGCCCGCCTTTGCCCGCGCCTTCAGATCCATCACCGGCCTCACCCCCGGGGCGTATCGCAGCCGGTTTCGCACGCCCATGAGCTGAACCGGCCCAAATGGACTGCGGTTTGCGGCCTGCATTTGGGCTTTGCCCTTGCCTGCGCGGGGTGGCGCACGTATCTAACAGGGCAAACCTGACATCAGGAGTGATAGGATATGTTCAAAGGCCTAGGTGGCCTCGGCGATATGGCCGGGATGATGAAAAAAGCCCAGGAAATGCAATCCAAGATGGGTGAAATGCAGGACGAGCTGCATAACATCATGGTGGTGGGCGAAGCGGGCGCGGGCCTTGTGAAGGCAACCGCATCTGCAAAAGGCGATCTGAAATCGCTCGACATCGACCCATCGATCTTCAACGGCGACGACAAGGAAGTGGTCGAGGACCTGATCCTCGCCGCGGTGAAGGACGCGCAGGCCAAGGCGGCCGAACGCGCGCAGGATGAGATGACCAAGCTGTCCGAAGGCCTCGGCCTGCCAAAGGACATGAAGCTGCCGTTCTGATCCGCTGCGCTCAGACGAACGAAAGGCGGCCTTTGGGTCGCCTTTTTTCATGTAATAGGCCCATGTGATATGCGGGGCGTATACGACATGGGGCTTGCACTGCGGCGGATGATGCGCACTACTCGAACATAAGAAGAACAGGACAATTCCATGGCCGAGCATGACGTGAGTGATATCGAGGCGTTGATCGCCCTGATGGCAAAGATGCCGGGGCTGGGCCCGCGTTCCGCCCGGCGCGCGGTACTGCATCTGATCCGCAAGCGCGCGCTGGTGCTGACACCGCTGGCAGACGCCATGAGCCGGGTGGCGGAGACCGCGCGCGAGTGTCTGAACTGCGGCAACGTGGGCACCAGCGACATCTGTGCGCTCTGCGAGGATGAGACCCGCGCCAATGGCGAGCTGTGCGTGGTGGAGGATGTGGCCGATCTCTGGGCGATGGAGCGCGCCGGTGTGTTCAAGGGCCGCTATCACGTGCTGGGCGGCACGCTCTCTGCGCTGGACGCGGTGGGGCCGGAAGATCTGCGCATCCCGCGGCTGGTGGACAGGGTGGCAACCGAAGCGGTGAGCGAGGTGATCCTGGCGCTCAATGCCACCATCGACGGTCAGACCACGGCGCATTACATCGTCGACCAGCTGGAAGGACGGGTGAAGCTGACCTCGCTGGCGCAGGGCGTGCCGATCGGCGGCGAGCTGGACTACCTCGATGACGGAACGATTTCCGCAGCCCTCCGGGCGCGCAAGGAGATCTAGGCAACTGCCCCCGGGCCGTATCTGGCTCAGGCTGGGGAGACGCTCCCGCGCGTTTACGATCTGGCGATCTCACCCCCTTGGGGGTGGCATCGCGTGCCCAAGGGGCACGCGATGCGCGCCGCGCCACAGGCGCGGCGCCCGGCCCAACGCCGGGCGGGGCAGCTGTGCTGCATCAACCGGGGGCGGGAGACCCTCCCCATCACAGCTCGCAAAACCTCAGCTGAGATGCGCCTTGAGCCCTGCAAGAGTGGCGGCAAACCCGTCGTCGGTGACATCCTTGTGCAGCACCATGCGGATTGCCCCCGTGCCCCCGGCGGAGATCACCACGCCCTGTTTGGCCAGCGCCATGCCAAGCGCGACATTCTCGCCCGTTGAGGGCGTGAAGAACACCATGTTGGTATCCTGCTCCACAGATCCTGCCCCGAGGTCGCGCAGGGCGGAGGCCAGGGCCTCCGCCCGGGCATGGTCTTCGGCCAGTCGCGCCACGTTGTGGTCCAACGCATGCAGCCCCGCTGCGGCCAGAACACCGGCCTGCCGCATGCCGCCGCCGACCATCTTGCGCCAGCGGCGGGCCCGGTCGATCAGATCCGCAGGCCCCACTAGAACCGAGCCCACCGGAGCGCCCAGCCCTTTCGAGAGACAGATCGAGACCGTATCAAAGCGCCCGGCGATCTCCGTCAGCTCACAGCCCAATGCTGTCGCCGCGTTGAACACCCGCGCACCATCCAGATGCACCGACAGCCCGGCAGCCCGTACTGGTGCGATGCACTCGTCCAGCCGCGCCAGAGACACCGCCTTGCCGTTGTGGGTGTTTTCCAGCGACAGCAGGCGGGTGATCGGATGATGGGAATCATCTTCTTTCACCGCCGCTGCAATATCCGCCGGGCGCAGACCGCCATCCTCGGACACTCCAAGAGGATCCAGCACGATCCCGCCCAGCGCCGAGGCGCCGCCGGCCTCGTATTTGTAGACATGATAGCCGCGCCCGGTGAGGATCTCCTCGCCGCGCCCGCAATGGGCCAGCAGGGCGACAAGGTTGCTCTGGGTGCCGGTGGGCAGGAACAGCGCCGCCTCCTTGCCGGAGCGTTCGGCCAGAGCTGACTCCAGCCGATTGACGTTTGGATCCTCGCCATAAACGTCATCACCGACCTCTGCTGCCGCCATCGCCGCGCGCATGGCAGCATCCGGGCGGGTCACGGTGTCGCTGCGCAGATCACAGATCACCTCTGCAATATTTGCTCCGGGCGTTTGTGAATATTGGCTCATGGTCATCGTCCTTTTGCTCTCGCCCCGACCGTGACCGGTGGCGCATTCCGCTTTGGCCGCATATTGAAACCAAGGCCCGCCAAGGTGCAATGGTTGCCAGCGTTGCAAGTACAATCCAGCCCTGCCTTCACCTGCGCATTTGACCCTCCCGGCTTAAAGGTCGCACAACGGCCTCACCCTGCTGACAAGGCCCGACCAAGCGCATCTGACAGCTTATCGGTCAATTCACCGATCTGCGCCTCACTGAGAATGAACGGCGGCGCCAAGAGGATATGATCCCCGTTGCGACCATCCCGCGTGCCAGCCATCGGATAACAGATCAAACCGGCTTCCAGCGCTGCATTTTTCACACGCGCGGCCAAGCCCCGCGCAGGATCAAACGGAGTCTTGTCGTCGCGATCCGCCACCAGTTCCAAACCACGGAACAGGCCGCGGCCCCGGATGTCCCCGACATGAGGGTGCTGACCAAACCGGTCGACCAGAGCCGCCTGTAGCACCTCACCCATGCGGGCGCAGCGGGCAACCAGATCGCGTTCCTGCATCTGGGTCACCACCGCCAGCCCTGCCGCAGTCGCCACCGGATGACCGATATAGGTGTGACCATGCTGGAAGAACCCCGAGCCACTCGCGATGGCATCGTAGATCGCCGCCGAACACAGCATCGCCCCGATGGGCTGGTAGCCCGCGCCAAGCCCCTTGGCGATGCAGAGGATATCTGGCGCGACCCCATCCGCCTCGCATGCAAACAGGTGCCCGGTGCGCCCCATGCCGCACATCACCTCATCCAGGATCAGCAACACGCCATATTGATCGCAGATCTCGCGGATACGCTTGAAATAGCCGTCGACCGCCGGCACCGCACCCAGGGTCGCCCCGACCACCGGTTCCGCCATGAAGGCCATGACCGTCTCCGGCCCCAGCCGCAGGATTTCCGCCTCCAGTTCATTGGCCACCCGTTGGCCGTAGTCAAAGCTGCTCTCGCCCTCGGTGCGGTCCACATATTCATAACAGGGCGCGATATGCGACACGCCGATCAGCAGCGGATCAAATTGCTGCCGTCGCCACGCATTGCCCCCCGCCGCCAGCGCACCAAGCGTATTGCCATGATAGCTCTGCCGCCGCGCAATCAGATGACGGCGCTGCGGCTCCCCCCGTTCGAGATGATACTGGCGGGCAAGCTTGATCGCCGCCTCCGTGGCCTCCGACCCGCCGGAGACAAAATAGACCCGGTCCAGCGTGCCGGGCGCGTTGGAGATCAACAGATCCGCCAAAGCCTCTGCCGGCTGCGATGTCATAAATCCAGTGTGGGCGAAGGCCAGCGTCTCAACCTGCGCCTTGACCGCTTCGATCACCGCAGCATCGGAATGCCCCAGACAGGAGACCGCCGCGCCGCCAGAGCCATCAAAGTAGCGTTTGCCATTGGCGTCAATGAGGTAGCAGCCCTCGCCCGCGACGGCGGTGGGCAGGTCGGATGTGCTGTGACGGGGAAAGACATGGCTCATGAGAAATCTCGCAGGGTTGTGTCCGGGGTAGCGGCCAGTGGAACAAGGCGATGACCCTGCGCCTCTGCCAGGTTGAGAAAAGCCGTGACCGAAGCTGCATTGTCCGCCCATGGCGCGGCATCCTGTGCGCCAAGGCTGTTTTCAAAGCCGATCCTGACCTGTCCTCCCGCCGTGATGGCGGCCAGCAGGCAGGCGTGTTCCTCGGGACCAAAGGCACAGAGGGTCCACCTCAGCTGTAACGGCGCGATCTCCTTCAGAAACGCAGGCAGCATCGCGGGGCGTGCGGGCTGTCTGGTGGCATATTGGCCAAGCACCAAGATCGCGTCACGCATCTGCAGCGGCACAGTTCCCTCCTTATACCATGCCTTGAGCTGCGCCACGCAGGCGGGTGAATAGAGGATGTGCTGCACCTCAGTGCCCGCCTCGGCACAAAGCGCATAGACCCGCGCCGCCAGTCCGGCATCGCGTGCCATCTCGCGCACCGATACAGACGCCGCCGCCGGGCGCAGCGCCTCAAGGCAGGCCAGTTGTGCGGGCACGTCAAAAAGACCAGCGCTTTCGGTGGTGATCTGCACGCCCATGGTGGGTGCGCTCTCTGCTACCGCCGCGATGGCCGCGCGGTAGCGCCCGGCATCCAGCGAATGCACGCCCTCACCGTCCCGCACATGCAGGTGTAGGGTCTGCACGCCAAGCACATGGCAGGCCCGCGCGGTCTCGGCGATCTCAGCCGTTGTCACCGGCAGCGCGGGATGATCCCCCTTGCCCCGTCGCGCCCCGTTCGGGGCGACCATCATCGTGAATTCCACCATCGTTCCGGCCCCCTTACCGATCTGCCCCAGCCGGTCATCATCGCCAGAGCCCCTGTGTGTCGCACCGACTGTGACCCTTCGCACGTATGTGCTCAAGCAGCACAGCGCAGCACAAACGTTCTTTCGCACTCATCTTCCCTGTCACAATTGCAGCCCGGACCTGTGGCCTCAAACCTCAGGGTCAACTGGACCTATTCCGAATGGCGGAATTGTCCTTTGCTGTTCAAGGACAGAGTGTGTCCGCCAGCCGGACGATTCTCACCGCTTTTCCAGAATGAAAGGAACATGTCATGCACGGCACGTTCACCGATAACGACCTCAGCCATGTGATCGACGCCGACAAGGCGCATGTCTGGCACCATCTGGTACAGCACAAGCCGTTTGAATCCTCCGATCCGCGCATCATTGTCGAGGGCAAGGGCATGCGCGTCTGGGATCAAAACGGCAAGGAATGGCTCGATGCGGTGTCCGGCGCGGTCTGGACCGTCAACGTGGGCTATGGCCGCGAAAGCATCTGCAAGGCGGTCTACGATCAGATGATGAAGATGTGCTATTTCGCACAAGCAGCGGGGTCGGTCCCCGGCGCGCTCTATGCTGAGAAGCTGATCGAGAAGATGCCCGGCATGTCGCGGGTCTATTATTGCAACTCCGGCTCGGAAGCGAACGAGAAAGCCTTCAAGATGGTGCGCCAGATCGCGCATAAGAAGTATGGCGGCAAGAAAACCAAGATCCTCTACCGCGACCGTGATTACCACGGCTCCACCCTGGCGGCGATGTCCGCAGGCGGTCAGGACGAGCGCAACGCGCAATACGGCCCCTTCGCGCCGGACTTTGTGCGCGTGCCGCATTGCATGGAATACCGCAAGCACGAGCTGGGGCTGGAACATCTGTCCGGTGAGGCGTTCGGCATCGCCGCCGCCAACCTGATCGAGGAGGTCATCCTGCGTGAAGGCCCGGACACTGTCGGTGCGCTCTGCCTGGAGCCGGTCACCGCAGGCGGTGGCGTAATCGAGGCGCCCGAGGGCTACTGGCCGCGTGTGCAGGAGATCTGCAAGCAATATGACGTGCTGCTGCACATCGACGAAGTGGTCTGCGGCATCGGCCGCACCGGCACCCATTGGTTCGGCTACCAGCATTACGGCATCAAGCCCGACTTCGTGACCATGGCCAAGGGCGTCGCCTCCGGCTACGCGGCCATCGCCTGCATGGTCGCCACCGAGGAGGTCTTTGACCTGTTCAAGGACGACCCGTCGGACAAGATGAACTATTTCCGCGACATCTCCACCTTTGGCGGCTGCACCGCAGGCCCGGCGGCGGCGCTGGAGAACATGCGCATCATCGAGGACGAGAACCTGCTGGAAAACTGCACCGCCATGGGCGCGCGCATGATGTCCAACCTGCAGGCCTTGCAGGAAAAACACGCGGTCATCGGCGATGTCCGCGGCAAGGGGCTGTTCCTCGGCGTCGAGCTGGTCTCGGATCGCGACAGCAAGGAGCCGGTGGACGAGACGCTGGCCCAAAAAGTGGTGGCCGAATGCGGCAACCACGGGGTGATCATCGGCGTCACCAACCGGTCGGTGCCGGGGCGCAACAACACGCTGTGTTTCTCCCCCGCGCTGATCGCCACCGCAGACGACATCGACCAGATCACCGATGCGGTGGACAAGGCATTGACCACGGTCTTTGGCTGATCTCGCAAATTGGATCGGCAAGAATTGCGAAAGGTGGCCCTTTAGATGGGGCCACCTTTTCTGCATCTGGACGGGAGAGATATTCTTTCGAAAGGCCAGGCCCATGTGGATGACCCCGACCCAATTGCAGAGCGAGATCGCAAGCCTCGTACCCCTGTCCCACGATCACGCGCCGGATCTGGCCGAGGCCGCAGCCGATGGCGAACTGCATCGCCTCTGGTACACCGCCGTGCCCGCGCCCGACGGGATCGCGGCCGAAATCAGCCGCCGTCTGGCCTTGCAGGAGGCCGGCAGCATGGTCCCCTTCGCCATCCTCGACGCATCAAGCCGCGCGGTGGGCATGACCACCTTCATGAACATCGACCAGGCCAATCACCGGGCAGAGATCGGCTCCACCTGGTATCGAAAATCAGTGCAGCGCACCGGCCTCAACACCGCGATCAAACAGCTGATGCTTTCCCATGCGTTTGACACAAAGGACGCCATCGCGGTCGAGTTTCGCACCCATGTGCTGAACCGCCAGAGCCGCGCCGCCATCGAACGCCTTGGCGCAAAGCTCGACGGCATTCTGCGGGCGCATAGCATCCTGCCCAATGGCACCCTCCGCGACACCGCCGTCTATTCGATCACCGCCGCCGAATGGCCCATGGTGCGCGCCAACCTTGCCCATATGGCAGCCCGCTGACAGCACATGCGGGTCAGGGAGGCCGAAAGGCCCCGCCCGTTCGGGCGGCTTGTCCTTGACGCGCTTTCCCATCCCAAAATGGAAAACGGCTCTGAGGGGCAGACCTGCCCCTCAGAGCCATCTCGGCAGCTCCTGCGCCGAAGGCGCGCGGCCCGCCGAGCCGTCCCGTCAGATCATCTGGAACACCACCCCCGACAGGATCGCGCCGGAGACCCCAAGCCCCAGATACATCGCAAACACCCGCGGTTTCACCAGCGACCAGACCGCCGCCATCGCCGGGATCGAGCTGACCGCGCCCGCCACCATGAAGGCCAGCGCCGCGCCAGCACTCATGCCTTGGGTCATCAACCCCGCCAGCAGCGGCGGCGCGACATAGGAGTTCAGATAGGCCGGCATGCCCACCAACGCGGCCGTGGCGATCGGCACGATGCCCTCGCCACCCACCAGCGAGGCAATCCACTCGGGGCGCACGTAAGTCACCAGCAGCGCCTCGAGCACATAGGCGAAGGCCAGCCATTTCAGCAGGAACAGCCCGTTCTCAATGAACTCCTTGCGGAAGGTCGCACGGCGATCCTCTTCCTGCCAGAACCTCCAGTTGGGCTGCTGCTCAATCTTGGGCGTGCCACTGCCGCAGCAGCTTTTGACCGGCGCTTTTTTCAACGGCTGGGCAAACAGCCCACCACTGCGCAGCGCCTTGATGATGAAGCCGCCGAACAGGCCCAGCGCCACCGCGCTCACTGCCTTGGCGATCGCAAAGGGCCAGCCCAGCGCCGCAGCTGTAATCAGCAGCGTCGGCGGGTCGATCAGGGGCGAGGACAGCCAGAATGCCATCACCGCCGCAAGCGGTGCGCCCAGCGCCAGAAGCCCGGCGATGAAGGGAATGACCTCGCAGGAACAGAACGGCGCCAGCCCGCCCAGGAGCGCGGCAAAAAAGATCATCCGTGTTTCGCGCCCGACAAAGGCCCGCGCCACCAGCGCCTCGGCCCCGGTGGCCTTGAGATAGGCCAGCAGTGTCACCGCAAAAAGAATGTACTTCGAGGTCGACAGCAGTGCAGCGGCGGCAAAGCTCAGCACGGGGACGAAATTCGCCATATCCAGCACCGCCACCGCCAGCAGGATCAGCGCCCCGATGGTCCAAGGGCTTTGCAGCCAGCTCCAAGCGATGCGTGCCGGACGTTGTGAAACAGATGTATCAGCCATCGTTGGCAACCCTTCCGGCAAGCCCTGCATCCGCATCCTGACAGCATTCGCTGAGGATGAAGCCCGCAAGGCGTTCGAGATGTGTGAAATTGGCGCGGCAAATCGTGCTGCGCCCGGCTTTTTCCTGCGCCACCACATCGGCGGCGGCGAGGAATTTCAGGTGATGCGCCAATGTCGAGGCGGCGATGCCCGTGCGGTCGCGGATCTCTCCGACCGTCAACCCGGCTTCCCCGGCGCGTACCAGGACACGCAGCACCTCCAGGCGGGCCTCGGACCCCATCGCAGAAAATCCCTGCGCGGCAAGTGATGGATCCATGTCGGATCTCCTCATTCGATTCGATAAAACTAGTTTTATGGTTTTATAGGGCATGTCGCAAGCGGCAATCCATACCGCCAGGTCTGCCCGCCTACCCCGCTGTCTTTGCGGCAGGAATTGGCGCCGACGCAAAAACCTGCCCGCATCCGCACGGTCCAGATTGCTTTGCACATAAGTCCAGAATAGGCTCTGGCGATGGCTATTTCCGTCGAAACCTTTTTCCTCAACCCGGACGCACAGGGCACGCTGCAGGCGCAGATCCAGGAGATGATCGCCGCCGGCATCCTCTCGGGTCGGTTCCGCGCCGAAGAAAAGCTGCCCTCCTCGCGCAAGCTGGCCGCCCATCTCGGGGTCAGCCGCATCACCGTGACGCTGGCCTATACGGAACTGGTGGCCAACGACTACCTGACCGCGCGGGGACGGTCGGGCTTTTTTGTCTCTGGAACCGCTCCGGTGCCGCCCTCCTTTTCGCCGACCGAAAAGGGGCAGGAAACAGTCGATTGGGCCGGCACCATCACCCGCCAGTTCACCGGTGGCGACACCCCGCGCAAGCCCAAGGATTGGCGCAGCTACCGCTATCCGTTCATCTACGGGCAGGCGGATGCCACGCTGTTCGACCATGCCAACTGGCGGCTTTGTGCGCTGCGGGCACTGGGGCAAAAGGATTTTGCCGCCATGACCGGCGACTACTTCGACCAGGACGACCCGCTGCTGATCGAATATATCGCCCGCCACACCCTGCCGCGCCGCGGCATCATCGCCCGCCCGGAGGAGATCCTGATCACGCTGGGGGCGCAAAACGCGCTCTGGATCGTGGTCCAGTTGCTATTGCAGCAGGGGCGCAAGGCGGCGATCGAGGATCCCAGCTACTACACCCTGCGCGACCAGCTGGGCCACACCGGCTGCGCGCTGGATGTAATCGGGGTGGACAGCGACGGCCTGCCGCCGGAACAGATCGCGGCGGACACGGATGTGATCTTCACCACCCCCAGCCATCAGAGCCCGACCACGGCCACCATGCCGATGGCGCGACGCAAGGCGCTGCTGAGCCGCGCCAAGGAGATCGACGCCATCGTGGTCGAAGACGACTACGAATTCGAGATGTCCTTTCGCGCGCCGCCCTCGCCCGCGCTCAAGTCGATCGACAGCGACGGGCGGGTGATCTACCTCGGCAGTTTCTCGAAATCGCTGTTTCCGGGGCTGCGGCTGGGCTACCTCGTGGGGTCGGAGCCCTTCATCCGTCAGGCCCGCGCGCTGCGGGCCAATGTGCTGCGCCACCCGCCCGGTCATATCCAGCGCACGGTGGCCTATTTCCTATCACTGGGTCACTACGACGCGCAGATCCGCCGCATGGCGCGGGTGCTGCAGGAACGGCGCGCGGTGCTGGAGGAGGCGATCTCCAGCCACGGCTTGATCCCTGCAAACCGCAGCCTCTACGGTGGCTCGTCGCTGTGGATGCAGGCGCCAGCGCATGTCGACATGGGCCGCGCCGCCGAAGACCTGCGCGCCAACAGCGTGATCATCGAACCCGGCGCGCCCTTCTTCTCTACCGAGACCCGGCGACATAATTTCTACCGGCTCGGCTATTCCTCCATCGCCAGCGAGCGCATCCCGCAAGGGGTGGCCCATGTGGCAGAGGCAATCCGCAACGCCCGCCCGTGAGCACCTCGGCAAGGGGGGCGCTCCCGCCCCTTCGACGGCGCATCACAGATGCACCGCGCAGGGCCCAACGGGACGATATGGTCCGCCAGGACCATGGAGGACGGGCGGGAGCCCCCCGCTATCACGGCCTTTGCTCAGCCCCAATCCCGGGCAGACCAGCCGCTGGAGCTACGGCACCGGAGAACTGGCCCTAACGCCGCGTTCCGGCGCCGCCTAAACCGGAATAAAGACGATCAGCGCCGGCCGCATCGGACCGCCGGGCAAACGGGAGACCGCATCATGCGCATGACCACCGAAGAAGCCTTTGTCAAAACCCTGCAGATGCATGGCATCGAACACGCCTTTGGCATCATCGGCTCTGCCATGATGCCGATCTCCGACCTCTTCCCCAAGGCCGGGATCACCTTCTGGGACTGCGCCCATGAAGGCAGCGCCGGCATGATGGCCGATGGCTACACGCGGGCGACGGGCAAGATGTCGATGATGATCGCCCAGAACGGCCCCGGCATCACCAATTTCGTCACCGCCGTCAAAACCGCCTATTGGAACCACACGCCGCTCTTGCTGGTCACCCCGCAGGCCGCCAACAAGACCATCGGTCAGGGTGGATTCCAAGAGGTCGAGCAGATGAAACTGTTCGAGGACATGGTGGCTTATCAGGAAGAGGTTCGCGACCCGTCCCGCGTGTGCGAAGTTCTGAACCGCGTCATTATGCAGGCCAAGCGCGCCTCCGCCCCGGCACAGCTGAACATCCCACGCGATATGTGGACTCAGGTCATCGACGTGGTGATGCCCGCCATCGTCGAGTTCGAACGTCCCGCCGGCGGCGAAAGCGCCCTTGCGCAAGCCGCCGACCTGCTGTCGAACGCCAAAAACCCGGTGATCCTGAACGGCGCCGGTGTGGTGCTGTCCAAGGGCGGCATCGACGCCTCCATGGCGCTGGCGGAACGGCTCGATGCGCCGGTCTGCGTCGGCTACCAGCACAACGACGCCTTCCCTGGCTCGCACCCGCTGTTTGCGGGTCCTCTGGGCTACAACGGTTCCAAGGCGGGCATGGACCTCATCAAGGAGGCCGATGTGGTGCTCTGCCTCGGCACCCGTCTGAACCCGTTCTCGACCCTTCCGGGCTATGGCATGGATTATTGGCCCGCGGCGGCCAAAATCATCCAGGTCGACATCAACCCGGACCGCATCGGCCTGACCAAGACCGTATCAGTCGGCATCATCGGCGATGCGGCCAAGGTGGCCACCGGCATCCTGGGCCAATTGTCTGACACTGCGGGCGACGCCGGTCGCGACGCCCGCAAGGCCAAGATCGCCGAGACCAAATCCCGCTGGGCACAGCAGCTGGCCTCGATGGATCACGAGGACGACGATCCCGGCACCAGCTGGAACCAGCGCGCCCGCGCCGACAAGCCCGACTGGATGAGCCCGCGCATGGCCTGGCGCGCGATCCAGTCCGCCCTGCCGAAAGAGGCGATCATCTCGTCCGACATCGGCAACAACTGCGCCATCGGCAACGCCTACCCGTCGTTTGAGGCGGGGCGCAAATACCTCGCACCGGGTCTTTTTGGCCCCTGCGGCTACGGCCTGCCCGCCATCATGGGGGCCAAGATCGGCTGCCCGGGCACGCCGGTTGTGGGCTTTGCCGGCGACGGTGCATTCGGCATTGCGGTCAACGAGCTGACCGCGATCGGTCGCGAGGAATGGCCCGCGATCACCCAGGTGGTGTTCCGCAACTACCAATGGGGTGCGGAAAAGCGAAACTCCACCCTGTGGTTCGACGACAACTTTGTCGGCACCGAGCTGGACACCAAGGTCACCTACGCCGGGATCGCCAATGCCTGCGGCCTCAAGGGCGTTGTCGCCCGAAGCATGGACGAGCTGACCTCCGCCCTGCATCAGGCCATCGAGGACCAGAAGAACGGCATCACCACCTTGATCGAGGCGCTGATCAACCAGGAACTGGGCGAGCCGTTCCGTCGCGATGCGATGAAGAACCCGGTTGAGGTCGCGGGCATTTCCGCCGATGACATGCGCCCGCAGGAAGGCGCCTGACGCCAATGACGCTGGCCCTGCCCTTTGACTTGACCACTGGACAGGGCCTGTTCCTTGCGGCCGCGCTGTTGGGCGCGGCGGCGATCCGGGGCTATTCCGGCTTTGGCTTTTCCGCCATCTTCATCGTCTTGGCGGCGCTGACCACCAACCCGCTGCCACTGATCCCGGTGGTGTTTTCCTGCGAAATCGCCATGACTGCCTTTCAGGCCCGCGGCATCCGCGCCCATGTGGACTGGCGCCGGGCAGGCGCGCTGTTGTTGGGCGCGGCGCTGGCGGTCATCCCCGCCGTGGCGATCATGGCGCGGCTTGATCCCATGCAGGCGCGGCTGGCAGTCTCGGCGCTGATCCTGCTGCTCAGCCTGATCCTGCTCAGCGGCTGGCAACTCAAACGCCCCATCGGCGCGCTGGGTCACACCGGGGTCGGCGTGATCTCCGGCACCGCCAATGCCGCCGGGGTCGGCGGGTTGCCCACGGCGGCGTTCCTGTCGGCGCAGGCGATGAGCCCCGCCAGCTTTCGTGCCACCATGATCGTATTTCTGACCGGCATCGACCTGATGGCGCTACCCACCATGTCGGCGCACGGGCTGGTCACTGACGAGACGGCAGTGGCGGCGCTGATGGCCTTTCCCATTCTCGGCGTAGGGGTCTGGCTTGGCAGCCAGGGGTTTGCGCGCGCGAATCCGGCCGGGTTCCGGCGCAAGGTGGTGATCCTGTTGGCCACGCTTGCAGCGCTGAACATTCTGAAGGTGGCGCTATGACCGCGCCATCGGATATTCTGGTGCTGAACACCGGCTCGTCGTCGGTGAAATTCGCGGTCTTCGATGCGCAGCTGCAAGAACGGCTCAGCGGTGTCGCTGATGGCATCGGCGGTGCCGGCCAGCTGCGCATTGGCGCTGAAGGCGAGGCCGTGGCCCTGCCCGATCATCGCCATGCGCTGTCGGCGGTGCTAACGCGGCTGGCACACGACGGCATCGGCCCTGAAGCGCTGCGCGTGGTCGCCCACCGCGTGGTCCATGGCGGCACCCAATTGACCGCCCCGACACGTATCACACCCGAGGTCCGCGCGCAGATTGCCGCCTGCGTGCCACTGGCCCCTTTGCACAACCCACATGCGCTGTCCGCGATTGATGCCCTCGACCATCTCGCACCCGAAGTGCCGCAATATGCCAGTTTCGACACCGCCTTTCACGCCACTGCGCCGGAGGTGGCGCAACGCTACGCCCTGCCGCCCGAGGCCGAGGCGCTGGGGCTGCGCCGCTACGGATTTCACGGGCTGTCCTATGCGGCGCTGTGTCGTCGCCTGCCGGAGATCTCCGGCACGCCACTGCCCACACGACTGCTGGCCTTTCACCTCGGCAATGGCGCCTCCATCTGCGCCATTGAGCACGGTCAGTCAGTGGCCACCACCATGGGCTATTCCCCACTCGAAGGCCTGACGATGGGCACGCGGGTCGGCACGCTGGACGCCAATGCGACCCTGCGACTGGTGGAGGAGATCGGCCTCACACAGACCAAGACCCTGCTGAACAGCAAATCCGGCCTTGCCGGATTGTCCGGCGGGCTTTCCGACATGCGCGCGCTGGAGGAGGCCGACACCCCGGAGGCACGCTTTGCCATCGCGCATTTCTGCTATTGGGCGATCCGGCATGGACACAGCCTGATCGGAGCCATGGGCGGCTGTGACGCCATCGCCTTTACCGGCGGTATCGGCGAAAATGCCAGCGCCATCCGGGCGCGGATTCTAGACGGGTTCTCATGGCTCGGCTGCGTCCCGGACCCGCACCGCAATGCCGAAAACGCCGCCTGCCTGACCTTCGCAGACAGTCAGCCCTCCGCCTGGATCGTGCCCGCAGAAGAGGAACGCCAGATCGCCATGCACGCGCGCGCATTGATCGCTGACACCCAATGAGAGGCGAAACAAATGTCCTCCTCTTTTCAAAAACGCAGAACAGAACTACCACTTATGGCAGGTAAATTAGCCAATTGGTTCACCTTGCGAGGGCGGCGCAAATTGCTACACAAATGATACACCAATTCCCTACCTGCGCTTGCGCACATTACATCCCGAAGGCCATCCCTTGACCGACACCCTCCTGCCCGCCCGCCTGTCTTCCACGATCCAGACCTTTCGTATCTCCGCGAAGGCGCTTTTTCCCGGCGTTGCAGTTTCGATCATCGTCGCGGTCACCGCACAGTTTCTGGCAGAGCATTACGCGACCCCTGCGATGTTGTTGGCGCTGCTTCTGGGGATTGCGGTCAGCTTCCTTGGCGAAGAGGGGCGCACCGTGCCCGGCGTGGCGTTTTCAGCACGAACGCTGCTTAGGCTCGGCGTGGCGTTACTGGGCGTGCGGGTGTCGATGATGGTGCTGGCGGGCCTTGGCCTGCCGTTGATCCTGCTGACCGCGGGCGGCGTGGTGGCCACCATCGGCTTTGGCCTCCTGATCGCGCGGTTCTTCGGCCACGGCTGGCGCTTTGCCCTGCTGACAGCCGGATCTGTGGCGATCTGCGGCGCGTCGGCAGCGATGGCGATCGCCGCGATCCTGCCGCGCGACGAACGCAGCGAACAGCGGCTGATCTTCACCGTCATGGGCGTCACCGTCCTGTCGACTGTTGCTATGATCGCCTATCCGATCCTCGCCCGATTCATGGAGTTCGACCACATCCAGGCCGGGGTTTTCCTCGGCGGCACTATCCACGATGTGGCGCAGGTGGTCGGCGCGGGCTTCTCCATCTCTGAGGAGACCGGCGACACCGCAACGTTGGTCAAGCTGATCCGCGTGTCGATGCTGGCGCCGGTGGTGCTGGTGGCCTCCTTGATGATCCGCAGCCGGTTAGAGGCACCGTCGGATGGCAAGCAACCCCCGCTGCTGCCCGGGTTCGTCATCGCCTTCATCGCGCTGGCCGCACTCAATTCCTTCGGTCTCATTCCGCCCGCGCTGAGCGATTTCCTCAGCGCCTGCTCGCGTTGGCTGTTGCTGATCGCCATTGCCGCCGTCGGCATGAAGAGCAACCTCAAGCAGGTGCTCTCTGTCGGCGGTGCTGCCATCGCGCTCTTGATTGTCGAAACATTGTTTATTGCCGGGGTCATACTGACAGGGATCACGCTTTTGACCTGAGGGGCGAAATTGAAGGGAGGCCAGATGACATTCCAGCAACCCGAGGTGGACACCTCGCCGCCGGTCTCTGACGAGATCCGCAAGACGACCTGCTACATGTGCGCCTGTCGCTGTGGCATCAATGTGCACATGAAGGCGGGCAAGGTCGCCTACATCGAGGGCAACCGCGACCATCCGGTCAACAAGGGCGTGCTCTGCGCCAAGGGCTCTGCCGGGATCATGCAGCACAACGCCCCCTCCCGTCTGCGCGCGCCCTTGAAACGTGTGGGCCCGCGCGGGTCCGGCGAATTCGAGGAAATCTCCTGGGACGAAGCACTCGACATCGCGCAGGGCTGGCTGGAGCCGTTGCGCAAGGATCACCCCGAAAAGCTGGCGTTCTTTACGGGGCGTGACCAATCGCAAAGCTTCACCAGCTTCTGGGCGCAGAACTTTGGCACCTGCAACTACGCGGCGCATGGCGGGTTCTGCTCCGTCAACATGGCCACGGCGGGCATCTACACCATGGGTGGTGCCTTCTGGGAGTTCGGCCAGCCCGACTGGGATCATACCAAACTGTTCCTGCTGTTTGGCGTTGCCGAGGATCACGACAGCAACCCGATCAAGATGGGCATCGGCAAGATCAAGGCACGCGGCGCACGGGTGATCGGCGTCAACCCGATCCGCACCGGCTATAACGCTGTGGCCGACGACTGGGTCGGCATCACCCCCGGCACTGATGGCCTTTTCATCCTGTCGCTGGTGCATGTGCTGATGAAGGCGGGAAAGATCGACCTTGACTACCTCAGCCGCTACACCAACGCGCCGGTGCTGGTAAACCAGGACAAGGACAGCGCCGACTACGGCCTGTTCCTGCGCGATGATCACGGCGCACCGCTGGTGATCAATCGTAAGACCGGCCAGCTGGCACCCTTCGACATGCATGGCGTGCGCCCCGACCTCAATGGCAGTTTCCAGATGGGCGATGTCACCCATGTCTCGGTCTTCCGGTTGATGGCGGAGCAATATCTGTCAGACGACTACGCCCCGGAGGCGGTGGCAGAGCGCTGCGGCATTCCTGCCCCGCGCATCCACGCCATCGCTGCCGAAATCGCCCGCGTCGCCTTTGACGAAGCGTTCGAGCTGGACCGTGAATGGACCGATTTCCGTGGCGAGACCCACAAGACCATGCGCGGCCGGCCCGTCTCCATGCATGCGATGCGCGGCGTCTCCGCTCATGCCAACGGCTTTCAGACCTGCCGGGCGCTGCATGTTCTGCAAATCCTGCTGGGCACGGTGGAGGTCCCCGGCGGCTTTCGTTTCAAACCGCCCTATCCCAAACCCGCCACCGCACATCCACCGCCCCACTGCCGCGTCACGCCGGGCAAACCGCTGGACGGCCCGCACTTGGGCTTCGTGCAGGGCCCGGAGCATCTGGCGCTGCTGAATGACGGCAGCCCCGCCCGCATCGACAAGGCGTTCACCTGGGAGAACCCGATGTCCAGCCACGGGCTGATGCATATGGTGATCTCCAACGCCCATGCAGGTGACCCCTACAAGATCGACACGCTGTTCCTTTACATGGCGAACATGGCATGGAACTCCTCGATGAACACCCAAGGTGTCATGGAGATGCTGACCGACACTGACGAAAACGGCGACTATGTCATCCCGCATCTCATCTACTCGGATGCCTATAGCTCAGAAATGGTCGCCTATGCCGATCTGATCCTGCCCGACACCACCTATCTGGAACGCCACGACTGCATCTCGCTCCTGGATCGCCCGATCTGCGAGGCGGACGGCGCGGCGGATGCGATCCGCTGGCCAGTGGTGGAGCCGGACCGCGACGTGCGTGGCTTTCAATCCGTGCTGGTGGACCTGGCCAACCGGATGAAGCTGCCCGGCTTCACCAATGAGGACGGCAGCGCAAAATATCACGACTACGCCGATTATATCGTCAACCACCAGCGCAAGCCCGGCATCGGCCCGCTTGCGGGCTTTCGCGGCGACGGCACCGAAACAGGACGCGGCGATCCCAACCCGGACCAGCTCGACCGCTATATCGAGAACGGCGGCTTCTTCCTCAAACACATCCCCGAAGAGGCCAGCTACTACAAACCCTGGAACATGGCCTATCAGGACTGGGCGGTGGAGCTCGGCCTGTTCGACGCGCCGCAACCCTATCTGTTCCAGCTATATGTGGAGCCGCTGCGCAAGTTCCAGCTGGCCGCCGAAGGCCACGGCGAGCGTCAGCCCCCCGACCACCTGCGCGCCCGCATCCAAAACACCATGACGCCGCTGCCAATCTGGTACGACACCGACCAACAAGGCAACGACGGCTTCACCGTCAACGCCCTCACCCAGCGCCCGATGGCGATGTATCATTCCTGGGGCAGCCAGAACGCCTGGCTCCGCCAGCTGCATGGCCACAACCCGCTCTATGTGCCCACCAAACTGATGCGGGACGCAGGGCTTGAAGACGGCGACTGGGCCCGCGTCACCTCTCCTCATGGCGAAATCACCGTGCCCGTGATGGAAATGGCAGCCCTCAATGAAAACTCAGTCTGGACCTGGAACGCCATCGGCAAACGCAAGGGCGCCTGGGCCCTCACCGAAGATGCCCCCGAGGCCACCAAGGGCTTCCTGATGAACCACCTGATCCACGAGCTGCTGCCGCCAAAGGGCGACGGGCTCAGATGGGCCAATTCCGATCCCGTTACCGGACAGGCCGCTTGGTTCGACCTCAAGGTCAAACTGGAAAAAGCCGCCCCGCCAAAGGACCTCACCCAAAGCCAGCCCGAGACCCCTCCCCAAGCCTCCCCGGTCGGCGCAGGCCCCGGCACCCTCACATGGAAGGTCGGCAAATGACCTCCAAACCCTTTCATCTTTTTGAAAATACCTCGGGGTCCGGGGCAGCGCCCCGGTCCTGCACCCACCTCACAGACGGAGGCCCGACCCGATGACCGACCTCCCCACCGAAACCACCCGCAAGATGGGTCTGGTGATCGATCTCGACACCTGCGTCGGCTGCCATGCCTGCGTGATCTCCTGCAAAGGCTGGAACACCGAAAACTACGGCGCGCCGCTCTCCGATCAGGACGCCTATGGCGCCGATCCCTCGGGTACCTTCCTCAACCGTGTGCATTCCTACGAGGTACAGCCAGAGGCCTGCGGCACAGACCCCGCCCCCGCCGCCCAGCTGATCCACTTCCCGAAATCCTGCCTGCACTGCGAAGATGCCCCCTGCGTCACCGTCTGCCCCACCGGCGCCAGCTACAAACGGGTGGAAGACGGCATCGTGCTGGTCAACGAGAGCGACTGCATCGGCTGTGGCCTCTGCGCCTGGTCCTGCCCCTACGGGGCGCGCGAACTCGATCTTGCCGCCGGGGTGATGAAGAAATGCACCCTCTGCGTGGATCGGATCTACAACGAAAACCTGCCCGAAGAGGACCGCGTGCCCGCCTGCGTGCGCACCTGCCCCGCCGGCGCGCGCCATTTCGGCGATCTCGGCGACCCGACGTCGGATGTCTCGCAACTGGTCGCGGAGCGCGGCGGCATGGACCTGATGCCCGAACAGGGCACCAAGCCGGTGAACAAATACCTGCCGCCCCGCCCCAAGGACACGCTCGCCGCGCAGGGCATGGAACAGGGCGCGGGCGACATCGACCTCCTCGCGCCCCTGCTGGCCCCCGTCACCGAAGAGGCGGGAGGCTTTCTCGGCTGGCTCGACCGCGCCTTGGACAAACTGCCCGGAGGACAGAACTGATGCACCCGGCCCCTTCCGTCATCGCCTTCACCACCCTCTCCGGGCTTGGCTTCGGCCTGTTGTTCTCCCTCGGCCTTGGCCTGCCTGCGGTCACCGGCTGGGTGGCCTTTGTATTCTACGCCATCGCCTATGCACTGGCAGTGGGCGGGCTCTTGGCCTCCACCTTGCACCTCGGACGTCCAGAACGGGCATGGAAAGCGTTTTCGCAATGGCGCAGCAGCTGGCTCTCGCGTGAGGGCTGCTGCGCGGTGGCGGCTCTGCTGACCATGGGCCTCTACGCTATTGGGGCGATCTTCCTCGAAACCCACTGGCCGCTCATCGGCGCGCTTGGCGCAGCGCTCAGCATCGCCACCGTCTTCACCACCTCGATGATCTACGCCCAGCTCAGGACCGTGCCGCGCTGGAACATGATCCCGCTGACCCCGGCGCTGTTCCTGACCCTGTCGCTTGCCGGGGGCGCCCTGCTGGCCGGGCAAGAGAGCAAGGCAACGGGGCTTTTGGTGCTCGCCGGGCTTACCCTGCTGGCCCATTGGCATCAGGGGGATCGCGCCTTTGACAGCTCCGGCACGACGATGGCCAGCGCCACCGGCCTCGGCACCGGTGGTCAGGTGCGCGCGCTTGAGCCGCCCCATACTGGCACCAATTACCTGCTGCGCGAATTTGTGCATCAGCTCGGCCGCAAGCATGCCACCCGGCTGCGGGTGATCGGCTTTGTGCTGGCGATCGTGCTGCCGCTCCTGTGCCTGGCGCTGCCGGTTGGTGGACTGGCGCTGAAACACGCCCTCGCGGGCCTTGCCGTGCTGTCCCATATCATCGGTGTCGCCTGCACGCGCTGGCTGTTCTTTGCCGAAGCCGAACATGTGGTCGGGCTTTATTACGGCAAACGCTGAAAAATCTCACCCCGCGTGTCACAGCGCGCGGGGCTGGCTCGTCCTGTTTGCGTCCCCTCTGACTGAGAAAGGAACAGGACCCATGACCCAACGTCTCGACCAGTTTGCCGCTGCCGGTGATCTCTTCAAACCGATGATGGAGCAGGAAGAGCTGCTGAAGGCCTCCGGCCTCGACATGACCATCATCGAACTGGTGAAGCTGCGTGCCAGCCAGATCAATGGCTGTGCCTTCTGCATCCACATGCACACCCATGACGCCCGCAAGATGGGCGAAAGCGAGGACCGCATGCATTTGCTGCCCGCCTGGCGCGAAAGCACTCTTTACTCAGCGCGCGAACAGGCCGCCCTTGCCTGGACCGAGGCGCTGACCCTGGTGGCGGAGACGGCCGCCCCCGATGAAGACTACGCGCTGGTGGAGGCGCAGTTCTCGCCACGAGAACAGGTGGCGCTGACGCTGCTGATCGGCGCGATCAACGCCTGGAACCGCATTGCCATCGGCTTTCGCACGCCGCATCCTGTGACCAAGGAGACCAACGCCGCGTGAGCCACAAGCCACAGGATATGGGAGCCGATGTGTTCCTGACCGCGCGGCCGCGTTTGTTCGCGGTCGCCTACCGCATGCTGGGCAGCGTTGCGGATGCAGAGGACGTGCTGCAGGAGGCCTTCCTGCGCTGGCAGTCCGCGCCGCAGGACGAGGTCCGCGATGCCACCGGCTATCTGGTGCGGGTGGTGACGCGGCTCTGTCTCGATCAGCTGAAATCGGCGCGGGTGAAGCGCGAGTCCTATACCGGCGCCTGGCTGCCGGAACCCTTGCTGACCGAGGATCCGACCGAGCGGCTGGACCATGATGTCTCGGTGGCGCTGCTGTTGGCGCTGGAGCGGCTGACCCCGCTGGAACGCGCCGCGTTTCTGCTGCATGACGTGTTTGGCAACAGCCACGACGAGGTGGCCGAGGCGCTTGATCGCAGCCCTGCCGCCTGTCGCCAGCTGGTGTCACGCGCGCGCCGCCACGTGCAGGCGGAGCGTCCCCGCACATCTGTCCCGCCCGAAGAGGGGCGCGCCCTGACCGAAGCCTTCTTTCGCGCTTCCAAGACCGGCGACATGGCGGCGCTGACGCAGCTCTTGGCGCAGGATGTGGAGCTGGTCAGCGATGGCGGCGGCAAGGTTCTGGCAACCCTGAACCCGATCTACGGGCGCGCCAAGGTCATGCGATTGGCCGAGGGGCTGGCGCGCAAGTCCGGCGCACATCTGCCGCCGCGCTGGCGGTTTGCCATGCTGAACGGGCTGCCTGCGATCCTCAGCCTGGAACCGGAAGGGCTGGTGCAGGCCACCGCGCTGGAAATCCGCGAGGGGCGGATCACGAAAGTCTATGTGATCCGCAACCCGGAGAAGACCCGACATCTGGCGGCGGCCCTGCAACTGCAGGGCTGAGGACAGCGCCCTCCCGGGGGAGGCTCAGGCGCTGTCCGGCCTGTCGACCAGATGGGAGATCTGCCAAAACGCAAACAGCCCCGGACGAACCGGGGCTGCTGGTATCAGACGACGAAAGAGAAGAGCTCAGAGCAGACCGGCATGCACCATGGCCGCGTCGATCTTCGCCTTGGTGCTGTCCTCAAGCCCGGTCAGCGGCGAGCGCACTTCCTCGGAGCACAGACCCAGCTTCGACATGCCGTATTTCGCACCCACCAGGCCCGGCTCGATAAAGATCGCCTCATGCAGAGGCATCAGGCGGTCCTGATACTCCAACGCGGTCTTGTAGTCGCCCGCCAGCGTCGCCGCCTGGAATTCGGCGCAGAGCTTTGGCGCCACGTTTGCGGTGACCGAGATACAGCCGACGCCACCATGGGCGTTGAAGCCCAGAGCGGTGGCATCCTCGCCGGACAGCTGGATGAAATCCGCACCACAAGAGGCCCGCTGCTGGCTGACGCGCTCCAGCTTGCCGGTGGCATCCTTGACACCGATGATGCGCGGCAGTTTTGCCAGCTCACCCATGGTGGCAGGGGTCATGTCCACCACCGAGCGCGGCGGGATGTTGTAGATGATGATCGGAATATCGGCGCAGTCATGCAGCGCGGTGAAATGCGCGATCATGCCACGTTGAGTCGGCCTGTTGTAATAGGGGGTCACGACCAATGCGCAGTCCGCACCAACTCGCTCGGCATACTCGACAAAACGAATCGCCTCGACGGTGTTGTTGGACCCGGCGCCGGCAATCACCGGCACGCGACCTGCGGCGGTTTCCACCACCACCTTGATCACCAGTTCATGCTCTTCATGGCTCAGGGTGGGGCTTTCGCCAGTGGTGCCGACGGGAATCAGCCCGGTCGAACCTTCGGCAATATGCCATTCCACCAAGTGTTTGAGCGTATCCAGATCCAACTCACCATTGCGAAACGGGGTGACGAGGGCTGGCATAGAGCCTGTGAACATGGGAACGCTCCAATTCGAGATTTTCTTGCGGGCAATTCCTTGCCCGGACGCACGTGCTGGCGGGAAATTGAGTTGCACCCGGGTCCACACGCACTATCGTCACAGGCTGTATCCCCGGAATGCTGGAAAATGCAAGAGATGACACGCAGACTTGCCTGCTCGTTGCTGATTTGTGCGACCCTTTTTGGTGCCCCTGCCCTGGCCCGCGGGCTGGAAACCGCGCTGCCGCTGATGCGCGACGGCCAGTGGCAGGAGGCGCTGATCGACGCTGGCGAGGAAGGCTCCATCCCGCACGACGTGATCCAATGGCACCATTTGCGGGCTGGCAAGGGATCGGCGCGCCAGGTGATGTCCTTTATTGAGCGCCGCGCCGACTGGCCTGGCATGGAATACCTGCGCCGCCAGAGCGAAGAGGCGATCGCCAAGGCCGGACAGGCCACCATTCTGGCGTTTTACGGCGAGGATGGCCAAGCCCAGACCCCCGAAGGCGCGCTGAGCCTCGGGGAAGCGCTCATTGCCTCTGGCCAGACCGAGGCCGGACAGGCCGAGTTGATCCGCGCCTGGCGCAGCATGGCCATGACGGACGAAACCCAGACCGACTTCCTCGCCCGTCACAAATCGCTCCTGGCCAAACATCATGAGGCCCGGCTGACCCGGCTGTTGTGGGACGGGCACAAGGTTTCTTCCCGCCGCATGCTGGATCTGGTCAGCGCAGGTGCCCGCAAGCTGGCCGAGGCGCGCATCGCGCTGCAGGATCAGGCCAATGGCGTCGATGCGGCGATTGCCGCGGTGCCCGACAGCCTGCAGGATGACTCTGGCCTCGCCTATGACCGCTTTGCCTGGCGTGATGCCAAGCGGCGGCAGGATGACGCCATCGCCATGATGCTGGAGCGCTCCACCTCGGCAGAGGCTCTGGGAGAGCCGTCCAAATGGCTGACCCGGCGCCGCGACTTTGCCCGTCAACTGATGCGCGACAATGACAACACCCGCGCCTACAAGCTGGCCGCCTATCATTTTGCCAGCCCCGAGGATGGCTATGGCTACGCCGACAATGAATGGATCGCGGGCTATGTGGCGCTGCGCAAACTCGATGACGCCGAACTGGCGGTCTATCACTTCACCCGCTTCCTTGCGGCAGTCGAAAGCCCGATCTCTGTGGGCCGCGCCGGTTACTGGCTGGGCCGCGCCTATGCGCAGATGGGCGAGATCGACAAGGCCCACGCGGCCTATCGACTGGGGGCGAAATTCCAGAGCTCCTACTATGGTTTATTGTCGGCACAGGCGCTGGGGCGCGGCTTTGACCCGCGTCTGACCACGCCGGACGCGCCCGATTGGAAGGGTGCGCCGTTCCTTACCTCCTCGGTCTACAAGGCGGGCATTGCATTGCTGGAGGCGGGCGACCTGTCGCTCGGTGAACGCTTCCTGACCCATCTTGTTGAAACCCTACCGCCGGATGAAGCGCTGCAACTGGGGCAGATGGCGGTGGATCGTGAGCAGCCACATCTGGCAGTGATGATCTCCAAACGTGCGGCCCAAGATGGGCTGGAACTGGCGGGCGCCTACTACCCGCTGCACCCGGTCACCCAGATGAGTCTTCCGATGGCGTCCGAGATGGTATTGGCAATCGCCCGGCGGGAAAGCGAGTTCGACCCGGTGGTCATCAGTCATGTGGGCGCGCGCGGATTGATGCAGGTGATGCCCGCCACCGCCGAGCTGGTGGCCCGCGAGCTGGACATCATCGACGATCACAAAACCGCACGGTTGACCGAGGACTGGCAATACAATGCCACGCTCGGTGCCGCCTATCTGGCGCGACTGGCGGGCGACTTCGACGGCAATGTGGTGCTGATGGCCGCAGGCTATAACGCCGGGCCTCACCGTCCGACCGCCTGGATGGAGCGCTACGGCGACCCGCGCAGCGCGGAGGTCGATGTGATCGACTGGATCGAGCACATCCCCTTCAACGAGACCCGCAACTACGTGATGCGGGTCACCGAGAGCCTGCCGGTCTACCGCGCCCGACTGGGGCAGACACCCCTGCCGGTGCCGTTTACGCGCGAGCTAGCGGGCCGAACGCTTCAGGTTTTCGCGCCAAAAAGTGAATAGACCCGCCGCCACCACCAGCCCGGCGCCGATCACCACATTGGTGCGCATGTCCTCGCCAAATACCGTGAGCCCGATCATCGCGGCCCAGGGCAACTGCATGTAGGCAAAGGGCTGCACGGCGCTGGCCTCGGCCATCTCGTAGCATTTGATCAGCAGCCAATGCCCCAGGGCGCCGGTCACGCAGAGGGTGGCCATCCAGCCCCAGTCCGGCGCGGTCATCGGCTCCCACCACCACAGGCCCAGGGGCGTGATGAACAGCATGCCGTAGACGCCGGTGTAAAAGAAACTTGTGGCGGTGGTGTCGCGCCGCGCCACGTAACGCGTCAGCAGTCCGTAAAGCGCGAACATCAACGCCGCCAGCAGCGGGATCAGGGCCGCCACCTGGAACACGCCCGATCCCGGCTGCAGGATGATCAGCACCCCGAGAAAGCCCACCCCGATTGCCGCCCAGCGTCGCCAGCCCACCTGCTCGCCCAGAATAGGTCCGGAAAGCGCCGCGATCAGCAGCGGGTAGCAGACAAAGACCGCGTGGCTTTCAACCAGTCCCAGCACGGTGAAGGCCAGCACCATGACGCAGATTTCCGCCACCAGCACAAAGGCGCGGAAGATCTGCACCCCCTTCTGGCTGGTCTGCGCGGCGGCCCGGAGGCTGCCGGTCTGCTTCAGCGCCAGCGCGATAACAAAGGCAGCGAAGAACCAATAGCGAATGGTGATCACCATGAAGACGTTGTATTCGCTCGCCAGATGGCGCGAGACCCCGTCCTGCAGGGCAAAGACGATGGTGGCCCCGATCATCAACAGAATGCCCAGTTTGGTGTCGTTCTTGGCCATGACCTGATCCATGGTTCAGCCTTTCAATTCGCGCGTCAAAATTGCCTGCGTCATATGTCGTTTGCGTCCAAATCCCGGTGTGCGCGTCACGGTGAAACCTGCTTCTTCCAGCCCGCGACGGACAAATCCAGCCGCGGTATAGGTCGCCGCTGTGCCGCCGGGACGGGTGTGATCCGCCACCGCCTGCATCAGGTCTTCCTGCCACAGCTCCGGGTTTTTGGCGGGTGAGAATCCGTCCAGAAACCAGGCGTCCGCCTGCCCTGTCCACTCTGGCAGCGACAGGCGTGCGTCGCCGATGACAACCTCCAGCTGCAGGTTGCCAAGATCACAACGCCCGCCGCCGCGCCACTGCGCCAGAAACCGCTCCGCCCATGGCGTGATGGCCGGAAAGGCCTCCAGCGCGCGGGCCATGTCGGCAGGCACCATCGGAAAGGCCTCGAAACTGGTGAACCGCAGCGGCGAGGTCTGCCCGCTCTCCTCCCAGGCGCGCCAGGCCGCCAGCATGTTGAGCCCGGTGCCAAAGCCCAGTTCGGCAATGTGAAACCCGGGAGCGAACCGCGCCGGCAGATCATTGCCCGCAAGGAACACATGCTCGGTCTCCAGCAGGCCGTTGTGCAATGAAAAATAAGGGTCATCAAACTGGTCGGAGACGGGCAGATCCCCCTCACGCCAGCTCAGCCGTGCCTGCTGGTCTGCCATCGCGATTTCCTTTAGGTGGAGCGTGGTACGAGGGCGAACCTGACGAAAGGTCACAGAAATGGCAACTGCTGATATCACGGTCGATGTTACGGTGCGCGGAGCCGGGATCTTTGGCCTGTCGATCGCCTGGATCTGCCACCGGCGCGGCGCAAGGGTGCAGGTGATCGACCCCGCCGGACCGGGCGCGGGGTCCAGCGGTGGTGTCGTCGGTGCCCTCGCCCCGCATGTGCCGGAAAACTGGAACCCGAAAAAGGCGTTCCAGCTTGAAAGCCTGCTGATGGCCGAGGCCTTCTGGCAGGATGTCGAGGCGACGGGCGGCGTGTCGGCAGGCTATGGCCGCCTGGGCCGCCTGCAACCGATCGCCGATGCGCGCACGTTGGAGCTGGCCGAGGCACGGTGCCAGACTGCGGCGGAGCTGTGGCAGGGCAAGGCGACCTGGCAGGTCCGACCAGCCTCGGACTTCGGCGACTGGTGCCCGCCCAGCGCCACGGGTCAGGTGATCCACGACACGCTCTCGGCCCGCATGCACCCCCGCCGCGCCTGCGCCGCGCTGGTGGCCGCGCTGCGTGCCGGTGGCGTTGAGGTCAGCGGCGATGGCCGGGAGGCGGGGCTTGTGCTGCATGCCACCGGCTATCAGGGGCTGTTGGAGCTGAACGCACTATCACCGCGCACTGTGGGGGGCGGCGTCAAGGGGCAGGCCGCGCTCCTGGCCCATGATGCCGGCGCGGTGCCGCAGCTCTACGCGGACGGGTTGCACATCATTCCGCATGCGGATGGCACGCTGGCCATCGGTTCCACCAGCGAGCGGGAGTTTGGCCGCCCCGATGAGACCGACAGCCAGCTCGACGACGTGATCGCCCGAGCGGTCGCCGCGATGCCGCAGCTAGCGGGTGTGGGTGTGCTAGACCGCTGGGCCGGGGTGCGGCCCCGCGCCCGCTCCCGCGCGCCGATGTTGGGCGCCTACCCCGGGCGCGCCGGGCATTTCATTGCCAATGGTGGTTTCAAGATCGGCTTCGGCATGGCGCCGAAGATCGCCGAGGTGATGGCCGATCTGCTGCTGGAGGGGCACGACGCCATCCCGGAAGGGTTTCGGGTCACGGACAACCTCTGACCTGTCACACCGCCGCGCCGCCTTCGCCAGAGGGGTTGCGCTGCGCTTCGCGCATCGCGGTGGAGCGGGGGCCGCGCCCTGCGGGCGCGGCCCCCGCTCGGCCCAACGCTTTGTGGGGTCCCGCCAGGGGCACCGTCAAAGGGGCGGGAGCCCCTCCCGCGCTGTTTCCAACCCTATCGGGCAGTGGTGGCTGCCGCGCGGAGCTGCGTCATCAGCTCGGTCAGCGTCTTGGTGTAGATCTCGCTGGTCAGTCGCCCGGCGTCATCGAACTCCTTGCTCGACCCGGCCAAATGCACCTCGGGCCCCGGCAGAACCTGTGGGCGGAACGGCACGAGAAAGCTGCGCAGGATCATCTGCGACCGCTCGCCACCGGCGCGCCCCGCCGCCGCTGACATCACCGCCACCGGCTTGTCCTGCCAAGGGGTGCCCTCGGTGCGGCTGACCCAATCAAACGCGTTCTTCAACACGCCGGAGGGCCCCTTGTTGTATTCCGGGGTGGAGATCACCACCGCATCCGCCCGCGCGATCTGATCCGCCAGCATCTGCACCTCCGCCGGGATGCCAGATGCGGCCTCCACATCACCGTCATAGAGCGGCAGGTTCAGATCGCCCTCGACCACCTCGGCGGGACCGAACAGTCGCGCGGCCTCGCGGGCCAGCTTGCGATTGGTCGCCTCCTTGCGCAGAGAGCCGGACAGAATAAGCAATACGGGGTCGGCCATGGTCGTTCTCCTGTAGTATGTGCTGTGTCACAAACAAAGCTAGGGTGCGCCAGCGTGCAAACCAACACCTGTCACCGCAGACGCCCTGTGCGTTGCTTCACAGGGCACGGATCTTAAGGCGCCAAAAGAAAAGAGGCCGCGCACAAAGCGCAGCCTCTTTCCCGTGTCTGAATGGATGGCGTCAGGTTGCCTGCGGAATAATCACGATTTCCACGCGGCGGTTGCGGGCCTTGCCCTCGCCAGTCAGGTTGCTCGCCACCGGCTGCTCCTCACCGCGACCGATGATGCGCATACGACTATAGGACACGCCGCCAGCAGCCATCTCGTCCGCCACCGCATTGGCGCGGCGCTCGGACAGGGAATAGTTGTAGGAAGCCGCGCCGTCGCTGTCGGTGTGACCGATCACCTGCACCACGCTGCCAGGATAACGCTGCAAGCTGCCCGCCACCTTGCGCAGATCGCTGCGTACAAGGGAAGAGATCGCCGAGCTGTCGGTGGCAAAGGTCAGATCATTGGGCAGCGACACGATCAGACGGTCGCCAGTATTCACGATGGAAATCGAGTCATTGTCGAGATTTTGGCGCAGTTCCGCTTCCTGCTTGTCCAGTTGGCGTCCGATCAGACCACCTGCCAGCGCCCCCACCGCAGCCGTACCGATGATGGTTTCTGCCTTGTCGTCATCCGACGTCGCTGCACCGAGGCCCGCGCCGATCAAACCACCAATGATGGCCCCGTTCTGAGAGCGGTTCGTTCCGCCGGGAGCGCCATAGGAGGCGGGATCGTCACAGGCGCTCAGCGCCACGGCAGCGGCCAGAACGCCAAGGGCGGGGAGTTTTGCAAAAGACATTACAGTCTACCTTTTCTTCCTCAAACCTGTCTCGCAACGTATCTGGGGTCAGCCCCAGAGTGAGACGTTACGTGTAGATATTGTATGCATCGACCGGCACAGCAAGCGGTCCCCCCGCGCGTTCGGCGGATTGCCGCGCACCTCTCGCCCCGCTCGGCCAAGCCACATTACAGGTTATAAACAAACGTATCGCGTTCTTGTTCCTGCCAGAGTTTTCTCAAGAGCGGCGCTTCTTCGACAAAATGGTCATCCTGCAGATCCGCAGCCAGCATACGATCCGTGCGGAAATGGCGAAATCCATGGCGCAATTCGCACCACGCGGCCAGCAGCGTGCAGTCCACGTGATAGATCAGTGCCAGCGGTCGCAGGATCCGTTCGCTCTGTTCCTCGGCTTCATTGACATAGACCAGACGCAACTTCTGTGCGCTGCGGACCGCCTGTCGCAGGATCGCCTTGGACACGCAGCCATTGTCGGGATCATCCAGCGGCGCGCCATAGGGGGCGACCTGCAGCCATTCAGCGCTGGCATGTACGTCGCAGATCTTGCGCCCGACCCGCGCGGCGGCCTGCTGCAGCGCACCGTCGCCGGTGCGCATCAGCATCGCCAATCCCACATGCAGCGCCTCGATCTCTTCCTCGTCAAAGTTCAGCGGCGGCAGATCATAGCCCTTGCGCAGCATATACCCGATGCCCGCCTCGCCCTCGACCGGCGTGCGCATCGCCTGCAGCGCGGCAATATCGCGATAGATCGTGCGCTTGGAGACTTCGAGCTGCGCCGCCAGATCTTCGGCCCGCATCGGTGTCGCGGCGGCGCGCAGGATCTGGATCAATTCGAACAGCCGGTTGCTGCGGGTCATGGGAACCTCCGGTGGCAGGGCGGGTGGCATGTCGAGTGACATCCTGCTGCCACTCTAGCACGCACCACTGACAACAGGGTGTCAGCAGTACTCTGCTTTTGATGGGGCATCACACAGCCCGCAGAGGAGATTTCCCATGCTGTCCTACGACTGGATCGTCCTTGTCACCCTCGGCCTCGACCGCTGGGACACGCCACGCCGCCCGCGCACCACTTATGAGATCGAACGAGAGGAGGCCTGGCAGGCCACCGCCGAGCATCAGACCGCGCTGCGACAGGCCCGCCGCAAGGCGCTGCTGTTGCCACTGCGGACCCTGATCGCGCGGATGTTCACGCGGCGCTCTCATGTGCGGCATCTGCGCGCGCGGCCTCGAACGCCAGCATCGCGCGTTTGACTGGCAGCCCCCAGTGGTAGCCCCCCATCGCACCGCCCTTGCGCAACACACGGTGGCAGGGGATGAGCCAGCTCAGCGGGTTCTTCCCCACCGCGGTGCCCACGGCGCGCACCGCGCGGGGGCTGTCGATCACCTCGGCAATCTCGCCATAGGTGGTGGCGCTGCCCTCGGGGATGGTCAGCAGTGCTTCCCAAACCTTGATCTGCAGCGGCGCGCCGATCAGATGCAGCCGCGCCTCTCCCTTGCGGGCAAAGGCCGCTTCCACCGGCGCGCGCAAGGCGCCCCCATCCTCGACAAAAGCCGCGTTGGGCCAGCGCGCCCGCATGTCCGCCAACGCCTGATCCGCGCCCACTTCGGCGGCAAAGGCCAGACCGCAAAGCCCCTTTTCGGTGCCCATCGCCAGCGCCGCACCAAAGGGGCTGTCGAACCAGCCCCAACGCACCGTCAGCCCCTCGCCCCGACGGGCATATTCACCCGGGCTCATCGCCTCCCAGCGCAGGAACAGATCGTGCAGCCGCCCGGAGCCGGACAGGCCCACCGCATGCGCGGTCTCCAGCAGGGGCAGTTCCTCGCGCAGCAGGGATTTGGCGTGGCCAAGCCGCAGATACTGCTGGTAGCGCTTGGGCGAGACCCCGGCCCAGGCGGAAAAAACACGCTGGAAATGGGCCGGGCTCATGCCCATCTGGGCCGACAGCTCCTCCAGCGACAGGTTTGCGCCACCGGCATCGA
The DNA here is from genome assembly GCF_032924845.1 of Tritonibacter scottomollicae. Classification (NCBI taxonomy): domain Bacteria; kingdom Pseudomonadati; phylum Pseudomonadota; class Alphaproteobacteria; order Rhodobacterales; family Paracoccaceae; genus Tritonibacter; species Tritonibacter scottomollicae. The sequence goes on from NZ_CP136704.1 coordinate 2,702,474, forward strand.
TCAACTCGATGGCGCGGCGGATCACCCCGTAGTGATAGGCCTGTTCATCCCGTTGCATGGTTGCTGTCCCCGATCATCCGTCATCATGTTTCCTCCACCGTAGCGAGCCCCCCGCCTCGGCGCGACCCGGAACCTGCGATTTCAGGGGATCACGGGCATGACCGGGCTGGCTCCGACATGATCGGACAAGACACTTGCCAAGATTTTCAAGGCCTCCTATTCTGGGGGCAAAGGTCACATGCAACAATGGGAGGGCATCAGCTGAACATGCGTATCATCCGCCGACTTCAGCATGGTCCCCGTTTCGCCCTGTAAATCCGTTTGCAGGGCTGACCTCGAGAACACTCTCATCACAGGTCTGCTCATAGCCGCGCTGCGGCCATACCCTTTTGATCCGAGTTTCAGATGTCCCTTCTCAATACAAACGCTTTGGGCGTGACCCTTGGTGAGCCGCTGTTTGCCGACCTCACCCTGACTATTTCCAAATCCGACCGCATCGGTCTGGTGGCTGCCAACGGGCGCGGCAAATCCACTCTGCTGGCCTGCCTGTCCGGCGAACGGGAGCAGACCAGCGGCGAGATCACCCGCGCCCGTGGCCTGCGGGTCGGCCATGTCAAACAGGATGTCCCGCCCGAGGCCCTGTCGCACAGTTTATATGACTGGGTTCTGGCCGCGCTTCCGGCCGAGCAGGCCGAATACGAAGGCTGGCGCGTGGATGTCGTGCTGGACACGCTGCAAATCCCTTACGCGCATTTTCACACCCCGCTGGCAGATCTCAGCGGTGGCTGGCAGCGCAGCGCGATGCTGGCGGCGACTTGGGTTTGTGAGCCGGATCTGCTGCTGCTGGACGAGCCCACCAACCACCTGGACCTCCACCGCATTTCCCTTCTCGAGGCCTGGCTGGCAACGCTGCCCCGCGACGTGCCGGTGGTGATCACCTCGCATGATCGCGCGTTTCTGGATGCCACGACCAACCGCACCCTGTTCCTGCGCGCGGAGGCCTCCCGCGTGTTCCAACTGCCTTTTTCAGCCGCTCGCGCGGCTTTGGACGAGGCGGATGCGGCAGATGCCCGACGTCTGACCAATGATCTGAACAAGGCCAAACAATTGCGCCGTCAGGCGTCCAAGTTGAAGAACGTCGGCCTCAACTCCGGCTCCGACCTGTTGCTGACCAAGACCCGCCAGTTGAGCGACCGCGCCGACAGGCTGGAGGAGGCGGCAAAACCGGCGCACAGGGAGCGATCGGCGGGCGATATCAAACTGGCGAACAGCGGCACCCACGCGCGGGCCCTGATCACATTGGACGACATCGCGGTGGAAACACCGGACGGACGACTGTTGTACAAGACCGGGCAGAAATGGCTGTGTCGGGGCGACCGGGTTGTTCTGCTGGGTCAGAACGGGGCTGGCAAGACGCAGCTGATCCGGATGATCGCAGACGCTCTGAGCGGCGTGGATGACCGGGTGAAATGTGCCGCCTCGCTGGTTCCGGCATATTCGGATCAGCAGCTGAGCCAACTGCCCGGCCCCGACACGCCGCTTGCCATGGTGACGGCACAAAGCGCCATTGGCGACCAGCGCGCCCGTGGAGTCCTGGCCGGGGCCGGCATCGACATCCAGATGCAGGAACGGCGCATCGACAGCCTGTCGGGCGGCCAGAAAGCCCGGCTGGCCATGCTGCTGCTGCGACTGAGGGAGCCCAATTTCTATCTGCTGGACGAGCCGACCAACCATCTGGACATCGAGGGACAGGAGGCGCTGGAAGCCGAGTTGGTCGCACATGACGCCTCCTGCCTGCTGGTGAGCCATGACCGGCAGTTCCTGCGCAACGTCGGCAATCGCTTCTGGTGGATCAAGGGCCGCAAGCTGCAGGAGGTAGACGATCCCGAAGCCTTCCTGAGCGACCACAGCGCGGGCTTGGGGACACCGTAGCCTCCTGCGGTGGCCGCTGTTGCGTCGCAGCCAGATTTATGCGGTCGGTGCACCGGCAACGCCCATAAAAAGTGGTGCCTGTCCTGACCCATTGTTTCGCGCGCGAAACATTAGGGCAGCTGTGCTGTCCTAATGTCTTGCCACACGACCGTAGCCCTCCCGCCCCTTTGACCTGTGGCAAAGCCACCGTCCAAAGCGTTGGGCCGGGCGGGGGCCGCGCCTGCAAGGCGCGGCCCCCGCCCCCCGCGATGCGCAAGGCGCAGCGCAACCCCTCCGGCGTTCCCCTCAGCGGCACGTGAAACCGCGACTTTTGCACCGCACCCGCAAAGGCCGGACAAATGCCCGGTGTTTTTGATTTGCGCCCCCGCGCCCCAGCAGGCACAACAGCGCCCGATGGCCAAGCAACTCGATTATCATACCCTCCGCGAGATCTTCACGCGGTTTCAGGATGCCGATGCAGCCCCCGTGGGCGAGCTGGATCACGTCAATGTCTACACGCTTGTCGTGGCCGTGGCGCTGTCGGCGCAGGCCACCGATGCCGGTGTGAACCGCGCCACCAAGGAGCTGTTCAGGATCGCCGACACGCCGCAAAAGATGCTGGATCTGGGCGAAGAGGGCGTGATCGCGCATATCAAGACCATCGGCCTCTACCGCAACAAGGCCAAGAACGTCATCAAGCTTTCGCGCATTCTGGTCGAGCAATACGGCGGCGAGGTGCCCTGTTCCCGCGCCGCGCTCGAAAGCCTGCCCGGCGTCGGCCGCAAGACCGCGAATGTGGTTTTGAACATGTGGTGGCGCCATCCGGCGCAGGCTGTGGACACCCATATCTTTCGCGTCGGCAATCGCTCCGGCATCGCGCCGGGCAAGACCGTGGACGCGGTGGAGCGTGCCATCGAGGACAACATCCCCGTCGATTTCCAGCTCCACGCCCATCACTGGCTGATCCTGCACGGCCGCTATCACTGCAAGGCGCGCAAACCCATGTGCCCCACCTGCATCATCCGAGACCTCTGTCAGTACGAGGACAAAACTTTATGACCAAGACCTATCAACTCGTGGGCATCGGCAACGCCGTTGTCGATGTGATCTCGCAATGCGATGACAGCTTTCTCGACCATATGGGGATCGAAAAGGGCATCATGCAGCTCATCGAGCGGGATCGCAGCGAAGTGCTGTTTGCCGCGATGAAGGACCGGGTGCAAACGCCCGGCGGCTCGGTCGCCAATACCATCGCCGGGGCCGGGGCGCTTGGCCTCACCTCCGCCTTCATCGGCCGGGTGCATGACGACGCCATCGGCCGGTTCTACGCCAGCGCGATGCAGGACGAGGGTGTCGATTTCGTCAATGCCCCCGTCGCAGGCGGCGAGCTGCCGACCTCGCGCACGATGATCTTCGTCTCGCCCGACGGCGAACGCTCCATGAATACCTACCTCGGGATTTCCTCGGAAGTCAGCTCCGACGACGTGCCCAATGAGGTGGCCGGACAGGCGCAGATCATGTTCCTCGAGGGCTATCTCTTCGACAAGGACAAGGGCAAAACAGCCTTCATGGAGGCCGCGCGGGACTGCAAGGCCGGCGGCGGCAAGCCCGGCATCGCGATCTCCGATCCCTTCTGCGTCGAACGTCACCGCGCGGATTTCCTGAAGCTGATCGAAAGCGAACTGGACTTCGTGATCGGCAATGAGGCTGAGATCAAATCCCTGTTCGAGACCGATGACCTCGAAGAGGCGCTGCAAAAGACCTCGGCCATCTGCCCCTTGGTGGTCTGCACCCGCTCTGGCGACGGGGTGACAGTGGTCAGCGAGGAAGGCCGCATCGACATCCCCGTGACCAAGGTCGTGCCTGTGGACGCCACCGGCGCAGGGGATCAATTTGCAGCCGGGTTCTTGTTCGGTCTTGCCTCGGGCCGTGACCTTGCGACCTGCGCACGCATCGGCAACACCTGCGCCGCAGAGGTCATCAGTCATATCGGGCCGCGTCCCAAGACTGATATGCGTAGCCTGCTGCAAGCCCAAGGCCTGATCAACGCCTGATCCGTTTTTGGCTATTTCAAATGGCGGGGCGGGCTTTGCTCGCCCCCGCCCCTCCCGCTTCGATCCGCTACACCCTCGCTTGTATTCAAAAAATCAATTCAACCCCCAGCAATGTGATTTCGAGAACCTGAGGAGGGACGGGATCTCACCCACCGAAACGAATCACCTATCCCATTGAAAAACAATAAATTGCGAGAACCGGCCACCACTGGCGGGAAAGACGCACAAAAAACTGCCGCAAAAGCCAGGTTGTGCCCAAAAGACATGCAGCCTCCCACATATTTGCGAAATCTTAAATGGTGCCAGCGCCTTCTATCCTGCAGGTTACGCCACTCCGACAGGATCGCACCATGTTTCGCACCAACACCATAAAGATTTCTCGCAAGCTGCCCCTCTTCTTCGCAGGCTTTTGTGCTGTTACCGGCGCTCTACTGATCGCTGCTTCGCTCTTGGCATTCAGGGGGTTTGCCAAAGACACCACAGAGCGCCAAATGGCGTCCTTGCTGGCGGACAGAAGTGCATCAATCCGTCGAATGATGAACGGGATAGAGGCGGACCTAGTGTCGCTGGCGCGCTCTCCTGCCACAACCTCAGCCCTGGCTGCCTTTGAAGAGAGCTGGGCCGCGTTGGGATCTGACGCGGACACCACGCTGCAACGCGCTTACATCGCGGACAACAGCCACCCGTCCGGCGAGAAGCATAAATTACTGCGAGCGGACGGGGACGCGACCTATCATGATGCCCATGAAACCTTTCATACCGGGCTTCGCACGCTGATCGAGACCAAGGGCTACTATGATGCTTTCCTGATCAGCCCAGCGGGCGACATTGTCTACTCCGTTTTCAAAGAAATGGACTACGCCACAAATCTGATCGATGGCAGCTATGCGAATTCCAACTTGGCAGAGGCGTTCCGTTCGGCGAATGCAGCAGAGGTCGGCGAGGTGATCTTTGCCGATATGCAACCCTATGCCCCCAGCAACGGAGCGGCGGCCGCCTTCCTGGCCACCCCGGTTTCGGCCCAGGATGGCACGCCACTTGGTGTGGTTGCATTGCAGGTGCCGGTTGATCTTTTGGGTCTGATCACCAACAACGCCGACGGCCTTGGCGAAACCGCGCAGGTCTACCTTCTGGGCGCAGACCGGAAAACGCGGACCACGTCCCGGTTTGAAGACGGTTTCCAAGTTCTCGAGGCGCTGCCGGACAATGAACAGGTGGCGCTGGCGCTCGATGGCGAGCGCCACTTTCTGGATGCTGCAACCGGGATCTCGGGTCATCCGGTTTATGCCTATTCGCAGCCTCTTGGTCTGGACGTCGCCAACTGGGCCTTGGTTGTGGAACAAGACGTCACTGACATCATGGCGCCATTGCGCCAGCAAGCCTGGATGCTGGCTCTGATCGGGCTGGCAATATGTGGGGTCATGTCCGTTTTCGGCTGGCGTATCGCGCGCTCGATCACCCGACCGCTACATCATATTTCCAAGGGTATGAACACGGTGGCTGCTGGCGATCTCTCAACCGAAGTTGCCGAGGCGCAGCGCGGCGACGAGATTGGCGACATCGGCAAGGCGCTGCTGTCGCTGCAGGATGACTTGCGCGTGGCGCGCACCGCCGAAGAGGGCCGCGCCGAACAGCAGCGCGAGCAGGAGGTCGTCGTGGAAAATCTCAGCACAGGTCTTCTGCGCCTGTCGCAGGGGGATTTCTCGGCCACGATAGATACGCCCTTCTCCGGCGAGCACGAGAAACTGCGTACCGATTTCAACACGACCGTGACCAAGCTCAACGATACACTTGGTCAGGTGGTGACCGCGATCGAGCGCATTCGCAACGGCGCCGCGGAGATCAATCAGTCATCGGATGATCTGTCGCATCGCACCGAAAGTCAGGCTGCAACACTGGAAGAAACAGCCGCTGCGCTGGAAGAGATCACCGCCAGCGTCAAATCGGCAGCAGACGGCGCGCGCAGCGTCGAACAGATCACAGGAGAGGCCAAGCAAGAGGCCGAAGTGAGCGGTCAGGTGGTGCAGAATGCGGTCACCGCCATGACCGAGATCGAGCAGTCCTCCAAAAAGATCGAACAGATCATTTCTGTGATCGACGACATCGCCTTTCAGACCAACCTGCTGGCGCTCAACGCTGGGGTCGAGGCAGCCCGGGCGGGCGAGGCCGGGCGTGGCTTTGCCGTGGTCGCGAGCGAAGTGCGCGGTCTAGCACAGCGGTCTTCCGACGCCGCGATGGAGATCAAGGCGCTGATCGGTGAAAGCTCCAAGCAGGTCGATCAAGGCGTCGATCTGGTCGGTAAGGCCGGCGAGGCGCTGGAGACGATCACAAAGCGGGTGAACCATATCTCGCAGCTGATTTCTGGCATTGCCGAGGGCGCGGCGGAACAGTCAAACGGCATCGAAGAGATCAACACAGGCATGGTGCAGCTGGATCAGGTGACGCAGCAGAATGCCGCCATGGTCGAAGAAGCCTCCGCTGCCTGCCAGATGCTGGACAGCGATGCATCCGAACTGGGCGGCGTGGTGGCGAACTTCCGGCTTGCGGGCAAACCAGCGGCCCCCACTGCGCGGACGTCCCCCCCGGCCCCAACCGCCCATGCCGACGACAGCTGGGACGTTGACGAGGGCTGGGACACCTCGGACAACAGCAGTGATGCAACGCCCAGTAAACCGACGGCCCACGGCAGCGAGGGCAGCGCGGCGCTCAATTACTACGAAGACTTCTAGCGCTCCGGGCTGGGCCAGCCCCTCCCCTCAAGATGTCAGGAGAGCAGCTGCCCCTCAGTTGCTCTCCAATGCGTTCAGGGCCTTGGCCAACAGCGCGCTGAGTTGCGCGACGTCCTCCGCCGAAAGCCCCTCGATCAGGTCGGCCTGGGTGGCCACATGTGCCTCCACCACCTGATCGATCAGCGCGCGCCCTTCGGGCGTCAAGGCGATCAGAAAGCTACGGCTGTCTTCGGGGTTGGTGGTGCGACTGACCAACCCGTCCACCTCAAGGCGGTCAATCCGGTTGGTCATGGTACCAGAGGCCACCATCGTCGCCTTCATCAATGCGCCAGCAGACAAGCAATGCGGCGCCCCGGCCCGCCGCAGAGTGGCAAGCACGTCGAACTTGGCCGCGTTGAGGCCAAAGCGGGCGAAGGTCTTCTCCATCGGTTTCAGATAGGCGAGGCTCAATCTGCCCACCCGACCGACCACTCCCATCGCCGTCACATCGAGGTCCGGGCGTTCGCGGCGCCACTGATCCAATATAAATTCCACATGATCCATGCCGCAGTAATGTGACGTGGTGGGGCAGAGGTCAATCTACGAGGTTATCTTGACGTCGAAGCATTATCGCATTACCTCGACGTCAAGATATATAGGAGCCCACCATGATTCCCTCGAAAGACTTGGCCCTGGCGGCGCTTGCGCCCGCGATATGGGGCAGCAGCTATATCGTGACCACCACCTTCCTGCCCGGCGAGTCCCCTTATCTGGTGGCGCTGCTGCGCGCCCTGCCAGCGGGCCTTTTACTCTTGCTGTTCGTTCGGCAATTGCCGCCTCTGGCCTTGCTGCCAAAGATCTTCGTGCTGGGCGCGCTCAATTTCTCGGTATTCTGGGCGCTGCTGTTTCTCTCGGCCTATCGCCTGCCCGGCGGGGTGGCGGCGACGCTTGGCGCGGTGCAGCCGCTGTTTGTGCTCGGCTTGTCCGGAGCACTGCTGGGCACCCGGATCCATGGCAAGGGAGTGGCAGCGGCGCTCTTCGGCATTGTCGGCGTCGGGCTGCTGGTACTGGGGCCGGAAGCAACGCTCGATCCGCTTGGCGTGGTGGCGGGTCTGGGCGGCGCATTGTCGATGGCCACCGGCGTGGTGCTGACCCGCAAATGGCAGCCCGGTGTGCCGGCGCTGACCTTTACCGCCTGGCAACTGACCGCCGGGGGGCTGCTGCTGATTCCGGTGGCAATCATCGCCCTGCCAGCCTGGCCGACCCTGACCGCGGGCAACCTGCTCGGGCTGGCCTACATGAGCCTGATCGGCGGCGCCCTGACCTATATCCTGTGGTTCCGCGGCATTGGGCGCATCGCCCCGGCGCAGATCTCGCTCCTTGGGGTGTTCAGCCCGCTGACGGCTGTAACCCTTGGGGCGTTATTTGCAGGAGAGAGCTTCACCGCGCTGCAAGCCGCCGGGGCGCTGGTTGCGCTGTTCAGTGTCTGGCTGGGGCAACAGAAATCCCCGCACCCTGCGCAAGCGTCCGCCGCGCACACTGCGGCCCCTGCGCCGAATATCGCGGCCCGCTAGACTCTAATCGAGGGCGGGCACCTGCTGCGCGCCCTCCAGGGTATCAGGCAGTTTCGACGGACAGGCCCGGCCCCGATGGCATTGCAGCACGGTATCGCCAGCGCTGCCATCTTCCGCATCAAAGAAGAACCCGCCGCAGGGTTCGACCACCGCCACCACCCGGCCCTCCTGCTGGCGGGCAAAGAACAGGTAGCGCGCGTCTGAGACCAACGCGCCACACCAGGGGCCCAGGCAATGCGCCTCCAGGGTGATTTCGCCCTCAACCGGCTGATCAAACATGCGATCCCCTAGCATCAGCCCGGAAACCTGCGCCGGAATTTCGACCGGCTCTTTGGTCGCCTGCGGGGCAGCCTCGGAATATGTCGGCAAAAGCGCCTCGTCGAAGGTTACACGACCCTCGATGATCACGAAGGGGTCCTCGCTCTTGGAGACGATCCGGTAGACGTCCCCGGGCCCCATCGGCAGACAACTGAGCGCCTGTGCCTGCGTGGCACAGAACAGGGCCAGCGCACCCGACAGCAGCGCCTTAGAGATGCGCTTTGAATTCCTCGACCACACGGGCATAGACCTCTCGCTTGAAGGGGACGACCTTTTCCACCAGCTCGGCGACCGGCTGCCAGCACCAAGCGGAGAATTCGGGATCGTCGGTTTGAATGTTGATCTGCGCGTCCTGCCCGACAAAGCGCATCAGGTACCATTTCTGTTCCTGACCACGGTATTTGCCGCCCCAGAAATGCGGCACCACCTCTTGCGGCAGATCATAGGGCAACCAGCCGTCGCTTTCGGCGATGATCTCCACCAGCTCGGGCGTGACGCCGGTTTCTTCTTCCAGCTCGCGCAGGGCGGCGGCGCGGGCATCTTCGCCCTTGTCGATGCCCCCCTGAGGCATTTGCCAGGCCTCCTTGTGCCGGTCCATGCGTTGCCCGACCCAAACATCGCCCGCGCCGTTGATCAGCATCACGCCGACATTGGGGCGATAGGGCAGCGCGGCAATTTGCGCGGCGCTGAAGGCTTTAGGGGGCGTCTTGCTCATCAGATGCGGGCTCCGCGTTGATCCAGGTGTCGCCACCTTAGACCGTGTGCCGCCGGGGCACGCAAGGGGGTGACGCCGCGTTGACGGGTGACAATCCGCTGCAGCCGCGCGATCTTGTCGCCCAAAGGGGCCGCCGTGCGGTGGCCCAACGGACATGGAGGGAGAGTGTCATGGCTGCGTACCCACATTTGCTGGCCCCGCTGGATCTGGGCTTCACCACGCTGAAGAACCGGGTGTTGATGGGCTCCATGCACACCGGGCTGGAGGAGACCCGCGACTGGCCAAGGGTGGCGGAATTCTACGCGGCGCGCGCCCGTGGCGGCGTGGCGTTGATGGTCACTGGCGGCATCGGTCCGAACCTCGAAGGATCAGTGCTGCCGGGGGCGGCGATGATGACCACGGAAAAGGATGTCGCCAATCATGCGGTGGTCACATCTGCGGTGCATGAGGCTGGCGGCAAGATCGCGATGCAGATCCTGCACGCGGGCCGGTATTCCTACGGGCCGAAATGCGTCGCGCCCAGCCCGGTGAAATCGCCGATCTCGCCCTTTCCGCCGGCGGAGTTGGACGAGGAGGGTATCGAGAAGCAGATCTCCGATATCGTGAACGCCGCCCGTCTGGCGCAGGAGGCCGGCTATGACGGCGTCGAGATCATGGGTTCCGAAGGATATTTCCTGAACCAGTTCCTCGTCACCCACACCAACAAGCGCGAGGATCGCTGGGGCGGGTCGTATGAAAACCGCATGCGCCTGCCGATCGAGGTGGTGCGCCGGGTACGCGAGGCCGTGGGGCGCGAATTCATCCTGATCTACCGCCTGTCGATGATTGACCTTGTGCCAAATGGCTCGACCTTCGAGGAGGTGGTGCAGCTGGCCAAGGCGGTGGAGGCTGCGGGCGCCACCATCATCAACACCGGCATCGGCTGGCATGAGGCGCGCATTCCGACCATCGCCACCTCGGTGCCGCGCGCAGCCTTTGCCTGGGTCACGCAAAAGCTGATGGGTCATGTGTCGATCCCAGTGATCACCTCGAACCGTATCAATACGCCGGAGGTGGCCGAAGACGTGCTGTCGCAGGGCTGCGCCGACATGGTGTCGATGGCGCGCCCGATGCTGGCAGATGCAGATTTCGTGGCCAAGGCCGCAGAGGGGCGCGGGACCGAGATCGCGCCCTGCATCGCCTGCAATCAGGCCTGCCTGGATCATACCTTCGGTGGCAAACTGACCTCCTGTCTGGTCAATCCCCGCGCCTGCCATGAAACCGAGCTGGTGTTGAACAAGGCCGAGGTGACAAAATCCGTCGCCATCGTCGGTGCCGGACCTGCGGGCCTGTCGACCGCGCTGGCGGCGGCGGAACGGGGGCATGCGGTGACGCTCTTTGATGCCGCCGAGGAGATCGGTGGCCAGCTGAACATGGCCAAGCAGATCCCCGGCAAGGAAGAGTTCTGGGGGCTGGTGGATTGGTACCGCACCATGGTCGCCAAGGCCGGAATCACCTTGCAGCTGGGCCGCCGGGTCGGTGCCGAGGACCTGAGCGGGTTCGACGAGGTGATCATCGCCACCGGTGTCCTGCCGCGCGATCCGGGCATTCCGGGACAGGACCACGCGTCCGTGGTGAGCTATATCGACGTGCTGCGCCACAAGGTACCCGTGGGCGATAAGGTGGCCGTGATCGGCGCTGGCGGCATCGGGTTTGATGTCTCCGAATACCTGCTGCACGAAGGCGAGAGCCCCACCGAAAGCCTGCCGCTGTGGATGCGCGAGTGGGGGGTCACCGACCCTGCGGAGCATCGCTCCGGCCTGGCTCCTGAAGGCCCCCAGCCCGAAGCCCCCGCCCGTCAGGTCACCCTGCTGCAGCGCAAGGCCGAACGCCATGGCAAGCGGCTCGGCAAGACCACCGGCTGGATCCACAGAGCCGCGCTCAAGATGAAGGAGGTCGAGTTTGTCGGCGGCGTGAACTACGAACGCATCGACGACGCGGGCCTGCATGTGAGCTTTGGCGAGACGCGGGACAATCCCACCGTGATCGCCGCCGATACCATCGTGCTCTGTGCCGGGCAGGTCAGCGAACGCTCTCTGGCGGATGCGCTGGAGGCCAAGGGCATCACGCCCCATGTGATTGGGGGGGCCGATGTGGCCTCCGAGCTGGACGCCAAACGCGCCATCAATCAGGGCACTCGCCTGGCGGCGACACTCTAGACGCTTCACGTCGCGTCAGCCGATCTAAGATCGACCCCGTCCGGAACAATCTGGGCGGGGCTTCGTTTTCTGGGTGACGAGACCGCGGTGACGCGATCTCAACGCAGATAGGAAAGGACACGACATGCCAAAGATTTCCGACGCAAAAGTCCTCATCATTTCGACGCATGGTTTTGAGAAATCCGAGCTTGAAGTGCCGCGCGACCAGCTGCGCGCCAAGGGCGCCACGGTCCATGTCGCCACCCTGGACGGCAAGCCGGTCAAGGGCTGGGAAGGCCCGGACTGGAAGGGTGAGGCCGAAGCCGACCTGAAGATAGCGGACGCCAATACCTTCGACTACGACGCGCTGGTCATTCCAGGTGGCCAGATCAATCCCGACCTGTTGCGGGTCGAGGCGGATGTGATCAAGCGGGTCAAGGATTTCCACAACGAAGGTAAAGTGATCGCCGCGGTCTGCCATGCGCCTTGGGTGCTGGCCGAAGCCGGGATCGTCAAAGGACGCGATATGACCTCTTACGGGTCGATCAAGACCGATATCGTCAACGCAGGCGCCAAATGGCAGGATGCCGAAGTCGTGGCGGACGCAGGTATTGTAACCAGTCGTCAACCCGACGATCTCGACGCCTTTGTAGCAAAGATTGTCGAAGAGATCGAAGAAGGTCGTCACGAGCGAAAGGCCGCCTGAGCCGGAAAGGTCGCAGCAATACGGCCGGTGGGGCTCCCGCCCCCGCGCCTGCCCCGGCTTTGCCGGAACCGGCTGGCGGCGTTGGGCCGGGCATCGCTGCGCGATGAAGGAAAATCCGCTGAGAGGCGTTTCAGGGGCAGATCTGCTCCTGAAGCGCCTTTTGCAGTTTACGAGACCTCTGCCGCCTCAAGGATAAACCGTGCCTGCGGCACGGCCGCAGATGCGGCCCTTGACCCGGCGCCGGTCAGGTCAGCCGCACCGTTGGCGTGCCCCGCGACCGCAGCGCGCCGCAGGCGCGCTGCGCGGCCCAACAGGAGGGTGGCATTTGAATGCAACCCCGACTGGCGGGAGGTCTGCCGACCACCTTTCAGCTGTCATGCAGGGCGCGACTGTCTGCCGGAGCCTGCGCGCGCTCCGTCATGCCATAGTCACGCATCACCCCGGCAACCCGCAGGCGGTAGTCGGCAAAATAGCCGTCGCGCCCCTTACTCTGTGCCGCGCGATGCTTCTCCAGCTGCCGCCAGCGCGCCAATGCGTCCTCATCTTCCCAGAACGACAGCGACAGCAGCTTACCCGGCGTGGTCAGACTCTGGAACCGCTCCACCGAAATGAACCCTTCCATACCCTCGAACAGCGGCCTGAGCGCGGCGGCGTGTTCCAGATAGGCGTCCTGTTTGCCCTCCGCCGGGATGACTTCGAATATGACTGCGATCACTGTGCCTCTCCTGTGGTGCCATGGGGTGCCGAGGCCAGTGTGAGCCAGCTGCGGTCTTCACGCAAAATGAACTTTTCCGCCTGCGCAAATTCATAGTTCTGCCGCCCCAGCGGATCGGCTGCCAAACGCGCGCGATAGGCTTCATATTCGGCCAGAGACGGTATCGAATAGATGCCATAGGCCAGTGTCGAGGAGCCCTCATGCGGGGCGAAATAGCCGATCAGGTCTGCACCATTGCGGGGAATGGCCTGCCCCCAGGTCTGCGCATACTGGCGGAACTGCGCCTGTTTCGTGGGGTCGATCTGGTAGCGGATGATGCAGGTCAGCATGGCAGGAGTCCTCGTGTTTTCAATGACCTCTCATGATACCCTGCCCGCATCTCACAAGGCTTCGGTGTGGAGCGAACTGTTGCACATCGCTTGTTTCCCCAGCCTGAACGATCCGGCGAAAACCCTGCAATTATCCCAAGCCCGCCCCGTTCTTGCCCGAATTCCCCCGCAGGAAGGACGCAAGACAGAATGTGCGACGAGGATTGTGAAATGGACCGACTGACCGAGATGGAAGCCTTTGCCAATGTGGTGGATCAGGGTGGCTTCACCGACGCCGCCAAGAGGATGGGCATCTCCAAGTCGGCGGTTTCCAAACATGTGTCCAGCCTCGAGGCCCGCCTCGGCGCCCGTCTCCTGAACCGGACCACGCGCCGCGTGTCGCCCACCGAAATCGGTCTCGCCTATTATGACCGCGCCCGTCGGGTGCTGAACGACGCCGGCGAGGCGGATGCCCTGGTGACCTCCATGCAGACCGCGCCCTCGGGACTGTTGCGGATCTCGGTCGCCACCGATTTCGGCGTCAACCACCTGTCGCCGGTGCTGTCGGAGTTTCTCGGTGACTACCCCGACATCACCGTCAACATGGTGCTGAACAACCGCTTTGTGGAGCTGATCTCCGAAGGGTTCGACATGGCGCTGCGCATTGGCGAGCTGGAAGACAGCTCCCTGCGGGCCCGCAAGCTGACCGAGACCACCAAGCGGATGGTGGCCTCGCCCGGATACCTTGAGAAATACGGTCGCCCGCAGAAGATCGACGACCTCAACGAACACAAGCTCCTGCACTACTCCAACCAGTCCAGCGGCAACGTCTGGAAGCTGACCGCCCCCTCCGGCGAGAAGCGCCAGGTGCGCTCCACCGGCTGGCTGTCGGTCAACGACGGGCAATCGCTGCTGAACGCGGCGATCTCCGGTCTCGGGATCGCCTATCTGCCGAGCTATCTTTATGCCGAGGCCAAGGCCGAGGGGCTGATCGAAGATGTCATGCCCGCGCTGCCGGTCGAAACCCTTGGCGTCTATGCCGTCTACCCGCCGGGCCGTTTCACCCAACCGAAGGTGCGCGCCTTTATCGATTTCCTCGTCCATGCCTTTGCTCAGAAAGGCATGGAAACCTGGTAGGGCGCGCCCCGGTTCTGCCCCGCTGACCCCACAGCCATTCACGGCCCTGCCAGACGTTCTGCCCCTTGCGCCTTCCGCGAGGGGCAGAACGTCTGTCGGGTGCCTCCGATGCGCAGGCTTCGGGTCGCGATAGAAGTGAATTGCCGTACATCTCTAGGGCTCACATCCTGCCCCCCGAGGAGAGCCATCATGATACTTGCCTTGCTGATGTTCTTGTTCCCGCTGGCCTATAGCCCCGGTCCCGGCAACCTGTATTTTGCCGCGGCGGGAGCCCGGTTTGGGGCGAGTGGCACCTTGGCGGCTTCGGCCGGATATCACCTTGCAACATGGGGCATCACCCTGATGATCGGCTTTGGCAGCCTGACGATCATCGCGCAGGCGCCAGCGGTGTTTGGCACTCTGAAACTGTTGGGTGGCCTCTATATACTGTGGATCGCCTGGCGGTTCCTGCAGGCCAGCCACACCGGCGTCACCATAGCGGCGTCCTCGGCCCGGTTCAGTGATGGGGTGATGCTGCTGATTCTCAATCCAAAGGCCTATGTCATCATCGCCCTGATATTCACCCAGTTCCTGCCGCCCTCGGATCGGGAGAACGCTGGGCTGGTCATCCTGATCACAACCGTCTTCACACTCAATAACTTGCTGGCATTTACAGTCTGGACGCTGGTCGGTGATCGGCTTGGCACCGTCTTCTCCAGCCTCGGACAAGCGCGACTGCTGAACAAAGGGTTCGCCCTGATGCTGTTTGGTGTCGCGGTCTGGATCCTGTTGGCCTGAGACCGGGGCGTTCACGGCTGAACCAGGACCGCCTCCACCCGGCGATTGATTTCGCGCCCAGCCTCGGTGGTATTGGGTGCCAGCGGGGCCATAAAGCCAGCCCCGGCGACCTGAATGCGATCCCCGGCAATCTCATACTTGGAGACCAGCCGCGCGCGCACGCTGGCGGCCCGTTGGCGTGAGATCGCGATATTTCCATCCAACGCACCAACCGTATCGGTATGCCCCACCAGCAGGATCACGGCGCTCTGGTTGCTGCGCATGAATGTGGCCAGCTGTTCCAGCGTATCAAACGGCCCTTCCCCCATCTGGGTCGAGCCAGTATCGAAATCAAGATCCAGAAGCGGCACATGTCCCTGCAACACCAGCAGGTCCTTGATCGCACCGGTAGACAGGCTGCCGCCCTTCTTCACGGCGTCTATCAGCAGGGCCTGCTCTGCTGATGCCGAAAGGGCGGTATTGCCATCTGTCACATCGTCAGAACTCTCGGCATCTGGCGACGACAACGCCTCAGGAAGCGAGGGGGGACGCACGCGATGTGCCGGGTCATACCGCTCCAACAGCTGCACATAGACCGATCCGGCGGTGCGGGAGGCCAGTAACGACACCGCCGCGCCTGTCTCCGGGTGCTGGGCTGACAGGAATTCATAATCCGAGAGGTTCACCGCCATGTCCGGTGCCGGGATCACCTCGATTCCAAACCGAAATCCGAACCCGCCGCAGGCGCGCGCCGTGCAGCTGTAGATGGTCTCAAATCCCTGTTCGTGCAGCGCGCTCCGGATCGGCGCAAGAACCTGCAGCGTGCTCCAATCGCCACTGACCCGCCAGCTGCGCCGATAAACGCGCCCTTCCAGCGCGCGGGCCGGCACGTCATCCCCGGCAACCGGTCCGGTGGGAATAAGCAGCGTATCAAGTGGCGTTTCCTGTTCGCGCAGCAGCTCCTCGCCGTCAGGCAGCGGGATCTGGATCGGCGCAGCAAGTGCCGCATGCCCACCAAGTCCAAGCGCCAGCGCAACAGGGAGAAGCCGCCGCAGGCTCAACGGAACTGCCCGTGGTATTCAGCGTTGGGCATCATTGCGGTGGCACTGGCGACACGGTTGGTCATGTTGAAAAAACCCGTCACATTGGCGATATCCCAAATGTCGCGATCATCGAAACCGTTGACGCGCAAACCCTCGCGATCAGCCTCTTCGATCTCAGCACTGGCGCGCGTCATCTTTGCGGCGAAATCCAGCATCGCGCGCTGCCGTGCATCCAGCGGCGCCACACGGTAGTTCATCACCAGCATCTCGCCCAGCTGCGGATCGCCTGAAAATTGTCGCACCGCGGCCCCATGCGCGACGAGACAGTAGAAGCACTTGTTGATGGAGGAGACGACGACGGCAATCATTTCCCGCTCCAGCTTCGTCAGCTTGCTGTCGCCCAGCATCAGGTCGTTGTACATGGCGGTAAAGGCATTGAGCTTTTCAACGTCAAACGCATGCGCCTTCAGCACATTGGGCACCATGCCCAGCTTATCCTGACAGATGTCGAAATACTTCTGCGTTTCAGGTGGCAGCGGGTCCGTCATCGGCAGGTCGAGCGCGGTGGGTTCTTTTATCTGTGTCATGCGGGCGCCCTCCTCCGGCGACTGCTGGTCAATGTTTGATCCGATAGTGATAGCCTCCGGCCTCCGTCATGCCGAGGCCACTGTATAACGCGTTGGCAGCGACATTGGCGCGCGTGCAGAGAACAGAAAGTTCCGCCGCTCCGTGCTGTTCTGCCCAGACGGCGGCCTGACGCATCATCCAGACGCCCATGCCCTTGCGGCGCTGATGCGGCAGGATCTCAAGCGCATGCAGCATGGCTATGTCACCGTGCAGCCCGACATAGGCCACCCCCGCAGGCTTGTCGTCCCAGCGCCCCAGCAAGGCCGTCTTTGGCGCCACGGCCCGATGCATCACCGCCAGGCGCGCGGGGCCGATGCCGCCGGTCTCCCAGATTTCGCGCTGGATCGCTAAAGGCTCCCAAACATCAAACGTGGTGACACGCGGGATCGGCACATCCGTCAGCACAGAGGGCGCACAGGTCCAAAGCACCACCGGATCCATCACAACATAACCGAGACGATCGAGCTGAGCGTCAAGATCGACCTGCCCATCGCGGATCATGAACAGGCGCGGCTGGTCGAGCGCCTGCATGGCGGCCTCTGCCTCGGCGATCTGGTCGTCGCTGACCTCGGCCTCGGCAGTTGCGGCCGAAACGCGGCTGCCACCGCCTGCCCCCACGCGCAGGGTGATGGCGCCCAGCTCTTCCTTGCGCAGACACGGCCATGTCGCCTCCACCACGTCGTAATACTTCGGATCGGTCACCGCGGTGGTGCTCACAGGCCAAGATCCCGTGCCAGTTCAGTCATCGCCGCATCCAAACGCGCGCCCTCCGTGCCGCGCACCACCACATTGGCGCCAAAAGCTCCGTTTATTTGGAACGGATAACAGCCGATCGACAGGTCGCTGTATTTCTCGGCCAGCGCGGACAGGATCGCCGCGATCTCGCCCTCGCCCCGGTCCACGCGGAGGGTTTGGCTTAGAAGCGGCTGCCCCCCTGCCAGTGTCGCCAGGACCGTGGCCACCATGGCCTGAAACACCGCAGGCACCCCTGCCATCACATGCACGTTGTTCAGTGTGAAGCCGGGCGCGCGGGACACCGGATTGTCGATCAGCGTCGCACCATCAGGGATACGGGCCATGCGCAGACGCGCCTCGTTCAGCTCCGCACCGGTCTTGGCATAATGCTCCTCGAGGATGGCATGGGCATCTGCTCGCACGTCGATCGCAGCCCCGAAGGCACGGGCGATACAATCGGCTGTGATATCGTCATGCGTTGGGCCGATACCACCGGATGTGAAGACATGGTCATAGCCGTTCGACAGATCCGTAACCGCGGCCACGATGGCGTCGGCCTCATCGCTCACCACGCGCACTTCCTTCAGGTCGACGCCGAGCTTGTTCAATTCTCCGGCGAGAAAATACATGTTGGAGTCGCGCGTGCGCCCCGACAGAATTTCATCCCCGATCACAAGCATTGCAGCGGTGGGATTGGGCATGGCGCGTCTCCTGAATTTCATGCGGATGTGTTTTTCGAGGCTCCGCCAGAGGATAGCTTCCCCGACAGCCGGTGCAACCACGTTCGCGCGCCCGGCACGGTCCCGGCTTTGACAGGCGGCGCTTTCTGGCGCATGACCGGTGGCATGCAGTTTCCAACGCCCCTGATCCCCGCCACGCTGATCAAACGCTACAAACGCTTCCTGGCTGATTGCCGACTGGAGGACGGGCGCGAAGTGACCGCCCATTGCGCCAACCCCGGCTCGATGATGGGACTGGCAGAACCCGGCATGCGGATCTGGCTGGAACCCAATGACGACCCGAAGAAAAAGCTGAAATACGGCTGGCGACTGGTGGAACATGCGGACGGGCATTTCACCGGTGTCGATACGTCGGTGCCGAACCGTGCCCTCAAGGCCGCGTTGGAGGCCGGCAAGATTGCAGAATTCGCCGCCTATTCCACCCTGCGGGCCGAAGTGAAATATGGCGAGAACAGCCGCATCGATTTCCTACTGAGTGGCGACAGCCTGCCCGATGCCTATGTCGAGGTCAAAAGCGTGACGCTCTCGCGCAAACCCGGGCTGGCCGAGTTCCCTGACAGTGTCACCACACGCGGAGCAAAACATCTGCGAGAGCTTGCCAAAATGGCAGACGCCGGTCATCGGGCGGTGATGCTCTATCTGGTGCAACGTACGGATTGCACAGGTTTCCAGCTGGCCTCCGACATTGACCCGACCTACGCAGCTGAATTCGATGCAGCGCAGGCACGGGGCGTCGAACGGCTGGTCATCGGAACCCAGATCACCCCCGATGGTGTGGAAGTCGGCCACCCCTTCGCGGGATGACCGAATAACATTATGCCGCGTCGCGCTCTTCGTCTTGCGGGTTGTCGGGCTGCACGAGAGTACGTGTCGGGAAAGGAATATCCACACCGGCACCGTCCAAGGCTTCCTTCACCTTGCGCTTCATATCCGCCTGATATTGAAAATAATCCGCAGAATTGACCCAGACCCGAACGAGAAAATCGACAGAGCTATCGTTCAGGTTATTGACCTGGATAAACGGCTCCGGATCACTGAGCGAGCGGTCATCAGCCATGATGGTGTCGCGGATTGTGCGTTCGGCCAGCGCAAGATTTGCGCCGTAGCCCACGCCAAAGCTCCACTCGGCGCGACGTGTGTCGTAGACGGAATAGTTGGAGATCGTATTGCCCCAGACCTCGGCATTGGGGATGATCACCTTCACGTTGGACAGGCTGGCGATGACGGTATTGTTCAGGCTGATCTCCTTCACCGTGCCCATCTCGCCGTTCACGTCGATGAAATCACCCAGCTTGAAGGGGCGGAACAGGATGATCATCACGCCCGCCGCCACATTCGACAGCGCGCCCTGCATGGCAAGACCGATGGCCAGGCCCGCCGCACCGATGGCAGCGATGATGGAGGTCGTCTGAACGCCGAATGTGTTCAGCACGAACAGTAGAGCGAAGCCCAGAATGATGTAACGAACCACATTGCCGAGGAAGTGGAACAGAGTGTTGTCGAGACGCATATGGCTGTCACTGAGGGCAACGACACGCCGCTTTGCCCAACTCGCAACAATGAAGCCGACAATGAGGATAAACGCAGCCGCCAGCACATTGCCGAGGAGCTGGGCCAGAAATTCCAGCGTGACCAGATCCGTCAGCGCCTTGCCGTCGTAGATCTCGGTCTGCATAAGTGTGTTTAAACTTTCCATTGCGCGTCCCTTTTGGCGTTTCTTTATGTATTTCTCGCCCTAAAACGCGCGACCCTGGCGAAGGTTCCGACAAAGACCCCTGCCGCCTCTGGCCCTTTGCGGTGGAAACCCCTAAATAGCTGGCAAACGACACGCGACGGAGCATGCCCCGATGAGATCCAAGAACGGCCGCACCACCAAAGACGGTATCCGCATCTACGATCAGTCCGATTTTGCGGGCATGCACGCAGCCGGTGCGCTTGCGGCGAAGATTCTTGATGAGATCGCCCAGCATGTCTTCCCCGGCCAGACCACGGGCGAGATTGACCGCATCATCACCCAGATGGTGGAGGACGCGGGCGCGACCTCGGCCACCATCGGCTACAAGGGCTATCAGCACGCGAGCTGCATCTCGATCAACCATGTGGTCTGCCATGGCATCCCCGGCGACAAGAAGCTGAAGGATGGCGATATCCTCAACATCGACGTCACCGTGATCGTCGATGGCTGGTTCGGCGACACCAGCCGCATGTATGTGGCGGGCAAGCTGCCGCGCAAGGCCGAACGGCTGATCCAGATCACCCATGATGCGCTGATGAAGGGCATCGAGGTGGTGAAGCCCGGCAATACCTTTGGCGACATCGGCCATGCGATCCAGTCCTATGCCGAGAGCCAGCGGGTGAGCGTGGTGCGCGATTTCTGCGGCCATGGGCTGGGTCAGGTGTTCCACGCACCGCCCAACGTGCTGCACTATGGTCGTCCAGGCACCGGGCCGGTGCTGGAAGAAGGCATGTTCTTCACCATCGAACCGATGCTGAACCTGGGCCGCGCCGAAACCAAGGTACTGGCAGATGACTGGACCGCCGTGACCCGCGACAAATCACTGTCGGCGCAGTTCGAACATTCTGTCGGTGTGACGGCGGATGGGGTGGATATCTTCACCCTGTCGCCTGCCGGGCTGTTCCACCCGACCTATAAGAACGACTGATCAAGGCGGAGGGCGAGGCCCCTCCTGCCCCTGTCTGCCGACTACGCGACCAGTCGGCTCAGCCACCTCTCTCAGATGACCCCGCGCGTCAGCTCAGGCCGAGACGGCGCGCCAGATCCTTCATGTCGTGGAAGACTTCTGCCGCCTCGGCGACAAGTGCGGCACCGTTGTCATGCGCGGCGTAGCCGAAGCACTGCATGCCCGCCCTGGCTGCCCCACGCGCACCCGTGGCGCTGTCCTCGATCACAACGCAATCCCGCGCCTGCACATCGAAATGGGCGGCCGCCGCAAGGAAAATGCCCGGGTCAGGTTTAGCAACCTTCAGCGTATGGGCCGAAAACATGGCGTTGGGGTGGAACCGATCCCAGAGACCATGCGGCGTGAGTGTAATCCGCATCTTTTCCTCGCTCCCGTTGGACACAACGCAGCAGGGGATACCTTCGTGATCGAGACGGGCGATGACCTCCATGACGCCGGGGATCAGCGGCACGCCGTCACGCAAGGTCTGATAGGCCTCACCATAGACTTCGTCGATCCAATCCTGCGGTAAGGTGGCCCCCATCTGGGTTGCACTGGCTGCAACCTCCGGCATGGCAAGACCCGCAAATGTGGTCATACTTTGATCTGTGTCGAGGGTCAGACCATGGCCCGCCAGGTTGCGCGCGAGCACCGCGTTGAACACCCGCTCGCTGTCCACCAGAACTCCGTCACAATCAAAGATCACCAGCGCAGGTCTGGGATAGGTCGTGGGCATGCGGATCCTCCATGCAGACTGCAGCGCCGGGTCGACTGTCACCGCAGGCGCATCTGAGGTTTATCTAAGAGCGCGCCTCATGCTGCGCCCAAAGCAACGTGATATGCGTGTCGCCATATTTGCGAGTATCCTCCAGCATGAAGCCTTCGGGCGCATCCATCGGCGCGTTTTCTTCCCAGACCACAAGCGCGCCCGGGGCAATCCAGCCGCCCAGACTGAGCGCGGTCAACGCCTTTTGCCCGAGTGACTTGCCATATGGGGGATCGAGGAAGATCAAATCAAATGACGGGTCAGGATTGTCGCCAAGCTTGAGCGCGGACCGGCGGTGCAGGTGGCAGTGCGGTTTGGCGCGGCAGATGTCGATGTTCTTCTGGATCAACCCTTGCGCCACGCGCCCATCATCCACAAACGCAACCGCAGCCGCGCCGCGCGATAGAGCTTCGAGCCCCAGCGCGCCGGTGCCGGCAAAAACGTCCAGCACACGCGCCTCCTCGAACTCGACCCGATGAGACAGCACGTTGAACAGGCTTTCGCGCACCCGATCCGTGGTCGGGCGCAGATGAGCAGCCGCATCGCCTTTGCCCAAGGCCGCAAGAGCGCGACCGCGGAAATCGCCAGCAATAATCCTCACGCTTTCAAAAGCGGCTTCAGGTCCGCATCCGGGTTGGCCACCACGGTCTTGTCTGCGGTTTTGCCCGCTTCGATCAGACGTTTCGCCACCATATAGGCACGGGGGTCATTCATCGCGTCGACCGCCACCAGCTGGTCGCCGGTGTAGTACCAGAAAGAGATCGTAGCGCCCTCGCCCTGACGGGTGACCACATTGTCATACCCAGAGTTCAAACCGGCGATCTGCAACTTCACATCATACTGGTCAGACCAGAACCAAGGCGTGGCAACGTAGGTTTTTTCCGCACCCAGCATGTTTTCGGCCACCACTTCCGCTTGGTCGATGGCATTGGGCACGCTTTCCAACCGGATGCGGTGATCCTTATAGGGAAAAGAGGCGCAATCGCCGGCGGCCCAGATCGACGCATCAGAGGTGCGGCCATGTGCGTCGGTGCGGATGCCGTTCTCGATCTCAAGATCTGCGGCCTCTGCCAGCTCGTAGGCCGGAGCGATGCCGACGCCAACCACCACGAAATCCACATCCAGCGTACTGCCATCGCTCAGCACCGCGCGCGTCACCGTGCCGTCCTCGCCTTCAAGGTGGTTGAGGCCGACACCTTCGCGGATGTCGACGCCGTGGCCGGTGTGAAGCGTGCGAAAGTAATCCGAGGTCTCGGGGGCTGCGACTCGTTGCAAGATGCGGTCTGCCATCTCAACCAAAGTCACCGACACCCCGCGTTTGGCGCAGACTGCGGCCGCCTCCAGTCCGATATATCCTCCACCCACAATCAACGCGCGAGCACCGTCGGTCACCGCCGGGGCCATGGCATCAACATCAGTAAGGTCGCGCACGACATGCACGCCTCCCAGATCCCCACCAATGGAGACCGGCAGGCGGCGCGGATGCGAGCCGGTGGTCAGAGCCAGCTGGTCATAGGCGATGATCTCCTCGCCGATGCGAATGGTCTTTGCCGCCGGGTCGATCGCGTCCACCTTGGCGCCAAGGCGGAGTGTGATGTTGTTCTCCGCATAAAAGCTCTCGGGGCGCAGGAACAAGCGCTCCACCTCCATCTCTCCCAAGAGATAGGCCTTGGACAGCGGCGGGCGCTGATAGGGCAATGCCTCCTCGGCCCCGATCAGGGTAATATCACCGTCAAACCCGCTCTTGCGCAGCTTTGCCACCAGGGACGCCCCTGCCTGGCCCGCGCCAATCACCGCGATATGAGTCATGTGCCCTCTTGTCTCCTGATGCAGTTCTTATACCGTCTGCGCGGGACACTACATGCAGGGGCTGTCGTGACGCAATTGCCCAAACCCGTCGTGAGCCCGTTCGAAAACCACAGAGAGGACCGCCCGATGATATCCGTTGGAGACAAGCTGCCCGCCGCCACACTGACCCGGATCGGAGAGGAAGGCCCTGAACCGGTCGCACTCCAAGATCTGACATCCGGGCGCACGGTGGCGATTTTTGCCGTACCCGGCGCGTTCACCCCCACCTGCCACTCTGCGCATGTGCCGAGCTTCATCCGTACCAAGGATCAGCTGGCGGCCAAGGGCATCGACGAAATCATCTGTATCGCAGGCAATGACCCGTTCGTGATGAAAGCATGGGGCGAGGCCACCGGCGCTGCGGACGCAGGCATCACCATGCTAGCGGACGCGGAATGCACATTTACAGACGCCATCGGCATGCGGTTTGACGCACCACCCGCTGGTCTGATCGGTCGGTCCAAACGCTATGCCATGGTGGTAAAAGATGGTGAGGTAAAAATCCTGCACCTCGAAGAAAGTCCGGGTACCTGTGAAGTGTCTGCTGGCGAAGGGCTGCTGGATGCGCTGTAATCTGTCACAGTGCACTTCTGCCCATACAGCCAAGGCCTTGAACACAGACGAATGACTGATCCGCATAGCCCTGCGAACCACCCCGCCAGCATCATGGCGGAGGTCATGGAAGAAATCGACACCGCTCGCGCCTTTGTGGCGCGAGACGATGCCTTTGACAGCGCGCAGGCCTTGCGCGTTGCGCTCAGGCGGTTGCGCAGCGGGTTGACCCTGTTCCGACCGCTGCTGCCCCCCGATCATAACAAGGCGCTGCTGGACGACGCGCGATGGCTCAGCGCGGAGGTCACCCGCCTGCGCGATCTGTACCTGCTGTGGCAGGATACGCTGACCCCTGCACGGGTGGCATTGCCCGACAATACAGCGCTGCAGTCGCTGGAGGTGCGGGCGCTGGAACGGATTAACAGCGAGCGTGCTGCCCTGCGCGAGCTCCTTGAAGGGGAGCGGGTCGTCGAAATGATGGCGCGAGGCCGTGATATGAGTGATCCCGAGTTCTGGCGCCCGGCTGCGGGAAGTCAGGAGAAGCTGGAAGCTCTCTGCCATGAAACGCTGGAACTGCGCCTGAACCAGGCCCTGAAACATGGTGAGACGCTGAAACGCCTGGACAGTCAGGCCCGCGACAGTTTCCGCAAGAGCCTGCGCAAACTACGGGCAACGGCAGAGTTCACACAGGTGATGTTCTCATCCAAGAAAACCAAAGCGTTTCTCAAGCAGTTGAAAAAACTACTGGATTCCATGGTTGCCGCACGCGATGCAAGCGCTGTGCGGGATCGGCTTGAAGATCTGATGAAAGACATGGATGCCGCTTCGCCAGAGCATCATATCGCGAATGAGCTGATCAAGGCCAAAGAGGCCGGCGTCGGTCTTGACCACAAGCGGCTACAGAAGATGTGGCGTGCGACGGAGACGTTGCCGCTCTATTGACCGCCGTTTTGCTCAACATGCGTTGCCATACGGCGAGCTGTCCCAAAGCGCCGCGGCCCGTGTCGACCGCAACCGGGGGCTGCTGCAACAGATGACCTAAGGCGGGCCCTGCCAATGGCCCGCCTCAGCTTTATTGCCTCGACCTGCACCGCTCAGACCAGACCATCCATCTTGCGGGCAAGTTTGGCGTCCAAGGTGCTCAGCCCGTCCACGTCATGAGTGGTCAGCACCACCGTCACAGTATTGTAGACGTTGCTCCATTCCGGGTGATGGTCCCATTTCTCGGCCCAGATCGCCGCCTTGGTCATGAAGGCAAAGGCTTCGACAAAGTTGGAGAACTTGAACGTCTTGCGGATCGCGTCCCGTCCGTCCTCCATCTCCCATCCGGTATCAAACAACGGCTTCAGAAGTGGTCCACGGGTCTCTTCGGAGAGCTTTTCTGTCATTCTTGTTCCTCCACTTGGGTTTTCTTGAAAGGGCCATAGCTGGTGAGGATTTCGATTTCCTCGTCCACGGCGGCGCCTTCCGCGTCCAGATACTGTTCGATCGCAGTGCGAAATCCTGGGTCTGCCACCCAGTGCAGACTGGAAGTCTCGGTCGGCAGATAGCCCCGGGCCAGCTTGTGTTCGCCCTGCGCGCCTGCCTCGACACGCGCGAGGCCCATCTCGATGGCAAGGTCGATCGCCTGATAGTAGCACAGCTCAAAATGCAGACAGGGGTGATGCTCGGTGCACCCCCAGTATCGGCCATAAAGCGCAGAATGTCCGATGAAGTTCAGCGCCCCCGCCACCGGAGCACCGTCCCGTTCAGCCAACACCAGAGCCATATCATCCGCCATCGTGTGATGTACGATGTCGAAGAACTCACGGGTCAGATAGGGCGTGCCCCATTTGCGGCTGCCCGTGTCCTGGTAGAACCGCCAGAAGGCATCCCAATGCTCCGGCCGCAAATCCGCGCCAGTATAGGTTTCGATGGTCCCGCCAAAACCCTGCGCCTGGCGTCGTTCCTTGCGGATGTTCTTACGCTTGCGCGAGGAAAGCGCCGCAAGAAAATCGTCAAATCTCTCATAGCTGTCATTCAACCAGTGAAACTGCTGGGTGCTGCGCGGCATCAGACCAAGCGCGCGGCCGATCTCTGCCTCCCGTTTGGTGCAAAAGGTCACGTGCATCGAGGACAACTGATTATCCGTCGCCAGTTGCACCGCTCCCTGCACCAGGGCCGACACGCCGATTTCCTCGTAGCAAGGTCGCACGAGAAAGCGCCGCCCCGTCGCCGGAGTGAAGGGCACAGCAATCTGCAGCTTTGGATAGTAACGGCCGCCTGCCCGCTCATAGGCATGCGCCCAGTTGTGGTCGAAGATATATTCGCCCTGACTGTTGCCCTTCGCGTAGAGCGGCGCACAGGCAATCATCTGCCCGTCGAGGTAGCAGACCAGGTATTGTGGCTGCCAGCCGGTGCCCGGCCCGACAGAGCCACTCACCTCCAGCGCGCTCAGAAACCGGTGGGTGGTAAAGGGATCATCGGGGCGTCTGCCCTCAGCAGCTTCGGGGCAGGCGCAGGCGTCCCAGTCCGACGCATCGATTTGCGTCAGGCTGCCAAGCACCTGAATTTCAATTTGCGCCTGATCCATTCCGCCTCTCACTGCCTCCCCCTTATTTGGGCGCAGGTTACGCCCGATCAAGCGCCTAGAGCAGAAAGATAATTTTCAAACGTCACGTTGTCGGCGAAGCGGCGCACTTCAGCCTCTTCGCCGGGTGAGCGGATGGTCCAGCTGAGGATCGGCACACCATCTGCCCGCAGGGCCTGCACCCGGGCACGGGTGATATCGCGCGCCTCGTGGCTGATGAAACAGGCGCCGACACGGTCGAAATCGGAGATCGCGCGCAGGGCGTCACACTCTTCAGCAGCAAGCGGTGCCCACTCCTGCGGATCATAGGCGCAGGTGGTAAGACCGCGCGGCAAATGAGGCGCAAGCCGGGCAACCTCTGCGATGCTGTGCGGGTTGAACGACATCAGGGCCACCGGCCCGTCATAACCGGCCAGATCGGCAACGGCGGCGGCCTCCAACGGGCCAACATTGGGCCCCATCCCACCGTCTTGATCCTTGATTTCCACCAAGAGCGCGACACGCCCGGCGACAATATCCAGCACTTCGCGAAACGTTGGAATGCACTCGCCATCGCCGTTCTTGAGCGGGATCGCCTCTAACTCAGCTGACGTGCGCGCGCGCACTGGCCCCGCCGCGTCGGTCAAACGCTCCAGTTGTTCGTCATGAAAAACCATCGCCCGACCGTCCGCCGAAAGCTGAAGGTCAATCTCAATCCCATAGCCTGCCTCGACCGCCGCGCGGATCGCAGCGCGGCTGTTCTCGGGGCAGTGTTCCTGTTGTCCATGCAACGCACGGTGAGCGATTGGGCGCTGCAGAAATGCTGCAGGCAGAGCCGGTGTCGACATCAGATCAGCTCTCGATTTCGAAAATACCGTCGATCTCGACCGCGACTCCCATTGGAAGCGAAGGCGCGCTGACAGCCGAGCGTGCATGACGCCCTGCGTCACCAAGGATTTCAACCAGAACATCAGAGGCCCCATTCACGACCTGCGGCTGCTGGGTGAAATCGGCTGTGGAATTCACGAAGGCCCCCAGCTTGACCACCCGCTTCAGCTTGCCAAGGTCGCCACCACAGGCGGCTTTGACCTGAGCCAGCAAAGACAAGGCACAGCGCTTGGCCGCCGCCTGCCCCGCGTCCACGTCAAGATCATCGCCCAAGGTGCCAGTGATCAGACCATTCTCGTCCGCCGAGATCTGACCGGAGACATAGACCATGTTGCCCGAGACCACGAAGGGCACATAATTTGCCGCAGGCGCCGGGGCGTCGGGAAGTGTCAGGCCGAGGGATTGAAGTTTCGCGTCAACGCTCATGGTCGGGCTCCTTTGCCAGTGTCCGTCTGTCTTTGCCGCGGACGCTACAGCGGAAGGTTCCTTCGGGAAAGAGGCAATTGCGGCGGCTCGGCCATGGTTTGCGCGCCGCCCTTAGCGCTCGCGGAAGGCCTTGACGAAATAGTCGGCCAGCGGCTTCACCAGATAGGCCAGCGGCGAACGGTCTGCAGTGCGGATATAGCTCTCGACCGGCATGCCCGGGATCAGCACTGTGCCGCCGGGCAGACGGTCCATTTCGCCTTCGTTCAGTTCGATTTCAGCACGGTAGTAGGATCGTCCCGTCGCCTCATCACGGAACGCATCCGCCGAAAACAGAGTGACCGCGCCGAAGAGCTCCGGCGTCTGCCGCTGATCGAGTGCGGGCAGTCGGATGGACACGGATTGCCCCACATGGAGCTGGTCGATGTCCGTGGGGGCCACCTGTGCCGCGATCACCAGCGGGCGATCCTGTGGCACGAGGTAGAGCACAGGGTCGGCCGGCCGGATCACGGAGCGCGGCGTTCGAACCGTCATGCCATAGACAATGCCGGACACCGGCGCGGTGATCTCAAGACGACTGAGCCGGTCCCGCAAAGAGCGCCGCGTCTCGATCAATTCCAGTTCCTGGTAGCGCAGATCGCGCACGCGGGTGATGGCCTCTTCGCGGCGCTGGGTGTTCAGCTTCAGGGTTTCGATCTCCAGCTCTGTGATCCGCCCTTCGGCCTGCGCCTCCGACGCAATCAGCTCGCCCAGCGTTCCCTGCAGATTGGCTTCGTTGCGGCGTAGGTTCAAGACGACCGAAGCCTGTGCCAACCCGCGATCAAACAACGATTGCTGGTTGCCCAGCTCCTCTTTGATCAGCTGCAATTGCTCGCGGGTGGCAGCCTGTTGCGCCTGAATCCCGACAATCTGATTTTCGATCTGCGAGGCGCGTTTTTCAAGCTGCTCGACTTCCCGACGTACCGATTCGCGCCGGGCCTCGAACAGGCGGCTTTGCCCCTCCACCAGCTCCGCGACCTCCGGCCGGGTCTGGGCCAGCTGCAACAGTTCTTCTGAGAACGTGATGTCGTCTACTTCGTCACGCTCCGCCTCCAACCGCCCGCGACGGGCCATCAGCTCAAACAGCTGACCTTCCGTGATGGTCAGTTCCGACCGCAAATCGGCAGGATCCAAACGCAACAAGGTCTGCCCCTCTGCCACCAGATCGCCCTCATCCACCAGAATGTCTGCCACCACACCGCCGTCGATGTGCTGAACAACCTGTCGATTGCGATCCACCTCGATCTGACCGGAGGCCACAACCGCACCGGCAATGTTGGAAAACGCCGCCCAGGTGCCAAACCCGCCGAGAAGCACAGCGATCCCCAGTACTCCAACCAACAGAGCGCCGCGCACCGGCCAACTGCTGTCTTTCGCCTCGTTCATCGCGTCGCTCCTCCGCCACCGGCTGCACCCTGAGGCGGGCGGGCCGTGCCGCCCTGCTGAATGTCGCGGTGATTGGTCACCATCTTGCGCAGGATCTCATCCTTGGGGCTAAAGGCGGTCATGGTGCCCTGATCGATAACCAATAGCTTGTCGCACTCTTGGATGGCCGCTGGACGGTGCGCCATGATGAGCACCGATTTCCCCTGTGCCTTCAGCCGTTTGATTGCATTGTTGAGTGCGACGGACCCTTCATTGTCGAGGTTCGAGTTGGGCTCATCCAGAATCACGATGGCCGGTTTACCAAACAAGGCCCGCGCCAGACCGATACGCTGCATCTGACCACCAGAGAGACGTCCGCCACCAGCACGCACACGGGTGTCGTAGCCGTCGGGCAACTTGACGATCATATCATGCGCAGCCGCAGATTTGGCCGCCTCCACCACCGCGGTGGCATCGGGCGTTTCGGCAAGGCGCGCGATATTTTGCGCAATCGTGCCGTCAAAGAGCTGCACCCGTTGCGGCAGGTATCCAATGTGATCGCCCAGCACTGCAGGATCGTACTGCGACAGCGCCGCCCCATCGAGGCGCACGGTTCCAGCCGCCGTGCGCCAGGCCCCGGTGAGAACCCGCGCCAGAGTGGATTTGCCGGAGCCCGACGGGCCGATCACCCCGATCGCTTCGCCGGGATCGACCCGAAAGGTGACATTGCGCAGCAGAGGGCGCGACTCGCCCGGCGCCGTGGCGGCAATCGCCTCCACTTCGAGCAACGCGCGCGGTTCCGGCAGCGCTGTGCGCGCGGCTTCGGGCGGTGTCTTGCCCAGAAGCTCTCGAGGTTCTGCCAGCCCTTCCGGGCTCGTTGTACCAGCGGCCATTGCCCCAGCCCAACCTCGATCGGGGACAGCGCGCGCCCCAGAAGGATAGACCCGGCGATCATGGCACCGGGGCTGACCTCGCCCTGCAGTGTCAGATAGGCCCCCAAACCGAGCATCGCGGATTGCAGGAACAGGCGCAGCGTTTTTGTCAAAGTGCCAAAAGTGCCCGTCACATCCGATGCGGAAACACTGTCGGCCAACGCCTTGTCGCGCGCCACGCGCCAGCGTTGAAAGGCCGCCTGCCGCATTCCCATGGCCTGAGTCATTTCGGCTTCGGTGCGGATTTCCTCGGACTGCACCATGGCTTGATGTCCGCTGACCATGGCAGCCTTGCCAGGCGCCGTGCTGAGGATCTGATTGATCACCGCAATCGCAATCAGCACGCCACCGCCACAAATCGCCAGTATCCCAAGGCAGGGGTGAAAAAGTGCGATGCCCGCCAGGAAGATCGGCGTCCAAGGTAGATCGAACCCCGCCATGACGACAGGGGAAGCAATCAGCTTCTGGATACTCTCAAGATCACTGAGCCCGGTCTGCGCCTCGGGATCACCAGACACCGCCGAACGTCGGATCATTGCATCAAAGACGCGACGGTCCAGACCAGCCTGAAACCGGGCCGCAACCCGCCGCATGATCCGACCGCGCACCGCGTCCAGCAGTCCCATCATGCCGTAGAGAAAGACCACCAACAGAGTCAGCGCCAACAATGTGGCTTCGGACCGGCTGCCCAATACCCGGTCATAGACCTGCATCATATAGAGCGGCCCCGTGAGCATCAGCATGTTCACGAAAGCGCTCAGCAGCGCGACCGCCCAAAAAAGGCCTCGGCTCCGGCGGCGGATCGCCAGAAGTTCGTCCCGGCCAGCATTTGCAAATGTATTCTTCATATCGTCCTAGTAGAGCGTGCCCTGATCCCCTTATAAAGCCCCGAAGCCCTTTTCAAAGAGTGACTGGCATATGTTCCAAATCTGTCACATAATTTGGTCTTGCTGTGGTTATGGGCTGGGAAGAACCGCAGAGATTGCTAAGTGACCCCTAGGTGACGGGGGCCCGTGCGCCGACCGCAACTGAAGAATTGGTAGACATGATTGCTTTGTTGAAAAAATCCGCAACTGCGTTGGTCCTTTCCACTGCGGTACTGACCTCCGCCTGTGCCACGCAGGATCCGGCCGCGAAAGCTGCGGGAGAGATCTTCGATCCCTACGAAAATACCAATCGTTCGGTTCACCAGTTCAACAAGGGGCTGGACCGATATGCATTCCGTCCGGCGTCAAAAGGATATGTCGCGGTCGTCCCTCCGGACATGGTGACGGCCTTCGGAAATTTCGCGGAAAACCTGTCAAAGCCCGGCGATGCAGTGAATTACCTGCTGCAAGGCAACATCAAGGGCGCGGGACAGGCGCTTGGTCGGTTTGCGGTGAATACGGTGCTGGGCATCGGGGGCCTTGGCGACCCGGCGTCTGACTTCAAGATGGCGGAAGCTCGCACCGACTTTGGAGAAACCCTGCATGTCTGGGGTGCCGGCGAAGGCGCATATGTGGAATTGCCCGCCTATGGGCCCTCAACCACCCGCGATGCCGTGGGCATTGTTGTTGATTTTTTCACCAATCCGCTCAGCCAGCTTGAGAACAATCCCGCCGAAGACCTGCAAATTCCGGCAGAGATCGTGGACCAACTGGGAAATCGCGGTACATATTCCGACACGATCGACTCGATTCTCTACGAGAGCGCTGACAGTTATGCGCAGGGTCGCCAGATCTACCTGCAAAACCGGCGGTTCGAGCTGGGCCAGGAAGATGCCGGCTCTGAAATCGATCCGTTCGAACTAGATACCGGAGGGTTCTAAACCATGCTTCGCCGTAAATTCCTTGCTTCTCTGGGTGCCATAGGGGCGTCCTTTGCTGCGCTTCCGGCCTTTGCGCTCAATGAAAGCTCCGCATCCAATCTGATCACGCGCCTCGTCACCGACATCAACAAGGTGATCGCATCCGGCAAGAGCGAGCGGTCGATGTATGGCGACTTCGAGCGCATTTTCCAGCGCTACAGCGACACCTCCTACATTGCAGCCTACGCCATGGGCGTCGACGCGCGCCGGGCAAGCTCGGCCCAAAAACGCGCCTTCTCCGATGCTTTCCAGGGCTACATCGCCAAGAAATATGGCAGCCGGTTCCGTGAGTTCATCGGTGGCCGCCTGGAAGTGACCGGCGTGAAAAAAGTTAAGAAGTGGTACGAGGTTTCCTGCGTCGCCTATCTGCGGGGACAATCGCCCTTCGAGGTGACGTTCCATGTGTCGAACCGCTCCGGCAAGGACCTGTTCTTCAACATGTTCATCGAAGGCGTGAACCTGCTGCTGACAGAGCGCACGGAAATCGGTGCAATTATCGACCGCAACGGCGGAGATATCGACAAGATGATCGCGGATTTGCGGGCGATGACCTGAACGGTCTCCGCGTCGGAAAGATCGGTTTCAAACAGAACAAAGGCCCCAAACGGGGCCTTTTCTTCGTCAAGAGTGTCCCAAACTTCGCGGATCGGCCTCAGCCGTGATCCTTCAGCAGGCGTTGCTTCTGCCGCGACCAGTCGCGCTTGGCTGCCGCTTCGCGCTTGTCGTGGTTCTTCTTGCCCTTGGCGATACCGATCTTGATCTTCGCCATGCCGCGGTGGTTGAAATACAGCACCAGCGGCACCAGCGTCATGCCCTTGCGCTGGGTCGCATTCCACAGGTTCGCCATTTCCTTGCGCGAGACTAGGAGCTTGCGGCGGCGGCGTTCCTCATGCTTGAAGGATTTCGCCTGCGCGTAGGGGGCGATGTAGGAGTTCACCAGCCACAGTTCGCCCTCTTCCACCGCCGCATAGGATTCGGCGATATTGGAGCCACCGGCCCGCAGGGATTTGACTTCCGACCCTTCAAGCATGATGCCGCATTCGAGGTCTTCCTCGATCGCGTAGTCAAACCGCGCACGGCGGTTTTCGGCAATAACTTTGTAGTTCGGGTCTGTCTTTGCTTGGGCCATGGGGCGCAGATGTAAGTCGCCATGCAGGCGGGCGCAAGATCACCTGCGACACAAATCACGGGACCTGTGCCACCTGCGCCCCTCCCAGCTGCCCTCTCAGGCCGTTTTCTGGCTGCGCAACAGGGTGAAAATGCCGCTTGCCACGACGACCACCGACCCGAGGATGGTCATCAGGTCGGGTTGTTCGCCAAAGACCAAAACCCCCAGAGCCATCGCGAATACCAACCGCGAGTAGCGAAACGGCGCCACGACAGAGATCTCGCCGGTGCGCATCGCCCCGGTGAGCGCCATATAGGCCAGCACACCCACCGCGATCGCAACTGCCAGCGCGCCGCTTTGCTGGCCCGTGGGCCAAACCGCGCCCCCCGTCCAGGCCAGCAGGATGACACCCGCGATCACCAGCATGGCAAAGCCAAAGATCCCAAGCTGGGCGTTGCTCATGGTTTTGGGCGCCGCCCGGGTGGCCAGGTCGCGCCCGGCAAAGCCCAGCATGCCCGCCACCGCCAGAAGCGAGGTCGCCTCGAAGCCGCTCATGCCCGGACGCAGGATCATCAGCACACCGACAAAGCCGACGCAGATCGCCAGCCAGCGCCGCCAGCCGACCTTTTCACCGAAGAACACTACTGCGCCTGCGGTCACCACCAGCGGTGTGGCCTGCAGAATGGCGGAGGCCAGCGACAGCGGTGCCAGCACGATCGCCAGGGTGAAGAACAGCCGCCCCGCCACCTCCGCGACGCAGCGCCACAGCAGCGGGCGCGTGCAAAAGCCCGGGTGCCACAAGGAAGACCCCTGCGCACGCGCCACGACGGCAAAGATCGCCATGCCGCCCAGGCCGAAGACGATCAGCACCTGCCCCGTGGGCATCGCGCCCGCTACCGATTTGATGATCATGTCCTCGATCGCAAAAGCGGCCATGGCCAGAGCCATCAGCAGGCTGCCGCGCAGGGTGTCTTTATCCATATTGCAAATGTCCCGGATCAAATTGCCTTGCCGCCAGTGGTACGCTCTGCGGTAGGGGCAGGACAAGCCGGTGGCGTCAATCGGCCGCGCGCAACCCCGCCGCGTGGCGATAGTGGTGCATGTTCAGGAACGCCGCGCCGCTGTGCAGGCTGCGATAGCCATGTGGCTGGTCGGCGGCAAAGCGCAGCCCCTGCCCCGGCTCCAGCGCCACCCAATCACCGTCACGCAGCACCTCCATCGCCCCCTCCAGCACAAAGACCTCTTCGGTGACGCCGCTGTCATGTGGCTGCGATTCGTGGCTTTGCCCTGGCTTCAGGCTGACGTGAAAGGTCTCCGCCCCCAAGTTGGGGTCAAAGGGAAAGACGATCTTCACCGTGATGCTGCCGGGAAACTGCACGGTCCGATAGACCTCGCCCCCGATGCCAGAGGGACGGGAGCCTTCGTCGATCAGCGCGGTGAGCGGCAGATGAAACCCCTTGGCGATCTTCCACAGGGTGGCAATCGTCGGGCTTGATTCGCCCCGTTCGATCTGACCCAGCATGGCCTTACTGACGCCGGTAACCTCGGCGGCGCGCGACAGGCTCAACCCCGAGGCCGCGCGGATTTCCCGCAAGTTCAAGGTGATACTGTCGTCGCTCATACCGTAGCCATCCCGTCTTCCCGAACCTTTGCTGCCCGCTGGGCATCCCCAAAATGAGGGCTTGTGCGTTATAGCGCACAACCTGTATCGTGCGCTATAACGCACAACACCTATCCCAGCCATTGCCCGAGGAAAACCCGCATGCTGAGCCGACTGAAACTCTCCCATCTGGCGGCGGGCGCGATCGTGGTGCTGGTGGGCTATACCAGCTCTGTCGCCATCATCTTTCAGGCCATCGAGGCGGTGGGCGCGACGCAGGCGCAGGCCAACAGCTGGCTGGTGGTGCTGGGTTTGGGCATGGGGCTGACAAGCCTGATCCTGTCGCTGTGGTTCCGCATGCCGATCCTCACCGCCTGGTCCACGCCGGGGGCCGCGCTGCTGGCCACGGGCCTCAACGGCGTGCCGCTGTCGCAGGCCGTCGGTGCCTTCCTGTTTTGCGGCGCGCTCCTGACCCTTACCGGTCTCACCGGCTGGTTTGCAAGGCTGGCCCGGTTGATCCCGGATGCGCTGGCCAATGCGCTGCTGGCCGGAATCCTGTTCCAGTTCGGCCTCTCGGCTTTCACCGCTCTTGGCACCGATGTGGCCCTGGTGGGTCTCATGGGGGCGACCTTCCTGGCTGGGCGGATCTGGTTTGCGCGCTACACCATTCCCGCAGTGCTGCTGGTCGGCTGCCTCTGGGCCGCTTGGGCCGGATCGTTTGGCGATCTCGAAGCGCTGAACCTGAGCCTTGCCCTGCCAGAGTTCGTGGCGCCCGCGTTCTCGCTGCCGGTTCTGATCGGCGTTGGCCTGCCGCTCTATATCGTGACCATGTGCTCGCAGAACATGCCCGGCGTCGTCACCCTGCGCGGGGCGGGCTACACGCCGCCTGTCTCCGCCAGCCTGACCGTCACCGGCCTGGCCTCGCTGATCCTCGCGCCCTTTGGTGGCTTTGCCTTCAACCTCGCCGCCATCACCGCCGCCATCTGCGCCGGACCAGAGGCGGACGTGGACCCAAAAAGCCGCTATCTCTCCAGCGTGGTTGCCGGTGTGCTATACTGTCTGGTGGGACTTGGCGGCGCGACGGTGATCAGCCTGTTCCTGATCGCACCCAAGGCGCTGATTGCTACCGTGGCCGGGCTGGCGCTGCTGTCAACCATCGGCAACAGCCTCTCGGCCGCATTGGCCGACAGCCGGGGGCGCGAGGCGGCGCTGATCACCTTCATGATGACCGTCTCCGGTGTCAGCTTCCTTGGTATAGGCGCCCCCTTCTGGGCGCTCTTGATGGGACTGGCCGTGACCCACCTGCTGCGCCCAGCGGCACCAAGGACCGCAGAGCCCGATCCACACCCGGTTTCGCAATAACCACGCGAGACCCGCCGCAAGAGTAATTTCGTGACCTCAAACCGCCCCGACATGTTGCCTTTACTGCGCGAATAGTGTCCCTGTGGGCAAAAATATAGGGAACCAGCATAATGCCGATGTACCGATCCAGAACCTCCACCCACGGTCGCAACATGGCCGGCGCCCGCGGCCTGTGGCGCGCCACAGGCATGACCGAAAGCGATTTCGGCAAGCCGATCATCGCCATCGTCAACTCCTTCACCCAATTTGTGCCCGGCCACGTCCACCTCAAGGATCTGGGCCAAATGGTGGCCCGCGAGGTGGAAAACGCTGGCGGTGTGGCCAAGGAATTCAACACCATCGCGGTGGATGACGGCATCGCCATGGGCCATGACGGCATGCTCTACTCCCTGCCCTCGCGCGAGGTGATTGCCGACAGCGTCGAATATATGGTCAACGCCCATTGCGCCGACGCGATGGTCTGCATCTCCAACTGCGACAAGATCACTCCCGGCATGATGATGGCCGCAATGCGGCTCAACATCCCCGTGATCTTCGTCTCCGGCGGACCGATGGAAGCGGGCAAGATCGACATCGAATCCCTTGATGCCAAAAAGGTCGATCTGGTCGATGCGATGGTGGCCGCCGCCAGCGACAAGCTGACCGACGAGGAAGTGTTGCACATCGAGGAAAACGCCTGCCCCACCTGCGGGTCGTGTTCGGGCATGTTCACCGCCAACTCGATGAACTGCCTGGCTGAGGCGCTGGGTCTGGCGCTGCCGGGCAATGGCTCCACCCTGGCAACCCACGCGGACCGCAAGCACCTGTTCCTTGAGGCCGGGCGCAAGATCGTCGAGATCACCAAGCGCCATTACGAGGGCGAGGAAAAAGGCCTGCTGCCGCGCGAAGTCGCCACCTTCGAAGCGTTTGAAAACGCCATGAGCCTCGACATCGCCATGGGTGGCTCCACCAACACGGTGCTGCACCTGCTGGCGATCGCCCATGAGGGCAAGATCGATTTCACCATGCAGGACATCGACCGGCTCAGCCGCAGGGTGCCCTGCCTGTGCAAGGTCGCGCCCAATACCGAGAACGTCCACATGGAAGACGTGCACCGCGCCGGCGGCATCTTCTCCATTCTGGGCGAGCTGTCCCGCGCAGACCTGCTGCACACCGATGTGCCGACGGTCCACACGGCCTCGATGGGCGAGGCGATCGCCAAATGGGACATCACCGTCGCCGACAACCCCGACGCGGTCTCCCTGTTCAAGGCCGCCCCCGGGGGCGTGCGCACCACCCAGGCCTTCTCGACCGAGAACCGGTTCAAGGAGCTGGACACCGACCGCGCCGGCGGCGTGATCCGCGCCAAGGAACACGCCTTCAGCCAGGACGGCGGCCTTGCGGTCCTGTTCGGCAATATCGCGCTCGATGGTTGCATCGTGAAAACGGCCGGTGTGGATGCCTCGATCCTGAAGTTCACCGGCAAAGCCTACGTCTGCGAAAGCCAGGATCAGGCGGTGAATGACATCCTGACCGGCAAGGTCAACGCCGGCGACGTGGTGGTGATCCGCTACGAAGGCCCGCGTGGCGGCCCCGGCATGCAGGAAATGCTCTACCCGACCTCCTACCTGAAATCCAAAGGTCTTGGCAAAGACTGCGCGCTCCTGACCGATGGCCGTTTCTCGGGCGGCACATCCGGTCTGTCGATTGGCCATGTCTCGCCCGAGGCTGCCGAGGGCGGCACCATCGGCCTGGTGGAACAGGGCGACACCATCGAGATCGACATCCCCAACCGCACGATCAACCTGGCAGTGGATGAGGCGACCCTGGCCGCCCGCCGCGCCGCGATGGACGAGAAGGGCTGGAAGCCGGTCGTCAAACGCAAGCGCAAGGTCTCCACCGCCTTGAAGGCCTATGCCATGCTCGCCACTTCGGCGGCCAAGGGCGCGGTGCGTCAGGTGCCCGAGGACGAATAACCCCGACCCAAAAGATCAAAGGCCCCTGTCATGTCGCAGGGGCCTTTTTTGTGTCCGACGTCTTGCCATCGATACCTTGGGAGCCGCAACAGCAGCGACCCGGGTCAAGGGCGGTCCTGCCGCCGCGCGCAGGCGCGGTTCACCCTTGACGCGCCCAGCTTTCACGAAACTGGACAAGGCGCGTTCAGGGCAGACCCGCCCCTGAACCGCTTCTCAGCAGATCCCGCTCTTCCCACCTGCCCCAAACGCAGGCTTTTACACTGGCACCGCAACAGATGCCTCAAGCACCGCGCCGGGCGCCAGCCCGGCGCCCGGCCCAACCGGGTCAGATCATTTCCAATGATCGCAAGCCGGGCGGGAGCCTCCCCTGCGCCCTGATCTCATAGTTCCGTCAGTCGCCAAGCTTGGCGTGGATCTCGTCGAGATCAATCTCGCCGATGGGCAGCTTGTTGCCCGGGTTCTCGACATCATATTTGAACAATTCGAAATCGCGTTTGTAGATCTCGTAGACCAGATGCATCGACAGATCGTCGAAATAGTCCTCGACCGGATGCGCGCGCTTTGGGCCATGGCCTTCGCTCTCGTTGAAGCGCGGGATCGAGGCCAGATCCACCTGATGCGGTGTCTCGATGGCATCCAGCACCTCCTGCATGCCGTCGTTGAATTTCTCGGTCCAGACCACCTTGTCGTAGCGCCCGCCGTTCACGATGAAGGTCGACACATGCCCCGAAGCCGCCGACCAGTGAATGTCCGGATCCATCGGGCGCCTCCAGCGGATGGTGTCGCGGGCAAATAGCAGAAACCGACGGAAGCTCTTGATCTGGTCAAACTCCTGCTTGCCATCCTCGCCGCCGACCTCGATGCCATATTCATACATCAGCTTGGGCACCAGGTTGCCACGGTAGCGCCGTCCGTTGCGCTGAATGCCGCAGATCTTGTCGAAAAACGAACTGAGTATTCGAGTGTAGGGGTTACGCACGCAAGTGAAGGCATAAGCGCCGTGCGATGTCACATTGGCCTCGATCAGCGGCTTGCTGTCCTCCTGCGCCCATTTGTGCAGCCCGGCGGTGGAATCGTGGATATCGCCGTCAAAAAAGCGCCCGTGATCGGAATAGAACATGATCTGGCCAATGGTAGAGCAGGCGCATTTGGGCACCACGCGATAGACCACGCTTTCGCTCTCCGTCATCCAGGTGCCGGGAAATCCCATCTTTCGCTGTCCTTCGCTCTTCATTCGGGGCCAGAATGCCCGCTCTGGCCGCAATTGCAAAACAATCTGGTTTATTCACGCCAGTTTCCTCTTTATCAAGGAAACAATCCTATAAAACAGGGTATTGCATCCCGAAGATGGCAAAAATCGCCTATATTCTGCTCTGCCACAAAGACCCGGCTGCGATCATCGAGCAGGCCGAGCGTCTCACTGCGACCGGCGACTACATGGCAATTCATTTCGACGCGCGCGCCCGAACGCAGGACTATAGCGCCATCCAAACCGCGCTGGCGGACAACCCCAACGTCACCTTTGCCCGACGCAGGGTCAAATGCGGCTGGGGGGAATGGTCGCTGGTGCGCGCCACACTGAACACCCTGCAGGCCGCGGTCGAGACGTTCCCGCGCGCCACCCATTTCTACATGCTCTCTGGCGACTGCATGGCGATCAAGACCGCCGAATATGCGCGTGACTTTCTTGACCGCAATGACAAGGATTTCGTTGAGAGCTTTGATTTTTTCGAAAGCGACTGGATCAAAACCGGCATGAAAGATGACCGGTTGATCTATCGACACTATTTCAACGAGCGCAGCCAGCCGCGCCTGTTCTACCTTGCCTATGAACTGCAGCAAAAGCTCGGGCTGACCCGAGACGTGCCTGCCGACATCGAGGTCCAGATTGGCAGCCAATGGTGGTGCCTGCGCCGCCGCACCGTCGAAGCGATCCTGAAAATGGTGCGCAAGCGACGTGACGTGACGCGCTTCTTCGCCTCAACTTGGATCCCGGACGAGACTTTTTTTCAGACACTCGTACGTCACTTGATCCCCGAAGATGAAATCGAATGCCGCACCCTGACATTTCTGATGTTCAGCGACTACGGCATGCCCGTGAACTTTCACAACGACCACTACGACCTTCTGCTGCGTCAGGATTTTTTGTTCGCCCGCAAGATCAGTTCAGATGCGCAGGAGTTGAAAACCCGCTTGGGACGGCTGTATGCGGCCCGTGATGTGGAATTTCAGATCTCAAACGAAGGCGCGAACCTCTACAAGTTCCTGTCGGCACGGGGCCGCACCGGACAACGGTTTGCGCCCCGTTTCTGGGAAACCGAAAGCAGCCTGGGCCGCGAGCGAGAGCTGCTGATCCTGACCTGCAAAAAATGGCATGTGGCCAAGCGCATGCTGGACCAGATCCGCAAACTGACCAATACACCGGCGATCGAGTATCTGTTTCACGAAGAGACC
This sequence comes from Tritonibacter scottomollicae, assembly GCF_032924845.1. Taxonomy (NCBI): domain Bacteria; kingdom Pseudomonadati; phylum Pseudomonadota; class Alphaproteobacteria; order Rhodobacterales; family Paracoccaceae; genus Tritonibacter; species Tritonibacter scottomollicae. The sequence goes on from NZ_CP136704.1 coordinate 2,743,065, forward strand.
ACGCCGTTGCCGGATTTGGGCGGGATACAACGCACGCTGGAGAAGCGCACGCGCCATCGCCGGGCGCTCACGCGGATGCTCTTTGACTACTATGAGACGGATCGCCTGATCATCTGCATGGATCCATCAGCGTTGGATCTCATGCATGACTTCTTTTCAGACCGGTCTCATGCGCGGCTACTCAGAATAGACTGCAGTTTTTCCGATGACTATCTGATCGGCCACGCCCATCGGGTCGGCCTCGCTGGACAGCACGCCCCAAAGGCGATGTTGGAGCGGCTGCTACCGACAATACGCAATGACATCGCCAGCGAAATCGATCAGATCCGCGATGCAGGGTTCGCGCGACATTGGGCCGTCATGGAGCGCGCGTCTGAGAGTGAAAACGCCACCGCAGTAGCGCATTTCCTCGACGTGCCTTATGAGACCGCGCTGGAAGTCGCACGCACGCCGCACCTGTTCGCGGACTGAGGCAGAGGCACGTAGTGCCTCGCCAACGCTCCCGTGCAGCATCACGCCGCCGCAGAGTGGCAGGCCTCAGTTCAGCCCGTGTTTCGCCTTCAGCTCCGCGATAACCTCGGGGTTGGCATCCATCCAAGCATCAAAGGCAGCGACGACATCTGAATGCGTGCTTGTGGAGAGGTGATAGTTCGACACGGAATGCGGCAGGCTTTCGTCAAAGACGAGAGCATCGGGTTCGTGCCCCAGCTCCACAAGCACGTGACGCACGACGTCAAGATTGGCATAGGCACCATCAATACGACCCGCGAGCGCCTGACGCACCATTCCGGTGAGGCTGGAATTTTTCGTCAGAGCAACGCTACCGCTTTCGATCCGATCCAACCAAGCAAAGGCGGTGAACCCCAAAACGATACCCAAGCGTTTGATCTGCTCGACCCCAGCTCCCTTGTTTGCGGGTTCGACCATCACACCGTCGATCGCTTCGACCACAGGCTCGGAGTAAACCAAGTCGGTGCCCTCCTTAAGGTCAGCCGACCAATAGGCATTGTCAGGGTATTTCAGGTCCACATCACCGTTTATCACCGCCTGCATCAGGCGCGAAACTGGCAGTGCGCGGAAGGTCAGTTCGTACCCCTCATCCGCGGCAAATCGGTTCAGAATATCCGCGCCAAAGCCGGAATAAGTCTCTCCATCCCAATTGTAGTGCGGCAGATATTCGGTGTCTTCCACACCGACCACAAGCGGTTCCGCCGCCTGAGCCATAGGTGTCCAGGACAGAGTTACGAGGCCAAGAGTGGCCAGCAGCGTCTTCATGGTTTCTCTCCGAAATTAGGTGCGTTTCACACCGACGGAGTGTAGCCCCCTGCCCTTACCAGAGGTTTATGTCACGCAGGTTTCCAGCCGATAAGTCCTCAATAAAATTCGGTTGGACCTTCAATAATTTTGAGCAAATCGTACTGCAACATTCGCGTTTTGGGTGCGCTGTCGTCGCCGTGTCAGGGTTTACGCCGGAACCAGCGACGCACGCCACGCGTGCGGTCGTCAATGGCATCTCCGGCCGCGTAGAACCCGTCCTCGACGTTGTCGAAAAGGGGATCGAGACGGTTCCGTTTGAACCTGCGCAGGCGCACAAGAATAGCCCAGAAAATCGCCGCCAGCAGCACCAGTATGATGATGGAGATCCAATTGACTGGCTTGTCATCAGGCCCTGTCGCTGGCGAGATGGAAACTGCATTGGGAAAGGAAGACAAAAGCTCACTGCGCCACCCGTAGTGCATGATACGCACCCACTCGGGTTTATCCTTGGTTGAGATCGCGTCGTTTGCCTCGGTGTAGAGATTGGCCGTATCGAATTTAAAATAGGGCGGCCAGCTCCACCCGGTATCCTCATTCCGATAGACGATCGCGCGACCATTCGGGCGCACCGCCTGAATGAACTGCACATCCCGGTTTGACAGGCCGGCGCTCTGCGTATCGGGCGTCGACCAGAACATGCGGGTCCAATCGCCGAGCTCCTTGCGCTCCTCATAGGTGTTGACGATGCGCACCACGTCATTTTGCGGCAGGGTGTAGTGCAGGAAACCACCGACAAAAAGCCAGAAGGTCAGAAAGAAAATCCACTTCACATAGGCCATGTCGCCCCCTTCACACTCCGTACACCTGAGCACAATGTCGGACGTCTTGCGCCCAAAAACAATGACCTAGGCCAAAATTCCAACGCGACCCGAGGAGCGTCACAGCTCCAAGCACCGGCACGCGTTGGATGCAGGTCCCGCGCGTGCCGGTCAAGCTGTTTCAGGAGCCGCGACGTCAGCCAACCACGTTGAACTCCGGCCCGTAGGGGTACTTTGTGATGTTCTCGTTGCCATCCTCAGTGACGATCAGAATGTCATGCTCGCGGTAACCTCCGGCACCCGGCTGACCCTCGGCGAGGGTCAGCATCGGCTCCATAGAGATCACCATGCCCGGCTCCAGCACCGTGTCGATATCCTCGCGCAGTTCCAGCCCAGCCTCGCGCCCATAATAGTGCGACAGCACGCCAAACGAGTGACCATAGCCGAAGGTGCGATATTGCAGAAGGTCGCGCTCCTCAAAGAAGTCGTTGATCTTGTTGGTGATCTCGGCGCAGCTGGCCCCCGGTTGCAGCAGCGACATACCATATTCATGCGCGGCGACGTTGGCCTGCCATATCTTCAGGCTCTCGGCATCGACCTCCTCGACAAACATCGTCCGCTCCAGCGCGGTGTAGTAGCCCGAGATCATCGGAAATGTGTTGAGCGACAGGATATCGCCGCGCTGCAGCCTGCGGGCGGTGACCGGGTTATGGGCGCCATCGGTGTTGAGGCCGGACTGGAACCAGACCCAGCTGTCGCGGTATTCCGCATCCGGAAAGCGCGTGGCGATGTCCAGTTCCATCGCGTCCCGGCCCGCCATGGCCACGTCGATCTCGCGCGCGCCCGCCTTGACCGCATCACGGATGGCATAGCCGCCGACATCCGCCACCGCCGCGCCGGCACGGATCAGCTCCAGTTCGGCGGCGGATTTGTGCATCCGCTGCACCATGGTGGGCTCATAAAGATCCACCACGAATGACGGCTTGAGGAAATGCTCCAGCTTGCCCTTTTGCAGCAGGGTCAGATGGTCGCTCTCGTAGCCGATGGTGGCCCCGGCACCGGTCACCGACAGGATCGCGCGCCAGAAGTTGTCGCGCTGCCAGTCGGTATAGGTAATGTTGTCGCAGAAGGAACGGCGCCAGGGCTGGCCCGCGTCGATGCCAGCGCTGATGGTGACCGCCTGTTCCGCTGTCACCACCAAACCGTAGGGTCGGCCAAAGGCGCAATAGGTGAAGCCGGAGTAGTAAGAGATGTTGTGCATGGAGGTGAAGACCGCGGCCCCCACCCCAAGATCAGACATGATGCGACGCAGCCCGGCGATGCGAGCCTCATATTCGGCCACGGCAAATTGCAGCGGCGCCTTCTCACCGTTGTGAAAGCGATAGAATTCAGGACGAGCAGTCATGCTGGACCCTCCTTTTCAAAAAAGAAGATCCCGGCGTTCAGGATGTTTTGGATGTGGAACCCATGGGTGTTCCCACGCGCGACGCCATCGCAGGTTCCGCCCGGAAGATGAGGCGGAATCAGCGCTGAGGCAAGCATATTTTGTCGGTATTCCGCGCGGAGCCGCCCTCCGACACCGCGCGGCGCGCGACTTAGCCGGTGATCACCGCGACCAGATCGCTGTCGGGATCGGCCAGCGGCTCGATCACGTTGAAATGGTGCTTATCAAAGGCGATGACGTGATCCGCCTCCCAGGCTTCCACCAACCAGATCGCCTGATCGAGAAAGGCCGGACGCTCCGATCCGCCGACCCAGACCGTTACTTCGGCCGCGTGACGGTCCTGCATTTCCACCGGGCTTTCGGCTGCGGCCTCCTCGGCCGTCATGCCGAATTTCTGGTTCATCGAGGTCCGCAGCAAGGGGCGCAGATCCGACAGGGGTGAGATCGGCACCACGGTCCGGATGCGTGCGCCGATCTCATCGGGCAGCACCGACCTGTCGAGCATCCGCGCCACCAGATGGCCGCCGGCGGAATGACCGGCCAGTGCGATGGGGCCCTCGACCTCCTGCGCAATGGCCTGCACCGCCTGCGCCACCTGCTGCGTGATCTCGGCAATCGTGGCATCCGGACAAAGGTCATAAGACGGCATCGCTACCGCCCACCCCTTGGCCAGCGCCCCCACAGCGAGATGTGACCAGCTCGATTTATCGAAGTTCAGCCAGTAGCCCCCGTGCACAAAGACAAACACGCCTTTGGGGGGCTCTTCCGGCAGGAACAAATCAAAGCGATGCCGCGTTCCATCGCCATATGGCAGGTCTAGACAGGCGCGCTCGTGCAGGCTGTTGCGGAAGTCCTCGGCAGAAGCCGCCCAGCGCGGCGGGTAATCTGAAGCCCCTTCAATATAGGCTCCGTTTGCGTAGGCATCGTCGAGTTCCATGCTAATCTCTTAATGTGTTAAGTTTCTGGACTTATCGCTGTCACTGGACAACATTAGGCGCAAGTGCTTTGCATTTGCGAGACACGAATTTGCGGAGGATAAGATGCTCGATGCAACGACGGACCTGAAATCGCTCCTGAAGGATCCCTCCCTTCTGGAAACCCGCGCCTATGTGAACGGCGCTTTTGTCGATGGCGAGGGCACGTTTGAGGTGACCAACCCGGCGCGTGGCGATGTGATCGCCCAGGTCGCAGACGTCAGCCGCATGCAGGCGCGCGAGGCAATCAAGGCGGCCAATACCGCGCAGAAGGACTGGGCCAAGTGGACCGGCAAGGAGCGCGCGGGCGTGCTGCGCAAATGGTTCGACCTGATGATGGCGAACCAGGAGGATCTGGCAGTGATCCTGACCGCCGAAATGGGCAAACCCCTGGCGGAATCGCGCGGCGAGATCGCCTATGGTGCGTCCTTCATCGAGTTCTTCGCCGAGGAGGCCAAGCGCATCTATGGCGAGACCATTCCCGGCCATCAGCGGGACAAACGGATCACCGTGATCAAGCAACCGATCGGCGTTGCCGCCTCGATCACGCCGTGGAACTTCCCCAATGCGATGATCACCCGCAAGGCAGGCCCCGCGCTGGCGGCAGGCTGTGCCTTCGTGGCGCGCCCGGCTTCCGAAACACCGCTGTCGGCCACCGCACTGGCGGTTCTGGCCGAGCGCGCTGGCCTGCCCGCAGGCGTGTTCAGCGTCCTTCCGGCCTCGGATGCGGCGGGCATCGGCAAGGAGTTCTGCGAGAACCCCATCGTGAAGAAGCTGACCTTCACCGGCTCCACCAACGTCGGACGCATCCTGCTGCGGCAGGCGGCGGATCAGGTGATGAAATGCTCCATGGAGTTGGGCGGCAACGCGCCTTTCATCGTGTTTGATGACGCCGATCTCGACGCAGCGGTCGAAGGCGCGATCATGTGCAAATTCCGCAACAACGGCCAGACCTGCGTTTGCGCCAACCGGATCTACGTGCAGGCCGGCATCTACGACGCCTTCGCCGCCAAGCTGAAAGAGGCAGTTGCGGCGATGAAGGTGGGCGACGGTCTGGACGACGGCACCCAGTTCGGCCCGCTGATCAGCACCGCGGCGGTGAAAAAGGTCGAGGACCATATCGCCGACGCCAAAGACAAGGGCGCGGAGGTCATCCTCGGCGGCAATCCGTCCGAGCTGGGCGGCACCTTCTTTGAGCCCACCATCGTCACCGGCGCGACACGCGAGATGGCCTTTGCCCAGGACGAGACCTTTGGCCCTCTGGCGCCTTTGTTCAAGTTCGAGAGCGAGGACGAGGTGATCGAGATGGCCAATGACACCATTTTTGGCCTTGCGTCATACTTCTATGCCAAGGACCTGAGCCGCGTCTACAAGGTGGCCGAGGCGCTGGAATATGGCATCGTCGGCATCAACACCGGCATCATCTCCACCGAGGTTGCGCCCTTCGGTGGTGTGAAACAATCCGGTCTGGGCCGCGAAGGCAGCCACCACGGCATCGAGGATTATCTCGAGATGAAATACCTCTGCATGGCCGTCTGAGGACGCCTGCTCAGGTGGCGGGGGTCTCGATCCCCGCCGCCAAACTCTGGCACAGGCGCCGCAGGGCCGCATTCCAGGCCGAGAGTTCCGCAGCCGTCAGCTCATCGCGCAGCACCTTGCGAAAGGCCATCAACAAGGCTCGCTGCGCCATGTACATGTGACCGGCGGTCAGGCCGAGATGTCTGTGTTGCAGCAGTACCCTGTCCACCAATGAAGCCAGATCACTGCCGTCGCCGAGGCTTTTCATAGCGGAGGCCAGCACCTGTGCGAACATGTCCTTTTGACGCGAGAAATCCTTGGTGAACAGGGCGCGTGCATCCGGTATCTCCAGAAAGAGACACTCGTAGAACTTGTCCATCAACGCCGCTTTTCGGGCGAAAACCGTGCCAAAGCTGCCTTTTACGAGCTGGCCGTCGATCTGGTGCAAAATCGCCATGCCCATCGCGGCGCCCCCCTTACCGATACGCGGATTTCATGCGGAATACTGGAGATAGTTTAGGCGCAACTGGTGAAGCGCTCCTTACCGGGAGATCACCAAATCTATAAAAATCTGTCACAAATGTTTTGTGACTCGTCGGCAATGCCAAGGCACTGATATTCAAATTCCAGGAGCTGCCGATGTCCATGCGCCTTGTGTGCCTTACATCTGCTCTCGCGCTGACCACCGGTTTTGCGCAGGCAGATCAATCCTTCAATCGCATTGCCTCCTTCCCCGTCGTCAAGAACATGGCCGAGGGCGAAGACACCACACGCGAAAGCTCACCCGAGATCATCGACGTCACCGCCGATGGCATGACGCTGGTCTATACCGACAGCCCATTGGGCGCGCTTGGCCTGATCGACATCTCCAACGCGACCAAACCGGCCCCGAAGGGCAACATCGCGCTACCCGGTGAGCCGACCTCGGTCGCGGTCATCGGCGCCATCGCCTATGTTGGCGTCAACACCTCGGAAAGCTACACCCAGCCCTCCGGCCGTTTGATGGCCTTTGACACGGCCACCGGCGCAGAGCTCGGCGCCTGCGACATCGGCGGCCAGCCCGACTCGCTTGCCAAATCCAAGGACGGCGCTTTCCTCTCAGTCGCGATCGAGAACGAGCGTGACGAAGACCTGAACGACGGCGTGATTCCACAACTGCCCGCCGGCAACCTCGTGATGGTCAACACAACGGACGGCGGTCTCGACTGTGCATCGATGAAGATGGTCGACCTGACCGGTCTGGCCGAGATCGCCGGGTCTGATCCCGAGCCGGAATATGTCTCCATCAATGGCCTTGGCGAAACCGTCATCACCCTGCAGGAAAACAACCACATGGTTGTCGTCTCCAAGGAAGGCGACGTGCTCGACCACTTCTCCGCGGGGGCTGTTGATCTCGACGGGATTGACGCCACCGACGAGCGCGGCGCGATGATCTTCACCGAGAGCCAGAAAGGCCGCCTGCGCGAGCCCGACGCGGTGACCTGGATCGACGACACTCATTTTGCCACCGCCAACGAAGGGGACTACAACGGCGGGTCGCGCGGTTGGACGATCTTCAACAAGGATGGCACCGTGGTCTATGACTCCGGCGTCGAGTTCGAACACGCGATCATCCAGATCGGCCACTACCCGGACAAACGCTCCGATGCCAAGGGTGTCGAGCCGGAATCGGTGACCTTTGGCGAGTTTGACGGCACGCCCTATGTCTTTGTCGGCGCCGAGCGCGCGTCTGTTGTTGGGGTCTATGATGTCACCGATCCGGCCAACCCGGTCCTGACCCAGTTGCTGCCCTCCGGCACCGGTCCCGAAGGCTATGTGACCATCCCAGAGCGGGGTCTGTTGGTCTCTGCCAATGAAAAAGACCTGATCGAGGACGGTGGCGCCCGCGCCCATGTCATGCTGTTTGAACAGCAGGACGCGCCCGCGGTCTACCCGCATCTGACCTCCGAAGGCATGGACGAGCTGACCGGCTGGGGCGCGATCTCCGGCATGGTGGCGGATGCTGACGGCATGATCTATGCGGTGAACGACAGCTTTTATGGCTTCCAGCCCTCGATCTTCAAGATCGACCCGTCGCAGACCCCTGCCCGTATCATCGATGTGATCCGCATCCACCGCGCCAACGGTGACGCGGCGCAGAAACTGGACCTGGAAGGCATCACGCTGGACGGCAACGGCGGCTTCTACGTCGCCTCCGAAGGACGCACCGAGCGCGCCATTCCGCATGCGATCTACCACGTCACCAAGGACGGTCTGATCAAGACCAACAAGGGCGAGATCACCATCCCGCCGGCCCTGATGAACGTCGAGAAGCGCTTTGGCTTTGAAGGCATCACCAAGGTGGGCGACACCCTGTGGATGGCCGTTCAGCGCGAATGGAAGGACGACCCCAAGAACCTCGTGAAACTGGTCTCCTACAATATCGAGACCAAGGAATGGGGCGCGGTGCACTACCCCAAGGCCGAGCCGGACACCGGCTGGGTGGGTCTTTCCGAGATCACCGCCCATGGTGACTACGTCTACATCATCGAACGCGACAACCAGAACGATCACCGTGCGGTCACCAAGAAAATCTACCGCGTCGCCCTCTCCGAGATGGTACCTGCTCCGCTCGGCGGTGAGCTGCCGGTTGTGACCAAGGAAGAGGTTCGCGACCTGCTGCCGGATCTGAAATCCACCGGCGGTTATGTGCTCGACAAGGTCGAAGGTCTCGCGATCCTGGAAGACGGCACAGCCTGGGTCTCCACCGACAACGACGGCGTCGACGACAGCTCTGGCGAAACCATGTTCTGGTCCTTCAAGGTCGAATAACACCTCGATCACGATCTGACATTGGAGGGGCCCGGGCGGGCCCCTCTTTTTGTTTCGAGACGTGTTTATCAAGGGCCTTGCCCCTATTGCCTTGCGGTCCATTCACCCCAGGATATTGCCGGTTAGAAGAAGGGTCGATCGGAAAACACGGGAGAACGGGCGCGAAGGGGCTTTGTTTTGCGCGCTGGCAAGGGTACGAAGCCCTATTCTCAGGGCAGGGTGAAACTCCCTACCGGTGGTTACAGCCCACGAGCGGCCTTTGCCCATGGCGAAGGTGTCAGCAGACCCGGCGCAATTCCGGGGCCGACGGTCACAGTCCGGATGGAAGAGAATGGAGAGACCCGTGCCGCCGCCTGTGAACAGGGGGAGTCTGGGTCTGTTCGTCTGCCTTGGGTCACATGCGTGCTGAGGAAAGGACGAAACGCAGATGACTCAAACCCTCCCCACCCCGCTCAAGGCGGCTGGCCTGATGGTCCTCGCCGGAGCCTGTTTTGCGCTAGTCAACATTGGGCTGCAATCGGCCACCATGCTGCATGGCGCATCGGCCCCCACGGTGACCTTCTGGCAATATCTGATCGCGCTGCTGTTCTACATCCCGTGGATCTGGCGCAACCGGCTGGCTGTTCTGACCACGCGGCAAATCCTTGCCCATGTCCTGCGTGTGGCGCTGGCGGTTGGCGGCGTGCAGCTCTGGACACTGGGGCTCGCGCATGTGCCGATCTGGCAGGCCATCGCCCTGATCCTGCTGTCGCCCTTCTTTGTCACCATCGGCGCGGGGCTGGTCCTGCGCGAGGAGGTCTCGCTTCAGCGCTGGGGCGCGGTGATTGTCGGCATCATCGGCGGCATGGTGATCCTGTCGCCCTGGTCGGATCATTTTCAGATCGCGGCACTTCTGCCGGTGGCGGCAGCGGCCCTCTGGGCTGCCAGTTCGGTGGTGACCAAGCAGTTGACCCACCGCGACAGCACCGAGACAGTGACGATCTACCTGCTGCTGCTGCTGAGTCCCGCCAATGCGCTGCTTGCGGCCGGCAGCGGTTTTACTCTGCCCGAGGGCACGCTCTGGCTGGTGATCGGGGCCGGGCTGTTGACGGCACTGGCGCAGCATACGTTGGTGCGGGCCTATACGCTGGCGGATGCGGCCTTCCTGCAGCCCTTCGACCATCTGAAACTTCTGTTCAACGTCGGCCTTGGGGCGCTTGTGTTTGGCTTCCTGCCGGACGGCAACATGTGGCTCGGCACCGCGCTGATCTTGGTGGCCAGCGCCTATCTGCTGTCGCATGAGGTGCGGACGAGGCCCGGTTCAGCCGCGCAGGGTGCCTGAGACAAGCTCTGCCAGTATCACCGCATTCTGGTCGCGCGCGCCATCATGGGCGGCGCGGCCAAACATTACCTCCAGCGAGGTGCCGGTGGTCTCCATGAGGGAGGCGGCCCCCAGAAGCTGCGTCACCACGACCAGCGCGCGCGGCATGCCCGCGTCCTGCCAGCGTTGCGTGGCCTGCACCGTCGCCACCAGCCCCTCGAACAGCGTATGAAGCGATGGTCCCGCCTTGGCGGTTGGCAGCGCGGCGTGATCCAGCATCGCGCGGATCAGCAGACGGGTCGGCGCCGGGTCGGCCTGCATCTGCGCCATGAAGGCGGCAAAGAACGCCTCCAGCTGATCCTCGGGCGGACGGTCATCCTGCATCGCGTCGAACAGGAGTTGCACCATCTCCGCCGCCGTCTGCTCCACCGCCAATGCATAAAGCGCGTCCTTGCTGCCGAAATGATGCAGCAGCGCCTGTTTGCTCAGGCCCAGCTCGCGCGCGATCGCCGAAATCGACGCCCCGGCATAGCCATGCGCGGCAAACAGGCGACAGGCGCTGCGGATCAACTGGAACCGGGTGGTCTGAGGGGGAGATGTGTTCATGCCGCCATTAAGGCAGGCGTCGTGCCGCCGCACAACCTACCGCGTGGTAAGGACGCGCAAACCCAACAATAAAATCGCCCCCGGCAAAGGCACCGGGGGCGAGATAACAGGGCGCAAGCGCCCCGGGAGGGATCAGTTCACGGTCGAGGCGATTTCCTTCGGCCGCGATCCATTGGCCGAGGCGATTTCGATCCGGCGTGGTTTCAGGGCTTCGGGCACTTCACGCACCAGGTCGATGTGCAGCATGCCATCGGCATGGCTGGCGCCTTCGACGCGCACGTGATCTGCGAGGGTAAAGCGGCGCTCGAATGCGCGGGTCGCGATGCCACGGTGAAGATAGCTGCGCGCTTCGCTCTCCTCACCCTTGCGGGCGGAGACGATCAGCGCGTGTTCCTTCACCTCGACGTTCAGTTCCTCTTCCGAGAATCCGGCCACGGCAATGGAGATGCGATAGGCATCATCCGCAGTCTTTTCGATGTTGTAAGGGGGGTAGCTGGGCTGCTGGATATCCGAGCTCATCACCCGGTCCATCAGGTCGGCAATCTGGTCGAAACCAACGGTTGCGCGGTGCAGCGGAGCAAAATCAAACGTACGCATGGTTCATCCTCATCGTTGAGCGATAACTGCTATGGAGCCCTCCCAAACGGGACGGGCGGTTCTGCGCCGGGACCCAATCAGTGGCGCCCCAGACACCCTCCGATTTATGAAGGGGCTCCGCAGTTTCAAGAGGCTGCCCCCTCAGTTTGAGATGAATTTTGCGCCCATGTCACGGCGGCGGGGTTCACCCACCTGCACCCGGCTGACCCCATGCGGCAATTGGCTGCCCACATGGGTGCCAGTCAGCTGGGCTTCCAGCAATGCCAGCTCATCGGCCAGCGAGGCGCCGAGCGAGACCGGATTGCCCTCCACCCTTGCCTTGGCCGACACCACAGAAACAATGCGCGGCCGCTCGCCCTCAAAGGAGAACACCGGCGCGCCGGAGGAGCCGAAATCGACATCGCAGGACATCACCAGCACGCCGTCCTGACGTGCCATCACGGTGCAGACCTCCTGCAACGACGGCGCTTCGGATCGGTCCTGCGCGTAAGACACCACCCCGACCCGCGCGCCCTTGCGGGGGCGCACATCGGTTTCGAACGGGGTCACAGTGGTGTTGCGGATCGGGCGCTGCAGTTGCAGCAAGGCGATATCGTTGCGCACCCGCGTCGCCGAAAGCGTGCCATCGTAAACGTAGGAAGGATGCAGCACCGCCCGTTTGACGGAGCGATAGGCCGAGGCCCGCCCGTTGCGCCAGCCGGCCAGAAACTCGATCGAGGTCGCGTCGATCTGCTCCAGCGTATCGCGATCATAGAGACAATGCGCCGCCGTCAGCACCAGATCGGGCGCGATCAACGCCCCGGTGCAAAACCCCTCGCCAAGGCGATCCAGCCGTCCGACCGCTTCCCAGTCGCGGCCCGCATCTGTGGTCTCCAGGCTTTTGAGACGGCTGTCATCGGCGCGCAGATCTGATCCGGCTTGCGCAAGGCCGGACAGCGCGCAGAACAAAGCGCTTGAAATCAATTGCTTGAAAGGCAGCACAGGCACACTCCACATCCCACATGCAGCAGAGTAGCCAGCACCTGGGGCAAAATTTGGGCGCGCGGCGGCGATTCCATGCGCCCCTTTGTGATGCCGGTTGCGGCAGCTCAGCGCAAGATCGGAACCGAAGGCGCGCTGCGATCCGCCTGCAGCGCCGGCGGTTTCGGGCCACCGGTCGCCCAGTCCAAAAGCTCCACCGTATGCACGATTGGCAGTGAGGTTCCGGAGCCGATCTGCATCATGCAGCCGATGTTGCCCGCCGCAATGAGATCGGGCGATTTGGCCTCAAGCGTGCGCACCTTGCGGGCCTTCAACTGGGCCGAGATTTCGGGTTGCAGCAGGTTGTAGGTGCCGGCGGAGCCACAGCACAGATGGCTGTCGGCGGGTTCGACCACCGTAAAACCGGCACGCTTCAGCAAGGTCTTTGGGTGGGTCTTGATCTGCTGGCCATGCTGCAGCGAACAGGCCGCGTGATAGGCGACCGTGAGCTCTTGGTCCGCGCCTTCCGGCAGGTCGAGCTGCATCAGAAGTTCTGAGATATCCATCGCAAGATCCGAGACGGTCGCGGCGTCCGCCGCCAGCGCATCGTTGCGGAACATATGACCGTAGTCCTTCACCGTGGTGCCGCAGCCGGAGGTGTTGATGACGATCGCATCCAGCCCCTTGCCCGTCTTCTCCGCCATCCAGGCGTGGATGTTCTTTGCCGCGGTCGCGTGGCTTTCGTCCTCGCGCCCCATGTGATGGGTGAGCGCGCCGCAACAGCCCGCACCTTTTGCCACCACCACCTCACAGCCCAATCGGCGCAGCAGGCGGATGGTGGCGTCGTTGATATCGGTGTTGAGCGCCTTTTGCGCGCAGCCCGTCATCAGCGCCACGCGCTTTACCGGTTTGCCTTCGGCGGCAAAGCTCTGCGGATCATCGTTGCGACTGACCGGCGGGATCACTTTTGGCGCCATCTCCAGCATCGCCCGCAGACGGGCATCCGGCATGAGCCCCTTGAAGGGGCGCGCCAGTTTCGCCCCCAGCAAGGCCAGCCGGAAGCGCCCCGGATAAGGCAGGATGCGGGCCAGCACCCAGCGCAGCGCACGGTCACTGAAAGGTCGCTTGTAGTATTTGTCGATATACGCGCGCGCATGATCCACCAGATGCATGTAATGCACACCTGACGGACAGGTGGTCATGCAGGCCAGGCAAGACAGGCAGCGGTCGATATGCTTGACCGTCTTTTCATCCGGCACCCGCTCGTTTTCCAGCATGTCCTTGATCAGGTAAATGCGCCCGCGCGGACTGTCCAACTCATCCCCCAGCACCTGATAGGTCGGACAGGTGGCGGTGCAGAACCCGCAATGCACACAGGAGCGCAGGATTTCATTGGCACGTTGAGTGCCCGGATCGCGGAGCTGGTCTTCGGTAAATGTGGTTTGCATCTTGTTATCCCATCAACCCCGGATTGAGGATCCCTTTTGGATCGAACTGAGCTCTGAGCCCGGAGGAGATCGCGGCCAGTGGCGCAGGCTCGGGGTGAAAGCGCGGCAGGCTCGCGCGCGCTCCAGCCCGCACCAGCGTGGCATGGCCCGGCACCGTCATCATGGACCGCACATCGCAGCCCGCAGGCATCAGCGCCCAGATCAACCCGCCGCCCCAGTCACACAGGGTGCGGGTTGCGCCCAGCGCCGGGATCAGATCCACAGCATCGGTGGGTTTGACCGAGATCCGCCAGACATCGCCCGCCGCATCGGCAAAGGGTCTGACATCGCGAATATCCCGCCACAGCGCCGCGCTGTCGGGGAGCATTTCGACCGCGCCCAAACCTCCCAGCGTGCGGGCCAACTCCCCGGCGCGATAGGCAACCGAAGCCTCAAACCCCTGCAGCCGCACATATGCGGTCTGCACCTCGGGGTCATATGCGGCCCCTGTGACGTCAAAGGGCGATCCGAGCGCCGCAGACAGCGACTTGATACCTTTCGCAAGGTCCACATCGCGCAGCGCAAGCGTCGCGGTCACCTCTGGCACCGGCAGCACCTTCAGAGACACCTCGGTCAGCACCCCCAGCGTGCCATGCGCGCCCGCCATCAACTTCACCAGATCATAGCCGGTGACGTTCTTCATCACCCGACCACCATTGGACAGGACTGCGCCCTGCCCGTCGACAAACCGCACCCCCAACAGGAAATCCCGCGCGGCCCCGGCCTGAATGCGCCGAGGACCAGAGATATTGGCCGCAAAAACACCACCCATCGTCGTCTCACCCGACGTGCCCATCAGGGCACGGTGGTCCATCGGCTCAAACGCCAGTTGCTGGCCCTCAGTGGCCAACAGCGCCTCCACCTCCGCCACCGGCGTTCCCGCCTGCACCACCAGCGTCAGGGCCTCCGGCTCATAGAGCGTCACCCCGGACAAGCCGCGCGTGCTCAGCACCGCGCCATCACCATGAATCCCCCGGGTGCCGCCACCCTGAATGCACAGAGGCCCAGTCGCGCCTCCAATGATCTCGGCCAGCTCAGCCTCGCTCTGCGGTGTCATCATTTCATCTTTTTCCAAATATCCTTGGGGGTCTGGGGGCAAAGCCCCCAGCTCGGAGATGAGGGACGCCTCACTCCGTGGCCAGATCAACACTTCGACGCCCGGCCGTCGTTGACAGCGGGAACACCTTGGCCGGGTTCAGCAGCCACTTGGGATCGAACACATCCTTGACCCAAAGCTGCGCCTCGATGTCCGCGGCCTCATACTGATGCAGCATCAGGTCGCGTTTCTCGATGCCCACGCCATGTTCGCCGGTCAGGCATCCGCCCACCTCGACGCAGAGCTTCAGGATCTCGGCCCCAAGCGCCTCGCACAGCTCCAGATCGCCGGGCTTGTTGGCGTCAAACAGGATCAGCGGATGCATATTGCCGTCCCCGGCATGGAACACATTGGCCACCTTGAGGCCAAACTCTGCGCTCATCTCTTCGATCCGGCGCAGCACCAGCGGCAGGAAGGACACCGGGATGGTCCCGTCGAGACACATGTAATCGTTGATCTGGCCCATGGCGCCAAAGGCGGATTTGCGCCCCAGCCAGATCCGCGCGGCCTCATCGGCATCACCTGCCTCGCGCAGCTCCACCGGATTGTGGCGGCGAGCAATCTCGGTGATCAATCCCAACTGATGGGTAATCTCAGCCTCGGAGCCTTCGACCTCCACAATCAAAAGCGCCTCGCACATCGGATAGCCCGCCTTGGCAAAGGCCTCGCAGGCCTCAATGCAGGGGCGGTCCATGAACTCAATGGCGACGGGCAGGACACCTGCCTTGATGATGTCGGAGACACAGGCGCCCGCCACCTCGTTGCTGTCAAAGGCGATCAAAACGGGGCGCGCGCTTTCGGGTTTGCGCAGGATGCGCAGGGTGGCCTCGGTCACCACACCCAACTGTCCCTCGCTCCCGCAGATCACGCCAAGAAGATCCAGCCCGCCCGCATCCAGATGCGCACCGCCGATCTCCACCACGGTGCCGTCCATCATCACCAGTGTGACGCCCAGCAGGTTGTTGGTGGTGACGCCATATTTCAGACAATGCGCGCCGCCGGAGTTCATGGCGATATTGCCGGCAATCGCACAGGCCAGCTGCGACGAGGGGTCAGGCGCGTAGAAGAAGTCCTCCTCCTCCACCGCGCCGGAGACGCTGAGGTTGGTCCGGCCGCTCTGCACCCGGATGATGCGGTTGTCGTAGTCGGTCTCCAGCACCTCGTTCATCCGGGCCACCCCGAGGATCACGCAATCCTCCGTTGGCAGCGCGCCACCGGCCAGCGACGTGCCCGCGCCGCGCGGCACCACCGGCACCCCCATCGCGTGACAGATGCGCAAGACTTCCGCGACCTCTTGTGTGGAGCGCGGCAGCACCGCCAGCATCGGCGGGCATTTGTAGGCCGTCAGCGCGTCACACTCATACGCACGGGTTTCCGCCACATCCGAGATGATGGCGTCGGCGGGCAGCACACGCTGCAACCGGCGCAACAGCTCGTCCTTGCGGGCCAGGATGGCGGCATTGGGGGATGGCATCTCCATGCGGGCTCTCCTCTTTGGTAATATAATATTACCAATTTTTGATCGCTGGCAAGGACCAACTGACTGGTCTAGGGTCTCAGCATGATATGGTTAGACCGCCTCGAGTTGTTTTCAACGTGGGATTTCATAGCCCTGACCTGTTTTGCGGCCGGTTGGTTCTGGATTGGCTGGCGGATCGAAAACCCCAATCCCAAGCGGCCATCTGTCTCTGCTCTCATGGCGGACTTCCGACGAGAGTGGATGAAAGAGATGGTCACCCGCTCGCCACGGATATTTGATTCTCAGGTGATTTCGTCGCTGAGACAGGCCACCGCATTCTTTGCCTCCGCGACGATGCTGGCTCTTGGCGCCGGGCTTGCGTTGATTGGCAACACCGAACAGCTCGCGGGTGTGGCGCAAGATCTGGCGCTGGAGCAAACGCCGGTGTTTGTCTGGGAGATCAAGATCATTCTGGTGCTGGCGAGCCTGACAAATGCCTTCCTCGCCTTTGTCTGGTCACACCGCCTGTTTGGCTATTGCTCCGTCTTGATGGCAGCAGTGCCAAACGAAGCCAGCGACCCGCGTGCCTATCCGCGCTCGCGGCAGGCTGCCGAGATCAATATTACCGCCGCGCGCAGCTTCAATCGCGGATTGCGCGCGACGTATTTCTCGCTGGCTGCCCTGGCCTGGCTCGTTGGAGCAGAGGCGCTCATAATCGCCACCATCGTCACGCTCGGCGTGCTCTACCGGCGGGAGTTCATCTCGCGCTCTCGACGCATCCTGATGCAGTCAGAGCCCAAGACCGTCGCCCCCACCAAATTGTGACGACAGCCACCGGAAACTCCGGCTAAGGTTGCCGCATGTTGAGATATGTCCTGATCCCGCTGTTGTGCCTGGTCGTGCCGCAGGCTGCCTTCGCAGATGACCCCGTCATCGAAGACGTTACCGCCCGCCAGAACGGTGGCAGCTGGAGCTTCTCCGTCACCCTGTCGCATCCCGACAGCGGTTGGGACCATTATGCCGATGGCTGGCGGGTCCTGGACATGGACGGCAACGAGCTGGGTCTTCGGGTCCTGGCGCATCCACATGTTGATGAGCAGCCCTTCACCCGCGCCCTGAGCGGCGTCGCCCTTCCGGACGGCACCACGCAGGTGCAGATCCAGGCCCGTTGCAATATGGATGGTTGGGCCGCGGAGGCGGTGGTATTCGATCTGCCTTGAACAGAAGCGGTCAGGTTCCAGCGGTTTAGACCCGGTGATACGGGCTTCCGGAGAGAATGGTGGCCGCGCGATAGATCTGTTCGGCCACCATCAGCCGCACCATCATATGCGGCCAGACCATCTTGCCGAAGGACAGCGCAAAATCCGCCTCTGCCCGCAGACTGGGGTCGATGCCGTCCGCACCGCCAATGATCAGCGCCAGATCCTGCCGCCCCATGTCGCGCCAGCCCGCCAGTCGGTCGGCAAAATCAGGCGAGGAAATCACCTTGCCGCGCTCGTCCAGTGTGCAGATCAGCGCCCCCTTGGGTAGAGCCTTGCGCAGCAGGTCCGCCTCGGCGCCCATGCCGGCGTTCTTCTTGTCCTCGACCTCGATCACCCGCGCAGGGCCAAGGCCCAGCGCCCGCCCGCTGCGGTCAAAGCGCTGCAGGTAGTCTTCGATCAGCGTCTTTTCCGGCCCAGCGCGCAAACGCCCGACCGCGCAGATGTGCACGCGCATGCAGATATGTCCTGACGTTGGGAAACTGGAAAGGCAGGATGCCGGGCCTTTAGGCTATCGGAATACCGGGCTTTGCCCGACCTGCCCCGCGAACAGGGGCAGTTGCGGCAAAACCGGCAACCAAAAGCCCGAGAGGGGTCAGGCAATGCCCGACCCGCAACGGGCCTCGGTGTCGACCGTCTTAACTGGCGACTGCACCTGCGGGCAGCCACATCTTCTCGATCTGGTAAAACTCGCGCACTTCCGGACGGAAGATATGCACGATCACATCACCGGTATCGATCAGAACCCAGTCACCTGTATCCTTGCCCTCGACCTTGCAGCCAATGCCGAATTCATGCTTCAGCTTGTCTGCCAGCTTTGCCGACATGGAGGCGACCTGACGCGTTGATCGGCCAGAGGCCACGATCATATAGTCGCCAATCGACGTCTTGCCGCGAAGATCAATCTTCGTGACATCTTCGGCCTTGTCTTCATCAAGCGAGGAAAGGATGCGTTCCAGCAGATCTTCGCTGGAATATTGCGGTGCGGACGCGGCCATCACGGCTGCTCCGGACGGGGCGGCAACTGCCGCCTGAGGTTGGGGTGCCAGGACATTGTCCTCCTTGCTGCGCGCCGACAGACCCCCGGCGCTGGGGTCCCCTTAAATGTAGCAACTGTGCAGCGGCTTTTCAATCAAGCTTCGCCGCATCGCCGCGCGACTGTGACTCTGCGCCCGTCGCGCCCATATCTTCGGGGGGTGCTTCGTCCATTTGCACCGGCAAACGATCATTGAGCAGACGCAGTTCGCGCTGCGGGAAGGGGATCGAAATGCCTTCGGCCTTGAATGCATCCCAGAGCGCCAGAAACACATTGCCACGAATGTTGGTCAGCCCCCCTGTCGGATCGGTAATCCAGAACCGCAGGACATAGTCCACGCTGCTGTCGCCGAAGCCGACGATATGGCACACAGGCTTCATCCCGTCGCGCGCCAGCACCCGGTCAACGGTCATTGTGGCAGCAATGGCCACCTTGCGGACCAAATGCGGATCATCGTCATAGCTGGTGCCGAAATTGATATCGAGCCGCACGAAGCGGTTTGAATGTGACCAGTTCACCACCTGCGAGGTAATCAGATCCTCGTTAGGAATCAGGTATTCCTTGCCATCACGGGTCACGACCGACACGTAACGAGCGCCCAATGAGTTGATCCAGCCGAAGGTTTCCCCCAGCGAGATCACATCGCCCGGCTTGATGGAGCGATCCATCAGGATGATGATCCCGGACACGAGGTTGGAGACCACTTTCTGCAGGCCAAACCCAATGCCGACACCAACCGCACCGGACAGAACCGCAAGCCCCGTCAGGTCAAAACCGATGGAGCGGATCACGATGACAAAGGCGACCCCGTACAGCAGGACCTGCACGGCCTTCCCTGCCAGAACCTGCATCGACGGAGAGATGTCATCATTGCCGCGCAACCCACGCTCCGCCAAACCAGAGCCCATGCGCGCCATCATCAGCATCACAGTCGCCAACACGATCGCCTTCAGCACAACAAGCAGAGACAGATGCACGGAGCCCAGCTCGAACGCGATGGAATCGAGCACCTGCGCCGCGTCGTCCACAAGATTGAAGACCGCCAAAGTTGCGTAGATCCAAAGCAGCCAGGTGGCGAGCCTGCGCAAGGTTGGGTTGGCAATAAAACGCGAGACCAAGGCGATGACCAACCAGGCGGCCGCAAGTTTCGCCGCGGCTCCGATCAGGTAACTGCGCGATGGCCAGGTTACCTCTCGCATCACGGTGTAGACACCCCAGGACATGACCGTGAAATAGATCAACGACAATCGCCGCAGAACCTGAACCAGAAGCCGCAAACGCCACTTCGGCCAGCCTTCCCGTGACCGCGCCCAGCTTTCCCAACGGGCATGGGTCACGCCACGCAGCAGCATCGCGGCAACAATGAGCCCCAGAACAATCAGCACCTGATTCTGGCGCCACCCCGGGGTCACTGCCAATTCCCAGTATGCCTGCGCCTGCGCGATCAGATATTGCAGCGTGCCTTGAATCGCCTCGGGCAGTACGTCTTGGTCCATTCCGACCCTCCTTCCCGGCCAGCATGTCCCGCGCGCGCGGCTTGATGCAAGGAAAAGCACCCCGCCACGTTCCGCGTGCATGCGAACGAATCTTGATTGTCGGAAGGTGCGTCTATATTCAACTCACCATGACTCACGTATTGGCTCAGACAATTGCCCTTCAGGACCGCGCGCGCTTGCGCGAACGGTTCTTCGGTGCCGCCCGCACGGTTCTCGCGCGCCTATAAGGCTGCGTTGCCAGACCAGTTACGCCAGCACATTTACCGAACATACGGGAGAGGACCTCATGTCCCCCAAAACACTCTATGACAAGATCTGGGATGCGCATGTGGCGCATGAAGCCGAGGACGGCACCAGCCTGCTCTATATCGACCGCCATCTGGTGCACGAAGTGACCAGCCCGCAGGCCTTTGAGGGTCTGCGCCTGGCGGGCCGCAAGGTGCACGCGCCAGACAAGACCATCGCGGTGCCGGACCACAACGTCCCCACCACCGCCGGGCGCGACAATCCCGACCAGATGCCCGAAGACAGCCGCATCCAGGTCGCGGCGCTGGACACCAACGCGCGTGAATTCGGCGTGCATTACTACCCGGTCAGCGACATCCGTCAGGGCATCGTGCATATCGTCGGCCCCGAGCAGGGCTGGACCCTTCCGGGCATGACCGTGGTCTGCGGCGACAGCCACACCGCGACCCATGGCGCATTCGGCGCGCTGGCGCATGGCATCGGCACCTCCGAGGTGGAACACGTGCTGGCCACCCAGACGCTGATCCAGAAGAAATCCAAGAACATGAAGGTCGAGATCACCGGCACCCTCAGCCCCGGCGTGACCGCCAAGGACATTGTCCTGACCATCATCGGCGAGACCGGCACCGGTGGCGGCACTGGCTATGTCATCGAATATTGTGGTGACGCGATCCGCGAACTGTCGATGGAAGGTCGGATGACCATCTGCAACATGGCCATCGAGGGCGGCGCACGCGCCGGTCTGATCGCCCCGGACGAGACCACGTTCAACTACGTCAAGGGCCGCCCGCACGCGCCGAAGGGCGCCCAGTGGGAAGCCGCTCTCGCCTGGTGGAAGACGCTCTATTCCGACGATGACGCCCATTTCGACAAGGTGCTGACCATCCGCGGCGAAGACATCGCGCCAACCGTCACCTGGGGCACCTCGCCCGAGGATGCGCTGCCGATCACCGCAAATGTGCCCGCACCCGAAGATTTTGCCGGTGGCAAGGTCGAGGCCGCGAAACGCGCGCTGGACTACATGGGCCTGACCCCGGGCATGAAGCTGACCGATATCGAGATCGACACGGTCTTCATCGGCTCCTGCACCAATGGCCGCATCGAGGATCTCCGTGCCGCGGCCGATGTGCTGAAGGGCAAGAAGGTCAAGGACGGCATGCGTGCCATGGTGGTTCCGGGCTCCGGTCTCGTCCGCGCCCAGGCCGAGGAAGAAGGCCTTGCCGAGATCTTTACCGAAGCTGGCTTTGAGTGGCGTCTGGCAGGCTGCTCCATGTGCCTGGCGATGAACCCGGACCAGCTGAGCGAAGGCGAACGCTGCGCCTCCACCTCCAACCGCAACTTCGAGGGCCGTCAGGGCTACAAGGGCCGCACCCATCTGGTGTCCCCTGCCATGGCCGCAGCCGCTGCTGTCACCGGCAAGCTGACCGACATCCGCGAGCTCTGAAGGACAACACACATGAACAAGTTCGAAACCTTCACCGGGATTGCGGCGCCGATGCCGCTGGTCAACATCGACACCGATATGATCATCCCCAAGCAGTTCCTGAAGACCATCAAACGCTCCGGCCTTGGCGTGCACGCCTTTGACGAGATGCGCTACGACCGGCAGGGCAACGAAAACCCCGAGTTCGTGCTGAACCTGCCCAAGTACCGCGAAACCTCGATCCTGGTGGCAGGCGACAACTTCGGTTGCGGCTCCTCGCGCGAGCACGCGCCGTGGGCACTGGCAGATTTCGGCATCAAGGTGGTGGTCTCCACCTCCTTTGCCGACATCTTCTTCAACAACTGCTTCAAGAACGGCATGCTGCCCATCGTGCTGCCGCAGGAGCAGGTCGACCTGCTGATGTCGGACTCTGAGCGCGGCGAAAACGCCCGCATGACCGTCGACCTCGAAGCGCAGGAGATCACCACCTCCGACGGCGACGTGATCAAGTTCGACGTCGACCCCTTCCGCAAGCATTGCCTGCTGAACGGTCTCGACGACATCGGCCTGACGCTGGAAAAGGCGGATTCGATCCAGTCTTTTGAGGCCAAGGCCGCGCAGGAACGTCCCTGGGTCTGATTGCCGGAGCAGCATCAACATGTTCAAAGGTCGCCTTCGGGCGGCCTTTTTTGACTTTCATGAGCGCGCCGCAGAGATCCGGTGCACATTTCCGCCCAATTGCCTAACAGGCGACCTTGCGCATTTTTTACGCTCCATGCGAGCAGGCTCCCGCCCCCTGCGCGCCGATAAGTCGATGATTTGACGAATTAAGATTGATGCATGTCAGCACCACTTGAGTGCCGGTCATTCAAATTTGATGCATTTCCTTAACCCTGCGCTTGAGAAAACAGGCGACGCCGTGCAGGATTGGGGCAAAAATGAGGCAGAGCAACCTGGCAGATTCTGGGGTGCTTCATACCGGGTCATTCCACCAAAAAACCGGAAGACCCCAGGGTGAAGGGAACGAACAGTGCTTGCACGCATGACAAGCGCGGCAATTCGCGGATTATTGGTGGCGCTTCTCGTGGCGTTGCCGTCATTGCTGTTGCCGGTCACAGCGACGCAATCTCCGGAAATCGTGGCGTTCATGGCCCTGCTGGCTGGTGGCCTGATCTTTGCCGAGTACTCTTCACACAGCCCCAGCATTGTAGAGTTCCGCGATGCGCCTCCACTGAACCGCAGCCGCTTTGTCTTCGCAGCGCTCTGCATGATCCTGTTGAGCATTCTGGCTGGCCATCCGTTCCAGCCCACCGGCTTTAGCGCCCTGGTACACAAGCTTGCATTCACGGTCGGCGACGCTCTGGATTTCGCCTATTCGCCTGTGCAACTGACCCGGCTGATGATGCCCTCTGACGTGCCGCAATATACGGTAGATCTGGTGCGGGCCGCGGCTGGGCTTGCGCATCTGATCTCTCTGCTTTGCGTTGCCTATTTCGCGATCGTGATCCGCTTGCTGAACTGGCCACTGTCCAGCGGCGCCTTTAACGTTTGGGTCAATCTCCCGCTGTTTGACCCCACTACCGGAGGTGATGTGGTCACACGATTGCAACGTGATGCAAAGCTACACATCATCGCCGGGGTGCTCCTGCCCTTCCTGCTTCCCGCGCTCATTCAGATGGGCGCAAGCGTGTTTGACCCCGCCCTCCTTGGCAATCCGCAACTGCTGATCTGGTGCGTGACCGGCTGGGCCATGATCCCGGCCAGCATGATAACACGCGGCATGGCCCGCCTGCGCGTGGCAGATCTGATCGAGCAGAAGCGCAGATCCTTTGATCACGACAAGAACCTACAAGCCGTATGAGATGGTCGGCAGCCCTCTTGCTGCTGCTTCTGCTCTCGGGTCTACCCGGAGCTCTCACCGCCGAGACCATTCGCCTTGCCACCTTCAATACAGACCTGAGCCGCAAGGGGCCGGGGCTGCTGCTGCGGGATCTGCAACGCGACAATGCACAGATTGATGCGGTCATCGACACGATCCGCAGGGCAGACGCCGACATACTGGCCCTGCAGAGCATCGACTGGGACTATGACACCGCGGCGCTTGCGGCCCTGCAACTCCGGCTGGCCGAGGCTGGTCAGCACTACCCATATCGCTTTGCACCAAAACCCAATGCAGGGATCGCCTCTGGCCACGATCTCGACGGTGACGGTCGCCTGGGAGAGCCGGAAGATGCCTGGGGCTGGGGACGCTTCACCGGGCAAAGCGGCATCGCGCTGCTGTCGAAATACCCGATCACGACTGAACAGGCGATCGACCTCACAGGGCTGCTGTGGCACGAGGTGCCCGATCATCGCATGCCGGTGACAAAAGACGGGCTGCCCTACCCTGATGCGGAAACGGCAAAGATGTTGCGCCTTTCATCAACAAGCCACTGGGCCGTGCCTGTCATGCTGCCTGATGACATGCCTCTCTGGGTCATGAGCTTTCACGCCGCACCACCGGTCTTTGATGGACCAGAGGACCGCAACGGCCGACGCAACGCCGATGAGCTTCTGATCTGGCTGCACCTGTTGGATGGCACCTTGGGCCCCCGTCCCACCCCGCCCTTTGTTCTGCTGGGCGATGCCAACAACGACCCGGCGCGCGGCGAGGGGCACAAGGACGCCCTGTCCCGCCTCCTGACCGATCCGCGCCTACAGGACACGCTTCCCACCGATGAAAACGGCTTGCAGCACACCGTCATCTGGGAAAGCACCGGCCCGATGCGGGTGGATTATGCGCTGCCGTCGGCAGAGCTTCAGGTGGCCGCGTCTGGCATCATACACGGCAAAGGCAGTCGCCACGGGTTGGCCTGGATCGACATCCGCCGCTGATCCACCCTGATACCCAGCATAATTGCGCCCGGATTATTGACCCGGCGACAGCAGCCCGCTACGCCCTTTGGCGATACGTCAAAGGAGTTTTGAGATGTCCAACCCATCGATTCTGATTTTGCCTGGTGACGGGATCGGCCCCGAGGTCATGGCCGAGGTCAAGAAAGTCATCACCTGGTATGGCGCAAAGCGCGACCTTCAGTTCGATGTGAGCGACGATCTGGTCGGCGGCGCGGCCTATGACGCCCACGGCACCCCGCTGCATGACGACACCATGGCCAAGGCTCAAGAAGTCGACGCTGTCCTGCTGGGCGCCGTCGGCGGCCCGAAATACGACGCGCTCGATTTTTCGGTGAAACCCGAACGCGGCCTGCTGCGCCTGCGCAAGGAAATGGATCTGTTTTCCAACCTGCGCCCGGCCCAATGTTTTGACGCGCTGGCGGATTTCTCCTCGCTGAAAAAGGACGTGGTCGCTGGCCTCGACATCATGATCGTGCGCGAGCTGACTTCCGGCATCTACTTCGGCGAGCCACGCGGCATCATCGAGGAAGGCAACGAACGCGTCGGCATCAACACCCAGCGCTACACCGAGAGCGAGATCGACCGTGTAGCGCGCTCCGCCTTTGAACTGGCGATGCGTCGCGGCAAGAAACTGTGCTCGATGGAAAAAGCCAACGTGATGGAGTCCGGCATCCTGTGGCGCGAAGTCGTCACCGAGGTGGCCAAGGACTACCCCGAGGTCGAGCTGTCGCATATGTATGCCGACGCCGGCGCCATGCAGCTCTGCCGCTGGCCCAAGCAGTTCGACGTGATCGTCACCGACAACCTGTTCGGCGACCTGTTGTCCGACGCCGCCGCAATGCTGACCGGCTCGCTTGGCATGCTGCCCTCCGCCTCGCTTGGCGCACCGATGGGGAATGGCCGCCCGAAGGCACTGTATGAACCCGTACACGGCTCCGCACCAGACATTGCCGGTCAGGGCAAGGCCAACCCCATCGCCTGCGTGCTGTCGTTTGCGATGGCGCTGCGCTACAGCTTTGATCTGGGCGAAGAGGCTGACCGCCTGGAAAAAGCCGTCGAGAAAGTTCTCGCCGATGGCGTGCGCACCGCGGACCTTCTGGGCGAAGAAGGCGTGACCCCGGTCACCACCTCGGAAATGGGCGATGCAATTCTGAACGCCCTCGACGCAAGCCTCTGATTATATAGCTATTTTACTTCATCAGGCCGGGATCTTCCCCGGCCTGATGCATTTTCAGCCGTTCACAAAACCCGGTCGGCCCCGTGCAAGCCCCTTGCAAGACGCCCCTCCTCGGCGTTAGCGCTATAGGAATGGCGCTTTGACGCCGCTTTCAGCCATCTCGGTGACAGAATGAATATAAAAGCAGCTATCTTGGCCCTGCTGGCCTACGTGATTTTCTCCACTCACGACGTGATCGTAAAATACGTCAGCGCTGAAATATCTGCCTTTCAGATTGTCTTTTTCTCGAGCCTTCTGTCTTTTCCTCTGCTGACCATGATGATGGTCCGCGACGCCACCCCTGGCACCTTGCGCCCAAAGCACCCAGGCTGGATTGCGCTGCGATCGCTATCGATGTCAGTGGTGCCTGCCGCAGCCTTTTACGCGTTCTCGGTGCTGCCCTTGGCCCAAACCTATGCATTGCTGTTCGCGACCCCATTGCTCATCACCATTCTCTCCATTCCCATCCTGGGCGAAAAGGTCGGTCTGCCACGCATGGCAGCCGTCGTTGTGGGGTTTGCTGGCGTTATGGTCGTATTGCGCCCCGGAGAAACGGAACTTGGCTTCGGACATGCCGCCGCATTGCTGGCGGCATTTGGCAACGCCTTTCAGTCGGTGATCCTGCGCAAACTGAGCAACGTGGAACGGCGTGTGGTGCTGATGCTTTTCCCGATGTTGACGACAGTGGTCATCATGGGGCTGACATTGCCATTTGTATATGTCCCGCTCAGCGGTGCTGAGTTGGCTGGGCTTGCCGTCATTTCTGTTTTTGGATTTTGCGCGACGCTCTTGTTGGTCTACGCGTATTCCTTTGGCGAAGCGGCCGTTGTTGCTCCGATGCAGTATTCACAGATCATCTGGGCGACGATCTTTGGCGTCATGCTCTTTGACGAGAACATGGATCTTCTTACCTTGGTTGGTGCTGGTATCATCATTGCAAGCGGCGTTTTCATTGTCCTGCGCGAGGCCCGTGGCGGTCGGTCTTCCAACACACCGGTTTTGCAAACGCGCAGCCGCGCGGTCCTGAGCAGCGGTCTCAATGTTTCATTTTTCATGAAGCGAACATCTGGCGACAATACGCCCGAATAGGGCTTGCAAAAGCCCGGGACCAAGTATAATCCACGCGCCACGGTCGGAGCGTAGCTCAGCCTGGTAGAGCACTGTCTTCGGGAGGCAGGGGCCGGAGGTTCGAATCCTCTCGCTCCGACCAATAAAACAAGGCGCCTTCGGGCGCCTTTGTTGTTTTTCACACAATGCTCTGAGGTTCGTCGAACCTAAGGCTAGTCAAACTTCAAAGCGTCTGCTGCTGCCTGCAAGTGTTCCGGGCTGTATCCAGCATAGACTGATGCTGTGATCCGCGCATCCGAGCGTCCCAGAAATTGCGCGGCCATCGCAGCCTGTCGCGGGGTCACATGTCGTACTCCGAACGTTTCGTCTCATACCAAGATAAAGTCTGCGCCTCATCAAATCAGGTCATCCGATGAGTGAACGGCATTTTTGCGTGCAGCTGGTTGCTTAACCGTTCGAACCCTCCAGCTTCGGTATGCAGATGAAGCTGAATTTCAGGCAAGCACTTTGACAAGCTCACTCCATTGGGACCGGGCGATTGCATCCGACCCTGCGATTGCCCAATAGCTTTCGTGATGATCCATCGTTTCGTCGCTTAGCCGGACGAGCCGCCCCTCCCGAATGTCCCTTTCACAAAGTGGCAATGATGCAAGAATAACTCCCATACCGGCTCGTGCGGCACCAAGGGCAGACAGGAATGTGTCGAACCGCAGATGCGGCACCGGAGTTGTTGCAATACCAAAGCGCGTGGCCCAGCTGTTCCAGCCTGGGCGTGACCCAGAACAGGCGATACGGGGCCAGTCCGTCCAATGGCCCTCGCGCCCCGCCAATTCAGGCGAGGCGAGCGGGGCTATCTTCTCCGAGAACAATTTCAACTTGTGATCATGCGGCCAGTCGCCCGCGCCGTACCTAATGCGGATGACATCGTCGACATCCGCTTCATGAGCCCCCAGCACCATGGTTTGGATGCTCAATTGCCCCTCAGCAATACGGCCCAACCTCTCAAGACGTGGCAGAAGCCACAGCTCAATGATCGATTGGCTCGCCGAGATGGCCATCTGCCCGCGCCCCGAGCCAAACAATGCTTCTGAACTATCGCGCAGAGTTGTGAGCGCCAATCGCACATGGGGTAACCAGGCCTCGCCATCCACCGTCAGTTCGATGGCGCGTGCGCGCCTGAAGAACAGGTTGGTGCCAAGTTGCTTTTCAAGCTGACCAATTCGCTGACTGATGGCGGATTGGGTTAATCCGGTTTCAGCCGCCGCCGCCGTAAAGCTGCCGCAGCGAGCAGCCGCTTCGAATGCACGTATCCACTCCAGTGGGGGTGTTTTGAAAGGGCTAACTGACATTAGGAGATCGCCACCTCAGGGACGTTATTGTTAATTTGATCTTATGCCATGCAGACGCGATGGTGTCGCCATAAATACGCCATCACAAGGACAGCCCCATAATGTCAGTCACTGTCGCCTCAGCGGGCACTCACCTAACACTCACCTCTGGCCAGTCTGTAAAACGCTTTCACGCGATCTGGCTGCGCGATAACGCAAGTGACGCTGAGACGCGCGCCGCCGCCAATGGCCAGCGTCTGATTTCGCTGCGCGACATTCCCGCGGACACAACCATTCGCTCTGCCGACGTGCAGGGCCAGACCCTAATGGTCACGTTTGCTCCCGAAAACAAAGAGGTCGTTTATGACCTCGGCTGGCTCGATGCCCATGCCTATGACGTCGAACAAAGTCCTGAGCGCGGATGGACGCCCCCCATAACTGAAACCTGGGATTCAGGCTTGATGGGGAATGTTCCCACCGGGGATTTTGA
Source organism: Tritonibacter scottomollicae (assembly GCF_032924845.1). Taxonomy (NCBI): domain Bacteria; kingdom Pseudomonadati; phylum Pseudomonadota; class Alphaproteobacteria; order Rhodobacterales; family Paracoccaceae; genus Tritonibacter; species Tritonibacter scottomollicae. The sequence goes on from NZ_CP136704.1 coordinate 2,771,849, forward strand.
GCAGTTGTCTCAGAATGATGCCGCCCTGCGCGACTGGTTAGGGCTGGTGAGCAGGTTTGGGTTTGGCAAAGTGGTGAATGGCCCGGCGAAAGACGGCGCCCTGTTCGATTTGGTCGCTTTGTTCGGGTTTGTGCGGGAAACCAATTACGGACGGCACTTTGAGGTTCGCACTGAAGTCAATCCGACCAACCTCGCCTTTACCGGGCTTGGGCTGCAAGCGCATACAGACAACCCCTACCGTGATCCAGTTCCCACGGTGCAGGTGCTTTATTGTCTCGAAAGCTCGGCTGCGGGCGGAGAGAACATGGTGGTGGATGGCTTTGCCGCCGCACAACGCCTGCGGGATGAAAACGAGGCATATTTCAACGTGCTGGCAGATCACTGCGCCCGTTTCGAGTATGCCGGTGAAGCAGGCGTTTGCCTGACATCACGCCGTCCAATGATCGAACTTGCCCCCGATGGAGAACTGATCGGAGTGCGGTTGAACAACCGATCCCTGGCTGCCGTAACAGATGTCCCCTTTGAGAAGATGGACACCTACTACGCTGCATATCGCCGCCTTGGCGAAATCATCGACGACACCGCGATGGAAGTCACCTTCCGCCTGAACCCCGGTGAGGCATTCATTGTCGACAACACTCGGGTTCTCCATGCTCGTAAGGGCTATTCCGGCGAGGGTACGCGCTGGCTGCAGGGGTGTTACGCAGACAAGGACGGGTTGAGGTCGACCTATGACGCACTGTGCCGCAAACCCGACTTGGAGGCCGCAGAATGAAGCCGGACATCAACAACCTGAGCCGTGACACCATCGTGGAATTCATCGGGTCCATTTTTGATCGACGCGGGGATGAAGAGTATCTGGGCGAACCGGTGAACATGGGGCAGCACATGTTGCAGGGGGCAACGATTGCCGAACAGAACGACCAGCCCGAGGAGATCATCGTCGGTGCGCTGCTGCATGACATTGGGCATTTCACCAGTGAATTCGGGACATTCACCATGGATGACACCGAAGACCGCCACCACGAAGACGCGGGCGCAGAGGTACTGGAGCGATTTTTCCCCAGCGTGATTACAGATTGCGTACGCTATCATGTCGCCGCCAAACGATACCTTTGTGCGACACGGCCTGAGTATTTCCGCCGCCTGTCAGATGCCTCCGTTCATTCGCTCAACCTTCAGGGCGGCCCGATGGATGCCAAAGAAGTCGCTGTATTCGAGCAGAATGAGAATTTGGAGCAGATCATTGCCGTCCGCTATCTAGATGACGCAGGAAAGCGACCGGATATGGTAACACCAGATTTTTGGCATTTTGCGCCTATGGTTCAGCGAATGGTCGACAGGCATTGCAAGACCCAGACTTAGTCGGGCGAGCCTGAAACTCTTGTACGCTAAATCAATTCATGTGGTACCAGAGCGTCTCAGAAATTTTGAATTGCGGCCAACGGAATAGTTTGGCCGCATTCGGCTGCCGACAGTCATAGCTGCAAAGCCTCTTTTGAGAGCTATCAGCTTGGAACACTCTGACCCACATTGAATTGCAGCTGAAACGGTGGGTAGGATACGCCATCAACAAAGCTCATCAACGACGCGAAACGCAACTCGGGTCATGACCATCAGCCTCCGAACACGACGGCATCGGGAATCTCATAGCGCTCCTCATCCAGCTCGATCACGGTGAGGTCGCCACGGCGTTCAACCTCGATCCCGCCAACCGCTGGGATGCCTTCGCGAAACGCCAGTTGCCGCCCACTGCCACCGGGCCAGAAAATCGTGATGTCGGCGTCGCCCGCGCCCATCCGCGTGACGCCGAAATCGCACTGGAACGTGGGCTGGCCATAGCGCAGCGAGCAGGGAAGTCGGCCGGTGGCGTCATAGTTCGGCTCTGGGGCGGGGATCGCATCCGGGCCCATGCCCTCGCGCAGGTACCGCGCGGCGGCCCAGCCCGCGCTGCCGTCGGGAAGTTCCACCTGACACCAATCGCTGCGGCAGCCGAGGTTGCGCAGCACGGTGCCATTTTCAACCGCGCCCAGATGGGATGCCGTGGCCGAAGGCGCAGTGCGAATGTGCAGCCGGGTGGTGATATCCGTAACCTCCAGCCAGTCCGGCCCGTGCCCGGCCTCCTCCGCCGCTGCGGGCGCGAGGGGCAAGGCAATCATCGCAATCAATGCGAGGGTCGGACACAGGGCTGAACGGGGCATGACGAAGGTCTCCGGTGGCGAGGGCTTGGGCCTACCGTAGCGGAGCGTGCCGGCCTGGCAACGGGGCGGCACGGGCGATGGCGGAGGCCCGCCGGTGACACCCGGCGGTCGCAACGAGTTCAACCAGGGCTCAGCAGGCGGCGGTGACGATGATCTCCACCTTCAGCTCCGGACGGGCCAGTTTTGCTTCGCCGCAGGCGCGGGCGGGGGCGTGGCCCTCGGGCACCCAAGCATCCCAGACTGCGTTCATCTCCGCAAAATCCGCCATGTCGGCGACCCAGATGATAGCCTGCAAGATCTGTTCGGGTGAGGAGCCCGCGGTCTCCAGCAGTGCCTCGACCCGCGACAGGCACTCGCGAGTCTGTTCCGCGACGGTAGCACCATCGCCCACCTGTCCGCAGAGATAGGCAACACCATTGTGCTTGACGATCTTGCTCATGCGCTGGCCGGTTTCGATACGTTCGATCATTGGTCTGTCCTCAGTTTTTCCCGGTGGCGGGTGGGGTCTTCAGTGATGCCAACTCACCCAGGGTCACGGGCTTCAGTGGCGGGCGAATGCGATAGTAGCCGGTCTGGTCCGGCGTCTGCCCAGTTGCCTCGGCCAGAAGGGCGGTGACTGTCAATCCGCAATAGCGCCCTTGGCATGGCCCCATGCCGACGCGACCAAAGGCCTTGGTCTGATTGGGGCCGAGGCATCCGGCGCGCGCATGGTCGCGGACCGTACCGGCGGTCACCTCTTCGCACCGGCAGACCAACGTCTCATCCCTTGGCGACAGCGCCTGCGCGCAGGGCGGATAGGCGGTATCCAGAAAGGGGCGCGGGGCCTGTTCGCGGGCGCGCGCAGATCTGAGCGGTCTGGCCCGCCGGTCCCGCTCATCCGGCGTAAGGCGCGCCGCGTCGCAGGCGATGGCCAGCGCGGCAACACGGCCCGACAGGGCGGCGGCCTTGGCCCCGCCGATGCCCGCGCCGTCCCCGGCGACAAAGACTCCGGGCACATCGCTGCGCCCCCAACAATCCAGCGTCGGGACGAAACATTGCTGCTGCGTACTCCAGCGATGGGCGACCCCAAGTGCGCGCGCAGCCTGGGTATTTGGTACCACTCCGTGATGCAGGAATATGGTCTCGCACGCCAGACGCCGGGTCCGGCCACGATGGCTGAAACACAGCACCTCGGCGCGGGTGTCGCCTTCGATCCGGATGTCCTGAGCGCCGATGTAGCGCGGCACGCCTCCGCGTTTCAGCTCCGCCAGCATCCGCAGCCCCTTGGCCATGTAGGGCCAACCGCGCAGGGCGCCGCCCAGATGGCGCAGGGCGGCACGGCGGTTGCGGCCGGTTTGTGTCTCGACAAGCGCGAGGGGCGGCTGGCCGGCGCGCAGCATCTGAACCGCGATCAGGTACAACAGTGGCCCCGCCCCTACCAGCACCGCGGACCGGGCCAGCACGCCGGATTGCTTCAACAGGATCTGCCCCGCCCCGGCCGTCATCACTCCGGGCAGGGTCCAGCCCGGCAGCGGCATGGGTCGCTCCAACGCGCCGGTGGCCAGAAGCACCCGGTCGGCGGTCAGCTGCGCGCCGCGCCCATCCCGCGAGTAGGACAGGCAAAATCCCGGCTCGATCGACCAGACCACTGCTCCGGTTACATGTTCGACCGGGCTGCGCCGAAGCGCGACAGTGAGGCCGCGACCGGCTGTATAGTCGGGCCCAAGCAGCGCGGCCCGGCGATCCGGCACATGATCCACATCGCGGTAGATCTGCCCCCCGGCGCGGGGCTGCTCGTCCAGCAATGTCACGCTGAGGCCCGCGTTGGCGGCCTCGGTTGCGGCGGCCATCCCGGCGGGACCCGCCCCGATGACGACAAGATCACGATGCGACATGACGGACCTCCGGGCTACCGGCTCGGGCAATCTGAAGCCCTTCGGCAACCTCGATCATACAGGCCTGTCGCTGCACGCCGTCGATCTCCACCAGACAGTCGAAACAGGCGCCCATCATGCAAAAGGGCGCACGAGGGGCGCCGGACACCGGCGTGTCACGAAAGCGCTCAATTCGGGCGGCCAGCAGTGCAGCGGCCAGGTTTGCCCCCAGCGGCAACAGCAAGGGGGCGCCATCAAAACGGACCTCCACCCGAGGGGCGCTGCTGGCCTCGATCTCAAGAAATGGCAAAACGGGATTCACTGAACACCTCCAGGTCGGGAGCCGCCGCGGTGCCCTCCAGCCAGTCCGGCAGGAGCATCGCATGGGCGGCAGCAAGGGTGATGCCACTGTGGCAGGTGACGAGGCTGGCGCCGGGCATTTCGGCACTGCGCTGGTAGATCGGCAGCCCGTCGGGTGACAGCACCCGCAGCGCGCCCCAGCTGCGCACCAACTGTGCCCGCGCCAGCGCCGGGTATGCAGCGATCGCCTCGGCTGCAAGGCCGGAGAGGCCGGACTGGGTGACGCCATCGTTGTGGCCGACCTCCTCGTTGGTGGCGCCAATCTGGATGCCGCCCTCATCGACCTGCCGAGCAATCAGGGAGGGGCGGTTGATCAGCTTTGGCAGCTTCTCGGTGATCAGCACCTGCCCGCGTTGCGGGCGGATCGGTGCCTTGAACCCCATCTGCGGCCCGAGGCGCGCGGCCCCAAGCCCCGCAGCCAGCACGACCTTGGCAGCGCGGACCCGCGTGCCATCGGCGCAGGCAAGTTCAAAGCCATCCGGCTGGGTCACCTCGGTCACGGTCTTGCCGGTCAGGACCCGCCCGCCTCGGCGCCGCACGTCGCGAGCGAGGGCCAGCAGCAGCTTCAGCGGATTGGCGTGGCCGTCCTGGTGATGCAGGATTGCGCCGACCACCTTGGGTCCAATATGCGGCTCTTCCTTGCGCAGGGCGTTGTGGCCAAGCACATCATAGGGGTAGTCGCCATCCAGCTCCGCCTTCAGGATTTCGTATTTCTCCACAGTCGCCTGCAGCGTGTCTTCGGAAAAATGCAGGTCATACCCGCCGTTCTGCTCCAGCGGCACCGCGTCGCCGGTGTTCTGTTCCAGCTCGGCGGCAAACTCGGCCCAAAGCCGCGCCGAACTCTGTGACCAGCGGGCGTAGCGGGGCTGTTTCATCCCCTTCGACTGCACCCAGACCAGACCAAAATTGCCGCGACTGGCCCGAAATGAACCGTCATCGCCGTCCAGCACCGTGACCGTCAGCCCGCGCCGCAACAGGCCCCAGGCCACCGCAAGGCCGACAATGCCGCCGCCGATGATCGCGTAATCGCTGTCCATGCTCGTTTTCCAGGTCTTGGGGTCAAAGGGGGAGGCCGGGCGGGGACGCTCTCTCCCCGCCCGAACTGTGGCTCTGCGTCTCCTGTCCCCTGCGGGTCAGGCGCGGGCAGCGCGGATCACTCGGCGGCCGCGGCCACCTTGTCGAGGATCGCGCGGCCCCAGTCGGCGCCCACATCCTCCAGCACTGCCGGCCAGACATCGCTACGCACCTTGGCCGCCATTGCCGCCAGCTCCGCGTCGCTGAGGCTGATCACGGTGGCGCCCAGCTCGTCCACGAGCCGCTGTTCGCTGCGCTGCTGGTCGGCCTCGGCCACATCCCAGCGGGTCGCCTCAAAGGCCTGAGCCTGCTCGATCAACGCGGACTGATCTTCATCCGACAGGCCGGCGAGGCTCTCGTTTGAGATGATCATGTACCAGACCTCGAAATGGGTATTGGCGGGGATGTAGGTCTTGGTCACATCGCGGAAGGAGGCGTAGTAGCCTTCGGCGCCAGAGCCGATGACCCCGTCCACAACCCCGGTCTGCACCGCGGTGAAGGCCTCGGAGAAGGGGATCGGCGCGGGGATGTAGCCAAGCGCCTCTCCGGTCAGCTGAAAGCTTTTGATACCAGGTACGCGCACCTTGATGCCGTTGGGTTCGACTGAACCGGCGGCGGGGTTTTCGACGTTGAGGGAAATGCCGCCGAAATAGACCGGATAGGCGGCGAGCATGGTAATCTCCTGCTCGGCGTAAAGCTCCGCCATCACCTCGCGCACGGCCCCACCGGGGCCATAGACCGCGCGTGCCTGTTCCCAGTTGCCCGCAAGATAGGGGAAGGAGGAGATCTGCATGCGGCGGTCGGCGGCGGTGGCAGCTGGCTGCGTCGCCATGTCGATGGCACCGACGCTGATGCGCTCCTGCACGGTGGTATAGTCCCCCAGGGCGGAGGCCGGGAACAGCTTTACGCTCAGGTCACCGCCGGTGGCGTCGGAAACAGCGGCGGCGAAGGCGCGCAGTTCGGTGTCGATGGTGGTGTCCTGCGGGCGCACATGGCTCATCTTGAGGGTTTCGGCGCTCGTGTGGGTGCCGATCGCCATCAGCGCTGCCGCGGCAGTGGTCAGGAATGCATGTTTCATAGGGTGTCCTCCGTGTTGATTTCTGAATGTCGGGTTGCGTGCGATTTGAGGGATCAGGGGGTGATGTCGTAGCCGAACAGGCGCGGCAGAAAGAGCGACAGATCGGGCCAGAGCGAGGTCAGGAAGACCACTGGAACATAACCGAACAGGATCAGCTTCATCGCCGGGGGGATCACCTTTGTGACCTTCACCTTGCCGATGCGTGCCCCGAGATAGAGGATCGAGGCATAGGGCGGCGTAACCCCGCCCATGGCGGTGTTGACGCCCATGATGGCGGCGAACTGCACCGGGCTGATGCCGATCGCCTGCATCAGCGGCAACAGCAGCGGTGCGATCAGGATGATGGCGGTCACGTCATTCACTACCATGCCCACCAGGAACAGCAGGATGTTGATGAGGATCAGAAGCAGCACCTTGTTTTCGGTGATCGCAAAGATGCCCTGCACCAGCTGTTGCGGGATGCTTTCGTAGACAAACATCTGGCTCAGGATCATCGAGAACAGGATCATCATCATGATCGCGCCCACGGCAGTGGCGGCTTCCTTGCCGGCAGAGAAGAAATTGTCCCAGCGCAGGCCCTTGTAGATCAGGAACCCCACCGGCACCGCATAGATCACGGCCACGGCGGCGGCCTCTGTCGGGGTCATGATGCCGCCGTAGATGCCACCAAGGATGATCACCGGCATCAACAGCGCCGGGAAGGCGTGAAACCCGCGCCGGGCGACCTCGCCGGAGAGTTCGGTAAAGCTCGGCTTGTCATCCAGCACCAGATCGAAGTTGCGCGACATCACCAGGTTGATGATCGAGAAGGCGGTCATGATCAGCAGGCCGGGACCAAGCGTGGCGAGGAAGCAGGCCAGGATCGACGTGTCGGTGACCCAACCGTAGACGATCATCGTGACCGAGGGCGGGATGAGCAGACCGAGAATGGAGGAGTTGGCAATCAGGGCGGTGGCATAGGCCCGCGGGTAGCCACGCTTCTCCATCTCCGGGATCAGCAGTGGGCCGATCGCCGCAATCCCGGTAAGGCCGGAGCCGGAGATTGCCCCGATAACGGCGCAGGACACCGCCGCCACGACACCGAGGCCACCGCGCACATGGCCGATGAACGCATTGACGAAACGCAGCAGCGAGGCGGCAATGCCGCTTTCGGACATGATCGTTCCGGCCAGCACGAAGAGCGGGATCGCGAGCAGCACCGGATTGCCCATCTGCTGGAATCCCCAGAGCATCATGCCCTTCATGGTGACGTCGCCGATCAGATACATCACCATCAGCGCCGCGCCGAAACAATAGGGCAGCGGCACCCCCAGGGTCAGCGTGATCACCAGAAGGGCAATGGCCAGTAGCGCGATCTCGATCATGCTGTGTCTCCGGACTTGAGGCTGCGAATGTGGCCCCAGAGGTGCCAGGCGGTGTAGACCATCATCAGGGCAAGACCGGCCAGCAGGGCCACGTCGGAATAGAAGGTCGGGATGTAGAGGGTTGGGCTCTCACGCCAGACCCGCCAGGCGTAGCGGGTGTACTCCCAGGCCCAGGACAGCAGCCACAGACCTACGATGAGGCTGATCACCTCGCCGATGATGGCGAGAATGGTGTGGCCGCGCTGCGAGGTGACAAAGATCTCCAGCACGTTGGCGCGGATATGGGTGTTCTCGCGCGAGGCGTTCACCGAGCCGAGGATATAGAGCCACAGGGTCGGATAGAGCATGGTTTCTTCCAGCCCCATCACCGGCACCTGCAGCACATAGCGGGTGATGACCTGCACGAATTGCCCCAGTGCCACGAGGCAGATCAATGCGGTCAGCAGATATTTGGCAAATGTGTCCATGTGTCCCCCGGTTGCTGCGCCGTCTGTGCGGTTTCGGGACATCACACTGGACAGTGTGGATAAAATCAATTTGATAATATCTTTAGGTCCATCAATTGAGCTTATGCCAAATGCCCCTCTCTCTGCGCCAGTTGACGACGTTTCGCGAGGTCATGCGCTCCGGTTCCATCAGCCAGGCGGCGCGCACCGTCGGGCGCACCCAGCCGGCGGTCTCCACCATGGTGCAGACGCTGGAAGACCAGTTGGGTTTCGCGCTGTTTGTGCGTACCCATGGCAAGCTGACGCCGACGCCGGAGGCCTATTTCTTTCTGGAAGAATGCGAGGATATCCTGAGCCGGGTCGAGCGCACCGAACGCACGCTCGAACGGGTCAGCGCGCTCCAGTCCGGCAAACTGAAGATTGCCTGCCATCCGGCAGCCTCCAGCGTGTTCCTGCCGCGCCTGCTGACCCGTTTTCTAGTTGGCAAGGACGATCTGCAGGTGTCGCTCATCATGCGGTCGTCGGACGTGATCGAGGATATGATCGCCTCGCAGCAGTTCGACATGGGCTTTGCCGAAACGCCTGCGCCAAGGGCCTCGATCAACCAGGTGAACTATGAGCTGGAATGCGTCTGCATCCTGCCTGCGGGTGATCCCTTGCGCAGCGCCGAGGTGATCACACCAGCGGATCTGGACGGCCGCCCGATGGCGGCGCTGTTCGACCATCACGGCACTGCCCTGCGCACCGAGACCGTATTCCGCGAGGCGGGCGTGCGCTTCAACAAGCGGTTCGAACTGCGCACGTTTCTGCCGGGGTTGACCTTCGTAGCGGCGGGAGCCTGCGGGATGATCTGCGACATGATCACCGCATACAGCCACATCTTGCAGGCTCCGGAGGCAGACCAGTTGGTGATCCGCCGTTTCCGGCCAAGGGTATCAGCCGGGGTTTCGATCCTGACACCCGGCTATGCCACCCCTTCGATGGTCAGCCGCGCCTTCATCAGCGACCTGCAGCAGGAGGTCGGGCAGATGATGACCTATATGGATCAGGTCCTGGCGCGCGGCTGACACGGATCAACTCACCGGGCGAGCGCGGCACCACTTGAATGGCCAAGTCTCTGCTTCGGCGGCCCCCCTTTTGCGCCTACGGCCTGATGATGGGCATAATATGGTAAATTCGAGCCGTCACATTCTTGTCAAATGAGAAGTCGCGGTCATCGCCTTCAAATCCAAGGCCGCCAGCGCCGAAGTTGGCATCTGGGTGGAACGACCGGGTGATAATAGTAATGGCTGTTATTTATAGTCCCCAAATGTACCTTCTTCCAGCTGTGCCAGACTCGGCGAGTATACCAAAACTCCCGCATACCCCTCTTTGTCAGGCCCTGTATTTAGGGTCAGGACCCATTGATTTCCGTCTTGTGGCTTGAGTCAGCGTTCGAAAAACGAGCGGTGACATGTCTGATCTCTTCTGGTTGAACGACGCGCAGATGGCGCGTCTTGAGCCCTACTTCCCAAAGTCCCACGGCAAGCCACGCGTCGATGATCGGCGTGTGTTGAGCGGCATTATCTTCATCAACCGCAATGGGTTGCGCTGGAGGGACGCACAAGACCCTGTACAACCGCTGAAAACGATGGAGCGACAAGGGCATCTTCGCTCAGATGATGGTTGGATTGTCGGCTGAACACAGCGAAGAGAAGACCGTCATGATCGACGCGACCTACCTGAAGGTACACCGCACCGCGACCAGCATGGGCGTCAAAAAGGGGGGCGCGGACACCTGATCGGTCGCACCAAGGGTGGGATGAACACAAAGTTGCACGCCATCTGCGACAGCCAGGGACGCCCAATCAACCTGTTCGTAACTGCTGGACAGGTCAGCGACTACATCGGAGCACGGGCATTGGTAAGCAGCCTGCCGGATGCCGAATGGTTGCTCGGGGATCGCGGTTATGACGCTGATTGGTTCCGAGAAGCTTTGGAAGACAAGGGGATACGCGCCTGCATCCCAGGGAGAAAGCAACGTAAAACACCCGTCAAGTATGACAAACGGCGATACAAACGCCGCAACCGAACCGAGATCATGTTCGGAAGGCTCAAGGACTGGCGACGCTTCGCAACTCGCTACGACAGGTGTCCGAAGGTCTTTCTGTCCGCCATCGCGCTCGCTGCCACCGTCATTTTCTGGCTATGTGTCCTGACCCTAAGTTGGATGGCTTCTCTCGAAGGTGTTCAGGAAGTGACTTCCTTGTCAGGCGAGTTAGACGCATTGGTCAGATGTATCGTTCAAGACGTAGCAGCGTTGACACGTCTCAACGACAAAATCGGGGCGAGTGATCTTATCGCCAGCTCAAGTTCGAATGTTGTATTGCGAGTTGTTCGTTAGCAGACCTTAGCCGCAATGCAGAACTCTTGCACTCTGGGCTCTCACCCGCCGCTCGCCTCGCCAGCACACCAAATTGGCACTGAGACCGGAGGTCAAGGTCAGCTGAGCGGACAAAGAAGCCATCCACTTCGTTGCGTCGATGCCCGGTTTCGTTTTATCAAGCAGGCAAAACTTAATAGGCTATTGGAGCTTCTATGAAGACCGTGACCCTAGAGCACGAATACGCTGCCCCGGCAAAGGTTGTCTGGGCGTTGGCAACGGACCTCGATGTTCTCAAAGAGATCATGAAAGGCGTTGTCACCTTCGAAGGCTTGCCGAGCGGTCGCGTGCATCAGGGACAGAATATCACTGTGCAGGTGTCGCTGTTCGGCAAGTTGCCACCTCAGCCGTACTTCATGGAAGTCCTGGAATGCGATGATAACGCCATGATACTAAGGTCTTTCGAAAAGGGCGCAGGCGTCAAGGCGTGGTGCCACACGCTAACCGTCGAACCGCAGCCATCGGGGTCCCGGCTGCGTGACGTCATTGAAATCGACGCGGGCTGGATGTCTTGGGCCTTCGCACTCTGGGCTGGATTTCTGTATCGCAAGCGCCATGAACCGCGCGTTCGGATGCTGGCGGACATGCAAGCGAAACAGGCCGCTACTGACTTGATCGGTTCAAATTTGCGCTGAAATACGCCAAAATGGGCAGCGGCCATTCGTGCGCCGCGCAGCATCGGTGGCTCTGGGCTCAAACCCGACATGCGGCGGTGCGGCAGCAGTGTCGCAGCGTTTCCGCACCAGTTTCCAGACGCTAGATTTCCGCTGTCAGCCCAATCGCGACATTCGAACCAGGCGCGGCGAAGTCTCTGCTGCAAGTGAGAAAAGCTCCCCGAAAGCCGCCGTTCAGCAGCCGGTGGCGGACCTGGTTGATGCTGCATCAGGCACGAGTGACCGCGAAGCGCAGTTAGTGACCTTTGCAAAGTCCATGCAGCAGGGCCACCTTGATGGGGTGAACGGCCCACACCGGCCTTTCAATCCCTGGCTGATCGCCGCGCCGCAGCTTCACTAGACCGGCCATTCGTCCATCGCGCAGCATTTTCGGAGGATGAAGGTCGGCAGGGCGGACTGACCAGTCATTGTGTCTTGCCCGCCCAATGGCTGGTTTAAGCGCATTGCGACATCGCTACCTATGAAAGATCCACTTCGTGATCTTGTGTGACCAACTTCAGCAACCTTGGTTTGCTTCGTCGCAGTAAGGAAAGCGGCCGTTCAATCGCGTGCGCGCATCTCCAAAGCATCTTCGGTTGTCAGGATATTTCCGGCGTAACCCCACGAACCGCTGCTCACTTCATGTACGCGGACGGACGTCCCGGCCCTGATGGTCTGACCCGCGACTTCGCCAAATGCGTCTGTCACCTTTCGGATGATCTCGGCTTTCTCCTCCGCCGAAAATACACCTTCTAGAACTTGGATATCGATGGATGGCATCGCCTTCTCCATTGTTTGTGGTCTCGCAGGAGATCGATCATTTGAACGATCGTCTGGCACGCAACATGACATATGATGTTTCTACGTGTAAAACTATCTGCCAAAACAGAAAGGAACTATGGGATGGCTGCGATGACTTCCTTCCGCTCTGTCGTTGATCCTGCAGATTGTGATTTTCTGGGTCACATGAATGTTTCGAGATACTTTGCCGCCTGTTCAGACGGTGTTTTCGCCATTCAATCAGAGATGGGGTTGACGGCCAGTGACATGCACTCGGGTCGCAGGCTGTCGTTTGCAGTCGTACATGCCGAAAGCGATTTTCGATCCGAGCTGTCTGCAGGTGATGCAATTCGGCTGGAGACATCGATCATTGAGATGGGTGCCAAATCCATCACTTTCCGGCACCGGCTTGTAAGGTCCGAAGACGATGCAACGGCGTTTGAAACAGTGTTCAAATGTGTGATGCTGAGTCTGGAAACACGCAGAGCAGCGGACATTCCGGATGAAGTCCGGCAGAGGGCGGACGCCTGGCAGGAAGAAGCCACCCAACAGAGATAGGACACAGCCTTCACTTCATCTGATGGCAGAATGCATGGCTGCAAAAAGACAATGCGAAGAAAATTTGAATGTTCAGAGCTGAGAGGGGCAGAACATGACAAACACGGAATGGCAACTCAGCGGCAACATGGCCGAACGATACGAAGAATACCTCGTACCCGTCATTTTTGCGCCGTGGGCCAACGACGTAATTGTGCGCGCCGACCTTGCCTCCGGCGACAGTCTTCTCGACCTTGCGTGCGGAACAGGCATTGTCGCGCGACTGGCAGCACAATCCGGTGTCACGGCGACTGGCGGTGACATCAATCTTGGCATGTTGGCAGTGGCAAAAGAACGCTCGGCAGGGCTGGACGCAACGTTCCATTCGGCAGATGCACAACGCCTGCCTTTCGATGATGAAAGTTTTGATGTTGTCATATGTCAGCAAGGCCTTCAATTCTTTCCAGACAAGCTCGGCGCGCTGTCCGAGTGTTTGCGGGTCATAAAGCCAGGTGGCCAGGCTGTGTTTTGCACGGCGCGTGGGTTGGAGGAAAATCCTTTAATGCAGGCACAGGTTACCGCCTTTGGCAGGCATTTTGGCGAAGAAACAACCGGAGCGATCCGTGCCGTTTGTGGCTTTCCTGATCCCGATGAGATGCGGTCTGTATTCGAAGGCGCAGGTTTCGGGCAGGTCGCCGTTGAGAAAGTTGTTCTTGATCTTGAAGCTGAAGATGGGTCCGCATTTGTGAACGGATTGATGATGGCCACTCCGGTTGCCGACCGCATAGCGGCAATGACCCCCGCTGACAGAGCGACACTGCACGACGATATCCTAAAGGGGTTCGGAACTTGGTATGATGGTTCCGCGCTTCGTTTCCCCCATAGCGCCAACGTCGTTCTAGCATCGCGTTCGGCGTGAAATCTCAGGGCAACCATCCAGGGGAGCACCTTCAACGAATGGCCGGTTTTTCAAAAGCTTATGGGCCGCCAATGAATTTTCATGACCTTCGCGCTGGATGGCGGCTTAGCGGAACAGTGACGCTTCTCGTCCGCAACTGCAGAAAATCAACGAGCTGAGTTGACCTGCGCCGCCAACGGCAGTTTTGCGCAACATTTGGTCATCCGTGCATAGTGCAGCATCGCTCGAACTGGGCTCAGAACGGCCTTGCGGCGGTGCGGCGGCAGGGGCGCAGCAAGGTCACACCCCAACCGAGCCACTGGATGACGCCAGCCAGCCCAATGTATGTACCGGCTGCTATTCGCAAATGATTTCTGGCATGTTCTCGGAAGTCGCAGATATGTATCCGGCCTGTTGGTCGACACGCGGGTCGTGGCCTTGTTGGGGTTACGCACGCGCCGTGATCTCATTAGCGGACAGGTCGACTATGACCATTCGGGCTGTCAGATTCTGGGGGCGTATTATTTCCGTTCCATGCTTTCGATCTATCGCGAACTCCTTTGGATTGCCTTGGGACGCTAAATGCCGATGGCAACCTCATCTCTCGGCGCATCAAACACCGTTTTGTGTCTCAGAATGCTCCAGGCCATCCGCGCCAACTTGTTTGCGAGGACGACGGCGGCCTTGTTGCGATGCATGCGTTCGCAAGCTCGTGCCAGCCAAGCACCGAAGCTGAAGTCCGGCCAACGATGCGGTCGCATCATGATGATCTTCGCCGCTTGAACGAACAGCATCCTCAGATACCTGCTGCCGCGCTTCGATATGCGTCCAAGGACCGTTCGTCCTCCGGTGCTGTATTGCCTGGGGACCAAACCCACCCACGCCGCAAAGTCGCGCCCGCGATCAAACGCTTCTCCTTCACCGATCGCTGCAACCATCGCCGTCGAGATCATCGGGCCAATGCCCGGCACCGACATGACGTTGACGCAGTTCTCTTCGGTTCGACTAATTTCTTCGATCTCTGCCGACATCTTGTCGATGCGGTCGTCCATCCACACCCAATCGCCGTAAAGGCCGATCAAAATCGAGCGCATTCGCGGCGATATCTCGCCTTTACGCTCTGCGAGGATCGCCTCGAACGAGTTCCTCAAAGCGCGCAGACCTTTGCGAACAGTGATGCTCTGTTCAATCAAGAAGGCGCGGATCTGATTGATGGTCGCTGTCCGGCGAGACACAAGCCGCGACCGGACGCGATGTAGAGCTTGTAGATCAAGCTGCTCCTGGCTCTTCTCGGAAACGGTTTGCAAGTTGGGCCGAAGCGCCGCCTCGGCAATAGCTTCTGCATCGTTGTAGTCATTCTTCTGACCCTTGGTGAAAGGTTTCACATAGATCGCAGGAATAATCCAAGGTTCGAACCCCATCTGCCGTAATGTGCGGCTGACAAAATGGGCGCTCAAACACGCCTCCATGCCGACAATACAGCGCGGCAGCTTCTCGAATGTTGCTACCAACGCCAATCGCTTGATCTGTTTGCGCGGGACACGCTGCCCATCGTGGTCAAAGCCAACAAGGTGGAACGTATCTTTGCCGATATCGATTCCAATCGACATCAACTCGTCAAAATCTGTCTTCGCCATGCTACTTCTCCTATCTGCAGGTGAAATAGGCTCAGCCTAACCTGCTGGGTGAAGCAGCCGGTACATCCCATTAGCGGAAACTCAAAGAACGCCAAGTTCAACGATACTGCGCGTGCGAAAATTCTGGAGTTCTCACCGTCAGCAGACGCTCAGACGACCTAGCGCATTGCTCGGAATGCTACGGCTAGCACCAGTTGCAGCGCAGAAAGTGAGCTTTGCAGGGCCGGAGCGGCCAGCAAGGCCCGAGGGCTTGACCGGCTCATAGCTGTAGTTGACTGCACCTTCGAATTTCTGCAACCGCAAATCGCTTTCCTATCGTTCATCGCTGATGCACGCTCATAGTGGACTAGCTCAGTGCTGTATATGCGGCTACTTTCGGTCAAGTTATTCTGAATAGCTTTCGTGTTGTAAAAATGCAGCTCCGAAAAACTGTCAGAAAATTTTTGATGCCACAGTTTTGACATAGCACACGCTGTTTGGCTTTTCTGGCAACAGTCTGAGAAGACGTGGTGTAAAATTAGCCGCACCACATAGATGCTGACCCTTGGGATGATCCTGCGGAGAGATCCGTGTCGGCGCAGACAACAGGCTGTTTGGTTTGTGCTTCCGCTATTGGCGGATCCATATGCTTTGCAGGGTTGTCAGTTTGGACGGAATTAAGATTCATACTCGGTTTTGGGATCAAGGCATCTTCGCAGGTGGAGCCTTGGGTCGCCTTCAGGCTTGCGGCCCTGTTCTCAAGCCGATCTCTAATGCTCTCCTCAGAACCATTGCGCGCGACCGCTCTGGTCAAGGACCACCAAACGCTGTGTGCGAATGCAGCGTGCCGGATCGGTCATGGGAGAGAGCCAACGCACAAAATGAAACACGATCAGCAGGCAAGCGGCACTGGGGTTTTTACTGCTCAACTCAAACAACACGCCACTCTTGCATGATTTCAGGTGAGGACAATAAGTGAATTTATCAATGTCGATTTTTCAATCGTTCTGGCGCGTTAGTCAGTTGGCAGCACTGTGGGTCGTGCTCATTTTTTGCGCACCTGCTCAGGCACAATACATAACCAGCCAGACAGCTTCACCGAGTAATTTTTCCGGATCTGGTGAGACGATTACCTTTACGGTGGCGATAAATACCCACAATTCCGCGGTCTCGGCAGTGAGTGTATCCAATAGTGTGGGGCCGATGCTTAGCTGCTCTCCCACAAGTGCTGGTCTCAATTCGACCATTACCTGCACCGGCACTTATACCACAACAGCGGGTGACACATCGGTGACGGCGGCGGGTACCATTACGCTCACGACGGGAAGCTCGATCACGTTGTATTACAACGTGTCCGCCGCCGATCCGAGCCCCAACACACCGTATTTCTCAAGTGGTAGCGCACCGACCACGGCAGCTGAAGGCAGCTCTGTCCCGCTTGCGTTGGTGACACCGTCTGGGGTGACGCCCTCATTGGCCAGCAATACATCCAGCGTGTGTACGGCGTCTGGGTTAACACTGAATATGGTGGGTGTCGGAACCTGCAATGCTGTTGCGACCGGGCCAGCGGTTTCTCCATTCTACACTGAAGGTACACTAAATATCTCAATAAGCGTCACCGACACAGAGCCGCCGGTGATCACAACACCCGGTGCGCAATCCGCGCCCACCGATGCTGGCGCAAATACCGCGACGCTGGATGTCACGTCACTGGGGTCGGTCACGGACAATAGCGGCACCACGCCAACCATTACTTATGCCATTGGCGGCACGCCTCTTTCCGGGGCTCATGCCTTTCCGATTGGGGTGACCACGGTGACGATGGATGCCTCTGACGGGGCGGGCAATGCGGCGGCGCAGCAGAGCTTTACGGTCACCGTGACGGATAGTGAAGTGCCGGTGATCACAGCCCCCGGTCCTCAATCCGCACCCACCGATGCTGGCGCAAATACCGCGATGCTGGATGTTACGTCACTGGGGGCGGTCACGGACAACAGCGGCACCACGCCAGCCATTACCTATGCCATTGGCGGCACGCCTCTTTCCGGGGCTCATGCCTTTCCGATTGGGGCGACCACGGTGACGATGGATGCCTCTGACGGGGCGGGCAATGCGGCGGCGCAGCAGAGCTTTACGGTCACCGTGACGGATGGTGAAGTGCCGGTGATCACAGCACCCGGTGCGCAATCCGCGCCCACCGATGCTGGCGCAAATACCGCGACGCTGGATGTCACGTCGCTGGGGTCGGTCACGGACAATAGCGGCAGCACGCCAGCCATTACCTATGCCATTGGCGGCACGCCTCTTTCCGGGGCTTATGCCTTTCCGATTGGGGTGACCACGGTGACGATGGATGCCTCTGACGGGGCGGGCAATGCGGCGGCGCAGCAGAGCTTTACGGTCACCGTGACGGATGGTGAAGTGCCGGTGATCACAACACCCGGTGCGCAATCCGCACCCACCGATGCTGGCGCAAATACCGCGACGCTGGATGTCACGTCACTGGGGTCGGTCACGGACAATAGCGGCACCACGCCAACCATTACCTATGCCATTGGCGGCACGCCTCTTTCCGGGGCTCATGCCTTTCCGGTTGGGGTGACCACGGTGACGATGGATGCCTCTGACGGGGCGGGCAATGCGGCGGCGCAGCAGAGCTTTACGGTCACCGTGACGGATGGTGAAGTGCCGGTGATCACAGCACCCGGTGCGCAATCCGCACCCACCGATGCTGGCGCAAATACCGCGACGCTGGATGTCACGTCACTGGGGTCGGTCACGGACAATAGCGGCACCACGCCAACCATTACCTATGCCATTGGCGGCACGCCTCTTTCCGGGGCTCATGCCTTTCCGGTTGGGGTGACCACGGTGACGATGGATGCCTCTGACGGGGCGGGCAATGCGGCGGCTCAACAGAGCTTTACGGTTACCGTGACGGATGGTGAAGTGCCGGTGATCACAACACCCGGTGCTCAATCCGCGCCCACCGATGCTGGCGCAAATACCGCGACGCTGGATGTCACGTCGCTGGGGTCGGTCACGGACAATAGCGGCACCACGCCAGCCATTACCTATGCCATTGGCGGCACGCCTCTTTCCGGGGCTCATGCCTTTCCGGTTGGGGTGACCACGGTGACGATGGATGCCTCTGACGGGGCGGGCAATGCGGCGGCTCAACAGAGCTTTACGGTTACCGTGACGGATGGTGAAGTGCCGGTGATCACAACACCCGGTGCTCAATCCGCGCCCACCGATGCTGGCGCAAATACCGCGACGCTGGATGTCACGTCACTGGGGTCGGTCACGGACAATAGCGGCACCACGCCAACCATTACCTATGCCATTGGCGGCACGCCTCTTTCCGGGGCTCATGCCTTTCCGGTTGGGGTGACCACGGTGACGATGGATGCCTCTGACGGGGCGGGCAATGCGGCGACGCAACAGAGCTTTACGGTCACCGTGACGGATGGTGAAGTGCCGGTGATCACAGCACCCGGTGCGCAATCCGCGCCCACCGATGCTGGCGCAAATACCGCGACGCTGGATGTCACGTCGCTGGGGTCGGTCACGGACAATAGCGGCACCACGCCAGCCATTACCTATGCCATTGGCGGCACGCCTCTTTCCGGGGCTTATGCCTTTCCGATTGGGGTGACCACGGTGACGATGGATGCCTCTGACGGGGCGGGCAATGCGGCGGCGCAGCAGAGCTTTACGGTCACCGTGACGGATGGTGAAGTGCCGGTGATCACAGCACCCGGTGCGCAATCCGCACCCACCGATGCTGGCGCAAATACCGCGACGCTGGATGTCACGTCACTGGGGTCGGTCACGGACAATAGCGGCACCACGCCAACCATTACCTATGCCATTGGCGGCACGCCTCTTTCCGGGGCTCATGCCTTTCCGGTTGGGGTGACCACGGTGACGATGGATGCCTCTGACGGGGCGGGCAATGCGGCGGCGCAGCAGAGCTTTACGGTCACCGTGACGGATGGTGAAGTGCCGGTGATCACAGCACCCGGTGCGCAATCCGCACCCACCGATGCTGGCGCAAATACCGCGACGCTGGATGTCACGTCACTGGGGTCGGTCACGGACAATAGCGGCACCACGCCAACCATTACCTATGCCATTGGCGGCACGCCTCTTTCCGGGGCTCATGCCTTTCCGGTTGGGGTGACCACGGTGACGATGGATGCCTCTGACGGGGCGGGCAATGCGGCGGCTCAACAGAGCTTTACGGTTACCGTGACGGATGGTGAAGTGCCGGTGATCACAACACCCGGTGCTCAATCCGCGCCCACCGATGCTGGCGCAAATACCGCGACGCTGGATGTCACGTCACTGGGGTCGGTCACGGACAATAGCGGCACCACGCCAACCATTACCTATGCCATTGGCGGCACGCCTCTTTCCGGGGCTCATGCCTTTCCGGTTGGGGTGACCACGGTGACGATGGATGCCTCTGACGGGGCGGGCAATGCGGCGGCTCAACAGAGCTTTACGGTTACCGTGACGGATGGTGAAGTGCCGGTGATCACAACACCCGGTGCTCAATCCGCGCCCACCGATGCTGGCGCAAATACCGCCACATTGGATGTCACCAATTTGGGTTCGGTCACCGATAACAGCGGCCCCACACCGTCCATTACCTATCGTGCAGGCAGTACCATTCTGACCGGGCCACATGTTTTCCCTCTTGGTGTGACCACGGTGACGATGGACGCAACAGACAGTGCGGGCAATGTTGCGACACAGGTCAGTTTTACGGTTACCATCACGGACAACGAAGCCCCTACGGTCACCTTGACGACCAATTCGACACAGGTGGCCGCCGGAGATCGCGTGGTCGTTAGCATTGCATTCTCAGAACCAGTCACGGGTTTTCACGGGTCCGAACTCAACTTTAGCAATGCCACGCTTACCTCCTTGTCCGGAACAGGTACTGCCTGGGTCGCGACGCTTTCTGCAACAGGTGGAGGTGATGTCACCGTCTCTGTTCCCGCAGGGGCTGCCACAGATGCCGCAGGCAATGGCAATGAGATGTCAAATACACTCAGTGTAAGGGACACGACGATCACTGAGACACAGACCCAGATTTCTCAGTTCATGCAATCACGTGTTGATCTATTGCTTAAAAACCAACCGGAGCTCGCACATTTGCTGTTGGGATCGGAAACCGGGCGTCTCAATAGTCAGGTGTCCCGAGGGACGGGGACCTTCAACTTTGCCAACCGGTCGGACGCTCCGGTCTGGATGATGTTGAACGGTTCTTGGACGAATGAAAGCGACCGTGATCTGACATATCTGTTTGGCTCAATCGGTAGTCATATAACGATCAATCCGAACTTGCTTGTTGGCGGCATGCTGCAGTTTGACCACATGGATCAGACAGATGGCGCGGCTAAAGTCCAAGGTGCCGGCTGGCTTGCTGGTCCGTATTTTGTTGCTCGCCTTCCTGAGCAAGACCTCTACTTTGATGGACGGCTGTTCTACGGGCAGTCCTCAAACAAAATCACCCCATTCGGCACGTATACCGACAAGTTTGACACCAATCGATTGCTCGCTTCGCTTCAGGTTTCCGGTGTGCTGGACTACGGGGAGGTCGATCTCATTCCAAGCCTGAAGGCATCTTATGCCCGAGAGGCTCAATCCGCTTATACGGACACACCCGGCAACCGGATACCTAAACAGACCGTTGAGCTTGGGCAGATCGAGGCGGGGCTCGCTTTTGTTGCCCCGATGCCCCTTTACACCGGGGAAGGTGAGATGACCCTGACTGGTGGCGTCGAAGCCATTGGTTCGTTCGTCAACGGGTCAGGGCATGCTGCATCGGTTAGCCCTGACTACGAAGGGGGGCGTGCCCGTATCGACCTGGGAATGATGCATAGGATGGTGAATGGCGGACAGTTCCAAATCCAATCCTACTACGACGGGATTGGAGCCAGTGGATATGACAGCTATGGGGTCTCTTTCAGGCTGGAATATCAGTTCTGAGGTGAAACTAAATCGGAGGTCGGTGTGAAAGCTGACTGATCGCGAAGCTCTCTGAGATTTTACCCGGTGCGGGTGGGCAGATAGGTGTCGTCGCAACTGCCCATCGCCGAACCCCAAATCCACATCGCCGTCATTAATGGCTACACCGCCATTGGTAACCTGTCACAGTGCCCGTAGGGCAAGTCTGTCCGGGGAAATGGGAAGTGCGCTCACAAACCGATTTGCGCGACAAAGTCTCCGCACTGTGTAAGTTCACCGGTTTCAGAACCTCGCGGCCGCAGCGAACAGCAGAAACTGGCGTGCTGCGGCCGCAGCACAAAACCTCAGTTCGTTTCGTGAAACGGCCAAGTCTGCAAAGGGCGCTCTCTGCGCTTTGCTGACATCTGAGCTGAGCGCGGCATCGCCCTGGTTATCGGAGCCGTTCGAAGGTCCGCTCTCAGGAGATCGTTCGCGCTTGCAGCAAAGGTATCGGTGCACCTTGCGTGGGTGTCGTGTTCGGGCTGGTTACGGTCATCGATGCGGGTATCAGCACTAGCGGTTCAGTCCCAAACCTGTGAACTCAGTTTTCAATATTGAATGACCGCAACACGGAGGCGGACCTGATGGCCCCGCCGCTTCTGTTTTGTGGGCCAGTGGGATTTGGACAAGCCAAACGCCCCTGGCCGTCAGGGAGAGGGCGCTGCCCTCCCCCTCGGGCAATCCGATTCGACCGGGCCGTGTCCTCGGCTGCGCCTGCGGGCCGAACCAACCCGGTCGAATAGCATTGCCTCGCCCCCTCCCGCGTTCGCCACGTGGCAGATCAGCAGGAACAGGCGGCTTCGCCGACTGAACCTGCAAATCAGCCCTGATTTTCCGAATGGAAGGTCAGATCA
The DNA here is from genome assembly GCF_032924845.1 of Tritonibacter scottomollicae. NCBI lineage: Bacteria > Pseudomonadati > Pseudomonadota > Alphaproteobacteria > Rhodobacterales > Paracoccaceae > Tritonibacter > Tritonibacter scottomollicae. Next base: position 2,794,006 of record NZ_CP136704.1, read on the forward strand.
ACGCAACAAGCCACACGGCAAAAACAGTGGATTGGGTCAGCTTATGACGCCTAGGTCAATTTCGTCTGACGTTCAACAAGGGTGTGGGACGTCGAACACCTTTGACTCAATCAACGGCCAAAACCTGAGGGAACGGTAGGGCTGCGTCTTCCAATTCTGACCCAAACGTCAAGCATTTCTGACCCAGAAGACTGCGTATATCGATAAGCTCGTTTACCTGCGCCAGAAACTAGCGGCCCAGAGCCGCCTTCTACCTACCACGCCGCTTCCGCGCCGCAGCTTCACCAAACCGGCCGTTCGTCTATGGCGCAGCATTTTCGGAGGACGAAGGTCGGTGAAGCGGACGAAGCGGACAGTCGCACTTCATGAAAGACTGTCCGCTTCTTGAGCTCGATCAGGCTTCGAACTCTTCGAGAAGATACCCATTCTCATATGTCTCAGTCCTGATCCGAGACATGCTTATGGGCCGAGCGCACGCCCCAAAGAGAGGTGTGCCGCTCCCTAGGACACACGGCGCGCGCTTGAGGATGAGCCGGTCGATTAATCCGTGGTCCAGCATCCACCCTGCGAAATCGCCACCTCCGCAAAGATACACGGGCCACTCGCGTTGCGCGCCAATGACAAAATCGCCTCAGGTGTAGGACTGCGAAGAACTGAGATTTCGGCCTGTTCAGGTAACTCCAAAGTGTCGGAGAAAACGACTGTCCTCATATGTGGATAGGGGTTTTGACCGGGTTTAAGGCCAAAATCGTACCCGAACTCGTAGGTGTTTCGGCCCATGATTGCCGTTTTGTAGGTCTCAAGGCGCTTTAAGTAGTCGTCTACCACAGGCCCTTCAGGCGCGAATTTCGATATGTCTCCAGACACGCCGGAGATAAAACCGTCCAGCGAAATGGCAACGTCATAAATTATGGGATGCATGAGATGCTCCTGATAAATAATTTCCCTAAAAGCCATTCGGCTTCTGAATGAGTTGGGAATTATTTGATCACTGGCAGAGCACTCCTCGGTTGAAGGTATTTTTAGAAGAAGCTGTTTGGCTGGTCAACACGCAGCCACATGTAAGCTGACCTTCGAACTCAGCGCAGCATTTGGAAGTATGGGCTCCAAGCCGACTTGCGGCGGTGCGGCTGTGCGGCTGTGCGGCTGTGCGGCTGCAAGGGTGCAGCGGATCCGCACCACATTCAAGCTGCCAGATGACGCCAGCAGCCCAACCACGACATTCATGAGAGGTGCAGCGAAGGCTCTGCTGCAGACGCAAAGTCCAACGGAAAATTTCTTGGAAGCGGACTTTCTGAACTGCATGGTTATCCGGTGCGATGTTTCGCCACGCACGAAGGTCGGCGAAGCCTAACAACCCGGCTGAGGTGGCCCGCCCAGGCAGGCCAAACGGCGCAGCTAGGAAACTGCGCGTACGTTGAAAATAAGATACCAATCTGCGATGAAGGATGACTCCTAAGAATTTCCTTTATGGCGGTCCTCTTTTCAGGCTTTAGCTGTATGATGATATCTAGAGGAGGCATTTATGAAATTGGTCGATGCGAGAGCTGGAGAAGTGGTACACATCAGGCAGCGCCCCGCAACGTTTTCATTCTTTCCAACGTTCCAGGGAACCAAGCGCGAAGGCGTCCACTCCAGCTTATTTGTGACTGAGCCATGGAATATCATTCAGCACAAATTGGAAAAGTTGACCGATACGAATGCGCGACGGCAAGCTCTTGCTTTTCTCGTTCAGGGCCGTGACTTTTTCATCGCAGCCCAGAATTCGGACGTAAGCGCTGCAAAACCGTTGCTGCTCTACTATTCATTTTTAAACCTCGCAAAATGCCTGTCGGTGGCGCGCAAAGGCACTCCGCTTGGAAGGGTTCATCATGGCCTCTCAGAAAAGCTCCCGACAACGCCAGGCGCGATACACGGAACTGTATCAATCGACATTACCAAGAACCCCGGAGGCAGTGCCTTCGTCATGTTCGCACAAGCTATTGGGGCGCCCTTGCCAACACCGGTCGCGCCAAAGACAAGCGTTGAAGTTCGCTCACAGGATTTCCTCGCTCAAGTACTGATCGGTCACCGAATCTACTGTCAAGCTGATGCTGTAAAAGAAAAATTTATTAGTTTGGAACGGATTGAGTATATGCAAGATACAGCGGATCAGGAGGTTTGGCTTCGGGTCCGGGCTTACGCAGACGACTTCACCCGCCTCGGTTATGGACTAACCGACCTTTCCAAGAACCTCGGCACAGCAGGGACGTGGCGAAATGTGAAATGTTCAGCCACAATTGACGGTCGGCGCATCATCGAAGCCGAAACTACTGCCACGAGACACTACGGGCACCGTCCCTCCCAAGTGCTTTCTCTGATCAGCAACGATGCACGACAACGTCTTTGGCGAAGCGTGACTTCCTATCCACCCTACCGAAAATACTATATCTATCTCCCAACTACTAGGCAGGTCCTGTTAAACCAACTTTTGACCATCTACCTTGCTACTTTCTTCTTTGGATCGATAACGCGTTACAAACCAGAACAGTTCGACCAAATATTGAAGAGTTCCATCGGTCCATTTGTTTTCGAATTCTTCTCAAACCAGCCGACACAATTTCTTTATTTGATGGCCTCCGAATTCATGGGACAGGAAGTCGCCAAAGCTGCAATTACGTGACGCTCCCTTGCCTGTCTCTGTCACGCATATAAGCGTCAGAATACTAAATTGCGTTAGGTTTCGGACCTCACTCATCAATTACCTGAATGCGTGTCGGTGTGTAGAGCACAGTTTCAACATCGTTTTTGGGGGCGTATAGGATAACGGCTGTCGGGACGTTGAGGTGGTCATACACAGCCGCCGCGAGCTGGGCTTGAGGCTTATCTGAAGTGTGGAAAACACTGCAAAAGAATGCATTTGAAATGTGGGAAATGTCGGCTTGGCCGCCAGAGAAATCGACGCGCGCGCGCTCTGTGTCTTTCCGATGCTTTGGCTCCCGCCAATAGCCTAGCAGGAATAGCAAATGGGAACTTCTAAAGACTTGTTCCCAACATGGGGTGCCAAGGTGCGCATCGGCGCGCTTCGGGGGTATTCGTGTAGGCTTGTTGAGGAATTCTTCTACCAAGGCCAAGGTGCCCTCTTGGGACCTTGCGGTCTCAATGATCCTTTCAAACGCCCCTGACCCCGTAAAGTTGTTGATGCTAGCAGGGGCCAACTGTTGAAGTCTGAAATCGTCCTGGAGTTTCATTAGCTCGTGAAGCTCATGTTGATTTTGACGTGCCCGTTCCTTCATGTTCGCCGCTGCGTCTAACAGGGTGTCAGCCAGTTCGAGGGGCAACCCTGACACATCAAGATCTAGCAGACACTCGATGTCTTCCTGTGCCTTCCTTAGAATATCATCGTAGGGCAACGAGGAAATCCCGCCGATGCTTTTTTGAAGCAGATCGCCAAGACCGAAGCCGCCGACGGATGAGAACCTCTGCATATCGTCATAGATTTGGCCTCGTTGCTCGCGGTCCTTAACACTTATCGTGTAGCCCGTCGGCATACCGCCTTCGGTTTCCGAGAGTGTCTCAAGACACTTGGCACCAACCGCGTCAAGTTGCAGATCCAAAGCGGTTCTTTTCTTTTCGTCGCGTGCCCCAAGAAGTTCTTCGATACTTTGAGTGGAATAACATGGAATGCACAAATCCGGCCTACCCATGACCCCGCCAAGCGAAGTCATCTTGCCACTGAGGAGATGATTCCAAGATGAAGTGTCGAGATAGATGGTCGGCTTGAGTATGGTAGTTTCTTTCGTGTCAGCCGGAGAATTCGTGTGGATCCCGGATTGAGTTTTTCACGCCTGAGCATGCAACAGTTCCTCATAATGCACTTTAGACAAATGTAGAAAAGGGCAGGCTGAGACCTTTGAAACCTCTGAGAGGTACAGGCATTCTGGGTGCTCACCGGCTTCAGAAACTCGCGGCTGCAGCGAATGGCAGGAACGGCGGGCTGTACCCAGCAGAAAACCTCAGCGGGTTGCGCCAATTTATCGAGTTTGCAAAGTCCGCTGTCTGCGCTTCGCTGACATTCATGCGAGGCGCAGCATCTTTCCAATCTGTCGAGACAGTCTGAAGGTCCGCTCCTGGGAAACCTTTTGGTTTCCTTCGCGCCTGCAGCATTGGCACCGATCCGCCTCGCGTGAATGTCTTGAAATGGGCTGGCTACGGCCATTGATGCGGGTATCAGCACTAGCGATTAAGTCCCGCAACCTGTGAACTCAGTTTTCAAAATTGAATGACCGCAACACTGAGGCGGGGCTGATGGCCCCGCCGCTTCTGTTTTGTGGGCCAGCGGGGTTTGGACAAGCCAAACGCCCCTGGCCGTCAGGGAGAGGGCGCTGCCCTCCCCCTCGGGCAATCCGATTAGACCGGGCCGTGTCCTCGGCTACGCCTGCGGGCCGCACCAACCCGGTCGAATAGCATTGCCTCGCCCCCTCCCGCGTTCGCCACGTGGCAGATCAGCAGGAACAGGCGGCTTCGCCGACTGAACCTGCAAATCAGTCCTGATTTTCCGAATGGAAGGTCAGATCAACGCAACAAGCCACACGGCAAAAACAGTGGATTGGGTCAGTTTATGACGCCTAGGTCAATTTCGTCTGACGTTCAACAAAGGGGGAAGTGGCGGACCGAGGAGGATTCGAACCCCCGACCCCTTGATTCGTAGTCAAGTACTCTATCCAGCTGAGCTATCGGTCCACTAATTGCGGGGTTTACTCTTGGCCCGAGGGAGGTGCAACCCCAAAATGGAAAAAAATCCGACAGGCCTGCGAACACCCTCAGACCGCGCCGTCGCCCTTTGGCAGGCAGACCTCAAAGGTGGTCCCCTCGCCCCCCGTTGCAATCAGCGCAAGCTGTCCGCCGTGCCCTTTGACAAGCTCCGCCGCGATGGCAAGACCAAGACCGGAGCCGCCTTTGCGCGCACCGCCCTGAAACGGCGTGAAGAGGTTGTCTTGCGCTTTCTTCGGCAGCCCCGGACCGGTGTCATCAATCACAATCCACCAGTCGTTTTCGTCTTCGCGCAAGGACACGGTGATGCGCCCGTCACGACCGGTGGCAATGATCGCCTGACGCGCATTGCGCACGAGGTTCATGATCACCCGGAAGATCTGTTCCTTGTCACAGCGGATCATAGTTGGCAGCGGCACCGCATTCACGATTTCCACCGTCACATCCGAGGCTGCAAGGTTTTCGCTCTCTGCCACATCATCCACGACCTCGCTCAGACAGACCCGTCCGAAGGTGGGGGACGGCTCCTCTGCGCGGCCAAACGCCAGTGTCCCTTCACATAGGGAGACCGCACGGGTGATGGAGTTCACCAGCTTTGGTGCCAGACGACGCACCAAAGGGTCTTCGCTCATCTCGATCCGGTCCGTGAACAGCTGGGCAGAGGTCAGGATATTGCGCAAGTCATGGCTGATCTTGGCCACGGCACCACCGAGCTGTGCCAGCCGTTCCCGCTGCTTCAACGCATGGGTCAGCTCGATCTGCAACTTCTGCAACGCCTCCTCGGCTTCGCGCAGCTCGATCACACCGGCCTTGGGGGTGATGATGCCGCGGGCATCCTCCGGTGCCGCCGCGTAGCGCTGCATATAGCCGATCACCCCCTTGATGGGTTTCACCAGCACCATGCGCACCGCAATGAACAGCAGGACAGCCGTCAGCACCGAGATGACCGCCGACAGGAGCAAGATGCGCAAGCCGTAGTCGATCATCTCGGCCCGAAGCGGCGCGGTCTGCATGGTGATCTCGATCAGCAGCCCCGCATCCCGCACCGGCGCGCCGATCACCCGAATGATATCGTTTTGTGGTGTGTAAAGACGCGTCAACGCATCCCCGATCAGGATCAGCGCTCCGGCGTCACGCAGATCGAATGTCGCGCCGATGGGCCGCGGGATCGGCGAGGAGAGCACCAACTGTCGCATCTCGTCGCGCCGCAGCACCACGTTATAGACGCCTGCGTTTTCCAGCAGTTCCTTTTCCAGATCGCTCTCGATCATATCGTCTGCCAGCAACGCCAGAGAGGCGATCTGAGCGCGTTGCAGGCGGTCCTCCAGATAGTCCTGGCGGAAACGGGAAATGGAGGGGACAAAAATCAACACTTCGGCCAACATCACGAAGACCGTCGTCAGGATCAGAAATCGGCCCGAAAGCGTGTTTAACATGCGTCCCCGTTTTCGCCTCAGGGTATCCAGCGCTGCACGAACCGGACAACCCGCTTTATGACGGAATTCTCAAATAGTCTCGGGGAGAAATACGCGCCTGCGACCCGTTTGTTAAGCTCCGCGATGGTCGGATAAGGTGCAATCATTGCGGCGATTTGGCTCATCTTGAGGCGATTGGCGATGGCCAGCGACCATGTGGCGATCAACTCCCCCGCCTGATGACCTGCAATGGTGGCCCCGACCGGGCGGCCCGCAACCACCATCACCTTGATGAAACCCGTCGCCCGCCGGGTGGCAATGGCGCGATCATTGTGACCGTAGTCGAACCGCGCCACCTCCAACCTGCCGCCATATTCTGACCGCGCCTCTGCCTCCGTGAGGCCTACCTGCGCGATTTCCGGGTCAGTATAAGTGGCGCGCGGGATATGCGCCGTCTTGGCCTTTGCAGGCAGCGCAAACAACAGCGACCGGATGATGACGCTGGCATGATACCCCGCCAGATGGGTGAACTGCCCCTGCCCGGCCACATCGCCGATGGCATAGACCCTTGGGTTGGTCGTCCGCAGGTTTGCGCCCACCTGAATGCCGGTTTTGGTGGTTTCCACCCCTGCCACGTCGAGGTTCAGCCCCTCCGTGTTGGGTTTCCGCCCGACTGCCACCAGCAGATGCGAGCCGGTGACAGGCCCGGCGCTGGTTTCCACCACGATCTGGTCGCCCTGCTGACGGACAGCCTCTGCCGAGGTCTGCTCCCGCACGTCAATCCCCTCGCCGCGCAAGTGGTCGAGCACAAAGGCCGCGGCCTCCGGATCATCCCTGCCCAGCGCGTCTTGCGCCTCCAGCACCGTGACCTTGCTGCCGAGGCGATGATGCGCCTGCGCCATTTCCATGCCGATGGGACCGCCGCCGATGACAATCAGGTGGTCGGGGCGATCCGTCAGGGACCAGAGCGTCTCGTTGGTGAGGTACTCCACATCCGCGAGCCCCGGGATCGGCGGGACAAACGGGCTTGACCCGGTGGCCACAACGATCCGGCGCGCCCGGATACGGGTATCACCGGCCTCGACCTCCGTGCGACTGACAAAGCGCCCTGTCTCGCGGATGACGCGCACCCCGAAGCCCTCGAACCGGTCTTGGCTGTCCACCGGCGCGATGGTGTCGATGACCTCTTGCACATGCCCCTTTGCGGCGGCGTAATCCACGTCTGGCGCATGATCCTCTATACCAAAGGCGCTCCCATGCGCCTGCGCATGGGCGACATGGCCACTGGCCAGCAGCGCCTTGGAGGGCACGCAGCCGTAGTTCAGGCAATCACCGCCCATCTTATGCGCTTCGAGCAAAACCACATCAGCGCCCATCTGGCTGGCCCCTGCTGCCAGAGACAGCCCGCCAGAGCCTGCGCCGATGACGAGGAGATCACAGGTAATCGACTTCATTCTTCAAAGTTCCTTCTTGCCGCGCAACATTTTGACCAGAATGGGCAGAGCCGCCAATGCGCATAGTCCGAGGATCGGCCCCATCACATGCGGCTCCCACAAGAGGCTCAGATCCGGGCTGCCACCAAGGTCAAACACCTCGCCCAGCCCGACCCCGATCCAGGTAAAGACAATGGCGCCGGGTATGATCCCCAACGCCGTGGTCCAGAAGAAATTCCAGATCTTCACCCCAACAAGCGCCGGCAGCAGGTTGGCAACAAAGAAAGGAACCGCCGGCACCAGTCGCAACAGAAGCAGCACTTCGACCTCTGCATCGTGCAGCGCAGTCTTGAGCTTGTGGATACGGCCCTCGCTTGCCTCCATTTTGGCCGACAACGTCGCCCCTAGCCCCCAGCGGGCGGCGAGGAAGATTGCCATCGCACCTACGGTGGCGGCAAGCACGTTGATTCCTGTGCCTGCCACCAGACCAAACAGGAAACCGCCAGTGACCGAGGCCACAGCCGCCCCCGGCAATGAAAAGGCAACAATCACGATATAGGCGGCAAGGAAGGTCAGTGCCATGACCGCATAATTCTGGTCCCGGAACGCCAGCAGCGCCTCGCGGTTGTCACGCAATGTGTCAAAGGACAGCACATCCCCCAATGTGACCGCTCCAACGATGGCGACGAGGCCCACCAGCGCCAGTGGCACATGCCGAAGCCAGCTTTTGCGGGAAAGGTTGCTTGGTGTCTCGTCCATCGTCGTCAGATCCTTGCAGGGATGGGGGCCGCACGCTGGGCTACCCCGAATGGTCATCATGCCCATTGCTCTAGCGTCGAAGATGTGGTGCTGGCGAGAGTGGCGCAGCCTCCCTCACGTCCGCTTGAAGGCAATCCGCTGTTTCGTGATCGTCCGACCCCGGGAACAGCAAAACTGAAACATTTCCATGCTGGTGATTCCCTCTGCGCAGGTGATATCAGCCAGCTTCCTGATGATTTACCGCGACGCATCCGTGGCAGAACGCGTTTTTTAACGGAAATATGGCAGGCAAGGCGGAAATTGCGCCCATTGGGTTTGACAGAGCGGCGACAGGCGTCTAGAGACCGGGCTTCGAGATAGACCCCGGGGGGCCATTCCGCGCCGTACCCGATGATATATAATTGGAGACCGGAGCGATGAAACGCACCTTTCAGCCTTCGAACTTGGTTCGCAAACGTCGTCACGGCTTCCGTGCGCGCATGGCCACCAAAGGCGGCCGCAAGATTCTGAACTCGCGCCGCGCACGTGGCCGCAAGTCCCTGAGCGCATAATACCGCGCTCAGAGACAGGTTCTGACGGACATGACACCGCCGGAGGCTCCCATGGATGGCATTGCTGACCAAGGGACACAGCCTCCGGCGGTGTCCGTTTGCGCATCTGTCGCATCCCCTACCGTGACCACGCGCGCGCCGCGCCCAGCCCGACCGGCCAAGGTGCGGGCGGGAATGGAGATCCTGACCAAACGCGGTGATTTCATCGCTGCCGCCCGGGCGCGCAAGCAGGGCACTCAGTCGATGATGGTGCAGGGGCGCAAGCGTGATGACGACGGCCCCTTTCGCGTGGGTTATACCTGCTCCAAGAAGGTCGGCAACGCGGTCACCCGAAACCGTGCCAAACGCCGCCTGCGCGAAATCGCACGGCTTCTGCTGCAGGATCACGGCCAGCCCGGCTGGGACTACGTGCTGATCGGTCGCGCGGGAGAAACCACGACGCGTCCCTTCGAGCAGATGCAAAAAGACTTCCTTTACGCTCTGCGCAAGATCCACAGGTCCTAACGCCTCAACGCATCCGACGAACGCGCGCGCTTCCGCACACCTCGGCTGCATTGGCATGTCTCCGCCAGCATTGGGCTATGTAGACCCAGACGCCGCGATCAAGCGCGGTTGCACGCCCGTCGGCAGCCCCCTATGTCAGACCCCATGCGCTTTCTTGCTCACCTCATCGCACTGCCCGTGCGCGGCTATCGGCTGTTGTTCAGTCCCTGGGTGGGCTTCAACTGTCGCTATCAGCCCACCTGTTCAGCCTACGCGCTGGAGGCACTGGAGCGCCACGGCCCTATTCGCGGCACATGGCTGATGCTGCGCCGCATCGGGCGCTGTCACCCCTTTGGCAGCTCCGGCTATGATCCGGTTCCGGGGGCCGATCCGGACCATGACTGCAGCTGCAAGCACGATTCCTAAAGATCAACTCTCACCCCGACATCAAGGGGGACCTCAAGGGCGCTGCTCAAAGAAGATCGTCACCTCGCCGAGGGTCACCCCGAACCGCTCCATATAGGCGATGTTCAACAGCCGCCCGTCCTCCTGCAGCCACATCCAGTCATCAAACGCGACCCGCATAGTCTCGCCGTCCGGCATGGGCAGGTCGATGGTGTAGGTCCAGTTGAAGGTATCGCCCACTTCGCGCCCGGTGGCCTGCCCCTGCACGCCCGGCGCTGTTCCGGTCCAGCTGTCGTCACCGGTCTTGGTGAGGCTCCAGTTGCGGACCTCTGCGGTTCCATCCGCATAAGCGAACTGTTCCTTCAACGTGAGTGTCTTGCCATCCCACGCCCCGTCGATCTCGACCTTGAAGCGGCGGCGCACGGTGCCGAACCGGTCCTTGAACTGCCCATATGCGACTGTTTTTCCGTCAAAATATTCCTCAAGATTGAGCTGGCGATCGCTGAGCTTGGCATCCTCCAGAGAGGGCCGCCCGCAGCTGCCAAGCCCCAAGAGCGCAACCACACCAACACTCGCAGCCACGCCGCGCCATAGCAGTTTCATCCTGACCCCTCCTTGCGTTCGATACCTATGATACGCTTGGTACCCCGCCCCGGATCGAAAACACTTGCATCAGTTTGCAGCGAGCCATGCAGGTTTTACTTGGCAAGCGCTCAGACAGGCGCTACCCGGCGGATATGCTGGATCAGGATCAAGACGACATTCACCCGCTGTTTCACGGCGCGCCACAGACCACCGAGTTCAAGAAGCTCCGCAAGCGGATCGTGCGCGCGACGCGCGAGGCGGTGGAGCAATACGGCATGGTCGAACACCGCGAAGACGGCTCCGTTCCCAAGTGGCTGGTCTGCCTGTCTGGCGGCAAGGACTCCTATACGCTGCTCGCCGTACTTCATGAGCTGAAATGGCGCGGACTGCTGCCTGTTGATCTCCTGGCCTGCAACCTCGATCAGGGCCAGCCAGGGTTCCCGGCGACAGTGTTGCCGGAGTTCCTGGAAAAAATGCAGGTCCCGCACCGGATCGAGTATCAGGACACCTATTCCATCGTTGTCGACAAGGTCCCCGCCGGACGGACCTATTGTGCGCTGTGCTCGCGACTGCGGCGCGGCAACCTTTATCGCATCGCGCGCGAGGAAGGCTGCTCGGCGGTTGTGCTCGGCCATCACCGGGATGACATCCTGGAGACGTTCTTCATGAACCTCTTCCATGGCGGCCGCCTCGCCACCATGCCGCCCAAGCTGGTCAATGAAGAAGGCGACCTGTTCCTGTTCCGCCCACTCGCCCATGTGGCGGAGGCCGATTGCGAAAAATTTGCGCGGTCGATGAACTATCCCATCATCCCTTGCGATCTTTGCGGCAGTCAGGACGGGCTGCAGCGCCAGCAGGTGAAACAGATCCTCGATGGTTGGGAATCAAACAGCCCCGGACGTCGTCAGGTGATGTTCAGAGCGCTGATGAATGCGCGTCCGTCGCATCTTCTGGATCCAAAACTCTTTGATTTCACAGGGCTGACCCTTAAAAATTTCGACGATATGGACGATTCTGAGGAAATCCCGCAACTGCGTTAACTCCTCGGTCAGACCCGGACCCTAGTCTAAGCCAGAGCCACCGGCGAAGTCGAAAGGTCCCACTGCTATGAAACTCCCGAATTCACGTCTCCTTCAGCGGGCCAGGGACGGAATCTCGCAGGTGGTGTTCGGCCCGCCTATGCTGGCTTTCTTGCCTGCAATGACGCTCGGGGCTTTCTGGTTCGGTGGCGAACGCGCGCTGATGATGGTTGCCTTGGGATTGCCGGTTGCGCTGGCGCTCTTGGGCAGCTTCACCCGCGCCACGCGGCCTGCCCCCGGTCGCGACGGCCTGACCGGCCTGATGGTGGCCCCGGGCTTTGACAGCCATGTGAAGGACGTGTTTGCCCGCACCGAGGACTGCGGACTGAAATCCGCCCTGCTGGTGATCGAGATCGACGATTACGACGAGCTGTTGGCCGCCCATGGTCAAGACGCGGGGGATGTTGTTGTACAGCGCGTGGTGGAACGGATCGGCGCTGTCGTGCGTCACCGCGATACGGTGGCGCGACTGGACCGCAACCGGTTTGCCATTTGCCTCACCCCGATCATGCAACTGGATCTGGAACTCTGTATACAGCTCGCCGGCCGGCTGCAGTTGCGCATCGAGGAACCTGTTCCGTTCGACGGATCCTCGCTGTTTGTGTCCTGCTCCATCGGCATCTGCCAGCGTCACCGCGTCCCAAAGGGGGCAACCAGCAGCTGGCTCGACTGTGCCGTCGCCGCACTGGACGAGGCGCTCAGCGTCGGACCATCGAGCATCCGCGCCTTCTCCAGCGACACCCACATTCATCTCAATCATGGCGACACGCTGAAGGAAGAAGCCGCACAGGCTCTCGAATCCGGCATGATCCAGGCCTGGTTCCAACCGCAGCTCAGCACTGACACAGGTCGCGTCTCTGGCTTTGAGGCGCTCGCACGCTGGTTTCACCCGGTCCAGGGCATGATCGCGCCTTCTGTCTTCCTTCCTGCATTGGAAGAGGCCGGGCTGCTGCCGAAACTGAGCCAGCAAATGGTGCAGCAGGCGCTGATCGCGATCAAATCTTGGGATGCGGCAGACTTGGATGTACCCTCTGTCGGGGTAAATTTCGCCACTGACGAGTTGCGTGACCCGGCGCTGGTAAACCGCATCCGGTGGGAGCTGGACCGGTTCGGCCTTACCCCGGATCGGCTGACGATCGAAGTGCTGGAGACCGTGGTCACCGATCAACCAGACGAGGTGGTCGCCCGCAACATCACCGCGCTGGGAGAGATGGGCTGCCAGATCGACCTCGATGACTTTGGCACGGGCCATGCCTCCATCGCATCCGTGCGCCGGTTCCGGGTGTCGCGAATCAAGATCGACCGCAGTTTCGTGACCAAGGCCGATCATGACCCCGAACAACAGAAGCTGATTGCCGCGATTCTGACCATGGCTGAACGGCTGGAGCTGAAAACCCTTGGTGAAGGGGTGGAGACCGCAGGCGAGCACGCTTTGCTGGCGCAACTGGGCTGCGATCATGTGCAGGGCTTTGGCATCGGACGCCCGATGCCCTTCGACCAAACACTGGACTGGGTGGTGGCGCATGAGGCGAAACTGCAGGACGCTCCAGTGATTGGCCGCCAGAGCCACTAAACCTGCCTTGATGCGGCTCGACGCGTGATTCCCAATGTTTTTTGGGGATTCGCCCCCTTGCAACCCTTGCCGTGCCCGGATTTCCCTTGACCTTCATGACCGACCTCTGTTGAACCACACCCTGTCTTTGCATGCATGAGGTGGCTGTCCAGATGGACGATCAGAACAAGAATCTACTGCTCGCAACCGCTCTGAGTTTCCTCGTGATTCTCGGCTGGTACTTCTTCTTTCCTCCCCCGGAAGAGGCTCCGCAACCGGAGGCCCAGGTGGCAGAGACCATCGCGGCCCCAGACGGGACATCAGCCCCTGCTGCCGCGCCCGCAGCAGGTGCGGCAACCGGTGAGGTCGACGCGGCTGCCACCGAAACGCAGACCGTTGCGGACACACCGCGCCTGGAGATCAACACCCCCCGTGTCGAAGGCTCCATCTCGCTCACGGGCGGACGTATCGATGACCTCAAGCTGAAAGACTACCGCGAGACGCTGGACGATGATTCGCCCATCGTGACCCTGCTGTCGCCCGCAGGCGACGCAAATGCCTATTACGCGCTCTATGGCTGGGCCCCCGGCACCGGTCTCGGCATCGAAGACGTGCCCACCGCAAATACCGAGTGGCAGGCAGAGGACGGCGCGACCCTGACCCCGGAGACCCCGGTGACCCTCACCTGGGACAACGGCAACGGGCTGACCTTCACCCGCGAAATCGCCATCGACGCGGATTACATGTTCTCGATCACCCAGTCGGTCACCAACCAGACCGGCGGCTCTGTCGCACTGGCCCCCTACGGCACCCTTGCCCGTCATGGCCTGCCGACCAACCTCGAAAACTTCTTCATTCTGCATGAAGGTGTGGTCGCCATGGCCGATGGTGAACTCGCCGAGATCGACTATGACGACATGGCCGACTTTGACCCGGATCCGCGCGACGGCTCGCGGGCTCAGGTCACGCCCGTCACCGAAAATGGCTGGATTGGCTTCACCGGTCACTACTGGATGTCGACCTTGATCCCAGGCCCCGGCGACGCCTTCCGCTCCATTGCCAAATATGACGAGCGCCGCGACATCTATCAGACCGATGTGGTGCTGCCGACGGTCACGCTCGCCGCGGGCGAGAGCACCGCTGCCAGCACGCAGCTGTTTGCCGGCGCCAAGGAATGGGCCACCATCCGCGAGTATGAGCGCGGCGGTATCGACGGCTTCCTCGACTCCATCGACTGGGGCTGGTTCTTCTTCTTCACCAAGCCGATCTTTGCGGTGCTGCACTGGCTCAACGCTGCCATCGGCAACATGGGCGTCGCAATCATCGCGCTCACCTTCCTCCTGAAGATCCTTGTTTTCCCGCTGGCCTATAAATCCTACGCCTCCATGGCGCGGATGAAAGAACTGCAGCCGGAGATGGAAAAGCTGCGCGAACGCGCGGGTGACGACCGCCAGAAGGTCCAGAAGGAGATGATGGAGCTTTACAAGCGCGAGAAGGTCAATCCGGCGGCAGGCTGTCTGCCGATCCTGATCCAGATCCCGATCTTCTTCTCCCTCTACAAGGTGATCTTCGTGACGCTGGAGCTGCGCCACTCGGCCTTCTTTGGTGTTTTCCGCGACCTCTCTGCGCCCGATCCGACGTCGCTCTACAACCTCTTCGGCCTGTTGCCCTGGGGGGCACCGCCTGTGGATTCGATCCTTGCGCTGGTGTTCATCGGCGTCCTTCCGATCCTGCTCGGTGTCTCCATGTGGCTGCAGCAAAAGCTGAACCCGGCACCCACGGATGAAACGCAGGCGATGATCTTTGCCTGGATGCCTTGGGTCTTCATGTTCATGCTGGGTGGTTTTGCGTCGGGCCTCGTGGTCTACTGGATCACCAACAACGTGATTACCTTCACCCAGCAGTATCTGATCATGCGCAAGCACGGGTATTCGCCGGATGTCTTTGGCAACATCAAGTCCAGCTTCAAGAAGAAGCCCAAGGCAGAGAAAGAATGACAGCAACTGTCAAACAAATGTGGCGGCACCCGATCAAGGGGATCGGGGCCGAACCACTCACAGGGGTCCGTTTGGAAACAGGCGGACCCATGCCTTTGGACAGGGCCTGGGCCGTGTTGACGGGCAAGGCAGAAGATACCGGCGCATGGCAGCCCTGTCGCAACTTTGCGCGGGGCTGTTTCGGTCCGGAACTGATGGCCGTGACCGCCGAGACCCGCACCGATGCCGAGGGCACCCGGATTACCCTGCGCCACCCGAAACAGGGTGAGATCACCCTGAACCCTGCCAGCGACAGCGACAGCGACCGGCTTGTGGAGTGGCTCCAACCGATCTACCCGGCGGAGCGTCCGCAGCCACACAGCCTGATTTCCGCCCCGGAGGGCGGCATGGCCGATGCAAGCTTCCCCGCACTCTCCATTCTGTCTCTCGCCTCCCTGCGCGCCCTTGGCGACGCTCTGGGGCAAGAGCTGGACCCGCGTCGCTTTCGCGGCAATCTCTGGATTGATGGCACCGAGCCGTTCGCCGAATTCGACTGGATCGGCAAGACGCTGCAAATCGGCACAGTGCGCCTTCAGGTGGTCGACCGGATCACCCGCTGCCGCGCCACGGAAACAAACCCCGACACCGGCGCGCGCGATGCCAATACGCTCAAGGCCCTGCGCGAACATTGGGGTCACACCGATTTTGGCATCCGCGCCAAGGTCCTGTGCGATGGCGAAATCGCTCTCGCCGACACCATAGAGGTTCTTTGATGCAATTGCCCTTCCCCCTCGCTGAAGAGCCCGAAGCCATCGCCCATGAAACAGGGCGCAAGCTCTTTGCCGGGCAATCGGAATTCGTAAAGGGCGTGGTCGCCATGTCCGGCCTGCCGCCTGCAGACCGGATGGAGGTCTGCTTTGCCGGGCGTTCCAATGTCGGGAAATCCTCGCTGATCAACGCGCTGACCGGCACCAAGGGCCTGGCCCGTGCCTCGAACACACCGGGACGCACGCAGGAAATCAACTACTTCACCCAAGGGCCAGAGCTCTACCTCGTTGACCTGCCCGGCTATGGCTATGCCAATGCGCCGCTGGCGGTGGTGGAGAAATGGCAGCGCCTTCTGAAACAGTATCTTTCCGGCCGCCAAACCCTGCGCCGCGCCTTTGTGCTGATCGACACCCGCCATGGCGTGAAGAAGGTCGATGAAGAGATCATGAAGCTGCTGGACACCTCTGCCGTGACGTTCCAGGTGGTGATGACCAAGGCCGACAAGGTCAAGGACAAGGACCGCGCCAAGATCCTCGATCAGGTGCGCGAGGCGCTGTCCAAACATCCCGCAGCCTATCCCGAGATCGTGCTGACCTCCTCGGAAAAGGGCGATGGCATCGCCACCCTGCGATCCATCATCGCGCATCTGGACTAAGCCTCTGCGCCGCCTTGTGCCATACTGGGGCCTGCTGGCCATCCTGATCGCCGGACTGGTTCCGGCGGGCTGGATGCCGATGTCGGCGCAGGACGGCAAGATGCTGCTTGTGCTCTGTACCGGGGACGGCCCACAGGAGATGTGGGTCGAACTCGATGATGATACGCCAGCGCATGAAGAGGACGACCACAGCAATCGACATTGCCCCTTCGCCTCACACCCGCCGCTGGCGGCGCATCAGGCGGTCGAGTTGCCATTGCCCCTGATGGGGCCGGAGCGGGACCTGTGGTTCCGCGCCCCTTTCACTCATCACACCGCCGGGTTTCACTGGCGCTATGATGCACGCGGTCCGCCCGCCCTCTCCTGATCCCAAAACATCGTCATCTTGACTGCACCGAGCCCCAGGGCCCGGCCCCTTTTTGGTATGGAGATCTCTCTCAATGGCACTGAGCCAAACCGCAGGCATGGACAGCCGTCCTGCCGCCCCGAACCTGTCGCAAAAATTCTATTTCGCCGCATGGCGCTGGCACTTCTACGCTGGCCTCTACGTGATCCCCTTCCTCATCATGCTGGCGCTCACCGGCCTCGGCATGATGTATATCTCGGTCTTTGACGGGCGTGACGGCGAGTATGTCGCCGTGCCTGTCGGCGAGACCGTGCAGCCCATCGAGCTGCAAACCCAAGCTGCAGTGGATGCCATTCCCGGCGCCACACTGATTGAGTGGATCGGCCCGAAGGCCGACGACCGCGCCGCCGTCGTGCGGGTCGCCGTGGAAGGCGGCAACCGCATGGTCGCCGTCGATCCCTACACGACCGAGGTCGTGGAAAGCTGGGATCGCCGCGCCGGGTGGTATGATTTCCTATCCGACATCCATGGCACCCTGCTGATCGGCGACACAGGTGACCGGCTGATCGAAATCGCGGCCGGTCTGGCCATCGTGCTGGTGCTGACTGGCCTCTACCTCTGGTGGCCGCGTGGGGACTGGACCTCCGCCTTTGTTCCCCGGCTTGCCGCGAAGGGCCGCGCCCTGTGGAAGAGCCTGCATGCGGTGATCGGCGTCTATATCTCGCTGATATTGGTGGTGTTTCTTGTCTCTGGTCTGTCTTGGGCGGGCATCTGGGGCGAGCGGTTCGTGCAGGCCTGGTCGACCTTTCCCGCGCAGAAATGGGATGCGGTGCCCCTGTCGGACAACACCCATGCCGGTCACATGAACCATGGCGCCATGAAGGACGTACCTTGGGCGCTGGAGCAAACTCCGATGCCCGAATCCGGATCAGACGCAGGGATCACAGGCCTGCCTGAAGGCACCGTGGCCACGGCAGACAGCATCTATGCGCTTGGCCGCGCGCTTGGCTATCAGGGCCGTTTCCGCATCGTGTTCCCGCGCGATGACGCCGGTGTTTTCACTCTCAACCAGGACAGCATGAGCAACGACAGCGCCTGCCCGACCTGTGACCGTACCGTGCATGTCGACCAGTTCACCGGCAAGATCCTCGCCGATGTCCAATTCTCCGACTATTCGCTGGCGGGCAAGTCCATGGCCGTGGGCATAGCCTTCCACGAAGGCGACATGGGTCTGTGGAATATTGTGCTGAACACCGTGTTCTGCCTGTCGGTGATCTTTGTTTGTGTCTCAGGCGTGGTCATGTGGCTAAAACGCCGCCCCACGCGCGCCGGTCGCCTTGCAGCGCCGCCGGTACCGCAGGATCTGCCGTTCTGGAAAGGGGCAGTGCTGATCGGGCTCTTTGCCTCACTGGCCTTCCCGCTGGTGGGTCTGACGCTGCTGGCGGTGCTTGCACTGGATGTGTTGATCCTGTCGAACCTGCCCCGCCTGAAGCGCGTGGTCAGCTGACGGTTTGCCCTCCGCAGTCTCACCGCTGCGGAGGGATCTCCCACACGATGGACCTTCAGCGGCCCGCCAATAAAGGCCGCGTCAGACGTGCTGCGCGCCGTTCACTTCGATCTCGGTGCCGGAGATATAGCTGCTGTGTTCCGAACAGAGGAAATAGATCGCATCCGCCACCTCCGACGGCTGCCCCAGACGGCGCATCGGCAACTGCTCGACGATCTTGTCGGTGCCGGGGCTGAGGATGGAGGTCTCGACCTCGCCCGGCGCGATCGCGTTCACCCGCACCCCAAGCGGACCGAAGTCATGCGCCATCTCCCGCGTCAGCGCCGCGAGCGCCGCCTTTGAGGTGGCGTAGGCCGCACCCGCAAAGGGATGAACCCGGCTGCCAGCGATCGAGGTTACGTTGACCACCGATCCCTTCGCCGCTGCCAGTTCCTCCTTCAGGCCGCGCGCCAGCACGACCGAGGCAAAGAAGTTGACGTGAAACACCTTGGCCCAATCCATCAGATCGGTGTTGAGCGTGCTCAGCCGCTCCCCCTCCGGCCCCTTGGGTGAGACGCCGGCATTGTTCACCAGCGCATCAAGCTTGCCGCCCTCAAGCCGTTCCTGGATCACCCCAACGGCGTTGATGGTATCCGAAGGGTCCGACAGATCCAGCTGCACATGGTTTTCCTCCCCGCCGCCCCAGGGACATTCCTTTGGAAACGGCTGGCGCGAACAGGTGATGACCCGCCAGCCCTCGGCGTTGAACCGGCGCACGGTGGCATGGCCGATACCGCGGCTTGCGCCGGTCAAAAGCAGGGTTTTGCGACGCATGGCGCGGATCCTTTCGCGGGTGACTCAATGTCCACGACACTAGCACCCGCACCCGTGACGGCAATGCCGCGTAGACCATCCCGTGCCAGATCATCCTTGGCAGATGCTGCGGAAATGCGTAACACCCTTGTAACACCCCACCCCGGCACGGTCCGGGGCATCAGGACCTGACAGCGATGAAGACCCAAGACATGAACCGCGACTGGATTGCCACTGCCGAAACCCTATCGAGCGCCCTGCCCTATCTGCAGCGCTATGACGACGCCATCGTGGTGATCAAACTCGGCGGTCACGCCATGGGCAGCGACGAGGGCATGGAGAGCTTTGCCCGCGATGTGGTCCTGCTGCGTCAGGTTGGGGTGAACCCGGTTGTCGTGCATGGCGGCGGCCCCATGATCAACGCAATGCTGGACAAGCTGCAGATCCGCTCCGAATTCGTCAACGGCAAGCGTGTGACCGATGCCGCCACCATGGAAGTGGTCGAAATGGTCCTGTCCGGCATGGTCAACAAGCGCATTGTGCAGGCGATCAATGCGCAGGGCGGCAAGGGTATCGGTCTGTCGGGCAAGGATGCCAATCTCATCACCTGCGAACCGACCGACCCCGCGCTTGGCTTCGTCGGCACCCCGTCGGAGGTGAACGCCGACATGCTGAAGAACCTGTTCGAGAAAGAGTTCATCCCCGTCATCGCGCCGATCGGTTCCGGCGCCGAGGGCGGCACGTTCAACATCAACGGCGATACCGCCGCCGGGGCCGTTGCCGCCGCGCTGCGCGCCGACCGGCTGTTGCTGCTGACCGATGTCGCCGGGGTCAAGAACGCGGATGGCGTTGTTGTGACAGAGCTCACGGCCGCGGATGTGGATGCCATGACCGCCGAGGGCGTGATCGCCGGTGGGATGATCCCCAAGACCGAAACCGCGCTGGCCGCGGTACGCGGTGGCGTGCGGGCTTGCACCATCGTCGATGGCCGGGTGCCAAACGCGGTTCTGCTAGAGCTGTTCACCGACCATGGCGCCGGATCCATGATTCGCAACTAAAATTGCCAGTGTTAAAGACGACAGGCCGACTGTCGTTTGCGCGCTTGCCAGGGGCGGCCAATTCCGCGTCTGCTGGGGGTATGACTGATGTCCCGCCACCAGAACATTCCGCCGCGACAGATCGCTACCACCGCATCCTGGCTGTGCTTCGCCGGCATGGCCTGATGATCTATGGCGGCATTCACCCAGAGCGTGTGCCGGTGCCCGGAGTTGCCAATGGAACGCTGCTTCTGATCGGTACAGCCAGCACCTTTTGGGACAAGTTTTGCGCTGCGCCCGAAGGCACCGACGCGTCGCCCGATCCCATTGATCGCTATTCCACCCGCGTGCTGACCGCCCTGGCAGAGCAGCTGCAGGCGATCAATGTATATTTTCCCTTCGGTGAGCCGCCTTACGCGCCGTTCGTTGCCTGGGCGCTGGCCTCTGGTCGTGCTTTCACATCCCCGTCGCAAATGCTGGTGCATGATGAGGTCGGCATGCTGATTTCCTATCGAGGAGCGCTTCACTTTGACGAGATATTTGCCCTCCCGACGCCCCGGCACACGCGCTCGCCCTGTGAAACCTGTGTCGCCCTCCCTTGCCTTTCTACATGCCCGGCACACGCACTGGTTGACGCCGGCCCCTACAAGCTGGCAGCCTGTCACGACCACCTTGATACGCCGCAGGGAGCGGAGTGCATGGCATCGGGCTGCATTGCGCGCCGGGCCTGCCCGCTCAGTGCCGGTGCCGGGCGCCCAACAGCGCAAAATACCCACCACATGAGATATTTTCATCGCCCATGACCTGCACCTTGTTTCTGACCCGCCATGCCAAATCCGCGTGGAACACCGACGCACCAAGCGACCATGCACGACCTCTCAACAAACGGGGCCGTCGCTCTGCCGGCGCCCTGGGCAATTGGTTACGCCAACAGAGCGCGCAGCCGCAACAGGTCCTGTCATCCTCTGCACAGCGCACCCGTGAAACCTACGAGCTGATGGAGCTCCCCGCCCCTGCGACCTTCACCGAGCGTCTCTACCACGCCAGCGCCCAGATCATTTTCGACGTCCTGCGCGAGGCTTCGAAACCGAATGTGCTACTGCTCGGTCACAATCCCGGCCTGATGCAGTTCGCCCATGACATCGTGAAACACCCGCCCGCTCATTCCCGCTTTGAGGACTATCCGACCGGCGCCACACTGATGGTGCAGTTCGAGATCGCCTCCTGGGATCAGCTGCAAACCGCATCTGGCAGGGTGCTCGATTTCGTGGTGCCCCGCGAACTTCTGGGCGAATAGTGATTGCGGCACCCCCGGCCCGCGCGTAATCTAAGGCACATCGAAACAGGAGATTTGATGTCCCGTTGATGTGGGCGCTGCGGCGCCGCTGACGCACTTTTAAACACACACGAGCGGTCGCTGCTTAGGCCGCTCCTGTTGATGTGCGCTTCTCACACTCAATTCATTCGCCGCCTCAGCGCGGCCAACGACGGGATATTCCTGACAATGATCAGACCCTACACATCGTCGGACAAACCGACAGTCCTCCACATCTGGCGCAGCGCAAGCGCAATCGCTCACCCGTTTCTGAGCACCGAACACACCGATCAGGCAGAAGCCATGATCCGCGACCAATTCCTCGACCTTGCAGAAACATGGATGATCGAAGCCAACGGCACTGCGGTCGGCTTCATCGCCCTGCTCGGCACGGAGGTCGGTGGGCTCTTTGTGCTTCCAGCGCACCAAGGCAAGGGCCTTGGCCGTGCCCTGCTGAACCACGCCGCACAATCCCGTTCAGAGCTAAGCCTGTGCGTTTTTTCCGCAAATCACGCCGCCCGCGGTTTTTACACGGCATATGGATTCGAGGCGGAAGAGGAACGGCTCAACGACTTCTTCGGCCACCCGGAGATTGTAATGCGTCGAAGCTGCTAACGGGCTCAAGGGCGGCAGGCGGGTGGCATCCATGTGGCGCTGCCCGCTTCCGCGCCATTGCGCATTTCCGTGCCACTCATGGGCGCGCGCTCGGCCTATCTTTCAGCTTTTCAAAAATATCTCGGGGGATCGGACCCGCAGGGGCCGACAAGGGGGCAGCGCCCCCTTGCCATCACCAGATAAGTGAAAAGGCCGGGCAATGCCCGGCCTTTTCTCAATTCAGCAGCAAAAGCAGGTCCTCAGTGACCGAGGATCTGACTGAGGAACAACTTGGTACGTTCGCTCTGCGGGTTGTTGAAGAACTCTTCCGGCTCGTTCTGTTCCACGATCTGCCCGGCATCCATAAAGATCACACGGTTCGCCACCTGACGGGCAAAGCCCATCTCATGGGTCACGCAGAGCATGGTCATACCTTCTTCGGCCAGCTCGATCATGGTGTCGAGCACCTCTTTGATCATCTCCGGATCCAGCGCCGAGGTCGGCTCATCGAACAGCATGATGCGTGGCATCATGCACAGGCTGCGCGCGATCGCCACACGCTGCTGCTGTCCGCCCGAAAGCTGGCCGGGGTATTTGTCGGCCTGCTCGGGGATCTTCACCTTCTCGAGGAAATGCATCGCACGCTCCTCGGCTTCTTTCTTGGGCGTTTTGCGCACCCAGATCGGCGCCAGCGTGCAGTTTTCCAAGATCGTCAGATGCGGAAACAGGTTGAAGTGCTGAAACACCATGCCAACCTCGGAGCGGATCTTGTCGATATTCTTGAGGTCATTCGACAATTCCGTCCCATCCACCAGAATATTCCCCGCCTGGTGCTCCTCAAGAGCATTCAGGCAGCGAATCAGGGTGGACTTGCCGGAGCCCGAAGGCCCGGCAATGACGATGCGTTCACCCTGATTTACCGTCAGGTTGATATCGCGCAGCACATGGAAAGACCCGTACCACTTGTTCATATCGGAGATCTGGATTGCGACCTCATCCGAGACTTTCATCTTGGAGCGATCAATTTGACGGTCGAGAGCAAGTTCAGACATCTGTTGAACTCCTTATCGGTGGCCAGTCTGGAGTTTGCGCTCCAGATACATGGAATAACGGGACATGCCGAAGCAGAAGACGAAGAACAGGAACGCGATAAAGCCGTAAAGCTCCCACACGAGGCCGTTCCAATCGGCGTCAGCACGAATGGCGTTGGTGAGGTTCAGCGGGTCGAAGAGACCGATGACCGACACAAGGGTGGTGTCCTTGAACACGCCGATGAAGGTAGAAACGATGCCCGGGATCGAGATCTTCAGTGCCTGCGGCATGATGATCAGACGCTGTGCCTGCCAGTAGTTGAGACCGAGACTGTCGGCGCCCTCATACTGACCCGTCGGCAGAGCGGCGAGACCTCCCCGGATCACCTCGGCCATATAGGCGGAGGCAAACAGCGTCACCATGATGAACACGCGCATGATGATGTCGAAGTTGGTGCCCGGCGGCATGAAGATGTTCAACAGCGTCGAGGCCACAAACAGAAGCGTGATCAGCGGCACGCCGCGGATGAACTCGATGAAGCACACGCAAAGCGTCTTGACGATCAGCAGATCCGATTGCCGGCCCAGTGCCAACACGATCCCGATCGGCAGCGACAGGCCAATGGCCACCACCCCGATGGTAATCGACAGCATGAAGCCGCCAAAGGCACGCGATTGCACCGGTTCCAACGCGAGCGGCATGATC
Organism: Tritonibacter scottomollicae; assembly: GCF_032924845.1. Classification (NCBI taxonomy): domain Bacteria; kingdom Pseudomonadati; phylum Pseudomonadota; class Alphaproteobacteria; order Rhodobacterales; family Paracoccaceae; genus Tritonibacter; species Tritonibacter scottomollicae. Next base: position 2,817,747 of record NZ_CP136704.1, read on the forward strand.
GAGGCAAGCTCCGAAGACAGCAATGACGCGGCAAACATCCACCAAAGCACCGCCGATACGACACCGACAATCAGCGCGATCAGCTCCGAAGTGCTCTTGAGGAGCCACTTGTAGACCACAAAGCCCACCACGAACCCCAGAGCAACCGCAACTGGCGTCCAGATCGTGCCGCCCCACAGCAGCCATGGCATGATGAAAGGATAGGCGCCCGAGAAATAGATCAGCTTGCCCGACACCCGGTCCGAGTAGAGGATCGGGGCCAGCGCCACGGCCAGCAACACAAAGGCCAGAATCGGACGCCAGCGTTGATCCACCGTCCCCTCTTCCGTTCCGTTTGGATAGAAGCCGAACAGCAATTGCGGCCAGCGCTCGGCGATCACGCCCCAGCACGCCCCAGCATTGTGCCCGGTCCGTCCCAGCTGCTCAAAGATATCGCGGCATTCGGGCAGCGAGGCCGCCGACCATGTCGGCACCCAAGCCCAATGGAACAGCCCCATCAAGAGTTGGATCACGAAGTACAACGCAACCAGTGTCAGGATCGAATTGAACCAACCGGAGAACAGATTGGCGCGCATCCAGCCCACCACACCGACAGCACTGGCTGGCGGATCCTTCTGCGGCAGCATCTCAGTGCGTACAAAAGAAATGTCACTCATATTACCGCTCCACCAGTTTAACGCGATTGTTGTACCAGTTCATGAAGCTGGAGATCAGCAGGCTGATCGTCAGATAGACGAGCATACCAAGCATGACGGTTTCCAACTCCCGTCCGGTCTGGTTCATGGTGATCCCCATCAATGTACCGGTCAGATCCATGTAGCCAACGGCAATCGCCAGCGAGGAGTTCTTGGTCAGGTTCAGATAGTTGGAGATCAGCGGCGGAATGATGACCCGCAGCGCCTGCGGCAGGATCACGAGGTTCATGATCCGCTTGGGACGTAGGCCAAGGGCCGCAGCCGCCTCTGTTTGCCCCTGGGAGATCGCAAGGATACCAGAGCGCACGATCTCGGCAATGAAGGCTGCCGTATAGAGCGACAAGGCCAGCCACAGCGCGATCAGCGAGTTGCGCATATGGGTGCCGCCTTGGAAGTTGAAGCCCTTCAGCTCCGGATAGCCAAGATGAAAACCCAAGACCAACAGCAGCAGCACAGAGGGCAGCAGAACAACCGCGGCACGGATGTGCCATATGGTTGGACGCAACCCGGTGGACTCCTGCTTTGCATCGGCCCATTGACGGATCTTCGTGGACACAAAGAGGCTGCCACCCAACACGATCAGAAACGCGATGAGATCAAGCGAGATATCGAAACGAACGGCGGCATCACCAAACACCGAGACATTGCCCAGCGAGTTGTGGAACAGCGGTTCAGGCACATAGACGCCGCGATTGGTCAGCGCCACGCTGTCCATAACATGCATGGCCGCATCAGAGTTGTCTCCCCTGAACGCGCTTGGGGCCGGCAGGGTCTCGATCATGATCGCCATGATGAAGACGATCCAGAGCAGGACCGGCACATTGCGGAACATCTCCACATAGACAGTCATCAGCCGTGCGACGAGCCAGTTCGAGGACAGGCGCAGCACGCCAATGATCACACCAAGGACGGTCGCGGTGATACAGCCGAGAAAGGCAACGAGCAGCGTGTTCAGCAGACCGATCAGGGCGGCCCGCATGTGGCTGTCCTGGTTGTCATAGTCCAGAAGACGCTGGTTGATGTCATAGCCGGCGGGCTCTGACAGGAAACTGAAGCTAGGCTCTTTGCCCAGATCTGTAAGGTTTTGAACGGTATTGCTGATCACCCATCCAACGAGGATGAGAAACCCGATCATCGCAACCACCTGAATGGTCGCCGAACGATAGCGGGTATCGTAAATCAGCATCGACAACCGAAAACTCTGTTTCGGCGGGTCAGACAAAGTCGACATATGTAGGGATCCCCGAGGCCTGCAGTTCCAATCCTCCCGGCAAGGTTTTCCCTCGCTCTGTGACTGGTCGCAGATTTCGTTATTTTACTGGGAAGAAGGGCGCGAGGATCTCCCCGCGCCCTTTCCGGTTGCGTAACTTAGCGGAACGGCGGTGCGTAGAGCAGGCCGCCATCGGTCCACTGAGCGTTCAGACCACGCGCCAGACCGACCGGCGTGTCCTCACCGATGTTCTTGGCGAAGATCTCACCGTAGTTGCCACCAGCGGACAGAGCGTTCTGCGCCCAGTCGGCGTCTAGGCCGAGCATCTCGCCCAGGTTGCCTTCGGTACCAAGCAGACGGTTGATTTCCGGGTTTTCGGTGCCAGCAGCTTTTTCAGCCAGGTTGGCGGAGGTGATGCCCAGCTCTTCGGCGCCAACCAGCGCGTTCAGGGTCCAGCGCACGACGTCGCCCCACTCGTTGTCACCATGACGGACAAGCGGACCAAGCGGCTCTTTGGAGATGATCTCCGGCAGAATCACGTGGTTGCCCGGATCGTCGAACGTGGCACGTGTTGCGGCCAGGCCGGACGCGTCCGTGGTGTAAACGTCACAGGCGTTCGCAAGGTACTGCTGACGCGCTTCTGCGTTGGTCTCGATCGGAACGGGTTCATAGGTGATGTTGTTGGCACGGAAAAAGTCCGCGAGGTTCAGCTCGGTCGTGGTGCCGGTCTGGATGCAGACCGTGGCAAAGTCGAGTTCCTTGGCGGAGGACACACCCAGTTCCTTCGGAATCATGAAGCCCTGACCGTCGTAGTAGTTCACGCCGGCAAATTCGAACTTCAGGTCGACGTCACGAGAGAACGTCCAGGTGGTGTTGCGGGCCAGCATGTCGATCTCGCCGGAGGCCAGCGCGGTAAAGCGGGTTTTACCAGTGGTCGGCACGTATTCGACCTTGTTCGGATCTCCGAGAACGGCTGCTGCGACGGCGCGGCAGACTGCGATGTCAAAGCCTTCCCACTCGCCGTTGGCGTTCGGAGCGGAGAAGCCGACCAGACCAGTTGAAACCCCACAGTTAAGCTGATCGCGTGCTTTGACGTCATCCAGCGTGCCAGCAGCTGCAGCACCAGCTGCAAGACCGGCCACGGTTAGCGCGCCAAAGAATACGGAATTGTTCATAGTTACCTCTTCCTGAATATCCACCTGAGTTGGTGGTTCTTTATCACCCACCCCGTCACGGTGCGGGCTGTTTGAAACGGGCTTCACCCCGTTTTCGAGGTCGAGTTTGGGCGGATTCATCAACGTACGTCAAGTGCAGGATCACCAAATTCAATGGGCAGTTCACCTAGATCGACGTGGGTTTGGTATTTTTGTGGCATCGGCTTTGCGATTCTGCATGTCGCAAAAATAACATGCGGCGCCCGCCTTGGACGCCGCAGTATTATTGCGCACGGGTTGGCCGGTTTCCCGACTCACCCTGGCCGATATCCGCATGAGGCGCAGGCGCCACTCACACCAGCAGTCGGTCCGACGATTGGTCCGGCTGACGCAAGAGACGTGGCGCGGAATCAGACCCGCCCGTAGAAGGCCGCCGCATGTTCAAACGCCTGTTTCTTCTGCGCTTCCATCGCCTGGGCTTCTTCGTCTTCGCCCCACAGCTCTTCCTGCCAACGCTCGTCGATGCGGGAAATCTCCCAGATCTCATCCAGTGGTCGCCAGGCTTCGGCCGTGGCAAACCCCAGCACCAGCGAGCCGGTCAGCCCGACCAGATCATGAAACGCCGCCAGCTGGAACGGCGTCATTTGATGCACCCGCCCGCGCAGGACCTCCAACGCAGCCCCGTCTTGTGGCGCATGCAGGATGCCGGCACGCGGCAACAGACGTGCGCCCAGCGCAGCCTCGGCCCAGTCCAGCGCCGCATCCCAGGATTCGCTCTGGCGCTGCACCAGCCCCTCGGGGCTTTCGGCGCGGTAACACAACAGATCGCTGTCGCCGTATTCCGCCAGCATATCGGCGACCTCGGCGAACTGTACCGCCACCTTGTCGATCGCCGCATTGGCCGACCGCGTGTACGGCATCGACAGCGGGTCGATCTGTTCGTCCTGCGCGTCCCACTCGGCGGCAATCGCCTCAGCCAGCGCCCGCGTCGGCACCACCAGCGCGGTTTTTGCCGGTGTTTTCACGCGTCGCCCGTCCAGCGCCACGGCAAAACCCGCGCCTTCGTCCTCGACGCTCACCTCTTTCCAGAATCGCTTCTGTTTCCATTCACTCATCTAGGTCAGTCCTTCTTCGTCTCGGGCGCTGTCGCAACAGCGTCAGTCCGGCCAGATCCGGCGCAACAGACCCGGCAGCGCGCCGAAATCCGACAGCATGTGATCGGCGCGCAGATGCGCAGCCGCATGGTAGCCCCAGTCAACGCCAATGGTCGTCACCCCGGCGGCGCGGCCCATTTCCATGTCAAATGTAGTGTCGCCAATCATCACCGTATCCGCCGGTGGAATTCCGGTCTCTGACATGGCGGTCAGGATCATTGAGGGATGCGGCTTTGACGGGTGATGATCGGCCACCTGACGGGTCACGAACATCGTCAGATCATGCCCTTCGATCAGCGCGTCCAGCCCGCGCTGGGATTTACCGGTGGCCACCCCCAGCAGATACTCCGGCACCGCATGCAGCGTATCCAATGCGGCCCGCGCCCCGGGATAAAGCGGCGAATGCGCCGCCCCCTCGCGCAGCCGCGCAGCCTGATAGGCGCGTTTGTACCCGGCGACCAAGGCCTCTTGAACCGGGACGGTCTGCGTGGCCGCCAGCTGCGCCAGCGCCTGCGGCAGCGACAGCCCCACGATGGACAGGATCGCCGCGCGCTGCGGTGGCTCCAGCCCCTCGGCCACAAAGGCCTCCGTCATGCAAGCGACGATGGTGCCCTGGCTGTCCACCAGGGTGCCATCCACATCAAACAGGATCAGCCGCAAGGGCCCGGTGGTGGCTCCGCTCAAAACAACGCCTCAAAGGGATCATCGGCGGCCAGGTCCTCGGTCCAGCCAAAGGTGTCCCAGCTCTCTTTCATATGATCCGGCAGCGCGGCGGTCACCGTCACCACCCGACCGGTCACTGGGTGTGCGAACTGCAAGCGGCGTGCGTGCAGGTGCAGTTTCTTGGAGATCAGCCCGCCGATCTGCGCGCCCCAGCCATCGCCGAGGTTTTCCTGACCGGACCCGCCGTATTTGCCATCCCCAATGATCGGATGCCCCATGCCCGCCATATGCGCCCGCAGCTGGTGGGTGCGCCCGGTGACCGGCTCCATCGCGATCCAGCTGGCGCGGCTCGCCACCCGGTAGAGCGTGGCATAGAAGGTATGCGCCCGCTTGGCGCCCGGCGTCGAATCGATGTCGCGCGTCTCGACCGGGATCATCTTCTCGCCTTCGCCGGATTTGCCATGACCGGGGGCTTTGACCAGCCCGGTCTTGATCTCACCGAGGTAAGGTGTGGGAACACCTGCGACCAGCGCCCAGTAGATCTTGCGGGTGTTCTTGTGCCGGAAGGCCGCTGTCAGGCCCTGCGCCGCCTTGCGATTGCGCGCCAGCGCCAGCAGGCCGGAGGTATCCTTGTCCAGCCGGTGCACCAGCCGCGGCTTTTCTTCGGCGTCAAAGCGCAGCGCCTCGGACAGGCCGTCAACGTGTTTGGTGGTGCCGGAGCCGCCCTGCACCGCCAGCCCCGCTGGTTTGTTGATCACCAGCACATCGTCGTCCTTGTAGACAACGCAGCTGCGGATCATCTTGGCATCTGCTTCGGAGACCTGTACCGCGCGCGGTTCCGCCGGTTTCATGTCGCTGTCGGCCAGCGGCGGGATACGCACCACCTGCCCGGTCTCCACGCGCGAGGAGGCCTTGACCCGGCCTCCGTCGACGCGCAGCTCGCCCTTGCGGCACATCTTTTCGATGCGGCCCTGGTTCACATGGGGAAAAAGACGCCGCAGCCAGCGGTCGATCCGCTGGCCGCCGTCGTCTTCGGTGACGGTGATCATCTGCACGCCGCTCATGTCAGCACTCCTCTGGCCGCCATCATGCCAAGGGCAAGGGCTGCAATGGACAGGCCTACGGAGAGGCCAATATAAAGCGCGGCATGCCCGATGGCCCCACGCTCGATCAAGGTGACGGCCTCCAGTGAGAAGGCCGAGAATGTGGTGAACCCGCCCAGCACGCCGGTCATCACGAAGGGCGCCATCGGTGTCAGCCCCTTGTGTGCCGCCAGCACCACGAAGACGCCCATCAGGCCGGAGCCGAGGATGTTCACCCCCAGCACGCCCAGCGGAAACGGGGTCGGCCCCATCAGGCGTATGACGCCCAATCCTGCCAGATAGCGGCAGGTCGCGCCGATCGCGCCTCCAAGCGCCACATACATTACGTTCAACAACATGCACGCTCCCTTCGCGCGGAGCGCGCGGGATGTCAAGTTTTGCTGCCCCATGGCCGCTCTGCACCGGGTGCAGGGCAGCGCGCGGGACGGACCGCGCTAGATCGCGCAGTAGTCGATCACAATCGCGCAAGCTTCCAGTGGGTGGAAGACTTGTGCGACCAAGTCCCCCGGCTAGGGTCGGGCAACAGCAACGAAAGACAAACGCCATGCCCCTTAGCCGCCGCCAGGTCCTCACCCAGATTGCCGCCCTCTCGACCCTCCCCGCCCTGCCCCGCGTGGCAAGCGCCGCCAACCCGCGCCGCCTGACGCTTGCGCCCGCCACACAGCAGATCGCCCCCGCCACCTACCCGGCCACCGATCTGTGGTGCGTCAACGGCTCCATGCCCGGCGAGACACTGCGGCTAAAACAGGGGGCGCGACTGATCGCCGAGGTGGAGAACCGCCTGCCGCAAGCCACCAGCCTGCACTGGCACGGCATCCGCATCGAGAACGCCATGGACGGGGTGCCAGGCGTCACCCAAGACCCGATCCAACTGAATGAGACCTTCACCTATGATTTCGCCCTGCCTGATGCGGGGAGCTACTGGTATCACTCCCACGCGCAATCGGTGGAACAGGTCGAACGCGGCCTTCAGGGCGTGTTGATCGTCGAGGAACCGGACACCCCGGATGTGGATCAGGACCTGCCGCTGGTGATCGACGATCTGCGCGTCACGTCCGATGCCGCAGTGGACGCGGAGTTCAACGCCCCGCACGACCTGTCGCATGCGGGGCGGATGGGCAATGTGCTTTTGTGCAATGGCAAGATGGTGGCGGACCACCCCGTCAAATCCGGCGACCGGCTGCGTCTGCGTCTGATCAACAGTGCCAATGCGCGTATCTTCACCCTCGGGCTACAGGGGCTTGAGGGCTGGGTGATGGCCTATGACGGTATGCCGCTGGCCACACCGGAACCGCTGCCGGACCAGCTTGTCCTCGCCCCGGCCCAGCGCATTGATCTGTTTGTCGACGTGACCGCCGCGGCGGGAGAAGAGGCCTTTCTCGTGCAGTTCGAACGTGATGGTGGCTACGAGCTGGCCCGCTTTCCGGTCTCCGCAGGCACCCGCACGCGCCGCGCCACGCCCGATGCACTACCGCCGAACCCCGACTTCCCCATCGACCTGAAATCTGCCCGCAGCGTCGATCTGATCACCGAGGGCGGCGCGATGGCGTGGCTGCAAAGCGCCAGCTTAAAAGGCGAAGAACTCTCGGGCGAAGAACTCGCCAAACTCGGCCAATTCTGGTCCTTCAACGGCTCCGCAGGCCGCCCTATCGAACCGCTGGTGACGGCACGCTTGGGCGAGACCATCCGCATCCGCATGGTGAACGACACCCAATTCCCGCACGCCATGCATCTGCACGGCATGCATTTCGCCGAAGTCCTGCCGGATGGTACGCTCGGCCCGTTGCGCGACACGCTCCTGATGCTGCGCGGAGAAACCCGCGAGATCGCTTTTCAAGCCCATAATCCGGGCGACTGGCTATTTCACTGCCATATGCTGTCGCATCACGCCGCAGGCATGGGCACATGGGTGCGGGTTACCGCCTGAGCCTTTCCGCTTCTGAGCGAAATATCCCCGCCGGAGGCCTTCAGGTTTTGCCCGCAAAGCCTGAATTACTCTCCCTGCCGCTGGATGCGCTTCTTGGCAAAGAACTCCGTGCGCTTGCGCAGCTCACGCTCAAACCCGCGTTCCACCGGCTGATACAGCACAGGCCGCTTCACCCCGTCGGGAAAGTAATTCTGCCCCGAGAACCCATCCTCAGCGTTGTGGTCATAGTCATAGCCTTTGCCATAGCCCTGCTGTTCCATCAGCTTGGTCGGCGCATTGAGGATATGTTTAGGCGGCGGCTCTGATCCGGTCTCCTTGGCCAGACGTCGCGCCGCCTTATAGGCCATGTAGCCGGCGTTGGTTTTGGGCGCGAGCGCGAGGTAGATCACCGCCTGCGCCAGCGCCAACTCGCCCTCGGGCGAGCCAAGCCGCTCATACGTCTCCCAGGCCTGCAGGCAGATCGCCTGCGCCTGCGGGTCGGCAAGCGCAATATCCTCCACCGCCATCCGTGTCAGACGCCGGGCGAGATACTTGGGGTCTTCGCCGCCCTCCAGCATCCGCGCAAACCAATACAGCGCCGCATCCGGGTCGGAGCCGCGCACAGATTTATGCAGCGCCGAGATGAGGTTATAATGCTCATCGCCGGATTTGTCGTATTTCGCCGCCCGCCGCATCAGCCGCGTCGCCAGGGCCTCTCGCCCCAGGGGCTGATCCACCTTCCAGGCCGCGATCTGCTCGATCAGGTTCAAGAGCGCCCGCCCGTCGCCATCGGCCATCTGATGCAGCGCGTCGCGCGCTTCGGTCAACAGCAGTAACCGGCGTTCCAGCGCCTGTTCCGCGCGCTGCGTCAGCCGCTCCAGATCCGCAAGGCTCAGACGTTCCAGCACCAGCACCTGCGAACGGGATAGAACCGCGGCATTCAACTCAAAACTCGGGTTTTCCGTGGTGGCCCCGACCAGAAGGATGGTGCCATCCTCCATATACGGCAGGAACCCGTCCTGCTGCGCCTTATTGAAGCGGTGGATCTCGTCGACGAACAACAGCGTGCCCTGCCCGTTCTGGCGACGAATCTTGGCGGCCTCGAACACTTTCTTCAGATCCGGCACGCCGGTAAAAATGGCCGAGATCTGCACAAAATGCAGGTCGGTTTCCTGCGCCAACAGCCGCGCGATGGTGGTCTTGCCCACTCCCGGGGGCCCCCAGAAGATCAGCGACGACAGGCTGCCGGACGACAGCATCACACCCAGCGGAGCCTCTGCGCCCAACACCTGCTCCTGGCCGATCACCTCGGCAAGCGTGCGGGGCCGCAACCGGTCCGCGAGCGGGCGCGGAGCGTCATTGGCCCCGCCCTGCTCGCTCTGAGCGCCCGCATCCCCGCTGTCAAACAGATCCGCCATCGCTTTAAAGCCGGAACCGCAGCGACACGCGCTGACCCTGTCGCATCAGATCAAGCCGCATCCAACGACCACTGTTCATCAAGAGGTTCGCCACATCCTCCGGCGCGGCGATCTCCTCGCCATTGATGGCCAGCAACAAGTCCCCCGCGCGCACGCCGCCGCGCCCCGCATAGGGGCCGGGGTCCATCACCACCACCCCTTCGGTCGACAGCGGCAGCTGCATCTTCGTGATCACCTCCGGGTTCACCTGCCCCACCACCAGCCCCGGCATAGGGGTTTGCTCGTTCAGCGTGATCGGATCGGCGGCCGGAGAGTTGGGCGCCTCCATCAAGGCGACCTCAACGGTTTCTGTTTCGCCCTGATGCACCCGCGTCACAGCACTGGTGCCTCCCAGCTCTGCGACTGACAGGCGAAAGGCCATCTCCGAGGGGGAGTTCACCGGCTCACCATCGACCTCCAGCACCACATCGCCGACCTCAAAACCCGCCTCGACAAAGGGGCTTTGTGGATGCAACTCGGAGATCAGCATGCCATCCACCTGGCCCAGACCCAGCGCCTCGGCCAGATCGGAATCCACAGGCTGGCCGGTCATCCCCGCCCAGGGGCGCTGAAATTCGCCTTCGCCCTCACGCGCTTGGCGTACGAACTCACGTACCAGATTGGCGGGAATGGCAAAGCCAATGCCGTTCGACCCGCCAGAGCGGCTGAGGATCCGGGTGTTGATGCCAATGAGGTCACCATTCACGTCAATCAACGCACCGCCGGAGTTGCCCGGATTGATCGGCGCATCGGTCTGGATGTAGTAGCCAAACCCCTGCCCGCCGCCGGTGCCCGTCCGCGCAAGGCCCGAGATAATGCCCGAGGACACGGTCTGCCCGACCCCAAAGGGGTTGCCGATGGCCAGTGTCAGCTCGCCCACCTCGACCTCGTCACTGTCGCGCAGGCCCAGGGAGGGCAGACCTTCGGCGTCCTTAAGTTGCAGGATCGCCAAGTCTGATGCCTGATCGGCGAGGATCACCTCCGCCTGATACTCCCGCCGGTCATTGGTCACCACGCGAATATCTGACGCCTCTCCGACCACGTGATAGTTCGAGACCACGATGCCATCGTCGGACAGGATGACGCCGGACCCCAGCGAGTTCTGCACCCTTGGGCGGGGCTGGGCAAACTGGCGGAAGAAATCATCAAAGAACGGATCATCGGCAAAGGGGCTGCGGGCGCGGTCCTGACGGATGATCTTGGCGTAGATGTTCACCACCGCTGGCGCGGCCTCTTTGACCAATGGTGCAAAACCCAGCGAGATTTCGGCCTGGCTCTGCGGCACTTGTGTGTCGGGCTGCGCCGCAAGCGGCAGGCTGGTCACAAGTGCGAGGGTCAGGGGAAGGGCAAGACTGCGGACCATGGGGCCTCCGGACAATTTACTCTGATCCCGATGATATGCGGAGGCGCGCGGATGATTGCAAGCATGTGTGGTTGGCAGAACGAGCAGGGGGCGGTGCGTCGCCGCCCCCTACCCGGTTATCCTGCGAGGCGCGCGCCGCGGGTGCGACGGGTGTCCACCGCTTTCGCCAGTTTGCGCAGCTGGATTTCCGTTTCTTCCCAGCCAATGCAGCCATCAGTCACCGACTGGCCGTAGGTGAGTTTCGACAGATCCCCGTCCTTGGGCAGATCCTGACGGCCATGCACAAGGTGGCTTTCGATCATGATACCTGTGATGCGGGTTTCGCCCTGCGCCATCTGATCGGCCACATCCGTGAGCACCTCGGGCTGTTTTGCCGGGTCCTTGGCGGAGTTGGCATGGCTTGCGTCGATCATCACCTGCGGGCGAATACCGTCTGCGTCGGCCTTCTGGCAGGCGGCATCGATGCTGGCCGCGTCATAGTTGGTGCCACCGCCCCCGCGCAGGATGATGTGACAATCGGGGTTGCCCGCAGTGGCCGCAATCGCCGCGAGGCCCGAGGGCGCCAGCGCCATGAAATGATGTGGCGTCGCGGCAGAGCGCACCGCGTCGATGGCGATCTGCACATTGCCGCGGGTGCCGTTCTTGAACCCCACCGGGCAGCTCAAGCCCGAGGCCATCTCGCGGTGGATCTGGCTCTCGGTGGTGCGCGCGCCGATTGCGGCCCAGCTCACCAGGTCGCTGATGTATTGCGGCACCGAGGCATCGAGGAATTCGGTCCCCACCGGCAGGCCCATCTCGCTCAGGTCGAGGCAGAGTTTGCGCGCGGTCGACAGCCCCTTGTTGATGCGGAAGGAGCCATCGAGGTTGGGATCGTTGATCAGACCCTTCCAGCCCGCGATGGTGCGGGGTTTCTCGAAGTAGACCCGCATCACAATCTCAAGCTGGTCGCCCAACTCGGCGCGCAATGGGGCGAGGCGGCGGGCATAGTCCAGTGCGGCCTCGGGGTCGTGGATGGAACAGGGGCCGACCACCACGACCAGTCGGTCGTCGGCGCCATGCAGGATCTTTTGAATGCTGGCGCGGGATTTCAAAACTGTGTCGCGCGCAGCATCGGTGAGCGGATGCTTCACCGCGAGGGCTTCGGGGCAGATCAATTCCTGCATATCGGTAATCCGGAGGTCATTGGTGGGTGTCTGGGACAGGGTGGTCATGGGCGTGGATCCTTTGGCGGGTGCCCCTGTCGGACCTCTGGACAACAAAAAACCGCCCTTGGTCCCGGGGCGGTTTGGTGCGGTATTCTGGTGTTTCTGTCAGTTCAATTCAGAAACGCGAAGACCCTCCGTCCGCCATGTGGCGCGGATAAAAGTAATACCAGAACTGGGCGAACTGTTGGGTCATAGACCGGACGCTAGCGGAGATTCGCACATCTGTCACCCTGAAAAACATCTCCCCTCCCCCGGCAACCAGATCGCCATCCGGCGCGTCATCCCGTTACCGTCAGCCCGCCCGCCAGAAACAGCCAGTAAACCTACCGGTGCTGGACGCGGCGCCCGTTACCGCTATCCTGCACGACAAACGAGGAGGATTTTCATGCGCATTCTGTTCACCGGAGGGTCCGGCAAGGCCGGGCGCCACGCCATCGCCTATCTGCTGGCCCAGGGGCATCGGGTGGTCAACGTCGATCTCACGCCACTGGACCTGCCCGGCGTAGACAATCGCATCGCCGATATGACCGACGCGGGCCAGATGCATGACGTGATGCACGCCTGGGCCGGATATGACGAAATGGACGACCACCGCAGCCCGCCCCCCGTTGACGCGGTGGTGCATTTCGCCGCCGTGCCGCGCCTGCTGATGAAGTCAGACAACGAATGCTATCGGATCAACACCATCGGCACCTACAATGTGATCGATGCGGCGTTGAAGGCGGGCGTGCGCAAGGTGATCTTTGCGTCCTCCGAGACCACCTATGGCGTCTGTTTTGCGGGCGGCGAGCGCAAGCCGGAATATCTGCCCATCGACGAGGAGCACCCCGTGGTGCCGGAGGATTCCTATGCCATGTCCAAGGTCGCAGGCGAGGTCACCGCGCAATGCTTCCAACGGCGCACGGGCGCAGACATCTACGGGCTCAGGATCAACAATGTGATCGAACCGCACGAGTACAAGGCGAACTTTCCGGCCTATATGGCGGACCCGGATTTGCGGCGACGTAATATCTTTGCCTATATCGACGCCCGTGACCTCGGCCAGATGGTGCAGTGCTGCCTGGAGACAGACGGTCTGGGCTATCAGATCTTCAACGTCGCCAATCCCGATCACTCGGTCAACTGGCCGACGACAGAGCTGATCGCGCGCTATTATCAGGGCGTTCCGGCCCGCGACATGGGCCCGCGTGAGACCTTTTATTCAATCAAAAAGGCCCGTGAAATGCTTGGATTTGCGCCGAAGCACAACTGGCGCATGTACCTCGACGACCCGCGCGAGGTCTGAGACCGCGTCGAAACCCCTTGCGCTTGGCAGGCCCCGGTGGAATGCAGGAGCAACATTTCCTGTCGTCACCGGGGGCTTCCATGTCATTTTCGATCAACATTGGACCGAACATCCGCAAATCCGCCTATTTCGACGCCACCGTGCGCGACGGCGTGCGTGGGTTCTCAGTATACAACCACATGTATATCCCGGGCAATTTCGGCGATCCGGATGGGGAATATGACAGGTTGATCAACGGCGTGGCCATGTGGGACGTCGCGGCACAACGACAAGTGCAGCTGCAGGGGCCGGACGCGGGGCGACTGGCGCAATATCTGACCCCGCGCGACCTGTCCAAAACCAAGGTGGGTCAGGGACGCTATGTGCCGCTCTGTGACCATGCGGGCTGGCTGATCAATGACCCGGTGCTGCTGAAGCTTTCGGACGACTGCTACTGGCTCTCGGTGGCAGACAGCGACATTCACCTCTGGGCCGCCGCCATCGGGCGTGAACGCGGCTGGAGCGTCGAGGTCAGCGAACCGGATGTCTCCCCTCTGGCCATTCAGGGCCCCAAGGCGGAGGAGGTCACCGCCGCGCTCTTTGGCGACTGGGTGCTGGACCTGCGCTATTTCGGCTTCCGGCAAACCGAATTGGACGGCATTCCGCTGGTTCTCGCGCGCTCTGGCTGGTCGAAACAGGGTGGGTTCGAGCTATACTTGCAGGACGGATCGCGGGGCGTTGAACTCTGGGACCGGGTCAAGGCGGCTGGCGCGCCGTTTGATATCGGCCCCGGTGCCCCCAACGATATCGAGCGTCTGGAAACCGGCCTGATCTCCTATGGCGCCGACATGCGCTGGCAGGATTTTCGCGCCAGCCCGTTTGAGATGGGCTTTGGCCCGCTCATCGACCTGCAGGGCGGCCATGACTTTGTCGGGCGTGCCGCGTTGCAACGTATGGCGGCGGATCCTCCTGCCCGCCAGAGGGTCGGCCTGTTGATCGCGGATCGGCCACCGCTGTCCGGAGAGCCCATCCCGGTGTGGCAAGGCGACGAGCAGGTGGGACATGTGGCCGAGTTTGCCTACTCTGCGCGCGTCGGCACGACCATTGGTCACGCGTTGATTCGCAGTGATCTGGCGGAAGCGGCCACCGGCCTTGGCATTCGTCTGGGCGACAGAACCTACGCCGCCACCCTGCATCCTATCCCTTTCCTGAAGTGAGCCCCATGAGCGATACACTCCCCCCCTGCCCCGAATGTTCCTCCACCTATACCTATCAGGTGGATGCGCTGCTGAATTGCCCCGAATGCGGTCATGAATGGTCCGCATCAGCCGAGGGCGGCGATGACACCGCAACCGTGCGCGACAGCGTGGGCAATATCCTGTCCGATGGGGATACGGTGACGGTGATCAAGGACCTGAAGCTCAAAGGGTCCTCGACCGTCGTGAAGGTCGGCACCAAGGTGCGGGGCATCAGATTGGTCGATGGCGACCACGACATCGACTGCAAGGTTCCGGGCATCGGACAGATGGGGCTGAAAAGCCAATTCGTGAAGAAGGTCACGGAGTAAGCTCCCAACCAAAACTGGACTCTCATCGGCACAGAGACGCGCGGGCTTGACCCGGCATCGGCCTGGCCGATCGGCGCGGCATCAGTACGCAAGCAAAAACCCCGCCCTGTTTCCAGGACGGGGTAAAGTCTGACGGTCGCTTGACCGCGAGATATTATTCTTCGTCTGCGGTTTCGAACTCTGCCAGACGCGCCTTGTCGGCAGCACCTTTGGCGGCAGTGTCGCGGTCGACGAATTCGATGATCGCCATCGGCGCCATGTCACCATAACGGAAACCGGCTTTCAGGATGCGGACGTAACCGCCCTGACGATCCTTGTAGCGCGGGCCCAGAACGTCGAACAGTTTCGCGACGTCTTTGTCCTGCTTCAGCTTGGACGCGGCCTGACGGCGGGCGTGGACATCACCACGTTTCGCCAGCGTGATCATCTTTTCGATGATCGGGCGCAGTTCTTTTGCCTTGGGCAGGGTTGTCTTGATCTGTTCGTGTTCGATCAGCGAGCCGGCCATGTTGGAGAACAGGGCCTTACGGTGCTCGTGAGTACGGTTCAGGCGGCGATAACCACGTGCGTGACGCATTTTCTAAATCCTTATCTTGCGTTTTGCTTTGTCAGGCAGCTGATGCGTGTCGGCTGCTCACCTTGGGGCGGAAGGCCCGAATTTTCCCCGGCAGGTCCGGGAATTTATTGGGGAGGACCTAGGCCCTCCCCTGTCGAAGTCAGCCTCAGAAGCTGTCTTCGAATTTCTTGGCCAGCTCTTCGATGTTGTCCGGCGGCCAGTCCTCGACATCCATACCGAGGTGCAGACCCATGCCAGACAGCACTTCCTTGATCTCGTTCAAGGACTTGCGGCCGAAGTTCGGGGTGCGGAGCATCTCGGCTTCGGTCTTCTGGATCAGATCGCCGATATAGACGATGTTGTCGTTCTTCAGGCAGTTTGCCGAACGCACGGACAGTTCCAGCTCGTCCACTTTCTTCAGCAGAAGCGGGTTGAACTCGAGACCATCGTCCTCGTCCTGACGGCCTGCGGATTCCGGCTCGTCGAAGTTCACGAAGATCGAGAGCTGGTCCTGCAGGATGCGGGCTGCGAAAGCCAGCGCATCCTCGGGCGTGATGGAGCCGTCGGTGTCAACTTTGAGGGTCAGCTTGTCATAGTCCAGCACCTGGCCCTCACGGGTGGGCTGCACGTCGTAGGAGACCTTCTTGACCGGGGAATAGATTGCATCGATCGGGATCAGACCGATCGGCGCGTCCTCGGGCTTGTTCTTATCGGCAGAGACATAGCCTTTGCCGGTGTTGACGGTCAGTTCCATGAACAGATCCGCACCATCGTCAAGGTGGCAGATGACATGCTCGCGGTTCAGAACCTCGATGCCAGCGGTTTCGGCAATGTCGCCTGCGGTGACGACTGCCGGACCTTTGGCATTGATCGACAGGCGCTTGGGCCCTTCGACTTCCATGCGCAGGGAAACCTGCTTGAGGTTCAGGATGATGTCTGTGACGTCTTCACGCACACCGGCCACGGAGGAAAACTCGTGCAGCACGTTGTCGATCTGAACGGAAGTGATGGCCGCACCTTGCAGCGAGCTCATCAAAATACGGCGCAGCGCGTTGCCGAGCGTCAGGCCAAAGCCACGCTCCAGCGGTTCCGCCACGAGAGTCGCCTGGCGTGCCGGATCATTGCCCGGCTTGACCTCAAGCTGTGTGGGCTTGATCAATTCGGCCCAATTCTTATGGATCATGCGTTCCCTCCATTCCTGTCTGAACCCCATGTCCAAAGGATCAGACGCCCGAGGTTTCTAATGACGTACTGGGGCCCTGCATGCGGCAAGGCCCCAGTGAGTTTACTGTCGCTTAGACGCGGCGGCGCTTCGGTGGGCGGCAGCCGTTGTGGGCAGTCGGGGTCACATCACGAATGTTGGTGATGTTGAAGCCAACCGCGGCCAGCGCGCGCAGGGCGGATTCACGACCCGAACCGGGGCCTTGAACTTCGACCTCGAGGGTCTTTACGCCGTGATCCTGTGCCTTGCGGCCTGCGTCTTCTGCAGCCATCTGCGCAGCATAGGGCGTGGACTTACGGGAGCCCTTGAAGCCCATGGTGCCTGCGGAGGACCAGGAGATCGCATTGCCCTGAACGTCAGAGATCAGGATCTTGGTGTTGTTGAACGAGGAGTTCACATGAGCAACGCCGGTGGCGATGTTCTTGCGCTCTTTACGCTTCGTGCGGGTTTTATCACGTGCCATCTGTCAGGACCCTCCCTTACTTCTTCTTACCAGCAATGGCCTTTGCGGGGCCTTTGCGAGTACGAGCGTTGGTGTGGGTGCGCTGACCACGGACCGGCAGGTTGCGACGGTGGCGCAGGCCACGGTAGCAGCCGAGATCCATCAGGCGCTTGATGTTCATCTGCACTTCGCGACGCAGGTCACCTTCAACGGTGAAGGTTGCGTCGATATGTTCGCGGATGGCCAGAACTTCTGCATCGGAGAGTTCGTTCACACGACGGGTTTCGTCGATGTTAACGGCCTCGCAGATCGCTTTGGCAGAGGACGGGCCGATGCCCGTGATGTAGGTGAGGGCGATTGGGACCCGTTTGGAAGTCGGGATGTTAACGCCGGCAATACGTGCCACGTGTCACTTTCCTTTTGGTTGCGGTTCCGTAACTCCAGAACCTTTTTTCACAACACTCAACCATCGGCACAGGGCGCGAGGGTCCAGCATGTATCGAGGTAGTCAGGTGGACAACAAAAATTGCCCGCCTGGAATGATTCCCAGCAGGGATGTCGGTTCGTATTGGCATTTGACCGAAGGGTCAACCCTCAATGCGCCAAAGCCGTTCCCCTGCTAAAGCTCCGTTGTTTTTACTGCGTTCAGGATACGCTTTATCACCGCCGGCCAGTATATCAGATACGCAAGTCCGAACGTCACAATCGTCAGAAGCAACCACACGAGCGCGTGCCCCAAGATATCAACAAAGCCGATCTCGACAGAGAGCTTGGCGATCTTCGCACCCTCCGCGTCCAGCACATAGGTTCGGTTCACCGGCGCCATGAGGAAATAATACGGCAGCACGAACAGCGCCAGCCCGAGTGTAACAATGGATAGAATGATCCAGATGATGAGCTGACCGATGGCCTCCGCCACCGAGAATTCGCAGGTAAAGCGCCGTCCCAACATACCAATCTCCAATTCAAACAAAAAGTCCCGCCACGATTGTTATCGTGGCAGGACAATTCAACTTTGTTGCGAGCGTGACCTTATGTCAATCGCCGAGGATCCAGCCGATGGACTTCTGAACCTCGTCGATGGAGGCCAGACCGTCCAGGCGCTGCAGATCGCCCTTGGCCCAGTAGTAGCCGATCAGCGGCGACGTCTTCTTGTAGTATTCCATCAAACGCGTCTTGAGACTGTCCTCGTTGTCGTCGGGACGGCGCTTCTGCGTGGTGCCGCCACAATTGGCGCATTTGCCATCGGCAGGCCACGGCTTGGTCTGGTCGTGGTAGACTTCGCCGCAATCGCCGCAAGTGGAGCGGCCGGTGATGCGGGCAACCAGCGCCTCGTCATCGACCTGCATCTCGATCACCGCGTCGAGCTTCATGCCCATCTCGCCCAGCAGCTTTTCCAGCGCATCTGCCTGCGGCAGAGTGCGCGGAAAACCGTCAAAGATGAACCCGCCTTCGGAGCCATCTTGGAGCTTCTCACGGATCAACCCGATCACGATCTGGTCGGTGACCAGTTTGCCCTCGGCCATGATCGCCGCAACTTTCTTGCCCATCTCGGTGCCGGAGGCCTGCGCGTCGCGCAGCATATCCCCGGTCGAGAGCTGAACCATGTTGCGGGTTTCAACCAAATGACGCGCCTGCGTCCCTTTCCCCGCGCCGGGCGGGCCCATGAGAATGATGTTGGTCATCGACGAGCAGGTCCCCGTTTGGTGCGTTTTTTGTTACGACCGCGCAGCTGGCTCTTCTCGATGAGGCCTTCATACTGATGCGCGAGCAAATGGCTCTGAACCTGCTGGATCGTGTCCATGGTCACGGAGACCACAATCAGGACCGAGGTGCCGCCGAAATACACCGGAATGGCGAAGTTGGCGCGCAGGATCTCGGGCAGCAGACAGACAAGCGCCAGATAGCCGGAGCCCAGGACCAGAATGCGGTTCACCACGTATTCGATGTATTCCGCGGTCTTCTTGCCGGGACGGATACCGGGCACAAAGCCGTTCTGGTTCTTCAGGTTCTGCGCGACGTCATCCGGTTTGAAGGAAACGTTGAACGTGTAGAAATAGGCGAAGAACACGATCATCGACGTGAAGAACAGCAGGTAGAGCGGCTGACCGGGACCGAAGTTGGCCAGCAGCCAGCTCATCACCGGGCTCGACGCGGAGCCCTGGCTGAAGGTGGAGATCGTCGTTGGCAATAGCAGCAGCGAGGAGGCAAAGATCGCCGGGATCACGCCCGCCGGGTTGACCTTGACCGGCAGATGCGAGGAGCCACCGTCATAGACCTTCATGCCGACCTGGCGACGCGGATACTGGATGTGGATCTTGCGAAGTGCGCGCTCCATGAAGACCACGAACATGATCACCGCAATCACCATTACGATCACCGCGATGATCACCGCAGGAGAGATCGCACCGGAGCGGCCAGAGGCAAAGAACTGCGCCATGGCAGCGGGAACCTCGGCGATGATGCCGACAAAGATAATCAGGGAGATGCCGTTGCCGATGCCGCGGTTGGTGATCTGCTCACCCAGCCACATCAGGAACATGGTGCCACCCACCAGAGTGATCATGCAGGCCATGCGGAAATACAGGCCCGGATCCAGGGCCAGATCGCCCGCTTCGAGCGAGGCGGCAAGTCCATAGGCCTGTGCCGTCGCCAGCACGACAGTGCCGTAGCGCGTGTACTGGTTGATCTTCTTGCGGCCCTGCTCGCCCTCTTTTTTAAGCTGTTCGAGCGCAGGCACCATGGAGGTCAGCAGCTGCACGATGATGGAGGCCGAGATATAGGGCATGATGCCAAGGGCAAAGATGCCCATGCGCCCAAGTGCGCCACCGGTAAACATCGACACCATACCGCCGATGCCCTGCCCTGCGGAGTCCATGAACTGACGCAGCGCAACGGTGTCGATTCCCGGCACGGGAATCCACGTGCCCAAACGATAGACAATCAAAAGTCCGATCGTGAACAGGATGCGGTTGCGCAGATCCGTGGCCTTGCCGAGCGCTGCCCAGCTGGTGTTCGCCGCCATTTGTTCTGCTGCTGATACCATGAAATAGGTCTCTTCTTGCGAAAACGCCGCCCGGAACCGTTTTCCGGCTCGGACGGCGTATGGGAAAACTGATGACTTATGTAAGCGGCTTACGTGCCGCTCACAAGCCGTTACTCAGCTGCGGCCTCAGATGCCACGGTCAGGGCGCCGCCTGCCTTGGAAACTGCCTCAACGGCAGATTTGGAGGCACCGGTCACCGCGATGGTCGCTTTTGCGGAGAACTCACCTTTGGCCAGAACCCGGACACCGTCCAGTTTGCGACGGACGAGACCGGATGCAACCAGGCTGTCTTCGGTGATCGAAGCAGCGTCGAGCTTGCCGGCGTCGATGAATTTCTGGATCAGGCCGAGGTTTACCACAGCGTATTTCTTGGCGTTCGGCTTGTTGAAGCCGCGCTTCGGCAGACGCTGGTAGAGGGGCATCTGGCCGCCTTCGTAGCCTTTAATGGCGACGCCGGAACGAGATTTTTGCCCCTTGATACCACGGCCACCCATTTTACCCTTGCCGGAGCCGGGGCCACGGCCAACGCGTGTGCGTTTCGGGGTTGCGCCGGGATTGTCGCGCAGTTCATTGAGTTTCATATCGCTTCTCCTACAGCCGGAAGTAACCCATGAAGCGAAGCGGGTCAGACACGGCACTTTTTGACTTTGATTCTGTGCCTCTTTTGAGGCCACCGTGGGCGTATAGACGGGATGCGGGTCCGGATCAAGTGGCCAGGGGAATTGCCCCGCCCTGCCGTGCCGGAAACTGGCCGCATATCGCGACAACACGCAGGCCAGCGTTGCGTCAAACGAGCGCCATGCCTCGCGAATGACACAGGATTTAGCCACGCGCTTCGGCCCGGATGAGGCCCCTGCCCCGCCGGCTCATGACGTCTTCGCAATTTCGATGATCTGCCCTGCCTGCCTTACGGATGGAAAGAATGGCGGCGCCGCCGGATCGGAATGGGTTGGAGGCGTCACCCTCCGCGAAGACCAGATATCTGTTTCGCACCCCGGGGCGTCACCCCCAAGGTCCTGTTCCATTTGGGTCCGGCTTGCCACACCGGCCCGCGAGCTGCGCAACTCGCCGAACACAATGCCATTCCGGCATGAAAATCCGGTGGCCGGAGCGCCCGCTGCCCATGCAACAAAAAACGCCCCCACGATGTGGAGGCGTTTTCGTCAGCCTGCGACAAACCCCGAGGGAGGAGGAAGGGTCGCGCCACTGTCTGCTGTTGGTATCAGGCGCCGTAGACGTGTGTCCGGGCCAGGTCCACGATGTCGGAACGACGGACGCCGATATCGGCAAGGTCACGGTCGGTCAGCGAATCGAGTTCGTTGAATGTGCGTTTGTATTCACGATGCAGCGCCCAGGACGTCCGTGCGCTCTCGGCGACGCCGCGCAGGCGGGCCATGAGGGAGGAGGTCGCGGTGGTGGTGGTGGTGGTGGTGGTGTTCAGTGCATGTGCCATCTGTATGATCCTTAATCTCTAGCCGGGACGGTTTTCCGCGGCTCTTGTTGTCTGTTGTGTTCTTTTGACACTTGGAGAGATAAGGCAGGTCGTTGGCGCTAACAACTGACAGTTCGGAACAGCCGCTATGCACCTGCAGCATAGACCCGCACCGCGGAAACGCCCTCCCGATACTGCGCAACATCACGGGCTGCAGAATGCCAGGAGGTCTTTGAACCGCACCGGTGACATCTGAATTGGCCATCACCTGGCCCCATGCGGGCATCCATCCAGGCTGATTGCCGAGGCGTGCAACAAAAAACGCCCCCGGATCTCTCCGGAGGCGTTCAGTACTTCGGTCAATCGAGAAAGAGGCTTAGCCGCGCTCTTCGACGATTTCGACCAGATGCTTGATCTTGTTGATCATGCCGCGCACGGAGGGGGTATCCTCCAACTCGCGGGTTTTGTGCATCTTGTTCAGGCCCAGGCCGATCAGGGTTGCGCGCTGGTCGGCGGGGCGACGGATCGGGGAGCCGATCTGTTTCACGACGATAGTTTTAGCCATGGATCAGTCTCCTTACGCTTCTTCAGCCACTTGGCTGGACTCGGCCGGAGCCTCGTCCCGCTTGGGCAGGATATCCGCAACTTTCTTGCCACGACGCTGAGCGACAGAGCGCGGGCTCTGTTCTTTCTTCAGACCGTCGATGGTGGCGCGGATCATGTTGTAAGGGTTCTGAGAGCCGACGGACTTGGAAACCACGTCCTTGATGCCCAGCATTTCGAAGACGGCACGCATCGGGCCACCTGCGATGATCCCGGTACCTTCCGGAGCGGTACGCATGACCACTTTACCGGCGCCGTGACGACCATACATGTCGTGGTGGAGGGTCCGACCCTCTTTCAGCGGCACGCGGATCATCTGACGCTTGGCTTGCTCAGTCGCCTTGCGGATCGCCTCGGGTACTTCTTTCGCCTTACCCTTGCCGAAACCTACGCGGCCCTTCTGGTCGCCTACGACGACGAGAGCTGCGAAGCCAAAGCGCTTACCACCCTTAACGGTTTTGGACACGCGGTTGATTGCGACCAAACGATCTGCAAATTCCGGTGTCTCATCGCGATCGCGACGGTTGCCGCGGCGGTTATCACGTTCTGCCATTTGGCATTCCTTCATGATGTGACGAGGAGGACATGCCGCCCCGTCCTTTGTTCCAATCCTGGTGGGCGGACAAAAGCCCAACCCCCGGATCATCGGGACCACCGAAATGGCCCACTCTCGAAATCAGTCGGGCGCCCCGACAGGCAGGGCGCCCGGATGACTTAGATTTTCAGACCGCCTTCACGCGCAGCGTCGGCCAGGGCCTTCACTTTGCCGTGGTACAGGAAGCCGCCACGGTCGAAGTATGCTTCTTCGACGCCAGCTGCCTTTGCACGCTCTGCAATCACGGAACCGACTTTTGCCGCCGCTTCGATGTTGTTCTTGCCAACAAAACCAAGATCCTTCTCGAGGGTCGAGGCTGCGGCCAGAGTTACACCTTTGACGTCGTCGATCACCTGAACAGAGATGTTCTTGTTCGAGCGGTGCACGGAGAGACGCAGACGACCTGCGTTCACCTTGCGAAGCTTGTTCCGGACGCGCAAGCGGCGCTTCAGAAACAGGGTACGTTTGCTGTTTGCCATTGTGTTCGTCCTTACTTCTTCTTGCCTTCCTTGCGGAAGATGAACTCGCCCTTGTAGCGGATGCCTTTGCCTTTGTAGGGCTCGGGACGACGCCAGTCGCGGATTTTCGCCGCCACTTCGCCAACCGCTTGCGCGTCTGCACCTTCCACAACGATCTCTGTCTGCTTCGGAGCGGTAATAGTGATACCTTCCGGGGCAGTGAAATCGACGTCGTGGCTGTAGCCGAGGTTCAGCTTCAGGGTGTTGCCCTGCATCTGAGCCCGGTAACCAACACCCTGGATCTCCAGCTCTTTTTTGAAGCCGGTGGTCACGCCTTGCACCATGTTGGCAACGATGGTGCGGGACATGCCCCACTGCTGACGTGCGCGCTTGGATTTGCCGCGCGGCTCAACAGTTACCACGTTGTCCTCAACAGTGAGGGTTACGTCGTCGGTTGCGGTGAAGCTCTGGGCGCCTTTCGGGCCCTTCACTTCGATGGTCTGGCCGGACAGGCTCGCGGAAACTCCGCTGGGCAGGTCGACCGGTCTTTTACCAATACGAGACATTGTACGTAGGCCTCCTTAGAATACGGTGCAAAGCACTTCGCCACCGACGTTGGCCGCGCGTGCGTTTGCATCCGACATCACACCCTTGGGGGTGGAGACAATCGACACGCCCAGGCCCTGACGGACCTGCGGAATGTCATTGACGCCCATGTAAACGCGACGACCGGGCGTGGAAACACGCTTCAGTTCGCGAATGACAGGTTCGCCTTCGTAGTACTTCAGGCTGATTTCAAGCGCCGGATGGCCGCGTTCATCAGTCCCTGCTTCATAGCCGCGAATGTAGCCCTCGGATTGCAGCACATCCAGAACCCAGGCACGCAGTTTGGAGCCCGGAGTCATGACGGTGGATTTGCCACGCTTTTGAGAGTTACGGATACGGGTGAGCATATCGCCGATAGGATCGTTCATATTGTCTCTCCCTTACCAGCTCGATTTCACCATGCCGGGGATCTGGCCATTCGAGCCCAGGTCCCGCAACGCGATCCGGCTAACCTTCAGCTTACGATAGTAAGCGTGGGGACGGCCGGTCAGCTGGCAGCGGTTATGCAGACGGGTTGCCGACGAGTTGCGCGGCAGTTTCGCCAGTTGAAGGCGCGCTTTGAAACGCTCTTCCATCGGGCGGGATTCGTCGTTCGCGATCTCTTTGAGCTCGGCACGTTTGGCAGCGTATTTGGCCACCAGGCGCTCGCGCTTCTTTTCGCGTTCGATCATTGCTTTTTTAGCCATGGTCTCTTCCTCTCCGCGATCAGCTGTTGAAGGGCATGTTGAAAGCTTTCAACAGCGCCTTAGCTTCCGCGTCGGTGTTCGCGGTGGTGGCAATTACGATGTCCATGCCCCAGGATTCGTCGATCTTGTCGAAATCGATTTCCGGGAACACGATGTGCTCTTTCAGGCCCATGGCGTAGTTGCCACGACCGTCGAAAGAGGTGCCGGACACACCGCGGAAGTCGCGGATCCGGGGCATCGCGATGGTGATCAGACGGTCGAGGAATTCGTACATCCGTTCGCCGCGCAGGGTCACCTTTGCACCCATCGGCATGCCTTCACGAACGCGGAAGCCAGCGATGGAGTTCTTTGCAATGGTGGTCAGCGCTTTCTGACCGGCGATCTTGGTCAGGTCTTCCTGAGCCGATTTCGCCTTCTTGCTGTCCTTAACGGCAGCACGACCGCAGCCGATGTTGAGAACGATTTTCTCCAGCTTGGGGATCATCATCTCGTTTTTGTAGCTGAATTCCTCTTTCAGGGACGCACGGATGCTGTCCTTGTAAAGGGCCTTCAGACGCGGGGTGTAGGTTGCATCGTCAAGCATCAGACAGTCTCCCCGGTGGTTTTTGCAAAGCGCACCTTCTTGCCGTCTTCCTCACGGAAGCCGACGCGGGTTGCCTTGCCGTTTGCGTCCAGCAGAGCCAGGTTCGACAATTCGATCGGCTGAGCTTTGGGCAGACGGCCGCCTTGGGCAGTCTGGGACTGACGGGTGTGGCGGATGGCCATGTTCACACCATCAACAACAGCTTTGCCGGCCTTGGGGTCGACGGAAGCAATCGTGCCTTCCTGAC
This sequence comes from Tritonibacter scottomollicae, assembly GCF_032924845.1. NCBI lineage: Bacteria > Pseudomonadati > Pseudomonadota > Alphaproteobacteria > Rhodobacterales > Paracoccaceae > Tritonibacter > Tritonibacter scottomollicae. The sequence goes on from NZ_CP136704.1 coordinate 2,842,964, forward strand.
CTTTGTCCTTGCCAGCCAGCACGACGACCTTGTCGCCTTTGCGCAGTTTAGCAGCCATAGTTAGAGCACCTCCGGAGCGAGCGAGATGATCTTCATGAAGCTCTTCGCGCGAAGTTCGCGAACAACCGGGCCGAAGATACGGGTGCCGACCGGCTCGTTGTTGTTATTCAGGATAACAGCAGCGTTGCGGTCAAAACGGATGGCGGTACCGTCTTCACGACGAACCTCTTTGGCGGTGCGTACGACGACGGCCTTGCGGACGTCCCCTTTTTTAACGCGACCGCGCGGGATGGCTTCTTTAACCGAGACGACAATGATGTCGCCGACGGAAGCGTACTTACGCTTGGAGCCACCCAGAACCTTGATGCACTGAACTCGGCGTGCGCCGGAGTTGTCAGCTACATCCAGATTTGTTTGCATCTGGATCATGTGGTTTCTCCCGACCTTTGGGGCGCCGATGCGTGGCGTGATCCCCCAGGGTTTCGACTGTGCTGATCAGCAAAGTCGCCAGGAGCCTGTGGTTACAGGCTCTTAGGCGTCAATGACTTCCCAGCGTTTCGTTTTCGATTTCGGCGCGCATTCGATGATGCGTACGGAGTCGCCGACCTTGAAAGCGTTCTGTTCATCGTGAGCCCGGTACTTCTTGGACTTACGGATGGTTTTCTTCAGAACCGGGTGTGTGAAGCGGCGCTCCACGGACACGGTCACGGTCTGAGCGTTTGCGTCGGATGTAACGACGCCAGACAGGATACGTTTGGGCATCTGTAGAGCTCCTTATTCAGCTGCTGCTGCAGCTTTTTCGTTCAGGATGGTTTTCACGCGAGCAGCATTGCGGCGGGCCGCCTTGATGCCTGCAGTGTTTTCCAACTGACCGGTCGCTTGTTGAAAGCGCAGGTTGAAGCTCTCTTTTTTGAGGTTTGCGAGTTGATCGCGGAGCTCGTCCACGGTCTTGTCGCGCAGATCCTTGGCGTTCATCGCCTTGCGTTCCTTTCCTTGGCACCAGAGGGCCCCTTATGGCGGGTCACCCTTTGCCCTGGTGGGTTATGTAGACTGCACGGAAATGTGCAGAAAAAAGAATCGCCCGACACAATCCGACTCGCGAATTGCGGTGAGCGATGCGTCCCTCTACAGGAGCAACGCCGGAAGGGCAAGGGCAACCTGCCTATTGCCGTCCATACGCCGCATGCTTGACTTTGCACACTCGACCTCCCAGCACTGGCGTTGTGACTCCTCCATCAAAGGCCGCCTCCCACATGGACACATCAGCCTCCGACGTGGCCCCCGTTGAGCGACCGAAGCTGACTTTCGCACCGGAGGTTTGTGCATGGCTGGAGGACCATTACGCAAATGCCGATGTCATTCTAGAATATGGCAGCGGCGGCTCGACTGTGCTGGGGGCCGAGATGCCCGGCAAGACGCTTTATTCCGTCGAAAGCAGCCGTGACTGGCACGACATGATGCAACAGTACTTCGACCAGAATGATGTGCCGTCCCCGCCTTTGCTGCATTATGTGAATATCGGTCGCACCGGGAAATGGGGTCTCCCGGTCGACAATGAACACCACCACCGCTTTCACAAGTACCCGCTGTCGGTCTGGGATCTTGAGGGGTTTCGCCACCCCGATCTGATCCTGATCGACGGCAGGTTTCGCGTCGCCTGCGCCCTGACGGCCATGCTGCGCTGCACTCGGAAAGTGACGCTGCTGTTTGACGACTACCGGGACCGCAAACGCTATCAGGTGCTGGAGGAGTTCCTCGACCTCAAGGAAATGCGCGGTTTCATGGCCCGTTTCGAGGTCGAGCCGACCGCACTACCCCGCGAGCATATGACCCGCATCATCGGCCTGTTCGCGCGCGCATTCTAAGGAGCGCGCAACCGCAGCTGTGGACCAAGACGCATCCGCTGTCACTGATCGCGAAGCATGCCGCCGCGAGCTGCCAGTCAACATACTCTGCCCGATTGCGCTGCACGCCCGTTCTGTAAAGATGCAGACCTAGATAATCTCATCCTCATCAAACATCGCAGCTCCTTCCAGTTGCGCGTGCAAACTCTCGATCCGGATTTCGGCCTCGGAACTGTTCACCACCCGCGCAATGTGGAACAAGGCATCGCCCTCATTGACGATGGGCAGGTTGGCCCGCCCGATGATAAGGCCCGCCTGACTGGCCGTAAGCTCCATCTCCTCTTCGCCAAACGGGTCGGCGACGATGCCAAGAACATCTCCCTCTTCAACCATCTCGCCAGTGGTTTTGTAGGCGCGCAGCAAACCACCTGCGGGTGCGCGTTCCCAGCTGGAGTCGCTGGCGCGCACCGGCACCACTTCGGCCACGGGCACACCGTCATCAGGGATCATACCCAGCGCATGCATGACCCGCAAAATGCCCGCCACGCCAACGCGGGCAGATTGCTCGTCGAACCGCAGCCCCTCCCCCGCTTCATACAGCAGGATGTCGACGCCCGCCTTCTGCGCCTCATGCCGCAGGGACCCTTCGCGCAGGCCCGAGCGGATCACCACCGGTGCGCCAAAGGCGTCGGCATAGGCCAGCGTCTCCTGCGCCTTTGGCGACACCCGGATCTGCGGCATGTTGGTGCGATGAATGGCGGCAGAATGCAGGTCGATGCCAAGATCGGAGCGCGCCACGATTTCGGTCATGAACAGATGCGCCAAACGGCTGGCAAGCGAACCGCCTTCGCTGCCGGGAAAGCAACGGTTCAAATCACGCCGATCCGGTAGATAGCGCGAGTGGTTCAGAAACCCGAACGTATTGACGATCGGAACCACGATGAGCGTCCCCTTCAACCGCGCGAACTGGCGACTGCGCAGCAACCGTCGGGCGATCTCGACCCCGATGACCTCATCCCCGTGGATCGCGGCAGACACAAACAGCGTTGGCCCCTCTTCCGCACCATGGATGACGTGGGCGGACATATTTACGGGCGTGTGGTCGGACAGAACGCTGACCGGCATGTCCACTGTGCGGCGCGTGCCGGGGGGAACGTGAAAACCGCCAATTTCAAAAGGGGAACGCCGAGCCATAAAAAGCCTCTCGCAATTGTTTTGCGTGAAGCTATGCAGGTTTCACGACATTTACAATCTACCCGCGCAGTCAGACGCCCACATAGATGCAGGAAATGCGGCTCACGTCAGCCGATAGATCCCCCCGACGCCGACCTCAGGTCACGCTCGCCCGATTTTGCGGGGTGGAAGCCGCGCGCGATTTGCGCGCCTCCGCATCACGCACTCTTCGATCCACCGCCAACCAGGGGCGCCGGATCTCCTGTCACCGGACTCCGATCAGCGCACGAAGACGGTAGGATGAGAGCTTTTCTTAACGATTTGAATCTATTTCTGCATGAAACGCATTGAATATCTTTGCACCGATCTTCCAGCGCCAAGGACCCTACTATGAAGCACGAACCGTCTCTCAAACTCACCCCGACCTCCTTAGCCGGAGCAGAACTATACCTTGATCTGATGGAAAAGTGCCTTGCCAACACGATCTATGGCGACGCTCCGAATGATCCTTGGACCGGCCAGACCTACCGAGCGGGCCTGCGTGAGGTCGGGCGTGACTGGCCCAGTCAAGCACACACGATGATTGGCGCGAAACGACTGAAGAACGTCCGTGAACTGACAGAACTCGCAGTTCTCCAGGGGGTGTCCGGCGATCTGATTGAAACCGGCGTTTGGCGCGGGGGTGCCAGCATCATGATGCGCGCGGTCTGCAAAGCTTACGGCGATACAGAGCGCAGCGTTTATTGTGCTGACAGTTTCGAAGGTCTCCCCAGCCCCGATGCCGAGGCCTACCCGGCAGATGCAGGCGATGATCACAGCAATTATGAACAACTGGCGGTTTCGGTCGAACAGGTACAGGCAAACTTCGCCAGCTACGGGCTCTTGGATGACCAGGTGAAGTTTCTGAAAGGCTGGTTCAAAGACACGCTACCAAAGCTTGACGGCACCTTCGCCGTAGTTCGGCTGGACGGTGATATGTATGAATCCACCATCCAGGCGATTGAGGCACTATACCCGCAGCTTTCTGACGGCGGCTATCTGATTGTCGATGACTATGGCGCGGTTGAAGGTTGCCAACGCGCCATTCACGACTATCGCAAGGCGCATGGCATCAACGATCAGATGTATCAGATTGACTGGACCGGCGTGTGGTGGTGCAAGAATTCCAGCAAAATTCAAGCGACACCCTGAGCGCGCCGCTAGGTGTGCGCTTCTAGGTAAACTCTGACCGCTGCGACGTCGTCGCGGCGGTCACTCCCACCGATAGTTAAAGCTGACCGAAATTCGCTCATCTTCGGCCATGTTCATCGGCACCTCATGGCGGATGAAACTCTCCCACAGCAGTACATCACCAACCTTGGGCGTCTCGTAGACAAAGCTCCGCAGCTCGCGTCGGCACTCTTTGGTGCGCGGCGGATGAGCCATCATCATCGCGTGACGCGGATCCTCCAGTTTCAGAGCGGATGCCCCATCCGGCATCGAAACATAGGTGGTGCCGGAAATCACCGAATGCGGGTGAATATGGCTCGCATGGGTGCCGCCCTCGGGCAGAATGTTGATCCAAAGATCCTCAAGCTTCAGCACCCGCCCGTCGAGGTTCAGCTCCAGGTCCTGAGCAAAGGCCGCAACATGGGCATCAAGCGATTTGACCAGGTCGGCAAAGATCGGAAAGCGCCATGGCAGATCGGTGAGCGAGGCATAGGAGGTATAACCCGGATAGCCGTTCTCCTCGCACCAGTCCTGCCCCGCCTCGTCGTCCTCGGCGATGGTGATGCAGGAGGTTTGCATTTCCTGCGGATCAATATTGGGGCCGTGCTCGGAGAGCGCAGCCCGGTAAAGGCGGGTCACAAAGAGGGAATCGATCTGGGCCATGGGGCTCTGATAGCGCAAGGAGGCCCGTCTTGGCGAGAGGGATGCCGCGCTGAAAGCACAACACGCGCACCTAGGGTGCGCGTGTTACGAGACATGTAGATCAATGGCGGCGCCTACCGAGCGCCAAGGCTCGGAGAAACCCTATTTGTAGCGGGCCGCGATTTCAGCCTGCGTTCCGTCATCAATCATTGATTGCAACGCGGCCTGCATACGATCCACCAGCGCCTGATCGGTTTTCTGGCTACAGGCCAGTGACATCATGGTGGTGGAAAGGACCAGCGCCTCTTCAATCTCCACCCCATCCGCGAGCGCCGTCTCGAGGAAGGAGCCTGAGGTCGCCATCAAGTCGATCCGCCCTTGCAGCAGCTTTTTCAAGGTGGCCGATTGCGTCGGCGCAAGATCAATAGCGTCGAATCCCGCGCCTTCCAATACGCCAACAGTGTAATCGCCGGTCTGCGTTCCGGTGCGATAGCTGCGCGCCTCTTCGATTGTCGCAGGGGCGATATCGCTGCCAGCCTTGCGGACCAGAATGGTGCTATCCGAGGCAAGAGGTTCCACCCACTTGAACTTCGGATCACGCTCCGGCGTGTGCGTGGTGCTGAAAACGCAGGTATTCGGGCGGCGCTCTGCCTGACCGATGGCGCGCGACCACTGCGTCAGTTCCGCCTCGTAGGTGATGCCCGCGCGGTCCATGATTTCAAACACTTGGTCTGCCCCAAGCCCCACGATCTCGCCATCGCGTTCAAAGTTCAACGGAGCGTAATCCTCGGTGAACAGACGCACATCTGCGGCCTGAGCAGCACCAGAAACCCCGAGGGCAACAACCGTAATAAAACTAGTAACGAATTTCATGGATATGTCCTCTTGTCGTGTCGGATTCGACGATGACCGTAGATCAGAAAGCTGAATGAAACGTTCGTGCCATTGGGTGGCCTATTGTACGCATGGCCCACGCTTTCTACCGCCCCCAAATGAGTACCCTCAGCGCGCGGCATCAAACGTGTAATCGCAACCATCGTGGATCATCGCATGGCCTCGCGACATCGGGTTCCCCACCAAGAACCAACGCCAGCCACCACGTGGGGCCGGCCCAGGCGAATACGTGCAGCCATTTGCCAGCGTCCAATACGTCGCATCCTGATAGCGGTATGGCGCCTGACTGATCGGGAGCAATGCGGCCGTCGGAGTCACACCACTGAGGGCCTGCTCCTCTGGGAGGTACAGATCACAGGCCCCGACCAGCATCAAAACCACCCCAAAGCCAGCTGCACAAATTGCGTTCCCTGGTCTCATTTGGGTCTCCTGTATCCTGAACCATCCCCCAGCCAAAATAGGAACACAAAGTGAACATACGCTCTATGCTTCACAAAGTCAGCGTCAAAGGCGTCCACGGCCTTCGCTGAAACAACGAAAAAGCCCCCCGCCAGTCACCTGGCGGGGGGCTTTAAATTCAGTTGCTGAAAACTGGAATTACCAGTCTTCGCGCACCACGATACGTGTCTGTACCGACAGTTTCATGGCTGCGAGGCGCAGAGCTTCACGAGCAATGTCTTCACCGACGCCGTCGATTTCGAACATCACGCGGCCCGGCTTCACTTTGCACGCCCAGAAGTCCACGGAACCTTTACCCTTACCCATACGCACTTCGACGGGCTTGGAGGTCACCGGGGTGTCCGGGAAGATACGGATCCAGACACGGCCCTGACGCTTCATGTGACGGGTCATTGCACGACGAGCAGCTTCGATCTGACGGGCGGTCACACGCTCGGGTGTCACTGCCTTCAGGCCGTAGGTGCCGAAGTTCAGGTCGGAACCGCCTTTTGCGAGGCCTTTGATCCGGCCTTTGTGCATCTTGCGGAATTTAGTACGCTTTGGCTGAAGCATGTCGCGTTCTCCTTAGCGATCGCCACGACGGTTACCACCTGCACCGCGAGGTGCCGGACCGTCCTGGAGTTCCTGAGCCTTGCGATCACGCGCCTGAGGATCATGCTCCATGATCTCACCTTTGAAGATCCACACCTTGATACCGATGATACCATAGGGGGTGGTTGCTTCAGAGTGTGCGTAATCGATGTCTGCGCGCAGAGTGTGCAGCGGCACACGACCTTCGCGGTACCATTCGGTCCGTGCGATTTCAGCGCCGCCCAGACGACCAGCAACGTTCACCCGGATACCCAGGGCGCCCATACGCATGGCGTTCTGCACGGAGCGCTTCATCGCGCGACGGAAGGACACACGGCGCTCCAGCTGCTGAGCGATGGACTCGCCGACCAGCTGTGCGTCGAGTTCCGGCTTGCGGACTTCAACGATGTTGAGGTGCAGCTCGGAGTCGGTCATGGAAGCGATCTTCTTGCGAAGAACTTCGATGTCCGCGCCTTTCTTGCCGATGATCACGCCCGGACGCGCAGTGTGAATGGTCACACGGCACTTCTTGTGGGGGCGCTCGATGATCACGCGGGCAATACCGGCCTGCTTGCACTCAGTCTTGATGAACTCACGGATCCTGATGTCCTCGAGGAGGAGATCACCGTAGTCCTTCGTGTCAGCGTACCAGCGGCTGTCCCAGGTGCGGTTGATCTGCAGGCGCATGCCAACCGGATTGACTTTATGTCCCATTAGGCTTGCTCCTCAACTTGACGCACCTTGATGGTGATCTCAGCGAACGGCTTCAGGATCTTGCCGAAGCGACCACGGGCCCGCGGACGACCGCGTTTCATGGTCAGGTTCTTGCCAACCCAAGCCTCGGCGACGATCAGCTCATCGACGTCCAGGTTGTGGTTGTTCTCTGCGTTCGCGATGGCGGACTGAAGGCATTTCTTCACGTCCTGCGCGATCCGCTTGTTGGAGAAAGTGAGGTCGGTCAGAGCCTTGTCCACTTTCTTGCCACGGATCATCTGAGCCACCAGGTTCAGTTTCTGCGGGCTGGTGCGAAGCATGCGAATTTTCGCCATTGCTTCGTTGTCTGCCACGCGGCGGGGGTTCTTATCCTTGCCCATGACTTACTTCCGCTTCGCTTTTTTGTCAGCGGCGTGACCGTAATAGGTCCGGGTCGGCGAATACTCACCGAACTTCTGACCAATCATGTCTTCCGAGACGTTGACAGGAATGTGCTTGTGGCCGTTGTACACACCAAAGGTCAGACCCACGAACTGGGGCAGAATGGTGGAACGACGGGACCAGATCTTGATCACTTCATTGCGGCCCGACTCGCGCGCTGCTTCGGCTTTTTTCAGCACGTAAGCATCGACAAAGGGGCCTTTCCATACAGAGCGAGTCATAGATTAGCGCCCTTTCTTCTTAGCGTGACGCGAGCGGATGATCAGCTTCTGCGACGCCTTGTTGGTGTTACGGGTGCGCTTGCCCTTGGTCGGCTTGCCCCATGGTGTCACCGGGTGACGACCACCAGAGGTCCGGCCTTCACCACCACCATGCGGGTGATCGATCGGGTTCATGACCACACCACGGACGCTCGGACGCTTGCCTTTATGGCGCATACGACCGGCTTTACCGTAGTTCTGGTTGGAGTTGTCGGGGTTGGACACGGCACCGATGGTGGCCATGCATTCCTGACGGACCAGGCGCAGCTCGCCCGAGGAGAGGCGGATCTGAGCGTAGCCACCATCACGACCAACGAACTGAGCGTAAGTACCGGCTGCACGGGCGATCTGGCCGCCTTTGCCGGGCTTCATTTCGATGTTGTGAACGATGGTACCGATCGGCATGCCCGAGAACGGCATTGCGTTGCCCGGCTTGATGTCTGCCTTCGCGGAGGCAATGACCTTGTCACCAACTGCCAGACGCTGCGGAGCGAGGATATAGGCCTGCTCGCCGTCTTCGTACTTCACCAGTGCGATGAAGGCAGTGCGGTTGGGGTCATATTCAATGCGCTCGACGGTCGCGGCGACATCAAATTTGTTCCGTTTGAAGTCAACGATCCGGTAGAGACGCTTTGCGCCACCACCACGGCGGCGAGAAGTGATCCGTCCGGTGTTGTTCCGGCCGCCCGATTTGGTCAAACCCTCAGTGAGAGACTTGACCGGACGCCCTTTCCAAAGCTCCGAACGGTCGATCAGAACCAGCCCTCGCTGGCCCGGCGTCGTCGGCTTATACGACTTAAGTGCCATGCTTTCTGTCTTCCGTTTAGCGTGCCAGACCTTAGGTTCTTGTCTTTGGTCCAGCTATGTTAAAGCCCCCTGGCTTGGCGCATCCACGCCCGGTTCAGGTGACCGATGAAGGGCCCCGAAGGTCCCTGGGTCGAATGTCCCGACAAAGATAACGGCCCCGGAACGAATCCGAGGCCTGTCAGGATTGGTGCGATGTAGCAGAGGTTGGGTGGGGTGGCAATGGGGGATGAAGCATCCATACCTTAGTTGCCAAGATGTGCTTTCGAAGCGATATTTCACGCTATAACAGAGCAAGCACGATTGGAGCACCAAATCACAACATGGCGCGTTATAGAGAAAAAGAGTTAATCGGAACCAGAGAGGTGCTGGCTGCATTCCTATTCATGGATAAGGAAGACTTTTTGGTCCCTTTGTCCTCCTTTACCCAAAGTGATAGTCCATGGAGGCTCTCTACAGCGTCAGCCATAGAGGGGTTGGGCAGCGTCCTCTCTGCCGCGACTTTGCCGCTTGCATTAACTCACGACGCAGTAAGCAGTTCGCTGCTCCAACGTTTTGACTCCGCGGCACAAATCAGAAACCTCAAAAACTTCTCAGCGGGTGAAAAGCCAACTGCGGAATCACAGATAGCCGCCTATCGCTCAGCCAAAAAACAAGCACAAGATTTTTCATCCAGCGAAAAGGGGCGTGCAAAAATTCGGGACGACATCATCGATATACTGGCGTCGCATTTATACACAGACGCGCTCCAAATCGCCGCTGAACAACTTTTGGCACAAACCGTTATTGGCACTTGGACAGTTTTTGAGACATTTGTGCGTTCTATTGCCACTGATTGGGTCAATGCAGCTCCAGCCAGTGCCAGTTCTATACTGAACGCCAAAGAGCTTAAGGACGATATTGGCAAACAACCTATTTCGTTCGGCACTCTTTCAAGCCATGGATTCGACCTTTCCAAGAAGATGGGAAATGCGTTGTTTGACGGGAAGAGACTTGACCGATTTCGCGTAATGAAAGGCGTTCTAAAAGCGCTGTTTGGGACGGCGGAGGTTCAAAGATCACTCGGACACGGACTGCACCTTCTCAACCAAGAAAGAAATCTGCTCGTTCACAATCGCGGTGTTGTAGATGCTGATTTTAAGGAAATGACAGGTTCCGAGTCACCCATCGGCGAGAAATTAAGCATTGAGGCGGATAGCGTAGAGGCGAGTCTTCTAGCTGTAAGAACTGCTATTGTTGCCGTACTTAGCGCCGCAGAAACAAAATTTTCCGAAAGTCACCACTAAAAAAAAGCCCCCGCTTTCGCAGGGGCCTTCTTCATTCTCAGACAAACAGATCTCAGAGTCCGGTGGACACGTCGATGGTGTTGCCTTCTTCCAGGGTCACATAGGCCTTCTTAACGTCTTTCCGTTTGCCCAGCGAGCCACGGAAGCGTTTGACCTTACCCTTTGTGATTGTCGTGTTGACCGCTTTCACCTTCACACCAAAGAGCGCCTCGACGGCCTCCTTGATCTGGGGCTTGTTGGAACCGATGGACACTTCGAACACCACTGCGCCGTGCTCGGACGCCATGGTGGACTTCTCGGTGATGATCGGCTTGCGGATCACGTCGTAGTGTTCTGCCTTCGCGCTCATTTCAGGCGAGCCTCCAGTGCTTCGACAGCCGACTTCGTGAGCACGAGAGTGTCACGCTTCAGGATGTCATAGACGTTTGCGCCCATCGACGGCAGGATATCCAGACCGCTGATGTTTTGGGCGGCACGAGCGAAGCCTTCGTTGACGGCAGCACCGTCGATGACCAGAGCGCGTTTCCAGCCCAGGTTTGCAACCTGTTTGGCCAGAGCGGCAGTCTTGCCTTCAGCTTCGGCGTTCTCGATCACGACCAGCTCACCGGCTTTCGCCTTCGCGGACAGCGCGTGGCGCAGACCCAGCTTGCGGAACTTCTTGGTCAGATCGTGGCCATGGCTACGCGGGGTCGGACCCTTGTAGATACCACCTTTACGGAAGATCGGCGCGTTACGGTCACCATGGCGTGCGCCCCCGGTGCCCTTCTGGCGGTAGATCTTCTTGGTCGAGTAGGAGGTCTCGGAGCGGGTCTTCACCTTGTGGGTGCCGGCCTGCGCATTGTTGCGCTGCCAACGAACCATACGGTGCAGGATGTCCGCGCGCGGCTCCAGGCCAAACAGCTCTTCGGACAGTTCGATGTCGCCCGCTTTGCCGCCGTCCAGTTTGATCACGTCAAGTTTCATGCTTCACCCCCTTCCGCGGGTGCTTCAGCCGCAGCTTCAGCAGCAGTCTTCAGAGCTGCCGGGAACGGCAGACCTTCGGGTGCTTTCTTCTTCACGGCGTCTTTGACGGTGACCCAGCCGGATTTCGGACCAGGAACAGCGCCTTTGATGAAGACCAGACCACGATCGGCGTCGGTACGGACGACTTCGAGGTTCTGAGTGGTCACGCGGGCAGCGCCCATGTGGCCGGCCATCTTCTTGCCTTTGAAGACTTTGCCCGGATCCTGACACTGACCGGTGGAACCGTGGGAGCGGTGAGAGATCGACACACCGTGTGTGGCCCGCAGACCACCAAAGTTGTGACGCTTCATCGCACCGGCGAAACCTTTACCGATGGAAGTGCCTGTCACGTCCACTTTCTGACCGGTCAGGAAGTGCTCGGCGGAGATTTCCGCGCCCACTTCGATCAGGCCATCCGCGGGGACGCGGAATTCGACCAGCTTGCGCTTGGGCTCAACCTTGGCCGCCGCATAGTGACCACGCATCGCCTTGGAGACGCGCTTTACCTTTGCGGAACCCGCACCGAGCTGAACAGCGGTGTAACCGTCTGTTTCGTCGGTGCGCTGAGCGACAACCTGCAGGCCATCGAGCGAAAGAACGGTCACAGGGATCTGCTTGCCGTCTTCCATGAACAAGCGGGTCATGCCCACTTTCTTTGCGATAATACCAGAGCGCATATGAATTACCCTCCGATCTTATGATTGCAGCTTGATCTCGACGTCCACACCAGCGGCGAGGTCGAGCTTCATCAGCGCGTCCACGGTCTGGGGGGTCGGATCAACGATGTCGAGCATACGCTTGTGCGTACGGATCTCGAACTGATCGCGGGATTTCTTGTCAACGTGGGGACCACGCAGAACAGTGAATTTCTCGATCTTGTTCGGCAGCGGGATCGGGCCGCGCACTTGGGCGCCGGTCCGCTTGGCAGTGTTGACGATCTCTTGTGTGGACGCATCCAGCACACGATAGTCAAATGCCTTCAGCCGGATACGGATGTTTTGGCTTTGCATCGTATAGCCTTTTAGTCAGGCGTTGGGGTTGAGAGGAGGGTCTGTGCTCATCACGCACCCTCATCGAACCCAAAAGGCGGGAATCACCCCGCCCATCTCCCGCAGTGCGGGATGGGGCCAATTACACCCGTTAGGGCAGTCTGGCAAGGGGCATTCCCAGCCCCAGCTGCGTCGCGCAATTCAAGCAGCTTCGACGACGTCCAGATCCAGCCATAGCGCGTCGCGCCGATAGCCGCCTCGAACAAGCCGGCGTCCGGTGACTTCCTTCGGAAAATCATCTTTCCAGTCACGAAACCGGTCACGTGACACAACAATGCCCCCGCTTTTTCGCGCCATACGAAGAATATATGGATCCGCCGGCTGTCCCTTGGGAACCACATGAGCCTCGGCATCCTTGAGACCAAGCCGCTTCGCGAAGCTCGGTCCATTCAGGTACCGTCCGACCACGAGGTAGCCGGCATTCGCGTCGAAGACCACATACGGGCGATATCCGGACGCCTCCAGCAGAGCAATGACGTCCCGTACCGGCTCCAAAGAAAGGGCGTTTTCCTTCCAGTACAGAACATTGGATCCATCAATAATGGCCAATGGGGCTGACCGCCTCCCGCTCCAACGCCGCAGGAGAAAAAATAGAAGCGCTACTAGAAATGCAAAAAATAGAAATTCAACCATGGGTCGATCACGTCCCAATTCTCAGTTCAAATCAAGTCAGAAAAGCGGAGCCTCTTAAAAACAGGCGCGCCAAGTCGCGAAGACACCATATGGCGAGATGCCGCGCCATCAGAAGCCCCCGCAGATAGAAAAAGGGCCTCCCGAGGGAGGCCCTTTCCATTCGAAAATCAGGAGACCTGATTACTCGATGATCTTGGACACAACGCCCGCGCCAACGGTGCGGCCGCCTTCGCGGATGGCGAAACGCAGACCGTCTTCCATCGCGATCGGGGCGATCAGTTCAACTTCGAACTTCAGGTTGTCGCCCGGCATCACCATCTCGGTGCCGGTCGGCAGGGTCACGGTGCCGGTCACGTCGGTGGTGCGGAAGTAGAACTGCGGACGGTAGTTCGCGAAGAACGGCGTGTGACGGCCACCTTCGTCCTTGGTGAGGATGTAGGCCTCAGCTTCGAACTTGGTGTGCGGGGTCACGGAACCCGGCTTGCACAGAACCTGACCACGCTCAACCGACTCACGGTCGATACCGCGCAGCAGGGCGCCGATGTTGTCGCCTGCTTCACCGCGGTCCAGCAGCTTGCGGAACATTTCCACACCGGTACAGGTGGTGGTGGTGGTGTCTTTGATGCCAACGATCTCGATGTTGTCGCCAACATTGATCACGCCACGCTCAACACGACCGGTCACAACAGTACCACGGCCAGAGATCGAGAACACGTCTTCGATCGGCATCAGGAACGGCTGGTCAACAGCACGTGCAGGGGTCGGGATGTAGTCATCCACGGCCGCCATCAGTTCCTTGATCTTCTCTTCGCCGATTTCAGGCTTGTTGCCTTCCATCGCCGCCAGCGCGGAACCCGCGATGATCGGGATATCGTCGCCCGGGTAGTCGTAGGAGGACAGCAGTTCGCGGATCTCCATTTCGACGAGCTCCAGCAGCTCTTCGTCGTCGACCTGGTCAACTTTGTTCATGAAGACGACCATCTTCGGGATGCCAACCTGGCGGCCCAGCAGGATGTGCTCGCGGGTCTGGGGCATCGGGCCGTCAGCTGCGTTCACAACCAGGATCGCGCCGTCCATCTGCGCCGCACCGGTGATCATGTTTTTCACATAGTCAGCGTGGCCGGGGCAGTCGACGTGCGCGTAGTGGCGGGTCTCGGTCTCATATTCCACGTGTGCGGTGGAGATGGTGATGCCGCGGGCTTTTTCTTCCGGTGCGCCATCGATCTGGTCGTAGGCCTGGAAGTCACCGAAGTATTTGGTGATTGCTGCGGTCAGCGTGGTTTTACCGTGGTCAACGTGGCCGATGGTGCCGATGTTGACGTGCGGCTTATTACGTTCGAACTTTTCCTTAGCCATGATGGCCTCCTTTTAGCTTTAAGGAGGGAGCGCACCTCTGTGCGCCCCCCCAATTCGTCACGCTTACGCGTATTTCGCCTGGATCTCGTCAGAGATGTTCTGCGGTACCGGATCGTAGTGCGAGAACTGCATGGTGAACTGCGCGCGGCCCGAGGACATGGAGCGCAGGGTGTTGATGTAACCGAACATGTTGGCCAGCGGCACATTTGCGTCGAGCGCAATTGCGTTGCCGCGCGGCTCCTGACCGGACACCTGACCCCGACGGGATGTCAGATCGCCAATGATGCTACCGGTGTATTCTTCCGGAGTGATCACTTCGACCTTCATGATCGGCTCAAGCAGCTTAGCACCAGCTTTGCGCATACCTTCACGCATCGCCATACGGGCAGCGATTTCAAAGGCCAGAACGCTGGAGTCCACGTCGTGGAACTTACCGTCGATCAGAGCAACTTTGAAGTCGATCACCGGGAAGCCAGCCAACGGACCGGAGTCCATGACCGAGGTGATGCCTTTTTCGACACCGGGGATGTATTCCTTCGGAACCGAACCACCAACGATGCGGGATTCGAAGGAAAAGCCTTCACCGGCTTCTGTCGGCGAGATGATCATCTTCACCTCGGCGAACTGACCCGAACCACCCGACTGTTTCTTGTGGGTGTAGGTGTGCTCGACCTCGTGACCAATGGTCTCGCGGTAGGCCACCTGAGGCGCACCGATATTGGCTTCGACCTTGAATTCACGCTTCAGACGATCAACGAGGATGTCCAGGTGAAGTTCGCCCATGCCCTTCATGATGGTCTGACCGGACTCGAGGTCGGTCTCCACGCGGAAGGACGGATCTTCGGCAGCAAGACGTGCCAGACCCTGAGACATTTTCTCCTGGTCGCCCTTGGTCTTGGGCTCCACGGCGATCTCGATAACCGGATCCGGGAAGGTCATGGTTTCCAGAACGACCGGCTCTTTGGGATCGCAGAGGGTATCACCGGTGGTGGTGTCCTTCAGACCCGCCAGCGCGATGATGTCGCCCGCGAAAGCTTCTTCGATCTCTTCCCGGTTGTTGGAGTGCATCATCATCATACGACCGATGCGCTCTTTTTTGCCTTTGGTGGCATTCAGGATCGAGTCGCCCTTGTTCAGCACGCCGGAGTAGATCCGGGTGAAGGTCAGGGAGCCGACGAAGGGGTCGTTCATGATTTTGAACGCCAGGCCAGAGAACGCCATGGAGTCATCCGCACGACGCGGAATGTCACGGGTTTCTGTTTCGTCACCGGGTTTGAAGCCCATGTAGTCGACAACGTCCAGCGGGCTGGGCAGATAGTCGATCACAGCGTTGAGCAGAGGCTGTACGCCTTTGTTCTTGAACGCGGAGCCACCCAGAACAGGCACGAATGCCATCGCCAGGGTCCCTTTGCGCAGAAGATCGCGCAGGGTGGCGACGTCAGGCTCGGCGCCATCCATCAGGTAGTTTTCCATCGCCGCGTCGTCCATTTCGACGGCCGCTTCGATCATCTTGCCACGCCATTCGTTGGCCATGTCCTGCAGGCTCTCACGGATCGGAGCCTTGATCCAGGATGCACCAAGGTCTTCACCCTGCCACAGCCATTCTTCCATGGTCACCAGATCGAGCAGGCCTTCCAGCTCGGTCTCGGCACCGATCGGAATACCGACGGGCACGGCGCGGGCGCCGGTGCGGTCTTCGATCATGTTGACGCAGTTGAAGAAGTCTGCGCCGATCTTGTCCATCTTGTTGACGAAGACCATACGCGGAACCTTGTAGCGGTCAGCTTGACGCCACACGGTTTCGGTCTGCGGTTCAACACCGGCGTTGGCGTCAAGAACGCACACCGCGCCGTCAAGAACGGCGAGCGAACGCTCGACTTCGATGGTGAAGTCAACGTGGCCAGGGGTGTCGATGATGTTCAGGCGGTGCTTTTCGGAGTCCGGCTCGGTGCCGTTCTCAGTGCGCTCCCAGAACGTGGTCGTCGCCGCGGAGGTGATGGTAATACCGCGTTCCTGCTCCTGCTCCATCCAGTCCATGGTGGCCGCACCATCGTGCACCTCACCAAGGTTGTGGGATTTGCCGGTGTAAAACAGGATGCGCTCGGAGCAGGTGGTTTTACCTGCATCGATGTGCGCCATGATACCGAAGTTACGGTAGCGGTCTAGCGGATAGTCGCGTGCCATTTGGATGAGCCTCTAAAGAGTTACCAGCGATAATGCGAGAAGGCTTTGTTAGCCTCAGCCATCTTGTGCGTGTCTTCGCGCTTCTTAACGGCAGTACCCCGGCTTTGTACAGCATCGAGGAGCTCACCGGCGAGGCGCTCTTCCATTGTGTTCTCGTTACGGCCACGGGCCGCAGTGATCAACCAACGGATGGCGAGCGCTTCACGGCGCTCGGGACGCACTTCAACGGGCACCTGGTAGGTGGCACCACCCACACGACGCGAACGAACCTCAACGGAGGGTTTCACGTTGTCGAGGGCTTCGTGGAACACTTCCACGGGAGCGCGCTTGATCTTTGCTTCAACGCGGTCGAACGCGTTGTAGACAATGCTCTCTGCGACCGATTTTTTACCATCGATCATCAGGTTGTTCATGAATTTGGACAGAACGCGGTCACCGAACTTGGCGTCGGGGAGAATTTCGCGTTTTTCTGCAGCGTGACGACGGGACATCTATCAGTATCCTTCTTATTACTTAGGACGCTTCGCGCCATACTTGGAGCGACGCTGCTTACGGTCTTTGACGCCCTGGGTATCCAGAACACCACGCAGGATGTGGTAACGGACACCCGGAAGGTCTTTTACACGGCCGCCACGGATCAGAACCACGGAGTGTTCCTGAAGGTTGTGGGATTCGCCCGGGATGTAGGAGATCACTTCGAAACCGTTGGTCAGGCGAACCTTCGCAACTTTCCGCATAGCGGAGTTCGGCTTCTTAGGTGTGGTGGTATAAACGCGCGTGCAGACGCCGCGCTTTTGTGGGCACTGCTCCAGGTGCATGGATTTGGAGCGCTTTACTTTCGGCTGACGCGGCTTGCGGATCAGCTGTTGGATCGTTGGCATTCCGGTTATTCCCCGTTTTGCAACACTATGTCATGCACGCGGCCCGGAATGCCCGGAGACGTGCGGCGAATTCATCTGCCTCTGCCACTTACGCAAACGCAAAAACCGCAAACGCTCCCATTCCGAGGTGAACGTCGCGGTGGGTTTACAGAGGGTCGGGGTGGTAAAAGTGCCCTGACCTTGAGCCACTACAGATATGATATCGGCGTAAGAGGGACTTCTCCTCCGAACCGGATAGCGCGCGTATATGCAGAGTCGCCCGGGTTGTCAACACATGCCCCGGTCGCGCTCGGGCCCTGACCTTGCTGCCAAGCACGCCGGACGGCATATTCAGGCGACTGTGTGCCTTGGGAGGGGTAGAATGCAAGTGATTGGGCTGTGCCGATTTTCATACCCTGCCATCGGCGGCTTTCAGGTGGAACACAACAGCATCGAGGAACGTATCGCGTTTCTCTACGCCGAGGCCCGGCTGGAAGAGCGGTTCCGCCTGTTTGAGACGGTCGCCCTGCCCTGTCTGCGCGAGCAGACGGATCAGGACTTCGATCTGATTATCGTCATCGGTGACAGCCTGCCGGCGCATCACGAAACCCGGCTACGCGATCTGCTGGCCGACATCCCGCAGATCAGTCTCCAGAAGCATCCGCCGCGTCAGCAGCGCCCGATCATGAAGGCGATCCTGAATGACGCCCGCCGTGATCCCGATGCGCCCTGCCTGCAGTTTCGCTACGATGACGACGATGCGGTGTCGGTTGATTTTGTCGAGCGGCTACGCCAAACGGTGAGCGATTGTTCAGGGCTGATCGAGCGCCATCGCGCTGTGGCTGTAGATTTCAACATGGGCTATGTCGCCGAGTTCAGCGCAGAGGGGATCGCAGCGGCAGCGCTCCACCGCCCTTACTACGTGGCCGCCCTTGGCGTGCATGTTCGGGGCGGCACCCCACTGACGATCATGAATTTTGCGCATCAGAAAATCCCGCGCTTCATGCCGACCATTACCCTGTCCGATGCGCCGATGTTCGTGCGTGGCCACCATGGGTCCAACGATTCCCGGCAGAAACCTGTGGCGCCCGTGCCCGTAAGCCCTCTGACACCAGAGCAGGCGGCAGAATTCGAAGCCCGCTTTGCCATCAAGGAGGCCGAGGTGCGTCAGGTGTTCTCCGCCACCTGACGTTCTCGCAGCAGGGTGAACAGCCCCGCCGCAACCACAAGTCCCGCCCCCAGCAACGTCAAGCCGGAGGGAAATTCGCCAAAGACCACCCAGCCCAACAGAAGCGCCCAGACCAGCCCAGTGTAGCGCAGCGGAGCGACTGCCGAGACGTCGCCGACCCGGATCGTCATCACCGCGCAAAGGTAAGCAAGCAGGATCAGAACCGCCGTACCACACAGCCACAGCCATTCACGCCCGCCAACCGGCTGCCAGCTCTCGCCAAGGCCGAGACCGAGGCCAAACAGAAGAACGGCAAAGGCCGACAGGAATGTCACGGTCAGCGATGGCACAGCAGGCGACATCTGCCGGGTGACCAGATCGCGCATCGTCAGCAGCGCGACTGCAATCAGCGCATAGATCGTGGCCGGACCAAAATCCGCACCACCGGGACGGACGATCAGCAGCATACCCACAAACCCAAGAGCGATGGCCAAGCTGCGCCGCCAGCCCACCGTTTCGCCCAGAAACAGCGCAGCACAGAGTGTCACGGTCAAGGGCAGCATTTGCAGCACGGCGGTGATATTTGCCAATGGCATCTGCAACAGCGCCGACAGGAAGAAATAGGTGACCGCCATTTCGGTGGCACAGCGCGCCAGCACCAGCGCCCAATCTCGACGGCCAAAGTTGAAACGCAGAGCGCCCATCGCACGGGCCAGCACCAATAGCAGCAGGCTGGCCATAATTCCGCGGATGGTCACGATCTGCCAGAGGGGCACCGTTGCGCCGACCAGCTTCACCAGCGTGTCGTTGAAAGTGAAGAAGGCCATGCTGCCCAACATCAGAAGGGCCCCCTTCTGGTTCGGGTTCATTCGGTCGGTCATGTCAGATGGCTTTCAACTCCGCGAGGGAAAGGCCGAAGTGCTGGCGTAGATCAGCGTCAAGCTCCGCCTCGCTCTGCCGCCCGGTCAGACCCATCATCGCTGGTGTGGAATGGTTGTCCTCATGCACCGTACGCAGGAACCCCGGAACAGAGATATCGGAAAACAGCGGGTAGTGCTGGGCAAATTTACGGTGGTTGTAGCGATAGGGGTTGCCCCGTCCCGCCACGGGGCGCACCACCGCGGTTCCGGCAGACAAAGGCGCACGCTCGCAACTATCGATCACCTGCGAGGGCTGGCCCGGCTCTCGGACAAGGTAGATGCCCCGGTTGTTGGCAATGGCATATGCGGTCTCGGGCGTCGCCTGCAGCGGCAATAGCCCTGCTGCCAGGCGCTTGGTTCGGCTCACATATGCACCATCCAGCGCATCATCGTCATCAAGGCGGAAAAGGATGCGATGGCTTTCGCCGCCATCCGGGATCAGCTCATAGGCGTCTTTCAGGATCTGGAAATGGTTGGCAGCGCCAAACTGAACCAGATGCAGATGTGAATGCGGCGCCAGCAGATCTGACAATTTTTGCAGATACATATCCGGCAGACGGTTCGACGTCGCCACCACCAGCTGGAAGTCCGGATCGCCCTGTCGCAGCAGCGAAGGCAGGCAGAGGTTTTCAAACAGATGCAGCCGCAGTGCCATGCGCGCCGGATCAAACAGCGCTGTCGCCGCCGTCTCCAGATCGGGAAACTGGTCAGCGTTGAACGTCGGCGTCAGAAGCGAAAAGCGGATCACGCCCACCATATTGAATGTTGCCGCCACAGCGCTGCTCCTCTCCCCCAGTCCTCACATCACAGAGACCACGCCGCTGCCGCCTTGCCAAGAGACTTGGTGCAGGCCGTGCAGCGCCCCGCGTGCGAAACGAAAAAGCCCCGCGTCACGGTGGACGCGGGGCTCCCTCAAATCATGTCGAAACCGAGGTTTCTCAGTCGCGGCTCTCCGGCGTTTCCACCAGGAAGTCCGCATCACCTGCGTCCTCGTCCATCATCGGTGCCGCCAAGGCAGCAGCCGCTTCGGCCTCGATGCGACGGGCCTCGAGGACCACATTGTCACGGCTGGATGCAACCTGACGGACCTGCTGAGTGGCGCCACCGGTACCGGCTGGGATCAGGCGACCCACGATGACGTTCTCTTTGAGACCAACCAGCTTGTCCCGCTTGCCCTGAACCGACGCTTCGGTAAGCACCCGAGTGGTCTCCTGGAAGGAGGCCGCCGAGATGAAGGAGCGGGTCTGCAGCGACGCCTTGGTGATACCAAGCAGGATGGGTGCACCCTGAGCCGGACGTTTGCCACGCGACAGCGCCTTCTCGTTGGCCTGATCGAACTCTTGCTTGTCCACGTGCTCGCCCTTGAGCAGCGTGGTCTCGCCGGAGTCGGAGATCTCCCACTTCTGCAGCATCTGGCGAACGATCACCTCGATGTGCTTGTCGTTGATCTTCACACCCTGCAGACGATAAACGTCCTGGACTTCGTCGATCATGTAGTTGGCCAGCGCTTCGACACCCATGATGGAGAGGATGTCATGCGGCGCCGGGTTGCCGTCCATGATGTAGTCGCCCTTCTGGACGAAGTCGCCTTCGACAACCGGGATGTGCTTGCCCTTGGGCACCATGTATTCCACGGCGTCCATGGTCTCGTCCGCGGGCTCGATCGAGATGCGGCGCTTGTTCTTGTAGTCGCGGCCAAAGCGCACGTAACCATCGATTTCGGCGATGATCGCGTGATCTTTCGGACGACGGGCTTCGAACAATTCGGCCACACGCGGCAGACCACCGGTAATGTCCTTGGTCTTGGCGCCTTCACGCGGGATACGCGCCACGACGTCACCGGTTTCGATCACCTGACCATCTTCGGCCGACAGGATCGCATCCACAGACATCGGGTAGGTCACCGGGTTGCCCAGATCGTTGCGCACCGGCTCGCCATCCGCATCCACAAGGATGATTTCCGGCTTCAGATCGGACCCCTTCGGTGCCGCACGCCAGTCGATCACGATCTTCTGGGTCATGCCGGTGGCATCGTCGGTTTCCTCACGCACAGCCAAGCCATTGACCAGGTCGACGTATTTTGCGGTACCCGGCTTCTCGGCGATGATCGGCAGGGTATAGGGATCCCATTCGAACAGCTTGTCGCCACGGTTGACCGACTGGCCTTCCTTGACGAACAGCTTGGTGCCGTAGCCCAGCTTGTGGCTGGACCGCTCTTCGCCGTGCTCGTCTTGGATGATCAGCTTCATGTTCCGACCCACGGTCAGAACTTCGCCGCTGGAGTTGGTGAGCGTGTTCGTATTCTCGAACACGATCTTGCCCTCCTGGGACGCCTCGAGGAAGGACTGCTGGCCACCCTGTGCCACGCCGCCGATGTGGAACGTCCGCATCGTCAGCTGTGTACCGGGTTCACCGATCGATTGCGCCGCGATGATGCCGACAGCCTCACCGGAGTTGACCATGGTACCGCGTGCCAGGTCACGGCCATAGCACATGGCGCAGACGCCCTCTTCGCTTTCACAGGTCAGCGGGCTGCGGATGCGCATGGACTGAACGCCGGCTTCTTCGATTGTATCCGCCATGCGTTCGTCGATCAGCTGACCGGCGGCCAGCAGGATCTCTTCGGTGCCGGGACGCTTCACATCATCTGCCGCAACGCGACCCAGGATGCGCTCGCCGATGGAGGCCACGACTTCACCGTCGTTGACAGCCGCCTCTGCGGTGATCGCACGCTCGGTGCCACAATCATGCTCGCGCACGATGCAGTCCTGCGCCACGTCCACCAGACGACGGGTCAGGTAACCGGAGTTCGCGGTCTTCAAAGCAGTATCCGACAGACCCTTACGGGCACCGTGGGTGGAGTTGAAGTACTCCAGAACGGTCAGACCTTCTTTAAAGTTCGAGATAACCGGTGTCTCGATGATGTCGCCGTTCGGCTTGGCCATCAGGCCGCGCATGCCGCCCAGCTGACGCATCTGCGTCACGGAGCCACGCGCACCGGAGTGGGCCATCATGTAGACCGAGTTCGGTTCCATGTCGGAGCCATCCTCGTCCTTCTTGACCGCCGAGATGGTGGACATCATGGCCTCGGTCAGCTTGTCGTTACACTTCGACCAGGCATCCACGACTTTGTTGTACTTTTCGCCCTGAGTGATCAGGCCGTCCATGTACTGCTGTTCAAAGTCTTTCACCTGATCACGCGTGCTGTCGACGATGGTCCACTTGCTCTCTGGGATCACCATGTCGTCCTTACCGAACGAGATGCCGGCCTTGAACGCTTCACGGAAGCCCATGGTCATGATCTGGTCACAGAAGATCACGGACTCTTTCTGACCGCAGTAACGGTAGACGGTGTCGATGACCTGCTGAACTTCGCGTTTGCGCAGCAGACGGTTGACCAGCTCGAAGGGCGCCTTGGCGTTCTTCGGCAGCAGAGCCCCCAACAGGGCACGGCCCGGTGTGGTCTCAAAGCGTTCGAAGACTTCGTTGCCCTCTTCGTCGATCTGCGGAACCCGCACGGTCACCTTGGAGTGCAGATGCACAACCCCGGCGTTCAGCGCGTGATGCACCTCGTCCAGGTTGCCAAAGACCATGCCTTCGCCTTTCACGCCTTCACGCGCCAGCGTGAGATAGTAAAGGCCCAAGATCATATCCTGCGAAGGAACGATGATCGGCGCGCCGTTTGCAGGCGACAGAACGTTGTTCGTGGACATCATCAGGACGCGCGCTTCCAACTGGGCCTCAAGGCTCAGCGGGACGTGCACAGCCATCTGGTCGCCGTCGAAGTCCGCGTTGAACGCGGAACAGACGAGCGGGTGCAGCTGGATCGCTTTGCCTTCGATCAGCGTGGGTTCGAACGCCTGAATACCAAGACGGTGCAGCGTCGGTGCGCGGTTCAGCATCACCGGGTGCTCGCGGATCACCTCGTCGAGGATATCCCAAACTTCGGGACGCTCTTTTTCCACCAGCTTCTTCGCCTGCTTCACGGTGGAGGACAGACCTTTGGCCTCCAGACGCGAGTAGATGAACGGCTTGAAGAGTTCGAGCGCCATCTTCTTGGGCAGACCGCACTGGTGCAGCTTCAGCTCCGGGCCGGTCACAATGACCGAACGACCGGAGAAGTCGACGCGCTTACCCAAAAGGTTCTGACGGAAGCGACCTTGCTTACCTTTCAACATGTCGGAGAGCGACTTCAGCGGGCGCTTGTTTGCACCGGTGATGACGCGACCACGACGGCCGTTGTCGAACAGAGCGTCAACCGACTCTTGCAGCATCCGCTTTTCGTTGCGGACGATGATGTCAGGCGCACGCAGTTCGATCAGACGCTTCAGACGGTTGTTCCGGTTGATCACACGACGATAGAGGTCGTTGAGGTCGGACGTCGCAAAGCGACCACCATCCAGCGGAACCAGCGGCCGCAGTTCCGGCGGGATGACCGGGATCACGGTCATGATCATCCACTCGGGACGGTTACCCGACTCGAGGAAGGATTCCACGACTTTCAGACGTTTGATGATCTTCTTGGGCTTCAGCTCACCGGTGGCTTCGGCCAGCTCGGCACGCAGGTGCTCTGCTTCAGCTTCCAGATCGATCGCCGCCAGCATTTCACGGATCGCTTCAGCACCGATGTTGGCGGTGAAAGCGTCCATGCCATAGGCATCCTGAGCGTCCATGAATTCTTCTTCGGTCATCATCTGACCGTAAGTCAGATCTGTCAGACCGGGTTCGATCACAACGTAGTTTTCAAAGTAGAGAACACGTTCCAGATCACGCAGGGTCATGTCCAGCATGAGGCCGATCCGGGACGGAAGCGACTTCAGGAACCAGATATGCGCGACCGGCGAGGCCAGCTCGATGTGGCCCATACGCTCGCGACGGACCTTCTGCAGCGTGACTTCCACACCGCATTTCTCGCAGACGACGCCGCGATATTTCATGCGCTTATATTTGCCGCACAGGCATTCGTAGTCTTTGATCGGGCCAAAGATACGCGCGCAGAACAGACCGTCACGCTCAGGCTTGAACGTACGGTAGTTGATGGTTTCCGGCTTTTTGATTTCGCCGTAGGACCAAGACAAAATGCGTTCCGGCGACGCCAGAGAGACCTTGATCTCGTCAAAGACCTTCTGCGGGGTCAGCGGATTGAACGGATTGTTCGTCAGTTCCTGGTTCATTTTGATACCTCAAATTTTGCGGAAGGGGGGAGTGGGGTAAGGGCGCGGGGCCCTTACTCCTCAACCTCCGCATCCAGGAGTTCCATGTTCAGGCCGAGGCCGCGGACTTCCTTGACGAGAACGTTAAAGCTCTCGGGAACACCCGCTTCAAAGTTGTCCTCGCCCTTGACGATCGACTCATAGACCTTGGTCCGGCCGGCGACGTCATCCGATTTCACGGTGAGCATCTCCTGCAGGGTGTAGGCGGCGCCGTAGGCTTCCAGAGCCCAGACTTCCATCTCACCAAAGCGCTGACCACCGAACTGCGCCTTACCACCGAGCGGCTGCTGGGTGACCAGCGAGTACGGACCGGTGGAACGGGCGTGGATCTTGTCGTCCACCAGGTGGTGCAGCTTCAGCAGGTACTTGATGCCGACGGTAACCGGGCGTGCAAACTGCTCGCCGGTGCGGCCGTCGAACAGGATCGACTGACCGGATTTGTCAAAGCCTGCGCGGATCAGCGAGTCGTTGACGTCATCTTCCTTGGCACCGTCGAAGACCGGCGTGGCGATCGGAACACCGCGGGTCACGTTGCCCGCCGCTTCAACCAGCTGTGTCTCGTCCATGTCGGAGATGCCCTCGTCGTAGACATCCTCACCATAGGCTTCACGCATGGCGTCACGCACAGGGGTCAGATCACCGGTCCGGCGATAATCCTGCAGCGCATCGTCGATTTTCAGACCCAGACCGCGCGCGGCCCAACCCATGTGGGTTTCAAGAATCTGACCGACGTTCATACGCGACGGCACGCCGAGCGGGTTGAGGCAGAAGTCCACCGGAGTACCATCTGCGAGGAACGGCATGTCCTCCATCGGCACCACGCGGGAGATAACACCCTTGTTCCCGTGACGACCGGCCATCTTGTCGCCCGGCTGCAGCTTGCGCTTCACGGCGATGAAGACCTTGACCATCTTCATCACACCCGGCGGCAGATCGTCGCCACGACGGACTTTCTCGACCTTGTCCTCGAAACGGGCATCCAGAGCACGCTTTTGTGCTTCGTACTGCTCGTTCAGGGCTTCGAGGATCTGAGCGTCTTTCTCGTCCTCAAGCGCCAGCATCCACCACTGACCACGGGTCAGCTGGTTGTCCAGCAGGTCCTCGTCGATGACAGTGTTGCCGCGCACGCCCTTGGGACCCTTGACGGCAGTCTTGCCCATCAGCAGGTCACGCAGACGCGCGTAGATGTTGCGGTCCAGAATGCCGAGCTCATCGTCCCGGTCACGGGCCAGACGTTCGACTTCTTCACGCTCGATCTGCAGCGCACGTTCGTCTTTTTCCACGCCATGGCGGTTGAAGACACGCACTTCGACAACAGTACCGTAGTCGCCCGGCTTCACGCGCAGCGAGGTGTCGCGCACGTCGGAGGCTTTCTCACCAAAGATGGCACGCAGAAGCTTTTCTTCCGGCGTCATCGGGCTTTCACCCTTCGGCGTGATCTTACCCACGAGGATATCGCCCGGTTCCACATCAGCACCGATGTAGACGATGCCCGCTTCGTCGAGGTTGCGCAGGGCTTCCTCACCGACGTTCGGGATATCGCGGGTGATCTCTTCCGGACCAAGCTTGGTGTCACGGGCGGCGACTTCGAATTCCTCGATGTGGATCGAGGTGAAGACGTCGTCACGGGCAATCCGCTCGGAGATCAGGATGGAGTCTTCGTAGTTGTAGCCATTCCAGGGCATGAAGGCGACGACGACGTTCTTGCCGAGCGCCAGTTCACCCATGTCGGTGGACGGACCATCTGCAATCACCTCGCCCTTTGAGACCGTCTGACCCACTTTCACCAGCGGACGCTGGTTGATGCAGGTGTTCTGGTTCGAGCGCTGGAACTTGCGCATGCGGTAGATGTCCACACCCGCGTCGCCCATCTCCAGGTCGGAGGTGGCGCGGATCACGATACGCTGGGCGTCGATCTGGTCGATCACGCCTGCGCGTTTCGCCATGATCGCCGCACCGGAGTCGCGCGCCACGATTTCCTCGATGCCGGTGCCGACCAGCGGCGCCTCGGCGCGCAGGAGCGGAACAGCCTGACGTTGCATGTTCGAACCCATCAGAGCGCGGTTAGCATCGTCGTTTTCAAGGAACGGAATGAGCGAGGCCGCAACCGATACCAGCTGCTTGGGCGAAACGTCGATGAGGTCAACGCTT
Organism: Tritonibacter scottomollicae; assembly: GCF_032924845.1. Lineage (NCBI taxonomy): Bacteria > Pseudomonadati > Pseudomonadota > Alphaproteobacteria > Rhodobacterales > Paracoccaceae > Tritonibacter > Tritonibacter scottomollicae. The sequence goes on from NZ_CP136704.1 coordinate 2,869,796, forward strand.
TCGTTCGGGGCCAGCGTGTAGTCACCCGACTGACGGGTGGACACGAGGTCATTCACGAAGCGGTTGTTCTCGTCGAGGTTTGCGTTCGCCTGCGCCACGGTGTGACGCATTTCCTCGGTCGCGGACATGTAGTGAACCTCATCGGTCACCTGACCGTCGTTCACAACGCGATAAGGGGTCTCGATGAAGCCGTATTTGTTCACCCGGGCAAAGGTCGCCAGCGAGTTGATCAGACCAATGTTCGGACCTTCCGGCGTTTCAATCGGGCACATCCGACCATAGTGGGTCGGGTGAACGTCGCGCACCTCAAAGCCGGCACGCTCGCGGGTCAGACCGCCGGGGCCAAGCGCCGAGAGACGGCGTTTGTGGGTGACTTCCGACAGCGGGTTGGTCTGGTCCATGAACTGCGACAGCTGCGAAGAGCCGAAGAATTCACGCACAGCCGCAGCGGCGGGCTTGGCGTTGATCAGATCCTGCGGCATCACGGTGTCGATCTCGACCGAGGACATACGTTCCTTGATCGCGCGCTCCATGCGCAGCAGACCAACGCGGTACTGGTTTTCCATCAGCTCGCCAACCGAGCGCACACGACGGTTGCCGAGGTGGTCGATGTCGTCGATGTCACCCTTGCCGTCACGCAGCTCCACCAGCGCCTTGATACAGGCGACGATGTCTTCCTTGCGCAGGGTGCGCATGGTGTCTTCTGCATCCAGTGCCAGACGCATGTTCATCTTCACGCGCCCCACAGCGGAGAGGTCATAACGCTCGGAATCAAAGAACAGCGTGTCGAACAGCGCGGAGGCGGCTTCGACGGTGGGCGGCTCGCCCGGACGCATCACGCGGTAGATGTCCATGAGCGCGGTGTCGCGGCCCATGTTCTTGTCTGCCGCCATGGTGTTGCGCATGTAGGGACCGACATTGATGTTGTCGATGTCGAGAACCGGAATGTCGGTGACGCCCGCATCCAGCAGTTCCTTGACGGAGCCGCCAATGATGTCGCCATCCTTGTCGTATTCCAAGGTCAGCTCATCACCGGCTTCGACGTAGATCGCGCCGTTTTCTTCGTTGATGATGTCCTTGGCGACATATTTGCCGACGATATGCTCGAAAGGCACCAGCAGCTCGGTGATGTTGCCTTCGTCGATCATCTTCTTGACGGCGCGCGGGGTGACCTTCTTGCCGGCTTCGCAGATGATTTCGCCAGTGGCGGCATCCACGAGGTCATAGGTCGGACGGGTGCCGCGCACGCGCTCGGGGAAGAACGGCGCGACCCAGCCGCGCGACTTCTCAAGCTTGAAGTTCACGGTGTTGTAGTAGGCATCCATGATGCCTTCCTGGTCGAGACCCAGGGCATAGAGCAGCGTGGTCACCGGCAGCTTGCGGCGACGGTCGATGCGGGCAAAGACGATGTCTTTCGCGTCGAATTCGAAATCGAGCCAGGAGCCGCGATACGGGATGATGCGGCAGGCGAACAGCAGCTTGCCCGAGGAGTGAGTCTTGCCCTTGTCGTGGTCGAAGAACACGCCCGGCGAACGGTGCATCTGGGACACGATCACACGCTCGGTGCCGTTGACGACAAATGTGCCGTTCGGGGTCATCAAAGGCATGTCGCCCATGAAGACGTCCTGTTCCTTGATGTCCTTCACGGATTTGGCGCCGGTGTCCTCATCGACATCAAAGACGATCAGACGCAGGGTGACCTTCAGCGGAGCCGCATAAGTCATGTCACGCTGCATGCACTCGTCGACGTCGTACTTCGGACGCTCAAGCGCGTAGCTCACGAACTCCAGAACGGAGGTTTCGTTAAAATCCTTGATCGGGAAAACCGACTGGAACACGCCTTTGATGCCCTCGCCGTCGAGCGGCAGGGCTTCATCGCCGGAGCGAAGGAATAGATCGTAGGAAGATTTCTGGACCTCGATGAGGTTCGGCATGTCCAGCACTTCGCGGATCTTGCCGTAATATTTGCGAAGACGTTTCTGGCCAAGGAACGATTGAGCCATGTCAGATGTCACCTTTCAGAGTTCTCAACACACAAGGATGCCGCCGGGCCCCGGCACCTCGTCCGTCAGAGACAGCGTGGTCTGGATCAATTCATGGCCACCGTCCCGAATGGCGGCCTCCCGATCCAACGAACCTCGCCTGAAAAAAGGGCCTACCTGACGTCCGGTAGAAAGGCCCCTTTCTGAGACAGATTCAGCCGGACCCGGGTTTCCCCGGATCCAGCCAATAATTTCGAGGCCTATAGAGCAGAAGTCACCTGAAAAAATCCAGAGTGAATTCGCGCCCAAATGTCCCCGCGCGCTAGCTTAGGCCAGCTCGACTTCGGCGCCAGCTGCTTCCAGCTTGCCTTTGATCTCTTCAGCTTCGTCCTTGGACACAGCTTCTTTGATCTTGCCGCCAGCTTCAACGAGCTCTTTGGCTTCTTTGAGGCCCAGGCCGGTGATGCCGCGGACTTCTTTGATCACGTTGATCTTGGATGCGCCGGCGTTCTTCAGAACGACGTCGAATTCAGTTTTCTCTTCCTCAGCAGCTGCGTCGCCGCCTGCAGGACCAGCCATCATCACTGCGCCGCCAGCTGCGGGCTCGATGTCATACTCGTCCTTGAGGATGGTTTTCAGTTCTTGTGCTTCCAGCAGGGTCAGACCAACGATGCTTTCCGCGAGTGCTTTCAGATCAGCCATTGTATCAGCTCTTTCCGTTTACAGATGTGTGTTCCAACGTGGGCAGTTTGCGCCCTACGCCAGTCATTAAGTGCCAACCGCTTACGCAGCTTCCGCCTTCTCTTCGATGGTCGAAAGAATGCTTGCGATGTTGCTTGCAGGTGCGCCAATTGCGCCGGCGATGTTGGAGGCCGGTGCGCCAATGCAGCTTGCGATCTGAGCAATGAGCTCATCACGGGACGGCATTTTCGACACGGCTTCGACGCCTGCGCGGTCAAGAGCGTTCTCACCCATTGCGCCGCCGAGGATCTCAAACTTTTTGTTATCCTTGGCGAAACCCTCGGCCACCTTGGCGGCGGACACGGGGTCTTCGGAATAGGTCAGTACGGTCATCCCTGTCAGCAGGTCAGACATGTTTTCACACGGCTTACCCTCGAGGGCGATTTTGGCGAGCCTGTTTTTGGCAACACGCACGGAGCCACCCGCGTCACGAGCACGTGCGCGAAGGTCCTGCATCTCGGCAACTGTCAGACCGGTGTAGTGGGCTACGACCACCACGCCAGAGCTTTCGAAGATCTGGCCGAGTTCCTCGACCACTTTCTCTTTCTGGGCTCTATCCACAGTTCTCTCCAAGTTAGGGGCAAATGCCCCGGCTCATTTCTGCCGCACCCCGAGGGGTCCGGCGGTCCAGTCCGTTTTACGGGGTTTTAGCCAAAGTCGCCCGAGAGCTAGAAAACCCTCGATCTAATCTTGGTCTTTACCCGTCTCAGGAGGGAAATTAAGACCCGATCGACTGGTCACCCACCTTCTTGGACGAAAAGGAATAAAGCGCGCGACGAATCGCACGCTTTGCTCCGTGGGCCGTACATAGTCCTGCGAAGCCAGATTTCCAACCCCTTAATTGGAAAACGGCGCAGTCTCGCGAGGTTCGGACCGCCCCTCCGCAGGCCCGTCGAACAGAGGTGCATGAGTGACATCCACCTCCAGCAGGCGATCGCGCGACAAAAGTAACTTGGCCTGTCGCGCATCAAGGTGATGCATGCGCTGATAGAAATCCCGAAGCCGCGCCTCATCACCCGTGTTCAGTATCTCGAGCAAGGCATCGAGGATCTCGGTACGTCGACTGCGTGCCTGTGCCTGCACCCGATACTCAAGCTTGCGCCGCCACACGTCATAGAGATCAGCATAGAAGTGCAGGATCCCGGCGCCATCTTCCGCAACGATTTTCTTGTCCAAGATGCGGGTGCCATCTTCTGCCACCAGCCAATGAGGATGGAACCGCTTGGAGGCAATGCCAGTACGAACAACGCTTTTGCCGACAGTATGCCCCACCAGCCCCTTGTTGCCCTCCATGTAGCGTGAAAACTCGCCATAGACCCGGCGCGACAGACGCGGCCACATGGGGAGACGGAACTGGTCGCTCGCGCCATCGGCGCGACGCCCGACATGCTCCGCCACGCCTAGAAGCAGACTGCGAACCTCGGGAGGCTGCGTGTCGAGAAGATCAGCCAACCGACCGTCACGACAATAAACCAGCTCATCACCATCTAGGTTCAAAACCCAATCGCTGGTCGCGCGCTGGTAGAGGTAGTTCATCGACATGTTTTGCCGATGGGTAAAGTGTCCGTCAGGCTTGGCGCCGCAAGACCGCCAGAAGTCAGGCGTCGCGCGGTGAATATCAAGAGCAGGATGACCATCGAGCCGAGAAATCGACGGGTCCTCAGGATCGTCGAAAACCAGATGCAAACGCTCCGCGCCAGCCGCCAGATGCCAGGAGATGAACCGCTCCAGAACAGGCCAGGGCTCCTTCAGGATCGCGACCACGGACCATGTTGTCATTCTCCCGCCCTCACCCTTTACAGCTGCGCATTTTATGTCTCTTGCCCTTTGCCGGTAGCATCCAGGTCCGATGCTGACACCCAGAAGTACTCGCGCACCAGCGCGTCGATATCCATTGAAAGGGTCAAGAGCACGCCCTGCGCGTTCAGCGCCGCCAATCGCTCCGGTGTTGCATGGTGAAGCCGCTGATGCAAATCCCGCAAAGCCTCTTCGGGATCGCTGGAGCGTTGAGCAAGCTTCACCCGGTCGGTCAGCCCATCGGTAAACCCGCGCGCATGCGAGCGCCAAGCCAGCTTGTGGCGCCAAATCTCGTAGCTCTCACCGATCATATGCAACAGGTATGCGCCGTCCTCATTGTGCAGGACCATTTCGTCAGCGCCATCTGAGCGCAGGTATCGCGGCCAGTGCTGACGCAGGACCAGACCTTCGATACCGCAGCGCACGATAGATTTTCCATGCGCATGGCCGACCAAGCCCTGCCGACGTGGACCAAACAGCTGCGCGTCTTCGCCGTAAACCGCATGGCGGACAGCGCGCTCCATCGGCAGACGGAAATGCGTGAGCACCGCCTCATCCAGCGCCATGATCCGTTCGGCGGTCTTTACCCGAAGCGACTTCTTGTCGATGGGAACGCTCGCAAGCACGTTCGCAACGCTGCGTCCCTCGAAAAACAAGAACTCATCCGCATCGACATTCAGCAACCAACCATCAGGATACTTCTGATAGATCCATGTCAGCGCTGCATTCTGACGGGTGACAAAGGCGTCATCAGCGGTGAGGCCCAGAGACTGCCAAAACGCGGGGGTACAGGAAATACAGCGCAAGCGAGGATGGTCAGACAAGATGTCGATCGCCGGATCATCAGGATTGTCAAAGCAGATCACCACCTCGTCGGCACCAAGCGCAAGATACCATGCGCAGAACTTCAGCACCTCCGGCAGAGGTTCGTTCATGATGGCGCCAACCCGCCAGACCTGTGACTCAGCCTCTGCCATTTCCGCGTTTTTCCCACACCTTCGTTGACCAACCCGCGCATTTTGCCTGATCTGCGCGCCAAAGCCACCTGTCTCAACGCATCTTCACATAGCGGCCAATCAAGAACAAAAAAAGGCGACACCAAAGTGCCGCCTCTCTTTTTCAGGAAGTGGAGGTGTCCGAATTACTCGGAAACAGCGCCGTCCACGTCAAGCGTCACGCCCGGGCCCATGGTGGAGGACAGAGCGATTTTCTTCATGTAGGTGCCTTTGGCGCCTGCAGGCTTCGCCTTGGACACGGCAGAGATGAAGGCACGAACGTTTTCGACCAGCTTGGCTTCGTCGAAGGACGCTTTGCCAACGCCGGCGTGCACAACGCCGCCTTTTTCCGCTTTGAACTGAACTTCACCACCTTTGGCAGCTTCCACGGCGGTTTTCACGTCCATGGTCACGGTGCCAACCTTGGGGTTCGGCATCAGGTTGCGCGGGCCAAGGATCTTACCCAGACGGCCAACGACGGGCATCATGTCCGGGGTCGCGATGCAGCGATCAAATTCGATGGTGCCGCCCTGGATGGTTTCCATCAGGTCTTCTGCGCCAACGATATCTGCGCCAGCGGCCTGAGCTTCTTCAGCTTTGGGGCCGCGTGCAAAAACAGCAACGCGCATGGTCTTGCCGGTGCCGTTGGGCAGGCCAACAACGCCGCGGACCATCTGGTCTGCGTGACGGGTGTCAACGCCCAGGTTCATCGCGATGTCGATGGTTTCGTCGAATTTGGTGGCGGCGTTTGCCTTTACCAGTGCGACGGCCTCTTCAACGGTGAGGTTCGATTTGCCTGCGAAGGCGTCGCGCGCTGCGCGGGTACGTTTACCGAGCTTTGCCATCTTACTTCACCTCAATGCCCATGGAACGGGCGGAGCCCAGGATGATCTGCATCGCGGATTCGATATCGTTCGCGTTCAGATCTTTCATCTTCGCTTCGGCGATCTCTTTCACCTGAGCAGCTGTGACGGTGCCCGCCACTTCACGGCTCGGAGCGCTCGCGCCGGATTTCAGGTTGGCGGCCTTCTTCAGGTAGTAAGACGCGGGCGGCGTCTTGATGTCCATGGTGAAGGACTTGTCCTGATAGTAGGTGATCACGGTCGGGCAAGGGGCGCCTTGCTCCATGTCTGCGGTCTTGGCGTTGAACGCCTTGCAGAATTCCATGATGTTGATGCCGCGCTGACCGAGGGCCGGGCCAACTGGCGGGGATGGGTTTGCCTGACCTGCAGGAACCTGCAGTTTCATCGAACCAACAAGCTTCTTAGCCATCTGGTTGTCTCCTAATTCAACAGCCTCAGGGCGCGCCCCTTGGCCTTATTACGTTGCGTGGTCCGACCTTCGCGTCGCGACGCCTCGGCCTCCCACAAGAATCACACCCGGTTGAGAAACCGGGCGGATTGGCGGCTGTTACGCCCTATGTTGGTCGGAATCAACCCCTGAAGGTACATCAACGTGCCGCGCGCGCCCCTCCTGCGATCCGCCCGCGGTCCTGTCATGGGCTGCGCGTGCAGCGGCATACCAGCTGTCCGCAACCCGGCCCCACGGGAACGCCGCTTCGGCCTTGGCGCGCGCCGCTTGCGAAATACGCTCTGCCAGATCCGGCTCATACGCCAGCCTCTGCATGGCGCCGGCGAGATCACGCACCACCTGCCCTTGCGAGCCCGCATCGACAAACAAGGCCTCGCCCTCCTCGGCCAACCCCAACGGCCCGCCCCAGCGCAGGGTCACCACCGGAAGACCGATGGCCATGGCTTCCTGCATGATAATCCCGTTCGCCTCGCGCAGGGTCGGGAACATCAGGCCGCGAAAGCGTCCCAGCGTGTCCGCGAGGGCATCATGTGGCAACCACCCGGCGAAGGTCACACGCGCACCGAGGTTCAATTCACGCACCAAAGCCTCCAGCTCAGCCCGTTGCGGGCCATCGCCATATAGGGTCAGTTGGCTTTGTTCCGGTGCATGAGAGAGCGCTCGGATCGCCAGCTCGGCCCCTTTGTAGGGCACCATGCGCCCGATCCAAACAAAACGCGGCGGGCTCTCTGCCGGGCGGATGCGGGGACGATCAAACAGCGCCTCACTCAGCCCGGCGTCCCAGACCTCCTCGATGCGACCCGGCGGGCAGCCCGCCCAGTCCAGCGCCTCCCGCGTGCGATCATAGCCCGACACCAGCACCCGCTCGGCGCGCGCAAACTGTCGCGAGAAAAGGCCCAGTAATTTCTGCAAGGGTCGGTATATCCGCTGCTGCAACCGCAACCCGCGCCCGGCCAGATGCCGAAATCCGGGCGGGTAGAAGATGTTGCCCGACAGCGGCCCGATCACATAGCGATACCCCTTCGGCGGGAAGCGCTGCTCTACCGGTGAAATCGGGCAGAGGTAGTGGATCACCACACCGTCCGGGTCGAAGTCACGACAGATCCGCGCCACTTCCAGATGGAAGAAACTGTTGACCAGACGCGCCAGCCCCGGCGTGCGCCAGCAGGCCCTCATCATCGCGCTATCACGCACGTAGATCACCCGACCCTCGGGCAGCTGACCTGCCAGCGCCGCGCGGCAACGGTCATGGGTGATCAGGGTAACGTCACGCCCCTGCGCCAGCAGCTGTTGCACATATTGCAGTGCCTTCATCGCCTCGCCTCCCATGGTCAGGGCGGCATTGGTCGACACCACAAGCAGTTTCATCGGTGGCAGACTCCGGCTGAACAAAAGAAAATCGGCCCCATCATAGGGGCCGACTGCCATGTTCCCAACGGGAAATTCGGATCGCTGTCCTCGCGGACGACTGGATCAGCTCTGCTTGGTCACCTGGGTGAAGTCCAGCTCCACTGGGGTTTCGCGGCCAAAGATGGACACGGTGACCTTGAGCTTCTGGTTGTCGTCGTCGACACCTTCGACCATGCCGTCGAAGTCCTCGAAGGGGCCATCGTTGACCTTAACCCGCTCACCGATCTCGTAGGAGATAAGCGTGCGCGGCGCTTCGACACCTTCCTCGACGCGACCCAGGATGCCCTGTACCTCGGCATCGCGCATCGGCATCGGGCGGCCTTGCGGGCCCAGGAAACCGGTGACGCGGTTGATCGAGGAAATCAGGTGATAGCCCTTGTCGGACATTTCCATGTGCACAAGCACATAGCCCGGCATAAAGCGGCGTTCGGTCGAAACCTTCTTGCCGCGCCGGATTTCAATCACTTCCTCTGTGGGAACCAGAACCTCGTCGATCTCGTCCTCGAGACTCTGCTCCACGACCGCGGCGCGAATCTGTTCTGCGATTTTCTTTTCGAAGTTCGAAAGAACGCTGACCGAATACCACCGTTTCGCCATGAACCTGAGTGTCCTTGTGTTCCCGGCAGGCGAATGACCTGCCAAATATCTCCAAACAGCCTTTGGCTGCAGCCCAACAAAAAGCGGCGTGCGAATCGCCGCACGCCCCTTCCAGTATCGGCTGACCTATCCCCCTGTGCGGATAAGATCAAGGGGCTACGGCGCGGCCAGGCTTGGTGAAACGCGCAGCTGCGCCTTAGCCAAACATCCCGAGAACGCCATTCAAGCCAAAGCGGATCAACAGATCCACCAATGCAAAGAATACCGCGGTCAGCGCAGCCATGATGAACACCATGACAGTGGTCAGCAGAACCTCGCGGCGGGTCGGCCAGACAACCTTGCTGACTTCGGCGCGCACCTGCTGGATGAACTGTACTGGATTGATGGTGGCCATAGGGCTCTCACACTCTCTCTTGTCGACTGGAAGGCGATGTAACCGAGCGGCATGGCGAATTCAAGGCCCGCCTCTCTGAATGGCGGCCAGAAGCAGTCAATTCAATCTTAATTCTCACGTTTCATAGTCAGTTTCACCGGTAGGCAGAAGCGCCTTCCTGCATGACCGCAGGCCAGGGCCGGGACCATAGAGCGCGAAAATGAGATTGGACTCCATGACCTTTGCACACTCTCTGCAGAATGCTGATGTGATGACCGCGGCGCAGAACAGCGCCCCACCCCGCTCTCTCGCCGATTCGGCGCCACCCCATCAGTTACACCCAAAATCCGCCAACGATCCGCTACCGTCTTCAATGCGAGAGCGTGTCTCGATTGTCTTCGCCGCAGGCCGTTACGAAGACGCCTCGACAGCCTGTGCCAAATTGCTCCAGCATTATGCGGCGTCTGCTTTCCTGTGGACGATCCAAGGCCTGTGCCACCTTAAGCGCCGTGCACTCAACGACGCGCTCACCTGCTTGAACCGTGCACGCGAACTGGCCCCGAGCACCCCCGAAGCCTACGTCGGAATGGCAGATGTCTACGCGGTGCAGGGCGATATCAAGGCCGCCGAAACCCATTATCAGATGGCGCTGACCCTCGATGCGCATCACCTGCTGGCGCTGAACAATTTTGCCAACTTCCTATCCGAAATAGGACGCCCAGAAGACGCGCCCCCTTTGCTCGATGCTGCGCGAGAACTGGCGCCCGATAACGCAGTCATCCTCTACAACTTGGCAAATGCCAAACGCCAGATAGGGGACACTGCCGGCGCCAAAGAACTGTACAGGCAGGCCCTCGACCACGCTCCAGACCTATATGAGGCGCGTTCAAACTACGGGCAAATGCTCTGCTTGGACCGGGAGTTTGAAGCGGCAAATGCGCAGTTCGCGAAACTTCTTGCCATCAACCCGGATGACGACCGCATCCGCGCGAACAAACTGCATGCCATGGCAATGCTCAACGATTTCAATTGGATTGCCGACTATCAGACCCATCGTCGCCATCTTGGCCTGCGCGGCACGCCTGTCGCACCGTTCATGACCATTGGCCTAGAAGATAATCCAGACCTGCTGCGGCTGCGCACACACGCATATGCCGAATCTCATATGCCCACGACGCAAGCGGCAACACCCTGCGCCGCGAGACCTGCATCGCGCCCCGACCGGCTGCGCATCGGATATTTTTCGGCCGATTTCCACAACCACGCCACCATGCACCTGATGAGTGGCCTGCTGCGCAGCCATGACAAGTCGCGCTTCGAGATTCAGCTGTTTTCCTATGGACCTGATCGCAGCGACACCCAGCAAGATTTTGCGCGCGAGGCAGCAGACAAGTTTCACGCGGTCGGGCAGCTGTCGGATCACGGCCTGATCGCGCTGGCACAAGCGGAAGATCTGGACATCGCGGTAGACCTGAAGGGGTTCACTGGCCGCTCTCGCAGCGGAATTTTTGCCAGCCGCCTTGCCCCCGTACACATGTCATTCCTCGGCTATCCCGGCACCATGGGCACCCCGGCGATGGACTATCTGATCACCGATTCGGTGGTGAGCCCCGTCGGCAGCGAACGTCATTTCGAAGAGCATCTGATCCGCCTGCCCCACAGCTATCAGCCCAACGACGACCAGCGTCATATCGCGCCCCGTCAATTCACACGCGCAGACTGCGGCCTGCCGGAAGAGGGCTTTATTTTCTGCTGCTTCAACAACAGCTACAAGATCACCCCGCGCGAATTTGACATCTGGATGCGCCTGATGACCAAGGTCGATGGCAGTGTGCTATGGCTCCTGTCCGGTGGACCGACCTCGGAAGCCAACCTGCGCCGCGAAGCTGAGCTCAGGGGCGTTTGCGGCGATCGGTTGATCTTCGCGGGTCGCATGCAGCAGGATGAACATCTCGCGCGTCAAAAAGTAGCCGATTTGTTTCTCGATACGTTTGCCGTCAACGCGCACACGACCTGCAGCGATGCTCTATGGGCCGGGCTTCCCGTTCTCACACGCCCCGGACAGCAATTTGCCGCCCGCGTCGGGGCAAGCCTGTTGAGCGCGATGAACCTTCCGACGCTCATCGCAAAAGATGACGCCGATTACGAAGCTCGCGCGTTGCAATATGCTCAGGACCCGGATGCGTTGCTGGCGCTGCGGAGCAAACTAATGGTGAACCGCCGAAGAACGCCGCTGTTTGATACATCTGGCTATGCACGCAACCTCGAAAGTGCGTTTGATGCCGCCTTCGAACGTTGGCGACTGGAACAGCCCCCTGCACATCTGACTGTCAACCCTCCGGACACTCGACCGTCGAGCAAGCCCAGCGCTTCGGTCGCAGCGGCCTGAACCACGACTGATGGCTCCGAGGACGGAGGGACAGCTCTTGACCGTCCGCTCGGCGGGGCCGGGGTCTGATCATGCAAGCCAGTTCTCCCCGAAGCGGCCTCCACCGCACGGATCGCGGCTGCCAACATTGCTCTCACGACAGCCAAGAGCCCGTGTGCCAAGCACGGCTTCCAGGGCTCGATGCGCGGCAGAGGCAACTGTTGTGAAACCTCGGCAGCGTGGCCTCAAAACCATCGAAGCAGAGATGATATGGCGCAGGCTCCAGCATATGCGCCAAGAAACGGCGCTGACGTTTTCCAGCACATCAATGGCTTTCACAATCCGCGCCGATGGTACCAGAACAGGACTGAAAAAGCCTGACATCTTTTGAAAAGGACGTGCCCCAAATGCACATCTTGGGGGGCAAAAAACCTGCCTGGCCCGCACCGGATCGTCCGCTCAAAGCGAGGCCCGTCTCACCCAGTCTCTCTGGCAGAGAAAATCGCCTGAATTCACCAGTGAGCCAAGCGCCACCCGTTGTGTGTGCCTCCTATAACGAAGAGACTCCCGTCGCCGCGGGACTATCCAGGTTTGATGAAATCGCATCACCACCCAGGGTCAACTTGTCCACTTCCGTAAATTATGCAGTCCTTCAGCATCCAAAAATGTCCGAGATGTCGCCTTTTATCGCAGGACGGCGCAGACATACTTGCTCCTCACGTGGCTCGGCACCTAACCTGAATGCGGAACAAAATGCACGGGCTGTAAATTTTGCAAAATATGGGAGAAGCCTTCTCGCTGGCGCTTCAGCTGGTAACCTCCGGCAACGCCGATCTCTATGAGATCGTCGGCCTGTCTCTGCGCGTTAGCCTCAGTGCCACGATGTTTGCCTGCCTCATAGGGTTGCCGGTCGGCGCGTGGATGGCGATCAGTCGGTTTCGCGGTCGTGGCGCGGTCCTGGTACTGATGAACGCCCTGATGGGGCTGCCGCCCGTCGTGGTTGGCCTGTTGGTCTACCTGCACCTGTCACGATCTGGGCCGCTGGGGTTTCTGGGCCTACTCTACACCCCAAGTGCGATGATCATCGCACAGACAATTCTAATCGCACCGATCGTCGCCGCCCTGTCCCGGCAGGTGCTGGAGGATTTGCATACGGAGTACGCGGAACAGTTCCGCTCGCTCTGTCTGAGCCGTGTGCAAACGATCACAGCACTTCTGTGGGATGCCCGATACTCGCTGCTGACCGTTGGCTTGGCCGGGTTTGGTCGCGCTGTGGCCGAAGTGGGCGCGGTCATGATCGTGGGCGGTAATATCGACCATCTGACCCGTGTGATGACCACGGCAATCGCACTGGAAACCTCCAAAGGGGATCTGGCGCTGGCGCTGGCGCTTGGGCTGGTGCTGCTGGTGATCGCACTGGGGGTCAATGCTGCAGTGCAGAGCCTACGGATGAGCGCGCGGAGGCAGGCCTATGTCTAGCATCGACACCGTTGGCTTCGCACCACAGGCACGGCCGGCCCAGCGTGAGGCAAACCTGCTGCCCTTGCGCGTGCGCGGGCTCGAACTGAGCTGTGATGGCACGCCCATCCTGCGTGGTCTCGATCTGGATCTGGCGCCCCATGGCTGCACCGCGATCATGGGGCCCAACGGGGCCGGCAAGAGCCTGCTACTGAAAATCCTGCACGGGCTGATCGCGCCCACATCCGGACAGATTGCATGGGGCAATCAATCCCCGGCGCAAGTCACCAAACGGCAGGCTCTGGTGTTTCAGAAGCCGGTTCTGCTGCGCCGCTCCGTCGCCGCCAATATTGATTTTGTCCTGAAAGCGCGCGGCAAGCCTCGCCGGTCGCGCGACGCAGTGCTGGACCACGTCGGCCTGCTCCACAAGGCCCGCCACCCGGCTCGGCGTCTTTCCGGCGGGGAGGCCCAACGGCTTGCCTTGGCCCGTGCGCTCGCGACAGAGCCGGAGGTGCTGTTGCTGGACGAGGCGACCGCGAGCCTTGACCCTGCCTCCGCCCAGGCGATCGAGGCCATTGTGCGCGACGCCTGCACCAGTGGCATTCGCGTGATTTGTGTCACCCATGACATCGGCCAGGCCAAGCGTCTCGCCGATGATGTGGTGTTCCTGCATGGCGGCTGCGTGGCCGAGCACAGCCCGGCGTGCGACTTCTTTCCCGAACCGCAATCCTCTGCGGCGAGGGATTATTTGAACGGCAGACTTGTTTTCTGACCAACACCTTAAGGGAGATCCCATATGAAGCTGAACCAGTCCTTCGGTGCGTCCATTGTCGCGCTGACTCTCGCCACAAGCGCCATTGCCGCCGACCAGTCGATCATCGTGCAATCGACCACATCGACCGCGAACTCGGGCCTCTACGACTATCTGCTGCCGATGTTTCAGGACAAAACTGGCATCCAGGTGAATGTCGTTGCTGTCGGTACAGGCCAGGCGATCAAGAACGCGCAGAACTGCGATGGTGACGTGCTGCTGGTCCACGCCAAGGCGTCTGAGGAGAAATTCGTCGAGGCGGGATTTGGCACCACGCGCACCGACCTGATGTACAATGATTTCGTCATCGTGGGCCCCGCCGCAGACCCGGCAAGCGTCGGTGGCATGGATGATGTGCAAGGTGCATTGTCGAAGATCTCCGACTCCGAGGCGCTGTTTGCCTCGCGCGGGGACGATTCCGGCACCCACAAGAAAGAGGTCGCGCTCTGGGCTGATGCGGGGGTCGATCCGGCGACCGGATCCGGTGAGTGGTACCGCGAGACCGGCTCCGGCATGGGCGCAACGCTTAACGCGGGCATCGGCATGGGCGCCTATGTAATGACCGACCGCGCCACCTGGATCAGCTTTGGCAACAAGCAGGACTATGAGATCAAGGTCGAGGGTGACGACGATCTGTTCAACCAATATGGCGTGATCCCGGTCAATCCGTCGCAATGCCCCTCGGTCAATGTCGAGGCGGCCAAGAGCTTTGCCGACTGGCTGATCTCCGAAGATGGCCAGAGTGCCATCGCCGCTTATGAAGTCAGCGACCAGCAACTGTTCTTCCCCAACGCGCCGAAGAACTGATAGAGTCTGCGGGGCGGCACATTCGCCGCCCCCAACAGACTGCGACATGACCGATCTCGATTTCCCAGACCACGAATACCTGACCGTCCCCGAACTGGCGGAGCTGCTGCGCCTGAAGGAACGCAAGATCTATGATCTGGCGGCCTCAGGCCAGGTGCCCTGTTCCCGTGCCACTGGCAAGCTACTGTTTCCGGCCGCCGAAATCCGCAGCTGGATCGAGCAGGCCAAGTCCGGAGGGGCCGCGCCGCAACCGCAGGTCGACCGCCCACAGATTCTGCTGGGCAGTCATGACCCCTTGCTCGACTGGGCCGTTCGGCAGTCGCGTTCCGGCCTTGCGAGTTATTTCGACGGGTCAATGGACGGGCTGGAGCGGTTCGCCAAGGGCGATGGGATCGCAGCGGGCCTGCATCTGCGGGACAGTAAGTCCGGCGTCTGGAACATCCCTGCGGCGCAGCGTGTCGCCAAGGGCCAGACTTGCGTCCTCATCCGCTTTGCCAGCCGTCAGCGTGGCCTTGTCCATCGCGAAGACCACCCCGCACCCGCATCTCTGTTCGATATCAAAGGCCTGCGTCTTGCCCCGCGCCAACCGGGATCGGGCACGGATCGGCTTTTCCGTGATCTGGCTGCAGAGGCACAGCTTGATCTTGCGGAGCTGACACTGACCGAAGTGGCCCGGTCAGAGGACGAGGCGGTGGAGAGCGTGCGCCGGCGTGCGGCGGATGTGACCTTTGGCCTTGAGGCGATGGCGCAGAGCTACGGGTTGCGGTTTACCCCGCTGGTGCAGGAGGAATTTGCCCTGCTGGTGGATCGCAAGGCTTGGTTCGAGCCCCCTTTCCAGACATTTCTGACCTTCTGCCGGACTGAAACCTTTGCCCAGCGCGCAACCAGCATGGGCGGCTATGACGTCTCGGACCTGGGCGCGGTGCTTTGGAACGCCTGACACCGCGCCTGGCAACGCCCCGTCAGGACCGCCAGTCCAGCACCCGCCGCTCGATCATGCCGATGGCACCGGAGGTCAGCACCCCCAGCAGCGACAGGATCACCACGCCGGCAAACAGCCGCTCCAGATCATAGAGCGAGCCCGCTTCGAGAATATAAGCGCCGATGCCGTATTGCGCGCCCAGCATCTCTGCCGCGACCAGCAGGATGATGGCGATGGCGAGGCTGATCCGCAGACCGGAGAGGATGCCGGGCATCGCCCCGGGCAACACGATCTTGCGCACGATCGACAGCCACGACAGGCCGAAGCTCTGCCCCATGCGGATCAGGGAGCGATCCACATTGTCCACCGCGCCATAGGTTGCAACCACCGTGGGCGTGAAGGTGCCAAAGGCGATCAGCGCGTATTTCGACCCTTCGTCGATGCCGAACCAGATCACGAACAGCGGCAGCAGCGCGATTTTCGGGATTGGGAAGATCGCCGCCGTCAGCGGCACCAGTCCGGCGCGCACAAAGGAGAACAGTCCGATCAGAATGCCAACGCCCACGCCGACACTGGCGCCCAGCGCGGCCCCCACGGCAAGGCGGGTCAACGACGGCACCATATGTTTGACGATCAGGCCCGATTGCCACAGCTCCACCAGCGTGGCGAGCACATCGGAGGGTTTGGGCAGGGTCAGGGCCGAGATGAAGCCGACCCGCGTGCCCCATTCGACAAAGCCGATGATCACGGCAAAGACGGCAAGGCCAACCCAGCGATGCGCCTTGGGGGCAAACCCGCCCCCGCGAAAACGGACCTCAAGCGGTTGGCGCGACAAAGACGTGTCAGACATTCAAGAGCTCCTCATCCGCCGCGCGGGCCTCGTCTCGCATCAGGTTCCAGAGGTGTTTCTGTACCTGCTCCAACTCCGCATCCGCATATCCGCGCTCTGACAGCGGTTTTGCAATCTCAACCACCTCGCGGATCTGCCCCGGCCGGCGCGACAGCACCACGATCTTGTGGCCCAGCCGCACGGCCTCGGCGAGGTTGTGGGTGACATAGACGGCGGTGAAGGGCTGGCGCTCCCAGAGGGCGATCAGATCATCCATCAGCAATTCGCGCGTCTGACTGTCGAGCGCGGAGAGCGGCTCGTCCATCAGCATCACCGCAGGCCTCACCGCCAGCGCGCGGGCAATCGCCACCCGCTGCTTCATGCCGCCGGACAATTGCTTGGGCAGTGCCTTGGCAAAATCGGTCAGCTTGGTGCGCGCGAGCACATCCGCGATGATCTCATCCGCCTTGGCGCCCCAGATACCGTGATCCTCCAGCACCAGCGAAATATTCCCACGCACGCTGCGCCAGGGCAGCAGGGCGAAGTCCTGAAACACATAGGTCAGCGGGTTGAGACAGCCTTCTGGCGGGGTACCCAGTTGCAGCACCCGCCCGGCCGAGGGCCGTTCAAGCCCGCCCAGAAAGCGCAGCAGCGTAGACTTGCCGCAGCCCGACGGCCCCACGAGGCAGACGATCTGCCCCGAGGCCACATCAAGCGATATGTCCCGCAGGACCTCGGTCTCGCCATAGGCATGGCTGATCCCGTCCAGTCGAATATCCATGAGATATATGCCTTGTCTTGGGAGCGGCGCCAGAGCCGCTCCCGGAAGTTCCGGTTCAGGCGCCGATGGTCTCGACGTAGCTGGTATCAAGGAAGGTCTCCAGCGTGATGCCGCTGTCCACCAAACCCTGCGCCTGCATCCAGGCCAGCTGATCCGCAACCGATGTCACATTGATCGCCGCATCCTTGTTCAGGCGCATGGAGCCGTTGATGATCGAGGGGGCGGCCTTTTCGCGCGGGCGGTCGGTGTAGACGTATTTGTGGATCAGATCGACCATCTCGTTGATGGCCTCGTCGCCGTTTTCCTTGTCGACCATGGTGGCGTTGTAGTCGGCGACACCCATGCCAAAGCCCTTGAGGAAGCTTTCGGTCAGGCCACGTTCATCGCTGGCATTCTTGGCAGAGGTGAAAACCGTGGTGACCTGATAGTTCGGCAGGTAATCCGCCACATCCCCAATGATGTGCACCGCGCCGGAGCCCGCCAGCGGTTTGGCAATATGCGGCACGATGGACCAGGCGTCGATCTGACCCGACTTCAATGCGCCGATGATCGCACCGACCTTTTGCAATGGCACAAACTGGGGCGTGCCGCCTTCTGCGCCCGCGATCTTGGACCCCATGTAGTGGAACGAGGATCCCGCCGTGGTCATGCCAAAGCGCCGACCGTCGAGACCCGCGGGCGAGGTCAGCCCGGCCTGATACGCCGCATCAGAGACGAGGATTTTCTGCCCGTCGATACCCGGCTCTTCGGAGAGCGCGCCACCGATCACCTTGATCGCGCCCTTGTCCGCGAGACTCAGCAGACCGCCGGAAATCGCGGTGACGCCAAAGTCGACATCGCCGGAGGCAATCGCCACGGACATTGGCTGTGCGGCCTGAAAGAACTTCAGCTCCACGTCGAGGCCAGCCTCCTTGAAGTAGCCGCGCTCCAGCGCAATGTAGCTGCCGGAGTGGCTGGTCAGGCTCAGCGCGCCAACGACCGGCTTCTTGCCCGATGCGATGGCGGGTGCCGCAAGCCCAGAAGCGGCAGCCGCCCCCATGAGCGCAAGTGTCTGTCGTCTGTTAAAGGTCATCCTGTTGTCCTCCCATTGGAATTTAGTCTTTGGCTCTGGTTCCGTCAGCCGCGCAGGTCTGCCCGGATGTCCTCCTCCAGAAGCGCCAGAGCCCTTTGTGTGTCGCGGTCCATGATGGCTGTCTTGAGTGTTTCGTGCCGGGTGCGACGGGCCTCGAACGCAATTCGCCCCTCGCGCAGACGTGCCAGCCGGAAACGGCGCGATTGGTCATAGAACCGCCCGGCCATGTCGATCAGGCGCGGCGAATTGCAGGCCGCGATCAGAGACAGCATATGTGTCCGGCAGGCCTCATCCCATTCCAGCGCGGAGACGTCGTTGGGATCCTCGCGCACCTGATCCTCTGCCCGCATCATCTGGTGATGCGAGGCCACGACGGAGGCCTCCCAATCGACACCGCCCTGAACCATGGCGCGTGTCAGGGCCAGCTTCTCAACCTCGAGCCGCATCAGCAGGATATCGGCAAGATCATCCTCCGTTGCAGAGGTCACTCTGAACCCGCGTTGATTTGTGGCTTCGACCATGCCCTCGGACACCAGCATCCGCAGAGTTTCCCGCATCGAATGGTTGGAGCCGCCATAGCGTTGGCGCAGGGCTTCGATCTTGAGCTTCTCATCCGGGCGCAGCGTGCCAAAGGAAATGTCGCGCCGGATCGCAGAGGCGAGCATGGCGACAACCGTATCGTCTTCGGTCGGGCGGCGAGAGAACAGCATTTCGTCCCTGAAATTCAAAAATGTTGGATATTTAGGACTCTGCGTCACCAAACTGTCAACCCACTCTCAACCGCCACGATCACCAGCGCTGAAGGGCGGCACATACTGTTGCTCATTGGCGATGCATCGCGTGCCTGCCGTTGGGTACAGCAGGGCGCGCCACGCAATAATACTTGACTCTTTTATATGGGTTTTATAGCCGCAGCCGTACCAAGCTTTTCCGCCAGGTAGACATGAGACCAACACGACTACGAGCGGAAGTGGCACAATGGCACGTCGGACAACAGCTGTATCTTTTCTGGCCTTGATGGCGGCTCTGCCCGCTTCGGCAGAGGTTATCGAACTCGAACCAATTCTGGTAAAGGCCAACCGCGCCGAGGTGTTCTTTGGCGAGAGCGTGGCGCTCGACAGCGGAACAGTGGCCAAGACCGGCGATCCGATCCTTGAGACCCCTCGGGCGATCCATGTTGTCACCGCCCAGCAGATCGCGGAACGGGGTGCCACCAACGTGGAACAGGCGCTGCAATACGCCTCCGGCATCACGGCGGGGCAATGGGGGCTCGACAACCGTTCCGACTGGTCGCTCGTGCGCGGTTTTGCCCCCTCCACGCTGCACGATGGCCTCAACGCCCGCTACGGCTATTACAATGATACCAAACCAGAACCCTTCCTGCTGAACAGCGTCGAGGTTCTGAAGGGACCCGCATCAGGGCTGTATGGCAGCGGGTCCGTGGGCGGCGTGGTCAACACCACCTCAAAAACCGCCGCACAGGACAGCGACAACCTCTGGCAACTCTCCGTCGGGTCCAACCAGCGCGCGCAGATCGCGGCTGACGTCAGCGGCGACCTCAATACGTCCGGCACATTGCGCTACCGCATCGTTGGAGTGCTGCGCAATGCGGACACCCCGGTCGATTTCTCTCAGGATGACTCGCTGGCGCTGGCACCGTCGATCACCTGGCGCCCGAACGATGACACCGAGGTGACGCTGCTCGCCAATTACCAAAAGAGCGACGGCAGCCCGCTTTTGCAGTTTGCCTCGCTATACGGCACGCTTGAGCCTGCCACCGGCTTTGGCAATGGCACCTATTTTGACGATACATTGTTCGTCGGCGAGCCCGGCTTTGATGTCTTCAACAGTGAACAGCGCGGCGTCACCGCCATGGTGAGCCATAGGTTCAACGAGGTCTGGAGCGTTGATGCCAGCGCACGGTATCTGGAGGGCGAAGCGCTCTATCAGCATGCCTGGTGGGCCTTTGATAACACCGCCAACGGACGCTACAATCCCGATGGCACCATCAACCGCACGTTCTACCGTGCCGAGAACGAGATGAAGTCTGCTGCACTCGACGCCTATGCCACCGCGAATTACGCGCTGGGTGGGGTAGATATGCGCAGCATCATCGGGGCCAGCTATTCGCGCGGCTACTACGACAGTGACACCGCATATGGCGCGCAAATCGCCCCGATTGATCCCTTCAACCCGACGTACACGGGCTATCCCAGCATCACCGTGACAGACAGCCCCGGCACCTCCATTACCGAATGGGGGGCCTATTTGCAGAACCGGGCGGTCGTGGATGATCGGCTGTTCATCGATTTTGGCCTGCGCTACGGCAGCATCAAGACCGGGGCGAGCACCGGTAGTTTTGGCGCGACCTCCGTCGCCGCAGACGACAGCGCATGGACCGGGAACTTTGCCGCGCTTTACCGGTTCGACAACGGCGTTGCCCCCTACTTCAGCTACGCAGAGAGCTTCCGTCAGGACGAGGTCGGGCGTGACGTCAACGGCACGCCGTTTGAACCGACGGAGGGCACGCAATATGAAATCGGGGTGAAATATCAGCCCGCCGGATCCGATACGCTCTTTGTGGCCTCGGTGTTTGATCTGACCAAATCCAACATGACCGTAAGCGACCCGGCAAACCCGGGTTTCTCAATCCAGACCGGGGAAGCCACCGCCAGAGGGCTGGAACTGGAACTGTTCCACCGCATCGGCGACGTCAGCTTTGATGCGGCCTATACCTACCTCGACACCGAAAACTCCAGCGGTGCGCAGATCGGGCAGGTGCCCGAGAATGCGGCGTCGCTCTGGGTCAACTACACGCCAACAATCGGGACACTGCAGGGCTGGAAGCTCGGCGCCGGGGTGCGATACACCGGGGCCGCGTGGGGCGGCAGCGACACCTATGAGACGCCCGCCTACACGCTCTACGACGCGGCCGTGACCTATTCCCGTGACAACTGGCAGGTGGCGCTGAACATCCAGAACCTCCTGGACGAGAATTACGTTGCCACCTGCCAATCCGGTGCCTGCTACATCGGCGAGGGTCGCAATGTGTCCCTGACGCTCACGTCGAAATTCTAACCAAAACCGCGCCTCCGGACCTGCCATCAGGTCTGGGGGCGTTCCGACTTCAGCCCGAACCTGAAAAGGGCGCCCCATGCGTCAATTGTTCATTCTGGTGATCCTTGCGTTGCTGCCACACAGAAGTGCGGCCGACGCGTTTCCGGTGGAAATCGACCACCTCTATGGCAGCGCACGTATCGAGGCTCAGCCCACGCGCGTGGTCTCGCTCAGCTTTATCGGGCATGATTTCCTGCTGTCGCTCGGCGTGGTGCCCTATGCGCTCCGCAAATGGTACGGCCCGTTCGAATTTGGCGTCTGGCCGTGGGGCCAAGAGGCGCTTGGCGAAGAGACACCCGTTGTGATGCAGGGCGAAATCGACATAGAGGCCATCGCCGCGATGAAGCCCGACCTGATCGTCGGACAATGGTCCGGCATGACCAGACGGGAATATGATCTGCTGTCGCAAATTGCCCCCACAGTCGCCTCGGCCCCCGGAACCGGCGACTACGGCATGACATGGCAGGATATGCTGCTGCGGCTGGGCCAGGCCACAGGGCGGTCAGACAAGGCAGAAGCAGTGGTTGACCGCATCAATCAGCGCATCGCCCGTGTACGCGTCGATCATCCCGAATGGCAGGGCGCAACTGGCATCATGGTCTGGGCTGGCACCACAGGCGCCTATACGGAATATGACATCCGCGGCAAGTTCCTGTCCGAACTTGGCTTTGTCACACCTCAGGCGATCCGGTCCCAGAGCAATTTGAACCATGCATATGTAAAGGTGCCGGACGAGGACCTTTCTCCGATTGATGCTAATGTGCTGATCTGGCTCGACAGCGGGGCCTCGGTGGCCCGTCTGAATCGCCTGCCCCTGCGCCGGTTCATGCGGGCATACTCGGAGGGGCGGGAGATCTACTCCGACCTGATGCTGTCCTCCGCCTTGTCGCATTCAAGCCCGCTCAGTCTCGACTATGCGCTCGACACGCTGGTGCCGCTGCTGGAGCAGGCCATGGACGGTGATCCTGCGACCGAAGTCACCTCCTCGCGGGCCGCGGGCATTCTTGCAGGAGGTCCCGCTGATGACAGCTGAGGTCACGTCCCGCGCCCTGCCCCGACACCGGACGCCGCATCGGCTGATCTGGCTGGCAGCCGGGCTGTTCTTACTGGTTCTGAGCGTCTTGCTGGCATTGCGGATGGGCGCGCGCCCGGTCAGCTGGGGCGATATCTGGCAGTCACTGTTGGCTTATGACCCCGATGCGCCGGATCATATTGTCATCTGGCAGATCCGCCTGCCGCGCGTGGTGGGCGCGCTGCTCTGCGGCGGCAGCCTGGGCGTGGCAGGCACCCTGATGCAGGCGCTCACCCGCAATCCGCTGGCCGATCCCGGCCTGTTGGGAGTGAACGCCGGTGCCGCGCTTGGCGTGGTGCTCTGCACCATTGCGCTGGGGATCACCGATCCTGCTCAGTTCATCTGGGCCGCTCTTGGAGGG
Organism: Tritonibacter scottomollicae; assembly: GCF_032924845.1. Lineage (NCBI taxonomy): Bacteria > Pseudomonadati > Pseudomonadota > Alphaproteobacteria > Rhodobacterales > Paracoccaceae > Tritonibacter > Tritonibacter scottomollicae. The sequence goes on from NZ_CP136704.1 coordinate 2,892,600, forward strand.
GCCGCGCTGGCCTCGGGTCTTGTTTTCATACTGGGCGGCAACGCCCCGTCACGTACCGGACGCCTGATCCTCGCTGGGGCCGCAGTGAGCGCCCTGTTCTACGCCTTGATCCGCGGCCTGCTGCTGGTCAGCCGGTCCTCGCTGGAGGTCTATCGCGTCTGGGTTCTGGGCGGTTTCGACAACGTCACGCTGGACATGGTTTCGACCCTGCTGCCGTTCCTGATCGTGGGGCTCCTGCTGGCCTTTGTCGCCGGGTTCAGCCTCAACGCGCTGCAACTGGGCGAAAGCACGGCCCAGGGTCTCGGCGTTCGGGTCGGTCTGCTGCAACTGCTCACCGGAGCGGCCATCGTGATCTTGTGCGGCACCACCGTCGCGATGGCCGGTCCCATTGCGTTCATTGGCTTGATCGTGCCGCATCTTGCCCGGGCAACCGCCCCGGCCGATGTACGCTGGCTGTCGCTCTATAGCGCGGTCTATGGGGCACTTCTGATGGGCCTAGCCGATATTCTTGCCCGCTCGGCTCTGTTCTCCGGACATATGCAGGCGGGGGTGATGTCCGCGATCCTCGGCGGCCCAGTCCTGATCTGGCTGGTCCGCAGCAAGGGAGTGCGCGCGCTATGACCTATACCCTTCGTATCGGCACACTGTCGCTGCAACTGGCACGACGCAACCTGTTGGTCGGGCTCGGCCTGATGCTATTGGTTCTGACCGGCGGCCTTGCGGCCCTGCACATGGGCAGCTTTCCGGTTGGCGCAGCGGACCTGTGGACCGCGCTGCGCGGCGACATGGAAGATATCACCCGGATGATCCTGCTCGATCATCGCCTGCCGCGCGTGCTGGTCGCCGTTGGGGCGGGGGCAGCATTTGGCCTGTCCGGTGCGATCTTCCAGTCCATGCTGCGCAATCCGATGGCCTCGCCGGATGTGATCGGGTTCAACGCCGGTGCCAGCTGCGGCGCGGTGCTGGCTATCCTGCTGTTCGGTTCAGTCCGCTTTGTGCTGCCCTGGGCGTTGACGGGAGGGCTGCTGACGGCGGCATTGGTGCTGGTGCTGGCCTGGGACAGGCGGCGCTGCACGGGTCTCGATCCCTATCGGCTGATCCTTGTGGGGATCGGTGCCAGCCTGACCTTGGGCGCCACCAGCGACCTGTTGATGAGCATGACGGACGAACAGCGCGCCGCCGATATGGCGCAATGGCTGACCGGCACGCTCAACGCGCGCAATCTGACAGATGCCGCGCTGATCTGGGGCGGTCTGCTTCTGTTGACCCCCGTGCTTCTCTGGCTGCAATTCCCCCTCAGCCGTCTGACCATGAACGACGATATCGTGCAGGGGTTCGGCCTACGTCTGGCCGGCCTGCGGTTGGTCATCACCTGTATTGGCGTGCTCCTTGCCGCGCTTGCGGTCAGCGTCGCCGGACCACTGCCCTTTGTCGCCTTTGTTGCGGGGCCTGTGGCACGTCGCTTGCTTGGCACCGGCGCACCGGTTCTCGCGGCCGCGGCACTTGTGGGCGCCTTGGTCACCCTCGGCGCGGACACCGCCGCCCGTCTCGTACCCGTGGTGCAACTGCCTGCCGGCGTCTTCACCGCCGTGATCGGTGCGCCGGTTCTCATGTGGCTTCTGGTCGCCCAATTTCGCAAAGGAGCCCTCTAGATCATGAGCGCCCAACCTCGCCTCGCCGCCCGGGACCTGAGCGTCCGCTTTGCCCACAACACGGTTCTCGACCAGCTTTCTGTCGATCTGCCCGACGGCGCAGTGACCGCCATCGTCGGTCCAAACGCTTGCGGCAAGTCGACCCTGCTGCGCAGCCTCGCCCGCCTGCAGAAGGCGGGCACCGGGCAAGTCATCCTCGATGGACAGTGCATCGCCAGCCAGAACAGCAAATCCGTTGCACGGCGCCTTGCCATCCTGTCGCAGTCACCTGTCGCTCCGGAGGGGCTGACAATCCGCGATCTGGTGCTGCGCGGTCGCACCCCGCATCAATCGGCCTGGCGCCAGCATTCGGTCGAGGATGCTGCCGCCGTGGCCGCTGCCCTTGCGGCGACGGGATTGGACGGCATGGAACACCGGTCGCTCGATACCCTGTCGGGTGGTCAGCGTCAGCGCGCCTGGATCGCCATGGCCCTGGCGCAGGACACACAGTTGCTGCTGCTGGACGAACCCACCACATTCCTTGATCTGCCGCATCAGATCGAACTTCTGGAACTGGTGCGAAGGCTGAACCAACAGACCGAGCGCACGGTTGCCATGGTCCTGCACGACATCAACCTTGCGGCGCGCTACTGCGATCACATCATCGCGCTGCGCGGTGGTCACGTGCACAGCCAGGGCAACCCCAAAGACGTCATCACAGAGACCATGATGCAGGAGGTCTTTGCCCTGCCCTGCACCATCATCGCCGATCCGAACCACGCCACCCCCCACGTCATTCCAACCTGAGAAGGCTCTACCATGTCCATGCAAGAGAGATTTTCCTTCGAAGCGCAGACCCTGTTGCCCGGCCTGTCCTTTCCCGCCATCCGCAGCGTGATTCAGCAGCGCGCGCAAGAGTTTGACCTGCCGGTGGTGATCGACAGCGACGACGAGGTGCAGATCGAGACCACATACGGCAACTACAGTCTTCAGCGCCGTGACGCGCATTCCCTGGCCAGGATCGGCGCCCCTCGTGCGGATTGGCTCTATGTGCTGAAGGAAAGCCTCAGCGATACGATCGAGCACCTCGCCCCGGAGATCGCCGCAGAAATCTGCTGGTCCGATGCACAGGAAAGCGCCGGCCGCCGGCCACCGAATTTCCAGTTCATCACCGTCGAACACGTCGAGAGGATTCCCGGCTCATTTCTCCGCGTCACCGCGCAGGCAGAGGATCTGACCCATTTCACGACGGATGCAATTCACTTCCGCCTGGCCCTGCCGAACCCGGCTCTGGACACGCCGCAATGGCCCTATCTGTCGGAGACCGGCCAAACGATCTGGCCCAAGGGAGACGCCACGCTGCACCGACCAGTCTATACGGTCCGCGCGCTGGATCTCACAACCGGACGCCTGGTCTTTGACATTTTTGAACATGACGGCGGACGAGCCACCGAATGGGCGCGCAGCGTCAGCCCCGGTTGCCGTGTCGGCCTGACCGGCCCCGGCGGCGGCGGGATCCCGGAGGTCGAGACGATCATGATCTATGCCGACGAAACCGGATTTCCTGCCGTCGCACGTATCCTCGACGCCCTCGGCCCCAAGGCCTCCGGCCGCGTGGTGCTGGAGCTGACCACCCCCGAAAGCGCAGACTACCTCATGCCGCATCACCCCGGAATACGCATCGAGCATCACGGTTCGAACGACAGGGACCTGGGGGATCTCGCGATTGCGACGCTTGCGAATTGGCCGGGCCATATGGTCTGGCTGGCCGCGGAAAAGAGCGCAGCCCAGAAAGTCCGGGCGCATTTGAAATCTGCCGGCCTCAACGCCAAGGATCACTATATTGCCGCCTATTGGACCCGACCGGCCGAGTCTGATGCACAGCCTTAACTTGACAAAAACGCTATGCTAAATTAGGCGCCAATCGTGGGGCCATTGCCTCTTTCTAGCCAATCACGGATCGCATGACCGCGCGCATCGTGTAGCCAAGCCATTCTGCCAGCACCCCGCTTACTGAGCGGGATCAGTGCCAGGCCTTGCTAGACGGAGCCGACAATGAAAAAGTCCCTCGTTCTTACGACATTCCTGCTGCTGCCGGTGCTCGCCACGGCACAGACTGCGGCTCCAGACGCTCCCGCGACGCAAGCTCCTGTTCCTGACGTTGCCACCGATATGATGGCCCCTGCGGCACCGACCTCCCCGGACACGCCGGATACGCCAATCACTGCAGAGACTGCCCCGGTGACGACAAGCGAGAGCCCTGCCACCGATGGGGCTTCCGCAACTCCCTCGACGTCGCAGGCCTCCTCGACGTCAGAAGCCCTGCCGGTCGCGCGCACCAACGCGGACGATGTGTCACCTGCGGCATCCGAACCGGCGTCTGCTCAGGATCTGCCGTCAATGGCGCGAGGCGCCTTCGACGAGGCCAAGACATTCCTGCGTGACGGCGGTCCCTCGATCTGGGCCATTGCCGCCCTGTCGGTCATTACGTTGGCGCTGATCTTGTGGAAAATCTGGCGCCTGGCGCTGATCGGCGCCTGGTCGAAAGGCAAGGCCCGTCAAGCGGTCGCCGCCTATGAGGCAGGCGATGCGGACCGGGCGCTGACGCTGGTCCAGGGTCGCCGTGGCGTCCGCTCCAAGGTGGTTGCCGCGGCTCTGTCCGCGTTGAAGTCGATGCCTGATGCACATGCCCGCGAGGAAACGGCCCGCGTCGCAAAACGCGAACTCGGCTCGGCCCGCAGTGGCCTTGGCGCGCTGGAACTGATCTCCACCATTGCGCCGCTGCTGGGTCTCCTTGGCACCGTTATGGGGATGATTGCGGCCTTTCAGGCGCTGCAGGCCGCCGGATCAAAGGCCGACCCCTCGATGCTGGCCGGTGGCATCTGGGAGGCGCTGCTGACCACCGCTGCCGGTATGGCGGTTGCCATTCCTGCCTCTGCGGCGCTGACGTGGTTCGAGTCGGTCATCGACCGCATTCGCCGCGATGTCGAAGACGGCGCAACCCGTCTGTTTGTCACCGAGAAGCCGCAAACCATCCGACTTGCGGCGGAATGATCCGCAATGCTGTTCGACACCCCTGCCCGCCCCCGGCGCAAGCCGAGCCTCACGCCGATGATCGACGTGGTGTTCCTTTTGCTGGTGTTCTTCATGCTGGCGTCACGCTTTGGCATCGACGCGGCCTTGCCATTGCCGCTTGCGGCGGGTGGCGGTGAGTACACCGGCCCACCCCGCCTGATCGATGTGGCGCCGGCCGAGGTCTATGTGAACGGCAGACCAGTGGCGGAAACCGAACTGGCGGTCGCACTGACGCCGTTGGTCGAGGACAAGGCCGACGTGCTGATCCTGCGCGGCAAGGACGGCGCGAGCCTGCAACGCATCGTGACCCTCACCGAAGTGCTGCGCGGCGAAGGGTTCACCTCCGTCGTGTTGGTGGAGTAGTCGTTGATGGACCTGACAGACGCCCCCCGCCGCCCACGCGCGGAGTCGATCGTTCCAATGATCAACGTGGTCTTTCTGCTGTTGATCTTCTTTCTGATGACGTCCCGCCTGGCCCAACCCGATCCCTTTGAGGTGAACCCACCCGAAGCAGATTTGGAGACACCACTGGACGCCGACGCAACGCTCTATGTCGACAAAGCTGGCAGGTTGTCTTTTGACGGGCAGGACGGCGATGCGGCATTGGCCCGCCTGGCAGAACTCGCGTCAGCTGATGCCGTGCTGCAATTGCGGGCCGATGCAGAGCTTGAAGCGGCCACCGCCGCCGGATTGCTGAGGGATCTGTCGGCTGCAGGGTTTGCCCGCGTCGAACTGGTGGTGAGCCCGAAATGAAACATTGGATAGAAGGTAGCCTGTTTGCCGCGCTGGCGATCGCGGCGCATGTGGCAATTTTTGCAAACATCCCCGCCGATGGCAGCGAAGATGCTGGGGCGGGCGGTGAAGCCCTCATCTCGCTTGCCGGGGCCGCACCCACAGTCCGTGAGATGGTGCAAAAGTGGGAACGACCGCCGGAAACACCCCCAGTTCTGGAAGAAACCCTCGACACGCCCGATATGGATATTGCGCCGCCAGAGCTGCCACAGGTCGAAAGCGTGCCTGCGCAACGAGCCGAGGTCCGGCTGGCCATGAGCGAACCGAAAGACACTGCGACACCGGAAATCGACACGACTCCGGCGCCTCCTCCGCCGGAACCAAAGCCTGAGCCGGAACCAGAAGACATTCCCGAAACGGCACAGACAGCCGAGACCACCAGCGCAGGTCGGGCAGAGCAACGTGCAGCCGGTTCCGGTGGCGGCAGTCAGGCCGGCGCGTCCGCCGAGACACGGACGAGCACCGCCAGCAAAGGCCGACAAGCCAAGCTCAGGGCCGTATGGGGTGCAAAGATCCGCGCCAGTATCGCACGCCGTCAGCGCTATCCCTCCGGCGGGCGTGGCGACGCTGCCGTCGTGGTCACCTTAACGGTCAGCCGGGATGGCCAACTCTTGAACTACGGAGTTGCCCGGTCTTCCGGCTCTGCCGCCTTTGATCAAGCCGCCCTACGTGCGGTTGCAAGCGCCCGCCGCTTCCGCAAAGCGCCGCGCGACCTTCCGGGATCGCAGTTTTCTTTCTCGCTCAAACTGGTCTTTAACCGCTGAAATAACCGCGGACATACGCGGACTGAACGGTCGGTTTTTGCCAAAACTGTCATCAAGAGCGGCGCACTGAAACCAGCGCGCGCATGGACAGGCTAATCCGTCATTTCTGGCCCATGGCCCGGACCGTCGCGCCCCTGCCACGGCACTAAACCCAAGTTTCCCTGAACGTGAGCGGAACAAAAGCACGTTGTTCCCGTTGTATTATCGAAGCTCGCAACGGGCGAGCAACGTAACACGGCAAAGGAGACTCCCATGCTTGGTTGGGCACTGACATTCCTGGTGATCGCGCTGATCGCGGCCGTCTTTGGCTTTGGCGGTATCGCCAGCGCCTCGGCCGGGATCGCACAGATCCTCTTCTTCATCTTTCTGGTGCTGTTCGTCGCCGCGATCATCTTTCGCGCTGTACGCCGCTAACAGGCAGCCGCTGACGACACCCCAAGATTTCCTCGCTCGAAAGGATATAACATGACAGCTGCACTGAACGTGAAACCGCAAATTGCCCCAGTGGAAACCGGTGTTCGGGATACGACGCCAATTGCCGAAGGGCTGAGCGACGTGCTGGCGGATACGTACCGTCTCACTCTGAAGACCCATATTTATCACTGGAACGTCGAGGGGCCGTTGTTCTTCTCGCTGCACAATCTCACCGAGACCCAATATCAGGATATGTTCGCCGCCGCAGATGAGCTGGCTGAGCGCATCCGGGCCCTTGGGCACCTGACGTCTGGCAAGATCAGCGGCGTGCTTTCGGACAGCGCAATCGACGATCTGGGCCAGATGCCGAGTGCCGGTGAGATGTGCAAGGATCTCGAGCGTGACCACATGCGCCTAGCACACCGTCTGCATGCGCTCATTGAACTGGCGGAAGCGCGCAAGGATATGGTCACAGGCGATCTGGCGACCGAACGCGCGGCCTTTCACGAAAAAGCCGCATGGATGCTGAGGGCAATGTCCGCCTCGTAAAATCGCGGCGCATCCACGAAAAACGCCCTGCGGACTGAAACGTGCGCAGGGCGTTTTCATATCTGCTCGCCCCGCATTCGACCGGAGCTGCAGACATGAAAAAACCCCGGACATCTCTACCCAGGGTTCTCAGCTTTCATCAAAGGCTGCGATCAGCTCGTCAGCGTATCGGTCGATGAAAAGAACATCGCCTGGCTGATGGCAGAGATTACCTGATCGGGCACATAAGGCTTGGCAATCATAAACGCAGGCTCGTGGCGCTCGCCAGTCAGCAGGCGCTCGGGGAAGGCCGTGATGAAGATGACCGGAACATCGCCCAATTCTTCCAGCAGATCGGCCACGGCATCAATGCCGCTCGAATTATCGGCCAGCTGGATATCCGCAAGGATCAGATCCGGCTTCTCTTCCACGCCCAGCTTGACGGCAGCCTTGCGCGTCCGTGCGATCCCGGTCACCTCATGCCCCATCATGGAAGCAATGCCTTCGAGATCCATCGCAATGATCGCCTCATCCTCGATGATCATGATCTTTCCGGTCACAGCCTGCTGCATCTCGTCGCGGGCCAGCTGGATCAGCCGTGCTGCCTCATCTGCCTCGATTTCCATGACCTCAGCGACTTCACTGACGGAAAATGCTTCGACCGTGTTCAGCAAAAGCGCTTCGCGGGTGTTGGGCGTGAGAGATGCCAGATGCTGCAAAGCCCGCGCGCGCGGGCCCTCATCAAATTCGGCAACGGGCTGGCCAGAGCTGCCCCAGAGTTTGTGGAACACTTTGAAGAGGGCGACTTTGCCTCCGACTTCTTCCGCATCAAAACAGGAGGGATCAGTCAGGATCGCCTCCAGAGTGGAAGCCGCATAGGTGTCGCCGGAGGACTGAGCCCCGGTCAGCGCACGTGCATAGCGGCGCAAATAGGGCAGATGCGGTGCGATGAGGTCCGACAGAGTCAGGGCTTGTCCTGTTGTAGAGGTCGACAATTTTTTTCTCCTGTCACCAAAAATTCTATGGAACAAACGCACGGTCTTCGCGTTTGTTCCATAGAAATGTAATTTAACTTACGCCTGAAGGTAAAAGGTGTTGCGGGAGAAACGAATGGCAAACAGGCCTCAGAATAAGCCATGGGACACTCTGATCGACGAAAACCTGAAGAAGGTTTTTGTCGAGGATGCAAACGCGGATTTACCGCCGCATCTGATGGAGCTGCTTGATCGTCTGGACAAGATCCCGGTTGCGAATGGGGCGGGTCAGGCAGCTGGCATGCCCTCCCACTCGCAGGAGGAGGCCGAATAATGGACCGACAGGATGCCAAGGCTGAACTGACCAGCCATATGAAGGTGCTGCGCGCCTTCGCCATGAGTTTGACCCGAAATGACGCTGCTGCCGATGACTTGGTACAGGACACCGTGTTGAAAGCATGGACAAACCTGGAAAAGTTCCAGGAAGGCACCAACATGCGGGCCTGGCTGTTTACCATCCTGCGCAACACCTTTTATTCGAACCGCCGCAAAGCGGTGCGCGAGGTCGAAGATTCCAGCGGGGCGATTACCGAGAGCATCTCGGTCAAACCGGCACATGATGGACGCTTGCAGCTTGCAGAGTTCCGCCGCGCCCTTGGCGAACTGCCGGTCGAGCAGCGCGAGATCCTGACGCTGATCGGCGTGCTGCAATATTCCTACGAAGAGGCGGCCGACGTCTGCGGCGTAAAGGTCGGCACCGTCAAGAGCCGCCTTAACCGTGGGCGCGAGGCACTCACTCTCAAGATGCAGATGAACTCTGATGATCGCATGGAGTTGACAGATGCAGCCACCCACGCCGTTGTCGCAGCAAGTGGTGGAACCGCCGCGTGAACAGAATGAACTTCCCCTCCCTGGCCATCATGCGTGGCCGGGGTGACCCCAAAAACGACTCTCTCCCCCATGATACAAACGACGCATCCAGGCCCTTCGCTTGGGCGCGCGGGCTGTCTGTTCGCCTCGCCGTATTGCTTTCTGGTGCGATGGTGCCCCTCGGCCTGATCGCGGTAGACCAGACCGTGCGCCTGCAACAAGAGGTCGCAGAATCCAATAATCTGAGCCTGCAGGCCCTTACGGCGGAGTTCGCGCAGGAAGAGCGCGAGATCATCAAATCCGCTTTCGCTGCCGCGGAAACGCTCGCGCTGTCTGTGCCGGATTTGGCGACTGATGTCGAACGGTGCAAGTCGCTGATGGGGCGGTTCATCGACGCAACTGAAGACCGCTACAGCTTTGCCGGTTTCCTGCCGAGAGACGGCGTTATGAGCTGCGCGTCCAGCAATCTCACCATTGATTACTCGGCCAATCCGAATTTCCCGGACTGGATGCGCCGCCCCGAGCGCGAGGTGCGGGTAAATTCCTTTGGTCCTGTCGCCGGTAGCTCCGTCCTGATCGTCTCGGAACCTGTGTTTGACGACAGTGATGTCTTCATCGGCAATCAGATCATTCACGTTCCGCACGACCGCATAGACAAGCAGTTCCAGGCCAAGTTGGGGGAACGCCCAATCGATCTCGTCACGTTGAGCGCCGAAGGAGAAATCCTCAGCGCTTCAGGGGCGCGGGAAACTGCCTTGGAGCGGTTGCCTGCCGGCATGAGCATCAAGGAACTTATCGCGCTCAACCCCCGACACATCGAAACAGAGAATGCCGCAGGTCAGACCCGGCTTTTCTCCATTGTCCCGGTGCTGAGCGATGGGTTTTACGTGATTGGAAGTTGGGACCCGGACGGAAAACACACACCGTCAGAAACCGGCGTCCTGAAAAGCCTGCTGCTGACGCCTGCGCTGTTTCCGATGCTGATGTGGCTGGTCAGTCTATTCCTGATCTATATCGCACTGGACCGTCAGGTCGTCCGGTATCTGCGGCTGATTGGCCTGCAGATGCGTCAGTTCGCACGCGCCCGCGTATTGCCGGAAAAACCAGACGGCACCTACATGCCACATGAATTGGAAGTGATTGAAAACCAGTTCACTCAGGTCGCGGAGAAATTGCTGCACGACGAGGCCCAGCTCTTTGACGCAATGCACGACAAGGATGTGCTGCTGAAAGAGCTTCATCATCGGGTGAAGAACAACCTGCAGCTCATTTCCTCGATTATCTCCATGCAGATCCGACGCACTGCGAACAAGACGACCGCCGCCGCGCTGCAGACTGTCAATCGCCGCGTGACCAGCATGGCAACTGTGCACCAGACGCTCTACCAGGCATCCGAGCTGGGCCGGGTCCAAGCCAGTGATCTGCTGCGGGATGTGGTCAAGCCGCTGACCGAGTTGGCCCCGACCAGCGCACCGGTGCCCAAGATCGATATTTCGCTCGACTCTGTCGTGCTGTATCCGGATCAGGCAGTGCCACTGTCCCTGCTCACCGTCGAAGCTGCAACCAATGCGTTGAAGTACCTGGGCGTCGACAAGAAGGGCGAGCGCTGGGTGAAAGTGTCGCTCGAGGTACTGGATGACCTGCAAGTGTGTCTGACGATCACGAATTCCATATCGGACGACAGCACTGAATTTGAGGATGAAAGCACCGGCCTCGGCAGCCAACTGATCCGCGGGTTCGCCCGGCAGCTGGAGTGCAGCCCTCAGATTACCGAAGGTGAAGACAGCTATGAGGTGAGCATCACGTTCGAGACACTCCCCTTCGAGGCGGAAGATCGGGCATTGTCTGGGGTCTACGACGAAGGCTGATCCCGGCACGCGCCGCGAAACATCTTGCCGGCCGTCCCGCATCGGGGCGGCCTTTTTTTTCGTTCAGCTCCCTGCCGTTTTCCCGGTTGCAAACAGATGTGCGCCAGTTCTCGCCCATGGCGCACAAAATACCGAGCGCCTCGGAACCATGCTCGCATCGCCACGTTGTCTGACTGAAGCACGAGCACGCATATGAAGTCACGACATAGGAGCTAAGGTCATGAAAAACCTTCTTATATCCACGTCCCTTGTTCTCACGATGGGTTTGCCTGCTGTGGCTGCCGAGACCAGCGACATGTTTCGCAGCGAAGCAGGCCCGGCCGAATTCCATGCCTCATCTTTCGTCGGAAAGCGTATCTATCAGACCGAAAACGATGCTCTGAAGGATGTCATGGACGGCGTGCAGGATGGCTGGGCTGATATTGGCGAAGTCAACGATGTCATCCTGAGCCGTGACGGCACCGCAGAGGCTATTCTGGTCGACATTGGTGGCTTCCTCGGCATTGGCGAGAACCAGATCGCCGTCGATATGGATGCGCTGCAATTTGTGCGAAACGGTAATTCCGATGGCGGCGCAGACGGCTACTTCTTGGTGTTGAACGCACCGGCAGAAGCGCTGAAAACAGCTCCCGCCTATGAAATGTCTGGCACGGGCGGCGACACCTCGAGCCTGGGCGGCGAAGACACTAACCAGACCGAAAGCGCAGAGGCATCCACAACGGCGACCCCGTCCAACACGAATGCACCAATGAGTGCCGACGCGCTGACCGGGGCCACAACCTTTGACGCCAATGATGAGATGATCGGCGAGATCGCTGACATCGTGATGGGCAGTGAGGGTGACATCAACGCGGTTGTCGTCGATGTCGGTGGTTTTCTCGGCATTGGTGCCAAGCCCGTCAAACTGGAGCTTGATGATCTGACTGTCGAAACTGAGGAAGGCCGCGTACGAGTTTACACGATGATGACCAGAGAGCAGATGCAGGCGCTGCCTGAATATCAGCGCTGACCCTGATAGCTCTCACGAGCGTAAGCGATGAAAATTCCAGCCGGGCCCTGATGGGTCCGGCCGTTTTATACGCGGTCTAGGTGAATTGCCTATCCGTCCTAAGCCAGGCGCAAGGGCGAGACCAGTCGAGCGGCCGCCTATCACATGAACTGAGACGCCAGCCCGCCCAAGCCAAGCATCAGCAGAAGCACGGTCGCCAGTGCAATCAGCCCGTCACCGGTCAGCATAGCGACCGCGAGCAGCGCAACGACCCCTCCCAAGATCGAGGATGTGAATGGCAGGATCTCCAAGAAAGGCATGATCAGGCCGCAAAGCAGGCAGACGAACTGAATGATCCGCAGAAAAGGCGGTGTCAAAAGCCACTGCAGTCGTTTCTTGAACCGGCGGTCCATCCAAGCAGCCACCTTGCGCAAGGCTCCGGTCGCCTTCTGGGTATTCTTAGCCGAAAGCGAACGCTTTGACAGGAACGAGGGCAGCCACAGGTGATTGCGCCCCATGAGCATCTGGCCAGAGATCAACGCGATGGTCATCCCGCAGGCTGAGGAAAACAGGGGAATGCCGCTTAGCGGTGACACCAGCGCAAGAGAGGGCGCCACCAGCACCGCCGCGATTGATTTGACCCCCAGCTCATCCATCAATTCGGAGACCGTCAGACAGTCCTTGCCCTCACTCAGCAATTCATCGGTCTTGTCCAATACGTCTTCGACTGGGTGAGCGGTCTGTGTCATAGGGTCCGTTTCTATTAGTAGGTCAGCTTCGAATAAAACGCCTTCGACGCAGCTATGTTCCCGCGCAACATATACGTTCCATCCATTGGGCGAGAAGCCACCGAAACACTTTCAGCGCTCCCTTCGCAGAAAAAAATCAGGAACATTCTGCGCGACAGCTCGTTGTCATGTCAGATCCCACCGGGACAGAGATAAGTGATTTCAAGGAGCTAGAAGATGACACATCTGATCCGCACCACCGCCCTCGTAACGGCCATGGCCACCGCCGCGGGCGCAGCGACGATGGTTCAGGAAATCGACGTAAACGCAGACGTCAGCGCATTGGACAACTCCGAGGCAGTGGCCGTCTGGACCGATCTGGAAGCCGATCTTGAAACGGCGCTGGCCGCAAAACTGGTGAATCAGATCGCCGAAGAAGAAATGGAAGATGCTGCTGAAATCGACATCGACGTCGATACCGTCGCTCTGGCCTCCAGCTTTGAAACCGAGATGGGGATCGCAAACTCGGTGCTGGAGGGCGACGTCTCCGTCGACCTGCCCGGCAGCCAGTATGACCAACGCTACACCCTGACCGTAACTGCTGAGCAGGCCAACATCTACTATCCCGAGGGCACTGATGTGACGACGCTGAATGTGGGCAGCGATGTGTTTTATACCGCGATGGTTGACGCCTTCGCGACTCATGTGGCCGAAAAACTGAAATAACGGAGAAATACGATGCGAATGATCTGTCTTTCCATGGTTGCCGTGATCGGCTTGGCAGCCTGTGAAACCACCGAAGGTCTGGGGCGCGACGTCTCCAACCTTGGCAATGAGATTGAGACGGAAGCGCAAGAGGCGCAATAATCCTTGAAGTCTCGCCCCGAACACCCCGGTGCCAATACGCACCGGGGTGTTTTTGTGCCTAGGCGCGTTTCACGCTGCTCAGCATCAATGGCATCAATATCGTCAGGATCATAAGGCGCATGACGTGATGGGCTGCGACAAAGGCCGGGTCGAGGCCAAGCGTCACAGCGATCGCCGCCATTGCCTCCACCCCACCGGGCGCAAATGCCACGATCAGCAGAGCCGGTGACATGCCCATGATCTGCATGCTGACCGCGATCGCCACCAGCGTGATCAGCACATTGGTGCCCGTCACCCAGAGCCCAGCCAGCAGATCCAGCCGCAACTGCGACATCTTCTGCCCGACGAAACGCGACCCGATCAGCGTTCCCATGACCAGAAATGCGACAAAGGTCGCTTCCTCCGGAGGACGGCCCGGCGTCACTGCAAAGATGTGACCCAAAGCGCTGCACAGGATCCCGGCGAGGAGATAGGCCGCTGGCACTTTCAGCCAGCTGAACAGGACCCCGACCCCCAGGGTCACCCCTACCAAAAGCGCCAGTTGCCACAGGCTCAGCACGTGATCCGGCATCAACTCCACCCCGGTCGCGCCAAAGACAGACGCGACGAGCACCGGAACACAGAGCGTCAGGAACAGCACCCGGATGCTTTGAACGATGGCGATACGCGAGGTCTGCCCATTATCGCTCAGCGACAACGCCAGCACATAGCTCAGATGTCCCGGCGCCGCAGCCAATATCGCATCCCGCGGGCTGAACCCCATCCAACGCCGCAATCCGAACCGGCAGATTTGCATAGAGACAAACAGGCTCACAGCGAGGATGGCGATGGTCACCGGCCAGGCCAGCGCGGTGGCCAGCATTTCACGGGTCACGCTGCTGCCGATGTTTATGCCCAGCAGCACAAAGGCGGTGGTCCGCAGCCAGACCGGCATAAAAATCGGCAACCCAAAAAGCGCGGCTATAGAGACAGCGGCCGCTGATCCGGTCAATGGGGCGGATGGGAAGCCGATGATTTCAAATATCAGGGTGCCCAGCATCGCCACAACAAGCGCGGCGGCCAGGCCAAATGCGTCACGAGCCGTCATATGTCCATCTGTATTTCGGTGGCGTTGGTCCCTTGTTCCGCCCGCCTTGTTGTTGTTGCTCCCAGGCATGGGAGAGAATGCCCACCGACCGGGACAGACAGAACAGCCCTCGCGCCAAGGGCGGAGCAAAGCCCAGTTCTGCATAGATCACGGCGGTGGCGCCGTCGATATTCATCGGCAGGGCAATGCCTTTTTCAGCCGATATCTGCGCCTTGATCGCTTGTCCGATGTGCTGAAAACGGCCCGAAACGGCATCTGCTTCCGCCGCCTCGGCAACCAATGCCATCAGGCGCGGCGCACGCGGATCGGTGGGTTTGTGGAACCGGTGACCAAAACCGGGGATAATCTTGCCATGTTCCGCACGCCAATCGTCCAGCGCCGTGGCCAGATCCCCCGCGTGGGCGTCGACGTGGTGATACAACTCCACCGCCTGCTCTCCCGCCCCGCCATGCACATCGCCCAGCATATTGACCGCCGTGGCCAACGCGTTGTTCAAGGGCAAGCCGCATGTCACCGCCATACGCGCCGCCGCGATCGACGGGGCCTGTGGGCCGTGATCCACAGCCGAGACCAAGGCTGCCTCGAACAGATGCGCCTGCGCGGGTGTCGGCCGGTCGCCCCGTACCATCAGCCAGATCATCTCGGCAAAGCTGACGTTGCCGATCAGATCCTGCACGGGAGTTCCGCGCAGGTCTATACGGCCCGGCTCCATGTCGATGATGGACGTGCGCCACCAGTCACTCACATCGCTCATATCACGCGCTCCCGCCTCAGGGTTTCGATCTCATCCGCGCTCACGCCGATGTCCTGCCAGATGCTGTCATTATCTGCGCCCAAGGCAGGGGGCGCTTGATCCGGAACCGGTCGATGGGTGCCAAACCGCACCGGCGCGCCTGCCAGCGCCAGCGGCGCGCCTGCGGCCTCGACCTCCGCGATGAGACCGCGATCTTTGATCTGCGGCTCATCCAGGATTTGCGGCACCGTCAGCACCGGCCCCGATGGCACGCCAAGCGCATTCAGTTCCGCCACCCACTCCGCAGCGGGCCGGGTCCGAAGGACGCTTTCCAGCTCTGCCCGCAGCATGTGACGGTTGCGTTTGCGATCCTCTCGGGTGGCATAGTCCGGATGCGCCAGCAAATCGTCGCGCCCCAGATGCTGCGCCATGGAGTGCCATTGTTCATCCCGGTTGGCGGCCACATTGATCGGCCCATCCGCGCAGGCAAAGGTGCCCGAGGGCGCGGATGTGGTGTTCTCATTGCCATACGCGCCCGGGGTCTGCCCCGCGATCAGGTGGTTGGAGACCACCCATCCCATGGTGGAAATCACCGCCTCGGTCATGGAAATATCCAGAAACGCGCCGCGCTCCGGATCATTCAGTGCCGCCGAGATTGCAAAGGCTGCGGTCATGCCGCCCACGGTATCTGCCAGCGGGTAGCCCACGCGCAACGGCGCGCTATCGCCATCGCCGGTGATCGACATCACGCCGCTGATACCCTGCACGATCTGATCATAGGCGGGGTTGTCCTTCCACGGGCCGTCCTGCCCAAAGCCGCTGATGGCGCAGTAGATGAGGCTGGGGTTTTCCGCCCTCAGCACCTCATACCCGAGGCCAAGGCGGTCCATCACGCCGGGGCGGAAGTTTTCAACCAAAACATCAGATGTGCGAACAAGGCGTTTTAGCAGCGCCTTGCCCTGTTCGTGTTTCATGTCGAGGGTGACAGATTTCTTCTGCGCGTTCTGCGCCAGAAAGCTCACCCCCATCAGGGACTTATTCCGCTCCGGATCCGCCCCGAGTTGTCGGGCCAAATCCCCGCTGCCCGGGCGCTCAACCTTGATGACCTCCGCCCCCAGCAGGGCCAGCTGATAACAGCAATACGGCCCCGCAAGCACATTGGTCAGGTCGAGGACCCGGACCCCGGAGAGCGGTTTAATCCCCATCGGCCACCCCGGCAGCACGGGCACGGGCGCGGCGGGCACGGTAGCTTGGCACGATCACCAACAGTGCAGCCAGCACCAGCAGGCCCAGCGTCATCGGACGGTCAAGGATGAAGGAAATCCCGTCATACAGTTGCATCGAACGGGCGAAGTTGTCTTCCAGCATCCGGCCAAGGATGAAGCCGATGAGCAGCGGTGCCAGCGGATAGTCCGCAAAGCGCAGCACCGTCGCACAGATGCCAAAGCCCACGAGGATCAACAGCTCAGTCGCGTTGTTCTGTCCGATATACGACCCCATCAGGGTGAAAAACAAAATGAACGGGATCAGATAGTTGCGCGGGATCGACAGAACCTTGGCGATATAGGGAATAAGCGGCAGGTTCAGCACCAGCAGCACAAGGTTGCCGATATACATAGAGATGATAACCGCCCAGAAGATATGCGGGCTGTCGATCATCAGGCGCGGACCCGGTGTGACGTTGAGCGCGATCAATGCGCCCAGCAGGATCGCAGTGGTGCCGGACCCCGGAATACCCAGCGTCAAGAGTGGCACAAACGACCCAGTACAGGCGGCGTTATTGGCGGTCTCGGGTGCGGCAAGTCCCTTGATAGAGCCTTTGCCGAACTCTTTTTGCTCTTCTTCCGTGGCGATGTTGCGCTCCACCGCATAGCCGAGGAACGATGCAATGGTTGCGCCCGCTCCCGGCAGAACACCGATAAAGAACCCCTGAATGGACTGACGTCCGATCACCGGCGCAATCTTACGCGCCTCTTGTCCGGTGATGCGCAGGCCGGTGATCTTGCCACCGTTCTCACCACCCTGAGCCGAACGGCCCGGGTTCATCACCAGAAAGATTGCTTCGGGCAGGGCAAACATCGCCATCGCGAGCGTAATGAAGCTGAGGCCGGATTGCAGATCCATCAGACCCATCGTGAAACGCGGCATGTTGAACAGCGCGCCTTCACCTACCGTGGCCATCATCAGGCCCAGAAGCGTCATCATCAGCGCCTTGGCCACATTGCCAGTGCCGGCAAAGGCCGCGATCGCCGAGAGCCCCACGACCATCAGTGCGAAATACTCGGCCGAGTGGAACAGCAACGCCACCGTCGACAGCATCGGCGCAAAGACCATCAAGAGGATCGCACCGACAGTGCCCCCCATGAAGGACGAGATCGCCGCGATGGTCAGCGCCTTGCCGGCCATGCCGGCGCGCGCCATCGGGTAGCCGTCGAAACTGGAGGCCACGGTGCCCGCGACCCCCGGCGCGTTGAGCAATATCGATGAGGTCGATCCCCCGAAGATCGCACCGTAGTACACCCCAGCCAACAGGATCAGCGCGGCAGAGGGGTCACCCAGCGTAATCGCGACCGGGATCATGATCGCGATGATGGACATGGGGCCAAGCCCCGGCAGCATCCCGATGAACGTCCCGATCAGACAACCGCCGATCACCATCAGGATATTTGTAACTGAGAAGGCCGTAGAGAGGCCGATCATCAAACCTTCGAGCATCTGAGCCTCCGATTATCCGAGAAAAAACGGCAAGGGCCGCAAGAAGATGCCGAGCACGCCCTCAACAAGATACCAGACAATGCCGGTAGCGAGGGCGGCGACGGGGATCAGGATCCACAGCTTGCGCTCGCCGAGGATCATCGCACCGACGGTCAGGAACCCTGCAGTGGACAGCAGGAACCCCGCCGGACGCAGCAGCAGCGCATAGGCCACCATCAACCCCAGCAGCAGTGCAGCCTGGCCGATGTTGTAGTCCCCGAGGCGCCGATAATCGATGTCGGGTGTCTTCGCCTCGCCACTGGGTTTTTCAAGCCCCAAGAGGATAACCAGAGACGTCAGGATCGACAGAACTGCCAGAACCTTCGGGAATGTGCTCGGCCAGATCGGGTTTCGCTGCATAAACGGCGGCAAAAGCTGATCCATGGTGAAAAAAGCCGCATAGCCATAGGCCAGGGCGATGCCGAGAATGATCAACGCGATCCAACGGTCGAGCGCCATGATCTCCTCCTGTGTTGAGTGGGGGGTATGGGAAAGGGTCCGGCACCTGACTGTGGTGCCGGACCGGATCGTGTGTGTCGCGCGCTTAGAGGAAGCCCAGCTGCTTCATCAGATCGCCGATGGTCTTTTCCTGACCTTCAAGGAAGCTGCGGAAGTCATCACCGGAATTGTGGATGTTGACCCAGCCATTTCGAGCGCGAACATCTTCCCACGCATCGGTGTCATACATCTTGGCCAGCGCGTCCTGATAGGCGGCCACTTTATCCTCTGACAGACCTGGTGCGCCGAAGAAGCCGCGCCAGTTCACAAAGGTGGTGTCGAGGCCCTGCTCGCTCATGGTCGGCGCCGTGTCATAGGCGGGCACGCGTTCGTCTGCGGTCACACCGAGGATCTTGACTTCGCCCGCGTCGGCCAAAGCGATGGCTTCGGAGAAACCAGTGGACAGCGCCTTGATCTCGCCAGACAGCAGCGCAGCCATTGCCTTTCCGCCCGCGTCATAGGGAATGTATTTCAGCGCAGTCGGATCTTCGCCCGCCGATTGCATCACCATGGCCGCTACCAGGTGGTCCATGCCGCCTGGAACGGAGCCACCACCCACAGCCGTGCCGCGTGGATCTTCGCGGTAGGCTTCAAGGAACTCTTCCATATTGTTGATCGGGCTGTCCTTGGCCACAACCATCGCCGCATAGTCCCCGATCGTGCCGGCAACCAGGGTCAGATCACGGAAGTTGTGCGGGAACACACCCGTCAGCGAGCGGATCACGATGGGTGTGGAATTCACCATCAGCGTGTCATCCAGGCTCTCGGCGTTCTCGATCATATAGCCGATCGCCTTTCCGCCGCCGCCGCCAGACATGTTTTCATAGGATGCGGTGCCAACAAGGCCGCCTTTGGTCAGGGCCTCACCAGTGCCGCGCGCGGTGCCATCCCAACCGCCACCGGCGCCGCCGGGGATCAGGAAATGGACTTTGTCGAGAACTTGCTCGGCACTCGCCGGAGTCCCGAATGTCAGGGCTGCCGCAGCAGCAGCCATCAGGGCGCGACGGCCCAGCGCAAAAGATGTCATAATGTTCCTCCCATTTGACAAACACGCAATAGCGCGCTCATGAAGAATGGTATCCCGGCCCAAGCTGACACAAACCTGACACGGAGCAGATGTTTCACCCCCATGCGGTACTTACTCGTTGAAGATAACGATCAGCTTGCAAACGCGGTGCTGGATCGACTGACGCTTGACGGTCATGTTGTGGATCGGGCAGCGGACCTTGGTACGGCCGATGATTTCATCGCAACAACCGAGTACGACTTGATTCTTCTCGACATCATGCTGCCCGATGGGGATGGGCGACAATTCCTGCAATCTCATCGCGCCGCCCAGCGCGACACGCCGGTGATCGTTCTGACGGCACGCTCGGAGGTCTCTGACCGGGTCAGCGTTCTGGACCTGGGCGCCGATGACTATATCGTCAAACCCTTCGATTTTTCCGAGTTGGAGGCCCGCTGTCGGGCCGTTCTCCGGCGGCGCAGCGGCGGGGCAAGCAACATTCAGAGTTTTGGAGATGTGGTTTTTGATCCGCTGGCCTGCACGCTGACCGTTGATGGTCAAAAAATCCGACTTCGCAATCGGGAGTTGCGCCTGTTCGAGATCTTCATCGGTGCACCGGATCAGGTCTTTTCGAAGTCAAAACTGGTGGATCGGCTGTTTTCCTACGATGTAGACGCTTCTGAAAACGCAATTGAAGTCTACGTCGGGCGCCTGCGCAAACACCTTGAGGGCGCACAGACGCAGATCGTCACCGTGCGGGGGCTCGGCTATCGGTTGAGCACATCATGAACACGCGAATCCTGCTGCGCGGCTCCATTCGGCGACGCCTGATTATCCAGTTGCTGACCGGCGCAGCGCTGCTGGCGAGCCTGATGTTTCTGGTCGTGCAGAACTACGCCCGCGACCTCGCCGGGCAAAGTCAGGACGAGATCCTCTCCGCCTCGATGACGGCCATTCTTGATTCTGCATCGGTCCGCAATGGCGATCTGACCGTGGACATTCCCTATTTCGCCTTCTCGATGCTCGGCAATATCAGCGAAGATCGCGTATTTTATGCCATCACCCGCAATGGCGCCTTCCTCACCGGCTATCCTGACCTGCCCAAACCCGTTGCAAGCAGCGGTATCGCGCCGCGGTTCCAGACCGCGCGCTATGATGGCGAGGAAATCCGCATGGCCACCGCCACCCGGCGCCTGTCGGTCAGCGGCACGCCGGATTTTGTCGAAGTGACGGTCGCGCAAACACGCTACGGGTTGCGTCAGCAACTGGCCGGGATTTCACAGACAGTGGCCGGGTTTGGCATCGGTTTTTTTGTTATTGCAGCGGTATTTGGCATTCTTGCAGCACAATCCGCGATCCAGCCGCTACGCCAGCTGGCAGGTTCTGTTTCGCGAAGGGGGCTTTCCGATCTGCGGCCCGTCTCAGCGCCGGTTCCGGCGGAAATGGAATCCCTCGTAGGCGCGCTCAATGGCTTCATGAGCCGCCTCAAAACATCGCTTTCGCGCTCTGAAGATCTGATCGCTGAGGCGGCGCATCGGGTACGCACCCCCCTGACCACAGTGCGCACTCAGGCCGAGATCACCCTGCGTCGCGTCGACAAGCCGGAGAATCGCCAGGCCGTGCGCGAGATGATCCGCGCCATCGACGAAAGCAGCCGCGCCGCCGGGCAGCTGCTGGATCACGCCATGGTATCCTTTCGATCTGACCATCTGGAGCTTGAAGATATTGAACTCACCCGATTGGCGCAGGATGCCGTGTCCCGGCTGCGCCCGATGGCGGAACTGCGCGACATAGATCTGGAAATCCATGTGCCGAACACCGCAATGACGGTCAAAGGTGACCCCATCCTGATGCAGAGCGCCCTGTTGAACCTGCTCGACAACGCCATCAAATACTCTCCGCCAGACAGCTGCGTGCATGTTGTTGTGCGTCTCAAAGCAGACGAAGGCGAAATTACGGTCCGCGACGAGGGCGCAGGTTTTCCCAAGGCCGACATGGGCCGCCTCACGCGGCGCTTTGTGCGCGGCGGCAATACGGACGCAGTGGTCGGATCGGGTCTCGGTCTGACCATCGCAAACGAGGTCGCCCGCGCCCATGGCGGACGCCTTTTCCTGACCAACCACAGCGATAAAGGTGGCGCATGCGCAAGCTTGTCTTTTCCATTGGCCTGATCTTTCTCGCACTCGTGCCCCCGGCCCATGCATTTGAAGTCGAGAACCACATTAGTGTCGGCCCTGCCGATGCCCGCCGCGTGCTGCGTGTCATTTCTACGGGTGATGCCGAGTTTTTTGAGCCGACCTTGCGGGACTTCCTGCACGACCTTCCTGACGTTCGGATTGAATACACCGTGGCCAGTTCCGGCGAGATGATGAAAGCGCTCGACGAGGAAGGCGTCGACATGGATCTGGCGATCTCCATCGCCACAGACCTTCAGACCAAGTTGGTGAACGATGGCGAGGCGCAGCGCTACAGCTCTCCGACCACGGAGCGGTTGCCCGCGTGGGCACGCTGGCGCGAACACCTCTTTGCCTTCACGCAGGAACCTGCAGCGGTGGTGCTGTCACGCAAAGCACTGGCTGGTTTGCCACTACCTGAAAACCGTCAGGACCTGATCGCATTGATCCGCGACAATCCCGAGAGATTTCAAAACAAGGTCGGCACCTATGACATCCGCACCTCTGGCCTTGGCTATCTCTATGCCACGCAGGATGCGCGGACCTCGGAAACCTATTGGCGCCTGAGCGAGGTGATGGGATCGGTCGGCGTACGCCTCTACTGTTGCTCCAGTCAGATGATCGACGATGTCGCCTCGGGCGAATTGGCGATGGTTTACAATGTCTTGGGCAGCTATGCGCGCGAGAAGAGCAACACGGATGATGTGATTGTGCTGCTGCCGCAGGACTACACCGTCGTCGCCTTGCGCACGGCCTTCATTCCGCGCGACAGCAAATCGCCCGAGTTGGCGGGGCTGATGATTGACCACCTGATTTCACGCGGATGGCAGGCGGCGCCCGGTGCGTTTTCAGTCCTGGAAACGGACTCCTGGAGCGACGACACCCAGGCCCTGCGTCGTATCCGCATGGGGCCTGGGCTTTTGGTCTATCTGGACGCGTTCAAGAAAATCGCATTCCTGCGCGAATGGAGCAGCGCCGTCTTGCAGTAGGCCGCACCTCAGCCCGCCTGACCACCGGGAATGCGGCGCGCGCCCACCGTCAACTCACCCACCGAGCGCGCCAGACTGTGGCGGTCGAGGCCAAAGTGGCGGTAGAGATCGCCGATGGTACCCGTCTGGCCGAAGTGTTCGACGCCATGCGACACCACCCGGTGCCCGGCAACCGATCCCAGCCACGACAATGTCGCGGGATGGCCATCAATCGCGGTGATCAACGTGCAATGGCCCGGGAGGTCCCCGAGTAGATGCTCCACATGCGACACGGCCTTTGAGTTGCCGCGCGCCCGTTCACGCTGCGCCGCCGTCCAGCCCGCGTTAAGACGATCCGCCGATGTGACCGCAAGCACTGCAACATCACGGCGATGCTCACCAACCAGACCCGCCGCTGCGATCGCCTCATCCGCAACCGCGCCCTGATAGGCGATCACCACCGAGCAATTCGGTCCCGGCTTGCGCAGCCAATAGGCGCCGTCAATCGCGCCCTGACGGAAGGCGTCATCGATGCGCTGCCCCGGCTGTTCGAGCGGTTTGGTGGTCAGCCGCAGATAGACCGACCCGCCGGTCTCATCCCGCAGCCAAGTGCGTTCGTCCGGGTCGCCGTCGCCATCGCGCTGCATGTAGTCAAAGGCCCATTCCATGATCACCGCAAGCTCATCCGCAAAGGCGGGCTCAAAGCTCGCCAACCCGTCCTGCGCCATGCCCGTAAGGGGCGTGCCGACAGATTGGTGCGCGCCGCCTTCTGGCGCCAGCGTCACCCCGGACGGTGTGCCAACAATCATGAACCGCGCATCCTGATAGCAGGCGTAGTTCAGCGCGTCCAAACCCCGGTGAACGAAGGGATCATAGACTGTCCCGATCGGGAGCACCCGCTTGCCCCAGAGGCTATGCGACAGGCCCGCCGCGCCCAGAAGCAGGAACAGGTTCATCTCGGCGATGCCAAGTTCGACATGCTGGCCTTGCGGGTCAAAGTTCCACTTGGCGGTCGAAGGAATGCGATGCTCGATAAACGCATCCTTCTGTGCCTCTCGCGCAAAGAGCTTGCGCCGATTGACCCATGGCCCAAGCCCCGTGGTGCCGGTCACATCCGGCGAGGTGGTCATGATCCGCGCCGCCAGATCGCTGTCGCCCCGCGCCAGATCGTCGAGGATCTTACCAAAGGCCATCTGCGTTGAAATCTCGCGGCTGCTGTCCACAGCCACCGCAGGCACCGAAAGCCGCGCGTCCGAGTAGCGCCGCACTCCCTTGGCAAAAAACGGCACCTGATCGAGGTAGGCCTGAAAGCCCGCGGCATCTGAAACGGTTGCCATGGGCTCCCACTCCTGCCCCTCGGCCACGCCCATATGGGTCTGCCACTCACCCATCTGCGCCTTGGTCATGAGACCGCCGTGGTTGTCCTTGTGGCCCGCAATCGGTGTGCCCCAGCCCTTGATCGTATACGCAAGGAAACAGGTCGGGCGGTCATGGTCGATGGCCGCGAATGTGTCCGCCATGGTCTCCACGCAATTGCCGCCGAGGTTCTCCATCAACGCCGCCAGTTCCGCGTCGCTGCGCTTGTCGATCAGCGCCGAGACAGCGCCCTGATCGCCCAGATCTTCCATCAGCCGTTTGCGCCAATTGGCCCCGCCCATATAGGTCAGCGCGGAATATTCCACATTGGGGCAGGCGTCGATCCAGTCGCGCAGGGCCGCGCCGCCGGGTTCTTCAAAGGCGGCCCGTTGCAAGGCGCCGTATTTCACCCGCACCACATCCCAGCCAAAGGCCTCGAATATCTTCTCAACCCGACCAAACAGCCCTTCGCGCACGATGCCATCAAGGCTCTGGCGGTTGTAATCGATGATCCACCAGGTGTTGCGCAGGTCGTTCTTCCAGCCTTCCTGCAACACCTCGTAGATGTTGCCCTCATCCAGTTCGGCATCGCCCACCAGAGCAACCATCCGGCCCAGAGGCACATCCGCCCCCCAGTCCTTGGCCGTGATAAAATCCTGCACCATGGACGCAAGCGCGGTGATCCCCACCCCAAGGCCTACAGAGCCGGTGGAGAAATCCACGTCGTCGATGTCCTTGGTGCGGCTCGGGTAGCTCTGCACGCCACCAAAGCCGCGGAAATTCTCCATCTTCTCGCGGGTTTGATTGCCCATCAGATACTGCATGGCGTGGAAAATGGGCGAGGCATGCGGTTTCACCGCCACCCGGTCCTCGGGCCGGAGTGCAGAGAAATAAAGCGCGGTCATGATCGACACCATCGACGCCGAGGACGCCTGATGGCCGCCGATCTTGATGCCGTCTTCCTTGGGCCGCAGATGATTGGCGTTGTGGACCATCCAGTGGGACAGCCACAACAGCCGCTGTTCCACCGTTTTCAGGTGTTGGATCTGGTCGAACATCTCGCCCCCTTACTCTGCCGCTTGCCGCATCTCGGGCGACAGCGCCTGATGAAGGTCGTCGAGGATATCCGCGACCTCTTCCAGCCCCACTGACAAGCGTACCAAACCGTCGCTGATGCCATGCTCGGCGCGTTCTTCGGGCGTATAGGTGGAGTGCGTCATCGAGGCCGGATGCTGGATCAGCGTCTCTGCATCGCCCAGCGACACCGCGCGCTGGATCATCTCCAGCCGGTTCATCAGGCTGATGCCCGCTTCCATGCCACCCTCAAGTTCAAAGGCGATCATGCCACCCGGTTTTGCCATCTGATCCTTGGCGATCGCGTGCTGCTCAAAGCTCTTGAGACCGGGGAAATGCACCTTGGCCACTCCTGGCTGCGCTTCCAGCCATTCTGCGACAGTTTGGGCAGAGGCACAGTGACGGTCCATCCGCAACGCCAGCGTTTTCATGCCGCGCATGACCAGCATCGCGTTGAACGGCGCCATCACCGCGCCGGTCATGTCCTTCATGCCGACCAGACGGATTTCGGCGATCTGCTCGGCGCGGCCTGCGACCAGACCCGCAACCACATCGCCATGCCCGCCGAGGTATTTGGTCGCCGAATGCAGCACCAGATCCGCGCCCAGCTTGATCGGACGGGTCAGGTAGGGCGTGGCATAGGTGTTGTCGACCACCACCTGCGCATCGACGCTATGGGCAATCTCGGCAGCCTGTTTGATGTCCACCAGCCGCATATTGGGGTTGGCGGGCGTCTCAAAATAGACCACGCGGGTCTTGTCGCTGACGGCGGCGCGCAGGGCGTCCGCGTCGGTCATGTCCACATGGGTGACGGTGACACCCCATTTCGACAGACCATGGCGCATATAGGCAAAGGTGCAGCCATAGAGCGTCTTGTCGACGATGACCTCGTCACCGGGGCTCAAAAGCGTCCAGAGGATCGCCGTCACAGCTCCCATGCCACTTGCCAGCGCCAGACCGGCCTCTGCCCCTTCGAGCGTTGCAATGCGCTGTTCCAGCAGGGCGCAGGTCGGGTTTGAGATGCGGCTGTAGACATGCCCTTCACGTTCGCCCGCGAACATTTCGCCCCCGGCTTCAGCGTTTTCAAACACGAAGGTCGAGGTGAGGTGCATCGGCGGCGTCAGCGCGCCCTCGTTTTGCATCGGGTCATACGCGTGGTGAATGGCGCGGGTGGCAAAGCCTTTGGTGTCGGACATGTGGGGGTCTCCTTCCTCATTTGTCCGCCATGATGCGCCCCCGCGTGAGGCGTTAGATTGCAAAAGATACCAACATCACCGATCATGTTAGCAGATTCTGCCAATGGACAGCAAAATGGACTCAAAAGATCGCCAGATTATCCGCGTGCTTCAAGCCAATGGTCGGATGACCAATCAGGACCTGGCTGAGGCAGTGAGCCTCTCACCCTCGCCCTGCCTGCGCCGGGTCAGGAACCTTGAGGCCGCCGGTGTGATCCGGGGGTATAGCGCCGATGTGGACGCGCGGGCCTATGGGCTGCCGATCACGGTGTTTGTCCGCGTCAAGCTGGAACGCCACAATGAGGAGGACGTGAAGAATTTTGAGCGCCGCGTTCATATGATCGACGAGGTTCTGGAGTGTCACATCCTGACAGGGGCCACGGATTACCAACTGCGGGTGGTGGTGGCAGATCTGGACGCCTACGAGGATTTCATCCGCAACCGCATCCACCCGATCGGTGGTATTGCCTCGATTGACACCAGCTTTGTCTACAGCACGGTGAAGAACACGTCGGTCTTTCCAAGGCTGGGATAGAAGCGGCCCCGGAGTATACCCGAGGCCGCTGATCTGTTTGGTGGCTCAGAGGCGCGGCATCAGACCCGCGAGCGCTGTGAACCTGTCATAGTCCTTGTTTTCCGCTGCGCTCCACCCGGCCTCGGCAATGGCGCTGAGACGTGGGAAGATCATGTGGTTGCGGCGTGCCATCGTGGTCAGGTGTTCGCTCCAGACGCAAGCCTGAACACCCTTCAAACGCCCATTTAGAGCCGCATCCCCATTGTCGGCCTCAAACGAATAGGTCTTGTCGAGCGGGGTGAACCCGGCCCAGCTGGCCCCCGGCGCATACCAAGCATCCGACAGCGCCATATCGAGGTAATAGGCCTGTCCCGGCGTGCTGACCACGTCATAGCCGTCTTTCGCCAGCTCAGCGGTTTTCTCGATCGTGGTCCAGGCAAACAGCAGACTGTGCTCTGGATCGAGACCACCGCCATGGGCGACCTCTTCCCACCCGCCAAGCTTGCGACCAAGACCGATGAGGAAGTTCTGAATGTGGCGCAGGAAATAGGCTTGCAGTTCAGGAGTGTCCTTCAAGCCGGTTTCGCGCATCATGGCTTGTGCCTTGGGCGATTGCATCCATGCGCCCTCAGCCACCTCGTCACCGCCCACATGCACGACCTCAAACGGGAAGATTTCGCAAACCTCGGCCAGCACGGTCTCGGCGAAAACATACGATCCCTCAATGGCCGGGTTCAGCGCGTTGTTGCCAAAGCCCTGCACCGACCAGTAGCTCTCGGGTTCTTCTTGATCGACGAGGTCCGGCAAGGCGCCCAGTACAGAGGCGCAGTGACCCGGCACGTCGATTTCCGGCATGACCTCGACGCCGAAGCGGGCCGCATGTTTCACCACCTGTCGCGCCTCGTCCTGTGTGTAGTACCCACCCTGCCCGGTCATGTCGGGGCCAAGCTGCGGCAGCACCGGCAGGTCCATCCCGGTATGTGCGGCGGTCTCGGTGAGTTGCGGGTAGGCCTTGATCTCCAGCCGCCAGCCTTCGTCATCGGTCAGATGCCAGTGGAAGCGGTTCATCTTGTGCCACGCCAGAATGTCCACGTAGCGCAGCACCTGATCGAGCGGGTAGAACTGGCGCGAGACATCCAGATGCGCGCCGCGCCATCCGTGGCGGGGGGCATCCTCGATCTTACCACTGCGGGGAACACCATAACGCGCAGGCTCCGCATGGGCATTGGTCAGCACCTGCGCCAGCGTAATCAGGCCGTAAAACAGCCCCTGCCCTGCGCCATGATGCAGGGTAGTTTTTCCGTCTTGCCACGCGATCCGGTAGGCGTCCTCGCCCAGCGTCTGGTCCGCCTCAACACTCAGCTTCGGGACGTCGTCCTTGGCGATCAGCACGAACGGTACGGGGGCCAGTGGATGCAGGCGCCGGGTCAGCTCCGCCACCTGTGACACCGACTGCATCACTGCGATATCATCGGACTGAAGAACCAGATGCACGGGCGCCGTGGCGCACCACTCAGCGATGGAAACCTGTTGAGGTTCAGGCAGAATTCCACAAGTGAGAGCCGCATTCTGTGATGCATTTGTATCTGCAACCGCCGCTGAGGCCTGCAGGTCACCCGCGAAAGCCGGGACAAGGGTTCCGTCCTCCAGCAGGACACCGCCAGATTTCGGTCCCTCATTGGAATGCAACGCCGGGCGGGTAAGGTTGAACTCGGTGAACCGCCATGTCTCACCCGGCTGCAGGACAAAGCCCTCGTCAGAGGCGTATTCGTGAAAGTTCGCCTGCCGCCGTATCAGTCGCGCACCCGTGCAGCGCGAGGGGCGCAGGCAGCGCGTCAGGGTGGCGTAGACAAGGCGCGGATTTGCAACCGGAGTGTCGCCACAATTGGTCAGCGCGAACTCCATCGCGCCCTCTTCGGCGTGCCACAGGCTGTCGAGGTGGAAATGCATTTGGGATGATCCTGTTGATTGTATGTGTCAGAGGATTTTAGACAAGGGCGCGCGCGAATACGCCCTCATCAGAGGCCGGGATCGCCACCGCGCCGCAGACCTGTTGATAAAACTCGACCGGCCCGGCCTGCCCGATGATGCCATAGGCAAATCCGTCGTCACGAAGGCGGTGCAGTGCAGCCAGAAGGAGCGCCTTTCCAAGGCCCTTGCCACGGGCCTCCGGGTCAACGCCGGTGGGGCCAAAGAAACCGCGGCAGGTGACGTCATAGCAGGCAAAACCCAAGAGGCGTTTGCCTTCGGTCGCGATCAGGACCCGCGCGGGGCGCGCCGCCAATGCGACCGTGCATTCATCCACCCATTTGGGGCTGAAGTGACGCGCCACGAACTCCAGCAGGATATGCGATTCAAACGGCAGCGCGGGGCGAATTGCTATGCCTTCGGGCAGGCCTGGGACAGGGGGCAACCGATAAAGCGGCACCAGCATATCAGGCATGAGCGACCTCCGCGTGTTCTGCTATGACGTGGCCGGGAGTGATTTCCCGCAAGGCACGGACCGGATGGGCGCTTTCTTCGCGCACCCGCCGCGCCAAGGATGCAAATCCCGCATCACTGCCCGTGAGCCGCAGTGTCGGATCGGGAACAGCCGCGCGCAGGAGCTTGGTATAGTCGTGCTGGGGCGCACCAACGACCTGCGCGGTTGGACCTTTCTCGACCACCTGACCGCGAAACATCACCGCCGTGTCCTCGGCCAGATACTCTGCCGTGGCGATATCATGCGTGATGTAGAGGATCGAAAGCCCTCGATCATCCTTCAGCCGCTGCATCAGCCCGAGGATGGACTTACGGATCGACACATCGAGCATTGAGGTCGGCTCATCCGCCACGATCAGGCGTGCCTTGACCGCCAATGCGCGGGCGAAATTCACCCGCTGGCGCTGCCCGCCCGAAAGCTCATGCGGGAACTTCGACGGCGTCGAGACCGGGTCCAGTTCCACATCCTCGAGGATCATGCGCAGGGCGGTTTCGGGATCAGCTTCGGGCTGATGCAGAGACAGGGCGCGCAGCAGATGATGGCGAATGGTATGCGCGGGGTTAAGCGCCGAGAACGGGTCCTGAAACACCATCTGCACCGCCTGACGATAGCGCATCTGATCGGCGCGCGCGGTCAGCTCCGCGATATCCTGTCCCTCGAACAGAATACGTCCCGAGGTCGGTGTATGGTGGCCCACGATCGTCCGGCCCACGGTGCTCTTGCCCGACCCGCTTTCCCCCACCAGTGCCAGTGCGCGGCCCGGCATTAGGTCAAGCGAGACATTGCGCAGCGCCTTTACTTCGGTTGCACGACCAAAGACCGGGCGCAGGGTGAAAGTCTTGCTGAGCGCATCGAGGCTCAGAATTGGGGTATCAGACAGCATGGGCGACTCCTTCCGGGCGCTTTGCGAGGAGCGGCATCGCGTCCCACAGGCTGCGGGTATAGTCATGACTGGGGTTCGTGACGATTTGCGCAGCGGTTCCGATTTCCACAATGTCACCCGCGCGCATGATGCCGATCCGATTGGAGATCTGCGCCATCAGCGCGATGTCGTGGGTGATGAACAGGACGGAAAAGCCGAGTTTATCCTTGAGCCGCAGTACCTCCTGCAGGATTTCGCGCTGCACCACCACGTCGAGCGCGGTTGTCGGCTCGTCCATGATGATCAGCTTAGGCTGCAAAGTCAGCGCCAGCGCCAAGGCCACCCGCTGCCGCATCCCGCCAGAGAGCTGATGCGGATGGGCATGCATGCGATCAGCGGGGATGCCGACCATCTCCAGCATTTCAGCGGTGCGATCCATCGCATCTGCCTTGGTGATCGGCCCATGCGCCCTGAGCATGTCATAGAACTGACGGAAGATCGTCATCACCGGGCTTAGGGAATTCATCGCGCTTTGAAACACCATGGAAACTTCTGACCAACGCCAGGCCCGCAGCTGCGTATCGGTAAAGGACAACACGTCGCGCCCCTCGAACCGGATATGCCCCTTGCGCACCAGCGCGGGCGGCTTGTGCAGGCGCATCAGCGCGTAGGCCACCGTGCTTTTGCCGCAGCCGGACTCGCCTGCAAGGCCCAGGATTTCGTTCTGGCGGATCTCGAAGGAGATATCGCGCACAGCGGTAAAGGGCTCACCAGCGGTCAGGTAATCCACCCGCAGCCCGTCGACTGTTAACAGATCACTCATTGGTTTGCCTCCTGCATCCGCTGGCGCAACAGGCGTTTTTCGATCCGCAGCGCCTTGGCGACGTTGCCAAGGGTACGCATGCGCGGGTTTGCGATCTCGTCCACGCCGAAGTTCATCAGCGACAGGCCGATGCCAATCAGAACGATGGCACCGCAGGGGGCCAGAACCTCCCACCAGCCGCCGACCATGATCGCCGAAGCGGTCTGCGCATTGTAGAGCATGGTGCCCCAGGACAGTGCCAAGGGGCTGCCAAGGCCGAGGAATTCGAGCGTCGCCTCGGTGATGATGGTGAAAATGACAGAGCCGATGAAGTTGAAGCCGATGATCGACAGAAGGTTTGGCAGCATCTCAACCAGGATCATCCGCCATGTGGGCTCGCCGATCATTGCAGAGGCCTGGATGAAGTCGCGGGTCTTCAGGGACATCGCCTGCGCGCGGGTGACCCGTGCGCCCCAGGCCCAGGACGTGAGGCCGATGATGAGTGCAATCGCCCAGGGCCCGACCTGCCCGAGGAAGGCGGCAAGCACCAGCAGAAGTGGCAATTGCGGCAGCACCAGCACCACATTGGTGAAGAAGTTGAGCACGTCATCCACCAGACCACCGAAGTAGGCGGCGGTGATACCGATGAAAGTGCCGATGGCAGTCACGATCAGACCCGCGACAATCCCCACCATGAGCGAGGTGCGCGTGCCCCAGATCAACTGGCTGAACACATCGCGGCCCATGCGGGTGGTGCCCAGCCAATGCTCCGCCGAGGGCGCCTGATGCGGCCGCCCGACGCGGGCGATGGGATCAAAGGGCGCGATCAGCGGGGCAACCAGTGCGATCAGCACATAAGCCAGCACAATGGTCAGACCGATGGCCGCCTTGCGGTTGCGCAGAAAGGTACGAAGGAGATCTTGCATCAGGCCCTCTTCAGTCTGGGATCAAGGAAGACATAGGCCAGGTCGACCGCGAGATTCGCGAGCAGCATGGCAAGTGTCATGATGAGGAGTTGGCCCTGGATCAGCGGGAAATCACGCCCGACGATGCCGAGGTACAGGAGGTTGCCGACGCCCGGGTAGTTGAACACAACCTCTGTGATCAGCGAACCGCCGAACAGCGCGCCAAAGCTCAGCGCCAGCGCGGTGACCGAGGGCAGCAGCGCGTTGCGCGCCGCATAGGCATAGCGCACGCGGGCGTCGCTCAGCCCCTTGGCTTCGGCCATGGCGAGGTAGTCTTCGCCCAGCTGGCCGATCATGTTGTTGCGCATGGTGATCAGGTAGCCCCCGACCAAGACCACGCTCAGCGTCACCACCGGCAGGAAGCCATGATAGGCGACGGAGGAGAAGAACTCCCAGCTGAAGGCAGGGTCCAGTTTGGGGTCAAACGCATAGGAGGTCGGAAACACGCGGTTGCGGACCGACAGGAAGTAAAGCCCGCAGAGCGCCACCACCACCGAGGGCACCGATTGCAGCGCCAGCGCCGTGGGCGAGGCGATCGCATCCGTAAGCTGCCCACGCCGCCAAGCCGCCAGAATGCCCAGCAAGGTCCCGACGGAGAAGGAAATCAGCAGCGCCGCGCCGGTCAGGAGCAGCGTCCAGGGCAGTGCCTGCATCAGCACGTCGGTGACGGGCATTGGATAGAACTTGATCGACAGACCAAAGTCCCAGGTGAAGATCGACCCGAGATAGGAAAAGTACTGTTCGTGAAGCGGCGCGTCGATGAAGCCGAAGGTGGCCATCAGCGCTTCACGGGCCTCGGGTGCAATCATGCCGCCGGAGTTAGCCAGCATGATGTCCGCCGGATTGCCGGGCAACATCCGGGGGATCATGAAGTTGAAGGTCGCGGCCACCAAAAAGGCAACGGCATAAAAGCCGAGCCGCTTCAAAAGAAAACGCATCAGGTCAAACCATCTGTCGAAAGGGGGAGATCGGCACAAAAAGGGGACCGCCCGCTCGGGGAGCGGTCCCAAGTTCGGGGAGGAATTATTCCACCGGACGCAGCGCCAGCAGGTGCATCAGTCGGGCCGGGTTGGTCTTGTGGGCCACCGGGTTTGCCACCGGGTTTTCGGCACTGAAGAAACCGGTAAAGCGCTTGGTGTTGTACTGATACCAACGCGGATTGTTGAAGACATAGGCCAGCGGCATCTCTTCACCGACGATCTTCTGTACGTCCGCCATGATCGCCATCTGCTTTTCGGTATCGCTGGTCTGGGTGAACGCATCCAACAAATCGCTCAGCTCCTCATTATAATAGCGCGAGGCCGCGAAGCGTGATTTTGCCTGGTTAATCTCGTGCAGGGAGTCGAGATACTGGTTGAACGGCGTCGCACCGACACGGACGGAATTGATCGCCATGTCATAGTCGCCCTTGATCAGCTTTTCGGTCCAGATCGCAGACTCGGGTGTCGAGACATTTGCCTTGATCCCTGCCGCATTCAGACCTTCGACCGCGATCTGGCTGCTGTTGACCCAGTCGGTCCAGCCATTGGGCACGATCACCTCGATGTCGATCTGCTCGCCCGCGGGGGTTTCGACGAACCCGTCGCCGTCGATGTCCTCAAAGCCAGCCTCGGCCAAAAGGGCGCGCGCGCCTTCAACGTCATATTGGGTGAAGCCACCGAACTTATCTTCGACCTCGGGATTGTTCCAGGAGTGGAAGGCCCGGCCAAGACCAGACGGGTATTGGTTGATCGTGGGGTAGCCGTAACCCGCAATTTCCACCATGGCCTCGCGATCAAAGGACATCGACACGGCACGGCGGAAATCGACGTTGTTGAACGCCGCACTGTCACCGGCATCAGGAGCTTCGAAGTTCATGTAGAAGGCCACCAGAGAGCCACCGGGCAGCCAGTATCTATGATGCTCCGGATCCTTGGCGACAAAGGTATTCTCGATATCCGGCAAGAAAGACCCCATCCAGTCCAGCTCGCCATTGGCCGCAGCGGCCAGCGCCTGATCGTTGTTGGCAATTTGCGGGAACCGCATGCAGTCGACTTTGAGGCTCTCGGCATCCCAGTAGTTGTCGTTGCGGCACTGGATATATTCCTGCGGCGTAAAGCGGCGGATTTCAGTCAGTGGGCCGGACCCGACAGGATCGGGGTTGGTGAAGGTCACCGGATCCGCGATGTCGCTCCAGATATGCTCGGGGACGATCGGCACGCGAACGATCTGATACATGGCCTGACTGGAGGGGGTGGACAGGTTGAACTGCACGGTTTGGTCGTCGATTTTCTCCACGCTGGAGAGCATATTCGACATCCCCACGCTATCGAGCGCAACATTGTTCAGCGCCAATTCAAACGAGTTGACCACGTCATCTGCGGAGAAAGCCTCGCCATCGGACCATTCCACGCCTTCGCGCAGGGTCACGGTGATGGTGCTGAGGTCATCGGAATACTCAAAGGCGGTCGCCAGACGATAGATCGGCTTGCCGCCATCCAATGCGTTGAAAATGATCAGCGGCTCGTACATGAAATGCATGACGGACGGCGCGGCAGTTGTCTGGTTGAACGGGTTGAAGTTCTTCACCCAGGCGGTGACCTGTTCGGGCAGCGCGCTGACGACGGTTTCTTCCGCCTGAACGGCTGTTGTCCAAAGCGCAACCGAGGCCAGAAGCCCGGCGGTAGCTGTAAATTTCATTATCAATTTCTCCCTGTGGTGGCGGGTTTGCCCCGCCTCGTGTCATCCCGTCAACGTCCGCCCTCTGGCGACCGGAACACATCAAAGCGCCCAGTCTCCTCCCGAGCGCTTGGGACGTCCCACAATGAAGTCCACGCGGCCGCCTCAATGGTACCCGAAAAATCGGAAATTTCGTCAAAAGAGGGCGGCCGGTCTCTACGCAATCTAAAATAGTTCATGTCTATCAATATGCTATGGGATACCAAGAACTGCGCCACTCTGCGCCACACTCACTCCGTGCCCTTGCTTCGAGCAGAAGCAAATCGCAGGATCGCCCGCAGACAAAACCAGAAAAACCGGAGTCATCGTGCCTCTTCAGGGAATCCGCGCCCGCCTGTTGTTGACGTTCCTGCTGGCTTCAGTCCTGCCGCTGACGCTTGGCGGGCTGGTGTTCTACCGTCTGGTGAACCAGACGATCGCCACCGAGACGTTTCAGAAGGTGGCCTTTGTACGCGACGCCAAGGCAAGCGAGATCACGCAGTACATGACATATGCGGTCAGGCAGGCAGAGAACCTCGCGCAATCGGCCAACGTGCGCTACTCGGTGGGGGAGTTCTATGGCTTCAGTCATGCGCTGCGACAGCTTGCAGACACGCCGGAGGATGCCGGGCGTCAACTGCGCAACATATTCGGAATTGATGGCCCTGCCCCGCCGCCCTCTGGCGTCGGAAGCGAGGATCGGTTGCTGCGCGAGGCGCTGGAATATTCCAACACGCACCGCCGGTTTCATGCAGGGTTTCTGGATTTTCTGAACGAAGCGGAATTCGACAATCTCTACCTCGCAGATCGCAATGGCCAGGTGGTCTATTCCGTAGAGAAGGACCGTTATCTGGGACGCCTCCTCGATCCGGAGATGGCAGGCCTGGGACAAGCCTACAGCCGCGCAGTGAGCCAGGCCGGTTTTGACCCGGTGTTTCAGGATTACGCGCGCGACGGAATGACAGGCGAGCTTTCGGCCTATCTGGCCGTTCCTGTGCGCCTGCATGGTCGCCATAAGGGGGCAATGATCCTGCGGATGCCGCCCAACAGCCTGCAAAGTCTGATGACCAAGAGCACAACCGCGCTGACAGTCATCTCTACCGGCGGAACCGTCATCGCCTCCAGCGGCACCCCGGCGCCGGGCGCGCCGATCGTGGTGCCCGAGGCGATGACGGGGGCCGATGGGGTCACGGTGCTGGACGCCGGCCTGTCAGGAACCCCCTCCCTGTCGGCTTGGCGCGTGCTGGAAGCGCCATTTCCGACCTGGACGTTGATCGCCGAAGCGGACAAGGATGCGGCGTTTGAGACCAGCAGCCGCCTGCGAAATGCACTGCTGCTGATCGGGACGGTGGCCGTTACTGGGCTGGGGATATTGTCGCTGTTGTTTTCCAACGCCCTGACCCGGCCCGTGCGGCGCATGTCCGAAGCTGCCAGCGCCGTGGCCACCGGCAGCCTGAACGAAGCGCTGCCGGAATATGATCACCCGGTTGAATACGCCCGCCTCTCCCGTGCCGTGAACCAGATGCGCCGCGCCCTGCGCGATCAGTTGGACATGATCCGCGACAAGAACGCAGAACTGCAGGAAAACCTGCGTCAGATCGGCGAAAAGAACGCCAAGCTGGAAGAGGCCGACAGGATGAAGGACCGGTTTCTGGCCAATACCTCTCATGAGCTGCGGACACCGCTGAACGGCATCATCGGCATACTGGAAACGCTCGAAGGCGGGGCCATGGGCGACATGCTGCCCGCGCAGGCAAGCCAGCTGCGCCTGATCACCTTCAGCGCGCGCAGGCTGTCGCGACTGGTAGACGATCTGTTGGACATCTACCGCATCCGCGAGGGTCGTATGCGGCTCGATATGCAGCCGGTGGACGTGTCGCACGCGCTGCGCAATGTGCTGCATCTGTTGCAACCCACCTTCCAGATAGACCCTGCAAAGTTTCATCTGGATCTGCCCTCAGATCTGCCCGCCGTCACCGCCGACCCGGTGCGATTTGAACAGATCCTGTTCAACCTGTTGTCCAACGCCGTAAAATATGGGGGTGGCAGCACTGTCGAGATTACCGCGACACCGCGCGACGATGGTCAGCTCGCCGTTGCAATTCGCGACCACGGCCCCGGCATCGCCTCCGACAGTATGGAGCGGATCTTTCACCCGCTCGAACAGCTCACGCCGGATGGGTCCGGGCAGGCCACCGGAACCGGACTGGGCCTGACGA
Organism: Tritonibacter scottomollicae; assembly: GCF_032924845.1. Taxonomy (NCBI): domain Bacteria; kingdom Pseudomonadati; phylum Pseudomonadota; class Alphaproteobacteria; order Rhodobacterales; family Paracoccaceae; genus Tritonibacter; species Tritonibacter scottomollicae. The sequence continues at coordinate 2,929,525 of NZ_CP136704.1, forward strand.
TCGCCCGCCACCTCGCGGCGCTCATGTCCGGCAGTATCGAGGTGGCCAGCACACCGGGCGAAGGGGCGGTGTTTCGGGCAATACTGCCGATTTCCGATCTACCCGCCGCCTCGGTGTCCGAGGATTGGGCGCCAACGGCGATTGCGCCGCCGCTAGAGTTCAGTTCCGATCCAGACAGAGCCGCCCCTGTCACGAATGAGGGCGCACCGGTGATCCTGGCTGTGGATGACGAACCGATCAATTTGCAGGTCTTGCAGAACGTCCTGCACCCACAGGGCTATCGCGTCACCACGGCCAGCAACGGGTCGGATGCCCTGCGGAGCGTTGCACAATCCCGCCCTGACCTCATCGTGCTGGACGTGATGATGGCAGGGTTGAGCGGCCTGGATGTGGCACGCAACCTGCGGCGGCGGCATGGGCTGCACGAGCTACCGATCATCCTGCTGACCGCACGCGGGCGCACCAGCGACATGCTGGCCGGGTTCGAGGCGGGGGCGAACGACTATGTGGTGAAGCCTTTCGTCAAGGACGAGCTGCTGAGCCGGATCCGGACTTTACTGGAGGCCAGCCACGCGCGCAGCCGTGCCGTGGAAAACCGCGAACTGAAAGAGGAGATCGAACGCCGCATCCAGATCGAAGACGCTCTGCGCCTGTCCCAGCGCCGTATGACCCAGCTGCTCGACACGCTGGAGGACGGGCTGATGTGCATCAATGCGCGCGGCGTTGTGACCTATGCCAACGAGGCGGCACAGCAGGTCCTAGACCGGCGCGTGACTGTGAACCGCAGCCGCCTGCACGAGGTACTGCCACCGGAGATCCTTGCGCCGCTGGAACAGACCGAGGTTGAGGATGAGCCGATCCATATGACACTCAGCCTGCGTGGACAGCCCCATCAGATCAGCCTGTTTGCGATGCTGCCCGAAGCCGGTGGCGGGCGGGCCGTCCTGTTCAGCCAGTCGGACAGTCCCCGCGCGCAATTCGTGCATTCGCTGCGGGATGTGGTCGACACATCGCTGCCCTCCCTGATTTCCGATGAGACCCAAGCGGATGCCGCCACTGCACCCGGTGATACCTACCGGGACATGATCGTGGAGTTGATGTCAGACTCGCTCGAGATCTGGAGTGCGGCAACCGGCAAGGGCAAGATCGACTTTGCCGAGACCAGTGGCATCTGGCGCGTCAACCTCGACAAGACCTCGCTGCAGACGCGGACACTGGACAAATATCTGCTGATCGAGACCCTGCCTGACAATCCCCGCTGGCGCGACGTGTTGAAAACAGCGAGCTTTGTGCTCGCGCTGGACGCACGTGAGACGGCAGACGAGGATCTGAAGACCCGCTTCGCCGAGCTGGAGACACGCCTCGAGGAGTTCCGCGCCCTGATTGCCCAGCGGGGCTGAGCGAAGAATCCCGCTGGGCCTTTAGTCGCCCAGCGGCTGTGGTCCGGTGCGCCCGTGATACGCGGTGAGCGAGGCGCGGATGCGGCGCAGGTTTTCCGTCGTGGCCTCGTTTCGGAGCTGCGCCACCGACATCGCCAGCGCATCGACGATCACCAGATGCGCATAACGCGAGGCGGTCGGTTTCAGGATGTCCGGATCCTCGGGCAGGTCGGCTTCGATCACGACGGTGGCCTCCTGCGCCAGACGGCTGTCGGGGCGGGTGATCGCGATGACAGTGGCGCCATAGCCGCCCGCGACACCAGCCGCACTGACGATCTCGCCGGCCTCGCCACTGGTGGACACAAGCAGCAACACATCGCCCTTGCCCAACGTCGCCGCACGCATCTGCAACAGATAGCTATCGGACACCGCAACAGCCGGGATGCCCAACCGAAACAGCCGGCTGGCCGCTTCCTGCGCCACCATTGTGGAGCCGCCACCCACGCCAGCCACAACGATCTGCCCGGCGGTCGCCACGGCCTGCACCGCCGCGTCGAGGCGCTCTGGATCGAGCTGTTGGCGCATGACATTCACGGTCGCATAGAGAGCGCCCAGCACCTGATCGACGGCGTTGACGCTCCCCTCCTGCGCGTCCCTCTGGCTGGGCGCGAGATATTGCAGGCTGACCGCTAAGTTCTGCGCCAAGCGCAATTTGAAGTCGCGGAACCCGTCACAGCCCATCGTTCGGCAAAACCGCACAACGGTTGGGGTGCTGACACCGCAGGCCCCCGCCAGCTCCGCGATGGTCATGCTCGAAATATCCTCAAGATGCGCCGCGACGAAATCCGCGACCTTCTGCTCCCTGGCTGCAAATTGACCGTGCAACTGTCGCAGGTTGGAGATCAGGTCCACAGCGCCCTGCGCCGGGCTGGATTCGACTGTCGGCATCTGTAACTCCTGAAGACCTCTCCGTGATTCTGTACCTAAGATACATTTTGACGTCAAACATACGCCGGCTTTTTCCTGAAATCTTCGATATTTGTACTTTGGTAACAGAAATAACTTGACCGAACGACGACGGAACCGTGAATATGTACCTTAATTACAAAATGCAGGGAGGCGCTCATGCTTGGGGATATCGCAGATCGGATCAGCCGACAGCTCAATCGGGGAACCGAAGTCATCCTTGCTGCGCTGATGGTGGCGCTGGTGCTCGACGTCTGGATCGGCGTCGTGGATCGCTACTTCTTTCACTGGCAACTGCCCTGGCCCGAGGTGCTGGCCCGTTACCTGATGATCTGGGCCGCGATGCTGGCGGTGTCCTCGGGCATCGCACGGCGCGAACACATCGGCCTGACGGCGGTGCTCTTGAACCTGCCTGCCCCACTGCGCCGCGCCATGCTGATCGGGATCGACCTGATGACATTTACGCTGTTCTTCTACGTACTGTGGTTCGGCATCGGCTTCGCCGAAAGCGGCGCCAAACGTCAGGCGATGATCCTCGGCGCGACGCTGCAACCTTTCTACGCGGCGATCCCGACCGCCGCAGCTTTGGCCTGCGTGCAAGTGGTGCTGGTGATGGTCCGCGATATGGGCCGCCAGCTCGACCTGCCCGACACCCCCTCTGAAGAAGGAGCAGGCGCATGATCGTCGGCCTCTGTTTTGTCCTGCTCCTCGCCGTTGGCATGCCGATCGGCTTTGCCATTGGCCTTGCGGGCGTCATCGGGATTTTCACCATGGGCGGCGGCACCACGTTCCTCGCCATTGGTCCCAGCAAGATCTTCAACGGGCTCAATATTTTTCCCTTCCTCGCCATGCCGTTCTTCATTCTGGCGGGCGAGATCATGAACAGCACGGGCATCACCGGACGGTTGGTGAAACTGGCAGAGGTGCTGGTGGGCCGCTTCAGGGGCGGGCTGGCGCACACAAACATGCTGGCCTCGGTGTTCTTCGCCGGGCTCACTGGATCTGCCACCGCCGATGCCGCCGCCTTTGGCCGCACGCTGGTGCCCGCGATGGTGAAGCAGGGCTACAAACGCGACTACGCCTGCGCGGTCACCGCGGCCGGGTCGATCATCGGGCCGACGATTCCTCCTTCGGGGCTGATGGTGGTCTACGGCTCGCTGATGGGGGTCTCGATCGGCGGATTGTTCGCGGCAGGGCTGCTGCCCGGCCTGGTGATTTGCGCCGTCTGCATGAGCGTAATCGCCATCGGCGGCAAACGCGAGAACCTGCCCAAAGCCGAACGCGGCGCCACATTGGGCGAAATCTGGCAGACCTTCCTGTCATCGATCACCGCGCTTTTGATGCCAATCATCATCCTCGGCGGCATCCTTGGCGGCATCGTCACCCCGACCGAGGCTGCCTCCATCGCCGTGGCCTATGCGCTGTTCATCGGCTTCTTCGTCTATCGCACACTGACCTTCCGCGAACTCTATGCGATGCTGGTGCGCACTGCGCGTATCACTGGCGTGATCTTTGTCATCATCGCCTTTGCCGGCATCCTAGGCTGGTGGATGAGCTTTGAGCGTATCCCGCAGGCCATCGCCAGCACCGTGCTGGGGCTGTCGGACAACCCCTATGCCATCATCGCCATCATCATCTGCATTCTGCTGGTGGTCGGCATGGTGATGGATATCACCGCGATCCTGATCATCCTCGGCCCGGTCCTCGTGCCGCTCACCGAACAGATCGGACTGGAGCCCATCCACGCGGGCATCATCTTTGTACTGGCACTCAACATCTCATTGATGACGCCACCCGTAGGGGCTTGCCTCTTCGTTCTGTCCTCGGTGACCGGCGAGAAGCTGGAGCGCATTTCAGTGAAGCTCGCCCCGTTCCTGATCGCCGAAGTGATCATCCTTTTCCTATTCGCATTCTGGGAGGACGCGGCCTTGCTGCTGCCGCGTGCGCTCGGATTTGCCCCCTGATCGGGGGGCCCAACCACCAAAAAAAACCAATCCAACAGTGAGGAAAATCAAATGAACACAGCATTGAAAACGGCTGCCATCGGCGCACTGGCCGCCCTGACCGCAAGCTCCGCGATGGCGGGTGGCACCATCCGCTTTGGACATGACAACAAGACCGATCCGTTTGAAAACCCGGCCCATGCCTGTACGGCCGTGTTCCAGAACATCGTGACCGCCGACACCAATGGCAGCGTCACGGTCGAGGTCTTTGGCTCCAACCAGCTTGGCACTGCCGCAGAACATGTGCAGCAGGTGCGGGATGGCGTGATCCAGGCGACTCTGACCTCCACCGGCGCGCTGGCCAGCTATTACCCGCGCATCGACGTGCTGAACCTGCCGTTTGCCTTCGCCAACAACGCCTCCACCTATTCCGTCTTTGACGGCGAGTTCGGCGAAACATTGGCGGCCGACATCGAAGATGCGCTGGGTGACGTTGTGGTGCTGGGCTTTCCCGACACCGGAGGCTTCTTTGCCGTCACCAACTCGCAGCGTCAGATCGCAAACCTTGAGGATTTCGACGGCATCCGCATCCGCACCATGACCTTGCCGAGCCATCAGAAAATCGTGCAGGCGCTGGGGGCCGAGGCCTATCCGCTCAGCTGGGGTGAGGTTTATTCCGGTCTGCAGACCGGCGTGATCGACGGTCAAATGAACCCGGTGCCGATCATCTCCTTTGCGAATTTCGCCGAGGTGCAAAAGCACATGACGCTGACCAATCACCTGTTCTCGCCCTACACCTTCATGGTCAACAAGGCCTTCTACGAGGGTCTGACCGAAGCGGAGCAGAACACCCTGCACGCCGCCGCCGAAAGCTGCGTCACCGCCAGCCGCGGTCTGTCGCGCATCATCGAGGCCTCGGATCGCGGTCTGGCAGGTCTGATGGACAAGATCGAAGTGACCGCCCTGTCCGCAGACCAACGCGCCGCGATGGCCGGTGCCACTCAGCCCGCGTTTGAGGCCCATGTGGCGGAGAACCTCGACGCCAAGGCGGGCGAGTTGCTGACGCTCTTCAAATCCGAAGTCGGGAAGGCCAACGACGCCTCTTACCTCGACTAACGGTCCCCGTCCGGGGCGCGAGTATTGACGCGCGCCCCGGAACCCAAATTTCAAGGATATGCCCCATGCGCGTTTTCTGCGCTTCTCTTGCCACCGAAACTAACACCTTCTCGCCGCTGCGCACCGATTTCTCTGATTTTGCGCAGAGCTTTTACGCGCCGCCGGGAGAACACCCAGACACCCCGACACTGTGTTCGGCGGTATTTCCGGCCTTGCGGCGGCGGGCGAAGGACGAAGGTTTCACCCTGATCGAGGGCACCGCCACATGGGCGGAACCCGGCGGGATGGTGAGCGCGGCAACCTGGGAGCATCTTCGCGATGAGGTCCTGAGCCAGTTGAAGGCCGCCCTGCCCGTCGATGCGGTGGTATTGGGCCTGCATGGCGCTATGATCGCGGACGGCTGCGTCGATTGCGAAGGCGAACTGATCGCGTCCGCCCGCGCATTGGCGGGACCGGATGCCAAGATCGGCGTGAGCTTTGATCCGCACAGCCACCTGAGCGCGAAACGCGTCGAGAACGCCGATATCATTACCGTATTCAAAGAATTCCCCCACACCGATTTTGTAGAGGCGGGCGAGGCCTGCGTCGACCTGACCCTGCGCGCTGTACGGGGTGAGATCGCGCCGCGGATCTCTGTTTTCGACGTGCGCATGATGGATGTTCTGCCCACCAGCATCCAGCCGATGCGCGGTTTTGTGGACAAGATCATGAGCTTGGAAGAGCGGGGCGACATCCTGTCGGGCTCTGTCATCCATGGCTTCATGGCCGGCGACAGTCCTGACCTGGGCGCAAAAGTTGTTGTCATTACTGATAATGACGCAGCACGCGGCGATCAGCTTGCACGTGATCTGGGTATGGAGCTTTTTGGATTTCGTGGCCGCACTAAACCGGACTTTCTGCCCCCCGCCGAGGCGCTTCGGCGTGCGGATGCGAGTGACAGGATGCCCGTGGTGGTGGCGGATGTCTGGGACAATCCCGGCGGCGGGGTCGCTGGCGACTCCACGATCCTGCTGCAGGAAGCCCTGAACCAGAACCTTGGCGGTGTGGCGTTGGGGACCATCTGGGATCCGATGGCGGTGCGCCTGTGTTTTGCCGCTGGTGAGGGCGCAGAATTGGACTTGCGGTTTGGCGGCAAGACCTCCGCCCACGCGGGCGCGCCGATTGATGCCAAGGTCACCGTCACGCGGCTGCAACGCGACGCGGTACAAAGCTTCGGCACCTCGGTGGTTCCCCTCGGTGACTGCGCCGTGATCCGTATCGGGGATCTGGACATCGTGCTGAACACCAATCGCAGCCAGACGTTTTCGCCGGATCTCTTCACCAATCTCGGCATCGACATTGCGAAAAAGCGCATCGTGATCGTGAAATCCACCAACCACTTTCACGGGGCCTTTGCGCCGGTCGCTGGAGAGATCCTCTACGCGGCCGTTGATGGCCCTTATCCAAACAATCCGGTCCATACGGACTACACGCACCTGACCCGTGCGCTCTGGCCGCGTGTCGATGCCCCACATGCAGAGGAGCGCGCCTGATGAACCTGCCCCTGGACACCCCCGCCGTTCTGGTCGATCTGGATATTGCCGAGGCCAATGTCCGCGCGTTCCAGAGCTATTGCGACAGCCACGGACTGCAACTTCGCCCCCATATCAAAACGCACAAACTGCCGCGTCTGGCAAAGTTTCAGGTGCAGCAAGGTGCGATCGGCATCACCTGCCAGAAGATCACCGAAGCAGAAGCCATGGTTGCAAATGGCGATATTCACGATGTCCTGCTGACGTACAACATCCTTGGTCGTGAAAAAGTCGCGCGACTGCGCGCCCTGTCAGATCGCGTTCGTCTGTCGGTCGTCGCGGACAACATAACCGTGGCGCAGGGACTGAGTGACGGTTTTGCGGATGCGGCAACGCCCCTGCCAGTGTTGGTGGAATGCAATACCGGCGCGGATCGGTGTGGTGTGGCCACCCCGGCGGCGGCGGCGGCATTGGCGCAAGCGATCAAGGATTTGCCAGGCCTGCAGTTTGCCGGGCTGATGACCTACCCGCCTGCGGGCGCCGCAACTGCCGTGACAACATGGCTCGCGGAAGCCAAGGACCTGATCGAGACCACGGACCTGACCGTAGATGTGATTTCCTCTGGCGGTTCCCCCGATATGTGGCGCGCGCATGAAATGCCGATGGCAACTGAATACCGGATCGGAACCTATATCTATAACGACCGCTCCTTGGTGACACGTGGCACATGCCAATGGTCCGATTGTGCGCTGACGGTGCTGGCCACGGTGGTGTCGACGCCGACTGAAACCCGCGCGGTGATCGACGCGGGATCAAAGGTACTGACCTCGGACCTCCTCGGGCTGGACGGTTTTGGTCATGTGCTTGGGCACCCAGATCTGACAATCGACCAGCTGAGCGAGGAGCATGGCCGCATCGTCAGCGATGCCCCCACCGGGCTTTCTGTCGGCGACCAGCTGCGGATCGTGCCAAACCATGCCTGCGTCGTCGCCAACATGCTCGAGCATGTCACGTTGCTGCGCGGAGACAAGATCTTGGGTCCAGAACCCGTTGCTGCAAGAGGGCAGGTCTGGTGAGCGCGGCGCAGATCCTCTGCCTCGGCGAACCGCTGGTCGAGTTCAATCAAACACCCGAGGGTCAGTTCGCCATGGGGTTTGGCGGTGATGTGTCCAACGTGGCGATCTCTGCGGCACGGCACGGGGCCAATGCAGGGCTGATCACACGTGTCGGCACTGATCCCTTCGGCGCGGCACTATGCGGCCTCTGGACCGACGAAGGCGTCTCAACCGCCAATGTTACCGAGGCGCAAGGCGAGGAAACCGGCGTCTATTTTGTGACCCATGACACGGATGGCCACCATTTCACCTACCGCCGCACAGGTTCAGCCGCGAGCCACCTTGCACCTGATGACTTGCCTCGGGATGCCTTGCAGTCCTGCCCGATGTTTTACGCCTCCGGTATCAGCCTCGCAGTCTCTGACAGCATGCGGGCTGCGGTCGTTGCAGCCGCCGAGGCCACCCGGACTGCAGGTGGCGTGTTCGCCTTTGACCCCAACCTGCGCGTTGCGCTTTGGCCGCTAGAGGTTGCACGGGAGGTGACCCACAGCGTGATGGCCGCCTGTGACATCGCACTTCCCGGTCTGGATGATGCGCGACAACTGACCGGGCTGCAGCCCCCGGAGGAGATTGTCAGGTTTTATCACGACCTCGGCCCCCGCATCGTGGCGCTGACACTGGGCGCAGACGGGGTGCTGATCTCTGTCGACGGCGACATGCGTACCCTTCCCGGGCATCGCGTCGACGCCAAGGACGCCACCGGGGCCGGAGACTGTTTCAACGGCGCATTCTTGGCAAACCTGCTGGACACGCAAGACCCGTTTGCAGCTGCGGAACACGCGAATATGGCGGCGGCGATTTCGACAACTGGTTACGGCGCAGTAGCTCCCATTCCAACCGTTTCCCACACACGCAGCGCGCTGAACGCTGCGTGGCAAAGTTAACCTTTCCAACTATCAGGAGATATCCCATGACCATCGAACGTATCGGCGCAGAGCGCACCGGCGCAGGCGGACAGAACCTGCCGTTTTCCCCAGCAACCCGCGCAGGTGATTTCGTGTTCATTTCCGGCCAGGTTGCCATGAAAGAAAGCGGCGAAATCGAACCCGGCGGCATCGAGGCACAGACCAAACGCACCATGGAAAATGTAATTGCGGTATTGGCAAAGGCAGGTTGCACCTTGGACGACGTGGCCAAGGTCAACGTCTGGCTGGATGATCCGCGCGATTTCTGGACGTTCAACCGCGTCTATGCCAGCTATTTTCCGAATGGTGCCCCGTCCCGCTCGACTGTCCGTTCGCAACTGATGGTCGATGCGAAGATCGAAATTGACGTCACAGCCTACAAACCACTGGGCTGATCTGACCTATGCCAGAGACGGTCGGAGCACGATCTCAAGTGCGACGGTCAAAACGAACAACAGGGGCGCAAATTGCGCCCCTGTTTTGCGATATTCAGTAGGGTTCAGGCTGTTACTGGAACAGCTGCAACAGGGCCTGCGGCGCCTGGTTGGCAATGCCGAGCGACTGAACTGCCAGTTCCTGCTGGGTCTGTAGCGCCGAAAGTCGGGCCGAGGCTTCCTCCATATTGGTGTCCGTCATCGTGGAAACACCAAGCGTCATCGAATCCACCAGGTCAGTGACGAAAAGCTGCTGATCGGCGATTCGCGCGGATGCCGCCCCCAGCTCAGCCGCACCGGAAATTGCGGTTTGCAGGTAGTCTTCGATTTCGGTCAGCGCGGACGCCGCAGTGGCGGTATCGGTGATGGTTGTCAGGCTTGTGCCGAGGTTCAAGCTGGCCTCAAAGCCTTGCGCAGCAATCGTGATATCCACGGATGTCACGGTCCCGCCAGCACCCACACGGTCTAGCGATGCCAGAATACCCATTTCGGTTGCGGTGCCGTCAATGGTGTCAGCCAGCAGGTTTGCACCGTTGAACTGAGCTGCGGAAATAATCGACTCGATCTGGTCAACTTTGGAGTCAATGTCTGTCTGGATCTTGTCGTGGCTGACGTTTTCCGCCTGAGCCGACACGATCAGCTCTTTGATCTCGACCAGCTTCTCAACGATCTGTTCCGCACCGGCAGAGGCAACGGCAACCGTCGCATCACCCATCGCCAGACCTTCCTCGATCGCTTCGAAGCTGGCGATATCCGATTCCATGGTCTTGGAAATCGCCCAAACCGCAGCGTTATCTTTTGCGGTACCGATTTCCTTACCGGTGGAAATTCCGTTCTGAGTTTCGGTGAGGTTCATGTTCACAGACTGCAGCGTCTGCAGGGCGACCATAGCACCATTGTTTGTCAAAATGCTGGACATAGCATGAGTTCCTTTGAGCAAGGAGCACTTTGGCCCCGATATATTCCCTTGCCCCGTTATGGGGTTTCTCTCTCGTCTTTCTGAACGTGCGGGGCGCTTCGGCCACCACAACCAACTCAATAAGATGCAAGCCAACTTTTGCCGTGAGGATGCTAATGAAGAGCTAAAATGTCCGTGTATATTTATAAAATGCGAGTCAAATTGAGGCCTTCGCAGCCGCAAATCGTCGGGTTTCCGTGTGCGCCATGACGCCTTTCAAGGCCGGGGCCACGCCTCCTCAAGTTGATTAAAACTGACAAAGCACTCTTAGAATTACCAGAATCGCCTCGCGCCTGTTGAGCGCCTTCGGCATTGAGTTCACAGAGCGCCCCGCTGGATGCAGGCTGCCGACAGCTCTGATGCGGCTTGCCCTTCTGATCGCGAAGTCATTCGGCACAAATTGGCGCAAATGTTTCGCCTAGTTTTCAGAGAAATAGGCACATCAATTGGTTGACCGACTCATCTTTATGAAGCGGCGACACGATACCGACGCAGGGGTTTTCCCGTTTCATCCGCGCAAATAGAATCGTCAGACCGAGACCTTTGGGAGTTCCGGTTCCCCGACGCACACCGCGCGCGAAATCTCCGCGCGGGCGAAACGGCAGCCTAAAAAGCGTTCACGACATATCTGTCAGATGTGTGGAACCCAACCTTCGTGCGTCCGTCAGAGGTCTTTCACCAAACGGAGGGCGTCATAGATCGCCGCATGTGTGTTGCGGGCAGAAACTGCGTCGCCGATGCGGAACAGCTGGAAGCTGCCATCCGGGTGACGCTCCAGCTGCTGTGGCCCCCCGGCGATCAGCGCGTCCTGGTCCACCGCGCCGCCATTGCGGCTGTGGGGGCGCAACGCGTGATACAGATCGTCATTGGGCAATGTGCCGTAGTTCACCACCACCTGATCGTAGCTCTGCTCCGTGCTGTGATCGCTGTAGTCCGTGCCGATGGTGGCCCGCAACTCGTTGCCCTGACGCTGCACATCCAGCAGGCGGCGGGTGACAGTGAACGTCACATCCTTGTCCTGCAGCGCACGCATGTAAGGCACCAGATTCATCGCCATGATGTCAGGCGCAAAGGTCCGATCAGGGGTCATGACTTCGACCTGAGCCCCCGCCGCAGCCGCCACTTCTGCGGCCTGCAATCCGGGGTGGTCGCCGCTTTCGTCGTAGATCAGCACGCGGCCCGCCGGTTTCACGTCCCCCGCGATCAGATCCCAAGCGCTGACCACATGCGCGGCCTCATGTCCTGTCTCAAACAGTTCCAGATTGGGCAGGCCTCCGGTGGCGATGATAATCACATCCGGTTTTTCCGCCAGCACATCCTCTTCCTCAGCCCAGGTATTAAAGTGGAATTGGACGTCCCGCGCCGCACATTGCGCCATGCGCCAGTCGATGATGGAGATCATCTCGCGGCGGCGCGGAGATTGCGCGGTCAGACGGATCTGGCCGCCGGGATCGGGCTGCGCCTCAAAGACCACGACCTTATGACCGCGCTCAGAGGCCACCCGCGCAGCCTCCAAACCCGCAGGGCCTGCACCCACGATCACGACTTTCTTTGATGCCTCGGCAGGTGTAATCTCGTGCGGCATCGTCAGCTCGCGTCCGGTTGCGGCGTTGTGGATGCACAGCGCATCGCCCGCCTGATAGATCCGGTCCAGACAATAGGTGGCCCCCACACAAGGGCGGATGTCGTCCTCGCGCCCCTCGCGGATTTTTTTCACCACATGCGGGTCGGCCATGTGTGCCCGCGTCATCCCCACCATATCCAACAGCCCCGCCTGCACCGCGTGGCGCGCGGTGGCGACATCCGGGATGCGCGCTGCGTGAAACACCGGCAGGTCCGTTTCCTGTTTGACCCGGCCTGTAAAATCCAGATGCGGCGCGGATTTCATACCTTGTACCGGGATCACATCGGTCATCGCCGGATCGGTATGGATGCGCCCCCGGATCACATTGAGGAAATCCACCTGCCCCGTCGCGCTCAGGATACGGGTGATGTCCAGCCCTTCCTCTGTGGTGATGCCGCCCTTTTGCACCTCATCCGCTGTGAACCGCATACCCACAATGAACGCGTCCCCCACCCGCTTGCGAATGGCCGAGAGCACATCCATCGGGAACCGCAAACGGTTCTCCAAAGTATCCGCCCCATAAGGGCCGCTCAGATCATTGGTCAGCGGTGACCAGAACTGATCGATCAGATGGCCATAGGCCTGCAACTCGATCCCATCCATGCCCCCGGCCTTCATGCGTTCGGCGGCATCGGCGAAATCCGTAATGATGCGCTCGATGTCCCAGTCCTCGACAAGCTTGGGAAAGGCCCGGTGCGCCGGTTCGCGGTGCCGTGACGAGGACACCGACGGCAGCCAATCCCCTTTGTTCCACCCCGTGCGTCGGCCCAGATGCGTCAGCTGGATCATCACTGCGCAGCCGTGTTCATGGCAGCCTTCCGTCAGGTCGGTGATCCACGGCACCACCTCGTCCTTGTAGGCGAGGATGTTGTTGAACACCGGCGGGCTGTCCTTGGAAACCGCTGCAGACCCCGCCGTCATCGCCAGTGCTACTCCGGCCTTTGCGCGCTCCGCATGATAGGCGCGATAGCGCGCCTTGGGCATGCCATCCTCCGGGTAGGCCGGTTCATGACTGGTGGTCATGATACGGTTGCGAAGGGTCAGATGCTTCAGCTGAAAGGGCTGCAAAAGCGGATCGTGTGACATGGCGCTGCCTCGTGGACTCAGGTGACTTGACACAAGTGTAAAGACAGCCTGCATCCAGATTGACACATGTGTCAATTGTTTTAGAGTGCGCTCATGTCCAAACCCACCTCCCCTCGCCCGCGTGGCTCGCGCGACCTCTGGCTCGATGCCGCGCTTGATCTCTTGGTCTCAAGTGGGATCGACGCGGTGAAAATCATGCCGCTGGCCCGCGCCGTGGATCAAACGCGCACGGGGTTTTACTGGTATTTCAAGGATCTCGGCGCACTGCATGACGCCATGGTTGAGACATGGGAAGCCCGCAATACTGGCCAGATACAGGCCCGCTGCGAGGCCCCGGCGAAGACCATCAACACAGCCCTGTTCAACCTGATGGACTGCTGGCTCAACCCGACCCTGTTTGATGCCCGCCTCGATCTGGCGATCCGCAACTGGGCGCGCAACGACGCCACACTGGCGGGGCGGCTTGATGCGGCGGATAATGCCCGCATCGCCGCCGTGCACGACATGTTCCTGCGCTTTGGCTACAGCAGGGAACAGGCCGACGTCAGAAGCCTTACGGTCATCTACACGCAGGTGGGCTATCTCTCGATGGAGGTCGAAGAGGACCCTGTCGCGCGCGTGAACCGCGTACCGCATTACGTGGAGATGTTTTCAGGCCAGCCCCCGACACAGGCGGAAATCGCAGCGTTCATGGCGCGCCATACGTCGGGCTAGCCAATGGTACGGCAGCGGGCGACGGCGGCGTCCAGCCCTTTTTCTAGCTCTGCGCCAATGTCTGATCCACGCAGCACCTCCAGCCCCGCAGCCGTGGTGCCTGCGTAGTCGATCATTTCCTGCACATGATCGGTGGGGCGGGCATCGCCTGTCGCCATCATCTGCCCGGAACCGAGGAACAACTGCCGCACCGCCTTGTCGGCGACCTCGGGCGGCAGGCCCTTGGCCAGGGCATAATCCGCCATCACTTCGGCAAAATAGGCGACAAAACCCGGCACCGGCCCGGTCATCGCGGTGAAAACGTCCAGATGCGCCTCCTGCGTGATCCGGTCCGTGCTGCCGCAGGCCTCAAACAGTGCCGTGGCAAAGGCGCGATCCGCATCCGACGTGGCCTCTGTCGCAACCCAGGGCGAATAGGCAAGCCGCTCTGCCGCCGCCGGGCTGCTCATGGCGCGAATGACCCGCGTCGCCCCGGTCAATTCGGAAATCCGGTTGATCGTGATCCCCGCCATGACGGAGATCACCAGTTTGTCTCTGAGGTCCAGCGACAGTGTGCCCATCGCCGCAGGTGGCACGCACAACAGCACCACGTCCGAGGCCGCAATCAGGGCTGTCGTGTCCGTGGTGATGCTCAGCCCCGGATGATCGGAGAACCCGTCAAGCTGCCCGGACCGCGACGCCACCCAGATCCGCTCCTCCGCGACCGTCTGCGCCTGCACAACCGCACGCAGGATCGCACTGCCCAGCATGCCCGTCCCTCCGATGATACCGAATGTCTGGTCTGCCATGGCACTGCGCTCCTGTTGTCTGTGTCAGCCCTCCGCCATGTGACAGGCGACTCGGGTTGTCCCGATCCTGCGCATCTCGGGGCGTTCTTGTCGACAGATGTCACCCGCCAGCGGGCAGCGCGGGTGAAAGGCGCAGCCGGGCGGTGGGTTGATCGGATCGGGGATTTCACCCTCGGGCGGAGCCACCTCGCGGCCAAACCCATCCATACGCGGCGCCGCCTCCAGCAGCATCTGCGTATAGGGATGTTTCGGGCGTTCAAACAGCTCATCCGGTGCGCCCTCCTCAACCAGTCGACCGAGGTAGAGCACCCCGATCCGGTCCGCCATATGCTGCACCACCGTCAGGTCGTGGGTGATCAGCACATAAGTCAGGCCAAAGTTGTCCTTGAGGTCGCTCATCAGGTTCAGCACCTGCGACTGCACCGACACATCCAGCGCCGAGGTGGGCTCGTCACAGACGATCAGCCGCGGCTCGGAGGCCAGCGCGCGGGCAATACAGATCCGCTGCCGCTGCCCGCCAGAGAACTCATGCGGGAACTTGCCCGCGTCCTTTACCGAGAGACCCACCTGTTCCAGCAGGCGTTCGGCCAGCCCATCGGTCTTACCACCACGCGCCGCCACGGGTTCGACGATGATGTCACGCACCCGCCAGCGCGGGTTGAGCGAGGCGTAGGGATCCTGAAAGATCATCTGGATGTCAGAGCGGATCGCATCGACCTTGGCGGCGTCTTTCTCGTTCGCCAGATCAACGCCTTCGATCTCCACATTGCCCTCAGAAGGGTTGAGCAACCCGACCAGCATCCGGCCAATGGTGGATTTGCCAGACCCGGATTCGCCAACGAGCGCATAGGTGGTTTGCGGCTCGACCTCGAATTCCACCTCTGACACAGCGGTCAGAAAGGCCTTGGGTTCGCGTTCGATTACCCGATTCAGCCAGGGTTTGGAGACGTCGAAAACACGGCTCAGGTTCTTGACGGAGACAAGCGCCATCAGGAGGCCTCCTCATGTTGGAGCGGGAACCAGCAGGCGGCGGCATTGCCGTCCACCGTGGGGGCGGGGGCCTGGCGGCATTTGTCGGCCACGCGCGGGCAGCGCGGATTGAAAGCACAGCCATCGGGCACCGCATCGAGACGCGGCATGGCGCCGGGGATCTGGTGCAGGCGAGACTTCCCGCGCGACGCCAGCGGCGTCGAGGCCATCAACCCATGGGTATAAGGGTGCTCCGGCGCGGTGATCACATCGCGCACCGGGCCAAGCTCGGCCAGCCGCCCGGCATACATGACCGCCACACGGTCGGCGGCCTCGGCAATCACGCCCATGTCGTGGGTGATCAGCATCACAGCGGTGCCACGCTCGCGGCAGAGCCGTTTGAGCAGCGCGATGATCTGCGCCTGTACGGACACATCAAGCGCGGTTGTCGGCTCATCGGCGATCACCAGCGACGGCTCTGCACAAAGCGCCAGCGCGATGACAACCCGTTGACGCATACCGCCCGAGAACTCATGCGGGTAGCTGTTCACACGTTTGGCGGCGCCGGGAATGCCGACTTCTTCGAGGGCGGCCACGGCGCGCTTCTCGGCCTCGGACTTGTTGATCGGCAGGTGGGTCAGCATGGTCTCCACCAGCTGGTCGCCAATCCGCAAAAGCGGATTGAGCGAGGTCAGCGGGTCCTGAAAGACCATGCCGATTTCCTTGCCGCGCAGACGCCGCATGGCGTCGCCCTTCAGGTTGTCGATGCGTTTGCCGTTGAGCCAGATTTCACCGGCCGACACATGCGCTGGCGGGCTGAGCAGGCCGATGACGGCATTGCCCGCCATCGACTTGCCGGCACCACTTTCGCCGACGATGCCGAGGATCTCGCCTGCGGCGATGTCATAGGTGACCCCATCGACCGGTTTCAGGATGCCGTGGCGGGTTGGGATTTCCACAGACAGATTGCGGATGGACAGAACTGGTTCGGCCATTAGCGAAGCCTCGGATTCAGGGCGTCACGCAGCCAGTCGCCCAGCAGGTTGACGCTGAGCGCCAGCGCCAGAAGCGTGATCGCGGGGAAAAGAAGGATCCACCACTCGCCGGAGAACAGGAACCCCTGCCCGATGCGAATGAGCGTACCAAGAGACGGCTGGGTCGGTGGTGCGCCCACCCCGAGGAACGACAGTGTCGCCTCGGCAATGATCGCCAGCGCCAGCGAGATCGTCGCGATGACCAAGACAGGCGACAGCACGTTGGGCAGGATATGCCGCAGCATGATCGCACCCGAGCGTCGTCCGATCAGGCGTGCTGCCTCGACGTATTCCTTGTTCTTCTCGACAAGGGTCGCGCCGCGTACCACGCGGGCAAACTGCACCCAGTCCGACAGGCCGATCGCAAGGATCAGCACCCAGATTGCCATCTGATCGCGGTACTCTACCGGGGTGATGCCCTTGGCGACGCCAAAGATCAGCATTGCCACCAGGATCGACGGAAAGGTCAGCTGCACGTCCGCGACCCGCATGATGATCGTCTCGACCCAGCCCCCGAGGTAGCCGGACAGCAGGCCCAGCGTGATGCCAAGCACCATGGCGAACAGGACAGCCGCCACGCCCACGAACAGCGAGATCCGCATGCCGTAGAGGATGGTGGAGAACACGTCCCGTCCCTGATCATCGGTGCCCAGCAAGAAGGTCTCGCCGGTGAAGTCATTGGGGGCCAGCGGCGGCGTGAACCCGTTCATCAGGTTCAAGGAGGCCGGATCAAACGGGTTGGTCGGCGCGATCAGCGGCGCGAAAAGCGATGCCAGCACCATGACCAGCACCACCACGGTGGAGACCACCGCCACGGGAGAATGGGTGAAGGTATAGAACAGATCGCTGTCGAGCGCGGTGCGCAGACGCGACTTTTGCGGCGGGATGGTTGTCTCGGACATTAGTGGCCTCCCTTGCGATCAACGCGCAGTCGCGGATCGATGAAGAAATAGAGGATATCGACGATCAGGTTGATGCCCACGAACATGACGGAGATCAGCATCAGATAGGCCGCCATGACAGGGATATCGACGAACTGGATCGCGTTGATGAACAGCAGGCCAACACCGGGCCACTGGAACACCGTCTCGGTGATGATGGCGAATGCGATGATCGCGCCGACCTGCAGGCCGATCACGGTGATCACCGGCACCATGGTGTTCTTCAGTGCGTGACGAAAATGGACCGCCCGGTTGCGCAGGCCCCGCGCGCGGGCAAAGCGGATGTAATCCTGCCGCAGCACTTCCAGCATCTCGGAGCGCACCAGCCGCATGATCAGCGTCATCTGATAAAGCCCCAGCGTGATCGAAGGCAGGATCAGCGCCTTGAGCCCGCTTGCGGTCAGGAACCCGGTGGTCCATGCGCCGAGATCCACCACTTCGCCCCGTCCGAAACTGGGCAGCCAGCCCAACTCGACCGAGAACAGGTAGATCAGCAGAATGCCGATCAGGAAGGTCGGCAGCGAGACCCCGATCAGCGACACCGACATGATGATATTTGCCGCGATGCCCTTTCGTCGGATCGCGGTGAAGACCCCCAGCGCGATGCCGAACAATACCGCGAGAATGCCTGAGACCGCCGCAAGTTCCAGCGTTGCTGGCGCGCGTTCCATCAGGATGTCGATCACCGGGCGACCTTGACGGTAGCTGACGCCAAAATTGCCCTGAACTGCGTTCTCTAGGAAGCGGTAGTATTGCACCACGAAAGGCTGATCGAGGCCCAGCTGCTCGCGCAGCCGTTCGATATCATCTGCCGTGCGCTCCTGCCCCAGCATGTTGTCGATCGGATCCCCGACAAAGCGGAACATCGCAAAGGCCACAAGCCCGACGATAAGAAGGACCAGCGCGGATTGGGCCACGCGCCGGATGATGTAAGCGAGCATATCTGTGCTCTCCTGTGGGTGGATGATGGGGGCCGCGGCCCCCGTCTGCCTGATTGAGCGGCGTTAGTTAACGGAGACCCAGCGCAGGATAAAGAAGTTATCCGGCCTTTGGGTCAGGGTGACGTTGCTGCCGGTGCCCCAGACCAGCGGTTGTACATAGAGCGGCACATAAGCGGCCTCGTCCTGCAAGGTCTGTGCGACCTCATCGAGCATGCCCTGACGGGTCGGCTCGTCAATTTCGGACTGGATCTGCGGGAGCAGCTCATCGACGCGCGCGTTGGAATAGCCGCCAAAGTTCCACGACCCCAGCTTCTTCTCCTCATTCGGAGTGGCGGCGAGGAAGCGGATCGGATGTTCCGCATCAAAGGTGCCCGGCGACCAGCCAAGAAGATACATGTCGTAATTATCGGCCCGCAGCTCCGGCCAGTAGTTCTGCACCGGCATCGCATCCAGCGTCGCGGTCAGCCCCACCTGCGCCAGCATTGCGGTAACGGCCTGACAGACGGCCTCGTCATTGAGGTAACGGTTGTTGGGACATTTGAAACCGAAAGAAAAGCCATCGGGGTATCCTGCCTCGGACAGCAGAGCCTTGGCGGCCTCAGGATCATATGCGGGCGCATCCTCCAGTGCGTCGGAATAGCCCCGCATGGCGCCACTCACCAGTTGGTTCACCGGTTCGGCATTGCCACGCATGATGGTGCGCAGGATTGCCGGCACGTTGATGGCATGGGCCACGGCCTTGCGCACGCGGACATCCGCGAAAGGGTTGCCTTCGGTCTCGGCCGAGAACTTCAGCGCGTCGGCCTCATGTGGGAACCCCAGCATGATCACCCGCGCCTCGATGCCCTGCACCACCTTCACATCCGGGTTGCCCTGCAGGCGCTGAACGTCCTGAATGGGCACAGGGTTGATCATATCCACATCGCCGGACAACAGCGCCGCCAGCGCGGTGGCCGGGTTCTGGATCGGCGTCATCTCGGCGCGGGTAATGTTATGCTCTGCCTCGCCCCACCAGCCCTCGAACGGTTCCAGCACCGTGCGCAGGCCGGGTTCACGCGTGGTCATGCGAAACGCTCCGGTGCCATTGGTGTGAAGCGTGGCGTGGTTGCCGCTCTCCTTGTCGGGGCGGGCGGCGGCATTGGTCTCGGCCCAGCCGCTGTCCATGATCATCCAGTTGGCGATACTGTCGGGAAAGATCGGGTTAGGCGAATGGGTCAGGACATCAACGGTGTAGTCGTCCACCTGCAACATTTCCGAAACAGGCGCGAACCAACTGGCGGTATCCGCCTCGGGGCTTGATGCGCGCTGATAGGAGAAGATCACATCCTCAGCAGTGAATGCGCTGCCATCCTGGAATGTCACACCTTCGCGCAGGTGAAACCGCCAGCCGTCGCCCGTGCCGACCGGCTCCCAGCTGGTGGCCAGCGCAGGTTCGATACTCATATCCTTGCCGCGCCGCACGAGGCCTTCGTAGACATTGTTTAGAAAGCCCAGAACTGGCGTGGAATTGACCGCATGCGGGTCCATTGTCTGTGGGTCGGTGGTCACCGCCCAAGAGAATTCCTCGGCCTGAGCGGCGGGCACGAGGGCGGCAGGAACAAGAGCCGCCGCACAGGCAGCCGCGGTGAAAAAGCGGAACATCGTGGATCCTTTCCCGTCAATGCGCGTGTCGCCGGAGTGCGTGCTGCGCCCCGGCGACCTTGGCAAGTCAGCAGCGCGCCACATTCCGGCGCCCTGCGATGAAGATCAGTTCATCTTGAAGTATTTGACCTTCGGCTGATCTTCGGGATCGACCGCGATATCGACCTTCTCGGACATACCCCAGTTCAGCACCTGGTGGTGGATCGGGATGTAGAGCTGCTCATCCTGAACCACCCGCCAGATATCGGCGATGTCCTGGTTGCGCGCGTCCAGATCGGTGTTGGAAGCCAGCGATTTGATCTTCGCGTCCAGCTCGTCATTGTCGTAGCCGGTGCCATTCCAGGTGCCGATGTCGCCTTCACGACCATGCACGAGGAAGTTGAAGACATACTCGGAGTCATAGGTCGGCACACCCCAACCGAGCATATAGAAGTCGGTCTTGCCGTCGGTGATCAGCGGGAAGTGCTGCGCCTTGGGCTTGGCATCGAGGTTCACCGTGATGCCGATCTGACCCAGCATGCCCACGGCGGCCTGGCAGATCGGCTCGTCGTTGACATAGCGATCATTGGGGCAGTCCAGACGGATCGAGAAGCCATCAGCGTAGCCCGCTTCCGCCATCAGCGCCTTGGCGCCTTCGATGTCGGTGGTGGATTCCGCGTCCATCTCTTCGGTCCAGCCGTTCACGAAGGGCGGTGCAATCATGCCCGCAGGCTGGGACTGACCCCGCATCACGACCTTCTGGATCGCATCGCGGTTGATTGCCATCGACATCGCCTTGCGCACGCGCACGTCCGCCAGCGGGTTCTTACCGTCGACATTGTCGGCCTCGATGTCATCGGCGCCCATGTTGAGACCGAAGAAGATCACCCGGTTCTGCGGCGCTTGACGCACCATCAGGCCATCGGCGTTGCTGACGCGGTCCAGATCCTGAACCGGCATGTCCTGCAGGAAATCAACTTCGCCGGACAGCATTGCGGCAACGCGGGTCGCGGCGTTCTGAATCGGAGTATAGACGATCTCGGTCACTTCCAGCGGGAACTGGCCAATGCCCCAGTAGTCTTCGTTCAGCGTCATCACCGTTTTGACGTCCGGCTCGCGGCTTTCCAGCACATAGGGGCCGGTGCCGTTGGCGTTGGTGGTGGCATAGGTGATCTCGCCGCCCTCAAAGTCCTGCACGTTCACGGTGTTGTTGGCCTCGGTCCAGCCCTTGTCCATGATGAACAGGTTGGTGAGGTTGGACGGCAGGATCGGGTTCGGACCATCGGTGACGATCTCAACGGTCAAATCATCGACCGCGCGCACTTCGGTGATGGAGCCGATCAGCTCCTTCATGTCGGAGTTTTCCTGCTTGGCGCGATTGAAGGAGAACACCACATCCTCGGCGGTGAAATCAGCGCCGTCATGGAAGGTGACGCCTTCGCGCAGCTTGAACACCCAAACGTTTGGATCGCCTTCCTTGGGCGCCCATTCGGTCGCCAGCGCCGGTTCAAACGCGCCGGTCACGTCGCGGATGATCAGCGGTTCGTACATCTGGTGGCGAATGGTGTGCGTCGGGCCTTCGTTCTGGGCGTGCGGGTCAAGCGTCAGCGCATCGCCGGAGCGCGCCCAGCGCAGGGTTTCGGCGCTCAGCGGCGCTGCCGTCGCCAAGAGAAGCGATGTGAGTGTCAGTACTGTTGTGGTCTTCATAAGACCTCCCCTAGTCTTTTTTTCATTTGCTTTTCGATCTGAACAGCTCGCAAACCATCAGACCCATGCGGCGCAGTTTTGGCGAACACCTGAGCTTTGACAAGCCTGTGCAGGCGGATTGGATAAAATATATTCTCTCAATGCCGATCTGGGAGCCGTCAAGGCGGAAAGGCACGCCTTCGCCCTGTCGTCGGGTCATCCGCGCCCGCGATATCCCCGACCGACAGGGCAAGTTTGACAAGCGAAAGCCACGCAGCCCATGCCCTGCAATTCGCGCGCCACTGAGTGGCACCTGAGGCAGAAATGACTTGGCAGATCGGAGAAAGCGCTCGCTGTCGCAGCGCCGCCGGGAGAGATTCGCGTCAGACATTTCAGAGGTATCTACTGGGTGCACGTGGCGTCAGTCTGTTGGGCAGGGCTGACCTGCTGCGCCCCAAAGCGCCATATCCTCGACATGCTCTTCCAGCGTGCGGGGCGCGGGGTCTCGGTCTCCACCGGGCGACCAGCCCCAGGCCACCGGCCCGTTGAGGCTGGCGTCATGTTCCAGATGCTCCACCAAGCCGCGCCAGTCACGTCCGCCGTTGCGCTCAGGGTCCTTGAGCTGCGCACAGATCTCGGCGCGCGATTTGCCGAACCATTCGAACTCCACCGGTGCCAGCTGCCACGCAATACCAAAGCGCGGCGCGGCGTGTGGTGCGGTGTCAAAATCATCCGAGGTCACATGGCAGGTCTGACAGGGCAGGAACTCCGCTCCGATACGGCTTTCACCGGCGTTGATATGCATCCCATGCGGGCGCGCCTCACCGTAGCTTGGCCCGGACCACATCGGGATATTGTCCTCGCCCACGTGGCAATTGGCGCATCTGGGATGGGTCACCACCTCATAGATGCGTTCAAACGCCGCCTTCCCGTCTGCGCGACTGATGCTGCCCTCTTCCGGC
The DNA here is from genome assembly GCF_032924845.1 of Tritonibacter scottomollicae. Classification (NCBI taxonomy): domain Bacteria; kingdom Pseudomonadati; phylum Pseudomonadota; class Alphaproteobacteria; order Rhodobacterales; family Paracoccaceae; genus Tritonibacter; species Tritonibacter scottomollicae. The sequence goes on from NZ_CP136704.1 coordinate 2,952,217, forward strand.
AGGGTCAGCGCACCTTCGGCAAGGGCTGCGCCCGCGATAGAAACCGCGGCAAGGATGACAACGCTCTTTTGCATGTCTCGGCCCTCCTCAGACGAAATCGATATGTTTGCTCAGCGGCAATTCGCGGATGCGTTGCCCGGTGGCGGCAAAGATCGCATTGGCCAGCGCCGGGGCCGCAGGCGGCACACCCGGCTCGCCCACCCCCCGGATACGGCTGCCGTTGCTCAGCGCGCGCACCTCAATCTGAGGGGCCTGATAGAGCCGCATCCCCTCATAGGCGTGATAATTGGTCTCAAGCGGGGCATGACCCTCATAGGTCAGCGCGCAGTTCATCGCGTGCCCCAGCCCAAAGATCACCCCGCCAAAGACCTGCGCCTCCAGGTTTGTGGGATCAAGCACCTCGCCCACATCCACCGCTACATAGACCTGATCGATGCGAATGCCCGCCTCCGTCTGCGTGACCTCGATGACTTGTGCGCAGGGCACCCCAAAGGACATGCAGAATCCAACGCCACGTCCGCGCCCCTCAGCGATTGAGGGACCATCCCAGCCCGACATCTCGCCCACGGCCTCCAGCACCTTGCGCGCAGGCTCATGCAGACACAGGCGGATGCGCTCAGCCAGCGGATCAGCCCCGGCGGCATGGATCAGCTCATCAAGGAAGCAATCGTGATAAAACCCGTTGCCTGACGCGCCGACCGAACGCCAGGACGACACCGGCACCATGCTTGGCGCGCGATAGCCGGTGACACGGTAGTCGGGAATATCAAACGGCTGATCCCACGACCCGGTGGTGATGGTCGCATCGGGGCCCGGCAGACTCATCCCGCTCAGACGGCCAAACCACTCCGGCGCCATGGCCGATTGACTGACCGAAAGATCAAAGGCCACCACCTTGCCATCTGCGACCTTACCGCGCCCTGCGGCAACCGAGGCCGGGCGCGGGTAGTCGTGGCTCATGTCTTCTTCACGGCTCCACGTGAGTTTCAGATGCCGCCCCGGCACCGCCAGTGCCAGCTCCACCGCCTGCTCCACATGGGTCATCTCCAGCCGATGACCAAAGCTGCCCCCCATGGGCAGCACATAGACTTTCACGGCCTCCGGCGCGACGCCCGCAATGGTGGCGGCGCGGTCGCGGATGAACAGCGGGATCTGGGTTCCGGTCCAGATTTCCACCTGCCCGTCCAGCACCCGAACCACCGCGTTCATCGGCTCCATCGGCGCATGGGCGAGATAGGGAATGCGATAGCGCGCCTCGATGACATCGCCCGCCTCCAACGCGACGTCCACATCGCCCTCATCGCGCTGGCGGTGGTCATAGCTGTCGGGATCGCCCAGTGCCTGTTCAAGCGCGGCAAATATCCCGTCCGAAGTGCCGGGATAGTCCGGCGCGCTCCACTCGATCTGTAGCGCCTCTGCCGCCTGAAACGTACGCCAGGTGTTGTTGGCAATCACACCGACACCGTTGCTTACCGGCAGGATTTTCTCCACCCCGCGCATCGCCTCAGCCGCCGAGGCATCAAAACGCGCGCCCGCGGTGCCAACGGCAGGGTTGGCACGCACGGTGGCATGCAACATGTCCTGAAATTCCATGTCGATGCCGTAGACCTCAGTGCCGGTGCATTTGCGCAGCATATCCAGACGCGGCAGATCGGGCTTGCCCAGATAGCGCCACGCAGAGGCAGGGCGCAGGGTCACATCCGTGACCGGGTCAATCTCTACCGCCTCTGCCGCCAAATCCGTATAGGCGATGGAAGTGCCATCCGGCAGGATCACCGCGCCATTCTCGGTCCGCAGATCCCCACGCGCCACGCCAACCCGACGGGCCGCCGCCTCTTTCAGGGTTTCGCGGGCCGTCGCCCCCGCTAGGCGCATCCGGTCAAACCCATCCGGCACAGTGGACGACCCGCCGGTCATCTGGATGGAGAACAGCTTGGCCGGGACCGACATGAAATCGCGCAGGGTCTCGGCCACAAACCCATCCTGATAGGCCGGAAACGGCACGCCCTCGCTCAGTACAGAGGCGTTGTAATAGGCCTGCCCCGGCATCCCCGGCGTAATCATCGCGGTGGCCGGGTCGATGTCCAACTCCTCGGCGATCAGATAGGCTTGGATGGAATAGGCCCCCTGCCCCTTGTCCGCGCGCGGCGTAATCAGGGTGATGCCTTCTGCGTCGATCTTCACAAATGGCGTGATCGCCGCCTCACCGTCCTTCAGATCATCAAGCAGTGGATTGGGGATCGGCTTTTTCGCCATATAAACGCCAAAGGCCACGCCCCCGGCAATGGCGGCGGACCCAATCAGGAATGTACGGCGGGCAATTTTTCCAGCACGGCTCATGGCTCAGGCCTCGCTCAATTTCTGCGCAGCGTCATGGATCGCGGCCCGGATACGGGGATAGGTGCCACAGCGGCAGAGGTTCCCCGACATCACCGCATCAATCTCTGCATCCGAAGGCTCGGGGTTCAGGTCGAGCAAAGCTGCCGCCTGCATGATCTGGCCCGATTGGCAGTAACCGCACTGCGCCACCTGATGCGCGACCCATGCAGCCTGCACCGCATGCAGGCTCTCGGGCGTGCCCAGCCCTTCAATGGTGGTGACGTCGCCCTCAAGATCTCCAACCGGCAACTGACAGGAGCGCACCGCCATCCCGTCCACATGCACCGTGCAGGCCCCGCATTGAGCGATGCCGCAGCCATATTTTGGACCTTTGATGTTCAACTCATCCCGCAGCACCCACAACAGGGGCATCTCGGGTTCGACATCGACCTCATGTTCGGTCCCGTTCACGGTCAGCTTCATGATGGATCTCCGTGGCAGCCGTTCGCCTCTACATTAGCGCAAACGCGACGCAGAAACACGCCCGACAGGCGACAGATACCATGACCTTAGGTCAGCCTATGGCGCATATGGCGCCATGCGTGACACCTATCCCGGCGCCGAATCCTTTCAATTCGATATTGTCTTCAAGATCTTAGTCAAAACCGTACGCCGCCGATCAAGATCAGGGCACGAGCAAAACGCATGCCTTAACCTTGTGCCTAAACACCGCATTGCTCCGCTGCGTCAGGCAGTCTGCCGTGCTCAGCAGCTACGCCAGGACAGGGGAAGCCGAGTCGAGATCTGAGGTTATACGGATCATGTCCTTCAGCAAATAAGCGGGCGCGGATTCGGCGGAGGTGCCCACACCTTGTCCGATCAACGCCGCCGGGATGGTCGTCGCGGCGGCAAGCGCCTCCGCAAGCGGGACACCACATTGTGTTGTCAGGATGCGCAACGCCGTCGTCAGATCAAGGTCCGCACCCGCAAGCGTGCCGTCCGGCAGACACAACCGCCCATCGCGGCGGGTAATCCTGCGCCCTTCCAAGTGGAATTCTGTCGCGTCGGTTCCCGCAACCGCCATTGCATCAGACACCAGAAAGATGCGCCCCGATCCGCAGCGCTTGGCAATCCAGGCGGCACGCAGGCTGGCGGGATGGACATGTATGCCATCCGCAATCACGCCCGCTGACAGCTCAGCTGTATCGAGCACGGCCCCCACGAGCCCCGGCGCGCGATTGCCGAGCTGACTCATGGCGTTGAACAGATGCGTGGCACAGCGCGCACCCGCATGCACATACCGCACACAGGTCTCGAACGCCGCATCTGTATGACCAAGCGAGACCAGCACGCCGGCCCCTACCATACGCTCGACCTGCTCCGGTTTTACATTCTCAGCAGCGATCGTGACCTTCAGCTTTGGCAATTGCTCCGCAGCTTCGCAGATCACGGCAAGATCCGCGTCCTCCATGGGCCGGATGAACCCCGGATCATGAGCGCCCTTTCGGGCGACGGAAAGATGCGGCCCCTCCAGATGCAAGCCACCAAACCCACGTATGCCAGCGTCATGCGCGGCGATACCCGCCTGCAGGGTCTTGCGCGTTTTCTCAGCCGAATCCGTGATCAACGTGGGCAGGATCGTGGTTGCTCCGAGGCTGCGATGTGCAGCGCAAATCCGATTGATCGTGTCCACGCTGGGCGCATCGTTCAACATCACGCCACCGCCACCATTCACCTGCAGATCGACGTATCCCGGCGACAAGATATCCCCGCCGAGGGCAACCTCCTCGCCCCGCTCGGTCAGCTCTGCAACCGGAACCAGAGCGGACAACTGGCCGTCGCGAAACTGGGCAGCATACCCGTCTCGAAGAGCTTCGCCGTCGAAAATGGGTCCGCCCAGAAAGGTGATCAGCGGCTGCATCATACGGTTTCCGTGACCTTGTTCAGGTGGCGCGGCGCATCTGGGTTCACACCCCGGCGCGTGGCCACGGTTTCCACCATTCCATAGAACGATACGATGGAGGAGATCGGATCGGTGATCCAGTGGTCCGTCCGCACATGCGGCAGCACTTCGGCCCCCTTCGCCTTGTCGGTGGTCGCAAAAACCCGCGCGCCCTTTTCAACCAGGGCCTGCACCATGTCGCCAACACTGTCCTCGGCTGCGTCTGCTGCGGCAAAGGCAACCACCGGGAAATTCTCGCCCACGATCGACACTGGCCCGTGCAGCACCTCAGCCGCTGAATAGCTCTCGGCATGGATTTGACAGGTTTCCTTGAACTTCAGCGCTGCCTCGTTCGAAACCGCCCAGCTGGGTCCGCGCCCCAGCGTATACAGCGACTGGCCATCAATGGCCTCGACCGCGGCACTCCAGTCGCAATCCTTTGCCTTCGCCAGATGCCCCGGCAGCTTGCGGATCGCATCGAGCAACGCCGCGTCCTGCTTGACCTCTGCCAGCAGCCAAAGACCGGCGACCAGCGAGGTCACAAATGTCTTGGTCGCCGCGACGCTCAGTTCCGGGCCCGCGTGGATCGGCAACACAGCGGCAGAAGCTTTCGCCAGAGGGGAGGCACCGTCATTGGTAATTGCCACCGTATAGGCGCCCTTGTCGCGGAACGCCGAGGTCAGCTGCACGATGTCCGGGCTTTTCCCCGATTGCGACACAGAAATGCTGAGCGCGCCCTTGCAGTTGAGGTCCACGCCGTAAATCGACTTCACCGACGGCCCCACCGAGGCCATTGGCAAGCCCAGCAGCAACTCACTGGCGTATTTCAGATAGGTGCTGGCGTGGTCAGAGGAGCCGCGGGCCACTGACAGCAGGTAGCTTGGTGCCAAATCCCGCACTTCGGCAGCCGTGGCGGTGACCGCCTGGGCGCCGTCGGTCAGCAGCCGCTCGACAGCATCGGGAATTTCATTGATTTCGCGTCGCATCTGCGTTTGAGGAGCGTTCATGGTATAAAACCTTTCACTTGGGCAGATCATTTAGAAGGGGCAGCTGGTCCATTCGGCACTCAGCTCAGCCGGAAAGCTGCAGTTCCGCAACGAAGTCGTAGGCGTCGCCACGGTAGAGGGATCGGGTCAATTCCGCGACACGCCCGTCTTCGAGAAACGACAGACGCTGGATGCGCAGACCCGCAGTGCCTTCGGCAACATTGAGCAACTCCGCCTCGGTTGATTCGAGGTTGATGGCAGAGATCTTCTGGATCGCGCGCACCGGACGATGTCCGATCTGATCCAACGTTGCATAGAGCGAGGTCGTGACCTCCAGAGGGTTCGGTAGAATACTGAGGGGCAGTGCCGCACGCTCCAACGCCATCGGCTGACCGCCGGCCTCGCGCAGACGATAGATGCGCGCCACGGACTCATCATCGCCGAGGCTCAACACCGAGATCTCCTCCTCGGTCGGCAAGAACACTCCGCGCTCCAGCCATTTGGACGTGGTCTCAAGCCCGCGCTGCTGCATGTCCTCGGTAAAGGAGGTCAAATGCGAAAGCGATTGCTCAACGCGCGCCGTGCTTTCCCGCACGAAAGAACCGGAGCCCTGTCGCTGCTCGATTGCGCCTTGCTGCACCAATTCGTGCATCGCCTTGCGCACGGTGACCCGAGACAGATCTGTGATGTCGGCAATCTCACGCTCTGGCGGCAGCGAGCTGTTGGGCGGCAACACGCCAGAATGGATGGCTTCCTCAAGACGGCGGCGCAACTGCACATAGCGCGGACCAGCCCCCTGATCGAACCAACTGTCCGGCTTCAGAAATTCAGTGATCGTCATCCCGCACCTCCTGTGCGAACTCATGCGCCAGAATGATCGCCCCATCGAGTGGCGTGCCCTTCGGGCTGATGCAGGCCTCCTGCATGGCCGGGGGCAGATAGGGCAGGAACTGCGGTGCAATCCCGCCTGTCAGACAAAGCGGAAGCCCGGCGACCCAGCCCATCTTGTGCAACGTACTGGAAAGCTCACGGCCCGCTGCATTCAGGATATCCACCGCAAGCGGATCCCCCGTGGCGGCGAATTCGGTCACATCCGGTGCGACCCGGCCAAAGTCAGCGGGTGTCGCAGAGGCCGCAAAGGCCACGATTTCAGCCGAGCCCCCGAAGCGGTTCAGCAAATGCGCCCCAAGACCGGAGGCCTCGCGCAGTAGGTCAACTTCTTCCAACGTACAGGATAGCGCACGCCGACCGACCCATTGGGCCGACGCCGGATCTCCGAGGATCGCTCCCCAACCTCCTGCGAATCGGCTTTGCCCCTCAAGCTGCGCCGCAAAGAACGACCCGGTGCCACAATGCGCGATCAGGCCGTCGCTACCGCCCAACGCCCCATTGAGGGCAGTGGGGCGGTCATCCGTCACCCGCGCGCGATGAAACGGCAAAGCCGCCGCGAACCGATCTGCGATCACCGGCCCGGTAACCCCCGCAATCCCGATGTAAATTGGGCAGGTCACCAACACCTCAACAGCATGGCCGGTCACCTCAGAGAGCCGCGCCAGACCATCAGTCACTTGCTGCACCGCCCCATCCAAGTCGGTCGAGATATTCGCCGACCCGGTCTCAACAGCGGTCACGCCCGCCACACCGGAAAGCGCCAAACGACATCGCGTGCCGCCGCCATCCAGAGCCATTACAGAGGTTTTCAATGCATCCGTCATGAAGATACCATTACGATACCAACCGAGATTTTGAAAGACAAAAACAGGACCAACCCCGTGAGAAATTCCGCAAATATCGGCAAAACCGGTAATTTTTCCGAAGAAACACCAGCCATATCACACAATGGTAGACAAAAGGTATCAAATGGGTATTGTTGATTCAAACTTGGAGGGAATCACGTGTCGACCGCTGCCACGGAACAACTGCACGACAAAGCCGGGGGGCTGGACGCTCGCCCACTGAGCGAGATCGCCGAAATATTGGCGCAAACTCAGCACGACGCCGCGCGCCCTCCGCGCCACGCGACGGCTGCACTCTGCGGCGGCGCCCTTGCCATGGCCGGGACCATCCGAACCGGCGGCACCTTGCATTATGCTGCCGCTGGCTCTTCCGGCCTTATGGCTGCTGCAGACGCACTCGAACTGGGCGGAACCTTCTCGATCCCCGCATCACAGCTGCGCATTCACATGGCCGGCGGCATGCCGACCGGAGTGGAGATGCCTGGCGGCACCGAGGATGAAACAGCCGAGCTGGAGCGCGCCCTGGATGGGCTTAGCTCAAACGATGTCTACATCGGCGTCTCGGCAAGCGGCACCACGCCTTACACGGTTGCAGGAGCGAAACTGGCCAGACGTTGCGGCGCAACGGTGATCGGGATCGCGAACAACCCCGATACAGACCTGCTGAAACTCGCGGATCACGCTGTGCTTTTGCCGACCCCAGCTGAAGTGGTGTCCGGATCGACCCGAATGGGGGCCGGGACAGCACAGAAGATCGCGCTCAACACGCTCTCGACGCTGATGGCCATCGAACTTGGCCATGTTCACGATGGCATGATGGTCAACCTGCGGGCCGACAACATCAAACTGCGGGCCCGTGCCCGACAGATCGTCATGCAGATCTCAGATGTTACCGAAGATATCGCCACCGCCGCCATTGAGGCCGCCGGAGGCAACGTCAAATGCGCCATCCTGATCGCGGCGGGCGCAACTGACCTCGCGGACGCCACTGCGCGTCTGGAGACCACAGGTGGCAAGCTGCGCCCCGCGCTGCTGTCGCTCAACACATAAGAAAAACAATAAAATCATTCCAATAGGAGGAAGACTCATGAAAAGTAAGTTTATGTTGGCCGCATTGGCGGGCACCGCCCTCGTCGCCACATCCGCACTGGCCGAAGACGTCACTCTGACCGTCGAGAGCTGGCGGAATGATGACCTGACCCTGTGGCAGGACAAGATCATTCCCGCGTTTGAGGCCGCACACCCCGGCATCAAGATCAACTTCACGCCCAGCGCGCCGACAGAGTACAACGCCGTTCTGAACTCCAAACTGGATGCAGGCTCCGCTGGCGATCTGATCACCTGCCGCCCGTTTGATGCCTCGCTGGCGCTCTATGAGGCCGACCATCTCGCAGCGCTGGATGACATGGACGCCATGGACAACTTCTCCGACGTGGCGAAATCCGCATGGCAGACCGACGATGGCTCCGCGAGCTTCTGCGTGCCGATGGCCTCCGTGATCCACGGCTTCATCTACAACAAAGAAGCCTTCGAAGAGCTTGGCCTTGAGGTTCCGACCACCGAGGAAGAATTCTTTGCCGCTCTTGAGACGATCAAGGAAGATGGCACCTATATTCCGATGGCGATGGGCACAAACGACCAGTGGGAAGCCGCCACCATGGGCTATAACAACATCGGCCCGAACTACTGGAACGGTGAAGAAGGCCGCAAAGCGCTGATCGAGGGCGAGCAGAAACTGACCGACGAGCAGTGGGTTGCCCCCTTCGAAACGCTCGCCAAATGGGCGGATTACCTGGGGGACGGGTTCGAGGCACAGACCTACCCCGACAGCCAGAACCTGTTCACCCTCGGTCGCGCCGCGATCTATCCGGCAGGCAGCTGGGAAATCTCCGGCTTCAACGCGCAGGCTGATTTCGAAATGGGCGCCTTCAAGGCTCCGGTCAAAGCCGCTGGCGACAGCTGCTACATCTCGGATCACACCGACATCGGCATCGGCATGAACGCCTCCACCGAGCACCCCGAAGCCGCCAAAACCTTCCTGACATGGGTCGCGTCACCGGAATTTGCCGATATCTTCGGCAACGCTCTGCCGGGCTTCTTCCCGCTTTCCAACGCACCAGTCGATCTGGAAGACCCGCTGGCCAAGGAATTCGTCAGCTGGCGCGATGAGTGCGACAGCACGATCCGTTCCACCTACCAGATCCTGTCGCGCGGCACCCCGAACCTCGAAAACGAGACCTGGGGCGCATCTGCGGCCGCGATCAAAGGCACCAAGACACCTGAAGCACTGGGTGAAGAGCTGCAGTCCGGTCTCGAGAGCTGGTACGCACCGCAACAGTAAGCCTTAGAAACGACAGTATAACCGCTGTTGCAACACCCCCGGACGCGCCGTCCCGCGCGTCCGGGAACTGGACCGGAGTTTCCCATGCAAAAGCCCCGCATCCGCTGGCATATCGCCGTCTTTCTGGCCCCTGCCGTGCTGATCTACACCTCGGTAATGATCTTCCCCCTGTTCAATACGCTGCGCCTCGCCCTGTTCCAAAAGGTCGATCAGGAGCGCGTGTATGTCGGGCTGGAGAATTTCCGCACCCTGTTCTTTGATCCGACCTGGTCGGAGCAATTCTGGAACGCATTGGCGAACAACTTCTGGTTCTTCCTGATCCACATGCTGGTACAGAATCCGATCGGGATCGCGCTCGCTGCCCTGCTGAGCCACCCGCGCCTACGCTTTGCCGCGCTCTACCGCTCGGCGATCTTCATTCCGACGATCCTCAGCTTTGTGATCGTGGGTTTTGCCTGGAAACTGATCCTGTCGCCGATCTGGGGCATCGCGCCGTCGATGCTGGATGCGGTGGGGCTGAAGTCGCTGTTTGCGCCGTGGCTGGGCAAGGAAGAATATGCGCTTACCACATTGGCAATGGTCTCCGTCTGGCAGTTCGTCGGCATCCCGATGATGCTGATCTACGCCGCGCTCCTGTCGATCCCCGAGGAAATGCTTGAGGCTGGCGAGATTGACGGCGTCACCGGCATCGCTGCCTTCTGGAAGATCAAGTTGCCGCTGATCCTGCCCTCGATCGGGATCATCTCGATCCTGACTTTTGTAGCCAACTTCAACGCCTTCGACCTGATCTACGCCGCGCAAGGTGCGCTGGCGGGGCCGGATTTCTCTACCGATATCCTCGGCACCTTCATGTATCGGACGTTCTTTGGCTTCCAGCTGCAATTGGGCGACCCGCATATGGGGTCTGCCATCGCCGGCGCGATGTTCGCGATCATCCTCGTGGGCGTCTGTCTTTATCTTTTCGGCATCCAGAGCCGGATGCGCCGCTACCAGCTCTAACGGGAGACGACGATGAACTCTGCACGTTCCAACCCGATCAGCACAGTGGCCATGCATGGCGTGCTGATCCTCTATACGCTGATTGCGTTGTTTCCGGTCTTCGTAATCCTGATCAACAGCTTCAAGACCCGCAAAAAGATCTTTCGCGAGCCACTGGCGCTGCCGGATGCGGAAAGCTTCTCACTGGTGGGCTATCAGACGGTGCTGAAGCAGGGGGATTTTTTCCTCTACTTTCAGAACTCCTTCATCGTCACCGTCGGCTCGCTGACGCTGATCCTGCTGTTTGGCGCAATGGCGGCCTTCGCGCTCAGTGAGTATCGCTTTCGTGGCAATATGATCATGGGGCTCTATCTGGCGCTCGGGATCATGATCCCGATCCGCATCGGTACCGTGGCGATCCTGGACATGATGGTGTCCACCGGTCTGGTGAACACGCTCTGGGCGCTGATCCTTGTTTATACTGCGCAAGGTCTCCCGCTGGCGGTCTTCATTCTGTCGGAGTTCATGCGGCAGGTCAGCGATGACCTGAAGAGCGCCGGTCGCATCGACGGGCTCAGCGAATACACGATCTTCTTCAAGCTGGTGCTGCCGCTGGTGCGCCCTGCGATGGCCACCGTGGCGGTATTCAACATGATCCCGATCTGGAACGATCTCTGGTTCCCCCTGATCCTCGCGCCCGCTGAGGAAACCAAGACCCTGACACTGGGCAGCCAGGTCTTCATCGGCCAGTTCGTGACCGACTGGAATGCGGTTCTGTCGGCGCTGTCGATGGCAATCCTGCCGGTGCTGGTGCTCTATGTGATCTTCTCGCGCCAGCTCATTCGCGGCATCACGTCGGGGGCGGTGAAATGATTGGCTTTGTTCACAAAAACATAGGGCAGTCCCCGGCCTTGGGTGGGGGCATAGTCCCCGATCAGGGGCTGCCCGATCCGCAAGCGGACCTGGCGGTTCTTCTACATAGCTCGGGAGCCGTATCATGACCCGCGTTCTAATCGCTGGCCTTGGCAACATGGGGCTCTCCCATGCCCTCGCCCATCACAAGCAGGACGGCGCCGAGATCGTCGGCCTCGTCAACCGCTCAGGTCAGGTGGATCACCCCGACCTTCAAGGTTACCCGGTCTTCACCGACTTCCATGTGGCACTGGAGGAAACCAAGCCGGACCTCGTGGTCGTCGCCACCTACTCCGACAGCCACGCCGACTATGCCGTGGCCGCGATGGAGGCAGGCGCGCATGTGTTTGTCGAAAAACCTCTCGCCACGACAGTGGAGGACGCCCGCCGTGTGGTCACCACCGCCGAGACGACGGGGCGCAAACTGGTCGTGGGCTATATCCTGCGCCACCACCCCTCCTGGGTGCGCCTGATCCAGGAGGCCCGCGCGCTTGGTGGCCCATACGTGTTCCGCATGAACCTCAACCAGCAAAGCAGCGGCGCGGAGTGGGAAACCCACAAAGCGCTGATGCAGACCACATCACCCATCGTGGATTGCGGCGTGCACTACGTGGATGTCTGGTGCCAGATCACTGATGCCAAGCCCGTTCAGGTGAACGCCATGGGCCTGCGCCTGTCGGAGGAAATCGCCCCGGACATGTATAACTACGGCCAGTTTCAGGTCACCTTCGACGACGGCTCTGTCGGCTGGTACGAGGCAGGCTGGGGCCCGATGATGTCGGAAACCGCTTTCTTCGTCAAAGACGTGATTTCCCCCAAGGGCTCGGTCTCCATCACGGGTGCAGATAAATCCAAATCCGCCGATGTGGACGGCCACACCAAGGTTGGTGGCCTATTGGTTCACCGACCCGAGGGCGACCAGCTGATCGATCTGCCGGATGAACCGGGCCATCAGGAGCTCTGTGACGCAGAACAGGCCCATATCCTGCGCGCCATCCGTGAAGACCTAGACCTTTCCCGCCATGCGCGGGACGCCGTTCAGTCGTTGGCAATCTGCCTCGCGGCTGATGAAAGCGTCCGCAGTGGGACCCCTGTCAAACTGAAAGAGGTAACGCCATGACCGCGCTGACCCTGACCAATGTAAACAAATCCTTTGGCAACGTGCATGTCCTCAAGGACATCAATATCGAAGTCGAAGAAGGCGAATTCGTCGTTTTTGTCGGACCCTCAGGCTGTGGCAAGTCCACGCTCCTGCGCACCATCGCCGGGCTGGAGGACGTCACCTCCGGCGAGGTCTGCATCGCAGGCGATGTGGTCAACCAGACGCCACCGTCGAAACGCGGCATCGCGATGGTGTTCCAGTCCTACGCCCTCTATCCGCATCTCAATGTGCGCAACAACATGGCGTTGGCCCTGAAACAGGCCAAGGAAAGCAAGGAAACCATCGAAGAGCGCGTCGCAGAGGCCAGCCGCATGCTGAGCCTCGGGGATTACCTTAACCGTTTCCCCTCCGAACTCTCCGGCGGTCAGCGCCAGCGGGTGGCCATCGGTCGCGCCATTGTTCGTCACCCGAAACTGTTCCTGTTTGACGAACCTCTTTCCAACCTTGACGCCGCCCTGCGCATGAACACGCGACTGGAGATCGCCAACCTGCACGACCAGCTTGGTGCCACCATGGTCTATGTGACCCACGACCAGACCGAAGCGATGACCCTGGCTGACAAGATCGTGGTGCTGCGCGACGGGCGGGTTGAGCAGATCGGCTCACCGATGGAGCTATACAATAACCCGACAAACCAGTTCGTCGCAGGGTTCCTCGGCTCTCCGGCAATGAACTTCCTGCCCGCGAACCTACTGGAGGATGGCAGCCCCAACACGCTTGGTGTGCGTCCCGAAGATCTGGCTCTGGACGACGCCGGCCCGCTGGACGTCACGACCAAACATGTCGAGCAGCTTGGGGGTGATACCAATGTGATCGCGGATTGCCACGGCCACCAGATCACCGTGCGCCTGTTCGGCCAGCATGCGATCAATGCAGGACAGCACCTGCGTCTTGGGATCGCCGACGGGAAATCCTACTTCTTCGACGCACAGGGCAACCGCCTGTCCTGAGTTCAGCGCCCTGCGCCTCCAGCCGCGCGGGGCAGCCCCTCCTGACCGCCCCAGTGCGCAAGGCGAGACACCCGAAACATATTGACCTCTGCCCCTCCGCTTGCCATTGCCTGCACAACGCATGACAGGAGAGTGCTATGCCCAAAGTGGGGATGGAGCCCAAGCGCCGCGCCGCGCTGGTGTCTGCCGTGATCGACGAGATCGGCGAAACAAGATCTCTTGACGTGACCGTGGCGCAGATCGCGCGCCGGGCAGGCATGAGCAGCGGTCTTGCGCATCACTATTTTGGCAGCAAGGAGCAGATGCTTATTGCCGCTATGCGTCACATCCTGTCCGAATTCTCGACCAAGGTCCGGGCCGAACTGCGCGACGCCAGCACGCCGCGCGACCGGCTTGAGGGGGTCATTCGTGCCAATTTTGCCCCGCATGTCTTTGATCCCCGCAAAACCTCTGCTTGGCTGAGCTTTTATGCGCTGGCGCAATCAAAGCCTGACGCCGCGCACCTGATGCAGGTCTACCAGCGCCGGTTGCGCAGCAACTTGTTGTTCGACCTGCGCAAACTGAGTCCACAAGCAGACGACATCGCCGATACTCTCGCCGCCCTGATCGATGGCGTTTATCTGCGGGCGGCCCTGCGCGAAGGTGCGCGCAGCGATGCCGCCCACCTGCAGGTATCAACCGCTCTCGATACGTTCTTGAAGCAGAGCAATACCCGCTAAGGCAGAAATGCTGATGCGGACACCATACTGACAGTCGGTTTCATAGCGCGCGCAGCGTGCAGTCGCTATGGCGCGCTCCTGACCAATGGTGCGCGACAGCCCATGCGAATGCGCGTGCTCAACCCTCGCTACAGCTCTCAAAGTCTGCTTCAAAACCTTTGCAACAGATCCCAGCGCGCGCCGCGCTGGTCGCAATCAACGATGAATGTTTGGTCATGCAGGTCCCGTCTGGCCAGATCCGCACAAACCGTGATTGACATGCATATGTACACACATATTAATGTAAAGCGCCTACAAAACATAATTGAGGCCACGCCATCGAGGTCATGGCCAACATAACTGCACCGACAGACGGAGGATGAACGACATGCAACGACGTAAGTTTCTGAAAGCGGGTGCCCTCGGCACCGCGGCCACGGCGCTGGCAAGCCCGGCACTCGCACAGGGCAAGATGCAATGGAAATTGGTCACCGCCTGGCCGAAGAACCTGCCCGGCCCCGGTGTTGCGGCGCAGATGCTGGCAGACCGGATCACAACTCTCTCCGGTGGTCGCCTTGAGGTGAAGCTGTTCGCCGCAGGTGAACTGGTCCCAGGTCGCGGTGTGTTTGATGCCGTCTCCGAAGGCACCGCCGAGCTGTATCATGCGGTACCGGCCTATTGGGGATCCAAATCCAAGGGCATCCTGCTGTTTGGCTCGCAGCCCTTCGGCCTGCGTGCAGACGAGCAGTTCGGCTGGCTCTATCATGGCGGCGGTCAGGCCCTGTACGATGAGATGTATGGTCGTTTCGGGATCAAACCCTTCCTGTGTGGCAACTCCGGTCCGCAGTGGGGCGGCTGGTTCAAGAACGAGATCAACTCTGCCGAAGACCTGAAGGGTCTCAAGTTCCGCACCACCGGTCTTGCCTCCGAAGTGGCCTCCAAACTTGGCATGGCCGCCGAAGCCACCAGTGGCCCGGCGATGTTCCAGGGGCTGCAGACGGGTGCTCTGGACGCGGGCGAATTCATTGGTCCCTGGACCGATAGCGCGCTGGGATACTACCAGGTGGCCAAGAACTACTACTGGCCCGGCGTGGGCGAGCCGTCCTCTGCCGAGGAATGCGGCGTCAACGCCGACGCATATGCCGCCCTGCCCGAAGATCTGCAGCAGGTGGTCGCGCTGGCGTGCGAGAGCCTCTACAATCCGGTCTGGACCGAATACACCACCAAACACGCCATGGCGCTGAAGAAGATGGTGGATGAAGAAGGCGTGCAGGTGAAAATGTTCCCCGAGGACGTGATCACAGCCATGGGCACCGCCGCCGCCGAGGTCATCACCGAGCTGCGCGAAGACGACGACGAGCTGGTGCGCCGGATCACCGAGAGCTTTGTCTCCTATCGCGATCTCGTGGGCGGCTACATGAGCTATGCGGACAACGGTCAGATGAACGCACGCGCCGCCGTGATGGGCTATTGATCGTTTGAAATGACAGCCGGCGCCCTGAGATACGGGCGCCGGTATTCTATTGGGGGAGAGGCAGGATGCTAGGGATTGCGGATACGCTGGACGGTATCAACCGCGCGATAGCGGCGGTGATACGGTGGTTGGCGTTGGTGATGGTGCTTGTCCAGTTTGGCATCGTCGTCGGGCGGTATGTTTTTGGCGTAAACTCCATCGCCGCGCAGGAAAGCGTGCTCTATATGCACGCAACCCTGTTCATGCTTGCAGCTGGCTACACGCTTCTGGTGGACAAACACGTCCGCGTCGATGTGTTCTACGCCGCCGCCACCGAACGCGTCAAAAGGCGGATCGACATCTTCGGTCATCTCTTCCTGCTGCTGCCGTCAATGGCGGCGCTGCTTTTCTGGTCCTGGCCGTCTGTTCGGAATTCCTGGGCCATTCTCGAAGGCCCGATCGCGGTCGGCGGAATTGAGGCCGTGTTCCTTCTGAAATCCCTGATCCCGGCGTTCTGCATCCTTGTGATGCTGCAATCCATCGCCCTTCTGATCCGCCTGTTTGCCGAGGAACAGCACCAATGACCGCCTATCTCGACCTGATCATGTTCGCCGCCTTGATGGCGACAATCCTGCTGGGCTTCCCGGTCGCCTTTTCTATCGCAGGGGTGGCCGTGCTCTTTGCCTATCTGGGTTGGATGCTGGGCGTGATGGACATCTCCCTGATGGGCGCGCTCAGTCAACGCGCCTTTGGGGTTCTCAGCAACGAAGTCCTGATTGCCATTCCACTGTTCGTCCTGATGGGCGCGATACTTGAAAAAAGCCGCATCGCCGAGGAACTCCTCGACACCATGGGGCGTCTCTTTGGCCGACTGAACGGAGGTCTGGGGATTTCGGTGGTTCTGGTTGGCGCGCTGCTGGCAGCCTCGACCGGGATCGTCGGAGCAACTGTGGTGGCGATGGGCATGATCGCCCTGCCGACCATGTTGCGCTCGGGGTATGATCCACGTGTTGCGGCCGGTATCGTCTGTACGGCGGGCACCTTGGGGCAGATCATTCCACCATCGACGCTACTGATCATTCTGGCGGACGTGATGTCAAACGCCTACCAGCAAGCCCAATACGAACAGGGCAAGTTCTCAGTCGAGGCGTTGTCCGTCGGCCAGTTCTTTGCTGCCGCACTGGTGCCCGGGCTTGTTCTGGTAGTTCTGTATCTCGTGTATATCGTGGTGCGCGGCCTGCTGCGACCGC
The DNA here is from genome assembly GCF_032924845.1 of Tritonibacter scottomollicae. Classification (NCBI taxonomy): domain Bacteria; kingdom Pseudomonadati; phylum Pseudomonadota; class Alphaproteobacteria; order Rhodobacterales; family Paracoccaceae; genus Tritonibacter; species Tritonibacter scottomollicae. The sequence continues at coordinate 2,968,944 of NZ_CP136704.1, forward strand.
AGGACATGCCCGCCGCGCTGTCCGGCATGACACGCCCGACTCGCCAAGAAGTGATCGGCGCGGTTGTGCCGCCGGTGCTGCTGATCGTCGCTGTGCTGGGTGCCATTCTCGGCGGCATCGCAACCCCGACAGAGGCTGCGTCTGTGGGAGCCATCGGCGCGCTTCTCATGGCGGGACTGCGGGCCGGAGCCCCTGCCCGCATCATTGCCATCGGCGCCTTCGCACTGATCCTGCTCGGCATTCTGTCAGGTCTGCACCCCGTCCGTTTGCAACGCAATGATCTGGATGGCTTCGATCTTGCGGCCGGCGCGTTCTATGCGCTCCTCACCGTAGGCGGGGCCGTGGCGGTACTTTTTGCGCTGCGCAGCGGCCTGCGCAAACGCATCCTGCACGAGGCCGTCACCTCGACCACGACGATGACCGCGATGATCTTTGCCACGATGCTTGCAGCGGGTGTGTTCTCGCTGGTGTTCATCGGGCTGGGTGGCGAGGAACGCGTGGCACATATTCTGGAGAACATGCCTGGCGGACCAACTGGCGCATTGATCTTCAGCATGCTGTTCATCTTTGTGCTTGGGTTCTTCCTGGACTTTGTTGAGATCTCGGTGATCGTCCTGCCGCTGGTCACGCCCTCGCTTATCGTCATGGGCCACGACCCGATCTGGCTCGGGATATTGATTGCGATCAACCTGCAGACCAGCTTTCTGACGCCGCCATTCGGCTTCTCGCTGTTCTATCTGCGCGGTGCCGCCCCGGCAGAGGTCACCACACGACACATTTATCAGGGTGTCATACCGTTCATCTTCTTGCAGGCGGTGGGGGTCATCTTGGTCTGGATGCTGCCCGGTCTCGCCACCTGGCTGCCGTCGGCCATCTTCTGAACGACGCTGACCTGTCGCAGGGTGCGGGCATGCCCCGCAACAGGTCGGCCAAACTGATCCAGCACGGCCAAAATATAGACCCGGAACCGCCCCTTCGAGCGGTTCCGGCTTTAGTGGTCAGGCGCTGGCTGCAGCGGGCTGCTCTGCCAGATATCCGATGATGTCCCGCAGAAAATCGACACAGAGGCCCAGCTGATCCAGCTCGACATACTCATTGGGCCTATGTGCCTGTGCAATGGATCCCGGCCCGACGATCACTGACGGAATACCCCCAATCTGCTCAAACACACCGCCTTCTGACCCGTAGGAAACCTTGCCGCCCCACTCTGGCAGCAGATGCGCGTAGCGGGTGAAGCCGGCCGTGTTTCGAGCCTCCCCCATTGCGGGATAGGCGAAGATCCGTTCGAAGGTGATTCCGGTGCCTGCAACTTTCTCGGCCATCGGAGCGCCGACGTCGGACTCGATCTCCGCCAGCAGCTCGGCCATATCCGCGTCAGGATCCATCTCGGAAATCGACCGAAGCTCGAAGGTGAAACCGCAGCTCTCAGGGGTGACATTTGTCGCCACGCCGCCTTCGATCATGGTCGCCAGCATCGTCGCATGCGGCACGGTGAAATCTGCGTCAAACGGCCCCTCGACCTCGTAGCGCTGCCCCCGTTCCGAAATCTTTGCAATCGCCTGCGCGGCGTATTCGATGGCGTTCACATGCTCTGGCGCAAAGGACGAATGCCCCGAGGTGCCCGTCACCTGCGCCCGCATGGCGATCTTGCCCTTCTGCCCCGTCACCAGCTTCATCATTGAGGGTTCGCCGATGATGGCGAACTCCGGCGGCACTGGCAGCGCCGCCAGATGCTGTGCGATCGCAGGCGCACCGAGGCAGCCCACTTCCTCATCGTAGGAAAAACACAAGTAGACGGGGCGGCTCAGTTTTGCCGCCGCCAGATCGGGCGCAACCGCCAGCGCACAGGCGGCAAAGCCCTTCATGTCGCAGGCCCCACGGCCATAAAGCTTGCCGTCACGCACTTCGGCCACAAAGGGGTTGCTGATCCACTCTGGCTCATCCGCGGGCACCACATCCGTGTGGCCAGACCACACAACACCCGCAACAGCCTCAGGCCCGAAGCCCGCAATGAGGTTCGCCTTGGCGCCGGTCTCATCTGGAAGAATGGTAATGCGGGCACCCAGCTCGCCGAGATACGCGGCCATATGATCAATCAAGGGCCGGTTGCCGTTGCGGGATACCGTGTCAAAGGCGATCAGGTCGGAGAGATGTTGGGCCGCGCGGTCCTTCAGGCCCTCGGCGAAGGTGCGCTCGCTCTGGTGTGTCATTGTGAAACTTGTCTTTCTGTCTTTGATTTCCGGATCTCACGGCGCAGCGTGAAGCTGAGTGCGAACACGATCAGCACGGCAAAGATCCAGGTGATGGGGGAGGACAGCAGCACCGCCGGGTCCCCGCGAGAGATTGCCAATGCGCGGCGCAGGTTCTCTTCCAGCATCGGGCCGAGAATGAAGGCGATCAGGAAGGGCGCGGCCGGAATGTTCAACAGGAACATTCCAAATCCAACCAGCCCCATGACCAGCAGCACAGCCACATCGAAGGTACTCGACGCGATCGAGTAGATGCCGAAGATACACAGCAGCAGCACCAGCGGTGTCAGCAGCGTCTGCGGAATATAAGATACCTTGGCGAACATGCGCATGGTCGCCTTGCCTGCAAAGAACAGCAACACCGACGACACCAGCATACCGATCAGCAGCATGTAAACTTCGTGGATATTGGTCTGGAACAACAGCGGCCCAGGCGTCAGGCCCTGGATCATGAAGGCTCCCAGCATCACCCCGGTGATCACATCGCCCGGAACACCAAGCGCCAGCAGCGGGATCATCGTGGCACCACAGGCACCGTTATTGGCAGATTCCGACGCCGCGATACCCTCAAGCTCTCCCTTGCCGAAGTTGGCGCCATTCTTTGAACTGCGCTGCGCCTCGCCGTAGGAAAAGAATGCCGCAGACGAAGGGCCGATGCCGGGAATAGCGCCCAGGAATGAGCCGATCACCGACCCCTTGAGGATACTGCGCAACGAGCCCATGAATTCTTCGCGCGTCACATGCTGCGCACCCAGTGTTGCCGCCTCTTCTTTTTTGGCCGCCCGCATCACGACGAGCTTTATCAGCTCCGGCAGCGCAAAGAGACCGATCAGAACCGGCGCGATCGACAGGCCTGCCTGCATGTCCGGGGTGAAGGCAAAACGGAACGACCCGTACATGTCCTCTCCGACCGTCGCCAACAACAGGCCCAGCGCCGCCGAAACCAGCCCGAGCAGAAGTGAATTGCCGGAAACGCCCGCAACCGTTGTCAGGGCAAACAGCATCAGCATGAAGAACTCAGGCGGGCCGATGCGCAGGGCGAGGACCGCCAGCGGTGCCGCAAAGAAGATCAATGATAGGTTCGAAATGAAATCGCCTGTCACCGAGGAATAAAGCGCCATATTCAGCGCCTTGCCTGCCTTGCCCTGTTGTGCCAGCGGATACCCGTCCAGCGCGGTACAGGCAGCAGAGGCCGTGCCCGGTGTCTTGATCAGGATCGCGGAGACCGAGCCGCCATAGGTCGAGCCCTTGTAGAGAGCGACGAGCAGCAGGATCGAGGGCACCGGATCCATGTAGAAGGTGAAGGGCAACGCCAATGTCACCGCCATGGTGCCGGTCATGCCGGGGATCGCGCCGACAATCACGCCGCCCCAGATGCCGGCAATCATGATCAGAAGGTTCTGGACGGTGGCGACCGCATAGAGCGCCAAGAGGATATCGTTGAGCATGAGGATCTCCGATCAGAAGCCGAAGGGCTTCGTCAGTACGCCCTTGGGGAACTGCGTGCCGAGCGAATAGTTGAAGAACAGAAGCAGCAGGACCGGTGCAACAAAGGACAGCAGTACGATCCACAACCGATGTTGTCGCTCCCCCGTCAGCAGAACCACGGTCAGCGTCAACAGCATGGTTGCGAGGAGAAAGCCGAGGTGCGGAAGCAGCCCCAGAAAGAGACCGAAGACCACGACCAGCCCGAGAAACCGAAGGACCATCTGCAATTGACTGCTGCCATCGGTCTCGATCCGCTCCTCGGCTGTGGTTGGCCGAGTGAAGGCAAGGAACAGCGCCAGCAGGCCAAGTCCGATTCCGATCGTTGATACGGTACGCGGCCACATGTCCGGCGGTGGCGCAAAGCCCGGAATAAACGCGGGACGGGGGACGAATACGGGAACCAGAACGAAGGCGGTAAGCGCGAAGAAAGCTGCAATTATCAGCCCCCGCAGAACGGGCTTAGTCATAGCGATGCTCCTGGAGAAGAAGTCCTCTTGCGAGGAAAGCGGCGCGACCCCATCGGGACCGCGCCTGCGTGTTGTCGAGCGGCCCAGAGGGCGTGCCCTTAGTTGGGCAGGTAGCCGAAATCCTGCGCGAGCCCGTTGAACAGCTCGTATTGCGTCTTGGCATAATCGGTCATGTCGACATCACCGACTGTCGAGATGGAGCCACGACGTTTGGCCAGCTCGAGCCATTGTTCGTTGGTGGCCACATCACCGAGAACCGTGTCCCATTTTGCAATGACGTCTTCCGGCAAATCCTTGGGACCATAAAGCGCGCTCCAGCCCGTGATCTGGCCCGCGTTCTCGTAGCCCAGCTCCTGTGCGGTTGCGACGTCGGGCAGCTTGTCCATGCGCTTGGGCGCAAAAACCATAAGCGCCTTCAGGTCGCCGCTTTCGATATGTGGCATCAGTGAACCCGCCGCCATCGCGACGAAATCAACGTGACCGCCCAGCAGCGCCGTCGCCAACGCGCCGCCCCCTTTGTAGGGCACCAGTGTCGCCGCCGTCAGCGGGTCAAGATCATTGTCGGCCAGCAGCGCCTGCGTGGTAAAGCCATCGATCGCTGTTGCGCCCGACGCCGCATAGGTCATGCCGCCCTGGCTGTCCTTGATTGCTGCGACCAGCCCCTCAACATCCTCGTAGGGAGCATCCGCACGCACGGCGAGGATCATGGGTGTTGCTTCCAGCATGCCGAGGAACGTGTAGGCGTCCCAAGCCACGGCAGACTGCGGTGTCACAGCAGGCGAGAGCGCCATGCCAACACGCGCCAGCAACAGCGTGTAGCCGTCTGCATCAGCCTGTGCGACAGACCGCGCGCCATTCATGCCCCCTGCGCCGGGCCGGTTCATCACTGTCACGGGTTGACCGAGCGCGGACGGTGCCGTCTCTGCCAATGCGCGACCGGCGAGGTCTGAGGCGCCACCGGGGCCGTAAGGCACCACCAGCGTCACGGCCTGTTCGGGGTAGGTCTGGGCCGCTGCGGGGCCAGTTGCTGCGATCACGGCTAGGGCGATCGATCCGATTAGTTTCTTCATTGTAACCTCACGTCTGGTCCGGGAAGCCCGGAACTGTTGGATCAGCGACACCATCCACAGTATGCGTGTATTGACAATGGGCAGTTATAAGTTGCACAAAATGCATACTGAGGAGTTGCCATGTACAAGACACGCGAGTTGGAGGCCTTCGACGCCTATATGCGCCTTGGCGGCGTGAAGCTCGCGGCTGAGCATATGGACACAAGCCAGCCGATGATCAGCCGGCTGCTTTCAGGCCTTGAAGACAAAACTGGTTTTTCGCTTTTCTTGCGTAAACGGAACCGGTTGACCCCTACTCCGGAGGCGTTCCGTTTCCACCAATCCGTGATGCGCCATCTGGCGGGATTGCGCGACCTGGAACAAGAAGCGGTTGCCATCGCCAACGGACAAGTTGGCCACCTGGTGATCGCCGCTCAACCGGTCTTCTGCGATACATTCCTGCTTGATGCGTTGCGGCGATTCCGTGCAACGCATCCACATGCAACAGTGCAGATCGTTGATGTCGGCATGGCAGAACTGTTGCGGATGATCTCTGAACAGCGCTGTGATCTTGCCTTCGGCATCACCCTGAATGCCGACGCCTTTGGCGGCGACGCAAGACCGTTGGGCCGGTGCACCGCGCGCTGCATCATGCCGAAGGGCCACCCCTTGGGACAGGAAGACGAAATTCCCCTGCCGCGCCTGCGCAAGGAATGGTTTATCGATCTTTCCCCCGACAGCCCGTTGCGGCAACGCGTAGACAACATGATGGACACCATCGACGTCCGCCGCACGATTGCTGCCGAACTGCGCACACTGCACGGCGTCGTGCGGCTCGTTGAGCGTGGCGTCGGAGTCGCCATTGTCGATCCTGTCGCCATAAGGTTGATTGATCCCGACAAGGTCACTGCGCATCGACTCATTCCCGAAATCACTTGGGACATTGCGCAATTCGTACCGCGCGACCGCCCCCTAAGTGCGGTCGGTGAAGCCTTCGCCCACGCGATTTCCGAAGAACTTGAAAGCCTCAAGCGCCAAGGACTGGTGGTCTGACTTTCGCTGGGCCAATGCTCAGCAGGTCTACAATTCGTCGCTTCGGTCAGAACCAGAAGTCAGGCGACTCAAGCACCAGCTACCTTGCGGTAGGCTTCGCGCTCATCAAATGAGTCCATGCATCAAATTGTGAGAGAAACACATCACCGTTCAACTCATCAATAAAATGCGTTCTTTGCAGGCGGTCCATCACCGGCCCCTTAACCTCTGACAAGTGTAGCCCAACCCCCATGTCGATCAGCCGCAAGTTGATGGCTTCGAGGCTCTCCAGCGCGGAAAAGTCCACTTCATTGACTGCGGAAAACATCAGAACAACATCCTTAATGTCGCATCCGGTTGTGACGCGAGACTGCACGAGTGTTTCCAAAAAGCGCGCGTTCACGAAGTAGAGGCTTTCATCCACCCGCAAGCTCAATACATGGGGGCTGGTTTCAACGGCATGCCGTTTCACGTTGCGGAAATGCTGGGTGCCGGGGACAAGCCCGACCTCGGCCACATGAGGTCGTGACGTCTTGTAGAGATGCAGCAGGATCGAAATCGCCACGCCGCTGGCGACGCCCACTTCCACCCCCATGCCAAGAGTGAGCAAAATGGTGGAGACAACGGCCGTGAAGTCAGCCCGCGCATAGCCCCATGTCTTTTTCAGGATCGAAAAGTCCACAAGCGACAGCACCGCGACGATGATCGTCGCCGCAAGGGTCGCTTGCGGCAGATAAAAGACCAAAGGTGTCAACGCGAAGGATGCGATTGCAAGACCGATGGCGGTGTAGATACCCGCGGCTGGTGTCTCGGCCCCTGCATCAAAATTCACGATGGACCGTGAAAAACCTCCCGTGACCGGAAAGCCCCCCGTGAAGGCTGCACCCAGATTAGCCGCGCCCAGCCCGATCAGCTCCTGATCCGGATCGACCCGCTGACGCTTCTTGGCGGCCAGTGTTTGTGCAACGGAAATACTCTCGACGAAACCGATTACAGAAATCAGGATTGCAGGCACCAAGAGCGCACTTATCAGATCCGGGGACAGGCCGGGCAACGTCAGGGGAGGCAGGCTTTGCGGCACGCTACCCACAACGCTCACCCCTGCCTGATCCAGCCCGAATGCCCAGACTGCAAGCGTTGTCGCCACCACTGCTGCGACCGGGCCCGACTTGGCCACGAGGTCCGTCAGCAACGGTCCGGCCCCCAGCCCTTTCAGCAAAGGTTTCAAATTGCCCCGGACCCAGAACAAGAACCCCGTCGCGCTTGTCCCGATCACGACTGTGATCCAGTTGATTTGATCGAGATGAGCCAAGAGTGATCCAAGCATTTCCGGCAATGTATGCCCATGGGCGCTGACACCGAGGATGTGTTTCAGCTGGCTGGTCGCGATCAGGATACCCGAGGCGGTGATAAAGCCCGCGATCACCGGGTGGCTCAGAAAATTGGCCAGAAACCCCAAGCGGAAGACACCCAAGAGTAGAAGAAACACCCCCGACACCCCCGCGAGTGTAAGCGCCGCAATGGCGTAGCCAGCTGTCCCTGCCTCTGCCACTTGCCCAATTGCAGACGCCGTCAGCAAGGACACCACCGCGACCGGCCCCACGGCCAATGCGCGCGAGGTCCCAAAGATGGCATAGAGCATAATCGGCGCAATTGATGCGTAGATCCCTGCCTCGGGCGGGAGGCCAGCCAGCAGCGCATAGGCCAAAGATTGTGGGATCAGCATGATCGTGACGATCACTGCGGCGACCATGTCGTTGGACAACGCACTGCGGTCATAGTGCCGCCCCCAGGAGAGGATCGGCAGATAGCGTGAAAAAGAGATCATCAGAGAGTCAATTCAATAAGGGGCATAACCTACACCAAATGCGCAGTTTGCCGATCCATCCATTCTTGCGGGAAAAGGCTGAGACGAAACCGCCGCCACCCAGATGCCAGCCGCATCGCGCATCAGATTTTCCAAGGGAAACGGGGAACAGTCTGTCGGTGAGTGTCTTGTTATCAGCCGGAATACGTCGGGCGGCCTCCGTCACGTCAGCGCCAACCGCGCCGATATCGTTCATGCCTGCGCGCATGACAGGCGCACTGACGGTCCTTCCTGCTGAGGCAGTGCTGACGTCCATGACCTGTGCTGCACTTACAGACCATTCACCGGCACTTTGAGCATCGGGTTCCCGTCCTTGTCCGTCGGCACCTCGCCCGCGCGCATGTTCACCTGCAGCGACGGAATGATCAGTTTGGGCATCGCCAGCTGCGCGTCACGTTCGGTGCGGAACTTCACGAAGTCGTCCTTCGTCTTGTCGCCGCCGACATGGATATTGTGAGCCTTTTCTTCGGCCACCGTGGTTTCCCACTGAATATCGCGTCCGTTGGGACCGTAGTCATGACACATGAACAGGCGCATATCATCCGGCAGAGCGAGCACTTTCATAATGCTCTCATAGAGTTCTTCAGCAGAACCGCCGGGGAAATCACAACGGGCCGAGCCTCCGTCGGGCATGAACAAAGTATCTCCCACGAAGGTGGCGTTGCCCATGACATGCACCATACAGGCGGGTGTGTGACCCGGCGTGTACATGGCGAAGGCCTGCATGTGGCCGATCATGTAGGTGTCGCCATCCTTAAACAGGGCATCAAATTGACTACCATCACGCTGGAATGCTGTGTCTTCATTGAACACTTTTCCAAACACATCCTGCACGACAGTAATTTTTTCGCCAACTCCGATCTTCCCTCCCAGTTTGTCCTGGATGTAGGGCGCCGCGCTCAAATGATCCGCGTGTACATGCGTCTCGATAATCCATTCGAGCTTGAGGCCTCGGGCTTCAATCTGACGGATCAATTCATCCGCGTGATCGAAGGTGATCCGGCCCGCAGCATAATCGATGTCCATGACACTATCGACAATCGCGCAGGAATTGGATGCCGGATCTTTGACGATATAGCTGATTGTATTTGTTGCTGCATCGAAGAAGGCCTGAACGTCAGGTTTGACTTCCATGTTCACAGGATAGGTCATATTGGGTCTCCTTGCTTGCAAACGCGGTCATTGATTGCGGCCTAGGTGCATCATCGCACTGTCGACCGCTCGGATATAGATACGACATCTCATTGCGGGACACGAGCAGGCCACAGGTTGTCCAAAACACGCCTGAGGACAAGACCCACGATCACTGCAACGACAAACAACACCACTTCCCAGCGCCCCGTTCCCAGGGCAGGCAGCGCCGCACCCGGACAAAAGCCAGCGATCCCCCATCCGATGCCGAACAAAGCAGAACCGCCGAGAAGCTTACGATCAATCCGAGTACTGCCCGGTACCTGAAATTGGTCGTCGAACACTGGCTTTGAGCGCCGCCAAACCAGACGGTAGCCCAATGCGGTCACAATCAAAGCGCCGCCCATCACGAAGGCAAGGCTTGCGTCCCATCGCCCGGCGACATCAAAGAAATTCAGAACTTTGGCCGGATTCATCATGCCCGAAACTGCGATTCCGATGCCAAAGACAAGACCCGTCAGGCCAGCAAATATCACTTTCACGGGTCAACCTCCAAACACGTGGCGAATGATGAAAACGGTGATGGCGGCCGTAGCCATAAAGGTCGGGACCGCGACAAGCGACCTGATGGACAGCCGCGAAAGCCCACAGACGCCATGGCCAGACGTACATCCCGACCCGAGACTTGCCCCAAGTCCGACAATGACGCCGCCGATGGCGATCATGGCCGGGCTGACGGGCACATCGACCTGAGGCATGCTGCCGCTCACAAGGAAGATCACTCCGGGAGCCGCGATCATGCCGACGACCAGAGCGCCCCGCCACGCAGCCTCGCTGCGGTTTTGCGGTAGAACCAGACCGGACATGATCCCAGTTGCCCCAAGGATCCGCCCCAACCCAAGCATCAAGAATACCGCGCCAAGACCAATCACGAGGCCACCGCCAAATGAGGCGAAGGGTGCGAATGCCGTCTCCATTAGCACACCCTGCAGGTTCTAAGACCGAAGATGCTATAAAGCGGACACATGCGTAGCGCTGCGACAATCAGCATGACACCGCCAACACCAGCGGCCGCTATTTTCGACAGGCCAGCGTCGAAGGCGGGCAAACCGCTAAAAAAGGCGAGATATAGGAGCGCGACGCCAAGTATGGCGCGTAGAATGCGGTCGAAGGTGCCGACGTTGGTGGACATGATCGTCTCCTCAGGTGAAAAACTGATAAACACATATGACTTTATCAGCGCCCCTTCAGTGACATTGTCACGCAAGTCGACGACCCTGTAACCGCGTCATGCACTTTGCGCGATCGTGGCGAGACCCATCTTGTCTGACAAGCTTATCACGCCGCGAGATTGCGCGATCAGGTCACGTTTTTGAAAATCATGCAGCACACGTGAAATTACTTCACGCGCGGTTCCTAGCTCGCTCGCCAAATCCTGATGAGTCGCATGAACCTCTTTCCGGCCTTGGCCAAGCGTCAAAAGTCGCTCAGCCAGACGCACGTCGATCCGGCCAAAGGCAACGTCATCCACCACGCGTAGCAGGTCGATCAAACGGCGCGAATAGGCCGCGAACACAAAGTTGCGAAACGCGTCTTCTTCCGCCGCAAGGCGATCAAAGGCAGTCTTGGGCAACAGGATGGCGGTTACATCAGTTTCAGCAACGCCTTCGGCATTATAAGCCTCTTCAGCCAGCATACAGGCGGTCGTCAGAACGCAGCTCTCGCCGGCATCCACACGGTACAATACGATCTCGCGCCCGTTCTCCGAACTCTGTGATACGCGGATACGGCCTTCGTACAGAAAGAACAAACCGTCAGGCACGCTCATGGGCCCAAAGACTTGATCGCCGCGTGAGAACTTGAGAATGCGCGCTGTTGCATTCAATCGCCTTCGCACATCAACAGGTAGAGCGGCCGTGCCCTCGAAGCGTTCTGTCCAATCAAAATCTGTCATTCGACACTGCCCATCTTCGGGAATTATGTGACAGATGGCAGCCTGAGCTAAGAGCGGACCTGGCTCATCTGGTTGGTGTGATTATGCGGCGGTTTTTCGGTGAAGCAAGCTCTGGGTGTCTATGGTCTTCCGTTGGACCCTTTCTGGTTTGTTGAGGATGATCTGCCTGCGCCCAAAGGGAAGATCTGCCGGAGGCATGTCTAGCAGTGACCTACCTCCTGCCGCTCAGTCAGTCATAACGAAGGTCTGCAGGTTGGGTTAGGGAATTCGGGTTCTCGTCCGGCGCAAGCGGGCCGGGCGCGACGCCCTCAAGTTTCTTAAGCATCCGGCGCGCTTACTGCGGTGTCTGGTTGACCATCGGGTTCCTTGTGCCACGCGCTCACTTGCGACCGCCTCGCCTTTTCACGGACAGCCCTTCCTGGTGGTAGATCCGGTAGAGCTTCTTGTGGTTCATGCTCATGCCCTTGCGCTGCTACAGGACGCCGATCCGGCGGTAGCCGGACACGGCAGCACGCAATGGCCATACCATTGAACTTATTGGGGAACTTGCGAGTATTCTGCGTTTGGGGGACTGGATGCAACGAAGCCCCCGCGTTTTGCGAGGGCTTCGTCGGGAACGATGGTTGCGGGAGTAGGATTTGAACCTACGACCTTCAGGTTATGAGCCTGACGAGCTACCTGGCTGCTCCATCCCGCGGTGTTTGTTTTTTTTGTTTTCGTTTTGAGAGTATTGGGGTTCTTATTAGGTTTGGCGGTGCCCTACTCTCCCACACCTTAAGATGCAGTACCATCGGCGCAACAGCGCTTAACTTCCGGGTTCGGGAAGGGACCGGGTGTTTCGCTTGTGCTTTGGCCACCAAACCGAATAAGAACCCCGCTAGACTTTTTTTGTCTAGCAAATCAACGTTTTGACCTTGTTTTTAGGAGGTCAACGAGTTGTCCAAGTTTTGTGTATGCGTTTTTGGTGTGGCTGTCTTTTACTGGATCAGATCAAGCCAATCGGGCGATTAGTACCGGTCAACTGAATGCATTGCTGCACTTACATCTCCGGCCTATTGACGTGGTGGTCTTCCACGGCCCTCAGGGATACCTTGTTTTGAGGGGGGCTTCCCGCTTAGATGCCTTCAGCGGTTATCCTTTCCGAACATAGCTACCCAGCACTACCGTTGGCACGATAACTGGTCCACCAGTGGTTCGTTCACCCCGGTCCTCTCGTACTAGGGGCAACTCCTCTCAAGTATCCTACACCCACGGCAGATAGGGACCGAACTGTCTCACGACGTTCTAAACCCAGCTCACGTACCTCTTTAAACGGCGAACAGCCGTACCCTTGGGACCTGCTCCAGCCCCAGGATGAGATGAGCCGACATCGAGGTGCCAAACACTGCCGTCGATATGGACTCTTGGGCAGTATCAGCCTGTTATCCCCGGCGTACCTTTTATCCGTTGAGCGATGGCCCTTCCACTCGGGACCACCGGATCACTATGGCCGACTTTCGTCTCTGCTCGACTTGTCAGTCTCGCAGTCAGGCTGGCTTTTGCCATTGCACTCAACGAGCGATTTCCGACCGCTCTGAGCCAACCTTCGCGCGCCTCCGTTACGCTTTAGGAGGCGACCGCCCCAGTCAAACTACCCGCCACGCAGGGTCCCGGATCCAGATAATGGACCGCGGTTAGACATCAAGAGTGCGAAGGGTGGTATCTCAAGGATGGCTCCACAGGAACTAGCGTTCCTGCTTCAATGCCTACCACCTATCCTGCACATCACAATCCTGATGCCAGTGCGAAGCTGTAGTAAAGGTGCACGGGGTCTTTCCGTCTAACCGCGGGAAGCCTGCATCTTGACAGGCAATTCAATTTCGCTGAGTCGATGTTGGAGACAGCGGGGAAGTCGTTACGCCATTCGTGCAGGTCGGAACTTACCCGACAAGGAATTTCGCTACCTTAGGACCGTTATAGTTACGGCCGCCGTTTACCTGGGCTTCAATTCGGAGCTCTCACCCCTCCTTTTAACCTTCAGGCACCGGGCAGGCGTCAGACCCTATACGTCGTCTTGCGACTTCGCAGAGCCCTGTGTTTTTAATAAACAGTCGCCACCCCCTGGTTTGTGCCCCCGGATTCCACTTGCGTAGGACCCGGGCCTCCTTCTCGCGAACTTACGGAGGTATTTTGCCGAGTTCCTTCAACATCGTTCTCTCAAGCGCCTTGGTATTCTCTACCAGTCCACCTGTGTCGGTTTAGGGTACGGTCTGATGGAGGGCTATTTCCAGGGACTACTTAGCAGCCCGCCCAATCCGATAAGGGCAAACTACCTTCGCAA